>CAVUJP010000001.1:0-13549 GCA_963741865.1 uncultured Flavobacteriaceae bacterium
GCGAAAACCATGGTTCTTTTGTTGTTTTTAAGTAAAAAGATTTGTTATGGCCTAAAATCAAATTAATACTTTGTAATTAAGAAAATAGGTGTCCTTAGAAGAATATTTCTCGTTTCAATTCACATCATTTGAGAAATTGGACAAAAAATCCATTATATTAGTGGGATCATGATCTGTAAGCTTCCCTTAAAACCGAACTGTTTAAAAGTAGAATAATTCTTAATTTTAAACAGTATGAAAAAAAGTAAAATTTCCCCCCAGAAGATCTCCAGGGTTCTCAAAGAATTCGATAACGGTAAAACAGCTGTCGAGATCAGTCGTGAATATGGCATCAGCACAGCTGCTTTTTACAAATGGCGTGAGCGTTACAGCGGGATGAATGGTAAAGAACTGAAGCGCTTAAAGGAACTCGAAGAAGAAAACCGACGACTCAAGCAGATGTATGCTACCCTTTCTTTGGATCATGAATGGCCAAGGAGATCATCGAAAAAAAGCTCAAAAGCCTTGCCGTATATAATCATCGCTAAAGAACTTGCTCATTACGGTATTAGCAGGGCGTGCCGTGTTCTTAATATGAGCAAGAGTGTTTATTATTACAAGCCTCTTCCAAAGGATGATGGTCCTATAGAAGAAGCCTTACGGGAAAAGGCTGAGGACCATAGTGAAGAAGGCTTCTGGATGGTCTATGATCGTCTACGTAAGGAAGGAAAGCCGTGGAACCACAAAAGAGTCTATCGCGTGTATAAAAATTTAGGTCTGAGCTTAAGGCGTAAAGTGAAGAAGAGATTGCCGGCAAAAATAAAAGAACCCTTAGAAGTACCTGATATCCTTAATCATACCTGAAGTATGGATTTTGTCACAGATGTTCTGGATAACAAAAGGAGGTTTAGAGCATTTACTATTATTGATGATTACAATCGGGAAGCACTTCATATCGAAGTTGATTTTTCCCTGCCCAGCAATAGGGTAATTTGGGTGTTAAACCATTTAATTAACCGAAGAACCAAACCTCAGAAGATAAGAATGGATAATGGTCCTGAGTTTATTGCTAGAATAGCTTCTGAATGGAGCCAAATGCATGGAATCGACTTCCAGTACATCCAGCCAGGAAAACCTACACAGAATGCTTTTATTGACTGATTCAATGGAACCTATAGAAGAGGAGTTTGAAATAAATACATCTTTAATGACCTGCGAGGGAAGGGAGCAAACTCAAATATGGATGGACGATTATAATCCACAAAGACCTCATGATGCATTAGGAAAACTGGCACCTATAGAATACGCAAAAATTAATGCACTATTAAAAACTACAAATAAAACTAAAAACAATAATTTTATACCATCAAGCAGTTCTAATTAGGGGAAGCTTACACATCAACATTCTTTAAAATGAAAAAAAAATTATTAATCTTTTTTTGCTCGGTTCTTTTCTCGTGTCAGAAGGAGGTAATTCAGGAAAAACATGAATCAGTGAATGTTAGGGAAGGAACTTTGGAAATAAAAAAGCAGTTCTTCACTAATTCCGATATTTATTGGACTAATGGAGATGTAATCGATCCAAGTAAGGAAGATTTAAAGTTCGAAAAGATAGCCAATTATTTCTCAGAGACCTCGCCTAGTATTGCGAAAAAATATTAGGATTCCTAAATTATTGAATCTTTACCATGAAAAGAATATTGTCATTGTCAATTTTAATTATCATAACTTCTTGTACACAAAGCTCCATAAATGAGGCTTTAGAGCAAGATTCTTTACACAATGAAGGTAATAATATTACTATTTCAGAACCACTAGTTATTGAACAATTGGAACTCAATGATCAATTTGCAGGATCAATCTGTTACAGGTCAAGATGGAACTGATAGAAATAAAGCTAATTCTCCAGTGAATCTCGAAATTTCTGGAACGTTTAAACTTGGTTGTACTAACATTTCAAATTCTTATATTTTAGCTGAAACTCATTCTCCTTTACATGGAGGAGAGTTTATAGAATGATCAAATTCGTTTGAAAAAGAAAAAATAGGACTTATTTGGTTCTATTTTTTGATTCAAATCTTTCAGATCGCGACTTTTTAAAATTTATTGCTTTGCTTCAGCAAAATGGTTCTCAACTTGGCTTTAAATAATATTCCATAAGGGTTGCAGATTTTTGAGTTTTGCAATACAGATATGTACAAAGCTTTTTTTATTTGTAGGATAAGTTTATCGCTTCAATTTAAAATCCGAATTCATAAATTCAAATTGTTCTTTTGTAAAATCATGGATCACTCAAAAAAAAAATGACTTATATTACAAATAATTTGATTATTGACCACATCAAATAAAAAATGAAAAAATATATCTTACCATTAGTGTTGATTGGACTTGTATCCTGTTCTCAGGATAGTATCGGTCCGAGTGAAAAAAGTTCAGAAGACCTTCAGCGGGATTATGTCATTGCCAAAGGGCAGCCTTTTGATCTCAAAATGGTTGAGGCTAGAGCAATAACAGTGGAAGATACGAAAATCAAAGTAGGAAAAGTGGTTGCGTCAAAGGGAGAGGAATTTAAACCATTTCTTATAAAAGCTCAAGAATATTAGAATTATATACCTTATAATTGCAATTTTTTCACTTCCACTTTTACCTTTCGATATAGTTTGGTTCTGAAAATAAGCTCTGTTTGAATTTTTGATCTCTTTAGTAGAAATTGGGGTTAGGAAAGGCTAGGAATTTCAATTAATCTAGTTAATTTTTGCACATCTTTTTTTGTGGTCTTTTTACAAAAAGGTCCGTATGATTATACAACCATTTCTTTAATTCTATCGTCCAATCTAATCCAGTTTTTTCGAAATTAAAACCAAATCCGTGGCCGCCTTTTTCTAACTCTACATATTTCACGGGCACATTGCAATTTTTTAGGCTATCTCTATAGATAAGGCTATTTTTATAAGTGACTGAACTATCATCCTTAGCATGAATTAAGAAAGTCGGTGGGGTGTTTTCTGAAATTTGATTTTCCATGGAATAATAATTAAGCAAAGCTTGGTTAGTGGCTTTGTCCCCAAGCAGCCTTTTAAAAGATCCTTTGTGTCTATAAGGTAAATTGAAAGAGACCACCGGGTACATGAGTATAGAAACCGCCTGGGACAAATCCTCAGGTTTTACACCAGGTGCAACAATCGTATTTTTTAAATTAGCTAAAGAGGAAGCCAAATGTCCTCCAGCGGATCCACCCATCACTGCTATCTTTTTCTCGTCTATCCCCCATTTTTTAGAATTTTTATGGAGTATAGAAAGACCCTTTTGGGCATCCATTATTGGTATCTTCTCTTGTTCATATACAATTCTCGGATCTGGCAGTCTATATTTTAATATAGCCACGACCTTAAACCCCATTTTTAATAATCGTTTTGCACGATTCTCACCATCATCTTTTATACTTACAATTGCATAACCGCCTCCAGGACAATACATAATGGCAGGTCCAAGTGTTCCTTTATCACTTTTTTGACGATAGACGTATAGCTTTGGATTAGAAATTTGACTAATGCGTCTGCCAGAAGAATCCACAGTCTCTTTTAATTGAATATTTTCTTTATTGTAGGGTATCTCCTTCTTCCAGAGTTCAATAACTTCCTTAGTGTATTCCTGAGAGTAAGAAGTAAAACATAGCATCATTACTATATAGATTATCAATTCTTTTCTCATAATTTTATTAGTGTTAGAAACATTCCTTTATTTTCTTGTTTGAGATTAGGAGAATTAGGGAATGCCTATATAATTTTATTTTCACTCCTTATTAAGGCAATTTAATTGCTTATTCTTTGATTGCAGTTTTAATAAAGTACTTCTGAGATATTCTTCAAACTCCTCCTTTGTAG
This sequence comes from uncultured Flavobacteriaceae bacterium, assembly GCA_963741865.1. Taxonomy (GTDB): domain Bacteria; phylum Bacteroidota; class Bacteroidia; order Flavobacteriales; family Flavobacteriaceae; genus Christiangramia. Next base: position 3,864 of record CAVUJP010000001.1, read on the forward strand.
TTAGACCATTTTTCTGTTGCTCCCAGGCCCCGAGAAAATAATAGGTAATTTTTTTAGTTATTGGTTTAAATACAACAAGATGATTGTTTTGACCATTTACAATTTTATCAAGCTGATTTTTTTTATAAAAAATAGCCATACCCAATTTATCACTTGGATTAACTAAGGTTTGAGGTCCGTAGGTGGCTATATAGCCCCATTCGGAGCTTAATGTGTCGTTTTGGAGTAGGGGAATGTTTTCCTTTTTTACTATTCCCGTGGTAAGACCATTGAGTTGTTCTGAGGGCTCAAGTTCCACTTTTGTATAAAGATCAGATGGGAAAATAGTCAGAGTTGCCTTGAGATCAATTGTTCTATTTCCTGTTTTCCAGTTTTTATATACTATATGAACAGAGGAGTGGTTATCTGTATTCTCGAGCTTGGCAATCGTTTTTTCTACACTTGAGAAATGGACAACTTTATCATTCACAAAACGGCCAAATCCTCCAATTCCTAAAGACTCCCCGGCCTTTAATATATCTTGTCCCCATTCAGCGTTCTCGTGGTACGAGCTAAATCCATCTTGACCTACATAGGGCAGAACCAAAGTATCAACTTTTTTTCCAAAAATATCAATCGCATTACGCCAGTCCAAGTAAAGCCTGTAAGCCACATTTTGGTTTTCCCAACCAGGTCCTTCATATCGTAAAAATCCAGAATGATCGGTATGGTTTTTAGGAAGTTGAACTTCTATGACGTTTTTAAATTCTCCTGCAAGATATTTTTGGTCTTTCCATGATCCACCTTTTCTTATTGAGATTTCGGCATATGTTTGCCGATTATGAATAGAATCCGTGGAGGATGAAGCCGGTTTACCTGAATTTGCAGAATGATATGTATTTTTACAGGATAAGAAAAATATCAGGGGAAGAATTAAATAAATTAAATTTTTCATTTTTGTTGTTATTGGTTATTCAAACAAACGGGGCAGCCATAGGCTGATTTCGGGAATAAAAGTTACCAGCAGCAAGACAACGGCCATCACCACATACAGCGGTAATAACGGTTTCATGATCTTCTGAATCGTGGTTTTCGCGACGCCCACGCCAATGAAGAGCACCGAACCTACCGGAGGTGTACACAGGCCTACGCAGAGGTTCATGACCATCATAATTCCGAAGTGAATAGGATTCACACCCAAATTCTCCAAAACCGGAAGGAAAATGGGAGTAAAAATGAGCACCGCCGGAGTCATATCCATGAAGGTTCCTACAAATAACAACAGCAGGTTGATAATGAGCAGAATCACATATTTGTTGTCGCTCAGCGCCAGTAACGCTTTACTTACTGACTGCGGAATGTTTTCAAAAGACATCACCCAGGACATGCTCATGGAAGTTGCGATAAGCAACATCACGATAGCCGTGGTTACTACTGAATTCAGAAAAACCTGGTAGAGGCTTTTGCGATCTATTTCTTTGTACAACGCCGATAATACCAGGGTATAAAGCACTGCTATTCCCGAGGCTTCTGTAGCTGTAAAGATTCCGGAGACAATTCCCCCAATTACTACTACCAGAAGAAGCAGGCTTGGAAGGGCATCAATAAAGGTTTTAAAGGTCTTTGAAAGTCCGCTTTTCTCTCCCCTCGGATATTTTTTCTTTTTGATCCAGAAGGCTGCCGTTAACATCAGGGCCAGTCCCATTAAAATTCCGGGAATATAACCCGCAAGGAATAAAGAGGCGATAGATACTCCGCCACTGGCCAAAGAATAAACGATGAGCACATTTGAAGGTGGAATCACAAGGCCTGTAGTAGAAGAAGTGATGTTTATAGCGGCCCCGAATTCTTTGGAGTAGTTTTCTTTCTCCATATGAGGGCCTAAAATCCCTCCAATTGCTGAAGCTGCCGCTACTGCCGATCCGGAGATTGCTCCAAAAAGCATGGCAGCGATCACGTTCACATAAATGAGCCCACCGGGCAGTGAGCCAATAAGGGCCTTGGCAAAGGCAATGAGCCGGGTGGCTATTCCACCCCGGTTCATGATCTGGCCTGCCAGGATAAAGAAAGGGATCGCCAGCAGGGAGAAACTATCAAGCCCGGTAGCCATCCGCTGCGCTACCGTTGTAAAAGCCGGAATAGAATCTATGGATACCAGCATGGTCGCCAAACAGGAGATCCCGATAGACCATGCCACCGGCACACCAATACTCAAAAGTATAAGAAATGTGATTACAAGAATGAGAATTTCTACGATCATGCCAGGAAGGTTTTTGCGTTGATGATTTCGTTCACTTTATAGACAATGACCAGGATCCCGCTGATGGGAACCACGAGGTAAACGAAGGAAAGGGGCAGGTTTAAGGCTGCTGAAGTCTGTCCAAGATCATAATTCATGTACACCAGGTTTCCTCCTCCAATGATGAGGACCACCAGGCAGAAAAGCATGATCAAGAGGTTGATGAAAACCCGTAATCTTATCCGGTTCTTTTCATCCAGTTTTGGCGGCAGGATATTAATGGCCAGGTGTTCCTGTTGCCCGGAAGCATAGGCGGCACCTAAAACTCCAATCCAGATGAGCAGAAATCGGGCGATCTCTTCAGTGTAGGAACTAGGGGAGTGCAATATATAACGGGAGAATACCTGCCAGAGCACGGCAATCACAATGAGTACCATTAAGAAGACCAGAAAATTTCCTAATATTTTATCTAATTTTTGTTTCATCATTTCATCGCTTGAATTGCTTCGATGGTTTTCTTCATCTCGGGGTTTTTCTCAAATTCCTTATACATAGGCTGCACCTTTTCGCGGAAAGGTTCCTTGTCCGGGTTAATAACTTTCACTCCCGCTTTCTGGATTTCTTCCAGGGCATGTTGTTCGGCTTCGTGCCAGATCTTCTTCTCGTATTCTGAAGATTCCATGGCCGCCTCCTTTACCCACTGTTGCTCCTGTTTGGAAAGTTTGTCCCACACAATGGTACTGATCAATAGTTCATCGGGCAGCGCAGTATGCTCGTCTGTTATAAAATATTTACACACCTCGTAGTGATGCGACAGGTAGAAGCTGGGAAGGTTATTTTCAGCACCGTCCACGATTCCCTGCTGAAGCGCCGTATAGAGTTCCCCCCACGAAATTGGCGTAGGTGATCCTCCAAGAAGATTGACCATATTAATGGCCGTCTGGCTTTCCATTACGCGCAGTTTCAGCCCTTTTAGATCTGCAGGCTTATGCACGGGCACCTTTGTATAGAAACTCCGGCTTCCCGCATCATAAAATGTGAGTCCTTTCAAACGATTTCGTACACTTTCATTTAAAAGACTTTCTCCTATCTCGCTTTCCAGTACATTGAATCGATGCTGCCGGTCTCTAAACAAAAAGGGCAATCCGAATACCTTCAGTCTCGGAGCAAAGTTTTCCAGAACCCCTGTTGAGACCTTAGTCATCCCCAAACTCCCGATTTGAAGGAGTTCGAGACATTCTCTTTCAGAGCCCAGCTGCTGATTCGGATATATATCGATCTGAAGGGTTCCATGAGATTTTTCCTTAAGTCTTTCGGCCATGAATTCCATCGCCTTGTGAACGGGGTGCGTAACATCAAGCCCGTGCCCCAGTTTTATGACCTTAACTTTTGATTCATTTTTGCAGCCCACGGAAAGGGACACTAAAAAGACCAATATGAGTATTCTTGATAATTTCAGCATCCTGTCTGTACTTTTATTTCCCGCCCTTCTGAAACAGTCGGGATTTCTGACATTACCTGGGTCAGGGGAAATTTATTTTGAATGTGTTCTGTCATTTTTTTTGAATTATTATCTCTTGATCCTTCCGCTCACATTGCCATTCACCACCTCCAGCACTTCTTCTGCGCTCACCAGATTGGCATCTCCCACATGGGTATGTTTCAATGCACACGCGGCATTGGCAAAATTCAGCACCTGTTGATCCTCTTTGAAGTTTTGTAAGCCATAAAGAATCCCGGCTGCATAAGCATCACCGGTACCAATTCGGTCTACTACGTCTCTAATCTCGAGTTCCTCACTGGTCAGATAGTTTTTACCGGTCCAGGCCCGGCCGTATATCTTCTGCCATGAAGAACTTACACTGGTGCGTACCTTATCGAAAACTTTTTGTATCGAAGGAAAGGCCTGCATAAGCGCCTTACTTGCCGCAACAAAACCTGCTTCGTCAAATTCGTATTCTGAACCAAGTATTTCATTGATTTCATTGACACCGCCGATGAAGATCGTGGAAAGACTTACCAACTCAGCCAGAACTTCCTGGCTGTTCCTGCCATATTTCCACAAATTGCTGCGATAGGCAGGATCTGCAGTAACAATAATGCCTTTTTCTTTGGCGATCTCCAGCCCTTTTTTCAGCGTCTGGTAAGCTCCTTCTGAAATTGCCGGGGAAATACCAGCCCAATGCAAATAGGCCGCATCTTCCAGGATTTCTTCCCAATTAACACTTTCCGGAGTAATATTGGCAAAAGAACTGTGCATCCGGTTATAGGCGATCTGGCTGGAACGCATAGCTGAACCCACCTCCAGGAAATAAATTCCCAGCGGGTGATCTACTTTTTTCACTTCAGAAACGTCTATTGCAAATTTTCTAAGGGTTGCCACCGCTGCTTCCCCAACTATATCATTCGAAACATTGGTGATATGTTGCACCTTCATTCCGAAGTAGGCCAGGGAAGCCGCTACATTCATTTCAGTTCCGCCGAAGAAAAAATCAAGGTGCGTCGCCTGTTGCAACTTCCGGTTCTCGGAAGGCGACAGGCGCATGAGCACTTCGCCAAAAGTGACTACCTTTTTCTTTTCTTCGGAATTCTGCTGCATCAGTTCAGAAATGGGAAATGAATTATTTTTTTAATCGCTGAATCAACTCCAGAGTCTCCTTGACCGTCTGCTGAAGTTTGTCAAAATCTTTATTCGCCAGGATCTCTTTGGAGATGAGCTTGGAGCCCATCCCCACGCAGGTCACTCCCGCATCAAACCAACCTTTAAGGTTTTCTTCATCAGGAGAAACCCCGCCGGTAGGCATAATGCTCGTCCATGGTTGCGGACCTTTGACTCCTTTCACGAATCCAGGTCCGTAAATATCACCTGGGAAAAGTTTGACGATTTCACATCCCAGTTCCTCGGCACGGGCGATCTCGCTAAGCGTACCACAGCCCGGAGACCACAATACCTTCCGGCGGTTACACACCACGGCGATATCTTCCCTTAGCACTGGAGTTACAATAAAGTTCGCTCCTAATTGCATGTAAAGCGAAGCCGCGGCAGCATCAGTTACCGATCCTACTCCCAGGATCATCCCGGGCAGTTCCTTAATCGCGTATTTGTTGAGTTCTCCAAAAACCTCGAAAGCGAAATCTCCCCGGCTGGTAAATTCCAACAGGCGGCCACCGCCATCATAGCAGGCTTTCAGTACTTTTTTCCCTAATTCCACATCAGAATGAAAGAACAAAGGAACCATCCCGGTGTCTTTCATTACTGCAGCTACTTCTAATCTTGAATATTGAGCCATAACTTCTGAATTTTATCTGGAAACACGTCCCGAGGCGTCACCGCCCATTAGTTTCTTCACTTCATCCACAGTCGCCAGGTTAGCGTCCCCTTTGATCGTGTGTTTCAAGGCGGAAGCCGCTACCGCGAAATTCAGTGCATTCTGATCATCATCAGGATATTGCAGCAGGCCGTAGATCAAACCTCCCATGAAAGAGTCGCCTCCTCCCACGCGGTCTACGATATCGGTAATATTATATTCGGGAGATTTGTACATGGTTTTGCCATCATACAGCACACCTGCCCAGGTATTGTGGGAGGCAGAGATTGAGCCACGTAGGGTGGTGATCACTTTCTTGGCATTCGGGAATTTTTCCATCATCTGCTGGCAAACAGACAAGAAAGCTTCTGCTTTCACATTCTCGCCCTGGGTGGTAATATCCAAACCTTCAGGCTTGATTCCGAAGTGCTTCTCGGCGTCTTCCTCATTTCCGAGGATAATATCACAATATGAGGTAAGCTCGGTCATGATGGCTTCAGGCTCTACGCCGTATTTCCACAATTTCGCACGATAGTTCAGGTCTGTTGAAACAGTAAGGCCCATCTCTTTGGCAGCTTTCACCGCTTCGAGGCACACATCGGCCGCGCCTTGTGAAATAGCCGGGGTAATCCCGGTCCAGTGGAACCATTCCGCTCCATCAAAGACTTCCTTCCAGTCGATCATTCCTTTCTCAATCTCGGCAATGGCCGAATGAGCACGGTCATACACCACTTTACTTCCGCGGTTAACCGCACCGGTTTCAAGGAAGTAAATTCCGAGGCGATCTCCGCCATAGATAATCTTATCGGTTCCTACGTTTCTTTTACGCATTTCCATCAGGGCACATTCCCCGATGTCGTTTTTAGGCAAGCGGGTCACAAAATCTACCGGCACGCCATAATTGGCCAGAGAAACAGCCACATTGGACTCACCCCCGCCATAGACTACGTCAAAACTGGTCGTCTGGGAAAATCTCAGGTATTCAGGAGGTGCCAAACGAAGCATGATCTCGCCGAATGTCACTACTTTTTTCATATATGTCTAATTAGTTATTATAAATTGGATCGTTTTCCTTAAAAATCGAAGTATTCTTTGGCATTGTTGTAACTGATGTCGGCAATGGTCTGCCCTACCAGCTCATAATCTTTTGGCAGTTCGCCCGCTTCCATCTCTGTTCCGAAGAGATTGCAAAGCACCCTACGGAAATATTCATGCCGCGGAAAGGACAAAAAGCTCCTGGAATCGGTAAGCATACCAATGAAGCAGCTCACAAGCCCCATGTTGGAAAGTGCATTGAGCTGTTTGATGATCCCGTCTTTTTGATCAAGAAACCACCAGCCGGAGCCCAGCTGTACTTTTCCTTTAACACTGCCATCGTTAAAATTCCCGATCATCGTAGCAAAGATCTCATTGTCAGCAGGATTTAAATTATAAAGGATGGTCTTGGTGAGTTTGTCTTTTCCGTCAAGCGCATCTAAAAAAGCGGAAAGGTTTTCAGCCTGTTTGAAATCGCCGATGGAATCCCAACCGGTGTCGGGGCCGAGTTCCTTCAGCATACGCTTATTGTTGTTGCGCAAAGCTCCCAGATGGAATTGCTGTACCCAGCCAAATTCATGATAGGTCTCTCCCAGGAACAGCAACATAGCCGTCTTAAACTTTTCAGCCTCCTGCTCGGAAACCGCTTCCCCTTTTCTCTTTTTGCTGAAGATCTGCTCAATTTCAGCATCGGTGAATTCTTCGAAAGAGACAAAGTTGAGGCCATGGTCGCAAAGTCTGCAGCCGTTTTCGTGGAAATATTCGATGCGTTTGCGCAACGCGTCTTTTAAATTCTGAAAAGAATCAATAGAAGTCTCTGCTACATTGCCCAATTTGTCCAGGTATGCATTGTAGCCACCAGCGTCGATAAGAATAGCCTTATCGGGGCGAAAAGCCGTACTCATTTTAATATCGAAATCACTTTTGGCCAATTGCTGGTGATATTCCAAAGTATCGGTAGGATCTTCGGTCGTACAAACCGTCTCCACGTTCATCTTCTTCAGCAGTCCGCGACAGGAATTCTCGGGCAATTGCAGCTGCCGGTTCACCTCTTCGTAAATCCGCTCCGCCGATTCTTCATTCAGCAGCTCGTCTATTCCGAAGTACCGCTTAAGCTCCAGGTGCGTCCAATGGTACAACGGATTCCGCAGGGTATGCGGTACCGTTTTGGCCCAGGCGAGGAATTTTTCCTTGTCACTGGCATCGCCGGTGATATATTTTTCATCGATTCCCAGCGTCCGCATGGCGCGCCATTTATAATGATCGCCATAGAGCCATACCTGCGTGATATTATCGAAACTTCGGTCTTCAGCTATATCCTTCGGAGGTAAATGGTTGTGGTAATCGATGATTGGCTGTTTTGCCGCATAATCCTGATAAAGTTTTTCGGCGAATACACGTTCTGCAGTAAAAAATCATCTTGTATAAATGTGTCTTTTTTCATTTTTGTCTTTCAATTCATTCTTTTTACCGGCCCATCCAGCCTCCATCCACAGTAAGGATAGAACCATTCATATAATCGCTGGCTTTCGAGGCAAGGAATACAATAGGTCCTTTGAAATCTTCGGGTTGCCCCCATCTGCCGGCGGGAATCCGCGCCAGGATAGCTTCACTGCGCTCTTCATTATCCCGGAGCGCCTGAGTGTTATCGGTGGCAATATAGCCGGGAGCAATGGCATTGATCTGCACTCCTTTGGCAGCCCATTCATTTGCAAAAGCTTTGGTCAACTGGCCAATAGCACCTTTTGAAGCCGCATAACCAGGAACAGTAATTCCTCCCTGGAAAGTGAGCAGAGAAGCTGTAAAAATGACCTTCCCGCTTCCGCGGGCAACCATTTCCTTACCGATCTCACGGGTAAGGATGAACTGCGCATTCTGATTCACCTCAATCACCTTATCCCAGTACTCATCGGGATGTTCGGCAGCAGGTTTTCGCATGATGGTGCCCGCGTTATTGACCAAAATGTCAATTTTGGGATTTTCAGACTTGACCTTTTCAATAAAGCTGTATAGCGCTTTCCTATCGGAAAAATCACACTGGTAAGCTTTGAACTTCCTGCCTTTGGCTTTTACCGCCTTTTCTATTTCTGAACCTTCCGGTTCAAGGGACGCCGAAACTCCCAGAATATCGGCTCCGGCTTCTGCCAGGGCTTCAGCCATGGCAAATCCAATTCCTCTTTTACAGCCGGTCACAAGGGCTGTTCTTCCTTCTAAACTGAATAAATTCTCCATGGCTTATTTCAGTTGATCGGGAGTTACTTTATCCATATCGCCATAGTCGAGATTTTCCCCAGCCATTCCCCAGATAAAGGTATAATTCGATGTTCCTGCTCCCGCATGGATAGACCATTCCGGAGAAATAACCGCCTGGTGATTTTTTAAAAATATATGGCGTGTTTCCTGTGGCTGCCCCATAAAATGACTGATAGTTTGTCCCTCTTCAAGATCGAAGTAGAAATAAACTTCCATCCGGCGGGTGTGCGTATGAGGAGGCATGGTGTTCCATACATTTCCCTCCACAAGTTCGGTCATTCCCATCTGCAGTTGACAGGTTTCAACAATGCTGTTCACGATAAGCTTATTCAATATTCTCTTATTGGCGTATTTCGCATCACCCAGCTCTATCACCTCAGCATCTTCCTTCCCAACTTTTTTAGTCGGATAAGCGTGATTCGCAGGAGCAGAGTTCAAATAAAAATAAGGTTGTTCAGAGCCTGATTTCTCGAAAATCACTTCTTTATTTCCGCGCCCAACATACAAGGCTTCTTTATGACCAATTTCATAAGATTCTCCATCTACGGTCACCTTTCCGGAACCTCCAACATTGATGATCCCCAGTTCCCGACGATCAAGGAAATTTTCCGATTTAAGATCATCTATAGTCTCAAGCTTCACGGCTTTATCAACAGGAAAAGCGCCCCCGGCAATAAAACGGTCGTACATGGTATAAGTAAGACTGATCTCATTTTTCTTAAAAATCTCAGGAATAAGAAAGTGATCCCTTAGCTCCTGAGTCGTATATTTCTTAACATCCTCGGGATGATGTGCATATCTGAATTCTGAATGAGTCATAATCTGGTTCTTTTAAAATTAATGCAATCGATTACACGAATATATTGATTTTT
>CAVUJP010000002.1:0-533295 GCA_963741865.1 uncultured Flavobacteriaceae bacterium
CTAAAAAAGCTCATAAATTCCTGCAGGACCTCGGGGTTGAGATCCATCTAAACACAATGGTCGAAAAGTATGATGGACATTTGGTGACCACCAATACCGATCTTTCTATTAAAACCGAAACCTTTATCTGGTCTGCGGGCGTAACTGGATCACCTGTAGAGGGTCTGGACGATTCAGCGATGATCGCTAAGGCAAATCGCTATGAGGTGAATGCCTTCAATCAAATTCACGGCTATGAGAATATATTTGCCGTTGGCGACATCGCATTGATGAAAACTGAAGAATATCCCAAAGGCCATCCCATGGTGGCGCAGCCGGCAATTCAGCAGGGGAAACACCTGGCAAAGAATTTAAAACGACTTATCAGGGGTGAAAAACTGGAACCTTTTATTTATAAAGATAAAGGTACAATGGCTACTGTTGGTCGAAATCGTGCCGTTGTTGATCTCAATAAATGGAAATTTTCAGGCTTTTTTGCCTGGTTCGTGTGGATGTTCGTTCACCTTTGGTTCCTGATAGGTTTCAGGAACAGGATCGTGACCTTCTTCAACTGGACCTATAATTATATCAATTTTGAAAAAGCAGCCAGGCTTATAATCCGACCTTTCAAAGGCCATGAAAAATCTATGGAAATAGAACGTGATAAGGTCTGAAAATAGGTTGTCTGTCATTCCTAATGTCACCTGAAATTATTCCAGATCCTTAATGACGTATTGGAAAAATGACCCCAGTAATATTGGAAAATCCGGAAAGACAAACAACAGGCATTCAAAAACTGAAGAAATGGGCTAAAAGTATAAAAACGGACTTGAAAGCTCTGCGAATTGCTTTAACCGAAGATTTGGTTCCCTGGTACGTTAAAGTACTTATTGTTTTGACTGTTGGATATGCATTCAGTCCAATAGATTTAATTCCTGACTTCATACCAATTCTAGGCTTACTGGACGATATTATTATTGTTCCACTCCTGATTTACGTAACCATAAAACTTATTCCAACCGAAGTAATGCAATACTGTCGACTACAGGCTGAAACAAAAGAATTTAAAAAAAAGAAAAATTGGATTGTAGGAAGCTTTATAATTCTATTATGGATTCTAATAGCAATTTGGGTTTTCAATATGTTTACCAATTAAAGCAATTCTAACTGGACTTCTAATCATATTCATCATAAGTTATCGCTGAAATAAATTTTGAAAAGAAATAATAGCTATTTCTTCTATTTATCGATTTTCCTTGATGTATTTGTTATAATCACTTGCGAGGGAAGTCTTTTGCTTTTCGGTAAGCGCTTTTCCTGCCATCTGGAAAACTTCATGTTCTTCCTCATCTAAATGATGAATGAGCTGATGTTCCAGATCTTTAGCGATTTTAAGCCAGTTTGAGGCATCCATTTCGGTATCTTCAAGATCTTCCACGAGTTCATCCATATCATGATGTTCTGCGACACTGTGGCGGGCTTTTTCCTGAGTACGGTCCTTTTCCATCAGCGGGATATAAAAAAAGCGTTCCTCGGCATCGGCATGTATCTTCAATTCATGTTTCAGGCTCTTAAAGATCTTTGCCCGTTCTTCGGTTTTACCTTCGGTCTTGATGAGTTTCGCAATAAGATCTCTCTGGATTTCATGTTCCTGCCTGAGGGCTTCAAAAATGGTCATTCTTTTAATTTTTACTGTTTTGCCTCAAGTTATTCATTTTAATGTTAAAGATTCTTTAATTTTCAATCTGAAAGTTAAAAGAGAGAAGAAATGACGATTCAGAATTCAATTTTGACAATTCGGAAGCTGTCTTTTTTTCTGAAGCAATAATTCCTGCAATTTTGGAGCAGAATTAAACCACATTATGAAAACAGTGATCAAATTATTAAAGATCAGCCTGATAGTTTGCCTGATCGTGATCTTTCTGGATACTATTTTTAAAGGTTTTAAGTTCGGGCGCATTCTCGATCCGGCTTATATTGGGACCTATCTTTTCTACTGCGTGGTATTGACGCTTCTCAATTCCGGCTATTTCTTTCTATTCGGTAAGAAGATAGGATGGGAAAATGCAGGTCTTAAAAGGGTGATAATTGCTGCTGCGGGTGCCATTGTGATCACCATGATAGGTTTCTTTTTCTGTAGAATGGTAGACGAAACTATCTTTCATGAAAAGGATTTTCAGGATTTTATAAACACTGAGCGAATTGAATACTATTTCTTTCCGCTGCTGTTCACCACGATCATTTCGCTTTTCTTTCATCTTGTGTATTTCTACAAGGCCTTACAGGAAAAAAGGGTGAAGGAACAAAAGATAATCGCGGGTACGGCTTCGGCCAAGTTCGACGCGCTTAAAAATCAGCTGGATCCTCATTTTCTTTTCAATAGTCTGAATGTGCTTAGCGCGCTCATTGAAGAAAATCCAACGTTGGCGCAAAAATTTACCGGCTCGCTTTCTAAGATCTATCGGTATGTGCTGGAACAGAAAGATAAGGAACTTGTGAGTCTTGAGGAAGAATTACAATTCGCCAGGACATATATAAAACTGCTTGAAATCAGATTTGAGAACAGTATTTTTTATGAAGCCCAGTCAAATTTTAGTAATGAAGACGCTAAGATAGTACCGCTTTCCCTGCAACTTTTACTGGAAAACACTATCAAGCACAATATTGTGAACGAACAACATCCTTTGAGAATCAGGATTTATGAAGAAGATTCTTACCTGGTCGTGGAGAACAATTTTCAGAAAAAAGAAGTGCTGACCGGCAGAAAAGGGGTGGGCCTTCAGAATATTATCAATCGTTACCGAATAGTAACAAAACGGGAGGTGCGGATAGAAGAAACATCCGATTATTTTAGAGTTAAACTCCCATTGCTAACCAAACAAATTTCAATTATGGAAACACCTAATATAAAAGAAGAAAATGCCTATTTTAAAGCAAAACAACGCGTAAATAAAATGAAGGAATTCTACGGGAATTTAATATCATATTGCGTGGTTATCCCATTTCTTATTTTTATAAATTATTACACTTACTGGGGATTTCAGTGGTTTTGGTTCCCGTTATTGGGGTGGGGAATAGGTTTAACCATACACGGATTTTCAGTATTCGGTTACGGATCTGACTGGGAAGAGCGCAAGATCAGAGAAATTATGGAAAAAGAACAACAAACCTCAAAATCCTGGAAATAATGGAAACCAATTATAAAGAAAAAATGCGCTACGAAGAGGCGCAGAAAAGGGTGAGAAGCATTAAAGGTTTTTACGTTCATCTAACCATCTACATTTTCATTAATGCAGCGATCATTATTGTAAATCTTCAGAATCATCAAATTTCAGCAGAAAACTATTTCTGGGTTTTCCTTTCCACTCCTTTATTTTGGGGAATAGGTCTGCTTTTTCATTGGACCAGGGTTTTTGGACCCAATTTCATATTCAGCAAAAAATGGGAAGAGAGAAAAATAAAAGAAATGATGGATAAAGAAAAACAACTCTGGAAATAAAATTAAATGAGTGACATTCTAATCATCGAAGATGAAAAGCTGGCAGGGCGTAGGCTTGAACGTATGCTGAATAAGCAGGGTCTCCAGGTTAAAGCAAAATTACATTCAGTAGCCGAAGCGGTGGAATGGTTCAGAAACAATTCCCATCCCGAACTTATCTTCCTGGATATACAATTAAGTGATGGAATTTCTTTTGAAATTTTTGAACATGTTGAGGTGAAAAGTTCTATTGTTTTCACTACCGCTTATGATGAATATGCCTTAAAAGCTTTTAAACTAAACAGTATTGATTATCTGCTGAAACCCATTGATGAGGATGAGCTGAAAGCTGCCGTTGATAAATATAAAGATCAGCAGAAAAGCCAATCACGCGTACCGGTGGAAGAATTGCGTTCACTGCTTAATCTACAAAAAAACACATCTTATAAAACCCGTTTTATCGCGCAGGTCGGGCAACATCTCCGGCTGGTGGAGGTTGATGATATTGCCTGTTTTTATTCAGAAAATAAATCGACTTTTATTCACTGTTTCAATGGAAGAAATTATCCTGTAGATATTTCACTGGAAAATTTGGAACCCGAACTCGATCCCGAAAAATTCTTCCGCATCAACCGAAAATGTATCGTCAGTATCAAAGCGATCAAAGACATCGTTTATTATACCAATTCCCGACTAGAAATAAAACTTACCGATTTTAATGAATTTCAGCTTATCGTAAGCCGGGAAAGAGTAAAGGAATTCAAACAATGGCTGAATTCCTGATCACAAAATGTTAAAGTGTGAATATTTAAAAACCGCTAAAGAATTTTGCTCGTATACTTTATCAGAAAACCTAAGTTTTGATTGATTTCATGATGAATTTTATAGGTTTTGAGTTTTGATTTTTTGGTTGGTTAGATACCTGGGGAGGTATTTCCCCCGGATTTCCTCTCTAAGTGTTTACAAGAAAATGCCCCCGCCATCGGCGGGGGCATTTTTGATTTTCTACAAAAGCCGGAACTATGGATTTGAAGCCACGGCTCCTAACACATACAACTGCTCCATACTAGGTGTTTCACTACCGCCTTCGGGCTCAAGTGTAATTCCGAAAGCTTCCGATTCGTTGGCATTTTCCAGGGTGAAGATCATATTATCATCGCTTTGAAAATCGTCAAGAAGCCCAATACTTGTAGGAGTCAAAGGATCAAGTTTTAAAGACCATACCTGGTAAACCTTGCCCCGGGGAGGTGCGGGCAGCTCTTTGGCATCTATATAGGCTTTGTTTTCTTCCTTGTTCCAGTAAACGGTGGCATAAGCTTCGGGAGCGGCCTGTTGCCCCTGTAAGGGAACTCTGGTGATCGCTTTGCTTCGAATGGCGGCGAGAAGACTTTTCGCTTTTTCCGCGTCTTCACGGGCATTGGCAATTTGCTGTTCCATTCGGGCAGTTTTGATCTGCTCGGAATTCAGCTGATCTCTTAGATCATTATTTTTCTTCATTAGAAAGAACAGTCCTACCATTAATAAAATACTTGCCGCCCAGCCAATATAAGAGACCCACGGAGTCTTTCTTTCCGCCGGAAGACTGCGCACTTCTTTACTGGAAAGTTTAGCGGTGATTCCTGCCAAAAGCCTTTCCGGATTGTAAGGAGCAACTCCCGCCGAAAGTTGCCGTAAAGCATGCTCAATTTCTTCCACTTCCTTTTTAATTTCCGGATGTTCTTTCAGGGCAGCGCTGACCTCCCGGCTTTCCTTTTCGTCCAGAGCGCCATACACATACAGCTCAAGTATTCCAGATGATATGTATTCTTCTATATTATCCATTGGTGGTATTCAGCATTTCCCTAAGTTTATTTATACAGGCTCTGTTCTTTGTTTTTACCGTGCCTAACGGCATTTCCAGCTCTTTAGCCGTTTCTTTTTGAGTGAAACCCTTAAAGAATAGCAGGTCTATCAGCTTTTTACAGATGGGTTTCAGGATATTTATATATTTTTCAAGTCCGATAGCATCGGTTTTTGCCGAAAAATGACTTCTGCTTTCTAAAATATCTACGAAAGTTTCAGCCTTGAGGTTTTTCATAGAGTTTTTATGGCTCTTCGAACGAAGCTGGTCTATGGAAGCATTTCTCGCAATATTCAGTATCCATGTGAAAAATCGTCCTTTCTGCGAATTATAGGAAGAAGCATTTTCCCATATTTTCAGGAATACGTCCTGCAGGATTTCTTCGGCTATCTTTTCATCATTGACGATGCTGTGAATAATTCCGAAAACACTTTCAGAATATAACTCATAGATGCGCTCAAAAGCTTTTTCGTTTTTATTCTGAAGTGCCAGAATGAGGCCGTCCTGCTGCATAGAGGTTATTTGGAAAATAAATATAGGGGATAAGAAGGTATAAAAAAAGCGGCACTAAGCCGCTTTCTTGTTTTTTTTCAAATAAAGAGGATTATTCTCCTTCTTTGATCACACCGCAACCAACTCTTTTGCCGGCTGCTCCTGATGGCTGAGAAGTAAAATCATCAACTCCTTCATGAACGATAATGGCTTTCCCTATAATATTTTTATTGGGATCATCACAGCCTAAGCACCATTCATCAGTGGTTCTGGTTATAGTTCCCTTACCATCTGAGTTTACTTCAATATTTCCTATATCACCTTTGTGATAACCTTCAGCACTTCCCCATTTACCGTGTTCCTCATTGGTTGGGTTCCAGTGGCCTCCGGCTGAAGTTCCGTCTTCTGCTGAACAGTCTCCGGCTTCATGAATATGAATGGCATGTTTGCCTTCAGATAGGCCGCTAATTTCAGCTTTCATGGTTACTTCACCGTTCTCTTCGGTAAAGGTCACAGTTCCGCTTAAATTAGAACCACTTTTCGCCTCAAGTTGAACCGTTGCGGTTTTGGCTTCTTCACTTTCTGAAGCTTCGGTATCCATATCAGTTGCTGTCATTTCGACATCTGACTGGTTGTCCATTTCCTCGTTTTCTTTGTTCTCATTTTTGCAACCCATAAATAAAAGGCCTGCACAAAAAATTAGAGATAAACTGATTCTTTTCATAGTGTCTCGATTGGTTTATTTTCAATGATTAATAAACTAAATTAAGCCTAAAACTAACGAACACCAAAGATTTAAGGATAGCTTAACATAGGAGTTTAAGCAGTTAGAAGGGCCTTCAGGAGGCTTTATGGCTCGTGATGATCTGAACTTTTGAAGAGAGAGTTTTGTGCACCGGACATTTATCAGCGATAAGCAGAAGCTTTTCAATTTGCTTTTCGTCCAGGGTGCCGTGGAAAATAATCTCTCTTCTGAAGGTGTCCAGTTTTGTATTTTCCTGCTCACAATTTTGGCAATCTTCGGCGTGTTCTTTGGAATAGCTTACATGAGTTTCAACGTTTTCCAGACTCCATTCCTTGCGTCTCGCGTACATCTGAATGGTCATGGAAGTGCAGGCTGCGAGTCCGCCAGAAACAAATTCATAAGGATTAGGCCCCAGGTTCTCACCTCCAAAACTTTCAGGTTCATCGGCAATAAGGCGATGTTTACCCATATTAAGCTGCGTGGTAAAACCCTGATTTCCTAGATTCGCCACCACCTGATGTTCAGAATCGATCATTTCGGCTTCGGGAAAAGGAATGTATTTCTCGGCCCAGGCCGCGATCATATTTCCCGCATACACCGAATCTTCTGAAAGCGAAAGCATGTGATCGCTTCCATCCAGAGAAATAAAAGATTTGGGATGCCTGAAGTTGCGGTATAGCTTTTCGGCATGATCTATAGAAACTATTTTGTCCTGCGGGGAATGCATGATCAGCAGCGGTTTCCGGATATTTTTCAGCAGGCCTTCATCTTCATTTTTTTCCAGGTCATTCACAAACTCAGAGGTAATTTTAAAATTCCTTCCACCTATTTTTACGCGGGCATATCCCTGTTCTTTGATTTTATTTAAATCATCGCTGAAATGATTTTTCACATGGGAAAGGCTGGAAGGCGCATTGATGGTAACCATGGCTTTAATCGAAGGAATTTTTGAGGCCGCGAAAAGAATGGCGGCGCCTCCAAGGGAATGTCCAATAAGCAGGGAAGGGGCGGAATATTCCTTTTTCAGGAAATCAGCCGCTGCGATAAGATCTTCAACATTACTGCTGAAATTTGTATTTTCAAACTTTCCTTCACTTTCTCCCAGGCCGGTGAAATCAAATCGTAGCACTCCATATCCTCTGGAGGCAAGACTTCGGCTGATATTTACAGGTGCGTGAAAATTCTTATTGCAGGTGAAACAATGGGCGAAAATGGCAAAATTCTGTGGAAGGGAATCTGAAGGTAATTCCAGAATTCCTTTAAGATCCTGGCCATTTTCATTTTTAAAACTAACATCAATCTTTTTCATAGCGGCTAATTATATTTTCAAAATACGGAATTTTAATTTTCAGCAATAAAAAAAGCTGCACAAAGGCAGCTTTTTCATAATTAAATATTTTGAATGTTAATCTAAGGTCTTGATTTTTATGTCTTTATATGAAACCTTGTGCCCGTGATCCTGCAGGGCGATATGGCCGCTTCGGATTTTGCCAAAATCGTTCCAATCCTTGAATTTGGAGTTAGCAACCAATTCGTCCCATTGCTGTCCGTGAACTGGAAATTCTACGATTTTTGTGCCATTCAATGTTACCGAACCTTGGTTAGCTTCATGATCTATCCTTATCACTTCGTGATTCCATTCACCAGCTGGATTAGCCACATCTTTGCTTGGCGGTACCAGATCGTAAAGAGCACCTGCAGTTCTGTCGGGACCATTCTTGGCATCGGGATGACGCTCATTGTCCAGCACCTGGATTTCAGGTCCGGTCATATAGGGTTCGCTAAATTTTTCAGGATCGTCCTGCACGGCCCACATGATTCCGCTGTTTCCACCTTCCGAGATCTTCCAGTCCAGAGAAAGTTCAAAGTTGGTAAATTGTTCTTTGGTGATGATATTTTCAGAACCAGATCTTTCTCCTTCTGAAGGATTGAAAACAATGGCTCCATCTTCCACCTGCCACTGATCTGATATACTATCGTTATCGGCTCCATAAGCTTTCCAGCCTTCCAGGTTTTCCCCGTTGAATAGCGGAGTCCATTCCTGGTCTTCATTATTTACCTGTGTCATTTCCTGTTGTTCTGCGGGAGCTGTCTCCTCTTCATTCTTTTGGTCGTTTTTGCAGGCTGTA
Source organism: uncultured Flavobacteriaceae bacterium (assembly GCA_963741865.1). Lineage (GTDB taxonomy): Bacteria > Bacteroidota > Bacteroidia > Flavobacteriales > Flavobacteriaceae > Christiangramia. The sequence goes on from CAVUJP010000002.1 coordinate 8,664, forward strand.
AGTGCCAGGGCAGTGCAGCCTATAATCAAAAAGCTTTTTTTCATAATTTAGTTGGTATTTAATCCTAATATTCGTTTTAATTTATTTTTATCAACTTCAGATCCGGAAAAGTCATCAAAGCGCTTCTGTGTGGCTTCAATAATATGTTTCTGAATGAAGGGCGCGCCTTCCCTGGCTCCCTGCTCGGGAGATTTAATGCAGCATTCCCATTCAAGAACTGCCCATACATCGCAGCCGTATTCGGTTAATTTCGAGAATACCGTCTTAAAATCCACCTGTCCGTCGCCGGGATGCCTGTAGCGTCCCGCACGATCACGCCAGTCTGCATACCCACCGAACATTCCTTTTTTTCCGGTAGGATTAAATTCGGCATCCTTGACATGAAACATTTTTATATAATCGTGGTAATAATCTATGTATTCGATATAATCGAGCTGTTGCAGGATAAAGTGGCTGGGGTCATAAAGTATATTCACCCGTTTGTGATGATTAGTAGCATCCAGGAACCTTTCAAAGGTGACGCCATCATGTAGATCTTCACCGGGATGTATTTCATAGCAAACATCTACGCCCTGTTCGTCAAATTCATTCAAAATTGGCATCCATCTTTTAGCCAGTTCTTCGAAACCCATTTCCAAGAGTCCGTCGGGACGCTGGGGCCAGGGATGAGCGGTATGCCAGAGCAGGGCACCACTAAAGGTGCCATGAACATCAAGACCGAGATTGCGGCTTGCTTTAGCCGCATATTTCAACTGCTGCACAGCCCATTTTGTGCGCTCCTTCGGATTATTTTTATACTCATCGGGAGCAAAATTATCAAACATGATATCGTAAGCAGGATGAACTGCTACGAGCTGTCCCTGCAAATGGCTGCTAAGTTCGGTAATATCAAGTCCATAAGATTCTACTTTTCCTTTTAAGTCGTCACAGTAGGTTTGACTTTCAGCAGCTTTTTTAAGATCTATCAGCCGGGTTTCCCAGGTTGGGATCTGTATTCCCTTATATCCAAGTTCCGATGCCCATTTACAAAGTCCATCCAGAGAATTGAAAGGCTCTTTATCATCCATGAACTGCGCTAAAAAAACCGCTGGTCCTTTAATAGTTTTCATTTGTTGGTATTTTTTTTAGGATTCGTCTTTCATTTTCACCCACACATTGCCTTTCTTATGGGAGGCAACGGTTTTTTCAATAAAGTTCATTCCACGTAACCCGTCCTTAAGAACCGGAAAGGCTCCTTCGAATTTTGTTTTATCCTGTATGGCATTGGCAATTCCCAAATAAATATTTCCCATAGAATCAAATATACCTTCGGGGTGTCCGGGTGGCAATTTGGTGCCTTCGAGAGAAAAATCGCTGTTATAGACATGCCCCGGTTTTAAGACCTGCAAAGGCTTATCTTCCTTGAGAAGGTACAGATAATTGGGATTTTCCTGTTCCCATTTTAATCCGCCTTTATCGCCATATACCTTTACCGTAAAATTGTTTTCTTCTCCCGTAGCGATCTGGCTTGCTCTGAGCACTCCTTTGACTTTTTCTGAAAATCGAAGTAAAACCGTGCCGTCAATATCCATCGGGTTGTCTTCGTATAAATAGTTAAGATCGGCCAGGATTTCCCCGATTTCCATTCCCGTTACAAATTCAGCCATATTGAAAGCATGTGTACCGATATCACCAATACAACAGCTGATGCCCGATTTTTCAGGATCAAGTCTCCAGGTATTTGATCTTTTTTCCTTGTCATGGATCAGCGGATTGATCCATCCCTGATAGTACTGTACATCCACCTTCTGAATATTACCGATCTCCCCATTGGCGATCATATGTTTCATCTGCCGTACCATAGGATAGCCGGTGTAGGTGTAAGTGACTGCAAAAATACTTCCCGATTTTTCCTGAGTCTGCTGAAGAATTTTCGCTTCTTCAAAAGTTGTGGTCATCGGTTTTTCACAAATCACATTATAGCCATTTTCCAACAGCTGTTTCGCCATGGGAAAATGCAGAAAATTGGGGGTAAGTACCGACATTACCTGGATTCTTTCCTCTTCAGGAAGTTTTGCTTCCGCTGCAATCAAATGATCCAGATCTTTATAGATGCGTTTGGAATCAAGCTGAAGTTTGTCACCAAAAGAAAGGCTTCTGGCGTGATCAACATCAAAAACACCTCCTACAATTTCATACCTGTCAAACATGGAAGCAGCAACCCTGTGAAGTATTCCGATTAGGGAATCTTCGCCACCGCCCAGTATTCCAAGTTTTATTTTACTCATAAATCAAATTCATTTTAAATTTCAATATTCTTTTTATCGATCTTCTCGTTCCTGAAAAATAAGGCAAAAAGTATCATTACTCCAAATGCAAATGCCGATGGGAACAACCAGATTGACTTCCATTCATGAAGTTTATCACCTAATAGATTCATATCACTAATGAGTCCGGCCACATAGAAACCAATCAACATTCCCACACCGTAAGTAGCGAGAGTAATAAGTCCCTGAGCCGAGCTTTTGAATTTTTCGCCGGCTTTGAAATCGGTGTATATCTGTCCTGCCACAAAGAAGAAGTCGTAACAGAGTCCGTGAAGGGCAATCCCTATGATCAGCATAAAGATCAATTCTCCCGTATCGCCAAAGGCAAAGAGTAAATATCGTATGGTCCACGCCAACATGCCCGCAATAATGGTCATTTTAAAGCCAAAGCGTTTAAAAAAGAAGGGCAGAAGCAGCATAAAAAGTACTTCGGAAGCCTGGCCAATGGTCATAAGTCCCGTTGGATTTTCCACTCCTATTTCCGAGAGGAAAAGATTGGCATTCTGATAATAGAAAGCCAGCGGGATACAAATTAATACAGAGGCGATAAAAAATACCAGGAAGTTCTTTTCTTTCAATAGGCTCAGAGCATCTAAGCCTAAAGTTTCAGAAATACTAACTTTTTTAGATCGGTCTGCTTTTGGCGGAGTCTTGGGGAGTGTAAAACTGAATAGCCCCAGAAAAGCCGAAGCGATGCCTACCATTAAGAATGTGTATTTAAGCATTCCTTCCTGTCGCGCATCTGGAGAATCCCAGAAGAAAATATAACTGATCACCAGCCCGGCCACGATCCATCCAATAGTTCCGAAAACGCGGATAAAGGAGAATTCTTTTGCCGGGTCGTCCATCTGATTAAAACTTACCGAATTCACCAGCGCCAAAGTTGGCATATAGGCGATCATATAGCCCAGCACCAGCGGATAAAAGGCTCCAAAATCTGTACTTGTGTACATGAGGTACATTAGAACTGCTCCAATTAGGTGAAGTACGCCGAGAATTCTTTCCGCATTAAAATAGCGGTCGGCGATAAGGCCGATGATAAAAGGAGCTATGATGGCTCCCCAGGATTGTGTGGAAAAGGCGGTGGCAATTTGTCCACCAGAAGCCTCTAAATTATAATCTAAAAAGGTTCCGAGGGTTACAAACCAGCCTCCCCAGATAAAAAATTCGAGGAACATCATCAGGGAAAGCTGAAATCTAACTATTTTTTTCATGGTAAATATGGGTTAATTTAATTGGTTAGCGGCTTGGATTAGCAGATCTCTGGTGGCATTTATGCCTTCTTCGGGGCTTAGGCCGGTGCCTTCATATTCAATCCCGATATAATCATGATAGCCTGCATTTTTTATGATCTGAAGCATTTTTTTGTAATCGATAAGTTCTTCCCAGCCTTGGTCATCAAAACTATAGGTTTTGGCGCTTACCGCTTTGGCGTATGGCATCATCTTTCGAACACCTTCGTATCGAGGATACTCTTCAATACATTCTGCTTCCCATCTTGCATTGTCTTTTCTCTTTAAACAGAAATTACCAAAATCCGGAAGGGTTCCACAATTATCCATATTTACCTGCTCCATGACTTCGGCAAGTAAATCGGCGTTAGAAGAGAGGTATCCATGATTCTCAACCAGAATATTCACATTTTTATCTTTAGCATAGGTGGAGAGCTTTTTCAGCGCATCGGCAGAAGCGTTTTTCCATACTTCGGGATCATTGCCTCCAAACAGGTTCACGCGAATGGAGCTGCATCCAAGAAAATTGGCAGCATCAACCCATTTTTTGTGATTCTCCACGGCTTTATTCCTGACGACCGAATCTTCTACGGCAAGATCACCTTCATCATCAACCATCATCAGCCAGTTTCTTACATTGTATTTTTTGCTGTTGGCAAGAAGGGTATCGAGTACATTTTGCATTTCTGCTTTGGGGTCTTCGGCCTCCTTAATTCTACCCGCATAAAAGCTGGTCACGTATTCAATTGCAGAAAAGCCCATTTCATTTGCCTTTTTTGCAAAATCCATTGGATCCATTTTTCCTGACTGTATTGGTTCATGAAGCGACCATTCAGCCAGTGAAATCTTGAAAAAGAGTGAATCTTCAGGATTTGAAGGAATTTTTTCTGTGGTTTCTGAGTTGTTTTCCTCTTTGTTGTCTTTACAGGAAATCAGGAAAAAATTCAAAAATAAAACACTGATTATCAGTGTTAAGGTTGTTTTGCCGGAAATAAATTTCATTTTTTCGGAAGAAGTGATTGGTTAAAAAATTGTTTAAAATAATGAAATTTAAATGTAGCCTTTTTTTCAGGAATGTAAAATTATAAGTATAAATTTATATATTTGACATACTTCGAACTGTATTTTCACCAATAAAATAAACAATTGTGAGTAACTATTATGAAAAGGACAATTATGACGCTATAGTTGTCGGGACTGGTATCAGCGGAGGCTGGGCAGCCAAAGAACTTTGTGAAAAAGGATTTAAGACACTGGTTCTTGAAAGAGGAAGGATGGTCGAGCATGTTAAAGACTATCCTACGATGAGTGATGATCCCTGGGATTATAAATATAAAGGACAACTTCCACGTGAAGAAGTAAAAAGGCAGTATAAGCAGGCCAGAACCGGTTATACCATTACTGCACCTAGCAAACACTGGTTTGTTGATGATATCAAACATCCTTATAACGAAGAAAAGCGTTTTGACTGGATGCGTGGCTATCATGTTGGAGGCCGCTCGATCATGTGGGGAAGACATAGTTACCGCTGGAGTGACCTTGATTTTACTGCCAATAAAAGGGATGGAATAGCGGTAGACTGGCCAATACGTTACAAAGACATCGCGCCCTGGTATAGTAAAGTAGAATCTTTTATTGGTGTGTGTGGTGAAAAATTGGGGCTAAGCCAATTGCCTGATGGAGATTTTCTGCCACCTATGGATTTGAACTGTGTTGAAGAAGATTTGCGGAAAAGTATTGCAGAGAACTTTAACGGCCGGGTTATGACCTCGGGAAGGGTAGCACATATCACCGGCGATAAGAAATTCAAGGGAAGAACAAAATGTCAATTCAGAAACCGATGCATCAGAGGTTGTCCCTACGGAGGATATTTTAGTAGCAATGCTTCTACCTTACCAGCGGCCAGTGAAACAGGAAATATGGATCTTCGGCCTTACTCCATCGTATCTGAGGTTATATATGATCCTGATACTAAAAGAGCGAAAGGTGTAAAAGTTATTGATACTGAAACTAAAGAAGAATTCGAATATTATGCAAATGTGATCTTCCTTTGTGCGTCTTCAATGGCTTCCACAAGTATTCTGATGCAGTCAAAATCTGACCGTTTTCCTGACGGAATGGGAAATGACAGTGGAGAGCTGGGACACAATATTATGGACCACCACTTCCGCGTAGGAGCTTCCGGAAAATATGACGGCTTTGAAGATTCATATTATAAAGGAAGAAAACCTAACGGGATTTATCTACCTCGTTTCCGGAACCTGGAAGGAAGTAAAGACAATCTTGATTTCATCCGCGGATATGGATACCAGGGTGGTGCAAGCCGAGGAAATTGGGCCGACACCATCGCCGAATTAGGATATGGTAAAGAACTGAAAGAAAAGCTTACTGAACCGGGAGGTTGGACGATGGGTCTTCTTGCATTTGGAGAAACGCTTCCAAATCACGAAAATAAAATGACACTAAACTATGATAAGCTGGATGATTGGGGATTACCAACTATTACTTTCGATGCCGAATTCAAAGAAAATGAACTGAAGATGCGAAAGGATATGCGAGAGCAGGCGGTCGCCATGCTTGAAAAAGGTGGATTTAAAGATATCACTTCTTATGATCAGCTAGGTGCTCCGGGGCTTGGTATTCATGAAATGGGAACTGCAAGAATGGGAAGGGACCCGAAGACTTCTGTTCTTAATGGAAATAACCAGGTACATGCCGTTCCGAACGTGTATGTAACCGATGGAGCCTGTATGACTTCCTCGTCATGTGTGAATCCATCGCTTACCTATATGGCTCTTACTGCACGGGCGGTTGATCATGCATCAAAGAATTTTAAAAAATCTAACGCTTAATTAAAGAATTATGAACAGGAGAGAAGCATTAAAAAATTTAGGATTTGGAGCCGGTATGCTTATAGTAGGCCCCACCACCCTGAGTTTACTTCAAAGTTGTAAAAATGAACCAGAATATGACTGGCAACCGGTATTCTTAAGCGCCTCGCAGGGCTTTGCTCTGAAGCGGATTTTAGATGTCATTATTCCAAAAACGGAAACTCCCGGAGCCTCTGATCTTAATATTGCCCAGTTCATAGATTCTTATATGGAAGAAGTGGCAGATGAGGATCGAAGAGAGAAGTTCAAACAATCAGCCGATGCTTTTGCTGAAGCTTTTGAGAACAACTTTAAGAAAAGCAATGATGAAGGCACCGATGAAGAATTCGACCAGATGGCCGAAAAATACTTAAAGGCAACTCCCGCAGAGCAGGATCAATACATCAAAAAGAATACGGAAACACAGGATGCTCAGAAGCAGCAGTCTAAGATGCATATCGATCCCGATGCAGGCGCCTACGCCTATCTGACTACTGTAAGAGAACTGGCTATTTGGGCCTGGAAAAACAGTGAGGAAATAGGGGAAAACGTAATGTGGTATGATCCCATTCCGGGAGAGTATATTCCTTGCGGGCCGGTATCGGAGCTTGGGAATGGTAAGGCAATGTCATTATAACATCAACGCCTTTTAAATAAAAGCCCTGATTTTTACTCAGGGCTTTTTTTATACCTAAAGGTAAAGTTTGAAACATTTTTATAATACATTAACAATTATAGAAACCTCAAATCAAGAAAAAGAGACAGGTCTGGTTCACTTGATCTGCAGGTTTACAAATAGCGTAATTAAAGCTATTAGTAGATAAATACACAAAGAATACAATCTTGCCGAAACCGGTTTCAGTACCCATGCTTCCTTCTTCGATTACGATAAAGATGGCGATCTGGACGCTTACATTCTTAACAACAGCAATATTCCGGTCACCAGTCTGGGCTATGCAGAACAAAGAAATGTACGCGCGCAGGACTGGGAAGGCGTGCCTAAGATCTTTAGAGGTGTGGGCGATATGCTCATGCGTAACGATAATGGGAAATTCGTGGATGTAAGCGAAGAAGCCGGCATTTATGGTAGCCTAATCGGCTTTGGTTTGGGAGTGATGGTGAGTGATTTCAACAATGATCTTTATCCTGATATCTATGTGTCCAATGATTTTTATGAAAGGGATTATCTCTATATCAATAACCAGGACGGCACCTTTACCGAAGATATCGAAAACTGGACTTCTCATTTGTGTCTTTCAGCAATGGGAATCGATTTTGCCGATATCAACAATGACGGCTATAACGATATCTTTATCACCGATATGTTGCCAGATTCTGAAGAGCGTACCAAATCTGTGATGGAGTTTGAAGGATACAATGTTTTTAAGCTGAAGCAGAGCAAGGATTTCTTTCAGCAATACATTCATAATACTCTTCAGCTGAATAACGGGAATAATTCTTTTTCTGAAATTGCCCATTTCAGCGGTGTGGAGAGTACCGACTGGAGCTGGGCAGGCCTCATTTTCGATATGGATAATGATGGAAACCGCGACATCTTTGTAACCAATGGTATTAATCATGACCTTACCGACCTTGATTTCGTACAGTTCTTTGCCAATGAGATCATTCAGAAAATGGTGCTGACGGGAAAAAGAGAAGCCATTGATTCAATTATTAACAAAATGCCGGTGACACCGCTTCCAAATTATGCCTTTCAGAATACTGGTGACCTGAAATTTAAAGATAAGGCCAAAGACTGGGGCCTTGGGGTACCAAGCCTTTCTAATGGCTGTGCCTATGGGGACCTCGACAATGATGGCGATTTAGATATTGTGGTCAATAATGTGAATATGGAATCTTTTGTTTACAGGAACAATACCGAAAAACTTAAGGATCGTAATTTTCTTCGGGTGAAGCTGGAAGGGAATGAAAAGAACCGCTTTGCCATTGGCAGTAGCGTTCGTTTATACCATGATGGTCAGGTGATCCTGCAGGAAGAAAATCCTTCCCGCGGATTTCAATCTTCTATGGATTATACCATGAACCTCGGTCTGGGAAATACAAAGAAAATCGATAGCCTTCGGGTGATCTGGCCAGATGATGCCACTCAATTGCTCACCGATCTCAAGCCTAATCAAACCCTGGTATTGCGTCAGGCCGATGCCGTGGAAAAATTTAAGCCGGTGCCTTCCAAAAAACAAAAGACAATGCTTACCGAATTGCCTAACGGCACTTTCGATGCGCATCAGGAGAATAACTATACCGATTTTGATTATGAAGGCATGATCTACAAAAAACTCTCTCAGGAAGGACCTTCTCTGGCTATTGCCGATCTCAACGGGGATGGAAATGACGATGTCTTCATTGGAGGCGCCAAAGGGCAGCCGGGAGAGATCTATATTGGCTCCGGAAATGGAAAATTGCGAAAAACCACCCAGCCCGCACTCGTAGCTGATTATTTATTTGAAGACACCGCTGCTGAATTCTTCGATGCCGACGGTGATGGAGATCAGGATTTAATGATTGGTTCCGGAGGTAATGAGGTAGGCGAAGAACGCAATTACCGTCCACGGTTATACCTTAATGACGGCAAAGGAAAATTTACCGCTTCTACTGAAATTATTCCTTCCGTAAGTCAGAACGTTGCTGTGATCGCTCCTTTTGATTTTGATGAGGATGGAGACATTGATGTTTTCGTGGGTTCACGTAGTGTGCCTGTAAATTATGGCATTGATCCCCAGCATTTGTTTTTAGAAAACAGGGGCGGAGGCAAATTTGTCAATGCCACCGAACGTATTGCTTACGATACCAAGTACGCAGGCATGATCACCGATGCCATCTGGCAAGATATCGATGGAGACGGAAAAAAGGACCTGGTAACGGTTTCTGATTGGGGAACGCCTATGATCTTCAAGAATTCAGGCCGAAGGCTTTCTAACTATAAATCCAATCTCAAGGATTTCACCGGCTGGTGGAATACCGTGGAAGCTGCTGATATAGACAATGACGGGGATCTCGATCTCATTCTTGGCAATAAAGGAACCAACATTGCCTATGAAACTTCCAGAGAAAATCCCATGCGCATGTGGGTGAATGATTTTGATAATAACGGAACGATTGAACAGATAGTGACTCTTCAGAAGAACGGCAAGGATTATCCGGTGCATATGAAGAAAGACATGATCAGTCAGCTGGTATTTCTGAAGAAGCAGAATCTGAAGGCTTCTGAATATGCGAAAAGAACCCTTACTGAATTGATTCCGAAAGAAAAACTTCAGAATTCAATAATGAAGGAGGCAGTCATTTCTTCAACGGTGATAGCTGTTAACAATGGCAATGGTAATTTTGACATACAAGAGCTGCCGGGTCGTGTACAGTTTTCCTGTGTTTGTGGAATTACCTGTGCCGATGTGAATAAGGACGGAAATTTGGACCTCATAATGGCAGGAAATGACTTTGAATTCAAGCCACAATTCTCACGCCTTGATGCCAGCTACGGAAATGTCCTTCTGGGAGACGGAAAGCTTAATTTTGAATGGCAGGATTATGGAAAAAGCGGATTTAAAGTAAAAGATGAAGTGAAATACCTTAAACAATTCAAAGACAACAACGGAAAGACTTATATAATAGCAGCTATTAATAATGAAAAACCAAGAATATTTGAAATCAGTGATTTATAGAATAGCTATTCTTTCGGTCTTGCTTACAGGAATCTTTTCCTGCAGCAATAAAGAGAAAAAATTCTTTTCTAATCCCGATGTTAAGGATTCTGGATTGGATTTTACCAACACGCTCACCGAAACCAGGGATCAGAATATCCTCGATTACCTTTATTTTTATAATGGAGGAGGGGTGAGCATTGGTGATATCAATAATGACGGACTTGTGGATATTTATTTCACCGGAAACCAGGTAAAGAATAAATTATTCCTGAACAAAGGAAATATGAAGTTCGAAGATATTACCGAGAAAGCAGGAGTAGCCGGTAACAGTACCTGGAATACAGGTTGTACCATGGCCGATGTGAATGGTGACGGTCTTCTTGATATTTATGTTTCTGCGGTGGTTGGGATCAATGGTTTTATTGGTCATAATGAGCTTTATATCAATAATGGTGACTTGACCTTTACCGAGAGTTCCCGTGAATATGGCCTCGATCTTGAAAATTATTCTTCCCAGGCGGCATTTTTCGATGTCGATAACGATGGGGATCTGGATGTGTATATTCTGAATCACGCGGTGCATACCAACGAGTCTTTCGGACCTGCAGATATTCGGAACCACCGGGTGTATGAAAGCGGGGATAAACTTTTCCGGAATGACAACGGCAAATTCACCGATATCAGTGAAGGAGCCGGAATATATGGAGGAGCAAACAGTTATGGCCTGGGGATCAGCACCGCCGATTTTAATAACGACGGATTTACCGATATTTATGTAGGAAATGATTTCCATGAAGATGATTATTATTACCTCAATAACGGGGATGGCACTTTCACCGAACAGCTCAAATCTAAATTTGGCCACGTTTCACGCTTCTCCATGGGAAATGACGCGGCAGATATCAATAATGATGGCTTTGTAGATTTGATCACCCTGGATATGCTTCCGGAAGATGAAAAAGTGCTGAAAGCTTCTGCCGGGGAAGATAACGTTAACTTGCACAATTTCAGGATCAACAAACTTGGGTATCATCCGCAGTACAGCCGCAATATGCTGCAGATGAACCAGGGAGGTGAATTCTTCGCCGAAACTGCCCTGATGAGCGGGGTAGCGGCTACCGACTGGAGCTGGGGAGCGCTGTTTGCCGATTTTGATCAGGATGGGCAGCAGGATCTTTTTGTCAGTAACGGGATTCCCAGGAGGCCCAATGATCTCGACTATGTGAAGTTCACCTCCAATGAGCAAATTCAGCAGAAACTGGATCAGACAACTCTCGTTGATAATAAGGCGCTCGACCTGATGCCTTCTGGTGCAGTGACAAATTACATTTTTAAGGGAGGTGCAGAAGGTATGTTCGAAAATATGTCAGCTCACTGGATCGCCAATGATTCTATAATTTCAACAGGAGTGGCCTACGGGGATCTCGACAATGATGGAGATATTGATATTATTACCAATAACATCAATAGTGCCGCAAGCATTTACAGGAATGATTATGCGGAAGGGAATTTCCTTAAAATTAAATTTTCCACTAAAACCCAGAATAGGTTTGCCATTGGTTCAAAGGCGATCTTGTTTACCAGTGAAGGTAAACAGTATCGGCAGTTATATACCTCCAAGGCTTACCAGTCATCTTCAGAGCCTTCCATTTTCTTCGGAATAAAAAAAGGTGTGAAGATCGATTCCTTATGCATCATTTGGCCTGATCAGAAAATGCAGACACTAACGCAGCTAAAACCGAATTCTGTACTGGAACTAAGTCCAAAAGCCGATGATAAAAAAGTGGAAATCCGCAGTCTTTTTTATAAAAACGAGGAAAAATGGTTCTCAAAACCTAAAGAAGATCATGGTTTTACCTATGTTCATGAGGAAAATATGTTCAATGATTTTGACCTTCAGAAGCTTATTCCGCATCGATTATCAGATTATGGACCGGCGGTAAAGGTAAGCGATGTTGATAATGACGGTAAGCAGGATGTGGTTTTCGGCTCTTCCCGTTTTCATACCTCCAGGGTTTTTCTGCAAAAACCAGAGGGATTCAGGGATACTGATTTTGCCGATTTTCAAAAAGATTCTTTAGCGGAAGACGTAGATATGCTGGTGGAAGATTTCAATGGTGATAATTATAAAGATATCCTGGTGATTTCAGGTGGCGGAGAGTCAGTAGGAAAAAGCGACTTGCTACTGGACCGCCTTTATTTAGGGACTTCAGATGGTAATTTCGTAAAAGATTCTTTGTTTCCGAAAATTTATCATAATGGTTCGGTGGCCAAAACTGCCGATTATGATAAAGATGGTGATCTGGATATTTTCATAGGTTCCAATGCCATGAATTATGATTATGGAAAAATACCTCCATCTTTTCTTCTACGGAATGAACATGGAGAATTTACCGTGGTAGAAAATGACGGTCTTTTTGAGAAGCTTGGAATGGTAAACGATGCGATTTGGGATGATTTTGACGCTGACGGCGATGAAGATCTAATTGTAGTGGGAGAGTGGATGGCACCTACTTTTCTGAAAAACGATAATGGTAAATTTAGCAGGGTTTCCGGAATTCTTGAGGAGGAAAGGCTGAACGGTCTTTGGCAAAAAATTATAGCCTTTGATATTGATGGCGATGGTGACAGGGATTATTTACTGGGCAATTGGGGTTTAAATACCAAACTCACTGCTTCCGCAGAGCAACCTCTGCTTATGTATTATAAAGATTTTGATGATAATGGTCTTAGCGAAACGCTTTTGGCTTCTGCAAAAAATAATAAATATTACCTGCTGAACGGGATGGATGAACTTTCTTCGCAATTGAGTCAGCTTATCAGGAAACGTTTTACTACTTACGAGCAGTTTGCCGGGAAGACCATTGATGAAGTTTTTACCCGGGAAGAACTGGAAAGTGCTCAATTACTCAAGGTTCACACCTTAGCTTCGGGTTACCTGGAAAATAATAACGGAAAATTCCGTTTTAAAGCCTTCGATAATGCGTTGCAGGTGGCTCCGTTAAGAGCAATGTTGGCTTACGATTTCAATAAGGACGGAAAACAGGAAGTGCTGATGGGTGGAAATTATTTTGGCGTTACGCCTTACCATGGAAAATTCGATTCGTTTGGCGGAGCAATCCTGATGAACCCCGATAAAATTCTTAATTCAAATGAGATAGGACTTAATTTTTCACAGAAATCTGTTAAAGATCTTTCGATAGTGCATATTGCCGAAAAGCCCTATCTGTTAGTCACTCCCAATGATGCGAAAGTAGAATTATATAAAATCAATTTTTAAGATGAAAAAATTAACTTTTCTGGCTTCGGTGGTAATTTGTTTGATCTCCTGTAATAAAAAAACACAGGAAATAAAGGTCACTGCAGATGATTACCACCGCGCAAACGATAATGTAAGCACCACAATGGTGCATGATATATTCTCACCTCCGGTGGCAAGCCGCGTTTATGCCTATACCAATATTGCTGCTTACGAGGTGATGGCGCAGTTCGATGATGAATACCACAGCCTGGCGGGTCAGGTACATGGGCTTACTCCTCCGCCAAAGCCCGATTCCGAGAAAATCAATCCGGAAGTGGCGGCTATCGTTGCTTTTTACGATCTGGGAACGAGCCTGGTCTTTTCAGAAGATATGCTGAACACGAAAAAAGATAGCCTTTTTAATAAATGGAAGCAGATGGATGAAGAAACCTTTAAGGTTTCGGAAGATTATGGATTGAAAGTGGCAGCCCATGTGAAGAACTGGATGAGCCAGGACAATTACGCCGAAACACGCACGATGCCAAAATTTTCGGTTTATACTGAAGATGAAGGGCGCTGGCAACCTACACCACCTTCTTATATGGACGGGATCGAACCACACTGGATGAAAATTCGCTCTTTCGTAATAGATTCTTCAGATCAATTTAAACCCGTTCCACCTCCAGATTTCTCAATGGAGAAAAATTCAAGGTTCCATGACGAGCTGATGGAAGTGTATGATATCAGGGTAGATATGGAAGAACATGGAGATGATGATGAAAGGGTAGCAATCGCCAAATTCTGGGACTGTAATCCCTACGTATCCATTAACAGGGGACATTTAATGTTCGCCACTAAAAAAATCACGCCTGGTGGACACTGGATCGGGATCACTAAAATTGCCTGCCAGACCGCAGATGCCGATTTTGATAAATCTATCTATGCCTATACCAAAACAGCCATTGCCATTGCAGATGGTTTTATAAGCTGCTGGGATGAGAAATACCGAAGTAACCTGGTGCGTCCAGAAACGCTCATCAATAAATATATTGATGAAAACTGGACGCCCGTGCTACAAACTCCGCCGTTTCCGGAATATACCAGTGGTCATTCAGTGATTTCAGGGGCGGCCGCCATTGCACTTACCGAAATTTTTGGGGATAATTTTGCTTTTGACGACGATACCGAAATGACCTACGGATTACCCATGCGTAAATTCAAATCTTTCAATGATGCTTCTGCTGAAGCCGCAAAAAGCCGACTCTTCGGAGGTATTCATTACAGAGCAGCTATTGAAGTAGGCTTGAAACAAGGTCGTGAGCTGGGGAATTACGTGGTGAATCATTTACAAATGACTAAAAACGACGACGGTCAAATCGCATCGAAATAATATATGAGAAAGTTACTTGTTTTCCTGCTCTGCCTGGCAGTGGCAGGATTGTTATGGTTTGTATTTATCAAAAAATATGATTATGAATTTCAGATGCAGGCCAAATACGGGCCGGGAGTGGTATATCGTGAAATATCGCAATGGAAAACTCTTGATCCCCAGAAAACTTCAGAAATTAGTATAAGGGATACGCTACCTTACAGACAGATCGTTCAGCAAATAAAATCTTCAGATGGGAAAGAAGTGGAAATGCTTTGGGAGCTTGAAAGGGAGAATGACAGTACTACCGATGTGACTGTGAAGGTACGTTCTTCACAGAATAATTTGTACAACCGCCTGGATATTCTTAATCCTTTTAAAAGCAGCGAGTATGTTGATAGTCTTAAAAACAAGTTAGTAGGATTTAAAAAAAGGCTAAACGAAAAGCAGGATACTTATAAGGTCAGAGTGGCAGAAAATATTGTAAATTCTCCTACTTTGGAATGTATTTGCCATTCTTCAAAAGACATTTCTCTTAACAACAAGGCATGGGAAATGCTGCAAACCATTGAATTTTTAGAAAATTATGTAAAGACAAACGATTTGAAGCTTAGTGGCAGTCCTTTTATAAAAATCACCAAATGGGACAGGGAGAAGGATTTAATTGATTTTGATTTTTGTTTTCCTGTAAATCTTGTTGCCCGATTAAAGGAAACTAAGAATATACAGTTTAAGAAAATCCCACCTTCAAGCTCATTAAAGGCGGTCTTCAACGGGAATTATCGCAATTCTCACCTGGCCTGGTTCGAGCTTTTGGAAGAAGCCCGGGAAAGGGATCTTAAAACTTCCGGCATGCCTCTGGAAATTTTTCATGATAATCCGCAATCGGGAACAGAAGCTATCACCTGGAAAGCCGATATCTATTTGCCAATTTTGGAGTGATCATTTTTTAGGGGGGACTGCAATCTTAAGTTTCTCAGGCAGGATCTGTATATCGATATCGGTGATTTTTCCCATATATTCTCCATCGGCCTGGAAAGCTTCCGGTTTTCTACAATGAATTTTCGCTCTTTTAACAGGAATGATTTCAACTACCGAAGGATCAAGATCTACTTCATTTCGAAGAGTTTTCATGATTTCTTTTAAATTAAGGCGCTTAAAAATAAGAATTTCAAAAATGCCGTCATCAGGCTTCCCCTTCGGATTGACATTGGCACCCGTACCATATTTTTTGGCGTTGGCAATTCCAAGTAAAACCGCTTTCTCTTCCCTCTTAAATTCATCGGTTTCGATAGTGAAATGAAAAGGAAACTCACTTTGGATAAGCGTGGGAAGAGATTGTATGAGGTAGCCAAACTTACCACGAATGGGAGAATCTTCGTAATTCCTTATCAACTCTGCATTCAGCCCCAGATCGCTCATATGCAAACAAATGATGTCGTTGAGGCAGAGAATATCCATGTCTATGAAATGATCCCCCAGGGCAATCTCGAGCTGCCTGTCTACCTCGCGAGGAATGGCCAGGTTAACGGCCAGGCCGTTGGCCGAACCCGCAGGCAGTATTCCCATGCTCAGATCCAGGTCTTTGATTGCTCCAGCCACGAGGTTTATAGTGCCGTCGCCGCCTGCTACCAGTACATGGTCGATCTTTTTATCCCCGATGACCTGTCTGATCTTTCTCTTATCTTCACTGCCTGATGTTTTATAGAGGTGGAAACCCGCCGAAATTTTTTCCAGCTTATCTTCTACTTTCTCAATGATTTCATCTTTGGAAACGCCTCCCGAAATGGGATTTACAACCAATAAAACTTCCTTAAAATTTGACATATTTGCTGATAGTTCTGCTTAAAAATAATTAATTTGGAAGGAATGACTTTCTAAAAAAAACACAATATTTTGAAACTTGATCTTAAGCTTTACCGGGGTTATGTCAACCAAGAAGAACTCATTGTTTTTGGTCATCTATTTAAGTCCTGGGCTCCAGACAAATTCAGTATTAAAAAGAAAGGCATTAAACACGCTTATGCAATACTTCATAAATTCAGGATCAAACCTCTTCAAAATATAAAAATAAGGTTGAGATTCAAAGATATTGATGTCACTACCAAAACCTGGGATGACGGTTATTTTCGCTTTAGCATACCTTTTCATCAGGAGCTTGATCCGGGATGGCACACGTATGAAGTGACCTGCGATCTCTATGAATTTGGAATTATTGAAAGAGGTGAACTACTCAAACCATATCCCAGTAAAATGGGGATTATTTCAGACATTGATGATACTTTTCTTATTTCCCACAGCAATACTTTTTTTAAGAAGCTCTATGTGATGCTCTCTAAAAATCTGAATAAACGAAAGATCTTTGACGATGTGGTGAAGCATTATCAAAAACTGAGTCTTTCCGGGCAAAACAGCGAAAAGGCGTCTAATTCGTTCTTTTATGTTTCCAGCAGTGAGTGGAATCTTTATGATTTTATTGAAGAATTTGCTGCGCTTCACGATTTACCCAAAGCGGTTATCAAGCTAAAAAAGATCAAGACCGGCCTTAGGGATTTTTTAAAATCGGGGAGGGGAAACCATGACCATAAATTTGTAAAGATCAAAGATATTGTTTCCTTTTATCCCAATTTAAAATATGTGTTGATGGGAGATGATTCTCAACATGATCCGTTTATTTATGAAAAAATAACCAAGACCTTTCCGCTAAATATAAGAGCGGTTTATATAAGGCAAACTACGCATCACCAGAAGAAAAAAGTACAGAAGGCGATGGCCAATATGGAAAGTATGGGAGTGAGCACCTGTTACTTCAGAAACAGCGAAAAAGCCATCAATCATTCCGAAAGGGAAGGGATTATATAAAAAAAGCCTGCAAAGCAGTGCTTCACAGGCTTCAAGTCTGGCAGACTTTATTTTATAGATAATCACGATCTGTAAATTCTCTTCTGTCATAAAAGGAATCATCCTGCTCCCTTCTTCTGCGTTTACGGGTAGTGTAGGGATCTTCGTTTTCAAATTCCCGCTCTCTATCCCAGTCTTCATCTTCATCAAGGGTTTGTTCGGGATGAACATCTGTATTAAGATGATGGGTTCTTCGCGGCGGATTATATTTCTCGTCTGCCGGTTTATCCCTGTCAGACTTATAGGTTAGATTTTCCTTTTCGCGTCTTATTTTTTCATCCATATCGGTAGAATCAGTGCGGCTATCAAAACGACGATCACTTCTTGGCTGTTCCTCTTCAAGCCGTTCTTCTTCTTTCCTTCGCAGATCGCGATCGGTCATTTCCTTTTTGCGGTTGGCTTCATCTGGCCAAAGAGTTCTGTCTCCGCGGTTGTACGAACCGAGCACATGTCTTTCATAATCACGTGTGATATCTGTGCCTGAACGATAGCGTTTCGTTTCCGCAAAGGTTTCATAATTGATATTTTCGGTGTAAACGAATTTATTTTCGCGATTGAGATGGATAAGACCGATCGGAATTATGATATGGTTTTCACCTTTTTCGTTAATGAACTCGTGAAGGGAAGGATCGTGATGTGGAGAATATGGATCATGGTTGGCATCGATAATGCTTTCATCAACTTCCACATCAATATATACGACTTTTGCCAGATCTTTATTCACAAGAAGGTTATCTACCTTTCCAACCACCCGGTTATCCCTGTCTTTCACGCTCCATCCGCGAATATCGGGGTCGTGGTGGTCAACTTTATAGTCCTTCAGTTCATTAAGATTATACAAATGCTTGTTGGGTGTACTCATTTTTTTCAGTTTTAGTTGTTTTTATCTTCTCATTATCCTTCAGTAAATTTGGATGCTTTACTGAGGTTACATCTTCTGTTTCTTCGGTTTTCATGTTTTCTTCGTTGTTATCGCTACTTCCGTAGATATACAGGAAAACGACCACGGCAATGACCACTATTAGCAGTAACCATGGCCATAGCGGTTTTTTCTTTTCGATTCTTATGTCAGCCATAATTCGATTGGTTTTTTGTTTCAAACTAAGGTAACCATGCTCTTTGCTAATTTTATTTAAGCTAAGTGTAAAGTATTGTTAATTAGCAGGCTGAAAAGAAAAAAGCCGGAAATTTCCGGCTGATAATGTTTAAATAGGAAGAATATTTTTATTTCAAAAGATTCAGAAGTCGCTGCCAGGCTTTATCGTGTGCGGCACGATTGCCCTTGTCTCCATTGGGATAGTGACCATTGCGCATAAAAGCATGACCCGCATTCTTATAAATTTCGTAATTGTAATCTTTGTTCAGCGAATCCATCTGCTCCGCGGTTCGCTCGATCGTGGAATTCACACGCTCATCATTACTTCCATAATATCCAAATACCGGCGCCTGTATTTTTTGAAGTTCAGAAGCCTCTTTTGGAGCCGTGCCATAAAAAACATGAGCCGAAGAAATCTCCGGATTATGAGTCGCGTAGCGGAAAGCCTGTGAACCGCCCCAGCAAAAACCAATTATTGCCACCTGCTTATTGGAAGCAGGATCATTTTTGATATAATTATAGGCAGCATCAAGATCGGCTGTTACCTGTTCAGGATCAAGATCATAAATGGCAGTTCTGGCAGCGTCTGGAGATTCAAAATCACTGGTTCTTGCCTTTCCTTGTATGGTATTAGAGATAAGATCTGGGGCGATAACAAGATAACCTTCACCGGCAAGCTTATCCACGAAAAGGCGGGCCCAGTCGTTGAGCCCCCGGTTTTCGTGAATTACCAGTACCGCTTGTGTTTGATGCCCGGCCTCAGGATAAGTAACAAAAGCTTCAAATTTTCTATCACCATGAGATAGGGTCACCCATTCATGATGCCTTGGCGATGCGGAAAGTTCTTCCACATCGGTTTTCTCCTCCTTCTCCTGTTTTTCCTGATCTTTACAGGAAGTGAGAATAAGAAGCAACATCAGTGTAACGAAAAAAAAGCCTTTTCTGCGCATGTTTTATCTATTATCTGAAAACCCCGGAAGGAAAAGTCACCACACTTTCGTGGCCATTCTTTCCAACCGTAGCCACTCCGAAAAAGAAATTATCGACCACAATTCCTTTAAGGGTAAATTCGGTTATATCTCCCACGAAGCGGGAGTGCTGCCAGTGCGGAGCCGTAGTGTCCCGCCAGTAGAGCTTATACCCGGCAATATCGCCTTGTACAGGTTCCCATTTTAGTTTCACTGAAGGTTCTACCGCGCCTCCGATTTCAACTTTTGATGGGGCAGGAGGTGCCCAGGCAATAGCAGCCAGGTTAATGGCATTTACCGCAGTTAATTTTTTTGCATAATCAAAATTAACACCTTCGACCACATCGCCATATTTGATACCGTTTTCTTCGCGAACATTCTGGTGCTGACGGTTGTAATTCTCATGAGCTTCCATGATTCTTACTCCCGCATAGCCAAGATCGTTGAAAGAACGATGATGCCCGCCACGACCAAAACGGTCTAATCGATAGATCATCATCGGGTTCATCTCCGGCATATAAGTTTCGGTGGTTTTATAGATATAGCGGGCTAACTGCCGCGAAATTCCGTCAACTTCCCCACCATAATAGCGACGCATATTTCGCTGTCTTTCCGTTTCGGTAGGAGGAACGGGTTCTGAAAAAATACGAAAACTGCGGTTATCGATCACTCCATCTACACCTTCAATATTCCCGATCATGTCATTGTTAAAGATCCCGATAATATCCCAGTTGTGCTCTTTGGCATATTCGGCCATGCCTTTTCCGCCAAAAAGCCCCTGTTCTTCACCAGAAAGTCCCAGGTAAACAATGCTGTTTTCAAATTTATATTTTGAAAGCACTCTTGCAGCCTCAATAGTTCCGGCCATTCCGCTGGCATTGTCATTAGCTCCGGGAGCATCTGAAGTAAAATCGGTTGCGTCACTGGCACGGGAATCTATATCACCACTCATGATAATATACCGGTTAGGATACTTGGTTCCTTTCTGAATAGCGACCACATTTACCACGAGGGCTTTTTTTGGAACACGATCTCCATCTTCAGGAGTTACAAGGTTCTTTTGATAAAAAACATCCAGGCAATTTTCACAGCGCGAAGAAATATCCTCGAACTCGGATTTTATCCATCTTCGTGCCGCACCAATACCGCGGGTGTTTGAAATAGTATCGCTGAATGTATTTCTGGTGCCAAAACCGGCCAGTTTTCGAACATCATGTTCAATGCTGTCTGCCGATACATCCTGAATGATATCATACATTCTGGGATCGGTATTCTGAGCAGAAGTTTTTAGAGGTAAAAAAAATAGACTAAAGCCTAAAAAAAGCAATTGTAGGTAGTATTTCTTCATCATGTAATTTTTTAAAGCCCTAAAATACTGAAGTTTCTTAAATATTGAAAAATAAAAACCCCGAAGAGAAACTCTTCGGGGTTTTTATGAAATGAGATTTTTACCCTTTAACTAGCTTTCATTTCATGTATTTCGGCTTTCGCATCGTTCATTTTTTCTTTGGATTTTGAACTGGTGAAACCTGCTTTGGTCTTAGCTTTAAGAGCTTCCATTTTATGGTTAAGCGAATCGCTTAGGTCATGAATGCTTTTATTGGCGCTGTTGATATAGTCATCACTTTTTTTAGTAATGGCCTTACGGGTGTCTTTCCCCTTTTTTGGCGCATATAAAAGTCCGAGAATCGCTCCCGCGGCTACACCTGAAGCTAATCCTAATAATACTTTTCCTGATTTCATAGTAATATAAATTTTAAATTGGTTCAAGTTATATTGTAGGCTAAAATTAATCAGAAATCAATCCTAATCAATAAAGAATCAGTTAATGTATAATTAAACTTTTAAGTGGTTTTGCCAATATTTTTAACAGGCTGCGATCATAGATTATTTCTGAAGTTAAGCAACAAATCGCGTACTCTGGAAGTACCTTCCACATAATACCTCGCACTGGTTTTTTTAATACCAACTTTTACAGTGTAGGAAGTTTCCGGAAGTTCCTGGAACATATATTCATCGGTCCAGTCATCGCCTATGGCAAAAATGAAATCATAATCCTTTCCAACAAGTTTTTTCGAACTGGCTTTTCCCTTGTTTACGCCGCTGCTTTTGATCTCCAGTACCTTATTTCCTTCCAGTACGCTCAAACCTCGGTTTGAAATCAATTCTTTAAGGGTATTGCTAAGTTCATTGGCGCGAATTTCTCCCAATTCTGGATCAGCTTTTCTGTAATGCCAGGCCAGGGAATAATTTTTTTCCTCGATAAAGGTTCCGGGAGTGCGATCTACAAAATTTTCTATCACCGGTCTCACTGCATCCATCCATTCACTTTTGACATTTTCAGAAAGTTCCCATTCCCCGTTGATCTCCCGCATCCAAACACCGTGTTCAGAAATAAGTTCGATGGGAATATCCTGCCACCAGCTGCCAAGTGTATTTTTATCTCTTCCGCTGATGAGCACAACATCGGTATGGTCTTCGGAATTCAACTCCTTGATAAGTTCTTTTAGCTCCTCATCAGGTCTTGCATTTTCAGGCTTATCGGTAAAATTCACCAGCGTGCCGTCATAATCTATAAAAAGAATCCTTTTTTTCGCGTTTCTGAACTGTTCCATGATCTCATCAGTGATCTTTTGGGTGACACGAATGGATTTAAAGGAATCCCTGTTTTCACGCGTAGCTTTCAGGGCTTTCATAAAATCCTGTGCCCATTTTTCAACGCTGTATCGTCGCAGTCTTTTCTGAATCAATTTATTGCGCTCGATCTGTTCTTCTTTTGGCATTTCAAAAGCGGTACGAAGAGCCTGTGCTACCTGATCAAAATTATTAGGGTTAATTATTAGCGCTTCATTCATCTCATGTGCTGCTCCTGCCATTTCACTAAGAATCAATACCCCATCATGATTTGTTCTCGTGGCGATATATTCCTTGGCAACAAGGTTCATCCCGTCACGAATAGGAGTAAGCAGGGCAATATTACAGGTTGTATAAAGGTCTATTAAATTTTCAAAAGGCATGGAACGGTAGAAATACCAGATAGGGGTCCAGCTAACTGTGGAGAATTTTCCGTTAATTCTCCCTACAAGCTCGTCAACTTCTCTTTTCAGTTTTTGATACTGAGGGACATTAGACCTTGATGGCACGGCTAGCATCACCAGTCGTACTTTTTCGATGAATTCGGGATTTTTATCCAGGAAATATTCATACGCGCGAATGCGGTGAGCAATTCCTTTGGTATAATCAAGGCGGTCAATGCTCAGAATAAGTTTCGCGTCGGGTGTGGCCTCTAAATGGTGGTCAAGCCTTCGTTGGAGTTCAGACTGCTGTTCGGCTGTTTTCTTATAATGGTTAAGTGCCGCCTGTTCAAATTTCTTATAATCGATTCCCATGGGAAAAGAATCCACTTTTACCATCCGGTCGGGCAGGGTAATTTCATTAAAATCTACCTGATGGCGTAAAATACGGCTTACCGAACTTAAAAAGTGACGTTCATAATCATAGGTGTGGAAACCAATAAGGTCGGCACCTAAAACTCCTTTTAGCACCTCGTCTCTCCAGGGCAAGGTTCTGAAAACTTCATATGAAGGAAAAGGAATATGATTAAAGAACCCGATCACTGCCTCGGGCGCCTTCTCCCTGATCATATTGGGAACCAGCAGGAGCTGATAATCGTGAACCCATATTACGTCACCTTCTTCATAATGCTTCAGGATCTCATCGGCATATTTCTGGTTTACCTGCTGATAAAACTGCCAGTATTCATCATCAGCCTCGGTATATTGCATAAAATAATGAAAAAGAGGCCAGATAGTGCGGTTGCTGAAACCATAGTAAAATCCGTCAATTTCATCAGAAGTAAGATGCACAGCCACACAATTCTCTTCTTTTGCCTTTTTTTGGACTTCATCTTTAAGTTCTTCAGGAATTTCTTCTTCCGTAAGGCCAGGCCAGCCAATCCAGACGCTCTCGCCCTCCTTATGGAATGATTTTAAGCCGGTTGCGAGTCCTCCCACACTTGGAGTTACTTCCAGCTGGTCATTTTCAATAGAAATCTGGAGCGGTAATCGGTTGGAAATAATGATAGTTTTACTCATAATTCTTGTGAATGCTGTTGTGACGAATTTGATTTTTCTTAAATTTCCGAAAATCATTTTAAATAGCCATTCATTTAAAACACTTTTAAGATATATGGATAATCTGGACTACGGCATCATTAGTAATTGTAACAGCGCTGCCCTTGTTTCCAAATACGGATCTATTGACTGGTGCTGTCTGCCGAATTATAATTCTTCAGCTGTCTTTGCCAAACTCCTCGATGACGAGATAGGAGGGAGTTTCGAGATTAGCATCAGTGACGATTACGAAATTACCCAGGAATATCTATGGGAAACCAATATTCTCAGTACTGTTTTCGATAATGGTACTGACTCTTTTCAGCTCATAGATTTTATGCCGCGTTATCCGAGGGAAAGAGATGGTTCTTATTACGCCCCGCCTGATATTATTAGGTTTTTCCGACTTTTAAAAGGAAAGCCAAAATTTACCATTATCTATGATCCCAAACTGGAATATGCCAGGGAAGAAACTTATAACGAATATAAAGGCGATTACATCAAAAGTTTTACCCGGGAAGGGAAATATGATTCTCTCTTCTTCTACTCAAGTTTTAATCTGAAAGATATCATAGACCGAAAGGAAGTAGAGCTTACCAGCAATGCTTATTGCCTGGTGGGTTATCATGAAAAGCTGGTGGAGCAGACGCTGGATCGTTGTTACCTGAAGTTTCAACGAACAAAGGTTTACTGGATGAACTGGAGCGACAAAACCACCAGGTACACTCATTATGGAGATGAGATCATGCGCAGTGCCCTTGTTCTGAAAGCGCTGAGTTATAAAAAGACCGGTGCGGTACTTGCTGCGGCGACCACTTCTATACCCGAGAAAATAGGAGAGGAGCGCAACTGGGATTATCGTTTTTGCTGGATTCGCGATGCTTCCATGGTGATCAAAGTAATGGCGGGGCTTGGTCACACCAGGTCTGCCAAGGATTTTCTTCAGTTTATCATCAATATCATTCCCGACAAGGATGAGAAGATACAGATCATGTATGGTATCAATGGTGAGAAGGAACTTACCGAACATATCTTAAATCACCTAAAAGGATACGAGAATTCAACACCGGTGAGGACCGGAAACGCAGCTTATATTCAAAAACAGAATGATATCTACGGAATTTTGATGGAAGTGATCTATCAGCAATTCCTCATGTTTGAAACTTCCCTTGAAAATTCGGAGCAATTATGGACCATCGTCCGGGGA
Source organism: uncultured Flavobacteriaceae bacterium (assembly GCA_963741865.1). Lineage (GTDB taxonomy): Bacteria > Bacteroidota > Bacteroidia > Flavobacteriales > Flavobacteriaceae > Christiangramia. The sequence goes on from CAVUJP010000002.1 coordinate 33,628, forward strand.
ATTGTAATGATCGTAGAGGAGCACTGGCAAAATCCCGATAAGGGAATCTGGGAGTTGCGAACCGAAGATCGTCATTTTGTGTTCTCCAAGTTGCTTTGCTGGGTAGCGGTCGACCGTGCCATAAAAATTGGAGAAGTGCTGCGAATGGGAATCAATGACAGTAAATGGAAGGCTTTACGTGAGGCGATTTATCAGGATATTTACGACAACGGCTGGAATGAGGAAAAACAGGCCTATACTCAGTATTATGGTTCCAACGATCTTGACGCTTCTACTTTGCTTATGCAGTCTTATGGTTTTATAGATGCCGATGATCCACGTTTTATAAGTACCGTGCAAGCGACCGAAAAAGAACTTTGCAGGGATGGCTTGATGTATCGCTATAAAAATAAGGATGATTTCGGGCTGCCAACCTCTTCTTTTACCATTTGTACCTTCTGGCTGATTGACAGTCTCTATAAGATCGGGGAGCAGAAAAAGGCGAAGGAAATGTTTGACAGGTTATTGTCTTATAGCAACCACCTCGGACTTTTCAGCGAAGACATAGATTTCAAGACCAAAAGATTGCTGGGGAATTTTCCGCAGGCTTATTCACATCTTGCGCTGATTGAAACCGCGGCCAATTTCAGTAAAGGTATTGCTACGGATAATATGCTTTTACAAGAATAGATTACTTATTCTTTTCAAGGGCAACCCGACTTTTTGGTAGGGATTCCGGGTAATTTTCCTTGATGAAGACCAGGAGTTTTTCCCTTAGGTAAACTCTCAGATCCCATGCTGTGGGAGAATCCTTGGCGCTCACGAGCACGCGCATTTCTACGGTTTTTTCAGTGGAATTGGTAACCTGCAGGACGTCCACATTGCCATCCCAGAGATCGGTAGCCTCAAGAAGCCGTGTTTGTTCTTTTCTTATTTCGTCAAAAGGAATCCCATAATCGACATAAATATAAACCGTTCCCAAAATATCGGCTGAAGTGCGCGTCCAGTTCTGAAAGGTTTTTTCAATAAAATAAGTGGTGGGCACCACAAGCCGCCGTTTATCCCAAACTCTTACCACAACGTAGGTCAGATTGATCTCTTCTATCCAGCCCCATTCACCTTCCACGATGACCACATCGTCTAGACGAATAGGCTGGGTTATGGCGATCTGAATCCCGGCGAGCAGAGTGGCAATCGCCTTCTGTGCGGCGAGACCAATGATAATTCCTGCAATTCCTGCGGAAGTTAGAACACTCACTCCCACAGACCGGATGCTGTCAAAACTCATTAGTGAAATACCCAAAGCCAGCACCACAATGATGAAAATGATGATATTCTCCAGGATGGTATATTGCGTATATACCTTTCGAGCTTTTAAATTATTCGCCGTATCCACATCGTATTTTCTTAGCATTTGGTTTTTAAAAACCTTAAACGAAAAGATGAGAAACCAGGCGATGCTAATCACAATTCCGATTAAGCTGAGATGTCCCACGATCTGGTTTGTAGCCTCAAATCTGAAAATATCACCAATAACGGCTGCCTGAGCGATGAGAGAGGCTAAAAATAGAAGCAGCGGAATTTTAATTCGATGGGCGAAATTGGCCGGAAGGATATTCCGCGGATCTTTACCAATCCGCTTAAGGATATAGAAAGCGATCGCGAATGTCACTACGAGAACACCGGCTCCTATCAGGATATAAGTGGTAACGTTATTTTCCATTTGCAGACTCAAAGCAAGATACTTTTATTCCTAAAGCTACTAAAAATCAGTTTTTTCAGAGAATATGTGTAAAATATTAAAGTATTTTTAACCGAAAAAGGATATAGTTGCTGATGGACTGCTTCAGCAAAATCATTAAATTCAGGATTAAATTTCCAATTTTTATGAAAATTAAGCACATTCTGATCTTTTTGATTATCATTAATTTTTTCTCCTGTAAATCTGGATATGAGTCTGTTATTAAAGAAAATGCGACGCCGGTTTTAATTTCTGATGAATTCAGTTTTACAGAAGGGCCTGCGGCCGACGCCGAAGGAAATGTTTATTTTACAGATCAACCTAATAATCGTATTTTAAAATGGTCTGCAGAAACTCAGGAAATTTCAGTTTTTATGGAAAATGCTGGGCGTGCGAATGGTTTGTATTTTGATGATGATGGAAATCTTCTTGCTGCTGCCGATGAAAATTCGGAATTATGGAAAATTGATCCCAGTAAGAAAACTTCAGTACTAATTAAGAATTTTAAAGGTAAAAGACTCAACGGCCCTAATGATTTATGGGTCGATGAAAAAGGCGGGATCTATTTTACCGATCCTTATTATCAGCGGGATTACTGGGAAAGGCAGAAACCCGGTATCGAACAACAAAGGGTCTATTATCTAACTCCCGATCAAAAGGAAATTAAAATTGTGGCTGATGACCTGGTGCAGCCAAATGGAATAATCGGCTCTCGGGAACATGGAATTTTATATATCGCTGATATTGGTGATGAAAAAACCTTTTCCTATAAAATCGCCAAAAATGGGGAAATGACTGATAAGAAACTATTTACCAAAATGGGTTCTGATGGGATGACAATGGATGAAAAAGGAAACATTTATCTCACAGGTGAGGGCGTAACCATATTTAATAAAAATGGTGAAAAGATCGCTCATATTCCCATTGATCGGGACTGGACGGGCAACGTGACTTTTGGAGGAAAAGATCACGATAAACTTTTCATTACGGCTTCTGAAGCTGTTTACCTTCTGGATATGAATGTCAAGGGCAATCGCTGGAAATAAAAAGAGGCTGTATCAAAAGTAGTTTTTCGTCAAGCTGAACTTGATTCAGCTTCTAACATAAGCTGATAATCAACTCATTAAGATCCTGAATTTTCCCGATAGCTATCGGGACAGGATGACGTTTCTTCTACTTTTAAAACCGCCTCTTTTTCAGTTAACAGAATGTTTCCTTAAAAGCAATATTTGTTTTCTGAAGTCACTTTTTCTGCGATTGTATTTCTCAGTTCGATCACATTAGGCTGATTCTGATACTTGGTAAACCGCTTAAGACCCATGAGCATCATGCGCTGTTCGTCGCCTTCAGTAAAAGAAACAATGCCTTCCTTGGCCTTCAGCGTAATGGTATCAACCGCATTATACAAATAAAGTTTTGCCATTTCAATTTGATATTTCTGATTTTCAACACCCGATTTTTTCGCATTTTTCTCTGCTCTAAGAATGGCTGATTCGGCCATATAGATTTCAATAAGAATATCGGCTGCAGCTAACAACAACTGCTGATGTTCCTCGAGATCAGGCCCAAATTTCTGAACCGCGCTTCCGGCTACCATCAAAAATACTTTCTTCAATTTGGCGATCATCGCTTTTTCTTCGGAAAGCACTTCGGAATAATCAGGCTTTTCCATGGAAGGAATTCCGGTGAGCTCATCGGCGACCTTCATCGCAGGCGCCAGCAGATCTACATGGCCTTTCATGGCTTTTTTTACCAGCATTCCAACTGAAAGCATACGGTTGATCTCGTTGGTTCCTTCATAAATTCTTGCGATTCGGGCATCTCTCCATGCAGATTCCATTGGAGTGTCGGCTGAGAATCCCATTCCACCAAAGATCTGAATTCCCTGATCACTGCAGTTTTGGATATCTTCGGAACAGGCAACTTTCAAAATTGAACATTCGATGGCGTATTCCTCAAAACTCTTCAATTCAGCTTCGGAATATGAACTGCCTTCTGAAATCCTGATATCGATCCTGTCCTGAATATCTTTTGCAGCACGATAATTAGCCGATTCGCCAACCCAGGCTGAAGTAGCCATTTCGGCAATTTTTGCTTTGATAGCTCCAAATTTAGCTATGGGAGTATTAAACTGAACTCGTTCATTGGCGTATTGAGTGGCGATAGTGGTCACTCTTCGTTGTGCGTCTAGAGAAGCGGCAGCGAGTTTTATACGCCCTACATTCAGTGCATTCATGGCGATTTTAAAACCATTCCCTCTTTCCGAAAGCATATTTTCGACCGGCACTTTGGTGTCGTTGAAGAATACCTGGCGGGTAGAGGAGGCGTGGATACCCAGTTTTTTCTCTTCCTCGCCGAAAGTAATTCCGTTTTCAGGATCATTCTCCACGATAAAACCGGTGATATTTTTATCATCTTCAATTCTGGCAAAAACAATGAACAAATTGGCAAATCCCGCATTTGAAATCCACATTTTTTGTCCGTTGATACTGTAAAATTTCTTATCATCGGAAAGTACGGCTTTGGTTTTCCCGGAGTTGGCATCGCTACCGGCGCCGGGTTCTGTAAGGCAGTAAGCCCCAAACCATTCACCGGTAGCCAGTTTCGGAACATATTTTTTCTTTTGCTCTTCTGTACCATAAAGTAAAATAGGCATGGTGCCGATTCCGGTATGCGCACCGAAGGCGGTGGCGATGGAACCGGTGGCGCCCGAGATATAATCACACACCAGCATAGTAGAGATAAAATCCATCCCGAGGCCGTCATATTCTTCGGGAACGGCGACACCTAAAAAGCCAAGTTCCCCGGCTTTTTTCATGATCTCTTCCGTTAGCTTGTAATTTTTCTTTTCGAATTCTTCTTTTTTCGGCCAGATCTCGCGATCTACGAATTCCCTAACCGTATCTTTCATCATTTTCTGCTCCTCGTTGAAATCTTCGGGAGTGAAAACCTCCTTGCAGTCGGTTTCTTTTACGAGAAATTGCCCGCCGCGAAGAAGATCTATCTTAGTTGATTGTTTACTATTCATAATTTGGTGTATTTGCTTGCTAGAAGAAAAAAGAGAAGAGAAAAAAGACTACAAGTTATTCTGGAAACTCATGGTCATCTTTTGAAATTCTGCGATCTTCTTTTCTAATTGGTTTAATTCTTCCTGATTGATATAATTTCGATGTTTTGCAACTAATATTTGTGTTCCTAATTCAAACGAAGAGCCCAAAGAAATATCAAGGAAATGACGGAAGGATTTTTCAGTTCTTGAAGAACCTTCGGCAATATTACTTGGCATAGAAACGGAACATCTGCTAATTTGACTACTAAGATCATACTTTTCATGCGCTGGAAATTTCTGAAGCAGGTCCGAAACTTCATTTGCTATATCTAAACTTAATTTCCATATTTTCAAATTTTTATAATTATGTCTCAATCGTGTTGCCATTTCTCTTTTCTCTTCTCTTTACTCTTAGGACAAAAATTCGTACACTCCCGCTGCTCCCTGTCCGGTTCCTACACACATGGTGACCATCGCGTATTTATTTTTCAGATTTCTTTTTCTCATTTCATCAAAGATCTGAACCGAAAGTTTCGCGCCAGTACAGCCTAAAGGGTGACCCATGGAAATTGCACCGCCGTTCACATTCAGCCTGTCTTTATCCAGACCTAATTCCCTGATCACCGCCAGCGATTGGGAGGCAAAGGCTTCGTTTAATTCGATCAATTGGAGATCATCCTGTTTTAGACCGGCCATTTTTAATGCTTCAGGAATGGCATAAACGGGACCGATTCCCATAATACGCGGTTCCACGCCCACGGCTTTGTAAGAAACCAGTCTCGCGATAGGTTCCACATTCAGTTCTTTGACCATTTCTTCGCTCATCACCATCACGAAAGCCGCGCCATCGCTCATCTGTGAAGAATTCCCGGCAGTTACGCTTCCGCCTTCGGCAAAAACTGGTCGAAGTTTATTTAAAACTTCGAGAGAAGTATCTTTTCGCGGTCCTTCGTCTTTATTTACCGTGTAAGATTTAGTTTTCTTTTTATTATCAGAATCAACGTAGGTTTCATCGATTTTAATGGGAACGATCTGATCCTGGAATCGATCTTCAGCCTGGGCTTTTAAGGCTTTCTGATGAGATTCATATGCAAATTCATCCTGATCTTCTCTTGAGACTTTGTACTTATTTGCCACGGCTTCGGCGGTGAGTCCCATTCCCCAGTAGTAATCTTCGTGGCCTTCTTTGGCTAACTCGTAATCAGGAACCGGTTTGTATCCTCCCATAGGAATATAACTCATACTTTCGGCACCACCGGCGATAATACAATCGGCCATTCCGGTTTGTATTTTCGCCGAGGCGATTGCGATAGTTTCAAGACCAGAAGCACAATACCTGTTCACGGTCATTCCCGGAACTTTCACTGTATCCAGTCCCATCAGGGAAATAAGCCGGCCTACATTAAGCCCCTGTTCGGCTTCGGGCATGGCATTTCCCACGATTACATCATCGATCCTGTTTTTATCGAATTCGGGCAGTTTTCCCATCATGTATTCGATGGTTTCTGCGGCGAGCTCATCGGGACGTTTAAACCTGAAGACACCTCGTGGTGCTTTTCCTACCGCGGTTCTATATGCTTTGACTATATATGCTGTTCTGTTCATTGTATATTGTATTTTGTATAATGTATAGTGCTAAAGAGTAGACTGTAGTTTGATAATCATATTTTAAATATGTTGTATTTTCTTTTCAAATTCATCAAATACTTTCTTGTCAAAAAAATTTTGCTCTAGTGCAATGATTAACTGTGTTTCTAATTCAAAGGCTGAACCTAATGCTATCCCCAAAAATTTTTAAAATCCTTTTTTGATTCTCTTCCATAACCTTCCGCTATATTTGAGGGAATAGAGATAGCTGATCTTCTAATCTGAAATGTTAACCCGTACATTTCTTCTTTTGGAAAATTTTTTGTTTCAGCATAAATAATATTACTATATGCAATAGATTTTTGCCAAACTTTTAATTCTCTGAAGTAATTCATCTGATTATCATTTCAGTATACAATCTACTATCATACATTTTACTTAGTTACGAAGCGGTTTCCCTTTTTTCAGCATATGCTGAAGTCTTTCCAGTGTTTTTCTCTCTCCGGTCAGGGAAAGGAATGCTTCTCTTTCCAGGTCAAGAAGGTATCGCTCGCTAACCATCTGATTAGCAGAAAGATCCCCGCCAGCCATGACATAGGCCAGTTTATTTGCTATTTTTTTATCGTGTTCAGAAATATAATTTCCGGCTTTCATCTGGTCAGTTCCCACAAGGAAAGCTCCCAGCGCCTGTTTTCCAAGCACCTTGATATCGGTTCTTTCAATAGGTTTTGTGTATCCGTTTTCGGCCATCAGCAAAGCTGTTTTTTTGGCAATGGCTAATTGTCTATCGGGATTCACCACTACGATATCTTTTCCTTTCTGGAGGATATTAAGATCATAAGCTTCATATGCTGAAGTTGAAACTTTTGCCATTCCTATTGCGAGAAAATGTTCGCGCAGCCTGTTAAGCTCCACATCATCTTTTTGATACGTGTCTGAAGCTCTTACCGTCATTTCCTTGGTGCCTCCACCTCCGGGAATGACACCCACACCAAATTCCACAAGGCCAATATAGGTTTCAGCGGCTGCAACCACCCGATCTGCATGAAGCGAGAGTTCACATCCACCACCTAAAGTCATGGCATGTGGCGCGGCAACAGTAGGTATAGCTGAATAACGCATACGCATTATAGTGTCCTGGAAATATTTGATAGCCATATTCAGTTCGTCATATTCCTGCTCAACGGCCATCATGAATATCATCCCGATATTAGCGCCCACAGAGAAGTTTTTACCATTATTGGCTACAACCAGTCCCTGATAGTCTTTTTCGGCCATGTCTATCGCCTTATTCAAACCGTCAAGCACATCGCCGCCAATGGTGTTCATCTTACTGCGGAATTCCACATTCAGAATACCGTCACCGAGATCTTCCACAACCACTCCGCTGTTACTGAAAACTTCTTTAGATTCACGGATGTTATCCAGGATAATAAAAGCTTCCTGCCCCGGTACTTTTGTTTGTTCTTTCTCGTCTATATTATAATAATAGGTATTTCCTTCTTTTACGGTATAGAAACTCTCGTTGCCGCTTTCCAGCATTTCATTGACCCAGGAAGCAGGTTCATATCCTTCTTCCTTCATCATCTCTATGCCTTTTTTGACACCAATGATATTCCATATCTGGAAGGGTCCGTGTTCCCATCCGAAACCTGCTCTCATCGCATCATCGATCTTATAAAGTTCGTCAGAGATCTCAGGAATTCTGTTGGAAACGTATGCAAAAAGGGCCGAGAAACTCTTTCGGTAAAAATCGCCGGCTTTGTCTTTTCCTTTTATAAGAACCTCAAACCGGTCGGCAACATTATCGATCGATTTTGTCATTTCCAGTGTAGCGAAAGATGCTTTTTTCTGGTCGCGATATTCCATGGTATCGAGATCCAGGCTTTTTATTTCACTGGAACCATCGTCTTTTTTGATTTTCTTATAAAAACCCTGACCGGTTTTACTGCCATACCATTCATTTTCCACCATGGTATTGATGAAATCGGGTAAGGCAAAGAGGTCATGAGCCTCATCTTTAGGCACATTTTCATGAAGTCCGTTGGCGACATGCACCAGCGTATCCAGGCCAACCACATCTACAGTACGAAAAGTTGCTGATTTTTGGCGGCCAATAACCGGGCCGGTAAGTTTATCTACTTCCTCAATCGTCATTCCCATTTCCTTAACCTGATGGAAAAGGCTCATAATGCTGAAAATTCCTATCCTGTTTCCTATAAAAGCCGGAGTGTCTTTGGCAAGAACAGGCTTTTTTCCAAGGAATTTCTCTCCGTACATATGAAGGAAATCTAATACTTCCTCAGAAGTTTCAGGCCCGGGAATGATCTCAAATAACCTTAGATATCGCGGCGGATTGAAAAAATGGGTTCCGCAGAAATGTTTTTTAAAATCTTCACTTCGGCCTTCGGTCATGAAATGAATAGGAATTCCGGAGGTGTTCGAGGTGATTAATGTTCCTTTTTTACGATATTTTTCAAGATTTTCGAACACCTGTTTTTTAATATCCAGACGTTCCACCACCACTTCAATGATCCAGTCAACTTCAGATACTTTTGAAATATCGTCCTCTAAATTTCCTGTTTTAATGCGGCTGGCAAAATCTTTATGGTAAATAGGGGAGGGTTTCGATTTCAGGGCATTCTGAAGAGAATCATTTACGATCCTGTTACGAACCAACTTGTCTTCCAGACTCAGGCCTTTTTGTTTTTCCTTGTCGTTGAGCTCTCGCGGAACTATATCCAGCAGAAGAACCTCCACACCTATATTGGCGAAATGGCAGGCAATCCCGCTTCCCATAATTCCGGAACCGATCACTGCAACTTTATTGATACGTCTTTTCATTCTTTGGTTAAGCTTTTAAATTCCTGTTATTTTTTATTCTCTTTTATCTGGATCTCTTCGGTATAGATTTTCTTTTCACTGATGAGATCCATAATAGTATTGGCAACTTTTGTGAAGGTTTCCATTTCTTTTTCTGAAACGGCTTCCTTAACTGCTTCGTCAAACCTTAGCACCACGCGTCGTGAATAATCACGCATTTCCCTTCCGAAATCGGTCAGGCAAATAAGGACGCTTCGTCCATCCTGCGGATTCCTTCTTCTGGTGATCAGACCTTTTTCTTCCATAGATTTTAAAATCCTGGAAAGACTGGTGGCTTCCATTCCCATTTTGGGGCCAAGAGAGGTTGATGGTGTGCCATTTTCAGGGTCAATACTCAAAAGAGCAAAACCCGTGGCCATGGTACTGCCGGCTTTTCCCGCTTCTTCATTGTACATTTTCGAGACCGCCATCCAGGTGGCTCTCAGTACATAATCGATCGTTTTTTCTTTAATCTGGCTCATAGGAGTGAACCAAAGTTAGTAAAAAATATTATGCACGCATAATAAATTCAAGTAAATTAAACGGAAAGTTTGTGGTAGTGCAGCAAGTATTAAAAATAAGAAAACTCCCCTTAAAAAGAGGAGTTTTAATGCTATAATATTAGATATTAATTAATTACGCCCGTAGAGCTGTTCGTAAAGTTTATTGTAATGTTCTTTGATATTTTTTCGCTTGAGTTTCATAGTAGGAGTGAGGTGGTCTTCTTCAATGCTCCAGACCTCCGGGGTAAGTTCGAAGGTTTTTACTCTTTCCCATTTCCCGAATTTCTGGTTATAAAAATCAATTTCTTCCTGAATTCTTTGCCTCACCAGTTTGTTGGTCGTTATAGATTTCATGCTGCCATCACCAAGATCGATTTTTTTTCTTTTTGCCCAGTCCTGTACAAATTCAAAATTAGGCTGAATAAGAGCTGCCGGCATTTTTTCTCCGTCACCAACTACCATGATCTGCTCAATAAAGCGTGATTGCTTCATCGTATTTTCGAGAATTTGAGGTGCCACATATTTTCCTCCGGAAGTCTTGAACATTTCTTTTTTTCGATCGGTAATTTTCAGGAAACCTTCATTATCCAGTTCACCAATATCACCAGTATGGAAATATCCGTTTTCATCCACCACTTCTTTGGTTTTCTCTTCGTCTTTATAATAACCCTTCATGAGATTCGGTCCTTTGGTGAGAATTTCCCCGTCTTCGCCGATTTTCACCTCCACATTATCAAGAACTTTCCCTACCGTACCAATCTTGAATCCGTGGTTTCTCTCATCATTTACGGCAATTACAGGGGAGGTTTCGGTTAAGCCATAGCCTTCCATCACCGGAATATCTGCTGCGGCGAATATTCTTGCCAGCCTGGGCTGTAAAGCGGCACTACCTGAAACTATGAGTTCAATGTTACCGCCAAGACCTGCCTGCCACTTCGAAAAGATAAGTTTGCGTGCAATTTTTAAACGGAATTCATACCACCAGCCATTTGCTTCGTAGGGTTCATATTTTTCACCAATTTCAAGCGCCCAGAAAAACAGATTTTTCTTTATTCCGGAAAGAGCAGAACCTTTGGCGACAATTTTTTCATATACTTTTTCAAGGAGTCTCGGCACAGCAGTGATCACGTTTGGCTTCACCTCGTTGAGATTATCGCTGATCTTGTCTATAGATTCGGCGAAATAAACCGAAACCGAATAATACTGATAAAGGTAGAGGATCATTCGCTCGAAAATATGACATACCGGCAAAAAGCTTAAAGCCACATAAGAGCCGGTTTCAAAAGGAACCCGCGGAGCACTTCCCAGTACATTGCTCACAATATTTTCATGAGAAAGCATCACGCCTTTAGGTTTTCCTGTTGTTCCGGAAGTATAGATAAGGGTGGCCAGATCTTCGCTCCTGACGCTCTTCTTCAGTTTTTCAACTTCATCCTGGTTGCTTTTATCTTCTCCGTCCTTTAGAATTTCCTGCCAGTTCTTACAATTTTTGATTTCATTGAAGCTGAAAACTTCCTTTATCCTTGTATTTGACCTTATTTTCTGAACTTTTTCCAAGACTTCTTTATCAGAAACAAAACAGTAGATCGCCCCGCTGTGATTCAATACGTATTCATATTCCTCTTCTGAAATTGTAGGATAAACAGGTACGTTCTGAGCACCTATTTGCAAAATCCCAATATCGAGAATGTTCCATTCTGTACGATTGGTAGATGAGATCACCGCGATCTTATCATTAGGTTTTATTCCCAGCCGAAGAAGCCCCCGACTTACAGCGTTTGCCTGATCTATATATTGCTGAGTAGAAATGGATTTCCATTCATTCCCATATTTGGTAGCAAAAGCTTTATGTAATGGAAAATTCTGAAGCTGAAAATAAGGAAAATCAAAAAGTCTTTTTATTTCAATCATGAATAGGTCCGGATTTTTGCGGATATGCTTTGCAAAATAGCAATTTAAGAGTTCATTTAAATCTATTTTAATAAAAAAAGTTGGATCTGTTCCATTTTCTGCAAAGGAATCTCCTTCTTAAAATTCGGTTATGAAAATTTATCTTAAAAACCTCCTGATAGGTTAAACTGATTTTAAAAATCATAATACACTTATTTTTAGATAATTATATCCTTAAATTAAAATTGAACTAAAAATAACTGTTATGAAGACTTTGAAAATAACGACATTGATTGCGGCGGTACTATTCTTTGCCGGTTGTGGACCAAAGGTGACCACAACAAATCCCGAAAGTACAAATGTAGAGAATTATAAAACCTTCGCCTTTTTGCCAAATACCAATGCAGATGCAAATAATGCAGACTATGACAATGAGGACGTAAACACCATTGTTTTGAATGCAATCAGCGAAAACCTTGAGGATGAAGGATACCGTCTGGACAGAAGTCAGCCGGATCTTCTGGTGCTGGTAAGTACCAAAACCGATGCTGAGCTCGCAGCCAGTAAAGATGCTCTATATGCGACTTATCCTTATACTGCAGGGATCAACACCATAGCTCCGTATTATGAGCCTTATTACTATTATAACTATGGGAATTATTCAAATATCATAGGTTATAATTATGATACCTATACTTATAAAAAAGGAACCCTGGTGATTCGACTGGTTGACCGGCAGACAAAGGAAACTGTGTGGAAAGGTGTAGCCACCGATCCCATATATAATGAGACCACCAAACGCGCTATTGCCAGGATGGTAGATGATGTGTTTGAAGAATTTCCGGAAGCTTAAATTTAACCGGAAAAATAAAAAAATGCGGGTTCAATACCCGCATTTTTTTATTCTAAAATTTATTTTTTCTCCAGCCATTTTCTGGCATTTACAAAGGCTTCCAGCCATGGCGAAACTTCATCTTTCCTGCCTTTTGGATAATAAGCCCAGTTCCACGGGAAAGTAGATCGCTCTAAATGAGGCATCATCACGAGATGCCTTCCGGAATTATCGGTTAAAATTGCCGTGTTGAAATGAGAACCGTTAGGATTGGCAGGATAGCCTTCATATCCATATTTTCCAACGATCTGATATTTTTCCTCTTCATAGGGAAAGCTGAATTTTCCTTCACCATGTGCCGCCCAGATTCCCAGCTTGGCGCCTTCCAGAGAAGAAAGCATCACCGAATTATTCTTCTGTATTTCTACGGAAGTGAAATTACATTCAAATTTATGCGATTCGTTGTGCAGCATTTTCGGCTTTTGCTCATGATCAGGATTGATCAGGCCAAGTTCGATAAACAACTGACACCCGTTGCAAACTCCCAGCGATAAGGTATCTTTTCTCGCAAAGAAATCATCGAGGGCTTTTTTGGCCTTTTCATTATATAAAAAAGCACCGGCCCAGCCTTTAGCGCTTCCCAAAACATCTGAATTGGAGAATCCACCCACGGTGGCAATAAACTGAATATCTTCCAGTGTTTCCCGTCCCGTGATAAGATCGGTCATGTGCACGTCTTTTACATCGAAACCTGCAAGATACATTGCTCTGGCCATTTCGCGTTCACTGTTTGATCCTTTTTCCCTGATGATGGCGGCTTTGATTTTTGGTTTTTCGGCATCAAATTGGGGGAGTTTACCGCTAAAATTTTTAGGAAATTTAAATTCCAGAGGCTGTTCTTTATAATGGTGATAACGTTCGGTAGCCTTGTCTTTTCCACTTTGTTTCTGGTCAAGCAGAAAAGAGGTCTTATACCAGGTATCACGAAGTTCAGGAATGTTGAATTCGAGCACTTCTGAATTCTTCTTGATTTTGAGTATACTCCCTTCGGTGACTTTTCCGATTTTGAAATATTCAATTTGCTGTTCCTTCAGGAATTTTTCCGCGGAAGCATCTGCAGCCTGGAAAACAATTCCGCAGTTTTCATTGAACAGAAGTTTTACCATGTCCTGCTCGTTCAATTCGGAAAGGTCAAATTCAGCTGAAAGATTCACATCGGCAAAACACATTTCCAGCAGTGTGGTGATGAGTCCGCCTGAAGCCACATCATGTCCGGCAAGGATCATATCTTTCCTGATCATGTGCTGAATGGCATTAAATGCGGCCGCAAATTTTTTCTCATCCTGAATTGTTGGAACCTCCGTTCCAACTCTATTCAGAATCTGGGCAAAAGAAGAACCTCCTAATTTGAATTTATCCTGAGACAGATTGATGTAATAGATATCACCGCCATTCTTCTGTAAAACCGGCTCAACCGTCCTTCGAATGTCATCGCAATGCGCGGCCGCAGAAATGATCACGGTGCCGGGAGAGATCACTTCGCCGTCTTTATAGCGCTGTTTCATGGAAAGCGAGTCTTTACCCGTGGGAACATTTATGCCCAGGGAAATGGCAAAATTCGAAACCGCTTCCACTGCTTCATACAATCGCGCGTCTTCCCCTTCATTATTACAGGGCCACATCCAGTTCGCAGAAAGGGAAACAGATTTCAGCCCCTTTTCGAGCGGTGCCCAGACAATATTCGAAAGCGCTTCGGCAATAGAATTTCTTGAACCAGCCACAGGATCGATCAAAGCCGAAACAGGGGAGTGGCCAATAGAAGTAGCCACACCCGAATGACCTTTATAATCTAGCGCCATCACACCCACATTGTTCAAAGGAAGCTGAAGAGCACCCGCTGTTTGCTGCTTGGCCACACGACCGGAAACGCAGCGATCAACTTTATTGGTAAGCCAGTCTTTACAAGCCACGGCTTCCAGCTGAAGCAGTTGTTTGAGATATTCCTGAATGTTTTGGGTAGAATAATTTAGTTCTTCGTAATTTCTTTTAAGGCTTTTGTCGTTCATCACCGTTTTTGGGGAACTGCCGAACATATCTCCCAATTCCATATCCATGGGCTTTTTATGCGATTTGCTGCCTTCAAAAGTGAATCGATGATCTCCCGTCACATCCCCAATATCGTACATCGGGGAGCGTTCACGATCTGCCACGCGTTTAAGTTGTGCGATTTCAGCATCTCCAATTACCAGTCCCATTCGTTCCTGAGATTCGTTGCCGATGATTTCTTTGGCCGAAAGCGTAGGATCGCCCACTGGCAGAGCGTCAAGATCAATCTTTCCGCCGGTTTCCTCCACAAGCTCGCTAAGACAGTTCAAATGTCCGCCCGCGCCATGATCGTGAATGGAAACTATGGGGTTTTTCTCACTTTCCACCATTCCACGAATCGCATTGGCCGCACGTTTCTGCATTTCAGGATTGGAACGCTGTATGGCATTGAGTTCAATCCCACTGCTGAATTTGCCGGTATCGGCTGAAGAAACCGCAGCACCGCCCATCCCGATCCTGTAATTTTCACCACCAAGGATCACGATTTTATCACCTTTTTTAGGAGTATCTTTTTTAGCCTGGTCTGCTTTTCCATAGCCCACACCTCCGGCAAGCATGATCACCTTGTCATAGCCCAGACGACGATTATTTTCTGAATGCTCAAAAGTGAGTACCGAACCAGCGATCAAAGGCTGACCGAATTTATTCCCAAAATCGGAAGCTCCATTGGAGGCTTTAATAAGAATGTCCATTGGCGTTTGATACAGCCAGTCACGTTCTTTCACTCCTTCTTCCCATTTTCGATCTTTTTCAAGACGGGAATAGGAGGTCATATATACAGCCGTTCCCGCAAGTGGTAACGAGCCTTTTCCACCGGCAAGTCGGTCGCGGATCTCTCCACCGCTTCCGGTCGCGGCACCATTGAAAGGCTCCACTGTGGTTGGGAAATTATGGGTTTCGGCTTTTAGAGAAATCACTGAGTCGAAATCGGTCACCTGGTAGTAATCGGGTACATCAGCCGATTTAGGCGCGAATTGTTCAAGTTTGGGTCCTTTTATAAAAGCCACATTGTCGCTGTATGCCGATACGATATCATTGGGATTTTCTTCGGAAGTTTTCCTGATCATTTTAAAGAGGGAAACCGGTTTTTCCTCTCCATCGATAATAAAAGTGCCGTTGAAGATCTTGTGCCGACAATGTTCTGAATTCACCTGCGAAAATCCGAAAACTTCAGAATCTGTAAGCTTTCTTCCCAGTTTCCTGGAAAGAGAATCGAGATATTTAACCTCTTCATCATTCAGCGCCAGGCCTTCCTGAAGATTATATTCGGCAATATTGTCGATCTCTTTTATCGGTTCCGGATTGATATGAATATCAAAAATATCCTGGTCCAGTTTATTGTATTTCTGAGAAAGCATGGGATCAAAATCTTCGAAATGCTCATCTACACGCATGAATTCTTCAATACGAATGATACCGTGAATTCCCATATTTTGGGTAATCTCGACAGCATTAGTGCTCCAGGGAGTGATCATGGCGGCACGCGGACCAACAAAAAAATCTGCCAGAGCAGATTTATTGATTTGTTGAGTATTTCCGAAAAGCCAGTTTAATTTAGAAATTTCACTGGCCGATAGTTCTGAGTGGGTTTCCACCGCATAGACCTTGGTAAGTTGGTTTCCGAAGAAAAGGATCATCTAGGTGTTGTTTGTGTGGTTTTGGACAAAGAGCAAAAATAAGATTTTTAAAAGAAATTTCTTTAAAAACTCATGTTCTGTTAATTGATTTTTTCAAAAAGCGCCATATAAAATCCGTCATAACCGCTCTTGCTGGAAAGGATTTTTTCATCTTTTACTAACTTGTAATCTTTTCCTTCTTCAGAATTCAGGAAATATTCCACCTGTTTCTGGTTTTCTGAAGGCAGTACAGAGCAGGTCGCATAAACCATTTTACCTCCTTTTTTTAATATTTTCGCGTACTGCTGAAGAATTTCCTGCTGAGTTTCACGAATATTATCCAAAAATTCAGGCTGAAGTTTCCATTTAGCGTCCGGATTTCTGCTAAGCACGCCGAGTCCGCTACAAGGTGCATCGATCAGCACCCGATCAGCCGAATTGTAAAGTTTTTTGACCACCTTGTTGTTATCGATGCTTCTGGTTTCGATATTATGTGCTCCGGCACGTTTGGCACGCCGTTTCAGTTCTTTCAGTTTATTGCCATAGATGTCAAGGGCAATGATCTGTCCCTTGTTTTCCATCAGGGCAGCAAGGTGAAGCGATTTTCCGCCGGCACCGGCGCAGGTATCCACCACACGCATTCCGGGTTTTACATCCAGAAATTCAGCCACGCGCTGAGAACTGGCATCCTGAACTTCAAATAATCCATTCTGGAATGCTTTTGTTTTGAAAATATTGGAACGTTCCTTTAAAACCAAAGCTTCCGGATAATTTTTCAAATTATGGGTTTCCACTTCTTCTTCCTGAAGTTTTTTCGCAAGCTCTTCGGCAGAAGTTTTTAGGGTATTCGCCCTGATTACTACAGGGGCTAAATGGTTCAAAGCCTTTATTTCTTCGGTCCAGATTTTTTCTCCAAGTTCCTTTTCCCCAAGCTTATCCAGCCAGTCAGGTATGGATTCCCTGAATTTTCTGATTTTGCTCAGTTCATCGAACCTGCCTTTAATACGTCTTTCGGGTGTTCCTGCAAACTGTGGCCAGTCTGGAAGTTTTACTCCCCGAAGCACGGCCCAAACTGCGAACATTCTAAAAAGATCATCGCGTTTAAAAGGAGCTTTTACATCGGCGATTTCGGCGTACAGCCGCTTCCATCGAACAATATCATAGGTGGTTTCGGCAATAAAGCTACGATCCCGTGAGCCCCACCTCTTGTCTCTTTTAAGAGTTTTTTCGATGACCTTATCAGCATAGTTTCCTTCATTAAAAATTTCAGAAAGAGCATCAACAGTGGCAAAAACGAGGTTACGGTGTAATCGCATAAAATTGTTTTAAGGCCGCAAAGTTACATTTTTTTGCAGGCGTTTCCTTTATATTTGAAGCAAATTCAAGTTATGAGAAAATTTATCTTTCTGCTTTTGCTTTTAAGTGTCGCCTGTAAAAATTCTTCCGAAGAAAAAGAAAATAAACCGAAGCAAGTATCCGATAAAATCTTTACAAATGTGGAAATCACTCCGATTTTGGAAGTCGATTCCCTTAGTATTCGGGCTATTGAGATCATAGGGCCAAACCTGGTTTTCGCGGCGAATCAAGGGACTTACGGCTTATATAACTCCGCCAACAATAGCTGGAAAACAAGTGCACAGACTTTCCAGGATTCTATTCCCGAATATCGGGCCGTTGCCAGTACGGGAAGTGATTTTTTTATGCTGAGCACGGGTAATCCGGCGCTGCTCTATAAAACCGGTAACAATGGCCAAATGGAGCTGGTGTATAAAGAGGAAAATGAGAAGGTTTTTTATGATGCCATGGCTTTCTGGAATGACCAGGAAGGAATAGCTATGGGCGATCCTACCGATAAATGTATTTCTATTATTATCACCCGAAATGGCGGAAAAAGCTGGCAAAAAATCGATTGTTCCCAATTGCCGGAAGCTGCAGAGGGAGAAGCGGCTTTCGCTGCGAGCAATTCAAATATTGCCATTCAGGGAAATAATACCTGGATTCTTACCGGTGGAAAGAGTTCCAGAATTCTTTATTCCCCCGATAAAGGTAAAAGCTGGCAGATTTTTGAAACGCCTTTAGTACAGGGTGAAGCGACAACAGGTGGTTACAGCATGGATTTCTATGACGAGAACAGAGGGATCATCATCGGGGGAGATTATACAAAACCAGAAGCCAATGAAGCGAATAAAGCCATTACCAAAGATGGAGGTAAAAGCTGGCAACTGGTGGCGAAAGGGCAGGAGCCGGGATATAAAAGCAGTGTGAGGTATGTGCCGGGTTCTGATGCGCAGGAAATCGTAGCCGTGGGAGCAACCGGAATCTCTTACAGCAATGATGGTGGTAAAAACTGGAAAAAACTTTCAGATGAAGGATTTTATACCATAAGATTTCTTAATGATTCCATCGCGTATGCGGCAGGAAAAGGCCGGGTGGCAAAACTAAATTTCCACTGAAAAGAAAATAACCCGGCAAAATAAATCTACCGGGCTATTAACTACTAACTAACCAAAAAACTAAATATGAATAGCTGACTACTCACTGCTGTTGGAACCTTTTCCGCCTCTTTTCGAGCGGTATTCCTTGATAAGCTTTTTATGAAACTCGTCTTCAAGTTTATAAAGCTTAATAATATCTTTAGCTGACATGATCTCTCTAAGATCTTTAAACAGCTGTTTTTTTATACGATATTCCTCATTTTCAACCGAGAGAAATTCTGATAAATAACCATTGGCCTCATCTTCACTTATGCATTCCACATTATTAATGTCTACATGTTCTCTTTCGTGAAGTTTATGTCGATCTTGTTCGTATTTATTATAGATAGGCCAGAATTTTTCAGCGACTTTATCATTAAAATTCATTTCCTGGGTGAAAAAGGCCACCTTTAATGCCTTTATTCGTTCCCACTGTGCACTGCGGTCTGAATCATCCTGTGCAAAAGACGGGCTGGTTAGACCAACAAAAAACGAAATGAAAAGAATTATTTTTTTCATAATTATTCAATTAAATCTGACGGATCGTCAACATTTTCTTCAAGATAATCAATTACAGCATCAGAATTCACATTTTCGAAATCTGAATCATCTACTAATTTTTCATTATCAAGGAAATAATTAGAAAATTCTGAGGCATCCATTTCGATATATCCCATTTCATAGCCCTCCACTAAATAATCTTCCATGGCCGAAACTTCCACATCGTCCCAGCCAAGAGGATCTGCCGTATTCATTTTATTAAAAGGTGCGACCCAGATAAGAATGAAAATGGCAGCAACCGCAGCGGCATAGTACAAATATTCACTTCTGAAGATCGAAATAACTTTTCCAGGCGATTTTTGTTTTGCCAGGATACGATCTTCAAGATTTTCAAAATATCCATCAGGAGCCTTGAAACCTGAATTTACTGAAGTTAATTCGGCAGAATTTTCTTCAGCAATTCGCTTCAACAGCCTGTCTTCCAGTTCCCCGAAATAATTATCGGGAATCCTGAAGCCTGGTTTTCGCGGATATTTTGAATTATTTGTACTCATTTGTTTATTGGACGATAAATTTCCCTGATGGTTTAATTCGTTTTTAAAAATTCTTCAATTTTTTTTGATGCTATATGATATGAAGCTTTTAAGGCTCCCTCACTGGTATTCAAAATCTCTGCCATTTCTCGATATTTAAGTTCTTCAAAATACTTCATATTGAAAACCTGCTGTTGCTTATCGGGTAGGGTGGCAATAGCCCGCTGTAATTTCAGCTGAATTTCCTCTCCTTCAAAATAGACATCGCTTTCAAGATTATCGATGATCTGGTTTTGCAGTTCTTCTGAGGTGATCTTTTGCTGCCGTGCTCTTTTATTTAGAAAAGTGATCGATTCATTGGTGGCAATTCTATACATCCAGCTGTACAACTTACTGTCCCCTTTAAATTGCTTGATATTCCGAAATATTTTCAGAAAGGTATTCTGAAGAATATCATCGGTATCCTCATGATCCTTTACAATATTTCTTATATGCCAGTACAGGCGCTCTTTATATAAAGATATGAGCTCCCGGAATGCTTCCTCGCAGGTGGCATCATCCTGTAAACGGCTGACTAAAAGATCTTCGGGATTTTTCACAATTTCAGGTGGTGTATCGGGGCGGTAAAGTTATGGGAAAAGATAAAATACTGAAAACAAAGCTTTAAAAAATGAGAATAAAGAAAAATCTTACAAAACAAATGAACCTGATCGTTTAAAAACATAAAAATCTGATAAAAAACACTTTTTTCTTGTGTTTTTGAATATTTGAAGTATATTTACACTATGAAAATGATTTGATCTTTTTTTGCCCCAAAAAAATTGAATTGAATCGACATTATTTCCACCAGCCCCAATGTGGAAATAATTTGTAGATAAAAATGGATGATATTACCTACTATCATCCATTTTTTATTTGTATCTGTTCAAGAAAATCAATCAAAAGACTGCATTTCAACAAGCTTGCGATAAGTACCTTCTCTGGCAATAAGTTCCTGGTGTTTTCCCTGTTCCACGATCTCTCCCCGCTGCATTACCACAATATTATCGGCATTCTGAATGGTGGAAAGGCGGTGTGCGATCACCACTGAGGTACGGTTTTTCATCATGTTTTCCAGTGCTTTCTGAACCAGTTTCTCGCTTTCGGTATCAAGAGCAGAAGTGGCTTCGTCCAGGATCATTATCGGCGGATTCTTCAATACGGCACGTGCGATAGAAAGCCGCTGTTTTTGTCCGCCGCTGAGTTTATTACCACTGTCACCAATATTAGTTTCGAGTTGCTGAGGGAGATCCTTAACAAATTCCCAGGCATTGGCAATTTTCAATGCCTCAATGATATCTTCATCACTGGCATTGTCTTTTCCAAGGCTTACATTATTGCGAATGGTATCATTGAAAAGAATGGAATCCTGCGTCACGAGCCCCATTAAATTTCTGAGAGAAGCTTTTTTGATCTTGCGAATATCAAGGCCGTCGATCTTAATGCTGCCGTTGTTGACATCGTAAAATCTGGTGATCAAATTGGCGATAGTAGATTTTCCAGAACCTGACTGACCAACAAGAGCAACGGTCTTTCCTTTTGGTACTTTAATACTAAAATTCTTCAGCACCTTATCCTTCTCATAGCTGAAATCGATACTTTCGATGCTGATCTCTTTCTGGAATTCTTCCTTTTCCACCGCATCTGGAGCATCGGTAAGGTTTGAGGGTGTCTCCAGAATATGAAGAATACGCTCAGCGGCGGCATTTCCTTTTTTCACGCTATAAGAGGCTTTGGAAATTTGTTTTGCCGGAGTAAGAATATTGTAAGCCAGTCCCAGAAAAGTGATAAAGGTGGCGGCTCCTATAGAATTTTCCACCAGTACCATATTTCCGCCGTACCAGAGAATAATCACGATCACAAAAATCCCCAGGAATTCACTGGTAGGAGAAGCAAGGTTCTGCCTGTGCAGTAAGCTGTTCAGTATATCGTGAAGTCTTTTGGTAGATTCCTGAAAACGCGCGTAGAATTTATTTTCAGCATTGAAACCTTTGATGATCTTGAGGCTGGATAGGGTTTCTTCAACAATACTGAGAAAATGTCCATTCTCTTCCTGTGCGAGATTTGATCTTTTCTTCAGTTGTTTTCCTATTAAAGAAATAATGAATCCGGAAACTGGCAGAAAAACAAACACAAAAAGGGTTAGTTTCGCGCTCATCCAAAGCATGGCAATAAGCGTAAAAATGATGGTAAGCGGTTCCCTGACCATCAGCTCCAGGATGGAAAGAAAGGACGTCTGCACCTCATTCACATCAGCCGTTATCCTGGAAATGGTATCTCCTTTTCTTTTTTCTGAAAAATAAGAAACCGGCAGCGCCATGATCTTTTTATACATGGCGTCTCTAAGATCCCTTAACACTCCATTCTGAAGGAAAACAAGAAAATATGACGATAAATATCCGAAAAGGTTTTTCAGAAAAAACAGAAGTACCACCAGTCCACAGATGAAGACCAGGGCTGAAACTTCATCTTCATTCACCCTTTGGGTAACCGAATAATTGAAATAATTGATCGTATAATCCTTTATATGGGCAATTCCATCCCAGATTGGTTTTTGGTTAACTCTTTCGGTTTTGTCGAATAAAACCTTAATTACCGGGATCAGCGCGATGAAAGAGAGGGTGCTGAAGATCGCGTAAAAAATATTACATAAAATGTTGAGGATCGCGTAAATCCTGTACGGCTTCGCGAACCGGAGTATTTTTCGGAAATAGGTCATTTAAATTTTCGCTTAGCCCAGATTGAGCTCTTGTTTTATTCGGCCGATCTTATCACTTAATTCCTGATGTTTCTTCTCGTAATTTTCTACCGAATCAAGATTTGTATTGACACTGATATAAAATTTGATCTTAGGCTCCGTTCCGCTTGGACGGGCAGCGATCTTGGTGCCTTCTTCGGTATAATAAATAAGTACGTTGGATTTAGGAATAGCTATATCGCTCTCGGAATGATCCTGCAGATTTTTCGCTTTAGACAATTTATAATCTTCCACAAGCACCACCTTTTCACCGTCAATTTCGCTCCACGGATTTTCCCGAAGGTCGATCAGCATTTGTTTTATCTCCTTTTCACCTTCGATTCCTTTTTTCACCAAAGAAATAAGTTCTTCTTTATAAAGGCCGTATTTGGTATAGAGTTCAAGGAGTTTGTTGTACAACGTATTTCCTTCGGCTTTCATCGCAGCCGCTATTTCACAGGCGAGGAGGGTAGAAGTGACCGCGTCTTTGTCTCTCACGAAATCGCCTACCATATAACCGAAGCTTTCTTCACCACCACCGATGAAATCAAGTTCCGGATGATCCTTGATCAGTTTCGCGATCCATTTAAAACCGGTGAGGACTTCCATATATTTTACGCCGTAATCTTCAACAAGTTCCCGAAGCATTGGAGTGGAAACGATGGTGGAAGCCACAAATTCTTTTCCTTTGATCTTATCCTGTTTTTTCCACTGCTCCAGCAAGAACCAGGTCATAATAAGCATGGTCTGATTCCCGTTTAAAAGAATCATTTCACCTTCGTTATTCCTTACGGCTACTCCCAGGCGGTCACAGTCGGGATCGGTGCCGATCACGATATCAGCCTTTTTTTCTTCGGCAAGGTCCAGTGCCATTTTCAGGGCAGCGGGTTCTTCGGGATTGGGAGATTTTACCGTGGGAAAATTGCCATCAGGCTCTTTTTGTTCTTCCACGATATTCACATCACTGAATCCGGCTTTTTTCAGTACCTCCGGAACCATGGTTATGGAAGTTCCGTGAAGGGAAGTAAAAACCACTTTCAGATTTTGACGTGCTTCTGCGGAAGTATCAAAACTGCCGTTTTTAACCGAAGCTTCTGCGAAAGATCTGTCAACTTCGGTATCTATTTTTTGGATTAATTCAGATTTGGTATTAAAATTAATCGCCCCATATTCGAGATTATTGATGGTTTCCACCAGTTCCTGGTCCTGCGGCGGAACCAGCTGGCCGCCATCTTCCCAGTAAACTTTATAACCATTGTATTCCGGCGGATTATGGCTTGCTGTAAGCACAATTCCACACTGGCAATTAAGTTTTTTTACCGCATAAGAAAGTTCGGGAGTGGGTCTTAATTCTGAAAAAAGAAAGACTTTTATTCCGTTTGCCGAAAACACATCGGCGACTACCTTGGCCAGCGACTGACTGTTATTGCGGCAGTCGTAAGCAATTACCGCCTGCAGGTCTTTTCCGGGAAATGATCTCTTCAGAAAATCTGAAAGTCCCTGGGTGTTCTTTCCAAGTGTATATTTATTGATGCGGTTGGTACCTACACCCATTACACCGCGCATTCCACCGGTGCCAAATTCTGCATTTTTATAAAAGCTTTCTTCCAGTTCTTTCGGATCTTCTTCAATAAGCCTGTTGATCTCATTCCTGGTCTTTTCATCAAAGGTATCGCTTAGCCATGCTTTAGCTTTCTGAAGAATTTCTGGTTTAACTGCAGCCATAGTTTTTTTATTTTTTCTGAAAAACAAAAATAGTGATTCTCGGCGAAAGGCCTTAAAGATTAGGCGTGGTTTTCTTGATACGGTAACGTTCTCGGTCTCTTTTAGAGCGCAGGATCAATTCCCCCAGAAAACCTGCCAGGAAGAATTGGGTCCCTATAATCATCACGGTGAGAGAAATATAGAACCATGGATTTAGAGAAACGAGGGTGTTTGGAAGCCCGTGGTAAAGTTTATAAAGTTTCCAGAATCCTATCCAGCCCGCGGCAAAAAAACCGATTATAAACATCAGTACTCCCAGGGAACCAAAAAGATGCATGGGTCTGCGGCCGAATTTTGACAGAAACCAGATACTGATCAGGTCCAGGAAACCATAAATGAAACGGTTCATTCCGAATTTCGTTTTCCCATATTTCCGGGCCTGGTGTTGTACTTCCTTTTCAGAGATTTTGAAATAGCCCGCATTTTTGGCCAAAACAGGAATATACCGATGCATTTCTCCATACACATCAATATTTTTAATGACTTCCTTTTTATATGCCTTTAACCCACAGTTAAAATCATGCAATTTCACCCCCGAAGTTTTTCGAGCGGCGGCATTGAAAATCCTGGAGGGTATATTTTTTGTGATCACATTATCGTAACGCTTTTTCTTCCAGCCGGAAACAAGGTCATATCCATCACTGGTGATCATCTCGAATAATTCAGGAATTTCTTCGGGATTATCCTGAAGATCGGCATCCATGGTGATCACCACATCACCTTCGGCTTTCAGAAATCCGGCATGCAGCGCCTGGGATTTTCCGTAGTTGCGGTTAAAACGAATTCCCTTTACACTTTTATCATTTTCGGCAAGTGCTTCTATGGTTTTCCAGGAGTTATCGGTGCTTCCATCATCGATAAATATGATCTCATAAGAAAACGAATTGGATCGCAAAACCTTTGCGATCCAATTATATAATTCAGCCAGAGATTGTTCTTCGTTTAGAAGTGGTATTACAACCGATATTTGCATATGTTAGACGTTGGTCTTTTCTTTTTCTCTGAAAATAAGCGCCACGATCAGGCCGATAACAGCAAAAAATGCCAACTGAAAAGCATAACCTTTAAGCTGATTTAAAACCCCATAAGAATTGCTTTCCTGCATCGCTGCAAGTTGTTTATTGATCTCTGCTTCAGGAGCGCCAAATTTTTCCATCATGTTCCTGGTGGCTTCCATGGTAAGTTCGGTGATTTGTTGCGCGGCATCAGGATCTATAAAATTAAAAAGCACGATAGAAAAAAGAAGACTTATAAAGCTTCCCAGAAAAACCGTAATCATATAGACTCCAAAAGCACTTTTGAAGGTGAAAAGTGTGGTGCTGGCCTTTTTAGCCTTGCTTACCGCAAAACAGGACATTGTGATAATAAAAATCAACATTATTATTCCAAACCACCATTGGGTCATTAACGCCAGGTTAAAAACATAGGTCAGAACAGTAATGAGGATTAAAGCGATGCCCATGTAGATGCCATAGGCAGTCGCAATCTTTTTTGAGGAATTTTCCATTATTGAAAGAAGATTGGTTTATGTAGTAGTTAGTAAACAAAGATAATAAAACGTTACAAGCTTGTTTGAATAAAAAGTTTTTACTTTTGTATTTGCAGAAGAGGAATTATTGATTAAATTTGCACCTCGAAAAAATTATAAAGATCAAAGCGATGAAGCAGGGAATCCATCCGGAAAATTATAGACTCGTAGCTTTTAAAGATATGTCTAACGAAGACGTATTCATTACAAAGTCTACAGCCAAGACTAAAGAAACGATTGAAGTTGACGGAACCGAATACCCGTTGGTAAAACTGGAAATATCCAGAACTTCTCACCCATACTACACTGGGCAGACAAAACTTGTTGACAGTGCGGGTAGAATTGATAAATTCAAGAACAAATACGCGAAATTCAAGAAAAAATAATTTTTCTACGCGAAATTATACAAGAAGCCGCTGCAAAGCGGCTTTTTTATTTGTGAATATTTTCTGAAAGGCTTTTTAGTTTTTCAGGAACTCTTAATTTTGAAAAAAATTAACTGCTCGTGACCAATTATATTCTATTTGACGGCGACGCTAGAAATAATCTGCTTCCGTTTACTTTTACAAGACCTGTAGCCGATATTCGAGTGGGCATTCTCAGTATTCGTGCAAAATGGGAGCAATGGTTAAAATCAGAAATTTCAACAAAAACTGAAAACTATCTGAGTGAAAAGTGGCCACTGAAATTAGGGGAGAATAATATTTTCATCAATGCCTCGGTTCTTCCGGAAGAAAAGCTGGTGGAAAGCGTGAAAATATTAAAACCCGGTCAAAAGTTAATGGTTGGAGAGCAACTTATCGCTTACCGTCAAAGGGAAGAGGAAGAGATTTCCAATTATAAGGTAGTAGAATATGAGAGGGAAATTCTTCAAATATTGAACACCTGGGATATTTTTTCTAAAAATGGTGAAGCAATCGAACGGGATTTTCACTTGCTTACCAAAGGCCGGAAATCACAACCTATAGACTCTTCCAATTTTGTAAAGAATGAGGAGGCTATTTTTATTGAAGAAGGAGCAAGCCTGGAGAACTGTTCGCTTAATGCTTCATCAGGCCCTATTTATATCGGCAGGAATGCCACTATTTTGGAAGGTTCACTTATTCGAGGACCTTTCTCGCTTGGCGAAGGAGCTATCGTAAAAATGGGAGCTAAAATTTATGGACCCACCAGCATCGGTCCTCACGGAAAGGCCGGGGGAGAGATCAATAATTCGGTGCTTTTTGAGAATTCCAATAAAGGCCATGAAGGTTTCCTTGGAAATTCGGTGCTTGGTGAATGGTGTAATATCGGGGCTGATACGAATACTTCAAATTTAAAGAACAATTACGCCGAGGTAAGGTTATGGAACTATAGTACCGAGAATTTTGCCAGGACAGGACTTCAGTTTTGCGGTTTAATGATGGGAGACCATAGCAAATGCGCTATTAATAGCATGTTCAATACCGGTACGGTAATAGGCGTGAGCTCCAATATCTTCGGAAGTGGTTTTCCGCGGAATTTCGTTCCCAGTTTTAGCTGGGGCGGAAGTGGAGGAACTTCAACTTATAAGCTGGAAAAGGTTTATGAAACCGCTGAAATTGTTATGAGCAGGAGGGGAGAGAAACTTACCGATGTCGATAAAGAAATATTGAGAAATGTTTTTGATCAAACTTCCAAATACCGGCGCTGATCAGGAATAAATAAAAAAGAAAAAAATCCCGGCCATTATTAAAATAAGCGCAGTAATGATCAACACCCGGTAGTGTTTTTTCTTATGTTCCAGCAGGATATTTTGCCGGAAAAGCTCTAAATCTTCTTCGGTTAGCCGGCTTCTTCTATAGATCCAGCCTTCAGATACGGGTTGTTGTTTCCGCAGGGAAGTAATATTGCTCCGGGATTGTATCCCTGAATGGCGTTGGACAATTTTGTCGCCTGTACTTTTAAAACTCATAAAGCTGCAGGTGATATGCTAATTAAAAATACGCTATTTTTTTGAAAACTGTATATAGCTTTTAATTTTTCGGGAATTTAGCTTCAGAAAAGCATTTTAGCAAAACAATTTAAGTTGGTATCTTTGCAGCCCTGAATTTCAGAAAAGAAGAAAGATAGTTATGGAGGTCAAAAAAGTCGCATTTTATACGCTCGGTTGTAAGCTGAATTTTTCGGAAACCTCGACCATTGCCCGTTCCTTTGAAAATGAAGGTTTTGAGCGAGTTGAATTTACCGAAAAAGCCGATATCTATGTGATAAACACCTGTTCTGTAACCGAAAATGCCGATAAGCGTTTTAAGGCCATCGTGAAACAGGCCCAGAAGGTGAACGAGAACGCTTTTATGATCGCCGTGGGTTGTTATGCCCAGCTAAAACCGGAAGAACTTGCTGCTGTTGACGGAGTGGATCTTGTATTAGGAGCGACAGAAAAATTCAAAATTACCGATTACCTTAATGATCTCACCAAAAATGACCTTGGAGAAGTCCATTCCTGCGAGATCGATGAGGCCGATTTCTATGTGGGCTCTTATTCGATTGGTGACCGAACCCGTGCTTTTCTAAAGGTTCAGGATGGTTGTGATTACAAATGCACGTATTGCACAATTCCTCTGGCTCGCGGAATTTCCCGCAGCGATAAACTCGAAAATGTACTGAAAAATGCCGCTGAAATTTCGGAAAAGGGAATAAAAGAGATCGTTCTTACCGGGGTAAATATTGGGGACTACGGGAAAGGTGAATTCGGAAATAAAAAGCATGAACATACTTTTCTTGATTTGGTGAAGGCGCTGGATCAGGTTGAGGGAATTGAGCGTTTGCGAATTTCATCCATAGAGCCTAATCTTCTGAAAAACGAGACGATCGATTTTGTGGCAAAAAGCCAGGCTTTTGTTCCGCATTTCCATATTCCGCTGCAAAGTGGAAGTGATGAAATCCTGAAGAAGATGCGACGCCGCTATATGAGCGACCTGTATGTAGATCGTGTCGCACGAATTAGAAGAGTGATGCCTGATGCCTGTATTGGTGTGGATGTGATCGTTGGCTTTCCAGGAGAAACCGAGGAGCATTTTCTCGACACCTATAATTTCCTGAACGAACTCGATATATCTTACCTGCACGTTTTTACCTACTCTGAAAGAGATAATACACCGGCTGCAGAAATGGATGGAGTAGTGCCGCTAAAAGTGCGGAAAAAAAGAAGTAAGATGTTGCGGGGACTTTCCGCAAAAAAGAGAAGGGCCTTTTATGAAAGTCAGTTAGGAACTGTGAGAACCGTTCTTTTTGAAGGAGAAAATAAAGAGGGCTATATACACGGATTTACTGAAAACTATGTAAAAGTTAAGGCCCCGTGGAATCCGCATCTGGTGAATACGCTCCATAAAATTAAATTAACCGAAATTGACGAAGACGGCCTGGTTCGTTTCGAAGAAGTAGAAAAAGCCGCGGTGGTTTAAATATTGATTCCTACCGGGAGCAGATCTTTGTATTTTCTGCGATTCTTACGCATAAACCCTGCTATTTCAGGACTTGTAGGAACTACTCTGGTATTCCTTTCCTTAATTTCGGCCAGTACAGCTTTAATAAATTCTTCCTGGCGGTCTTCGCTATTCTCTGGCATTCTTAATTTGGTAAGAAAGATCTTTCGCTCTTGTTGGGAATATTCAATCACTGCCAGCTCATCATTAATTCGGGTTTCAAATTGTCTAAGAAACTCATTGTCGGTAATTATTAATTCTTCATCGTTCATACCTGATATATTAACTCATAGGCACTTCAATTAAAAGAACCTTTGAATGATTTTTAAACTCAATGGAAAAATTTTCCGTTGACTGTATCCCGATAGCATCACGTTTTCTAAGCACTGAATTATCAATTTCAGCTTCACCCTCTATCAAAAATACGTAAACTCCGTGGCTTTTGTCTTTTAATTGGTATTCAATTTTCCTGCCAGAGTCAAATTCTCCTAAAAACAGGTAAGCCTGCTGATTGATCCACAGCGCATCTTCAGCCTGATGATCTTTAGGAGTTACAATGTTTATAAGTTTATTTTTTTTCAGAAGAGCGGAATAATCTTTTTGGCCATAACGGGGTTCAAGATCATTCTTTTCCGGAAAGATCCATATTTGAAGTAAATTGAGTTCTTCCTTGGAAGCATTAAATTCACTATGTTCCACGCCGGTTCCCGCACTCATGACCTGTACTTCTCCCGCCGTAATGACTTTTGTGTTATTCATGGAATCTTTATGTCTGATCTCTCCTTTTAGCGGAATAGAGATAATTTCCATATTTTCATGAGGATGGGTTCCAAAGCCCATACCGGCTTGCACAAAATCATCGTTTAGCACGCGCAGCAGACCAAACTGAACTTTATTGGGATTAAAATAATTTGCGAAACTGAAGGAATAATTGGCATTCAGCCAGCCGTAATTTGCAGTTCCCCGGGAGCTGGCAGGGTGAAAAATTTTATCCATTTTTGTGGCTTAGTAAATTTGAAAGTCAAGTATTAAGCAGTAATTTTGATCTATAAATTTACAGCTTTATGCGCGAATTCCCTGTTAGATACATGTTAAAATGAAGCAGCAAAACCAGCGCATACCCGTATATCTTATGCCAGGCATGGCGGCTGATTCATCGATTTTCGAGAACCTGAAATTGCCCGAAAATCGCTTTGAAATGATCAGGCTCGAATGGCAGATGCCGGAACCTGATGAAAGCCTTCAGCAATATGCAGAGCGAATGATGAATTTTATCCATCATGAAGAACCTGTATTAATTGGAGTGTCGTTTGGCGGGATAATTGTACAGGAAATAGCAAAGTATATTAAGCTGAAGCGGCTTATCATTATCTCAAGTGTTAAATGCCGGGAAGAATTGCCGCCAAAGATGAAATTTGCAGCGAAAACGGGTATTTTCAAAATGTTGCCCACAGGTTTGGTAAATCATGTCGATTATTTCGAAAAGATAGCCTTTAGTGACTTCTTAAAGAAAAGAGCTAAGCTTTACAAGCAGTATATAGGAATCACCGATAAACAGTATCTCGACTGGGCCATTAAAAATATGGTAAAATGGGAATGTGAGAAGCCCGATGAAAAAGTGATCCACATTCACGGAGATAAAGACGAGGTGTTTCCGGTGAAATATATTAAAAATGCTATTATAGTAAAGGGAGGGACGCATATTATGATCGTGAACCGTTTCCGGTGGTTTAATGAAAACTTACCCGATCTGATCATTTCAGGAAAACTGAAGAAAAAGGAATTAAAAAAAAATCTAACATAGAAGAACCATGAAGACATTGAAAAAATTATTGATAGGAGCAGGAGTATTAGCTGTATGTGCGGTAAGTATCAACGCCGTGCAGCAGGATTCCTCAGGAGGTTCTGAAGCTTCGGTAAGGAGCAGCAGGGAAAGGAACAAAAGTGTGGCCGATAATTATAAGATCGTGGCACTTCCGGTTCCCAAAAATATTGATTTTGCCGGAGAAAAAGTTCCCATGGATGATCCCGATGTATATGAGCGAATGGATCGTGAGCTTCTTGTAAATACTTACTGGCAGTCAAATGCTTTGCTATTGATGAAAAGAGCCAATAAGTATTTTCCTATTATCGAGCCTATTTTAAAGGAAGAAGGCGTGCCCGAGGACCTGAAATATCTGGCGGTAATCGAAAGCGGACTCACCCAGGCTGTTTCTCCTGCAAGGGCCGTTGGTTTCTGGCAGTTACTGGAAGGCACGGGAAAAGAATACGGTCTCGAGATCAATGATAATGTTGATGAACGGTACAATATTGAAAAATCTACGCGTGCGGCTGCAGAATATCTTAAAAAAGCTAAAGAAAGATTCGGTTCCTGGACGCT
The DNA here is from genome assembly GCA_963741865.1 of uncultured Flavobacteriaceae bacterium. GTDB lineage: Bacteria > Bacteroidota > Bacteroidia > Flavobacteriales > Flavobacteriaceae > Christiangramia. The sequence goes on from CAVUJP010000002.1 coordinate 65,195, forward strand.
GGCTGCCGCCTCCTACAATGCAGGCCAGTATGGCATAGATAAACAACTGGAACGCCAGAAGGTGGAGGATTATTACGATCTGCTTTTGGGAGAGGAAACAGGAAGGTATGTTTTCAGGCTCCTGGCTTTAAAGGAAATAATGAATCATCCCGAAAAATACGGCTTTAGCTTTGATGAAGAAGATCTTTATCAGCCAATTCCCACCTTTGAGGTGAAAGTAGATACCGTGGTAAAAGATTTCCCCGATTTCGCCAGCCAGTTTGGAATTAATTACAAAACATTAAAAATTCATAATGCCTGGCTTCGAGATGATCATCTTAATAATTCTTCTAGAAGGACCTATTTTATAAAGATTCCTGAAAAAGGCTATTATCCTGAACTGGATTAATTGTCAAGAGAAATATTTTCGGCGTAATCGTCGGTGTAGGTGTTCAATATACTGCTGGTAATCGAAGTTTCCATAGATACATAATTCTGAAGAAAAGCGGTTTCTTCTCCAGTTTGCAGGGAAGGAAATACACTGCGACGTATCTCTTTGATCTCTTTAGTGCCGGAAAGAAGGAAACAGGTAGGAAGACCCAGAGAATGTTTCAGTTGCTTGACAACGTAGGCCCCGTTATTTTGATTTTCATCTACATACACCACGTTGACCGCTGAATTAAATTGTTCAGATAATTCCCTGGTTTTGCTGAAGGTATCCCAGTAGAGAACTACAAAATCGATCTGATCTTTATACTGCTGAGCGAGCTTATTTAGTGCCGGAATTTCTCCTTTTCCCGGAATGCACCAGGAGGAATAGGTAATGAGAAAGACAGGTTTCTTGAAATCGTAAAGATGGATTTCCTTTTTCTTCAGGTTATAAACCCTGAAATTATCCATATAAGATCCTATAAGAAAATCAGAAGTAAAAGAATCAAAAAGTTCTTTTGCCTTTTCATAATTGCGATAGGTATAGGCAAGTTCAGCCTTTCTGTTATAATCAGCGAGATGTTCTGAGAGAATTTGAGAGAAGAATACCTTGTCCCCTGTAGTTTTCTGTGAATGGAGTTGGGGACCGATAAGAATTAATAATACATAGAATAAAATTCTCTTCATGCAACTTAGTGGGGGCTGTTACTCTGTAAAAGTAATTCAGCTTTCAGTTGCCAGGAAAAATTATCGTTTAACTGCCGGTATTTTAGTTAAAAAGGCATTTTTCGACAAAAAAAGGGGGAAATCCCTACTAAATTTTCTTCATTTGCTCCTTCATCGTTCTTATCTGGTCGGTCATCATACCATGCTTATCCAGTTTTTTTGCTTCATTAAGAAGCATGGTAGCCTCTCTTTTTCTTCTTTTGGTCATGGCGATTCCGGCAAGATTGAGTTTAGCCATGGCAAGATCGTGATCCATAGATAAACCAAGACGCACTGCTCGCTTGAAGAATTTTTCGGCCTGGGTGATATTGGTTTGTGAAACCATGAGGCCGTGAAGATACCAGTAATAACCCTGTTGCTTCTTAACCAGGGCTTTTTCAGGGTCTTTGATTTTATCCAGCCATTTTTTGGCACCCGGGAAATCCTGTTTTCTGAGGCGTAGAAATGCCAGCAAGATCATCTCATTTTTGAAATAGAGGAAGATGAAGATTCCCGCCAAGAGAATAAGGGAAATTCCGTTTCCTATATGACCTTCAACAAATTGCCATGCTGCCCATATGATAATGAGTCCTGCAATTACTAACTTGAAATTTTTATTGAACATTCCTATCTCATTTTTTCAGGCCGCAAAGGTAATAAAAACAATTAAAAATAATTTTCATTTAGTATTTGGAGTAGATAAAAAGCTTTGTATATTTGCACGCAGTTTTAAAGACAGCCAAAAACGAATTCACAGAAGATAAAAGATATTTAAAATGAAAAGAACGTTTCAGCCATCCAAGAGGAAAAGAAAAAACAAACACGGATTCCGCGAGCGTATGTCAAGTGCTAACGGAAGAAAGGTCCTTGCGCGAAGAAGAGCAAAAGGAAGAAAAAAATTATCTGTATCTTCTGAAAACAGACACAAGCACTAATGAATCACAGTATTCAAAATAAATAAAGGTGTTACTTTTTGGGTAACGCCTTTTTTTATATCTAATCGCTTCTTATTTTTATCGACAACACAACTTTAAAACATGCCTAAAAACAAAGACCTTAAATGTATCCTAATCATTGGTTCTGGACCTATAATTATTGGGCAGGCCTGTGAATTTGACTATTCCGGTACTCAATCCCTGCGATCTTTGCGGGAAGATGGTATCAAAACCATTCTGATAAATTCGAATCCGGCGACGATCATGACCGACCCTTCTATGGCCGATCATGTGTATTTAAAACCACTTACCACAAAATCGCTGGTAGAGATCCTTCGTGAACATCCTGAAATCGATGCGGTACTTCCAACCATGGGAGGGCAAACAGCTCTGAATTTATGTATCGAGGCAGATGAAAAAGGCATCTGGAGTGATTTTGGAGTTAAACTGATCGGGGTTGATATCGATGCGATCAATATTTGCGAAGATCGTGAACAGTTTAAACAGTTAATGGGAAGAATAGGAATTCCTGTTGCTCCTGCTAAAACGGTTACTTCTTATCTTCAGGGTAAAGAGGTTGCTCAGGAGTTTGGTTATCCTTTAGTAATTAGAGCTTCGTTTACTCTTGGTGGAGGAGGAGCCGGGTTTGTACATAGAGCTGAAGATTTCGACGAGATGCTTACCTACGGCCTTGAAACCTCTCCTATTCATGAGGTACTTATTGATAAAGCCCTTTTAGGCTGGAAAGAATATGAGGTAGAGCTCTTACGTGATAAGAACGATAATGTGGTGATTATCTGTACCGTTGAGAACATGGATCCTATGGGAATCCATACCGGCGATTCGATTACTGTGGCTCCCGCGATGACTCTGAGTGATAGTGCTTTTCAGAGAATGAGAGATATGGCTATTAAAATGATGCGCAGTATTGGCGATTTTGCCGGAGGATGTAATGTACAGTTCGCAGTAAGTCCAGATGAAAAAGAAGATATTTATGCGATCGAGATCAATCCTCGTGTTTCCCGATCTTCTGCTTTGGCTTCTAAAGCAACAGGTTATCCTATCGCAAAAATTGCTACTAAACTGGCGCTTGGATATCATCTGGATGAACTTGAAAACCAGATTACCAAATCAACTTCGGCTTTATTCGAACCTTCTCTTGACTATGTTATTGTGAAAATTCCTCGCTGGAATTTCGACAAATTTGAAGGCGCCGATCGCACTCTGGGTCTTCAGATGAAATCGGTAGGAGAGGTGATGGGAATCGGTAGGTCTTTCCAGGAAGCGCTGCATAAAGCCACTCAATCCCTTGAAATTAAAAGAAATGGTCTTGGTGCCGACGGAAAAGGTTATACCAACTACGATCAGATCATCGATAAACTTACGAATCCCAGCTGGGATCGGGTTTTTGTTCTTTACGACGCGATACAGATGGGAATTCCTCTCAGCAGGATCCATGAGATCACCAAAATCGATATGTGGTTCCTGAAGCAGTACGAAGAATTGTATGCGCTTGAAGTAGAAGTTTCAAAATACGATATAGATTCACTTCCGAAAGAATTATTGCTGGAAGCCAAGCAAAAAGGTTTCGCTGACCGGCAGATCGCGCACATGCTTAAATGCCTGGAAAGCGAAGTTTATAAAAAGCGTGAAGAACTTGGAGTGAAGCGTGTTTATAAGCTTGTGGATACCTGTGCGGCCGAATTCAAGGCGGAAACTCCTTACTATTATTCAACTTTTGAAGATGAGATTCGCAGCAAAGAGGGAGAGGTCTATGTGGCGAATGAAAGCGATGTGACCGACAGGAAGAAAATTGTTGTACTTGGCTCAGGACCTAACCGAATCGGGCAGGGAATAGAATTTGACTATAGTTGCGTTCATGGTGTGCTTGCTGCTTCGGAATGTGGCTATGAAACCATTATGATCAACTGTAATCCCGAAACGGTTTCTACCGATTTTGACGTTGCCGATAAACTTTATTTTGAACCGGTTTTCTGGGAGCACATCTACGACATCATTCAGCATGAAAAACCTGAAGGTGTGATTGTTCAGCTGGGTGGTCAAACCGCTCTGAAACTGGCTGAAAAACTTAGCCGCTACGGGATCAAGATTATGGGAACCAGTTTTGAGGCGCTGGATCTCGCCGAAGATCGCGGAAGTTTCTCAAAATTGCTTCAGGAAAATAATATTCCTTATCCCGATTTTGGAACGGCAGAAACAGCTGATGAAGCCCTGGCACTTGCTGATGAGCTGGATTTTCCAATTTTGGTAAGGCCTTCTTATGTTCTTGGAGGACAGGGAATGAAGATCGTGATCAACAAGGAGGATCTTGAAGCAACCGTAATTGATCTGCTTCGAAAAATTCCGAATAATAAATTATTACTTGACCATTATCTTGACGGGGCGATCGAAGCTGAAGCCGATGCGATCTGTGACGGTGAAGAGGTGTACATTATTGGGATTATGGAACATATTGAACCCTGCGGAATCCACTCCGGTGACTCCAATGCGCTGTTACCACCTTTCAACCTGGGAGACCTGGTGCTTCAGCAAATCAAAGATCATACTAAAAAAATTGCGCTGGCGCTGAATACTGTTGGGTTGATCAATATTCAATTTGCGATCAAAGATGACAAGGTTTATATCATCGAGGCGAATCCAAGAGCTTCCAGAACGGTTCCTTTTATCGCGAAAGCCTACAAAGAGCCTTATGTAAACTATGCGACAAAGATTATGCTGGGCAAAAATAAACTCAAAGATTTCAAATTTGAGCCTAAACTGGAGGGTTATGCCATTAAGCAGCCCGTGTTCTCTTTCAATAAATTCCATAAAGTGAACAAGCAACTCGGTCCGGAAATGAAAAGTACGGGCGAAAGCATACTGTTCATCGATAGCTTAAGGGACGATGAATTCTATGACCTGTATTCACGAAGAAAAATGTACCTGAGTAAATAAACGTTGGTTAATGTTTATATGGGGCTGTCTCAAAAGTAGAAGGAACGTCATCCTGTCCCGATAGTTATCGGGATCAGGATCTTATTAATCTGATAATCAGTATAATTTAGAAGCTGAAACCAGTTCAGCTTGACGAAAAAACTACTTTTTAGACAGCCTCTTTTTTATTAAATTTATTTTGAATTTGGGGCATCTAATAAGCTGTAAAAGGGGAGTTACTTGCAGCTATTAAAAAGGAGTGTCTCTCAAAGCAAAAAAGTTTTAAGAGATGAAAGAGATAGTTTTATTATTTGGCGGTATTTATGGAACTCTTGCCGTAATTCTGGGAGCTTTTGGTGCACATGCACTCAGAAGATCCTTTAATGATGACCAGTTGCGCAGTTTTGAGACCGGGGTTCGCTATCAAATGTACCACGCTATTATTTTAATTATCTGCGGAATTGTTTTTCCTTTCATGGAAACAGCGCAAATCATCACTGGCTGGTGTTTCATAATTGGAACTTTTCTTTTTTCCTTCAGTATCTATCTGCTCACCTGGCTTTCCTCCAGGGGAAGAAGCCTGAAATTTTTAGGACCCATTACTCCTTTGGGCGGTCTGCTGCTGATAGTCGGCTGGATCTTATTTTCTGTGGAAGTAATCGCTATCGCTCCCTATTTAAGACCCTGATTCTTCTTTATTTTTGGCATATTTTTCGGCGAACCAGGCGATAAGTATCAATTGCGTTGAATGGTACAACATAATTGGCAGTAATAGTAATCCTGAATTTGCTGCATTTCCGAAGATAACCTTCACCATTACCGATCCGTGGACCAGAGATTTTTTTGTTCCGCAGAACTGAGCGGTGATCTTTTCATCTCTTTTAAGGCCGACTTTTTTACAGATAAATGCCAGGCCGAAGAATACTACAAAGAATAAAACCAGTAATAAAAAGACCATTTTCAGCAGTCCTTCCAGGTTTACAGTCGCAAATAAATCAGAAGTGAACGAGGTGCTGAAACTGGAATAAATGATCAGTAAAATAGTTCCTTTATCAAACAGGCCCAGCTTTTTGCTGTGTTTCCTTGCCCATTTTCCGAAGAAGCGCTGGAGAAAGATCCCGATGAGCAGCGGTAAAATAATTTGAAGGAAGAGCTTCCATAAAACAGTGGTAAAATCAAAATCGGCTGTTTTGCCCAAAATTGCTCCCAGCCAGAGCGGAGTCGCGAAAATTCCTATCAAACCGGAAAGGCTGGCGTTGAAAATGGCGGCCGGGATATTTCCTTTAGCGATAGAAACCATCACTACCGATGAGGAGACGGTAGAAGGCAAAGTTCCCAGGAAAAATAAAGCGATCCAAAGATCGGAGCTCATTCCTTTATCAAAAATCGGGATACAGGCCAGGCAGAGCAATGGGAAAACGATAAAAGTGGTAATGTGAATGATTAAATGAACTTTATAATTCTTTAAACCGCTTTTAAATTCGGAAGGTGCAAGTTTGAGTCCGTAGAAAAAGAAGATCAGCCCAATCCCAATATCAATAATGGTTTTAAGGGGAAGCAATTCTGTTCCTTCGGGAAAAAAATAAGCAATCCCGATGGCGACAAAAATGGCGATTATAAAGGCGTTCGCTTTCAAGAGCCGTTCTCGATTTTAACTTTCTGGTCTTCCAGGATGTGAAGGTATTCTTCTGTTGTAAAATCGGTTTCATGGAATTCCTGGTCTCTCTGGGCTTTTACACGCTTTCGTTCGATACTTTTTACAAACCGCCTGATGTCATTGTCGTTTTTCAGTATAAGTCCGGGCACATTCACCGATTTTCCGCTCGCATCCTTGGCCACCATGGTGAAATAGGAAGAGTTGCAATGTTTCACCTTTCCGGTCTGGATATTTTCGGCTTCTACACGAATTCCAATCACCATGGAACTATGCCCTACATAATTTACAGAGGCTTTCATGGTAACCAGTTCGCCAATTTCAATAGGCTTCAAAAAATCAACAGTATCCACACTGGCGGTGACGCAGTAAGCACCTGAATGTTTGGAAGCGCAGGCAAAAGCGATCTGGTCTAAAAGCGACAACACATAGCCACCATGGATTTTTCCGTTGAAGTTGGAATGGGAGGGAAGCATCAGTTCCGAAATTGTCACCTGGCTTTCCTCCACTGTTTTAAAATCTTTCTGCATGTCTAGTTGCTAAAATGCGGACTCTGGATCTTCTCCACATCGGTTATGAAATATTTGGTATCGCCCCAAAAAAAGAAGGTCGAAAATTTCTCTACGTAAGTAAGCCTTACGTAACCTCCTTCATATTCCTTCAGTTTTTCTATTACGTCTTTTTTTCGGTCCATTACCGAAAACTGAAATATCTGTGCTCCGCTGATTCCCTGGCTTATTTCTCCTTCCCAAGTCTTTGAAACCACTCCTTTTCTGCTGAATTTGATAAGTTCGCCGCTTCTTGTTCCTTCGCTGTAAGGCACAAAATATATGAATGCGTAGCTGAGAAGCCAGATGACCAGAATTCCGCCAAGTATGTAGAAAAGTATTTTCTTCATCATATATTTTTATAAACAAGGTTCAGGAATTCTTCGAATTTTGAAGGTTCCAGCCATCTTGTGACAATTACAAGATTGTTTTTCTGATCAACCACAATGAAATTTCCTCCAAAACCAGCGGCATAAAAAACCTCTTTCCCTACATTTTCCATGCTTCCGTCTTTATTCAGCCACCACATATAACCGTAATCGGGATTTGCCGTAGATGATTGCACGGCCTGATGGATCAATTTCGGGGAAAGCAGCTGTTTTTCTTCCCATTTTCCGCTATTCATAAACAGAAGTCCAAATCTCGCCATATCCCTGGTGCTGATAAACATTCCGCCTCCGGAATGCCCGCCACCGCTCACCGACTGCATTTTAAGGCCGTCTATGGTCGTCCAGGAATTTTCATAGCCATACCACCTCCAGGTCGATGAAGCACCAATAGGATCCATAATATTTCTTTTGAGGACCTTCGGAAGCGGTTCCCGAAATACATTGAGCAGGGAATATGCCAGAACATTCACACGCACATCATTATACTTAAAATAAGTTCCGGGTTCATGCAGATCTCTGGAACGCCAGTTATCGATATTCTGATCCCGAGGTGGGCGATCGGCCCAATCGAACGAATCCCACAGCTCTCCGCTCCAGTCAGAATTTTGTTGAAGCAGATGTTTCCAGGTGATCTCGCTGTTGTGTGGATCAGCGAATGTACCGTCCCAAACGTAATTCTCTACTTTATCATCAAAACTGTCGATAAGATCTTCCTGTTTTGCGATAAGAGCGGTGGTGGAAAGGAAACTTTTGGTAACGCTAAAAGTCATGTCAACTCTCTCGACATCTCCCCATTTTTCAATGATATAACCGTTTTTCAGGATCACACCTGCCGGGCCCCCGCGTCTTTTGGTGGGGCCAAGTAACTTATGATAAGGTTCACTTTGAAAGCCTTTCAGAATGGCCTGTCGCAGATCGTGCGATTCGGAATACTCATTGTTTTTTGCAAAATTGACGGCTTCGCTAAAATCAAGCTGATATTCTGAAGCCTGTTTTTCCTGCCATTCACCGGCGGGTGGAAAATAAATTTCCTGGGCATTTATTAGGAACCCGAGGAAAAATAATAGTAAGCTTGCTGATGTGTATTTCTTTCTCATCTAAGGTCGAGTGTTTGGTTTTCGGTTTCTTCGTCTTCTTCCTCGTCTTCCTCTATGTCTGCACGGTTCAGGAGTTTTTGATCGATCTGTTTGCTTGCCTTGGCTCCTAATTTTTTGAGTTTTTCAACTCTTCTGATGAGATTTCCTTTTCCGGTGAGCTTTTTCATGGCGCCTTCATAAGAATTCTGAACAGTACCTATTTGCCTTCCTATTTTCAGTAATTCATCGGTAAGATTCGTGAAAGAATCGTATAAAGCCCCGGCCTGAGTAGCAATCTGAATCGCATTTTGCTTTTGCTTTTCGTTTTGCCACATGCTGTCGATGGTCTTCAACACGGCCAGCAGCGTGGTAGGGGTAACGATAATGATATTTTTTTCAAAAGCTTCACTATAGAGATTTGGATGTTCATTAGAAGCGATGGCGAATGCCGCTTCAATAGGAATGAAAAGCAGCACAAAATCTGGGCTTTCCATCTGGTAGAGCGAATGGTAATTTTTGTTGCTAAGTTCACTTATGCGATTCCTTACCGAAATCAGGTGATTTTTTAAATGTGTTTTCTTTTGATCTTCCTCGGGTTCATTGCAGTACCTTTCATAAGCATTGAGAGAAACCTTAGAATCGACGATCATTTTCTTATCTCCCGGCAGGTGAATGATCACATCGGGCATCACTCTTTTTCCATCCTCGGTATTAAAACTTTGCTGCACGAAATATTCGCTGTCTTTCTGAAGGCCGCTTCTTTCCAGCACCCGTTCCAGCACCATTTCTCCCCAGTTTCCCTGCATTTTCGTGTCACCTTTCAGTGCTTTGGTAAGATTATTCGCTTCTTCGCTGATCTTGACATTCTGTTCGTTGAGAAATTTCAGTTTTTCGCCAAGTTCGGCATGTCTTTTAATAGATTCTGAATTGGTCAAATTTACCTTCTCCTCAAATTCTTTTATTTTCTTCTGAAGGGGATCCAGAATATTCTCAATATTCTGCTTATTCAGAGAAGTAAATTTCTCCGATTTCTGCTCCAGGATCTTATTGGCAAGATTTTCAAATTCTTTGGTGAATTTCTCCTGAAGCTTTTCCACCTCGGCTTTCTGCTCCTCGTTTCGTTCCTGCAGATTATCGAATTCGGAAATTTTACGGGTAAGCTGAACGTTGAGATTGTCCTTCTCCCGCCTCAGTTCTTCCAGGGTTTTTTCCACTTTTTCCAGCTGAGCCTTTGACTCCTGCTTTACTTCTTCTAATTCTTTTTTATGATCTTCTAAATCATTGATAGATTGTTGTTTAAGTTCTTCTATTTGAAGTGAAAGCTGAGTATTTTTTTCTTCGAGCCTCCCGGTCTCGCCTTTAGATTTTAATCCGGAAATGAGTTTTCCCAGGTAAAGCCCAACTCCCAAAGCGACAATAAAAATGATTAGAAGTAGCAGATATTCATTCATGAAATATGAGGTTTTTCCAAAGATACTTAATTAAGAATTTTAGGAAAGAAGTGTGGAGGAAATTTGAAGAAAAGCTTACTGAATTTTAAAACTGGAAGAAAGATCATCAAATCTTATAAGATCATTGGGGAAAAGATCTTTAAAAGCTTCCGATCTTACAAGCTCTGAAGGGGTTCCCGAAATGGTTTTACCGTCTTTGATGATAATTAGCCGATCGCAAAGCTGTACGGCCAGATTGATCTCATGAGAAGCGAAAAGAATGGCCTTCCCGGTTTCCTTGCTAAGTTTCTGAAGCAGTTTCAGCACATAAGCTTTATGATATAGATCGAGGTGGTTGGTGGGTTCGTCAAGAATAATAAGAGGTGTATCCTGAGCCAGCGCCCGGGCGATCAGTACTTTCTGAAACTGTCCGTCGCTCAGTTCATGGCATTTTTTGTTCTTCACTGATTCTATATCTACCAGTTTCATGGCTTCCATGATCTTTTTCAGGTCTTTCTGTGTGAGCGTTCCGATCCAGTTTGTGTAGGGTTGCCTTCCCAGTGCGATCAATTCGGCGACCTTTAGATTCTTTGAAAGAAACTGTTCGGTCAGTACTAAACTTACCGTTCTTGCCAGGTCTTCGGGGTTGATGGAGGTTAATCTATTTTTAGAGATAAACACCTCCCCTTTAACAGGTTGTAATAACCCGCTTAAAGTTTTTAATAAAGTAGATTTTCCTGCGCCATTTACACCAATTACCGCTACCAGTTCACCTTCTCTTATCTTCAGGTCAATGCCGGAGGCGACTAAAATTTCCTCTTTTTTATGCTGATAGCCGATGCTGAGATTTTCGGTTTTCAGGACGGTATTTGATGTTTTCTTTTCCATCTAAAAATTAAAACGTCTTTTTCTAACCAGCAACCAGATCACCACCGGAGCACCGATTATCGATGTGATGGCGTTTATGGGCAAGCTGACTTCGCTTCCCGGCAACTGCGCCACGGTATCACAAAGAAGCATTAAAATTGCTCCTCCAAAAATTACCGCCGGCACCAGCGTAATATGGTTTGAAGAAGGGATGATCTGGCGAACCAGATGAGGCACAGCCAGGCCGATAAAAGCTATTGGACCGGCAAAAGCAGTAATGCTTCCCGCAAGGAGACTCGTGGCTATGATTATCAGAAACCTGTTCTTTCTGATATTCGTTCCAAGGCTTCGTGCATATTGTTCCCCTAAAAGCAGGGAATTAAGGTTTTTAATGCTTCCGATAGAAATTAAAATACCCACCAACCAAAACAGACTTAAAATAGCCACTTCGTTCCAACTGAGGTTTCCGAGGCTGCCATATGACCAGAAAACATATTGCTGAAGGCTGGAAGCCGGACTGAAATAGGCGAGTACACTCACCACAGCGGCGGTAAGGCTGGCAAACATCAATCCGATAATCAAAATTGCCATCGTATCTCTTAATCTAATGGAAGCCAGGATAACTGCAAAAAGTACCAGTAAACTCCCCAGGCTTGACGCGATCACCAGGCTCCATTTGGAGAGAAATACTGCTGCAAAAGAGGCGCCGAACACCGAGGCTCCCATAAATACCAGTGCCACTCCTAAACTGGCGCCACTGCTAAGACCGAGTACGTAAGGACCAGCCAGTGGATTCCGGAAAAGTGTTTGCATAAGCAGTCCGCTCACCGCCAGGCCAGAACCAGTAATAATTGCGGTCATGGCTTTTGGTAAACGATAATTGAGAATAATATAATTCCAGGTTTCTTTTTCCACATTCATGCCGAGCAGGGATGCGGTGACATCTTTCAGTGGAATATTTACCGAACCCAGGCTGATATTAAATAAAGCCGTTAAAATCACCGCAATAAACAGGAAAATCAAAGCCAGAATATATTTTTTCTGATTGAGCATTATTGTAGCGGTTTATAGAAAACGGTTTCATAATCTTTTAGAAGTTCCGGGTGAAAAATGGAAATAAGATCTTTAAGTACCAAATCTGGTCTCTGTGGCCCGAGTTCATAAAACAGGATTCCGCCCGTCTCACCCTTAGACAAACTGACACTATAGACGTTTTTATTCTGAACGGCTTTGAACTGTTTGTAGTGTTCAGACTCAGCAAAAAGCTGTTCGTAAGAAGTGAACTGGCCCGAACTGATCCAATAATCGGCATCTTTCGCTTTGTCTAAAACGCTTTCAAAGGAAAGGGCAAGGCTGCCGTCACCTTTGGTTTCTGAATAAAGATAATTGGCATGCGCATCTTTAAGGAATTGTGCCTGCCAGGAATTGCCAAATGGCATATACCACTGGTCTTTGAACATGGAGCCCGTGATCACGCCTGGTTTTTCTATGGAAGTAGCAGCGGTTTTTTTAGCATTATTGTACTCATTTTTAATATTGTTGAATATTTTAGCGGCCTTTTCTTCCTTTCCGAATAAAGCTCCGAAGAATTTGATCCATTCAGCCTTACCTAAGGGAGTTTGTTCGGTCCAGTCACCATTGTAAATTACAGCAATTCCGGTTTTTTTAATGTTTTCAAAAGCTTTGTTTGCACCATTAATCGCAAAACCTACCACAACATCGGGATTGGTGTTAATTAGAACTTCGGTATTAAGATTCTCATTTTGGCCCAGGTCGGCAATTTTTCCTTCGGAAATCAGGGAACGTGTCTTTTCTGAAGAAATATAATCGAGGCCGGGAAAACCAACCAGACGGGATTCTTCATTTAATGCTTCCAGAGCGGGAATATGCGTGGTAGAAGTAACCACAATGCTTCTTATAGGCACTTCTATTTTTTCATCAAACTGAATATTTTCAGGAATTTCGGCATTTTTTTCGGCTAAAAGATAGGTGAGAGGTTTTTCGGCTTCGGGCCATGGCGTCTTCACCTTCAGCAAACTGTAATCTTCAAATTTTTCAATGCTGAAACCTTCTGCATTTTCAATAATTATCTTTTCTCCTTCTATTTTTCGAGGCGTTTGAGCCGATTCCTGATCCTTACAGGAGCAAAGGAGAGCAATAAAAAAGATGAATACTAATTTTTTCAATTTTCCCGGTTTAGGAGTTCAAAAGTAAGATTATTTAAATTTTTCAACTTAAGAACAAACTTATTTGTTTAATTTCGCACTGAAATTTTGGTTTGATGCCGATTTTTTCTGCATCGATTAAAAGGGAATCAGGGGAAGTACTATTTACGAATTTGGAAGTACGATTTTTTCAAAATAAAATCCAATTAGTAAAATCAGAAGATAAATTTCGTAATTCTAACTTTATACTTCGTATTTCAAAAGCCTGAGCTGTTCCCGCAACTGTAAGCTTTGTCCCGATGAATATCGGGATGGCTGCAATAATTCTTCATACCACTGTACGCCTTAGGCGGATGGGAAGGTGAATTGCAGCACGCGAGCCAGGAGACCTGCCCGAGTTTCACCAGTAACGAGTGACTTTCGGGATAAAGGTCTGCGGATTATGAACAGAAACACACTTCTTTTTTTCCTTTTTTTTGCCATTGTGGCCAGTATATCTGCCCAAAATACTTCTATGGAGTGGCTTGACGAGGTGCGCTTGAGCGATGTTAAACTAAAACAATTCTCCAAAGGTCAGCTCACCGAAAAAATTAAAGATTCTGTCATAGATCGGCAGGAGCCGCTGCTTACTTCGCTTTTAAAATTCAATTCACCTTATTTTTTCAGAGAAAATGGCTACGGAATGGTTTCTTCGGCTTCGGTGAGGGGAACCGGTGCCGCACAGACTGCCGTGGTCTGGAACGGGATCAATATCAATTCTCAGTTTACCGGCCAAACCGATTTCAATACGGTGAACACCCAGGTTTTTGATGAGATCAGCCTGCGACCCGGTGGCGGAAGCGTGGTGTACGGTAGTGGAGCCATTGGTGGCAGCATTCATTTGAATAACGAACTGAATTTTTCCGGTAATTCTGAAAATAAGATCTCTGCCGGAATTGGCAGTTTTGACACTTATCAGGCTGTTTGGTCGGGGAAATTTTCCACTGCCAAAACCAGTGTGAATATTGATCTCAGCGGAATCACTTCTGAAAATGATTATGAATATCCTAACTCTGATCTAAAAAATAAAAATGGCGATTTTGATAATATTTCGCTTAACGTGGCGCTTGGACAATGGCTGAATGAAAAGAACCTGCTGAAGTTTTACTCGAATTACTATCGTGGGAATCGCGGATTTTCAGGGACTTTGCAAATACCTTCAAAGAGTAAATATGAAGATCGAAATGCCAGGAATCTCCTGGAGTGGAAATCTTTTTTAGGAAGTTTCACCAGCAGTTTGAAACTCGCCTGGCTGGATGAAGAATTTAACTATTATGAAAATCGGGATTCCAAAAATTTCAGCTTTGGAAAGGCGAAAACCGGAATTGTAAAATACAATCTGGGATATGAATTTTCAGGAAATAGAAAACTGGAATTTATTGTCGATTATACCGGGATTAATGGCGAAGGTTCCGGAATTACTGAAGCCTCACGAAACACCACCGGATTTTCATTGTTATGGAGCCAGAAATTTTACAAACTCGGGTATGAATTAAGCCTGAGGCAGGAGCTTGGGGATATTTATGATTCCCCGTTTTTATTCTCGGCGGGAGGAAATTACCAATTTAGTAAACTTTATTCCCTGCGAATGAATATTTCCAGAAATTTCAGAATTCCCACTTTTAATGATCTTTTCTGGCGGGAGGGAGGTAATCCCAATTTAAAACCGGAGATTTCCCTGCAGGGCGAAATTGGGAATGATTTCAGCTTTAACAATTTTGACTTCAGCCTGACCGCCTATTACAACTCTCTGGAAAATCTTATTCGATGGGTGCCGGAAGAGAGCCTATGGAAACCTGTTAATACCGCCAATGCGCATAGTTATGGAATGGAATTTTTTGGAAAATGGACTCATGATTTTAGCAAAAACGCTGAAATAAAGCTCAATACAACCTACGCCTATACGCGCTCTGTCGATGAGCAGACGGGAAAACAGCTAATTTATACGCCTTTTCATAAAGCCACATTTTCAGCGGCTTACCACTGGGATAAATTTAGTTTCTGGTATCGAAGTCTGTATAACGGAAAAATCTATACATCATCTGATAATAATTACGAATTGCATGGCTATTTTCTGAGTGATCTCGGAATCTCATACCTCATTCTGAAAAAACCAGCAGTGAATTTACAATTTCAGGTGCAGAATCTTTTCGACAGAGAATATCAAAATATGCCGTCCAGGCCAATGCCGGGGCGCGCTTTTAAATCATGCATAACCTTTAAATTTTAAAAATGAATTACAACAAACTGTTATTTCTAATTAGTCTTATCACGCTTGTTTCCTGCCAAAAGGAAGATTCTCCAGAGGTTACCAAAGAAAAGGAAAGTGTTTATAAAAATGGAATTTTTATTCTGAATGAGGGAAATTTCGGATCGGGAAACGCTTCTGTAACTTTTCTTGATGAAGAAAATGCGGAAATCGAAAAAGGAATATTTCAGAAAACAAATGAAAACCCGCTGGGGGATACGGCGCAAAGCCTTTCCTTTTTCGACGATCTTGCCTTTATTGTCTTAAATGTTTCCAATAAAATTGAAATCGTCAATCGCAATAATTTTGAAAACATCGCTACTATTTCTGCCAATCTTTCCAATCCGCGGTATGCGATAGCGCAGAATGGTAAGCTCTATGTTTCCAACTGGGGAGACGGGATGGATCCCGATGATGATTTTATTGCTGTTTTTAAGCTTTCTGATTTTTCATTTGAAGAAAAGATTGAGGTTGCAGAAGGGCCCGAGCAAATCATCGAAAGCGGAAATAGCATCTATGTTGCCCATACTGGGGGGTTCTCTTTTAATAATATCGTGAGTGTGATCGATACCGATTCTAAAGTAGTGGAAGAAGAGATTGAGGTTGGTTTTATGCCTAATTCCATGTTGGTTCATGGAAACCGACTTTGGGTGCTTTCAGCAGGAAAACCAGCTTATGCCGATGAGGAAACGGGCGGGAGCCTTTCTGAAATTGATCTTGACAGTGATGAAATGATTAATTCCTTTGATTTTCCAGCTTCGACTCATCCAGATCATCTGCTTGGTTTTAATGGCGATTTATATTACAGCCTAGGAAAATCGGTATTCAAATTTGATAATTCTGAATCTCTTTCTGAAGTTCCTGTATTTACTGCGGAAGAAGCCGATATTTTATATGGATTGAGTATTAGCGATGGAAAAGCCTATATAACTTCGCCGAATGCCGATTTCACTGGAGACGGGAATCTTTTTATCTATAATCTTTCAGACGGAACTCTTTTGAATCAATTTTCTACAGGCATAAATCCGAATTCTGTTTACTTTAATGAATAAAAAAATCCCCGTTTAAAAACGGGGATTTTTCGTCAAGCTGAACTTGATTCAGCTTCTAAATACACTGATAATTACATTATTAAGATCCTGAAATATCCCGATAGCTATTGGAACCGGATGACCTTTCTTTTACTTTTTAGACAGTCTCTTCATCAAAATAATCTAAAGAATATTATTTTTCAAATGAAAGTTCCGGAACTGAACCATCAAGCGATAATGGTTTGACCTCATGCAATTCGGCTCCTTTTAAAGTAAAGCTTTCTACTTTCCGAACATTCTCATTTGCCATTCTACTTCTACTTGTATTACCGGTAATTAGATCTAAAGCGGTTTTTAATAGCGGTTCATCCGGATCTCCAAGTGTTCCGTAAGTATTGATGTATTCTTTTTGCTCAAAATCGGGGGTTAATCCCTCGGGGTAAGCTTCACCATTCACATTTGTATTGCTCGCCACCAAAGGTTGTAAAGCGTACTTGTGATCTGGATTTAAATTTGCTCCGTTCTTCATAAAATTATCAGAATCATATAAAGTGATGGAACCTTGGAATTTTCCGCCGGTAAGAGTACCAATTTGTACCACATCTATATGGGGATTTAAACCGTTAATCAATACTTCACTGGCCGAATAAGTAGAGCCTGAAGTGATCACATATAATTTGTTCAGGTTAAGGCTATTTATGGGTTCGGCAGGAAATTCGGTATCATCATCGTATTCAAAGATCTGGTCATCAAACCTGGTGATCAGTGATTCCTCACCATATTGATCAATATAAGCCTGAGTAATGAGGCTGTTATATTTTTCTTTAAGAAAGATCTTTCCTTTTAACTGTCCGGTGATCATACTCGCCAGGTCAACAGCCGATGTAAGTCTTCCTCCAGTATTATACCTTAAATCTAATACCAGATCTGTAACTCCTTCAGATTTAAATTTGCCAAAAGCAGCATTCAATTCATCATCATAGTCATGAATGAAATTATTGTACATAATGTACCCAATAGTTTTTCCATTGATATCAAATGTTTTGGCAACATGAACAGGATTCTCATCAACGTTAGTCTTTGTTAATTCAATTTCCTGTTCTACGGGTCCAAAAGTTTCATTATTGATATTATTTTCATCAATGAAACCGTAAGAGACCGATAATGAGGTATTATAGTAGGTGAGATCTAAATAGTTATTTACATTTAATGCCTGGCCATCTACTTCTGTATAAACCATGCCTCTTTTTATACCGGCGGCATCGGCAGGGGATCCCTGAATAACGTAACGAACCGCAATTCCTACATCTGTGCACCCATCACATAAAATGAAAGGTTTAATTTTCATGCCATCGGTTTCTGTAATTCCGGCGAATTCATTCTCCAATTCGGTATAATTATCAACGATCCAGCTAAATCTGTCAATATTCGGGTAATCATAGAGAAGTCCGTCATAAAAGAGGTCTTCTGGAGTGTCCCAGGTCGCCAACCAGTCATTAAGATCAGTTTGAGTAGCGAAGTGATCATCCTGTAGAACTTCTTTGTCGTCCTGGAAAAGATACCATACATTCATCGCTTTCCATTCAAAATCTTTTATTGCAAGATCTAAATCATCGGTAGGTTCATCTCCGGGAAGTTCTGCATTGGGGTCTTTAGGATTATCATTAATATCATCCTTCGAACACGAAATAAATAAAAGTCCGGATAGAAGGAAGAGAAGTAAAAAATTGTTCTTTTTCATATTCATTTAATCGTTAATAAATCTTTATTGAAATCTGTCAAAAATAGGCTTAATCATAGAATTAAAAAATAAATTGTAACAAAACCGAAACCAATTCGTCGTAAGAGTGAGAAGGTATTAAACCAACCATCAACAATGAAAGATCAGACCTTCATTAAAATTATTAATCCGGTAAAGGATAAAATGTACCGCCTGGCTCTACGTATGCTAACTTCTAAGGAAGCCGCTGAAGACGCAACTCAGGAGGTTATTTTAAAACTCTGGAGCCGCAAGGAAAAGATCAAGCACTATGCCAATGTCGAAGCATTTATGATGACCGTGACCAAGAATTACTGTCTTGACCAGCTGAAATTGAAGCATAATAGCCATCTGCGGATCGTTCATCAGAATTATGACAGCAAGGCTTCTCTTCAGAAGGAAATGGAGTTGAGCGATGAAATGGAATGGCTGGGAAAGATCGTTGAAAAATTGCCGGAACAACAAAAAATGATATTTCAGCTTCGGGATGTGGAGCAGTATGATTATGACGAGATCGCTGAAATTATGGAAATGAATCAAACGGCTATTCGCGTAGCTCTTTCCAGGGCCCGAAAAACTATAAGAGAAAGTCTTACAAAAAAACATAACTATGGAATCAGGTAAAATAGAAAGACTCATTGAAAAATATGAGGAGGGGCATAGCTCTATATCTGAGGAAAATATCCTCAGGGAATATTTTCGAAAAGAAGAGGTGCCAGCTCATTTGCAGTCTTATAAGCTCATATTTGCTTATGCCGCTCAGCAACGGGAAAAGAAGATGAACGAAAAGCCTCCCCAGGTGGGACAACGCAGTTACAGGTTTACCTGGGCTTCGGTGGCGGCAATTCTTATCATCGCACTAGGTGTCTTTTTCTTCTTTGATAATCAGTCTTCCACTTTGAAACAAAATGAGTTAGGTACGGTTACTGATGAAGAAATGGCCCTGCAGAAAACCAAGGAAACACTCTTTATGGTATCACAATTTATGAATGAAGGTACCTCCGATCTTATTTACCTGAAAGAATTTAATAACACTAAAAATAAAATAATAGAAATAGATTAAAATCCAGAAATCATGAATAGATTAATAATTACCCTCCTGTTAAGCCTGGTGCCTCTTTTTTCCCAGTCTCAGAATTTTCAAAAATATGAAGACATGAAAGAGGTAGATGCCATGGTGATGACCAGCAAAATGTTCAAAATGCTTGCAAAAGTAGATCTTAGCAATAACGATCCTGAAGCAAGGGCATATATGAACCTTATCGAAAATCTTGATCGAATACAGATATTTAAAACTTCAGACCCTAAGGTTCGCGATCAGATGGCCAGCGATGTGAAGTCTTATTTGCAGAAGAACTCTATGGATGAGCTCATGCGGGTGAGTGAAGACGGGAAAAACATAAAATTTTACTCGGTACCCGGTAAAAATGATAATTATGTGAAAGAGCTTTTCATGTATCTTCAGGGAGAAACCGATAACAAACCAATGACAGTTATTCTAAGTATTACCGGAGATATTGACCTTTCGCAGTTATCCAAACTCACTGCCGATCTTAAGGTTCCCGGTGCCGAAGAACTGAAAAAAGCCAATAAAAAATCATAATTATGAAAAATCTGAAGATCCTTATAGCATTACTATTTGCGGGAATCCTTGCCTCCTGCGAAAATGATAAATCCCTGCAGAAATACTATGTCGAAAATCAGGAAGACACCGATTTTCTTGCGCTCGATATTCCTACCAGCATGTTTGCCAATATGGATTCGCTGGACGCGGAACAGAAAACTACTCTTAATTCGGTGAAGAAGATCAACCTGCTGGCTCTAAAAGCAGAAACCGATCGCGCTAAGTTTGAAGAAGAAAAAGCGCGTCTGGATGATATTTTTCAGGATGAGAAATACCAGCTTTTAATGAAATATGGAGGCGGAAACCGAAAGGCGGCACTTTATTTTACCGGTGAGGAAGATGCCATAGATGAACTTATAGTGTATGGATATGATGATGAAAAAGGTCTTGGTGTCGCCCGTGTTCTGGGAGAGAACATGGATCCTGAAAAGATCATGAAACTCATAAAATCTATGGATAAGGAAGATATCAATGTGGAAGGTATCCAGGGACTCGGAGATATCTGGGGTTCTGCTAAGGAGAAAGATTCTGCAAATACTGAAATGGAGGAGACCGAAGCCGATTCTGCCAATACTGTTTCAGATTCAATTTAATTGCGGGTTTAATTAGTTAAAAAAGCCCTCGCCAATGGCGGGGGCTTTTATTTTTTAGATGCCGGTATAATTCTGCGGACTTATTTGCCGAAGCTCATTCTTAACTTTTTCTGAAACTTCCAGTTGATCTATAAATTCTGAAATACCCTCTTTTGTAATTTTAGTATTCGTTCTGGTAAGTCCTTTCAAAGCTTCATACGGATTTTCGAAGCCTTCTCTTCTCAGGATTGTTTGGATGGCTTCAGCCACCACTGCCCAGTTATTTTCAAGATCCTCATTCAGTTTTTGTTTATTCAGCAGCAATTTGTTTAGACCTTTTAATGTCGATTTAAAAGCGATAATAGTATGTCCTACAGGAACTCCAATATTCCTCAAAACCGTACTGTCGGTAAGATCACGCTGTAAACGGCTCACCGGAAGTTTGGCTGACAGATGTTCAAAAAGCGCATTGGCGATTCCCAAATTTCCTTCGCTATTCTCAAAATCTATAGGATTTACCTTATGTGGCATAGCCGAAGAACCAATCTCACCTTTTTTGATCTTCTGCTTAAAATATTCCATTGAAATATAGGTCCAGATATCGCGATCAAGATCCATGAAAATATTATTGATTCGTTTTAGCGCATCAAAAAGAGCGGCAAGATGGTCATAATGCTCGATTTGGGTGGTAGGGAAGGAGTGATGCAGGCCGAGACTTTTTTCCACGAAATCCTTTCCGAATTGCTGCCAGTCCATATCGGGATAAGCGACTTTGTGAGCGTTGTAGTTACCTGTTGCTCCTCCAAATTTTGCTGCGTGCGGAACCTGATGCAGCAATTTTAATTGCTCTTCCAGCCTTACTACAAAAACATTGATCTCTTTGCCAAGTCTTGTAGGAGAGGCAGGCTGCCCGTGAGTCCTGGCCAATAGCGGAATTTCTTTCCATTCTGCTGCCAATTCCTTTAATCGTTCAATAATTTGGTTCAGAGAAGGAAGATAAACTTCGTTTACAGCGTCTTTAAGGCTTAGAGGGATAGCAGTGTTGTTAATATCCTGGGAAGTCAGTCCAAAATGTATGAATTCTTTTGACTTAGACATTCCCAGTTTTTCAAATTCTTCTTTTAAATAATACTCAACCGCCTTAACATCATGATTGGTCACTTTTTCGATCTCTTTCACTGCCTGCGCATCAATGGCTGTAAAATTCTCATACAGCCCTCGTATTTTTTTAAAATTATTAGTATCTACCTGCTGTAGCTGTGGCACTCCCTGTTCGTAAAGCGCAATGAAATATTCAACTTCAACTTTAATTCGATATTTAATTAAAGCTTCTTCGCTGAAAAAAGCGGCAAGCTTTTTTGTTTTGGAGTGATAACGTCCGTCAATGGGAGAAATGGCAGAAAGAGATGTCATTTTTTATTTTTTAAAACGATTAAATGCCAAAGATACCGCTTCAGAATTTACAAAAAAACTCCCTTTCCTATTTTAAAGAAAAAGACCGGTAAAATGATGAATATTTAATATTCTGAAAGCAGCCTTTCTACCAGCACGGGAACTCCTTCCACAGCTTTCTTCGGAATCACTTCCAACTCACTGCTTTCGGCAATATTAGGTTTGGGATCTATGAAATAAACCGGAATGTTATTCGGCGCGAAATCCACGAGCCCGGCCGCGGGATAAACCTGCATGGAAGTGCCGATAATAATAAGAATATCAGCTTTTTCGGTGATTTCCAGGGCTTTTTCAAATATGGGAACCGCTTCACCGAACCATACCACATGTGGTCTTAATTGTGAATGATGTTCGCAGAAATCACCTACGCAAATATCCTTTCTCCAGTCCATAATCAGGTTTTCATCAAATGTACTGCGGGCTTTCAGCAGTTCGCCATGTAAATGGGTGACTTTCGAACTTCCGGCTCTTTCATGCAGATCATCTATATTTTGAGTAATGACCTGTACCTCAAATTTTTCTTCCAGTTTCACCAGTCCATAATGAGCCAGGTTTGGTTGTACCTTCAGTAATTGCCTTCTTCGCTGATTATAAAAATCGAGGACCAGTTCCTGATTTTTCTCCCATCCCAGCGGGGAAGCAACTTCCATTACATCGTGACCTTCCCATAAGCCATCGGCATCTCGAAAGGTTTTAATGCCACTTTCTGCACTGATTCCTGCTCCGGTAAGGACTACAATTCGCTTCATATATCATTTTTTCTGAAAGCAAAATATAGAAAATTTTATTAAGCTCCTGAAGTTGTGGTGAATTAGGAACATAAATTTGATTTGTTAAAATGAACGTGGATTTCATATTTTTACATCAATGACAAATACAGAAGTTTTAGAATACCTGCAGGATTACCTTACTCCCCGCCGGAGACGTCTTTTTGAAGAGGTGCTGGCGCTTCGCACTAATTATTTAACGGTTGCTACCCAGGATGTTTATCAGCTTCACAATACCAGCGCGGTGCTTAGAAGTTGCGATGTTTTTGGAATTCAGAATATCCATGTGATCGAGGAGAGGTTTCCCAAGCGCATCGATAACCAAATTGCCATGGGTGCCCAGAAATGGGTTGATGTGAACAGGTATAAAACTGCTAAAGAATGCATTGCTGCCCTTCGGAAGGAGGGTTACAAGATAGTAGCTACGAGTCCGCATGAAAAATCGGTTACACCCGAAAATTTTTCTTTAGATCAGCCGGCAGCTTTATTTTTTGGAACGGAAAAGGAAGGATTGTCGGAAGAAATACTTTCAAATGCAGATGAAACCTTACACATTCCTATGGTTGGATTCACAGAAAGCCTGAATATTTCGGTGTCTGCAGCGATTATCCTGCATGTGCTTAGCGAGAGACTACGAAAATCAGATCTTCCCTGGCAGTTTTCTGAAGAAGAAAAACTGCAATTGAAAATGGAATGGACGAAAAAAAGCATAAAAAACAGCGATCAGATCATCGAACGCTTTTTGAACCAGTAATTATTTGTAACTTTTGAACGCCCTAAGAGCCAACATATGACGTTGTTTTTTTATATCATCATCGCTATCATCACTTTTTTCGCCTTTTTACATGCCTGGGCAAAGAAGGAATACGATATCAGCCGCACCATTGTTATCAATAAACCTCGCGAAGAAGTCTTTAATTTTGTAAGGCAGTTAAAGAATCAGCCATACTGGATTCCCTGGTTTAAAAGAGATCCCGACGCCATTAAAAAATATAAAGGAGTCGATGGAAAGGTCGATTCCAGTTTTTATTGGAAGGGGAACAGTAAAGCAGGTGAAGGAATTCAGAAGATCGTAAAAGCCAAACAGGGAAGGGTGCTGGAAACGAAAATACTTTTTCTTAAGCCTATAAAGGTGAATGCTCTCACTTATATAGGGGTAAAAGAACTCGAAGCTGAAAAGACCAAAATGGTATGGGGAGCTCGTGGCGCTTTAGCTTTTCCTCTGACGATAATAAGCCTTTTTTATACTCCTGAAAAAGCCCTGGGAGAAAACCTCGAGACCGGTTTGAAGAACCTGAAGCAGATTCTCGAATCCCGCTAATTTTTCTGAAGAGCCTTATATTCTTCATAACAGCCGCTAATGGCGTCCAGGATCTGGAGATCGTTAGCTGTTTTCATAAAATCCTTGGAATAGTTACAGTGGTTAAGAATCTCATCGATCTCTGAACGATTTACCTGAAGCAGAGCCATGAGGGTTTCACGATCGAATTTACGTCGCAAAAGATCCCTGATGTTTTCATCATCTTTCATCTGTCGTAATTTCCGCATCTGTTTAGGCCTTTTTCCGAAGATATTATAGACAAGATCGGCTGGATTCGATAAAGCCCGCAGCGTCTTTGTCACCGCGCCTGGCGAATGATCACCACCTTCATAGCCGGTATTCAAACCCGAAATGCTATACCGGTGATTATCGTAAATAGGAATATTCTTGGCATCTATTTCGAGATACCCGGTAAGTTTTACCGAATTGACGGTGACTTCTTCCAAAGCCATCCCGATCTCGGTCATTTTAACCTTAACATTTCCATATTTAAGCCAGTCATTGGTAACCCGCACCCGAATGGAACGGAAACCGAGATAGGAGAAATATAAAGTATCGTTTACTTCAGCCTTGATTTCAAACCTTCCATCTTCATCGGTAATGGCTCCCACCACCTGATTCAGGTTGACGATATTCACATTCTCCAGCGGCTGGTCATTGGCAGCGTTCATCACCGTTCCCTTAATGGGTTCCTGTGAGAACGCTAAACCTGTAACCATCAGAAATAAGATAAATAGAGTTCTTTTCATAACAATCGGGCCTAAAAATATAAAATCCTGATAAAAAACAATGCCAAACTGCTGCTTAATGATTGGATCCTATTTTTTAGATCTCCTTCTTTTTATGGAGTTTTCAATATTTTTGTTTCGGCTAACTTTGTGGCCGTTCTTCTTTCCATCGCGTTTCTGCGTTCTTCTGCCGGATTTATTTCCGCTGAAACCATCAGAATCAGAAGATCTTCGAGACTTTCTTCTCGATCTTTCCTTAGGCTGATCTTTGGTTATTTCAATGTTCACATCACGACCCTGGTAGCTGAAATTCTGAAAACTTTCCAACACATGTTTTGAAAGTCTGTCATCGGTATTAAAGAACGAAAAACTGCCTTTTACATCTACTTTATAAACATCATCCCTTTCAAGATTAAGTTGTTGTTTAAGGAAATCTTTCAGACTTTTCCAGTCAAATCCGTCTTTTGAGCCTAATCCCACAAAGAAACGTGTAGAACCTTCTGAAGATTGCCCGGAAGAAGACGACATCTCTGAATTCAATTCCGGCGCATTATTATAATAATTATAGAAACGCGTGAATTCTACCGAAAATACCTTTTTGATAAGTTCTTCTTTGGAAAAACCTTCCAGAACCTCCATGATCGAAGGCAGGTAAGGATCGATATCATGATTTATCTTGGTAGTTTTAATATCATTTGCCAGGTGGAAAAGCTGAATTTTACAGATCTCTTTTCCATCGGGAATTTGTTTTTGTTCAAATTTCTGCTGGATGATCTTTTCGATGGTTCTGATCTTTCTAACCTCACTTTTGGAAATGATCACCATAGAAGTCCCGGTTTTTCCGGCACGTCCTGTACGTCCACTGCGGTGCGTGTAGGTTTCGATCTCATCGGGAAGCTGGTAGTTGATCACGTGTGTGATATCATCAACATCGATTCCGCGGGCAGCAACATCGGTAGCTACCAGCATCTGTATTTGTCTTGTACGGAAACTTTTCATAACCAGGTCACGCTGGTTCTGGCTTAGATCACCATGGAGCGCAGCCGCATTATACCCATCTTCGATAAGTTTTTCGGCTACTTTCTGGGTATCTCTTTTGGTACGACAAAAAACTACCGAGAAAATATCGGGATTTGCATCTGCAAGTCTTTTTAACGCATCGTAACGATAGCGGTGATTTACAAGATAATATTCATGAGAAACATTTGCGGTACCTGTATTTTTAGAACCGACGGTAATCTCTACCGGATTTTTCATGAATTTTGAGGCGATCTTCGCAACTTCTTTAGGCATAGTGGCAGAAAACAACCATGTTTTCTTAGTAGCCGGCGTATGGGAAAGGATGGATTTGATGTCTTCATAAAAGCCCATATTTAGCATTTCGTCGGCTTCGTCCAGTACACAGTAGTCGATAGAAGAAATATCGGTGAGATTTCTCCTGATCATATCCTGCATTCTTCCCGGAGTTGCCACGATGATCTGCGCGCCTCTTTGAAGTTGTTTTGACTGTTCGGTAATGCTTGCGCCACCATAAACTGCAACCACCTGTAGTGATTTCTTGTATTTGGAATAGTTCTTTAGTTCATTGGTGATCTGGAGGCAAAGCTCGCGTGTAGGAGAAAGGATTAGAGCCTGTGTTTTTCTCGATTCAGAAGAAATTTTCTGAATAAGCGGAAAACCAAAAGCGGCTGTTTTTCCTGTACCGGTCTGGGCAAGCGCCACAAGGTCGGTCTCCTGATCTAATAAAACTGGAATGGATTTTTGTTGTACTTCACTGGGTGTTTCAAAACCCATGTCTTCGATGGCCTGCAGTACCTGTTGGTCCAGACCAAGTTCCTGGAATTGGTTCATTTTGTATATAAGTATTCGATTAAATTATGTAAGTGTTACATAAGAAGCGAATCGACATACTTAAAAA
The DNA here is from genome assembly GCA_963741865.1 of uncultured Flavobacteriaceae bacterium. Taxonomy (GTDB): domain Bacteria; phylum Bacteroidota; class Bacteroidia; order Flavobacteriales; family Flavobacteriaceae; genus Christiangramia. The sequence goes on from CAVUJP010000002.1 coordinate 91,765, forward strand.
CCAAAACTTCCGGTAACACATCCTCACCCTGAGGAATTTCAAGCGGCAAATGTACGTTTTTATTTCGGATAAATAAGATGAATATTTTGAGTAGATCAAATCTTTGAATGAAGCTGTTATTCCTGGTGTTTCAGAAATTCTATCAGTTTTCTGAAGGCACGCGCCCGGTGACTAATTTCCGATTTTTCTTCCAGATCCATCTCGGCAAAGCTCTTTTGAAATCCTTCAGGTTTGAAAACAGGATCATACCCAAAACCTTTTTTTCCGCGTTTTTCTTTCAGAATCTCTCCTTCACAAATTCCGGGAAAACTATAATGTTCTTTATTGATCCTCAGTGAAATAACAGTTTTGAAGCGAGCATCTCTATTTTCTGAATGTTTCAAATTCTTAAGCAATTTGCGCAGGTTGGCTTCATCGCTTTTAGGTTCCCCGGCATACCTAGCCGAATACACGCCCGGGGCGCCATTCAGAGCATCTACTTCAAGTCCGGTATCATCGGCAAAACAGTCGTAAGCGTAATTCTCCTTCACATAATCGGCCTTTAATTTAGCATTTCCCTCAATGGTTTCTTCAGTTTCGACAATATCTTCTGTGCAGCCAATATCCTCCAGGGAGAGCAGTTCTATGTGAGGCGGAAGAATACTTTTTATTTCCTTAAACTTATTCTTATTATGAGTGGCAAAAACTAATTTCATAAAAATTTATCTGTGGTGATAGGGTTCGTTTTTAAGAATGGTAAAGGCCCGGTAAAGTTGTTCGGTAAAGAATAATCTCACCATCTGGTGTGAAAATGTCATTTTTGACAGTGAAATTTTGGAATTTGCGCGGGCATAGACTTCTTCTGAAAATCCGTAAGGGCCGCCAATAATGAAAATTAGCCTTTTTAGGCCTGTATTCATTCTCTTCTGAAGATATACCGAAAATTCTTCGGAAGTGTATTGTTTTCCTTTTTCGTCAAGCAAAACCACGAAATCTGAATTCTGAAATCCGGAAAGAAGTAGTTCCCCTTCCTTTTGTTTCTGCTGATTTTCATCCAGATTTTTTGTCTTCTTTAGATCGGGAATTATTTCAAACTCAAATTTTACATAGTGCTGAAGCCTATCCGAATAGACTTTGATCAGTTTTTCAAGTTCTTTTTTATCCGTCTTTCCTATACAGACTAATTTTATGGTCATGCCCTGAATTTAGTAGAGACTTTACTACATTTACAAAAATAAGCAGAGAAAATGATCTCATCAGAACAATTTGATAAAGAAATTGAATTAATCATAAAAAATGTCCTCAGGGAAGATGTGGGCGAGGGTGATCACAGTTCGCTGGCATGTATTCCTGAGAATGCAAGAGGAAAAGCCAAATTGCTGGTAAAAGATAAAGGAATCCTTGCTGGTGTTGATTTTGCTGAGAAAGTCTTTAAATATCTGGATAGTGATCTAAAGTTTCAGAAAGAGATCAGTGATGGTACTTATGTGAAATATGGTGATATTGCTTTTTATGTGGAAGGAAGTTCGCAAACGATTCTGAAGGCTGAAAGAGTAGTGCTCAACGCTATGCAGAGAATGAGCGCGATTGCAACGAAAACTTCAGAATTCGTCACGAAACTGGAGGGAACAAAAACGAAAATCCTCGATACCCGTAAAACCACTCCTGGAATCAGGGCACTGGAAAAATGGGCCGTCAAGATCGGCGGCGGGGAAAATCATCGTTTCGGGCTTTATGATATGATCATGTTAAAAGACAATCACATCGATTTTGCCGGCGGAATTACCAAAGCCATTCACAAAACACAGGAATATTTAAAAAAGAACAATCTCAACCTCAAAATTATTGTAGAGGCCAGGGATCTTGATGAAATCAATGAAATATTAAAGTCTGATGGAATTTTTCGAATTCTTATAGATAATTTCAGTTTCTCTGATACCCGTAAAGCCGTTGAACTTATAGATGGAAGATGTCAAACCGAAGCCAGCGGGGGAATTACCCTCGAAACCGCCAGAAGTTATGCCGATTGTGGCGTGGATTATATTTCCAGCGGGGCGCTTACTCATTCGGTTTACAATCTTGATCTTAGCCTAAAAGCCGTGTAATTATGTCTCTGGAAGAGGCGATAAAGTCAAGACTCAAAAAGATATCTGATTGGTGGAAACTCAAAACCAAGAAGATAGTTTTGCCGGGGCTTGAAGGTCTATCGCTTTATGATCTATGGATCATTTATACAGGCGGAATCGTTAAAGGCACCTTTTCCACAAGGGCAAGCTCGATCGCATTTTCCTTTTTCATGGCGATCTTCCCATTTTTACTGTTTGTACTGAACCTGATTCCCTATATCACCTTTATTGATGATTTTAAAATAGAATTTCTTCTTTTTATAGATAACCTGCTTCCCCCCGAAACTTCCGAGTTTTTTGGAGCTATTTTTGAAGATATCGCAAGAAATCCGCGTGGTGGACTTCTTTCTTTCTCTTTTATTCTATCTATTTTTTTAATGACCAATGGTGTAAATGCTATTTTTACCGGTTTTGAATTTAGTTATCACACCAAAACGAATCGATCGATCGTGAGGCAATACGTTGTTGCCATAGGTGTCTCGCTCATACTGGCATTGTTGTTGCTCATATCTGTAATACTGGTTGTTTTCCTCGATTATGCTATCGATGATATTTCGGGAAGCAGTATTTTGAGTCCCGATAGTATGGAAGCGTCCATCATTCAGTATTGTGCTTTTATAGTGCTTGTTTACATTGCCGTGGCAATCTTATATTATTCTGGAACAAGAGAAGCAAGACAGGCGCGGTTTTTTTCGGTGGGAGCCCTTTTTACAACTATTTTGATCATGGTGACCACAGTGTTTTTCAGCATATACATCACCAATTTTTCAAGTTATAACGAATTATACGGTTCTATTGGAGCTTTGCTTATTCTAATGTTTTATATATGGCTGAATTCCAATATCTTACTTCTAGGATTCGAATTAAACGCATCTCTGATAAAACTGAAGAGAAAATTTAAATAAATTTAAGACTACAAAAACACTAATTAAACTATTACTGAAAATGAAAAAAACTTGCTTTATTCTATTAGCCTTTTTGGGAATGGGAATTTCTGTGGCTCAGACTCAGGTAGGCGGAGTTACTCTTCCGCAGACGGAGAATTTCCAGGATCAACAGCTCATTCTTAACGGAGCCGGCGTTCGTGAAAAATTATGGATCGATCTCTATGCCGGGGGTTTATATCTTACTGAAAAATCATCAAATGCTGATGCAATTATGGCCGCTAATGAGCCAATGTCCATAAAATTGCATATTGTCTCTAAGCTAATTTCCAGCAATAAAATGATAGATGCGGTAGATGAAGGTTTTCAAAAATCAACCAACGGCAACACGAAAGCGATAGATTCAAAAATCGCTAAGTTCAAAAGCTTCTTTCAGGATGAGATCAGGAAAAATGACATTTTTGATATTGTATATATTCCCTCTTCTGGAGTGACTGTTTATAAAAATGGTACTGAAAAAGGAAATATACAGGGAATGGATTTTAAAAAGGCATTGTTCGGGATCTGGTTGTCTGAGCGGCCTGCAGATGATGACCTTAAAGAAGCAATGCTCGGAAAATAATATACTATGAAATGAGCCATAAATCTCTTGATATTATTTCTGAGGGCTATGGTGAAAAAGAAAAATTAACAAATTGATGAAAAAATTCTTAACCTGCTTATTTTGTCTTGGATTCTTTTGCTTATCCCTGAGGGCGCAAGAGGTGACCGGAAAATGGAAAAACTATAACAGCGAAGGCAAGGTGAACTCCATCATAAAGATCTATGAAAAAGAAGGAAAGATCTACGGGAAAGTTGAACGCATCATGAAAGAAGAAGACCGTGACCGCGTATGTACCAAATGTGATGGGGAACATAAAGGATCAGCCTGTAGAAGGTATGGTGATCATGCGGGATTTACAGAAAGAAGGAGATAAGTATGTGGACGGAAGTGTGATCGATCCCAAATCGGGAAAAGAATATCGTTGTAAGATCTGGCTCAAGGAAGATAATCCTGACGTTTTGAAAGTAAGGGGCTATCTTGCTTTTTTCTATAAAACCAAAACCTGGAAAAGACTGGAGTAAATTAATGACAATATTCCCGTAAATAAAGCCATTTTTGATAAATTGGCTTTTTTTATTGCTGAAAATAAAATGCTTCATGGCTTTTTTTGCTGATCTTATTCTCCCACTGCCGCTCGATAAACGCTTTACGTACAGCCTTACCGAAGAGGAAGCCGAATTTATAGCACCCGGAATGCGCCTGGCAGTGCAATTCGGAAAGAATAAGATCTATACTGCTATCGTTGTTAGAATTCATAATGAAGCTCCACAGGTCTATGAAGCCAAGCCTATTCATCAAATCCTTGATGAAAAACCACTTTTAAGTGAAAAGCAACTGCAGTTCTGGAAATGGATCGCCGGTTATTATCTCTGCGCGGAAGGCGATGTGATGCGTGCGGCGCTGCCCGGGGCATTTATGTTGGAAAGCGAGAGTGTCGTGAAACTGAATCAACAGGTTTCTATTGATGAAGAAGAGCTTAACGATGAGGAATTTCTGGTGGTTGAGGCGCTACAGCGGCAGTCTTCCATGAAAATTCAAGAGATCGAAGACTTACTGGACAGGAAAAAAATTCTTCCGGTTATTAATAAAATGACCGAAAAAAATCTGGTGATTCTTAATCAGGAAATGTATGAGCAGTATAAGCCGAAGGAAACACGTTATGTTAAGCTGAATGCGCAATATGAAGCCGAAAGTGAAATGCATCTTTTGCTGGATGAGCTTTCTCGCGCCCCAAAACAGCGACAGGTTATTCTGACCTATTTTTCACTTACAGCAGGCAGTAAAAAACCTTTAAAAGTAAAAATGCTGCTGAATGAATCAGGCGCCAGTTCGTCCATTTTAAAAAGCCTTATCGATAAAAACATTCTTCAGGAATATTTTAAGGAAATTGACAGAATCGGCTTCGAAGGCGAGATCACCAATTTTGGGATCAATTTTAATAAACACCAGCAAAAAGCATTTGAGGAGATCCAATCAATTTTTGATCAAAAACAGGTTTGCCTGCTGCATGGAGTTACTTCTTCCGGTAAGACAGAAATTTACATCCGGCTTATTGAAGAAGCAATAAGCACAGGGAAACAGGCTCTGTATCTGTTACCAGAAATTGCGCTCACTACCCAGTTGATCACTCGCCTGCAGGATTATTTTGGCGAAAAAGTGCTGGTGTATCACAGCAAATATTCAATGAATGAGCGGGTAGAAATTTTCAAACATGTGCTTCAGAATTCCGAAAAGGGGAAGATAGTTATAGGAGCGAGGTCATGTATTTTTCTACCATTTCAGGATCTTGGACTGGTAGTGGTTGACGAGGAGCATGAATCTACCTTTAAACAATTCGATCCCGCGCCCCGCTATCATGCCCGTGATGCGGCAATTGTCCTGGCAAAGCAGTTCGACGCGAATATTATTCTCGGTTCAGCCACTCCTTCGATGGAGTCTTATTTTAATGCCGAACATCACAAATATGAACTGGTGGAGCTGAATCGCCGCTATGGAAATGTTTTGATGCCTGAAGTGGAGGTGGTTGATATCAAGACTGCTCACCGAAAAAAGAAAATGACCGGACATTTTTCGGAAAGGCTTATTGAGGAGATCAGGGACAGCCTGAAAGAGGAGGAACAGGTGATCCTGTTTCAGAACCGCCGCGGATTTTCTCCCATTCTAGAATGTAACACCTGCGGGCATTCGCCGCAATGTCCAAACTGTGATGTAAGTCTTACCTATCACAGTCATAATAATCAGCTGCGTTGCCATTACTGCGGATATCATATGGCGATGCAGGAAAAATGTATGGCGTGCGGAAGTCCGGAGATCTCGACCAAAGGCTTCGGTACAGAGCAGGTTGAAACTGAGCTTAAGGCGTTATTTCCCAAGGCAAAAATCGGTCGTATGGACCAGGATACAACCCGGGGTAAATATGCATACGAAAAGATAATTGCCGCTTTTGAAAATCATGAAACCGATATTCTTGTAGGAACACAGATGCTTACGAAAGGTCTGGATTTTCGTAAGGTAAATCTGGTGGGGATCATGAATGCCGATAACTTGCTGAATTTCCCTGATTTTCGGGCACATGAAAGAAGTTTTCAGCTTATGCTTCAGGTAGCGGGAAGATCGGGGAGAACAAAAAAACGTGGGAAAGTTCTTATTCAAACCTATAATCCGTATCACCAGATCATTCAGCAGGTTTCCACGGGAAATTATGAGGCCATGTATAAGGAGCAGCTCGAAGAAAGGTATCAGTATCAATATCCTCCTTATTTTAGGTTGATACGGTTGACGGTTAAATGCAGGGATTTTTCAAAAACCAACGAGGCGGCTTCCTGGCTGGCGCAGGCACTGGAAAATGTCTTTGACAGGTTTGTTCTGGGCCCGGAATTCCCTCCGGTAGCACGTATCAGAAATGAATATTATAAGAATATTCTTCTAAAAATTCCGCAGAAACAATCTTTGGGAAAAACAAAAAAGATTGTTGCCAGAATTCTTACAAGTTTTCGGGCCATTGGAGTGTACCGTTCTGTAAGGGTGATCGTGAATGTAGATCCACAATAAAAAAAGACCTTCTGAGAGAAGATCTTTTTTGGAATTATAATGTTTTTTAAATTTTAGCCTTCCTGTTGAATGGTCTCCAGGGCTTCTATAAGATTTCCTTTTTTATGTCGGCTTAAAGGAAGTTTTTCTCCCGAGATTTCAACATGTTTGCTGTTATAACGCTCAATTTTTTCCAGATTGACGATATACGATTTATGGGTACGTAGGAAACGGTCATCGGGTAACTGTTTTTCAAAAGATTTCATTGTAGCAAGAACTACAAAATTGTCTTTTTCAGTAACAAATTTCACATAATCTCCCAATGCCTGGATATATTTCAGTTTACTTAGAAATACTTTTCGGTTTTTAAGATTGCTTTTAACGAAGATGAAATCCTCGTCTTCGGGGGCTGTAGCCTGATGCTTCAGCTTATAAAGATTTATGGCCTTATTAACCGCATTGTTAAAGCGCTCTTTGGTCACTGGTTTATGGATATAGTCCACCGCATCATAATCGAAGGCCTTGAAAGCATATTTCGTTTTACCGGTTACGAATATAATTTGAGGCTTGTTCGGAAGATTATCCAGCAATTCAAAACCAGAAAGAATTGGCATTTCGATATCCAGGAATATAAGATCGGTCTCTACGTCAAGCAGGCCGTTCTTTGTTTCGATAGCATTGTTGTATTCGGCTACCAACTTGAGATTGGGATGGTCCTTGATCAGCTTGACTATTGATAGACGCTGAAGACTGGAATCATCTACAACAGTACATTTGAGTAAAACTTCTTCCACGGGTTAGTATTGGTTAGACTTAAACAATATTACTCATTAAAATTTACAAAAACAAGGTAAAAATGAGTTTCACCGACAAAAATAGTGTTTTATCCTTCTTAATGGGCTTTGAAATAACAAATAATAGTTCTATTTTTGCACCCGATTTAATTTAAAGTAAATATTTTTTATGAACAACTATGAAACTGTTTTCATCTTGAATCCCGTTTTATCTGATGAGCAGATAAAGGAAACAGTTAAGAAATACGAAGATTTTCTTGTTTCGAAAGGGGCCGAGATGGTAGCGAAAGAAGATTGGGGGCTTAGAAAATTAGCTTACCCAATCCAGCACAAAAAGAGTGGTTTTTATCACTTATTTGAATATAAGGTTCCCGGTGAAGCGATTGGGCCTTTAGAAGTTGAGTTCAGAAGAGACGAGCGCATGATGCGTTATCTAACCGTAAAATTAGATAAGCATGCAATCGAATGGGCTGAAAAAAGAAGAAAACGTAACAAGGAAAAAGCGTAATCATGGCAACATCTATTGAACAACAGGCAAAAGGCAAGAAAGACGGAGAGATAAGATATCTTACTCCTCTTAATATTGAAACCACCAAGGCGAAGAAATATTGCCGTTTCAAAAGATCAGGTATCAAATATATAGATTATAAAGATCCTGACTTTTTGATGGGCTTTGTAAACGAGCAGGGGAAATTATTACCTCGTCGTTTAACAGGTACTTCTTTGAAGTTCCAGAGAAAAGTGGCTACAGCCGTTAAACGTGCACGCCACCTCGCATTAATGCCTTACGTAGGTGATTTATTAAAATAAAAAGAGGCAGACATGGAAGTGATTCTAAAAAAAGACGTAGATAATTTAGGCTTTACAGATGATGTTGTTGAAGTTAAAAACGGATACGGCAGAAACTATCTAATCCCTCACGGGTTTGCGGAGCTTGCAACTCCTTCTGCTAAAAAGGTGTTGGAAGAAACCCTTAAGCAGCGTGCCTATAAAGAACAAAAACATATTGATGAAGCTAAAAAACAGGCTGAAAAACTAAATAGCGTTGAAATCAAGCTTACTGCCAAGGCAGGAGCAGGGGACAAGCTCTTTGGTTCTATAACCGATGCCGATTTAGCCGAAGCTCTTTCTAAAGAAGGAGTCGAGATCGATAAAAAATACATTAGCATCGCAGGTGGAAACATCAAGCGTCTGGGACAGTATGAAGCGACTTTGCGTTTTCATCGCGAAGTGGTTACTACCTATACCTTTGACGTTGTTGCTGAAGCATAATTTATTTTACTCATGATTCACAGCCTGTTCATCAAAAATGAGCAGGCTGTTTTTATTTAATGAAAAGCTGAATTTGTATGAAATATGCCAGATTGACCAAAGAACAGTTCGAAGAAATGCACCAGGAGTTCATCAACTTCCTGGCTACACAATCGATTACTGCTGGAGAGTGGGAGAAGATCAAAAAGGAAAAACCTCAGGTTGCCGAAGAGGAACTGGATATTTTCAGCGATCTTATCTGGGAAGGTGTTTTAAATAAAGTTGAATACCTGGAACATTTTTCTCCAAACCAGATGTATCTTTTTCATATTACAGCGGCGACCATGGACCTCATCGCGGTCAAGATCGAAAACGAAGGCATTGATATTACCACTCCCGCAGGCTATAACTGGCTTCAGAATAACCTGATGGACGATTCGGTGAATATCTATACTTCAACCAAAGCCATCAGCGACGACCGCAATAAAGATATTTTTGCGCTTATAAAACAGGGAGCAAATATTACCAAAGGAGAATTATATAGCTATTTTGAAAATGTGGTGCAGGATTAATTTAATTAGTCAATTTGAAAATTAGATAATTTGAAAATTTGTAATTAAGTAATTTCATTTTCAAATTCTCAAATTGATGAATTTTCAAATTAATTATTCGTAGCGTAGCGATTCAATAGGATCCTGTTTGGCAGCTTTTGCGGCTGGATAACTTCCCGCGATGATTGCTACCAATATTGTGATTACCGTCGCCCAGATCATTGCTTTCCATGGAGTGGTAAAGTCGAAATCCAGTCCCTGGGCAACCGCATATCCTATTAATATTCCGAAAATTATTCCTAGTAATCCTCCCAGCTGGCCAATCACCAGAGTTTCCAGGAAGAATTGCGTGGCAATCGTATTTTTCTTGGCTCCGAGTGCTTTTCTTACTCCAATTTCTCTGGTTCTTTCAGTTACCGTCACTAGCATGATGTTCATCAGGGCAATAGAGGAACCGAAAATGGTGATAATCGAAATGATCCAGGCGGCAATATTAAGCGTACTGGTGATGGAAAGAATTCTATTGATCAGGTCATCACTTCGCTGAAGGGCAAAATTATTATCTTCAATAGGACTCAGCCCGCGAATATTTCTAAAGGTCGTAATTGCTTCGTCCTGAGCAGCTTCAAGAAACTCTTTATCGGTAACTTTTACACTCAACTCATAATTGATTCGTGGCTGCGAAAAAAGGGATCGTGCATGCTGGATTGGAATAAAAACACGAAGGTCACGGCTGTTTCCAAAGGTGCTTCCCTGAGATTCCAGCAAGCCAATAACCTTAAATTTCGCCCCTCTTATGCTTATGGTCTTTCCAATAGGATTCACGCCTTCAAAAAGCCCATTCTTAAAGTCTGAACCAACTACCGCAAGATTATTGTTGTTTTGAATATCAAAAAAGTTGAAATTTCTGCCCAATTCGATGTCGAGCCCGGAATTGGAAAGATAATTCTCATTAACTCCTAAAATAGAAACTTCGGGATCTGTCTTTTCATTTTCATATTTCACTTCCGCGCCGTTGGTTCCTGTAAAGGCAATAGCTGTTTGCGTCTGCGGAAAACTATAGTTTTTTTCGAACTGCCTTACTTCATTATAATCGATCACTGGATTCACTTTTTGCTGCTGTTCTCCCATCTGCCGGCTTCTGAAGTCGTACCGCTGAATATTGAAAGTATTCGCGCCCATAGAAGAAAAGTCACTGCTGATGGTGTTTTCCAGCGCAGCCACGGCGCTTAGAATTCCCACAAGAGCGGTGATCCCTATGGCGATGATAAGTACGGTTAAAATGGTTCTTAAAGGTTGGGTTCGGATGGAGCCAAGAGCTATCCTGATATTTTCCCGGAAAAGTGAAAACATAGTTGCTTTTTCTTACTTATTGGTTAGACTCAAAATTTATCGCTTTGTTACTTAAAATTCCGAATTTGTTCGAGTTCGGCTAAAAATTAAGATATTTGCAATCCCATTAAAAAAATAGCAGGCGAAGAAAATATGGCACAGAAACCATCCATACCCAAAGGAACCCGTGATTTTTCTCCGGAAGAAGTCGCAAGAAGAAATTACATTTTTGATAAGATAAAGGCAGAGTTTAAAAACTTCGGTTTTCAACCCATAGAAACCCCAAGTTTTGAGAATTCTTCCACCCTAATGGGAAAATATGGTGATGAAGGAGACAGGTTGATCTTCAAAATTTTGAATTCCGGTGATTTTCTTAAAAAAGCCGATAAAAATACGTTAGAGGAAAAAGACAGCCTGAAGCTTACGCCTTCCATCAGTGAAAAGGCTTTGCGTTATGATCTTACCGTGCCATTTGCGCGTTATGTGGTGCAACATCAAAATGAGATAGAATTTCCTTTTAAAAGATATCAAATTCAGCCGGTATGGAGAGCTGACCGTCCGCAAAAAGGCCGCTTTCGCGAATTTTTTCAGTGTGACGCAGATGTGGTGGGAAGCGACAGTCTCTGGCAGGAAGTTGAATTCGTACAGCTTTACGATTCGGTTTTTAGCAGTCTCGGACTTGAAGGCGTGACCATAAAGATCAATAACCGCAAAGTGCTTTCAGGTTTTGCCGAAATGATCGGGGAGAGCGATAAATTGATCGATTTCACGGTCGCCCTGGATAAACTTGATAAAATTGGAAAAGAAGGGGTGGTAAAGGAAATGCAGGAGAAAGGAATTTCAGATAAAGCCATACAGCAAATTCAGCCAATCTTTGATTTACAAGGTGATTTCGCACAGAAAATAGATGGATTAAAAGATATTCTTTCTTCTTCGGAAACCGGGAAAAAGGGAATTTCAGAACTTGAATTCATCCGGAGAGCCATTGAAGAAATGCCGCTGAAAATGGCAAATCTTGATCTTGATGTGACCCTGGCGCGTGGACTTAATTATTACACCGGGGCAATTTTTGAAGTTGCCGCTCCGGAAAATGTAAAGATGGGCTCAATTGGCGGGGGAGGCCGGTATGATGATCTTACCGGGATTTTTGGCTTAAAGAACATGAGCGGAATAGGAATTTCTTTTGGTCTTGATCGAATATATTTGGTGCTGGAAGAACTTGGCCTTTTTCCTGAAACCGTTACCGCAGGAACTAAAGTTCTTTTTATCAATTTCGGTGAAAAAGAAGCGCTTTATGCAATGAAAGCGGTGAAAGAATTGCGAAAAGAAGGCATCGTTGCAGAACTTTACCCCGATTCCGCTAAAATGGGAAAACAGATGAAACATGCCGATAAACGTGATATTCCATATGTGGTGTTAGCAGGTGAGGAAGAGATGAAAGCCCAAAAATATACCCTGAAGCATATGAAATCTGGTGAACAGGATGCCATAAACCTCAGGGCATTAATTGGGAAATTGAAATAATTATTTTGAACTGGCCGCGGTAAGCGCGTCCATATCTTCTTTTTTCATCTGGAAATTCACGGCTTCATCAAAAGCCTTTAAATGTGATTCTTTGGTAGCGCTGGCGATAGGAGCCGTGATTCCGGGACGCTGAATGATCCAGCGTAAGGCGACCGCGGCCTCTGAAACTTCATATTTTCGTGCTGTATTCTTAAGAACTTCCAGCACGCTTTTTCCGCGTTCATCAAAATAATCTTTCAGAAATTTCTCTCGATCCCGTCCCTCGATATCACTTTTTGATTTATATTTTCCGGTAAGGAATCCGCTGGCAAGGGAAAAGTAACTGGTCACTCCCAGGTTTTCCTTTTCACATATTTCCCTGATCTCTCCCTCGAATTTCTCTCGCTGCATTAGGTTATATTCGGGTTGAAAAACTTCATATTTTGGCAGACCTTCGTTTTTAGAGGCTTCCAAAGAAGCTTTCAAACGTTCTGTAGATAGGTTGGAAGCGCCGATATATCTAACTTTTCCCTGTTTAATGAGCGTCTGGTATGCATCCAGAGTTTCTTCCACAGGAGTTTTATTATCATCCCAGTGGGTGAAATAAAGATCTATATAATCTGTTTTGAGGCGTTGCAGCGAATCATCAACGGCTTCCATAATATGTGATTTGGAGATATCCTTATCACCACCCTGTTGCATACTGGAACCAACTTTGGTGGCGATGATCATTTTCTCACGGTTTTTTCTTTTCTGAATATAATCACCGATGATGCTTTCCGATTCACCACCCGTATTTCCTTTGGCCCAACGCGAATAAACATCGGCTGTATCGACCATATTGAAACCTCTGTCGAGGATCTCATCCAGGAGTTTAAAAGATTGGTTTCTATCGGCTGTCCATCCAAAGACGTTTCCGCCAAAAACTATTGGAGGAGCCTGTAATTCAGTGTTTCCTAATTTTTTATAATCCATAATCTGTAGTTTCTTTCAATATAAAATTTCCTGCCTCAGAGCCATCCGTTTGACAAATTTTTAACCCTTAGCTCAAAGTTAGCTTCCCTGAAGGTTAAAATAAAGTTGTAGTTTGATAAAGTTTGGTTAATTCCTCCCTCATAGAGACCTTTATTTTGGGTGTTTTACTCCTTCTTTCTAAATTTAATAACAACCGAAAAATTAAAAAACAAGCCAAATTTATGGATGACATCATTCATCACCCGGAAAGGGGTGCACGTTTAGAAGACAGAGAAGTAATTGTGATAAGCGGTAGCAGTGGCCTGATTGGCCGAGAACTCATACGCCGACTTTCTAGAAAATATCGGGTGGTGGGGCTCGACAGGGTTGGGCCGCCATATCCTCCTTTAGAGGCTGAATGCGTCAATTTCAATATTAAAGATGAAAAGGCTATTGATGCCGCGATGGAACGCATACGTTACGGCTACGGAAGTAAAATTGCTTCGGTAATACACCTGGCGGCCTACTACAGTTTCAACACCAAAGACAGCCCCGGCTATGACGAGATCAATGTGAAGGGAACGGAAAAATTTCTGAATCAGCTTCAGGATTTTGAAGTAGATCAGTTCATATATTCCAGCTCAGATCTTATATACAAACCTGTGGAACCCGGAACGAAGATCAATGAAGATTGTCCTGTGGAAGCTAACTGGGGCTATCCAGAATCTAAAATAGTCACCGAAGATCTTATCAAAAAGAACAATAAGGACATAGATACTGTATTCCTGAGAATCGCCGGAATTTACAATGAAATGGGACATTCTGTGCCGGTGTCACAACAGATCCGGCGTATTTACGAGAAAGAACTGATAAGCCACTTTTATTCTGGAGATGTAAATCATGGGGATGTGTTCGTGCATCTGGAAGATGTGCTAGATGCCCTCGAAAGAACGGTGGAAAGGCGAAATAAATTACCACATGAGGTGGCTATAAATATCGGGGAACCCGAGACTCCTACTTATCAGCAGCTTCAGGACAAAATTGGAAAACTTCTACACGGAAAGGAATGGGAAACACATGAAGTCCCGAAATCTATTGCCAAGGCAGGCGCCTGGACTCAGAATCTAATAGGTGATCCGTTTATAAAACCCTGGATGATAGATCGAGCCGATGATCATTATGAGCTGGATATCAGTCGTGCTAAAGAACTTTTAGGATGGGAACCAAAGCACAGATTGATGGATACTTTACCCATAATCATCAAAAACCTGAAAGAAGATCCGGAAGGCTGGTATAAAGAAAATAGTTTAAAAATATGAGCAGTAAAAACAAATATATCCCGCCGGGCTGGGATTATAACCCAGCCGCATGGTCCCAGCGAATTCCTATCGCGATACTTGCAGTTATAGGGTTTTTTATCGCCAGTTACCTCGCAATGTATCAGTTAAATATTATTGACGATGTTTGGGATCCGTTCTTTGGCAATGGCAGTATTAAAATTCTGGAATCAAAAGTTTCCAAAGTATTGCCTGTTCCCGATGCCGCATTGGGTGCCTTTGGGTACCTGGTTGATGCGGTAACCGGAATAATTGGAGGAGTAGGAAGGTGGCGAAAAATGCCATGGATCGTAATTGTTTTTGGTCTTGCAGTAGGTCCCCTGGGGTTTGTGAGTGTGATGCTGGTAGTATTTCAACCGGTTCTGTTTTCGGCCTGGTGTACCTTGTGCCTTTGTTCGGCTGCAATTTCAATAGCGATGATTGGTCCGGCGATGGACGAAATGCTGGCCAGTCTCCAGTATATGCAAAGAGTGAGAAGATCAGATGCTTCTACCTGGAAAGCTTTCTGGGGAGTAAAATCGGAAGTTGAAAAAGTAAAATAATATGTGGGGAGCAATAATAAATACGATACTTGGGTTATGGCTGATGAGCGCGCCAGGCATCTTTCAATATGAATCTGCGGCTGCAAATAACGGCCATATCATTGGGCCTATAATTGTCACTTTTGCCATTGTTTCAATTTGGGAAGCTACCCGCGGAGTTCGAAAATGGAATTTTGTCATGGGAGCCTGGTTACTCATAGCGCCCTGGATTCTAGGCTACGAAAGCAGCATGGCCATTATAAGCAATATGGCTACGGGAGTACTGGTAATCATCTTTGCTATGGTAAAAGGAAAAATAGAACAGCAATTCGGTGGAGGCTGGACATCGCTCTGGCAGAAACATCCAAAGCACATAGAAGAGTTGAAAAGCAACAAAGATTAATTAAAATTCAAAATAATACACTATGAAAACTTTTACCATAAGTCTAATTTTAAGCTTTTTTTGCCTGGGAAGTTATTCCCAGAAAATAGCTGAAAAATTCACTCTTTCTTCTGCCGGATTTGAAGATTCGGTGATTCGGGAATATCCCGATAAATCAGCTGAAGAATTATATCATGCCGCTAAAATGTGGGGCGAATTTACGGTTAGAAACAATGAAACGGCTACCAGCAGGGATATCGAAAATGATTATTTGGAATACCAGGTTTTTGTTCCCAATGCATTCAGTATTACTGATGATGGGAAAACCTTCACCTGGGATGCCATGTTCGACCTGGCCTTCCGATTTAAGGATGGGAAAATAAGATATGATGTTGGAATCGTGGAAATAAGCAGTGAAAATGCTCCGGCTTTTGCTATTGTTGGCGGTCCAAAGCAATGGGCTTTTTATTCGCTGGAAGATAAACCTTATCCATTGACTTCAGATGCTCGGAAAACCATGGAGGATATCGTAAATGATTTTATCAGGGGAGTTTCCTCATTTGTGAACCGAAGGGCTGATATTCCGGAGAAACAGAATTAACCCGTTTTAGTATGGGTGTTTTTTTCTTCTTTTCCGGCGGAAGACTTCTGTTTATCATATTCTTCATCACGATGGATCATATCCAGAACAAGCCCGGCCCAGGTAAAATTATGTGCTCCATAACCCTCTCCGGTAAAAGGATTGAAATATTCCCGGAATCCGCTTTTATCAATCAGACGTGTGATTGAATCTATTAAATGCTGGGCTTCCTCTTCATTTCCCTGTTCCAGAAAGAACTGGTGCATAAACCAGTTATTAAAGATCCAGGTGGGTCCTCGCCAGATATACATCGATTCTTCAGGATTAAAGGCGGGATCATTGATCGAAAGGGAAGGAATGGGATATTCGGTATGGAATTCTTCCTTATTGAAAAAGTGGGCATCAATGATGCCTTTCCTGATATCTTCAGGCATTCCCTCAATGATCACGGGAAAAAAAATAGTAGGTGTTAAGATCTTTAATTTTTTATCATCCTTTCCGTAGAGATCATAAAAAGCTTTATCATCTTTATCATACATTTTTTCGATCATGGTCTTTCTCACCTGCTCAAAACGTTCCTTATATATTTTAGAATCATCGTCATTAATATCTTCGCAAAGTTTCCCCATCGCTCTTAAATTCTGAATATAGATCGTATTGAAGCCTGCATCCTTTACCCTGAATTTATCTCTTTTAGCGATCTTATCATGCTCGTAATTACGCCAGAAATTCCGAAAGTCGATGCCAACGATTTTCCAGAATAGTTTCTTATTTGCCTTTCCGTGGTGAAAATTCACAACAGGATCATAAGAAGCCTTCCAGTCCATTCCTGACTCAAAGGGAGAGATAATTGAGAGCAGGCCGTCATTATCAAAGTCACGATTACGGTACAACCAGTCAAAATAAAGTTTCAGCTTGGGCAGCATTTCCCGCAGGTAATCTTCATCTTTGGTCGTTATCCATATTTTTTGCAACGCCTGTGCTATTAAAGGAGGCTGGATAAGAGAGCTCATATGCGACTGAACAAGTTTTCGCCCAAGGCCAATTCGGTTTTGAAAAATATCGGTGATCCGGGCAGGCATCACATTATCCCAGTAGTGAATATGCCCGACAAACCCATTTTCTTCCTGCATGGCAAATTGTGTACGGAAACAATCTTTGGCGAGCCCTGTTTCGCCAATGGCACAAAGAATATAAATATGAAAACAGGTATCCCAGAAATACTGGTAGCTGTAGAATTTGTGGGAGGGTTTTATAAATGTGTAGGAGGAATCTTGACTTTCACTATAACCCTGGATCAAATTATCAAACATGAGATCTTTTACCCTCTTCTTAAGCTCGTCTTTATCCATCCTTTATTTTTAAAATTTATCTACCGGAAAAGCATTTTGAAAAAGGCTCCGCCCAGAATGGTTCCTCCCACAAGAGCGAGCGTTTTTCTGTGCTCGTAGATTTTATCATAAATACTATAATTCTGTGCCTGGTTATCAAAATCTCCATGAGATCCCTGATCTCCTGGAACTGGCTCCCAAAGGTTATCCTGGCGATCAGGATCTTCGGGTTGATCGGTTAACTGGCCGCTTACGCCATTTTTCGCCATAAAATGATCAAGATATTCCGGCACCAGTTTATTTCCCCATACGGTTTGGACGGTAGAGAAGCCGACCATTCGTAATCTTTCTCCGTTTTCAGCAACTTCAGCAACCGCTCGGGCAGCTACTTCTGGCTGGAAGATTTTACCCATTGGTTTTGGTTTTTTGTCGAATCTCGATTTCACCCATCCAAACTGGGTAGTGTTCATGGCCGGAAGATGCACTATGGAAAGGTCAATATTGATTCCATCATGCATCAATTCTGCTCTAACCGATTCAAAGAAGCCCTGAACGGCATGTTTTGACGCACAATAAGCCGATTGCAACGGAATTCCTCTGTAAGATAAGGCTGAACCGATCAAAATAATCTTTCCGCAATTCCTTGCCTTCATTTTCTTAATCGCGGCAAGTGTGCCGTAAACCTGGCCCAGATAGGTTACATCGGTAACCCGTTTATACTCTTCCGGTGACATATCTTTCGCCATACTGAACACACTCACCATCGCATTATTGATCCAGATATCGATGGGGCCAATCTTCTCTTCAGCAAAATCTGCAGCGGCATTGATGGCATCGGGATCGGCCACATCGGCTTCATAGATCCAGGCCTGTCCGCCGAGTTCTTCCACTTCTTTTTTTGCGCCTTCCAGGCCATCTTTTCCCCGGGCAATAAGCAGCAATTTAGCTTCCTGTTTTGCGAATTCTTTGGCAATTGCACGGCCAACTCCGGCCGAAGCTCCTGTAACTACTATAACTTTCCTTCTCATATTCATTTTATGTCAATTTTTCTGATTATTAGTTAATGCTTTTTCAATAAGTTCAGCGGTATGAATGGGCAGTTTTCCCGTACCGTGTTTTATTTGCTCCCGGCAGCTGAAACCATCGGTAATTAAATATTCTTCTTCCATCTTTCTCACTGCAGGCCATATTTTTCGTTCTCCCGCCTTGACAGAAACTTTATATTTCTCACCTTCTTCAAAGCCGAAACTCCCGGCAAGGCCACAACAACCTGAATCTGGAACATTTACCTCAACACCGATCTTATCGAGTACTTTAAGATCTGGGCCATAACCCATCACCGAGTTGTGGTGACAGTGCCTATGCATCAATGCGGAAGTATTCAGCTTTTTAAAGCTGAATTTTTCTTCGTGTTCCATGATAAATTCCGGAAGGGTTTTGAAGTTTTTCTTCAGCCTTTTAGCATTGTTATCATTCGGAAAAAGATTGCCCAGTTCATTTCTGAAAACCGCTATACAACTTGCTTCCAGGCCTACAATGGGCACATCTTCCTGTATAAAATCACTGAGGCCATTAAGAATTTTTTCCAGGTAAGACTTTGCTTTTTCCAACATTCCGAAATCGTACAGCGGCCGGCCGCAACAGTAGTGATTTTCAGGCACTATCACTTCATAACCGGCACTTTCCAATATTTTTGCCGCTGAATCCAGCACCTTCGGAAAGAAATTATTATTGAAGGTATCGGGCCAGAGCATCACCGTATTTTCCAGGTTCTTATACTTTTCGGTATAATTTGTTTCTCTCGTAAAAGATTTATCGGCATATTTTGGAACCTGTCTTTCTTTGGCAATTCCTCCAAGTTTTTTGAAAACTGGTGCAGTTATTCTATTCTGGGTAATGAAATTCGTAATTCCTGAAAACCGCGAGGCTACCTGTGACCATTTATCAATAATTCCGAATGCATAAGCCGAGCGGGGACGGGCATGATGTTTATAATAATGAGCAAAATATTCGGCTTTATAAGTCGCCATATCAACGCTCACAGGACATTCATCCAAACATCCCTTGCAGGCAAGGCATAGATCAAGAGATTCTTTCACTTTTTTGCTTTTCCAGCCGCCTTTGATCTCTTTACCGCGCATCATTTCGAACAGAAGATGTGCCCGTCCTCGGGTCACCTGTTTCTCATCCCTGGTCACCATATAACTGGGACACATGGTACCGCTATTTGTCTTTCGGCATTCACCCACACCCACACAACGCATAGTGGCACGGTGAAAACTGCCTTTATCTTCAGGAAATTTGAAATAAGTCTCATGTTCTCCGGGACGAAAATCTTTTCCTAATCTCAGATTTGAATCCAGTGGAAGAGGATCTATCACTTTTCCCGGATTCATTTTCCAGTCGGGATCCCATATCTCTTTAAATTCATGAAAAGCCTGCATGAGTCTTTTGCCGTACATGCGCTCCAGAAGAGGACCGCGTGCCTGTCCGTCACCATGTTCCCCGGAGAGTGAACCGCCATAGCTCACTACCAGGTCGGCAGCTTCTTTTACAAATTTCTCATAATTTTCAATCCCGGTTTTAGATTTAAGGTCGAATCCTATTCTACAATGAATGCATCCCTGGCCGAAATGTCCATATACGGAAGGATGGAGATCATATTTCTGAAAAAGCTTTCGCAGATCACGTAGATAATCACCTACTTTTTCGGGTGGAACAGCCGAATCTTCCCAGCCTGGCCACATATCTGGAAGTCCCTGTACAAAAGCCGTAGCTCCAAGACCAGATTCCCTGATCTCCCAAACCCGGCTTTCTTCATCGGGATCCTCATAAAATTTCATGGAAGGAGCATTCCCATTGGCGTTCTGCTCAAGAAAAGACATCATTTTCTTTGCATTTTTCTCGGCTTCCTCTCTAGATTCTCCTCCGAATTCTACTAGCAGCCAGCCCTTTCCATCGGGTAAAAGCCCAAGATCTTCCTCGTGGAGTGCTTTCTTATGCATGTAATTCACGAGCTTATTGTCCATTCCCTCAAGCCCGATAGGTTTATAATCCATGATCTCGGTTACGTGATCCCCGGCTTCAAAAATATTATCATAACCCAAAAGTACGAGTGCACGTTTCTTTGGCCTCGTAATGAGCCTAACCGTGGCTTCCAGAAACACTGTGCAGGTACATTCGGTACCTACCAGGCTTCGGGCAACGTTGAAATTATTTTCGGGCAAAAGATCATCGAGGTTATAGCCGGAAACTCTTCTGGGGATATTGGGTATACCCTCGCGGATATCCTGTTCATAATGGTCCCGGAGCTTTTTTAAACGCCCGTAGATTTTTCCTTTTTCATCACCTTTGGAGATGATCTCTTCCAGTTCATCTTCGGATGTCGGCCCCACTTCAAATTTTTCTCCTGAATAATTCAGAATTTCAGCTGATTCTACAAAATCTGAAGTACGAATTCCTCCATCTTCAATCTGAGCCATTACTGAATGAATTCCGCAGGAATTATTACCCATCATTCCGCCTAAAGTACAGTGATTGTGAGTGGCGGGATCGGGCCCAAAAATGAGGTCATATTTTTCCAAAGCCCGATTCAGGTCATCCAATACCAGCCCGGTTTGAATTCTCGCCGTTTTCTTTTCTGGATCGATATCGATAATTTTATTGTAATAACGGCTAAAATCCATGATGAGCCCCGTGTTGCAGCATTGCCCGGCCAGGCTGGTACCGCCGCCACGGGTAAGAATATGCAGATTGTGTTTCCGGCAAAGAGAAACCGTTTTTATGATATCTTCTTTATTTTTCGGAAAAACCACACCAACAGGAAGTTGTCGATAATTCGATGAATCGGTGGCATATAATGCACGATAATCATCTTCAAAAGAAACATCTCCTTCCAGCTCCTGGTCAAGTTCTTCTTTTAGTTGATGATATCTGGTGGTTGTAGTAGACATATTTTCTTTTAATTTATCAAATATTTTTTCGCATCGCTGTGTTTAAATTCTATTCCAAAACCTGGACGGGAGAGATCGGGTGTCATTTTTCCATCACTGGCATGAACAAAGCCTTCAAATAATTCGCTTTCGATTTTCACATGATCTCTGAAATATTCTATATGCTGCAGGTTATGTAAAGCCAATCCAGGATGCAGATGAAGAGAAGGTGCGCAATGGGCAGAAAAGGGAAGATGATAAGCTTCGCAGAGAGCATGTGCCTTGAGAAAACCGGTAATCCCACCACAGCGGGTGGCATCGGCCTGCAGAACATCTACACTTCGTGCTGCGAGCATATGGTTGAAATAAGTTGGAGTGAAGCCATACTCCCCCGCGGCCACTCTTATTCCCGCTGAAACTTTCTCCCGAACAAAACGCAATCCGTCAAGATCGTCTGATGTTACCGGCTCTTCATACCATTTCACCTGAAATTCGTCTAAAACTTGAGCCATTTCAGCAGCTTCGGTAGGATAATAAGCTCCGTTGGCATCTACAAATAATTGAGAATCGCCAATACATTCCCGGGCAGCCTCCATTCTTTTCTGATCATCTTTTTTATCACGCCCGATCTTCATTTTAAAGATCTGGTGACCTTTTTCTTTCCATTTCCCGAACTTCTCTTTTATCTCTTCTCCATCATAAGAAGTAAATCCGCCACTGGCATAGACAGGGACAGATCTTCTTAGAGATCCCAGTAATTTACATAAAGGAATTTCAAGGATATGAGCCTTAAGATCCCACAAGGCATTGTCAACGGCAGAAATTGCCATGGCCGCAACACCGGTATTTCCCAGATTTCGCAGCTTTTTATGCATATGATACCAAATTCCATTGATATCAAACGCATCTTTACCCTCAATTTCAGAAAGTAAAATATCGTTGATGATCTTTGCCGCAGCGGGGCTTGCATAAGAATAGCCACTCCCGGTTTTATTGGCAGCCTTTAGCTCTACCAGAACAAGATCGGTATGATCCCATTTTAAGGTACCGTCAGACTCTGGTTCATCTGTAGGAATTCTATAAGTCTGAACGGTACCTTTTTGAAGTCGGGCTTCAATATTTAGGAGTTGAGTGCTCACTTTTCTAGTGAGTATATTCTGAAATCATATCTTTCCATGACTGCTTGATCATATCGATAGATTCCGGATCTCCTTTTATAAGCGCTGATATAAATGCTTTGGCCTGTGCAGGTTTTATATGCGGAGGCATTGGCGGCACTTCGGGATCGGTATAGACATCGTACACTACAGGGCGATCGGCATTGAGTGCTTCGTCAAGCGTATGTTCGATATCATCGGGATTATCAACTTTAATTCCTTTTAATCCAAGCATTTCAGCATACTGCGCATAAGGGAAATCAGGTACATCCTGAGAGCCTTCATATTTCGGGTTTCCAGTCATCACTCTTTGTTCCCAGGTAACCTGATTCAAATCGCGATTATTAAGAACCAGGATCATAAGATTAGGCTTTTTCCAGCGTTTCCAGTATTTAGCAATGGTGATCAGGCCATTGTTGCCAAGCATCTGCATGGCTCCATCTCCAACCAGTGCTATTACGGGCCTTTCCGGGAAAGCAAATTTCGCGGCAATGGCATAGGGTACTCCGGGACACATAGTGGCCAGTTTCCCTGAAAGCGAACCACGCATTCCTTTTCTGAATTTAAGATCCCTTGCATACCAGTTGGCAGAAGAACCAGAATCTGATGACAGGATACAATTATCGGGAAGTTTTTTGCTCAGTTCCCAGTAAACCCGTTGCGGATTAATAGGATCGGCATCTTTCATCGCTCTTTCTTCGAGAGTTTCCCACCATTCCGAAATTTCTTTCTCGATTTTTTCTCTCCAGTCTCTGTCTTCTTTTCTTTTGATCAATGGAATCAGCGCTTTCAGCGTGTCTTTACTGTCTCCCACCAGATTTACATCGGTAGGATATCTTGTACCCACTCTTCGGCCTTCAATATCAATCTGCACGGCTTTAGCCTGACCTTCTTTCGGAAGAAATTCAGAATAAGGGAAATCGGTACCTATCATTAATAAGGTATCGCAATCATCCATTAAGGTAAAACTGGGGTTTGTTCCCAGTAAGCCGATTGATCCTGTAACAAACGGCAGATCATCGGGCAGCACATCTTTACCCAGCAATGCTTTAGCGACACCTGCACCGAGTAAATCGGCTATTTCAGTAACTTCGTCGGGAGCATTTCGAGCTCCTGCACCAATAAGAATAGCTACTTTTTCTCCTTCATTCAATAAATCTGCGGCTCTTTTTAGATCCTCGGTATGAGGCACCACTTTTGGAATAGTAACACCAATTCCTGAAAATACCGCACCGTGTTTTCGAGGTGGGGAAGAGGGGGCTGGCAGTTCCTGAAGATCATTAGGAAGTATAACGCAGGTTACGGTTTTTTCAGAAATAGCTATTCTTACAGCGCGATCTACAAGGTGTCTTACCTGGTTTGGATCGGTCGCCATATGAACATATTCCCCTGCCACATCTTTAAATAAGGAAATAAGGTCAATCTCCTGCTGATATTCACTTCCTAAAGACATACGTGCCTGCTGGCCCACAAAGGCTACTACAGGTTGTTTGTCAAGTTTGGCATCATATAATCCGTTAAGCAAATGAACAGCGCCCGGACCCGAAGTGGCCATACAAACCCCTACATCTCCGGTCCATTTAGCATGGGCACAGGCCATAAATGCGGCCATTTCTTCATGCCTCGTCTGGATGAATTCCACTTTTCCATCATCTTCTGCCCGTCTTACCGAAGCGGTCAATGCATTTATTCCATCTCCTGGAAATCCATAAATTCTTTTCACTCCCCAGCCGTTGAGGCGTTCAAGAATGAAATCACTCACTGTTGCACTCATTTGTAATAATTTTTATTTGATAAATCGATTAAATCTCCGGGATAATAGAAGGTATTGGCTTCTCCCGGAATACCTCTCACTTAAATGTAGGAAATATGAAGGGTGGAATTCAAATCTTTAAGAAAGTTTGACGTTCCTGCTGCTGATTTTGACGTTTCTTTAATAAACTTAGCGGCATAAAGGTTTTAATTTGGAGAAGACAAAAAATGAAACCAATAAAAATCAGAATTATGAAACACCTGGGAAAAAAAACATGGGTGATTGCCGAAGGTTATATTCCCAAATACGGAAACGGCCCTGAGCCAGAATTTACCAGTCACGAAACCGCCTGTATTCTCAATACGGGAGATGAAGAAGCCAATGTAAGGATCACTATTTTCTTTGCAGATAAAGATCCCATCGGTCCTTATATAATAAAGGTGGCGCCGAAAAGAACCTCTCATCTGCGCTTCAATAACCTGAAAGATCCTGAACCTATTCCTAAAGGAACCGATTATTCCTCGGTCATAGAAGCAGATGTTCCCATTGTGGTGCAACATACCCGGCTGGATTCTCGTCAGGCCGAAAATGCCATTCTTTCAACCATTGCTTTTTCACAATAATTAGAGTTATAAAAGAGGTTTTAAAGCTAAAATTTTCTAAAAATTTTTGTTGAAGTTTTTTTTAAGAAATTGACATATAAAACCCGCAATGGTTCCAGCGCAGACATGGGAACAGCATCTATTCATAAGTATCACTGATGGAATTGTGAGGTTAAACTTGTGTTAATGGGCAACTCCAAATTTTTCTTTGCCCCTAAAATCACCGTAAATTGATGTTCATTCTGCACTGATAAAGCTATTAACTGATGAAAATAAATTAAAAAAGGAAACAGATTTTGGATCTTCCTGAAATGAGTAGCGTAAACATTATAAAGGATTTATTTTTCTATTTCCTGGGAGCTGCTGTAATAATACTTGCACTGGTTAGCTTTTATACTGTTTTCTATTCGTGGAAATTCCGAAAAAAATCGCTTAAGGAAGATGATGATGAAGAACCTGTCCAGATTCATCACAACAGAAAGTTTGAATTCTGGATGATCGGACTTTCTCTTGCACTGGTTTCCGTTTTTTTTGTTTATAGTTTGAATGCGATGAACAGGATCCATAAAATTCCCGAGCATCCAGATCCAGATCTTGAAATTATCGGCCACCAGTGGTGGTGGGAAGGGCATTATCCTCATGATAATATCACCACCGCCAACGAGATACATATTCCGGCAGGCAAAGAAGTCCTTGTAAAATTAACTTCTAAAGATGTTATTCACAGCTGGTGGATCCCTAAAATTGGACGAAAGATGGATCTAATGCCGGGTTATGATAATTATATGTGGCTGTATGCCGATGAACCCGGAGTTTACCGTGGTTCCTGTAGTGAGTTTTGTGGAGATCAGCATGGCTGGATGAAAATAAGACTTATCGCACATACACCTGAAGATTATGAAAAATGGAAAGAACAGGAACTCACACCCGTTCACGCTAAACAGGATAGTCTTTTTTACCGCGGACAGCAATTATTTCATACCAAAACCTGTACGAGCTGTCATTCCACCGTCACTACCCGACAAGAGCCGGCTATAGGTCCAAATCTTGGTGATTTTTCCAGCAGAGAATACTTTTTAAGCAATGTAAAAAACAATAATACTAAAAACCTGAAGGCATGGTTGCGGGATCCTCAGGAAGTAAAACCTGGCGCCCACATGCCTAATTTCGCTTTGACCAGCGAAGAAATCAACGCCCTTACACATTATTTACAGAGTTTAAAATGACATTGTACCGACCCATACCCGAACCACAAGATGAACTGCCGTCTCCAAAGAAATCCACCGGCTTGCTTTCCTGGTTTGCGTCTGTAGACCATAAACAGATTGGCATCATGTATATGCTCCTGGCGCTGTTTTTCTTCATCATTGGCGGTTTGGAAGCCATGGTCATAAGAATTCAGTTAAGTATGCCACAGAGCGGATTCATTTCTCCACAAACCTACAGCCAGATCTTTACCATGCACGGCACCACCATGATCTTCCTGGTGCTGATGCCGGGACTTATCGGGTTGGGAACTTATTTGATGCCCCTTATGATCGGAGCAAATGAAATGGCTTTTCCCAGGCTGAATGCCTTCAGTTTCTGGATTACCTGTCTTGGAGGTTTGTTGCTTTATTTCAGCTTTTTTGCCGGTGGAGCACCAAATGCCGGCTGGTTCAATTACGCGCCCTTAAGCGAAAAACCTTATACCACTAATGTGGGGATCGACTACTACGTGATCGGGCTTACTCTAACCGGGATTGGAAGTATCGGAGCCGCTTTGAATTTTGTCACCACCGTGATTTCCATGCGTACGAAACAAATGAAGCTGAATATGCTTCCGCTGTTCGTATGGATGGTTTTCATCAATGCCTTTTTGATTTTAGGAGCCATTCCACTGCTCAATTCCGGGCTTTTCATGCTTCTTATAGACCGCCAGCTGGCAGGACACTTTTTTGTGCCTTCTTCGGGAGGTTCGGCTTTAGTATGGCAGCATATCTTCTGGTCTTTCGGTCATCCCGAAGTTTATATTCTTATTTTGCCTGCTTTCGGAATTATTTCTGAAGTAATCCCGGTCTTTTCCCGTAAACCTATTTTTGGATACACCTTTGTGGCCGTTTCTTCGATTGCCATTGCGCTTCTTTCCTTTGGAGTTTGGATGCACCATATGTTTGCCATAGGAATGTCTAATACCGTAAATGCCTTTTTTGGGGCCAGCAGTTTGCTTATAGGCGTACCCACGGGTGTAAAGGTGATCAACTGGATCGCAACCCTGTACAGGGGGAAAATTCACTTCAATGTGGCCATGATCTTCTGTCTGCTATTTCTAATCAATTTTACCATTGGCGGATTAACAGGAATTTCTTTTGCATTAGTGCCTATTGACTGGCAGCTTACCGATAGTTATTACGTGGTGGCCCACCTGCACTACGTTTTCCTTGGCGGATCGGCTTTCGCGCTGTTTGCCGGAATTTACTATTGGTTTCCGAAAATGACGGGTAAATATCTGAATGAGAAACTTGGAAAATGGCATGTTTGGTTATTTGTAAGCGGTTTTAATATGACCTTTTTGATCCAGCATTTACTCGGAATCGTAGGAATGCCGCGCCGGGTTTATACTTATATGGATGATCTGCCCTATGGCTTTATCATGAACGCCATCTCCAGTGCTGGCGCGGGACTTATGTTCATTGCGGTGGCTATTTTTCTGTGGAACCTTTATACTTCCTATAAAAAAGGAGAAAAGGCCGGACCTGATCCTTGGAATGCCTGGACCCTGGAATGGGCAACGACTTCACCACCCACTTTGAAGAATTTTGAGGAATTGCCACCGATTCATAGCAGGAGACCTTTGTGGGATTTGAAACATCCCGATAAAAAAGATAAACGATTGAATTGATGAGAAAGCAAAAAGGAAAATTACTGGTACTTTTCTTTATAGGATCTGAAGCTTTTTTCTTCATTTCCCTCCTGATCACCTATATCTATTTCAGGGTGGAAAAACTGGCTCCAGATACCGTGGCTCCTCACTTAAATGTTAAAAGAGCTGCTATTCTTACTGTTTGCCTTGTTGCCAGTAGTTTGACTCTCATGTGGAGCAAGAAAAAACTGTTTAAGAATCAATTTAAAAAATTTAAGGTTGGAATGTTCATTACCATGCTGCTCGCCACCGTTTTTCTGTTGGGGCAGGCAAAAGAGTATATAGATCTATACAAGAAACAGGTAACCCTGAGCAAAGATATTTTCGGTTCAAACTTTTTTACCTTAACAGGATTCCATGGCCTCCACGTATTTCTCGGCCTTACCTGTATCAGTCTGTTATTTGCCTTCTCATTTGGCAAATTCAAAATTGTTTCCAGAGCAGGTATAACCGGGGTTGAGGTTTACTGGCATTTTGTAGATGTAGTGTG
Organism: uncultured Flavobacteriaceae bacterium; assembly: GCA_963741865.1. Classification (GTDB taxonomy): domain Bacteria; phylum Bacteroidota; class Bacteroidia; order Flavobacteriales; family Flavobacteriaceae; genus Christiangramia. The sequence continues at coordinate 119,760 of CAVUJP010000002.1, forward strand.
GTTGTTTATTTTCTTTTATGTTTATATAACACCTTTATTATGAGTTTAAGGGAATATATTTTTTGGTCACAAAACTGGTCTCTAAACTGGGCAATTGCCTGTTTCCTTGCGCTGGGTGTTTATTTTCTTTGGTTTAGGCCCGGCCGAAGCAAATTCTTTACCATGCTGGCTGCTGTATCGGGAATTTATATTGTTTTTGGTTCACCGCTGGACAGTTTTCTGCAGTTCGGTTTGCACAGCATGGCCATGATTCAGCACGTATTGATCATTATGCTGGTGCCCCTGCTCTTATGGATAGGATTCAGTGGAGAATATAATCCCAAACATTCAGGAATTAAAGTAAAAAAGAGATTTGTGCTTTCTGCCTGGCTGTCAGGAACCTTATCAATGTGGATTGCACATTTTGCGAGCGCGGCAAAAATTTCTGCTGAATCGGGGCTTGAGATCTGCGGAATTCATGCTTCAGGTTCCAGTTTTATAACTCAAATTCCAAATTCTCTTTTATTGTTTTTGGTCATGCTGGCGGGTATTTTCTTCCTGGCACCGGTTTTCAGCAGAAATCCAAAACATCAAATTCGGCCTTTGACGGCTGTTATATATCTTTTTACTGCCTGTGTAAGTTGTTCCATGCTGGGACTGTGGGTGGCATTTTCGGCAGGTGCAGCACAGGGCATCGAAGCAGCCCCGCTTTTAACTACTCTTAGAAATCCGTTGCCGATGACCCTGGTGCAGGACCAGGAACTGGCGGGAATGATCATGTGGGTGCCGGGCTGCGTGATGTACGTGGCGACTTCGGTATATATCGCGGTTTGCTGGTTTGAAGAAAGTCCGCAGGAGATGATTTCAGAAAAAGAAGTGATTCAAAATAGGAAATAAATGAGTGAAAAAGATCCACATAAAGCTAAACCCGTTGATTTGCCGGAACCAACTTACTGGCCGTTTTTCCTCGCTTTTGGAACGACTTTCCTTCTGTGGGGAATCCTTAGCAGCTGGCTGATTTCGGCTATAGGATTTATCGTGTTCATTATCGGGCTTGGTGGCTGGATGTCTGATCTTTATCATGAACTGAAAAATGCAGAGGAAGATGAGCTGTAATTGTGAAAACCAGGAAAAAGATAAGGGCAGGAGGAGCTTTCTTCGGAAACTTACTATTGGCCTTGGCGGAATGATAGGCGCGGTGCTGTCTGTCCCTTTTATAGATGCCCTCTTTGAACCAGTGCTGGGAAACCGGAAAAAAGAATGGCGAAAGGTGGGAATTTCTTCCGATTTTAAAATTGGGGAAATGAAACATGTAGTTTTCAGAAATGCTTCGGTTTACGACTGGAGCAAGAAAATTGAAGAATCTGAAGCTTATATCCGGCGTAATAAGGATAATGAACTTATCGCTTTTAAAGTGAATTGTTCTCACCTGGGTTGTCCGGTAAGATGGCAGGAAGGATCACAAATGTTCCTTTGTCCCTGTCACGGCGGCGCATTCTATGCCGATGGAAAGCGAGCTGCGGGACCACCAAATCGGCCTCTTTATGAATACGAGGTACGTGAATCTAATGGTAATGTAGAACTTCTAACAGGTAGAATCCCAATCACAAATATCGACGTGTGAAAAAGAAATTACGCAAAATATGGAACTGGATAGATGACCGCGGAGGAATCACAGAGGCCATTAAACCTCTTGCTAAACATTTAGTGCCTCCGGGAACCGGTTGGAATTATGTTTGGGGAAGCGCCACGCTCTTTTGTTTTACCATACAGGTGATCACAGGGATTGCTTTGGCCTTTCTGTTTCAACCCTCTGTAGATTCCGCTTATGAGTCGTTACAGTATATAGAACATAAAGCCTTTCTGGGTCACTTCATCAGAGGTTTGCATAATTGGGGCGCTTCTGGTATGGTCGTTATGATGGGGATACACATGATAAGGGTCTATTTAAATGCCGTTTATAAATATCCACGTGAAATGAACTGGCTTACAGGGGTAGTGCTTTTCGGAACTACCATTACACTAGCCTTTACCGGGCAGCTGATGCGATGGGACAGTAACGGGGTGTGGACGGCAATTCTCGCGGCTGAACAGATGGGACGAATTCCGTGGATTGGTGATTATGTTTCTTATTTTTTCCTTGGAGGAACTACGCTTAGCGGAGAGACCTTTAACAGGTTCTTTGCTTTACACGTTTTTGTTTTCCCGGGAATAATTTCGCTGGTGGTAGTTTTTCATTTGTATCTGGTGATTCGAAATGGGATTTCCGAACCTCCTAAAGCCGGAAGGCTCGTCGATCCCAAAACCTATCGCGATTGGTACGATAAATATCTTAAGGAAAAAGGCGTGCCTTTCTTTCCCGATGTGATATGGAGGGATGTGGTTTTCAGCTTCGGACTGCTCCTTGTTTTAATCGGACTGGCGATCTGGATGGGCGCTCCTGAGATAGGTAAACCACCAGACCCTACGATTCTAGAGGTTGAGCCCCATCCAGACTGGTATTTTGAATGGATCTATGCCACTTTCGCTACCATGAACAGGAATTTGGAACCTTACTATTTATTCTTTGCACCCCTTATCGTTGGGGTAGTACTGTTATCAGTTCCTTTTATTTGGAATAGAGGAGAGAGAAGTCCCAGGAGAAGACCCTGGGCTGTGGGAATAGTGGTTTTCATGTGTACCGCAGTGATCTCACTTACCATTCTTGGATTACGAGCTCCATGGGTTCCGAAATATGATGCCGATCCTCTGGAGTATACTAACCTTTCCGGAAATAATGAAAAAGTTGAAAAAGGCATCGAGGTATTTAATAGAATGAAATGCCTTGCCTGCCATAAAATAGGAAAACACGGGGGGCAGAGTGGTCCGGAGCTCACCAATGTTCAGCAACGTATGACGCGCGAACAGCTGATCATCCGTATTGTAAACGGAACTGATGATATGCCCGGCTTTGGAGGTTCATTAAATAGCGATGAACTCGATGCACTGGTGGAATATCTTCTGGTTGAGACAAAAGAAAACGGATTATTACCGCCACCACCCAAAAAGAAAGAAATAATTAAAAAACAAGCTAATGATTAAAGATCTAGAAATTCGCGAAGGAAATATTATTTATTCCGAAGTATCAGGAGAACTTAAGAAAGGAGACATCAAAAAAATGCATCCTTTGATTCATGAAATTATCGAAAAGGATGAAAAAATAAGATGGTACTTCGAAATGGTAAATTTTGAAGGTTGGGATATGGAAGGTTTCTATGAAGACCTGAAAATGGATGCCAGTCATGCCAATGATTATGAAAAAATTGCCATGGTGGGGGATAAAAAATGGGAAAATCAGTTATCGAAAGCAATGAAACCCTTTACCACAGCCGAAGTCAAATTTTTTGTACTCGATCAAAAAGACATGGCCTGGGAATGGATTAGAAAATAATTAGCTTAAAATTATTTCTAAGACCATTCTTTTGGAGGAGGAGAACTGATTTTTTCTTCCTCCAGAAGGTCTTTAACGAAAAAAACAGACCGGTTTAACAGTTTTTAAACAGGAAACAAATACGCATCTTCTTCTGGTGTAGCAGCAGCACTAACTTCATCCCTTTTTCCCTCTTCTATGACCTGTAGTTATATTAAGAAATGTTTAAATAGATATTAATACAAATTAGTAATCTTGATTTTTAAATTTGAGCTGAAGGGTTGGAAAATATGACCTTTTGAAAGGTTCTATTGGTAAAAGGTTTTAATTTCTATTTAATATCCAACCCAATTTAGAGTTCAAAAACACCCCCTATTTTTTTAATAAAGAGCAACTCTTTAGAGGGATTTTTTGACTAAAAGGAGCATATGCAAAAGAAAGATTGGAAAAAGAAAATATTGATTACCGGAGGTTCCGGCGGAATTGGTGCTTCCATAGCTCGCAAATTCTTTGATCAAAACTGGAAGGTAGCCGTGGCAGATATTCAAAAACCCCAGCAAGACCAGGATGATTTTTCTTTCTTTTCTGCAGACGTTTCGAAAGCAGATGATATTGACAGGCTTTACAAAGATGTAAAAGAAGAGCTGGGAATTCCGGAGGTGTTGGTGTTAAATGCCGGACGTGGAATCCAGGAGAAGTTAACGGAAGGAGATCCCGATAAATGGCAGGAAATCATCAATATCAACCTCATGGGCGCTTTAAGGTGCATCAGGGCTTTTGTTCCCGAAATGCTGGAAAAAAAAGATGCGAATGTGGTTTTTATTTCATCGGTTGCTGCCGGTCAGCCTCATCAATATGGAGGAATTTATACGGCAACCAAAACAGCGCTGGAAGCAGTTGCAGAAACCCTTCGGCTGGAAACCCTGCCAGATCTGAATGTTACTGTAATAAGTCCGGGTATTACAGACACCAACTTTTTTAGCAACCAACTTTCCGGAGATAATAGCGTAAAAAGCCTGGATATGGGCTGGCTCTTACCGGAAGAAATTGCGGAGGATGTTTTTTATGCTGTAAGCCGTAGAAAAGGTTCTTCCATAAATAAAATAATAACCAGACCAATAAAACAAAGTTTTTAATCAACCAAAAAAAAAATTGATGATCAGGAAAGTTTTAATAACAGGAGGCGCCGGTTTCATTGGCTCTCATCTTGCAGATGAGCTGATCGATGCCGGTTATGAAGTGAGAATTCTGGATAACCTCTCGGAGCAGGTACACGGGAAAGAACGAAAAAAACCCGATTACCTGAACCCCGAAGCAGAACTGCTTATAGGCGACGTTCGGGATAAAGAAGCTCTGGATAAAGCCCTCAAAGATGTGGATGCTGTATTCCATCTGGCAGCTATGGTAGGAGTAGGGCAAAGCATGTATCAAATCAGCGATTATACCGCAGTCAATAACCTGGGAACCGCAACCTTACTGGAAAAACTTATCAATAATCCGGTAAAAAAGCTTGTCGTGGCTTCCAGCATGAGCATTTACGGCGAAGGCCTTTATAAAGATTCCTCCGGAAACCTGGAGATGGAATGCGAAAGGAAACTCAATGACTTGAAGAATGACCGTTGGGAAATGTATAAAAACGCTGAGATTTTGCAGCCGATTCCCACACCTGAAGAGAAAACACCGGCTCTTGCATCGGTGTATGCCCTGTCTAAATATGATCAGGAAAGGCTAAGCCTGATAACCGGCAAGGCATATAATATTCCTACAACCGCGATGAGGTTCTTTAACGTCTATGGTACAAGACAGGCTCTTTCTAATCCATATACCGGTGTTTTGGCCATTTTCGCTTCCCGTTTGCTGAATGATAATCCGCCGATGATTTTTGAGGATGGGCAGCAGAAACGGGATTTCATTCATGTGAAAGATGTGGCCAGAGCCTGCAGGCTTGCCATGGAAACCCCCGAAGCCGATGGCGAGGTACTAAATGTTGGCAGCGGAAATCAATATACCATTACTCATATCGCAGAAAAACTAGCCAGCGTGATGAATAAAGATATTACCCCCGAAATTACCGGCAAGTACAGAATAGGGGATATAAGGCATTGCTTTGCCAATACACAGAAAACCGAAAAGATACTCGGATTTAAACCTGAGATAGATTTTGAAGATGGGCTGCTCGAGCTGGCAGAATGGCTTAAAGATGAAATAGCCGTTGATAATGTGAATAAAGCCAGTGATGAACTTGCTGAAAGGGGATTAACAGTTTAAACCGACCAACTATGGAAAAAATAAAAACCAATCGTGAACCTGTACTGGGAATCCTGGAATGGTTTAGACCGGGAGAATATGAAGAAGTACGTAATACCCTGCATGATCTTGAGAGATTAGGGATAAAACATTTGCGTACCGGAATCTCCTGGGCCGACTGGTATAGAGAAGGTACAGAGGAATGGTATGACTGGCTTTTCAAGGAATTACATCAAAAAGTGGAAATTCTTCCCTGTTTTCTTTATACCCCGCCATCTATCGGCGAGGCTCCCCGAACTTCTTCACCACCGAAATATCTGAAATCTTATGCCGATTTTATCGATCTCATGATCGGTAAATATGGAGATTATTTTGAGTGGGTGGAATTATGGAATGAGCCTAATAACCAGATAGAATACGATTTTACTCTCGATTATTCCTGGAACAAATTCTCTAAAATGATCGATATGGCCGCATATTGGGCTAAACAGAAGGGTAAGAAAACCTTACTGGGAGGCATGAGTCCCATCGATCCTAACTGGCTGCAGATGATGGCTGAATATGGAACGCTGGAAAATATTGATGCCATAGGAGTACATGGTTTTCCTCATGTTTTCGATCAGCAATGGACGAGTTGGGAAGACAAGCTCAAACAGGTGAAAAAAGTGCTTTCCCGTTTTGATCTTGATAAGGAATTGTGGATTTCTGAGGCCGGATTTTCTACCTGGCAGGATGATGAGGTCAAGCAATATGAAGAATTCAAAAAAGTACTAAATACTTCAGCAGATAGGGTCTACTGGTACAGTTTAAACGACCTTAATCCGAAAAATCCAACGGTTGGAGGCTTCCATCTGGATGAAAGGGAATATTTCTTCGGTTTAAAAAAAGCAGATGGTACCAAAAAACTCTTATACAAATTGCTGGAAAAAAGAGGAGTGAAAAATATCCAAAATCATCCTTATATTCAGAAAAAATACAAAATTGACACTCCTGAAAAGTATTCCCTTATCACCGGAGGAGCAGGTTTTATAGGAACTAACCTGGCAGAAAGACTGCTTCGTGAAGGAAAAAAGGTGATGATCTACGACAGCCTTTTCAGAGATGGAGTGGAAGAGAATCTGCAGTGGCTTCAGAAAGAATTCCCGGAGAATTTATTTATCCAAATTGCCGATATCAGGGAAAAAAGAATCCTGCAGGAGTGTGTGAAAAATGCCCGCGAAGTTTTCCATTTTTCGTCACAGGTAGCGGTAACCACTTCATTAACGCATCCTGTTCTTGATTTTGAAGTGAATCTGCAGGGAACTTTCAACGTGCTGGAGGCTATCAGAAAAAGTGAGCATAAGCCACCACTAATTTTCACTTCTACCAATAAAGTTTACGGCGATCTCAATGATCTTAATATGAAGCCGAATGAAACGCGCTACTATCCTTCAGATAAAAATATCGAAAGAAACGGCATCAGCGAAAGCCGAAGCCTGGATTTTCACAGTCCATACGGTTGTTCCAAAGGTGCAGCCGATCAATATATACTCGATTATTCCCGCTCTTATGGTTTGAAAACAGTGGTTTTCAGAATGAGTTGTATATATGGTCCGCATCAGTTTGGCACGGAAGACCAGGGCTGGGTCGCCCATTTCCTTATAAGCGCGCTGAAGAATAATCCTATTGTGATCTACGGAAATGGTAAGCAGGTGCGGGACATACTTTTCGTAAAGGATCTTGTGAATGCATTTCAGCTGGCGAGAAAAAATATAGACAAACTTCAGGGAGAAGTGTTCAATATCGGGGGAGGACCAGAAAATACGGTGAGCCTGATAGAGATAATCAGAATGATCAAAGAAAAAACAGGAAAAGAAATGCCTGTTTCCTTTGAAGACTGGCGTCGCGGAGACCAGTTCTACTATGTTTCAGATACTTCCAGATTTTCAAAAATGACCGGCTGGAAACCCCAATATTCTGTGGAAGAAGGAGTAACTGAACTGCTGGAATGGCTTTGTGAACACCGAAACCTGAAGATTAACGGAAAGAAAGTTTCCACTGAAAAAGAAGTGACTATATGAGAATGACCCGACATGTACAGGAAATGCCTACTGCAGGTCTTGAAAAAGACAAATACAGGGCAGTGATTTTAGAAGAACCTGGAAAAACTACTGTCAGGGAAGACGAACTTCCTGAACCCGGAGATGATGAAGTACGGGTGAAGCTGGAAGGTTCGGGCGTTTGCGCTTCCAATATTCCCGTGTGGGAAGGCCGTGATTGGTTCGATTATCCACAAGATGCCGGATCACCGGGACATGAAGGCTGGGGCGTTATAGATAAGGTAGGTAAAGAAGTAAAGGAATTTACTGAGGGAGAACGTGTTACCGGCTTATCGTATAATGCCTACGCCTCTCATGATATTGCCAAAGCAGAAAATCTTGTGAAACTTCCGGATTTTTTAGATGGGAAAGCTTTCCCTGGAGAGCCTTTGGGCTGTGCCATGAATATCTTTTCCAGAAGTGATATAAGGAAAGGGCAAACCGTGGCGGTTGTAGGATCGGGATTTCTCGGACTTTTACTCATACAGCTTATAAAATCGGCAGGAGCGAAAGCGATCGCGATTTCCAGGAGGGAATTTTCACTGCAGGCCGCTAAAGAGGCGGGTGCCGATGAGGTGATCCAGATGGATGATCATTACAGGATCATCGAGGAGGTGAAAACGATAACAAAAGACCAGCTTTGTGAACGGGTTATTGAAGCCACCGGTAAGGAATGGCCGCTAAATCTTTCCATTGAGCTCACCGCGGAAAAAGGGAAATTGATCGTAGCCGGATTCCACCAGGATGGGATGCGCAGCGTGAATGTGCAAATGCTGAACTGGCGCGGTATTGATATGATCAGTGCCCATGAAAGAGATCCGCAGCAATATGTGGAAGGCATAAAAAATGCTGTGGAAGCCATCAGCAAAAATAAAATGGATCCCTTTCCTCTTTTTACCCATCGGTTTACACCCGAAGAGATGGAAGAAGCTTACCGGCATTTAACCGAAAGACCCGATGGCTTCATTAAAGCCTTAATTATAAACGAAGATATTACCGAATAATGATCGCAACGGAAGCAAAAAATAAAGAAACCGATTCGAAGAGGCAGAAACTGGCTCTTGGATTTATTGGAGTTGGCTGGATTGGCCGGAACCGCATGGAAGTTTTGTTGCAGGATCCCAAAGTAGAGGCCAAAGCGATTGCCGAACCTTCAGAAGAAAATGCCACCGAAGCCAGAAAACTAGCTGCCGATGCCAGAATTACTACTTCAGCTTCAGATATCTATGAAAATGAAGAACTGGATGCGGTTGTGATCGCCACTCCCAGCGCAATGCATGCCGAACAAAGTATAAAGGCATTAAATAGCGGGAAAGCTGTGTTCTGTCAGAAACCCTTGGGAAGAACCGCAGAAGAGGTTCGAGAGGTCGTTTCGGCTTCAAAAAAGAATAACAGGCTGCTCGGAGTGGATATGTCTTACCGCTATACGAGCGCATTCAGGGCTGTTTTTGACGAGATCAAAAAAGGTGCTTTGGGAAAGATATATGCCGTTGATCTTGTTTTTCATAATGCCTACGGACCCGATAAAGAATGGTTCTACGATATAAACAGAGCAGGTGGAGGCTGCGTGATGGACCTGGGAATACATTTGGTCGATCTTGCGCTATGGAGCCTTGACTTTCCAGAGGTGACTGAAGTCAGAAGCAACCTGTACAGCAAGGGTAAGAAACTTACTTCTTTCGAAGAAAATGTGGAAGATTTCGCCCAGGTTTCCATGCTTACCTCTGCGGATACCAGCATTAATCTACAATGTTCCTGGCATGTTTCTGCCGGTCGTGATGCCGTGATAGAAGCTAAATTCTACGGCACGAAAGGCGGAGCCGCTTTTAAAAATGTGAACGGCTCTTTCTACGATTTCACTGCCGAAAAATACCAGGGAACACAAACCGAAATACTCAATTCCCCTCCTGATGACTGGAGCGGAAGGGCAGGCAGTGTTTGGGCCGAAAAATGGCTTTGCGGAGAAGATTTTGATGCGCAAACCGCAGAAGAATTAATCAAGACAAGCGAAGTGATCGACAGGATTTATGGAAGGTAGAAAGCTAGAAATATTAATGACCACCGACACCCTTGGAGGCGTCTGGACCTATTGCATGGAATTGTGCAGAATACTTCAGAACTATGAGGTGGAGGTTCATTTAGCCTCCATGGGTGGTTTACCGTCGGCTTCTCAGGAAGAGGAAGTTTCGCAGCTTGATAATGTTAAGATCTATCGAAGCGACTATAAATTGGAATGGATGCAGGATTGTGAGCAGGATCTTAAAAAAGCAAGGGAATGGATCCTGGATTTATTTCAGGAAATTGAACCACAGCTTGTTCATTTAAATAATTACATGCCCATAGATTTTGAAAAAACTCCTGTGATCACGGTGATTCATTCCTGTGTGGAAACATGGTGGCAGTCGGTGAAAGGAAAATCCGCTCCCGCCGGTTGGTCCGAATACAGGCAACTGGTTAAAACCTCCCTGGAAAAGTCAGATCGGGTAATAGGTCCAACTTCTGCAATTTTAAAACAGGCCACAGAAACCTACGGAATTTCCACTCCAACTTCAGTTATTCATAATGGCAGAGATTTTAAGGCTGCGAATTCAAAAAAAGAAGATTTCATTTTTGCCATGGGCAGGATCTGGGATGAAGCAAAGAACTTAAAGCTTCTTTCTGAAATTGCCGGGGAAATTTCCTGGCCGGTTTATATAGCCGGAAATAATCAGAATCCTTCCGACGGAAAAAAAATCGAGACTAATAAGGTTCATTTTCTGGGGGAACTGAATGCTAAAGAAATCCAGGAATATCTTTCACGAGCAGCTGTTTTTGTGAGCCCGTCGTTATACGAACCCTTTGGTCTTGGTATTCTTGAAGCTGCAAAATCGAGTTGTGCCCTTGTGTTAAGTGATATTGATACCCTCCAGGAACTCTGGTGTGGCGCGGCCGTATTCTTTGATGCGAAGAAAAAAGAGCAGCTTAAAAAACAACTTCAGCTTCTGATAAAAAGTGAAGTTTTCCGCGATGATCTGGGAAGTAAAGCCTCAAAAAGAGCGGAATCTTACTCCCTGGAAAGAATGGGAGAAAATTATATGAAAATCTATGCTCAATTATTAAAAATTGACACTAACCAACCAAAAGAAATAAGCTATAGCCTATGAAATTTGTAATGTTCTATCACTCCCTTTATTCAGACTGGAACCACGGGAATGCCCATTTTTTAAGAGGAATTATTAAGGAACTTAAGAAAAGAGGGCACGAGGTGGAAGCCTTTGAGCCTGAGAACGGGTGGAGCCTGAAAAATTTACTGAAGGATCATGGAGCTGAAAAGCTGGATGAATTCCGACATTATTATCCCACATTGAATCCGCAGTTCTATAATTCTGAAAAAAGGCTGAATCATGATGGAATTTTGAAAGATGCCGATGTTGTTATTGTTCATGAATGGAATCCCCCGGAACTGATCGAACAATTAGGAGAAAAGAAAGAAACCTATGGCTATAAATTGCTTTTTCATGATACGCATCACCGGGCGGTTTCAGATGAGGAAAGTATGAACAAGTATGATTTCAGCAATTATGACGGTGCTTTGCTTTTCGGAAAGGTAATTAAACAGATCTATGAAGAAAAGGGCTGGATAAAAAATGCCTGGATCTGGCATGAAGCTGCAGATACCGATCTTTTTAAACCTGATCGGGACCATGAAAAAGAGGGTGACCTGGTATGGATTGGAAACTGGGGTGATGACGAACGAACCGAGGAATTAAAGGAATTTCTTATTCAGCCGGTAAAGGAATTAGGTATTAAGGCAAAGGTGTATGGAGTGCGTTATCCCGAAGAAGCTAAAAAGGCCCTGGCAGATGCCGGTATAGAATATGGCGGATATCTTCCGAATTACAAAGTGCCAGAGGTTTTTGCCAAGTATAAACTTACTGTGCATGTGCCGCGACGGCCTTATTCTCAAATGCTTCCCGGAATTCCAACTATTCGTCCTTTTGAAGCTCTTTCCTGCGGAATTCCGCTGATCTGCAGTCCATGGAAAGACGAAGAAAACCTTTTCCGTCCCGGGCAGGATTATTTAGTGGTCCAAAATGGAAATGAAATGGGATACAGGATAGCAGAAGTTCTTAAAAGCGCACAGCTGGCACAGAGCCTTTCGGAAAACGGATACGAAACAATCCTTGGAAAACATACCTGTGCGCATCGTGTAGATGAACTGGAAAACATCATCCGAGAAATAAAAAGAGAAGAATCAGCAAAAAAGCGAAGCCATGAAGCATAATCTAAATATTGCCTTTTTCGGATCAAGTATCGTCTCGGCCTACTGGAATGGCGCAGCGACCTATTATCGCGGGATTGTAAAGGCACTCCATAAAAAAGGACATGAGGTTACTTTTTATGAACCCGACATTCTTGACCGCCAGGAACACCGCGATATTGAAGACCCCGACTGGTGTGATGTGGTAGTGTATGAAGAAGATCGTGTGACTTTACGCGCTCTGTTACGGAAGGCACAGGAAGAAGCCGATATTTTAATAAAGGCCAGTGGAGTAGGAGTTTTTGACGATCTGATTGAAAAAGAAATCATAGAACTTAAGAGGGATGATAATTTGATTGTTTTCTGGGATGTTGATGCTCCTGCCACCCTGGATCGTATGGAAAAAGACACGCAGGATCCCTTCCGTGAGGTAGTTGGTAAATATGATATGGTTTTAACCTATGGTGGCGGGGAACCGGTTGTAAATGCTTATAAAAAATTCGGTGCAAAAGAATGTGTCCCTATTTATAATGCCCTCGACAGGGATACGCATTTTCGCGTGGAAAAAGACCGGAAATTCGAGGCGGCTCTTGCCTTTTTGGGAAACCGCTTACCCGACAGGGAAAGTAGAGTTGAGGAATTCTTTTTAAAACCCGCGAAAAATTTACCTGAAGAGAAATTTATCCTCGGCGGCAGCGGCTGGGGCGATAAAGAGCTACCTGAAAATGTAGAATATATCGGTCATGTTTATACCAAAGATCACAATGCTTTTAACTGTACTCCAAAAGCAGTTCTTAATATTAGCCGTGAAAGTATGGCGAAATACGGATTTTCACCTGCCACACGTGTATTCGAAGCCGCCGGAGCTGGCGCCTGCATCATTACCGATTTCTGGGAAGGTATTTCCCGGTTCTTTGAACCCGATAAGGAGATCATCATTGTGAATGATGGAGAGGAAGTGAGTAAGGTCCTTCGGGAATTAGACGAGAAAAAGGCCAAAGCCATTGGCGATGCTGCTTATGAAAGGGTAGTCTCAGAACACACTTATGAACATCGCGTGGAACAGTTGGAATCCCTTTTCACGGAAAAACTATTGGAAACCACCGAAAATCAATCTTAAAAAACTGCTATGAAATATGTAATAATAGGCTTATCGGTTACTTCTTCCTGGGGAAACGGCCACGCCACAACCTACAGGGCGCTTCTCAAGGAACTTGCTGCCCTCGGCCATGAAATTCTCTTTCTGGAGAAAGATGTTCCCTGGTATGCTAATAATCGGGATATGCCGAAGCCGGATTTCTGCCAGCTTGGTCTTTACAGATCTAATGAAGAGCTGAAGAAAAATTATGCGGAAGAAGTGGCCGGTGCAGATGTGGTAATTGTAGGTTCTTTTGTTTCCGAGGGTGTGGAAGTTGGCAACTGGGTGGTGCAGACAGCTTCGGGGGTTACCGCGTTTTACGATATAGATACTCCGGTAACACTGGCGAAATTGAGGAAAAATGATCATGAATATATCGATGAAGATCTTATTAAAAAATATGATGTTTATTTCTCTTTTTCCGGAGGTTCTGTGCTTGATTATCTCGAAGAACATTATGGGTCACCCAACGCCAAAGCGCTTTACTGTTCGGTAGATACCGATCTCTATTACCCGGAATTACAGGAAATAAAATGGCAATTGGGATATCTGGGAACCTATAGCGATGACCGGCAGCCTTCGGTTGAAAAATTGCTGAACAGACCCGCTGCTCAACTGAAGAATAAAAAGTTCATTGTAGCCGGACCTCAGTATCCTGAAGACATCCACTGGGCTGATAATGTGGAAAGAATTGATCATTTGCCGCCTTCTGAACACCGCAAATTTTACAATTCTCAAAAATATACCCTCAATATTACCAGGCAGGATATGATCCGGGCGGGGCATTCGCCAAGCGTAAGGCTGTTTGAAGCTGCGGCCTGTGGAGTGCCTATCATCTCTGATTTCTGGAACGGTATAGACAGCATCTTTGAGATCAATAAAGAAATTTTGATCGCCGGATCGGCTTCAGATGTCATCGACTGTTTTGAAACTATCGATGAAGAGGAAAGAAGACAAATAGGAGAGAGGGCGCGGCAGAAGGTGCTGAAAAACCATACGGCAAAAGCCCGCGCGAAACAACTTGAAAGTTACATTCAGGAAGTGATGAAAACTTCAGAAAAAATATAAAAATGTCAACAGCTACAGATATAAAAGAACTGGAACCCTGGTTTCATAATATTCATCTTCCCAATGGGGAACAAACCGCTCCCGGGCATTTTCTGGGAGATTTTCCCGCCTTTAAATGGAAGAACATCAAAGACAGCATTCCGCAGGATCTAACCGGATGGAAAGTGCTCGATATTGGCTGTAATGCTGGCTTTTATTCCATAGAACTTGCAAAAAGAGGCGCCCAGGTGACAGGGATCGATCTTGATGATCATTATCTAACTCAGGCGCAGTGGACTGCAGAGCAATTCGGCCTGGAAAACCAGATCACCTTTAAGGAAATGCAGGTGTATGACCTCGCTCATACTTCAGAAGAATACGACCTGATCTGGTTTATGGGTGTTTTTTATCATTTGCGTTACCCGCTGCTGGCTCTGGATATTCTTTCTCAAAAGACAAAGAAAATGATAGTTTTCCAGACCTTATCCTTGCCCGGTAATGAAGAAATGGAAGTCCCCGCCGATGTGGAATTCCATAAAAGAGAGATCATGAAAAATGATGCCTGGCCAAAAATGGCATTTATTGAAAACAAACTGGCGGGAGACCCTACCAACTGGTGGGCTCCAAACCATCAGGGAATCATCTCCATGCTCAGAAGCTGCGGCTTTAAAGTTAGCTCGATACCGGAAGATGAAACCTATGTGGCCGAAAAAGATAATTCGCTGGAAAGCAGTCTGAATACCTGGAATTATTCCGAATTTTTATCGGCAGTGGGAAAAGACTGGAAAAGCGATATAAAGAAAAAAACCAAAAAATAGATTGTAAAACTAAAATTCAAAAATTATGTCAGCAGAAGGAGAATCAAAAACGACGAGAGATCACGATACCATTAAGGAATGGGTCGAGGCAAGAGATGGAAAACCGGCGCTCGTAAAGGGCACCGGAGATAATGCAAAAGGAAGCGGGCTACTGCGCATCAATTTTCCGGGTGGGGCCGAAGAGAGCCTGGAGAATATTCCCTGGGATAAGTTCTTCAGCATTTTTGATGAAAATAACGTGTCATTTTTATACCAGGAAAAAACCAAGGACGGGAAAGAGAGCCGCTTTAATAAATTCGTAGATAAGGATTAAATGGGTAGGATTTTAATCACAGGAGCCGCGGGCTTTCTGGGGTCGCATTTGTGCGACAGGTTTATCAATGAAGGTTTTGAAGTCATTGGGATGGACAACCTGATCACCGGAGATTTGAAGAATATTGAACATCTCTTTGATTCTTCGCGGTTCACTTTCTATCATCATGACGTGACCACTTTCGTTCATGTTCCCGGAAATCTTGATTATATCCTGCATTTTGCCTCACCGGCGAGTCCGATCGATTACCTTAAAATTCCTATTCAGACCTTGAAAGTTGGAGCTTTGGGAACTCATAATTTACTTGGATTAGCCAAAGCAAAAAAAGCCAGGATTCTCATAGCTTCAACTTCCGAGGTGTATGGCGATCCACTGGAACATCCGCAGAAAGAAGAATATTATGGAAATGTAAATACCCTTGGGCCGCGTGGAGTTTATGACGAAGCCAAAAGATTTATGGAGTCTATCACCATGGCTTATCATCGTTTTCATGGGCTGGAAACCCGTATCGTTCGTATTTTCAACACCTATGGCCCCAGAATGCGGCTGAATGACGGGCGGGTGATTCCGGCGTTTATCGGCCAGGCACTGCGAGGCGAAGATCTTACGGTTTTTGGCGATGGCTCCCAAACCCGATCTTTCTGTTTTGTAGATGACCAGGTGGAAGGAATTTTCCGTTTGCTGATGAGTGATTATGAATATCCGGTAAATATTGGCAATCCGAGGGAAATTACGATCAATCAGCTTGCACAGGAGATACTGAAGTTAACCGGCAGTAAGGTGAAAATTCATCAAAAACCGCTTCCGCAAGATGATCCTACCCGAAGAAAGCCCGATATCGCTAAAGCAAATGAACTGCTGGACTGGTTTCCTGTGGTTTCGCGGAAGGAGGGACTGGCGAAAACCATAGAATATTTTAGTTCGCTTGGCAGGAATGAACTTTATAGAAAAGAGCATAAAAGTTTTGAGGAATATCAGAAAGTATAGTTTTGAAGACTGAAGAAGAAGAGCATTTCCGGAAGCAGCTTTCTGAACTTGTGGAAGGCGGATTCGCACCTAACATAATCCTTCTGAAAGAATTTAACTGGGAAAAAACAGCGTTGATCCTGGAGGGACTTCATTTTTCTGCGTGGATCCTGTTGGGCCACATCAGAGCACGGCATCGTCAGGTGCTGGAATTTATGAAAGATCCTGAAGCCAATCCGGATCTCTGGCAGGAGGCGGAGTGGCCATCTAATTATGAACCTCAGAATGAAAAGGAATGGTACCGCGAAATTGAGGAATATGAAAAGGAGATACAGGAAATGAAGAATATCATTCTTGATCCCAGAACCCCCCTTTTTAAAAGACATAGCAACGGAAAAACTTTAGCCGGTGCCGCGATGATCTGCCTGCATCATACAGGTTATCATATAGGGCAGTTAAAAGCCATTGGGCGACAGCTGGGAGTGTGGTAAACCTCACCTATCCCGAACTATCGGGATGACCTCTCCCAAAGGAGAGGGGAATTAGAACCCTCAGGGAATTATTCGTTGGATTTAATAAGCTTCTTTTTTAATTCCAACATATCTTCAGAGGAGGTCTTCCGTGGAAAAAATTCAGAAGGATTTTCCTGATTATAGCCCAGATAGTCTAATAAAGGCCCGGCTATTTGTCGGGCTTTCTGTTTTTGGGAAGCCGATAAACGCTCTGTCCACTGGCGGGAAGTTCCTTTTTTAACGTGTTTGGGATTTTCTTTTTTCAGGCTTTGGAAAGAGACAGCTTCTTCCAGATTTTTTCTTTGTTCCGTGCTGAGATCGATTTTCAGATAATCTAAAAGCAGGGATAATTCCTTCTGAAAATCCTTCAGAAAGCCTTCAAAATAGCAAAGATGAAGGCGATGTTTCTCCTGAAGCCTTAAATGATCCCAAACATGCCATACCCATTCATGCATTAGTTTTTCGAAATTCTTTTGCAGAAAAGCTTCGGGCCTGGTTTCGGGTTGCGGAAAATATTTCAGCATATAATCAGAGCAGTAATACCTCGCCGCCGATAAAACCACGTCCCGCGGGTCACGAATGATGCAGATCTTTTTATCAAAATAGGAAAAAATATCACCGGTTTTTTTACAGACTGGAGAATGCGTCCATACATGCGGAGTTTTGGAGGCATAAGAACTGAAATCTTCAATGGGCATTTTAAAAATACTGCTGATGCGGTAAGTCACCTGTAGATCGGTAATATCGATCACATCAATATTCGCCTGTTCCGGAAAATTAAGATCCCAGTCTTTTGCCAGAATATGAATGGGATGCTGCCGGATAAAACTCTTCTGATGATTTCCTGAAAACTTCAGTATTTGCTGGATGATTTGATATAGCCAGAAATTTCCTGATTTCGGAACTCCAATCTGAAGAATCTTCATAAGACCTATTTTTACTGTTAATTTCAAGATAACAGCATTTCTGCGATTCAGTAAATTTCAGGAATATAAAACTTTCCTAAAAAATTATTCGGCCAAGAGATTTAGTAAATGTTAAAGTATTGATTTTTAGAATTTTAATTTTGACAATAGGCAGGTATTTTGTTTATATAATTTCAGAAAAAAGAATATGAAAGAAAAGCATCCCGTCAATCAAAATGAACTAAGAATCACCGGAATTTCCCGGAGCGGTAATCACGCTGTTATCAACTGGATCCTGGCGCAGATAAAAAATTTGCGATACTGCTTCCTCAATTGTGCGGAGCCCAAGCATAATCCCTTTACCAGCGCAAGGCCTCTGGGTACTGAAAAAGGTTCGATTTATACCAATATTTCTGAATTTTCAGAGGCAGATGAGAAACGGGGATCTTTTTCTCAAAAAGATTACCTCATTTACAGTTATGAAGATACATTTCTGGGGCCGCTGGGGAATCCGCTTTTCAAGAAACATCATGACAAGTGGGTGGGAAGCTCCTCTTCACAAAAAGATGTCCTGGTGCTTCGCGATCCGTTCAATCTTTTCGCAAGCCGCATAAAAGCCGGTTTTTTACTTACCGATACTCCTCACCGCCGCGGGCAGGTTTCCTGGAAAGTGTTGAAAAGGATTTATAAACAACACGCGAGGGAGTTTTTGGGCGAGAAAAATTCGCTAGGTAAAAAAGTTCTTATCAACTACAACAGGTGGGTGACAGACAGGGAATATCGCAAGCAGATTTCAGATGAGCTGGAACTGGAATTTTTAGATGACGGCTTTTATGAATTAAGCCGCGTTGCCGGGGGAAGCTCTTTTGAAGGCACTTCAATTTCTGCGGAAAAGCTGCATGAAAAAATAGAAAACCGCTGGAAGAATTATCAGCATAGTCCCGAGTTTTGGAAGCTGTTCGACGAGGAAATAGCCGAACTCAGCCTGCAAATTTTTGGAGAAACCGAGGCATTAAAGATGTTTTATGAAAGAAAGAATACAACAGTGATTAAAAATTAGCTTATTAAAAAAGTCTGAAATGTTTAGTAACTCATGCCTGACCTGTTCATAATTTGATTAATGAAAAATGGCCTTTCTTTATCAGAATTAATCATAACCTCAATCCCGAAAAGCCTCTCAATTAAAAGCTTCTTCATTACGCTTTCCTTAAACAGCTTTTTTCAAAAGAGATTTTTTGTTGATAATTTTTTCAGGTGAAAAAATTAAATATCTGATTATTAGTGAATTTCATTGCAAATAATCACTATATTTAGCATCAACATTAGGAATCCCCCCTTCTAACCATTATTTACATACTTCATATTGGATATTGTATCAGCATCAATACGAATGCTGTTTATTATGTTTTTTTAAGTTCCCAAAACTTAGCTTTTTTGATGGTTTAATTCGATCCTGAATACATATAAAATATATGTATACGGAGAATGATTGTATAATAAATCCAGAAATCTAGTAGTAATTAATCAGAATGAACTGATTAATTATAAACATTTTTATTCAAGTTAATTATGAAGAAGAATTACCACCACAAGCTTCGCGTAATGCGGTTATTAATCAGTTTTTTAATAATTGTAAGTTTTGGCACTGGTCTATATGGCCAAAGTTTCTCCCAGAATGCCCTGGATTTTAATGGTTATGGTTCCATAGGCAATGGAACCTCATTGATGTTTGGCCCCGATAATCGTTTATATGTAGCTGAATATACAGGTGCTATAAAAATTTTCACAATTGAACGGATTAGTTCCACAAGTTATAAAGTTGTGGCTGCTGAAACTCTTACCAGTATATCTACTATTCAGGATCACAATGATGATGGAAGTTTGTATACTAGTAATTTAAGAGAAACTACTGGTCTTACCGTAGGCGGTACCGCTAACAATCCGGTTATTTATGTTACTTCAAGCGATTTCCGAATTGGCGGAGGCGGAGGTGGAGGAAGTGGTGATACAAATCTTGATACCAACTCCGGAATTATAACAAGGTTCAGTTGGAATGGAAATTCCTGGGATGTGGTTGACCTGGTAAGGGGGCTGCCTCGTTCAGAAGAAAACCATGCCACCAATGGTTTGGAAATAGCGAATATAAAAGGAGTGAATTATCTAATCGTTGCACAGGGAGGCCATACTAATGCGGGTGCTCCTTCTGTGAATTTTGCTTACACTACAGAATATGCTTTATCTGCCTCCATATTGTCTGTTAATTTGGATATGATAAATAGTATGCCGATTAAAACTAACAATGGCAGGAAATATATTTATGATTTACCAACTCTCGATGATCCCACGCGTGCGAATAAAAATGGGATTACCAATCCTGACACACCAGGTTATGATGGTGTCGATATAAACGATCCATTTGGCGGGAATGATGGTCTTAATCAGGCTAAAATTGTACCTGGAGGACCTGTTCAAATCTTTTCTCCCGGCTACAGAAACTGCTTTGATCTTGTTCTAACTGAAAACGGAGCGATATATGTTACAGAAAATGGTTCAAACGGCGGTTGGGGTGGTTTTCCGGTAAATGAGGGTGGAGGATTTGCCACAAATGATTATGACCCTGCCGAACCAGGAAGTACTGTGGCTTCAGGTGGGGAAATGATCAATAATAAAGATCATTTACAACTTGTTACCTTTGATATTCAGAATTACACCTTCGGGAGTTTTTATGGCGGTCATCCTGCACCAGTCAGAGCAAATCCTACAGGAGCAGGACTCTATACTAATCCATCTATAAATGGTAATGCGGGAGCGGTTTTTAGAACAAAAAAGTATCATCCTTTAAAAAACACTTCTCAATACACCAGTGATCCCAATATTGCTCTTCCTGCCGACTGGCCACCGGTTCCAACTGCTAATCCCGTAGAAGGCGACTGGCGAGGACCTGGTATACCTAATCCTGATGGTCCTGTGGATGATATTATTACAACCTGGGGAACAAATACTAATGGAATAGATGAATATACCGCATCTAATTTCAATGGTGCCATGAAAGGTGACCTGATTGCCGGGGTAAATACCGGTATTTTAAGAAGGGTGGAACTTAAACCTGATGGAAGTTTGGAAAAACTCACTCTCTCCTTTGTTTCTGGGCTAGGAGGAGATGCATTAGGTGTTACCTGCAATGGTGATAATGATATTTTTCCTGGAACGATCTGGGTAGTTACATTAAATGGAAAACTTATAGTATTGGAACCGCAGGATTTTCTAGAGTGTAAATCACCTGGGGACCTGGGTTATGATGCTAATGCAGATTATGATCATGACGGTTATACAAATCAGGATGAAGAAGATAATGGGACAGACCCTTGTAATGGAGGATCACAACCTGATGATTTTGATAAATCTGATACAGGCGCTAATATATCTGATCTAAATGATCTAGATGATGATAATGACGGAATCCCCGATGCGAATGATGTATTCCAGCTTGGAGATCCGAAGGATTCGGGTAGTGATGCATTTATGCTTCCGGTTACTAATGAATTATTTTCCAGTAATACGGAATTAGATGGCTATAAAGGATTAGGGTTCACAGGATTGATGAATAACGGAGCTCCTAATCCTAACTGGTTAAATTGGTTAGATAGAAGGGATGATCCTAATGATCCCAATGAAAATGATATACTTGGCGGTGCAATTGGAGCAATGACCATGCAAATGACCTCTGGTACTGCTTTAGGTACGAGTAATAATCAGGAAAAGGGATTTCAATATGGAATTCAGGTTAATTCAAATTCAGGTATTTTTACAGTTGATGGCGGAATTACTAATTTTAATAGTCCGGTGCAGTTATATGGAACAAATGCTCCTGCGAATGGAGAGTTGGGTTTTTTTATAGGAGACGGTACCCAATCTAATTATATCAAATTTGTCATTACTCCGTCGGGACTAATTGGACTTCAGGAAATAAATGACATCCTTCAAACACCTATAGAACTAGACATTCCTTTAGGAAATAGACCTAATAGCAGCGTTAATTTCTATTTTATAGTAAATCCGACGAATGGGGAAGTAATTTTAAAATATGCTCTTGATGCAGGAAGTCAGCAAACATTGGGCAGTTTTACTGCTCAGGGACCAATTTTGCAGGCAATTCAAAATGGGGAAATAGATTTAGCTGTAGGTTTAATCGGCACTTCCAACGCAGCCGGAGTGGAGGTGGAAGGTACCTGGGATTATCTCAATGTCACCTCCTCTGGTCCTGTAATATTAGAAACATTTCCTGATCTGAAAAGAAATGCAGGAGCACCTGCAGAAAACATAAGTCTTCTTGCTTATTTTGATGATAATGAAGGAAAAGGGAATCTCACCTATAGCATATCTGGGAACAGCAATACGGCCATAGGCGCAGTAATTTCAGGAAGCAGCCTTGCTTTGAACTATCCTGGAGTTGCTGGAGAAACCCAGATCACGATACGCGCGACCGATTCCGATCTAAATTTTGCAGAGCAGAGTTTTAAAGTTTCTGTTTTACCCAAAATACAGGAGATTTTATATCGTGTGAATGCAGGAGGTCCTGCCATTACTTCTATTGACGGAAAGATGGCCTGGGGAGAAGATACTTCTACAAAAAATTCAGCCTATCTTACTTATCCCGGTCTTAATAGCACCTTTGCCAGCGGTATGACTAGTTATATTGCGGGGGTAGACCGCACTACAACTCCGGTAAGTATTTATGATACGGAACGTTTTGACAGAGAGAAAGGAGAACCCAATATGACTTATTCCTTTCCAGTGGATAAAGCAGGGACTTATGAAGTTCGTTTGTATATGGGAAATGGTTACTCTGGTACTGCTACTGCAGGGAAGAGGATATTTGATGTTTCCCTGGAAGGAACCGTGTATCCTGCCCTTGATAACATTGATCTTGCTGCACGATTTGGGCATCAGGTGGGAAGTGTCATCATCCAGGAAGTTGAAGTAACCGATGGTGTTTTAGAAATATCTTTTATCCATGGTGCTGTTGAAAATCCATTGATCAATGGAATTGAGATTTTAGGTGCGGCTGCCCAAGGAGCAGAGACACCTATTGTGGTTAATACTATAGGAGATCAGTTCAATAGCGATGGAGATGTTTTGGACGGAAGCCTGGCGGTCTCTGCCAATGGAGGAGATGGCAACCTAAGCTATAGTATTAGTGGCGCACCCGCCGGTGTGAACATAGAACCCACCAATGGGCAGATAGGGGGAACCATCAGTTCAGGTGCCAGCCTGAACAGTCCTTATACCGTAACAGTAAGTGTAGATGACAGTGACACCCATACTGATGATAAAAAAAGTGTGAGTTTTAAGTGGACAATTGGTTCTGGTGCTCCTACCATATCAAAAGAACTTCCTGACCTAATAAGAAATGCAGGAGCACCTGCAGAGAATATCAGTCTTGTTAGCTATTTTGATGATAACGAAGGAAAAGGGAATCTCACCTATAGCATATCTGGAAATAGCAACACGGCCATAGGCGCAGTAATTTCAGGAAGCAGCCTTGCTTTGAACTATCCTGGAGTTGCTGGAGAGACCCAGATCACGATACGCGCGACCGATTCCG
Organism: uncultured Flavobacteriaceae bacterium; assembly: GCA_963741865.1. GTDB lineage: Bacteria > Bacteroidota > Bacteroidia > Flavobacteriales > Flavobacteriaceae > Christiangramia. The sequence continues at coordinate 143,017 of CAVUJP010000002.1, forward strand.
ATCTAAATTTTGTAGAGCAGAGTTTTAAAGTTTCTGTTTTGGAATTAGTAACAGGACAGGAGATTTTATATCGTGTGAATACCGGAGGTTCTGCCATTACTTCTATTGACGGCAAGTTAGATTGGGGGGCAGATACCAAATCTGCCAAATCTGCCTATCTTTCTCAGGCGGGAATGAATAACACCTATGCCTCGGGAGGTATGACCAGTTATAATTCCTCTGTAGACCAGGCCACCACACCTGTGAGTATTTTTAATACCGAACGCTATGATAGTGGCAAAGGGGAACCCAATATGACCTATTCGTTTCCTGTAAAGAAGGCTGGTACTTATGAGGTTCGTTTGTATATGGGAAATGGTTACTCTGGTACTGCTACTGCAGGGAAGAGGATATTTGATGTTTCCCTGGAAGGAACCGTGTATCCTGCCCTTGATAACATTGATCTTGCTGCACGATTTGGGCATCAGGTGGGAAGTGTCATCATCCAGGAAGTTGAAGTAACCGATGGTGTTTTAGAAATATCTTTTATCCATGGTGCTGTTGAAAATCCATTGATCAATGGAATTGAGATTTTAGGTGCGGCTGCCCAAGGAGCAGAGACACCTATTGTGGTTAATTCTATAGGAGATCAGTTCAATAGCGATGGAGATGTTTTGGATGGAAGCCTGGCGGTCTCTGCCAATGGAGGAGATGGCAACCTAAGCTATAGTATTAGTGGCGCACCCGCCGGTGTGAGCATAGAACCCACCAATGGGCAGATAGGGGGAACCATCAGTTCAGGTGCCAGCCTGAACAGTCCTTATACCGTAACAGTAAGTGTAGATGACAGTGACACCCATACTGATGATAAAAAAAGTGTGAGTTTTAAGTGGACAATTGGTTCTGGTGCTCCTACCATATCAAAAGAACTTCCTGACCTAATAAGAAATGCAGGAGCACCTGCAGAGAATATCAGTCTTGTTAGCTATTTTGATGATAACGAAGGAAAAGGGAATCTCACCTATAGCATATCTGGAAATAGCAACACGGCCATAGGCGCAGTAATTTCAGGAAGCAGCCTTGCTTTGAACTATCCTGGAGTTGCTGGAGAGACCCAGATCACGATACGCGCGACCGATTCCGATCTAAATTTTGTAGAGCAGAGTTTTAAAGTTTCTGTTTTGGAATTAGCAACAGGACAGGAGATTTTATATCGTGTGAATACCGGAGGTTCTGCCATTACTTCTATTGACGGTAAGTTAGATTGGGGGGCAGATACCAAATCTGCCAAATCTGCCTATCTTTCTCAGGCGGGAATGAATAACACCTATGCCTCGGGAGGTATGACCAGTTATAATTCCTCTGTAGACCAGGCCACCACACCTGTGAGTATTTTTAATACCGAACGCTATGATAGTGGCAAAGGGGAACCCAATATGACCTATTCGTTTCCTGTAAAGAAGGCTGGTACTTATGAAGTCCGCTTGTATATGGGAAATGGTTATTCTGGCACTGCTACTGCAGGGAAGAGGATATTTGATGTTTCCCTGGAAGGAACCGTGTATCCTGCCTTTGATAACATTGATCTTGCTGCACGATTTGGGCATCGGGTGGGAAGTGTCATCATCCAGGAAGTTGAAGTAACCGATGGTGTTTTAGAGATATCTTTTATCCATGGTGCTGTTGAAAATCCATTGATCAATGGAATTGAGATTTTAGGTGCGGCTGCCCAAGGAGCAGAGACACCTATTGTGGTTAATTCTATAGGAGATCAGTTCAATAGCAATGGAGATGTTTTGGATGGAAGCCTGGTGGTCTCTGCCAATGGAGGAGATGGCAATCTAAGCTATAGTATTAGTGGCGCACCCGCCGGTGTGATTATAGAACCTACTAATGGACAGATAGGTGGAACCATCAGTTCAGGTGCCAGCCTGAACAGTCCTTATACGGTAACGGTAAGTGTGGATGACAGTGACACCCATACTGATGATAAAAAAAGTGTGAGTTTTAAGTGGACAATTAATGAATCAACACTAAAATGGATTGATAAAAATGAGAATGAAAATTATACGGCAAGACATGAATGCTCATTTGTACAGGCGGGGGATAAGTTTTATTTATTGGGAGGACGTGAGAATGCAAAAACAATAGATAAATACGATTATAATTCAAATTCCTGGATATCCCTGACAAATTCTGCGCCCTTTGAATTCAATCATTTTCAAGCCACCGAATATCAGGGCTTAATATGGGTTATAGGTGCTTTTGGTGATAATAATTATCCTACAGAGAAACCAGAGGAGTTTATCTGGATTTTCAATCCTGCAACAGAAAATTGGATACAGGGACCAGAAATTCCTCAGGAAAGACAGAGAGGTTCAGCAGGCTTAGTAGTATATAACGATAAATTTTACATCGTTGGGGGAAATACCGATGGCCATAATGGTGGTACAGTAGCCTGGTTTGATGAATATGATCCTGTCAATGGCACCTGGACTAATTTGATTGATGCCCCAAGGGCACGAGATCATTTTCATGCAGCGATTGTCGGAAATAAATTATATGTAATTGGAGGCAGACTTTCGGGTGGAGCCGGAGGTGTTTTTAAACCCTTAGTTTCAGAAGTTGATGTTTATAATTTTACCACCAACTCATGGAGTACACTTCCATCGCAAAGCAATATTCCCACACCCAGAGGAGCTCCTTCCGTGGTAAATTATAATGAAAAACTTTTAGTTATAGGAGGGGAAGTTGAAAACGAACTAATCAACGGAGAAAATTTTAGTGGAGCGCTAAAAATTACTGAAGAGCTAGATCCTCAAACCGGAAATTGGAAAAGGGTTGAAGATCTAAATCATCAAAGACATGGAACACAGGCCATAGTATCGGGTCAGGGAGTTTATATACTTGCCGGATCGCCTCAATTGGGAGGAGGATCGCAAAAAAATATGGAATATCTCGGTATAGATGCCCCGGAGGGATCGCCAACTATAGCAAGTAATTTAAATGTTCCTGTTTCGGTGCAGGTTTCAAATGAATTTGATGCAGAGATCCCTATTTCGGTTACTGACGGAAATATTGGAAAGATTATCACTTCCATTGAAATTATTGGACCGAATAAAGAAAATTTCATGATTAGCTCTGGAAATATTGTCTTCGGACTTTTAAAACCAAATAGTAACCATAATGTTTATATAAGTTACTTGGGAAATTTATCCAATGAATCTGCAAGCTTAGTTATCAATTATGATTCTGGTGAATCGAAAACAATTGCCCTGGAAAGCAATGTCACCGGTGTGGCAACACTAAGCACCACTTCATCTTCTTTTGCGATGTATCCAAACCCGGCAGTTGATGAAGTGACTATTGAAATTTTAGATACTTCTATACAAGTAGAGCAGCTTTATATTTATAGTTCCAATGGAACTCTACTTAATGAATATTCCATTTCATCAGTAAATAATGACAGAATGATCAATTTGGATGTCTCGGCTCTTGCAACAGGGGTTTATATTATAAAATTAAAAACTTCCCTGAATGAATTTGTAAATTTAACCTTGATAGTGTCCAGGTAAATAAAAGGAAAAACTATAACTCCCTTCCCGGCTTTTTGAGAAGGGAGTTTTTATAGTAAGACTGTGTACTAAGCTTTGGTATTATTCAGAAGAACGATCAGCCACGCTTTTTACTCTCTCGGCAGTATCAGATTTTGAAAGGCTAAGCCTCACTGTGCTGTCTGCTTCAGCTTTAAGATCATGCGGAACGTTTCCCTCAAGGGAAACCACGTCACCCTTAATGAGATCATAGCTTTCTCCTTTTGCACCAAAAGTAATACGACCCTCAAATATTTCAACAACAATCGGATAAGGAGTTTTATGTTCTTTCATTACCTGCCCCTGTTTCATGACAATTCTTATTTCCCTGCTGCTGTCGGTATCCATTAGGACTTTCACTGCAGGCTTGGTATCATTATATTCCAGTTCTTTTGTTAAGGAAGCATAATTCATAAGTAAATTCTTTTAAATTTTTCCAGTTCGGAATTTTTCTGAACCAAGACAAAACTAAGAGCTTGTTTTCTCTCATTTTATGATGAGAATCAGGTTTCCTTAAAAATTTTGTGGTGAAAGAAATCTAATTTTAAAAGCTTTTGTAATATTACTCTGTTTTACCAATGGAAATCTCAATTATGGATTATTTAAGCCTGGCAAGAGTTATTCATGTAGTCTCGGTAGTCTTATGGATTGGAGGGGTGGCGATGGTTACCACCGTAATTATTCCTGCGGTGAAAAGAATGAATTCGCCCCGGGAGCGGATGGAAACTTTCGAAAAGATTGAAGGCAGGTTTTCTTTACAGGCAAAGATCACCACTATTCTTACCGCCCTAACCGGATTTTTCATGTTATTTTATATGGACGCATGGGAGCGTTTCCAGTATATTCAGTTTTGGTGGCTGCACGCAATGGTACTGCTATGGTTTATTTTCACTATTATTTTATTTATTTTAGAACCTCTTGTACTGCATAAATTATTTATGAAATATGCAATGAAAAATCCGGAAAAGACATTCAATTTTCTTCACCGGGCGCACTGGATCTTGTTAATCCTCAGCTTAATAACAATTATTGGTGCTGTTGCCGGCAGCCACGGATGGTATTTCGTATAAAATATTTTTTTCAGGAAATCCAGAAATGGTCTTTCCAGACATTATCAGAAAAAGCAGTCCCCTGGTGATGTTCTTTTATCTCTTTTAATTGTTCCGGAGAAGCAGTTTTCTGAATTTCATTGAAAAGAATTCTTTCCTCAAATTTGATATGCAGATCCAGCTCTTTTACTATCGCATAAAGTGTTTTTTCAAGTTCAGAATCCTGGTTAAACAGCTGTTTCAAACGGCGGTGATCAGCCAATGCACGTTTTACGAATTCATTTTCCTTTCCCAGAACAGGAAATATAAATTTCTCTTCAGCCTCAAAATGCGGATTCAGATAGTCTGACCTGAACCAGTCAATATAGTCTTTCATTCGTTGTGGCTCAATATTCAGTTTAAAGCCCTGACGAATCTTCCAGCAAAGGAGCAATCCATGATGATGTTCTCTGCTTAATGGCTTAAGAGCCTCATGACGTTTTATAGGTTTGTTCATGGTGGCAGGTTTTTAAAGCTTGTAAATTTCTTTTTTATTCGGGACAGTTATATCTCACTCAGCTTCAGCCTGATCCCGATATGATAACATCCAGAATAAGCAAAAATGAGTCTAATGCTTCGGGTATTATATGAGGGAAATCATATTATGCTTAATCTTCGATATGAGAAATAGTGGGTATAAAGTAAAAATGTCGTTCCTGAAAAAACCTGCATAAGAAAAAACCTTCATTTATATTTATTAGTTATAAAATATTCCCCGAAAAAGGAGGAAAATTGTGTATTTCATCAAAATTAATACGTATTTCATCAATAAGATATTTGTGTAAAAGCTTATTTTTACTGCTTTTGTCAAAGAACTGGTGAATTATTAGACCAGCTCCCGAAATTTTTTCCTTCTCTGCATGTTCGGAGTAAGTTATTCTGGGTCCGGATAATAATTACTAATTGTTACAGAGATTTGGCTTAATCCCTGATTTATGGTAAAATAGCCCAAGGATCTACTTCAATGGAAAAACACTTACATATTCTCATCTTCGCAAATGCGGTTAAAGATGCGCGACTAATTGAACATCATTTAAAAAAAGGAGAATTTTCGTTTACCTCCATGGTGGTTGATACCAGTGACTTGTATGACAATTCTCTTGACGAATTCAAGCCAGATGTGGTGATTTTAGACCATTCCCTTCGAAAAGATGATTCGCTTTTAGCACTTCAAACTTTCTTTTCTTACAGGAAAAATTACAATCCGGCTGCTTCATTTGTTTTTGTTACTGGTCTGGAATCAGAAGACATCGCTTTGAAGATGATGAAAGAAGGAGCTGATGATTATATATTTAAAGACCGTTTTAAGCGCTTACCTGCTGCTGTTCTAAATACCGTGGAAAAGAATAAACTCCGTGATCAACGCAAAAAAGAAGCAGAGGAAAAGTTATACCTGTTTGATATTCTTCAAAGAAGTCTTCATGAAATATATGTGATCAATCCTGAAAGCTTCAAATTTGAATATACTATTCATGAAGCTCTTAAAAACCTTGGTTATACCCCCGAGGAAATGATGGAAATGACTCCTGCTGATATTATAAAGAATTTCGACAGAAACAGGTTTGAAAGTGCAGTAAAACGTGCGGAGGAGAATTTGAAGGGGCTGATCATCCGAAAAACTGCTGTCCGCAAAGATGGTTCTACCTATCCTATACAAGTTCATCTTCAGGTAATTGACCTGGGAGATAAAAAGAGGATACTTGCCAATGTTCTGGATATTACGGAAGAGAAGGAGAAGGAGCGCCAAAATGAATTGGCCACTTTTATTGAAAACAGCTTCAACTACAAAAGAGACCTGCACGAGAGCCTGGAGACAATCCTGGAAAAGCTGTGTGAGACCTGTTCTTGTATAGTTGCAGAAATTTATTCCCGGCAATTTGATCAGCCCGGTTCCAAATTGCTTGCTTCCCATAACACTTTTACACCCGTAGCTTGTGCTTCTGGAAGTTCAATGGCAGAGACAGTTTATGATACAAAAAAATTGCAGATATTTTCCTTGTCTGATGAGCAGATCAAAGAGGAAGACAGGAAAAGGCTGGAGGCGGCTTCAATAAAAAAAGTTGTGGCAGTTCCCATAATTTTAGGAAAAGAGATCGTCGCTGTGATCTTGGGCTTTTTTGACCAGGAGAATATTGATGAAAGGGAATTTGATGTGCTCTCAGAACAGGTGCAGAACAAGCTTGCCGGCAATATTAAAAGAAAAAAGACAGAAGAAGAATTACAAAAAATATTTGAATTTTCTCCTGATATTTTAATCATTTTAGGAAAAGATGGTTATGTAAGAAAAGCTAATCCTGCCCTGCAAAGAACACTTGGTTATACTCCTGAAGAGATGCTTACTAAATCTTATGATGAGCTCGTACATCCCGATGATGTGGATGTTCTTTCGGAATGGCGGGCTACAGAGATAAAGCCCAATGAGGTCGTGCATTATGAAACTCGATGGATAGACAAAAATGGAAAATACAGAACTTTTTCCTGGTCAGTTTCACCATACGTGAGTGGAGAATTACATTTTGCAGTGGGAAAGGATATTACCGAAACAAAAAAACAAATTCAATCCATCCAAAAGCAGAATGAACGATTAGCAGAAATTGCCTGGGAGCAATCTCATGTGGTGAGAGCACCATTGACCCGCCTTCTCGCATGTGTGGAATATTTAGAAGAGACAGGAAGTGATTCTGATGAAATATTAGCAAGTGTGAAAAACTCAGCCTATGAAATTGATGATATTATAAAGGGAATTGTACGCAAGAGTGAAAACAACCAAAATTATGAATAAGATTAAAATACTGATCGTCGAAGACGATCCTATAGTCTCTTTTCTTCATAAAAAACTTATTGTAAAGCGGAATATTTGCTCTTCACCTCAAAATTTTATCAATGGGCTGGAAGCCCTGGATTTTATTTGTGAGGATTCGTTAAAGGATGAGGGAATTTACTACCTCATATTACTGGATATTAATATGCCTCTTATGAATGGATGGGAGTTTTTAGAAGCTTTAAAAGAACATGAAGTGGCCAACAGAACAGAAGTTGTCATTGTTACCTCTTCACCAGATAAAAGCGATCAGGAAAAGGCAAAGAAAATAGATATCGTAGCAGATTATATTGAAAAGCCATTGATCAATTTTGATCCGGTGGTCAGGATCAAAAGAAAACTGGAAGAAAAATATCAATAGAATAATTCAATTAAACCGAAGGGGAAGCTGTCATGAAAAAAGTAAAAGTAGGGAAGAGCAGGGGTGAAAAAAGAAATATCAGCCTTGAGTTTTTGGCTTCAGTAAGTCATGAAATCCGAAATCCCCTGAATGTGATAATCGGACTGACACATCTTTTGAAATCTGCAGAATCAGAGGAAGAGAAAACCAGGTACACAAATGAACTGCTGAATACTTCGCAGGGTTTACTGGAAATGGTCAATAATATATTGGATTTTAGTAAGGTTAATGCAGGTAAATTAAATTACGATTTTAAGTCTACAGATCTAAGAGCTTCCATTCAACAAAACCTGGCAGGTTTTAAAACTATGGCAGAAGCAAAAGGACTGGACCTTATGGTAGAGTTTTCCGATCAATTTCCCGATAATGTGTTTACAGATCAGGTAAAGATAAATCAGGTGCTCCTCAATTTAATCTCAAATGCCGTGAAATTTACTGAGCAGGGCTATGTCATGTTACGGGTTACCGCAGAAGATATTGCAGATTCCTCAGCGACAGTAAGATTTGAGGTGCAGGACACCGGAAATGGTATTCCGGAAGAAAAGTTGGATCAAATTTTTAATGCTTTTGAACAGGGATCAGACGAGATTAATCTCAAATTTGGCGGTACGGGACTCGGGCTGAGTATTTGCAGGAAAGTTATTTCTAAATTAGGAGGAAATTTGCAGGTACAGAGTGAAGTGGAAGTGGGCACCAGATTTTTCTTTTCTCTGAATCTTCCCATTACGATTGCTCCGGGCTCTCATCCTATTGCCAAAAAAATGCATTCGAAGAATACCTTTGACATAAAAAAGAAAAGGGTATTAATAGTCGATGATAGTGAATTAAACACTTTTTTGATCAAGAAAATTCTGAAAAAGGAAAATTTCAACACCATGGTAGCGCATGACGGAATGAGCGCCATGAAAATTCTGCAGGAAAAAAAAGTAGATCTAATTCTGCTTGATATGCATATGCCCGGTATGGATGGAATGGAAATTGCCGAAAAGATTAAAAACCTACCAAATTTAAGCTATATACCTATTATTGCTGTTACAGGCTCCATTGATTTTTCACCTTTGAATAACCAGGAAACTTCAGTCTTTTCTGATTTTGTTATTAAACCTTTTCATCCGATGGAACTTGTACAAAAATCCAAAGCCGTTATTTACGAGAATAAAACTATTTTGGAAAAGCCAAATATCATTTCCGAATAAAATTTTCCGACACTTTATTTTTAGCCCTTATTGAGGAAAATCGCTGTATCAAAGAAGAAGTATATTCGAGGTATTTTTTAAAAAGTACATCGATTTTTCCGTATAAAAAAGTCTCTTCATAAAGCTCTGAGGTAAAAACTTCAATTCTTAAAAATTAAAAACACTTTTTCAAATAACTGATTTATATCATAATTCCTTCAGTACCATCTCCTTAAATTTATGATTACCAGTAGAAATGAAAATTTTGGTGTTGAAGTGGAATTATTTATAAATATAACTGTCTATTAAAATAATTTGGAACTCCAATTCCGAATTCAATAGAGGCAAATCTATTTGGATATACTAAAAATGCACACCTGTAATTTAACGATTACTGTAGTAGCAGATGGTATTAGTCATAACAGAATTAGATTTTAAAGATACCCGTAAGAATATTCTAAGTAGTTAAAAATCAATTCACATGGAAAATAACCCGGAAACCTTTCAAAAGCCTGATTTTATCTTCGAGATAAGTTGGGAAGTTTGTAACCAGGTGGGAGGTATACATACAGTGGTGGCCTCGAAGGCTCCGTTGATGAAAGAGACTCTGGGTGATAATTTTATACAAATCGGACCTGATTTGTACAAGGGAGCAGAAGGTAACACTGAATTTATAGAAGAGGCCGATTTATTAAAAGATTGGAAAAGCCAGTTCAACAGAGATGGATTAAAGATTCGAGTTGGACGCTGGGCCATTCCCAGTAAGCCTATTGTAATCCTCATTGATTTCTCACCTTTATTCTCTAAGAAAGATCAAATATTAAGCAATTTATGGTCAAGGAACAGATTAGATTCCCTTCAGGGTGGATGGGATTATATTGAACCAGTACTTTTTGGCTATGCTGCTGGAATTATAGTTGAGGATTATAAAAAATTCTGTCTAGCGGGAAACCTGAACATTATTGCTCATTTCCATGAATGGATGACAGGAGCTGGGGTTTTATATCTCGAAAACGACGTCCAGGGGGTGACCACTGTTTTTACCACCCATGCTACTGTGACTGGAAGAACTCTTTGTGGTGCCGGACAACCCTTTTATGGGAAATTTGATACATATAATGGAGATCAGGTAGCCAAAGATTTAAATATTACGGCTAAACATTCCCTTGAGAAAACGGCTGCGGTTAGCGCGGATGCTTTTACCACTGTAAGTGAAAATACTGCACGGGAATGTCAGCAATTGCTTGGCAAGGCCGTTGATAAAGTAACGATTAACGGGTTTGACGATTCTTTCTTACCAGATCAAAAGGAATTTGAAAATAAACGCAGGGAGGCTAAGAATAAACTATTGAAAATAGCTTCTTGTGTAATAGGCTCAAAAATACCAGAAAATAGCTTGCTTGTAGCCACAAGTGGGAGGTATGAATATAAAAATAAAGGAATCGATCTTTTCCTGGATTCCCTTGCCAAATTGATCCAAAATAAAAATATAACTCGTCAGATAATTGCCTTTTTACTTATACCTGCGGCACATACCCGCCCAAAAAATGAAGTGTTGGATTGTCTTCAGAATGGAACCATTAAAGAAGATAGAGAGAATTTTTTGACTCATTATTTACAAGACTATGCACATGATGCGATTTGTGAGAAAATAAGGAACAGCAAACTGACAAATGCCCCTGACAAAAAGGTCAAAATTATATTCGCCCCTATTTATCTTGATGGCCGAGACGGTGTCTTTGATAAAAGCTATTATGATATTTTAATCGGTTTTGATCTCACCGTCTTCCCTTCTTATTACGAACCTTTCGGATATACTCCTTTGGAAAGTTTGTCATTTCATGTGCCCTCTGTGACTACCACTTTAACCGGGTTTGGCAGCCAGGTAAAATCCATTTCCAAGACGAATACAGAAGGTATGCTGGTTATAGAGCGTTTAGATTTTAATGATCAAACTGTAGTCGATCAAATAGCGAATCACATATTTGAGTTTAGTATTAAAAGCGACATTGAATTATCAACGGCTAGGAAAAATGCATTTGAGATTTCAAGAAATTTCCTGTGGAAGCAGCTTGTTAGTAATTATTACGAGGTGTATAGCTTAGCTATAGAAAGACGCAGGTTAAAAGAACAGGGGCTGAAAAGGATATATGAAATGGTTTCGAACACATATGTTGAACCAGCCGAGTCAAATGAACCAATCTGGAAAAGTGCCATGGTAAAATTCAAAATACCAGAGGCTCTCCAGCCCCTGGAAAAACTGAGTAAAAATTTGTGGTGGACCTGGCATCCCGAAGTGGAGGATCTATTCAGATCTATTAATTCTAAATTATGGGATGGGGTAAAAGGCAATCCCATCACTTTGCTTAATTCAATGGCCTATCAGCGATTTTTGGAATTGGAGAAAGACGCGGTCTTTATGGGAAAACTTCAGAATATATTTCAAAGATTTGAAGAATATATGGCTTTGAATAACAATAAAACAGCTCCAAAAATAGCTTATTTATGTATGGAATATGGTCTGCATGAGTCCATTCCTATCTATGCTGGCGGGCTCGGTATTCTGGCAGGTGATTTTCTCAAAGAAGCCAGTGAGATGAATCTTGATATCGTAGCCTTTGGTATACTTTATCGCTATGGATATTTTAAACAGTCGCTAACCCTGCACGGAGAGCAGGTGGCCGATTATGAAAAGCTTCACTTTACACAGTTACCTATTACTCCGGTTAAGGATTCAAAAGGAAACCGTTTAGTATTGCAATTTCCCTTACGTGGTCCCATGGTTAGTGTTCAGATTTGGAAATTAGATGTAGGGCGAATACCTCTTTATCTTTTTGACACCGATATTCCTGAAAATGGTGATGAAAATAAAAAGATTACTCACCACTTATATGGTGGAGATAGCGAAAATAGGTTGCGACAGGAGCTTTTGATTGCAGCTATGACGATACAGGTTTCAGAAAAATTAAACATTCAGCCCGACCTTTTTCATTTCAATGAAGGCCATACTGCCTTTACAAGTCTGCTTAGAATTATGAAGCTGGTTAATAATGATAACCTGAGCTTTGAGGAAGCAATACAGTTTGTAAAGGCATCTTCACTTTTTACCACACATACACCGGTGCCTGCCGGGCAGGATACATTTGAAGAGAATTTGCTCAGGAGCTACCAATCTCACCTGGCAGACTCTCTTAACGTGGCCTGGGAACGTTTTTTAGGTATAGGAAAGCTTAAACCTTTCGATCATAATGAGAAATTTTCCATGAGTTACCTGGCGGCCAGATTATCAGGAGAAATCAATGCAGTAAGTAAAATACATTCAGGTGTGACGCAAAGAAATTTTAAACCTCTCTGGAAAGGATTACTGGAAGAAGAACTGGAGATAGATAATGTTACTAACGGAGTACATTATGCAACCTGGACGGCTCCGCAATGGCAACAATTATTCAAAGAAGATTTAAATCAAAAATTTTTAGAAGACCTTGCAAATAGCAGCTACTGGTCAAAAGTGAAGGAAATTCCATCAGAGAAAATCGCAGAAATAAAAAATGAACTAAAAAAAGCTTTGGTGGTGGGAATCCAGGCCCGGTTAAAAAATGAAGTCAAGAGTTTACATTTACCTCCAGCCAGTATATACGGCATGTTCAATTCTTTTAGCCAAAATGATCTCATTATTGGTTTTGCAAGACGTTTCGCCACCTATAAGCGAGCAACTCTATTATTCAATGATATGGAAAGGCTTTACAAGATAGTGAACAATTCACTTAAACCGGTCAAATTTATTTTTGCAGGGAAAGCTCATCCGGCAGATAGGGAAGGACAGGATTTGATTAAAAAAATCATAGAAGTTTCTGGCCAACCAGTTTTTTCAGGTAAGATTCTATTTATTCAGAATTATGATATGGAGTTGGCCAGATTACTTGTACAGGGAGTAGATGTATGGCTAAACACCCCACAACGTGGAAATGAAGCCTCGGGCACCAGTGGCATGAAAGCAGCCATGAATGGAACCCTAAACTTCAGTGTCATGGATGGATGGTGGGCCGAAGCCTATAAACCAGAAATTGGATGGGCTCTTACACAGGACCGGCTATATGAAAATCAGAAAGATCAGGATGACCTTGATACGGAAACTATATATAATATTCTTGAGCACGAAATCATTCCGGAATTCTTTGATCATAACAGTAGCGGGATTAAAGAAAAGTGGACGAACAGAATCAAAAATGCTTTCGCTCATATTACACCTCAATTTACAACTACTCGTATGTTGAAGGAATACCAAAACAAGTTTTATGAGAATATGTACTCTCAGACACGACAAATGAAGGAAAATAATTATGAAGTCACCAGAAAATACACCGAATGGACAAAAAATATAAACAAAGAATGGTCTAAAATTTCAGTAGTAAGCGTTCAGGTTTCTGATACCAGTCTTTCTTTGGAATTAGGTGAAAAGTTTTCGGCCGAGATTGTTTTAAATCTTGGCGAAATTCCAGCTTCCGACATCGGTGTGGAGTTAGTTCTTGCTAAACATCTGGAAGGTGGTGATTATGGAATTCGAGATGTAGAAGAACTGACTTTGACTTCAGAAGAAAACTTTCAGGCTGTTTATAAAGGGGAAACTACTGCATCTTTTACTGGTGCTTTTCATTACTCTATGCGTTTTTTTCCGAAAAGTAAACTGTTAAAGAAGAGAAGAAATCTTCCCTTAGTAAAATGGATATAACTGTTTCATTAATACCATATGATCATGATTAAAGATATAAGTAATAGCGAATGTTTAGAAATTCTAAATAACAATTATATAGGCCATTTGGGGTTTATATTTGAAAAGAGACCTTATGTATTGCCCATAACCTATTTTTATAATCAAGCTAATAATTCAATTATTTGCTATTCGGGCAAAGGCCATAAATTGAAAGCTTTACGAAAGATAAGGTCGGTCGCGTTAGAGGTAGATGAGATTGAATCGGTGAATACATGGCGTTCAGTTTTGGTACATGGAGAATTTGAAGAGCTTCATCAAACAGATGCCAAATATCTGTTGCATTCGTTTGCCCAGGGGGTGGAGAAGATCATTGCTAAAAAGGAGAATTTAGAGCTCCATGCCATAAGTGAATTTTCCAGTAAAATAATTAAGGAAGAAATTCCTCATGTTTTCCGCATCAAAAATTTGGAATGGACAGGTAAATCTCGACGTCCAGAATTGGAACAGAAGGAGCCTTCAGAATCGCCGTCTTAAAAGTGAACTTTAAGTCGTAATCCTTGAAAGAATGAATTAATTTTAATATTTCAGGAATGTCCATCTCTCACTTTGTTAAGTCTGAATCTGATAATAAAGAAGCTCATTTTTCCTCTATGGTCAAACTGGCCCGGGATCTTGATATGACTGAAAAAACAGTAATTGAAGCTTTAAAGAAGCTGGCCAAATACTTACATATTCCTGAAAAAGAGACTAGTCTGATTATCAAATATCCAAAAAGGTATCAATTAAAAAAGCCTAATTCGTTACAGAAAAGGAAAGAATATTTTCGTCGCTTTTTGGAAATAATTCAAAATAACTGGATAATTGGTGACGTAGAACGAGATCTAATTTTACGATACGCTATTGATACGGGATTCTCAGATTATGAAGCAAATGTGGAAATTGAAAATCACCTTGGTTATGCGGTATTAAAGGAAAACAAAAGATGGAGAGAAGATCTGTTTAATAAAGAGTGGCTTCTAACCAATGGAATAGGAGGTTATGCCTCGGGAACGATTTCGGGAGCCAACACGAGAAGCCATCATGGAGCTTTAGTGGCCTCTTTTAATCCCCCCGCCGAAAGAAGGGTACTTGTTGCCAAAGTAGAGGAACGGCTTTTCCATGATGGAAAGTATTTCGATCTTTCTTCCAATAAATACCCGGGAGTAATCCATCCTAATGGCACTGAATATTTAAAAGTTTACCACGTTAGTCCAAATCCAAAATGGCTATATAGCAACGATGATTGGAGGCTTGAGAAAAATATTTTTATGCTCCAGGGTTCCAACACAAGTTTGATACAATATATTAATAGAAGTGACCTGCCAATCTGCCTGGAAATCCATCCATTATATTCATATGCCGATCATCAGATCGTTTTTCGGGAAAACAGCTTTTCAGATTTTTATACTGAATTTGGTGCGAAAATGATCAAAACCTATCCTCAATATGGCAGCAAGGCGGTTTATACACGTTGGAATTCTGGAGATTATGTTGAAGCACGCAGCTGGTACAAAAATGTCTTACTTCCGGCAAATGAGCAAAGAGGCCTTGATTTTGTTTGTGATTATTATCGTATTGGATATTTGAAGCATAGGCTAAATCCAAATGAAGAACTAATGATCTGTTTTACAGATGATAAAAGGATCCTGGAAAAAGATTTCAATGATCTTTTACCAAAACAGAAAAAAGATATATTACTTAAAGACAATGAAAGGGGATGTAAATTTTACAGAGACCTTTTAAATGCAGGAGATAAATTTTTTGTGCGGCACCAGACTTCGGAAGATAAGATGATAATTGCAGGTTATCACTGGTTTGAAGTATGGGGGAGAGACACGATGATTTCTATGCGCGGATTGACCATAGCCAGAGAAGACAAACTGGCATCACAATCTATTCTGAAAAGTTTTTTTTCAAATGTTGATCAGGGAATGATCCCTAATCGATTCCCCGACCATAGTTCAGATGTAATTCCATATAATACTATAGATGCGACCCTTTGGCTGTTCGTAGTTCTGTATGAATATCAGATTCAATTCAAAGATCTGGATTTTGTGAAGAAACACTTTTCCTGTTTAAAAGAAATATTAGATTCTCACATAAAAGGAACACGCTACAATATTCATGTTACCACAGAAGGATTTTTGTATGGTGGGGAAGGTGACGATCAACTAACGTGGATGGATGCCAAAATTAACAGAAATGCAATAACTCCAAGAATAGGCTGCCCCATAGAGATTAATGTTTTATGGTACAACGCTTTAAAAATATACGAATTTTTAGGAAGCTTACTTCATCGGGAAGTAGATATGGAAATACAGGAATTGATCAGACTTTTTGAAAGGAATTTCACAAAATTTTTCTTAAACAACGAGGGAACGCTCTATGACGTAATTATTCCTGGTAAATTGACCGATAACAGCTTTCGACCTAACCAAATATATTCTTTAAGTTTACCTTTTTCTGTTTTGAAAATCGACCAGCAAAAACAGGTCTTTAGTGCGATCAAAAGCAAGCTATATACACCCTATGGTCTCCGCACTTTAAGTGTGGATGATCCAAAATTCCAGGGAGTTTATCACGGGAATCAGTTTCAAAGAGATCATGCCTACCACCAGGGAACTGTATGGCCTTTTTTGATTTATGAATACTTTCATGCGTATTTTAAATTATATGGTGAAACCTTAAAAAATAAAAAATACGTTATTAATGAATTGTCTGGTTTGAAAGATCACTTTTATCACAACCATGGTCTCCATTGCATTTCAGAGATTTTTGACGGTCTTGAGCCACATAACGGAAAAGGATGTATTCATCAGGCGTGGTCTGTGGCGGCGCTTGTTAAACTATATGCCGATTACAAGTTTTATGAAATTGTCGTGTAAGTTTTAATTTCTCCACAATGCATGTGCTTTTTCGTACCTGCCGGTTTTTCGATAAGTATAATTCTATAAACCAAACCCTACATAGCTTCATTATATTTCACGTGGGAATTTTTAAGAGAATGATGTAAGGCAAATAGATAACAAATTCATCCAGATAAAAAATCCCTCCCTAATTGAAGGGATTAATTGTAGCGAGACCGGGATTTGAACTCGAGTTCGCCTCTTGGCGGATATGAATCCTGTTTCTTAGTGTAGGTCACAAATTCCTTCATATAAAAAAATCCCCCAAAAATCATTGGGGGATTTATGTAGCGAGACCGAGATTTGAACTCGGGACCTCCGGGTTATGAATCCGACGCTCTAACCAACTGAGCTACCTCGCCGTATCGCTGAAAACCTGCATGAGCACTGGTATAAAAACCTAATGACGCTCTTTCTGTCAACGCGGGTGCAAATATAAAAACTATTTATTTCGGCGCAAACTTTATTTTCTGAATTATTTATTTTGATTTCTTTTTATCTTTCCAATTAATATCTATATTGCCCGAAACTAATTAATCAGAAATGGAAGAAAAGATCAAGTACGAAATGGAATTTCCTATACAGGCTTCTCCTTCATTATTATTCCAGTATATTTCAACTCCTTCAGGCTTAAGTGAATGGTATGCCGATAATGTGAACTCACGGGGTGAGTTTTTTACTTTTATATGGGAAGGTAGTGAAGAGAAAGCTAAACTCGTCAGTAAAAAAAATGATGAACGTATTAAATTCAAGTGGGTAGACGATGAGGATACCCCTTATTTTTTTGAAATGCGTATCCAGGTTGACGATATTACCAAGGATGTTTCCCTGATGATCACCGATTTTTCCGAAGAAGATGAAATAGATGAAGGGAAGATGCTTTGGGATAACATGGTATCAGACCTTAAACAGATCCTTGGATCAGTTTAAAAACACGTTTATAAATCGTAACTTTGGCCCCGTTTAAAACGGGGTTTTTTTATGATCAATCTTGAAGGAAAAATAGTCGATCAAAAAGATGCGAAATTATCGGTTTTCAATCGTGGTTTCGCCTATGGCGATTCGGTGTTTGAGACCATTCGCGTTATCAACGGGAAAATTATGTTCTGGGAAGATCATTATTTTCGATTAATGGCTTCCATGCGTATTATGAGAATGGAGATTCCAGCTAATTTTTCTCCTGAATTTCTCGAAAAAGAAATCCAGGAAATCATCGAAGCAAACGAGCTTTCTCAGGAACCTTCCAGAGTCCGATTTGCTGTATATCGTCTTCAGGGTGGCTATTATACACCGGCTACCAGAGATGTGGGCTATGTGATCAGCACCGAAAAACTCGACAGTCCCTTTTATTTGCTAAAAGAGGATTTTTATGAAGTCGAACTCTTTAAGGATCATTATGTAAATAGCGGCCTACTTTCCACCATCAAGTCGAATAACCGGGCGGTAAATGTCCTGGGAAGCATTTTTGCCAGGGAAAATGCATACAACAATTGCTTTTTGATCAATGAAAAGAAAAATGTAGTGGAAGCCCTTAACGGAAATATTTTTCTCGTAAAAGGAAATGAAATTAAAACGCCGCCGCTTACCGACGGTGCTTTAAACGGAATTATAAGAAAACAGTTGATCAATATTCTGAAAAAAACTGAACATTACAGTTTGAAAGAAACTTCAATCTCACCCTTTGAGCTGCAAAAAGCCGATGAGATTTTTATTACAAATGTCGCTATGGGAATACGGCCGGTAAGCAAATACCGTAAGAAGGAATACACAAATAAAGTGGGGAAAGAATTACTGGGTAAACTTAATGTGCAGGCAAGGCTGGCCTAGTTATAGGTTGGATTTTCTGGAGAATTAGACCATAACATGTATTCACCACCCAATTCCAGCATCTTGTCTTTCCAGTAAGAATTATAGGGCTTTTCCAACAGCTCGGTATGGTCTTCGTTCACGGTGACCACCCAGGAATGACTGCTTAATTCTTCCTCAAGCTGATTGGCATCCCACCCGGAATAGCCTAAAAAGAATTTGATCTGCCTGTCATCAATAAGACCTTTGGAAATAAGGTCCATCACCACCTCAAAATTTCCGCCCCAGTAGATTCCGTAAGCGATTTCGATGCTGTCGGGAATAAGATCAGGGATTTTATGAATGAAATAAAGGTTATCCTGCTCGACAGGACCTCCGTTATAGACTTTGAAATCTCCTTCGATATCAGGAATAAGGTCTTTAAGAGTAAAGTCCAGGATCTTATTTAGGATAAAACCTACAGAGCCACTATCAGAATGATCGGCCAGTAAAACCACAGAGCGGTTAAAAGAGACATCACCAATAATAGAAGGTTCTGCAACTAGAAGATGGCCTTTGGTCGGTTTTATTGCGATCATGATAGCAGTCTTTGTGTCTAAACTAAATATTTCCTATAAATAAAGCAATACAATTACTAAAATTTTAAATAAAAAAAGCCTTCCCTTAGGAAGGCTTTAAGAATTTACTAATACAAATTATTAGTTCACAGCTTTTTGTAAATCTGCTCCGGCTTTAAATTTCACTACATTTTTAGCAGCAATTTTAATGGTTTTTCCGGTTTGTGGGTTTCTTCCTTCACGAGCAGCTCTTTTAGATACAGACCATGATCCAAATCCTACTAGTGATACTCTGTCTCCTTTCTTAAGAGATTTTTCTACGTTTTCAAGGAAAGACTCTAATGCTTTTTTTGCTGCTGCTTTAGAAATTCCAGCGTTTTCAGCCATTGCATCGATTAAATCTGTTTTGTTCATAATTTGAAATTTAAAATAATTGTTGGTTAAACATTCTGTTAAACTGGTATACAAATTTATACGGAATTCTCAGCCACGCAAGTAATAGCAAGGCAAAAGCCCGTATTTGTTAATAACTTGGTGGTTTTGTTAATAAAGATAATTGTTTTTTATTAATATGCAAGGAATTCAGTGTTAATAAGGCTTTAGCGCATTTTTGCCTCGGGAGCAAAATCAAATCCATTTAAAAGGTCTTTTGTCTTCATCCTTTTCTTGCCCGGAAGCTGTATTTCCTTAACTAAAATATACCCGTGAGAAACCGCCACCTTTAATTTATCTCCTTGAATACTTATGTTGCCATTGGGAAGGTGATGCTCCTGATATACCTTCTCTGCATCATAAATTTTCACGCGAAATTCGTCGTCTACAGAATTCTCAAGATAAGACCATGCCACGGGATAAGGGCTAAGACCACGAATGAGATTATGGATATGGTCGATCGAATCGTTCCAATTGATCCTGGTGTTTTCTGATGAAAGTTTTGGAGCTGCCTTTAAATTTTCCGAATAAACCTGCGGTTTTGGTTTCACTTTGTCTTTGGCTATCTGGTTAAGTGTTCTCACTACCAGCTCGGCACCGGTTTCCATAAGCCGGTCATGTAATTCGCCTACGTTCTCATCTTCCGAAATTTTCAGCTCCTTTTGTAAAATTACCGAACCGGTATCGATCTTTTCATCAATAAAGAAGGTAGAAACTCCCGTTTTTCTCTCTCCGTTGATGATCGCCCAGTTGATAGGAGCGGCGCCGCGGTACTGAGGCAGGAGGGAAGCATGCAGGTTAAAAGTGCCATATTTTGGAAATTTCCATACACTCTCCGGAAGCATTCTGAAAGCCACCACTACCTGCACGTTTGGATTCAGTTCCTGGAGTTCATTTTGAAATTCCCGAGATTTCAGATTGGTGGGCTGAAGTACTTTTAAATTTTTTGATTCCGCGAAAAGCTTCACATCACTCTGCTGTAATTTTCTGCCTCTTCCGGCAGGTCTGTCTGGAGCTGTGACCACTCCCACCACGTTGAAACCTTCTTCTAAAATAGCTTCAAGGCTTTTCACGGCAAATTCGGGAGTTCCCATAAAAACGATCCTCAGGTCTCTCATTTTTTTAGTCGGTATTTATTATCTCGGTTTTGTTCTAAAATTCCTTTTTCCAATAGCAAACTTAGGACTTTTATTACAGAAGACTCCCCATAACCAGTTTCCTTTACCAGTTCCCGCGAGGTTTTTGGGCCGGTTTTCAGAATTTCTTCAATGCTGAGATAGATCGCGTTCATCTTTTTTCGCGAGAGTTCTTTTTTTTCTGAAGCGCAGACAGAACATTTTCCGCAGGGGCTGACAGAAGTTTCCCCAAAATATTCAAGCAATTGTTGCTGCCGGCATTTAGTGTCATTTTCAACATATTTCAGAACGGCTTCGATTTTTTCCTTTTTCGCCCTGTTATATTGCTGAATAAAAGGAATGACGGGATTGATCGTGGCACTGTCTTCCCGCGGAACGAGAAAAGTGATGCTTGCGTCATGCCTCGCAAAATTGAAATCGATAACTTCCTTTTCGGCAAGTTCCTCAAGAAGGTTGATAGCTTTTTCTTCTGAAATTCCAGATTTTTCAGAAACTGAAGCAAGGCTGAAAGGGATAAGATTTTCAAAGATCCCGCCGTAATTTCTCAAAATTGTCCTTAATAAGGAAGCGTATTTCGGATTTTCATCTAAATAAAGGTCCAGATGATTGCCGCTTAGCAGCATCTGAATTTCGGTTTTTTTGCGGTAATTCTGTGTAAAGCGTAAAATACTGCATCGATCCAAAAGCTGAATGGCATTAAAAGCTTTATGGGAATTGAATTGATACTGATGGCAGAAATCTGCAAAATTAAAATCATGTTCGGTATTCTCACCTTCGCCGAAAGCAATGATGAAATAAGAATTGAGCTTGCGGTACACCAGTTTCAGGTCTTCTACCGATGCCAGGTTATGTAAAAACTGATTTTTTAGAACAGGAATATCGGCGTCATTCGTTAAGATAAGCGCACTTGCAGGTTTGCCATCCCTTCCAGCGCGACCGGCTTCCTGAAAATAACTTTCCAGGCTCTCGGGCAGATCGATATGGATCACCGTGCGCACATCTGGTTTGTCAATTCCCATCCCAAAAGCGGTGGTTGCCACCATCACACTGGTTTTATTGCTCATCCAGGCATCAAAAATAGCTGATTTTATTTCCTTTTTCATGCCACCGTGGTAGGGAGCCGCAGTGATATTATTCTTATTCAGAAATTCTGAAATTTCCTGGGTAGCCTTACGGCTCCTCACATAAATAATAGCCGATTGTCCCTGAAGGATCTGTTTTAAACGGTAAGGCTTATCTTCGGTTCTTACCACTTCGTACGTCAGATTAGGCCTGTCAAAAGATTTTTTATGAATTACCGCATTCTCCAGTTTTAACTGGTCACAGATATCTTTTACCACTTCCTTAGTAGCAGTCGCCGTAAAAGCGGCAACCGGAGTTTCCGGTAATAATTCCCGAAGCTCCGAGATATTCCGATAAGCGGGACGGAAATCATGACCCCATTGTGAAATACAATGCGCCTCGTCAACCGCGATCAGGCTTACCTGCATTTGCTTAATTCGCTCCCGCACCAGTTCCTGCTGAAGGCGTTCCGGGGACAGGTAAAGGAATTTATAATTTCCGTAGATGCAGTTATCGAGGTTGCGGTCAAGGTCTTCGAAAGAAATTCCGCCGGTAATGGCCATCGCCTTGATGTTTCTTTGAGCCAACGCATTGACCTGATCTTCCATTAAAGAAACCAGCGGTGAGATCACCAGGCAAATTCCTTCCCGCATCAGCGTAGGTACCTGGAAACAGAGCGATTTTCCGCCACCGGTGGGGAAAAGCGTTAGTGTATCCTTTCCGGAAAGTATAGATTCGATAACTTCGGCCTGTTGTGACCTGAATTCCCGAAAATCCCAGTATTTTTCTAATATTTTTAAAGCCTCCTGCTGCAAATTCGTTTTCAGAGATTATCCAGAATAAACCTGCAGCGTTCCTCCACGGTCAGTTTGGGAACTTCTATAGGTTGATATCTGTATTCTTTATAGGTGTTATAAAGATAAGACGAAATTTTTAGGGCTTCTTCATAGTTTTCGTAACGCTCCTCATCACTTTGATAGATTTCTTCCCAGGGCGGCAGAAAAAAGATCTTATCATAGCGATGTTGTTCACAGGTTTTATTAAAGGTTTTGGGATAAGCAGTGTTGAAAAACTCCATATACGCCACCACATCTGGTAGTCCCCGATCAATGAAGATATGATGGGCATCAAATTCTGTGGCTTTATGAAATTGTTTTAATCGGCCTTCCAGCAGCTTTTCACTGAATAACAGGGGTTGGGTAAGAAAAAGTTGTTCAATTCCTTCTTTTCGGGCTTCAAGAGTTACCTGCCTTGAAATTTCATGCAGACAGGTTTCGCCTCTGTTTTCCAGTTTTTTTACGATAGATGATTTTCCAGTACCGGGACCGCCGGTAATCACAATTTTTTTTGTCTTCACGCGGCAAATTTCGTCAATTGAAATTGATTATAAAAATGTAATCATTCCTTGTATCTTTGCATAAAATGGAAGAGAAAAAGTTATGAGTGAAAAGAAAGATCCGGAAGAATTTTACGCAAATCTAAAGAAACAGCTTCAGGATACCTCGATGTGGCCCTCAGAATATCTATATAAATTCATAGTTCCCACCAGGGGACAGCAAATTTCACAAGTGGAAGAT
The DNA here is from genome assembly GCA_963741865.1 of uncultured Flavobacteriaceae bacterium. Taxonomy (GTDB): domain Bacteria; phylum Bacteroidota; class Bacteroidia; order Flavobacteriales; family Flavobacteriaceae; genus Christiangramia. Next base: position 166,299 of record CAVUJP010000002.1, read on the forward strand.
ATCTTTGATAATACCGGGGCAGTTATCGAAACCAAGAAATCTAAAAAAGGAACTTATACCAGCGTTTCTATAAATGTAAGGATGAAAAATCCCGATGCGGTGATTGAAAAATACCGCGAAGTTGCTGAAAAGGTAAAGGGAGTGATTTCCCTGTAACCACAAAAGCTATTTATTTTTGCAGTTCTTGCCGATTATTTAGTATTTTGCAGGCAGGATAAACTCTTCAAAAGAATTACCAAATAAATTTCAATTTTGACCAACGCACTAGAATACAACTCCGAAAGGAGTAAACTCATTATTCCCGAATACGGGAGACATCTTCAGAAAATGGTAGAACATGCCGTAAGCATCGAAGATGATAAGGAAAGGAATAAAGTAGCCCAGTCGATTATTTCAGTTATGGGTAACATGAATCCTCATCTGCGCGACGTTCCCGATTTTCAGCATAAATTATGGGATCAGTTATTCATCATCAGTGATTTTAAGCTGAATGTGGAATCTCCATTTCCAAAACCGACTCCCGAAATGCTTGCTGAAAGGCCAGACCGCCTGGAATATCCCGAAAATAATCCCAAATATCGCTTCTACGGAAACAATATCAAGAAGATGATCGACGAGGTGAAAGATTGGGAAGAGGGCGACCTTAAGGAAGCGCTGGTACTTAGTATTGGGAATCACATGAAAAAATCTTACCTGAACTGGAACCGCGATTCGGTTGACGATAAGGTGATTTTTGAACACCTGAAGGAATTGAGCAACGGGAAGCTGAATCTTAAAAATGCCGATGAAGATCTTACCGAAGCTGCTAATCTCATCCGCGGAAAAAAGAAATATACCAAAAGCAATAAAAAAACAGGCCGCAAAGGAGGCCGCAAACGCCACTAAATTTCTAACTTTTAATGGGAACTTTTCAAATTGAAGGCGGGCATCGTTTAAGCGGGGATATCCAACCCCAGGGTGCGAAAAACGAAGCTCTCCAAATTCTATGTGCGGTTCTTTTAACCGATGAGGAAGTAAAAATCAATAATATCCCCGACATCCTTGATGTCAATAAACTCATTAATCTTCTTAAAAACCTTGGAGTAAAGGTTGAAAAAGTGGGGAAGGGGAGTTACACCTTTAAAAGTGACGATCTTGACCTTGATTATCTTTCCAGCGAACAGTTCAAAACGGATGGGGGAGGTCTTAGAGGCTCTATTATGATCGTGGGACCTATGCTCGGCCGCTACGGAAAAGGATTTATTCCCAAGCCCGGCGGCGATAAAATAGGAAGGAGAAGACTAGATACCCATTTTGAAGGTTTTATGAAACTGGGTGCGGAATTCAGATATAATAAAGAGGAAAGATTTTATGGCGTAGAAGCACCTAAGGGATTAAAAGGTGATTTTATGCTTCTGGAAGAGGCTTCGGTGACCGGAACTGCCAATATCGTCATGGCTGCCGTTCTTGCCGAAGGAACAACCACTATCTATAACGCTGCCTGCGAACCTTACCTGCAACAACTCTGCAAGATGCTTAATTCAATGGGGGCAAAAATCAAAGGAGTTGGCTCCAACCTTCTTATTATTGAAGGAGTGGAAAAACTCGGTGGCTGTGAACACACTATTTTACCCGATATGGTTGAAATTGGTTCGTGGATAGGCCTCGCCGCCATGACTCGAAGCGAGATCACCATAAAAAATGTGAATTGGGAGATGCTGGGAATTATCCCAACCACTTTCAGAAAATTGGGGATCAGGGTTGAAAAACGGGGCGATGATATTCATATTCCCGCACATACCGAAGGCTACGAAGTGCAGAGTTTTATAGATGGTTCGATTATGAGCATTAGTGATGCTCCCTGGCCGGGATTCACACCCGATCTACTGAGTATTATTCTTGTTGTGGCAACACAAGCCAGAGGAAGCGTTCTGGTACATCAGAAAATGTTTGAAAGCCGCCTGTTCTTCGTAGATAAACTTATTGATATGGGCGCGAAGATCATTCTTTGCGATCCCCACAGAGCGACCGTGATCGGACACGATTTTAAATCCCAGCTGAAAGCAACCACGATGACCTCTCCCGATATAAGGGCAGGAATTTCCCTTTTAATTGCCGCACTTTCGGCAAAAGGTACTTCTACAATTCATAATATTGAGCAGATCGATCGCGGTTATGAAAATATCGAAGAAAGACTGAAAGCGATAGGGGCGAAAATTGAAAGAGTAGAGTAGAAGTTAATTTTACAGCTTATAAAAAGAGGCTGTCTAAAAAGACAGCCTCTTTTTTATCTTTTTCAATTTTTCCAGGTTTTACACTTTTTGAGTATCGGCTTTTTGTTTGCTTTCCTTATAATGAAAAAGGTTATGCTCCTTGATCATTTTAGTGGTTTTCTCCGGCAGCATATCTTCCCAGCCTTCTTTGCCTTCACTGATCATTTTCAGGACTTCACGTGAATAAACATCAAGAATTTCGGCATTGTAATCGGTGATGTCTTCCACGCGGCCGTTATATTTAAAGAATTTGTAAAGTTCTTTCATTCGCGGATGGACTTTTAAATTCTCACTGGTCATGATTTCCCCGGTATCAGGATCTTTAAGCGGATACAGGTAAACCTTCAGATCTTTGAAGAACAATTTTCCGAAGGCTTCCAGAATGCCACCGCTCAGGTGCCGGTAATACTTTTCGTCGAAAATATCTACCAGGTTCTGAACGCCCATGGTAAGGCCCATACGCTGTTTTGAATATCTTGAGAAGTATTCCACTACACGGTAATATTCCTGGAAATTCGAGATCATTACGGTTTGACCTAAGGAACAAAGCAATTCGGCTCGATCCATAAAATCCCTTTCGTCAATTTCACCTTCAGCTCTAAGGTTGGATAGTGTGATTTCAAAGATAATTTCGGTGTTTTCCCTGGACACTTTGCTTTCCTTAAAGAACATTTCCTTAGAGCGCTCATACATATCCATATTCACCTTGGTCACTGGCCTGAAACTACCGCGAAGTGCAAGAATGTTCTTTTTATAGAGAATTTTTGCGGGCAGCACGTTATTTCCGTCAGGTCCGAACATTACGGCTTCGGTCATTCCGTTTTTCACAAGCTGAAGACTCATCAAACGATTGTCAACTTTTTCAAATCTTGGCCCTGAAAAATTGATCGTATCGATCTCGATCTGATCCTTATCTATATGATCATATAAATAACGAAGCAGTTTTTTTGGATTATCATATTTATAGTAGGCACCGTAAATGAGGTTAACACCTAAGATTCCCAGTGTATTTTGCTGGTGACGGGCATCATTCTCATGAAATCTTACATGAAGCGAGATCTCATTATAATCTTCTTCCGGTTCAACCTGGTAACGAATTCCAACCCAGCCATGACCCTTATATTTTTTAGCAAAATCAATGGTTGCAACGGTATTGGCATAAGTGAAGAATAACTTATTTGGGTGTTTTTCCCGTGAAATCCTCTCTTCAATAAGATGTATTTCGTGCGAAAGCATTTTTTTCAAGCGTGCTTCGGTAACATAACGACGATCGCTCTCCACACCGTAAATGGCATCACTAAAGTCTTTGTCATAGGCGCTCATCGCTTTTGCAATGGTACCCGAGGCACCACCGGCCCGGAAAAAGTTTCTTACTGTTTCCTGACCTGCACCAATTTCTGAAAATGTTCCGTAGATATTCTCATTTAAATTGATGCGAAGGGCTTTACTGTTAACAGAAGGAACGTTTTCAAATTCCTTGTCGCCCATTATGGTAATTGGCATAATTTTTCTTTTTGATGAACATTTCTTTGTGTACACCAAAAGTACTAAAAGCGCTAGGCATACAAAAAAATATATTTACTTTTGTGTCAAAAATAACATCGTTTGGAAGTAAGGTTTTTAGGCACAGGAACATCACAGGGAATCCCAGTCATTGGGAGTGATCATCCGGTATGTTTAAGCGAAAATCCGAAAGATAAAAGATTGAGGGTTTCGGTACTGGTGAAGTGGAACGATTACAATATTTTAATCGACTGCGGACCTGATTTCCGGCAGCAGATGCTGGCAAACAATGTAAAGCACCTCGATGCCATTCTTTATACCCACGAGCATAATGATCATACCGCGGGCCTTGACGATATAAGGCCATTTTTCTTCCGTCAGGGAGATATTCCGGTTTATGCGCATAAAAGGGTATTAAAAGCACTGCGGAAACGTTTTGATTATATTTTCACTTCAGAAAACAAATATCCCGGTGCACCCGGCGTGCAGGAACATGAAATAAGCAATAAACCCTTCAATTTTCACGGATTGACGGTAATTCCTATTGAATTCTGGCATAATCGCCTGCAGGTGTTTGGTTTCAGGATAGAGGATTTTGCCTATCTCACTGATCTTAAATCTATTGAAGACAAAGAAGTTGAAAAACTTCATGATCTCAAGGTTCTGGTAGTAAATGCGCTGCGAATTGAGCCACATCATTCTCATTTTAACCTGGAGGAGGCCCTGGAATTCATTGAAAAAGTAAAGCCGGAAAAAGCCTATCTCACTCATATTAGTCATTTACTTGGTTTTCATGACGAAGTGGAGAAGAAGTTGCCGCCCAATGTTCATTTGGCATATGACAACCTTAAAATCAACATTTAGATGCGTAACCGAATCCTTATCTACCTTTTTATCTTTACCCTGCTTACAACTCTTTTTATCTATGTGAATGATAAACGGATTCTTGATGCCAGAGAGGAAAAAATCACTGCTCTTGAATCTGAAATTGATGCAGCCAAAAAGGAAAATGATAGCCTGTTGTCGCTTGAGAGCCATGATTATTTTGAGCTTTCAAATAATGAGGAAGCGATATCTTATTTTGAAAAACAAGGTATAGATACCAAAGATCTTATCTCAAGGATAGAGGATGCGATCATCAGCGAGAATAAAGCCAGTGAAGATAACCCTCTGGTACCTTATGCCGGAATGGAAGGGAATATGCGGATTAACCGGGTAAAAGTCCTTAATCATAAATGGATCATTGCCGATTTTACCGATGGCACTTACTGGGGAGAGGTTTTTCTCTCTTATGAAGTAGGGGAGGACGGGAATATCAGCTTTAATGCTGAAAAGTCCTTTTTATATCCGGCTGACTAACCATTCCCGAAGTTCCCGAAAATTTTGCGGGGCTACTCCGTGACCTACAGGAAATTCGGAATAAGAATTTTCAATTTTCAGCTTATCCAGGAAAGGTTTAGTTTTCCTGGCCCACTGCACAGGAATAACCTGATCCTGAGAACCATGCGAGCAGTAGAATTTCAAATGTGAAAAATCATTATTCCGGTAGTCTTCTTTTAGTATATTTTGATTGATATATCCGCTCAAAGCGACGATATTCTTTACTTTTTCGGGATAAGATAATGCCACCGCGTACCCAAGAATACTGCCCTGGCTAAAGCCCAGCAGATTGATATTTTCAGGATCTACGGGATAATTTTCTATTACTTCATCAATAAAATCCCTGATGAGATCCCGTGACTTAATAGCCTGAAGGTCATCGCTGAACTTTCCGTCATTTGAATCCCAGTGAATTTCATACCACGCGTTGCCGAAAGGCTGCATGCGGTAAGGCGCTTTGGCCGAAATAATAAATAAGTTATCCGGCAGTTCTTCAGCAAAAGAAAACAGGTCGTTTTCATCGCTTCCGTAACCATGAAGCATGATCAGGGCAGGAGCTTTATCTGTAGTCTGTGATTTTGGTTTTCTAACCAGATGTTCAAGAGAAAATTGAGTCATAATTTACGATATCGTACTAAACCATTTTTGAAATAATGGCCCTAAAATGGGAATTTCTTTAGTTTCTCCCTGTATGGCGGCCACCAATCCATAAATCCATAATACAAAAAAGAAGGTATAAAAGGCTCCGACTATCCATCCGCTGTTAACCATTCCCATTAAGGCTCCTAAAAGGTAAAAAGTGATTTGCAGTCCAAAAGCCTGGCGAATGTGAAAACTGGCAAAAGGATCTTTAGTATCCAGATTCATAAAATAGGCGATGATCGTACCGATGATCGTGATATAGGCGATGATCGCAGTTGTTTTTCCTTCTTTTGAACTGCTCATGATGTTACTGATTTTTTATAATTCCCTTTCCTGTAATGATCCCCCAGCTTTTTCCTTTTAGCTTTTTGCCAAGAAAAATGCTGTTTTTTGAGGCGGAATGAATATCATTTTTTGAAAATGTATATTCCACTTCGGGAAGAAACAAACTAAAATTTACAGGCTGTCCTTCCTCTATAGCAAATTCCGGCACATTGAATCGTTCTTTTCCGGAAGTGAGTAATTTTATAGCCTCTTCAAGATCGATTGCCGAGGCCAAGGCACCAAAAGCCGATTCCAGGCCGATGCTTCCATAAAGGGCATTATCGAACTCCACTTTCTTGTGTTCTACATCTATGGGGTTGTGATCGCTGGTGACCATATCTATGGAACCGTCCTGGAGCCCTTTTCGCAAAGCTTTAACATCTTTTTTAGTACGCAGTGGGGGCAGTAGTTTCGCATTTGTATTAAAATCTTCCAGCTCGCTGTCGTCCAGAAGTATATTATGAATCGCCACACTACAGGTCACATCAAGGCCTTTTTTCTTGGCTTCTTTAATAAGTTTAACCGATTTTTCGGTAGAAATAGTAGGGATATGAAGTTTCCCGCCGGTATATTCAAGAAGGTAAAGATCTCTGGTTACCTGCAATTCTTCGGCAAGATTTGGAATTCCTTTCAAGCCAAGAACAGTGCTTTTCTCGTGTTCATTAACGAGTCCGCTGCCGGCAATTCGGTTTTCCTGCGGGAAGCTCTGCACCACAGCATCAAAATTCTGCGCATACTGAAGCGCTATTTTCAGCAAATTGGGGTTTTGCACCGGTAATTTGTAATCTCCAAAACTTACTGCGCCGGCTTCCTGCATATCCAGAAGTTCTGCAAGGTCTTTTCCCTCACTTTTAATTGTTAAAGCACCAGCAGGAAAAAGGCTCACGGGATGTCCCGCCGCTTTTGCTTTCACCGAAGCGATACTGCCGCTGTGATCCAGCACCGGGTAGGTATAAGGATTGAGAACCACACTTGTAAACCCCGATTTTCCCGCGGTATTCAGGCCGTTGTCAATGGTTTCGCGATCTTCGAATCCCGGCTCCCCAAAACTTACGCTACTGTCAAACCAGCCCCTGGAAACATGAAGATTTTTGACCTGAATCTCTTCATCGGCCTTTTCAGAAATATTTTTCCCGATCTTCCGGATGATCCCATCGCTGATAAAAATATCGATTTTCTTTTTGTGGTGGGCAGATTTCGGGTCGATGACCGTCACCGATTTTAAGAGTAGCTTCATTTGAGGAATTTTAAAAGGAGCATTTCAATCGCTAAAAAGATCAATGCAAAAATAACAAACCATTTCCAAAGCAGCGTCATTTGAGACGAGGCAATTGCTTCTGAAAAATAATCATCTATATTTTCTACAATTTTGGCATTCTTATGATTTTCGGGAGAAGAATAATTCAGCTGGCTTTCTTCACGGCCAAAATTAAAAGAGAGGCTGCCTGCTTTCTTTCCGTTATTCATCAGGGAATAATTTCCAGCGGAAAGGTCTTCTGCAGGAATATTCAACTCCAGGCGATTGCTGAAATTCTGCTGCTGGGGAATAAGATCCAGATCGCCTTTCACCAGATGAAGTACATGATCATTTTCTATTTTCACAGGAACATCTATGGTATTTTCGGTATTCGATAAATAGTACAACTGACTTATTTTAAAGGATTGAAAACCAATCCGATAAAAAACAGTAACTACCAGTGGAGAATTAAGAAAATTAGAATTCTCCTGATTTAGGGGAGCCGTGAAAATATATACTGAATTTCCGGAGGTAAGAAATGGCAATCCGTCGGCATAACTCAATACGGCATTTCCGGAATTCATTCTATAGGATTCTGATACCTTCGGATATTCAAAATTTTCAACGCGATCTTCAAATACTCCCGTCAGTAACGGATGGTCAAATTCGATCTCTGTAATAAGTTTTTCTGAAGGGATTATTTTGCCAAAAGCTGAAAATCCCAGGCTGTTAAGCAAACTACTGTAGTTTTCTGCGTTTTCAGGCGGAATAATGACCAGGCTGGCGCCTTCCTGATGAATATTAGTAAGATTGTTCTGAAGCGAAGCCGAAATTGTCTTCACTTCATTTAAAATCACCAGATTCGCGGAATTTAACTGATTGAAATCGATTCGTCCGGGAGGGAAGACCGAAATTTCAAATTCTGGTTGCGTATATATTTTCTGAAGAAATCCTGCGGGAGCATCAGAGATCACCACAACTTTGACCGCTTGTTTTTCCCCGATATTGAAGTAAAGCTGGTTGTCATAAAGAAGTCCTGAATCTTCAATTTTCACCATTCCGTTATCGATCTTCTCATTCTGAAGCCGAAATTCAATCTCTGCTGTTTCGGTTTTAGAAAAATTAACGGTATTTCTTCCCAGCAGCCGATCTCGATCATAGATAGACACCGCGATATCCTGATCGAAGGTTTTACTGGCAGATAAACCTATCTTCAAATTGACATTTTCGGGATCGCTCGCAGAAATATAAGCCGTATCAATGTTGACGTTAAAAAAATCGCCCGCAGTTTCAGGAATAAAGGTATAATCTATACTGTCTGCCGGTAATTCGCCAGGCAGCTCCATGTTTTCCTGAAAGTCGCTGATCAGTACAAACTCTTTGCGGGCTTCAGGAAATTTTCTGAAATAATTTTCTGCTTTCAGCCGCAGTTGCCTGAAATCTGTTCTTTCCTGAGTGAAATCAATATTCTGCAGCTCAGATTTCAGATCGGAAGCAGTCAGATCAAAATATTCACGGTTATTGGTGAAAAGGTCGAATTTGTTGTTTTCTCCGGTATTCTCATAAAGCCTGTTCACGGCCTCACGCAGCAAAGTAATATCATTTACCGGCGCCTGCATGCTGAAGGAATTATCAAGATAAACCAGCCTTTTAGGCTCTGCAGCAGTTTTTGTGCCTGCCGGAAGATATGGTTGTGCAAAGGCGATAATGATGCAGGCGAGCATCAGCATTCGGGTAAAGAGCACGAGAAATTTCTTCAGTTTAGAACTTTTTCGTGTTTCCTGGATGACCTTTTTCAGGAATTTGACATTGGTGAAATCTTCCTTCTGAAAACGCCTGAGTCTGAAAAGATGTACAATCAGCGGAATTAAGAGCAGAAAAAGGGCATAGAGTAATTCCGGATGTTGAAAGTGCATATTCGGCAAAAAAGTTTCTCAAATATAGAAAATGCCGGGCGATTCCCGGTTACCTGCGCTTCACTTTGAATTTAAAGCTGCTGCCTTCGCCAGGAACCGATTCGATATCTATCCTGCCACCCATTGATTCCACGAGTTTCTTTACCGTGGCCAGCCCAATCCCACTGCCGGGATTCCCATCCCTGTCGCTGGTATCAAGAGTGGTGAAAAGGTCAAAAATATCCTTGAATTTTTCCTGCGGAATTCCCTTGCCGTTATCTTTCACTGCAAAGGAATAGTAAGATTCGTCTTTGCGGAAGGTGATATCTACTTCTCTTGAATCTTTGTCGTTGTATTTGAGGGCGTTGCTAATGAGGTTCATAAAAATCTGCGTAAGAGCAGCTTTATTGACATTGTGCAGCATCACATCTTCCGGATAGCGGATGTGGATATCGTCAGAGACCTGGTAAAGATCCACAATTCCTTTCAGCATTTTTCTCAGGTCAACATTCTCCAGGTCTTTGTCCAGCACATGATCACTGCGGTAAAAAGTGAGAATTCCGTCTACATAATTCCGTAGGGAATAGGAAGATTCCACAAGAAACCCCAGATATTGCTCGGTTTCCTCATCAAATTTTCCTTTATTCTCATCTTTCAATAATTCACTGAGTGAAATAATATTGGCCAGGGGAGATTTTAGATCATGAGAAACAAGACTGGCAAAACCTTCCAGTTCTTTAAACTTTTCCCTGAGTTTATTCTGAACCTCATAAAGTTCATTCTTCTGCTTACGAAATTCAAAGAGCTTCATGGTTTGCTTGGCAAGCGATTTCAGCGCCCTGATCTGGACTTTCGATAGTTCACGCTCTTTGGTGTCAAAAACACAAAAAACAGCAATGGGATGCCCCTGGGGATTGTAAAGAGGAACGCCAGCATAAAATGAAAAGTCCTTTCCGTATACAGGTAGAGCTTTTCTGAAGAAATCGGGAAAATCGCTCTTATTCATGATAAGAATGCTTTTATCGCTGTGAATAGCCCTATCGCAAAAAGAATTTTCCCGGCTTATTTCTTCTACAGGATTCTCGCCATATTCAGATTTATTCCAGATTATCTCCTTATTTACAATACTGATCTTGGCGTTGGGCACTTCACAGATAGCCGCAGCCAGGAAGGTAAGATTGTCATAATCTTCATCAGGGCCGGTATTTAAAATAGCATACTCCTCCAGCGCAGCCAGACGGAGCTTCTCATTAAAAGGAACTATTTTATGTTGCATGTTATCCCCAAAAAGATTGTAGAACTAAATTTATTTAAAAATAAACAACTTTCTTATTAAAAAAATCCTAATCTGTCAGATCAACGCGTTTAACAGAGAATTCCATACGCGTTCCTTTACCTTCTTCCGAAGTGATCTTTATGCTGCCGCCCATGCTTCCCACCAGTTTTTTTACAGTAGAAAGTCCAATCCCGTGGCCTTTGCGTCCCTGCCGATCTTTTTGAGCAACAGTGGTGAAAAGGTCAAAAATAAATTGCTGTTTCTCTTTTGGAATTCCAATTCCGTTATCACTAATGCTGAAATTAAAGAATTCACGGTTTTCAGTGCAATCAATATCAATTATGATCTTTTCATTGTGATTATACTTAAGACTGTTGCTGATAAGATTCATAAAAATCTGGCCCAAAGCAGCATTGTTTCCATGGATCTTAAGATTATTATCGGGCAGGTTTATCTCACAATTCTCATTTATCTGAAGAAGATCAATGATATCTTCCAATAGGTCGTTGAGAAAAAAATCCTGGTGATTTTCCGGATGAATGCTACTGTTGGAGTAATGATCCAGCAAACCTTTAATGTAATCATTGAGCGTAAGGCCCGACTGTTTGAGATAATTAAGGTATTCAATGCCTTCTTTATCAAGCTGCGAAGAATATTTCGCCTTTAGCACATCGGCAGTAAGGATCATATTAGCAAGCGGCATTTTAAGATCATGAGAAACCGTACTGGCAAATTCCCGCAGGACCCGGTTATTCTCATCGAGTGCATTTTTAATCTCTTCAAGGTCTTTATTCTTTTTGCGATACTGGTAAAGCACTTCCACCTGTTTTCCCAATGCCTTCAAAGCCTTTTTCTGATTTTCATTTAAGCGGTTTTCTTTGGAATCCAGCACACATAAAGTTCCTAAAGGATAACCTTCAGGATCGAGCAAAGGGACACCCGCGTAAAACTTAACACCTGCCTTTTTATCTGTTACCATTGGATTATCACTGAAACGAACATCAAGACTTGCATTAGGAATCTCTAATATATTTTTAGGATCGAGAATGGCATGGCCACAAAAGGAGGTTTCCCTGGGAGACTGACTAAGATCAGTTCCCAGCCGGGATTTAAACCAGTTTCTCTTTTCATCGAGCACGGTGATAAGTGCCACAGGCATACCACATATCTGGCTGGCTATTGTTGTAATGCTGTCAAAAGTATCTTCTGAAAAGGTATCGAGAATATTAAGATCCCTGACAGCCTGAAGTCTTTTTTCTTCGTTTTCTGGCAGTGCCGGATGAATCATTATAATGATGATTTAAATGTTAAAGAAAACTAAAAATAACGAGATACACAAGTATTAGAACTGCCCTTTTTCAAATACTCCAAGGCCGAAAAGAGCAAAATCATATTTTACCGGATCATCCGGATCCAGTTTTCGCAGATTCTTATCCAGTTGGGCAAGAGCTTTGGCGTCATTAGCCTTTCTTTGAAGTAGATTGAGTTTTCTGGCTACTTTCCCTGAATGAACATCAAGCGGACACGATAAGACAGATGGCAAAATAGAATTCCACAGCCCAAAATCAACTCCTCCGGTATCTTCCCTCACCATCCACCGAAGAAACATATTAATCCTTTTTGCAGCGGAATTTTTGAGCGGATCGCTTACATGTTTTTCTGTTCTTTTCTCATGTGGCAGTTCAAAGAAAACATCCTTAAAATGATGAATGGCCGGTTGCAGAGTTTCCCCTTGCTGATATTTGTTGAAAATGGCTTCCATTCCACCATGATTCAGATAAATATTCTGGAGGGAATGAATGAAATAAACAAGATCGGTTGAATTAAAGGTTCGGTGCACAAAACCCTCAAAGCGGTGCAGATCATTTTCGTTATGATTAATCACGAAATCAAAGGGTGCAAGATCCATCAGGTTCATGAGCTTGCCGGCATTGTTTAGAATACTTTTGCGGTTGCCCCAGGCGATGGTAGCTGTTAGAAAACCTGCGATTTCAATATCTTCTTTCTTACTGAACCGGTGCGGGATCTGAACGGGATCTGTAGCCAGGAATTCGGGGGTATTGTATTGCCTGACCTTGAAATCGAGAAAAGATTTTAATTCAGCCTTATTCAAAAATTAAGTTTTTCAATTTATACAATGGCGCCATCGACCATAGTCAGTTTTCGGTCAGCCATATCAGCCAGTTCTTCATTATGGGTGACAATAACGAAGGTTTGATGAAATTCATCCCTCAGCCTGAAAAATAAACGATGAAGATTTTCTGCCGATTCGCTGTCAAGATTCCCGGAAGGTTCATCGGCAAAGATCACTGCCGGACTATTGATAAGGCTTCTTGCCACTGCGATACGCTGCTGTTCGCCGCCACTAAGTTCTCCCGGTTTATGGGAAGCCCGATTCTTAAGGCCAAGGAAACCCAGGAGTTCCATAGCCCGTTTTTCGGCTTCTTTTTTTGGCGTTTTCTGAATAAAAGCGGGAATACAGATATTCTCCAGCGCCGTGAATTCAGGAAGCAGCTGGTGGAACTGGAAAATAAAGCCGATATTTCTGTTTCTGAATCGAGAAAGTTCTTTGGAAGACAGACTGTAAATATCTGTTTCATTGATGTCTAATTGGGTGTCTTCATGTTTAGAAGGACGGTCTAGGGTGCCGAGAATTTGCAGAAGGGTGGTTTTACCCGCTCCCGAAGCTCCCACGATGGAAACGATTTCACTTTTCTCGATGTGAAGATTCACCGCTTTTAAAACGTGCAGATCTCCGTAATATTTATGAATATTCCTGGCAACGATCATGTTCAAAAAATAAGAGCCCCGAAAATAGCCAAATTCGCAACAATCCCCAAGATTAACTGTTGAATAAGTTCTTTATACCGTTGTAGTCAAGATAATAAACCACTTTGAGGCTCACATTATGTCTTGCCGGTTCGTTAAAAAGCCGGTCCAGGCTTTCCCTGTAATTGAGAGAACTCATACCATTCTGGTTAAAGATCGAATTGCGATAAAGCAGGACGGCCTCACTTCCGGGAGCAAACTGCCAGCGGTAGCTCAGGTCAATGTTCCAGATATTGAAATTGGTATTAGGATTATTATCCCTGGTAATTTCATAGTCGTAGGGAAGAAGAGCACCCTTAGAGGCAAGAATGCTGTACTGATCATCAGCATAGCTGGCGGTCGCCCAGAAATTCCTGAAACTTAGATTAATGCCGTTTCGGGAATTGAAGTTATAATTCGCTCTCAATGAATTTTCAAGGCTTACATCGTCACGATTTCCAAAGACAATTTCCCTGTTGGATTTTGTGACAAAACTGGGGCGGTCAAATTCCTTATTAAGTTCAAATGAATATATGAAGTTGAACTTGTCGCTCACACGAAATCGTGGTTTCAACTGGAGATGATATTTTCTATGGCTGGTCTTATAGAATTTCTCATATCTCAACCTGACATCATAAGCAAATTTTTTACGATAATCTGATGATACCCAGGCATGAATTACGCCGCTTGGCTGGTAAGTGACATATGTGTTCTCTTCCCTTGTCTCAAAGAAATCCCTGAATTTCGAATTGATGTCCAGGGATCCCCCGAAGGCAAAACGCTTTCGTGTTTTTGCGAAGAAATCTCCACCCACACCGGTATTCACAGTAACATCAGGATGATATCTGCGTAAATGTTGTCCGTGGATTTCAATTCGATATTCATTAAAGATACCCTGTGGTTCAAAGATCTGATAAGAAGTTTCCCAGAAAAAATTATTAAAATTATTGATCTGGCTGATGCCAAGGTCATTGATGTCGTAAGTTTCATTGGCAAATTCATGACCTATTCCGTAACGAAAATTTCCCTTGGTGCGGTTCACTTCCAGGGTAGATGAAAAGCCGGTCAGGTTTTGAATAGGTAGATTTACGTTGCTGAGTTTTGCCGAACCTTCGAAATTGAAAGAATTCTCTTTGTTGTAGATATTGAAAAGAAATCCGCTGACATTGGCATCCCGGAAATGGCCATTCCGCGTCACATTTGTATTGATAAGGCTGATAGACGAATTACCATTAAATCGCTGATCGAGCACCAGAATATTGTAATTTGCCACCGGTTCGGTGACGCTTCTTCTGATTTTTCCCGTAATGGTATCGCGAAAAACAGCCTCTGTTTTATTGGTAATGGCATTGAAGAAGCCAATCCCAAGGCCACGATCGGTTCTTCCGGAAACTTTTAGAGCATTCAGAAGATCGGTTTTTTCGGGATTCTCAACAATTTCCTCATTTTCCAGGAGTTCCTTCTGAGCGGCATTAAAGCCAATGGGGGCATTTCCCACACGCCGGGAATAAAAAAGATTTCCTTTGGTGAATAATTCGGTGCCTTCAGTAAAAAAGGCCCTGTTCTCACCATAGAGCTGTTCAAAAGGGCCGAGGTTGAGCTCCACTTTATCATAGGCGGTTTGCCCAAAATCGGGTACCAGTGTCATATCCAAAGTGAATGATTCATTGATGCCGTATTTCAGATCCATTCCCGCATTGAAATTATAATTCCATTTCTTATTGTAATAATCCACAGCCGAGCTCATATAAGGATATAAACTCAGTCGCACTGGCGGATCTATATTCCTGATCCCTTTAAGAAGGCCATTATACTGACTGATCTGGCCCACCGATTTATCTACATAATTCCATACATAGTTTTCATTGAGATGAGTGATTTCCCTGTAAAACTGAATGCCCCACTGTTGTACTTCCTTTTTCGGAAAACGCAGGGCGGAATAAGGGATTTTTATTTCTACATACCAGCCATTCTCATCTTCTGAAATTGCCGATTCCCATACCACATTATAACTGTAATCCTCATTGTTACTCCCTGAAATCCTTGCATCTGCCTGAGTGCCGGCAGCAGTAACAATGAAACGGGTTTGATTTTCACCATCATCGTAGGTGTTGATATCCATTAAAAAAAATTCTGATTGCTCAAGGTTGTCCCGCTGAGTGAACTGCTTCATAATCTTTTCAGGATGGGATTCCTCCATAAAAGCAGCTACATAAACCGCCTGATCATCATATAAAAATTTAACTCTGGTAGCATGAGAATCGGGAATGGGATCACCATCCCCGGGCTCTACCATCACAAAGTCTTTCGCTGCCGGTGCCTTTTCCCATACCGCATCATTTAGAATTCCGTCAATTTTAGGAGGATTCTCAATTCTATGTGTAATGTAGGTTTTCCTGGAGTGTGGATTTTTCTGAGAAATAAGCGGAAGAGTAATTAAGGAAAATATTAGGAATAGAAGGGTTTTGGGAACCATTAAATTTTCGTTTCTTTAAAATGCTCTCAAAGATAAGCCTCAATAAAAGAATGGACAATACTTTTATTTAAAATCACGTTAAAGGAAAGATTTTTGTTTAAATAACAATTAAATTTGATAAACAAAAAATATGAAAGAAAAGGAACAACAGAAATTGGAGAAAGCAACACTGGCAGGAGGATGTTTCTGGTGTACAGAAGCTGTTTTTCAAAGATTGGAAGGAGTAGAGAAAGTGATCTCAGGTTTTACTGGGGGAAAAATAAAAAATCCGGCCTATAGGGAGATCATTACCGGAAGAACTGAGCATGCCGAAGCTATTGAAATAGAATATGATCCCGAAAAAGTGAATTATCGCGATCTCCTCCTAATTTTCTTTTCCACACATGACCCAACTACGCTCAACCGGCAACAGAATGATGTGGGCACTCAATACAGAAGCGCTATTTTTTATCATTCCGAAGAACAGCGAAAAATTGCCGAAGAGATCATTGATGAGCTAAAGCAACGAAAAACCTTCAGTGATCCTATAGTGACAGAACTTACTCCCGCAGGAGCTTTCTACAGGGCAGAGGAGGAGCATCAGGATTTTTACAACCAGCATCGGCAGCAGCCTTATTGCCAGTTTATCATCGATCCGAAAATTGCAAAACTCAAAAAATTTTTTTCCGATAAATTAAAACAGAAATTATAGATGGCTTATAAATATTTTGAACAGTATCACAACGAAACCACCGATAAGCTTAAGAAAAATTATCATGAGATTATTAAAGCCATTGGGGAAGATCCTGAAAGGGAAGGAATAGTCAAAACACCCGATCGCGCCGCCAAGGCTATGCAGTTCCTTACCCAGGGATACGAAATGGATGCCGAAAAGATACTGAAAAAGGCGGTTTTCGAAGAGACATATGACGAAATGGTGGTAGTGAAAGACATTGAACTGTATTCACTTTGTGAACATCATATGCTGCCATTCTTCGGAAAAGCGCATATAGCTTACATTCCTGATGGAAAGATCATCGGCTTAAGCAAGCTGCCAAGAGTAGTTGATGTTTTTGCCAGAAGGTTGCAGGTGCAGGAGCGGCTCACCCACGATATTCTGGAATGTCTGAATAAAACACTTCAGCCTAAAGGCGTGGCTGTTGTGATCGAAGCCGTGCATCTATGCATGATGATGCGGGGCGTACAAAAGCAGAACAGTGCTACGACGACCTCGGGTTTTCGCGGACAGTTTCAAAAAATCGAGACCAGGAACGAATTCCTGAAGCTTATCAGTTCTAATTTGAAATAGTTTATGGCACTTTCTTTGCTTTATTTAAAACAAAACTGAAAAATGAAAAAACTGTTCAATAATAAAATTTTAGTTAAAGGTCTGGCATTCGACGTAATAGGAATGGCCACGGTGGCAATTCCTTTAATCGGTCCTTTTCTTGATATTATCTGGGCACCTTACGCGGCCAGTAAAATGCGTGAGATGTATCCGGGTAGAAATGGAAAGATTGCTTCGGTTTTGGTATTTATCGAAGAGATTTTGCCCTGGACAGATGTGATCCCCACCTTCACTCTTATGTATTTGTACACTTATGTATGGAAAAAAGAGCCGCAGACTCGCGTGATAGAAGTGGAATCCTATTAATTTTTGAAAACCTCACAGGTTTTTAGAACATCTCTTTTATTACAGGCTCCAAACCGCTGAAAACTTGATATTTCGCCCTATGTTTGGAATGCCGTCTGTTTTCAGTCTTGATAAATGAGAAATATACGTCTTATCAAACAAATTATTTCCGCTGATGCTCAGGCTCAGATCATTTTTCCCCAGGCTGATATCCGCGCCAAGCCCTGCTCCGAATAAAGTATAGCCATCGGTTGGTGTTTCAAAAACGCTGATTTCTTCTTTATTAAAAACATTTTTCATACTGACAAAGGCAAATTTGTTTTTCAGTAAATTTCCTTTTTCCTGTTCCACCCTGAAACTTGTATTGATTGAATTTGCAGGAATAAGCGGCAGATAATTGCCGTTATCCTGTTTTCCGGTAACCGTTTCAAAACTGCTTTCCAAATGAAGCCAGTCAAGGGGATGAGGATGCAGATGAAAACCTATTTCCCCACCATACAAACGGGCATCGCTCTGCACGTAGTCATAGACTATATTCCCATCACGGGTCTCACCGGTTGGCGAAATGTAGATGTAATCGTTTACCGAATTATTAAAGGCGTTGGCAAAAAGCTCAAAATGCTGTGATCGCCATTCCAGCGCCAGATCGCTTTGAAAATTCTGCTCGTTCTTAAGATCGGGATTTCCTATCTCGTAACGATTCGCGCCTTCATGCACTCCGTTTGAAGTCAATTCGGCAAGATTGGGAGCCCGAAAGCCAGTGGCAAAATTCAGTCGTGCAGTGAAAGCACTTGTGATATCATATTTGGCGCCCAGAGCCGCATTGAGACTCTGAAAATCTCTGTTCACTTTAAAAAGATCGGCTTCATTTGATTTTGCGGTCTCTATACTTCGATTATCGAATCTCAGGCCGCCCTGGAAATCCCATCTTTCCAGTTCATAATGGGAAGTGGCGAAAACACCGAAATCTACAATTTGCGCATCGGGAATGAGTATTTCTTCTCCGGAATTGGTGTTTTCCTGGAACATTCCCTGGATTCCTGCAATCGTCTCGAATTTGCCCAATTCCGGCAGATTATATTTAACATTATAATTGAAAGTATTGAGCTGCATTTCCAGGGCAGGATCATTACTGTTTTCAAATTCCCTGCGATTATTCATTTGATAACCGAATTTTGCGTCCAGGCTGGAATTGGCAAAATAGATATGATTATCCAGGCTTAGAATGTGGTTTTTTACATTCTGATAAGGCAGAATCATTCCTTTATCGGTGTTCTGAAGGCCGATCTCTTCGGGAATTCCAATTTCCGAATCATTAAAATTATAGCGAAAATCTCCTTTGTATTTATTTGCCTGATAACCGATGCCGGTTTTCAGATCTTTTTCATTGAAACGCGTATTGGTGACCCTGGAGCCATTTCCGGTCTCATAATCGCTATGGGCGGCATAGCTGCCGCGGGCCAGAAATTTCCAGTGTTCCCCTGAAGTTTCAGCCATCGCGCTGCCCTGGCAACCAAGAGTATTGCTGAAATAATCAGCGGAGGCTTCGGCATGGGTCGCTCCGGCTTCGGCATAAGATTCAGGATTCAAATAAAGCACTCCGCCAATGGCATCGCTTCCGTAGAGCAGGGAAGCAGGGCCTTTGATCACCTCAATGCTTGATATTCCCTTAGAACTTATGCCAAGTCCATGCTCATCGCCAAACTGCTGATTTTCGAGCCGGACACCCTGGGTATACACCAGAACCCGGTTTGCACTAAGGCCCCGAATCACCGGTTTTCCAATTCCCACGCCGGTTGTAATACTTTCCACGCCGGGCATTTGGGTAATTCCTTCAGAAAGAGTGACTGCGCCTTTTCTTTCGAGTTCAGAAACACTTTCTCGCTCCACTTTCATCACATTTTCACTTTGTAACTGATGAAAAGGCGTGGAAACGATCACTTCTTCCATTTCGACGGCAGAAGCATTAAGCTCGATTTCCAGAACATCTTCGGAAGGTAAGCTCACATTTTTAGTAATACTGGAATAACCTATGGAAGATATTACCAGTTTATAAGTACCAGCTGGTACATTCTTAATGGTGAATTTTCCATCGAAATCGGTGACTGCTCCTTTTTCGAGAGCTGGAAAGTAAACATTTGCGCTGAAGACCGGTTCTGTGGTAGAAGCATCTTTGACAATGCCTGTAAGTTGGTTTTGAGAATATATAAAAGGGGTAACTGCCAGAAGCAGCAACAATACTTTGTATTTCATGATTGTATTTTAAATGATTTTATGATATGTATTCTTCGGAAGAAATAATACATACCGGCGGTGCCCGCAGAGAAGTCTGCAGCGGTTTTAAATCATTTAAAAAACTGTAAAATTCAATTTGAACTTTATTTTGAACCTGGGAAAGGAGTGGCTCAAAACAGATAAAATCTATTTCCAGCGCCGGATTGCTGTGAAATTTATAAAGCTCACAATTGATATTCTTTTTGTGGTAATGGCTGTCGGCATAATGTACGCAAGGTTTATGCTCGTGACCTTCAAAAATATGGATAAAGCTTGCTACCGGCGGAAAAAGCAGGATTAAAGCTGTGAAAAGCAAAAATATGGTCTTCAGTATCTTCAAATTCTGAGAAGCTTTAAAATCCCCATACGTTCCATCATTTTTTTCTCAAAGTTCCAGAAAAAGCTGAATTGGCCAAAAACCCATCCGAAAAGCAATAATAACACCTGGTAGATTGGAAAGATCAGGATTATCCTCATTGGCCAATAGATCAGCCAATGATGATCTTCAGAATTGATCCCGATAAGATCGCAGAGCGGGCTCGCAAGTTTCGCAGCGGTAGAACCAGTAATGGCAAATACCAGAAAAATGACCATTAATTGCCAGTTTTTTCTGATACCCCAGCGCTGCTTCAGTTTCTTCATGCTGCAAAGATAAATAAAAAATTTCTTGAAAATGACTAACTCCAAGGCAGTGCACTGGAGTACTTCGTTAGTTAATTTTAAGCCACAACTAAATTTTATTTTACCTCTCCCGGAACTGCCGAAAAAAGCTTCCCGACCTCTCCTTAGGAGAGGTGAAAATACGAGGCTGAACCATTGAGGAATTTATTGAATAAATGGTCAAATCAAAGCCTCGTCGGGACACTAAATTGCTGATTATACTGCTTGCTGAGATATACAAAATAATTATATAGAAGATAATTCACTTCATAACCGTAATCTATTTTTGGATCATAATTGATCTCATTCACGTATAGATTTGGATTGTAAATATTTGGCTGTTGCACGCGCTGATTATAGTCGCTTACCAGAAAAGCGTTCTTATTCTCCAGATAACTCTGGGAATAATAGCCCCTTGGATGCGCATACGAATTAATGAAAAGATCAAATCCCGGTTCTATGATGATAATTTCATATTCAAGGCTGTCGTTGGCAATTCTTACGGTGTCGTTTTCGGAACCTGAGATACGCCTGTCTGGAAAATTTCCGCCGCCCACAGAGCCGCAGCTGTAAACGAAAAGGGCCAGTAGAAGTATGTAAAATATATTTTTCATTGTCTTTCTTTATGCTTTTCAGATCAAATACTATTCCTTTATCTTCCGCCTGTATATCCGCCCAGGATGCTTAAATCATCATCGTCGTCTTCGCTGTCGAGCGAGATCTTCTCTGCACTGTCGATCAAATGAGGGGAATCTTCGTTTTTAACAAGTGTATTGATGAAATCCTTATCGAATTTAGTGCTTATTCCGGCAAGAGAATCCAAAAGCTCGCAATGATCTTCCCGTTTAAGGGATTTCTTCGCGGAAATTTCGGTTAATATGCTAAAAAGTGCGCCTGCAGAAATTTCAAGAATTTTTTCCAGATCGTTTTGAGAAATACCGAGCAGACGTGAAAAACCGCTGAATTTTTCAAACTGATTCGGGGTAAGCAGAAGGTTCAGCACTTTCTTCCCGGAAATACAGATGTCTTCGGCTTCAATAAAGTCGATAAAACTTTTAAACTCTCTTTTTGCATCTGCAAATTTTCCTGCTCCGGTTTCACACTGACTTTTATGCACGCTCAACAGGGAGGGAAGGGCGAATAGAAAAGCACGACTGGCTTCGGTTTTTAAAAGAGAGGTCTCTTCGGTAGCTCTCTCCAGTAACTGGTTACCGCTATGAGTTCGGAAAATATCAAGAATATTAGCCATGATCTTTCAGTTTTAGTAACGGAAAGTTACCAAGAATCCTTTTCAAATTCATTAAGGAAATAATAAAAAAAAGCCCTGCGAACTGCAGAGCTTTATATTTTTTTCAGAAAATCAGAATCAGGCTTTTTCCTTTTTCAGAATAGAAATGATCTGTTCGGCCAGTTCAATCCCGATGCGTTCCTGGGCTTCATTGGTAGCCGCTCCAATATGCGGGCTCAGGGAAACATTTTCATTCATCAGTAGTCTGATCGCCGGAGTAGGCTCGTTCTCATAAGTGTCTAATGCGGCAAAAGAAACCTTATCGTTTTCAATAGCTTCAAGCAAAGCTTCTTCATCAAGTACACCACCACGCGCGGCATTGATGATTGCCACTCCATTTTTCATCTTTTCGATTTCCTTTTTGCCGATCACAGGTTTATCCTGTGCGGGAACGTGCAGCGTAATAAAATCGGAATGTTTGATAAGCTCATCGACCGGCTCGGTCTTAATAGGTATTTTTATGCTTTGGTGGTTATAAAATTCAAGCTCTATTTCGGCTTCGCCCACCTTGTTATCGCTGGCAATCACCTTCATTCCCACCCCCAGGGCAATTTTCGCCACTTCCCGGCCAATTCTTCCAAAACCTATGATCCCGAGAGTTTTTCCACGGAGTTCCATACCACCGGCATAGGATTTTTTAAGTTCTTTGAATTTAAATTCTCCCTCCAAAGGCATATTTCGATTAGAGTGATAGAGGGAACGAACACCTCCGAACAAATGTGCAAAAACCAGTTCGGCTACCGAACTTGAAGAGGCAGCCGGAGTGTTGATCACCTTGAGGCCCTTGCTGCGGGCGTATTCCACATCGATATTGTCCATACCCACACCACCACGGCCGATGACCTTCAGGGAAGGGCAGTTATCGATGATATCTTTTCTTACTTTCGTAGCACTTCTAACTAACAGGACATTGATCTCATTTTTATTGATATAGTCTTTCAGCTGTTCCTGGGCGACTTTCTTAACGATCACCTCAAAGCCTTCCTTTTCCAGCATATCTATACCACTTTGCGAGACTCCGTCGTTCGCGAGTACTTTCATATATTGTGTTTTTTATACTTTGTTTTCCAGTTCTTTCATCAAATCAACAACTACCTGCACACTTTCGAGTGGAAGGGCATTGTACATCGAGGCGCGGTAACCTCCCACGCTGCGATGGCCGCTAAGTCCGTTTACATTAGCATCTTTCCACATTTTATCAAATACTTCCTTATGCTTTTCATCAACCAGGTTAAAAGTGGCATTCATAGGGGAGCGGTCTTCTTTTTTGGCAAAACCCTTAAATAGAGGATTCCTGTCAATTTCAGAATAGATCAGATCGGCTTTTTTCTCATTTAGCTCTTCCATGACCTTAATACCACCCTTAGATTTGATCCATCTCAAAGTAAGCATGGAAACATAAACTGCATAAACTGCAGGCGTATTGAACATACTGTCTTTGCCTATATGAACCTGGTAGTTTAACATGGAAGGAATTTCACGTGTTACCTTACCCAAAATATCCTCTTTGATCACGACCAGCGTAGTCCCTGCAGGACCCATATTTTTCTGAGCTCCTGCATAGATCAGGTCAAATTGTGAAAAATCGAGTTCCCTTGAAAATATATCGCTGCTCATATCACAAACCAGCGGCTTCGAAGTTGAAGGAAATTCCTTCATCTGAGTGCCGAAAATAGTGTTATTGCTGGTGCAATGAAA
Source organism: uncultured Flavobacteriaceae bacterium (assembly GCA_963741865.1). Taxonomy (GTDB): domain Bacteria; phylum Bacteroidota; class Bacteroidia; order Flavobacteriales; family Flavobacteriaceae; genus Christiangramia. Next base: position 189,624 of record CAVUJP010000002.1, read on the forward strand.
GTAATCGGCATCATCGGGAATAGTGAAAGATTTTGGGATATAGTTGAAGTTTTCATCTTTTGAGGAGGCAACTTCCACAACCTCCCCAAATAATTTCGCTTCTTTGATAGCCTTGGTAGACCAGGTTCCGGTATTGAGATAAGCCGCCTTCTTTTCGAGCAGATTATAAGCCACCATTAAAAACTGGGTGCTGGCACCTCCCTGTAAAAACAGGGCTTTATAGCCTTTTCCTTTTAGCCCTAAAAGTTCAAGAGCCAGCTCCTGGGCCTCATCCATCACCGCGACAAAAGCCGGAGAACGATGCGAAATTTCTAATATTGATAATCCTGAATTATTGAAATCGAGTATAGCCTGTGAGGCTTCCTGAAAAACTTCCTGAGGAAGGATACAGGGGCCTGCACTGAAATTGTGTTTCTTCATAAAACTTGAGTTGATTAAGTTACACAAAGATGCTAAAAATGCGAGGAAAAGCTGTTATTAAAATGATAATTATGGAATCACAGCTTTAACAAAAAAGCGATAGTATCCACATTATCAGCATAATCCCAAAGTGCAGGTTTCTGGGTCTCCCCAAATGCGACTTCCTTTTCACCTGGCCTGCTTTTTACAACACACTGCAGCTTATCTTCATTGGCTGTCAGCTTTTGCTGAAGTTCTTCCTCATCTTCATAATATTCGTAGAAAAGCGTGGCGATGGGGGAGCCGAAACTTTCATCTTCTTTCAGCATAAGAAAGCCGTTTTCCAGAAGCTTGAATTCACTCATGAGATAAACCGCTTTATTATAATCGTAATTATTGGCATATTTATCCCGGTGGATGATAGGATTCCACTCATAAATTGCTTCGAAAAAATTCTTGAAATCGTAATCTTTCGGAACATATAATTTGGAAACATTCCTGCAGCCAAGTCCGTAATACCTAAAAATATCCTCGCCGAGCTTTGCCAGTTCTTCTTTGCTTTCCTTTCCGTTAAGTACTGCAATTGAATTTCGGTTTTTTCGAATAATACTGGGCTTATTTCTGAAATAATATTCAAAATACCGGGCGGTATTGTTGCTGCCTGTCGCGATCAGGGCGTCAAAATCTTTCAGCTGCTCATCGGTGAATTGAATCAGTTCCTCATAGCGGCTGTCGAGTTGCATAAGATAAGCGGCAATAAGAGGAAGAAGTTGTTGATCGCTTCCCGAAAGTTTCACCTGTACCTTATGGCCGCAAACCAGAACACTGATGAAATCATGAAATCCTACCAGGGGAATATTCCCGGCCATCACAATACCCACGGTTTTCCCGCCGTAATTTGTAAAATCATAAGGATTCAGCCAGGTATCGAGATTTTCAGAAGAAAGGGCTTTACTCCATTGCTGCAGTGAAAAAATCACATTTTCGCGTGTGAACCATCCGTTATAGTGTATCGCCTGATCTATCTTTTGATCCATTTCTTCAAAAAAACGATCATTAGCGGGAACATTTTCGGTTTTTTTAGAAGTTTCTATCCCGAACTGTCCCAGAAATTTACCCAGGTTTACAAGATGAGATTTATGTTCAGCAATTGTCATGGTCATATTTGGTTATGAAAGAGACGCACTTTAACTTTGTGCAGCGAAAATAAAATTTCCCCGGCTTAAAACCATAAAATTTCCAAAAAGCTGAGGGAGTTTTAATACCAGTACTTAAATTTACTAAAAAGAAAGCTATGGCAATTGTTATAACCGATGAGTGTATAAATTGCGGTGCATGTGAACCGGAGTGTCCAAACACCGCTATCTATGAAGGTGCCGATGACTGGAGATATGCCGATGGTACCGACCTGGACGGAAATGTGGTTCTCCCCAACGGAAAAGAGGTGAATGCCGAAGAAGCACAGGAACCTGTAAGTGACGAAATCTATTATATAGTACCCGATAAGTGTACCGAATGTAAAGGTTTTCACGAGGAACCACAGTGTGCGGCGGTTTGTCCCGTTGATTGCTGCGTGCCTGATGAAGATCATGTTGAGACGGAAGAGGAACTTCTGGGCAAACAAAAATTCATGCACCACGAAGACTAATATCGTCTTACAAAAAATAAAAATCCTCCGTATTTACGGGGGATTTCTTAATTCAGATAGAAAATAATGCTGTCTTAAAAATAGAAGAAGGGTCATCCTGTCCCGACAGCTTAAGGAAAAAAGCCCGGGCTTATGCCTGGGCTTTTTCATTTGATTAAATAAAAACTACTATTAATTATCGTTCATATTTCGTTTGATCTTATCGATCGCGTTTTGGATTGATTTTTCAGGTTCAATGATGTTATTGCTTCCCCAGAATTCGGTGTCGTAAAATCCCGAAACATCATCCACCATCACAATATTTGGATGGATTAGATCGACTTTTTTCTTCCAGTCTTCATCGTTGAATTTTTCCCAGTCGGTTACAACCATTTCGCTATTGATCTTATATTTAGAATTGAAGATCTTCCTTTTCCAGTTTACTACATATTCCATCTGGGCCCTCCCGTAAGCGTAATGCCATTTGCCATCATTTTCTGCATAATCTATCTCATAATTTAACTCTACGGGATAAACTTTAGAGCCGCTGGGTTTTTTCTTTACAAATAAGGCTGCCGCAGCATCCCTGTCATCTACGTTCAGACTGTAATCGGCTTTCACAAGGGTGGATGTTTCGGCGTCGATAAAAAGCTTTCCATAATACCACGGGTCAGAACGATCTATCTCTTCAAAATTCACCACATAGGTATAACGGTCGTTGATTTTTGTAGGTTCATCAAATTTAAAATCATAACTGTCTACCATGCTGGGACGCAGTACATATTCAGTATATTTCATCATATCGAGGTAAAGTGTATTGAAGGGACCTCCCCGAAGTTTTAGTGCCACCGTATCAAGTTTATCATAATTGGTGCTTTTACGGGCTTTGTAAAGGCTTACCAGGTCTTTTTTATAATTATTATAAGGTGATTTGGCAATTTTCACCACTGCTTCGGAAAGACTCACGTTGCTCCAGCCCTTCCTGATGGTCTCACGGTAGAAGGAGGTCATCAGGCTTTGGTCAGAAAGGTAATTTTCATCCTTTTTCCGAAGCATTTCTTCAACAAGCAGTTTTGCATTGGTGGCCTTGTAGAGGTTTACTTCTGCAAGTTCTTCAACGGTTTCAGCAAGGCGTATTTCAGTATCTTCCGGTTTAAAATAAGTAAGCGGAAGTGTTTTGCTCTGGAAACCCAGAACCGAAATGGTTACTGTGGCCTCTGTTAGATCTTTTGGTACTTTTAAAGAAAATTCCCCGTCGGTATTCGTGATCGTTGAAATATTACTGTTATTGAGTGCCAGGTAAGCCGATGAGAGCGACCTGCCATTGCGGTCATTTACTACTTCTCCTTTATATTCTATATACTCTTTTTGTTCTTGTGCGAAGATTGCAGCTGAAAAGAAGAGTATGACAGCTGTTAAGAAAAGATTATGCAAATGGCCTTTAAAACTGAGTGCTGACTTTTCCATAATCAAATATTTTAAGATTTACATAAACTTATACAATATAATCAATTACAGGCTTATTTTGATGTGAAATGACTAATTTTTGAAGTAAATGATTGTTAAATTATTAGTCACAGATATAATCTTTCTTTTTTTTATAAATTTAAATCCTAACAACTATTCTAATGAAGAAACTATTACTAACTACCAGCTTCCTGTTTTCTTTTTTGCTCCTGTTTAGTCAGAATGGAAAAAACCTGGAGACCGGCGATCCCGGGATGGTGGGAATATCTTCTGAAAGGCTTCAGAAAATAGGCGCTATGATCCAGAATAATATCGATCAGCAAAAAATTCCCGGCGCCGTTGCTCTCATTGCCAAAGATGGAAAAATCGTTTATTATAAAGCTTTCGGAAACGCCAATGCCGAAGGAGAAAAACTTGAGAAAGACGATATCTTCCGCATCGCATCCCAATCTAAGGCGATAACCGCAACGGCTGTCATGATGCTTTGGGAAGAAGGTAAATTCCAGCTTGACGATCCCATTTCAAAATATATTCCCGAGTTTAAAGATCCGCAGCTGCTCGATACTTTCAATGAAGCCGATTCTTCTTTCACTACCAAACCGGCAGGGAAGGAGATCACTATCAGGAATCTTCTCACCCATACCTCGGGACTCGGCTACGGAATGATCGATCCTGATGAAAAGTTTCAAAAGATCTACGCGAAAGCTGGAATTGTGGATGCCTTTACCACAACTGGCGCTACCATTGAGGAAAATGAAAAAAAACTGGCCGGACTTCCGCTTCATTTCCCGCCGGGAGAAGAATGGTATTATTCGGAAGGCCTTGATGTGCTGGGATATTTTATTGAAGTGATCTCGGGAAAATCTTTTGACAGGTTTCTGCATGAAAGGATCTTTGAGCCGCTAAACATGAATGACACCTATTTTTACCTTCCAGATTCTAAAGCAGATCGACTGGTGGCGGTTCAGGAAAAGAAAGACGGTCAATGGCAAAATTTCGGAAAAACACCCAATTACGACCCTGATTATCCAATACAAGGAAAGAAGACTTTCTTTTCGGGTGGTGCAGGCTTATCAAGTACGGCGATGGATTATGCCAAATTTCTTCAGATGTATCTTAACGGCGGTATCTATAACGGCCATAGATTATTAAGTCCGCTTACCGTGAAAATGATCATGAGCAACCAGACGGGGGAGCTTTTTGGTGGACCTGAGAATTATTACGGCCTTGCTTTCGGGGTGGTTAGTAAACAGGGAGAAGCCAAAGGTGGCCTGGGCAGCGAAGGAACTTTCGACTGGGGCGGATATTTCAATACCCAGTATTTTGCCGATCCAGTAACTGATGTTATCGGGATTTTAATGAAGCAAACACAAGGACAGTTGGACGACCAGACGGGTTGGAAATTCCGCCAGATGGTCTTTAGCAGTATTACCGAAGACTAGATTTTGAAAGATAATTTTTCGGAACAATCAGCAGAATATGCCCAATTTCGCCCCGGTTATCCCAAAGAAGTTTTTCAATTTATAAAAGATCGGCTTTCAGCATTCGAAAATGCGTGGGATTGCGGTACGGGAAATGGCCAGGTGGCATTTGAGCTTTCCGACTTCTTCGAAAGGGTGGAAGCTACGGATATAAGCGAGCAACAGCTAAAAAATGCGCGGGCTATAAACAACGTTCACTATTCCTTACAGCCGGCTGAAAAAACCGATTTTCCTCCTAATAATTTTGATCTCATCATCAGCGCCCAGGCTGCTCACTGGTTCGATCTGGAAAAATTTTACACAGAAATTCGTCGCTGCCTTAAATCCGATGGGCTTATTGTATTAATGGGCTACGGACTTTTCTACTCTAACGCTGCCACCAACAAGATCATCGCGCATTTTTATAAAGATATTATAGGACCTTACTGGGATCCTGAGCGAAGGCATCTTGACCAGGCTTATAAAAGTTTTGATTTTTCTTTTAAAGAAATTAGAACTCCAGAATTTCTTCAGGAATACTCCTGGAAAATTGAACATTTGCTGGGATATCTCAGAACCTGGTCTGCGGTCAAACATTATGAAAGAGAACAGCAGAAAGATCCGGTTTCCCTCATTGAAGACCCGCTGCGTGAAAGCTTCGGAAGTGAGAATAATGTCTTTTTTCCCATTTTTATGAGGATGGGGAAATTATCCTGAAATTGTTCAGTTTTTCCACACCCCAAAAGATTATAATTTTTTAAAAACCAGTGTTTCCGGGGCTTCTGTCTATGGAATGAAATGTGCTTTTAATGAAACTATTATTTGTTAAAAACACAACGCACACGATGAAAAAATTTATTGCTGTATTCATACTTTCCGCGATCTTTTACCTGCAGGCAGGAGCACAGGAGTTTACTGAAAACATAGATTCTTCTGTTACCGAGCAGGTTTTAAGGGAGCTCAATCGCGAAAGAAACCTTCTCAGTCAGAATCTGGAATTTAGGATCAAAGAAATCGATTCCAAGATAAACACCCTGGACGAAAGCATCAAAAACACCAATTCCGCTTCAGAAAAAGTGCAAAAATTACTGGAACGCGTAAAATACCTGGAAGAGCGGCAGGAAGAGATCGATAAGAACACCATTAGTGTTTATAAATACAATTATAGTTCTGCGATCCTGAACCTGGCATCGATGGAGCGGGAGATCAAGCCGCTAACGCTGTTCAATACTTCACGTGAATTTTATTCCACGCTGGACAAGATCAGCAATCCCATGACCTATCCCGGCTACCAGGAATGGTTCGGGAAATTTAAAGATTTCGTCGAAGAGGAAAAGGAAGATGACGCAAGACTGCAGGCACTTAGCCATATGATCCAGGTAACCGGGAATCTGGCCGAAGGAACGCCTTTTACGGGTGTTTTTGCCGGAAGTCTTTTTGAAGGGATCAGTCAGTTTATTGGTTCTTTAAATCGACGGGACCGTGAACTGAAGGACAGGAGTATAAAAATGCTGAAATTGACCACTTCCATTTCCCAATTCACTCATGATAAAGATCTTATTGAAACAGAATGGGAAGGCATCAACAAAAGCCTGAAAGAGCTGAAAAACCTTCAGAATGAAGCCATCGAAGACAACCTGGTGGAAATGCTTGGGATCAATTTAAAAGATTTCAATGAAAAGTTCACCGAAGAGACCGACGCCAAAAAGAGAACTCAGTATATTCTTGATATTTCTAAAATAGCCGAAAATAAGATCGTGGAAGAACGAACAACAAATCCTGAAAGCTGGAAACAGGAATACCACGACCAGATGCTGAGGGTTCAGAACTTAAAAATAAGATTTGGGATGATCACTTTCAGAATACTTGAAAACCTGGAAAAATATGAGAAACTAATCGATAAATATCAGGACGATCCTTTTCTCGCCGAACAAATGAAAGAGCTGAAATTAAAATTAGACATGGTGAGGAACAGTTTTGAATCCACCTTCAGTCCGCAGGAATATATCAAGGCTTCCAACGAGATGTATATCGTGGAATAACTATTTATTCAAATAGTTTACAATAGCTTTAATGCCCCTGATGGGAATGATCACCCATTCGGGACGATTGTTTATCTCATAATTCAGTTCAAAAAGCGCTTTCTCGAGGAGGAAGGTATGAATCAGGATTTTGAAATCTTCAGGCTCTTCAGGGATATAGTCACTCTTTCCGGCCTTGTCAAAATAGCCTTTAATGAATAACCTGCTCACATAATAATGCCAGGTCTCAGCCCATTCTTCCAGCTTTCCTTCCTTGCGCTGCTGGTTGAATTCTGGCGAAAGAATGCTGCTATAAGCCGCATAATGGAAGGAGCGTATCATCGCCGCCAGGTCGCGCATCGCCGAACGCCTTATCCTTCTTTCGCTGAAAGATTTAGACGAATCGCCCTCGAAACTGTTCATAATGAATTCACGTCCGGTCCAGAGGATCTGCCGCAGATGATAATCGCCGTGAGTCCTGATCTTCATCACCGGGATCTTGTGATCGTAAATTCTTTTGAAACACTTCAAGATATCACTTCGCATACTCAGAACCTCTTTGGCCTCTTCCTGAATTTCTTCCGGGAAATTTTTAAGACTGCCTTTCAGGTTTTGTAAACTGGTCCTGGTAAGCGTTTGCAATCCTGAATATAATGACCGCTGATAGTGCAAGGAAGATTCCTCTTTATTGAAATCCCGATGAGAATGATCCTGGGAAAGTGCGGTGTGAAGCCGTGCGGTGAATTCTCCTAACTGGTAAACTCTTTCCGGAAGCACCACACCCATCAATTCCTGCATATACTCTGGAAATTCTTCAAATCCCAGGGGTTGGGTAAGCTGAATATCATCTGCTGAACGTTCCAGATTCCTGGAACGGGTGAGCACATTTTCAAAATACCTGTCAGCAGCATCTTTTACATGTACCCAAACTTCTCCCTGATTTTCGGAAACCTGCTGCAGCATTCCCATAATATAGGGTTTGATGCCGCGTTGAGTGAACTGCAGGAGTCCGCAGAATTTTGAAATGTTTTCGAAACTGGTCTGCGTGGACAGGAATTTTATGGTTTCCACATCGGGATTGAAGGTCTGATCTAGTTTTCTGTAAAGCTTGAAGGAATATTGATTATCATACCTGATAATGGTATGCCTGTTTTCAGTGTCGAGTAGCTCTGATCTTGAGTTTTCTTCCAGATCCTTCAGAGAATTTTTTTCAATGTCGAATTCCAGCCTGGATCGTTTCTTAGCCGGTTTTCTAAAATTCTCTATGAGAAAATCCCTAAATCCTTCGGCATAGACCGCATCGAAAAGATAGCCCTCTTTTTTACCAATATGAAGCTGGGCTATAATTCCTTTTTTCGGAATTTCTTTTACCAGTTTTTCATTTTCGGCATCGGCAAAGGCCACAGGAAGCTGGTACAGCTCGGGTAAACCTTCATTATAGGTGACTTCGAGAATAATGATCTGTGAGGGCAGACCTTTGATCTTTACATCTATGGTGTCTTTTACCACAATATCCTGAATGATTCGGCCATAGCTTTCAAACCAGCGGCGATTTTCAAGGTAAGAAGGCAGAATTTTAGCAGAAAGTTTCTGAACCGTCCTGTCTTTTAGCAGACTGCTCCAGGTATTTGTTTTTAGTACGGGAATTTCTGTTTCTCCTTTTACCCTTTCTCTTTCCTGTTCCAGGGTAAACCAATAGTAGCCGTAGGGAGACATGGTAAAGAGGTAGGGTATTTCAGTAATCTTGGGGAATTTATTATGACTGAAAACTTCTACAGGTGTATATCCTTTATATTCTTCAAGATCGATTTCCGCGGGCTGGGAAAACCTTGAAAGATTTGCCAAAACAAGGATTTTTTCATCTTCATAAGTACGTGTATAGGCAATGATCTTGGAATTTGAAGGTGAGAGAAATTTAATATCTCCGCGACCAAAAGCTTTATATTTTTTCCGCATCCCAATGATCCGTTTCATCCACCAGAGCAGGGAAGAAGAGATCATCTGCTGGGTTTCCACATTTATAGACTCATATTTGTATTCTGGATCGATGATCAGCGGCAGATAAAGCTTCTGAGGGTTTGCCAGAGAAAAACCTGCATTTCTATCGGCAGTCCATTGCATGGGCGTTCGCACGCCATCCCGGTCACCGAGGTAGAAATTGTCACCCATTCCAATCTCATCTCCATAATACACAATGGGAGTTCCCGGAAGAGAGAAAAGCAGCACATTCATCAGTTCGATCTTACTGCGATTATTTTCCAGCAGCGGGGCCAGCCGGTGACGAATTCCCACGTTTATCTTCGCCTGCGGATCTTTTGTATAAACTTTGTACATATAATCCCTTTCCTCATCGGTTACCATTTCCAGGGTAAGTTCATCATGATTCCGAAGAAAAATTCCCCACTGGCAATTTTCGGGAATTTCGGGAGTTTGATCGATAATATCTATAATAGGGTAGCGGTCTTCCATTTTCAGCGCCATGAACATGCGCGGCATAATGGGAAAGTGGTAATTCATATGGCATTCATCGCCATCCCCAAAATAAGCTGCAGAATCTTCCGGCCACATATTTGCTTCGGCTAACAGCAATTTATCATCATATTTCTTATCTACATAAGCCCGGAGCTTTTTCAGAAATTCATGCGTCTGCGGCAGATTTTCACAATTGGTGTTTTCCCTTTCAAAAAGATAAGGTACGGCATCCAGACGAAAACCGTCTACACCCATTTTCATCCAGAAATCCAAAACATTAAAAACTTCCTGCTGCACCTTCGGATTATCGAAATTCAGGTCGGGCTGGTGTGAAAAGAAACGGTGCCAGTAATAGGCCTGGGCCTCAGAATCCCAGCTCCAGTTCGAAGGCTCGGTATCGGTAAAAATGATACGTGCGTCTTTATATTTCTGCGGGTCATCGCTCCAAACATAATAATCCCGAGCTTCCGATCCCGGAGCAGCTTTCCGCGCTTTCTGAAACAACGGGTGCTGATCTGAAGTGTGATTGATCACCAGCTCGGTGATCACCTTTAGTCCGCGATTATGAGCTTCCTTTATAAACCGCTGAAAATCCTTTAAATTTCCGTAAGACGGATTAATGGAATAATAATCGGCAATATCGTAACCATCATCACGAAGTGGGGAAGGATAGAACGGAAGCAGCCAGATTGCCGTTACTCCCAGGTCTTCCAGGTAATCAAGTTTTTTCAGCAAACCTTCAAAATCGCCGATCCCATCTCCGTTACTGTCGAAAAAAGCCTTTATATGAAGTTCATAAATAATGGCGTCTTTATACCAGAGTTGATCATCAGGATTGGAAGAATTTGTCATGCTTTTCCAGGTTGTTTTTTATTTCTAAAGGAATAAAATACGGAATCTTTTAGATAGAATACAGAATTAATCGGGAAGTTTTTCTACCGGCATAATATTTACCTGATAGATTTTCCAGTGGAATTTTTGAAGCGCGTCGAGACCGTCTTCTATTTTCTTATCTATATTTTCCGTTCCTTTTCGTACAGTAACCATTATTTCTCCAAAATAAACCTGCCCTTCTTCTCTAAATCGAACATCAGAAGCCTGTACCCAATCCCAGGAACCCACAAACTCCCTGATTTTATCAACCAACGGATCGGGTTTGCCTTCTTTTACGGTCACCGGTCGCTGGTCCATAAGATCTTTAACAGAATTGCTAATATTGGTAACCCCGTCTTTTATTACCGAGGTAGAAATTAAAACCGCGGCAGCACTATCTGCCCACCATAATCCAAAGCCTACACCCACAATACCTACCATCGCTGCAACAGCAGTCATATAATCGGCTTTTTGAGTATCAGCATCAGTAAATAAAATTTTATTATGCAATTTTTTTGCTTTCGGTAATTTTTTGTGTCCCAGGATAACCGCAGGAACACTACTATATATCAGGGCAAGAATCATTAACCAGCCTAGCCAGATTTCATGACCAAAGATCATTTTGAGGCCAATAGTAGGATGCTCTGCCTTAATAAGGGACATCCCAGAATCTATAAGCATATAGCATCCCATGATAAACAAGGCAAGGGCCCCAGCTAAAAATGCGATATTGAAAACCCGATGATACCCATACGGGAAGGAGGGGTTTGGTTTTTTATTATATTTTGAAGCGGCTATTAAAAAAGCCATTGAGGGTAATAGTCCCAAAGCATCTTCCAGCCAGGCGGTTTTCATTGCCTGTGACGAACCCATGGTAATATACATTACGAATATCACAGATAACAAATAAACTATTGTTATCCATTCCAGTTTTTTAGCCTGATCAAATATTTTTTGAAGATGGTCCGGAAGCTGAAATGAATCAAGATTTTTCATTTTGTTTAATTTTTAATAAGTATCGGTCAAGGTGCGTTAGCAATTTGTTTTCTCCTTTAGGGATAAGGAAAATGTGCTTTTCTTTGTCATACATTACAGTGGGTCCGGCTTTTTTCTTCCAGAGGGTTTTTTTGGTAAAACCGCCAATAACAACATCTAATTTGAAATGTTCTAGCTTATCGATAAGATCGGTTTCATTCCCTTTTTCAAATTTTACCTGAACCTTATTATTATTGGCAAACTCCCGGATCATTTTCACTTCAGAACCGTCAAACGAATCATTTTCCACAGAAGTGAAAGGCGGATTATTAACTACCCCCACTTTTAAACCTTCAGTTTGAACATTTTTCCAGCTGTCCCGAGGATCTTTAGGATAATCATTACAACTGATTAGGGAAAAGGATAGAGTGAAAATGAATAGAAAAAATAGAATTATTTTCTTTATTTTCATTTTTATAGATTTTGTCCTTTCAATTTAAGGTACAGCAGGTTCTTCCAAAAATTTTTGTGTTTTCTTTAAAAGAATTGGTTAAAGCCTTTATAAAAAACATGGGTAAATTCCGTTTTCTATCTTCCATTATTAAAACTTATCTTTGCAGCCGCAAAAAGAAACCATTATATGAAAGCCGGAATTGTAGGATTACCCAATGTAGGAAAATCAACCCTTTTCAATTGTTTGTCAAACGCGAAAGCACAAAGTGCAAATTTTCCATTTTGTACCATCGAGCCTAACGTAGGAGTGGTAAATGTTCCCGACCAGAGGTTAACCAAACTTGGTGAGCTGGTAAATCCTGAACGCGTTATCCCTGCAACTGTAGAAATCGTAGATATTGCCGGCCTGGTAAAAGGAGCCAGTAAAGGAGAAGGCCTTGGAAATCAGTTTCTCGGAAATATTCGCGAAACCGATGCCATCCTGCATGTTTTAAGGTGTTTTGAAAATGATAATATCGTGCATGTAGATGGTTCCATTAATCCGATAAGGGATAAGGAAACCATTGATATGGAATTGCAGCTGAAAGATCTTGAAACTGCAGAAAAGAAACTTGAAAAGGTAAAACGCGCTGCAAAAACCGGAAACAAAGAGGCTCAGAAAGAAGAAACGGCTTTAATGAAGGTAAAAAAAGGTTTGGAAGAAGGCAAATCGGTAAGAGCAATCGATCTTTCCGAAGATGAAAGAAAGGAATTTATAAAACCACTTCAGTTCATCACCGATAAACCCGTGATGTATGTATGCAATGTAGAAGAATCTTCCGCAGTAACCGGAAATACTCATGTGGAAAGAGTAAAAGAAGCGGTAAAAGATGAGCGTGCCGAAGTATTGGTGCTTGCCGTGGCTACAGAAGCCGATATTGCCGAACTGGAAGATTATGAAGAAAGACAAATGTTCCTTCAGGATATTGGCCTGGAAGAGGCCGGTTCTTCAAAGCTGATCCAGGGTGCCTATAATCTTCTGAATCTTCAGACATATTTCACCGCCGGAGAGAAAGAGGTACGGGCCTGGACCGTGAAAGTTGGAGCCAGTGCTCCTCAGGCAGCCGGAGTGATCCACACCGATTTTGAAAAAGGTTTTATACGCGCCGAAGTGATAAGTTATGAAGACTATGTGAACTACGGCAGCGAAGCAAAAGTGAAAGAAGCTGGTAAAATGAGAGTGGAAGGCAAAGAATATATCGTTAAAGACGGCGATATTATGCATTTTCGTTTCAATGTGTAGGGAATTAGAAGTAAGAAATAGGAAAATCATCTCAGGCTTTTAGCTAAACTTCTGCATAATTCAGCGGTATCTGCGGGGAAAGCCGCTGCGCGAAGTAAAAATTAAAAGTTCTGGATGCGGTTTTTAAAATTCCAAATACAATATTCGCACTTCGTACTTCTACCTTCGTACTTTATAATTAACATTTACTGCTAAATCTTTGTTAATTACTTTCGGCTGATTCTGTTTCGGTTTTTTAGCTTAAATGCTATATTTAGAGCCATAACTCCATGACTACTTATGAGCGAGAATACTAAATATACCGAAGATAATATTCGGTCATTAGACTGGAAGGAACATATTCGCATGCGTCCCGGGATGTACATCGGGAAACTTGGTGACGGTTCCAGCCAGGATGACGGGATCTATATCCTCTTAAAAGAAGTTATCGACAACAGTATCGATGAATTTGTGATGGGTGCCGGGAAAACCATTGAAATCTCGGTCCAAAACAATCGGGTGATCGTACGTGACTTCGGGAGAGGGATTCCCCTGGGGAAAGTAGTGGATGTGGTTTCAAAGATGAACACCGGCGGGAAATATGATACTCGGGCCTTTAAAAAAGCTGTCGGACTAAATGGAGTTGGTACCAAAGCGGTAAATGCGCTTATCTTCATATTTTCGTGTGGAATCATCCCGTGACGGAAAAAGCCACGCTGCCGAATTTGAAACCGGAAATCTCATCGATGAGGAACATCTTGAGGAAACTTCCCGAAGAAGAGGAACCAAGATTACTTTTGTTCCCGATGAAGCCATTTTTAAAAATTATAAGTTCCGAAATGAGTACATAGAAAAAATGCTTAAAAATTATGTCTATCTCAACCCGGGACTGACGATAGTTTTTAACGGTGAGAAATTTTATTCCGAAAATGGCTTAAAAGACCTTCTCCAGGACAGCATCAATGAAGAGGATATGCTGTATCCCATCATCCATATGCGTGGCAATGATATTGAAGTGGCCCTTACTCACAGTAAATCCCAGTATAGCGAGGAATATCATTCTTTTGTGAACGGGCAGAATACTTCCCAGGGCGGAACCCATTTATCGGCTTTCCGGGAGGCTTTAGTGAAAACCGTGAGAGAACATTTCAATAAAAATTACGATGCCAGCGATATTCGAAAATCTGTTGTCGCAGCCATCAGCATCAAAGTTATGGAGCCGGTTTTTGAAAGTCAGACGAAAACCAAACTGGGTTCTACCGATATGGGTGGCGAGCTGCCAACGGTAAGAACCTATATCAATGATTTTTTAAAAACCCAGCTGGATAACTATCTGCATAAAAATCCTAATGTTGCCGAAAAGATCCAGAGAAAAATATTGCAGGCCGAGAGGGAGCGGAAAGATCTTTCAGGTATTCGAAAACTTGCCCGCGAAAGGGCCAAAAAAGCCAGTCTTCATAATAAAAAATTAAGAGATTGCCGGGTACATCTTGCCGACAGCAAGCATGAACGTTCCCTGGAAACCACTCTTTTCATTACCGAGGGGGATTCGGCGAGTGGTTCTATTACCAAAAGCCGGGATGTGGTTACCCAGGCAGTTTTCAGTTTAAAGGGAAAACCGCTGAACTGCTACGGACTCACCAAAAAGATCGTTTATGAGAACGAGGAATTCAATCTTTTGCAGGCGGCCCTGAACATCGAGGAATCCCTCGAAGATCTTCGATATAATAATATCGTGATCGCGACCGATGCCGATGTTGATGGAATGCACATTCGGTTATTGCTGATCACTTTTTTCCTTCAGTTCTTCCCTGAGCTGATCAAGGAAAACCACTTTTATATTCTGCAAACTCCGCTTTTCCGGGTAAGAAATAAAAAGGAAACCATCTATTGTTACAGCGAAATGGAACGCAGGCAGGCGATCGAGAAACTTTCCGGGAAGGTTGAGATCACCCGTTTCAAAGGTCTGGGTGAGATTTCTCCCGATGAATTCAAGCATTTTATCGGCGATGACATCCGTCTTGATCCGGTGATGCTCGACAAGGAAAAGTCGATTGAAGAGATGCTTGGATTTTATATGGGTAAAAATACGCCGGATCGACAGGAGTTTATCATCGATAACCTCAAAGTTGAACTTGATCTTATTGAAGAGCTGGGGATATGAGGTTTACAAACAGGAATGAAATTAAAATAATCCCATCTATTTACATCGTTCTGGTAGCGGTTTTCATTACCAATATTTTTGTAAATATAGAAGTGGCGCTTTCTTCAGATTCTGAACAACAGCTAACATTTGGCCATATTTTGCCAAATATCATCACCCTGGTTCTTGGCCTGTATGTTCATCGTATCGGGCAGTCCTTCGACTTCGACAGCGATGGAGAAACCCTGAATTTCAAGAATAATGGAGTATTCTTTTCAAAATTCATGGAATACCGGGTGAAAAAGGCCGAGTTTCCCAAACGAAAACTGGGGAAATTCAAATTCGTTGATTATGGAATTTATTCGGCACTAACGATTTACATCAGATCAAGAAGAAAAAGAGGATTCCGAAAATATACGTTTAATACCACATTTCTAACCCGAAAAAAGAAAAAGGGAATGGTGGCAGCTCTTAAAAAAGTGCTGGAAACCACCCCTAAAGTTACTGCCTAATGGAAGAAAACCAAGAAGGAGCTCAGGAAGAGCAGTTTGAAAATAAGGAAGAACTCATCCGGGTCACCGGGATGTACAAAGACTGGTTTCTTGATTATGCCTCTTATGTGATCCTGGAGCGGGCGGTGCCGGCCATTGAAGACGGCTTCAAACCGGTGCAGCGCCGTATCATGCATTCTATGAAAGACCTTGATGACGGCCGTTATAACAAGGTTGCAAATATCGTGGGCCATACCATGCAGTATCATCCACATGGGGATGCCAGTATCGGTGACGCCATGGTTCAGATCGGCCAAAAGGACCTGCTAATCGATACCCAGGGAAACTGGGGTAATATTTTAACCGGTGACCGGGCCGCCGCACCAAGATATATCGAGGCGAGACTTTCAAAATTTGCACTGGAAGTTTTATACAGCCCAAAACTTACCGAATGGCAGCTTTCATATGACGGGAGAAAGAACGAACCGGTAAATCTTCCGGTGAAGTTTCCTTTGCTGCTTGCTCAGGGAGCCGAAGGGATCGCGGTTGGTTTAAGTACGCGTATTCTTCCTCATAATTTCCATGAACTTATAGACGCCTCCATTCAACATTTAAGAGGAAAGAAATTCAAATTATTTCCCGATTTTCCTACCGGCGGAGTTGCGGATATTTCTAATTACAACGACGGAAAACGAGGCGGAAGGGTTCGCATTCGCGCGAAGATCAGTCAGCTTGACAAAAATACGCTGGTAATTACCGAAATTCCTTACGGAACCACGACTTCCAGCCTGATAGATTCTATTCTTAAGGCCAACGACAAAGGAAAGATCAAGATCAAGAAGATCGAGGATAATACCGCGGCAGAAGTTGAAATTCTTATACATTTACCCTCAAGCATTTCTCCCGATAAAACCATTGATGCATTATATGCCTTTACGCAATGCGAGAATTCACTTTCGCCGCTGGGCTGCGTGATCATTGATCATAAACCAATTTTTCTGGGTGTTTCCGAAGTTCTCCGCAGGTCAACCGATCACAGCCTCGAACTGCTGAAGCGCGAACTCGAGATAAGGCTGAATGAACTTGAGGAACAGTGGCATTTTGCATCTTTGGAGCGTATCTTCATCGAAAATCGTGTTTACCGCGATATTGAAGAGGAAGAAACCTGGGAAGGAGTGATTCATGCCATCGACGAAGGATTGAAACCTTTTATTAAGCACCTAAAACGTGCGGTTACCGAAGAAGATATCACCCGCCTCACTGAAATTCGCATTAAACGGATTTCAAAATTCGATATTGATAAAGCACAGCAAAAAATCGATGCCCTTGAAGGCGACATCGCCCAGGTAAAACACCACCTCGATAATATTGTTGATTTCGCGGTAGATTATTTTAAAAAGCTGAAAAAGGATTACGGCGAAGGCCGCGAGC
The DNA here is from genome assembly GCA_963741865.1 of uncultured Flavobacteriaceae bacterium. Classification (GTDB taxonomy): domain Bacteria; phylum Bacteroidota; class Bacteroidia; order Flavobacteriales; family Flavobacteriaceae; genus Christiangramia. The sequence goes on from CAVUJP010000002.1 coordinate 206,697, forward strand.
GCAAAACCGAACTTCGGATCTTTGATGATATAGAAGCTACCAAGGTGGTCATCAGGAATACTAAACTCTACGTCAACCGCAAGGAAGGTTTTATCGGCACTTCACTGAAGAAAGATGAATATGTAACCGACTGTTCAGATATCGACGATGTAATTTGTTTTACCGCAGATGGCACCATGATGGTCACCAAGGTCGATTCCAAGACCTTTATTGGTAAAGACATCATTCATGTTGCAATCTTTAAGAAAAAAGACAAGCGCACGATCTATAATATGATCTATCGGGACGGGAAAGGCGGCAATACCTATGTAAAACGCTTTGCCGTGACTTCCATCACCCGTGATCGCGAATATGACCTCACCCAGGGCAAGAAAGATTCTAAAGTGCATTATTTTTCAGCCAATCCGAATGGGGAAGCGGAAGTAGTGACCGTATTCCTTCGTCAGGTGGGAAGCATCAGAAAAGTCAAATTCGACCTGGATTTTGCCGAGGTGCTGATCAAGGGCAGAAACGTAAAAGGAAATATTGCTACTAAATATGCGGTGAAACGCATAGAATTGAAAGAAGAAGGAGTTTCCACCCTCAAACCCAGAAGGATCTGGTTCGATGAGACGGTAAAACGTCTCAATGTTGATGATCGCGGTGAGCTGCTGGGTGAATTCCGCGGCGATGATCGTTTACTTATCATCACCCAGGACGGAGTGGTGAAAACCATAAAACCAGAGCTCACTACCAGGTTTGATGAAGAAATGGTGGTGCTCGAAAAATGGGTTAAAGACAAACCGATTTCCGCTATTTACTGGGAACCCGAGAAGGAGCGTTATTATGTGAAACGTTTCCTTATTGAAAATCCAGATAAAGAAGAGAAATTTATCAGCGATCATCCCGATTCCTTCCTGGAAGTGGTTTCAACCGATTATTATCCGATTGCCGAAGTGGTCTATACCAAACCTAAGGGAAAAGAACGTAGGGAAAATGAGGAGGTCAATCTTGAAGAATTCATTTCGGTAAAAGGCATTAAGGCTCTTGGAAACCAGCTGACTTCAGAAAAAGTAAACCAGATCAATTTACTGGATCCCATTCCCTATGAAGGTCAGAGCGTAGAAGAAACTGAGCAGGAGGAAGGAGAAGTCTCAGAAAAAGAAATTACCGCAGAAGACGTAAAATCTGGAGAGATCAAAGTACCCGATAAAAAATCATCTTCCGATGGTCAACCCTCTTTATTTGATGATTAATGGGATTGCTGAAGGAGTTTAAAGAGTTTGCCGTAAAAGGAAACATGGTCGATATGGCGGTGGGAATCATCGTGGGTGCCGCCTTTAATTCGGTCGTGGACGCCCTGGTGAAACAGATCATTATGCCGCCACTGAGTTTACTCACCGGCGATATTCATTTTCCCGATAAAAAGATCGTATTACGGGAGGCGATAGGCAATCCTGAAAGCGTGAATTATGTCCAGGAAGTAGCCATTGGTTACGGAGTGCTGCTACAAAACCTGATCAATTTCATGATCGTTGGTTTTGTACTTTTCCTTTTTATAAGATTCATGAACAGGTTTCGGGCAAAAGCCCAGGATCCCATGAACAAACAGGTGGTTACGCCAAAAGATATCGAGCTACTCTCTGATTTGCGGGACCTGATGGAAGAACAGAATAAAATCCTTAAAGAGCGGCGAAATTAGTCTTTTTTCACCCTGGTAACCGAGCCACGTGATTTCTGCGGATCACCAACCACGCCATACTCAAAAGTATATCCGTTTTTATTCGTGGTGAGAATCTTCATTTCTATAGCCTTTTCCTCATCCATATTATCCGGGTTCAGGTTTCGCAGGATATATTCACAATCATTCACCCATCTTACCGAAGAAGTATCTACTTCCCCCTGAAATTTTTCAATTTCAATGGAATCATTGCGAATAAAGGTAGAGGTAACGAGTTCGCCGTTGATATAAGTTTCGAATTTAAAGGTGCCGGTATGAAAATCCTTACAGTTCTTTTCTGGACTATAGCAAGAGCTAAGGCTGAAAACTATAAGGAGTATAAATGCAGATTTTCTCATCTAAATAAAAGTTATGCCCGTTTCATTAAAGCAAATTTGGGCTTTCCTGCCGCAAAATAATTCATTTTATGGCAGATTATCAATTTTCGAAAGCCTCAAAACTCCCATCGGTATAAAAAATCACGATCTTACTTATCGATTTTCCCGAATTCTGCTGAACAGGAAGAGCTTCAGTCTTTACTCCCGGGATTTCCTTTGCAGGAATCCGGGTTGGAGGAGGAGGTTCATTTTCTGCTTCTCTAGAAGAGGAAGGGAAAGATCCTTTTCCGTTTAGTAACCAGTAGAGTTCCACTTCGGGAAATTTCTTCACAACCTTCATCACAAAATCCAGGCTAGGTTTATTTCTTCCTGAAATAATATGAGAAATGGAAGAACGGCCAACTTCAATTTCATCAGCAAAAGCCGCGGCAGAAAGATCATAGTATTCAAGAATTTTTTGAAGTCTTTCCGCGAATTGTTCTGTGTTTACCATTGTGAATTATAAAAGAATGAATCTGTCTTTACAAATGTAAATAATTTATATTGAATCACCTATTCACAATTGTAAAAGCTATAATTTATTTAATAGTAAAAGATTAAATAAACCTAGTTAAATATCTAAATAATAATGATTTAGATAACATAAAAGTTTTTGTGGGATTATTTCCAAGACACATATATCAAAACCGGATTTCTGAATTTACAATTGTATATTCCTTGGTGAATTCAAGGTGTTTACATTTGTAAAATTTACAATGTTTAGTTTTGTAAACATGAAAACCACTGGGCTTAAAAATATTTTAAAAGATGATTGGCATGAGAAGGTGAAGCTTCAGGAAATTTCCGGTAGGTACCTCAATAATGATCATCTGGAGAAAATCATTGAAGTTTATTTTTCAAAAATAAATATAGAAGAAATTGGCAGGTCAGTTAAAGGGGAATCCATTAGACTATTCAAAATCGGTTCCCGGAAAAAGAAGATTCTTATATGGTCTCAAATGCACGGCAATGAATCTACAACCACCAAAGCAGTGCTGGATTTGTGCCATGCTTTTCTTTGTAAAGCTGATAATGAGATTCTACAGAAAATACTTTCCGAGTGCAGCCTTTATATTATTCCTATTCTTAATCCTGATGGAGCCAGGGCTTACACCCGGGTGAATGCCAATCAGACCGACCTAAACCGTGATATGCAGGAATTAACACAGCCTGAAAGTCGTGTTTTAAAAGAAGTCTATAACAAAGTAAAGCCTGATTATTGCCTGAACCTGCATGATCAGCGAACAATTTTCAGCGCCGGAGCCAAAAGAAATCCAGCTACCTTGTCTTTTCTCACTCCTTCTAAAGATGCGGAAAGAAAGATTGACGACTCTCGCAAAATCAGTATGGGCTTAATTGCCGGTATCGCGGCAGATTTGAAAAATGACCTGCCGGAGATGATTGGCAGGTATGATGATGCCTACAACATCAATTGCGCCGGGGATACTTTCCAAAGCCTGTCCACGCCAACCCTGCTTTTTGAAGCAGGTCATTATCCGGGGGATTATCTACGGGAAATAACCCGAAAATATGTTTTTAAAGCACTGCTTTCGGTACTAACTCAAATTTCGATGTTTTCGAAAGAAGAGATAAAAAAAGATTTTGAAAATTATTTCGTCATTCCTGAAAATAAGAAGCTTTATAAGGACATTATTATTAGGGAAGCAAAAGTGAACGGAAAGATAGTTGACCTGGCTATTCATTACCGCGAAAAGCTCTTACATGAAAAGATTGAATTCGAACCTGTACTGGAAAAAATAGCGCCATTTATCTCCGGATTTGGCCATCGTGAGATTATGGCAGAAAATGAAACTGTAGCTTTTCCTGAAATAAATCAAGTCGTCGAAAACGTTATAGTTAATAAAATTATCTTAAAAAATAAGAAAAGGACGTTTAAAGAAGGGTAATTATCCAATTGTTTAATAATAATTCAATGATTTTGTATTATTTTTGAACTTCATTAAAAAGAAGTTTGAAAAATGGCCAAGTTTAAATTAGACGAAACAGATCACCAGATTCTCGATATGCTTATTGAGAATACGCGGACTCCCTTTACCGATATTGCCAAAAAACTGCTCATTTCTGCCGGAACAGTTCATGTTCGGGTAAAGAAAATGGAAGAGGCGGGAATCATTATTGGTTCTTCGCTAACCCTCGATTATAAAAAATTAGGCTACGCCTTTATCGCTTATGTAGGGGTTTTCCTAAAAAATACTTCACAAACAAAATTTGTCCTTGAAAGGATCAATGAGATTCCTTTTGTCACTGTAGCGCACGTGACTACAGGTAAATTCAATGTTTTTTGTAAGATAAGGGCACGAAATACCCAGCATGCAAAAGAAATTATTTTCCAGCTGGATGATATCGAAGGAGTATACCGTACAGAGACCATGATTTCACTGGAAGAGAGCATCAATGACAAGAAGCGCCTGATGCATTCTATTTTCAAGGAATTGTAAACAGTCCTAAACTTTTATTAAAGACCCTTTAGACTGTTTTCGTTTAGAGGGTTTTTTTTTAATTTTAATAGAAACACTAAACTACATTATGACCAGAGAACCCAGATTAGAAAGATTCAACAACAACGTACTCGCAAAATACCAGGTTTATAACAGTATTTTTCTTACGCTGCCTTATGATGATATTCGGAAAACGGGGGCATTATTGCCGCTTTTTCTGGAAATCTGTGAGGCTGGTTTTGAAAAGAATAAAAACCCTTCTGAAATTGTTGAGCGTTTTTTTGACAAATACGGAGAAAATCCTACCGAAGAAGAAAAGATAGATATGTTATTTCGCTTTATTCAATATATCGAAAGACAGGTAGTCCTATTTGACGCCATTGAAGATGCTTCCTTTCCGGTAGTTCACAATATGGATGGCCGCGGAACCCTCAGAAGTGTGAAGGAAGAAGCCGAAGCTTCACAAAAAGTAGAAGAATTAAAAGATTTTCTGAAGCATTTTAAGATCAGGCCTACACTTACCGCGCACCCTACACAATTCTATCCCGGTTCGGTTTTGGGTATTATCACCGATCTTGATAAGGCAATTCAGAAGAATGACCTGATCAAAATCAAGCATTTACTGGCCCAGCTGGGAAAAACTCCTTTCTTTAATAAGGAGAAGCCCACTCCGTACGATGAAGCAGTAAGCCTAATCTGGTACTTTGAAAATGTTTTCTACCAAAGCGCCAGTAAAATCCATAATTATATTCAGCAGAATATGTTTGATGGAGAGGAAATTGGCAATCAGGTGGTCAATCTTGGATTCTGGCCAGGTGGTGACAGGGATGGTAATCCTTTTGTAACAACCGAGATCACTCTCAAAGTGGCCGAAAGGTTGCGTAAGACCATTCTGCTTAATTACTATAGGGATATTCGCAGACTGAAAAGAAGGCTTACTTTCAGGGGAGTTCATGAAATGATGGGAGAGCTGGAGGAAGTTCTCTATGATTCGGCTGTTTCCTCTTCCGGAGAAATTAAATTAAGCCGTGAAGAGTTCAGGAGTAAACTGGAGCATATCAGGAGAATACTCCTCACAAAACATCGTTCTTTATTCCTGGATGAAGTGGATGATATGCTGAATAAACTCGATTTATTTGGCTACCATTTCGCTACCCTTGACATTCGCCAGGATTCCAGCAAGCATCTTGAAGTTTTAGATGAAATCATTGAATATTCTAAAAAACACGATAATGTTTTACCAGCAGATTTTCATGATCGTTCTGAAGAAGAGCAGGTAGAATTGCTCAGCAATGTAAAAGGAAAGATTGATCCCGAACATCTTGAGGAAGGAATGGGAAGGTCTACGCTTTCTTCAATTTATGCCATGCAGGAAATTCAGAAAAAGAATGGGGAAGAAGGAGCCAACCGCTATATTATAAGTAACTGCGGAAGCGTTCAGGGAGTGCTTCAGCCTTTTGCTTTTATGAGAATGACCGGATGGGAAGATCCGAAGGTGGATGTAATTCCACTTTTTGAAACAGTTCCCGACCTTCAGGAAGCTCACCATGTGATGGAAAAATTATACACCAACCCGGTTTATAAAAAACACCTGGAAAATCGTGGTAACAAACAAACCATTATGCTTGGTTTCAGCGATGGAACCAAAGACGGTGGTTACTTGATGGCAAACTGGAGTATCTACAAAGCCAAAGAAACACTGACCAAAGTTTCCCGGGAATATGGAATTAAAGTGGTCTTTTTTGACGGGCGTGGTGGTCCGCCGGCACGTGGAGGCGGAAAAACTCACCAGTTTTATGCATCTCTGGGCCCAACCATCGAAAATGAGGAAATTCAGATCACCGTGCAGGGGCAAACCATAAGTTCCAATTTCGGAACCCGTGATTCCTGTACCTATAATCTTGAGCAGCTGCTGAGTGCCGGTATTTCTAACGAAATGTTCAGCCAGGGCAAGAATCGGCTGAAAGAAGAAGACAGGAAGACGATGACCGAACTGGCTGAAATAAGCTACCAAACCTATACAGATTTCAAGAAACACCCGAAATTCATTCCCTATCTTGAAAAAATGAGTACGCTTAAATATTACGCGAAAACGAATATTGGTAGCCGTCCTTCGAAAAGAAATAAATCGGCAGAACTTAATTTATCCGACTTAAGGGCTATTCCTTTTGTGGGAAGCTGGAGCCAGTTAAAACAAAATGTTCCAGGTTTCTTCGGGGTTGGAACAGCGATGGAAAGACTTGAAGAGAAAGGTGAATTTGATCGCGTTAAACAGCTTTATGAGAATTCTGAATTTTTCAAGACCCTGCTGGAAAACAGCATGATGAGCCTTACCAAGTCGTTCTTTCCTTTAACTGCTTATATGAAGAATGATGAGGAATTTGGTGAATTTTGGGAGCTTATTCATGAAGAATTCGAACGTTCCAAAAAAATGTTACTTAAAGTGACCGGCTACAATGACCTGATGCAGAATCAACCTGCGGGGAGAGCAAGTATCCAGGCCAGGGAGCGTATCGTTCTTCCGCTGCTTACCATTCAGCAACATGCCTTGAGAATGGTGCATGATTTGAGCAAAGATCCATCGAAAGCAGGGGAGAAGCTGGAAGTATATGAAAAGATGGTAACCCGTTCGCTATATGGAAATATTAACGCAAGTAGAAATTCTGCTTAATGAAGAGAAAAGATCTTAAGAAAGATGAAATTGGTGAATTTTACTGGCGCTACATCAATCTGATTCCTGAAAATAGGAGTCTGATAGAAACGCTGGAAAAGAATACAGCTGAGACGTGTCAGTTTCTGCAAACACTTCCCACTGAAAAATGGGCCTATAGCTATGAGGAAGGAAAATGGTCCATCCTGGAAATGGTGCAGCATATTATCGACACCGAAAGGGTCTTTCAATACAGAGCTTTATGCATTGCCCGGGGAGAGGATAAATCACTCCCCGGCTTTGATCATGACAATTATGTGAAGAATAGTGAAGCTGAAAATAGAATAGGAGATGAGCTGGTAGAAGAATTCCGGACCCTGAGAAAGTCTGGGATCTGGATGTATAGGAGCTTTGGTGAAAATATGCTAACACGCAAGGGTTTGATGAATGAAAATCCTGCAACGCCAAGAGCCATTGCCTATGTGATGGCTGGTCATGCCCAACACCACAGGAATATAATCTCCGAAAGATATCTTTGATGTGGTCATCGGTAAAAGTTTACTTTAAACTCTTTAAGAAAGCATATTTCAGCTGGGTAAAGAATGGGGCCTATGCCCGAAGCGCGACCATAGCATATTACGCTTTGTTCTCTCTTCCATCTCTGCTGATTATTGTGGTGACCATTGCTGGTTATTTCTTCGGCAGAGAGGCCGTTCAGGGCAGGCTAACTGAAGAAATAACCCGCTTTATTGGTTATGATACTGCTAATGCAGTAGAGGCAATGATTCAAAATGCGGCTCTTTCACAAAATTCCACCTGGGCAATTATATTTGGAATTCTTATGCTCATTTTTGGTGCTACAGGAGTATTTTTTCAGCTCAAATTTGCCATGAACAACATCTGGAATGTTGCAGCTAAAAAAGCAGATTTTTTGAGATTGGTACTGGATCGTGTTATCTCTCTAGGAATGGTCTTCGTGCTTGGTTTGCTGCTGCTTATCGCCATGGTTATCTCCACTTTACTGAAGTTACTGGCCGGTAAAATAGATGACTTTTTTCCGAATATCACTGGTTTTATGGTACGAGCCGGTAATTTTTTAATTTCTTTTTTTATCATTACCACCTTATTTGCTGCTATTTTTAAATTGTTGCCCGATATTAAAATCAGGTTGCGAACCACTTATGTTGGCGCTGCTGTTACTACCATTTTATTCCTAATAGGAGAATATATCATCAGTTTTTATTTTGGGCAGAGTCAGCCGGGATCGGTTTATGGCGGGGCTTCTTCAATTGTACTGATTTTATTATGGGTCTATTTCACCTGCTTAATTCTGTTTTTCGGTGCGGAATTTACCGTACAGTATGCCCTTCTGAAAAAGGAAAAAGTAGAACCCAATCGTTTTGGGGAACCTGCTATCTATCAGGAAATGGAAAAGCTGGAACAGCGAAAAATGGAATTGAAAGATGAAAAACATATTCTCGATAAACTGAAATCCCACCTGGATTTTACTCAAAAACAGGAGCAGGAAAAAGAGTGATTTTTTTCTGCACTTAATAAAGGTTTAACTTAAACCTGTCCAGATTTGGCAAGGCTTTAAAACTAATTCAGTTCATTGATTTTTATCTTTAAAAGAATCAAAAATTGAAATGGATTATGAAAAAGAGAATTGCAATTGTAGCTACTAACGGTTTTGAGGAAGTTGAACTTACTTCTCCGAAAAAAGCGATGGAAAATGAAGGTTTTGAAGTGGAAATCGTGAGTCCGCAGGAAGGAAAAATCAAGGCGTGGGACAAAGATCACTGGAGTGAAGAATATACTGTTGATAAAACAATCGATAAAGTTTCCGCTGAAGATTATAACGCACTGGTATTACCGGGCGGAGTTCTGAATCCCGATAATCTAAGAACGAATGAAGATGTACTAAAATTCGTTAGGGATTTCTTCAAACAAAGTAAACCTGTAGCGGCTATTTGTCATGGTGCTTGGACCCTTATTAATGCTGAAGTGGTTGAAGGCAGAACAATGACCTCTTATCACACCCTTCGTAAGGATCTTGAAAACGCCGGAGCGAATTGGGTAGATAAGGAAGTCGTGGTAGACCAGGCGCTGGTTACGAGTAGAAATCCTGATGATCTTGAGGCTTTTAATGCGAAGGTGATTGAGGAGATCAAGGAAGGAAAGCATGATCTACAACATGCCTGATTTCAATAAAATCTGATAAAAAAAGGAACGCCTGGCGGCGTTCCTTTTTTGTTTTTAAATATTTTGATAAGCTTTTACTTATCATGATCGTCTTCTTCTTCGTTTTCATCGTCTTTTTCAGGAAGATCTACGATAGGATCGTTAAATTCTGAATCATCGTAATCATCCTCATCGAAATTAGCCATGGTGCTTTCCAGCCTGGTACTAACCTTCACCAGATAAATGGTGTCCTCAGTACGTACTTCTACTGCATCTACAGTCTCATTCTTTGCGTTCTTAAAAGAAATGATCTGGTCATCATCATAGCCATCAGGATATTTCTCTACCAGCAGGCTAAGAATTTCTGGAGTAAGCTTTTTGTAATCTACGATAATCCTTTTCATAGTTCGAATGGTTTAGGATGCAATTATAACTAAAAATTCAAATTAGATGCAACTGGAAATAATTTTTATCTAAAAATGTAAAAAACTTAATTTCAATAACCTAAATAATACTCAAAAGCTTCTCTGATTGTTTCCTGCTTTACCTGCTCATCTATCAGCGGTTTTGCTATATCTTCCAGGAGGACGAAATTGATTTTTCCGTGTGAATTTTTTTTATCGAACTTCATCAGTTCACTAATTTTTTCAACATCCTCAGCATTGAAATCATGGCTGCCATAAATGTCTTTTATCACCCTGCTTATATTTTCCAGTTTCTCTGAAGGAAAACCTGCCTGCTTTACAGAAATGAAAGTTTCCAGGATCATCCCTATGGCGATTGCCTCCCCGTGAAGAAGTTTCTTTTTTTCGGGATGGGTAAGACAATAAGACTCTATTGCATGTCCAAGCGTATGGCCATAATTTAGAGTTTTACGAATATTTTTCTCCAGCGGATCTTTTTCCACTACCGCAGCCTTTATTGCTACCGATTCTCTGATTATTTCATCCAGCTGAGCGAGGTTAAGACTGCTGAGATTGGAAACTTTGTTCCAGTATTTTTCGTCGGCAATCAAGCCGTGTTTCAATATTTCGGCTAGACCACTTCTCATTTCTTCCTTCGGAAGTGTTTGAAGATAGAATGAATCGATAATTACCATTTCAGGCTGATTGGTTACGCCAATCTGATTCTTAAGATTTCCCAGATCCACGCCAGTTTTACCCCCAACCGAGGCGTCCACCATAGAAAGCAGGCTAGTGGGAATATTGATAAACCGAATGCCTCTTTTAAAAGTTGAGGCTACAAAGCCTCCAAGATCGGTCACCACACCGCCGCCGAGGTTCAATAGTAAACTTTTCCTGTCGGCATTCAGTTCAGAAAGTGCATTCCAGACTCCTTCACAGGTTTGAAGATTCTTAAATTCTTCCCCGGCCTCGATCTCAATAGCTTCTATTTCTTTATTTGTTTCGAGTCTTTGCAAGAAGGCCGCAAGGCAGTGCTCATGAGTATTGCTGTCAACAAGAAGAAACAGGCTGGATATGTCATTGTTATTCAGAAACTTATTTAGTTCACCATAGGCTTTTTCAGAATAAAAAACCGGATTCACCAAATCTTTCGAATCGTTCATTTTTAGTAGGTTTTCCGTTATAATTTGAATAGAAAAAAACCAGAATTAGGTTTGCAATTTCTATCTTTGTTGTAAGTATAGCACCAAAATGATTAGAAAAAAAATTTTTAATAATACAAAGGCCGCATTTAAGTTAAAATCTGATGCGGAACTTGACCGGGCAATCTTCCTTTTTGGAATGGTTAACCGCCCTACTCTCGTAAAAGCAGGGACTTCTTTAACTAATTTTTCCATAAAATTTCACCTTCCGGTGGAAGGAGTTATCAAAAAAACCATTTTTGAACAATTCTGTGGAGGAATTACCGAAGAAGACTGTAAGCCCACCACTCGTGAGATGTACAAAGAAAACCTTCACAGCATTCTGGATTATTCGGTGGAAGGGAAATCAACCGAGGCAGAATTTGATGCGGCGATGAAAAAGAAACTTAGCCTTATCGAATATGCTAATGAACGTCCTGAGATTCCTTTTGCGATGTTTAAGCCCACTGGAATTGGCCGTTTTGAGATATGGGAAAAAGTGAGTGAAAAGATCAACCTTTCCGAAGAAGAAAAACAGGAATGGGAAAATGTGAAGAAGCGGGTAGATATTCTTTGTAATCGCGCACATGAATTGGAAGTAAGACTTTATGCCGACGCAGAGGAAACCTGGATGCAGGCGGCCGCTGATGATCTCATGGAAGAAATGATGCGTAAATACAATAAAGAAAAAGCTCTTATTTTCAACACGTTACAGTGTTACCGGTGGGATCGTGCCGATTATCTGAAACAATTGCATGAAAAAGCTAAAAAAGAAGGCTTTAAGGTAGGCGTAAAAATTGTTCGGGGAGCTTATATGGAAAAGGAAAATGCGCGTGCCAAAAAACTTGGATATTCAACTCCAATCTGCGAAAGTAAAGAGGCGACCGATGTAAATTTCAACAGCATCCTTTCTTATTGTCTTAATCATCTGGAAGAAATTTCTGTTTTCATTGGAACCCACAATGAGGTAAGCAGTTATCTGGCCTTGCAGATCATCGAAGACAAAGATCTTTCCCGCGATGACAAGCGTATTTGGTTCAGCCAGCTTTATGGAATGAGTGATCATATTAGTTACAACCTGGCGAGAAAAGGTTATAACGCGGCTAAACTGGTGCCTTTCGGACCGGTGAGGGATGTAATTCCCTATCTTTTAAGAAGAGCTCAGGAGAATACTTCGGTAAAAGGGCAGACTGGTAGAGAACTTTCTCTTCTGCGTGAAGAAAAGAAAAGGCGAAAAGGCCATACTTCCGTAAAGCACGCCAGGGAATAAGAAATAATGCGCTGGCTGGCAGAATTTATTTTCTTTAAAATTTTAGACTGGGATCTGGAAAATCATTTCGATCCCGGCATTAAGAAGTGCATTATTATAGTAGCGCCTCATACCAGCAATTTCGATTTTTTTATCGGACTTCTGGTTCGAAAAATTCTGAATATTCATATTGATTTTATAGGAAAAAAAGAACTTTTCCGCTGGCCGTATGGCTGGTATTTCAGGATGATTGGTGGTTCTCCTGTTGACCGGAGCAAAAATCAGAAAAAGGTAGATGCGATCGCAGAGCTTTTTGAAAAGCATGAAGTTTTTCGTCTGGCTCTTTCTCCCGAAGGCACCCGCAAAAAAACGGAACGCTGGAAGACCGGCTTTTACTTCATTGCCTTAAAAGCAAAGATTCCAATAATAATGGTGTCTTTTGATTTCCGAGAAAAGCTGGTGAAAATCTCTAAGCCTTTTTACCCAACCGGCAACTTTGAAGCCGATTTTACCGGAATAAAGGATTACTATGTGGGAGTGGAAGGGAAGGTGCCCGAAAATTTCTGATTATTCAGATTCAGTAACTTCCATCGTGTGATAGACATTCTGCACATCGTCATCTTCCTCCAGCTTTTCAAGCAGTTTTTCCACATCGGCAGCCTCTTCTTCAGACAGGCTTTTTGTAACCTGCGGAATTCTCTCAAAACCTGAAGAAATGATCTCAATATCTCTGCTTTCCAGCTCTTTCTGAAGCGCTCCGAAATTCTGAAAAGGAGCATAAATATGAATACCGTCTTCGTCTTCGAAAACTTCCTCGGCACCAAAATCAATCAATTCCAGTTCCAGTTCTTCAGGTTCGATTCCTTCTTTATTGATATGGAAATTGCAGGTGTGATCGAACATGAATTCCACCGAACCTGAAGTGCCAAGATTGCCATCACACTTATTAAAATGGGAACGGATATTTGCCACCGTCCTGTTATTATTGTCGGTAGCGGTTTCTACTAAAACAGCAATTCCGTGAGGAGCATAACCTTCAAAAAGTACAATTTTATATTCACCCTGGGATTTATCGGAAGCTCTTTTGATAGCTCTCTCGATATTATCTTTAGGCATATTGACGCTCTTCGCGTTCTGGATCACGGCACGCAGCCTGGAATTAGTGTCGGGATCGGGGCCGCCTTCCTTAACTGCCATTACGATATCTTTTCCAATTCTGGTGAACGCCTTGGCCATAGCCGACCAACGTTTCATCTTGCGCGCCTTGCGGAATTCAAATGCTCTTCCCATTTTTCAGATTATAATTAAGATTGGCAAAAGTATAAAAAAAGCTCCTAATTCAAATACTGAAATCAGGAGCTCGATCTATAGAATTATTTCCAGTTTAACCAGCGGTTTCAATGATATCTTCGATCGTTCTGGCCATTTTAAAATCTTTTTCGGTCACCCCATCGGCGTCATGTGTTGAAAGTGATATCTCAAGCTGATTATAAACATTTCCCCAGTTGGGGTGATGCTGTTGCTCCTCGGCTTCAAAAGCAATACGGGTCATCACCGTAAAGGCTTCCTTGAAATTCTCAAACTGAAAGGAAGTATGAATGGCTTTCTTTGCATAGGTCCAGCCGTCAAAATCTTTTAGTTTTTCCTGTATTTCGTCTTCGCTGAGCTTTTTCATTGTTTCTGGTTTTTCGATTTAATTAAAAGTAAAAAAATAAGCGCTGGAAGACTGAAAATCAGGAAGTCTTAATATAAGATTAACAAGCTATGCTTTCGTAGAGGCTTCCACCACCTGGCTAATGGTGATCTCGAGGTTTTTCGGCAGTTTATTATCCTTGGGAAGCACAGCCAGGAAACGGTCGTAATTTGAATCGTACACGTTTTTGAACAGCGTATTTTCATAACCGAGTTCACGGCAGAGGTCTTCGATAAAATCTTTTTGATGGGTAAGATCAGAACTTCCCAGGTGAAAAACTCCCTGCTTTTTCCTGTTGATGATATAGTGGATCTGCTGCGTCACCTTCTGAATTTCGGTGGCGTTGATCACTACATTCGGAAAAACTTCCACGGGTTCTCCAAGATCGATCAATGTTTTCAATTCCCTGATTCGCGGTGAGCCCTTTCCGAATACCATGGGAAGACGCAGAATATTATAATTGTGATTTGGCAAACGCAGCAGCGCGTTTTCTATTTTAATCTTGAACCTGCCGTAAATGCTCTGGCTTAATGTCTTGTCATATTCATAGGAAGGAAAATTGGTAAACGCATCAAAAACATTCGCAGAACTGAGAAAGATAAGCCTTGTGTTGGTGCGAAGAATGTAGTTGATAATTGAAAAATGAGTGGCCACCTGGGCGTCAAAATTTCCGCGCAGCGAAGAAATGATCACATCGGGCCGAAGGTTTTCCAGCAGGATCTCCACATTTTCGGTCTCCATATCAAAATGATGAAACTGATGATTTTCACGAAAAATTTCCGTTTCGGTGCGATAGGTGCCGTGGGTGTCAAAATAGGAGCATAGCTCTTTATATAAGGCATTGCCTATAAAGCCGCTAGCTCCTAAAATGAGTATTTTTCTCAAAAAATTATCCTTTATAAAAGGGCAATTTTACCTGTGTTGCAGGAACGGCTTTTTTTCTTATCTGAATAAAAATTTTGTTTCCAATTCCCGCAACTTCAGCAGGTACGTAGCCAAGTCCGATCCCTTTTTCAAGAGAAGGAGACATGGTGCCCGAAGTTACCTCTCCAATTTTCTTACCATTCTCGTCAACGATGTCGTATCCCTGACGAGGAATTCCTCTTTCATCGAGCTCAAAAGCGACGAGTTTACGTTTAGGACCGTTTTCTTTTTCTTTCTTTAAAGCCTCGCTGTTCACGAAATCTTTAGTGAATTTAGTGATCCAGCCGAGTCCGGCTTCGATAGGCGAGGTGCTGTCATCGATATCATTTCCGTAGAGACAAAAGCCCATTTCCAGGCGAAGCGTATCACGTGCAGCAAGGCCAATGGGTTTAATCCCAAAATCTTTTCCAGCATCAAAAACAGCGTTCCATATCTCCTCGGCATCCTCATTTCTGAAATAAATCTCAAATCCGCCACTGCCGGTATAACCCGTAGCCGAAATGATCACTTTCTCCACGCCGGCAAAAGTTCCAACTTCAAAAGTATAAAACTTCATATTTGCCAGATCGATATCGGTAAGCGATTGCATGGCTTCGGCAGCTTTGGGTCCCTGGATGGCCAGTAAAGACATCTCATCGCTCATATCCCGCATGGTGGCATCCATCGAATTATGATGCGCGATCCAGTTCCAGTCTTTTTCAATATTTGATGCGTTTACAACCAGAAGATATTTTTCAGCATCAATGCGATAAACGATCAAATCATCAATAATTCCTCCCTCTTCGTTAGGCATACAGGAATACTGTGCCTTGCCATCAAAAAGTTTTGAAGCATCGTTGCTGCTTATTTTCTGAATAAGAGCCAGGGCATTGGGTCCGGTGATTAGAAATTCGCCCATATGCGACACATCAAAAACACCTAATTTCTCTCGAACGGTTTCATGTTCAATATTCACTCCCTCGTAAGAGACGGGCATATTGTAACCGGCAAAGGGAACCATTTTGGCGTTTAGTTCTTTATGCTTCTTAGAAAGCGCTGTTTCTTTCATTATTTTCAAAAATTTGCCCAAATTTATTCAATTCAGGATGAATACAAGATTTATTAAGCCTTTTTATCGATTAATATTTAATCTCTTTCAGAAAGCTTATCTTTGAGAGAAGTCAAAAATGAGAATGATTTTATGAAGATACTTACTGCCGATCAACTTTCAGAAGCCGACAAAATTAGCATTCAAAAACAGGGAATTTCTTCGGAAGAGCTCATGGAAAGAGCTGCCACCCTGGTTTTTCAGGAAATTCACAAAAGACTCGACGGAGCCTCCATTCCCATTAAAATTTTCTGCGGAATTGGAAATAACGGAGGCGACGGACTCGTAGTGGCACGACATCTTGTTCAGCATCATTATAAAGTGAAGGTTTATATCGTTAATTACAGCGATAAGAGAACAGACGATTTTCTTTCCAATTATGAACGACTGAAAGGGGTGACAAGTAACTGGCCCATTTCTATTAAAGGAGAAGATGATTTCCCTGAAATTTCTACTGGAGATTTCGTGATCGATGCGATCTTTGGGATCGGACTTAACAGGCCTATTGAAGGCTGGATGGGAAAACTGGTGAAAAAGATCAATAATTCCGGTGCTTTTGTGCTTGCCATCGATATGCCCAGCGGCTTGTTTGCAGATCGTGTTCCCGGTGAAGATGCGGCGGTTATAAAAGCTGCATATACGCTGAGTTTTCAATCACCAAAACTTGTATTTTATCTTCCGCAGACGATGGATTATGCCGGTGAAGTTCAGATTCTCGATATCGGTCTTGACCAGCAATATATTTCTGAGGTAAAATCGGGGATATTTCTCATCGAAAATGCTGAAGCCGAAACGCTTTATAAAGAAAGAAAAAAGAATTCTCATAAAGGCGATTATGGAAACGTTCTGATCACCGGCGGCTCCTACGGAAAAATAGGAAGCGTTTTACTTACCGCTACTGCAGCTCTTAGAACAGGAACCGGTCTTGTGTACTTTATATATTCCAAAATGCGGTTACCAGATCATTCAGACGGGCTTGCCGGAAGCAATGGTCCTTACCGATGAAAATGAGGAAATGCTGACGAATTTTCCCGAAGATTTTGGCGCCGATGTGAACTGCTTCGGAATGGGTGCCGGAAAAGATGAAAAAACCGTGGCAGCCATGGAAAAATTTCTGAAAGCCAGTAAAAATCCTGTGGTGATCGATGCCGATGGCTTGAATATAATTTCAGAAAATAATGAATTACTGAAACTTTTACCGGAAAATTCAGTTTTGACACCACATCCCGGGGAACTAAAGCGACTGATAGGGGAGTGGAAGGACGATTTTGACAAACTCGAGAAAACAAAAGAATTCAGCAAAAAGCATAAGGTAAGCCTGCTCATCAAAGGTGCCCATACATTTATTATCAGTGATGATGAAATTTATGTGAACAGTACCGGAAACCCGGGAATGGCAACTGCCGGAAGCGGGGATGTGCTTTCCGGAGTTATAACCTCCCTGATCGGGCAAAAATATGATCCGGTAACGGCAGCGGTTTTGGGAGTTTATGCTCATGGATTGTCGGGAGATATTGCGGCTTCAAAACTTGGGCTGGAAAGTGTATTGGCCGGTGATATCGCTAAAAATATGGGAAAAGCTTTCATGTTTTTATCTGAAGATTTTTCAACAGATGAAGAAGATTGAGGATGATATTTAAAAAATCTGTATTTTCATACTGGGAATATTTGGAATCTTTCAAAGGAAGTGAGATTTTTGCATGGCCAAAACCACTAAATCAGAATGCAGCCTAATTTTCATTACATCAGCTCAGCCGTATTGGATCTTGAAGATATCTATGACATTATCGAAAATGATAAAAAACTGGCTTTAAGTGAGGAATCCCGGGTAAATATTGAAAAATCCAGAAAATACCTGGATAAAAAGATCACCGAAAGCGATACTCCTGTCTATGGCATCAATACCGGTTTTGGAGCACTTTGTAATGTAAAGATCACTTCAGAAAAACTTACCGAACTACAGGAAAATCTGGTTCGTTCACATGCCTGTGGTGCCGGGGCTCTGATTGCGAAACCGGTAATAAAATTAATGCTGCTTTTAAAGGTTCAATCCCTTAGCTATGGAAACTCGGGTATTGCTTTGTCAAGCGTTGAAAGGCTGATCGAGTTTTATAATAATGATATTCTGCCGGTCATCTATGAACAGGGTTCATTGGGTGCATCGGGAGATTTGGCTCCGCTTGCACATCTTGCTCTTCCTTTAATTGGTGATGGCGAAGTTTATTATCAAAATGAAAAATGGAAGGGAGAAGAAATTCTTAAAGAGTTTGGCTGGCAGCCTTTAAAACTTCAAAGTAAAGAAGGTTTGGCTTTGCTCAACGGCACTCAGTTCATGAGTGCTCACGCTGTTTACGCCCTTCTAAAAACTTACCGATTTTCTTATTGGGCCGATCTAATAGGAGCAAGCTCGGTTGAGGCTTTTGATTGCAATCTTTCTCCTTTTGATGAGCTGGTGCATCAGGTGCGACCGCATCGCGGACAGGTAAAAACTGCCGAAAGGATCAGAAAATTTCTGGAGGGGAGTGAGATCGCGCTTTCCGAAAAGAAAAATGTACAGGATCCTTATTCTTTTCGATGTATTCCCCAGGTGCATGGCGCCAGTAAGGACACCTTGGCTTTTGTGAGGAAAACGGTAAAAACCGAGATCAATTCCGTAACCGATAATCCTAATATTTTTATAGAGGCCGATAAGATCATTTCCGGCGGTAATTTTCACGGTCAGCCTCTGGCCTTAGGACTGGATTACCTGGCGATCGCTGTTTCTGAACTTGCTAATATTTCGGAAAGAAGAATTTATCAGCTTGTTTCCGGATTACGTGGTTTACCTGCCTTCCTGGTAGAAAATCCAGGGCTTAACAGCGGGTTTATGATTCCGCAATATACAGCCGCAAGTATCGTGAGCCAGAACAAACAACTTGCGGTTCCTGCTTCGACAGATTCAATTGTTTCCTCAAATGGGCAGGAAGATCATGTGAGTATGGGAGCGAATTCAGCCACGAAACTTTTAAAAACTGTAGATAATCTGCATTCGGTGCTGGCCATCGAACTTTTCAATGCTTCGCAGGCAATGCATTTCAGGGAGCCTGCAGCCACTTCCCATATGATCAGGACAGATTCTAGATGATTTCCGAAAAGAAATTCCTGTTTTAACAGAAGACGTCACCATGGCTCCACTTATCGAGAAGTCAAGAATTTTTATTGAAAATTATCCTATAGAAGATTTTCTACAGGATTAAATCTTTGTTTTTATCCACTCTACAGATTCTTCGAGAGTGGTGAAAATACCAAAACTATTGCTGTCTTTGTAGAATTTACTCTCGACTAATTCGGCATTTTTTCTGGTCATTTCGCTATGACTTACTACCGCAATGGCTTTGAGGTTTTCAATGTTCGCAGATTCAAAATAAACCATGGGATCAACGGCGTAAGAATTCACACGATGGGAGATATAGCCGTAATTCTGTCCTTTAAAAATTTCTTTGCCTAATTCAAGAAGTTTCCGGTTACTCTCAATATCGAAAAGTACACCTTCATTAAGCTTTGCAATGAGAATATTTTCATAGATAGTGACTTTTCCAAAGTCAAGATCGATCTCTTTTAACAACATATTTGTGTAGGGGCTTGGTGCAGTAAATGTAGCTTAATTTATGTATTTCAAAAAGAAAGTTAATAAAAAAAGCCGGTATTAAACCGGCTTTTTTTTAAAGTATATCATCAAAATATTAAGATTCTGTCTCTTTTACAGATTTCTCAATATGAATGCTGAGTTCATCTTTTTTCTCATCCAGATCCATCTCTATGGTATCACCCTCTTTGATATTTGCAGTGATGATCTCTTCCGCAAGAGCATCTTCAATATATTTCTGAATTGCCCTGTTAAGCGGTCTCGCCCCATACTCTTTGTCAAAGCCTTTTTCTGCAATAAAGTCTTTGGCTTTATCGGTAAGTTTAAGATCATACCCGAGATCACGAATTCTATCATACAATTTACCAAGCTCAATATCGATGATCTTGTGGATATCTTCTCTTTCCAAAGTATTGAAGATGACCACATCGTCGATACGGTTCAGGAATTCGGGTGCAAATGCTTTTTTAAGCGCATTTTCAATGACGCTTCGGGCATTCTCATCAACCTGGGATTTTTTTGCTGAAGTACCAAAACCAACACCCTGACCAAAATCTTTCAGTTTTCTGGCTCCGATATTGGAGGTCATGATAATAATAGTATTTCTGAAATCGATTTTTCTACCGAGACTATCTGTAAGGTAACCATCATCCAATACCTGGAGCAGCATGTTAAATACATCAGGGTGAGCTTTTTCAACCTCATCCAGAAGAATCACCGCATAGGGTTTTCTTCGAACCTTCTCGGTTAGCTGACCACCTTCTTCATATCCCACGTATCCCGGAGGTGCACCGATCAGTCTTGACACGGCAAATTTCTCCATATATTCACTCATATCAATTCTGATAAGTGAATCTTCATTATCGAAAAGTTCGCGTGCAAGAACTTTTGCCAGTTGGGTTTTACCCACACCGGTTTGTCCCAGGAAGATAAAAGAACCAATAGGTTTATTAGGATCTTTCAACCCGGCACGATTACGTTGGATCGCGCGTACCACTTTCCCTACGGCCTCATCCTGGCCAATGACTTTTCCTTTGATCTTCTTCGGAAGTTCCACAAGCTTATTGCTTTCAGTTTGGGCAATACGGTTCACCGGAATTCCTGTCATCATCGAGACCACATCGGCAACACTTTCTTCTGAAACTGTTTCTTTATGCTTTTTCGATTCTTCTTCCCATTTTTCCTGGGCGACACTTAATTCTTTTTCAAGATTCTTCTCGTCATCGCGCAATTTTGCAGCTTCTTCATATTTCTGCTTTTTCACGACGGAATTTTTATTCTCGCGAACCTCTTCAAGTCTTCTCTCCAGGTCAAGAATTTGCTTGGGAACATCAATATTGGTAATGTGAACCCGCGAACCTGATTCATCCAGCGCATCGATGGCCTTATCAGGAAGGAAGCGATCGGTCATATACCTGTTGGTGAGTTTCACACAGGCTTCAATAGCCTCATTGGTATAGACCACATTATGGTGCTCTTCATATTTATTCTTGATGTTATTCAGAATTTCAATCGTTTCTTCTACGGTGGTAGGTTCTACGATCACTTTCTGAAACCTTCTTTCCAGGGCACCATCTTTTTCGATATATTGTCTGTATTCATCAAGGGTAGTGGCTCCAATACATTGTATTTCCCCTCGGGCAAGCGCAGGCTTGAACATATTGCTGGCATCCAGGCTTCCTGTGGCACCACCGGCACCTACAATGGTATGGATCTCATCGATGAAAAGAATAATATTATCATTCTTTTCCAGCTCGTTCATCACGGCTTTCATTCTTTCCTCAAACTGCCCGCGATATTTGGTTCCAGCAACAAGACTTGCAAGATCCAGGGTCACCACTCGTTTATCGAATAGAATCCTTGAAACTTTTCTTTTTATAATTCGAAGAGCAAGACCCTCGGCAATTGCCGATTTACCCACACCGGGTTCTCCGATCAACAACGGGTTGTTCTTTTTCCTTCGGCTTAAGATCTGGGAAACTCTTTCGATCTCCTTTTCACGGCCAACCACAGGGTCCAGTTTATCGGCTTCTGCCAGGGCAGTAAGATCTCTTCCGAAGTTATCCAGAACAGGAGTCTTTGATTTTTTGGCAGTCTTGCCGGTACCGCCGCCACCACTACTGAAAGGGTTTTCACGGGTAGCTTCGTCACCACTGGAATCATCATCAGAGAAAGATTCCGCAGACGGGCTGTCGGTAAAATCATCCTCGTCGCTGGCGATCATATATTTAAACTGGTCTTTCACTCCGTCGTAGTCTATCTTTAATTTGTTCAAAAGTTTAGTTGTAGGGTCATTTTCGTTCCTTAGAATGCACAACAGCAAATGTGCTGTATTTATCGAGGAGCTCTGAAACAATTTAGCTTCAAGAAATGTCGTTTTCAATGCTCGCTCTGCCTGACGTGTTAAGTGCAGGTTTCGTTTTTCGTTACTAATGGTAACATTTCCCGGATTCGCCGGACTTAAAATCTCAACTTTTCGTCTCAGGTGTCCAAGGTCAATATCAAGGGCATTTAATATTTCTATAGCTTTTCCATCTCCATCTCGCAGCAGACCAAGCATAAGATGTTCAGTCCCAATGAAATCGTGACCGAGCCTCAATGCTTCTTCCTTGCTGTAAGCAATAACATCTTTTACTCTTGGTGAAAAATTATCATCCATTTTTTCTTTCCTTTCTCAATTTTTATTCACTCCTCAAAGTTCAAAAACTGTACCTAATGGAGTGTTAGTAGCTAATAGACAAAATTACTTTCAATTATCAAAGGGTAAAATACTGAACTTATTAACCAAATGCCAATAAAAATTTGTTAATAAAAACAAGGTTTCAAAGACGTTCAGGGCCTGTAAAACAGGGATAAAATATGTAAATTGCCCCGTTAGATTCTTAAGATAAAATTAAATATATAAATATGGCTGAAGGAGAAAAGCTAATTCCTATCAACATTGAAGATGAAATGAAATCAGCCTACATCGATTATTCGATGTCGGTCATTGTGTCACGTGCCTTGCCAGATGTGCGTGATGGTTTAAAACCTGTACACCGAAGGGTGCTTTACGGGATGTATGAGCTCGGGGTTCTTTCCAATCGTGCCTACAAGAAGTCTGCGAGAATCGTAGGAGAGGTACTGGGAAAATATCACCCTCACGGAGATTCTTCGGTCTATGATACCATGGTGCGTATGGCTCAGGAATGGAGCATGAGGTATATGCTTGTTGACGGGCAGGGTAACTTCGGGTCGGTTGACGGTGACAGTCCGGCAGCGATGCGTTATACTGAAGCCCGTATGCGAAAGATCAGTGAAGATCTGCTGGCCGACATAGATAAGGAGACGGTAGATACTCAACTTAACTTTGATGATTCGCTTAGCGAACCTGTAGTTCTTCCCACGCGAGTTCCCAACCTGCTTGTGAATGGCGCGAGTGGTATTGCTGTTGGTATGGCTACCAATATGCCGCCGCATAACCTTTCGGAAGTGATCGACGGAACCATAGCCTATATCGATGATCATGATATTGAGATCGATGAACTCATACAATATATAAAGGCTCCCGATTTTCCTACCGGAGGAATCATCTACGGTTATGATGGAGTTAGAGAAGCTTTTAAAACCGGGCGTGGCCGCGTGGTCATGCGTGCGAAAGCTCATACCGAAGAGATCAATGGCCGCGAATTCCTTATTGTGACTGAAATCCCATATCAGGTGAATAAAGCCGATATGATCAAAAAAACCGCCGATCTTATCAATGAGAAAAAGATCGAAGGCATCAGTATGATCAGGGATGAATCAGACCGTAAAGGAATGCGGGTCGTATATCAGCTGAAGAGGGATGCCATTCCGAATATCGTATTGAATACCTTATTCAAGCATACCGCGCTTCAGTCTTCCTTCAGTGTTAACAATATTGCGCTCGGTAAATGGCCGCCCTGAGATGCTGAATCTGAAGGATCTTATACATCATTTCGTGGAACACAGGCACGATGTGGTGGTAAGAAGGACCACCTATGAACTTAAGAAAGCTGAAGACAGGGCTCATATTCTTGAAGGACTTATCATCGCTTCAGATAATATAGATGAAGTGATCGCGCTAATCAGAGCTTCTTCAAATGCCGAGGAAGCTCGTGAAAAATTAATGGAGCGTTTCGAGCTTACCGAAATTCAGGCACGTGCAATTGTGGAAATGCGATTGAGACAACTTACCGGTCTTGAACAGGATAAGCTGCGTGCGGAATATGAAGAAATCCTTAAAACTATTGAAGACCTTAAAGATATTCTTGCTCGTAAGGAAAGAAGAATGGATGTTATCAAAGATGAACTTCTGGAGGTCAAGGAAAAATATGGTGATCCAAGAAGATCAGAAATTGAATATTCAGGAGGTGATCTTAGCATCGAGGATATGATTCCTGATGAAAAAGTGGTAATTACCATTTCACACGCCGGCTATATTAAAAGGACTTCCCTTAATGAATATAAAACACAGAACAGGGGAGGAGTCGGCCAGAAAGGTTCCAACACCCGAAATGAAGATTTCCTGGAATACCTTTTCGTGGGAACCAATCACCAGTATATGCTATTCTTTACACAGAATGGTAAATGTTACTGGATGCGGGTTTATGAAATTCCCGAGGGATCAAAGGCCTCAAAAGGACGAGCTATTCAGAATCTTATCAATATCGAACCTGAAGATCGGGTGAAAGCTTTTATCTGTACCCAGGATCTTAAAGATGAGGAATATGTAAATAACCATTTTGTTATTATGGCAACCAAAAAAGGTCAGGTTAAGAAAACCAGACTGGAAAGATATTCCCGTCCACGAACAAATGGAATCAATGCGATCACCATTAAAGAAGGGGATGAGCTGCTGGAAGCCAAACTCACTACCGGAAACAGCCAGGTGATGCTTGCCGTAAAAAGCGGGAAAGCAATCCGTTTTGAAGAAAGCAAAACCAGGCCGATGGGTAGAAATGCTTCCGGAGTACGAGGAATCACTTTAGCAGACGGTAATGACGAGGTGATTGGAATGATCGCCGTCAACGAGTTTGATTCTGATATCCTTGTGGTTTCTGAAAATGGATATGGAAAACGTTCCAGCCTGGAGGACTATCGAATCACCAACCGCGGTGGTAAAGGGGTTAAGACCATTTCGGTTACCGAAAAAACCGGACAACTTGTCGCAATCAAAAACGTTTCAGATGATGATGACTTAATGATCATCAATAAATCGGGGATTGTCATCAGGATGGCTGTGGAAGATCTACGCGTAATGGGTCGTGCAACCCAGGGGGTTAGATTGATCAATCTTAAAGGAAACGATGCGATCGCTGCAGTGGCAAAGGTGCTTCATGATGAAGACGACGTAGAAAGCATGGAAGATGCTGAAAAGCCTGCGGGTAGTGCTGAGCCGGCGAATGGCACAACTATTGCAGATGATAGTGAGGAATAAAAAACTAAAACCAAAACCACAATGAAAACGAAGATTATTACAGCAGCGCTGTCCCTAATGACTTTAGCAGCCGTTGCACAGAAAGATCAGGTAAAAAATGCCGAAGATGCTATAGACGATGGGAATTATGCCGAAGCCAAGGCTCAATTAAAAGTAGCTGAGCCTAACCTAAGCGAATTGAACGATAAATGGCAGGAGCGCTTTTATTTTTATAAAGGTCAGGCCTATATGGGAACAGGTAAAAATACACCTGCAGAAGATCTTAAAATCGCAGCAATGGCTTTTCAGAAGTCTGCCGAGATGGGAAATGAAGACGCTGCCGAAAAGTTAATGACTTTGAAAAACAATATGATTCAAAGCGCGATCGACGATCAAAACAAGGAAAATTTTTCAGAAGCAGCTAATAAGCTTTACACCAGCTACGAGATAAGCCCAAAAGATACGATTTATCTTTACTATGCAGCCAACAACCTTGTACAGGCTCAGGAATATGACAAAGCTGTTGATTACCTTGAAATGCTGAACGATCTTGGGTACGATGGATCAGGTGTTGAATACACTGCCCTTAATACCGAAAGCGGACAGCGGGAAAACTTCAGTTCAAAAAGCCAGAGAGATCTTATGCTTAAATCTGATAAGTATAAAGATCCCGAGGATACCAAAATTCCCTCTAAAAAAGGTGATATCACCTCTTTGCTCGCAAAGATCTACATCAATCAGAAAGAATATGATAAGGCGATTGAAGCCATGGATGAGGCTAAAGCCAATAATCCTGATGATGTAACGCTTTATCTTTCAGAAGCAAACATGTACTACCAGATGGGCGAAAAGGAAAAAGCCATTGCATCTCTTGAA
Organism: uncultured Flavobacteriaceae bacterium; assembly: GCA_963741865.1. Taxonomy (GTDB): domain Bacteria; phylum Bacteroidota; class Bacteroidia; order Flavobacteriales; family Flavobacteriaceae; genus Christiangramia. Next base: position 232,521 of record CAVUJP010000002.1, read on the forward strand.
AAAGCCGGTGAAATGGATCCAAATAATGCAACCGTTTTCAATAATATCGGATTGATGTATGCGGAATTAGGAAATCATGATAAAGCCATTGAAAACTACAAAAAGGCAATCAGCCTTGATGAAGATAACAATGAGGCAAGGATCAATTTGGTAGCTTCTATTTTGAGCGGAGAGCGTGACCTTATAGACCAGATGAACGAGCTTGGCATGAGTAAGGAAGACACCCAGAAATACGATGAACTGAATAAGCAGAGACAAGATGTGTATAAAGCCGCACTTCCTTATCTTGAAAAAGCTTTAGAAGTTGATCCAACCGATGTCAACGTTATCAAAACTGCAATGAATATCTATTCTAATCTTGGAAAGCAGGAAAAGGTTGAAGAAATGAAACAATTGCTTGCTGAAAACCAGTAAGAAGAACCATTTCTCTGAATAAAAAAAGCCGCTGAAAATTCAGCGGCTTTTTTTATTACAAATATACTTCGAATGAGTCTTTTAAAATCAGCCTGAATTTTGAGGCTTTTTCTTTGGCACCTGTGTCCATACCGTTAAACTGCCTAAAACGGCCATAATTGCTCCAACGATAAAAGGAACAATATACCCAAAGCGAATTGTATATCCCGAAACAAAGGCTCCCATGGATATCCCCAGGCCAAAAGCCATAGTTACCACCGCGAGCCGGGCAGCTGTCTGACCTTTTTCAGCCAGGTCACCTGCAAGCGCCAGGGCAGGAGCAAAAACCATCGCGGCGCTTATCCCCTGTAATCCCCTAAACAGAATGAGATGCCAGGCTTTTGTGGCAAGTCCCTGGAAAAATGTAAAAGGGATCAAACAAATTAGCCCGATTAAAATAAAGATACGTCTTCCGTACTTATCGCTGGCTTTTCCAATTAAGGGTTGTGTGATCGCGAGTGCCCCGATCATGGCACTGAATTCTACTGAAAACATAAAGGCTCCCTGCGACAAACGCTGATTAGTTTCGGTTTCTATCGGTGATAAAAGCGCAAACCCGAAGCTCATCACAAAGGTCGCCAGGCCTAAGGCAAAAATTGGATCCAGCCACTGATTCTTTTCCTTGGATAAGATCCTTAAAATAATGGGATCTTTAGATTTTTCTGTATCAGCATCATGGACAAAAAGCGCTACCAGAAGCATGCTTACCAAAGCACCGAGAGCTGCTATTATAAAAGTAGTATTGAATCCGTCGGTATTTCCAAATAAAGGAAGCTTATAGGGAGCATTTTTCAGCAATAAACCGCTCAGAAGCGGGCCTGCACCGAAACCTACCAGTCTGAGGGTATTATAAATTCCCATGTTATTCCCGCGATTTTCTTCCCGGCTAACCTCACTTACCAAAGCCACGCTGGAAGTAATGGTGAGGGCCGCTGCCAGTCCCTGAGCACTTCGCACAAGAATAATGCTAATGTAACTGTGAGCATAGGCATAAGAAGCATTGGCAATAGAAAAAAGCAGAAGTCCCGCAACCGCAAAAAGTTTTCGTTTTCCGGCTCTATCAGAAAGACGGCCAACAAGCGGCTGTGCAAAACTGCTTATCAGGCCAAACAAACCCAGCACGAGACCGGTGATCAAGGAAGTGGTTAAACCAAAATCCTCGCCGCCAACACTGTTGCTGGCAATATACAGGGGAAGTACAACGATGAGAAAGGAATTGCCCATGGCATCTGCCATACGGGCAATCCCAAGAATTACTACGGAACGATTAATAACACTCTTTTTTAAAATTCAGCTTAAAATTAAAACTAATTTTCCGTCCAGAAACTGAACATCTTTAAAAGAAATGTTACTAAAAACCTAATTTTCATTGAAATTCACCGGCGTTTCCGATTCAAGCTTAGCCACTTTTTTTCCCGGAAGTCTGTAGGCGATTCCGAAATTTATAAGATAATCGGCAAATGCCGCATCTCCCTGTCTGAATTCCCCGGTTATTTCCTGAGTTTCCAGATCGGTTATACTTTGGGGCCGTTCTCTTCTAACCGCCACCGGCACATTCAGTGTAAGAGTGAAATTGTTCTTCATAAAATCTATTCCTGGATCTACGGATAGAACATTTCCGGGCCTTCGGAAGCCTTCGCTTCCTCCAAAAACATCCTCCACGGGAACTCCTTCATATCGAGCTCCGAGTGAAGCCGAAAAGGTACCTGATACCGCATAACTGAATCCGCCGCGCAAACCGAACTGATCGGGAACCGACATGATTGCTTCATTTTCCAGGATGGGGCTGAGGGTTTCACGGAAGGTTCTTATTCCGTTTGTTTCACGTGGATTAAAAAGATAAAATCCGCCGCCATAACTGTAAAGGTTACCGCTTATTTGCTTATAAAACTGAAAATCTACGGTGAATCCAAAACCACCATCACCGGGTTGAATGGACTGATCTACAGGCCTTACCTCCGGACTGCCTTCCGGACCTACATTATAAAAAATATCGCTGGCATTATAATCGCCAGTTGGAAGTTTAATTCCTGCTCCAATAGCAATATTTCCTCCGGGGTTTGCCGCAGGTTCAAAAAGCCAGTAACCTATGCCAAGGCGTATATCTGCTAATCCTCTGGCGAAACTGGTATGCCTTTCTTCACGGCCATGCTCATATAACGAGGAGCGGGTATTTATTACCAACGGAAGTATAAAGTTGCCGTAAAACCTGTCGCTTATGCCATAGGTGATTCCAAAATCCCAGGAATGGGAATGATTGATCACTTCGGTATTGTTAGCTACACGGTCAGGTTCTTCTTCGGTGCCGCGGAAATGACGGAAAGATTTAAAGTACCTGTAGTTCATTCCGAATTGAAAATCTCCTTTTTGGAGCAGATTGGTTTCAAGGCTATTCCCGGTACTACAGGAAAAATGCCTGATCGCTACACAGCCCTGAGCATTAATTGTTGATAAAGAGCACAGGAACATGCATGTAAGACAATAAATAATTTTTTTCATTTTTTAGTGGTTAGGGAGTTTTGTCTAATTTATACTGAATTGTTCTTCTAAAAGATTAAGAAAAGGTGAATTAAGCTTAAGTAAAGGTTAAGAAGATTAACGATAGTTTAAACTAAACCAGCTTGTTATAGAAATAAAATAAAAAAGCCTTAAAGATTCTTCCGATCTTTAAGGCTTCAATTTTAGTATTAAAAAGATTGTTATAATTCAGGTTCAGGTTCCAAACTTTTATAGGCAAAGGATGTTTTTACCTTCTTTTCCTGTTTAGCATCAGAAAACGAACTTATCAATACACTTATTATTATAATATTCTTAATAATATACTGCCCCACCATAGATGGAATAAAGGCTCCATTAGAAAATATCTCATCCGAGAAAAAAATCATCGGTGTAAAAGTGAGAAGTATGTGTAAAAGGGCAAAAGGAATCACATAGCGTCTGTAGATATTTAAGATCAACATTACGCCAATAGCGGTTTCCCATATTGCCAGGAGTTGGTAAGCGAGATCCAAAGGAATAAATCCCATTGTTAATTTCTCTATCGTATTTTTCGCAAGGACTTCTGCCGGGCTCAGGCTGGGGAAGAATTTTAATAATCCAAACCATAGATAAACTATTCCTATGGATAGGAGTAAATAATTCCTCTTCTGAAATTTTATTCCCATAATAAAGTTTTTCATTTTTTTACTCGCTTCTCATTTCCTCATTTGAAGACATAGGGGCTTCTCCCAGGAGTTCCTGGAATTTTTTATAGTTATAACGAGCGATATTTCTTCCCAGAGTTAGTCCTTCCTGGTTATCAGACTGGATATGATATCCGCCCATTACTCTTGAAATACCGGCCATTTCTCCTGCTTTTGTGAACGTAGGGAATTCCAGAATCACCGGGTCACTTAAATTATTAGGTTCGGTAAGTTCTCCCGGTATACGCTCTACTTTAGCTCCAAACTTATCGCTGCCGGTAAAAAGTCTCAGCGCCTCTGCACAGCCCCCGCTGATAGTGCTATGACCCGATACATAACTTGGAAAAGAAGGACATAAAAAAGATGCCGGAGAATAGGGTCTCCAGTCCTGACCTTTCATTTCCATCATGCCTTTATCAGGTCCGCCCCAGCCACGTATGGTTTTATCTTTGAAATATGCATGCACAAGAGCATAAGGCCGTGCGAAATCATAATACATTTTGGCATCCCAGCAAGCAATGAATCCATCAAATGCTACAGATTCAACATAAAAATACATTTTCACATCATCATCCAGGGTGTTCTGGTCTCTGGTCGATACGTCAAGGGAGAATACCAGCCAGTGTCCGGCCTGTTGTGCTGAAAGAGGTCCATCGCGCATAAATTCTACAAGCGCTTTATGTTCAGGAGTTAAATTTGCCTGAAGATCAACAACTTCCTGTACTTCTTTTTCCAGTTCTTTAGAACCAATTTTCGGTGGTGGTCCCGGACGAAATTGATCGGCTTTCTTTAATAAAAGAGGCTCCACTTTCTGCCAGTAAGGAGTAAGGCAACCGGGATTATATTTTTCCCCTTTTTCATTGATAAAATACTTTGGCTGCCATCTTTTAAGATCGATGTTGTTATCAATATCATTCACAGGCATATAACCAGTATAATCGGAATAAGGCGTGCCATCTGAACCTTCTACTTCGCCATATTGATTAGAGCCATCATGCATTCTTCTCTCAATTACAGTCTTCGCGGCCAGATTTCCTATTCCCACCGCGGTAGTAGGGTCCAGGGACATATCATCAGGATCCAGGCCTAATTCCAGCATTTTATCCCGAAACATCTTTGTGTCAAAAGGATAATATTCTTTTAAAGTTCTATATGCAGCGTAGCTTATGGCAATTTCCTTGTTTTTCAGGTTTCTCTCTGCTTCAGGAAGTCTTTCTACACCTTTGAGGTAAAGAGGGCTGGCTTTGTCATCAAAACGGGTCCACGCATCGAACATAGAGGTGAAAGTAAGGCCGATATACCTTGAAGTGATCGTAGGCCTGGGTTTATTTATATCGGTATCATGAGCGGTTCCCATGAGTGTCAAATAAGCCCATTGATGGGCAACATTGTCTTTTCCCAGAGGTTCCTTTTTTTCTACAGGATCCTTTTTCTGTACGTTGGATTTTTTGTCATTCGCCCTGCAGGGGAAAATTAGAAGAGTAGTTAAAAAAGAGAGTAGGAGTAATTTAATTTTCATAAGTGATTTAGTTTATTCCAATTTTAAGGAATTTTAACTCTCAAAAATGAATTTTTACATGAATTAAGTATATTAGTTGATGAATTTCCTTTATTATTTGATAAGCCTATGAAGTGCCTTATTGTCGATGATGATCCCCTGATTTGTGATTTACTGGAACACTTCTGCAGTAAAATTGACAAGATTGAAAATATCAGTACAGCCAGCTCAGGTTTTGAAGCCATCAATCTTATTAATAGTTCCAATTTCAACATTATATTCCTGGACTTTGATCTGCCCGATATCACCGGGAAAGATATTCTGAATACTCTCGATAGTGATGTTGCTGTGATTATGGTTACTTCTAATAAAGATTTTGCTTCAGATTCCTACAATTATGATCGGGTGGTGGATTTTCTTGTTAAACCTCTTGATTTTTCGAGATTTTACAAGGGCTTTCAAAAAGCTGAAAATTACCTCTCCAGGAATCAGCAACAGGAAGCCAGGCTTTTTGTAAAAGAGGGGAATAAACTGGTCAATATCAGGATGAATGAGGTGAAATACTTTAAATCAGAAGGAAATTATATTTCCATAATTCTGGATGACAAAAAGATCTTGACCCTGATGACTCTCAAGGATCTCGAACCAAAACTTCCCGGTTTTTTCCAGAAAGTCCATCGTTCATACATTGTGAATCTTAATAAAATAGATTTTATAGACCATAAAGCTATAGAGATGGGGAAAGAACATATTCCTGTGAGTCACAGCTTTGAAAAGGATCTGCTGAAAAAGATCAATCTTTTAAATTAATTCGGCTTTCGTTTCTAAAACAGCACAGGCAATAGGCGAAATGCTGCCGGATAAGGTCCAGCTCCTCTGAGGTAAGGCTCGAAACATTGTGGGGAATAATTTCTTTGAGCCTAAATAGCTTTAAATTTTTGAGATTGGCAACCAGCTTGTGAAGAATCGACTCCCAGTCTTTCTGATCTCCGGTTTCTGCTACTTCAAGGATACGTTTAAGATAGGTTTCGAATTCTTCATGCAAAAGTTTCAGCACCTTTGATACCTTCTCCGGATTATGATCATAATTGCTGAAGATATTTGAAAAATCGGGCACTTCAAATTCATTTTTTCCCAATAAACAGTACACCAGGTCCTGGACATGGTTTATATCATAAGGTTTCTGAAAATAATACGGAGTGATCTCCTCAATTTCCTGAGGTTCCAGTGCCGTTAAAAGAATTAATGGAATATTGACCTTCGTGGAAGCTCTCCATTTTTTCAGATTTGGCGTTAGATTTTCATCCTCCAGCATCAAATCACTTATCACCAGGTTAAAGCTTTCATCATTCAGCGCATGCATAGCATCTTCTGTCTTTCTGGCTCTTTTAATTATAATCTTTTTATCGTCTAAAATATATTTTATCAATTCTGCAGTAGAATTATCATCTTCGATATACAGAATTTGGTAGGTATTTCTGAATTCGGGCAATAAATATTTTTCGCTGCTGCTTTGGGTTTTCTTTTCAGATTTTACCTGTTCCACAGGAATATTGATGCAGAATTCTGAACCCTGTCCTTTTACAGAAGTCGCTTTAAAAGTTCCTCCAAAAAGCTCGGTTAATTGCTTCACAATAGAAAGACCTAAGCCATAACCGCCAAACCTTCCATCCATTTCCCCTTTTTCCCTAAAGAAGCGATCGTTGATTTTCTCGATATTTTCTGCTAAAATCCCTATACCCGTATCTTTTATTTTTATTTCCAGCTTAGTATTATCCACGATTTTAGCGGTAAGAATGATCTCTCCTTCTTTGGTATATTTTATGGCATTCACTACCAGGTTGGTGACCATTTGGGAAAGACGTAAGGGATCGGTCTGAAAATCATTTTTTTCAAGTTTCGAATCTATATGTAAATAAAATAACAGGCCTTTTTGTAAAGCTTCAAATTGATAGGTAGAATGTATATCTTTCAATAAACGCTCAATATTAGTGGCTTTATAAGCGATCTGTAATTTTCCTTCTATCAGTTTTTGGTGATCCAGCACATCATAAACAAGTCCCGCGAGGTTCGTGGCGCTTTTTTCCAGGGATGCTATAATGTTTTTCTGCGTTTCGGAAGGTGACTGTTTATGCAGAATTTGAGTAAGTCCTAAAATAGAATTTAGAGGAGTTCGAAGCTCGTGGCTCATGTTCTGAAGGAATTCATCCCGTTGTTCCTTAGCCTGCTTTTCCTTTTTTAAGGCTGTATTGAGTTCTGTTACATTCTTATCTATTCTGGCTTTCATTTTTACAAAGGAATTTGCCAGAATTCCTATCTCATCTTTTCGGTTTACCGGAAGATCTATATGATTCTTATTACTCTCATAATTACTTATCGCCTTTGTGATCTGGTTGATCTTTTTAGATAAAAAACTGGTAAATATCCAGGAAATTAAGATCGAGATGAAACATACAAGCAACAGGGTTCTTAGACTGTATAACTGTACGGCACGAGCATTGGCAAGAAGAATATCCTCCTTAATAGACGTAATGAGATAAATTTTCCTTCTTTCCTTAAAATAATTCAGTTCCTTCAGAAAGGTGAGATAAGGTTGATCGCCATTCTTTACCAATTTGAACCGCTGTTTTTCATCAAGAACTACATGATAATCGGAAAAAAAGTTATGATCGGTATGCTTTTGCACGGCAAATTGTTCCTCTTCGTCGGGAGAATATAAATACTGTCCGCTTTTATCAATCAGGTAGAATTGAGTCGAGCCTCTTGAGATCTGCCGGAATTTTTCGTACAGCCTGCTCATATCCACATTGATCACAAGAATACCCATCGCCTGGCCTTCGTCATTGAAAATCGGACTTGCAGCTCGTAGAGTAGGAGTAGGAGGATCACTTATCACTCCATATTCTTCATTGAGGTTGATTCGTGAAAAGTAAAATTCACCGGGATTTATTTGCAGTGTTTCCCTAAAATATTCCCGATCTCCTTTTTGCTGAAGAGTATCAGCTTTAGAAATTTCGCCGTTTAACTTTTCATAGCGAATTACTTCCTTACCATTATTTTCAATTCCGATCCAGCGTATCTGGAAGTAATCTGCCTTATTTTCAAGGGTGGTGCGAAAAAGTTTTTCAACATTCCTGCTCGTTTCTTCCGAAGGGGCATTGATATAATTTTGAAGGGAAGGACTATCGGCAATAACGGCAACATCATTAGAGACTTCCTTCAACAGCGAATAAAAAGACTGTTCAGCCATTTCAGAGGAATGACTGAGATTTTCCTTTGAATAATCTACAATAACGGCTGAGGCTTTGCGGAAAACCAGATAGCCTGATACAAGAATGGAAAAAATAATCAGTGCCGTGAAAAAAAGAGCAAAACGGGTTACAATGGAATGCCGAAACTTCAACTGATTGGAATATTTACAGAAACGAATATAGGTTTAATTTAGCTTGAATACAATTCTGTTTAAGACACATAATAAATGAAAAAATTATAAATATTCTGAAATCAAAAAAATATTTACAACAAAAAAGAGGCCGTCTAAAAAGCTCTGGTTTTGTAAGGTTAAACTTGTTTAAGATTTAAAATTACGTTTCTTCAACTTCTTAGACGGCCTCTTTTTTATCCAGAAACAGCTTTTATTTCTGAATAATTTTTATGAAGCAAGGAGCATTATTTCAAAAAAATATCTCCGCTCACGGTTTGGAGATTTAAGGAATTGCTGGTGCTGGCGGCTACTAATTCCAACTCTTCACCTATAAATTTTTCTTTTCTGAAATTGTTCAATTTGGAATCTATGTGAATTTTCCCTGTTACGGTTTTTGCGGAAATAGAAGTGTTTTCAGAAGGCAATTCAATTTTACCGTTCACAGTTTCCAGCTTTAGGTTTCCCTTAAATTTCCTGATGCTTATATCGCCGTTTACCAGGTCGGCATTAATATTTCCCTGAAAGAATTCTGAAGAAATATTTCCCGTAATACTTGAAATATCTACTTTGATACCTTTTGGAAGATAAAGTTTATAATCGAACTGATGTTTTAAAGCATTGGTATATAATACTGAAAGACCCTGTTTTCCCTGCTCTTTTTGATAAGCTTTAAAAATTTCTTTCGAATTTGACGAAACATTTATTAAAGAACCATTCCGCTCAACATTTAAAGCATATAGAGCAGTGTATTTTTCGTCTTCGGTGCTGATGTTTGCGATAATCTGAATAGTTGGTTTGTCCCAGGAAACCACTTCTATGGAAGAGGCAAAATCAAGTTCAATTTCAACCGGTTGTCCTTCATATTCAATATTTTTTTCAATAGTTTTCTGAGCCTGCAGGCTGATACTCGTACAAAATAATAAAGCGATGATTAAATTTTTCATAAGATGAATTTTGATTGATGATAAAGTTTCTTTCCATAAAGACGAAACTGAAAAACAGATGTTGCACCTGGCGCAGGATTTTTCAGTTTAAGAATAGATTTAGCCTGAACTATTTTACAGAACTATAACAATCAAAAAAGCCCAAATTTATGATTTCCTTGACGCCCTGCTTTTTAATCTCTGTTTAGCTTAGATCATGAAAAATTTCAGATTATGAAACGAATCTATTTAATGTTGCTAAGTAGTGTTCTCTTAATGGGAAGCTTAAGCTGCCAGGAAAAAAGTAAAGAAGAAGCTAAAGAAGAACAAACAAAATCCGAAAGCGGAGTGCCTCAAATGGTAAAAGAAGCTTTTCAGAATAAATACCCCAATGAGCACGACCCCGATTGGGAACAGGATGACCATGATTACTGGGAGGCCCATTTTAAAAAAGACGGCGTGCATTATCGTGCCGATTTCACTGCGGAAGGTGCCTGGGTGGAAACAGAGAACAGCGTGAAAAAAGATGAAATTCCCGATGCCGTTAAGAAAACAATCCGGGAAAAATATCCCGATCGGGAGATCATCGAAATCGAGCATGTGCAAAGTGCCCGTGAAGGTGATTTTTATGATGTGGAATTCAAACAGGAGGGAAAAAATATGGATGTGGAGATCAGGAAAGACGGTACCGTGATCACCGTAGAACAGTAATACATAAAACGCAAATTATCTAAGCAGCTTCTGGAAACAGAGGCTGTTTTGCATTTTTTCATAAGGTGCGTAATTCGAAATACGAGTGTAATTGTTACGGCGATAAAGTTCCGCCGCTTCAAATTCTTTTACCCAAGCCCCGAAGGAGCACTTGAAAAACCTGAAAAGGAACTTAAAGCTTTTAGTAAAACTAAACTACCTGAACCATCATAAAATCAGAATATTACTTTAAATATAAACACCGACGAGCTTTGGTATTTCGATTCAGATTCCAATTCATGGAAACTCGATGGCGGTACTTATGAGATTATCGTTGCCAGTAATTCTGAAACTCCTGAATTAAAAGCTGAAGTGAGGCTGGAAAAAAGAACCATTGCTAAACCCAGCGACTCACTGAAACCACAGAAAGAAACAGAAGAGTTATTACAAAAGTAAAGACTTTTTACAACAAAAAACTGTCTCAAAAGTAGAAAACTAAATACATAAAACCTTTTTGCATAGGAATGTAAGTAATATCGATGGCCCAAACCTGATTGGTACGATCTACAGTGAGATTTCTTAATAGATAAGGATAAACCTTATGCTCTTTATTCCGCCTGGAGGTATGTTTCCCTGGCATAATGGCTCTAAGTCCCATTACCTTGGAATAAAGTCGTTCTATGCGCTTTTTATTGACCCTATATCCTTTATCCAACGTAAGCCAGGTATGCATTCTCCTGGCTCCTTTAAAGGGATGATGAGTATAATGTTCGTCCATCAGGCGCATTAGTTCTAAATTGAGTTTGCTTTCTCCCTGAGGTTTATAGTAAAGCCCACTGCGATGGATCTGTAAAAGTTCACATTGACGTTGGATACTGAGTTTAGAATGATCCTTGCTTATCATTGTACGACGTTCTCCTAAAGGTTTTATCGCAAGGCGTTTTTTAAAAAATCATTCTCCACTTTAAGCTCCCCAATCACTTTAAGAAGCTGGTCTTAGAAAGACCATTCTTTTAACCTTTTTAGGTCATCGTTTCCGAAAATTAACCTTAGAAAGAATTTAGAAGAACATGGAAAAGAGGAAGGTAATTAATTAGCTTTATTCATGTTTTTAGTTTACATTTAATTGACTGTATTTCAGTATACTGAAATGCCTCCCCCAAAACTTTTTCCTGTTTTTTGTTGCCCCAGTTTTAGAGAATTTTATCAAGTCATTATATCATACTAATGAAAAAATTGAATTCATGGCAACAACACGAACAATTTATGTAAGCAAGGAACCGACTTCTGACAAATTAAAGCTCAGGGACAGCGAAAATCACAATCCCGGAAATGATGATCTCACCACTTTTGTAGATCCGGGAGACACTGTAAAATGGGTGCGGGATACCGATAGCGGCCTCTCTGAACTTGTTAAGGTCAAAAAGAAATCAGGTACTCACCAGTTGCTTACCGGAGATCCCGCTAAAAAAAACGGAGTTTGGCAGGGAACTGTAAAAACTCCCTCTCCGGGCAGGAATAAAAAAGAAAAGTACAAAATTGAGTATAAGGTGAACGGCAGTGATAAAAATCATTCAGATGATCCTGTGCTCCAAATGAAAAGTTAGATGTTTAGCTTTCTTAAGATGCAAATCCCCCATTATTTTTTAGTGGGATTTTTTTGTTTGTTGACGAATCTCCTCTTTGCCCAGCAAGAGGTGGATAGTCTTATTGTCCAGTATGAAAAAGGTCAAAACGAGGGCAGCGAATTTGAAATTCTGAAGAAAATCGCCGAAGACCTCACCGATCCCGATTCCAAAATCCAGTATTCCGAACTTCTTATTCAGAAGGCTTCTGAAGACTCAGCTTTCCAGTATCTGCACAGTGGTTATCTTCAAAAAGGGAATGCCCTTCAGCTTAAAGGTGACTATGCCATGGCTTTGGATGCCTATTTCCAGAGTATAAAATACGCGAAAAGAATCGATGAAATCAAAGGAGTGGGAGCGGTTAGCATCTCTGTCGCTGATACTTATAATATGATAGGAAATCCTGAGACTTCGGAAGAATATTACCAAAAAGGGATCGAGATCCTTCGCACCACAAACGATTCTATTAACCTTGCTTCAGCTTTACTCAACGCCGGTGATCAGGCATTTAATTCTGGGAAGTATGAAAAAGCCCTGGATTATTTTAAGGAATCAGGTATTATCTTTAAAAAGATCGAATATCTCTTAGGAACCGCTTATAATTTGGGAAATGTAGGAATGGTTTATGCCCAACAGGGTAAAAATGAACTGGCTGAAAAAAACATCAATCAGGCAATTAATATGCTGGAAGACATGGAGCAGTATTATCCAATTTCGGTATATCTAAGGTATATGTCTGATATCTATAAGAAAAAGAGCGATTATTCCTCGGCAGTTGCCTATACCAAACAGAGTCTTAATATTGCCAAAAATCACGGGCTAAAAGATCAGGTTTCCGATGCCTATTTGCAACTGGCTGAACTTGATGCCGGAGCCGGAGATTATCAGGCCGCCTATAAGAATTATCAGAACCATATCGTTTTTCGTGACAGTGTTCGCAACCTGGAAACAATTCAGCAAATGGCTGAATTGCGAAATGATCACGAAATAGCACAGAAACAGGTGGAAGTTGATCTGATGACCCAGCGGCAAAGAAATCAAAAAGTCATAGTTATAGCTACTCTTCTTGCTCTTTTGTCTATAGTTATTATAGCTATTGGACTTTATCGGCGTAACCTGTTTATCAAAAAGACCAGTGCCATTATTGAAAAGGAGAAAACTAGATCTGATAATTTGCTGCTGAACATCTTACCGGAAGAAACCGCCCGGGAACTGAAGGATTTCGGCAGAGTAAAATCGAAAAAGTTCGAATCGGTGAGTGTTCTTTTTATCGATTTTATGAATTTCACGAGCTTTTCTGAAAATTTATCGCCGGAAATACTGGTGGAAAGCGTTGATTTCTATTTTTCAAAGTTTGATGAAATTATGGGAAAGTACGGCCTTGAAAAGATCAAAACCATAGGTGATTGTTATATGTGCGCGGGGGGAATTCCTTTTCCTACAAAAGATCACGCCCATAAAGTAGCACTCGCCGCATTTGAAATTTGCGCATTCATGAAAAATTCTGGCAATATTGATCATGACCGGCATGTGAAGTTTGAAGCGAGAATAGGAATAAATACGGGGCCGGTGATAGCCGGGGTAGTGGGAAGTAAGAAATTTGCCTATGATATATGGGGTGATACCGTCAATATTGCTTCGAGGATGGAATCGAATTCGGAAGCTGGCCGGATCAATATTTCCCAAAATACCTATATCCTAATTAAAGATAATTTCAATTGTGAATACCGTGGAGAAATTAAGGTAAAGAACAAAGGCATGATGAAAATGTATTACCTGAATTCAAATAAAAACCTTTCCCAACCTCATTCGAGTATAAAGGCTGCCCTGGTTTAAATTCATTTTCTTTTCAGAACTATTAACACCTGAAATTTATGATTTCATTGATTTAAAGACGCTGTTCGTTTTTTAAAAGCTGTTTTCGAGTTCGGAGTTTTTTTATTCTTTTTCTGAAGCTCCGGGTTTAAATTCAAAGATCAAATCAATAATAGCGTCCCAGTAATCATTATCAACACCATGACGCGCTCCGGTAACTAATTCCCACCCATTGTCATTATTAAAAACCAAACCTGTACCCGCAAACCAGTTAAATTCTTCTTCATTTATTGCATTAAGCTCTAAAAGCGGGTGAACATGTCCATAGCCATAAACCGCCGCAAGGTTATAAATCCATTCGGTGTGCTCTTTTTGTATTTCAGCCCCTGCATTTACATGTACCTGTACCTTTTTAAACTCCCTAGCATAAAGGAGCATAGGAGTGTAAGAAGGCTTGAAGTCTTCTTCGGTTTCCATTTCCGGTTTGTTTACAGGAAATTCTGCTTCAAATGAAAGAGCGGCCGCATTTTTAATATTATTGAAAAGGCTCAATTTGGCGCCTGTTTCCAGCCATCCATCGTGATAAGAAAGTTCATCTGTTTTCCAGTGATCATAAGTATAACCCGCTGAAAGCTGAAAACTACTGGTAATACCATACTCGATTTCATAGCCCAGGCTATTGGCAATTCTTTCATTTTTGGTATGCCCTGTAAATAAAGTCTGCTGAATTTCATTCTGGTCCTGAAGATAAACAGATTCCGTAAAGGGAAATTCCTGGAACATTTCCTTCAGAGAATTTTTTTTCTCTTTTTCTGATTGAGCGGAAGTGATTCCTAAGAAACTCAAAAAGAACAAAATACTAAGAATACCTGCAGAAGGTCCTATATTATAATTCATCACTAAATCTGGTTGGTTACAAATTAAATTTAGGAAGTATTGACCACCAGAAGTGCATATTCTACAAGCTTAACAGCAATTTATTTTTTCTATAACTTAATTTAGGAAATCAGAAGAATCTTCAACTTCTTTAAGCAAATCCTGAAGCTCCAGCGGGTGAGTAAACATTTCAACAGAGCCATCAGGCTTTCTGGGCCATTCTTCTTTAGGGCGGTCCCAGTAAAGTTCCACCCCGTTTTGATCGGGATCATTGAGATATAAGGCTTCCGAAACTCCATGATCGGCAGCGCCGGTGAGAGGATAATTTTTCTCACGCAAACGCTGCAAAATGATGGCCAGATCTTTTCGACTTGGGTAGACAATTGCAGTATGAAAAAGGCCCGTTTTATTCATGAGTGCAGGGCCGGAATTTTTACTGTACCAGGTATTCAGCCCGATATGGTGATGATATCCGCCGGCAGAAATAAAGACCGCATCTTCCCCGAAGCGGGTCGTTATTTCAAATCCCAGAATACCGCAGTAAAAATCAAGAGCACGTTCAATATCTGAAACTTTCAAATGGACATGGCCAATTCTTGTGGCCGCAGGAATTTTATAGTTATCATTCATAATTCTAAGTTAGCAATTCAAAGAAAATTCACGTCAGGAATGAGTGAATTTAGTAATAAGTTCCTGGTGTTGCGGGAATTCTGAAATCAATTCGTTTCGGGATGGCAGCACAAAATCGTCAAAATCGAATCCCGGAGCCACCGTACATCCCACCAGCGCATAAGAATCATCATCCAGTATCCTGGCAGCGAAATAATTGTCGCCATGAACCACAAGCTGAGGCGTTTGTCCGCTGCTAAAATCCCCGCCGATAAGAAATTTGTGATGATGCCCATCTTCCGAGATCGTATGCAGCTCAATAGGAGAGCCCTCATAAAAATGCCAGATCTCATCCTGATTGATCTTGTGGAAAGCCGAAAACATATCTGAAGTCAGCAAAAAATAAATACAGGTGGAGACATTTCTTTTTCCGTTGTAATTTTCACCTAATTCCGAATGACTTATTTCTTCAGAACTGCGGTAGGTTTCCTTAAAATAACCGCCTTCAGGGTGTGGCTGAAGATCGAGCTTTTCGATGAGTTCTTTAATACGGTCCATTACTTCCAATTTAAATGATTTACATATTACTGAATTGTGATCAATAAAAAAGAATTTTGATAAAAAAACCTGTAGTTTCGCCACTTCCAAAACTTCTTTAAATGAAGGCGATTGCCACCAAAGCCATTTATATTGTCGTCATCTGTGCATTAATTGCGGGAACCAACGGAGTTTTTATCAAATCTATGTCCAGTATGTCGGTAGGTTTGATAGCGTGGTTTAGAACTATAGTGCCCGTTGTATTTTTACTGCCATTTTTATGGAAGGTCAGAAAACCTGTTTTAAAGGGAAATTATAAACATATGCTTCTGGCGTCTGTCATCAACGCAGGCCGAATGTACCTTTATCTTACCGCCTATAAGTTCACTTCCATAGGAAATGCAGTGGTCCTTTTTTATTCCTATCCATTGTTTGTTACCGCTATCGAGAGTATATACTACAAGAAACCCGTACGTAAAACTCAGTGGTTCCTGCTCTTCCTGGCCTTTGCAGGTATCGTTCTCACTTATGCTGGAAAACCCTTCAGCTTTGAATCTGATGATTTTATAGGAATGCTTGCCGCCCTGGCTGCATCTGTAGGCTATGCCATCACCGTGATCATGTTTAAAAAGGAAACCCACAATTATACCCAGAATGAGATCGTGGTTTATCAGAATATCGCCGGAGCCCTGGTTTTCCTGCCGTTTCTCCCCGAATTTCCTTCCGCAGAGATCAGCCATATGGGAATAGGAATTATTTACGGAATAATTATAGGAGTGGTGGTCTTCAAAATGTTCTTCTACGGACTCAAATTTCTACCGGCCGCTACGGCTACTTCTTTAATGTACCTGGAAGTGGTCAGCGCGATCTTATTCGGCTATTTTCTACTGGATGAAAAACTTAGCTGGAATACGTTTTTAGGCGGCGCATTCATTTTAACCAGTAGTTTTTTTATCTCAAGGATGAATCGGAAACAGGCAAGATTTCGGGCAGAATCGGTTTAAAAAATATTCTTATCTTTTTTTTCAGTTTTAAAAGAACCAAAAATGATTAAAAAACTGAATTGGGAAAGCATCCCTGTAGAAAAGGTGACCGATAAAATGGAACGCCAGCTGGTGTACGGCGAAAAAGTGATGGTCGCTAAAATGAAATTCAAAGATGGATTCCTGGTGCCGCAGCACAACCATATACATGAGCAGGTGACCAATGTGCTTTCCGGAACCATTCGTTTTTGGTTTGGGGAGAATAAAGAAGAGGTAATAGATCTCAATGCCGGGGATGTCATTGTAATTCCGCCCAACCTACCTCATGAAGCACTAATGATAGGTGATGTGGAAGAAATCGATACCTGGGCACCAATTCGCGAGGACTGGCTGGATGGTACCGATACTTACTTAAGAAAAAACTCATAAATTATATGGATCTAGGATTAAAAAACAGAACGGCTTTTGTCGCTGCTTCCAGCCAGGGGCTTGGGAAAAGCGTGGCTATGGAACTTGCCCGCGAGGGAGTAAAGGTGATCATCAACGGCCGGAATGAAAAAACCTTAAATGAAACCAAAGAAGAGATCGTCTCAGCCTGTAATGCTGAAGTGACAGCCATTGCAGGGGATTTGTCAGTTGCCAAAGATCGGGAAAAAGTAGTAAAGGAAATACTTGATAAATACGGACATATTGATATTCTGGTGACCAATACCGGAGGCCCTCCATCGGGGAAATTTGAAGATTTCAGTCAGGAAGACTGGGAAAAAGCCTATCAGCTGCTTCTGGCAAGCGCTGTTTTCATGATACGCAGTTTTCTCCCGGGAATGAAACAGCAAAAATGGGGACGCATCATCAGTATCACGTCACAGGCCGTCAAACAGCCCGTAGAAAACCTGATCTTATCTAATTCTGTAAGAGCTTCGGTCGCCGGTCTGACCAAGACCCTGGCCAGCGAATTGGGTGAATATAATATCACCGTTAATAATGTAATGCCCGGCTACACTAATACCAGCCGGCTTAAAAACCTGATTGATAAAAATCCGGAGGTGGAAAATGCGAAAAATGAAATTCCGTTAGGCCGTTTCGGGGAACCCGAGGAGTTTGCCGCCGCGGTCACTTTTCTCGCCAGCCAGAGAGCCAGTTATATCACCGGAGTTTCTCTCGCGGTTGATGGCGGATGGATCAAAAACATTTTATAATGATTCAACTGGACCTTAAAGAAAAAAACATCCTGCTTACCGGTGCTTCAAAAGGAATAGGGAAGGGGCTGGCCGATTTTTTAATGAAAATGGGAGCCAGCGTCGCCCTTCATTATAATCGCAACAAATCTTCAGCCCAAGAACTCCTGAAAAAATACGACACCGGCTCTAAAATCTTTCAGGCTGATCTGGAAAAGGAATCGGAAGTTTTCAGATTATTTGAAGAAGTTACGGCCAAAATGGGAAAAATTGATGTTATTATCCTCAATGCCGGAGTGTTTCTTAAACATCCGGCTGCCCAGACTACCGAAGAATGGCTGAAAACATGGAAAAAAACCATCGATATTAACCTGAATTCGGTAGGAATTCTTACAAAGCTGGGGATCGATCATTTTACAGAAAATGGTGGCGGCCGCTTTATCTATATCGGCAGCCGTGCGGTTTTTAGAGGTGAAACCGAAGAATATCTCGCGTATGCGGCCTCAAAAGGCGGATTAACTTCTTTAGCGAGATCGGTGGCGCGTTCCTTTGGGAAAGAAAATATCAAATCTTTTATAGTTTCCCCCGGATTTACGCGAACTGCCATGGCAGAACAATTTATTGAACAATACGGCGAAGAACGGATTTTAAAGGAAATTTCTTTAAATGAGCTTACCAGGCCCGAAGATCTCGCGCCATTGGTCGGGCTCATGTGCAGCGGACTCATGGATCATGCTACCGGCGCAACGATTGATGTCAATGCCGGAAGTCATATTAGGTAATTTTTTGTAGTAGATAGCATTTTATTTGTACAAAACCATTGGGTTACCATAATTTCCTTTAAAATAATTGTTGCCTATATAGGCCAAAAAGTACTATATCTACAATTATGTGTAAATAACCTGAAATACGGCTATACAGAAAGTATTATGATTGAACTATAATTTATATTATGTAAAATAGAATATATCAAAAACAGCATCTCTCTATCATTCATTACTCAGTGGCTATCCTGAGGATCTATTCCTGTTCTTTCCGCTGATGAACTTCTCCCCGATAAGAAATGGGATCTCTCTCTGAACTTGTAACGTTGGTATATGCTTTCATATTCGGATATAAAACAATTCTGAAATCAAGGCTCTCACTTTTCCGTCTTCCTTCAAAGCTAATTACCGTATTAGAATCTTTATCCTGAGAAAAATCCAGATTTCTGGCAATTCCCTCGTATTTTATTCCACCTTCAGAATTATAGCCGCCTCCTGTATGTCTTACTCCAAAATATGGCAGAAATAGATCCACACTGTCATTTTTAAACCGGATATAATTGGTATTTCCGATCAAATTTATCTGCGAACCTCTCAATGGCATTGCCCAGTCATTTTCAATTTCAAAATGCCGTTCGCTAATTAACTGCTGCAAATTTTCATCAGCTGCTGTATCTCTGTTCACGCTGCTTCCGCAGGAAAAACTCAGCACACTCACCAGTATTATAATAAAAATCGCTGCTATTCCCTTATATTCTTTTGTTTCTCCGCTCATCTTCATAATCTGTTTTTTTAAATTCTCTTCTTAAATTACAAATTTTAGGCCTTACCGCTACTTTCTTTATTATATGTTTTGCATTTTTATTTTATCTGAAATATAGATGAATCCCTTTATATGTTCTTAATATTGAAAACAAAGGCGCGGTATTTCAATAAGGCCACGAAAACCGTTGCACCAATGGCATTTCCGCCTATTGATAAGATCAGGGTTTTCAGGTAATCCCACACTCCTATTTCGGGAGAAACCAGCAATCCGCTGAAAATTTCAATATTCCCGATGATACTGTGATGCAATCCTGAAAAGCCCATTACCGCGGTGATCAGGTAAATAATGAAGATCTCCCCGATGGTTTCTTTGGAAGAAGTTACCAGCCAGGAAAGCAAACCCATCAGCCAACCCGCCAAAATTGAACTCACCAGAATGGTATAAAATTCATAATCACTGAAATGCAATGCGATTTTGGCAACATCGGTTTCGGTGAAAATTCCCAGCCGCGGCCCTATCCATACCAGCGTTAACGCGATGAGAATTCCGCCGGTAAGATTGCCGAGTATAACAAGCGCCCAGATTTTGAAAAGGCTGCCTACAGATCGTTTATTGCTGAGCACCGGCAAAGTGAGCAGCGAAGTTTGTTCTGTGAAAAGAATGGATTGCCCCAGGATAACCAGCACAAAACCAACCGGATATACGAAGGCTATAAGTTTAAAAAGGATTTCTTCCGGAAAATAACCGCTGAAAAAACTAAAAACCGTTCCTATCAGCAAAAAACTGAAACCCATTTCCAACCCGGCGGTAAAAGAGCTTAACAGGATGCTTCGGGAGCTTCGGTCGTATGTTTCACAACCCTCAGTGATCTGTTGCCTTAGGATCTCTCCGTGAGTTTTGGTTCGGGTTTGATCATTAGAGGTGGATGATTCGATCTCCCGGTCTACTTTTTCCTGCTTTTTCTTTTTTACCTCTTCCTGGTTCTTTTTTTCTTTTTCGTCCATATTTAATGAGATAAGAAAAATCCGGAAACCTCGTGTTCCCGGATCCTTCTAAATTAAAAAAATTCCCCGCTTAAAACTACATATGCAATTTTTCAGCCGGCATCTGTTCCCATATTTTTAGCGCCTCTTCCCTGTAGATCTGTATCATTTTGAATTCTTCATGCCTTTCATGAGAATTCGTATCATTATAAATATCGCTAAAAACAAATCCGAAATCCTTCGCATCCTGCGCAGAGGCTCCATAATAAATATAATCCAAATCTACCCAGTGCGCAGCTCCAAGACACATCATACAGGGTTCGCAGCTGGTATACATCACACAACCCTTAAGATCATTGGTATTTAAGTTTTTACAGGCTCTTTGAATAGCCTTTAATTCGGCGTGGTGTGTACAATCTCCTTTCCATACCACCTCGTTACGGGATTCAGCGATAATTTTATCTCCTCTAGTAATTACTGCACCAAAAGGACCTCCGTTATCCATTTCCCTTCCTTCTCGAGCCAGTTCGAAGGCTCTGTTCATCATTCTTCGTTGTAAATCCTTCGTTTCCATAATTATTCCTTTTTTAATCTCTTAATCAAGTTAAGGTATATGTGATGGTTATATAGAACTTTCACACTAAATATTTCTTAATTCCGACGATTTTAAGGTTACACGTAAGAATTCCAAAAATCTTCCTAAAACTTTGCTAAATCTGACTTCAGTCATTTGAAATAGGAGAATATTTAAGTTCCTTTAGAATAAATAAAAACTGAAATTTATGGAAGCTATATTCGAATTTGTACAACTGGATAAAAGCGATAGTCTTGAATCTTTTACTCAGAAAAAACTTGATAAACTGGAAAATAAATTTAATTGGGTCGTTAGGGCGAATGTTTTCTTTAAAAGAGATGAGAACCAAAAGCCTGACGGATATATCTGCGAGATCAGGCTGAGTGCTCCCGGTCCTGAAATATATGCGCAGTCTAATGAAAATTCATTTGAAGCCGCAGTTGCCAAAACCGTGAAAGATATTGAAAGACAATGCAGCAAACGCAAGGATAAAATGACCTCTCATTAATTCCTGAAAAATAAATCAAATAAAAACCTTTCAGTCTAACCGCCTGAAAGGTTTTTTTGTGGGAAACTTTAGAAGCCTGTTTACTTCTAATTAATTCACATCCTCAAATCCTCCTCTTCAAGTTTTTCTTTGAATTCATTGATGATTCCGCCTTTCAGAAGAATATCCACCTGCCGGTCACTCATGCTGTGAGTGGTTTCTATCACTTCCTTGCCTCCATGGTGTTTCCTGATGATCACTTTTACAGTATTCTTATCCCGAACATCCTGTTTGAAGTTCTTCAGAATAATAGTATCCCCCTGCTCTATCTTATCGTAATCTTCGATATTGGTAAATTCCAGGGGAAGGATGCCAAAATTCACCAGGTTTTGCCATGCAATTCTCGCGTACGAATTGGCGATTACCGCCACCTGTCCCAAATATTTCGGAGCCAGCGCCGCATGTTCCCGGCTTGATCCCTGGGCGTAGTTATCACGGGCAACCACCACATGACCGCCATGCTCGCTTTTAGCCTTCATGGCCCGATCATAAAAAGTTTCGTCAATTACCGTATAGGAATATTTACTGATCTCCGGTAGATTGCTTCGAAAAGGAAGAACTTCGGCTCCTGCTTTTAAAATTTCATCGGTAGAAATATTATCACCCATTTTTAACAATACCGGCACACTATATTTTTCCTGAAGAGCCTCGATATGTGGTAAGGTCTTGATATTCGGACCCTTTTTCAAATGAATTTTTGTTCCGTCTTCGGGTGGAGCAACCAGCATCTCGGTATTGATGATCTCAATTTCGGGATGTTCGTACCGCGGATATTTCATGTCATAAAGTTTTTCCATATCCCTCGGATCGGTTATTTTTCCTGTTAATGCCGAAGCTGCAGCAGTTTCAGGACTGCATAAATACACATTATCATCTTTAGTACCTGAACGATCCGGAAAATTTCTGGGCATGGTTCTTAGACTAATTGTATCTGAAGCCGGTGCCTCTCCCATTCCGATACAGCCCATGCAACCTGACTGGTGAAAACGCGCACCCGCTTTTATCAAGTTGGCAAAAGCGCGATTGTCGATCATATTCTGGATCATTTGCCGGGAAGTGGGATTGATATCGAAAGAAACATCATTATTCACATTCTTATCCTGTACCATCGCCCCTGCGATCCAGAAATCTCGTAATCCGGGATTTGCGGATGAGCCTATTACCACCTGGCTGATTTCCCGGCCTGCCACTTCACTTACGGGCACCACATTTCCCGGGCTTGTAGGTTTTGCAATTAACGGCACCAGTTCGTCAAGAATTATTTCATCTTCAAGGTCATATTCGCAGCCTTCATCGGCAACGAGCTCCATCCAATCCTCTTCCCGTTTCTGGGATTTTAAGAATCGTTTGGTTTCTTCATCGCTGGGAAAAACCGTAGTAGTTGCCCCTAATTCTGCTCCCATATTAGCGATCACGTGACGATCCATGGCGCTTAGATTTTGCAGTCCTTCCCCATAATATTCGATCACCTTCCCTACTCCGCCTTTTACGTCATACCGCCTCAGCATTTCCAGGATCACATCTTTTGCACTCACCCAATCGGGTAATTTCCCGGTGAGCTTCACTCCCATTACCTGGGGCATTTTTACAAAATACGGCTGTCCGGCTATAGCCGCGGCTACATCAAGGCCGCCTGTACCAATAGCAAGCATCCCGATCGATCCCCCGGCAGGGGTATGACTGTCTGATCCCACCATGGTTTTTCCTGGTTTCCCGAAACGCTGCATATGAACGGGATGGCTTACGCCATTTCCGGGGCGACTGTACCACAAACCAAAACGCTGGGCTGCAGAATGAAGAAACAGATGATCATCAGCATTCTTATAATCCGTTTGCAACAGGTTATGGTCTACATACTGTACCGCTACCTCGGTTTGTGCTTTTTTCAATCCCATAGCTTCCAGTTCCAGCTGCACCAGCGTTCCGGTAGCATCCTGCAGCAGGGCCTGATCTATCTTGATACCAATCTCTTTTCCGGGTTTCATTTCGCCTTCCAGCAGATGACTTTTTATAAGCTTTTGGGTAACATTGAGTTTAGACATAGTAATGGTAGTTTTGTTTTTAAGTTACTATGTTTCTCGGGAAGGCTCTTTCTCTTTAACAATATCTTAGCCTAAGATTTGTCATTTTTTTATCAAATTGGGGATCTCTCAAAATTCTTTGAATTTTTTATAATTTGTTACACTAATTAAAAGCTGAGGATGAATGCTATCGTAAAAAGAGCTATTGTAGGTGGAGTTGTTTCAACAATAGTTATGGGAATCGGAACTTTTATTTTAGGACAGATCTCCGGCTATAAAGCCATGGAACTTTTAAAACATTCCCTCTCCGGGATCAATATGCTGTGCAACACCGTAATCCTTGGTTCTACCACAATACTTGCACTCATGCTCACCTTGCTGAGTATCAGCCGCGCTTCACAATCAAGTCTTAATAAACGTCATTATAAAGATGTGTTAACCATCGCCAAAGCCGATACCATTTTAATTATTGCAGCCGTGATCACTTTTTTAATGCTGAATTTACCCATCAGTGAATCTGAAGAGGTAAAACAGTCATGGTACAGGATTATCTATTATATAAGTCTGGGAATGGCTGCCATTCTTGGCGGAGGACTCATTGCCGTGGTAACCATGCTCTATGGAACCATTGCGAACGTCATTCTTATTATTGGTCTTGGGGTCACCGACCATCCGCTGGTTTCTAAGGAAGATGCTGAAGAAGCCGAAGAAAAAGAAAGAGAAAATTAGCAATAAAATAAGGCTGTTCTGAAAAACCCTAAAACTTCTGACGGATGTACTGAATTCAAGGTAATCAAGTCAGAAAAGATCTTTCAAAACAGCCCTGTGGGATTATAAATTTACGTTATTCTGAAATTATTTCAGAGAATGTAAATAGTGATTTTCAAAATTTTCTATTCTAACTCCTACCCAGGGAGTTCAAAATATCGATCTGGTGGCCTTCTTCGAGATTAAAACCGGGTTTCCCTTTTCTTGGAAAAAGATAGGTGAAAGGTGTGTCAAATGCCGCCCAGCTTTCCGCAAGCCCAAAATCATTATTGCTGTTTTTCTTTTCAGGTCGGTTAAAAGTATTCAGATCTGAATCATATTTCGAGCCTACCGCGTCATCACCGGGGAATAACATCCCGTCATTAATATCTGAATACAACACCACCGAAGCTCCTTCACTACCCGGAAGATCGAAAATATTAATCCCGAAGCTCGTCAAAACAGAATCTTTCGCGGTGATATCTTTGGTCTTAAAATCGTCTTTGAAGTTATTTCTGGGATGCGCGTAAATTGAAGCTCCGCCGGCATCTTCAGAAATAGTTTTTAGATCGGCATAAGCCGACTTTAAAATTCCGTCACAGGTGATCAGAATTCCTTTTATATTATATCCTTCCTCCACAAGTCTTTTCACGGCGTCTTTCGTAGCTCCTTCCACCACATCGATCAGCAGCATATCCCTTCTGTTCAAATGTCTGATGGCGTAGCCCTGATTAACATAGCCATTCTCCTCTTCCCCTTTGATGATAAAGGTATCGGGAATAAGTTTCAGGAATTTTCCCTTTTCTCCCTTTTGAATAAATTCGGCCGTCTGGCTGTGAAGCACCTCCATTTTGTCTACTGTCTTCATAAAAATAAATTAATTTGATTGTTGCTTGAAGATACAAAATGAAGAAGGGAAGGTCAAACCAGTTTTTAAAGTTTAACTGCTTTTAGCACTTAATTAACGGAAATACCAGCGCCGCCAGATTCCCGTCATGACTTATGGAAACTGGAAGTTTTTCTGCGGATTTTTCCTGACGGAAATAAGGAATATGATACTCATTTTTTTCAATGGAAAGTTTAGTGTTCAGTGCAAGTTCTTTCGAAATAAAAGCTGAAAATCTGCCTTTGTAATCACTGCTTTTAAGATAGTTCTTCTGAAGATAGTTCATCTCCTTTTCTGCGGAAGCAATGCTGTGAATAAAACCTTCTAAAAATTGTGTTCTTGTGAAATAGTTTTTTCCGAAAGCCATTACTTTTCCCGTTTTTCGATCTTCTGAAGGAAAACATTCGAATTTCACCGGATTCAGTCGGGGAGCTGAATTTGTTTCCTGCTGATGGATTTTATAGGCGGCTTCTTTCATAGACCACAGAAGCCAGAAAGTCGCTTCGGGATCATTGTTTTTATCAATAATATTTTCTTCCCGGGCAGTAAATATTTTCTTTCGAAAACGGGAATTCTTCAATCTTGAATTTTTCCTGGCTGTCACCAAATCTATAAGATCATTCCCGATCATCTACGCGAGTTTTTTCTGAATGATCTGTTTGGCATCTCCAACGGTTTGCATTCCTTCCATGGAATTATTGTCGATCTCTATATCAAATTCATCTTCCACATCCAGCACCACATCTACAAGATTGGCTGAATTTATTTCCAGATCCTGAATGAAGCTGGTGTTTTCTTCAAAATTTTCAAGACCTTCCGCTCGTTGAACATAAGGTTTTACAATCTTCTTCAGCCGATTGATAATTTCTTTTTCACTCATCTTAATGATTTAAGCAATATACTTTCTAAAGATAGCAACCGCATTCACATCACCAAAACCAAAACTCGCTTTTGCGATAGTTTTAACCTCTGTTTCCAGGCTCTTCCGCGGAATATTTTCGGAAGCGATCAAATCGCTGATTTCGGGGTGCAGATCTTCGCAATTGATATTCGGGAATATAAAATTTTTGGAAAGCTGAAGTACCGAAGCCACACATTCTATGCTTCCCGCCGCGCTGAGACAGTGGCCCGTCATTCCTTTCAGGGAATTGATCAGCGGGAAATTTTCTCCTTTTCGGCCAAGGCTTTTCACCCAGTTCCGAATTTCGGCAACATCCCCTTTGGTTGCGGTTAAATGTCCGTTGATGCTGTCAATTTCTTCTTTCTTTATTTCGGAATTTTTCAGGGCGTTCAAAATACATCGTTGTACGGCTTCATCGTTTGCAGCGGTCATACTGCCGCCCCCGCGCTGTCCCCCGCTATTGATCTCTCCTCCGAGCACTTCTGCATAAATCTTCACGCCTCTCTCAATTGCAGACTCCATATCTTCAAGAAGCAGAGCTCCTGCTCCACTTCCGGGTACAAATCCGGCAGCCGATTCGCTCAAAGGCCGGGAAGCTTTTTTAGGATTGTCATTATACGAAGCGGATAAAATTCGCATGGCATCAAAACCTCCCCAGACATAAGGGCCGTCATCGGCACAACTGCCTACGAGCATGCGTTTTGCTTTTCCGCTGCTAATCCTGTCGAAACCCATCAGGAGAGCTTCTGTTCCCGTGGTGCAGGCCGAGGAATTTGTCGTAACCTGATTGCCGCAGCCAAGCATGCCTCCTAAATAGGCACTGATTCCGCTGGCCATGGTCTGTAAAACACTGGTGCTTCCCAGGCGTCTGGTATTTCCTTCATCGATCAGGTGAATGGCTTCCCGAAATTTGTCCACTCCAAGAATTCCTGTCCCAAAAACAATTCCTGAATTCCAGTCGGGACTTTCTTTTTCCTGAAAATCCAAACCGGCATCTTTCCAGGCGTCTTTTCCGGCAATAACTCCATAAATAATACCGCTGCTGTTCAATCCTCGCAACTGAAGCGGAGTAAAATAATTAGGAAGCTTATCTTCAGGAATTAGAGGCTTCCCTCCTATCTGGCATTTGAAATTTAATCTTTCAAGTTCCGAAAAAAAACGTATGCCGCTATGGCCTTCCCGCAACGCGGTTTCGAAATTAGCCAAACCAACTCCGTTAGGAGCGGCAACTCCCATTCCCGTGATCACGACTCTTCTTTTCATGTATTTTCGTTTAAGATCATTCCGGCCAGATTGCCTTTACAGACTTTTTCTTCTTTTTCGTTATACATCACTACCTCACAGCGTAATTTGTTAAACCGAAAATATTTCTTTTGGGAGATTACTTTTACAATTTCACCGGGATAAACCGGCTTCAGATATTCCACTTCGGAAGAAGTCATAGCGATCTTCGGATTTTGTTTTAATTCATTTTCCATATTCAGAAGATAAATTCCGAGGCAAACGAGGCCGATCTGTGCCATGCATTCGGTAAGGATCACACCGGGAGTAACGGGGAACTCTTTAAAATGTCCTTTATAAAAATAAAGATCTTCAGAAAAAGTGAAAATCCCGGTAGCAGAATTTTCATCGATTTTCAGAAGCTCATCTACAAAAAGAAAGGGCTTTGAATAGGGTAAAAATGAGAGGATTTCTTCTTTCTTCACCGGCGATCTACATTAAATGTTCACCACCGTTAACAGGAATAATGGAGCCGGTGATCCAGCTGGCTTCGTCCTTGCTCAAAAGATAGACCACATTAGCAACATCGTTAGGCACCGTTAACCTTCGGAAAGGATTGTGTTTGAGCGCATGCACGCGCAGGGTTTCATTACCGGGAATCATTTGGAATGAACGGGTAACGGTGATTCCGGCCTGAATACAATTCGCTCTGATTCCATAAGGAGCGAATTCCAGCGCCATGCTCCGGGTGATAGATTCCAGCGTAACTTTTGCCGCCGAAACCGCCGCGTAATTCTTCCAGGCTTTCTTATTGCCATCACTGGTGAAAGAGATGACGCGGGCATCTTTAGCAAATAGATTTCTTTTAAAGATCGCCTGAGCCCAATCGTAAAGACTTAAGGCCATAGCGTCTATGGTGAGTTGAAAATCGATATTTTCAAGTGTAGGTTCCTCCCCGGTCAAAGGTTTCAGGTTTCCTTTGGCGATGCTGTGAAGTAGAGTACGAATTTTCCCCTTATCGCCAAGAATTCCGGTGATCTTTTCTATCAGTTCTTCGCGATTTTCCTTCTGAACGGCATCAGAATTAAAACTTTCAAATTTCACTCCCGACTGCCTGATCTCGTCAAAAGCCTCTTCGATATCGGGAATTTCCGATCGACGGTCCCTGTGGATAATGATAATATTCATACCGTGTTTGGCAAGTTTTTTTGCGCTGGCATAGCCAAGGCCGCTGCTGCCGCCAAGGATCAATGCCCAGTAATCCTGATCTTTAAATTCTGCTACCATTCCAATAAAATTCTTTGAGCTGAAAATCCGGGACCAAAACTCAACATCATGCCCTGCTCTCCTTTTGGAAGTTTTCGTTTATAAAAACGTTCCAGCACATAAAGAACAGTGGCGCTACTCATATTTCCGTAGAGTTTTAAAACTTCCCGGGTATCATCTATATTCTTCCCTAATTTACCAAAAAGATCAGAAACTGTCTGCACGATCTTTTTTCCGCCAGGATGAAAAATCAAATGATCCAGCTTTTCTATGGAAGAATCGTGTTTTTCAAGAAAAGGGTGAATGATAGCTGGAAAATGTTCTGAAATGGTTTCCGGTACCGATGGGTCGAGTATCATTTTGAGGCCGTTATTGGTTAAATCAAAGCCCATCATATGGGTGGCATCGTAGAAATGATACATTTCTTCTCCCAGGATCTTAGGGCCTTCAATATTCTCTTCAGAAGATAAAAGCACACAGGCTGCCCCATCCCCAAAAATCGCCGCGCTCACCATATTGGCCATGCTGAAATCATTCAGCTGAAAAGTCGCTGTTGGACTTTCCACAGCTACCACCGCGGCTCTTTTCCCTTGATTCGACTTCAGAAAATCATAGGCATAGATCATTCCCGAAATTCCTGCTGCACAGCCCATTTCGGTCACCGGAAGGCGGGTGATATCCCGCTTAAGCTGAAGATCATTGATAAGATAAGCGTCCAGCGAAGGGATCATAATGCCTGTACAGCTAACGGTGATAATATAATCGAGCGACCCGGGATTCCAGCCTGCATTTTTAAGGGCTTTATTCAATACATCGCCCCCAAGTTTCCTTACCTCGCGCACGTAAATGTTATTTTTTTCTTCAAAAGACGTGCTGGTGAAAACCTCTTCCGGGTCCATGATCGAATAGCGTATATCTACTCCCGCTCCTTCAAATATCTTTAGAACCTTTCGCCGAAATCTTTCATCCTGACCTTCCAGCCATGCCTCGGCAAGGGGCAGAATGTCTTTGGTTTCTCTATAAAAAGAAGGAAGTTCTTTTTCAACTCCGGCAATTTTTACACTCATACAATTCTTTTTTTGATCACCCATAAATATCGAAAAGCCCATTCCCATTGTATGGAATGATTGGCGGGTGGCAAAGATTTTTTATAGATTTTCAGGTCTTTTTTTTTGAAACCTCTTAGAATAGAAGTAAGCCCGTCCTGACGTGCGATCTCATTATTGATAAAAACACTGCAGAAAGCCTGAAAAGAACGATAAGCCAGGCTGCTGCGATGGAGATCGTTAATGACCACTCCTATTCGGGATTGATCATAGAAATAATTAAGCAATTCAATAATTTGTTCATCCTTGAAATGATGAAGTGTAAGGGTGCAGATAAAAATATCGTAGTTCATTTTTCTAAACCCAGGTTTAAAGACATCTACGCTGTGATATTCGATTTCAGGAAATTCTGTCGATTCCTGTCTCGCCAGGTCCACGGCATTAGAATTGGCATCTATACCTGTTAATCTGAAATTATATTTATTTTTTCTTCCCCATTTAGCAAGCTGCCTAAGAAAACCTCCATTTCCACAGCCTACATCGGCAATTGAAATCTCTTTTCCAGATTTACCCGAAAGCAGTTTTTTTATTCCTTTCATGCTGATACTATCACCGCCCAACAGATAATTTACCCGATTGAGGTCTTCAAGGGTTTTTCGGAGTTCCTCTCCCTTAAGATCAAAATCATCCATTATCTCTGGAGCGTCTGTTCGAACAGTGGTGTTGATCTGGTTCATAGAATGGGATTTCCGTGAGTTTGTTTGACAATAGTGGGCATAAGTCCGGGAAAAAGGCTGATGATCTGCTGCGAAAAACTGGCCGCGGAATGATTGATCAATATTTTTTGAAGCATTCTTCCGGCAAACATTCTTCTGCTAAACTGTTCTTTCCATAAGGCTTCATACCTGTTTTCTGCAAAAACTCTTTCCTGATCTTTATTTTGGTAAAAATCAAGTAGAACTTCTGAAGCGATTTTAGCACTGTGAATGGCCATTGCCATTCCGTTTCCGCAAAGCGGATGAATAAGGCCCGCAGCATCCCCCAGCATGAAAATATGATCTTTCACCTGCTCTTTTTCATGAAAATTCACCTGTGCGATCGTCAGTTCTTTTTCAAAGATCATTGTGGATTTATTGAAAAAATCTCTGAGATATTTATTCTTCATCAGGATATTTTTTCTGAAATCTGTTGTATCTCGAAATTTTTTAAAACTCTTGAAACTGGCCAGATAGCAGGAGTTTACGGCACCGGTTTCGGTTTTTGAAAGTCCGCAATAGCCTCCTTCGAAATTATGAAGGGCTACCAGTTCATCAGGAAAATCATCAAAATGATAATGGGCTTTTACGGCCAGCCATCCTGAAGGTTTCTGTTGAAATTCACGACCCAGCCTGCGGTCTAAAAGGGAACGTTTTCCGAAGGCTCCCAGCACAAAATCTGCCTGTAAATTCTTCCCATCATTGAGTTTCACGCTGAAAACATCCTTTTTAAAAGTGATATTTTCCGTTGTAGCCTGTATATATTCACAGCCTGATTCCAGAGCTTTCTGAAATAAGAAATTATCAAGCGCATATCTGCTAATTCCAATTCCGCCAAGATCCAGCTCAGACTGAATGTTTTTACCATTTTCGGTACTGAATTCCAGGCGGGTAATATTGGCAGGGTGAAGGCTGAAAATGTCCAGTTCAAGTCTCTTTAGGTACGGTACCACTTCCCGGGAAAGATATTCCCCACATACTTTATGCTGGGGAAAATCATTCTTTTCGATAAGCAAAACCTTTAAATCATGTCTGCACAGATGTATTGCCGCCGTTAAACCGGCTAAACCACCTCCTACAATTATGACCTCGGTTTTGTGCATCTGAAAATAAAAAGAAAAAAAAGTCGGCCAAAGAATACTTCAACCGACTCTCAATTAAACTATAAATACAAGGTTTTAATTGTTGTCATTTTTCTGCTGAGCTGCCTGTTCTTTTGCCTGTTCCTTCATCTCTTCATTGGCGATAATGGCAAGTTCCACCCTTCTGTTCTTCGCACGGCCTTCAGCTGTGGTATTATCGTATTTAGGCTGGGCCTCTCCATACCATTTAGTGGTGAACCTGCTTCCGCTTATTCCCTCATTTACGAGGTAATTAGTAACGGCCTGTGCCCGGTTTTTAGAGAGGGTTAGGTTATAACTATCGCTTCCGGTGTTGTCGGTATGTCCTTCCACTAAAATATTGGTATTAGGATATTCTTTTAAAATACCGACTAGTTTATTCAGTGTTTGTTCAGAAGCATCATTGATATTGTACTTATCGGTAGCGAAATAAACACCACTGTTTTCATCGAAGGTTACATTGATCCCTTCACCTACACGTTCCACTTCGGCACCTGGGATTTCTTCTTCGATCTGCTTAGCCTGCTTATCCATTTTATTACCAATAATGGCTCCGGCTGTTCCGCCAACGACTCCGCCGATAATTGCTCCCAAAGCCGTATTTCCATCACCGGTATTATTTCCTATTACGCCACCAACAACGGCACCTCCGGTAGCACCGATCACGGCACCTTTTTGTTTATTATTTGCATTCTTAACGGCATCGCAGCTAAACAGCAGCGAACTCGCCAAAAGGATAGCAAACATTCTGTTTATCGTCTTTTTCATCGCTTGTTTGTTTTTAAAGTTTGGTAAAATTCATTCTAATGGTAAAAGGGGATCCGTCAAGACTAACTGTTTGTTCCCATACCATATTGGTATCGCTCAGGCTTTTCAGATTAAGTCGGAATCCCTCGTTACCCGTAGTAGATTTATAATCTTCATTGGTTGGCTTCAGCAGAAAATCATAAATTCCTGCGGGGGTATTTTCTTCGTCAATAGACCAGATGAAATAATTGGTGTCACCTTCGCAGCCAACACCCGTAACATTATAGCTTCCCCGGTTATTGTTAGAAACAAAATCCCAGGTACTGCCTTCAAAACATGAAGCTGAGGCTTCATTGAAAAGGGTCACATTAAAATCACCGGCGTTATTAGGATAAGTGATGCTGGTCAATGTCCAGTTCCCATCAAAGGTTTTTCTCGCTTCCCGGGCCACTTTGCTAGTGCCACAGGAAGTTAAAATGGCTGCACTGAAGATTAAAATAAGTAGTTTTTTCATGTTGTTGGTTTTAAACTAAAAATCCAATGCACAATTCCGTGAAAAGGTACATTGGATCAATATGTTTTTTCAATAGATTATCTTCTGAATAGTCTGGCTAGCAAAGAAATTACCAATAGTACCAGGAAAATATAAAATATGATCTTGGCAATGTCAGCTGCTCCTTCAGCAATTCCACCGAATCCGAAGATAGCGGCAATGATCGCAATAACCAGGAAGATAATGATTAAACGTACCATAATTAGAGGGTTTTAATTGATTAGTTTTCTCTAAATTACAGCAGTGTCTAGCGACGGGCAAAAGATTATTAATACTTTAACAATGCGAATGTTAAGGATTCTTAACAAAAGTCCTTTTTTATTTTGTTATTACTAATATTCTATTAATTGTTTGAGTTTTTTTCTAAAACGTTCCCTTCCCAGAAAGCCTTTTTCAAGATTTCCCGCAAAGGGTACGGGAGTTTCCAAACTTCCCACCCGCATCACCGGGGCATCAAGTCTTTCAAAACATTTTTCTGAAATAATCGCGGAAATTTCTGAAGCCAGGCTTCCGAATAAAGTATCTTCGGTAAGAATGATCACCTTTCCGGTTTTGTAAACCGAACTGATAATTGCCTGCTCATCCAGCGGCTGAAGGCTTCTGAGATCAATCAAATCAATATTTTCATATTCCATTTCCTCAAGAAACTCCAATGCCCAGTGAACCCCAGCTCCATAAGTAATGATGCTGAGCTCTTCTCCTTCTCTCACTAAAGCAGCTTTTCCAAATGGCAGTGTATAATAATCAGAAGGAACTTCCTGCCTAATACTCCTGTATAAGCCTTTGTGCTCGAAGAAAAGAACAGGATTGGGATCGTTGAAAGCCGTATTCAGCAAACCTTTAGCATCATAGGGAAAAGCAGGATAAATAACCTTTAGACCGGGAACTTTGGTAAACCAGGCCTCGTTAGTCTGTGAATGGAAAGGCCCCGCTCCCACTCCGGCTCCACAGGGCATGCGTATAACCACATCGGCGTTCTGGTTCCAGCGGTAATTAACTTTTGCAAGATAATTCACCAGCGGATTAAAACCGGAACTCACAAAATCACCAAACTGCATTTCAACCATAGTTTTCATGCCGTTGATGGAAAGTCCCATCGCCGTACTAATTATCCCTGATTCACAAATAGGTGTATTTCTTATACGATCTTTCCCGAATTTATCAAGAAAGCCTTCGGTGATTTTAAAAACACCCCCATATTCGGCGATATCCTGTCCCATACAAATCAGGTTTTCATGCTGAAGCATGGATTGTTCCAAAGCCTGGGAAACTGCGTCTACAAAACGTAATATTTTCTGTCTCTTTATTTCCTGTAATTTCCTGATATACAAATTCTTGATAAACATCATTTAATTCTTCTGTTTCATAAAATTCCACTGCATATTCAGCATAGGCAATTCGAAGTCCGTCCTCAATTTCCCGGGAAATGTTCTTTCTGATCATCTCCTCTTTTTCCTCATCAAGAATATTATTTTCAATTAAATAGCTTCGGAAATTATCTACAGGATCTTTCTGGGCCCATTCTTCCATCAGCTGCTCCGGAACATATTTTGTGCCGCTGGCTTCTTCGTGGCCACGCATTCTGAAGGTTTTGAATTCAATAAGCACAGGCCTCGGATTTTTCCTCATATCTTCGGCTATTTCAGAAATTTTTGAAAAGACCTCTAAAACATTATTTCCTTCAATAATGTGGGATTCCATGCCGTAAGCACTTCCGCGGTCGGCAAGATTATTACATCGGTACTGTTCCTGAACCGGAGTGGATAAGCCGTAACCGTTATTTTCAATACAAAAAAGCACGGGAAGATCCCAGACAGAAGCAATATTCAGCGCCTCGTGAAAATCACCTTCGCTGGTGCCTCCTTCCCCCGTGAAGACGGCGCAAATTTTATTTTCCTTTCTAATCTTATGAGCCAGGGCGATCCCATCGGCCACGCCAAGCTGCGGTCCCAAATGGGAAATCATGCCTATAATTTTATATTTCTGGGTTCCGAAATGAAAACTGCGATCACGGCCTTTGGTAAAACCGGAAGCTTTGCCCTGCCATTGCGCAAATAATCTTTCCAGGGGAATATTTCTGCAGGTAAACACCCCTAGATTCCGGTGCATGGGCAGTATATATTCGTCTTCCTGCAAAGCCTTCGTTACGCCAACTGAAATTGCTTCCTGGCCAATTCCGCTGAACCATTTGGATATCTTCCCCTGCCGCAACAGAATAAGCATCTTTTCCTCGATCATTCTGGGCTTCAGCATAGAGGCATAGAGATCGGTTAAAACTTCAGAAGAAAGATCGGTGGAAGAGTAATTAATAGGGAAGTCAGTTGATTTATTGGTAAACATATTGAGGATTTGGTATCTCAAATGTAACTAATTTTCTATATGCTAAGAAAAATATAATCCACCGGCAGATCATTCAATTTTACTTAACTTTGCCTGTTAGACTTTAAAAATAAACATCCCGCATAATGGCAATGAAAAATATTCCCAGCGTTAATCTGGCCGACTTCCTGGCGGATGATCCCAAACGCAAAGAAAAATTCGTAAATGAGATTGGCAAAGCCTATGAAGAAATTGGTTTTGTAGCTCTAAAAAACCATTTTTTAAGTGATGAGCTAGTTGAAGAGCTTTATAAAGAGGTGAAAGCCTTCTTTGAGCTTCCGGTAGAAACCAAGCAGAAATATGAAATCGAAGGCCTTGCCGGGCAGAGAGGCTATATTTCTTTCGGAAAGGAACATGCGAAAGGCAAAAAAGAAGGAGACCTGAAGGAATTCTGGCATTTTGGTCAGGAACCCGCAGAGGACGCTGATCTTACCGAAGAATATCCTGAAAATGTGCATGTAGAAGAACTGAAAGATTTCAACCACGTGGGAATGGAAGCCTACCGAATGCTTGAAAAAACTGGAATTTATGTGCTCAGAGCTCTTGCCCTTTACATCGGTCTGGAAGAACATTATTTCGATCACTGGGTGAGCAACGGGAACAGCATTTTAAGGCCTATTCACTATCCTCCAATCCAGGAAGAGCCCAAAGGAGCGGTGAGAGCCGGTGAACATGGAGACATCAATTTAATAACCCTGTTAATGGGAGCCTCTACAGGAGGCCTTCAGGTGCTTCGCAAAGACGGAGAATGGATCGATGCCATTCCCAAGGAAGATGAACTGGTGATCAATGTAGGCGATATGCTGGAAAGACATACCAATAATAAATTGCGTTCGACCATTCACCGCGTGATCAATCCGCCGAAAGAAGAATGGGGTAAGCCAAGATTTTCCATTCCGTTCTTTATGCACCCGAGAAGTGATATGAGGCTTGATTGCCTTGAAGAATGCATCGATGAAGATCACCCAAAACAATATGAAGATATCACTGCCGGTGAATTTTTGAATCAGCGCCTTGTAGAAATTGGCCTGGCTAAAAAATAATTATGGCTAAAAAGAAATTAGGACTTGAAGATCTAGGTGGCTTTGTTTTTTCCACCAATGAAGATTTCGACGAAAGCGAATATGTAGAAGATGAAGCCGGGGAAACTCCCGCTCCTGAAGAGCAGGACCTCGAAGCTCATTTCAGCAATAAAGGCCGCGGCGGAAAAACTGTGACTCTTATCAAGGGTTTTCAGGGTAGCGATGAAGAACTTGTCGCGTTGGGTAAAAAGCTGAAGAAAAAATGTGGCGTGGGTGGTTCAGTAAAAGACGGTGAAATTATCATCCAGGGAGATGATCGGGAAAAGATCATGAACATTCTCCGGAAAGAAGGTTATAAAGTAAAACGCGTTGGAGGTTAATCTTTGAGGCGTTTTTTATAGTTAAACCGATATGGAAAATAAAATTCTACACCTGGTGAACGGCGACAGCCTTGCTGAGCAGTTTCAGGAACTGGATCTCGCTGGAGAACTGGTAGTATGGCGTGAACTTTTATGTGAAGGCCCTACCCTCCAGGAGATCAATTCTGAATTCTTTAAAATCAGAAAAAAATTCCTGAAACAGGCTTATTCCATTTCGGCCGAAGATTATGAAGAACGTTTCGTTTCCGAAATAAAAAGATTAAAGGGTTTCGGTAAATTTGAGGAAATCGTGCTGTGGTTCGAATTCGATCTTTTCTGCCATATCAATATGCTAGCGGCTATTAATCTGTTCATGGAAATTCAGAAAGAGGTCCCGATCACCCTGGTTTGCAGCAAAAAACTGATAGGCGAAAAAGAATTCAGACCGCTTTCGCAATTGAAATTAAAAGAACTTAAAAATCATTACGAGAACAGGATCAATCTGAATGTTGATGATCTTGAGATCGCCACGCTGATCTGGGAATTGTACTGCAGCAATAATCCCCTTAAATTAAAACCACTGATCAAAGTAAAATCAAATTTCGAGTATTTATCAAGTTGTATAAGGGCTCATGTCGAAAGATTTCCCAACAGCATCACCGGCATTAATTCTCTCGAAAAAAATGTGCTTCGGCTTATCGAAAATCACGATATCAAAAATGAGCAGCATCTATTGGGATATGTCCTTGAATATCAGGGTTATTATGGCTATAACGATGTGCAGATGGAACGACTGCTTAAAAAATTAAATATCTTCTACGAGGAAAAAGATGGGAAAATCCAGCTGTCAGAAAAGGGTCACCTCGCCCTGGAAGCTAAGCAAAATTTTTATCAGGAATTGAAAAATGAGGAGTATTTCGGTGGTGCCCGCATGTTTGATTTCCTATATGAATCTGATACTCACAGACTTTTAAAATTATAGAATGAACTTACTGGCTTCTGAACTTATACTTAATCCTGACGGATCGATTTACCATTTAGGGATTAAACCCGAAGATCTTGCAGATACTGTTATTGTTGTAGGGGATCCCGGCAGAGTGCCTACAATCTCGCAGCATTTTGAAAAAATTGAAATCCGTAAAAATAAACGGGAGTTCTGCACTCATACCGGATATTTTAAGTCTAAGCGTATTAGCGTGATGTCTACAGGAATGGGAACCGATAATATTGATATCGCTTTTACCGAATTGGACGCGCTTAAAAATATCGATTTTCAGGAAAGAAAAATTAAAAAAGAATTGAGCAGCCTGGAAATTATCAGAATTGGTACGACCGGCTCGATACAGGAAAATATTCCCGTTAATTCGTTTGTGGCCAGTGAGCTTGCACTTGGTCTCGACGGACTCATGCATTTCTATAAAAGTTCAGAAATCTTTGAAGAAGAAATAGCCGATGAATTTGTGAGACAGACAGGCTGGTCTTCCAAAAAAGCCTATCCTTATGTAATAAAAGGAGATGATTCCTTGCTGAAAAAATTTTCTGGACCCGAGGTGAAAAAGGGATTTACCGCCACCAACTGCGGATTTTATGGTCCTCAGGGAAGAATCCTGAGGCTGGGAATTTCGGAAGCGGATATCAATGATAAAATCGCGGCTTTCAGTTATAAAGATCTAAAAGTCACCAATCTTGAAATGGAAACTTCCGGGATCTACGGAATGTCTAGATTACTGGGACACAAAGCTCTTTCTATGAATGCGGTGATCGCCAACAGGCCAACTGGAGAATTTTCAAAAGATTCTAAAAAAGTAGTGGCCGACCTGGTGGCTTATTGCCTGGAGAAGCTGGCATGATTGCCGCCTTATTTAACAATATATTAAAAGCAAAGCAGGGTGTACTTTGTATTTTTGATGAAACAATCTAACACCAATGCAGCAACCTAAAGAAGACGACCGGTTCAGGCATCGCGATCTAAACTGGTTAAGTTTTAATGCAAGGGTTCTTCAGGAGGCCGCAGATAAAATAAATCCGTTATACGAGCGGATGAAATTCCTGGCCATTTTCTCTTCCAATCTCGATGAATATTTCAGAGTGCGAGTTTCCCAGCTCAGGCAGATAAAAAGAGTTAAAAAAAGCCTTCGTAAAAAGCTGGCATTGCGCCCTTCAAAGATCACCAAACAGATCATTGAAGAGGTTAAAAAACAGCAGGATGAATTCGGAAATATCTATCACGGGCAGATCATTCCTGAGCTTGCTGAAAATAACATCTTCATTCTTGATTCTGAAAATTATAACGAATCCCAGAAAATGTTTGTCAGTAATTTTTTCAAAAATAAAGTTGAAAAACATTTAAAGCCTTTAAACATTGACCTGGAAAAGGAAAATGAACTTTTCTTAGAGAATTCCATTCTGTATTTTCTCATTACTTTTCAAAAGGAAGACCACCTCGCCCTTGTGAATATTCCCGTGAATGATTGCGGCAGGTTCATTATGATCGATCAGAAAAATGGAAACCACAATATTACCTTTCTTGATGAGGTCATTCGTCATGAGGCATATAAGCTTTTTCCGGAAGAAGAGATAAGTGGGATCTACGAGATCAAACTTTCCAGGGATGCTGAACTTTATATAGATGATATTTACAGTGGTGTGCTGGCAGAAAAGATATATGGATCTTTGGAACAACGTACCGATAATCAGCCTACGCGGCTGCTGTATGACGCAAACATGCCGAAAGATGTTCAGAAGAAGATCAGAAAGCTACTGAAACTGGGGAAAATCGATATGATGCCCGGAGGAAAATATCATAATTTTAAGGATTTCATGTCTTTTCCCGATCCTACAAGGAATACCAAATTACATTTTAAAGAATTACCCCCTATTCCGCATAAAGTACTAAGTAAAACTGAGGATTATTTTGAGGTGATCAGGGAAAAAGATCAGTCGGTTCATTTCCCGTATATGTCTTTTGATTATGTTGAGAATTTTCTGAGGCAGGCATCAGAAGATGAAAATGTAACCGACATCAAAATTTCCCTTTACCGGGTAGCCGATGAATCTGCGCTGACCTCTTCCCTGCTCAAGGCCCTTGAAAATGGTAAAAAAGTGACCGTTTTCGTAGAAGCTAAGGCTCGTTTTGATGAAGAGAACAACATTATCTGGGGCCGGAAATTTGAAGAAAAAGGCGCGAACGTAATTTACAGTTATCCCAAGGTAAAGGTTCATTCTAAAATTATGCTGGTTTGCCGAAATGAAGAAGATATCAATATGCGCTACGCTTATATCGGCACCGGAAACTTCAACAGCGAAACGGCAAAATTATATTGTGACCACGCGATCTTTACCGCAAATAAACAAATAACGAAAGAACTTCAGCGTCTTTTTAAAGTACTGGAAGGTGAACTTATCATTCCCCGGGAAAAAAGTCTGATCATTTCACCATTTTCAACCCGACAGGAATTTATCAAACTCATTTATAATGAGATCGACAATGCACGAGAAGGAATAAGAGCGAAGATCACAGCCAAAATGAACAGCCTGGAAGATGAAGAGATGATAGAGCTGCTATACAAGGCGAGCCAGGCGGGAGTGGAGATTCGCCTGCTAATTCGCGGTTTCACCTGTTTGATTCCCGGCGTAAAAGGAATGAGTGAAAACATCTATGTAACCAGCGTGGTAGATCGTTTTCTGGAACACGGCCGCATTTATATCTTTGAAAATGGCGGCGATGAACTTATGTTCTATGGCAGTGCAGACTGGATGAACCGCAATCTTGACCGCAGAATTGAAGTGCTTTCGCCTGTTCTGGATGAGGATATCCAAGCGGAATTTAGAGAGATTCTGAATATTCAACTAAAGGACAATGTAAAGGCCAGGATTCAGGATGAAGCTGAAAGTAATAGATACGTTCAAAGAAAGAAAAACGAAAAGGCTGTTCGTTCTCAGTACGAGATCTACGAATATCTGAAAAAAAAGCATAAAGGATGAAAACGATTAAAATTGGCGGAGTACCAGAACATTTTAATCTGCCCTGGCATCTTTGCCTAGAAAATGACAAATTCAAAAAAGAAGATATTAATCTTTTATGGAAAGATTTTCCGGAAGGTACCGGAGCCATGTGTAAGGCATTACAAACCGGGGAACTTGATGTTGCAGTTATCCTTACCGAAGGAATTATCAGGGATATCATAAACGGGAATGACTGCAAAATCGTCCAGAATTATATTGGGAGTCCGCTCATTTGGGGAATTCATGTAGCTGCGAGTTCAGATTACAAAAACATTCAGGATTTAAAAGGTACCAAAGCCGCGATCAGCAGGATGGGAAGCGGTTCTCATTTGATGGCTTATGTTAATGCGCAGCACCAGGGCTGGAATATAGATGAACTTGATTTTGAAATTATCGATAATGTGGAAGGCGCCATCAAAGCTTTAAAAGAAGATCGTGCCCAGTATTTTATGTGGGAACATTTTACTACCAAACCTCTTGTAGATAATCATACTTTCCGTTTGATTGCCGACTGCCCTACTCCATGGCCGTGTTTTGTGATCGCCGTTCGCAATGAATCGCTGCGGAAGGATTCTGAAAGGATTCAGAAAATGCTGGAAGTGATCAATTCAGAAACCAAAGATTTCAAACTACAGCCGAAAATTGATGTTTTACTGGCGGAAAGATATCAGCAGAAACTGGAAGATATCAGGAAGTGGCTTGATTTGACACGCTGGAGTCAGGAACAGATTTCAGAAGAAGATGTGGAAAAAGTGATGGATCAGCTTCTGCAATTAAATTTAATCGAGGAAAAGACTAATCCATCTTCAATCATACACAAGTTCTAGTTACCAATCTATCGGGCTTTTATCATGTTTTTTAAGGTAGTCATTGGCTTTACTAAAATGCCTGTTTCCAAACCAGTAACCGCGATTTGCGCTTAAGGGCGAAGGATGTCCGCTGGTTAAAATGAGATGTTTTGAGGAATCGATCAGTTTTATTTTCTTCTTCGCGTAACCGCCCCAGAGCATAAAAACCACGTTTTCTTTATCACGGGAAACCGTTTCTATTACTTTATCGGTAAAAATCTCCCAGCCTTTGTTCTGGTGTGAACCCGCCTGATGAGCGCGAACAGTTAAAGTGGCGTTCAGCAGTAGAACGCCTTGATCGGCCCAACGTTCCAGATTTCCCGTTTTTGGAAGAGATTTTTCCAGATCCTGTTCAATTTCCTTAAAAATATTGACCAGTGAAGGCGGAATACTTACATGATCCTTCACCGAAAAACAGAGTCCATTGGCCTGTCCCACTCCATGGTAAGGATCCTGGCCAATGATAACCACCTTGGTCTCATCAAAGGTGGAATGGTCGAAAGCTGCGAAAATATCCTTTCCGGGAGGAAAACAATTGTATTCAGAATACTCATTTTTGACAAATTCGGTAAGGTCTTTAAAATAGTCTTTTTCGAACTCGGGATCCAGCTCTTTTTTCCAGCTTTCGTGTATTCTTACGTTCATGAGAATTAAGTAACTTTGTGGCACCTCAAAAATAGGTAAAATATAAAAAAGAACCCCGGGCTGGAAACCGGAGAATCTTTTAAAATGATATGATTAAAATTAGCTCGAGAAGCCTTGACGACCTGGAATTTACGGTAGTTTGTGGGCAGGTAAGTGAATTGTGCGTCACTGGATTGGGAAAAGAAAAAGCGCTGGGTATTACCCCTTATCCCACTTATAAAAAAACAATTTTTGGCCTGAACCAGACCAATGAATATCTCAATTCAAAACTGCAGGAAAAACCAATTCCTAATCATGGTTTTGACTCTATTCAGCAGGAAATAAAAATGCTTGGCCTGGAAGGTGCCGTTCTTGAAATTGCCAGCTTTCGGAAAATAGCCTCGATAACAGAAACTGTTAATTCTCACCTGAAATATTTTGAAAAATACAGGGAGATCTATCCGGCGCTTTCTGAAACTGTTTCTCATCTCGAATTCGATACCAGCCTTACCAATAAGATCAACGATGTGATCGATCGTTTCGGGGAAATGAAAGACGATGCTTCTCCCCTGCTTCAGAATTTGAGAAGATCGATAAATTCGGTAAAAGGACAGATAAATTCCAGTTTTAATTCGGCTTTGACCTCTTATCAATCCTACGGATATCTTGATGAGATCAAAGAGAGTGTTATGGAAAATGTTCGGGTTTTGGCGGTAAAAGCCATGTATCGACGTAAGGTGAAAGGTGGAATCATAGGGAATTCCAAAACCGGAAGTATCGTTTATATCCAGCCGGAAGCAACTTTTAAATTCACCCGTGAACTCAATAATCTTCAATACGAGGAAAAAGAGGAGATCAAGCGCATCCTGAAAGAGCTTACCGAAATTGCAAGGCCTTATCGGGAAATTCTAAAGGAATATCAGGAATTGCTGAGCGATTTCGATGTGATCGCTGCCAAGGCAAAATATGCCGAAAAGATAAATGCTATTCTTCCGAAGATCAGCAAAGAAAGGGAACTTCAGTTAAAAGAGGCCTACCATCCCCTGCTGTACCTTAGTAACAAAAGAAAAGGTGAAAAAACTTTTCCGCAGAGTATAGAACTGGCAGAAAATAATCGAATTATCGTGATTTCGGGACCAAACGCCGGCGGAAAAAGTATCACCCTTAAAACTGTAGGCTTATTGCAGGTAATGCTGCAAAGCGGAATGCTGATTCCCGTGCATGAATTCAGCAGGGTTTGTTTGTTTGATAAAATTTTGACGGATATCGGCGATAATCAGTCAATCGAAAATCATTTGAGCACCTACAGTTACAGGTTGAAGAATATGAATTATTTCCTTCGGAAATGTGACGATAAAACGCTGTTTTTGATCGATGAATTCGGAACGGGAAGTGACCCCGAACTCGGTGGAGCGCTTGCAGAAACCTTTCTGGAAGTATTTTATGAAAAAGGATCTTACGGAATTTTAACCACTCATTACGCAAACCTCAAAAAACTGGCGAATGAATTGCCAGATATGAGCAATGCCAATATGATGTTTGACAGCTCCACGCTGGAGCCGATCTATAAACTTCAGGTTGGTGAAGCCGGTAGTTCCTTTACCTTCGAGGTAGCCCAAAAAAATGGAATTCCGTACAGCCTGATCAACCGCTCTAAAAAGAAAGTGGAACGCGGAAAGATCAGGTTCGACCGAAGTATTGCCAAGCTTCAGAAGGAACGTTCAGAACTGCGAAAAACCACCGATTCTCTGAAACAGAAGGAAACAAAGGCTGCCGAGCAAAAAGATAAGCTGGAGGAGATCAATTCCCGAATTCAGCAGAAACTTGAAAATTACCAGGAATTATATGATGCCAATCAAAAACTGATCTATCTTGGGCAAAAACTGGACGATCTCAGCATTAAATATTTCAATAATAAGAAGAAAAAAGAGCTGATAGGTGAATTACTGAAGATCGTGGAGATCGAAAATTCCAAGCGAAAAAAGGAAAATGCGAAACAGCAAAAAGCCAAAAAAGCTAAGGAACGGCAGTTAAAACAAGAAGTTCAGAAGAAAATAATTCCAATTCGGGAAAAGAAAAAAGAAGAAAAACAGAAAGAAAAGGAACTTCAGAAAAAAGAAGCTAATAAGCCAAAAGCAAAATTAAAAATCGGCGACCGGGTTCGCCTTGAAGACGGTAAAGCCGTAGGCTCTATAGATACTATCGAAAAAGGCAAAGCGATCGTAAATTATGGTATGTTCACCACCTCGGTTGATCTTGAACAGCTGGAACTGGTGCAGGCGGCTAAAAAATAAATATGGATAATTTTTCTGAAAATAAAAAGATCGTACTTTTTGACGGCGTTTGTAATCTCTGCAATGGGGCAGTTCAATTTATCATCAAACATGATAAAAAAGATGTTTTCAGGTTTGCTTCTCTGCAAAGTGAACCCGGCAAAAAGCTTTTAAAAGAACGAGGTTTGAACCCTGAACAACTGGAATCGATCATTCTCATTGAGCCAGGCGTGGCCTACTATAAAAAATCAACTGCTGCTTTGGAAATTTCCAAAGATCTATCAGGTGGCTATTCATTGCTGAAACTATTTATGGGAGTTCCCGCATTCATCCGCGATG
Source organism: uncultured Flavobacteriaceae bacterium (assembly GCA_963741865.1). Lineage (GTDB taxonomy): Bacteria > Bacteroidota > Bacteroidia > Flavobacteriales > Flavobacteriaceae > Christiangramia. Next base: position 277,061 of record CAVUJP010000002.1, read on the forward strand.
GTGTTTATGATTTTATAGGAAATCACCGCTACAAATGGTTCGGTAAAAAAGAGCAGTGTATGATCCCGACTCCTGAACTGAAAGCTAAATTCCTGGATTAGGCTTTTTCAGCAATTTCTTCATCGGGATGATATTCATCGTCCCATTCCTTTACATTCGGAGGTCCCATCATATCAACCGATTTAGCGACCATCAGTGAAACCGCGGCATCCCCGGTAACATTCACCGTGGTTCGGCACATATCCAGCGGACGGTCAATAGCGAATATCAATGCTAGCCCGGCCTCGGGAATTCCCGCCTGGGCCAGTACGATCACGAGCATCACCATTCCCGCTCCGGGAACCGCGGCAGAACCAATAGAAGCCAGTGTTGCGGTGGCGATAATTCCCATTTGGGCGCCAAGGCTGAGATCCATTCCAAAAGCCTGGGCGATAAAAACAGCGGCAACCGCCTGGTAAAGGCTGGTTCCATCCATATTGATCGTCGCGCCTATAGGCAGCACAAAGCTTGTGACTTCTTTATGTACGCCCATATGTTCCTCTACCCTTTCCATGGTAACGGGAAGCGTTGCCGCACTTGAACTGGTGGAAAATGCCAGCAATTGCGCGGGAGCAATTCCGTTGATAAAAAACGAAGGTTTATTTCCTGTAAACGCCCATACAAGCAGAATATAAACGCCAATCATTAGAACGAGTCCTATTAAAACCGTCATTGCATAAAGTGCCAGCGCCGCAAAAAGATCGGTACTTGGCGACTCCACCACTAAGGCAGCAAGAAGAGCGAAAACACCATATGGAGCCGTTAGCATGATGAGATCTATGAGTTTCAGGATAACTTCATTAAATCCGTCAAAAAAGTCTTTCACGGGTTTAGCGGTTTTTTCAGGGATCAGGATCAGGCCAATTCCGAAGAAAATGGCAAAAAAGATCACCTGCAACATGTTCCCGTTATCACTGGCCGCACCAAAAATATTGCTGGGAACAATATCTTCCAGAGCCTGTAGAGGGCCGGCATCCTTTTGTTTCTCTGCATCTGAAATCCTCTCGGAGGCATCGCCTTCATAGCTGGCTATAAGATCGCTTCGGGTATCTTCAGAGATGGTTCTTCCGGGACCAATAATGTTTACCAGCACAAGACCGATGGAAACCGCAATTACAGTAGTGATAATGTAGGTCGCAATAGTACGAACCCCCATTTTTGAAAGTTTTGAAATATCTTTTAAATCGGAGATTCCCTTGATGAGAGAAGCCAGGATAAGAGGCACCGCGATTAATTTCAGGGCATTGATAAAGATATTCCCGAAAGGTTTGATCCAGTCGCTGACGAAGTCGGCTCCCCAGCTGAAATTGGTAAGGATCAGCGCGAAAACGACTCCCGCAACCATTCCGAGTAAGATCTGCCAGTGCAGTGCAAGTTTTTTCATATTAAGAACTTTCTAATTATATTTTGGAAGTTTTATTCTGAAGATAATAATCGGCGATTACCAGGGCGGCCATGGCCTCCACAATAGGAACGGCTCTTGGTACCACACAGGGATCATGCCTGCCCTTACCCTGCATCTCGACCTCTTCACCCTCCGAATTGATCGTTTCCTGTTTCTGCATCAAAGTCGCTACGGGTTTAAATGCCACGTTGAAATAAATGTCCATTCCGTTGGAAATTCCACCCTGGATTCCTCCGCTGAGATTGGTCTTTGTGGATTTATCGGTATTGAATTGATCGTTATGTTCACTGCCTTTCATTTTCGTGCCCGCAAAACCACTTCCGTATTCAAAGCCTTTAACGGCGTTAATAGAGAGCATCGCTTTCCCCAGCTCGGCATGTAATTTATCAAACACTGGTTCCCCCAGGCCTTTGGGCATATTCTGAATAACACATTTAACCGTGCCTCCTACGGTATCTCCTTCAGAACGGATCTTTTTTATGTAAGTTTCCATTTCTGAAGCAGTTTCGGCATCTGGACAACGCACGGGATTCTTTTCAATTTCAGAGAAATCGAGTTCGTAAAAATCCTTCTTCAGTTCCAGTTCTCCCACCGAGGCGACAAAAGCGGTGAATTTCACCTCTTTAAGCAGTTGCTTAGCAATACTTCCGGCCACCACCCTGCAGGCGGTTTCACGCGCCGAAGACCTGCCACCGCCCCGATAATCCCGATTTCCGTATTTTTCATCGTAGGTATAATCGGCATGAGAAGGACGGTAAGTGTCCTTGATATGAGAATAGTCCTTTGACTTCTGATTGGCATTTTTTATCATAAAACCAATCGGTGTACCGGTGGTCTTTCCTTCAAAAATTCCTGAAAGAAATTCCACCATATCGGGTTCTTTGCGTTGAGTAACTATGGCCGACTGGCCGGGTTTTCTGCGGTTCAGGTCATTCTGAACCTTTTCTGTATCTATTTCCAAACCGGCGGGACAGCCGTCTATGATTCCGCCGATAGCGGCACCATGAGACTCTCCAAAAGTGGTAAGTTTAAAGATTTTTCCGAAGGAATTTCCAGGCATTGAAAGGATTTTGAACAAATGTAATTTTTTACCCACATATTTAAAAATGGATTCTCACTTAAAGTTTCGGTAATACTGGCTCAGCGAATTAAACATTTGATAATTTATTTTTAATTCTGCGCTAAGCTCAAGCTGAACCATTTATTCCAAATTTGCAATAAATGCCCTACAAACATTGAAAAAGAGAAAACCTGAAATAGTGGTAATATCAGACGTCCATCTTGGAACACTTGGATGTCACGCTAAAGAACTCCTCGAGTATCTTAAGGGAATAAAACCCTCTAAACTTATTCTCAACGGTGATATTATTGATATCTGGCAATTCCGGAAAAGCTATTTCCCAAAAGCGCATCTTGATGTTATTCGGTATATTATAGCTATGCAGGCGAAAGGTACCGAAGTGGTCTATATTACCGGAAATCACGATGAAATGCTGAGAAAGTTTAGCGGTACTGTTATAGGAGGATTCAAAATTGTGGATAAACTGTTGCTGGAGCTGGACGGGAAAAAAGCCTGGTTCTTCCACGGCGATGTTTTTGATGTTTCCATACAAAACGCGAAATGGATCGCGAAGCTAGGCGGCTGGGGCTATAATATTCTCATCCTTCTAAACCGATTACTGAACTGGTTTTTGGTAAAAACCGGCCGAAAGAAATACTCCCTTTCCAGAAGAATCAAAAACAGTGTAAAGGAAGCGATGAAATATATTTCAAATTTTGAAGCTAGCGTAGCCGAACTGGCCATAGAAAATGGTTATAAATACGCGATCTGCGGACATATACATCAGCCTAAAATGGTGCGGAAGATCACCAAAAACGGCATATGTCTTTATCTGAACTCTGGTGACTGGATCGAGCATCTTACCGCTTTGGAATACAAGAACAGAAAATGGAAATTAGTGAACTTCCAGGAACTTCAGGAGAAAAAGCAACAGGAAGAACAGCCTAATCTCACCGCACTCACCATATTTTCAAAAAAATAAATTATTTGCTCTGAGATTCTTTTCCTAAAATCTCATCGGTTAAGGAGATCAGCGTTTCCATGTCGAAAGGTTTCGAAAGGAAATCGGTGGCACCGGCCTGTTTACAAATTTCATTGACGTTGTGGAGAGCCGACATCATGATTATGGGAATATCGGTAAAATCGTCATCTTTTCGCAAATCGGAACACACATCGGTACCATCCACTCCGGAGATTAGTTTATCCAGCAATACGAGGTCGATATTATTAGATTTAATATTTTCCTTTGTCTTTCGCGGTTCCTGTGAAACCACCACATGATGTCCTTTAAATTCAAGAATATCGCGCAGCATCAATCCAATGGTTTGATCATCGTCAACAATTAAAATATTTGCCATAATTTAGGTTTGATGTAAAGGTAAGGTGAAAATAAATTCGGAGCCTTTTCCTAATTCACTATTAACAATAATATCTCCGTCATGCCTTTCAATAATTTGTTTTGAAAGATAGAGCCCTATTCCAAAACCTGAATAGGTTTCTTCATTTTGTGAGGGGACTCTAAAAAAACGGTTAAAGATTAATTTTTTGTCTTTTTCAGAAATTCCTATTCCAAAATCTCTGATTCCTACTGCTACATGTTCTTCGTCGGGATGGAAAACACGTATTTCAATTCTTTTATCGTCAGCCGAATATTTGATGGCATTGGTCATAAAATTAACCAGCACCTGCCCTATCCTGTCCTTATCAGCACTCACTTTACATTCGCATAAATGTTTCAACTCAACTTTCAGGCCTTCATGGGTATAACTAAAATCATCGATGATCTCTTCGACTACTTCATTCAGTAGAAAATCTTCTACTTGCAGCTCCATTTCGTTTTGTTCGATGCGTGAAAGATCAAGCATTTCTGAAATTAGCCGGATAAGCCGTTCCACCTGGCCTTCGATCCTGTTGAGATAAGGTTTTACCCGCGCACTATCCTCTGTATCAGCCCTGAGTATACTCTGAAGCAGTTGCACATATCCTTTGATAGAAGTAACAGGAGTTTTCAATTCATGGCTTACCAGTTTTAAAAAATCTTCTTTTCTCCTTTCCTCTTCCTTCATTTTCTGAATTTCAATAGAGGAAGTGATCCAGTAATCCACATTTCCTTCAGCATCTTTAATAGAAGCTATCTGGCAAAGATGCCATCTATACTCTTTATTTTTATCTTTAAATCTGCACTCCATTTCAAAAGATTCTCCGGTCTTCAACGAATATTCAGCTTTCGTTTGAATAATTTCCAGATCGTCGGGATGCACCAGTCCTCTTACCCTTTTTTCCAGGATTTCCTCGAGGCTATAACCGGTATAATCGAGCCAGCTTTTATTGTAATAGTAAGAATATCCATTTTTATCGGTAATGCTGATTTTATGCGGCATAAAATCGGCGATACTCCTGTAAAGGCCTTCGCTTTTCTTTAATTCTTTATGTAATTGGGCTTCGGTGGTAACTTCGTGAGCGATAACAGCAACTCCATAAATTTTTCCTTTTTGGTCTCGCTGTGGCTGAAAAATAAAATTGAAGTAGTTTAGTGCTCTTTCATTATCCCGATATATGTATATCGGCACTTCGTAGCCACGGCGAGCCTTGCCGTTTTCGTAGACTTCCAGAAGAAGATCCTCCAGCCCCTGCTCCTTTATACCGGAGTGGGCCTCAATAATGGGTTTGCCTATAATGTCCCTGGTTTTGTTCCAATATTTAAGAATTGGATCATTGGCAACTTCTATTATCAGGTCCTTCCCTTTAAGTAAAGTAAACATAGAAGGCGAAGAATGTACCAATGTCCTATACTGGTATAAATCCAAAAGATCACTGCTATCGTTTTTTTCTAATTTCTCTTTTAGAAGTTCGTTTTCTTTACGGCTTTCCAATAATTCCTTTTCCAACTCCTTTATCTGAAGTTCCTGGGTCATGAATTGTATTTATTTGATTTTTTTCTGAGTTCAGAGAGAATCTAAAAGTAGAGATTTTTTTAGCGGATAATAAACATTTAAGATTTTCTTAATACGATTATGCCAGCGCCTTTTTCAGGATCGTTACCGGATGCTGAGCATTGCGACCTGTACCGTCTTTGATCTGATGTCGGCAACTGGTTCCATTAGCGGCGATGATGGTACGTACATCGGCTTTTCTTACGGCAGGAAACAACGAATTTTCACCAATTCTCATACTTACCTCGTAATGTTCTTTTTCATAGCCGAATGATCCTGCCATGCCACAACAACCGGAAGGTATTATGGTTACCGAATAGTTCTTCGGAAGATTAAGCACCTCAAAGGTTCGGGAGGCATTAGAAAGTGCTTTTTGATGGCAATGCGCATGGATCTTCACCGTGGCTTTTGTTTTGGTGAACTGATCAACCTGAATATTCCCTGCTGAAATTTCTATTTTCAGGAATTCTTCAATAATAAAGCAATTTTTAGATAATTTTTCGGCAGCTGCCTTGTCATCTGCCAGTCGTAAATATTCATCCCGAAAGCTCAAAATTGCCGAAGGTTCAATTCCAATCAGCGGAGTTTCATCACTAATAAAATCTTTGAAAATCTGAACATTTTTATTGGCCAGTTTTTTAGCTTCAGAAAGAAAACCTTTGGAAATATAGCTTCTGCCGCTTTCCGGATGTTCAATAATCTCCACTTGGTAGTTCAGTTTTGACAAAAGCTGAAGCGCATCCTTACCTATTTTTACATCCAGATAATTAGTGAATTCATCACAGAACAGGTACACTTTTTTTACAGGATTCTCTACTTTTAGCTGTTCCCGGTGCTTCAGGTAATATTGTTTTAGTGTTTCTTCGGCAATTACCGGTAGCTTTCTTTCCGGAGCCACTCCCAGCATACTCTTCATCAATCCGCTGGTGATTTTATTCTTCATAAAGAACCTCGAAACTCCCGGAGTTTTAGAGGCCAGTGAATTATAATTTGAAATATTGGCAAACATCCTGTCCCTTAGCGAAGGTTTGTGAGCCTTATGATATTGATACTGAAATTCGGCTTTCAAGCTCGCCATATCAACGTTGGACGGACATTCACTTTTACAGCCTTTACAGCTGATGCAGAGATCCAGCACTTCCTTAAGTTCCTGGTGATCAAAACGATTAGGTTTTTCTGAATTTGTTAAAAATTCCCGCAAAGCGTTCGCCCTGGCTCGGGTAGTATCCTTTTCATCTTTAGTAGCGCGATAACTCGGACACATGGTTCCTCCGGCTTCAACCGATTTCCGGCAATCCCCGCTCCCGTTACATTTTTCAGCAAGGCGCAGAATTCCTTCTGCATCTGAAAAATCCATGATTGTTTCTATTTCCGGCTCCTTTCTTCCCGGAATGTAACGCAGCGAAGTATCCATGGGGTCGGTATCCACGATCTTTCCTGGATTGAAGATATTTGCAGGATCGAAAACGGCTTTTACTTCCTTTAAAAGCGCGTAGTTATGGGAGCCAATCATTTTTTCGATAAATTCAGCACGTACGCGGCCGTCACCATGTTCACCGCTAAGCGAACCATTGTATTTTTTTACCAGACCGGCCACATCTTCTGTAATACTTCGGAAAAGTTTGACATCCTCCTTTTTCTTAAGATCGAGAATAGGTCTTAAATGAAGTTCCCCGGCGCCGGCATGGGCATAATATACCGCCTGCTGGTCATATTTCTTCATAATTCCGCTGAACTCATTGATATAATCGGCTAAAACCGGTAAAGGAACGGCGGTATCTTCAATACAGGCCACCGCTTTTTTATCGCCTTTCATATTCCCCAGAAGACCTAATCCGGCTTTTCTCAGTTCCAGGGCGAGATCTATTTCATCTCCAAAAAGCACGGAATTGGCATAACTTAAACCGGTATTTTCAACTGAGGATAGAAGTTCTTTTACCTGTTCCTGCAGTTCTTTTTCAGAATCGGAACGTAATTCCAGCATGAGAATTGCCATGGGATCTCCCTCTATAAAAAAGCGATTTTCGCGATATTTCAGGTTCTGTTTGGTACAGTCGAGAATAACCTTATCCATCATTTCACAGGTGAATAAGCTATGTTCCATAGCCGGAACCACACATTGCAGGCAATTTTCTATGCTGCTGAAATGTGCCGCCACCATCGCGGTATATTTAGGCGGAAGCTCATCCAACTGCAGAGTGATCTCGGTAATGAAAGCCAGTGTTCCTTCACTGCCGGAAATAAGCCTGCACATATTGAAGGAATCCCCTTCTGGCGTGAAGATTTCAGCTCTTAAGAGTTCATCAATGGCATAACCGGTATTTCTTCTGTGAATTCCGGGATCTGGGAATTCTTTTTCAATTTCTTTCCTGCTTTCTGAATTATTTAAAATTTCATCGATCTTCCTGTAAATATCGCCTTCAAGGGTTTTCAGTGAAAGTTTTTTCTCATATTCTTCTTTGGTCACATCGTGAAATTCCACTTCAGAACCATCACTCAACAGACATTTAAGAGAAATCAATTTTTCGCGAGTGGTGCCATATTTTATGGAAGTCGTGCCGCTGGAATTATTGCCCACCATCCCGCCGACCATGCAACGGTTGGAAGTCGAGGTGTTGGGACCGAAAAACAAGCCGTATCTATGCAGTTTTCGGTTTAAGTCATCACGAATTACCCCCGGCTGTAGGCTTACTCTCTTCTGCTGTTGTTCAATTTTAATGATATCGGTGAAATGTCGGGAAACATCCACCACAATTCCATTCCCGGTACACTGCCCGGCAAGGGATGTTCCTGCTGTTCGGGGAATAAGAGAAGTATTACTTTCCGAAGCAAATTTAATCAAGACTTTGAGATCCTGCACATTAGCCGGATAACATACCGCCAGAGGGACTTCACGATATACCGAAGCATCTGTGGCATAAATAGACCTTCTCAGCGAATCGGCATGAAATTCACCGGTTAATTCATTTTTGAGTCTGTCGAAAGCGGGCTTCAAATCCATACCCAAATTTAGAAGTTTCCGCGAAAATGGCTTAACACTTTTTTAATTAATATTAACAATACATTTGCGATAGTGAGCGTTTCTGTAATACAATTCGCATTAAATTTGTTTCACTAAAACGAATCAATCAATATGAAAAAGGTAATTCTTATCGCGGCTTTATTTTTTGGAGCTGCTTTTTTTTATGAAGCACAGGCACAAACTATTTCTGAAAACGCTATCGGACTTAGAGTAGGTGGCGGAAATGGCTATGGAGCAGAGGTTTCTTACCAACGAGAGTTAGGGGCTGATAATAATCGGCTGGAGTTAGATCTTGGCTGGAGAAACGACAGTCATTATGATGCCATCAAACTTGTAGGACTCTATCAATGGATCTGGAATATTGACGGTGGCTTTAACTGGTATGTTGGAGCCGGTGCCGGTATTGGAAGTTATAATGATAACAGGGAAGGTTTAGGTTACGATCCTCATGATGGAGCTTATTTACTGGCTGCCGGAGATATTGGCATCGAGTATAACTTTGATTTTCCTCTTTTACTTTCTCTGGATTTCAGACCGGAATTCGGGTTTTCAGATTATGTAGACAGCAACGATTTTGCCCCGGACATCGCTCTGGGAATACGATATCAATTTTAGATTTTCTTAATTATAGGTTTAAGAAAGAAAAGGTGGAGGTTTAATAATCTCCACTTTTTTTATATACTAATCAGCGCCTTTTCATACAATCTCTCATACAGCGGCACTATTTTATGAATATCGAAATCTTCTGCCACTTCCCTGGCCTGTCTTTTAAAAAGCTCTAATCTCTCTTTATCTTCAAGTATGGAAATAGCATCATTAGACATGCTTTCTATATCCCCGACATCTCTTAAGAATCCGGAGACCCCTTGAATATTAACTTCAGGCAAACCCCCTGAATTAGAAGATATTACAGGTACTTCGTTAATCATTGCTTCAAGCGCCGCAAGTCCGAAACTTTCTGTTTCTGAAGGCAAAAGGAACAGATCAGAAAAGCATAAGATCTTATCAATTTCATGACTTTGGCCCAGGAATAAAACCTTATCGGCAATATTCAATTCCTGCACAAGGTCTTCCGCAGCTTCTTTTTCGGGTCCTTCTCCAACCATCATCAGCCTTGCTTTGATTTGCTTCTGAATATTGAAAAAGATTTTGATGACATCGTCGATACGCTTCACTTTTCTGAAGTTACTAACATGCGTAATTATCTTTTCATCTTCATCAGCCATTATTTCACGCTGGCAATCGGTGAAAGATTTCTGCCGATACTTGGACGCATCAATAAAATTGGGAATGACCTCTATTTCCTTTTTGATATTAAAGAACCTGAGCGTGTCTTCTTTCAGGCTTTGAGAAACCGAAGTTACGAAATCACTGTTATTGATACTGAATGCTACCGCGGGTTTATAGAAAGGGTGCTTTCCTACCAGCGTGATATCTGTGCCGTGAAGAGTGGTGACCATGGGAAGTTTTATTCCATATTCCTCCAGCATTTTTTTGGCCATATAACCGGCATAGGCATGAGGGATGGCATAATGCACATGTAAAACCTCAATTCCATAATGCCGCACCACATTTACCAGTTTACTGCTAAGAGCAAGTTCATAGGGCTGATAATGAAACAGCGGATATTCATGCACATTCACCTCATGAAACCTGATATGACTGGAGATCTGCTCCAGCCTCACCGGTTGCTTATAAGTGATAAAATGAACTTCATGCCCTCGTTTTGAAAGCTCCAGTCCCAATTCGGTAGCTACAACACCACTTCCGCCGAAGGTAGGGTAGCAAACAATGGCAATTTTCATCAATCGGTTACTATAGATTCGTAAATCACTTTTTGGATATTAGACCTGATATCCTCATGAATAAGTTTACGGTTATTCGAATCGGGATATACTCTATTCGACAAAAATACGTAAACTATCCCTTCATCGGGATCGGCCCAGGCAAAGGTACCTGTAAATCCGCTATGACCAAAACTATTCATGGAAACGCAGTTGCAGGTTGGCCCAACCTCTTCCAGTTGAGGTTTGTCGAAACCCACGCCTCGCCTTACATCCTCTTTACAGTAATAACAGGTGTTGTATTTGTGAATAGTTTCCTTATCCATAAATTTTTCACCTCCGTAACTGCCACCGTTCAGGTACATCTGCATGATCTTGGCAACATCATTTGCCGTACTGAAAAGCCCGGCATGTCCGCCAATACCTCCCTGCATGGCGGCGCCCTGATCATGTACATAACCTCTCACCAGCTGGTGACGCCAGAGCTTATCATCTTCGGTAGGAGCAATTTGCAGGGTGTCAAACCTGGTAAGGGGCAGATATCCTGTATAATTTGCTCCCAGTCGCTTGTACAATCTTTGCTGTGTAACCACCTGTAGAGAAGTATTGAAATGACCTTCCAGATAATATTTAAGCATATAATAAGGCAGATCACTGTACTTATATTCCAGGCGAGGCTCGAGTTCGCTATCCCTGATGGTTTTTAAAATAGTATCATTGATGTCTCCGCGTATGTACATATTTTTTGCCACATGCGTATTGAATTCGGCGGAAGGAGTGGTACGGTAATATTCCGGGGAAAGTTTCTTGGTCGCCGGATCAAGGGTGGAAATGTAAAAAGGGATCCATGCCTGCAGGCGCGCGTAATGCATCAGCATATCCTGAAGCCTGATGTTTGCCTTATTTGAACCTTTAAATGAAGGAAATAATTCTTTCAGTTTTGTATCAAAACCCAGGACGCCTTCTTCGTCAAGCTGCATGATCAAAGGCAGTGTAGCCAGAATTTTCGTCAGTGAGGCGAGGTCATAAACGGTAGTATCGGTCACCGGTAAATCCTCATCGTAAGTTTGATATCCGAAATTCTTCTGATAGATCACCTTACCTTTTCTGGCCACCAGGATCTGAGCTCCCGGTGTCATTTTTTTCTGAATCGCGTAATTGATGATGCTGTCTATCTTTTTTAGATTTGATGAGCTCATACCCACAGTTTCCGGACTCCCGTACGCCAGCCGGTTAAGATCTTTTGTGATATACCCGGTGCCCGCAGGAAACTCCCTGCCGATACTCACCGGAAGTTTTCCCTTCGCCCCAATGGCCCCGAAAATCACCTGCGCTACTTTCTGTTGTGATACGGGATGATTTTGATAACCCACGACCACTCCTTCCAGATTGGAAAAGCTCTTTACATCCAGTAAGGCGTAGGGCCTTGTGAATAGAGCCAGCACGGTTTTATTCTTTCTTGCGATCTCATGCAGCCAAACCAGCTCTTTATCTGAAAATTTATAGGAAGACCAAGGGCTACTATCAGATTTATGATGTCCAATAATAACATAAGTGTACTCGTCGAGTTTATCGAGAAGATCTGCTAGTTTTTCGGCTTTTACCCAATCAACTTTGGTGTATTTCCTGAGCTCCTTCAGAAACGGGCTACCATCGGCATCGCCAAAATTCACATAGGCGATTCGCTGTTTTTCAAGGTTCTTTACAGGAACAACAGCTTTATTGTTTTTGACCAGGGTGATGGCATTTTCAAAAAGGTCTTCCAACAGCGCTTCATCCTGGGAAGTATTAAGCTGATCGATAAGATGTGCGGTATCAATCGGCTGAAAATGATCCAGGCCGGTTTTATATTTTGCATAAAGGATCTTTTTTACTGAAAGTGCCAGCCGGCCTTCAGAAATCGTTCCCTCATTATAAGCTTCAATAATATGTTTTGATGCTTTCGAAATATCCTCGCTCATCAGCAGCACATCATTTCCGGCCAAAAAAGCCTGCAAATCGACTTCACCGGGTTCATTCCCTTTTGCTACGCCTTTCATATCCAGGGCATCGGTGAAAATTAGTCCGTTGAATCCCATATTCTTTTTAAGAACATCGGTAATAATTTTTTCTGAAAGCGAGGCCGGAATTGATTCATCAGGCTCTAGGGACGGAACGCTAAGGTGAGCGACCATTACACTGCTAAGGCCTTCGGGAATCAATCTTTTATAAGGATAAAGCTCTACAGAATCAATCCTTTCCCGGGAAAAGTTAATAGTAGGCAATGTTTTATGGGAATCTGAATCGGTATCACCATGCCCCGGAAAGTGCTTCGCTGTGCTCAGAATTCCCGAATGATGCATTCCTTTCATCATAGCCAGGGCCTTACTGGTAACATTTTCTTTGTTTTCTCCAAAAGAACGGTTCCCAATAATTGGATTATCAGGATTGGTATTTATATCTACAACGGGACCAAAATTGAACTGCAGGCCCAGTTTTTTTACATGCCTGCCTATGGCCGCACCCGTTCTCTGGAGTAGCGTTTCATCCTGGATGGCTCCAAGAGTCATATTCCACGGAAAGGCAAAGGTACTGTCTAACCGCATCGCCAGGCCCCATTCGGCATCCATACCAACCAAAAGAGGCACTTTGCTCATTTTTTGAAATTCATTGGTAAGCTGCGCCTGTTTCACCGGTCCGCCTTTGGAAAAGATAATTCCGCCAATGTGCTCTTCTTTTATAAGTTTCCTGATGGTGTCGGCTTCGGTATCGGCATTTTTAGACCAGATATTGGCCATAAAAAGCTGCCCTACTTTTTCCTCCAGGCTCATCGAATCATACACACTGTCCACCCATTTCTTTTGGGCGACGTAATCATTGGCTCGTAAAGGATTGGTGACCTGTGCCTGTGCCGACAGGGATAAAATAAGAAAGATCAAGAATATTAAGAATCGTGGGGCCTGCTGCTTCAACTTCATTAATTCATAAAACGTTTGTGCCAGCTTTGGGATGCCGGAACTTCCCATTCTGAAAGATATTCGGCTTTATTATTTACAAGATTATTAAATACGATCGTTCTAGAGGAAACGGACTTCTGTTTGGCCATTTTTCGGAAATCGGCAAGGCTTTTATAGGCAATGAATTCTCCCATTTTATAAGAAACATTCATCTTGTCGAGCAGATCGACCTCATATTCCTTTTCCAGCTGCTGGATAAAATGCACCGAGGCATCTATAGAGCAACCTGAAGCTGAAGTGATTTCCTGGTCCAGGGCAATGACAATAAAGCGCCTGTATTTTATTTCGTAGGATGCTTCCAGATTGGCACCATGAGCGGTCCACTGCTCTATGAAGGCATCTAATTTTCCTGAAATTTCTTTTGCTTCTTCTTCTGTAAATGGCCTGTTGGCCTGATAAATCCATACCCGCGAAGTATCGGGTAAACTTTCGAATGGTACTAACATAAGGGGTGAAAATTGAACTGTTACAAATCTAATTTTTTTAGTCGTGAGCTCAAATATAGTACCGCTATTTAACGTTTTAATCTAAAGATCCTCGGCATTTGCGATCATCTCGGCAACATCCATTACAGCAATACTATCTTCTTTCTCTTTACTTTTAACGCCATCGGTCATCATGGTATTGCAAAAAGGACACCCGGCTGCAATAATTTCGGGATTTACATCCATCGCCTGTTCGGTTCGGGCAACATTTACATCTTTATTGCCAGGCTCAGGCTCTTTCCACATTTGTCCGCCTCCTGCACCACAACACATGGCATTCCGTTTACATCTCTTCATTTCCACAAGTTCCACTTCAAGTTTTCGAAGCAGGTCCCTTGGCGCCTCATATTCGTTATTGGCACGTCCAAGATAACAGGGATCGTGAAAAGTGATCTTTTTGCCTTTGAATTTTCCGCCTTCTACCTTTAACCTGCCTTCATTGAGCAGGGATTTCAGGAATTGGGTATGATGCATCACCTCGTAATTCCCTCCCAGTGAAGGATATTCGTTTTTAATGGTGTTGAAGCAGTGCGGACAGGCGGTCACTATTTTTTTTATCTCGTAACCATTTAAGACTTCGATATTGGTAGCGGCCTGCATCTGGAACAGAAACTCATTTCCCGAACGTTTTGCAGGATCGCCTGTACAGCTTTCTTCGGTTCCCAAAACTGCAAAATCAACTTCTGCTTTCTGCAGTAATTTTACAAAAGCCTTGGTGATCTTCTTTGCACGGTCGTCAAAACTTCCGGCACAACCAACCCAGAACAATACTTCGGGAGTTTTGCCTTCCGCCATATATTCGGCCATGGTAGGAACCTTTATTGCATCTGCCATAATAGCTATACTTTTATCTTATTCTTATTTTTCTTCGGCCCAGTTCAGACGATCCATCTGATTATAAGGCCAGGGAGCACCGTTATTCTCAATATTGGTCATGGCTATGGCCAGTTCATTTGGAGCGGCGCTCTGCTCCATCATCAAATATCTTCTCATATCCACAATGATAGAGAGCGGGTCTATTCCCACGGGACAGGCTTCCACACAGGCATTACAGGTGGTACAGGCCCAGAGTTCTTCCCGGGTAATAAAATCATCGAGAAGCTGTTTCCCGTTATCTTCGTATTTGCCTTTTTTATTGATAATCTCTCCCACTTCTTCCAGCCTGTCCCGGGTATCCATCATGATCTTACGCGGGGAAAGTTTCTTGCCGGTAAGGTTAGCCGGGCATTCAGAGGTGCAACGACCGCATTCGGTACAGGTATAGGCATTCAGCAATTGCACCTGGTTGAGATCAAACACATCGGAAGCCCCGAATTTTTCCGGTTCTTCTTCCTCTTCTCCTTCCGCCGGAGCCGCAAAGGGATCGGCATTGGGATCCATCATCAGTTCCACTTCCTTTTTAACCGATTCCAGGTTATCGAATTCTCCTTTCGGTTTCAACTTTGAATAAAAAACATTCGGAAAAGCCAGAAGTATATGCAGGTGTTTGGAATAATACAGGTAATTAAGGAAGAATAAAATTCCTAAAATATGCAGCCACCAGGCAGCTCTTTCAACAATGATAAGTGTCGCATTGCTTAAACCATCCATCAGCGGCATTAAAAAAGCGCTTACGGGAAAAGCGGCACTCATATCTGTATTCAGCAGGTAATGTGGCGCCCCATTCAGCTGCAACTGATGATCAGCTGCATTCATAGTTAGGAAAAGTGCCATCAGCACCATTTCGAAATAAAGAATATTGTTGGCGTCATTTTTTGGCCAGCCTTTCAGTTCATTTCCCCAGAACCTGTAGATGCGAATCACATTCCTTCTGATCCAGAAAAGTATCACCCCTACAAGTACCAGTAAAGCCAGGATTTCGAAACCGGCGATCAATGCATTATAAAAATTTCCCATAAAAGAGAATACACGGTGGGAGCCGAAAACGCCATCAATAATGATTTCGAGAACTTCAATATTAATGAGAATAAAGCCAAGATAGACGATCACGTGCAGGATTCCCGCAACAGGCCGGCGCACCATCTTGCTTTGGCCTATGGCTACGCGGCCCATTTTTGCAAAACGTTCTCCTTTATGGTCGGTACGGTCAATTTTTTTACCCAGTTTTATATTCCGCGTCATTCGCCGGATGTTTCTAATAAAAAAACCGATCCCGCCAATGAGGGCAATCACAAAAAGAATCTGCGCAATAATATGCATGCTGAGTTTATTTTAGAGAATCCTCGGGTTCTTCGTAAGGTCCCGGATTTTTACCGAAAACAGAAAAATGAACGTATCGTTTAGGATTCAATTTGATGTCCTGCAGTAGTTCTTCGAGCTGTCTGGTAGCCCTGTCAAGATTATTGTAAACGCCTTCATCGTTCAGTAGTTTCCCAGCTGTTCCTTCTCCACTGTTCAGTTTATCGGAAATTTGTTCGAAATCGGTAATTACATCTTCCAGATCGGTAGTGATCTGTTTGATGTCCATTTGGCTGAGGGTATCTGAAAAATTATTGAAATTGGTAGACATCTCATCCAGATTGGTAAAAGTCCGGTCGATCTTTTCTGAATTTCCCTGAACAAGACCCTGAAGCTCTTCCGCAGTTATTCGAAAAGAAGCCACCGTGGCATCCAGATTTTTAAACGTGCCTCTGATGTTTTGTCGGGTTGTATCGTTAAGCACTTCGGCAATAGCGGTTACCATGGAATCTGCGCTTACGATAGTATTTTCAATTTTTTCCTGAAGCGGAGTCAGACGGTCATTCACCAGCTCCATAATCCCTTCTTCCTTTTTTCCCTCGAGGGTATCCCCAGATTCAGCCATTCCCACATTTTTATCATATTTGGGAATTATCGCCAGAGATTTTCCGCCGATGATATTTCCACCGTAGATCTCTGCAATACTATTTTCTGAAAAAGCGAAATTATTCTTCACGGTAAAGGTCACCACCAGCTGCCCCTCTTCATTCAAAAAGTCGATATTGGTTACCTGTCCTACTTTAAGGCCGTTGATAGTTACTTCTGAAGATTGGGAGAGCCCTTCCACATCATTATAGACCGCATAAAAGGTGCGGTTGTCGTCAAGAAGATTCTTGCCCTTAAGAAAACTATAACCAACAATAAGTATAACTATCGCTATGATAGCTAACAGGGCTGTTTTGACCTCTCTGGAATATTTCAAACGCAATTTTTTTAAAGGATAAGCACAAATTTAGAAATAAAATTAGAAAAGCCGTTCTAATTAACTGCAGATTTTAATGCCTCGTCAAGGGTGATCTTCTGATGATTTTTAAAGGCCACGATGTAACTTGTTGGATATCCTTTTCGTACTGCTTCGCGATGCAGCTCCTGTATCTTCAGATAATCTGAAGTTTTTCCGTAATAATATTTGAAAAATTTACCTTCTTTTTCCCTTTCCACATTTTGAAGACCCTTGAAATTATAGGGAGCAGTTTCCAGTTTTCGTGAACCTGCCGCTAATTGTACCTTAAAGGTGATGTCTTTATAAATCTGTGAATTTGAACCTGCCGAAGCAGCCGCAGAAGCATGTTCGTCTGCGATCTCATCGAGGACGTCAAGATTAATATTTTGGCTGTAATCTATAATAGCATCAGATATGGCTTTTGCCATCTGATCCTGACCGCGATTACTGTTAAGGTATGCACCCTCCTGATCGTTGGTTAAAAAGCCTGTTTCTATCAGGACGCTCGGCATATAGGTCTGGTGTAAAACTATCAGCCCCATTTGTTTTACCCCACGGTCTTTTCTTCTCAGCCTATTTGTGAACTTTTTTTGAACCAGATCTGCCAGTAAAATGCTCTGGTCCAGATATTCTTCCTGCATAATGGTAAGTCCGATAAAAGATTCGGGGGAATTGGGATCGTAACCCGCATATTTCACCTCATAATTCTCTTCAAGGTAAATTACCGAGTTTTCTTTCTTTGCAACTTCAAAGTTGGTTTCATTTCTATTGAGCCCCAGCACAAAGGTTTCTGTTCCCGAAGCCTGGGATTTATGGGAATTGCAATGTACAGATACAAATAGATCGGCATGGGCTTCATTGGCTATCCTTCCTCTTTCAAAAAGTTCTACAAAAACATCGGTTTTTCGGGTATAGACAACTTTAATATTTTCATACTTCTCTAATTCTTTCCCGATTTTAAGGATAATACTTAAAGCTATATCCTTTTCCTTATAGCCGTTCCCCATGTTCCCGGGATCTTTTCCGCCGTGGCCCGCATCCAAAACAACAACGAAAGGAGTTGAAGAAGCCGGCATTTCAGCAGCCATTAGTTTGTGGGGCAGGGAGATAATTAGAAATGTGAATACGAAAAATTTGAGTAAGTTCGTTCTCATAAAAAGCTAACGCTTAATTGGGGTGAATATTTTAATTACTATTTTCCCGCTCTCAAAAAATAAGCTGAAAAAATATATGTAATTTTGGCTCTTCAAAGAGCGAGCCAGACTATACAAAAATAGCACTTAAAGCATTGCAAACAAATATCCCGAATACTCTTTTTTGCTTGATTTGTGCACTGTTATTTTCTACAGTGTTACAGGCACAGGAAACAGGAAACCCATCTGTTCCCGTAAAAGCTGAAAAAGATTCGATAGCTCCTGCAGTCAGTGCTGATGAAATAAGTCTTGCGCTTCAGCAAAAAGACACTACGGTACAGGATACCGTGCGACCGCCACAGCTGTTGACCGATATTGTTGATTATACGGCAACCGATTATATGAGGCTGAGTCCGCGGGAAAACAGAATGTATCTTTATAATGAGGCGAAGATCGTTTATGGAGACATGACCATTGAAGCCGGCCTGATCGTTATCGACAACAACAAAAATGAAGTTTTCGCTTACGGGATCACCGATTCCACAGGGACTTACACCCAGGCTCCGGTCTTCACCCAGGCACAGAAAACCGTAGAACCCGATTCCATCCGCTTTAATTTTAAGACGGAAAGGGCTTTGGTCTATAATTCACGTACGCAGGAATCAGAATTTCGAGTAAAAGGCCAGGTGACCAAGCGCGAGAACGATTCGGTTTATTTTATGAAGAATGTTCGTTTCACCACTTCTGAAGATATAGAGAATCCCGAATATTTCTTTTACGCGAGAAAGATCAAATTCGTGCCGGACAAAAAGATCGTCTCCGGTCTCGTTAATATGTATATTGCAGATGTGCCTACTCCCCTGGCCCTGCCCTTCGGATATTTTCCACTTACCGAAGAGCATACCTCGGGATTTGTGATCCCTTCTTTTGGAGACAGTCAGTATGGGTATAATTTGCAGAACGGAGGTTACTATTTCGCCATCAGTGATTATGTAGACCTGCTGGCTCTGGGGAGTTATTATACAAATGGTTCGTACGATATCGAGATGACATCGAATTACGCCAAAAGATATCGCTTCCGCGGAAATTTCAGCTTTCGATATGATAAGCAGTACAATAGCCAGCGCGGTTTTCCCGATTTTTCTGAAAGATCCAACTACAACATACGCTGGTCGCATAACCAGGACGCAAAAGCAAATCCTACTTCGAGATTTTCAGCTTCGGTAAACCTGGGAAGTAGCGAATATTACCAGCAGAGCATCAATCAGAACAATACAGGGAACTTTATGAATAACACCCTGAGTTCCTCGGTTTCCTATAGCAAGACATTCCCCGGCGAACCGCAGGTGAACCTAAGTCTCGCGGCCAGGCATTCGCAAAATACCCGTACGCAGGAAATAAATATGAGCCTGCCAACCATGCAGCTTAGCATGTCACGTATCTATCCTTTCGCTCCAAAAGTAGGGGCGAAAAAAGGAATTTTTGAAAATATTAATTTACAGTACAGTCTGCGTTCTGAGAACCAGATCCAGACCACCGACTCTTTATTCTTTAAACCCGAGATGTTTAGTGATGCCAGGTTTGGCGCGCAACATTCCATTCCTGTTTCTACCAATTTCAAGCTTTTCAAATACCTGAGCGTTAGTACCAGTGCCAATTACGAGGAAACCTGGGTGACAAAAACCTATGAAAGCTCTTTTGATGAAGTTGAAAATGCAGTGGTTCGTGATACCATTAATGGCTTTGATGCCTACCGCACCTATAATTTCAACGCCAGCATAGGGACCACGGTCTATGGGATGAAAAGTTTCGGAAAAGATAAAAAGATCCAGGCGATTCGCCATGTGATGCGGCCTTCCATCAGCTACGGAATTAATCCCGGTTTTGACCGTTATTACGATACTTACGTGCGTGATGACCCTGCTACCAATGAAATTGAGCTGGTTGATTATTCTCGTTTTGATGGCACTCTTTACGGGGCGCCGGGTAGAAATTTTTCCAGTTCTATCGGCTTGAGCATCAGTAACACCATTGAAGCCAAGGTACGTTCAAAAGATAGTACGGCTACCGAACCCAAAAAGATCACGCTGCTGAACAATTTTAGTATGAGTACGAGCTATAATCTGGCTGGAGACTCGCTAAAGCTTTCACCTATCTCAATTAGGGGATCTATTCCTGTTGTTAAGAATAAGCTGGATATCAATTTCGGCGGAAATCTTGACATTTATGCTTTAAACAATAATAACCGTAGAATCGATAAGCTGAATATCGAGAACGGCGGAAGTCTTTTCAGGCTCACCAACGGAAGCGTGAACTTTGGTTATTCTTTTTCCAGTAAGGATTTCGAAGGCGGTCAGGAAGATACCGATGAACTCGATAATGAAACCTTCAGAAATGGTGGACGTCCCGATGATCTCTTCGGAAAAAGCACCGATCCTAATGGAAATTACGAAGAGGAAGATCCCTTTGAAAATAAGGAAAAGAATGAAAACAGTGAATGGTATAACACCAAAATACCCTGGGATCTGCGCTTAGCTTACTCCCTTAATTACAGCAATAATTCACGACAGAATCAGATATCGGCGCATTCCCTGATGTTCTCTGGAAATGTGGAACTGAGTCCAAAATGGCAGGTTGGAGTAAGTTCGGGTTATGATCTCGTTAACCAGGGATTCACCTTTACGCAGTTAAGATTTTCACGGGATCTCAACAGCTGGATCATGAGTTTTAACTGGGTTCCTTTCAGTAACCGGAAATCCTGGAATTTCCTGATAAGGATCAAGGCCAGTGTGCTGAGCGATATAAAATATGAGAAGAGACGGGTAAGGGACAGGCAGCTATAGTTGTTAGACTATAGACGATAGTATTTAGAATTGAGATTAATAAAATTAATAGTATGAAAAAAATAATCAAAACAGATAAGGCTCCGGCTCCGATCGGCCCTTATAACCAGGCGATTCTTACAGGTAATACACTATATGTTTCAGGACAGATAGCAATTGATCCCAAATCTGGTGAACTTCGAACCGCCGATCTTGAAAAGGAAACCACACAGGTCCTTGAAAACCTGAAAGCCATTCTTCAGGAAGCAGGACTTGGAATGGAAGATATCGTGAAAACTTCCATTTTCATCAGCGACATGAACAATTTCGGAAAGATCAACGAGGTTTACGGCCGCTATTTTGAAGCAGAAACCGCTCCAGCTCGTGAAACCGTAGAAGTTGCCAATCTTCCCAAATTCGTAAATGTGGAGATCAGCGCGATTGCGATCAAATCCTGATCATTCCAGGCCTCTGATCAGCAATTTCGCCGTGGCCGGATTAGTGGCCAGGGGAATATTATGTACATCACAAAGGCGCATCAGCATGAAAATATCGGGTTCGTGTGGATGTTTATCCAATGGATCGCGAAAGAAAATCACCATATCCACCATGCCTTCGGCTATTCTTGCTGCTATCTGGGCATCACCTCCCAGTGGACCTGAGAGTAGTTTTTCAACTTTATAGCCTGCGGCTTCGGTTTTAGCTCCCGTAGTTCCGGTGGCAATTATATTTAAGTTCTTTGAATGAAGGATCTCCCTGTTCTCATTCAGGAACTGGACCATTTCAGGTTTTTTGCCGTCATGGGCAATGATTGCTATGGTTTTCATTAAGTAGAAAGTATTTCTGAGATCCTTAAAAGATCTTTATTGATAGTTTGTTTGCCTTTCAGGGCTTTTTCCAGGCTGCAGGATTGAATATCATTATTGATCATTCCTACCATAAGATTTTTCTGTCCGTCCAGCAATAATTCAACTGCTTTGACCGAAAGCCTGCTGGCAAGCACACGATCGAAACAGGAGGGATTTCCTCCTCTTTGAATATGCCCAAGTACGGTCACTCTCGCATCGTAATAAGGCAGGTTTTCTTTTACATAATCGGCGAGTTCAAATACATTTTTCCCAATTTTATCACCTTCGGAAACCACTACAATACTCGAGGTTTTACCGGCTCTACGGCTACGTTCCAAAGAATCCAGAAGTCTTTCCAGCCCCAGATTCTCTTCCGGAATAAGAATTTCTTCAGCACCGGCACCAATTCCGCTGTTAAGGGCAATAAAACCGGCATCGCGACCCATTACCTCCACAAAAAAGAGTCGGTTATGGGAACTCGCGGTATCCCTGATCTTATCGATAGCTTCCACCACAGTATTCAAAGCAGTGTCATAACCAATCGCGTAATTGGTTCCGAAGATATCATTATCAATAGTTCCGGGAACGCCCATCACTTTAATGCCATGTTCTTCGCTGAGAGCGAGTCCGCCGCGAAAAGTTCCGTCACCGCCGATGAGGATCATCGCGTCTACTTCATCATTTTTCAGATTTTCTGCGGCACGGCTCCTCCCCTCTTCCGTCATAAAATCTTTTGACCTGGCCGACTGCAGGATGGTTCCTCCAAGATTCACAATATTACGAACGCTTCTGGCATTGAGTTCAATAGACTCACCATTGATCATTCCCTGGTATCCCCTGTAATATCCCACACATTCGGTATGATAATAAGCACAGGCACGAACCACCGCCCTAATGGCAGCATTCATTCCCGGCGAATCCCCGCCGGAGGTCATCACTCCTATCTTTCTTACTTTTTTAATCATAATTCTTTGATTGTATAATAAAACTACAAACTATATCTGAACAAACCAGCCTGTAGAATGAATTCCTAAATTTATAAGCATTCGGGGAAATTCCAATTATGTGAAGTTTAATTTTCTTTTACCGAAGGAAAATTGATATAATCTGGCGCCAGTGAACTTTCAACCTCTTCGTTTACAGGTTTGGAAACTGTAGGTTTTTCAATCTGTGTATTTGCGATCTTACGGATTAGTTCCTTGAAAGTATCAAAATCGACCGAATAAGAAAGTCCCACACCCTGTGTAAATCCAATTTCTTCGCCTATAAATTGAATATTGCTTTCCCGGTTGAAGATCTTGGCGCGAAGGCTGCCGTCTTCATTCAGCAGAAAATCGATCTCCAGATCCCCGATGATCACCGATTCGGTTACACCTCCTATTGGAACGCCCACCTGGCCGTTGATAAGCACTCTGTCTGAAATCTGCGTGGAAAGGGTTAACCCAAACCGGTCTACCGTTTGCTGATCGGGAGTACGGTCGCCCTGCACATAATTCACACCCACCTGGAATTTTCCCTCTTCGTCGGCAAAAATATCGTTTACGATACTGGAAGCACGTTCTGCCAGGGTACCATAGATCGCGGTGCCCCGCAGTCCAAATTCACTATAGAAAACTCCCTGGGTCACCAAAAATAAGGCCTGCAGTTCTTTGCTCGCCCGGTCATCGATTCGATACTGCAATTCTGATTTTACCGTGGAACTGGCATTTGGAAAATCGATGTCGAAAGTGATATCAGGTTGTTCTATTTGCCCCTGCAGGTTGATCGCCACATCCACCGGAATTTTTCGGTTTACCGACGGATTTTCCAGTAGCACCGCAGGATTGGCATTTAATGAGTAAACCGCGCTCACATCCAGCTGGGCTCCCATAGGATCTCCATCCCAGTTAATGCTTCCGCCAGATTCCACTTTGAAAACCTTCTGAACCAGCCCGGCATATTTGAAATTATAAACACCTTCGTACACGATAAAGTCTCCCCACATATTGAATTTGCCGTTGGTATTGATCTCCAGCAGCAAACTTCCCGCTCCGCGGCCGCGAAGGGTGCTTCCACTGGTCTGGTCTACCACCACTTCCACTTCGGCGTCTTTGGTAATATCCAGGTCAAAGAACATTTCCAGGCCTTTTACTTCAGGAATTTCGATCTCTTCTCCTGCCAGTTTTGCCGCCTTTTCTTCGGGGGTTAAAAAATGAATAAAAGAGTTATCGCCTGCCGATTCTGTATCACTTAGCGGAATTTTAAAGACCGTTCCCCGTTCTGTCTGCGCATTTACCTCCAGTACCAGCTGATCTGTTGGACCTTTAATACTGGCTTCCCCGTCAATAAATGCTGTTCCGTAATAAAGCGCATCCTCGTCCTGCTGTGTGTCAAGCACCAGCAACCGGTCAGTTGAAAGCTGAAGATCGAGAAACCATTCTGAAAAATTCTTATGTGAAATGCTACCGTTGAGTCTTCCTTTAGTCTTATATTTTGTATCGGTGATGGTGATATTATCAAATACGAACTGTTGTTTGGTAAGATCAACTTCGGCATTCTGCTGAAAATTAAGATCTACATTGAGATAAGGAATTTTTAGTCCAGCCTTGCTCAGCTCAAGACTTCCAGAAAAATTGGGATTCTTGTAGTTGCCATTTACGAAAGCTCTTCCAGAAACAAATCCACGCATATCGGAAAGAACATCTTTTCCCAGCGGGCTGAAAATAGCCAGGTTCAGTCGGTTAAGATTTACCTCAAGATCTATCGAAGGCTCACCTCCGCTTACATTTATATCGCCCAGTGCACTTAAGGCTTCAATATCTTTATTCCGCAGCACGGCATTGACCGCATAACTGGTAAGGTCTTTATTGCCATCCACATTCATTTTCAGGTCGCCGAGATAAATATCGTTCACATGCAAAGAGTCAATGGTCATGCGGGTATTGGGATAATAGGCCCCGTTTTCCTGTAAAAGATCGAGATCGCCATCGAGGGTCCCGGCCAGGGAAAGGCTGTCTATTTCAGGAGTGATCTTGGCAATATCGACATTATCGAACTCCATTTTAAAATTCTTATAGGTAGAATCCCGTTTAGTGCCGCTGAGCCTTATCTCTTCGTTCTCATGATTCATCACCAGCGAATCGATGGTGAAATTCCGAAAATGATCCTCAAAAACGATCTTGTTGTTTTTATTGTTTTCCTCGTTAACATACCATGTATTTTCTCGGAATTTAAAATCTGATTGCTGTATACCAACTACCGATTTTCCGTTCTCGTTAATCGTATGGAAAAGGTTCAGGTTGAAAACGTCATTGTTATTCTTTCCGCCGCGGAATTCTGAACGAATATATAACGTGTCCCTTTGGGTTACATTGATAAAGCTGAATTCCGAAAAATTATAAAGATCGGTCGCCACGCTATCGGCCTCAAAATACGTATTGTAGATCGGGCTGGTATTATCTACCTGTAAATTGATATTTTCGGCCATGCTTCCAAAAAGGTCTATTCTTGGTGATTTGAAAGTTAGTTTGAATTCAGATTCATCCGATTCTATCCGGCCTCTCAGAAAAGTATTTGGTGCCAAATGAATTTCAGGGTAAAAAACCTCCACAATCTGATTGTAAATATCGAAGTCGAATTCGATGTACTGGTTTTTGGTGGTGGTCTTGGGCTGATAATTGGTATAGATACTACCCAGTGAATTCTCAATGAGTTCAGGCACTTCCGAAAGTCTAAAGGCGCCGGTAATCTGCCCGTTGATCACATCTGGCGAATTGATCTTGATGGTTCGAACAGGACCGTCAAAACTGGATGAAATAGTGAGATCGTCAAAATAATATAGATTATTCTGATTTTTGTAAGAGGTGTTCAGGAGGTATATCGACCCGTAAGCATCATCGATATCAGAGCCCTTCATATTCATGATCACATCTCCCTTGAAAATAGAAATGCTGTCCCTGTTCACGAAATTGAGCTTATTCAAATCGGCGTACTGTACCGAAGCTTCAAAATCATAATTATTAATATCCTGCGAAAGATCAGCCAGGCCGTTGAACTCCATTTCAAGATTAGGATCGCGTGACACCAGATGGCCATTAAAAACCGGATTTTTAAGATTCCCGATCACACGAATATCAGAATAAGTATAGCCGTTGTACTTTATTTTCGAAATTTTCCCCTGAAGCTGGGTATTGATATTTTCCTGGCCGAAACCTTTTCCGTCGAAATCGATATTGAAAGAGGTTTTGCCAAGTTTTTCCTTATCCAACAGGCGGCCGATGTTGAAATCCTTAAAAATAAGGTTGCCTTTATAGTGAGAATAGACATCGCTATTGAAATTTTCCAATACGAAATCGGCGTCTGCAGATCCTAATTGTGTAGTTACCACCACATCGGCATCGAGAGAAGAATCGGTCACTACCGCTTTTCCTTTCAGGTTAAGATTTCCGAAATCGGTAAGAGTTTTCGGAAGATTTCCTCTCAGCGGCCCGGGTAATAAATTGATAAGATCATAATAATTGCTGTTTAGATCGGCAAAATTCCCATCCAGAAGAAAATCATCGGTATTTTTCGAGAATGAACCTTTGATTCTAACTATACCCTTGACACTGCTACGGTCCATTCCCTGCATCTCAAAATCTTCCAGCAGAAAATTATTCAGGGTACCGGTAAGTTTTGTTTTGAAATTGATCAATTCATCATCTCCAAAGCCATCATAAAAAGCCTGCAGGTCATTGCTGGACAACTGACTCTCCCTGAAATCTGCCCGCACCTGTACCAGGTTCTCAAAATCGGAAAAATCTCCTGAATTATAGTCGAAATATAAATCGGCGTCCAGGAAAGAACCGGGAGTTTTCAACTTCATATCCACCAGGCGCATGCTCTGCGGATCGTAATGAAACTGGGTGGAAAGGTTTTCAAGCTCTATTCCTCGATGTTCATATCCGTTAAGTTTACCAATATCGATATCGATATTTTCATCTTTGATCTCCAACTCATTGGCGTAAATATTCAGGCTGTCGATAACCAGCACATCTTCCTTATCAAGATTTTCATCATAGAAACTGTAACGGCTGTCGACAATTTGAACATTTTTGGCATTAAGTGTAAAAGGTTTGGCTTCTCCTGAAGGTTCCTTTTTTAGTTTCTGAATGAGAACTCCCAAATTGTCACGGTCTTCACCTTCATAACGCCGCATCTTCATGTTAAGACCTTCAATTCTTGTGTTGCCGAGATTGGGAGAATTGTTGATAAGATTGCGAATGCTGAGAATAGAAGTCTTTATTTCTTTCGCGGTAAAGAGCGTATCGTCATGGTGGTCTTCCACATAAATATCCCGGAGCTTTACATTCCCAAAATAGCCAAGTTTTACCCTTCCAATGGTTATGGTAATGTCATTGTTTTTACGCAAAGAATCGGTAAGCCTTTTAGCTACTGAAGTCTGAACGGCAGGGATGGAAAATACGATCAATAGAATGATGAAAAACAACAACAGTGCGACCACTGTTCGTATAAGTATTTTCCAGAATTTTTTGATACGTTATTATGTTTTAACTTTGCGTCTAATTTACAATTTCTATGCCCAATTTTTTCTGATGTCTGATCAAAAAATAAACATTCTGGCGATTGAATCTTCCTGTGATGATACGGCTGCGGCTGTACTTTGCAACGGAAAAATCCTTTCAAATATTGTAGCCACTCAGGAAGTTCATCAACAATACGGAGGAGTCGTTCCCGAACTGGCTTCAAGAGCCCATCAGCAGAACATCGTTCCGGTGATTCACCAGGCTTTGGCGAAGGCAAATATCGATAAAAAAGAGCTTTCTGCAATTGCCTTTACCCGTGGCCCCGGCCTAATGGGCTCGCTGCTGGTTGGAACTTCGTTTGCGAAATCGCTTTCCATGGGGCTCCAAATCCCTCTTATTGAGGTGAATCACATGCAGGCACATATCCTGGCTCATTTTATTGAAGAGGAAAATTTCGATAAGCCCGAATTTCCTTTTCTGGCCATGACCATCAGCGGCGGACATACCCAGATCGTAAAAGTGACCGATTATTTTAAAATGGAAGTGATCGGGGAAACTACCGATGATGCCGTGGGCGAGGCTTTTGATAAGAGCGCTAAAATACTGGGACTACCTTATCCCGGGGGGCCGCTTATCGATAAATATTCAAAGGAAGGAGATCCTAAAGCCTTTAAATTTCCAAAACCGAAAGTGGACGGGCTGAATTTCAGTTTCAGCGGATTCAAAACCGCAGTACTTTATTTTATTCAGCGGGAAACAAAAAATGACCCCGATTTTATCGAAAAAAATCTGAAGGATATCTGCGCCTCCATTCAATATACTATCATTGAAATCCTGATGGATAAATTGAAAAAAGCCGTAAAGGAAACCGGGATCAATCAGGTAGCGATTGGCGGCGGGGTGAGTGCCAACAGCGGCATTAGGAAAGCAATTAAAGATGCAGAAAAAAAATGGGGCTGGAAAAGTTTTATTCCCAAATTTGAATATACCACCGATAATGCGGCCATGATAGGAATTGCCGGTTATTACAAGTATCTTTCTAAAGATTTTGCCGATTATTCGGTGACCGCCAATTCCCGTTACAAATTCTAAGATGCAGCTTTTTTTCAATCCCGAAATAACTCCCGATACTAAACAAATTGTCTTTCCGAAGGATGAAAGTAGGCATATCATAAAGGTATTGCGCAAAAAAGAAGGCGATCTTCTAAATATCACCAACGGAAGAGGGCATCTGTTCAGGGCGGAGATCATTCAGGCCGATATGAAGCAATGCCTGGCCAGAATAATTTCTTCAGAAAAAGAACCGCCGCCACCCTATCACCTGCATATGATAGTGGCACCGACCAAAATGAACGACCGCTATGAATGGTTTCTGGAAAAGTGTACTGAAATTGGCATAAACGAGATCACCCCGGTTATCTGTGACCACAGCGAAAGAAAAGTGGTCAAACTCCACAGGTTTGAGCGGGTGCTGCAAAGCGCGGTTAAACAATCGCTTCATTTTAGGATGCCGGTACTCAATGAACCGCTGAATTTTAAGGAAATTATAAGTAAATACACCACCGGAAACCGGTATATTGCTCACTGCGAAGAACATCAAAAAGCTTACCTTCAGCAGAAGATACGGAAAGGTGAAAACGCGTTGATATTGATCGGTCCGGAAGGGGATTTCAGTGCCGAAGAGATCAAATTAGCGCTGGAAAATGGCTGGATTCCGGTAAGCCTTGGGGATAGCCGTCTTCGCACAGAAACCGCTGCGATCGTGGCCTGTCACACCGTAGCGCTGCTCAACCAGGAAGTTTAAAAGAATGAAAAAACTGTTTTTGTTACTGATTTTCCTATGTGCTTTTTATCGGGGAAATGCTCAGGAAATTGCCCTTTTGAAATATAATGGCGGGGGGGACTGGTATGCCAATCCCACTTCCCTGCCCAACCTGATCAAATTCTGCAATTCGAACATCAATACCCGTATCAATACAAAACCGGCTACCGTGGAACCCGGCAGCACCGATATTTTTCAGTACCCTTTCGTGCATATGACGGGCCACGGGAATGTGATTTTCGATCCCAATGAGGTGGAAAATCTGCGAAATTACCTGCTCAGCGGCGGTTTTCTTCATATTGATGACAACTACGGTATGAATGAATATATACGTAAGGAGATTAAAAAACTTTTTCCCGATAAGGAACTGGTCGAGCTTCCGGCAAATCACCCAATCTTTTCTTCGGCCTTTGCATTTCCTAACGGACTTCCGAAGATTCATGAACATGACGGCCTGCCACCACAGGCTTTCGGGATCTTTGATAATGACCGTCTTGTACTACTTTTTACTTATGAAAGCGATCTTGGCGACGGCTGGGAAAGTGAAGAAGTACATCATGATCCGGAAGATGTGCGAATGAAAGCCCTGCGAATGGGGGCCAACATCGTTAAATACGTTTTTGAACATTGAGCAGACAGCTGGAACATAGCGAGACTCCTTTTCCTAATAAAAAATTTCCGGTAATTCTCGTTACCGATAATATAATCGGCGATGCTAATATTGGCAGTCTTTTCAGACTTTGCGATGCCTTTGGAATTGAAAAGCTCGTTTTTTGTGAGAGCGAGCCGAATCTGAATAGCAATCGCCTCAGGAAAACCGCTCGAAATACTTTCAATTCTGTTGATCATGAATTTCGGGAATCAACTGCACAGTATCTTCAGCAGAAAAAAGAAGAAGGCTATTCACTGATTGCCCTGGAGATCACTTCCGAAAGTAAGGCTATAGAAAACTTCAGTTTTAAAGCTTCAGAAAAGATCATTTTAATCGCCGGAAATGAACTACATGGCATTGATGACGAGATTTTAAGAATTTGTGATGAGATCTTTCATATCGAGATGTTTGGAGAGAACAGCAGCATGAATGTCGCGCAAAGTGTGGGAATTGCGTTATACGAAATTACTAAAGCCATTAATAAGTTGTCGAAGAAATAATATATTTACGCTGTGAAAGCACATGATATTGCGAATGGAATTTTAAGAGCGACCGGCATCATGATAGGTGTGGTGCTGCTTTTACTATTCCTTTACCAAATACAGTCGGTGCTGGTCTATATCGCCGTAGCCGGGGTGATCGCGCTGATCGGGAGACCGGCGGTGATCTTTTTCAGGCAAAAACTGCGTTTGCCCAATCAGCTGGCGGTAATTATCGTACTGCTACTGGTTTTGGCTGTTCTTACCGGACTAATTTTTCTTTTTGTGCCTATCGTTATCGAACAAAGCCGAAACCTTGGCCAAATCGATATTGAGGCCTTCAAGAGCGATATCAATGATCTTAATCAGCAAATAAACAGCTATCTCGGCGTAGAAGAGATCAATATCATTCAGGCTTTCAGGAGCAGTGAATTTGTACGAAATTTCGATCTCAGCCTTATCCCAAAATTTTTAAATAATGTCTTCGGGATCCTGGGCGCTGCGCTGGTGGCGATTTTCTCGGTGTTGTTCATTTCTTTTTTCTTTCTGAAAGACAGTAAGCTTATGCTGCATAGCATCCTGGTTTTTGCAAACCGTGGTGAAGAGGAAAAATTTCAGAGGGTTTTCAATAAAATCAAGGTGTTGCTTTCCCGTTATTTTGTGGGGCTAACCTTGCAGATCGCCGTTCTTTTTGTTCTTTACACGATTTTACTGACGGTCTTTGAGATCAATAATCCTATTGCGATTGCATTTATCTGTGCTTTCCTGAACCTGGTTCCCTATCTCGGCCCGTTAGTGGCGGGAATTCTCATGGCGCTGTTCGTGGTTTCCAGTTTCCTGGGAGCCGATTTTAGCGGTGTAATTCTGCCACGAGTGATATACGTGATGTTGGGCTATGGAATTTGCCAACTTATCGACAATTTCATTTCACAACCCATGATCTTCGGCGCGAGTGTAAAATCACATCCGCTGGAAATATTTTTGATCATCCTTATCGCCGGAATACTTTTCGGAGTCATTGGGATGGTCGTAGCGGTTCCTTTTTATACGGCTCTGAAAGTTATCGCCAAAGAATCGCTCAGCGAATATAAGATAGTGAAAAGGTTAACCCGTGACCTTTAATTATGTTGAATAAGGCGCTGCTAAAATCTGAAATCACCGAATTCATTTATAATAACCGGAAAAAGTATCTTCCCTCGCTTATTCTGAAAGGAAGTCCGTTTTCTGAAGTTTCCGTGCAGGAGCTGGCGCAGCAGATCAATGGCGTAAAGATCGCCGAAAAGAAATTTTCCGAATTTTTCGAAAACCGCCAAATTCTCTATCCTCCAAAACTGAACCTGGAGCAGACTTCTTCTCAAACTACGGCTGAACATAAGGCTTCTTTAGTGGAAGGTGTTAAAGGCATTGACCTTACCGGTGGCCTGGGAATCGATTCTTATTATCTCTCGAAAAAATTTGAAAAATTCACCTATTGTGAGATGAATAAGGAATTAGCAGAGATCGCCGGACATAATTTCAAAACTCTGAAAGCTCCAAATATTCAGGTCATCAGTAGAAATTCACTGGAATTCTTAGAAGAGAATTCAGAAAAATTTGATCTTATTTATGCAGATCCTGCAAGACGGGATGAATCTGGCGGAAAGGTTTTTAAGCTGCAGGACTGTATTCCCGATATTCCTTCAAATCTTGAATTACTTTTTGAGCACAGTAACAGAATACTGCTGAAAACCTCCCCTATGCTGGACATTAGCATAGGCCTGAGTGAACTGAAGCATGTAAGCGAAATTCATGTTGTGGCGGTGAAAAATGAAGTACGTGAACTGCTCTGGCTTCTGAATAAAAAGGAGAATAAAAATCCTGTTCTTAAAACCGTGAATTTTGAAAAAGACGAAACTCAGGAATTTTCTGGTATCTTCGGCGAAAGTGAAATTGAAACAGATTATTCACTTCCTCTAAACTATCTTTTTGAACCAAATTCCGCGATCATGAAAAGCGGATTGTTCAATATTCTCGCTCAGAAAACAGGAACAAAAAAACTTCATCAAAATTCCCATTTATACACTTCCGAAGCGGAATTAAATTTTCCCGGAAGGAAATTT
This sequence comes from uncultured Flavobacteriaceae bacterium, assembly GCA_963741865.1. Taxonomy (GTDB): domain Bacteria; phylum Bacteroidota; class Bacteroidia; order Flavobacteriales; family Flavobacteriaceae; genus Christiangramia. Next base: position 309,325 of record CAVUJP010000002.1, read on the forward strand.
CAAGTTATTGATATTAAGGATTATAAATCAAATTACCTGAAAAAGAAGTTTAAGAATAAAAAAGCCAACATCACTACCCGTAATTTCCCCGAATCGGTGGAATTGATCAGGAAAAGATTCAAAATAAAAGAAGGCGGAGAGGATTATATCTTTTTCACTACAAATTTAAAGGAGGAGAAAATCGTTATTATTTGCAGAAAGCTTTTAAAAACGTAGATCCCTGAAAATTTGAGGCTTTCTGCTCATTTTTGGGAAACGGAGTTTTTGTAATTCTTCGAGTGCTATTTTTTCAAAATTCGGAGTCACATGAAGTCCGGATTTGAAATGTTCCTTTAGAGCTTCAATTTCAGAGTTTTCAATAGCTTCAGGAATCAAAATATTAAGTTGATCATTTCCCAGTTCATCATGACTGGCTTCAATCACGAAATTTTCCAGTTTTCCAAAGTTATTCAGAACTTCAATAATGTGCTGCGGATAGATACTGGTACCTTTCAGTTTAAGTTTTTGCTGCTTTCTCCCGATTACCGGTCCAACTCGTGGTGTATTTCTACCACATTTACATGATCTTTCTTCATATTTTAAAATATCACCGGTAGCAAAACGAAGCAATGGCATTGTTTTCACACCTAATGGCGTGACCACCAGCTCTCCTGTCTCTCCCGGAGCTACGGGATTGCCTGCTTCATCAAGAATTTCAGCATAGATAAGATCGCTCAATACATGATTTCCCTGATGGAATTCGCATTCGGTAAAGGCCGTGGCCATTTCGGTGGAAGCATAAGTAGAGAATAGCTCTATATTCCATTTTTCGGTGATCTTTTTTCCGAGCGAATTTGATTTGCCTTCAGGAGTCCTCAGGGGTTCACCGATACATACTGCCGCCTTTACTGAAGATGATTTAAAATTGATATCATTCTTCTCCGCATAATCGATCATTTTCAGCAAAAAAGATGGAACGGCAACAAGATGAGTGGGTTTAAACCGCTCGATACTTTCCCATTGAAGTGCAGGCAGACCGCTCCCACTCCTGATAATTCCCGCGCCGAGTTTACGAAGCCCCAGAAAATAAGCCATTCCGGCCATAAAGCGTCGATCAAGTGTAGTGGTAATTTGAACAATATCGGTAGGTTTAATGCCAACGATTTCAAAAGAATGAAGTTCATTCTCTGCCAGCCGGTCGAGATCGGCATGGTTAAGGGCAAAGCTCACCGGACTCCCTAAAGTTCCCGAAGTGGTAACATAATCGATAATTTCAGATTTCGGAACGGCTAAAAATTCATCATTGAAACGCTGCAGGTCTTCTTTGGTGGTGATAGGAATCGCTCCTAAATCATCGAAAGATCTAACTGCCGAAACATCAATATCATTTTCTCTGAAAATTCTCTGATAATATGGTGAATTGTCGGCAATATATCGAAGCTGTTGCCGCAATAATTGCAGTTGCTTCTCCTCTATCTTCTCTTTATCCTGAAAATAAAATTCGTTCATTTCTTCAGTTTTCGGTAGCTTTTCCTGATCATTTTATCAATTTTTTCACGGTCGGGCAAAGTAGTCACCTCTTTTTTAGCCGCGAGTTTAAAATTGATCACCGCATCTTTATAATCATGTTTTCTAAAATAGATCATTCCCGCCAGATAATATGCCTCCCAAAACTGTGGATTTAAACGCGTCAGCTCTTCAGCGGTTTCTTCAGAAGGAATTTTTCCCGACTCCAGGGATTGAAAAACCTGGGTTTCCAGCTTTCGATATTTTTCGTAGTCTTTGTATTGTTTGCTTTTCAGAAAATCACTGGCCGGGATTGATCCTTTTTTATTAGCCTGGCTATTGGAAATATTTCCCTTCCCAAATTTGCTAAACACCTCGTCCAGATCGTATTCCACAAATTCGCCCATCTGGTAAGGATTTGCAGAAACCCAGACCTTTCTTTCCTCCGGTTTAAAGACAATGCCGTGATGCGCCAGCAACTGGTTGATCGCTTTTTCGTTGCCGAGTCCGATGGTTTTATCATGCAGGCCTTTGCGATTGCGGAGAATGGCCACTGCTTTTTCGGGAGTGAGTTTATCATTTTCATCCAGTAATTCATTCATCCTGTCATAGCGATATTTGGAATGGCTTTCCAGGATCGCTTTTTGATTTCGACGATCATTTTTATAAGCCTCACTTTGAAAATGGTTACTGCACACCAGTTTATCGCTGTTCTCCACTTCGAAAACTCCAAAGTTTTTTGGAGAAACTTCAATCAATACGGCTCTTTTCTCATCGCCGCTGCCTACCATTATAGATTCGGAAACGAAAACTTCCCGGTTTTTCGCAATTTCAATAGCTTCATTAATTGAGTTAGCATATTGTAAAATCTCTCGTGAAACCAGGGTAATAGGTGTTTTCGCCATCAAAGGTATTTTTGATTTTCCGGCGTTGATCGTCACCGTAATTCCTTTTTCGTTCATGCCACTCACTGCGCCTATCATTCCGCCCCAGGTGTAGGTCATGAATTTATAACCTTTATCGGGATTGAAAAACGCGGCGATCTTCTGTTTTCCGAAATCATCCCCCGCATAAAAATCAAAATTTCTGCCGATCAACAATTCGCCATCGGCAGTCTTATCGTCCCAGGCCGCAAATGAAGTACAGCCAACCAGCATTAAATCCTGCAGCGCATGGCCAATATCATGAGCTCCGTGAAAGTAGAGCATCCTGATATAACCGGGGGCAAAACTGTCGTATTTATGCAATCCATAACGGGAAACACCGTAGATCTCCTCTTTGTATTCCTCGGGCACGTAGAGATACATTTTTCGGTTAAACCAGCTCACTATCTTTTTTAGGAATCCGCGGTAAGAATGAGAAGGCACCACCTGCGCGAGTTTTTCCATGAAAGCATTTTCCTGATGATGAATGAGTTCCCGGGTGAGATTTCCGTTGGCCACGCCCAATTCCAACGGACTTCCTTCCACATACAATTCCCAGATGCCGTACTTATTTTGCAAAAGATTGTTCTTTCCCAGGCTGTACCAGGTATCGCTGTGCTTCACCCGGCTGGTATCGATCTTTTCAATTCCGCTGATATCCGGCCGCTGCTCCAGGGATTTTTTCACACCGCAGGAATTCAGCAGTAAAAGAACAAATATTGCAATCAATCGGAATTTCATCCTATTCGGCTTTTTGAAATACAAGAATATTATTCTGCCTGTAAACGATCTCGAAATTAAGATCCAGCAGCCAGCGCGAAGGAAAATCGGAATCTATGAAAAATACTTTTTTCGCCTTTCTTCGGAAGATGTCTTTCAGAAAAGCTTCGTCTTCAAAATTGCCATTCAGAATAAAGACTTCAGAGTTTTCGAGTTTTTCAGGATCATCAGAAAAATGGATATTCCCGGAAGCAGCTCTGGGTGTATTTTCTGAGATTCTACGGGCTTCTTCCTTCCTTTCAATCCCCAGGATCTTACTGTTCTCAAATTTATAACTCAGGAACAATGGCAATTCCCCATATCCGGAATTTATTACCGCCAGCTTCTCCCCGTTTTCGATATAACGGCTAACTCTCACAAACTTTTCCCGGTTCTGGCGGAAATGTTTTCGTACGCTTCCATATACCGATTTATAATGATAATTATCAAGAACCGATCTTTTTCGGTAAAGTTTTTCGGTTTCAGAAAGCTCGCTTCTGAAATAATATGGAATATTTGCCAGATATAGTGCCGGTTTTCCTTTCTTCATCCGGTCCAGCAGGAATTTCCGGAAGATCTTCCGCTGAAGAATAAAACTCACCGAAACCGCCATCAGTACGCCGATGATCGAAACCACCGAAATTGAGCGCAGCGCAGGATGCTGTGCAAAAATGAGCGCTCCCATTCCCAGTAAGGTGGTGATCACCGATAGAAGAATGGAAGTTTGATAGGTCTTCAAATCAAATTCCCCGGTTTCATATTCCTTCAGGGAGGCATTGGTGATAAAAATGCTGTAATCAAGGCCGAGGCCAAAAATAAAGGTGGAAATGATAATGTTAAGAATATTGAACTGGATGTTGAAAATCGCCATGATTCCGAGCGCGCAGATCCAGGTCACCGCAATAGGCAAAAGGGTAAGCAGACTCAATTCGAGATTGCCATAGAATAACAGCAGAATAAGAAAAACCGCCAGGATCGAATACGCGATGAGTTCATTGAAATCATCGCGTAGATGCCCGAGAAAACTCTGGTTCATCATTTTGCGATCCAGCACCACCACACCCTCATTTCCTTCAAAAGTTTTTTCCACAATTCCGGTATGCTCATCCTTTAAATTGACCGTATTCACCACCGTGGCAAAACCCTCTTTTTCAGAAATGAAATCGTCGAGATAAAGAGCGCCGGCTTTCTGGTAATCGTCAAGATCGATATTGTAAAAATGCTTTTTCATCTCATCATAGAAGCAACCGAAACTCCTGGGCTTGAAGCCAAATTCTGAAGAAATATCCAGCACATCTTCTTTCACCCTTTCCCGCCTCGAATCGTTCCAAAAGCTATTCCAATGCTCAATTCGGTTGGATTGGGTGCTGGTAGAAAGGATCACCCCGCCAATACTGCTGAAATTCATAATAATGCTGTCTCTTTTCAGCATTTGCAGGCGCTGGTACAGATCGTTGTTTTCCTGTAGCGCGTCATCTACTGAGTTGCCATAGGCGATGAGATAGATCGTTTTTTCAGACCTGCCCGCAATATTTGAAATGTTATCCTCGAGAATTTTCAGCTTTTTCGGCTGATAATTGAGGCTGGAAAGTTCATTATTGAATTCCACATTTCTGAAAAAGAAAAGGCTGAGCAGGAAAAGTGCCGCCAGTGCAAAAAACAATGGTCTTATTCGGGAATAATCCCTTGCAGCAATCCGGTCGAGAAAGGTCGTTCCTGCCTTTTCTTCCGCAGGTGTATATAAAAGAGGAATAAGGATCAAAGCAAATAAGGAGGATAATAACACACTTACCGAAGCGAAGATCCCGAGATCGGTCAATGCATCGCTATTCACAAAAAGGAGACAGGCAAAAGCGACTGCCGTGGTTAAACTGCTCATCAGTACCGGTCTGCTCACGTCGCGGTAAAGCTTTTTGACATCTGAATTATTGCGAAAATGGGTAAGAATATGAAGTGCATAATCGATACTGATTCCAAGTAAAACCGCACCAATTCCAAGTGAAATAGCCGACACGCTGCCCTGGAAAATGCTTAGAAAAGCGATTGCTGAAATTCCGCCGATTATACTTGGCAGAAATAACAGCAGCGGCACATATAATTTACGGTAAAAGAAAAGCAGCAGCGCCAGCAGCAGGATGAATGCGATCCCAATGGTCCAGGCAATATCTTTTTTAATTCTTTCGGCATTGGCCAAAGAATATAAAACTCCTCCAAAATAACTGGCCTCAACTTCGGTAAATTCAGAATTCAGCTGATGGGTAATAGCATCAAGTTTATTGATGAAAATCTTATTCTTATCGGTTTCCGAAGAAGGAAATACGGGATTCAGAAAAAGGATTATATGTCTGCGATCCTGGGTGATCAGGTAATTATTGTAAATGCCAAAACCTTCGCCCGCCTGCAATTCCCGAAGTTTTTCCAGCCCAAGATTGGTGAAATTCAGCGGATCTTTAAAAAAATAATTCTTGGTGAAAAACCCGGTTGGAGACATCAGCCTACGATAACCACGGGAGAGTAAATCCCTGATGCTATCGGTCTGGATGCGGTTTTGAATTTCATCGTAATCGCCGTTGTCAAGAAAAATCGGCAGATTGTCATATACAAAAGTGTAGATCTGGTTCAGGTCCTCGTCGGGAATCTTTCCGCGGATATCCTGGACGTAATCTGGCAGTTCCTTTTCGATAGCACCGGTAAATTTATCGGCATACGCCACCAGTGAATCCGGGGGAACGGAATCGTTTCCGGCTGCGATATCGATGATGATCTTATCGGAAAAATTGGTGGTGGAAAGTATCTTCTGAAGCCGTTGCTGCTCCTTCCCCTTTGGGATCAAAGAGGTAATATCTTCTTCCAATCGGATATTCCAGGCGAAGAATCCAATGACTGCGGCATAAATTAATAAAAGCACCAGCGCCAGATACGGACGGCTCTTCAGAAATTTATAAATATTAAAAAAGGCTTTGTGCATTAAGGTTTCACCACCTGCTTTTGGTTAAAGACCGAAAATAAAAAATAAAATACAATCCATAGCCCAATCGCGGTGACAATTGCAAGCGCAAGGCTGCCGGTAATATATTGCCAAACTCCCATAAAAATATCTGTTCCGGTTTCAAAGCTCTGGAGTTTGAGTTTCCAGTCGAAACCTTTACCAGATATGAGTGAACCCGCCTGGTAACTGGCGTAAACGATCACAGGGATAAGAGGCGGAATGCTGATATTCGAAAAAAGGAAAGCCACCACTTTATTTACCCTGAAAATAGCGGCCAGCAGAAAAATAAGCAAAGTATGCAGGCCCCAGAAAGGTGAAATTCCCACAAATACTCCCAAAGCAATGGCCGCGGCCTTTTTATGAGGCGGTTCCTGGCTTTTAATAATATTCTCTTTCCAAAATCTCCTGAAGCCTTTTTTTCTAAAATCCTGATATTTATCGCGGGGATGCACATAAAAGAAACTCACCAGCACAAACCACATATAAAGCAGGACGATGCGTACAATATCCCAGAAAGGACGAAAATGGGTGATCCGTTCCCCTTCCTGATAAAACACCTTGATGGGAATATTTTTCACCTCGGCCTTTTTCCAGGCGGCCTTTACCAGAACTTCAATTTCGAGTTCAAATTTCCAGGTGATAAGCTTCAGGGAATTCACTAGTTTCACAGGGTACAGGCGATAACCACTTTGTGTATCGTGGAGTTCGATTCCCGTCACTACTAAAAACCAGAAATTTGAAAAGCGATTGCCCATGCTGCTTTTTCCGGGAATTCCGTCGCGGCCCATTTTGCGATCCCCCACAAGCAGTAAAGGCGCATCATCTTCTTTTCGCGCTTCCAGTTCACTTAAAAAAACATCGAGATCATCGGGATAATGCTGTCCGTCTGAATCTATGGTGATCGCATAATCATATCCCAGTTCTTCGGCAAAAGCGAACCCGGTTTTAAGAGCTATTCCCTTTCCGCGATTTTCGGGATGTGTTTTGCAGATAATTTCAGGGTTACTGCTAAGAATTTCAGCAGTTCCATCGGTACAGCCATCATTAACAACCAGGATATTGCTGGTGTACAATTTCAGATCTTTAAGAAATGCAGCCAGCGTCTGTGCATTATTATAGGTGGGAACAATAACGCAGCAATTGAGTTTTTCAAACCTGGACTGGAATACCGGCATAAAATCTTTAAAAAAAGTTTATTTGCAAAAATATTATTTTATTTACGGACTAGCATGGGAAGTCAGTTCGAATTTATTTTATTCTATATAAAGAATTGATCTTTAATACAATACCCTTTTTGTTCTTAGCTATTCCTTTAAGCTGAAGAAATTCTCCTGCTTCTTCGGTTTCTGTTTCCAGAATCAGCTCTTCGTCAACCGTAGGATCACAAACAGCCATAAATTTTACATTATTGGCGCGCTGCATGTGGAGCTTTTTTCCGTAGATGCGCTCTGCCTCTTCTTTAAAGAGCAGCATTAAAACCACTCCCGGAGTCACCGGCCGGTCGGGAAAATGCCCCTGATAAATTTCATGCTCCTTATTAATGGAAAGACTGGTATGGTGAACTCCTCCTTCTTCTGAAGTTTTTTTAAGCTTGTAAAAATCGTGTAAAATCATTCCGAAATGAATTTACCACAATATACTTTAGTTTTGAAAAACAGCCGGTGATATAGGCTGATTAATTTCAATATTTTTCATCGAAATCACCGTGTAATCTCCGGAAGGATCTATGAGTTGTACCGATTTTATAAGCTGATTTTCATCAAAATTGAGCCAAATTTCCTTGAACATGGAGCTCAAATGCGCTTCGTTAGGAATAATTCGCGCTTTGATCTCACCCCCTGCGCGGTAGAAATCAATGGTGAAATCTTTATCGGCCTGGAGAATTTTTCCATTCAGGCTACCTGCAATAAGTTCACCAATCTGGGCAAAAAGCTTATTTCCCGAAAGATCGACCTGTGAAAGTTCCCCGTTTTCCATTAAATAAAGCTTGGAATCTTTAAAAAGCACCTGATAATCATAGGGAGTTAAATACTCCCACTTCAGCATATTTGGTGATTTGTAGTACACTTTACCTTTGCTCTGCGGACTATCATCCATCATTTTCATATGTTTCACCTGAATAAATTCCGCGGAAAAACTATTGATATTATTGGCCTTTCGAACTACTGAAGATTTAAAATTATTTTCGGCAGATTTCGATAACGGATTCTGCGAAAACATCGACAGACTGAATAAGAACAGGCAAATTTTAAGTATACGCATCAATTTCAAATAATTTATCGGGACGAATCGTGCCGATATTTTGTCGTTTAAGAATCACCAATAATTGTTCCAAGATAGTAACCGTTTTAGCCATATTATCATGTAATAATATAACATCGCCCGGTTCAATTTTCCTGGTTATCCTTTTGATTATTAATTCATTAGATTTAGTAACCGCATCATAAGGCCTGATATTCCAGCCAATCGTTTTATGTCCTGAACGTTTCAGTGCCTTCTTTGTCTTTGGATTAATGATCCCGAAAGGAGGCCTAAAAAGTTTCATTTTCACGCCGCCATATTCTTCTGCAACTTTATCGCAGCGACTAATTTCGTCAAAGATCTTTTCACTGCTGATAAATCCCATCTTTCTTGTATGCGAGTAAGTATGATTCCCAACAATATGGCCACGTTTAAGAATTTCTCTAAAAATATCGGGATTTTTTTCGATCTGCCTGCCAATACAGAAAAAAGCGGCTTTTACCTCGAATTTATCGAGAATATCAAGAATTTCAAGAGTCGAAGGACTCGGCCCGTCGTCAAAAGTCAGGGCTATCTTTCGTTGGGTAAAATTCGGACGATTATTATAAGATCTTACAAAAAAATTGAACCGAACATTCGTGGAAAGCACCAGCATGACGATCACATAGAGCAGAATTATGGGCAAAATTGGCCAAAACGGCCAGTCTTTCAACAGAAAAAGCAGCAGGAAAACCACAATTGCAGCTAGTGTAAGGCTATTGATAAGTTTATAGATCAAGGTTTCTTTAAAAGAATTAGTCCGTGATTTTTTCCAAGATATTGATTATAAAGCAAAATATGTTTCGGAGATTCACATTTAATGCTATTTAACCGGAGGATTTCAGGTAAATTCCCTCTTTTCAGGATCTGTGCCGCCAGCCATAAAGCATAGGAGGAAATCGAATTATTATCTCCAACCAGGTGTTTGTACCCAAGCTGTGTCTTATCAGCAAAAAGTTCCTGTACACCAGAATAATAATGGTCAAAACGAATATCTCCGTTTTTTCCAAGAATCACCATGTCGATATCTTCGGAAGACAACTCGTATTCAGAAAGAAAACCGTCAATTTTCGAGCTGATCTCTGATGCTTCCGCAGTATTTAAGGTCTTTACACCCAGGATTTCGGCATAAGTTTCGGAATTTTTTTTCTGAGTCAGCATAAAAAACGCGGCGCATTCAGAAGTAATGGTTCCCGGGCTTTCTGTTTTAAAAAGATCCAGATTTTTTACTTGTTCCTGCTTCAACTGATGATCGAAATTTTCAAAGGAAGTTAATTTTTCGGCTATTTCCTCAACCGCGCCTACCAGGAAATTCCGGTATTCTTCTTCCGAAAGTAAAAATGCATCTTCCAAAGCCTTTTCAAAAGAAGCCGAATTCTGCGTAAAGGTCATATTATAGCCAAAACATTTAAAATCCAGCGCAATCTGTCCGGCTACTGTGTTGTGAGTTGACTGGATAAAGGAGGTTGGGCTGAGCAGTTCCTCATTACTATCCAGTACCTGTTCGAGGAACTTTTCGGTATCCCGTATACAGCCTTTTCCCGTGCCGATAATGATCGCATCGGGCTTTTCAATTCCTGCTTCCTCAAGCACTTTTTTAGAGCAAAGCAATCCCATTTTCACCGCTTTAGACATCCGCCGTAAAAGCATAGGTTTGATAAAAGCTTTATAATCCTGGGCGAGTGCCGGAATGATATTCTGGTGGTACTCGTTTATAACCGAAGTCTCGAGGAAATCTTCAGGCTGGGCCGAGATAGACGCGATGGCATTGATAAACAGCCTACTCATCTTTTTCAAAAATTAAAGAGGTGCAGTTTCCGCCAAATCCGAAGGAATTGGAGAGCACTTTCCGAATTTCAGCATTTTTAAATTCGGTGACCGGAGAAAAGCCGGTTTCTTTCATTTTCTGCTGAAAATTAAGGTTCGGATAAATCTCATTATGCTGCATAGCAAGCAGGCTGAATACCGCCTCGATCGCTCCTGCCGCTCCGAGCGTATGGCCTGTAAAGGATTTTGTCGAGCTGAAATCTGGGATCTTATCGCCAAAAACTCTTTTCAGAGCCATGCTTTCAGAAAGATCATTGTTTTTGGTTCCGGTGCCGTGAGCATTGATATAGTCGATTTTTGAAGCAGAAATGCCTGCTTTTTTCATTGCCGCAGAAATTGCCCGGAAAGCCCCTTCCCCATTTTCGGAAGAAGCGGTTTGGTGAAAGGCGTCGTTGGCGTTTCCGAAACCGGTAATTCTTCCCCAAATTTGCCTATTGCTGACTTCCTCTTCGGCTTCGAGCAGCAGATAGGCAGCGGCTTCTCCTAAATTGAGTCCGTTTCGGCCCTCATCAAAAGGCCTGTTTTGTTCAGAAGAATGGATCATCAGTGAATTGAATCCATTCAGCGTGAATTTTGTAAGGCAATCGGTTCCACCTACAATCACTCTTTTATATTTTCCCGAAGCGATCATTCGTGCGCCGGTCAGGATCGCGTTTGCCGAGGATGAACAGGCCGTACTTATCGTCGTAATTGTATCTTTTAATCCGAAATATTCAGCGATCTTTTCTGAAGTATAGCCAGGATGCTGCGCCTGGATAAATCGGAGGTTATCCGATTCAGCAGAATATTCCTTATAGAAATTTTCGGTGGCATCGATCCCTCCCACACTGGTTCCGGAAACAAAAGCCGTGTCTTCGGGAAAATTTTTAAATCCGGAATTCTGAAGCAATTCTTTTAAGGCAAAAGTTCCCAGCAAAGCAGCTCTCGTATAAGAATGTTCGGCGGGAAGTTCTAATACCTGTGCCAGTTCGGCATTCGATAATTTGATTTCTCCAACAGGCAGATGGCGGTGACGGGTTTCTAAAATTTCAGGCAAATCGATTCCGCAGTTAGAATTTTGAAGCGACGAATGGTTTTCTTTCAGATTCTTCCCAATAGAAGAAATGATCCCAAGTGCTGTAATGGCAATGCCTTTCATCTGTTTATTTTAAAATATTTATAGATCAGATGCAATTTTGCCATCATCATTTTGCTGAATATTTTAATTTGATACGGCTCCTTTCGAAAATTATAACTTGCGGTTTTCTTCGATAAAGTTTGCCATGGTATTGATGGAATGAAAAATTTCCTTCCCCTGCTGCGGATCGGTCAGCTTAATTCCGTAATCTTTTTCGAGCAATACAATCAGTTCGAGGGCATCGATGCTGTCAAGGCCAAGACCTTCCCCGAAAAGCGGTTCATCATTCTCAATATCACTCGCCTCCATATCTTCGAGATTCAGCTGTTCAATAATACTTTTTTTTAGTTCGGTTCGTAGGTCACTCATGGGAAGTGGAATATAATTTCTTTAGAGATTCTTCATTAAAATCATATCGCCCGGTATGGGCAACATGGCACAAAAATACATCATAATCATCATTGTGCAAGTCAATCCAGCCGCAAAGCGCCTCGGGATTTCTTCCTTCTTCCAAAAGCCGTGAGGTGTAAGCTTTTAGAAGCTTTTCATCAAAATTTTTACTGATGAAAAACATATTTTCCGAATTCAAACCATGGCGGATGCTGATCTCTCCAAGAAGTATATTGGGTAAGGTATAAACAAAAATTGAAGGCGAAGGAAATTCTTTCATCGATCTCGTAGTAGGAAATATCGGTTTGCAAACTGGAGGCGGCATTTGAAAATACCAGCGCCGTTTCTTTTGGAGGCCGGTGATGCCAGAATAAGATTTCCGAACCCAGGAAAGCCAATTTGGAAAGCGGGTCCATCTTGAAGAATTTGGGATAATCCAGTTTTAAATGCCTGTACACCGATTTAAGGAAGATTTCCAGGTTATTTTCTTCAGATTTAAAGAAGGATTCATCGCTAATAATTATTTCAGAATTCCTAATTGTCAGCCAGTTTTTGATGCAATGCTGTTTCATGATCCCGATTCTTTTTTCAGCAGCAAGGCGATATTACATCCGCCAAAACCTGAAGCTGTTTTCAGGGCCAGATTCAATTCTTTTTCCTGATAATCCTGAATGATATTCATCGGTTTGGACACTCCATGCCGTGAATAATTGAGAGAGCTGAAAAGTTCGTTGTTCAGCAGCGAGTATTTCGCGAAAATACTTTCGAGCAAAGCCGAAGCGCCAAGGGTATGACCAAAATAGCCTTTTAAGCTGTTCACCGGAACTTCTTCGAGACCGGCACGACTAAAGGCAATAGATTCCATTTCATCATTATAGAGAGTGGCGGTGCCATGAGCCGAAAGATAATCAATTTCTTTACTTTTTATCCGTGTTCGTTTCAGCAGTCTTTCAATACTCAGAAACAGACCTTCCCCGGTTCGGCTGGGCCCCGAAATATGGTTGGCATCATTGGCCGTAACGGCATCTATATATGCGATTTTTTCCTTTTCTGAAATCTCAGGCCCGACCAAAACCGCACAAACCGCTTCTCCCAGACTGATTCCGGAGCGATCATTGGAATAGGGCCGGCAGGGAAATGAACTAATGGCCTGAAAAGACTGAAAACCCGACAGCACAAAATCTGAAATCAGGTCGCCGGCAACTACAATTACATTCATTGAATTTCCCGGCCTTAATGAGTTCATCGGCAGCTTTCAAAGCCAGCCCTCCCGAAATACAGGCATTGGAAACCACAATGGGTTCGTTCTTCAATTTGAAAAAGCTGGTAATTACCTCGGCTAATTTCCACAGAAACAGGCGTTCTTCAGGGAAATCATCTTTTCCGAGTTGATCTATATTTCCTTTTGTGGTGGAAACGACAAGGCCGGTAAATGAAAGATCAAGCTCCGGGTGTTGCTCCAGAACCCGGCTTACAGAAAGGATCATAAGCTTTTCCAGCTTAGTAAATGCTTTTGCATCTCCAAAATTGTTGAAAATATCATCTGTTTTTTCTTCGGAAATGATTCCGCCGAAATATCCCTTCGGAAAAAATCGGGAATTGATCTGAAGGTCCAGGCCTGAGATTTCCTTTCTCACCGCACTAAGATTCTGTTCAGTGCCGAAACCCAGCGGAGAAATGATATAATCGCCTTTAAGATAATTACAGGTCATTTATTCCAATCCCATTTTCTTTTTCCATTCCGCGAAAAATGGAGGATTCATCAGCACAAGTTCATCATTTTCATCTGTAAAAACCTGTACGGACTCCCCCATACAAATCAGCTTTTTCTGACTGTAAATTTCGTACTCAAAGATAATTTTGGCAGCAACGGAACTTATAAATTTTGTAACCACCTCGAACTCATCTCCGTACTTCAGTGGCAGTTTATGTTCGCAAACCGATTTTACTACCGGAGTGGAAAAGCCATATCTTCTCACATCAAGATAAGAAATGCCATGTTTTCTTCCGAAATCTTCCCGGCCTTCCTCGAAATATTTCAGGTAATTCCCGTGCCAAACAATCTGCAGGGGATCACATTCGTGAAAACGAACCTTTAACCGCGTACTACAGGTGAGATTCATTCTACGGTCACCGTTTTCATTTCGGAAGTCGCGATCACCTCCCCCATCTCATTTTCGGTACGTGCTGAGACTGAGGTGACGTTCATGATCTCATGAAGAATTTCCACGTAAGTAGTAAGGGTTTCCCCGCTTTCGGGAAGTTTTGTGATCTCCACAGTTTTTATCACTCCGATAAAACCTGTTTCCGGCTTGTCCCTTCCTGCCAAAATACCTCGATAACCGCGATGCAAAGACATGCTTTGCGCCATATGTTCAATGACGCCACTTTCCGAAAGCTTATTTTCGTCTAGCAGCACGTTTTTTTCGGGTACGGTAAAGCCGGTTTTTCCGGTAAGGGCCGTATATTCAAAAAAAGAATCTACAAATACGAAAGGATCTTTTTGAGGAATAAGTTTCCTGATCTCTTCGGGATCGGTAATGGGATGATGCAGTAAATTTTCGGCCATATTAACTAAAATCGTTCCAGTAATCGTAATAATTATACCACTGATGCGGGTATTTTCTCAGCATTTTTTCAAGATCTTCAAGATAAGATTTTAAAATTTCCTGTGCACTAAATTTTACAGGTTTATAGGGTCTCGCATAAAAATGATAATGAAAATTCTTCTCGCGCATGAGGTGAACAAACAAAACAGGAATCTCATTTCGCGCCGCGAGCTTAAACGGGCCCTGCGGGAATTTCACCTTTTCACCCAGAAATTCAGTCTTGTAGGTTTTGGAATGCTTCAGGTAACGGTCGGCTGCAAAAACCAGGAGTTCATTATTGGCCAGCGCTTCTTTCATTTTAAAGATATGGCTGAGATCTTCTTTCAGAACAATGATCTTAACCTCCGATCTGCCGGTCACGGTTTCCAGATAGCTCTTGATCTGGCGATGCTCAAAATCTGTGATCACCAGGTTTACCACGGCATCAGAATGTTTTTCTTCAAAAAAGTGCTTGGCAAGATTAAAGTTTCCTATGTGGGCGGTAAGCAGAATTCCTCCCTTTTTCTGAGCCAGCAGGGCTTCAATATTTTCAACGCCGTCGAATTCAAAGGTGAATTTATTTCTCAGTCCGGAAGTGATGGCGATACGGTCGAGCTGAATCCTTCCGAAGGTAAAATAACTCCAGTAGACGTGTAAAACCGAGGAAAACGGAGAATAACCAAGCCTTTTTCTGAAAAGGTAATAGGTGCTCTTGGTGGAATGAAAAGAAAAAATAATGAAATAGGCCGCTACGAACAGCAACACAAAATAAGCTGCGTAAAGCCCGAACTTCCTGATAATAAATACATAAATCTTAAAGCCTAAAAGAGTGCCCCGGGATTTGCCTTTCCATGCCGCCATAGATCAGGAATAAAGTCCGCCGTTAATATTGATCACTTCCCCGGTAATGTAAGACGATTTTTCGGAAGCCAGAAAAGAAACAAGGTTTGCCACTTCTTCGGCTTCTCCAAAGCGGTTCAGCGGAATCAGCTTTTTAAGTTCTTCTTCGTCTAATTTTTCGGTCATATCAGATCTTATAAAACCCGGAGCGACCGCGTTTACGGTCACTTTTCGCTTTCCTATTTCCTGGGCCAGTGCCTTGGTCGCAGCAACCACCGCTCCTTTTGCCGCAGAATAATTCACCTGTCCCGGATTTCCTTTTAAACCCGACAGCGAAACCAAATTGATAATTCTGCCGTAACGGCTGCGAAGCATATCTTTTATAACCGCCTGGGTAACATTATAAAATCCGTTGAGGCTGGTGTTGATCACCGAATTCCAGGCTTCCTGATTGGTCCAGATAAAGAGGCCGTCTTTGGTGATACCCGCATTATTGATCAGAACTTCAATTTTCGCTTCAGAATTCTTTGATTTCCAATTTTCCAGTGCCTTTTGTACCGCCTCAAAATTGCTCACATCAAACTGGAGAATCTCACATTTAACTCCAAAAGCTCTAATCTCTTCCGCTGTATTTTCTGCGGCATCGGAATTTGAATGGAAATTAAGAAGAATATTATACCCATTTTCCGAAGCGATCTTTAAGGCCACAGCCCTGCCAATTCCCCTGGAACCACCGGTAACAAGCGCATATTTCATATTAGTAGGCATCGTTGTTTCTTAAAAATTCTTTCAGCTCGTGTAGTTCCGGATATAAAGGTCTGTCATCTTTAATAGGAGGAATAATCTTCCGGAATTCTTTCATTTTGGAAAGACTTACAGACGAGAGTTTGTCGTCAAAATCGAGGTGATAAAGTGCCTGCACGATCGTCGCCATCTCTACCGAAAGCACTTCAAAAGCGTTTTCGATGACCTTTTTTGTCATCAAAGCCGAATTTGTGCCCATACTCACAATATCCTGATTATCATTATTATTCGGAATGCTGTGTACGTACATCGAATTAGAAAGCATCTGGTTTTCAGCTGTTGTTGAAACCGCACTGAACTGCGCGCCCTGCATACCGAAATTTAGACCCAGTTTTCCAAGGTTCACGAAAGCAGGAAGAATCTCATTGAGGCGGGAATTCAGTAAATAATTCAGTTGTCTTTCTGCCAGCATAGAGGTTTTGGTAATCACCAGCCTTAATTTATCCATTTCCAGAGAGACGTAATCCCCGTGGAAATTTCCGCCGTGATACACCTGTTTTGACTCCAAATCGATGATGGGATTATCATTGGCCGAATTCACCTCTTCAATTAAAATTTTTCGAGCTTTGGCGATGGTATCATATACAGGGCCCAAAACCTGCGGCACACAACGCAAACTGTAATATTCCTGGACTTTTTCCTTGAAATAATTATTTTTATCGGCGCCTTCGGCATATAAATGTTCATTTCGGTCCCGGGTAAGCCTGGAATCGGAAAGGTGATTCCGCATCATTTCGGCAATTTCCTGCTGCCCCTTATGGAGTTTTGAAGAATTCAGTTCTTCCGAAAGATGATCGTCATAAGCCTGAACGATCTCGTTGATCACCGAAGAAGCAAAAACACTCCAGTTCAATAGTCGCTGTGAATATAATAGATTGACGAGCCCGATGCCTGTCATCGCGGAGGTGCCGTTTATAAGCGCAAGGCCTTCACGCAGCTTTATTTCTATGGGAGAAATATCCAGTTTTTGGAAAATTTCTGCTGTTGGTTTTCTATTTCCTTTATAAAAAACCTCCCCCTCGCCAATAAGAACCAGTGCCAGTTGCGCCAGCTGTACGAGATCGCCCGAGGCCCCTACTCCGCCATGCTCAAAGATCACCGGCGTGATTTTATGATTTATCAGAGCGGTCATGGTCTGAACAACTGAAAAATGTATTCCCGATTTCCCTAAACAAAGGGTGTTCAGGCGCGCCAGCATCAAGGCCTGAACCGATAGTTCATCAAGAGGTTTTCCCGAGCCGGCGGCATGGCTTCTGATAAGATTCAACTGAAGCTGAACTCGATCTTTATCATCAATTTTATACTGGGCCATGGGACCAAAACCGGTATTCACGCCGTAAATGATCTTGTTCCGGACGAAATCTTCAAGAAAATCAAAGCTGTTTTGCAGCTTTTCTCGAGTTCCGGAATCTATTTCAACCGGCTCATTTTCAAAAAGAACCTTATAAAAATTGTCAGCAGTAAGTGCTTTATTGAAGTTCAGCATAAGCCTTCTTTGGGATCGTATCTACGTTTGGATTAAATGTTAAAGCTCTCACAAATGTAAAATTTTTAAAAGGAAATCGTTGAAAATAAAGAGGTACTTGAATCAAAAAAATATTTTAATTTCAGAATAAGAAAATCTTTCCGATCACGTTAGGTTTTATGAAATGTCTGAAATAATTCGAAATTGTTAAAGAAAAAACACAAGGCTTTGATGAACCGGAAGGAGAAAAAACTGATGCAGGAACTTCGAACTCACAGCTTCAGTGAGGATGTTTCGATATACTTTCTTATAATTTTTCTTGTGGTAATCGCTACCACTCTATTTGTTTCTTAAATAGGTGAAAGCCCGGCCTTATGTCGGGTTTTCTTTTTTCATTTTCTGAAAGTGACATTTTTCTGTGTATGTTTGTTTTAAGATGAAGCAGCAAATAACAGATATTCTTATTATTGGAGCAGGCCCCGGAGGAATGGTAGCCGCGGGTTACCTGCACGATAAAAATGTTTCGGTAAAAGTGGTGGAAAAGCAAATTTTTCCACGTTTTACAATTGGAGAAAGCCTCATCCCCCGCTGCATGGATAATCTTGAAGAAGCAGGGCTGCTCTCTGCTATTGATAAAAAAGCTTACCAGAAAAAGTTCGGAGCACGTTTTATAAAAGAAAAAAAAGCAGCTGAATTTAATTTCAGTAAAAAATACGGGGAGGGTTGGGATTGGACCTGGCAGGTGCCCAGAGCTGATTTTGATAAGACACTGACAGATGAAATTCAAAAAAAAGGCGTGGATATTTCCTTTGAAACTGAAGTGGTTTCTGCTAAAAGAAACTCTAAAGGAGTTTGGGAGATCGAACTAAAAGACCCAAAAGGATATACCGAAAATTTAAAGGCAAGATTTATTATCGATGCCAGTGGAAACGGAAGGGTTCTGGCAAAACAATTAGGACTGGAAGCACCTCCCAAAATCTATGATCATTCCTCTATTTTTACCCATATTGAAGAAACAGATCGGCCAAAAATAACCGAAGGAGAGCTTATAAGTTTTGAAATTTTAAATACTAATACCTGGCTCTGGTACATTCCGTTTTCTGATGGCAGCAGCAGTATTGGCTTTGTAAGTCCGAATAAATGGTTTGAAAAGTTCAGCGGCTCGACCACCGAGCAGTTCAAAAAAATGCTAAAAGAAACCGATTTCTATAAAAACCGATTTGATAAGTATGACTTTTTGTTTGCTCCTGTAAAGCTTCAGAACATTTCTCAAAATGTAAATGCTCTTTACGGTGAAGGATTTGCCCTTACCGGGAACGCTGCTGAATTTTTGGATCCGGTTTTTTCTTCCGGTGTGGCTTTTGCTACCGAATCAGGCCTTTTAGCTGCAAAGCTTGTGCTGAAAGAATTTAACGACGAACAGGTTGACTGGGAAAAGGAGTATAAAGAATATATTCAGAAAGGTATAGATGTCTTTGAGGTTTATGTAAAGCAATGGTACACCGGCAGGTTGCAGCGTATTTTCTTTTATGAACATCCCAACGATATCTTTAAAAAACAGATTTGTTCTGTGTTGGCAGGATATGTCTGGGATGAAACCAATCCTTTTGTGCGAAATGCCGATAAAATGCTCTGGAATCTTGATCACTTTATAGCTCATGAAATGAACCAGAAAAAGTCTTCCTGTCAGCCTGAATAACTTTGACCGAATATGCATCTGAGGCTTAAAAAAGCTAAATATCATAAACCGATGAAAAAATTATTAGAAAACTTCCCTGACTTAATTTTCTGAAGTCAAGAATATTAACTTTTTTATTCCTGGTAAGCGGAATTTTAATCGGTAAAAAAGAATAAAAGGTTTGGAAGGTTTATAAGTAAAAGTTACATTTGCATCCGCAAAAAAGATTGCGAGGTTCATTGAACATTGGAGAGGTGGCAGAGTGGTAATGCAGCAGCCTGCTAAGCTGTCATCCTTTATTGGATGCCCGGGTTCGAATCCCGGTCTCTCCGCTGAAATTTTTAGTCTGCGGACTTTTATTCTCTTTTTCAAAAGAAAAATCGGGATAAATTTCCTCCGCTTCCCGGCTGCTTTTATAGTGATTTGGAACGGAAACAGGCTAAAAATTAAGGGTTCCCGGTCTATTCCTTGTAAAAAGGAAATCTGGAACCTGAAATATTGAATTTTGAATAACACCGAAGGTGTTCTCGGGGTGTAGCGTAGCCCGGTTATCGCGCCTGCTTTGGGAGCAGGAGGCCGCAGGTTCGAATCCTGCCACCCCGACCAATACCATTATCAAATGGCAACAAAAACCTTGTTAATCATGTATGATTATCAAGGTTTTGTAGTTTATATGGTCACTCATAGAAATTGTGAGTTTCATAGATCATGATAAATATGAGTCCGAAACGGTGAGCTCCTTTTTATCTTTAGGGCATATCCGTCCGAAAAGTTGATTTGACTTTCGTTTTCACGCATTTGTTTAACCTTGAAAACGAGTATTATGAGTAAATTCGGAGACTTTTGTGATTTCTTTATCCACGAAATCCAGCAAAGCCAAAAATGGAATTGGCTCCCCTTTATGCCAGAATTACCCTAAACGGAGAGCGCATTGAACTAAGTCTAAAACGTAGAATTACCCTAGATCTTTGGGATGAACGCAAAAGTCGTCTTAGAGTGATCGAAGCGTCAGAAAGTATCCAGGTGAATAAGAATATCAATGAAACCAGGAGTCAGTGTCTACAATAAAATCCATGAGTCCTTCCGGCACTTCAAAATGAAAACAAAGTGTTAATGTGGAATGATAAAAGCACGATATTTAGGTGCAGATCATCAATATAAAAAACTATCGGAACTTCTGAATTACCATGCAGAGCAAATGAAAGATGTGCTAAAGTATGGAACTATAAAGAACTATTATACTACAGAACGCTATCTCTATAGGAGTATCTTGAAAAAACAGTTCAAAGCAGATGACATTTATTTAAAGCATATTAATTATCAATTTATCACAGACTTTGAGCATTTCCTAAGAAACTACAAGCTGAATGAGATCCGGAAGGCTCCACGAACAATGGGGTAATGAAACATCTGGAGCGGTTTAAAAAGCTGATGCGTCTGGCCCAGACACCTGGAATGGATCGAGAAAAATCCGACCAGACAGATTTCAACTGACGATTTAAAAAGGCTAGATATGGTTTATTAATCAAAGACAGAACTAGAAAAATTAAAAGAACATGAGTTCGGAGAATCCTACCCTAGACTCAACCGCGATATATTTATATTTTGCCTGCTACACCGGACTGCTTATGCTAGATGTAAAGAGATTTAAATGGAAAACAATCTACAAATAGGCATCGACGGTAGAAAATGGATCTATACCCGAAGGAGTAAAACGAACACACCGGTAAGAATTCCATTGCTGAAATTTGCTGAGGAAATAATAAATCGCTACCAGGACCATCCAAAAGTAGAAACTAGAAATTCCCTATTGCCCGTATATTCCAATCAAAAAACCAATCAATATTTGAAGGAAGTGGCAAAGAAGGTGAAAATAAGAAAGAAATTGAGCTTTCATACTGCCAGGCATACCTTTGCTACTACAGTCACATTGGCAAATGGGGTGCCTATCGAGACAGTATCCAAACTTTTAGGGCATACTAAACTCTCGACCACTCAGATTTATGCAAGGGTAATTGATTCTAAAATTTCAGCTGATATAGACTCTTTGCGGAGGAAATTAAAGAATTAAAGGATTTAATGATAAAAATTGGTAAAAATAACCCCTTATTTTGTCCTTAAAGGTTCTAAATTATCCTTCCATGCCGATAAAAAGACCATTAATTGTTTTCCCGATTTTCTTCTGCATCTTTAAGATCAGATTTCTGGATATCGAGGCTTAATCTTTTGGCATTAATTTCATTTTGAAGGGCTACTAACTGCTTTTCAATCTTCTTTTTTTGCCTTTCTAATTTCTTCTGATCTTTTAATAATCTATCATAGCTCTTTCTATCATTTTTGAGGTCCTTTACCTGACCGCTGATCTGTACATCGGCATATTCATTGTCTGCATCCCGAACAAAAGAATTGAGAAAGATTTTTAATCTGTCTGTTATTAGGCTGTCAAAGGTACCTACTCCAAGATCATCATAAACTTTGGTTACCGCTATATAGACAATACTGCTTTTATTTGAAGCTTTTTCTACTTTTGTATAAATATCTAATTTGTCAGGACTTATTTCTGAAAAAACAACTTCTTTATAAAAACCCTCTCCTTTCTTTACCCCATCCTTAAGCCCTGAAAGTTCTAGACGTTCTTTAAGAGCATTTTCGGTAATCTCCTGAGGCCTATTGATGTTAATCATAACACAAGGCTGACTTTCTTTATCGATTTTAACAGCTCCTTCTTTAGCTTGCCCAATCATTGTGGCATGTATCAAAAGAATTATAATAGGGCTCATTATTTTTTTTATAGTCATTAGAAATAGAATTAAATTTGTACGGAGTAGATATTCTTACAACTTATTCAAATTGCAAAGTCACTATTTACCACGTTTAATAAATAAAACTAGTTAATTATTAGAAAGTAGCGTTATATATATGATGGTTAAAATTGTATAATTCACATATTATAAGTACAAAAAATAATCCTGGGGTCTGAAGCAGCTTTTCTTCGGAATTTCCTTTCCGATTCCAGCCCGTGTAATAGCCGGTTTTTTATAAATGAAAATCATCGGACCAGAAGGGCTAAACCTTTGAACATAGTTAAAATAATACAGGCTATTTAAAAAAAAGTTGGCCTGTTCAAAGTCAAACCGAAAAATAAACTGAAAAGGTTGAGCCTTTTCCAAGTTCGCTTTCCACTTCAACTTTTCCTCCATTACTTTTTACCATTCGTTCAATAATAAAAAGCCCCATTCCCGTACCTTCTATTTTATGAGAAACTCGCGTAGACTTTTTGAAGATTGCCTTCTGGTGTTCCTCCGCAATTCCAATTCCGTTATCCTTAACCTGTAATAAAACGTAATTTTTGGTCTTAACAGTAGAAACGAGGACTTCTAATTGACTTTCGGATTTTTTATACTTAATTGAGTTCCGCAACAGGTTGTATAGAATGCTCCTCAGGCTATTCCTTGAGAAAATGATTTCTGAAGTCAGAAAATTTGTACTGATTGTAATTCCTTTATTATAAATCTCCGATTTTAAAGAGATAATTACATCCTGCGCTATATTTTCAATATTTACCCTTAACGGTTCGTTGTGTAATTCCGGTTGGTCTTCGCTTTCGGCGATAAAATCTTTAACCATTTCCCTCATAGTGTTGGAGCTGGCTTTTAGCGTATCTATGTATTTTTTGAACTGTTGTGTATTTTGTTTCTCATATGCCTTGACCAAGGCATCCGAAAGTAAAACAATAGCAGATAGAGGCTGTCGTATATCGTGAGAAAGTGCATCGATAAGAGTATGATATTCAGAGTTTAGTTTCTCAAGTTCTCCTATGGCTTTTATGCGCTTGGTGATATCCACAAAGGTTATAATAACCCCATCGGTCCTGTTTTCTCTAAAAACCCTGTAAGGAAATATATTCATTTGATACCATTTACCATCTGTGGTCTGCACTTCCTTTTCCAGGATATCCCCGGTTTTTATTACTTTCTCAATATTTTCAATGAGTGTAGGAAAGGGTAAATTATCTTTAACATCCTGAATTTTCCTGTCTATGTCTGCATCAGTAAGTGAAAACTGTTTCATTGCCGGCGGAGTAAATTTTTTAAGAATCATCCTACCATCTATAAAAAGCTGGGGTATTATAGTATTGGCGAAATAATTTTCCAGGTCCTGATTTTTTTTATAATTATTTTGAAGGAAGTTTTCTTTAGACACTTTGGCCATATAGGAAGGAAATTTTAAATGGACATTAAAAGTAGACAATTAAAAATGATATTTTGATGAAACCTCACGATGACCGCCTTCGGAATAAATACAACTAAAAGTAAGGTTTGGAAGTGGAGGACGCTTAAGAACTTTTTTCTTTGAGGAATGGGCTTTCTTTTACCATTCCGAACTTGGAAATGTTTGTTACGGAGCAGTTTTTTCCATAGCGGTTATTCTCCTCAATATGGTAGAAAGAATTAAACTAAACAAGACGAAACCAAAGAATATAATAAAACCTGGTTGTAGAGATGTTTTATTAGTCGAAATGCTTACCAGTGACTCTGTTTCCCTATTAAGATTGGAAAGCTGATTATTGAGTATTCCTTGGAAACCAATATATGCCATAAATATGGCTATTACATAGACATCGGCCATACTCCATTTTCCCGATTTAAAAGCAAAAAATTTCAGGATCTTGTTCTTTCTCGTTTTTTCATTTCCGCCTAAATAGATTTGTGTAGATAGTAATTTGGCTACAGGAAAGATAATGCTGAAAGCAAGAATAAGAATTCCTACTAAAAAAGAATCCGCTTTTCCTGTATTGAAAAGAATTTCGATAACCTCCAGGATACTTTTGCTTTGAAAAAATATAACCTGATCATTAAATGTTATACTTTCTCCAATCAGTAGAAAGTTTACTTGTTGAAAACGAGCATCGATTTCAATCATTGGCGCAGTAATGCCTGAAAAAAGTACAACAAGTGATACTAATACTGAGATAATAAAGAGAGAAGTGTGTACTGCTTTGAGGTTCCTCAGTACCCACCAGAGAATAAGAAAAATTCCAATTATCCCCAATAAGACATAGGTGTAAAAGTAGGTCTGGTCTTCCATTTCAACAATAGATTTTGAAGTTTTCTCATTGAACTCTATAAGATCTTTTACCTGGTATTTATCAAAAAGCGTTTTTATTCTTAAAGCTGCGACACGGGAATCATCATGAGTCATGTCACTATACTCCTGAAGCTTACTCCTGATGACATATTTCAAGGCTTCTTTGTTTTCAGGTTTTTGAATCTCACTTACAATTGTTTGAGCAAACATAGGAACAAGGGCTCTTATCTTATCTTCAGGAACCAGGGTTTTTACAGCAAATTTTCTCAGTTTCCCTTTAATTCCTTTTTGCTTTTGATCCAATAATAAAGCTCCTTTGTCAATGCCTGCAGTCAAAATATTCTCTACCTGAAGAACAAGAGTATCTTCCTGCGCTTCGGTAAATTCAAATTCGTCAATACGTTTCAGGAGGATATTGGTAAGATGATCCCTCCAAATATTAACGGACATTATTCCGTAGGTAATACTATTAAGCTGGCTGTAATCTCGCTTTATTTCGGCTACTTCTGAAGAATATTTATAAACAGAATAGCTGCTCCACCCCGCGATCAACAATAAGGTGCCCGCACAGAGGACCACAAGGGCACGTTGTAACAATTTAGACATGGACAAGGAATTTATTAAAGATAGTCATTAGTGGTCGAAAAGATTAAGTTATAAAACTCTTTATGTATTTATTTACAGGACATTAGGAGGTTTTTTGTTACGTTACACTAGTGTATTTCTATATTAAGATGTTTTAAAAAATTAATTCCCAGGAATAAGATGTATCTTGGCTTATGAGAGTTTCGGTACAGCGCAAAAATATTAATTTCCTTCCCGATTCCAGCCGGGTAGTAGCCCGATTTTTTATGAATGGAGATCATCGAACCAGAAATCTGGTGAGTAGAATAATTTTAATGACTGAAATAGAGGTGAATCAGGCTCTAGAATATACTCTTAGGGAATTTGCCAGCCGACACCGTAATATCTCCCGTCTTTTCTTTAAACACTGCGATCATATCCGGGGAGTGATCGAAAATATGCAGATAAATTTTGAAGATCTTTCTGATGAGCGAAAAATGCTTATCGGTTCTTATTGCACTATGGAGTATTCCGTGGAGTCCGCAGCATTTTTTAATCCTTCCATGATAGAAGATTTCGATCAGTCATATCTTGAAAAAGGTGAAAAAAGAGTGATTATATTCCTTTAGGGCAACGGGGGAAGGACATATTTCGTCCATAGTATTTAGAAGAGCGATCCTGGATGTTAATAATAATCTACAACTTGCCAAGAAGGGAGATTATATAGATCTGGCAGAGATATCCCATAAGAAACTATATGATAAAAAGAGGTTCGTCAAAAAGCTCAAGGAAATGCGGATCCCGGAAAAATATATCAGCAGTATCATGGATGCCCTTCCAGACAAGTTTGAATATTATTCCCTTAAAAGTGCCGTTAATAAAATACTAAAAAATAAGGAAATCACTTCCGCCAGGAGAATGGCTTTTGAAGAGATTACCTGGCTGGTAGATTCATTTTATGATGTTCAGTTCCATCAAGACTCTGATCTCACTGAGCGTGTTATTTTTCCTATTTCCGAATCTGAAAGCCGCGGTATTGAAGATGCAAGATTCGTCAGTTTTATTGGCGATGATACCGTGAAAGTATATGCCACTTACACGGCGTATAATGGCCACACGATTATCCCTAAACTCCTGTCTACCGAAGATTTTTATACCTTCCGAATAATGCCTTTGCACGGCAATGGTGCACAGGATAAGAACCTTGCCTTATTTCCTAAGAAAATAAACGGTAAATATGCCATGCTTTCAAGAATTGATGGCGTAAATAATTATCTGATGTTTTCCGAAAGAACTACACTATGGAATGATCCCATATTAATACAGGAACCAAAGTTTCCATGGGAATTTACCCAGATTGGGAACTGTGGTTCTCCTTTATGGACTGAGAAAGGCTGGCTCATCATTACGCACGGGGTTGGCCCTATGCGCCGTTATAGCATTGGAGCTTCACTTATGGATCTGGAGGATCCTTCCAAAGAAATTGGGCGACTGGAAGAACCAATTCTCATCGCCTCTCGAAGAAGAAAGAAATGGATATGTTCCTAATGTTGTTTACTCCTGTGGCTCGCTTATTCACAATAACAGCCTTATTTTACCTTATGCGGTTTCCGATTATTCTTCGACCTATGCGGTGGTAGATATAGAAGAATCTATTTGCTGCTCATGATGTAGCTGATTAAAAGTTTGCAATTACTTTTTCGGCCTGTAATTACTTTCTATATAAGAATTATCATGTACTTATTCATACTGAAGTTTGTTTCCGCATGAAATGACGCAGGGCAATGTTCATGAATATTATATGATCACAGCGCTAATTTTTTAACAGCATGAAACGGCTTCGTCGGTATTATGAACCAGAGAACCGGAAAAGTAATTTTTGATAAGTTCTGGCATACTTCCCCGGTTAAATGCAATTACGGGTGTGCCAGACATCATCGCTTCCAGCACACTCAAACCAAAGGGTTCTTCAAAGGAGATGGGATGGAGCAAGGCTTTAGCCCCTCCCAGCAATAAATCCCTCTTCCCTTTTCCCACATTCCCCTGGATACATGAATTTCTCCGTTATCAATGTGTCGGGGTTATGTTTAATTTGAAATAATTTTCGTCCTGCACCAGTCCTGCAATTTTTAGTGGATATATCCTGATTCTTTAGCTATTTCAATCGCTTTATGCATACCCTTTTCAGGATGTATCCTCCCAAAATACAATAGGTAATCGTCCTTTTTTACGGCAAGAGGAAAATCTTCAGGATTCATACCATTGATAGATGGTTTCGAGATAGTTAGATTCATTATGTCTGTCTGAATTCGAGATGGACACGTAAGCTTACTTATCAATTATACTTTTTATATACGGGAATAATTTCGGAGAAGAAAAGCCATGGATAGTGGTAATAATAGGGGTAGGAATAAGCCTGGAATAGGTAAGGGGCAGAAAATCAAAATGATTATGGATAATATCAAATTGGTCAGCCTTTTCCATCAGATTACTGATGTGTAGGCATTCCCATACTTTATGATCTGCAACTGTCATCTTCCCATAGGGCCGTTTGCACACTGATTCCAATTTACCCTGCGGTAATGGAATCACCGGTAGCAAAAAGGGTAACTTCTAACCCTACGCTCCATCAGATCCTTCTGCAATATTGGAAGCCACTTGTTCCCACGGGCCATATTTTCTGGGCGGGGTTCTCCATGCTATCGGAGATAAAATAGCTATTTCATTTTTTATTCCGTTATGCAAGGCTCTTTCTGTTTCGGCTGTGTTCGCAACTTCCAATTGATAAAATTCTTCATAGGCCTGTAAAACGGTGAGATGTGAAATCAGGTAAGACAACGAACTTTCCGCCCCCTGATTTCGGTTTACTCCATAATTTTCAAAACCATCACAGCATCCTTTGGTTTCAAAATCATAAAAGCTCATCCGAAGATCATTTTCCCCTAAAAACCACATAAACGAAGTGAAAAGAGATTTAAATACTTCTTTGTCCCTTGTTAGAAAAAACGCCTGATGGAACATTAAGAACCATAGCCATCGCATCTATGGGCTGCTGGGCAAAAAAGAACGTTCTCCGTCTTTTTTATACCAGTCCTTATTGCCAATTACGGAAAGAAGTTCCATCTTTTAAAGTATGCTGAACGAGAAATTCCATGGTTTCCAAAGCAACTTCCGTAATAATTTACTCGTTCATGAATTATTTGAGCCGAATGCAGCATCGCCAAAGGCAAAATGCCATTATCATAAGCCAGTAATGGTTCAAACCATTTCCATTTTCCGAACGATTATTTTCGTAATGCCTGAATAAGGTTTAGCGGCTAGACTCTTCAATGTCGTTCGGTCATATGTATCATCTGAAGGATTGGTTTTTAGATAATAACAAATACCAATGATAGTATTGGCAATACTTCGTAATAGATCGGAGTTTTTCAAAATTCGGAACCGCATCAAAAAATACCAGTTTTCCGGTTTGATAATAAGCATCGTTAGGGGCGTTTCCCATAAGATAGCCCAAAGCCCATATCGTTCTCCCGAAGGAATCTTCGGAGCCCACTTCATCAAGAAAATTCCGGTTAAAACTAAGGAAGTTTCTGAAAGTACCGTCCTTATTTTGCATGTAATGAATGTAGCTCAGGTAAATAGGCATAAATTCCAGGGCTTTAGGATCTTTCTTCTGTTTATAGGTCATTAAAACCATCAGCAAAGCCCGGGCATTATCGTCCAGGCAATAGCCTTCTTTAAATTGGGAATGCCAAATTTGGCATGTTGAATAATCCCGGTATCATCTGTTAATCTCTTAATATGCATTAACGAAAAAGGCGGAAGCAATAGTAGATCAATAGGTGTTTCTTTTTTACTACTTTTTGCTTCGGAAGAGCAAGTAAAGCCTTTAGAAAGCTGCAGGTATTTTTCACCAATTTTTGGCCAGATGATATTTTTGCCATAGTCATAAGCATTTGCCTGTATTTTTTTCAGATGTTTCCAGAAGATCAAGCAATTGATCCAGTATTTCAGTCAGCTCTTTAGAGTTATTAAAATCAAAAAGCCTTCCGCGTTCTTCCGTAAGCAGTTCGGCAGCATGCCAGTAAGGTGTGGAAACCACGGCACAACCGGCTCCCATGGCGTATGAAAGCGTTCCGCTGGTGATTTGAGCTTCATTAAGGTAGGGAGTAATGTAAATATCGCTGGCAGCCAAATATTTAAAAAGATCGTTTTCTCCAATAAATTCATTTAACAAAAGTACATGGGATTGCAAGTTCAAATTTTTGATTAGAAGTAACAGATAATTTCGATATTCTTCTCCGGCATGCCGAAGAACATTGGGATGGGTTTTTCCAAGAACCATGTAAAGTACCTCAGGATGTCTTTCAATAATTCCCGGCAGTGCTTTGATCACGGTTTCAATTCCTTTATTTCTACCAATAAAACCAAAGGTTAACAGCAACTTTTTTTCTGAACCTTAAATTCTTTTTTTGATTGTTGTTTATCAAAGTGAATATCTGGCACTCCATGTTCTATCAAAACGATTTTTTCCTGGAGGACATCATAAATCTGGGTAAGAAAAACGATGGCTTTTTGACTCATCACCACAATCTTATCTGCCATTTTACAGATCTCTTTTAAGATCGCTTTTTCGTTATAGGAAGGCGAATCAAGGATGGTGTGCAGGGTTACAATAATGGGAATATCGAGACGGTGCAAAAGAGGTAAAATATAAACTCCGCTTAAACCTCCATAAATACCAAATTCATGTTCGAGAATGCAGACGTCAGATCCGCTAAGATTTATAAAATTTGCGGCTTCCAGGTAATCTGTTTGCTGTTCCTGGCGAATGCTGAGTTTTACCTCGGGAGGATAAGCGTATTTTTGGTTATTATCGTCCATGGCGACCACCAGGATCTCATTTTGCGGTTTAGCCTGTTTATCTAGTCCTAACATTGATTTTGTTAGGTTTTGAGTAAAAGTTCCTATGCCGCATTCCCGGGGAGGATATGTTCCAATATATGCCAGCTTCATTCGCTCTCGATATTTTAAGGTTTATCTATTGAAGAAGACCATGATTCCCACCTTTTTCTCTGCGTTTAGCATCTTTCGCTGCGCGTTTCTCCTTTAAATTCAATGCTGGTTTTGTCTTATCAGACTTAGACCATACTTTTTTTCCTTTTGTCATAAAATTCAATTTAGATTGCTATAAGCAACTGATTAAGTTACCAAAAATCAAAAGAAGAAAAC
Source organism: uncultured Flavobacteriaceae bacterium (assembly GCA_963741865.1). Classification (GTDB taxonomy): domain Bacteria; phylum Bacteroidota; class Bacteroidia; order Flavobacteriales; family Flavobacteriaceae; genus Christiangramia. The sequence continues at coordinate 339,354 of CAVUJP010000002.1, forward strand.
TATATAGTGAAATAATAAACTTACATATATCACAGATATTCCAATTAATTATTGTGACTTAATTCCCTTATTTTATCAAAAAAAGGGGTGCGTTTTTCCTGAACACATTTTACAGCATATATATAATTAGAAGCACTCCAGGATTGCCAATCCTGCCCCATAGGCTCACCATCCTGTGCTTTATACCATTCATTAAAACCATATTCCAGTTCCTTTACTTTGCCACGCTTAATAGTATTTGTCAACTGGAGTAATTTTCTTTCAGCCAGTTTAAATTTTCCGGCAGCTACTAAAGCTGCGATATAAAATCCAGAAATGAATGGCCAGACTCCTCCATTGTGATATTCACCAGGCTGATTAAATTCTTCGTATCGCGCATGCCAATCTATTTCTCCTGGTTTAACGAAAGGAAAAAAATTAGGAGTAAGTCCAGGGGCTAATTCTCCTTTTTCCATCATGGCTTCGCACTCCTTCTCTATCCATGATGTCATCGCTTCAGCTCGCGAAGAAGACGCAATACCAGACAATATAGAAAGGCTGTTTCCTAATAGATCGAAACGTTCACTGCTATATATTTTATAAGACCAGAAAGCGAAATATGGTTTATGCTTCACTACCAGGCCTTCATGAACATGTTGATGGCGCTTTTCATTGGTTATCGTAAATCTACCCATTTCTTCCAGGATATTTTTAGCTCTTTGATGATTGCCATATAACCTCAGGTAGATGTAAGCAAGAGTATTTACAAAAAGACCATAACCCGTAACCCATTGTTCGTCGCGCCAGTCACTGGTTGGTTGCTGAGCTATAAGATTTCTATCAGATGGACTTTGGTATTCCATCCATAAAAGGGCTTTTTCTACTTGTTCATTCAAAAAATCCGGCTCCTTCATAACATTCCTGAAAATTGCCACCGCGATAAGGAATAATGGTGTGGTGTCACTCGCCCCGCGATCTTCTTTATCGTGAACAAGGGATGGAATATGTCCTTTTTCTGATTGGTTTTCAGCAAGAGTTTCCAGGATCCTGCGCATGCTTTTATCAGGAGTATACTATTTCTCTGAAGCGGCTATTCCGAAAATTGAAATCAACAGATCACGAGTATAAGGTTCAGGATAACCCCAGCCTGCAGTTCTTGGCAAATCCTGAAATGGTCCTTTGGCGTTATGCAGTAAAACTTCCAGGGCTGCTTGTTTTGCAGATTCAATTAAATCTATATTTTCTTAAGATGTCATCTCTGCTAATTCAATTCCTAGTTTTTCATGGAATGATATTGATGAATTGTTTGGGCTACCACGCGGTAATCAAAATTCAGATACCACATACTTCCCTGGCATTTCTCCCATTTCTTCCCTTAATGTATCATCTTCCATAAGGGTTAATAAATAACTGGCTATATCCTGGATATTTGCCCGGTAATCCACCGTCCTGGGAATATCAAATTGAACGGTATGTTTTTTTTCGAAACCATGATTCTTTACCTAGTATGACTTCATCTACCACGATTTTCCTGGCGACACTGCGCCAGAAAAGCGGTCTTTTCATGAATTAGGGTATCCAGCATTCCCATAGCCTTAATGCCTATAACTGGTTTTCCGCAGGCACCCGCCTCCACCTGGGGCATTCCGAAACCTTCAAGTCTGGACGGCGCTGCATAAATATCACAGGCTCCTATGAGGTAAGGCATAAAGTTTCTGGAAATTTTGTTAGTGGCGTAGGTGATGTTTTTATCCAAACCTAACTGACTGGCCATTTCAAGATCGATGAGATTCTGAGCTTTAGTTCTGGGCTGAGGCCATACTTTACACACGTATTTCCAATCTGGAGCTTTGGTGTCTATGATAGATAGGGCCTGCATGACCTCCTGGGCTCCCTTAGAAGCTGCATCGCCCCCCACAGTTAAGATCATTAGCTGATCCGGGGAAATACCCAGAGATTCCCGTACAGCCAATATTTTAGGATCATTTTTTTTAAATGGCACAAAAGACCTGGTATCGCAACCCACCGGAAGTACTTCATATTGTATCTGGATGAATACCATCCCGAACATACATTTCCTTCACCCAGTGAGAGGTGACTAAAATAAGAGGTAAATCATTTAATACTTCCTGATAATTGGCGATATAGCCATCGGCTACCAGCCAGGGCACAGGTAAAACTCCATAGCGTTTAGGATGCAGGACGAGCTGTGGAGTGTGTCCCCAATATCCAACTCCTACCACGACATCTGGCTTAAACCAGCGATAATACCATTCTTTTTCCTGTGCCGATTCAAAATTGACCGCATGGGCATCAACCCCTAATTCATGAAGGCCCTGGTATAATAGGTCGCCCTGGGTGGCAAGGCCACCAGGAGACGGGGGATAATCGTATAATACAAGGACCTTCATAATTTATTTTAAAATCTCATCTTTTCTAAGCCAGATAAAAGCGTCAACCGGTGTTTCAAATTTCCAGAAAGCTTCCTCTTTCGGTGTGGTTAGTGCCTCAAAACCATCTGGAGGAAAGCCATAGATTTCAGTGATGAGTTTATATTTAAGATCAAAAATTTCTTTGGTTAATTTTACCTGAATATTAGCTGAGTCCTTCTTCCTGGGTAGGTACTTTTTATTCCCGTCTTCATAGGCAAAGGTCCAGAGCTCTTTCGTTGAAATTTTATTCTTATACCATAATTCTTATAACCGCCCTACTAATTTCCTCATGCCTTCTATGCCTGGTATATTCACCCGAAGGATCATGAGTAATAATGAGATCATAATTTTTTAAGGGCAGTAAGTCTCCAATCATATCTTTTACAATCTTAAGTGATAATGCTTGTTGTTCCGGGCTATCATCCAGGTTACCCATTACACCCCTGGCATTCAAGATCTTTAAAACCTCATGAAATTTCGGAGCACGGTTTTCATCATTTTTCCTACACAGGCAGGCGATAAACCAGTTGCAATCTGGGTTTATTAAAACAGTTCCTCCGCACCATAATATTTCATCATCAGGATGGGCAGTGATTATGGCAATATTTTTTCCAGATATTCCCATTAGATTTTTCTTATTGTGGTCACCAGACTCCCCGCCTCTCATTTATTCATACCCACTTTTTATAATAGTCGATATCATTTTAAATCTTTCATTTGCTTTTATGGTATTACGGCTATGGGCAGGAATAATAATGGATTCACCTGTCTCTATTATTTGAGAAATATCATTGATCCAAATTTCAGCTTTCCCGGCTATGATCTGAATAAATGTATCGAAAGGTGAGATCTTTTCACTGAGATTTTCACCCGAATCGAAGGAAACAACACTCACATTTCCCGTGGTCTTCTTTATGATCGTCTTGATAACTATTGAATTTGGGATATATTCAATAATTTCAACAATAATAAAAACCTTTGATTTTTCGACTTCAACATTTTCCATAGCAATGTATTTATAAGAATAACTGAGAAAGAGGAGCTACTAAAGTTGATTATAAAATCTGTATAAAGTGTTATACTATGGAAGGTCAAAGTTGCATTATTGCTACAATTTACATCTCAAATAAAAAAGCCCTATGATTTTATCATAAGACTTTTAAACGCAAATGTCCAGATATCTAAATGTCTTAACATTTACTCCCCAAATTAAATAGTTTATAATTTCAATGGCTCCTGCAAGTTCATGATTATCTATAAGACTGGATTACATTCAAGATTAGGAAACTTATAAAATTCACAGGTCCTCAAGATTCCTGCGACGCATCTTTTTTATTTTTTTATAATATGAAGGAGTAAGACCGGTTATCTTTTTAAATTGATTGGATAAATGGGCTACACTACTGTAATGAAGTTGATAGGAAATCTCGGTAAGGTTTATTTCGTCATAAAGCAAAAGCTCCTTCACTCGTTCGATCTTGTGTATAATTATAAATTGCTGAATGGTGATGCCTTTTACCTCTGAAAAAATATTGGAGAGATAGGTATAATCATACCCTAATTGCTCACTAATGTATTCTGAATAATTTACTTTTGGAAGTTCGTCTGAATAATGGATCATTTCGATAATAAGTGACTTTATTCGTTCAATTAAAATATTTCTCCGATCGTCCAGGAGTTCCAAACCGTATTTCAAAAGGTTCTTTTTTAATTCCTGTTTTTGTATCTGGTTAATATCCTCTAAGATTTCAACTGTACCCAGGTCTACATTTATATAATGCATCCCTAGTTTTTTCAACTCCTCCTTAACCACTAATTTGCATCGTAGACTTACCATATACTTAATATAAATAATCATAAATAATTAATTTTGGGATTGTTAATCGCTTCGAAAAAGAAAAAAAGTGGGATTTATATAATTCTACCTGTTAAAATACAAGTTGATATGATCAATAGTCAATATATTGTTATGTAAAGATTAAGGCTATGAAAAGCTTAGGAAACCGGGACGGATTATTGAAAGAAATTTTTGATTTGACCCTTTCATTATACTTAAACTATCCCGAAATTTACGAGAATTTACTTGAAACTCCCTTGTTTTTAACTTATAAGAATAAAGACATCTCTACAAAAGAGTTTTTAAATTACCGTGAATTTCTAAAAGCTCAATTAGAAATTCTTGAGGCTATAAAAGTGAATACTAGGTTAATCATTTTATAATAAACAGGTACTTATAACTCCTTTTTCCTGATTCAAATTCTGAAAATTGGGATTCAAAAAAGATATTTTAAGCCGTTCTTTAATAAGAGCATACTTCTTTTGTAATTAAATTTAATACGGCCAGGCTATATTTTTAAATGTCCTCGTTATGAATGCTCCGAATTTTTCCCAAAAAAGAAGTACAGAATTTTTAAGTATGTTGCGAAACGATACCGATAAAGAATTGGAAGGTCTGTTAGTTCATACGAATAAGATCTTAAATAAGTGACTATATCCAGATAACCATTGAACCCCTAATATTAGGCCTAAAAACCTGAATTTCCATTTGATGCCATTCCGGAAAAAACTGATAAAGGCTTTTATCAAATATTGTGTAAGTCTTGAAAATTTGGAAAACGTATAATTCGTCCTTATCAGTTTGGTCACAGTTCATAATTATTGAGAATTTTTCCTGGAATAGAAGTTACCAATTACAGTAATTCTAAACATAAATAATTCTCTATATAAAGTGTGTTGGCAAAACTAAGGGGGAAAGCTAAGGGAAAAGCAAGAGGATAACACGCTGCGCGATGTTATGGTCAATCCCCCCTTAGTTTTTAGCTAGTTTTGATTTCAATTGACTTGAAATTTTAGGTCCTAAGAAATTTCTGAAAAGCTTTTTTACGAAAAAATGCTCTGAGCCCAGTAAAAATGGCAAATTTTTTACGAAAAAATGAAAAAATGAAAGTAGTTTCTTACAATGTATTATTCCTTCTATTTTGAAATTTTGCTAAGAATCACATGCATATTTTCACCTGGATTCAATATTAAAAGATCTCCTTAGAAATTTGATCACATTCTCTTTTTTCGGCCAAAGGAACAGATTCGGAATCGGCGGGGTGCATAAAACCGGTTGCACCTTTTTATAACCCCTTTTTCCGATTCCAAATCTAGAAATATGTTTGGCCAAAAAAGGGGAATGTGAAGGCTCTGAAAGAAGTAAGTGATGTTATAAATACTCCATTGCTCAGAAAGTTTTTTCCTGCTAGGGCAAAAAAGGGAGAACGCTCAGGATAAAAAAAGTAAATTGTTTTTACTATTTTTGAAAGGTACAGGAGTATCAAATTACTTCAATGCGTTCTATTGATATTGTGAGTTAATCGTGAGTTCTAAAACTTGTGATTACATGAAAGCCTATAATTACTGGGTGTTCCAGCGCTTTAAAAGCGTTCTGCCACCCCGACAAAACAAAGCCTTGCACAAAAGTGCAGGGCTTTTTTGTTGCATCAATTTATTGGTATAGCCATAACCGCAATAGGTTAATCAATTTGTCAATATTGACAGGTTTTGTAAGATAATCATTGGCACCTGCCTCCAGGCTTTTGGCTTTGTCTTCAGGCATAGCTTTGGCGGTTAAGGAAATTATGGGTAGATTTCTAAAGGCTGAATTTTCCCTGATCCTGGTCGTGGCTTCATACCCATCCATCACCGGCATCATAACATCCATCAACACAATATCAATATCGTTTTCCTGCTCAATTTTATCTATCGCCATTTTTCCGTTTTCTGCAACTATTACCTTCATTCCTGAGTCGGTTAAAGCTTTGGAAAGTGCATAGGAATTTCGAGTATCATCATCTACCAGCAGTATTTTTTTATTTTTTAGAACATGTTTGGGATCATGCAAGTCTGTCATTATCTTTTTTTGCCGGTTAGAAAGATTATTTTGATCATAATGTATAAATAAAGTAACCTCATCCAGAAGTAGTTCTGGGGAAGAAGCCCCTTTAATTAAAATGCTATCTGTAAATTTTTGCAGGTTCTTCACTTCTGCTTTTGTAAGTTCCTTTCCAGTATATACAACTACGGGGATAGTATTTCCTTCCTTACTGGATTTCAGATTTTTCAACACTTCAAATCCGGTTATGTCTGGTAGTTTAAGGTCAAGGATTATACAATCGAATTTTTTAGACTTTAACTTTTTTAATGCATGCTTTCCCAGTAGTTGAAGTAGAAATTTTCACCTGCTTATTCTTCAGAATGCTTTTAATTGCCCTTAAACTTGCCTCATCATCTTCAATAATTAAAAGCTCTCTGACAAGCGAATTGTTTATATTTTCCATCTTTTTTATGGCACTCTCTATATCCCTGGGGGCAACAGGCTTTTGACCAAAGCCAATAGCACCCTTGCTAAGCGCCTGACGACTTAGGTCTTCTTCTGCCATTAAATAGATAGGGATATGTCTGGTTTTTAAATTAAATTTCAAATGATGCAAAACAGTAAGCCCTTTCATATCTGGCAATTGCTCATTCATTAATATACCGTTGGGTTGATATTGTGCAGCAAGTTTCATCCCTTCTTTTCCATCTCTTGCGAATAACAATTTAAAGTCGTATTTCTGAACTATGCTCCTTAGCGTTTGGGCAAAAAATTTGTCATCATCGATTATCAATAACGAGTATTCCGAAACCTTTAAATTTTCTCTGTCATCGGGGATATGGGCCTCCAGAACATCTTTCGATTTAGCGTCGGTAAGTTCCTTCGCTTCATTATTACGTGATTTGTTAGTTTTGGATTCCCTGTAGTAAGAAATAGCATCGTCCATTTCCTTAATAGGTGCACTGGGAAGATCCGTAGGTATATAAACTTTAAAAAGACTACCTTTTCCTTCTTTGCTCTCTATATGAATTTCCCCTCCTAATAATCTGGATAGTTCTCTCGAAATTGTTAATCCAAGGCCTGTACCTCCATATTGACGACTTGTCCCTCCTTCTGCCTGCTGAAAAGCCTCGAAGATCATCAACCGCTTAGCTTCAGGAATTCCAATTCCTGTATCTTTTACAGAAATTTCCAAAATCTCTGATCTGGACAGCGTGATTTCGCGGAAAATTACCCCCGGATCAGGTTTACCTATCGAGACATTCACCGAACCTTTTTCTGTAAATTTAATCGCATTGGATATGAGGTTTTTAATAATTTGTTCCAGGCGCTGTCCATCGGTAACTATAGTTTCGGGCGCATTTGCCTTAGGGAGTATATTAAACCTGAGGTTTTTGGATTTTGCCAGGGGTTCGAACTGATTTTGCAGGTTATTTATAAGGCTGTTAATTTCGATTTCTTCGGGATGGATCTGCAGTTTTCCTGCTTCTACTTTCGAAAGATCCAGAATATCATTAATAAGGTTTAGAAGATTTAATCCACCTTCATAAATAATACTGGCCGACTTTTGCTGATCTTTATACAGGTTTCCTTTTCTATTATCACTAAGATCTTTAGAAAGGATGAGAAGGCTGTTCAAAGGTGTTCGCAATTCATGGGACATATTCGCCAGAAATTCTGATTTATATTTACTGGCAAGCTCCAATTCCTTTGCTTTTCGTTCTACTTCAACCCTACTGGATTGCAGATCCTCTTTCTGCATCTCCAGATCTTTCGTCTTCGATTCAAGATCATCATTCGCCATCTGCAATTCTGTACTCTGGATCTTTAGCTTTTCCTGTTGTTTCAATAACTCTTCAGATTGTCTTTGAGACTCTTCCAGTAAGTCTTTCATTTTTTCCCTATCCAGGGCAGAATTGGTGGTAATTGCTATGTTTTCTCCTACAGATCGTACTAATTCCAGCTGATTATCATTGAAAGACTTAAATGATCCGATTTCGATCACTCCTTTTACTTCACCATCAATAAGGAATGGCTGGACCAGAATGTGTCTGGGTTCTTTTTTTCCTAAGCCTGAAGAAACACTTATATAATCCCCGGGAATTCCTGAAATCACAATCGCTTCTTTCTCTACTGCAGCCTGTCCCACGAGTCCTTCTCCAAAATCAAAAGTAGTTTTAAGAGATTTTCGGCGTGTAAATGCATAGGAACCCGTCATTCTCAACTGTTTTTTCTCCTGGTTCTTTTCGGCTAAATATATTACTCCCACCTGACCATCAAGATATCTTGTTAGGTAGGAAATAATATTTTTAGACAAGGTCAAAAGGTCCTGTTCACCCCGCATTCTGTCGTTAAGTCCGGCCTGTCCGGTCTTGATCCAGGCCTCATTCTCATTCTCTTCGGATATTCGTTTTAGGTTTTCCGTCATGGTATTCAGAGCAATACCCAATTGATCGGCCTCACTTCGAAGCGGCATCTCTATTGAAAAGTTTCCTTCTGCGATAGTATTTGCTGCCTTAACGATTGTCGTGAAACTATCTACCATCGCGTTGATGTTGTTTTTAAGTTCCTGAACTTCCCCCTTCACCTCCACGTCAATTTTCCTGGAAAAATCACCTCGAGCCAGGGCGGTAGAAACCCCCGCGATATCACGCACCTGAGAGGTAAGATTACTCGCCATCTGGTTCACATTTTCGGTAAGGTCTTTCCAGGATCCCGCAACATTGGGCACTTCGGCCTGTCCACCAAGAATACCTTCGGTTCCCACTTCCCGGGCCACATTGGTTACCTCGTCTGCAAATATATTAAGTGCATCCACCATGATATTTATAGTGGTAGAAAGTTCCAATACCTCTCCTCCTTTTCCCTGTTCCGAAATTTTCTGAGAAAGGTCACCGTTTGCCACCGCGGTAGTTACTGATGCAATCTCACGCACCTGCGTGGTTAAATTACTTGCCATGGTATTCACATTGTCGGTCAATCCTTTCCAGGTACCTGCAACATTGGGCACTTTTGCCTGGCCTCCAAGCATACCTTCGGTTCCTACCTCTCGGGCAACACGAGTTACCTCTGCGGCAAAGACGTTCAGCGAGTCCACCATCTGGTTAATGGTATCTTTTAATTCGGCTATTTCTCCTTTTACGTCAATCGATATCTTTTGTGAAAGATCCCCGTTCGCTACCGCAGTTGCTACATTCGCAATCTCCCTCACCTGGCTGGTAAGGTTACTGGCCATAGTATTCACGTTATCGGTAAGATCCAACCAGGCTCCCGCAACATTAGGAACTTCTGCCTGGCCGCCCAGCATTCCTTCAGTACCAACCTCGCGGGCCACCCGTGTTACCTCATTAGAAAGTATGTTCAGGGAATCTACCATGGTGTTGATAATAGTAGATAACTCAAGTACTTCTCCTCCTTTTTCTTCTTCGGAAATCTTTTTAGATAGATCTCCGTTCGCAACAGCCTTTGTTACCGATGCGATCTCCCTTACCTGAGTGGTAAGATTGGAGGCCATTGTGTTTACATTCTCGGTTAATTCCAGCCACGCACCACCCACGTTAGGAACTTCCGCCTGGCCGCCCAGGATTCCTTCTGTACCTACTTCCCGCGCCACACGCGTTACCTCATCAGAGAAAATGTTGAGGGAGTCCACCATGGTGTTGATGGTTTCTTTTAGTTCTGCTATTTCCCCTTTGGCTTCAATGGCGATCTTTTGTGCCAGATCACCTTTTGCCACCGCAGTTGCCACGTTGGCAATTTCCCGCACCTGCGTGGTAAGATTGGAGGCCATATAATTCACATTGTCGGTAAGGTCTTTCCAGGTTCCGGCCACATCAGGCACCTTTGCCTGACCTCCAAGAATTCCTTCGGTTCCCACCTCCCGTGCCACGCGCGTAACCTCATCAGAAAAAATATTCAGTGAATCCACCATCTGGTTAATGGTATCTTTTAGTTCTGCGATCTCCCCTTTTACATCAATGGTAATTTTCTGTGAAAGATCCCCATCGGCTACCGCGGTAGCGACGTTAGCTATTTCCCTCACCTGGGTAGTAAGGTTGCTGGCCATAATATTCACATTGTCGGTAAGGTCTTTCCAGGTACCCGCCGCACTAGGCACAGTTGCCTGACCTCCCAGTTTTCCTTCGGTTCCCACTTCACGCGCCACACGGGTTACCTCAGCGGCAAACAACGTCAGCGAATCCACCATGCTGTTGATCGTATTGGAAAGTATCAATACCTCTCCCCCTTTTCCTTCTTCGGTAATTTTTTGAGAGAGGTCTCCCTGCGCAACCGCGGTAGTTACCGAGGCTATCTCCCGCACCTGATTGGTAAGGTTGCTTGCCATGGTGTTTACATTATCTGTAAGGTCTTTCCAGGTTCCGGCCACATCGGGAACCTCGGCTTGTCCTCCCAGTTTTCCTTCGGTCCCTACTTCGCGTGCCACACGGGTTACCTCATCAGAGAAAATGTTCAGCGAATCCACCATTTGGTTGATAGTATCTTTAAGCTCTGCGATCTCTCCCTTTACGTTAATAGAAATCTTCTTAGAGAGGTCACCATTCGCAACAGAAGTTGCCACTCCTGCGATCTCCCGCACCTGGGCCGTAAGATTGGAGGCCATGGTATTCACGTTCACAGTAAGATCTTTCCAGGTTCCAGCCACATCCGGCACATCTGCCTGTCCTCCCAGCTTTCCTTCTACCCCCACTTCGCGCGCCACGTTGGTAACCTCTGCGGCGAAAATGTTCAGGGAATCAACCATCCTGTTAATGGTAGTGGAAAGTCCCAGAACTTCTCCTCCTTTTCCTTCTTCGGTAATTTTCCTGGAGAGGTCACCATCAGCAACCGCTGTGGTTACCCTTGCTATTTCCCGTACCTGTTCCGTCAGGTTACTTGCCATCTGGTTTACATTATCGGTAAGGTCTTTCCAGGTTCCCGAAACGTTTGGTACACTTGCCTGTCCTCCCAGCTTTCCTTCCACGCCCACCTCCCGGGCCACCTGGGTTACCTGTTCGGCAAAAATATTCAAACTGCCTAAAGTTCGGTTAATTACATCGGCCATGTTTCGAAAGTCCCCGGTCACTGTCAAGCTAAACTTGTCTTCCAGCTTCCCTGCAGCTATACTATTTAGGATCCTGCTTACTTCAAGTACAGGTTTTGCAATCGCTTCAATAAGGATATTAATGTTGTCGATCATATCCTTCCAAACCCCGCTGGAAGCCTTGAATTCTGCCCGGGCATCAAGATTTCCTTCAATACCTCCAACTCGTGAGATACGGGATACCTCGGTACTTACACCCCCAATCATTTCAACCATGGTATTATACGCTTCAGCCAGATCGGCGAACTTGTCATTCCTCTCTTTGGACAGGCGAACAGAGATATCTCCTTCCCTAAATGCTTCCAGCGCGAATATTAGCCTGTCTAACTGTTCATGCACATAGTCATTATCCTTAAACATTTCTTCATAGGCTACTCTCCTGGATTTCCTAACTTTTGACGATTTTGTTGTTGTACTTTTTTGGGAAGAGGTTTTGCTGTTTGTTTTGGAGGAAGTGCTCTTTTTTGCCATTTTCATTTCAGAGTTTGGATTCAGTAAAGGTTAGATAGATGCGGCATTTTAAATGTTATCAATTGTAAAAAAAAGACTTTATATCAAGTGATTATGTGAAAACTCTGTGAAAAAATTGTGAAAAAATTATAAAATGTAGAATAGAGATTTCAGATAATAACAGCAAATATTCTCTATATATAGAGAGATGATATGAGGCTTAATATGGGAAAGGGCTACAATCAACAAAATTTTAGAAAAGGAAAACCTTCTTCTTTTTTATTTCAATGTGCTATTTGTATAAATTTATATTTCTTGATTTTGTTAGTTTTATTGCTATTTTTGGGCTAATGATAAAAACATCTGGAAAAATTATGTGATTCGAGCTTTAGACGATGTTCTGGGTAAAAAATGCTCGTGACTAACCAGATTTACCATTCAATAAAAAGAATTAAAATGTATAAAATTTTACTAGTTGAGGACGATTATCATTTAGGACTCATCCTCAGAGATCAGCTTGAATTGAATGGATTTGAGGTAAATCTTTTAAGAAAACCAACTCAAACAATCGAAAATCTTCTGGAAAATAATTTTGACCTGGTAATAATGGACAAATTGATGAGCGGAGTTGACGGTACGAATATTTGTACCGAAATCAGGAACACAGAAGGCACCTCAAATATTCCCATCCTGATGATGTCGGGCTTCGATGGTGCAAGGGAAATCTGTATCGCTGCCGGAGCTGATAATTTTATCGCCAAACCCTTTGAAGTTGATAGTTTCCTGAAAAGTATCGAAGCTACAATAGATAAGGCCAGAGATCTTCAGGACTAAATAATAGTAGGTTATTATTCACTATCCTTTACCTGCAATAAACTAAAAAGGAACCGGGGCTATAGCTTTAAATACTTCCTTTTTCCTCTTATGTCCTTTCCAAAAAGAAATATTTTTCTCCCTCCTTTCACTTTCTAAAAAAGATAAAAGATGATAATGATCATGGGTGAAAATTGATCGGTTACCGGGCTTAAGAGGCGCCAATCTGAAATATTGAATTTTAAATTGAAGCTTTAGCTGATTGCAGCTTTATTATCCTGTAAAAGAGTGTCTTAGAATTTAATTCAATAAGTGCCTGAAATTAAGCCTTATTGTATTGATATCCTGATTTTTATTTTGTGAGTATAAAATAAGGATCAACCGTATGGTCTCCTATTTCCCAAATATGCTTATCATTTAACCAAATATCCTGTTGAACAATTCCACCATTATCATATCGCTCGTAGATAGCTTCAATAGTATCTGTATCATTTTCATTCCACTTAATATAAGTTACAGGTTTTTCTGCGGTTTCGGTAAAATTTAGAAAAATCCTAATTCTATATCCATTAGAATATTTAAAAATTTTAAAATTTTCAGGATTATCCATCATCGGGTCATAAACCTGCTGTTTTTCGCCATCAATAAGATAATACAAATTGATATCTTTTTCATCTAAATGATCTGGATTTTCCGGGTCTAAAAGATCTTCATTCTTATCATTTAGAATTGAAAATTCGACCATTGCATAGATATAAGAAGAATTATAAGGTACTGATTCCTCCGTTACCTCTGCCTTGTTACAGGAAATAGCCGTAATGATTACCGAAATAAGAAAAAGTTTTTTCATCTCTACAAAGTGTTAAATGACTTGACTTGATCAGATTCTTTTGACAAGGTAGAAAAAAAAACGGTTAAGAATAAAAATATTCATTTTTTCCAGGCACAGGCTCCTCCAAAATTTATAAAAAGAAGAGAAACCATGATAAATGTCATAGCAAAACACATTGAAGCATAGTAACTTTCCTTTAGATTCTGTAGAAGTACACCGCAGAAAAGAAGATTTTGAGCATTCATACACTTTTAAAATTTCATTTCAAAGATCATGAAAACATTAAATAAAGAGGAATGCTTCAGTCTTCTCTCCAGTAATTATATCGGCCGTATTGGATATGTTTTCAAAGGAAATCCAGAGATCATTCCTATTACTTATTATTTTGATGAAAAACAGGAAGCGATTATCAGTTATTCAGGGGAAGGTCAAAAGATAAATGCGATGCGCAAAAATCCGGATGTTTCTTTTCAGGTAGATGAAATAACAGATTTGCAAACCTGGAAATCGATTATTTTTCATGGGAAATTTGAGGAACTCAGTCAAAGCGACGCCAAGCTTATGCTTCACTCGTTTGCAGAAGGAGTGAAAAGGATAGTTCAGCAAAAAGAAAAGAAAAACCTGGTTTATTTAAATGAATTCTCCAGTAAAATTGAGACCCCGGATGCTTTTATAGTTTACCGCATTAAAATTAATGACATAAAAGGCAGGGAAAGGAATGGCTCCATAGAGTCATAACTTCAAGTACAGCGTATATTTTCTGTTGCTTCCATCATTCACTCCTGCTAAACCAAAACTACCGTTTGTATGAAAGTAACTCTGAAAAAAGCTCCTCATAACCTTACGGTTGATGAAGTTGTAGAAGGGCTCCAAACCAATATTGACACTGGCCTTAATCTGAAAGAAGTAAGTAGCCGCCAATTGCAGTTCGGTAAAAATTTACTGGATAAAAAGAAAAAGAAAAGCATTCCTTTCATATTTATCAGTCAGTTTCTTGACCCAATCATTTATATTCTTACCGCAGCCATGCTAATGGCATTTATTTTCGGGAAATGGATCGAAGGTTTAGCTGTTCTGTTTGTCATTCTTATGACTACCCTTATTGGATTTTTCATGGAGTTGCAGGCGGTAAGATCGGTTGAGGCACTTCAAAAACTGGCACCTTCCATGAGCCAGGCTCTGCGAAATTCTTCCGTAGAAAAAATAGAAGCAAGTTCGCTGGTTCCGGGAGATATAATACTTTTCGAAGCAGGTGATGTAATTCCTGCCGACGCAAGAGTTATACATTCTAACGGACTTGCGGTAAAAGAATCTGCTCTTACCGGGGAAAGCCATCAGGTAGATAAAGAAACTACAACACTGGAAGAAAAAACCTCTTTGCCAGATCAAATCAATATGGTCTTTAGCGGGACCATGGTCAGTCGCGGCAATGGAAAAGCCATTGTAACTTCTATAGGTAATGCTACTAAAATAGGCGAAATATCGCGTCTTTCCAGCCAGGCTGAGAAAGCAAGAACTCCACTGGAAAAAAAACTGGCCAAATTAAGCAGAAAGTTAATCTGGCTTACTCTTATTCTTGCCGTGATTACTGCTATTAGCGGTTATATCCAGGGAAAAGACCTGGTACTTATGATCAAAACCGGAATTGCTCTGGCAGTGGCCGCCATTCCTGAGGGGCTTCCTATAGTCGCAACTATAGCTCTTGCTCGCGGAATGCTTCGGTTATCAAAAGAAAATGTAATCATCAAGAATCTTGAATCGGTAGAAACCCTAGGTGAAGTAGGCATTATCTGTACAGATAAAACGGGTACGCTTACCGAGAATAAAATGGCGGTGGATAGTATTCTCCTTCAGAATAAGGAGGTAAAGACCCTTAAGATCCGTGGGGAGGGATTTTCAGTTTCTGAAAAATTAAAAAATCGAATTTTCCAGGTTTCTGTTTTGTGTAATAACGCGGGCTTGAAGGATTATAATTCGGCCGATCCCATTGAATCTGCCTTGCTGGAATTTGTGAAGGAAAATGGAGGTGAGCCTGACACAATCAGAAAAGCTTTCCCACGTATAAAAGAAATTCCTTTCGATACCGAACTCAAAAGAATGGTAAGTATCCAACAGGATAAGGATCAGTTTCTTTTTTGCATAAAGGGAGCAATGGAAAATGTGCTTGAACATTGCAAATTCGTACATACAGATGGGGAAGTCATTAGCCTGGACAACAAAGAAAAATGGCTGGAAAAGGCAGAAATGATGGCTTCAGAAGGTCTGCGCACTTTAATCCTCGCGTATCGCTGTGATGAAACAAAAAGAGATGATGTGGGCAATGACCTTGTTTTACTGGGTATAGTCGGGTTTGAAGATCCTCCGCGGAAGGATGTGGCAGAAGCCATCGAAACCTATAATAAGGCAGGGATAAAAGTGGTAATGCTTACCGGCGACCATCCGAATACCGCCCAAAAAATTGGCCTGGAAATAGGATTACTGAAAAATGGATCTGTTTCGGAAAGTGTAATTTATGGTCCAACACTTAAAAATTTCGAAAATTGTTCTGAAGAGGATAAAAAAAGATTTTTAAACGCAAGCATCTATGCGCGAATGATCCCTGAACAAAAATTGAACCTGGTGAGTTTCTACCAAAGTCAGAATATGGTCGTGGGAATGCTTGGTGACGGAATTAATGACACACCGGCCCTGAAAAAAGCTGACATCGGGATTGCAATGGGAATAAGAGGTTCAGAAGCTGCAAAAGAAGTAGCTGATGTCATTCTTATGGATGATAAATTTACCTCTACCGAACTGGCCATCAGGCAGGGTAGGAACATTTTTGAGAATATCCGGCATTTCGTAATCTTTCTTTTATCCTGTAATCTGGCAGAAATTGTTACTGTAGCCATTGCCTCTGCTTCTAATTTACCGCTTCCGCTAATGCCCCTGCAAATTCTATTTCTTAATCTGGTTACCGATGTATTTCCGGCTCTGGCTCTGGGAATGAGCAAGGATAATAAAAAAGTAATGTCACAGCCACCGCGGCCTTCAGATGAACCAATTGTTACACCAGGTCTTTGGCATTCCATGGCCGTCTATAGCTTTTCGATCATCGTGGCTGTAATTGGGATTACCGTGTATGCTTATTCCTATAAGAATTATGACGAGATAATTGTAAATAATATGGCTTTTTACACCCTGATACTCGGGCAGCTTTTAAATGTTTTCAATCTTCCGGGAAGAAAATCATCGTTTATTGACAACAAGATCACCAGAAATATGTGGGTCTGGGGAGCAATTCTTGTTTCCCTCGCTATTCTGGTTTGTGCTTACTGGATCCCGTTTTTCAATACCGTGCTTTCTCTGGTTCCACTCAATATCGAACAACTACTGGCCGTGGTAGTCTTCGGAATTCTCTCAGTAATTCAGACCCAGATCATCAAAAGAGCAGGTGGAACTGTCTAACTTTTTTTCAGAAAGGACTGTAAAAAAACATCAGATTATTTTCGCCTTTAAATTTCAGTCTTTGCCAGTCTTTCATACTTTACCAGTTCATTTTGGATATTTGCCGGAACAGGCTGATAAGACGAAAAATTTGATTTAAACGTAGCCCTTCCCTGGGTGAGGGAACGAAGATCGGTGGAATAACCAAACAATTCGGCCTCGGGAGCGATACATTTTAAAATCTGGTAATTATCGTTACTATTCACCCCTTTAATGATCGCCCTCCGTGATTGAAGATCGGTCATTATATTGCCTACCATCTCTTCCGGAACCTTTACTGTAAGTTCCAGTGTTGGCTCCAGCAATTTGGGATTGGCATTTAAAAAAGCTTCCCTGAACGCATGCGCTCCGGCGATTTTAAAGGAAATATCATTTGAATCAACCGAATGCATTTTACCGTCATATACCATTACACGAACATCACGAATATAAGAACCGGTTAACGGCCCCTCTTCCATCACTTCCAAAATGCCTTTCATTATAGATGGAAGATAGCGCTGGTCTATGGCTCCTCCCACAATGCAATTGTAAAAGATAAGTTTTCCGCCCCAGGGAAGATCTACCTCTTCTTTTCCACGAATACTGAAGCCTTCCGGTTCAGGTATTCCTTCCTGCCAGGGTTCTATTTTCATGTGTACCTGTGCAAACTGCCCGGCACCTCCCGATTGTTTCTTATGCCGATAGTTAGCTGTTGAGGAGCGCTGTATGGTTTCTCTGAAAGCTATTTTTGGTTTTTCGAAATTCACCTCCACTCCATAGATATTATTCAGCATCCATTCTACTATAGCCAGTTGCAATTCTCCCTGGCAGGCAACGATGAGTTGCTTCCCTTCTTTTGAATATGAAACAACCACTGTTGGATCCTGGCTATGGATCTTCTTTAAAGCTTCGCTGAGTTTCTCCTCATCTTTATTATTTACCGCTGAAATAGCTTTGCGATACCTGGGCTGAGGATATTCTATGGGTTTAATTTGAACTTCATTACCGGGCTGTGAAAGCGTATCATTGGTTTCGGTAAACTTTAATTTCAGAGTGGCTCCTATATCTCCCACAGTGAGTTTATGGACTGGTTTTCGCTCTTTACCATCCATAATAAAAAGCTGGTTCAGGGTTTCAGTTTCTTCATTCCTGGAATTAATGAGTTTGTCATTGGCTTTTACTTCCCCTCTTTTAACCTTAAAGAATGTGAGCTGTCCCAGGTTTGGCTGATGCACGGTCTTAAAAACAAAAAGGGTTGTTGGCTCCTCTTTTTTCGGAAATATGTTTTTACCTTCAGTGCTTTGTTCGGCTTCAAGATCGGCTGCTGAAGGTGCTACATTATCAATAAAACCCATTAATCTTCCACTGCCCATATCATTCAACGCCGACATGCAGAATACCGGAAAGAGTTCATGGTTCAGCATACCTGTTTTGATTCCTTTTCGCATTTCGTCTTCGTTGAGCGTCCCTTTTTCAAAAAATAATTCCATCAATTCCTCATCATTTTCAGCTGCTTTTTCAACCAGTTCGTTATGCAGGAAGGCCGCAGTTTCTTTTTGTTTCTCCGGAATTTCAAGCTTTTCGGGTTTTCCTCCTTCCGTAGAAAATTTATACATCTTCATTTTTAAGACATCTACTATGCACTGAAACCCATCAATGATAAGCGGATATTGAACTTTTATGGCGTTGTTGCCAACAAGACTTTTGATGCTTTTAAAGCTTTCCTCGAATTTCGCACTGGGATGGTCTATTTGATTGATCACAAACAGGGAAGGTTTTCGGTATTTATCGATATAGCTCCAGATGATCTCTGTCCCCACCTCTACTCCCTGCTGGGCGTTGAGAACGGTCACAATCGTATCGGCAACTCTGATCGAAGAAATGATCTCCCCTATAAAATCATCCAGGCCCGGCGTATCTATGATATTGATCTTGTAGTTACGCCATTCGGTGTGAAGCGGAGTGGCAAAAATCGAATTTCCTTTTTGATGCTCAATTTCATGATAATCGGAAACTGTGTTCCCCGCCTCTACCGATCCTCTTCTGTTCAAAAGGCCGGCTTCGAATAGCATGGTTTCGGCCAGTGTAGTTTTACCGCTGTTGTGGGCTCCAACAAAGACTACATTTTTGATGTGCTTATCATCATAAACTTTCATTTTTTAAAATTTTAGTTGGTCACCAGTTGAATTCTGCAATTTCTGGGGCTAAAAGGAGATCCTCATCTGTAGAGGATTCGCTCTCTTAAAGATAAAGAATCCTTTAATACGATTTTTTATTTTTCTGCTGAACAGAGCTTTTTATGACATTCATCAGTAAAAGATGTTCTGGAATGATTTTTTTAAAATTGGTAAGAGAATGATTTGAGAACTTTCCTCTGAAAAAAGCAGTAACTTTAGCTTGGCAAAAACACCTAAAATTCTAGTTAAATGGATACCTACACGCTTGTCACGCTCGTCCTGATTCTTATAAGCTTTATTATTAGCCTTTTTGGATCGATCGTGGGCTTTGGCGGGGGTATTTTTATGGTACCTATTCTTGTCACTGTTTTCCATTTTCGGTTAACAGAAGCCGTAGGTGCGGTAATGATCGCACTTATCCCCTCCTCTATTATTTCCACTTATCTAAATCGCAAGGAAGGTCACGTGGATTTCCGAATGGGAATTTTCCTGGAATTGCCCACCATGCTTGGGGTAGTAATAGGAAGTCTTCTCCTTTCTTTTATTTCGGCCAGGCGCCTGGAAATTGTCTTTGCGATCATGGTGCTTCTTTTCGGTCTCTCTTTTATCGTCAATCTTCGGAAGTCGGGAAAAGGCGGAATAGATGTTTTTTACTGGCTAAACAAGATGAAGCCGCGTTTTATTATCAAGAATGAACCAAATTTTGTGGCATACAGGGTAAGCATTTGGCTGGTTCTTTTCTTCGGAATGCTTGCCGGGACTCTCGCCGGACTCTTCGGGATCGGAGGCGGATTTCTGAAAACGCCCACGATGATCAAAGTCTTTAAAATTCCGGCAAAAATAGCCGCGGCAACCGGGCTTTTTATGATCGTGATCACCAGCATTACCGGCAGTATTAGTCATTACCTGCAAGGTCATATCGATTTTACCAAAGCCTGGCCAATCATGCTGGGATTTTCCGTGGGTGCATTAGGAGGCCAGCGGCTCAATGTGAAGCTGGACAGCAATAGCCTTGAAAATCTCATTGGACTCGGGCTGATCCTGGCTTCCCTCATCATGTTATCAAACTTTCTCCTGAATACCTGATCTTACATCTACTTCAGCTTAAACTCAACAGAAAAACGCTAACACCAGAAAAAAATATGATCTGTAAGGAAAGATCAAAAAGCAGGGTTACAACTTCAAAAACCAGATGCTACCAGCGAAAAGAGTATATCATTCGGTTTTTTCGTGTTCTTCTACATCCTTTCTAAGGTCTAGTTTTCTGAAACTTGGAAAGATCGCTCCCATTCCCAGGACGGTGAGTAAAGTCATGCTTCCGCCGAAAATAACCGCTGGTACAGTTCCCATGATCTTCGCGGTGACCCCACTTTCAAATGCACCAAGTTCATTTGAAGAACCTACAAAAATGGAATTCACCGAGGAAACCCTGCCCCGCATATGGTCTGGCGTTTTAAGCTGAAGGATCGTTTGCCTAATGACCATGGAAATTCCGTCGGCAGCACCACTTAGGAAAAGGGCGATTACCGAAATCCAGAAAATTTCTGAAACACCAAAAGCAATGATACAAAGTCCGAATACAAAAACTGCAGTCAATAGTTTCATTCCCGCTTTTTTATTCAGCGGATAATAAGCCGAAGTAAAAAGAATGATCACGGCGCCTACGGCCGGTGCCGCTCGTAAAATTCCGAAGCCCTCTGCCCCTACTTTCAGGATATCCTGGGCAAAGATGGGAAGAAGCGCCACAGCACCCCCAAATAGCACGGCAAACATATCGAGGGCAATTGCCCCAAAAATAACTTTGGTATCATACACATATTTCACTCCCTCTTTCAGACTTTTCATCACCGGCTCTCCGATCTTGGGATTAAGGATCGGCTTTTTGGAAATTTGAGTCAGTCCACCAAGAGCTAAAGCCGAAAACCCGAAAATAATGCACATAGACCAGTGCACTCCTATCCAATGAATGCTGAAACCAGCAAGGGCCGGACCCAAAACCGCTGCCAACTGCCATACCGAAGTATTCCAGGTGGCGGCATTGGGATATACCTTCTTTGGTACGATGAGAGCGAAAAGCGAAAAATTGGTTGGCCCTAAAAAAGCACGGACTACCCCTCCTATAAAAATTAAAACATAAATAGAATATAATATAAAATGCTGTGAGAGATTTCCAGTGATTCGTGGCCAGGTTAACAGGAAAAGTCCAAGACTGATCACCGAAAATCCCAGCAAACACTTTAAAAGGAGTCCTTTTTTCTCTTTTTGATCTACGATATGACCTGCGAAAAGAGCAAGAGAAACGGCCGGGATCACTTCCATCAAACCTATCATTCCCAGTGAGAAAGGATCTTTGGTAAGATTATAAACTTCCCATTCTATCACTATAAATTGCATGGTTCTCGCGAAAACAAAAGCGAATCGCACCAGTAAAAAAGTTCGGAATTCCCCATAACGCAAGGCTGCATAGGGATCGGTTTTGGGCATAAGTCAGGCTTTGGTTCGTTCTGAAAATTCAAATTTAGGAAGTATGATTTTTAAAAACAGATTATTGTCGATCATTTTTTAGGTAACAAAATTTATTGCTGCAATTTGTCTCTCTTGAAGCATGATTATTATCATATTTTTTGGAAATGATTCGGTGTAAATTAGAAGTTCATTCCAAAAAGTCTTATTCATGAAAAGTGAAAAACACCTCTGGATCAGCCTCTTCTTATTTTTGATCTTTTCCTCGGTAACCGCCCAGGAAAAATGGTCATTAGAATTTCGTCCCAATCTTGATTTTCCCATTACCAAAGTCGAAAATGAGAAAATAAATACCGGTTTTGGTTTTGATGCCAGCCTTTCCTATAATATCACTGAACAATTTGGAGTTTATGTCGGCTGGGGATGGAATATTTATCGTGCCGAAAATCTTCCTGAAACGGGCAATATTGACATGGATGAAACAGGATACACCTTTGGCATCAAGTTCATGCACCCTATTTCAGAATCATCGCTTTCCTATTTTATAAGGCTGGGTGGCATCTACGCTCATGTTGAAGTTGAAAATGAAGCAGGCAAGAATATAGCCGATACAGGCCATGAACCGGGTTGGGAGATCTCCGGCGGATTCGATTTCTCACACCTCAGCAGCTTTAGCCTTCGTCCGCAAGTAGGATATCGCAATTTTTCTGCCGATTTTTCTTCAGAAGATGTCATCAAACAGATCGATCTCAATAATTTTTTCTTCGGAATTGGTATTGCGAAAGCCTTTTAAACTTTCCTGATTAACAATGAGAATATTCTTCGCTATACTGATTTTCATTCACGGCCTGATCCATTTTTTGGGTTTTCTAAAGGCTTTCAGAATTTCAGATATTTCGGCTATTTCGCTCGAAATTCCTAAAATACAGGGATATTTTTGGTTAATGGCTTCGCTACTCTTGATTGTTTCAGGCATTCTCTTTTTACTGAAAATAAGCTGGTGGCCGTTTTTGGCCAGTTTCGCCATTATCCTTTCCCAGGTTCTTATTATCCTCAACTGGACTGATGCCAAATTTGGTACGATCTTAAATATTTTCCTTCTGATTATTATTATTCCCGGGATTGGCAACTATTATTTCACTCAAAAAACTAGGGTTGAGATCAGGGAAATGAATGCAGAATTTTTGGCTTCCGAAGAAATGGAAATCAGCAAAACTGATCTCCAGGGACTTCCTCCCATCGTGCAAAAATGGATGAACTGGTCGGGAGTTACAGGAAGAAAAGGAATAAGATCGGTACATCTTTTCCAGGAAGGCGAAATGAGAACGAAACCGGGAGGAAAATGGATGCCTTTTACCGCTGAAGAATATTTTAATATAGATAAACCGTCTTTTCTCTGGAAGACCAGGGTGAAAATGATACCCGGGATTTACCTTTCCGGGCGAGATAAGCTGAAAGATGGTAAAGGCGCTATGCTTATTAAATTGATGAGTCTTTTTCCGGTGGTGGAAGAAAAAGACAATGAAAAGATCAATTCAGGGACTATGATCCGTTATTTGGGAGAGATTTGCTGGTTTCCCACGGCTGCTCTCAGCGACGATATAGAATGGAGAGAACTGGATGATCTTTCTGCAGAAGCGATTTTTCATCAAAATGGGAAATCGGTAAGCGGAATATTCCATTTTTCTTCGGAAGGAGAACTTGCTTTCTTTTGAAGCCGAACGCTATTATGGATCAGGTCCAGCGGCGAAAAAGGAAAAATGGCTGGTGGAAAACTCTTAAATCAAATTATTTCGACGGCTACAGGATTCCGTCGGAAAGCACGGTAACCTGGAAATTAGCCGATGGAGATTTTCACTGGCTCAGCCTTAAAATCACAAGTATTGAATATCATTAAATAGAAGCCTTTTGGTTTTCATGAAGCTGTTTATAATTTTCATGAAGTTGCAGTCCGTAATTAATTGCAAAAAGTAATATCACCGTGACCATCACAAATACAGGTGTGCCAGAAATCTTTAGATTCAAAGGTGAAAGTAAAAAGGTGGAGCCGTAATTCTTGAAAAGTAGATAACTAATCACTGCAGAAAGCAGACAAAGAACTGGGAGAATCCATAAAAACACCGTGAAAACAGCCGGTTTTTTGTTTCTATTCTTTTCAATTTGCAACATTAGCCGATCGGTGAAATCTGCCGATGTCTCTAATTCACTCTTCTGGACAATTCGTTTAATTTCTTCCTCTTTCATAATAACATATTTATTTCTTCACCCATTATTTTTTTCAATATCTCATGTAGATTGTTTCTTCCGCGGTGCAGATCTACTTTTATTTTAGATTCCTTAAAGCCGGTGATCTCTCCTATTTCAGTTATTTTCAATTCACACAGGTAAAAAAGTCTTAGCACAAGGGCTTCATCGGCTTTCAGTTCATTTAATGCCAGTTGAATATATTTTTTCTGATCGTTCTCCTTTAATCGATGGATATTTTTGTGGGCGAAAGATTCTTTCTGTTCTTGTGGAATCGCAGATAAATCTGAATAAAATTTTCTCTTTTTTAGGCTATTATAACTCGTGTTTACCACGATGCGATACAACCAGGTTGAAAAAGCCGCATCTTCCCTGAAAGTATGGAGCTTTTCATAGACTTTGATAAAAGATTCCTGAAGAACATCTTCTGCCCTTTCCTGATCTTTCAGAATGGAACAGGCAAGAGAAAGAGATACGTTTTTATACTTTTCAACGAGCTGCCGAAAAGCAAGCGTATCACCTTCCCTGATTCTTTTTATGAGCTGCCTGTCTTTGTTCAAGGCTGTTAATTTTCCTGTTTTTTTCTAATGGAATGAGCGACCATAAGGCCTATTCCGCCAAAAATCAGGATAGTTCCCCACACAAGGAGATCCATGGTGTCTTCGGTTAGATCAAAAGCAGTATAAATTGATGAAATTATAAGCCCAACGCCCAGAGATAATACGATACATCCCCAATCTAGAAACCTAAAATTAGTTCCCGTAGAATTCACCAGGCCTTTTTCGATCATCGCCCGACGGATGAGGTAAGTGTACCTTGCAAGTATATATACGATCAGCACAATACCGCCGAAAAGACCGATGCTAAGAAAAATATTTTCTGTTGTTTCCATAGTTATATATTAAAATTGTTGTCCGATTAGATTTTGTAATTTTTCCAGGAAAAGTGGCATTTTATCAGAATTTGTAAATAGCACCAATCCGTATTCCTGTTTCGGAACGAACATGGCATAAGCCTGAAAATCATGATTGTTCCCGGTATGCAAATGCATAAGTCCATAAGGAGTGGGTTTTTGAGCGAAACCAAGTCCCCAGCCGGTTTGTCCAACTTCCTGTTTCAAATGATTATCATCTTTAAAATGAGTCTGTTCCTTCAGCATCTCCCGGAACATTTTTTCACTAAGTCCCTCATGTTTCAACATTGTCACTATAAATTTAGCATATTCCTGGGCATTGCTGTGAATGCTTGAAAATGCATTAAAGGTTTTACCGTCCCAGCCGCCGGTATCATTTTTAGTTGGCTTCCCCTCCTGATGCCCATACACCTTATGTTTTGCCAGATAATCATTCCATAAATAACTGGTATGGGTCATTCCCATAGGTTCAGTAGTCTTTTCTTCAAATATCTTATTGAAATCGGCTTTCCAGCCAACACCATTCAGTTTTCCTATGATCGCGGCAAGATACTGATAAGCTTCCCCGGAATATTCAAAACCGGTTCCCGGCTTAAAGGCAAGATGAATGGGTTTTCCTTCGCTGTGATTCGGAAATCCGCTGCTGTGGGACAAGACCATTCTGGCGGTGATCAATTTATAATCTTCAGCCGATTCTTCTGCTATTCCCGGATGAGGAAGATACTGGTATAAAGGTTTATCTAGGTCCAGAACGCCTGCTTCTGCTTCTTTTAAAACAAAATAGGCAAATAAAGGCTTTGAAAGCGATGCTCCTTCGAAAATACTTTGATCGTCAATCGGTTCTTTAGTCTCCATATTAGAGACTCCAAATGCGTGATGATAAATAATTTCGGAATTATTGATGATTGCAATAGAAAGTGCGGGAACCTCTAAAGAATCCATGATGGATTCAATTCCGGAATTCAATTTTTCCACATTCACTTCCTTTCCGGCCAAAGTGGTGATTTTTGATGGTTTTAGCTGGGCAAATGCTGTGGATACTAGAAATACCAGTAACAGCGATAAAAAAGTTCGTTTTTGATTCATGATTTTTAAATTTGATGAATATTAATGTTTCTGATAATTGGACAAAACGGAAAGAAGAAAGGTTACAGGAATTGTAAATAAAAGAGAAAACCTCCTACCCGGTATGGCAGAAGGTTCAATTCGGTATAAATAAAAAAGATTACTGTCGGTTTGAAAAGTCTTCTTTGCTCAAAAGGATCCCCAGGGGTTTGACTTCCTGAATATTTAATAAAACCATAGTGAGTATTCCCATTACCGGTACAGCCAGTATCATTCCTATTATTCCCCACAGAATATTGCCAATGATCACGACAAGAATGACAAAAAACGGATGTACATCTACTTTATCTCCAACAATATAAGGCTGCAACATATAACTTTCTACAAATTGGGTAACTGTAAAAGTGAGAAGTATTCCAACGAGAGTCATTAAAGTTCCTCCGGAAAGAAATCCGAAAATAACCGCCATACTAAAAGCGATCATATTGCCTAAATATGGAATAATGGTCAATAAAGCGGCAATGATGCTCACCAGAATATAATTATTGACTCCTGAAATCCCCAGCCCTATAGAATATAGAACGGCAAGAATGCCCATTAATAAAAGTTTTCCCCGCAGATATTCAGGGATCACATGAATCGATTTTGAAATGACCTGCTTTACTTTAGAACGCTTGGCAGGGGGAAAAATATTGATCAGGAAATCTTTAAAGATATGTCTGTAAGCCAGTAAAAAAAAGACATAAATGAAAGTAAGCAGGTAATTGGCAAAAGTACCCAATATTGAGCTGATGAATTTTCCGATACTCCCACTGGCATTGCTTCCGGAGATCATCTCGCTGCCTTTTTGCTCAACTTTTTTTAACTTTTTATCAGTAAGCGGGGTGTTTTGCAGGGCGAATTCTTTGATCCTTTCAATTTTTGGTTTCAGGTTTTCTTTTAACTGCGGCCAGTTCTCACTGAAGTTCTTCACCTGCAGGGAAATAAGAAACAGCAGTCCCAAAGAGATCAAAAACAACGTAAGGCTACATAGAAATGCCGCGAGGCTTCTTTTTATTCTTTTTTCCATCCACTGGGACACCGGCAGCATGATAAGGCTTAAAACAATAGATACAAACAGCGGTGCAAAAAATTGTTTTGCCTCTGCAAGTCCCAAAAATAAAAAATACAGGAATAAGGTTGCGGCAGTTGCCGTGTAGAGAATCTTTTTTCGGGAGACCAGGTTATTAGTTTTCATAAAGTTCAATATCGGAAATGTTTAAGGGAGATAGTATTAAAGAAATCAAAAAGCCTTTATAAAAAAGCTGAAGAATTGTATTTTTCATGAAAAAGAGAAAAATGTCTGAAGGAAAGTCAAATATTGCCATTTATGGAGCTATTGCCGCAAACATTCTTATAGCCATAAGCAAATTCGTCGCTTCATTCTTTACCGGGAGTTCTGCCATGCTTGCCGAAGGGATCCATTCTATGGTTGATACGGGAAACGGTTTGCTTTTACTCATGGGAATCAAGAAATCGAAACAAAAGCCTGATAAACTTCACCCTTTTGGCTACGGAAAGGAAGTTTATTTCTGGAGTTTTGTGGTGAGTATTCTCATATTTTCTCTTGGGGGGGGATTTGCTATTTATGAAGGTATCCACAGCCTGCAAAATCCTGAACCCTTTGAAAGTGTAACCTGGAATTATGTAGTTCTGGGTGCAGCTATTCTTTTTGAGGGAACTTCGCTGATCATAGCTATTCGGTCTTTTAATAAGGCACGTAAGAGAAAATCGAAAAATCTTGTAAAAAATATGATTCGCAGTAAAGACCCTACCTCATTCGCGGTGATCGTAGAAGACAGTGCGGCTGTTGCCGGTCTTTTGGTGGCACTGGCAGGAGTTTATATCGTTCAGACTACACATCTTCTTTATGTAGACGGAGTTGCCTCTATTGTAATTGGTGCAATTCTATTACTGGTTGCCACATTCCTTGCCAGAGAAAGTAAGGGATTGTTAATAGGAGAAAGCGCTCACCCTGAAGTTATTGAAACTGTGGAGAAGATATTAAAAGAAAATGAGCAGGTGAAAGATTTTTCCATGCCACAAACCATGCACATGGGCCCGCATAAAGTTCTATTAATTGTAGAAATAGATCTGGCTGATGAGCTGGAACTGGTGAAAGCGGAAGATGTTATAAATGATCTTAGAAAAAAGATCATGGAAAAGGAACCCACCATTCGGGAAGTTTTTATTCAAACTTCCAATGAACTGGAGGATCCGCTTTCCAGGAACAATAAATAATTACTTCTCATGTAAATATTTAAAAACAGCAGCAAAATCGAGATCAGCCATATTCTTATGCTTCGCCAGACCGTAAACCTGCTCGGCAGTACTTGTCAACGGACTTGGTTGTCCCAGTTCGTAAGCGGTTTCGGTAAAAAGGTGAAGATCTTTTTGTAGATGTTTTAAAGGAAAATTGGGTTCGTAATCGTTATTTTCGATTCGGTACCTGAACATATCCAGAATAGGAGCCGTGACCGGGGTTTTCAATAAAATATCCATTCCCATTTTTTTGTCAATCCCCATGGCCATTCCCAAATTAAGACTTTCTGAAAAAGCGAGCATACTCTGCCCCAGCAACTGGTTGATCATGATCTTCATGGCTGCACCTTTTCCATGTTCTCCAATATGCACGGCATCTTTTCCCATTTTCTGAAAAAGCGGTTTAGCCTCTTCAAAATCATCAGGCTCTCCTCCTACTAAAAATAATAACTGGGCTTCTTCGGCCGGTTTTTTAGAACCCGAAACAGGGGCATCAAGAAAACGGATTTTTTTTTCGGTAGCTTTTTCAGCCATTCGCTTACTAAAAGAAGGATTTACGGTGCTGCTGTCTATCCACAGGCTGTTTTCGTTCATGGAATTCAGAAAACCATCTTTTCCTGTTGCCAGTTTTTCAACTACATCGGGATTTTGGAGCATGCTTATTAAAATGTCCACCTCCTTACCTGCTTCCGCGGAAGAATTCGCCCATTCAGCTCCATTATTCAATAATTCTTCAGCCTTTTCTTTGGTGCGATTGTACACTTTCAGATCATAGCCAGCTTTTTGAAGATTGGCAGCCATTCGGCTCCCCATAATTCCGAGACCTATAAATCCTATTTTCATAATTTGAATTTGTATTTATTCAAATTTAAAAGTAAGACATCAGGCCCGCAAGCAACTGCAGATTTTAGCAAAAATTTATGAACATAATTTTCTCTGAAACCCTTCAGGAAAGTGACTGGTTACTCTTGCTTAACCGGAATAAAATAAACTGGGATTTTAGCTTTCTCAAGCACCCTTGAAGCGGTGGTTCCCATCAGCACTTTTTCCAGCACAGAATGACTATGTGTGCCCATCACAATCATATCGGCATTCCACTCTTTGGCATAATCCAGAATAGCCGAAGAAGTGGGACCTTCTGCAAGGTGAGTTCTTACCCTTGGATCGTCAAGATGTTCGGCTGCAGTTTTGAGATAATCTTCGGCAACCTTTCGCAATTCAGAAATGACATTCAAATCTACCTGCATTTCATTATAACCCTCATATCCCATAAAAGTTGGATAATTAACTCCATAGTAGCTTACATCGGCCAGTACATGTATAAGACATACCTCAGCGTCAAGTTTTTTCGCGAGTTCATAACCTTTTTCGGCTACTATTTCAGATTTTGGATTGTAGTCGATCCCTATCAGCACTTTTTTCATCTGGTTGGTTTTTTTTCAGAAATATGAAACGGCAAAAACTTCTTCCAAAGTCTTTATGGCGCATTTCATGATCTGGAAGTTAGTTGTTCTAAATTAAATGATTTTCCGCTGAAAACATAACACAACTGAAGTGAGTTTTCTTAAAGAAAATTCTGACAGAAAAATACGCATGAATATGACCAATATCATCTTTTATAAGAAACATTTAAGTCTATTTTGATGTATCTTTAAGATAGCAGTCATCTTAAAATCAAATTATTATGAGAACTACAAGAGAAGCGGCAAAAGAAGCAAGCCATAAGCAACTAACCGGACATTTACAGGATTTACTGGAGAGAAATTATGATGCCGAAAATGGATATAAAAAAGCTATCGAACATACCGATAATTTCAGTTTAAAAGAATTTTTAAAAGGTCAGGCAGCGTTGCGGAATCATTTCTCTACTGAAATCGAAAACTGGCTTCGCCAGATCAATGAACACCCAAGGATCAACGAGCATGGTTCAGGACTAGGTAATCTTTACCGGTACTGGCAAAATTTCACAAGTTCTTTTAACCGTCGGGATGATGAGGCTATTCTGAATGAAGTTATAAAAGGGGAAAAATCAATGATCAGGAATTATGAAGAAAAAATTCGGAAATTTAAATTTCCTGTAGATATAAAAGCAATGCTCAACGAGCATATCAAAAAATTACGAAAAATGCTTTCTGATGTAAAAATTTTGGAAGACCTGGAATAGATATGGATGGATGATGCTTAGTTAATATTTCTATTTTAAACCCGCCGGGCGCAGAGAATCGTTAAAAAGGAAATATTCCAAAAAACTCTCTGTGTCCGGCGGGTTTAATATCTATTAATTTTTTACTACTATCAATTGAGCCCTGGCACCGGTAAGCAGATTCCATTCTTTCTTAGCCACCTGTTCCCCTTTTTCGTTTACCACACGCAACTCTGCCGTATTTGGACCCGAAGTCCCCTGGTTCAGCGCTACAAATTCAATACTGTTAAAACCATCCTGAAGCGTGACCATTACCGGAAAAAATCCTCCCTGCAGCGTAAGATTTGGATTGACTACCTGCCCGTTCACGATAATTTTTACACGGTCTCCGTCAACGTACTCATGATCACGGCAATAAACTTCCACGAATTTACCATTGGTTACCACATTTCCCAGGCTTTGATCTTTGGCATATTCTTCATTTGCCGCCTTATCTTTTGTCCATTTTTCCTTAATCGCATCACCGGCAGAAAGTAGACCCTTAGGATTTTCTCGTAAATCAATCGCTTTGGGTTTATCTTTAAGAAAACGGCTTTCGGTCTCTGTTTCCTCTTTCTTCAGAAGTGGAAATCCGGAGTTGGTTTCCTCAGCTTTTATTACTGGCCCTGTAGGTATGGTTTTTGGAAGTTCCTGTGCGTGAACCGCTGTGCAGGCAATTAGCAATATTCCGAGAAAGAGAATTCTCATAGAGATTTATATTTTTCCATAATATTATCAAAAATACAGCCAAAATTAGAAAAAGCAGATTTAGATGGAAATAGTTTTTCTGAAATCTTCAGAATCTTAAGTAATTCATAGTCTGGTTTATTAACATGCAAAATAAACCTTCCTTCCCGGAAATCACTTCCGAAAAGGAAAGTTTTGCTCCAGATCTTTTTATAATTTTAATCTTCAGGAAAACCGGGACTGTTTTTAACCTCCTCGATTTGCTGAGTATGACGGGCGGTATGACCAGCCATAAAAAGTACAACCTGATAACCATCCATTTTTCCAAAAGGCATTTCAAAGAGATAATTTCGAAGATTTGTATCAGAATCTTTAAGAGCATCAACAATGTCTTCCCTTTGGTCGTCAAAAGCTTCTAATGCCTCATCGGCGCTTTTAAATTTCCCGGTGGGCTCGAAATTCGGGGTGGTTTTTATTTTTGAAGACCGGTCATTTATCATCCCCAATACCTCGTCATCTTCCATAGATATCTGCATTTCAACATCTTCGTCTTCAGGTCCCATTAATTTCTCCTGAAGCATGGAATTCATTGCATTTTCAACAATAACAATATGTTCCATACATTCTGCTACCGACCATCTGTCCGGACCCGGCTTAAAGGTCATCTGTTCCTCGCTCAGGTCTTTTACACTGTTTTCTAAAGTTTCTTTGGTTTGATCGAGATATTCGAAAATATCTGTTTTTGAATTCATTGCCTTAAGTACAGGCATATGAGATTCGGCTGCAATTTTCCCTTGTTCTGGCTGAAAGGAACATAATAATACAGCACAAAAAATAATTGATAATGTTCTCATTTTTAGAATATTTAGTTGGATTTATTTGACTTATCTGTTTATATCAAAGTTGATCATCCAGGGAATGCCGAATTTGTCTTTAAAACTGCCAAAATAGGCTCCCCAGAATGTCTGCTGTAATTTCATTTCAATTTTTCCTCCTTCCGAAAGTTTCTGGAAAATTTCATCACTTTCTTCTTTGCTTTCGGTGTGTAGGGAGATATAATGGTTATTTCCCTTCTGCACAGGTTCGCTGTAACCTTCCATGGTATCACTTCCCATAAGCAAACTGCCATTTTCCAGCGGAAGGGAAACATGAAGGATCCTCTTTTTCAAATGATCGGGAAGAGGATTTTCACTGGGCATCTGATCAAAACGTTGTAGTTCCCGAAATTCTCCTCCAAAGACAGAACGGTAGAAATTAAATGCCTCTTCCGTTTCCCCATCAAAATTCAAATAATGATTGACTGCTTTCATAAATTTTTATTTAAAATTCTCACCCATATAAAGGATATTCCACCGGTGGCCATCGGGATCGATAAATCCGGCCCCGTACATATTGCCTAACTCCTGCGGCTTACTGAAGATCTTCCCTCCTGCTTTTTTTACTTTTTCAACCATAGCGTGCACTTCTTCTTTGCTTTCCACATTAAAAGACAGCATGGTTTCAACAACCTTAGAGGTGTCAGCTATTGCAGATTGGGAATATTGACTGAAATCCTTTTCCAGAAAAAGCATTACTACAAATTCCTGCTCCCCAAAGAGCAGACCGATCATATTTTCCCTTTTCTCATGAAGAGGATTGAATCTGAAGCCGATCTCCCGGTAAAATTTTTTAGACTCCAGTATATCTTTAACCGGAAGATTGATCCAAAGTTTCATTTACGTTTTATAGGAGTGATATAAGTGCGAAGCTCCTTCACTTTTTCTTTATCTTCTTTTAGAACATATACGTCACAAAAAGCATAGCGGCGTTTTTTTCCAGGTTTCTTCAGTTGTACCGTACCTTCAACCACCGCTCGGTTTTTATCCAGGATGATCTCATGTATATCAATGCTCATCGGGCCGTTATCCTTCATCTTTTTCAGTGTCTCTTTAAATTTATCTATTCCCTTAGGAGGGTCTTCCCCCGCGATCTTCCACTGAAAATCTTTAGTAACGCTTTCCATCAGGAAATCCATATCGCAGCTGGCGAAGGCCTTGTTTATTTGTTCTATGAATTCCTTTTTTTCCATCATTTTGGATATTTCTGATCGCAGGAATAGTTCTTAAAGACTGATTTGAAGAAGTTTAAATACTAAATTTACATTTTTATTTTGAATTGAAATCGTGAATTTTTAGTCGGACTCATAAATTTTTCTGAATTTTTCAGTTGCAGAATCAGAAGATGTTCTTATTCAAAAGTGTAAATTTGAATAGCAAACCCAGAACATATGGAAGTACAGGAACTGCTTCAAAAAGATTCAATAGCCAGTAAATTTATCGCTCAGCTGCGTGATAAGGAAATTCAGAAAGACCGGATGCGTTTCCGAAGAAATATTGAACGTATCGGGGAAATTCTCGCCTACGAGCTAAGCAAGGAACTTAATTATTCTCCCAAAACCATTGAAACGCCCCTGGGGAAAAGCGATGTAAATATTCCTAAGGATGAGGTGGTGATCTGTTCGATCCTGCGTGCCGGCCTGCCTTTGCATCAGGGAGTTCTTAATTATTTTGATGATGCTGAGAATTCCTTTATTTCGGCCTATCGCCATCATCCCGATAATGATGAGAATTTTGAAATTCTTGTAGAATACCTTGCTTCGCCATCTCTGGAAAACAAAACACTGATCCTTGTTGATCCCATGCTGGCGACCGGCCGTTCTTTTGCCAATGTACTCGAGGCGCTGAAACCTATGGGAAAACCGGCTAAAATTCACCTGGTTTCGGTCATCGGTTCAAAGGAAGGCATCGAATTTTTACAAAATGAATTTCCTCCCAGTTCGAAATTATGGATCGCCACAATAGATAAAAACCTTGACAGGAATGGATATATCGTGCCCGGCCTGGGAGATGCCGGTGACCTATGCTATGGGGGAAAACTGCAACATTAGAAGGGATATCCTATAGCAAAGTTGAAAACAGGCTTATTTATGCCGAATTCCCAGCGATTCCCCTGCTCTTTTCGCGGATCATGCAGCGGAATACCCAGATCAAAACGGATCACAAAATTCTGAATATCCACGCGAAGCCCCACCCCGGTTCCTATTCCAAGCTGATTGATGAAATCTGATGTGAATTTTCCTCCAGCCAAACCGGTAATATCTTCGCCTTTACTGTTCCACACATTTCCGGCATCTGCAAACACAGCTCCTTTAAGATAGGTCACAATGGGAAAACGGTATTCTGCATTGGCTTCCAGCCTGATATTCCCGTTCTGATCGCGATAGCCGGCATCCTGTTCGTTTTCGGCGGGATCATAACTTCCCGGCCCCAGCGACCTGATCTGGAAAGCTCTTACGCTATATGGCCCACCTGCAAAATACTGTTTACTGAAGGGCATCACATCAGAATTTCCATAAGGAATTCCATAACCGGCAAAAAACCTGGTAGCGATCACATGTTCATTTCCCAGCCGATAATGATACCGGAAATCTATATCGGCTTTGGCATACTGGGCGAAATCAAGACCCAGAATTTCCTGCTGACCATTTTCATTTTTGGAGGCAAAAAGACCTAAGGTGTTTCCAGCAACATCAAGGTTCGCGTTTAAAAAGAACACATTCTGGCTGCTCAGATCCACCATACCGTTATAAATAAAGGAATAGGTGAGGCCGGCAATAAATTCCTTTTTAAAGCTGCTTTGCAGAAACGGATTATCATCAAGAATTTGCTGAAATTCTTTGGTAACATTGGCAAGTTTTACATAATTAAGATCAATGGGATTCAGTTCATGAGATATGTATCGGTTTGCATTCCAGAAGTATCCGAACTTTGAATTGAGTGAAGTAAGAGTGAAAAGCTGGCTTCGTCTTAAATAATTTCCACCCAGACTGATCTTTGTTCGCGGAATATCGTAGTGGAAAAAATCATTATCAATTTCCAGGGGAAAAAGTAGCCGTGGGATGATCAAATCATTAGAAAGACCCAGCTGAATACTGCTTCTTCCTTTTTTATTTCCCGAAGAAATTTGATATTCATAACCTATATCGGCCGTGATATGCAGGCTTTCCCCGCCTTTGAATAAATTCCGGTTGCTAAATGTCACCGCCAGATGCGGTCCGGAAAAATTATTAGACTTGGTTACGCCCTGAAGTTCTGCGCGGATCGCCCTCTTCTTCATCGGTGACAGGTAAATATTAGCTTCTATTAAGCCTAAACTGTCTTTGGCCCTGGTTTCAATTTCTTCATATTGAATATTCACGAATTTATAGGAGCCGATGGAACCAAGCCTTCTGCTGGTATTACTAGAGGCTTCGGGATCATACATATCTCCTGTTTCGATAAGAATGTATGGATCCAGGTATTCTGGTTTAAAGATGAGCTTATCCTGGAAGTAATTCTTATCCTTGTAGCGTTTATAATTTTTAGTGAGGGAATCTTCATCTACGTTATAATTGGCATAGACATTAACATTAGAAATCTGATATGGAATAATTGATTTTTCGGGAACATCTTTTTTCAGCCTCAAATAAAGATCAAACTTTTTGAGATTATATTGATTGGTATCGGCTTCGAAAATCAGGAAACCAGGATTAAAATTGTAATATCCTTTTTCCTTAAGATCCTGGTCTATACGCTCCCTCTCGGCTTTAAAAACAGGAAGATCAAAACGCATATCTTCTTTGATAAGGCTATTTTCCAGGTTTATATCGTGATATACGAGGGCCGTATCGGTATCGAGTTGAAAAGTTTCTACCTTATAAGGCTCGGGGACATGTAGTGTATAGTCTATATTGGCGGTTTTAGCCTCTTCTTTGGTATTGGTTTCGTAGTTCACCCGGCTGTAAAAGAAGCCACGATTTTCCAGGCGGTTCAGCAATAAATCTTTAGTATTTTCCAGATCAACATCAGAAAGATAAACCGGCTCTTCCCCTAATTTCTTATTGAGGAATTTGTTGATAAAACCAGGATGTTCTTTCTGCGCCTTATAATGAAAATACAGGCCAAGACGCATCCCCAGGAATTTTCCGTTAGGTTCAGGACGGAGCACATTTTCCAGTTCGGTCTTTATTTCAGATTTATCGGAAATTGTGGTATCGGTCTTGATTTCAACACTTCCACCCGTATACAGCAATTCATCTTCCGGAATGAACTTCTTTACGGAACAGCCCTGTAAAAAGGCAAGGATCAGAAGTAGTAAAATCGCTTTAATTCTCATTTTCGGTGGCTTTATCATTTCCTGTTTCCTGATTTCCTTCCTTTTCTTTTTCCTTATTGCGTTTCTTATTTTCTTCTATCACTGCTTTTTCAAACAGATTCTTGAATTTATTGAATTCCTTGGTGAAGATCAGTGAAATTCCACTTACGATCAGCTGTCCGTCGATCACATTTTCATATTGATTTTTTCTGAAGGCTTTCAGGCGCCAGGTTCCGTCTTCATCTAAAAGATAGGCGATACTCACATTTCCTATCACCGGACTGGTTTCCTGCCCCGGGCGGTTACCACCCTGAATATCGACCTCACTTCCCACCTGAACAACAAGCCGGTCTTCGAGAAAAGCCTTTTCCGCATTTATTCCCAGTTGTGTGCGCTCCTGTGCACTTTCTCCCTGATAATCGGTATAAGAATCCACATCAAAATTCAGTTTAATTCCGCTTTCACCTAAAAGCCGTCCGGAGAGCATATTCAGCTGATCGGAAAGTGCCTGGTTGAGATTATCCCTTGCCACTGCAAGCGTACCGCCATTTGCGCCGGTACTTCCCGAATAAGGAAAGAAACGGTTAAGCACAAGCAGGGAAAAAACCTGTTTATTTAGTTCATCTTCCTGGTTATTGAGCTGCTGAATCTGGCCATACACTGCTCCTGACTCTCCCTGGGCATCTTCAGGCATATCCAGGCCAAAAGTGATTTTTGGCTCCATCAGTTCTCCGTTGATATTCAAATACACCAGAAACGGATACTGTCTTTGGTATTGTGTAAATTCACCGGCATTGGTACCGGAGCTGAGCGGCGCCATTAAGGAGGAAGCCGAAGCTTCCACTCTGTAGATCGCCCGAACATCGAGCTTGGCATCATAGGGATCTCCAGCCCAGGTGACCTCGCTGCCCTGTGCGATATCAAATCTGCGTTTGACGAGATTGTACAGGCTCATTTCGTAAAAACCATCATTGATATCGTAAATTCCGGTAAGGGAAATTCTCCCATTGGGATACATATTAAAGATAAGATCACCTTCTCCCTGCACCTGGAATTTATCTCCGGTCTCGG
Organism: uncultured Flavobacteriaceae bacterium; assembly: GCA_963741865.1. Taxonomy (GTDB): domain Bacteria; phylum Bacteroidota; class Bacteroidia; order Flavobacteriales; family Flavobacteriaceae; genus Christiangramia. The sequence continues at coordinate 376,560 of CAVUJP010000002.1, forward strand.
GATTGAGAATCGTGCTGAAAGTGGCACCCTCATTTACCTGTATCCGCGCATATATATCATAACCGGAAACCACGTAAGCTACTTCTTCACGTTCAGTAAGAATATCATCGGGATTCTCTTTGTTTACAAAGATCACCACGCCGTCACGCGATTTTATTTCTGCCTGGGATTCGGGAACCACGTAGGTGAAATTGGTATTTTCGTTGATCTCTATATCGGCATCTACTACCGGAAGATTCAGGTTTCCTGATATCTGCGCATCCACATCAACCACTCCTTTTCCGTAGAAAAGATCGTTGTCTTCTTTGGTGGAATTGAGCAACTGAAAGTTCTGCGCCTGCACATCGAGATCAAAACCGGGATTCAGAAGGCTTTCAGTAGTTATTTTTCCATTCAAAGTGAGGGTATTGTCGTTATTGTCCTCAATATCGAAATCGTCAAAATAGAAGCCCTGATTGTCTAGCCTGAGACTTTCATTGGGCAAGGTGAACGGGGCGTTCAAAAATGCCAGGTTGAACTTTGCCTGGTCAAAATTCAGTTGGCCCTCATATTGAGGCTCCAAAACAGTTCCGGTGAGACTAATATTTCCCGAAAAACTTCCCGAGCCATTTTTGACGGCTCCCTGGGAAAAACCTTCCAGGGCGGTCATTTTCACCTCATTAAGATCCAGGTTCATATCAATATTCGAAGATTGCTCGGTAGCCACATAGGAGCCGGTGAGATCCAGATCGATCTCTCCGCCAAAAATCTTCATCTCAAAATCATAATTATTGAAGCTGGACGTATTTCCCTGCAGGCTTAGAGTATTCATGTCTACATCCATCACTTTAAACTGATTGATAGACATATCGGCCAGCAAACCGGTTTTTCCAAAAGGCTCCTTCAGCGTCAGGTTCCCGTTAAGATTTCCCGTGGCCAGTTGATTTTCCGGGTTCAGATAGTTCAAAAATGCCGCCAGCTTAAAACTATTGAATTCCAAATTGAGCTGTTCCTCACCGCCGGGAGCAGTAGTATTGCTTATCTGCACATACTGGCTGTTTCTGCTAAGTTTGAAATCTTCAAAATGCAAATAAGCAGAATCGATTCCTATTTCGTTGGAAGCCGCTATATTCCAGGAATTTTTGTTAAGAATAAGATCTTTCGGATCTATATGAAATTTAAGGGTGTCTCCCTGAAAATTGAGTTCGGAATTTACGTGTACCAGTGTTTCATTATGATAGGCTGAAGTGAAATCGAGGTTCAGTTTTCTTTGAACCACTTTTCCTTCTATCATGGTTTTCTTGATATCCAGCGGTCCGGCATCCAGGGAATTGAACGCAAAATCGAATTGAAGATCATCCCGATCAGAATTCAGGTCAAGTTTCAGCGAATCTATCTCCATTCCCATATACAAGGCGTGAGGCACAGAAACATTGGCATCGAGATTTCGTTCCTTTTCACTAAAATCTATGGCCACGTCTATCGTGTCCAGTTGTTCAAGATTGGTTATAAAAACCTCATTCAAAATGGGCGCTTCCCTTATTTTGGCATCCAATTTCAGATTTACCGGTTCTACAATAGAATCTTCTTTATAATTTTCACTCACATATCTTTTAAAATGACGATTTATGGCAGCTGTGAACTGCGCAGGATCGGCATTTGACTGCAGGTTAAGATCCAGGATCCTGTTATCAACAGTTATCGAAGTACTGTCAGGCCTTACAAAAGCAGAAGCTTCAAAATCTCCAAGCAAATAGGTTTCATTATTAAAAACTGCGACGCCATCAATAATTTCGGCCTGCGCTTCATAAGCGCTGCCATTACCTTCATACCAGCCTTCCAGGGTGAAACCAGCTTTTATATTCCTCTGGGTGATTCCCAGGGCACCGAGATCGGCACCATCAAGAAAAATGGTGAAATCGATTCGTGGCGAAACTGTATCGAGGGCAATATTTGTTCTGGCCAGAATATCAAGATTATTATCCACATATTTTAAGTCCAGCGGGCCTTTTCCATCTTCCAGATTACCCCTGATCTTGATATCCCTAAAATCGTAATCTTTATATTGAAAGGAGCTGATCGTGGAGTTTAGATCGGCATCTAGATCTTCCACGCCTTTCCCCTGCCCTTTTATATCGAGGCTGATATTCAGATTTCCCAGGGCTTCGTTTTGAAGAATTTTTCCCAGCGCAATACTATCTCCCTGGATTTCGGCATCAAACGCCAGTCGATCTCCCATGGTAAAATTCCCGTCGATATCTAAAGTTCCCTCTGAAGTCTTTAATACAGAATTCGTCTTAATAGAGTTCATATTTCCTGAAAAGCTTCCCGTGAGGCTGATATTTTCAGGTATCCTGACACCTAAACTATCTTCATCAACAAATTTAATCAGATCGCTTCGGCTGCTTCTTATATAGGTATCTGGCAGCTGAAAACTTAAATTTTCAGGCTCCTGTAGATTAGCAATCGTTCCGGTTCCCGAAATATAGGTATTGCTCCAATTCAGGTTTAAGGAATTGATTTTAAGATCCTCCATTTTTCCGTTTACGGAAAGGCTTCCGCGAACTGGTGCCGAAGTCAGCGCTTTCATATACTTGTTTTGTCTCAGCGAAGGCTGAAATCTGTAAATTTCAGCAAGATGCAGGTTGAGATTACTTATTTTCCCGTTTACAAAAGCATTACCGGGATTTTTGAGGAAACTGTCGAAATCTGAATATTTTATCTCAAGATTAGCGGCAAGGCCGTTATCATTCACGGCGGCATTTAGGTCAGTGATCACCAGGCGTTCATCGGTAAGCTGCGCATTAAAATTGAAACGATTCACATCAAAACCTGATGCTTCCTGAAAACTTAATTCCTCAATATTCAGCTGCACGTTTTTCGGCTCATAAACCAGCTTACTTGCCAGCAAATTCAGGCTGTCAATCTTTACCGCCTGTGGATTAAAACTTCCTTTTTTAACTTCCGAATCATTTATCACATAGCTGAAATTATCGTTTTCCAGATCGATCTTTCCAGCTTTAATTTTCCAGGGTGACCACACAAAACTGCTGTCGCTCTTGTTTTGTGCCTGTTCAGAAGTTGCCTGAGGTTCTGGCTGTTTCATCTGCAGGGCAATCTCCGAATTCTTTAGCGAAAGCAGATCGGTATTGAGCTTGTTTTCCTTAAGATTGAAAACCGAATTTTCAAGTGCCAGTTTGTGGACGTTTATATCGGTTTTTAAAGAATCGGGCTGCGAATTATAATTCAGCTTAACGTCATTCAGCGAAAGATTATTAAAAGCCAGCAAAGGCATAGGTGTAGTCGTAGAATCGCTGGGTGGAGCAACATGAGTCTGTTCAACGTTGATTCGCGCTCCGCCGAGGTGAACATTATCGGCACGAAAAACCATCTTTTCAAGGTCGGTTTCTGTAAATCCCGCTTCGAGAGTATCGAATTTTATTTTTGAATCGATTCCTGAAACCTGATCGTCATATGTGATTCTGAAATTTTTTAGATCAAAATCGCCCAAATTGATAGCCATCGTCCCTGTAGAATCTGCAGCAGCCGAAGTTTGAGTAGTATCTGTAGCGTAGGCATTGAGCAGAAATTCATAATTGAATCCCGAAACAGTATCTTTCCTGCTGATGTTTGCCACCACATGCTGCCAGTCGACATCATCCACGCTGAAACCGGTCCCTTTAATAATAGGCATAATCGGGATGGAAGCCGAAAGACTTTCAGAATAGATTAAAGTATCACCCTGCTGGTCTTCCATATAAAGGCCGTCAAGCTGTACATCTCCGTTGAATTTTATGTAAAGCTTATCCAGGCTGATCTTGGTTCCTGTTTTATCTTCCAGCGACGAGATGAATTTGTCTTTGATGATATTTTGTCCCCAGGGACTTCGAACGAAAAGTATGACGAGAAGAAGAAAAATAAGAATCCCCAGAAGTATCTTTCCGATAATTCTAAGGATTTTGAATATTCGTTTTTTTGTTTTAGACAAGCAGCAATATTGTTAATTCTCAAAGTTATCGTATAGCATCATGAATCTCTAAACTAAAAAACTTAATTTGTTGTGAAGTTCTGTTAAAATCCCCTAAAAATAGGCCTTTTCCCCCAAACCTAAGTTGTGGAAATTTTTTACACTTTTGATGCAATTTCTACAGTTTTAATAATATATAGTTATAAAAGATGGGGACTTTTCCATAGAAGCCAATTTATTCCCAAAATTTGTCCCACTAGCTTATATCGCTGGAATTCAAGACCTTTAAGGGGATTCAGCCGCTCAAAATGTTAAAAAAATCAGCTTTTTGTTTAAGTTCTTCCGCGAGGTGGCATTATTGTGGCTCTTATAGGTTAGTCGTTTGGCTAAAAAAACAAATCCGAACAATTAAATAATCAATTATGAAAAGAGTAATAACTGTAACAATTTTAGCAGCAACAATGCTGACTTCCTGTGTTTCCAAGAAGAAATATGTGGCACTGGAGGGAGAACTTGACAATACCCGAAGTGAACTTCAGAAAACAAGGGTAGAAAAAGAAGAAATTGAAGATAAATACAACAAGATCGAACAGAGAGTGGCAGAGTATAATGCCAAGATCAATTCTTTAAGAACCGCCAACGAAGGCATGTATGAGCAGAATGATCTTACCGTTATGTCTCAAAAAACCAAGCAGCAAATGCGAAACACTATCGCCAAGATAGACCCTGAAAAGGTAAAAGGAGCGAAAACCCTTGAAGATTCTATCAATCTTGCTGTTTCTTACAATCTGAAAAAGCAAATTACAGAAGGTGCCGATGAAGACGATATCGACATTAGTGTGGATGAAACCGTGGTAATGATCAACGTTTCAGATAAATTATTATTCAATAGCGGAAGCGCCCGTGTAAGCAATAAGGCTCAGCCTCTACTTAAAAAACTTGCCGAGGTGATCAATAGCGAACCAGCTATGGAAGTGATGATTGAAGGACATACCGATGATCGTAAAGTAGTTCCTGAATCTTATCTTAAAGATAACTGGGATCTTAGTGTAAGAAGAGCGACCTCAGTAGTTAGGCTTCTTCAGGATAAATATGAAGTAGATCCGGCTAAACTTATCGCTGCCGGTAGAAGCAGCTATCAGCCACTTGTTGATAATTCTTCTAAAGAGAATATGGCAAAAAACCGTAGAACACGCATAGTGATTATTCCAAACCTGGATAAATTCTTTGCTATGCTGGAATCTGAAGGATAATTGGTGAAATGATATTCTTTAGAAAAAGGTGAGGCGAAAGCTTCACCTTTTTTTTATATAATATACCAGATGATCAAACTCATCAATAATCCGGTGAAAGAAATGATCCCGGTCATTAGTGTCCAGGTTTTAAAGGTTTCTTTTTCTGAAAGGCCCAAATATTTTCCTACCAGCCAGAAGCCGCTGTCATTTACATGAGAAAAAGTAGATGCTCCGGCTGCAATGGCTATAACTATTACTGAAATTTCGGGAATACTATAATCACCGGCACCTAATACGGGAGCAGTAATTCCGGCTGCGGTGATCATGGCCACTGTAGATGATCCCTGTAAAATACGCACCAAAGCAGCAATGATAAATCCGAAGATCAATGGACTGAAAAAATTGGTGTTCATCGCATTTGCGATCATATCGCCTGCGCCGGTAGCGATAAGTATTTGTTTAAAAGCCCCGCCGGCTCCCGTCAGGAGTATTATGATCCCTGCTGTTTCAAATGATTTCGTGGAGATCTTCAGCAAAAAATCCTTACCCATTCCCCTTCTTATTCCAATAAAATACCAGGCGAGCAGGTTGGCGATGATTAGGGCCGTAAAAGGATGTCCGATTAAACCTATTGCATTCTTTAAATTATCAGAAATAGCATAGCCCTCCAAAAGAGGGCTGTTGATCATCGTATTCGAAATGATAAGAACAATAGGCACAAAAATGATCAGGAGGATAAGTTGCGGCGAAGGAGGATTGTTTTTTTTGATTTCCTTTGTTTCTGTGTAGGCTTTCGGCTCTATATATATCTTTTTTGATATATATCGTGCAAAAAATGGTCCGCTGATAATAGCTGTAGGCAAGCCGGTAAGAATTCCGAAGAGAATTACCCAGCCAAGATCTGCTCCCAGAATTTCAGAAACTGCTATAGGCCCCGGTGTTGGCGGTATAAAAGCGTGTGTGATTGCTAATCCTGCCAGTAAGGGCAAAGCATAAAGCAAAAGTGTTTTTCCTGTGCTCCTGCTCAGCGCATAGGCCACAGGAACGAGAATGATGAATGCCACATCAAAAAAAACTGGAATAGCTATGAGGAATCCTGTGAGCATCATCGCCCAGGGAGCGTTCTTTTCGCCGGTCTTTTTCAACATGAAATTTGCCAGTCCCGTAGCACCACCCGATTGTTCCAGGATTCCTCCGAAAAGAGCACCCAGGCCAACCACTGTCGCTACAAAACCAAGCGTACTTCCCATACCTTCCTGCATGGTACCGACAATTTCACCGGCGGGCATTCCCGCCATAATCCCAACCAAAATACAAACTACAAGAAGGGCCAGAAAAGCCTGGATTTTAAGTTTTAAAATAAGGAACAGCAGCAGGGCGATTCCCAAAAGAACCGCGATAAGTATTTGTAATTCCATCAATCGAGGTTTTTCCAGTTAAAATGAAAATATTCGCCGCGGTTTTTGTCGATGCGTTCGAAGGTATGGGCACCAAAATAATCCCGCTGTGCCTGTATCATATTAGCCGAAGAATGTTCAGAAGAAAAACCGATAAGATAATTGGCCGCTGCCGAAGTTACAGGCATGGGACAGGCATTTCTTATGGCAAAGCCTAACACCTGAGAAAAAGGAATGTTTTTGAGTTGCTGGCTGATCTCCTCATGAAGCAGCAAATGTTCCCGATGATCCTTAAAGATCGTTACCAGTTCTTCCATAAATCCCGATTTAATGATGCAACCGCCAGTCCAGATACGAGCGATCTCCGAAAGTTTCAGCTGCCAGTCATTCTCTTCGGAAGCCACTCTTATAAGTTCAAATCCGATACTGTGATTGATGACCATTGCCGAGCGATAGACTTTGAAAAGTTCTTCTTTTGAAGGAGGTTTTTCTCCTTCAGGCTTAAAATTGTACTTTCTTGATGCCTTTAGCCGATCCTGTTTAAAAGCTGAAAGGTTCCTCGCAAATACGGCCGCAGTAATCGTATCCAGTGGCAAGCCGAATTCCAGTGCAGCTTCGGTAGACCAGCCGCCGGTGCCTTTCTGGCCGGCGACATCCAGGATCTTATCCAGCAAATAATCATTTTCTTCTTTTTGGCGCAGAATATCTATGCTGATCTCCAGAAGATAACTCCGCATTTCGGTATTCCATTCGGTGAAAAGATCTGCGATCTCCGGGGGTTCCATTCCGCAGAAGAACCGAAGCAGATGGTAAAACTCGGCAATAAGCTGCATTTCTCCATACTCGATCCCGTTGTGCAACATTTTCACAAAATGGCCGGAACCCTGGGGCCCAATATATGTGCAGCAGGCATCGCCCCAGGGATCCCGGGCAGCGATCTTTTCCAGCACCTCCCCGGCCCTTTCGTAAGCTTTTTTACTTCCGCCGGGCATGATCGAAGGCCCTTTCAATGCGCCTTCTTCACCTCCTGAAATTCCGGTGCCCAGGAAATGGATACCTTTTTCTTTCAGCATTTTGATTCGACGTGCAGTGTCTTTGTAATGAGAATTTCCTCCGTCTATGATAAGATCTTCAGCTTCCAGAATTGGCAATAAACCTGCGATTACAGCATCAACAGCCGCTCCAGCCTTTACCATGATCATAATATTTCGCGGTTTTGGCAGGGAAGCCACAAACTTCTGCAGATCATTAAACCAGGGGAAGATATAGGTGTCTCTATGCTCTGCTGCGAAATTTTTAGCTATATCGACTTCCACATCCTTAAGATCCCGATTATAAACCGAAACGGGAATACCTTTTGAGGCCATATTAAGGGCAAGGCTTTTGCCCATTACTCCCAATCCTATAAGCCCGAAATGAGGTTTATCGAGTTCTTTCATAATCTTTTCCATGTTTTCTTCTGCTGATTTATTCACGCGTATATGAATTCCATAAGCCGGAGGTTCCAGGATATCAAACTGGGACCTTAGCAATTCCGGTTTAAAATAATGATCTTTCCGCTTTTCCATACGGTTTTTAATGATCTCAAAATCTTCATATAAATAAACCCATTTCACGGGCTTTTCGGCATGTTGTACCAGAACCTGCCTGTACTTTTCTTTTAAAGCCGAACAGGCCAGCACGCCACCATCAGACCATTTTCTGATATTTTCGGCAAGATTTTCCAGCCAGATCTTCCGGTCATCATCATTTAAAGGAAGGCCGGTATTCATTTTGCTGATATTAGCTTCGGAATGAAAATCATCGGCATCAAAAAACGGCAGTTTCAGCTTTTCCGCTAGCATTTTGCCCAGGGTGGTTTTCCCTACTCCCGAGACCCCCATCAAAATTATGGTTTGCTGCATAGATTAATTTTTTCCTTTTCCGAGAAGAAAGTCAACGGAATATTTTCCGCCGCCGGTGATCAGTAAAACGATAAAAGCCGAAAGATATAAAAGCGGCATTTCCATTTTCCCGAAACCTTCGGGTAACCAAACTACAAAAACCACCGTGAGCATAGTTATGATGATCGGAATGACCGCTATTCTGGTGAGAAACCCGAAAAGTACAAAAAGGGCACAGAAGAATTCGGCAAAAACGGCAAAAGAGAAGGTGAAGACTTCACCAAAACCCAGGGGATCTGCAAATTTAATAGGCTCATTGCCAAAAAATTTTACGAATTTAAGAACTCCATGAGTAAGAAGAAATCCCGAAAATGCTATTCGCAAAATCAGCAGTCCGAGATCAATGTTTTGCAGGTTGAGGTTGGTTTTGTATGTGCTCATAGTTATGATTTTATGATCAAAAGATAGAAAATTCTCTTTACTATTCCTGAAGATCAATAATCAACCTTGAGAATTTTCAATTTTCTTGTTTCAGTACCCAGTTTGAGTTCAGCGGTTTCATCCACTTTTTTCCCGGTAATCGCTATTGCTATGGGCGCGACAAAAGCGATCTTTTTCTGTTTAATGTCGGCCTCATCGACTCCCACAATTTGAAATTCCTGTTTCTGATGATTATTGAGGTTTTCTACAGTAACTCTGGCACCAAATCGCACTTCATTTTCAGGCTGTTCTTCAGGTTTTAAAAGCCTTGCCGTCCTGATCCTGTCTGCCAGTAATTGCATTTTTCCATCGATGAATGCCTGGGTACGCCTTTTTTCAGTCTCATTTTCAGCCTGAACGCTACGGCGCTCTTCTTCAAGCTGCTGCATTTCATTTTTCAGAAGTTCAAGGCCATAAGGCGTAACATAATTGGTAGCTCCCTCGGGCAAGGCCGCACGTGGCGGAACCATCAACGGTTCTTCCTGGTCACCTTCCCTCACAAATCCTCTGCTCATACTGCGATTTTTAAGAATGAAATATCCGGAAATTTCCGGATATAAAGAATATTCTATTTTTGCTATGAATTTCAATATATGAAAAAATTACTCGTCATTGGTTATGTATGGCCCGAGCCGACTTCTTCGGCTGCCGGAAGCAGAATGATGCAGCTGCTCGATTTCTTTCTTCAACATAATTTTGAGATTAGCTTCTCAACACCTGCTGTCGAAACCGGAAACCAGGCCGATCTTAAGAGTAAAGGTATCAAGACCATAAAAATACTTCCGAATGATGGGGGTTTCGATAAAATGCTAAAAGAACTGAAGCCTGAAATCGTGCTTTTTGACAGGTTTATGATGGAAGAACAGTTTGGCTGGCGTGTGGACAAATTCTGCCCTGAAGCCCTTAAAATTCTGGATACCGAAGACCTGCATTTTCTCAGGAATGCACGAAAGGAAAGCTGGAAAAAAAATATTCCGGAAAAAGGAATTTATAAAAATTCTGATCTGGCCAAACGAGAGATCGCTGCCATTTATCGCTGTGACCTGAGCCTTATTATCTCAAAGGCTGAAATGAATTTGCTCAGGGAAGAATTCAAAATACCTGAAGATCTGCTTCATTATTTGCCTTTGTTGTTTGACACCACTGAAATTGAGGAAAAAGTATTGCCAGGTTTTGAGGAACGAAGCGGATTCATGCATATAGGCAACTTTTTTCATGAGCCTAACTGGAATGCGGTCCTGCATGTAAAAGAAAAGCTCTGGCCGGAGATCAGGAAAAGAATTCCTTCCGCAGAAATAAAGATTTACGGAAGTTATCCGGGGCAAAAAGTCTGGAACCTACATAAACCTGCGGAAGGCTTTCAAATTATGGGGAAAGCCGAAGATGCTGCCGAAGTTTTTCAGAAAGCCAGGCTTTTACTGGCTCCCCTGCAGTTTGGCGCAGGATTAAAAGGAAAGTTACTGGAAGCCATGCAAAACGGCACGCCATCTATCACCACTCCTGTAGGCGCCGAAGGTATTTCAAAAATTGACAACTGGCCGGGTGCAGCGTGTGAAACCGATGAAAATTTCATACAAAAAGCGGTTGAAATTTATACAGATGCTGAAAAATGGAATCTTTATCAGAAAAAAGGATTTGAAATCCTGAGGGAAAATTTTGAAGTTTCCTGTTTTTTAAAGTCTTTCCGGGAGAGAATTGAATTTTTGCTAAAAGACCTGAAGAACCACCGCGATTCAAATTTTACCGGACAAATGCTGAAATTTCATCTTCATAAAAGCACCTACTATCTTTCCAGATTCATCGAGGAGAAAAACAGGAATAAAAATTAAAAAACCGCTGGCTGCCGAAGCAAACCAACGGTTCTCACTACACAAAAAACAGTTTTAATCAAACAAAATCTATCTGTTTCAGCTTATGCGGGCTGAAGATTTGACACAAAAAGCTTTTCATTCAGCTGCTGAAGCGCCCTGATCTTATGTGTTGTATCGACCAGCAGCGAAATATTATTCTTGCTTCCGCCGTAAGAGATCATCCTTACCGGAATATCTTCCAGAATTTCAAAAAGACGGGAAGTATTCGATTCTTCAATAAGCCCTTCTCCTACCACGCAAATGATACTGTGATCGGCATCAAGGCTTATTTCACCGTACTGTTCGAGCTCGTCAATAATTTTATCCAGCCTTCCGGTGTCGTCGATGGTCAGGGAAATGGCAATCTCGGAAGTTGTGATCATATCGATCGCGGTTTCATATTTATCAAAAACCTCAAAGATCTTTCTGAGGAAACCGTGTGCCATCAGCATGCGATTCGACTTGATCCTGATCGCGGTAATATCGTCTTTGGCCGAAATGGCCTTTAAACCTTTGTCTTCTGTAAAAGCGGTGATACAGGTTCCCGGAGCCTCAGGCGTAAAAGTGTTTTTTAGAAATACGGGGATGCCCCTGCCTATCACCGGAGAAATGGTTTGAGGGTGCAGAATTTTCGCACCAAAGTAAGCGAGCTCTGCTGCCTCTTCAAAGCTAAGATTCGCAACGGGATGCGTATTTTCTACAAACCTGGGATCATTATTATGAAGCCCGCTGATGTCGGTCCAGATCTGAACCTCTTCAGCTTTTACTGCGGCACCTATAATGGTGGCCGTATAATCACTTCCGCCTCTTTTCAGCGTGCTTATTTCATTATCCTTGTTGATCCTGACAAAGCCCTGGGTGATATAAATGTTGCTATTCTGAACTGAATTTATGCTATTCTTCAGAAGTTTTCCGATCAAAAATGTATCGGGATTTTCCAGATTTTCAACCCTCATGAATTCTTTTGCGTCCAACAGGCTATTCTGAATATTTTCTGAAGTCAGATAGGCACTGAAGATGAAGGTCAGCATACTTTCTCCCGTCGTGACTATTCTCGCTTCGATCTCTTCGGTTAGTTCCCTCTCGTAAATTTCATGCAGTTCGCTCAGTTGCTCCTGCACATAATCTTTACACTGCTGTATCAAAACATCATTATCGATCAATTCCTCAATAAGCTGATAATGCTTTGTTCTAAGCTTCAGCAGTTGTTGTTCCACATCGGCTCCCCGACCGTCTTTAAAAAGCAGCGTGAGCTCCACCAGCATATTGGTCACCCCCGACATGGCGGAAAGAACAAGCAGCTTCTCCTCATTATTAGAAGTGATAATGTTTTTTACATTTCTGATGCTTTCCGCGGTGCCAACCGAGGTACCTCCAAATTTTAATATTTTCATAGCCTTTGAATTACGAATGCATAAGTATAAATAAGAGGAATCTTGCAAAAAAATCCTCTACATTTTATATACATTTGCACAAATTGTTCAATAATTAACAAATGAAGACCATAACCACTGTAGTTCATGATATTATAAGACATCAGCCGTTTCTGGATGACGCCATTGCCCGGGATATCATCAATTTCAGCGGACTTGCGGCAGATATTCAGCAGGAAGTTGAAAAGGAAATGCGAAAACCGGTAAAACAGGGAAGTATTATAATGGCATTGCGCAGATATGCACCGAAAAGGACCAAAATAGATATGAAAAGCCTTCGCGAACTGGGTGATATCGTGGTACGTTCCGGGATTACCGAATATACCTATCTAAATTCCAATACCATTATTGCTAATAAGGCACGCCTTTTGGAAGCGGTAAAAGACCAGACGGGAGTTTATCTGAATTACTCCAGCAATTACCAGGAAAGCAATATACTGGTGTCTTCAACGCTGACCGATCTTGTTGAAAAATGTTTTCGGCATGAAATACGCGTGAATGTCAAGGACGAGTTGTCTTCGATAACCATTGCTTTACCAAAGAACAGCTCACAGACTGTAGGTCTTTACTTCTATATCTTCAAACTCCTTGCTTATGAAGGAATTCCTATTTTCGAGATGATTTCGACCTCGAATTATTTTGCAATGTTCCTTGAAAAGGAATATGTGAATAAAGCTTTTCTGCTAATGAATGAGATCAAGCAATAATTTTCTACCAGTATTCCAGGTAAACACCGGTTATAGCTATAGCGCTCATTATAATAACCAGAATGATAGCTATAAAAATTGGATTATTCCTTTTCTTCTTTTCCATCAGAAAAAGTAGTTCGTCGGAGTTATTTTCCTTTTCCCGTTCTAGGCGCATAAGTTGGTTGGTTTTTTAAGCAAGTCGTTAAAGATATAAAAATCAATCTTTTACGCAAGTAAAAACTACTAATCCCGGTGAAAATTTAACTTTAAATGTGCCTTTTAGGAATTGTTCAGCCTCCTTTTCCGTAAATGTTTTAAGCAGAACCTAATAATAATCTTCGGTGAGAGTATTCCACTCCATGGTTTTTAGCGTGCGTACCAGTACAGGATCTATTAACTTCAGAAGCTTTGAGTTCTTAGGAAAAGCATAGCTGTAATAATCCTTTTTCAGACTTTTGGAAAGAATCTCCAGATCGTCAGAAAGTTCCTTCCTATCTATCTCATAGCGTAGGATTGGTTCGTCATATACAAACAAGGTTGTTTTACCGCTTAAAACGGCTTTCACTCCTTCTTCACCGTTGTTCACTAATGAATTGTCAATATCATAAAGTTTCAACAATTCCTGGGAACTCGAACTCTTTACAGTGGCAACGTCAAATCTTTCCAGGTCCTGAATTTCATTGATCTCATTATTGATACTTTTCACAGTAAGAGAAGAAGCGATTCCCGCCGTAAAACTGGAAATTATGATCACTGCCATAAACATCCAGATGAATCCAATGACTCTGCCACCAAAGGTTCGCGGTGATTTATCACCATAACCCACGGTTGTCATGGTCACGGCACTCCACCAGAAACCCTGAAGAATTCCTTTAAAATCATTGCCAAATTCCTCTTCGTTCCTTTTTCTTTCAAAAAGCCAGACCAGAAATCCGAAGATGAAAATCACTAAAATCAATAGTAGCACCACTGACATAAAATTCCAGCTGAATAGATTTGCCAGTTGCCCTAAGATCTTTGATTCTCTTTTCTTCAGCACACTGGTGTGGGAAATAAAATAAGGCTGTGAAAAATTCATTCTTTTCATGCGGTTATCGGTCACCGTGATGGGGTTTACGCTGAAATCTACTTCCCCATTCTCTAATGCGTTCAAAAGGGCACCGAGGTTTTCATATTCACGAAATTCATAATCATAACGCAGCCTTTCATTGACCAGTTTCCAGGAATCAATGCTGAGACCGGTAAAACCTTCCGGAGTTTTTTGAACAAAAGGAGGAGTTTCGGTGATCCCGATGATGAATTTTTCAGGAACTTTCAGACTGTCCTGAGCAGACAAGTCCGTGAAAAAAAAGGTAAAAAGGAAGAATATCAGAAGTTTTCTTAAACGCATGTTTATATATTTCATTTCCGAAATTAAAACATCCTGCAAAAAAACCCTATTTCACGCTGTCTTTTTTGAAAATGTATGCAAGGTTAAGCTTTTTTCTACCAAAATTCCGAGCTTTTTGAGCATTTTCGCCCATATAGATGTCGATTCGATTTCTCCAGCGATAATGCATTTTATCTTTTACCAGGAAAATACTGTCAAAACCTTCAATTTTCACTACTGAATTATGATCGAGCCCGAGTTTTAAAAGATCACGGGAAACGGCAATGGCATTCACTCCCGGTTTTAAAGTATCGCCCCAGGCAGTAATATTAGGTTCATTTTCGGTCTGGTAGTCTAAGGAATTATAGGCGGTGGCGGTGACACAGATCGTATCCCAATCCACGACTTCTTCTTTGGAATGAAAATTTTTACAGGCCGATAAAGAGATCATTCCCAGGATCATTATCTGAAATTTGAAATTTTCCCGAAAATGATCTCTTTTCAGCATATTCTATTATAAAGTATATGGCTCCCTGTAATCCCGCTTCACAAAACGATTGGCTTCCTCTAAATTGGTGACACGCATATTTTCGGCGTCCCAGATCATTTTTAGATCACGGCCCGGATATTCATATTGAGTTTCCCCTTTCGCATTGGTGGTCTTCTTCTGAATATCGTAACCTCTAATGGCGAGATTCGCGATGAGCAGCGATTCTGTTAAGGGGCCAGCCACTTCAAATGGAGAACTCACTTCTTTTTTGCCATAACCGGCAAGAGCAGCTTCTACCCATTGTGCGTAGTGTCCGTCAATTCCGCCTTCCACACGATCGTAAGTTTGAGGCACATTAACCTCGGCTGTTCTTGAAGTTGGTAGAAGTTGCGGATTCAAACTATAAGTACCGCACATCATTTTTCCTTTAGATCCAATTAAAAGAGCACCGTTACCTCCGTCACCAAAGGTTTCTTCGGGACCTAGCTCTTCTGGTCTCTTAGGCTGTATTCCTCCATCCATCCAGTGAAGGGTAATATCTTTTTCCTTTTTACCGTCAAAGCTCATGATCACATGGCTTGAAGGCGGACAACTTTCAGGGAAATAGCCTCTCTTGAACTCATCAATATAGACACTTCCCACGCTGCATTCCACATCTTTAGGGTATTCAAGACCAAGTACGCTGAAAGGCGGTTCAATTAGGTGACAGCCCATATCGCCCAGTGCGCCGGTTCCATAATCCCACCAGCCACGCCAATTAAACGGCACAAGTCCTTCAACATAATCTTTGTAAGGCGCTGTTCCCAGCCATAGGTCCCAATCAAGTTCGTTAGGAACAGGAGCCGAAGTTTTTGGCCAAGGAATTCCCTGCGGCCATACCGGACGGTTAGTCCATACATACACTTCCTCTACATCGCCTATAAGACCGGCATCATACCATTCGCGCATTTTCCGCACTCCATCGGCTGATGCTCCCTGGTTTCCCATCTGGGTCACCACTTTGTACTTTTTGGCGGCTTCGGTAAGTTGTCTTGCCTCATAGATATCATGAGTAAGAGGTTTTTGAACATATACATGTTTTCCAAGTTCCATCGCACCCATGGCAATTACCGCGTGGTTATGATCGGGCGTCGAAACAGAAACGGCATCAAAATTCTTATGTTCCTTATCTAGAAGTTCTCTCCAGTCTTTATAATATTTTGCTTTCGGAAAACGCTCCCTGGAAACAGCCGCCCGCCGATCATCAACATCACAGAGATAAGCGATCTCGGCTTTTCCGCTTTGATAAAAATTCCAGATGTCAGATTGGCCTTTACCTCCCACTCCAACACCGGCAACAACAAGTTTATCGCTGGGGGCGACATAACCAGGACCACCAAGAACATGTCGAGGGACGATCATAAATGCTCCTGCGGCCATAGCAGAGGTTTTCAGAAAATCCCTGCGGGAATTTCCTGCAGGTTTTTTTTCATTTTTTTTCATAAAACTGAAGAATTAAATTGGTAGAATGTTTAAATATTGAATCCCTAAAGTTATTTGTTTAATAATTAATTTCCAATTCTTACCAAACATTATCAATTTTATAGAAAAAAGAGTTAAAGTGCTGTATTTTTTGGCTTTCACTCATTTACTTGTACCTTTGCAGCTTTAAGTGGCTGAAAATGAAATACAAGCCAAAAAATAATAGTTAAAAAACACTTTTATGAGTCAAGTAAAACAAAATGACACGGTTAAGGTACACTACACCGGAAAGCTGGAAGACGGACAGGTTTTTGATAGTTCTGTGGAACGAGGAGAGCCTATAGAGTTCACTCTTGGACAGGGACAGCTTATTCCAGGGTTCGAAAAAGGCCTTATCGACATGAAACTTAACGAAAAGAAAACCATCAATATACCAAAGGATGAGGCTTATGGCGAGCCCAAGCCTGAATTAATTCAGGAAGTAGATAAAAATCAGCTTCCCGAAGAACTTAAGCCGGAAGTTGGAATGCCATTGGTTTCTAAAAGTCCTGACGGGCGTGAGATCAATCTTGTGGTAAAAGAAGTTAAAGACGAAAGCATCGTGGTTGACGCAAATCACCCACTTGCCGGAAAAGATCTTGTTTTCGATCTTGAAGTGGTAGAGATCAAGTAAAAAACACCACTTACGTTAGTAAAGAAAAGCCTGAAGTTACCACTTCAGGCTTTTTTTGGTTAAGTTTATGATAAAACTTTTCTGATTCCTCCCTGCCTTAGTAATTTAGAAGGAATTAAAAACGAAAATCACATTATGAAAAGAAAAGGATCAGCCATTTGGAAAGGCTCTCTTAAAGAAGGTTCCGGAACGGTAAGTACAGAAAGCGGAGTTTTAGACCAGACCCAATACTCGTTCAAATCCCGATTTGAAAGTGGAAAAGGAACAAATCCCGAAGAATTGATTGGAGCGGCACATTCGGGCTGCTTTAGTATGCAACTTTCCGCATTTTTGACCGAGGAAGGATTTACTCCAGATGAACTGGAAGCAACTTCGGAAATCACTTTTGAAGACGGAACGGTAAAAAAATCTCATTTGATTCTTAAAGCGACAGTTCCCAATATCGAGGAAGATAAATTTTCAGAACTTGCCAAAAAAGCCAAGGAAAACTGTCCGATCTCAAAGTTATTGAAGGCCGAGATCACTTTGGATTATGAACTGAACTGATAGATACTTTTAATAAATATCAAAAACTGCCTAAAGATTTTAATTCCCGATAAATTTTTTAGGCAGTTTTTTATTCCAGGATCTGCTGAAGCGCTTCTTTCAGAACAATTTTCAACCGCTTATCCATTTTATTATCTGAAACGAATTTCTGGTTCACCTCCAGCTCTATTCCCTGGTAATTGCTACTGAACCTCTTCCTGAGATAAGTGGTAAAACCATCTGCTTTTCCCAAATACGGATAATTCATTCTCACCTTATATTCTGAGACTTTCTGAATTTCCCATTTTAATTTTTGACAGATTTCTTTCTCTTTTTCCCGTGCGGGATCATACAGCAGGCCAATATCACAATTTCGTTTTTTTCCATTTAAAACCGGAGTGAAACTGTGAACCGATAAATGAAATACGTCTTCGCTCTTTTCTGTCAGTTTTCTAATTTGTTCCTCTACCCTATTTCGGTAAGGAAAATAATACTGTCGTTTTATCTCCTCTTTTTCCCTCTTATCCAGATTTTTTGAAAATCGTGAGAAAAGTTTGGGGTGATGTTCAGAGCGATTCACTTCGATTAGCAATCTTCCCGTGGAATGATAAAAGCTGAAATCCGCTAATTTTTGCAGCTGTTTAAAGAGATCGAAAGCGCCGGGATCAAAGGCTTCATGTGTTTGATGTACAGAAGGTTCTTTCTTAAAAATTCCTACATATTTCGAAAGGATTTCTGCCGAAGCATGCTCGCAGGTCAGCACGAACTTCATGGCCTGAACATTCGATTTTCCTGGAGACATTTTGCCATTTTATTATAAACCCTGATGATGTTCTTTTCGGAAAAATCATTGCGGATAGCTTTCAGAATTCGTGTGGAGAGACTTCCGTTCTGCAGGATAAAATCGATATGCTTCGCGTGATTTTCAGAAAGCTTTTCCTTTACCATTGAGAAAAGTCTTTTCCAGATAGTTTTGACATCAGCAGCCTTTTCAAAATCGAAAAGAGCCAGAAATTTTTGATCGGTGATCAGGGTGTTTTCGGCATTGACGATCA
This sequence comes from uncultured Flavobacteriaceae bacterium, assembly GCA_963741865.1. Taxonomy (GTDB): domain Bacteria; phylum Bacteroidota; class Bacteroidia; order Flavobacteriales; family Flavobacteriaceae; genus Christiangramia. The sequence goes on from CAVUJP010000002.1 coordinate 395,046, forward strand.
CTTCATCAAAAATATCAAAAAGCGCGTCTTCATGCCATGATTTCTGATCTTCCAGTGAAACCAGCTCTTCGCTTACCAGCAGTTTCAGCACCTCGATAACAAAGGCAGCGATAGCCACATCGGCCGCGGGATTCTCCTGTATATCGATAACCCGAATTTCGATGGCATTACGGTCAAAACGAGCAATGGCACCCCGGGAATTTACAAAATGATGATCCAGAAGTTGATCAGTATCAAAAGGTTTTAGAGCCAGGTTGATCGGATCAAAAATTGTATCATGATATTTCTGTTTTGAAAATACCTGTTCCGGAATTACCTTACCCGTCATATGCGGAATTTCCTTCTGATTACTTTTGTAATAGTGCATTCGGGTATCCTTAAATCCGGTAAATTTCCCGTCAAGTACGGGAGAACTTGCTGAAAGTCCAGGAATGATCGGCAAAAGAATGCGAACTGCGGCATGTAGTTTTTCAAATTCCTCATCTCCGGAAAAAGGTAAATTGAGATGCATGCTCTGCACATTGCTCCAGCCGTGGCCACGGCAGTCGAAAATTCGGTTATACAGCGCATAGATCTTGCTGTAATGATGCTGCCATAAGCTGGTTTCGGTATCGGGATTCATCAGCGGGTGGGAAGCCCCGGGCAAAAGTTCAGTGTCGAATTCTTCCAGTAAGGTATTGATCTCCTTTACGTTTTCATGGAAAAGTTCTTCAAGACCTTCAAGGTTTTCTACGGGTCCGTTGGTTTTGATCTCGACCACATGATTTACCAGTTCATTGCTCCACTCGATTTTTCCGTTTTCAACATCGGAAGTAAGCGATCCGTTTTTTTTGGTGAGTAATTTATCAACTATCGGATTGACTTTAAAATCCGATTTTTTTACCAGCATGTATTCCAGCTCAATTCCCGCGACTTCAAAAAGATGATAGGCCATATTATTTATTTTCGATCCTGTTTTTCAAAGCGCTAAGAATTTCGGTATAAACGGCGTCGCCATAATAAGCGTCTTCCACGCCGGCATCAATATTAGGATTATCATTGATCTCTATCACCATGGGTTTTCCTTTTACCACTTTAATATCTATTCCATACAGACCTTTGCCCATCAATTTGGCAGCGCGAATGGCAATTTTGACGATCTTCTCTGGAACTTTTTCAATAGGTAGGCAATCGGCATTCCCGTCCTGGTCATCTTTTTCCTTGGCATCCCAATTGTAGATCTGCCAGTGACCTTTCGCCATATAATAACGGCAGGCATAAAAGGCTTTTCCGTCGATAATGCCTATTCTCCAGTCATATTCTGAAGGAGAAAATTCCTGCGCGATAACCAGTTGTGATTTTTTCAGCATACTTCCCAGCATTTCCCGATATTCCTCTTCATTATTGGCTTTTTTTACCCCGAAAGAAAAGGTAGAATCTGGCGACTTCAGAACCACCGGAAATCCGGTTTCCTTTAAAACGGCTTCCTTGTTGTCTTTATGAACGATGAATGTTTTAGGTGTAGGAATTCCGGCATTCGCCAGGGCTTCCGCCATAAATACCTTATTGCAGCATTTCAGGATGGCATCGGGATAATCGATGATCGCGATATCTTCCTGCTGAGCCTTACGGGCAAAGGCATAGGCTTCGTTATTCACCTCGGTGCTCTGCCTTATAAAAAGCGCGTCAAAGGCAGAAAGCCTGGAAAGATCTTTGGGACTAACGATCTCGGTGTAAAATCCCATTTTTTCAGCGAGTTCGGTAAATTTTTTCAGCGCCTTCGAATTGCTCGGTGGCGCGGGATCGCCTTCCTTTACCAAAATCGCGAGGTCATATTCAAAAACATTCTGCCGTGGAGTATCGTAGCGTTTTTTGGCAAAATACTGTTCGGCAAAATAATACATACTATCGATATGCTCCTTCGGAATTTCGGCTATTGTGATCGCCTTGATATTCTTGATATTCCAGCGGTTGTTGTAATTGAACCTGACGCGCAGAAAAGGAATCTGAAAATGCCGGAAAAACATGCTGCTGAGTTCTTTGTATTTCGCAGCCACATTCTGTCCAAAATAGATGCTCAGGGTAAATTCCTGGGATTTGATGTTTTTCAGCGATTTCTGAATGAGATCATCAAATTCTTCAGAAACGATCTTCACCAGTTTGGGCTCTCCAAGATCCACCAGGTTCTTTACAGTAGGAATGGCGAGATGCCCGCGAGCTTCTGCCAGCAGTGAAACATAATAACCTTTGGACTGGTATGAATAATCACGGCAAAGATTGAAGACACGAGCCTTCCTGAGCTGGGAATATTCAGGATTAGTAAGGTATTCCTGGGAAGAAATGATCTTGATCTGTTCTGAAGAAATCTTCCAGTTTTCAGGATTGTTTACAACAATATATTTATGCATTAAAAGGAATAAGTTATGGTCTCAAATTTACTTCAAAATACAATCGCTTATTAAAATAGCCAAGTCTTTAATTTAATTCTTAAATTCATGACCTTAACAAATATCACCATTATATGAAGTATAAACTACCCGGAATTATTCTTTTTTCAGCCTTTCAGTTCGCGGTGGCACAAAGCGATCCCGACCTTCTCGAAAAGGCAAAACGCATTCACGAAAAAGTGTTCACTATCGACACCCATAACGATATAGATGTGGAGAATTTCACTGAAGATAGAAATTACAGCATGGATCTGGACACACAGGTGAATATTCCGAAGATGGTCGAAGGCGGAATGGATGTTACCTGGCTGATTGTCTATACTGGCCAGGGACCGCTTACTCCGGAAGGCTATAAAGCAGCTTACGAAAATGCCATCTCAAAATTCAAGGCGATTCACAGACTTACTGAAGATATCGCGCCTGATAAAATCGGCCTCGCCACCACTTCAGACGAAGTGAGAAAACTGGTAGCAGAAGGTAAAAAAGTTGCCATGATCGGTGTGGAAAACGGCTATCCTATTGGGGAAGATCTAAGCCGGGTTCAGGAATTTTACGAGATGGGCGCCCGATACATGTCGCTGGCACATAATGGCCATAGCCAGCTTTCCGACTCGAATACCGGGGAAGCAGATGGAGTCTGGCTGCATAATGGTTTAAGTGAGCTGGGTAAAAAAGTAATCAAAGAGATGAACCGCTGCGGAATAATGATCGATATTTCGCATCCCAGCAAGAAAGCCATCAAACAAATGTTCGAACTTTCAAAGGCACCCCTTATCGCCTCTCATTCTTCCGCCAGGGCCCTGTGCGATCACAGCAGAAATGTAGATGATGAGACTCTGGAATTGTTCAAAGAACATGGCGGTGTGGTGCAAACGGTGGCTTTCAGTTCTTATTTGAATACTGCAAAACATAACGCCTTTAATGCCGCACGGGATAGTGTTTATGCTGAAAAAGCACAGGAAATGCATTTTCATATTTTACCACGTGACAGCGTGAGGGACATGTCTCAGGAGGCAAGGAATAATTATTATGCGGGCTATGGAAAAGTAAGAACAGCCAGCGACGCCGATATTGAAAAACTGAAGAAGAAAGTTCCACCGGTGAGTGTTTCTGACTTTGTGGATCATATAGATTATCTGGTTTCGAAAATCGGAATTGACCACGTGGGAATAAGTTCCGACTTTGACGGAGGCGGAGGCATTGAAGGCTGGAATGATGCTTCAGAAAGTTTGAATGTTACTGTTGAACTTGTAAAAAGAGGTTATAGCGAGGAAGAAATAGGAAAACTCTGGGGCGGTAATCTCTTAAGGGTTTTAGATGAAGTGCAGGCAGTTGCCAGAAAAATTCAGGAAGAAGAGAATCAGTGAAACTTCACCTCCACGATGCTCGGATCGCCACCCTTACCTTCGTTGGAAATGAAAACTCGTCCGGAAGGTGAAAAACAGATCCCTTCCGGCTGAAAAAATTCGGCAGGATCAAGCAAATGCAATTTTTTGATCCTGCCTTCTTTATTTAGTATCAGCACTTTGGGGATTTCAGAATCTATCATATAAAGTTCTCCGGTATTTGGATGAAACTGCATGTCGGTAGGTCTCCATTTTCGAAAATCTTCGTGGGTATGCACTTTTCTGAAAATCGTATCAGAAATATTGATACGGAAAACCGGTTGTAGATCCAGTCTTCGGGTTTCAGGATCATAAGAATAGACTGCCTTAGAATTTTCGTCCTGCTCATCGCTTTCGGGATGCAGGTTATGATCTTTAACAGAGATTAGCAGTTTCCCGTCTGAGGTAGCGGTCAATCCTTCAATGTTGTTCCTGTATTCAAAACCTGTATTGTATATGGTAGTATTTTCAGGAGAAATAGGTTTATTTAAGGGAAGTTTATAGAGCTTTCCATTGCTTTCGGATACCCAAAAAGCGCTGTCTAGAACAGTGATCGCTTCAAAATCACCGGAACCGGTAAATTCTTGTTGGGAAATAATTTCAGATTTCTTAAGATCATAAATAAAGAGAATTCCGTCATCATCTTCTATACAGGCTAGGCGATCATTCCCTATCCATACAATTCCGGAAATTTCATCAAGGGCATTAGGAAGGATCCACTTTCGAACCATCGTATAGGTTTTAGGATCATCGTCAAAATCATAATCGTATTTCTCATAAAGGCCGTAAATAATACCTGCAACAACAATTACTAAAACAACTATGCCCGCCGCCCATTTATTCATTTCGATGAATTTTATTTTAAAAGTAAAGGAATACAAAGGCGGCGCAAAAAGATTAACAATTATTTCTCAGCATTAAACTTCTGAAAATCAGCCTTAAACGTTAAATAAATGTTAAATCACTACCTTTTATTACATAGTACTGTAACAGGTTCGATTTAAGGTCGTCTTTTAAGTAAAGACATCAATCAAAAAATAATTAATCATGACATCAGCAAACAACCATCAGAAAAAATCTTTTATGAACAGTCAAATATCAACTGGCTGGAACAGCAAAAGACGTTACTCTTAATCAAGGGTCATTCATCAATCAAAAATCATCGAATTATGAAAACTTCAGAAAACAATCAGAGAAACAAAAAGACATTCCTAAACTCTCAGCCAATTAGTGCAATGGGTTCCTGGAATTCAAGAAGAAGATTCTTCTAAAAAGAAACCAATTATTCATCATTCATCACTCAAAATCATCAATTATGAAAACTTCAGACGTAAATCAAAAGAACAAAAAATCATTTCTTAACACTCAGCCAGGCTCAGCAATGGGTTTATGGAATTCAAGAAGAAGATTTTTTTAACAAAAGGGATCATTCATCAATCAAAAATCAACAGCTTATGACGACTTTAGAAAGTGTGCTACAGGACTTCGGGACTGTACGGGAAGGAGGTCCTTCTCATCGAAGACCGTTTTTGAACTTAAAGAACTCCCCAGGTAAATACACCTGGTACAACAGGGGATGCTATGCCTAACATTTTTCATCAATTTTAAATTCATCAGTTATGACAGCTTTATCAAACATCATCAGGGATTTTGGTAACAGTCGGGATGGCGATCTAACCCATAGAAAACCTTTCCTGAACACCAAAAGCACATCCGGTAGAATGTGCTGGTACAACCATCGACATTTTGGATAAACCCTAAATTCCAACATTATGAAAAGAGATCTTGAATAGCCGGTAATTTTCTGAAATTACCGGCTTTAATTTTTGGTTAAAAAGCCTAAAATTCACTTAAAATTTAAGCCTTTCCCTTAAACATTTGTTTATTTGCCGCTATCATTTAGCACAAATGTTATCCAAACTTAAACGACACCCAAAATTAAAATGGGCACTGATAATTATCAGCAGTATTGCCGCCCTTTTCTTTTTATTCTTCGGAAGTATCTATTTTGGATTGTTCGGTAAAATTCCCGATTCCGATGAACTTCATTCTCTTGAACAAAACCAGGCCACCCAGATCCTCGCCAGCAACGGAAAACTACTGGGGAAATTTTACATTTTCGACCGGCAGCCCATCGATTATGACCAGCTTCCCTCCTATCTTGTTAAAGCTTTAATAGCTACCGAAGATGCCCGTTTTTATGAACATGATGGCATAGATAATCGCAGTCTGCTCAGGGTATTCTTTAAAACCATCCTGCTGCAGGACGAATCTTCAGGCGGCGGCAGCACGATCACTTTGCAACTCGCCAAAAATATCTACGGCAGGCGTGACTTTGGAGTCTTCGGAATTGTTATAAATAAAGTCCAGGAAGCGATTATCGCCAAAAGGCTGGAAAATATCTATTCAAAAGATGAAATAATTGAGCTTTATTTTAACACCGTTCCCTTTAGCGATAACACTTACGGAATTGAAAGCGCCTCACTGAAATTTTTCAACAAGCACACCCGGGATCTCAGTCTTACCGAAGCTGCCACCCTGGTGGGAATGCTGAAGGCAAGTCATTATTTTAATCCGCGAATATTTCCCGAACGCAGCCGCCTGAGACGGGATGTGGTGCTTATGCAGATGGCAAAATATGATTATCTCTCTAAAGAAGATGCCCAGGCTGCCAAAATGGAACCTCTGAAGCTGGATTATAAAAATTACAGCCCCAACGCCGGCCTGGCTCCTTATTTTCGGGAACAGGTTCGAAAATACGTGAGCAATATCCTGGATACGCTGAAGAACAACGAGGGCCGCCGGTACAATATTTATCGCGACGGGCTTATTGTTCACACCACGCTGAATTACAAAATGCAGCAGATGGCCGAAGCAGCAATGGAAAATCATATGAAGGAGCTGCAGGCGCAGCACGAAGCTTCTTATGGAAGTTCTGCGCCCTGGCTGAAAAATGAAAAGTTGCTCAATGATATTATTAAAGATTCTGAAAAATATAAAAGGCTGAAAAAGGAAGGCCTTTCAGAAGCCGAAATCATGAAAGAATTTCATGAAAAACATCCCACCGAGCTTTTCGATTATGACGGGGTGAAAACGAAAAATATCAGCACTGCCGACAGCATCGCCCATTACCTGAAATTTTTAAACTCCGGACTGCTTGCCATGGAACCAAAGACCGGTGCGGTACAGGCCTGGGTTGGAGGTATCGATTTTCGGTATTTTAAATATGACCATGTAAGCCAGAGTAAACGCCAGGTGGGATCGACCTTTAAACCCGTGGTTTATACCGCTGCCCTGGAAAACGGAATGGAACCCTGCACCTATTTTTCGGCGGAAGAAGTTACTTATGAAAAAGGCTGGACGCCCTCCAACGCTTCTGCGGAAGAACGGGATCCGGATATGAACTACAATCTCAAATATGCTTTAAGCCGTTCGATGAACACGATCGCAGTGAAGGTTTTAATGGAAACAGGAATAGGAAATGTGATTCATCAGGCCCGGGAAATGGGAATAGAATCTGATCTTCCGGAAGTTCCTTCCATAGCTCTTGGAACGGCTTCCTTAAGAGTGACAGAAATGGGAAGAGCCTACACCACCTTTTTAAATAATGGTCATTATGCCCAGCCTTTTTATATTACCAGCATTGAAGATGGCAATGGAAATACACTGGCTGAATTTCAGCCGAAAATTTCAAAAACAAGAGCTTTTTCCGAAGATACGCGCCAAATTATGATCAATATGATGGAAGCCACGGTGAATGAAGGTACGGCTACACGGCTTCGAAGCACTTACGGCCTTAACAATGACCTTGCCGGTAAAACCGGAACCACGCAGGATAATAAAGATGGCTGGTTCGTGGGACTTCTCCCCGATCTGGTTTGCGTGACCTGGGTGGGCTCTGACGACTACCGCATCGGATTCAGAAATACCAGGATAGGCCAGGGTGCCAATTCTGCTTTACCGATTTTTGCCAAACTGCTTCAGAAAATGAACCAGGATCCCGATTTCAACAAGATCACTCATGCGAGATTTCAGCCACTTCCGCAAAGGCTTCAGAAAATGATGGATTGTGAGCCCGAGAAGAGAGACAATTTTTTCCAAAGACTTTTCAGCGGAAATAAAGACAAAGACCGGTCTGAAAAGAAAAAGAAGAAAAAAGGCTTTTTCCAGCGTTTATTTGGAAAAAAGGATAAATAAAAAAATTACCTCACCCAGAACTACCTAAAAAGGCAGTTCTGACCTCTCCAAAGGAGAGGTAAACTGGAAATCCCGAAGTAGATTAAAATCGGTAAAAAATCCGGTTAAAACTCTTTATTTAGCCGCATCCTTAAACGCCGCGAATAATCCTCTTCCAGCCAATCCCTGTAATTTTTGGTGCTCTTACTAATGCAATAAGAATACTGCTTGATGCGCGAAGAGATATCGTCTTTCAGTTCCTTGACCAGTAAACGGGCGTCAAAAACATCCTCGCTGTTCTCCACGCAGATCTTCACATGCTGATCCATAGACCATTCAAGCACGGCTTTTGATTTCAGGCCTTTTTTGATCACTTCATCATAAGCTTCCTCAATATTGAAAGAAACTTCTTCAGAATTCGAAAATTTCTCCCTGATCTCTGGCGGCATTTCATACTGGAATTCCCTTTCGATCTCCTCATCGCTGAGAAGATTCTCAAAGTAGAAATCGGGAGAGCGAAAGATCTGTTTCCAGTCGACCGGTGAACTCCAGTGGCCAAAACGCGCCATATTATTACCAAGATCGATCACGTTGAATTCTTCTTTATCTTTCAGAACACGCGAACCACGGCCGATCATCTGGAAATAAAGAGTCAGAGATTTCGTCGCACGGTTAAGAATGATGGTTTCCACGGTGGGTTCATCAAAACCAGTAGTAAGAATACTTACCGAAGTTACAATCGCGTCTGGCGTATGTTTAAACCATTTCAGGATATCCTTCCGGTCCTGTTTACTGGTGGTATTATCGAGATGACGTATGGGCAATCCGGCATTTTTGAAGGTATAGTACACCTCCACAGAAGTATTGATCCCGTTGTTGAAAATAAGTGTTTTTTTGCCCTTCGACCTTTCGTAATAAGCCATCAGCAGCTTTTCCTGCATGCTGTAATTGGAATAAAGCTCTTCGGAAGATTTTACGGTATAGTCACCGTTCATCCCGACTTTCAAATTAGTAAGTCCTACGTTATAGCTGTAGATATTCGCCTTTGCTAGGAAACCTTTTTCAATTAACGAATTAATGGAATCTCCTACAATAAGTTCCCGATAATTGTCTTTCATCGGCAACTTTATGTTCGAGCTCAAAGGCGTGGCGGTCACTCCAAGAATGAAGCATTTTTCAAAGAATTTGAAGAGTTTTCTGAAAGAATTGTAATGAGCTTCATCAATAATGACGAGGCCAATATCATTGATCTCCAGTTTCTCGTCATTCAGGCGATTATTCAGGGTTTCTACCATCGCCACAAAACACATATATTCGTCCTGATCGGGGAGCTCTTTGACCTTGCTGTTAATGATCTTGTTGCGAACTCCAAAGCCGGTAAGCATTTTGGAAGTCTGCCGGCAAAGTTCGATTCTATGGGTAAGGATCAGGACTTTTTTCTTCGTGCGCTGAATATATTCCCTGGTGATCTGGGAGAAAATTACGGTTTTTCCTCCTCCGGTAGGCAACTGGTATAAGAGATTATATTTTTCGGGATGTTCATCTATTACCGAAAATATCTTTTCTATATCCTTCTGCTGATAATCATAAAGTTGTTTATCAACTTTCTTTTTCTCAATACCAAATGTTTCTACCGCCATAAAATCCTTTAACTAAGTGAGCAATTTTGCAAAAATAAGGGATTTTTAAGGTTTACTCAAAATAAAATTCCGGAATATAAAATTTCAACCAGGCTGAATGCAGCAAATAATTCATTACTTTTAGTAGTCCATTTTCGGTCCACCCTTCTTTATTTAGGAATACTTATCCCCCCGGCTTTTTTTAAGCAATTACAACAACTTGAACAGTAGCAATTTATACGAAACTTATAAAGCCAGGCTTTCTTTGGTAGACGCTTTCAGCGATCTGAAAAGCGATGACTGGAAGGAACTGCTTGCCGATTTCCATGAAGAGAAATGGCCGAAAAATTCCTGCATTCTTAATCACGAACGCTTTTTATTTCACTTTTACATCATAATTTCAGGCCGCATAAAAATGTACCAGGTTGATGAAAACAGCGATAAGGAGTATACCCTGTTTTTACTGGCTAAAGGAGACGTATTTGATCTTTACTGTTTGTTTGATGAAAGAAGTCATCAGGTTTATTATGAGTGTCTAGATGAGATAAAAGTTCTTGCTGCCCCCATGAAAAGCATCAGGAGCTGGCTTGAGAATCATCCGGAATGTTACAGAAGTTTCCTGGTATATTCGGCGAAGTTGATGCGGCAGCTGGAAACTAACGTTATCCAGTTGATCTTCAGCGATACGCCTACCCGACTGGTGAAACTGCTGGTCAGCAATTTTAATGGTTCCCAGAATCGGGAGTTCACTAATGACCTTTCAAATAAGGAACTCGCTAATCTGATTGGTTCTACCCGCGCTGTGGTAAACCGTCATCTTCAAAAACTGAAAAAATCTGGTTCCATCACCATGTCCCGCAATCGGGTGAAAATTCGTGACCTGGAACAGCTTCAGAAGGAGCTCCAGAAAAAGAAAAAAAAATAAGTTCAGTTATGCTACTTAAGTAGTTTTTGCTCGCCGAATTCTGAAATATCTTTAATCATTCATTAATTAAAAATTCATCAACATGAAAAAATTAATCATCTTTTTGTGGATTTTGGGATTCGGTTCTGTATCCTATTCACAGGTCATCCAATTACAAGAGGCCAAAGTTTTTTATAAACCAACGGCCGAGGTTATGTATGAGGAGTATAACAACGGAAATTTACTCGTAGTACTTAAAGAACGCTATGCTCAGCAATTTCAAAATAATGCCGTAAAATTTCTGATTGATAATTTTGATGTTCAGAATTTTATGAATCAGAATAGCAATATGAACAATGATTTTTATGTACTTATTAGAAGTCAAAGAGGTTTTCTAAAAGCCAATTATAACAAAAACGGAGAGTTGCTACAAACTTCTCAAAGGTTCAGAGACATTTTACTGCCTCGTGAGATCTGGCAAAGTGTTTATGGAAGTCATCAAGGCTGGACGATGACGAAAAATATTTATTCGGCTAAAGGAAAAGGCTCTTCTATTGATAGTGAAAAATATCTTGTCACTATGAAAAAAGGCAAAAAGCAGGAAAAACTTAAACTTTCTCCAAATAAAACTAGAGTCAGTGTTGCTGGCCTTGAGTAATAAGTCACCATGACATGATCGTCTGGAATTAAATGTAATGTCAGGCTATTCCGATAGCAGTGTTATGTAAATAGTAGTTAATAAACAAGATCTCTCAGATCACTAATCACAAAGTTTACATTTTATTCCAGATGGTCTTTTTTATTTAAAAAGATCAGATGACAAATACCTGTCCCCCCTATCGCAGACGATACTTACTACCAGAGCATTTTCAAGGGTTTCACAAAGTTTAACCGCAGCAGCCGCTGCACCTCCGCTGCTCATTCCGGCAAAAATCCCTTCTTCTTCAGCCAGCCTGCGTGTCATAGCCACTGCTTCTTCTTCGCTAACTTCAATTACCTTATCAACTTTCTTCGGGTTGAATATCTTTGGAAGGTATTCTTCCGGCCATTTTCTTATGCCGGGAATTCGGGATTCGTCGGTGGGCTGCACACCCACGATCTGAATGTCTCTGTTCTTCTCTTTTAGAAAAGTGGAAGTTCCCATAATTGTTCCCGTTGTACCCATGGAAGAAACAAAATGGGTGATTTTCTGATTTGTGTCGTTCCAGATTTCAGGTCCGGTGGTCTTATAGTGGGCCTTCCAGTTATCGTCATTGGCAAACTGGTTCAGCATAAAAAAATTCCCGGTTTTCATTTTATCCTCGGCATAATCGCGTGAACCTTCTATCCCGATATCTGCATTGGTTAAAGTTACCTTTGCTCCGTAAGCCCTCATCGTCTGTACTCTTTCCACAGTAGAATTCTCAGGCATCACCAGTTCCATATCCAGCCCAAAAATTCCGGCGATCATAGCCAAAGCAATACCGGTATTTCCACTGGTAGCTTCGATAAGTTTGGTTTCTTTGGTTATTTCACCTCTTTCCAAAGCACTTTTAATCATATTAAAAGCAGGGCGGTCTTTCACGCTTCCGCCGGGGTTCTGCCCTTCCAGTTTGAAATAAAGATCCACCCCTGGTTTGGTGACCAGTCTTTTTGATTTTACAAGCGGCGTATTTCCTACAAGGTCTAAAATTGATTCGTTCATTTGTCTGCTGTATTTTTTATACTGATCTGCGGTGTATGGGAAACCATCGAATTTGCCGGCACCGATTTGGTGATCCATACGTTACCGCCTATAATACTATTTTCTCCAATGACTGTTTCCCCACCAAGAATAGTGGCATTGGCGTAGATGGTCACATTGCTTTCAATAGTAGGATGTCTTTTTATATTTCTAAGCTCGCGGTTTACATAAAGAGCTCCCAGGGTAACTCCCTGGTATAATTTAACATTGTCTTTTATCACTGCCGTTTCGCCTATAACAACTCCTGTAGCGTGATCTATAAAAAAAGATTTTCCAATATGCGCCCCCGGATTGATATCTGTCCCGGTGAGGCGGTGGGCGCATTCAGTCATCAAACGTGGAACCAGTGGTAGTCCGAATTTATAGAATTCATGACTTAACCTGTAAATAGCAATGGCAAAGAAACCGGGATAGGAAAGATAAACTTCTTCCACGGAATTTGCTGCGGGATCATTTTCGGCAATAGATTCGGCATCCAGATTGAGTTTTTCAAGGATCCCCGGAAGCATTTTCAGATAATTCCCCCACATATCCTTGCAGGGTGCATCAGGTTCCCAGCACACAAGTTCTGCGAGTACTTCAAAGTCTTTTCCAAGCTCGGTGAGGTTCTCTGCAACTTCGGTATGATTATCGAAAAGAGTATAAAACAGTTTTTTGGTAAATTCCTCAGTTTTTTCCTTTATTCCAAGATTAAGATTGGGAAATTTTTTATGCTGTTCTATCTGCCTCACGATCTTCTCGAATTCCATAGCGTCCATTTTTATCAAAATTAAAAAAATAGAAGTATAAATATCCTAAACTCAGTCTTTCTTTGCTTTTAGCAGTAAATTATAATTGGCAGTTAAACTTTTCCCAATCTAAAAACAACCTGAAATAAACCACAGTAAATTAGAGATAGAATTTAAATATGTAGAAAGATGGCACAAGAAAAAAAATCTCAGAGTCAACGAGGAGAAAAACATGGTTCAAAAAAGGAACCTCAGAAACCAAAACCACAAAATCAACCTAAGAAGTAATTCTTGGTGAAATTTTAGTTTTTTAGCAGGCCATCTCAAAAGGATGGCCTTTAATATTTAATAAACCTTTACAAACTTTAGAGGAATCTTAACTGCCAAACCTTACCAACCTACAGGGATTCCGCTAATTTAGTTCTTCTGAAAATCCAAATTATCAACTATGGGGAAAGACAACTCTTCCGGCTCCCTGGGCTGGCCTGCGGTCTGGGCATTGGCAGCCGGAGGAATGGTAGGAGGAGGAATATACACGGCCCTGGGAGTTGTGGTTTCTGTCTCTGGCCAATGGGCCTGGCTTAGTTTCGCGATCAGTGGGATCATAGCGGCTTCCAGTGCTTATTCATACATTGTGCTCGCTAATCATTTTGAAGAAAGCGGTGGCGCTTTCACTTTTTTAAGAGAAATAAACAAAGGCGGTATTGCCGGAAGTCTTTCCTGGCTGTTATTACTTGGCTACGTGTTAACCATGGCCGTTTATGCCTTTGCTTTTGGACATTATCTTTCTTTCTCCTTCAATGGCACCCCTATGATTACCCGCCTCTGCGCGATTGGGATCATGGTCGGTTTGGTCGGCTTAAACCTTGCGGGAGTGACCAAAACCAAAAAGGTGGAAATTGCCATTGTAAGCCTCAATCTTATTGCGCTCATTGGTTTGGCTGTGATTGGCTTTATGCATTGGGATGCCGTAAAGCTGGTTTCAGGAATCGAACCCAGGCCCTGGTGGAGTGCGCCTATAGGTGCAGCCAGTATTTTTATGGCCTATGAAGGTTTTCAGCTGCTCACTTATGAATATGAAGAAATAAAAACTCCGAAAAAAATACTCAAACCAACGATCATGTTTGCCGTCGTTTTTGTTATCCTGATTTACGCAGCAGTGGCAATTGGTGCAGTCATGCTCGCCGGGGCCCTGGCAATAATTTCCCAAAAACAGGTTTCTCTTTCGGTAGCTGCACAAAGCGTGCTGGGCACTCCGGGATTGATCATTATGACCATTGCCGCAGTCTTTGCCACAGCGGCAGCTATTAATTCCACATTATTTTCCAGCTCCAATCTTTCAAAAAGAGTGGCTGAAGACAGTGAACTACCGCCATTCTTTAAGAAAACACACAACAATGTACCTTACAGGGCAGTTATTTTGCTGGGCCTGATGTCAACTATTCTTGCCGTTATTGGTAAATTATCATCTTTGGTGGAAGCTGCCAGTATGATCTTTCTTATCACCTTCGGAATTGTAAATATCATCGCTCTTAATTACATCAAAAAAGGCTGGAAGTGGATTTCCTGGATAGGAATTGCCCTTGGAGCTGTCGTTTTGATAGTATTGCTCCTAAGATTGATGACTGTCGCGCCGATACAGCTTGGAATTCTTTTATTCTTTGCTCTGCTGATCATTTTGGGCCGTCCCGCTCTAATGAAGCGGTTCTCTTCTAAAAAATCAAACAGCGACCAATGAAAAAAGCTTTTTTATACCTATCGGTTACTGCTTTTCTGTTACTTGCGGGTTGTGCCGGAAAAAGTCAGAAACAGAATACCCGTGTAAAGGTACTAAATGCCATGCCTTCCAATATTGAAATGAAATATTCCCCGAAAAGATCTGATGTTAATGATGAAAATATCCAGCTAAAGCAGAACGAAGTTACAGCTTATCGGGAATTGCCTCCCGGGAGGTACAAAATTAGTGTCGCTTCAAAAGGTGATGAGCTTCTGAAGAAAACTTTCGGGCTGGCAGGCGGAGAAAAATATACTCAGATCATCTACGGAAAGCCTTCTTTTTCTTCTCGCAAGAATGAAGAAACATTCACTCATAAAATGCATTATATTTTTGAAGGCTCAGAAAACTATACCAAAAACGGTTTCCTTCCCGGGGCAATGATTTTTCGTGACCAGATAAAACTGAAAAAAGGTTCCACATCTGTCAGGGTTTTTCATGCCGCAGCTGGTCTCACTTCAATTAACCTGAAGTTGAGAGAAGGCAAAAATTCAACAAAAATCGCCAGTAAGTTAACCTACGCAAAGCCGGTGCTGAGCAACCTGCTAAAATCGGGTGAAAAGACCATAGAAGTTTACCTGGGAAATGCACCAAAACCCTTCATTGAAAAGAAATTCGAATTTCAGTCAAAGAAAGCCTACATTATCGTCCTGCTCAACGAGAACGGCAAACCAATCATCAAAATTCTTGAAAATTGATCAGCGGATTAGCGAAAAATGTCCTTTTTTATCCGGATAACCTTCAATTTTTATCAAATACCAGTAGTCTTCTGAAGGTAAATTTTGCCCATTAAATTCGCCATTCCAGGAAAAACCTGTGCCACTGCCCGATTTCAGAAGTTTTCCGTAGCGGTCGAAAATCAGGATTTCAGAATTGCTAAAATACTCAATCCCATTCAGCCGGAAATTGTCATGATAGCCATCGTTATTTGGGGTGATATATTTCGGGATCACCAGGTGTGGAAACTCCAGGCTGCTTACTTCACAATCGGCCAGGTCTTTTATATAAGCCGTATAAATTCCTCCCGGAATAGAATTGAAGATATTCGATGGCTGATAATTAATTCCATCCAGTGAGTAAAGAAGCTCTCCCTCCTCTTCGGGGATAATGATAACTTTCTCTTCTTCTGAAATAACTTCGCCGATCGCCGTATTCGCTGCCATTTCAACCGTAAAACTCTTCGTGGAAGAACAACCGGCGGCATTTGTGATTTTCACCTCGTAACTTCCCCCGGCAGTAATACTGATCACCTGAGAATTTTCCCCGGTACTCCAGGAATAGCTCATCCCGCTGATTTCGGCATCCAGTTCTTCAGTAGTTCCCGGACAGATCTGCAAATATGCATCCTGAGTCTGTGGCACTTCATTTATATTCAGACTGATTCCCGTACGGTTACCCGGGCTGCAATCAAAACCCGCCGCTGTGGCTTCGGCATAAAAAGTTCCCTCAGCCTCAGGCGTGTAGGAAGGACTATTTTCTTTCAGTAAATTTCCGCCGGAAGCAGCATCATACCAGTTCACCTCTACTCCTGCGGGAACATTTACCCGTAATTGAGGAATTTGTTCTCCCTCGCAGATATTGACATCTCCGCTGCTTTGCGGAGGTTTGGGCCGTTCCACAACCTTTACCTCAAATGCCCTGGAGGCTGAGCTGCACACATTACTTGAAAGATTCCCCTGATCTTCAGCTACTTTTACGCGAAAATAAATAGTGGTGTTTAGATTTCCAGTGTTGTAAATTTCATCGGTAGCGCCTGAAATATCCTGCCAGTTATTTCCGTCATCACTTTTTTGCCACTGAAAATAATGCTCGTCATAAACGCTGTTATCGGGTTCTGCCATTAACTGAAGGCTCACCGGAGTATTTTCCTCGCAAACGGCATAAGTTTCCTCCACTCCTTCCGAAGTTTTTACCACGGTCAAATCACCGCAGGAACGAAAAATGATATCGTCGATCGCCAGGTCATTTCCGCAGCCACCGGCACCGTTGTTATACATTTTCAGAATAACCGATCCCTGTCCCGGCTCAGACTGAAAGGTCAGTGCATACCTGTCCCATTGCGGAGATGTTGTAGAGGTTATATCGCCTGTATTTCCGGCTTTCAACAAAACCGAATCGGTCTCATCCCAAATTTCAAAGCGCACATTGATGGGAATTCCACCATTTTGACAAGCCTGGCTGCCGCGGTCATAGACGTTCATAAGAAAAGCGGAAAACTCATAGGTGGTATTCTCGCAAAGCCCGGAGATGTTGGTTTTGTAAAATTGTCCGGCGCTATAATCGGCATTTACGATCAGGGCTCTTCCATTCGAAATAGTTTCATTGGGCAGGCTTTGATGCCAGGTAGTAATGACATTCCCAATATCATCGGCAATGGTATACTGTCCGTCCTGCGGGTCCTGGCTTACAAAGGTATAATTGGTGATTCCTGCCGGCAGAGGTTGCCCCGTTCCTGAGCCGGAGCCGAAATCTTCATGAAAAATAGGATCGCCTTTGCTTCCGGTACAAAATCCAAGTTGTGCGTGAGCTTCAAAGAAAATAAATAAAAAGGAGGCTGCTGTGAGCAGTTTTTTCATGATTCAGAGGAATCTGTCGTTTATCTGTTCAAATCTATAGGAATTTTCCCAACCCTGCTGTACTGCAGTGGCAGCAATTTGATGAATCCTTTTGACAAAATCGGCAGATATGCGCTTTGAAATAATAAATTCTGAGGCCTGTTCAAAAGATTTATAGATGCTTTTCTCAAAAGCGGGAGAAATTTTGTCTTTTTCTTCGGAAAATGCCTGGGCGATCTCAATATTGTAAAGCATCACATCGGCCAGGGCATGTGGTTCCATTTCAAGTTTTAAAAAATGCTTAATATATTTATGAGCCACAGAGCGCCTGGTCTTGGCTTTGCGACGGCCCTGCGGAAAATACTCCTTCGATATTTTCGCTTTTGCCTCCTGCACCAGTTTATCTTCCTTCGGATTGAACACAAAATCATAAAAGGTCTTCACCTCGGGAAAACGCTCATAAAGATCCAGTAACTGGACTTCCAGGTCGGCTTTTTTAAGGGATTTCAAATATTTTTTAAAGGCTCTTTTGCTCATTTATTTTCTACGAGTTTTATACAATTCTTTTTGATGGAAACTGCCAGTTCCCGCAGCCATTTTAGCTGCCGGGTGATCATATGCGCTTCCTGGAGGCGCTCCCGTGTTTGCCGGTCGATATCTATTTTTCCCGCTTCAATTTCCGTATTTCGGTGATGTACAAGTTCATCATATTTCGCTTCCAGACCTTCCCCGCCAGACTCTGCATACTGAATTTTATTATTTTCTGTGGAAGGGTTCTGTAAAAACGTCAGGGCAGTTTCCAGATCACGGATAATACTAGCTGCATATTCTTTAAAAGCAGAAGATGCCGCGGTAGTGGGATGCGTTCTGATATAGGTTCCGAGGGAAGCAAGGGCAGAAAGAAAGGTCTGATTAAGACTGACTGTCTCATAAAAAAGCCTTAGCTGCTGTTTTTGAGATTTTGGTTCCTGCGCCATTCGCTGAAAAGCTCCATTCAGGTCGCCAATTTTCAAAAATGCCTGTTTACGAGAGAGTTTATAAGAAGTCGGTAATTTCCCTTTTTGTTGGTAAAAGCTGGTTATTTCCCTGAAATATTCAAGATTAGCCTTCAGGGAGGCGGCTATATTCGAAGGCAGTTCTTCTTTTTCCCATTTTGGCCAGAAGAAAAAATTTCCCGCTGCCGCGAGGGCAGCACCTACAAGCGTATCTAAAACCCGAAATTTGATCACTTTCAGAATATCGGGTTTCATAAGAGCGTAGATAAACACGATACTCAGCGTGATGAAAATAGCCGCCGTGGTATAGTTTTTCTGAATAAGAGAAAAAGCGAGGGTTAAGGTAACCAGCGCGAGAACTGCGTAAAGCGTGGTATTTTGTGTAAGAAAAACAACTCCAACCGCCAGCGCACCTCCAATCAAAGTGCCTATAATTCGTTTACGCGTTCTTTGTTTGGTGAGACCGTAATTGGGCCTCATGATCACTACAATGGTAAGCAGGATCCAGTACGCGTTCTGAATCGAAAAATAATATCCGGCCAGAAAACCTATGACCATGATCAGGCTCAGGCGCAGGGAATGCCTGAAAAAAGCAGACTCAAAATTAAAATTGGTGAGCAGTGTTTTTATATCATATTCCTGAGCGCTGAGAAACTTTCTTACTTCCTTTTCCCGAATCATTGATTTTCGAGATGCTGAAATGTCCCGCAACACATGATCAATATTGGTGATTCTTCCCGCCTGTTGCGACTGGTAATCCAGCAGGTGTCTCAACATCAGTAAAGCTTCCCTTCGGTGCGGAATATTAATTTTATCGCGGAAAGCTTCAAATTGATTTTCAAGATGCAGTTTTTGTTCTTCAAGCTCCAGGACTGGAAGTTCTTTATTCCTGTATAATGCAGTGGCGATCTGTTCCAGCTGTAAAGCCAATTTTTCACTAAATCCAGCGAAATCATTGATTATTTCAGGATCGTCTTTAAAAAGTTCGTGCATCTTTCGATAGTCCAGCGGATTCGCCATCGCCAGTTCCAGAATATCGACGAGCTCGATGAAAATAAGCAGCCTTTTCCTGGCATATCCAGAGCTTCCCCCCGATTTTCGGGAGCTAATTAGTAATTCCCTCAGCTTTTCGTGATGCTCATTCAGTTCGACCTGCAGTTGTAAAAGTTCTTTGGAAAGTTCTTCGGAATGATCAGCCTCTTTAAATAATCTCACTCTTATCAGGAGATATTTTCCGGTGAGCTCCATGGTTTCACTTAACAGCTGTTCGGTGGCCCGTTTCGGACGAATAAAATACCAGAGAGAACTTAGCGAAAGATACCATAATCCGCCGCCAAAGATCAGTAAACCTTTTTGCCATATTTCCATTGAAGAAGTTGAAACCCCCGCAAAACTTAGAACAACAGCCAACAGGCCCGAGAAAGTTACCAGCGATGCCCGGAAGCCATATACCGCCAGATAGGAAATTCCGAAGACCATAAAAAACAACATGATAAGAACTGGCACCAGATCTATGGCAGCATATTTGGCAATTACATAAGAGAAACTTCCCAGAAACGCCGCAGCAAGAATTCCCAGGCTTTTATGTTTATAGGTGCCGGTGACGTCACTGGGCGAACTCAAAAGACAGCCCATAGCCAGGCTCACTCCTATTTCCAGGTTTCCCAGATTAGAGAAAATACTAATAGGGATCAAAACAGAGATACTAAGGATCACTGCCTTTGAAAAGTCAGTACTTCTAAGAAATCGGGTAAGCTCCCGGTAATAATTTTTCAATTGATTGGTCAAAACAGTGCTTTGAAGACCTGAAATTAAGCCAAATCAGGGAATCAGTAAAATTCAATAGGGATTTTCAGCAAAAAAAGGAGTGCCCAAACACTCCTTTTCATAATTCTTAAGAAATTTTTTCTATTTCTTCGGAGGCTGTGAAGGCCGAACTTCGATCTTACTTGGCAGGGTACGCGGATGCATTTTCAGAAGATCACCCACGAGTTCACCAATATCTTCGATCTGTATCTTCCAGCTGTCTTCATCTGAGGGTTCATGATCGTTGAAATAAGTAGATACAGAACCCGGCATGATCGTGCTCACCTTCACGCCATCCTGTCTCAGGTCGAGCATCACCGCCTGGGTGAAGCCGGTTAGTCCGAATTTACTGGCATTATAGGCAGCTCCGCCTGCAAAGAAGTTGGTGCCGGCAAGGCTGGAAATAGTAATGATATAACCTTTTGTTTTTTTAAGGGCTTCCACGCACGCCTTGATGCTGTAGAAAACTCCGGTAAGGTTGGTATCGATCGTTTCCTTCCACTGTTCATTGGTAAGTTCTTCAATCGATCCAAAATGCCCGATTCCGGCATTGGCTATAAGAACATCCAAACGACTCCAGTGATCCAGAAGTTTCTCCACGGCTGCTTTCTGACTTTCAAAACTTCGTACATCGGCTTCAAGGCCAATAACTTCACCGAATTCTGATAATTTATCGGCCGCTTTATCGGCTGCTGCCTGTGAACGGCTGGTAATGCCCACACGATATCCATTTTGTAGCAGGGTTCTTGCTACCCCATATCCAATTCCTTTACTTCCGCCCGTAACCAGGGCAGTTTTTTCTTTCTGACTCATTTTTTAAATTTTATCTTAAAGCTACTAAAGACACGTATTGTGCTGAAATTAAAAGCTCTAAGATTCTGTTAATTTTAAAGGTTAAATGATTGATAAAACATGGCGAAAATCTTTTATAGAATAGCAAAAAAACTAACTTTGTCTTCGGAAAAATTTCTGCTGAAATTATTTCAGATTTATACCTGACCTTAATTAATTTCGACAACATTGGAAAATATAAAAACACAAAAGCTACTCAATAAAATTCAGCGTGACCTGATGCGCAACGGTATCATTACCAACACTCTCGTAGAAGACCTCAAAGAACTTCGAAGGCTTGTGGTGGAAGAAAATATTCCGCTGCTGGCAAAAGTTATTCGCCTTGCCTACGAGCATATTGATGAAACCGAGTCTTTTGAAATTCCAATTCCCGACGATGAACCTCTGGACGATGAAGAGGAAGAAAATGAAACTGAAGAAAACGAGACCGAGGAAATTACAGGACAGGAAAGTCTTGAATACCTGCTCTCTCTTATGGCAGATCATGCCAATAAAATAAATGAGATGGAGCTGCGCGAATACGTCAAGGCTTTAAAAGAATATGCCGGAGAAGACTAAGAGTAAGAGGTTCTTTCGCATTGCGGTAATTTAACTCTGGAAGGATTTCGGCATGTATTGCTATAAAAAATTGCCATGAAAAAGAAAGCGAAATCCGGAAAGAAATCGCACATCCGGTTACTGCATCAATATTATAAATACACAGGTTTTTACAGCTTTTTGGGGAACAGCCTTAAGAAAGCCATTCTTCCTATTTTAATTTTTCTGGGGATTGTATTTGCCATAGACCATTATCTTCTGGATATTGAAGATATGCTGGAAACCATTACCACCACTTTTGCCCCTGCGCAGGTGCTGGGCGTTTTCTTTGCTTCTGAATCACTGCTTGGACTGGTGCCGCCGGAGCTATTTATTGCCTGGGCAGGCAAATCAGCCGCACCTTTCTTATATCTCACTTTACTCGCTACGGCCTCTTATGCCGGCGGCGTGGTTTCTTATTTTATTGGAATAGGCATTACACGCATTAATGTAGTACATAAACTTCTCGAAGTTAAGCTGGCTAAGCATATACATAATGCCCGTAAATGGGGAGGTTTTCTTATTATAGTAGGAGCGCTTTTTCCCATTCCCTTTTCGATCACCAGTATCGCTTCCGGAATGATCAGATTCTCTTTTTCAAGTTTTCTCATCTTTGCTCTTTTAAGATTCGCCCGTTTTTACCTGTATTCGCTGGTAATTTTTAATATGATTTAACCTTTTGCATTTCAAATAATTAAACTTTTCATAAGACCTAAGGAAAAAAGGCTACTATCATATATCTTAGAAAAAACCAACCAAAGAAAGCTAATATGGATTCTAAGATTAAAAAGATGGCCCGTGCCGGCTACATTGCCAAAGGCACGGTTTATGCGATCACCGGAGCGCTTGCTTTTATGGAAGCTATTAATATGGGAGGACAAACTACCGGAAAAACAGGTGTAGTTGATTTTCTTCAGAAACAGCCTTTCGGAAATGCGCTTCTGGTGCTTTTAGCACTCGGCCTTATTTGTTACTCTGCATGGCGTTTTTTTCAATCGGTAAAAGATCCTGAAAATATTGGTGATGACCAGCATGGAAAAATTAAACGAGTGGCGCTTTTCGTCAGTGGTATTCTGTACTTATCGCTGGCAGGATACGCTGTTCTGAAACTGGTCAATGCCGGTTCTTCAGGAAGTGGCGGTAAGACTTTTTCCTTTCTTTCAGGCCAGACTGGTGTAATCATCTTTGCTGTCATTGGAATCATACTGGCGGCTATTAGTATTCAGAAGTTTCAAAAAGCCTATAAGGGTAAATTCCTCAAAAAATTCGGTTATGAATCCCTTACTGAAGAGAAAAGACGAAAGGTGATCAAAAATACCGGCTACCTGGGAATTATAGCCCGTGGAGTTGTTTTCGGAATTCTGGCTTATATTTTTATCAGAGCGGCCTCGCATTCCAATACCAATGATATCAAGAATACTGCCGATGCTTTCGCTTTCTTACGAAATTCATCCTATGGTCCATGGCTGTTTGGATTAGTTGCCTTAGGTCTTGTTTGCTACGGGATCTATATGTTTGCCATGGCCAGATATAGACAATTCAAAGATTAAATATTAACCAATAACCATAAAAACCAAACTTATGTCTTTATTAACTATTATTCTAAACATTTTGCTTCCCCCACTGGCCGTATTTTTAAAACACGGTCTGGGAGTAACATTTTTAATAAGTCTGTTGTTAACGGCACTCGGATGGCTTCCCGGAGTGATCCATGCCTTTTATGTGAATGGTACCAGTTAAGAAAATAAAGCTGCCTGATAAGCAAATCGGTATAATCTGAAATGTGTTTATCAGGCAGTTTTTTTATGCTTCTTTTTCTTCTCTTTCCAGAACGATCTTCTGCCATTTCCACGCACTCTTTAAAGCTTCTTCCAGGGAGCGACTCGCTTTCCAGCCCAGTTCTTCATTGGCTTTGGTCGTATCGGCATAAGCGGCGGTGATATCACCTTCCCTCCTGCCGGTGATCCTGTAAGGCAGTTTTACGCCGGTAGCTTTTTCAAAGGTCTGAATAACTTCAAGTACGCTGTTTCCTTTTCCTGTTCCCAGGTTGAATACCTCGTAGTTGCCCTTTTCTTTATGATCGATAAGTCGCTGTAAAGCCTTCACATGCGCTTCGGCAAGATCCATCACATGAATATAATCTCTAATGGCAGTGCCATCGGGAGTTGGATAATTATCCCCAAAAACCGAGAGTTCTTTCCTCTTCCCGATTGCTGTTTGAGTGATGAATGGCACGAGATTCTGGGGTGTCCCTATAGGCAATTCTCCAATATTGGCTGAAGGATGCGCACCTATGGGATTAAAATATCTAAGTGAAATGGCTTTGATATCATTATTTACCTTGCAGGTATCGGCAATGATCTCTTCACCAATCTGTTTGGTGTTTCCGTAGGGAGATTCGGCTTTTTTTACCGGTGCATCCTCTGTGACCGGTAATTCATCGGCCTGCCCGTAAACAGTACAGGAAGAACTGAAGATAAACTTTGAGTTTTCCTTTTTCTGAAGCTCCTGCAGCAGATAAACAAGGCTGGCAATATTGTTTTCATAATACAGCAAAGGTTTGTTCACACTTTCTCCAACGGCTTTGGAGGCTGCAAAATGGATCACATCCTGAACATCTGGATATTTTTCGAAAAAATCCTTTACTGCCTGCCGGTCTCTTAGGTCGATATTTTCAAATTCAGGGGTCTTTCCGGTAATTTCGGTAATACCTCCCAACACATCGATCGAAGAGTTTGAAAGATTGTCAATTATCACAACTTCAATTCCCTGCTGTTGAAGAGCAACCACCGTATGAGAACCAATAAAACCAAGGCCTCCGGTAACCAAAACTTTGTTTTTATACATAATTTTATTTTTTCCGACTGCAAATTAGTAAAAATGACTCAGCACCTCCTTCAGAAAAAACAAAAACTTAGATCGAATTTTAAGGTGCTAAATGGTCATCTATTATATATGAAGTATCTTTGACAACTTAAAACCATTTATATGTCTTTTGAAAAGCAACTCATTCTTTTTAAATGGATCAGCATCCTGGAAGGAATCTCATTTCTTCTGCTTTTGGGAATAGCCATGCCCCTTAAATATGTTTTTAATATGCCAGAAATGGTACAACATGTGGGAATGGCACATGGAATTCTCTTTATCGGGTACATTCTTGGATGTCTTCTTCTTATAAAACCCATGAACTGGAACCGCAAACAAACATTTACTGTTATGGGATGCTCTATGATCCCTTTCGGGCCTTTTTATGTAGAAAGAAAATACCTCTAAATCATGAATATTCAGGACGGGCTAACAGACTGGATTTGTTTTTTTGAGGAACTTTTTATCAGCCACGGTATGAATCCGGTGCTGGCTCAATATATTAATTTGCTTATAAACCTGGTGATCCTTACATTCCTGATCATTGGGGTAAATTACCTTATTAAAAATTTTATTATTGAGATCTTCAAGGTTTTCACTAATAAAACAAAGACTACTTTTGATGATTTTCTAATCAAAAGTAATTTCCCACGTTACGCCGGCCGAATTATCCCGCTTTATATTATCTATAGGATTTTTCCGCTGATCTTCATGGATTTCCCCAGGACGCTCGAATTATTCTACCAGGTCTTCCATATCTACGTAATTATTCTGGTGGTTTGGATTTGCCGAAGCCTTATCAGGACCACCCGAAATTACCTGAAAACCCGTCCCACATTTAATGATAAGCCCCTGGAAAGTTTCAGCCAGGTGATCATGATCTTTGTCTGGCTTATCGGTCTCATGTTTATTTTTTCGGTATTAACAGGGGAATCTGTTATTGGTTTTGCAATTTCTCTGGGTGCTGCTTCCGCGGTTATTCTCCTGATTTTCAAGGACACCATTCTTGGATTTGTAGCCTCTATACAGGTTTCGGTGAATGATATTGTAAGAATTGGCGACTGGATCACCTTTGAAAAGTATGGTGCCGACGGAACAGTTACCGAAATCAACCTTGCTACAGTACGCGTGCAAAACTGGGACAATACTTTTACCACTATCCCAACTTACAGCCTCATCTCCGATTCTTTTCAGAACTGGCGCGGAATGCTGGAATCGCCGGGAAGACGAATTAAACGGTCGCTATACATTAAACAGAATTCGGTGAAATTCCTCACTGCTGAAGATCTTGAAAAACTGAAGAAAATCAGCCTGATAGCACCTTATCTTGATAATCGCCAGGCAGAAATAGAAAAATACAACCAGTCTCATAATATTGACAAAAGCCTTCCTATTAACGGCCGGAATCAAACCAACCTGGGTGTTTTTAGAAAATATGCCGATTCATACCTGCACGAGCATTCTGCGGTGCATAAAGAAATGTACATCATCGTGAGGCACCAGGCGCCCACAGCCCAGGGAATTCCGCTTGAAGTATTATGTTTTAGCAGGGACAAGAGATGGGAAAATTTCGAATATATTTCAGCCGATATTTTTGATCATCTCATAGCTGCCATTCCCTTTTTTGGGCTACAACTCTTCGAAGCTCCTTCTGGTGATGATCTTCGCGGGCTTTTGAGCGGTTTTTCCAATAAGACAAACTCTCCGAATGCTTAAAAGGTTTTTACAAATTTTCGGACTGATCGCAGTTCTACTCACACTAATCCCTTTATTTGCGGCAGATTACTGGTGGATAAGGATGTTTGATTATCCGCATATCGAATTGACTTTACTGACCTTAGCTGCCCTCGCCGCGTATTTTCTTCGTTTTGAAATGAGATCCTGGCGCGATTACGCTTTTGTGCTGGTGCTTCTTGGCTGCTTTATCTTTCAGTTTATAAAAATTTATCCATATACTCCCCTCTCTCCTTATGAGGCTGGAAAACCTGATGAGAATGCTGAAGAACAAAGCAGTTTTACGATTTTCACTTCCAATGTGCTTCAGAAAAATGACAAATTTGACCTGGTAGTAAAAGAGGTAAAAAAAGTGAATCCCGATATAGCCGTTTTCACGGAAACGAATATGAGCTGGAAAGATCATATACAAAAAGCCATTGGAAATGATTATCCCTATAAGATCAATGCTCCCATTGATAATACTTACGGAATGATTCTCTATTCCAAACTGAAATTAAAGAATCCGCATACCAGTTATATCGTTGACGACAGTATTCCTTCAATGCACGCGGTGGTGGAATTGCCTTCGGGAGAAGAATTCCAGCTGCATGCCATTCATCCAACTCCGCCGATGCCTCAGGAAAATCCCTCTTCCACCGATCGTGATGCCGAATTGATGAAGGTGGCTCTGGAAACCATGGATGCCAAAATGCCTGTTGTAGTGATCGGTGATTTTAACGATGTAGCCTGGTCGCAAAGTTCCCAGCTGTTCAAAAAACTTGGCGGACTTCTAGATGTTCGTGTAGGCAGAAGCTTCTACAATACTTTTGATGCAACCAGCTTTATAATGAGATGGCCGCTTGACCAGATCTTTGTGACCGAAGAATTCAGGGTTGGAGAAATTTCTACGGGTGTGGAAGTTGGCTCTGACCATTTTCCCTTATTCGCAAAATTATACCTGCAGCCTGAACTTGCCCAAGAACAGATCCCTGATGCGGCTACCGAAGAACAAATTAGGGAAGCGCGAAAAGAAATCCGGAAGGAAATCAGAAAAGACAGAAAGCAGTAATATGCTTCAAAATCTGGCAAATCCTAACATTTATTTAGGAGAATCTATCCCGCTGAATCCATATTTTTAGGAAAATCACTTAAACAATGCTCGTATTTCAGGAAGAAGACACCTCTGTAGCGATGTCTTTCCGAAATTTTTATCATCAGTTTATCGATCAGTTGCCGGGAATTGGCCTGGGGCTCCTTATTATCATTCTGGGAGTGCTTATAGGAACATGGATAGGGAATTTTGCCCGCAAGCGAATATCACATAGGACCGATGATCCCCTGATGAGTCGCTTCCTGGGAAAAGCCATTCGGTTTTTTATTATAGTCACCGCTATCATGCTTGCCTTGAGAGCCGCAGGTTTAAACGGAGTTGCCACAGGAATTCTAACGGCTGCCGGGGCCAGCGCTGTCGTTTTGGGATTTGCCTTTAAAGATATTGGGGAGAATTTTATTTCGGGAATTATTTTAGCCTTCAGCCGGCCTTTCAATGTAGATGATACCGTGGAAATTGGTTCGAATTTCGGGAAGGTAAAAGCCCTGGAATTTCGTTATACCAAACTAAAGACCTTTGACGGAAAAGATGTCTATATTCCCAATTCAGATGTTCTTACCGAGCCGGTGACCAATTTTACCGAAGATGGCTTTTTTCGCTGGAGTTTTAAGGTCGGTATCGATTACGATGACGATATCAGCAGTGCGAAAAGAACAATTTTAGAGGCTCTGAACAAGGACCCGATGGTCATCGAAGATGCCACACATGCCAATTTTGTCATTGAAGACGAACTGGCTACAAGTACGGTGAATTTGAAAGTCTTCTTTTGGGTGGACACCAAAGATTTCAGGATGCAGGCCATGATCACAAAAGGAAATGTGGTTCGAAATGTAAAAGAAGCCCTGATGAAAAATGGCTTTTACCTGCCATCAGATATTCAGGAGATCAAACTTTATGGTGCCCAGAAAGATTCTCCTATTCGCCTTCATAATGAATCAGAAGATCCGAATTCAGAAAAATAGCTATTTCAACCGGTCTTTTACAAATTCAACTTCGGTCTTCCCGTGAGGTTTCGGCCTTCCTTTTTTATCCAGGGAAACCATTACTATCTTATCAATCGTGATAATTGATTCACGGGTCATTTTATTTCGAACCTCGCATTTTAAAGTGATGGAAGCCGTACCGAACTTTACGACCTCTATCCCGATTTCCACAATATCGCCTTCGTGAGCCGAACTTTTAAAGTCGATCTCACTCATATATTTAGTTACTGTTTTAGAGTTTTCAAGCTGAACAATGCTGTAGAGAGCGCATTCTTCATCGATCCATTCCAGAAGACGACCTCCGAAAAGTGTCCGGTTGGGGTTTAGATCCTGAGGTTTTATCCATTTTCGGGTGTGAAATCTCATTTTTTATTTTAAAAATAAAAAGTTTATGCACAACCCGAAAATCTGCTCTTCAGAATTTGAAATATCAGGAAAGAATTATCAAATCTATAAAAATTGCTGGGCTACATTGATGATTTCATCATGATCAAAAGCCAATTCCATATCAGGTAATTTATCCACCTCAACCCAACGCGCATCTTTAGCATCATCGGCAGGTTTTAGATCCTCTTCACAGTAAATCCGGCTGAGAAAAGCTATAGTCACCGTTGGTCCCCGTGGATCCCGCCCGGGTTTTCCGAAAGCTCTCACCTGTTCCATTGAGTCAACTTCCACTCCCGTCTCTTCCTTCAGTTCTCTTTTTGCGCCATCTTCAAGAGTTTCTCCTTCTTCAAGAAAGCCTCCGGGAAGTGCCCACTGTCCCTGAAAAGGATCGTTCTTTCGCTGTACCAGCAGGACCTTGAATTTATCGGTCTTGCAAAAAACAACGTTGTCTACCATTACTGCAATGTTCTGTTTCATATTATTTTAAGGTTTTCGGGAGATTTATTTCTGTGCCGAAGCGGTTGTTAAATTTTTCAATAAAATAGGCCGATAATAAGGGTGATGCCTCTTCAACATTCTGATGCACGAAGAAATAAAGATTTTTCAAGCCCAGTTTATACCATTCTTCAATTCGGTCAAGCCAGTCATCCAGGCGTGTATAATCTGTAGGGTGATTGGCTCCGTTATAGCGAATGAAAGCTGAACCGGTGGTCATTCGCATATGCAAAAGATCGCGGCGGCCGGCAGAATCGGTGATAATATGCGAAATATTATATTCTTTCATCAGGTTATTTAATTGATCTGCTGCCGAATCATCGGCATACCAGTCGGGATGACGAAATTCTGCGGCAAGCGGAATTTCCCGCGGCCAGTGCCTGAAAAAAGCCTCTAATCTGTCCATATTTTTAGGCCCAAAATCATCTCTTAACTGCAAAAAGCTCATCCCGAGTTTTTGCTTTAGCGGAAGCATATTTGTTACAAAATCATCGGTAAGGATTTCTGTCTCGTTTAATCTCTTACGATGACTGATGATCTGAGGCACCTTCGGAAAGAATTTGAAATCTCCCGCAGCCTTTTCCTCCCATTTAGCAAACTGTTCCTCAGGAAACATGCGGTAGAAAGAAGCATTGAGTTCTATCGAATTAAATTGAGTTGAATAATATGCCAGCTCATCTTTTGTTCCCCGCGGATAAAAATTCTTAAGATCGGTACGATTCCATTTGGCACAGCCAACGCGGACGTCATTCCATTCTGAAGATTTAAAAGCTGAAAGAACTTCTTTGGTTTGTTCATGGGTCGGAGGCAGGTTAAAATCAAGCTTTCCGGGATCGTCTACTTTTCCGAATTTCATTTATTTGTGCTTCAATATTTGTTAAAATATACGGTTTTTTTATTGACGAATTCCTTAATTCCGTCTTCGGAAAGTTCTCGCCCATATCCCGATATCTTGGTTCCTCCAAAAGGCAGTCTCGGATCACTTTTTACCAGCTCGTTTACAAAGACGGCTCCGTCTTCAAATTTTGGATAGAGATCTTCCGCAAGATCCATATCCTGAGTGAAAATGGAAACACCCAGACCAAAATCTGACTGGTTTACGAGCTCAACCGCTTCATCTTCATTTTTAAACCTGGTGACCCCAATTGCCGGACCGAAAGTTTCTTCTTTGAACATCGGCATTTCAGGAGTAACATTTTCCACGATCGTAGGCTCAAGATAGGCTTTATCCCTTTTTCCGCCCAGGATAATTTTAGCACCTTTTTTTATCGAATCATTGATCTGCTTTTCAAGGTCTTCTGCAAGATCTATCCGTGCCAGCGGACCGATGAAAGTATCTTCATTCAGAGGATTTCCACTTTTTAAGTCACCTACCTGTTTTACAAATTCTTCCATGAAATCGTCGGCAATACTTTCCTGAAGTAAAAGTCTTTTTCCGGCGATACAACTCTGCCCTGTATTTTGATATCTCGCCATCACACAGGTTTTAATGGTTTCTTCAATATCTGCATTTTCAAAAACCACCAGCGCATTGCTCCCGCCAAGCTCAAGCACCGATTTCTTAATTTCCTCTCCAGCAACCGAGGCGACAGCTGCACCTGCGGGTTTACTGCCCGTAAGCGTGACGGCTTTTATCCTTTTGTCACGAATGATATCTTCAATTTTACTGCTGCCAATGAGCAGGTTCTGAAAACAGCCTTCGGGGAAACCGGCTCTTTCAAAGATTTTCTGAATGTTTTTGCCACAGCGCATAACATTGCTGGCATGTTTTAGAACGCCAATATTCCCTGCCATCAATGCCGGAGCGGCAAAGCGAAAAACCTGCCAATAGGGATAGTTCCAGGGCATCACCGCCAGCACGGTGCCCAGAGGCTCATAACTCACAAAACTTTTGTCGGCATCTGTTTTAACAGATTTGGAAGAAAGGTGTTTTTCGGCATTTTCGGCATAATATTCACAGGCCCAGGCACATTTTTCAATTTCAGAAATAGCCTGAGTAATGGGTTTACCCATTTCGAGACTCATATCCCGGGCATATTCCTGCTTATTATTTTTAAGTTCTTCCGCAGCCTTCAGCATCAATTCACTGCGCTCGCTAAAGGATGTTTTTCGCCAGCTTTTAAAGCGCTTATCGGCCTTTTCAAGTTTTTGATCTATTTCGGTTTTGGTGAGTTCTTTAAATTCTTCAATTAATTCCCCGTTATAAGGGTTTCTGGATTCTATCATAATTCGGTCTCTTTTTCAGCTTTATTTTAAAGATAAAAAGATGCCGGCGCCTACCGGGGCTGATTAAGACATATTTAACTCCCGTTGTTTATAACCGGTTTACAAGTAAATAAACCGAACTCCGCAGTCGCCTTTTTAAATACTTATATTTAAGAAACTTTACTTGCCATGAATCCAAGAGATTTTAACCTAATGGAGCTCAGACCTGAGATTCCTTCAGCAAGAATTACAGAAAACATGAGTTCAGATGAACGGTTTCAGAATGAAACCCTGCGTCCCGTCATTAAATTACAGGATGATTTACTCGTTGCGGTCTTTAGAAATTACATCTCAAAGCACAAGAACGCTTTTTATGAAATGAAGCTCGAAAAGAGGCTTATGTACATTGAAAATGCGGTGCAAAGAGACATTAAATTCCGCAACAGCTTAAAAGGAATGATCATCGGGCAGTTCACTCTTCAGGAATATGAAAGCTATATTCAGAATTCTTCGGCTTTGAACAAGCGCATGATGAATATTGTAAAGGAAAGGCTGCAGAGCAATATCCAGCTTTTAGAACGCAATCTGGCGTACTAACAGGCCTATAATAATTGTTATAGAAAAGCTCAACAGTGTTCCGACCAGGACGTATTCGGTTTGCTTACGCGCACCGGTTTCTGATTTATCGCTGAACCGAAGTATGGATTTGGCAGCGATAAGAAAGCCTATTGCCGAAAAGTTGGAAGTGAGAATAAAGGTAAGTACCAGCACTCTCTCGAAAATTCCTATATAACGTCCTGCCGAATCGAGTCCGCCTTTCAGGAGGCCTTCTTCCGCTTCGGTTTGCCATCTGCTGGTCGCTTTTCCGATAAGGAAGCCAGATGGAAAAATAATTAAAAGATACCCGATCAAAATACTTAAAATGGCGGGTGATTCCAGTATCCATCGGAAAAATGGAATGATATTTTCAAAATTTGAAGTAAGGTAAAGCCAGGCAACCAGGATGGCTAGTAAATGAAGCAGCTGGTCCAGGAGGAATAATTTCAGGTTATCGCCACGGTGAAGTTTCCAAAGATCAGTAAAAAGATGGGCGACACTTATAAAAACCGCAATGTACCACCACTCCAGGCGCATCAGGAAAATAAAGGTGAGCAGTCCCGCGATCAAACAATGTACATATAAAAAAAGGGACCTTGATTTTTTCTCCCTTTTCTGAAGGATGAGCCGGGTGGGCTGCAAGGCAAAATCGGTAATGATGTGTGCCAGCAACAACTGAAGTAAAATAAGCAGGCTACTTTCCATCTGAAAAATATTGTGGGATTAGTTTCTCATAACGTTCCAGCAGGCTTTTGATTGCCTCCCAGCCTGCAGCCTTTTTACGTTGATTTACAGCAGACTGACTGATATCCAGTTCTTCACCTATCTCAGTTTCTTTCAGACCTTTTAATAAATAGTAGATCACTTCAGCCGAAGCGGTACTCCATTTATCGGTAAGCGTATCTAAAAGGAGCAGCGAAGTATTGAATTCTTCATCTACCTCTTCAATGGGAGTTTTCAACTGGGTTTTTCTGTATGAAGTTTTCATATTATCGAGGGTTCGCCCTGAAAACTGAAAAGCCTGGCCGTTGGCTTCAGCAACCGATTCCCTTTCAAAATCATAGGTGCCTATACCTATGGCACAACGCATATCGGCTTTAATGGCCATGTTTCTTTTATGCGTTAAATCGGAATCATTTAGCTGATTGAGCGCGGTCTTTAGTCTTAACACGGTGCGCAAAGATGTTTCAGGTTTGTAAAGAATGCCCTGAAAACTGTCTCCGCGATAGATCTTGAATTGAGAGCCGGAAGTTTTCTTCAGTTCTTCAAATTCGAGTTTTAAGACCGTGATCACCTTCTCCAACAATTCATGAGAATAATCGGAAGATCCTAAAAGATCAGCTGAAATTACTGCAATCATATTCAAATATAGTAAAAATAAGCTTAAAGGCTTATATTCGTGTAAAATAAGTTTATAGACTTATAATTACAGAATATAAGGCTGTGATAACATAGAGCTTCCACTATTAAATATTTGCTAAATGTTCGGTAAGCCGATAAAGCTTAATTAATTTTAAAATCAATCAAAAAGAAAATAAAATGGTAAAGAATAAAGAAGAATTATTTATAAAATGCCTGGAAACGGTAAATCGCCAGATCGATAAATATCAGCGGGAAATGGATGAGATCAGGGAATCAATGGAAAACAATGATGTTCATACCGATTATGACGAGGACGATAGCAAAGGCCAGCTTTTAAACGATTTTGAAAAGTACGCTGAATACCTCGATAATTCCCGTAAAATGAAGGAAAAGCTTAGTAGAATTGACCAGAAACACTACAGCGAAAGCATCGATTTTGGCAGCGTGGTTGAAACCAGTGAAAATTACTACTATATTTCTGTGGCCCTGGGTAAAATAGTGCTGGAGGAAGGAAGTACTGTTTTTGCTATTTCAACAGATGCGCCTATTTACCAGGAAATGAAAGGTAAAAAAGCCGGAGAAAGCTTCAGCTTCAACGGGAAAGAGCACAAAATCATCAAGGTTCATTAATTATTCAGGATACTCGATACGCAAATGGTAAATATTCTTGAGCTTACGCTTGAGAATTTTTTTAACCATTTGTATTTCCTTAAATGTGATGTTCGAATTTAAAAACTGACCTTCTTCCATCTGCTTATCGATGATCTTCTCTACAAAATTATCGATAAGCACCGAAGTTGGTTCCTTTAAACTTTTGCTCGCAGCCTCCACGCTGTCACACATCATCAAAATCGCGGTTTCCTTACTGAAAGGAATAGGCCCGGGATAACGAAAATCCAGGGACGAGGTGTTCTCATTAGCTTCCTTCTCTTTTCGGTAGAAGTAGTAAACTGTAGTAGTCCCATGGTGGGTTCTAATAAAATCAATTACCCTGTCGGGAAGATTGTTCTTTTTGGCTATTTCGATTCCTTTGATCACATGTTCAATAATGATCTGCGCACTTTCCCGGGGCGAAAGCTCATCATGAGAATTTACAGAAGTAGTCTGATTTTCGGTAAAATAAGTAGGATTCTGCATTTTACCAATATCGTGATATAGCGCCCCTACCCTCGCCAGCATTGCATTGGCATTGATTTCATTGGCGGCGGCTTCAGCTAAATTGGCCACATTAAGGCTGTGATGAAAAGTGCCGGGCGCCTTTTCGGCCAGCTCTTTTAAAAGTTTGGAATTCGTATCAGAAAGTTCCAGCAGCGACATATCGCTCACCATTCCGAAGATCTTTTCATATACATAGATAAGCGGCTGCACGAAGAGCGTAGCTAGTCCGCCAAGGAGGAAGGTCAGAAAAACCTCAGCCTTTACATCCTGGATATTCCCTTCCTGAATAATGGTAAAAGCGAAATAAGAAATGATATAGACCAGGGTGATCTGCCCCACGGAAATAAACAAATTAGCCCTTTTATAAAGTTCGCTTACCGTGAGAATGGTCACTATACCTGCGATGATCTGCAGGAACATGTATTCATAACTGTTGGGAACGATGAAGCCTAAAAGCAACACCGTGATCACGTGCGTAAAAAGCCCCAATCTCGCGTCGAAAAAAGCTTTCAGCGTAAGCGGAAGTACGGACAGCGGTACCACGTACACATATTCAATATTGAAATTTACCACCAGGGTGGTGAGCATCACCATAAAGATGATATTGAAGAAAATGAAGGTAACCTTTATATTATTTTCGAAAATATTAATGCGGTATTTACGTATGAACAGCAGCAGCATCAGTAGAGCCAGGGCCACCAGTGCACTGTAACCCACAATGATCCAGTTGTAATTAGACCGACTCCAGACCTGCGATTCATATTCAGCTTTAAGGGAACGTAGAATATTATATTTGTTGCCTTCCACCACTTCTCCCTTGGCGATAATCCTGCTCCCCTGCTCAATGATTCCGCGGGTGTAGGAAATATTGTTGAGCTTACTTTCCAGGTCTTTCTGGGTTAGATCGCTGTTAAAATTAACATTGGGTACTATGGAATTGAAAAAGACCTCGAGTAGTTCGGTCTTAAAGGAATCAAAGCCGGCCGCCTCAATCTCTTTGCTGATAAAGGAGCGCACCTCTCCCTGCTTCATGATCTTCTTATAAGTTACTTCGGAAGCCTCATTTCCCTTGAGCAGATATACTAACTGATCGGGTTCCAGCCGGTTACTTTCCTGAAGCAGCCCATTTTCATAGATCTTATCGATGGTTTTGGTGACAAAATCATCGATGATATTTTTATAGGAGGCCAGGGTGGAATCGGCAAAGACATTTTTTACCTGCTGAAGCGCTTCCTTTTTAACCCTTTCTGAAACTTCGGTGTCAAAATTATAATATGGAATATGAGAGTTTCGGATTTCCCGACGCTCGGCTTCGATCTCATCATCAGATTTTAATATGGCGAAATCAAAAGGAGCATATAGATTTTCATACTGCCACGGCTTTCCTTTGGGAATATCGTATTTGAATTTTCCGCCTTTCGGAAGCAGATAAACGATCAAAACTGCCGTAAGCACGTACAAAAAAACCTTATAAAAAAGTGCCTGATTTTTATACAGCTTATTTATAAAATCACTCATAGATTCAAGAGGTAATGCCCAAATGTAGTAAAAATAGGTCTGAAAGCAGGAGGTTATTTAATTCCTTATAAAATCACTAACTTCGCATTTCCTGAAATAAAATAAAATATCATCATGAATAAAGAAGTAGTTATAGTAAGCGCAGCAAGGACTCCCATAGGTAGTTTCCTGGGAAGTCTTTCTACTGTTCCGGCTACTAAATTGGGGTCTATAGCCATCAAAGGAGCCCTTGAAAAAATAAATTTAAAACCCGAACTTGTTGAGGAAGTTTTGATGGGAAATGTGGTGCAGGCGGGCGTTGGCCAGGCTCCTGCAAGGCAAGCCTCGCTGGGTGCCGGAATTCCCGATACCGTGCCCTGTACTACCATAAATAAAGTTTGTTCCAGCGGAATGAAAGCGGTGATGCAGGGAGCTCAATCCATCATGCTTGGTGACACTTCTATAGTTGTTGCCGGCGGAATGGAAAATATGAGCCTTATTCCCCATTATCTTCATTTAAGGACCGGTAAAAAATTCGGTCCCGCCAATATGGAAGACGGGATGCAAAAAGATGGTCTCGTTGATGCTTATGACCACAATGCGATGGGGGTTTGTGCCGATCTTTGCGCTTCTGAACATAATTTTTCAAGAGAAGAACAGGATAAATTCGCAATGCAATCGTATGAGCGTTCTGCAAAAGCCTGGAAAGAAGGAAAGTTTGACAATGAAGTGGTTCCGGTGGAAGTTCCGCAACGAAAAGGAGATCCGGTGATTGTAAAAGAAGACGAAGAGTTTAAAAATATAAGGATTGAAAAAATTCCATCTTTAAGGCCTGCTTTTTCCAAAGACGGAACGGTAACCGCAGCAAATGCCTCCACCATTAACGATGGTGCCGGAGCGATGGTTTTGATGAGCCGTGAAAAAGCTGAAGAACTGGGACTGAAACCTCTTGCCGTGATCAAAGGTTTTGCCGATGCTGCCCAGGAGCCTAAATGGTTCACCACGGCTCCGGCCAAAGCACTTCCCAAAGCCCTTGCGAAAGCAGGTGTGAAGCAGGAAGAGATCGATTTCTTTGAATTTAATGAAGCTTTTGCGGTGGTGGGTCTTGCTAATATGAAGATTCTCGGCTTGAATGATAAGAACACGAATGTTAACGGAGGCGCTGTTTCTCTTGGCCATCCCCTTGGGTGTAGCGGGGTGCGTATTCTCATTACACTTCTCAATGTTCTTGAGCAAAACAACGCAAAATTTGGAGCGGCCGCAATCTGTAACGGTGGCGGTGGTGCATCATCAATGGTAATTGAGCGTATTTCTTAAAATAAATCAGCCTGTTTTTTAATGCAATACGGAATCTGCCATTTGAGTATTGTGCCTCTGCGAGTCTCACCTTCCCACGAAAGTGAAATGCCTTCCCAGCTTTTATATGGAGAGCATTTTAAAATTTTGGAAGAAAGGTCTGATTGGAGCCGAATTCGCGGAGCTTTTGACGAGTTTGAAGCCTGGGTAAACAATCAGCAGATCTTTAAAATTTCAGAAGAGGATTATTTTTTCCTGAATGAGAATGACCTGCACCTCACTTCAGATCTAATAGACCACATCACCGATGCTAACGGATTGTTGATGCCAATAGCCATGGGTTCGGTCGTGAATTCTACCGAGAAACTTCAGCATCATTTCGATGGAGAATCCCTCTGTGCTCCCCTTCAAAAGGAAAATATTGTAGATACAGCTTTGTTATATCTCAATACTCCACATCTCTGGGGAGGAAAAACTCCCTTCGGAATTGACTGCAGCGGCCTCACCCATATGGTCTATAAACTAAATGGATATAAACTGAAAAGAAATGCTGCAGAACAGGCTAAACAGGGGGAAGCCTTAAGTTTCATCGAAGAAAGCGAGCCCGGCGACCTTGCCTTTTTTGATGATAATGAAGGAATTATCAATCATGTGGGGATCATGATGAAAGACAATTATATCATTCATACCGACGGAAAGGTTAGGATAGACCGAATAGATCACTCAGGGATCTATAATGCCGATTTAAGAAAACACACCCATAAACTCAGAGTTATCAAGAAGATCATCTAATTGTTATTCCAGACAATCCTTACATAATTTCAATTGGGGATAATTTTCCTTCAGCTTTTCTATGGCTACCAAAGAACTGGGGAATAAGCCAACATACTTTCGGGAAAGAGGATTGCTTATGAGTTTACAGCTTTCCTGATGAAGAAGAATACTCTCGTCGGTTTCTGTCCTGCTCACATAAAAATAATTAATATCGGTTGGTTCAAATTTCATAATTCCATTCTTTATGTTAACAGAATCAAATCTGCTTCCATTCAGAAGGAAAATTATCTTATCACAGGTATACAGCGGCTTTAACAACAATAAAGCTGTTAATCAACTTTCAATAAAAATGGAAATGATTTCCACAGTTCGAGGTGTTTCTCTACAAATTCTCTCATTAGCCGCTGCTGCACTTCAATCTGCTGTAAACTTTTGTTAAATTTTGCAGATAGGAATACTAAAATTCTGTAAATCAGAATTCTTCAGGTTTTTCAGATGCTGGCGTGGCAGGAATTGATGATTCCTGTAAAGAAAAAATAAAACTCAGGAATAAGATAGAAGAGTCTTTCACAGCTTCAATCTTATTCTGCCTATTCAGAATGGAGTATCTTGCTTTTTTTGGAGATTCCATTTTCATTAAAAGCCTCTAGCTGGTAATAGTAATCCTGATCTGTATTCAGCGCCCGCAATTCATAATTTGGTTCATCATACATCAGCACCGAAAGATTTAGCTTATCCTTTTCGATACCCCAATAAAGTACATAACCGGTAGCTCCTTTTACCTTTTCCCAGCTGAGATTCGCATTTCGGCGATCCTCCTGCCTTTGTACCCGGAAATTGTCTGGTGTCGCTGGTTTTTTACCTTCACCTTTTCCGAAGACCCTGAATTCTGAAATTGACAGATAATTATTGGTGACATATTTATTGTCATACCTTATGTACCTTGCCCTCACCGGTTCCTGTAATTCTATGTAGGCATGAGGCATATCTTTTTTATTTTCAGAAAAATCGGCTATGGTTTTCCATGATCTTCCGTCCAGAGAGGCTTTGATCTCAAACTGTTGTCTTAGAGTATCAGGTCTTCCGAAGATGTCGCTGTTGAAATCCTGAAAATTAATCTGCACGGCATGCACCTGCATCGGTTCTTCCAGATCTACCTGCACATAGATCGAATCGGTATTGGATTCAGAAACCCAGTAAGATCTGATTTCTTCATCATTGATCTTATCTACCGAAAAGCCCTTGATCTGTTCCTGCATATAACCTTCCTCACTTTCGTCAACTACATTGATTTCCTTTTCAACCAGGGGAGAATTGGTGCTTACCGGTTTTTTGTAAGAAAGCAGCATCCAACCTGTAAAACGATGTTTGTGATCTTCAGCTTTTGATAAATCCAGGTAATGCGGGTAATCGCCGTAAGCAGTATTGACATACATCTGGCCATCCTCTTCAAATCCCGCGGGATACATCCCGATTCGTCTTTCAAATTTATAGTTTACCGAAATGGCCATCGTCGCAAAATGCCAGTAATCGCCATTGTTGTCCTTCACTGTACTGCCATGGCCCGATCCTTTTAAAAATCCGCCGGGTTTATAGGAAACCGGGTTGTAAGGCGCATAAGTGAAAGGTCCCATGGGATTCTGACTGGTATAGACACCATCGGCATACACATTCCACTGGGTGCCAGGAGCGCCAAATTCGAGGTAATAGGTGCCGTTATGTTTTACCATCCAGGGGCCTTCAATATAAGGATCGATATCTGAAGTATGATTTTGGCCAAAACGTTCCCAACCATGCTTATCGGGATGAAGATTAAAAAGGTCTTTTTCTTCTCCTTTCGGAATAAAATAATTAGCGGTATCCAGCTCCACTACCCTAATTGGCCATTTATTGGAAGATTCCTCGTAAAGATAGACGCGGCCGTCATCATCAACAAAAATATCGGGATCCTGAATGCCATTGGGAAGATTCAAAACCGCGAAATTGGTCTTCCAGTCGCCCAGTTGGGGATTATCGGTTTCTATGATCGTACCCCGGCCCGAAGGATCACCGTAGGCAATAATTTTATCTTTATATACGGCCGCGGCGGGAGCATTTGAACCTTTGAAATACCAGCTTTGCGGACGAATGAACTTCCAGGCGCTTAGGTCGTCAGAAATCCAGTACCCATGAGATCTTGTAACAAAAAGATAATATTTTCCCTTGTAATTCACCACCGCCGGATCGGCTCCCGAGCGATACGAAACATCATGGCTGGCCCGGTAATGAGACATATAGGAGTAGTCTATATCCAGCGGATTGCAATAGGTTTTATATGCGTCTTTTGATTTTACCGCCTGGGAAAAACTGGTAAAAGTGACAGACAACAACAGGAGAAATATGAAAATTCTTGATTTCATTTTGGTAGGATTTTGAGAAACAAAGGTCGAATATTTAAGAGCAGATTGCAATTTAGCCGCTCTAAGCTTCCGTTAAAATTGCTTTTAAATATTTTAAAAAACCGGTTTTCAGCGCTTTTTAAAATTTTCCTGTCACCTCAATTTATCAGCTTTTATTTACTTTATGTAAAATATACTTTACATATTAAAATTTATTCTATATTTGTGTCAAATAAACTTTACAATATGAACACAAAAAAATATACTTTAAGACTGGCTATTTGGACTCTATTGTGGGTTTTCAGCCTGGCATTGGTAATCTTCGGGTCAAAATTCTTATGGGATTTCAATGTAACGATCTCTGTTATTTTGATCTTAGTGAACCTGCTTATTGGCGTGGGAATGATCATCGCGAACATTCGCCTGCTTCAGCAAATGGATGAACTGCAGCGAAAGATTCAGTTGGATGCCATGGGAATTACTCTCGGGGTTGCTTTGATCGCAGGAATTGGATATTCTGCACTAGAAATAACTAATATTATCCCGTTTGACGCAGAAATTCCCCATCTCGTTTTTCTCTTAGGATTTACATATCTCGCAGCTATATTAATCGGTAATGCCCGCTACAAATGAAAAATCGACTCAAAGTATTACGGGCCGAAAAGAATTTAACACAGGCCCAGTTAGCCGATCAAACCGGAGTTTCACGACAGACGATCAATGCCATTGAAAAAGGGAAGTTTGATCCCAGTTTGCCTCTTGCCTTTCGTTTTGCAAGATTGTTCAAACTCAAAATCGAAGATATTTTTGAAGATGAAGAAAAATAAATAAGTTATTTTTTCATTGTAAAACCTTTAAAGGAGCCACATTTTTTTCAATAAAAATTAATTTTTGGCGCTATCTTTAAGGTATTTACTTCTAACTAAGTCATGTATTTTCGACCTAAAATTAAGGCGCAGCTTTTCCTGGTCCTGGGCATTACTCTTTTCTGGATGGCCAGTGGCGCTTTTCTGGCTTTCTACAAATGTGTAAACTACATCCCGGCAATCAATGATTTCATTTTTATTGTACCTAATCAGCTTTCTTTGGGAAGTTTTCTTCTTATTAATATCATAGGCCCGGCCGTAGGCGGATTTATTGGCGGAAGTATTCTCGTTCTTAAGCTTAGCGAAAGGCTTAGAAGAAAAAGCTATTGGTATTATGCCTTAGTCAACTTTTTCTTCTTTCTGGCTTTTATCCTTGTTCTTAACACCGCAGTACCTTACTTTTTTTATTACAGGGAAGAAATCGCAAATGCTGACCAGGCATTTTCAAAAGCATTAGACCTCCTAATCTTAAGTCCATATGCCATAAGGAATTTGGTAACCTGGATGATCATTGCATGGATGACTATTCAGGGATTAAATATCTATGAAAAATACGCTCCTACTACCCTCATTTCATTATTCACGGGCCGCTATCACCGGCCGCATGAAGTGCAAAGAATTTTTATGTTTCTTGATCTTAGTAATTCAACAGGTATTGCTGAAGACTTAGGTCATATAAAATTTTTTAATCTGTTAAAGGATTTCTTCGCAGATATGACAGATCCTATCCTGAATTCCCAGGGGGAAATCTATCAGTATGTGGGAGATGAAATAGTGGTATCATGGCCAATTAGAAGCCATGTTCTGAAAAATCTTCAGCCAATCGCCTGCTTTTTTAGAATTCAGAAAAGTATTGAAGAAAATAAAAATTACTATCTAGAAAATTACGGCCTAATACCGGCCTTTAAGGCTGCTATTCATATAGGTCATGTGGTGGTGGGTGAAATTGGCGTGATCAAAAGAGAAATTGTTTACTCAGGAGATATTTTAAATACGACTTCCCGAATGATGGAACAATGCAATATCTTAAAGCAGAAACTGATCATTTCGGAAGAAATCATTAAAAGATTTCCTGCTGAAAAACTTAATAAATTTGAGCCTATTTTCCTGGGTGAAATGACCCTGCGTGGCAAATCACAGCAATTGAAATTATTCGGTATAAAACAATCTATTCCGAGGTGATCAGAGGAAACGCCCCTTTTACCAAAATTTCTGCTCCCTCCCCTATTTCTCCGGGATTCTTTATTTCCGTAAAACCATTATAATTCTCACCGGTTTCAACTTCTTTACGATCAAAATAATAAATACCTTTTTCCTTAGAGTTCAATTCAAGCACATAATTCTTATCATCCAGGGAAACAATACTTTCAGTAGGAAGTGCCCAGGTCTTATTCTTGCCGGTGATGATCTGTGCATCTACAAACATTCCGGTGGCAAAATTTGTCTCCTTTTCATCCTTAAAATGGCCGTGAACACGCACGGTTCGTTTCTCATCATCTATAGATTTCCCTATAAGATGAATTTCTGCGGCAAGAGTGTCTTCGGTGGCTTCGGGAATATTCACCAGAATATCCTGGCCGGTTTTCAATTTCATCACATCTTTTTCAAAAACATTAAGTTCCAGGTGAAGATGATCAACATCAATAATTTGCATCAATTCATCGGCTGGTGAAACATACATGCCTTTACTGATCATCATGCTGGTGATACTTCCCGAAATGGGCGCATAGAGATTTACCATCGAGGTGATATCTCCTTTCTCAACTTTAGCGGGATCTATGTTCAGCATTTGCAGTTTTTTCTTCAAAGCATTATACCGGGAAAGATTTCTTTTATAATCGCTTTCGGCCTTCAGAAAATTCTTTTGTGAAGTGATATTCTCTTCTGCCAGTGTCTTTTGCCGTTCATATTCCGATTTCAGAAACCGAAGCTGTTCCAGGGCATCCAAGTACCCTTGCTGTAACTCTACATATTCCGGATTTTCGAGGCTTACCAGAAATTGACCGTTTTTTACCTTATCTCCTATCAAAAGTGGCGTATTTTTTACATAACCACCTATAAATGGGGTGATCACGGCTTTATTTTCTGGCGGAACATCTATGACTCCTGTAGCTTCCACCATCTGTGGAAATTCTCTTTCCTCAAGCTTTCCAAGCTGCATTGAATTTCCTGAAAATTGCTTTTCCGTCACCTGAATATCAGAGGCGACTTCAACTTCTGAAGCGATTTCTTTTTTAGAATTTCCACAGGAAATCAATAGCAGACTCGATATTGTAAAAATCAACCGATTAATTATTCGCGTTTTCATTATCAGATTATAGAGTTAAATAGTTTATTTTAATAACAGTTTGATTGTATTTATTCAGATCATCGAGATAGCTGAGGCTGATTTGGAAAGCGTTCTCGAGACTTTGTATGTATTCGAAAAAATCGATCTCGCCATTCTTATAACTTACCTCCGCGGTCTTTGCAATTTCTCCAGCCACCGCATTCCCTTCCTCTTCGTAATAGGAAAGCGACTGCTGATATTTTTTAAGTTCATTTAGCAACATCTCGTATTTAGACTGAAGCTGTACGCGATAATTGCTTAGCCGGTGTTCCGCTATTTTTTCTGAAATTTTCGCGGCTTTAATGCGGGAGGCGTTTCCGTTAAAAAGAATGGGGATTTTTAGGCCTATCTGATACCCGATAAGTTTATCTGAAATTGCCGAATTATCACCCTCAAAATAATTCAGACTTATATCCGGAAGCAGGTGTTGTTTTTCCAGGCCTGATTCCGACTTTCTTACCTCAACCTGATGCTGGTAAAAATCCAAACCCGGGTGTTTACCAATGTTTACATCATCTAATTCGAGCTTTTCAAGTGGCACCCAGATGAGCTTGAAATCTTTTTCAGTTTGGGCAAGTGAACGAATTTCATCCTTAGTTGAAGCCAGATCCTTCTCGCTTTGCCGGAAAGCTGTTTCCATCTGTTTTTGCCGGGCTCTTGCCGTTATCTTTTCCAAATAGTTCGATTCACCCAGTTCAAATTTTCGCTCGGCGGCATGGGCAAAATTCTTATAAAGACTGTCAATTTGCGTGTAAACATTGTTCTTTGCCTTTTCATACTGAAATCGATAATATGCTGAAGCCAACGCCTGCTCCAGTTCAAGACTTGTTAATTCATAGGCACTTTTTCGGGTTTCAGTGATTTTCTTCTGAAGCCGGTTCTTTGCAAAATAAACAGTAGGAAAAAGAAAATCCTGTTGTATTCC
The DNA here is from genome assembly GCA_963741865.1 of uncultured Flavobacteriaceae bacterium. Lineage (GTDB taxonomy): Bacteria > Bacteroidota > Bacteroidia > Flavobacteriales > Flavobacteriaceae > Christiangramia. The sequence continues at coordinate 439,509 of CAVUJP010000002.1, forward strand.
TATAGTTTTTAAAGGAACATTATTGCCAAGATTGCTTTCATCATAATTATAGTAGATGCCTGTTTTCCCAAAATCGAAAGCATTACTTTCCAATGTTTTCGATTCTTCGATACTCAGGCTGGAAGCTTTTAGAGAATTATTATTCCCAAGAGCCAGATCTCGTAATTCCTGAAAATTAGATACAGTCTGGCTTTGGGAATAACCCGTAAATCCCAGTAGCAAAAGAACAACACTCATAACCTTGACAGGAGGATTGTGGTTCAACTTCTTCTTCTTTTTCTTTTTGGGCTTTTCCTCTTTATGAAAGATGGAATAAACTACCGGCAATACAACGAGGGTAAGTAAAGTGGAAGTAATTAGACCTCCTATCACCACGGTAGCCAAAGGTCGCTGTACCTCTGCTCCTGCACTGCTTGAAATGGCCATGGGTAAAAATCCAAGGGCTGCAGCCGAAGCCGTAAGTAAAACAGCTCTCAAACGATCCTTAGCTCCATTAACTATGAGTTCATCGCTGTGAGGCATACCGTCTTCGCTTAACTCTTTAAAATGTTCGATCAAAACAATCCCGTTGAGCACGGCAATTCCAAACAGCGCGATAAAGCCCACACCCGCAGAAATACTGAAAGGCATATCGCGCAGCCACAGCAGCAGAACTCCACCTACAGCCGCAAGAGGTATCGCGGAATAAATCATTAAAGCCTGCCTCATGGAGTCAAAAGCGAAATAAAGCAATAGGAAAATCAGAAATAAAGCAATTGGCACAGCTAATTTCAAACGTTTGGTTGCGCTTTGCAGATTTTCGAATTGTCCGCCATAAGTGATACTATATCCCGGAGGCAGGCTAATATTTTCATTGATGATTATTTGGATATCTTCCACCACAGATTCAAGGTCGCGGTTACGCACGTTTACCCCCACCACAATGCGTCGTTTAGTATCATCTCGTGAAATTTTCGCAGCACTTTTCTGGTAGGTGATATCGGCCACTTCGCTTAAAGGTATTTTTCCTCCTGCCGGAATATCTATATAGAGATTCTTCAAATTAGAAATGTCCTGGCGCTTTTCTTTAGCAAGCCTGAGCACGAGATCAAAACGCTTTTCACCTTCAAACACACTGCCCATACTTTTACCCGAAAAACCCATGGTCACAATTTCATTGAGATCGTTTATATTAAGGCCATAACGGGCAATCTTCGCGCGATCATACTTTACATTCATCTGCGGAAGACCAACAATTTTTTCCACAGTAACATCAGATGCTCCCTCTACATCCTGGATGAGTTGTTTAATTTGATTGGCTTTGGCATTCAGGATATCCAGATTCTCACCAAAGACTTTCACCGCGATATCTGCCCTTACACCGGTGATCAATTCATTGAATCTCATCTCGATAGGCTGTGTGAATTCAATATCCATATTTGGAAAAACGGAAAGCGCTTTTTTAATTTTGTCGGCAAGCTCGTCTTTTGTTTCGGCTGAAACCCATTCGCTTTTTGGTTTCAGAGTAACAATCACGTCGCTTTCTTCCATAGACATCGGGTCGGTAGGCACTTCTGCAGCACCGATGCGGCTTACCACCTGTTCAACTTCCGGAAAACTATCTATCAGGATATTTTCCATTTTCGTGGTGGTTTCTATGGTCTTGCTAAGGGAAGTTCCGGTTTTTAGCACCGGTTGTATTACAAAATCCCCTTCATCCAGCTGCGGAATAAATTCTCCACCCATAGTTGTGAAAATATAGACAGATAGCGCCAGCAAAGCTGCAGCAACTCCCAACACAAATTTCTTTCTTTTCAGTGCCCAGTAAATTGTTCTTTCGTACCTGCTATTCAGGAAAGTGATGATCTTTACGGAAATGTTCTTTGGAGAAGGCTGTTTTGCCTTCAGAAAGATTGAAGACATTGCCGGAACATAGGTAAGGCAGAAGATCATGGCTCCGATCAGCGCAAAACTAAAGGTCAGTGCCATTGGTCTGAACATTTTTCCTTCTACTCCGCTGAGGGAGAGAATGGGGATAAATACGATGAGAATTATCAGCTGGCCAAAAATAGCAGAACTCATCATTTTGGAAGCTCCAGAATAGGTAGCACGATCTTTCAGGTCTTTGATCTCATCTGCGGAAAGCCCCCCGTATTCACTCTGTTTCCTGGTAATCTGGTAAGCGGTATATTCTACTATAATTACCGCCCCGTCTATGATTATTCCAAAATCTATGGCTCCAAGGCTCATCAGGTTTGCATCTATCCCGAAAATATACATCAGCGAAATGGCAAATAATAAGCAAAGAGGGATCACCGAAGCTACCACCAGACCCGAACGCATATTCCCTAAAAGCAGAACAACTACAAAAATGACGATAAGACATCCCAATATCAGGTTTTCTGCAATGGTATGTGTGGTTTTGGCGATAAGTGAACTACGATCAAGGAAGGGTTTTATGATTACTCCTTCCGGCAGGTTTTTAGAAACTTCAGCCACTCTTTCTTTTACTGCATTGATGACCTTATTCGAATTTGCACCTTTCAGCATCATCACCTGCCCGAGTACTTTCTCTCCTTCCCCGTTGCCGGTGATGGCACCGTACCTGGGTGCATGACCAAAACCCACCTCAGCGATATCTTTGATGTAAACCGGTGTTCCATGATTATTCTTCACAATGATATTCCGGATATCCTCCAGAGAATTCACTCTCCCCTGCCCACGAATAAAATACGCCTGGTCTGCCTTTTCTATATATCCGCCCCCGGCCACACTGTTATTCTTTTCCAGCGCATCAAAAACGCGGGAGACAGAAATATTCATCGCATTCAGTTTCTTGGTGTTGATGGCAACCTCATATTCTTTTAAGTAACCTCCCCAGGCATTGATCTCTACCACGCCGGGAATGCCAGATAATTGTCTTTTTACGATCCAGTCCTGAATAGTTCTTAATTCCCGTGCCGAATATTTATTTTCATAACCGGGTTTGGTGTCGAGAATATACTGATAGATCTCTCCGAGTCCTGTGGTTATGGGACCCATTTGTGGAGTTCCAAAACCCGGTGGGATCTTTTCTGAAGCCGATTTAATCTTTTCGGCAATCAGCTGGCGCGGAAGATATGTTCCCATGTTATCTTCAAAGACAATGGTAACCACAGAAAGTCCGAATTTGGAGACCGATCTTATCTCTTTTACACCCGGCAAATTTGCCATTTCAAGCTCCACGGGATAAGTAATGAACTGTTCCATATCCTGGGTGGAAAGATTCTGCGAAGTAGTGATAACCTGAACCTGATTATTAGTTACATCGGGCACCGCGCCTATGGAAATATTGGACATTGAATAAATACCAAATCCCACAATCACGGCAGTGAAAATGAAGATAATCAGTTTATGGGTGAGGCTGAATTTGATTATTCTTGCTAACATGAACCAGGTTTCTAATTGATTTGATCAAATGTAGAACCGGCCTCTTAGCTCTTTCTGAGGATTTTCTTAAGATTCGCTTAAAAATAGACGCGGAAAGTACTTCCTTTATTCAGTTCACTTTCAAATTCTACTCTCGCATTAATGGCGTCTGCAGATTTTTTAACAATAGATAAACCAAGACCATTGCCGGGAATCTCTTTATGCTTTAAGGCATCTGAACGGAAAAAATTATTGAAGAGTTTTTGCTGGTCTTTCTTCTTAACTCCAATTCCCTGGTCTTTTACCAGGCAAACTGTATGAGATTCATGGTCTTTTAGAAGAATGCTAATAGGTGAACCTTTTGAGGAATATTTTATTGCATTATTGATGATATTATCAAGAATAAGATCTGAATAATATTCAGGAACAGAAGTATTGATATCAGGCTGAAAATCCAACTCTATTTTCAGATTTTTCTGTTGAATTTCTACTTTGTACTTATTAATAACCTGGTCGATAAGTTCCGGCAGAAGGATTCTTTTATCTTTGTTCAAATCAGGTGCTGAATCCATTCGGGCCAAAGTAAGTAATTGTTCAATCGTGTTGCTCATCATATCAATCACCGATAAACTGTAGTAGATCTTTTCTTCGTACTCTTCCCTGCTTCGTTCTTTTCGAGCCAGCACTTCCAGGGTTCCTCTTAAAGAGGAAAGCGGGGTTCGTAGTTCATGGGAAGCATCAGAGGTAAATTCACGTTCCCGTTCAATGGTATTTTCAATACGTCCCAGTAGCTTATTGATGGCTGAAGAGAGTTCGTGAAGTTCATCTTTTTTAGCAGGTAAGTTTACCCGTTCACTCAAATTCTCCCGTGAGATCCTGTTGGTGGTGGCAATAATAGAACGGATGGGTTTGATACTTCGTCCGGCGAGATAGCTAGAAATAAAGAAAAGTCCGAATAAAATAATGGGGAAAAGTATCAAAAGAGTGTTTTTCAGCTTATCTAAAAGAATATGTGAGGCCTCTAAAGACATTCCGGCTATCACGTAACCTTTGATATCGCCATTCCGTTTTACGGGAAGCTGTACCTGCCTGATAAGCTGATCAGAAAATTTAGCATTGAAATGACTTCCGTCAGGCTGCAGGGAAGAAATTTTCAGTTCCTGATCTTTTAAATTTGGCGATTTATCTAATACACTTCCTTCGGTATCTACCAATTGTATAAATACTGGATTCACTTGTACTTCCTGATGTTCTCTCTCTTCCAGCTCTTTCTTATTAAAGAAATAGATACTGTCACGCCGTACGGCGATCTCTTCACTGTGTTTCTTTATTTCAAAGTTCAGGTCTTTATCAAGATTGGCATATACGGTATTTTTAACCATTAAAAAAATAGCCACAAAAACTACCGCAATAATAACCGCAGTGGCCACAATATAATTTAAAGCTATCCTATTTCTGAAATTTAACTTCATAGTTCTCTGGCCATATAACCAACTCCCCGAATGGTCTGGATATAATTATCATTTTCGCCCAAATGAAGTTTTTTCCGGAGGGAATTGATGAATACATCAATTACTCCGGTATTATATTCAAAATGAATATCCCAGACTTTTTCGATGATCTGGGTTCGCCTGCAAACCCTTCCTTTATTGCGAATCAGGTATTCAAGCAGAGCAAATTCTTTTTGAGTAAGCGAAATTTCTTCTCCGTTTCTGAAAACCTGGTGTGTCCCTGCGTTTAGTTCAATCTCGCCTAAATTGAATTTGGAATGAGCTTCTGAGGTCTTTGGCCTCAACTGTACTCTTATACGCTCAAGCAATTCAGCAAATTGAAATGGCTTTTTCAAGTAATCATTGGCTCCGGCCTGAAGTCCGAAAATGGTTTCGTCTACCGTATCTTTAGCAGTAAGAAAAATTATAGGAGTTTCAGTAAAAATTTCTCTGAATTTTCTGCAAATTTCGATACCACTGCAGCCCGGAAGCATCCAGTCGAGCAGCAAAAGATCATATACACCGCTCAGGGCGAGTTCAAGACCTTTTTTTCCATCATCGGCCACGTCAACAGCAAAAGACTCTTCTTCCAGTCCCTGTTTGACGAAATTAGCGATTCCGGGTTCGTCTTCAACAATTAAAATCCTCATGCTACAAAGCTTATGCAACAAATTTAATTCATTCTTACCGGTATCTTAAGATTTGCTTAAGATTGTAGCCAGGATTATTCGATCTTCAGAATAAACCCCTTTTTATGCACATTTTCAATGCTGATGGAAGGATCCTGCTGAAGGTATTTCCGAAGATGGGAAATAAAAACATTCAGGCTTTTTCTATTGAAATAATCATTTTTTCCCCAGATCCTGGTGAGCAGATCCTGATGTGAGGAAAGCTGGTTCTTGTGAAGAATTAGAAATTCCAGGATTTCGCTTTCCCTTCCGGTAAGGGAGATGATCTCTTTTTCAAATTTCAATTCCTGATTCTGACTGTCAAATTGATAGGTACCTATTTGATACACTTCCCGTGGTTTACTATCTGAAGCAGTTTCAGTTCCCATCCGCGAAAGAATGGCTTCAATTCTTGCTACAAGCTCTTCTTCATCGATGGGTTTTTTGAGATAATCTATCGCGCCCAGTGAAAAACCCTTTAAAACATCTATTTTCAGGGAACGGGCGGTAAGGAATAAAAACGGAAGCTGTGGAAAATCATTCTGAAGCCGTCGGGCAAGGTCGAAACCATCAATATCTGGCAGCATCACATCGAGAATTGCCAGGTTGTAATGGGGATCTTTACCGAGCAATTCAAGGGCAGATTTTCCATTTTTCGCCCAGTTCACAGAAAAACTCCTGATCTTCAGATATTCTGACAATAAATATCCCAGCGCATCATCGTCTTCTACGAGCAATATTTTCTTCGTTTCAGGCTGCATTCTTTAAGGGTAATATGATGAAAACGGTGGTTCCTTTCCCCGACTCGCTTTCGATTTTAATTTTTCCTTTATGTCTTTTCACGATCTCTTTCACATAGCTAAGACCCAGGCCGTAACCCTTCACTTTATGAAGATCGCCGTTCGAAATACGGTAATATTTTTTAAAAATTCGTTGTTTTTCCTTTTTATCGATTCCAATCCCTTTATCGGCCACGCTGATCACCACATATTTTCCTTCTTGTATCGCTTTTAGCTTTACTTCAGGTTCTTCGGAATATTTCTTCGCATTATCCACCAAATTATTAATGGCATTTTCAAGATGACCGGTGGCGGCCATTACCCTAAACTCCTCCTCACCTATCTCACATTCAAAACGACTGTTTTCAATTTCTGAAATCTCCCGGAAATGATCGCACCATTCCTTTAAAAGCGGCTGAAGATTCACGGGCTTGAGCTCAAAAAGCTTTTTTCTGGATTCCAGGTTCCCAAGTTCCAGGACCTGATCTATATGCCTTTTCAATTTTTCAACCTGTTGCCTGATCATTGCCACGATAGGTTTTTGCTTTTCCTGGGCATTCTCTTCCAGAATTTTTGTCGCCAGGCCTATGGAAAAAACAGGGGTTTTAAGCTCATGCGTGAGATTATTGATAAACTCATTGGTGGTGGTAATCACATTGCTTTGCCAGTAAAAAGAACGCAAAATCCAGATCACCACTATGATAATGGCTATCATGAACAGAAGGCTTGGCAAGGTGAGTCCGTTAAGCTGTGAGAGAAAATAAGAATTGAGGTCTTTAAACTGCAGTTCCAGGATCAATGGTTTATCGGTCATCGCCGGTAGAAAACCCTCAAGGGAAAAGGGGTATTTAATCAGTGAGGCCTCCTCTTCGAATTGCTGTGGAGACTGCAGATAATCAAGGGTGTCTCGGGTGTATAACCTGTAACTGAAATCGGTTTTTATTCCATTTTCTGAAAGCTTTTGCCCGATAAAATCATTCAAAAAATACCGCGAAGCATCCTGAACGCTGTCAGTACTTAAATTGAAGTAGTCGTCTTTGGTGATCGCCTGGGCCACCAGAAAAGACAGCTGGTTTTCAGCGGAAAGATCATTTTTGATCGCCGCACCTGCCGAAGCAATTTTTTTATCGAACTGTACCCTGGCAAGGTTCAACCCAATACGCAAATATTGATACTGAACAACAAAGAGTCCCAGTACCGAAACAATAAAAATGCTTATATAAATATTTCTGCGTTTCACAACTCAGCAACTATATTACTAAAAATTACGCTTTAAGAGCATCGGTTAATATTATATTAATCTGATTAACCTTTCATTAATCTTTCTTGACCCTTCATTATGCTATGGCTGCACTAAAATAGCATACTTTAGCAATATCAATTACAAACTGTAAATAGTAAGATTTAGTTTTAAGGAATATTAATTAATTTTAGCTCACAACACACACAAACTTTAAAACTGAAAATAATTATGCCCCGTGTTTCGCGGGGCTTTTATTATTTTTAGAGGACTGTAAAACAGAATCATGGATAAATTCCTTAAAGCAGCCATAGACCAGGCAAAAAAAGGCAGAAACGAAGGCGGAATTCCTATCGGAAGTGTGCTCGTTCACCAGGACAATATTCTCGGAAAAGGTCATAATAAGCGGGTACAAAAAAATAGCGTGGTGCTTCACGGGGAAATGGATGCCCTGGAAAATGCCGGCAGACAGCCCGCAAAAGTGTATCAGGAAAGCGTGCTTTACACCACTCTTTCACCCTGCCCGATGTGTACAGGTGCCATTTTACTGTATGGAATCCCAAAGGTAGTAATTGGTGAAAACACAACTTTTATGGGTTCCGAAGAACTCTTAAGAAACAAGGGCGTGGAAGTTCTGGTTCTTAATGACGAAGAATGCATACAGATGATGCAGAAGTTCATCGCCGAAAATCCTGAACTCTGGAATGAGGATATCGGGGAATAGGATCTTAATAATAGATCTTCCACTTCCCGGCTTCCTCTACCTTATATTTCTGAAGATAATGTTGCAGGGAATCTGGTAAATTTCCCTTTTTCCGCATGATCAAAACGTTTTTCTCTCCCTTCAGATAATCGGTAAAACGCTTCATATCCTGTGGCTGATTCACATTCAGATAGGTTTTCTTATAATTTGAATCCCTTTCGAACTGCACTTCCCTGTTCGTATTGAAATTGCCTTTATGAACCGTAATAATCGGCTTGTCCAGGTAAAAAGCGGTTGAAGGGATCATATAATCATAGACCATGATATTTTCGGCATTTTCAAGTTCCCCATTCTCAAGTTCTGCTGCAAGATCACGGGTAGTATTGATCAGGTAAGGATTCTGGTCGCCTACAAATGCAAAGGCTGCGATCACACAGGTAGTGAAAACCACTCCAACTCCCAATAATTTAGCCCTTTCAGAATTTGTGAATTTCATGCTCAGTACCAGTCCCAACGCGGCAATGATTACAATTACCAGTATAGAAATTACATCCAGCTGAATTACCCCGAGAAGCTTCAGCACGACCAGGGCAAGAATGAATAAAACGAAAAGCACGTAATACGTTATGTTGAAATTCTTCTTCAGCCTCAGAGAGCTTTCCGATAGGAAAAATCCGCCAACCACCGCGAGTAACGGATAAATTGGGAGTATATAAAGTACCAGTTTTGAAGAAAATGCCGAGAATAGCAGAAAAACGATCCCCGACGACCAGAGTAAGACCTTGATGAATTTTCGGTCGCTTTCCGGCGTGGGCCTGTATTTTTTTACCGAAAGGATTATCGTATAAATAAACCAGGGCAAACCTACCAGTGGCGCCAGAACGATAAAGTACCAGAAGGGTTTATCCCGATGGAAAGTTTCTGCCGAGAGAGCGCGATCTACCGTGTGTTTCTGAAAGAAATAATTCCATAATTCTGGGGTTTCTTTAATGATCACTATAAACCATGAGGCCGAAACAAGCACGAAAAGAAGGAATCCGAGAAGATGGTGAATAGAAAATTTCCATTTATCCTTCAGGATCACTTTCCACGGAATGGTAAAAGCCAGCACCGGCAGAACGATCACAGGACCTTTATTTAAAAAACCGAGCCCCATCAGAAAATAACACAGGTATAAAAAGAAGGTTTTGGACCTGAGCTTATAGACTGCATACGCGTAAATACAGCCTAAAATAATGGTGGCAAGATAGGCATCGGTGGTAAGATTCCGGCTGGCGATCAGCACGATGGGAAACGTAAAGTAAATAGCTGCCGAGGAAAAAGCTATCTTCTCACTTTTAAAGAACAGCATGGCCAGCTTGAAAACTAGCAGCAATTGAATGATCAGCGAAACCTGTAAAAAGAAACGCGCTCCAAATTCATTGATCCCGAAGATATTATAGCCTAATGCCGTGATGTAATAAGTGAGCGGCGGCTTATGAAAATGTTGGATATCGAGGAGCCTCGGGTGCAGATAATCTCCTGTTTTCACCATTTCCCGGCTTATTTCGGCATAACGCGCTTCGCTGCTTTCGGTAAGTCCCCAACTGCCAAGACCTACGGTCACAATAACAAAAACTAATAACAGAAAGGAATAAAATCGGGTTTTCAAAATAATATGTGCTTGATTAGAGGCTTCGAAATTAGTCAAATTTTGATAATTATTACTCGTATTTATCAGTTCCTGGCTAACACCGAGTGCCGTGAAGTTGATGTGTGAGGTTTAACGCTGTGGATTAATTTCAGTTCTTTTCTGAAATCCGGATCCTTTCTATTACAGCGATATTAGCCATAATAGTTATTGGTTACCGGTAAAATTATTCAATAGCCAAATATTCTTTTGCAGTTAAAACCGGTAATTTTGAATTTTTAAAATCTTTTTTATTTCTGGAAATTATTATATCGACCTCATTTTCAATTGCAGAATAGTATTGCAATCCATCCTCAAAATCAGGAAAATTTTCATCACTTAAAGCCAGTTCTGTAATTTTATCATCAAGGCTCAATATATCAACCAGTACCTTTAATTTTCGCAGTATTTCTCTCGCTTCTTTAGCTGATTTTAATTTTGAAAGTAAATAATGGGTATTTGCAAATGTCAATGATGAAATCTTCAGTTCTATTTCTTTTTTATCCGCTTGAGAAAACAGATTAGCTGCATCAGCATAAAAATCCTTTCTTTTAGAGAGTAAATCTATAACGATGTTGGTATCAATTAAGATTTTTTTCATTTATATTTTTCTAGTAAATATTGAGTGTAGTCCTCTTTAAAATCAAAATCATCATCTATTGAAATAACTCCACTGAGACTTCTAACCAGGGGTGTAATTTCAGGTTCCTTTTCCTTTTCTTGTTTAGTCAGAGAACTTAAATAGGATTCTATTAATTTTGACAGGCTAATATTATTCGATTTTGCATACTTTTTTGCAGTTTCTATAGTATTGCCATCTAAGCTTAATGTCAATTTTTTATCCATATAATTAGAATTACGTACAAATATATTAATTATTTACGTAAATCTTACAACCTATTTTTGCTTAACTTCTATCCTTTAGCAGATGTTAATTTGAAATATTTAGCCCCCGGAAAATAAGAAGCTTTGTAATTTTACGTTTTGAAGAAAACCCGCAAAAGATCCTACCTCATGAAAAATTTTAAACTTCTCTTTATAGCTTTAAGCCTGGTGCTTATCACCTCCTGCGGCAATGACAATGACGACATACTTTCTACCTCTGCCCAGGTAAAGGAGTTGAGATTGCTGATGCAGGCTGACACCTGGCATATTTCAAAATTTGTGAAGAATAATGATGATCTCACCGCCGATTATAATGATTACAACTTTGTCTTTGAAGACAACAATGTATTAAGAGCTACTTCAGAAATCAATGAGATCACGGGAACCTGGCGCATCAGTAATGATTCCGGCAGTGAAACCGATTCCTATTTTGATGTTGATTTCAATATTTTTTTCAGTCCGGAAGGAAAATTCGGAGACCTTAGCAGTGATTATACAGTAATTTCGGCGAATGCAGAGATGATCAATCTCGACCTGGGAGAAAATGCTTCCGGAACAGCCATGCTGAGTTTCAGCAAAAATTGATCATCATATAAACCGAATATCTTTCCAGAGAGATTTTCAATTTTGTGCTGGCTATATTTAGTAGATGTTGCCAACAATAATTGGCAGACAAGATTTAGAAAATATTTAATCAAGATGGGATAAGAAAATAAATTTGCTAACATCGCAGATTCGCAGTTATTTCCATTCTAAAAGAAAAATATAGAAATAAAGATTTTAAAACCTAAGCGGACAAATCAGTTTCTACACTACCACAACTGACGAAAACACCTAACCGATATCCGGTAAATTTCAGTATCATTTATAATAAAGATATGCTTAAAAATGAGCAGATGCGAAGCAAGCAATTATTAAAGGCTTATAATATTTTCAACTGCTTTTAGTAACTTCGGGAAACTTAAATCAAAAAATATTTTTATGAACTCGTATACACCGGCAGAAGACCGTTATGAAAAAATGAAATATCGCCGTTGTGGCCGAAGCGGAATTGAGCTTCCGTTGATATCTATAGGATTATGGCACAATTTCGGAGACAGGGATGACTTTAACAATTCCAGAAATCTTTTGAGAACCGCCTTCGATAACGGCATCACTCATTTTGATCTCGCGAATAACTATGGCCCTCCGTACGGAAGTGCCGAAAAAAATTTCGGCCGGATCTTTAAAGAAGATTTCAAACCTTATCGCGATGAATTGATACTTTCCACCAAAGCCGGCTGGGATATGTGGCCAGGACCTTATGGTAATTTCGGATCCCGAAAGTATCTAATTGCCAGTCTGGACCAATCCCTTCAAAGAATGGGGCTGGATTATGTCGATATTTTTTACCATCACCGGCCAGATCCCGATACTCCACTGGAAGAAACCATGGGTGCGCTGGATCAGATCGTAAAACAGGGAAAGGCTCTTTATGTGGGAATTTCGCAGTATAACGCCGAAGATACCAGGAAAGCCGCGAAAATACTGAAAGAACAGCGAACACCTTTTCTTATTCATCAGCCACGTTACAATATGATGGATCGCTGGGTGGAAGAAAAGTTATTAGGCACCCTGGAGGATCTCGGCCTCGGTAGCATTGTTTTCTCTCCCCTTGAACAGGGCATCCTGACAGATAAATATCTCAATGGAATTCCCGAAGATTCCAGGGCAGCCACAGAAGGCAGTTACCTTGACAAATCTCAGATCACCGATAAAGTTGTGAAACAGATGCAACAGCTCAACGAAATTGCCCAAAACCGAGGTCAGAGCCTTGCGCAGATGGCTGTGGCATGGCTGCTGAAAGATGAACGCGTCACTTCTGTACTCGTGGGAGTGAGCAAAGTCTCTCAGTTAAAAGACAATCTAGCCGCTACCGAAAATATCGAGTTTTCGAAAGAAGAACTGAAAAAGATCGACGAGATTCTAGAAAAATAATTATTTAATATAAACTTCAAGCAATTCTGCTTTATCTGCTTCCAGTAATACTTTGTTGCCGGAAGCAGGTATCAGGATGCTTTGACCCTTAGGCAGTATTTCCCGGTTTCCTTCGAGGTTGATTTTACATTCTCCATCTACACAAATATAGATTACAAAAGAATCAAGTGCGGAGTAATCACGTGTCAGTTTTCCCTCTACCGGCAGATAATTTGTGGTGAAATACTCACAGGAAGCGATCTCGGAAGAAGTATTCTTCTTCTTTTCATAGCTTAATTTATAATCATCTTTTTTCTCAAAATCAATGGCATCCAGGGCTAGTGCGGTATGCAATTCACGACTATTACCTTCATTATCCACACGATTCCAGTCGTAGATACGATAAGTAATATCTGATGTTTGCTGAATTTCAGCCAGTAAAACTCCTCCTCCTATCGCATGTACTTTTCCGGTATTGATAAAAACCGAATCTCCTTTCTTCACCTCTTCAAAATGAAGCAGCTCAGTAATAGTACCATTTTCAAGATGTTCCAGGTATTCCCTTTTATCAAGCGTGTTTTTAAAGCCGATATTAAGTTTCGCGCCTTCATCGGCCTGAAGTACGTACCACATTTCAGTTTTTCCGAAGGAGTTATGACGCTGCTTTGCAAGTTCATCATTAGGATGAAGTTGCACGGAGAGGTCGGTTTTAGCATCGATGAATTTGATCAGCAACGGAAAATCATCACCGAATTGTTCGTATATCTTCTTGCCTACCAGATCTCCTTTATGGGTGTGTATTAATTCCTTTAAAGTCCGCCCTTTTTCACTGCCATTATCCACCACCGAAACATTTCCTTCCACACCAGAAATTTCCCAGCTTTCGCCTAATTGTGTGCGTCTCGTATCTTTATTCAGAATATCTTTCAATTTACTTCCGCCCCAAATTTTATCCTGCAGAATGGGTCTGAATTTTACCGGATAATTAATCATTTTTGTTGTTTTTTCGTATTAAGTATAGTTCCCGAAATAGTCTTTCCTTATGTTTATTTCCAACAGGATTCATATCTATTTCGTCTATTTTTTCAATATCGTAATTTTTGAAGACTTTAGGTAATTTTTTGGCCTGCTCCCCGGTTGCCAGTAAGAGAAAACGATCAGTTTCCGGAAGTTCATAATTTTCACCATTCCATAGAACTTTTATGGGTTTGCCATATTCCCAGATTATTTCAGGCGTAAACCCATTGAACTCAAAAACTGGCAGCGAATATTTTTCAATATAAGCATCTACAGACAGTATACTTTTATAATCTGGATTTGTTTCAATTTTATCTGCCATGGGAAGTCCGAAGAAAATAAGGCTTATGATAAACCACACGCTAAGATAAAAAACGGGCCTGAACTTCTTTTGTTTCAGATAGATCAGCAGAAAAATACCAATGCTGAAAAGACAGATGGAAGTCATTAAAAACCAGGGCCAGATATCGCTTAAGTTATCTTTAAAATAAATAATCCCGGCAAACGGAAAGGCTATTCCTATCACTGCAATCAATATAAAATTGAAATAGACCACCCAGCTTTCTTTACGAGGCATCATATCGAAGCGTCGGAAAAGATATTCGATATAAAAAGCGGTATTTATCGCCAACGGAATGAGCACGGGTAACAGGTAACGCGATTTCTTCTCAGGGATCAGCGATAAAAGGATCACCGAAGCCAATGTCCAGAAAAGGGCAAATTTATAAGCCGGTTTATTAAAAACTCTGTTCTTTAAATACGGATACAACAAACTCACAAAGGCGGGCAGCGTCCATATCCCGCTCTGCACCACAAAGCTCCAGTAGTAGTAAAAGGGACGTACATTATAATCAAGCCATCGGCCGGCTTCCCTTCCGGTGATCTTTGAAACCGCGTGTGTGTCAAAAAAATAAACATATAAGCTCCAGGAAGCCGAAATAATAACAGCAACCAGGACCGATATAAGCAAGGCAGGCCATATCTTTCTGAAAGAGCGATAACGGTAAACAATCCCATAGGAAATAAGAAACGGAAGCAAAAGCGCGTACATGGAAACCGGTCCTTTACTTAAAAACGAGCAACCCATCAGGAGGCCTGCTCCGATTGCATTTTGGTATAAATGTTCTTCCTTATCAAAAACCTTCAGCAGAAGATAAATTCCCATGCACATAAAAGCGTGGGTAAAGATATCCCACTGTCCGTCTCTTCCGGAAAGAAGTATATAGAAAGAGGTCGCGGCAATGAGTCCGGCTATAAAAGAAAATTTTCGCTGCGCCGTAAGCCGAAGGCTGATCTTATAAATATAAACCACGGTAAGAGTACCCATGATGGCTGCAGGAAGCCTTAAGGCAAAAAGACTTTTTATACCAAAGATGAGCATCGAAACCGCGGTAAGCCAGGTGGGCAGCGGCGGTTTTTCGTAACGTGGTTCTCCATTGATCGTGGTGAATATCCAGTGATTCATCTTCACCATTTCCCGGGCGGTAATAAAATTTCGGGCCTCCATAATATTCACATAGAGGGCATCCAGGTTCACGAAAAAGATCGCGATGCAAACAAGAACCAGTAGAAGAAGGTGATTATCCTTTAATTTCATTCTTCTGAATATAAAGATTACGTGTGTACATGATCACTCCTATTCCATGTCCTACCAGCAATACCGGGTCTCTTCTGAAAACTCCGTAAACGAGTATCAGCCCCGATCCTAACAAACTTAACAGCCAGAATCCCATTGGCAGCGATGACATCTTCCTTCTTTCAGAATAGATCCACTGATAAACGAACCTTAAGGTAAAAATTAATTGGGCAAATGAGCCTAAAATTAATAGCCAAAATGGAATATCTTCATTATGAAAAAGCTTCTGTGCATTATATACATCGTTATTGAAGCCGTAAATCACAATTAATAACGGGAAAATCCAAAGAAAGACACGCAGGATTTTCGGCATTTTCAGCCATTCTCCCTGCAACTGAAGATTCCTGATATAAATAAAATATGTTAAGGCCTGCCCCAGCATAATCGCGAAATCATCTCTTAAATAGCCGTACAAAAAAAGAAGAAAAGATGCCAGCAGGCTAAGCTGCCAGAAAAGTACCGGAGTGATGATCTTTTTGCTCCTTTCAGATAAGATCCACTGCAGGAACATTCGTCCCGAAAACAGAAGCTGAGCAAAAAAACCTATCGCATAAACCAGCCAACTACTACTCATTTTTTTCCTTCACATTATAATTGATGTATGATTTCCGCATCCATACATAAGCGAAGCAATCGAGTAAGGGTCCCATAAACCGGTTCTTGAAATTGTATTTGGATTCCCCGGCAAGCCTTGGATAATGAGGAATTTCCACTTCGGCGATCCTGCCGTTCTGCAAAAGAATCATGGCAGGCAAAAAGCGTTGAAGCCCTTTGAACATGGGTATTTGACGTGCGTAAGAGGTTTTGATGATCTTCAAAGGGCATCCGGTATCGTGCATATGATCACGGGTGAACATGATGCGTACGCCATTCCCGACTTTAGAAGAAATTCGTTTTATCCAGGTATCTTTTCGCTGTTTTCTCCAGCCGGTCACCAGCTCGTTATCTTTAGAAAGAGGAAAAAGCCTTTCGAAATCTTGAGGATAAGTTTGAAGATCGGCATCCAGATAGCCCAGCCAGGGAGTATCGGTATGATCAAAAGCTGCTTTTAGGGCTGCGCCTTTTCCAAAATTCTTTTGAAATAACAGATAGAAAAAATGCTCATTTTGATTACAAAAATCCCTGATCATTCCTGCGCTTCCATCTGATGAACCGTCGTCTACCAGTAAAACCTTTGTTTTTTTGCTGGCGGTTTTCAGATAATTTTGAAGCTTTTGGAAAAGTTCAGGCAAACATTCCTGCTCGTTGTAAACGGGAACTATAATGGTGAAGTCGTAATTCATGCCTCTGCGGTAAAATCGTCACTAAGACTTATAAGTTTTTGCCCGTTTTTCAGAACCAGCCTAACCGAATAAAAACCTGTAGTAACATAATGTTGGAATGGTTTGGTTTCAAGTATCTCTTTCTTTAAAACTGGAGAGATTTTAAGCATCAATTCGGGCATAAAAATGTGTTGAAAATAATCCGGCGCTAAATTAAGACAATTTTAATTAACCTCTATAATCGCTTTTTACCGAAGAAATACTACATTTTGAAGATTTTACAGGCCAGTTTTAGGCCTAAGAACAATTTCCGTCTATATTTGATTTGCCCAATCTATATTGAATTTCCTGCACGGATAACTGAAAACTAAAAAGTTATGCTTAAGCATCAGGAATACATATTAAATACTGAAGAAGAGTTTCAGCAAATAAGGTCGGTAAAAAACCAATTAAAGGATCTTCATGAAAAAGGGGATTTTTTCCAATTATCACTGCAAACCCTGGAACTTATTAGAAGATTCAATAATTTGTATTTAGAATATTTTGAGAAGAAAAATGATTCCTCAAATATTTTCAACCAGTTAGTGATTACTTCTAATAATCTGGAAACTCATCTGATAAGAGAAAATTAATATACTAACCAACCAATTATAAAAAGAAAACTTCTCGTAACCGGGAAGTTTTTTTGTTTTACAATGATCTTCATTTTTGAAAAAAACCATTGTTTTATTTATAAAGAGGTTTATATTTGCAACCGCAAAAAGAGGTCGCGTAGCTCAGTTCGGTAGTTCATCTGCATTCTAAGCAAACGATTTAAAATATTGAAATGATATTGGTGGCATAGCTCAGCTGGATAGAGCACCTGCCTTCTAAGCAGGCGGTCCCAGGTTCGAATCCTGGTGCCATCACATCACTCACAAAACCACGTTCCTAAAGGACGTGGTTTTTTTATTTCCTGAAGTGCCCTCTCCTCTTTCCGGTTAAAATCCCTTCTTTTTGCAATTTGTTATACTAATTTTAATAAAGCTTCCCGCAGATACTGATTATATTGAAAGCAAAAGTCACTTATGAGCGAAAAAGCACTGAAAGTTGCCGCCTGCCAGATGGAGGTCGTTCCCGGCCATCCCGATATCAATGTTCAAAAAATAGTAGAATGCATAGATGAGGCGGTGGAAAATGGGGATGATATTATCATATTTCCCGAGATGGCCGTTCCCGGTTACCTGATTTCTGATGAATGGGAAAATGAGGCTTTTCTCGTGGATTGCCTTGGTTATAATGAAGATATCGTAAAGGCTTCCAAAGATATAATGGTGGTCTGGGGAAATGTTGATATCGATAAAACCTGTCGCGGCGAGGATGGAAGGATTCGCCGTTTCAATACCGCTTTTGTGGCTCAAAATGGGGAAATGCTTGGGAAATTTTACAAGACCCTGCATCCCGATTACCGGGAGTTCGATGATGACCGCTACTTCTATTCGGCAAGAAAACTTGCCCAGGATGAAAATAAACCGATGGAAGATTTTCTTCAGCCTTTGAAAACCGAGATCAACGGAATGGAAAGAAAGATCGGTATCACGCTTTGCGAAGATATGTGGAGCCAGGACTATTCCATCAGTCCTATCGATATCATTCTGGAAAATGGAGCCGAATTCATTATAAATATTTCCTGTTCACCCTGGACCTGGAGAAAGAATAATAAGCGCCACCGCATCGTAAGGCAGCATCTAAAAAATCATCCAGTTCCGTTTATTTATGTGAATAATACGGGTATCCAGAACAACGGCAAGAATATTTTTCTCTTCGATGGGAATTCCACCTTCTATCATCCCAATGGCTCACTGCATAAGATCGCCGATTCTTATGAAGAATGTACGCTTCGCGGAAGTATTTTCAGTGAAGAAAAAGAAGTACATGAAAATCCCTTGTTATCAAAGAAACGGGATCAGGAGGAACTGCTTCAGGGATTACTTTACGGAATAAAAAAATTCTTTGAGCTGATAAAAGCCGAAAAAGTGGTCATTGGCCTTAGCGGAGGCGTTGACTCTTCGTTGAGTGCTTACCTGCTTTCGAAAGCTCTGGGTTCCGAAAGGATCTTTGGTGTGAATATGCCGTCTCAGTATAATTCTGAAATCACCAAAGATATTGCCGGAAAACTGGCTGAAAAGCTGGGTATCTTTTATACCATTGTTCCCATCCAGGAGGCTTATGATTTTACCACCCAACAACTTGAGAATACTGAATTTACCAGATTAGATGGTTCTGAAGAAAAACTAAAACTACAGCTGGATGCTCTGGATAAAGAGAATATTCAGGCGCGTGACCGTGGTGGACGTGTACTTGCCGGCATAGCTTCTGCTCTTAATGGTGTCTTTGTCAATAACGGTAATAAAAGTGAAACCGCCATTGGTTATGCTACACTGTATGGCGACATCAACGGAGCGCTGGCACCCATTGCCGATCTGTATAAAAATGAGATCTATTCACTCTGCAAATACATCAATGGAATCGAAGAAAAGGAGATCTTTCCCGAAAGATTATTTGAAATCCCTCCTTCTGCAGAGCTCAGCGCCGATCAGAATATTGAAGAGGGAAAAGGTGATCCCTTGTATTTTCCCTACCACGATGCTCTTTTCAGGGCTTTTATTGAATTCCGCCTTGACCCCGAAGACATTCTCGAAATGTATATAGACGGCAGTCTGCTTGAAAAACTTAAAATTGAAGAAGGGGTAATCGAAGACTATTTTGACAGTAATGAAAGCCTTATTCTCGATCTGGAAGATAAATGGAAACAATTTAAGATCAGTTATTTTAAGAGAATCCAGGCACCACCAATTATTGCTGTTAGTCGTCGCGCTTTTGGTTTTGATCTAAGAGAGTCTCAAATTGGCGTACATTTCACCCGAAAATATAAAGAGCTGAAAAAAAGGCTGCTGAAAGAAGATTGAGATTAGAGCTCATCATCATCTTTCCTACTACTCTTGGAATTTCAATTCCCCAATATTTTTATAAGCTTTCTTAAAGTATTGTCAAATCTCCTGAAACCAGCCTGATTAGTTCTAATTCTTGCTAACTTTAATTGAAGTCATAATTCAAAAAGTTCCCTACTACCTGGAAAATAGGGAATTAGAATTAATAATCTCAACAAGGTTTTAGACAAATGCAGGAAATACCCGATTTATCAGAAAAATCGATTAATCAAATTTTAACAACTCTTCATGAAGACAAAGAGGTAAGCTGTTCATTGCCGGGAAAAGGCATTCTGCATATTGAAAAAGAATTGCCTTATCTGGTGATCTACCGCACTAAAAAAAACGACCGGGGGACCCGGAGGTTCGTGACCAATGAATCTTCGTACCTGGTGATCGGCGACCAAGATTTTTCAGATTATCAGAAGCTGTTATTTAAACTTTCCGATGATCTTTCTGCCAAATTCAAGTCTTATCTCCTATTCGAAATTTATACCGGCCCGGATGATTCCCAAAAAATCATCATTAAAGGTCCCGCAAAAAGACTGCCCTCGGCATTGGAAACCTTACAAAATAATATTTCGGAAGTAAATAATGAATTTATAGGCCTTAATCTGGAAGTTGATATTAAAGATACACCCAACAGGCAGGCTGAAGATCAGGAACCCTTGATGGATATGGAATCCGCCAAAAATTGCGGGGCGGTGATCGTAGGGCTGGAGCTTCCGCCGGTTTACAGGAATGACGAAAACCGTTTGTATCCTGTTTTCTTTAGGAATTTCAAAGATTTCCTTATCCACGCCATGCATCGTTCGTTCTTCGAGTTTATTCGGGTGCAAACCTCCAGCGGTGTTGCCAGTTACAATACCCTCGGAAGAAAATACCTGAAAAAGATCGTTTTCGATATCGATAAAAAACTTACCGAGATTGAAAAGTCCTATCAGTTTCTATGGCTGGTTTCTCCTTCGAATATCTACGAGATCAAACATGAATTTTTCGAAAGCAATTTTGATCACGTGATCGATTATCATTACCGGCTTTTACCCGTCGATCCCGATGTATTAAAAAGAAGGCTCTACAACCTGAAAATTGAGGAAATAGATGATCCTACCATGTCTTTTCTTTTCAGGGAAAAACGCGAAGAACTTGATTTACAAATTTCAATGCTCAATGAGCGTGGAACAAAAAATTTCATGTATGACGGCATCAGGCTTTATAAAGGAATTGAAAAAGAATTATGTGAAGAAGCCCGCAATATCCTTGCTACCGTAGATGAGGAAGAACATGGCGATGATGAGGATCTTCTGGATGCAAGATCCTTCAGCAGTTTGGCACGAAAGGAATTTGATTATTTCTGTCAACAGGATGAAAATTTTAAATGCAAGGTTCATATTCGAAAAGATGTAAACGTCATGATGGTTTCTAAGGGCGAACTTTATATCCCGGAAGATTACAAAATGAGTCCTAAAGAAGCTGAAGCCCTTATCCAGCATGAGGTGGGAACACATGCGCTTACTTATTACAATGGTAGTAAACAGCCGCTGCAGCAACTCAGCATAGGCCTCGCCGATTACGATCCCATGCAGGAGGGAATGGCAGTTATGTCGGAATATATGGTGGATGGCCTTACTGCGAACCGGCTGAGAATTCTCGCCGGAAGGGTGATCGCAGGGGAAGCCCTGGTAAACGGAGGTGATTTTCAGGAAATCTTCAGATTATTGAAAACAGAATTCAATTTTCTTCCCGAAAGAGCCTTCAATATTACCTCGCGAATTATGCAGGGCGGCGGATTCCTAAAGGACATCATCTATCTGAAAGGTCTTGTAGAATTAAAAAAACATCTCGAAAACGGCGGAGATTTAGAACCACTTTTAGCAGGAAAATTCGGATTTAAACATCTGGAGATTATCAAGGAACTCACTGCAAGAAAAGTATTAAAAAAGCCCAGGATCAAACCCAGCTATTTACATAGCGAAAAAATGTACAATAAACTAAAATTAATCAGGCAGGGAGGATTAGACCTGCCGCAAATGGTATGCTAATGAAAATATGTTTTGTGTTGAATGATGTCGCTACGGAAGCCAATGGAACTTCGGTAGCTCTTATGACCATGGCCCATCAACGAGGCCATGAAGTCTTTGCGATGGGAGTTGGAGATTTCAGCTTTCATCATGATGCCCCAATAAGTATCAACGCCACACAAGTCCCTAAAAATACTAAAACAAAATCTCCAAAAAAGTTTCTGGAAGCGCTTCAGGACTCCAAAGCCAGGAAGAAAAAAATTGATGCTTCGAGTCTTGACGTTCTTTTTATCAGAAATAATCCTACTGAGGAGAAGGAAAGACAATGGGCCGAGCAGTCGGGTATCGCCTTCGGAAGGATGGTGCAGCAGGAAGATGTGCTCGTATTGAACGATGCTTATGCTCTTTCTCATGCTTTTATTGATAAACTATATTTTGAAGAATTACCTTCTGAAATTAAACCTGATTCAATTATTACGCGCGACAAAGATCAATTACTTGATTTTTGGGAAAAACAAAATAAGAAAATGGTTTTAAAACCTCTGGAAGGTTCCGGAGGACAGGATGTCTACCTGATTGATGAAAAGGAAAAGAACCTCAACCAGATCATAGAACATCTAAGTTCCCAGGGATATGTGATCGCCCAGGAATTTTTACCAGATGTTAAGAATGGGGATGTGAGAGTGCTTCTTCTGAACGGGAAAGTGATGGAAAAAAACGGAAAAAAAGCAATTATCAGAAGAGTGAGCGGCGAAGGAGAGTTTCGAAGTAATTTTAAACTTGGTGCCACTGCAGACAGCAGTGACCTGACCCCAGAAATGAAACGCATCGTCGATCTCACTGCTCCTAAATTAATTCGCGACGGACTCTTTTTCGTGGGTCTCGATATCGTAAAAGATAAGCTCATAGAGATCAATGTTTTAAGTCCCGGCGGTATGGAACGCTTTAAAGACATTGGCCTGCCGCCATTTACCGATTATGTGATCGAAGCGATTGAAAGAAAAGTGGAATATAAGAAACAATATAAAGGCCAGCTTGCAAACAGAACCCTGGCCACCATGGAATAAACAGCTGTTATGAACGAAGAACTGAAAGAAGAGATTCCAAGAATTATTGGTAAATATACTTCCGGTAAGAAAGGCCCTTTGCTTTTCGTTACCGGAGGTATCCACGGCAATGAACCAAGCGGGGTAAAGGCTCTGGAAAAGGTATTTAAAGAACTTGAAAAAACAAGGCCTGAAATTGAAGGGACTATCGTCGGAGTTTCCGGAAATAAAATGGCGCTTAATCAGAATAAAAGATATATAGATGAAGACCTCAACCGCACTTGGACCGAGGAAAATATTGATGTCGGCGGAAAAGACACCCATGAGACGAAAGAGATGTTCGAGATCATCGATATTCTGAAAAAATATCCTGAGAGCGATTTTACCAAACGCTATTTTCTCGACTGCCACACCACTTCCTCTCCAAGCCTGCCCTATATTTCGGTGCAGGTGGTGAATAATAATGACGAGTGGGCTCATCAGTTTCCCACTTATATCATCCGTGGTTTTAGTGACATAATCACCGGCGATATTGACCATTATCTCAGCCGTACCGGAATGACCGGCTTTGTTTTTGAAGCCGGACAACATACCGATAAAACTTCTGTGGAAAACCACGAAGGAGTGATCTGGCTCGCATTGAAAGAGGCATGCAACCTGGATCTTGAAAGAATTTCAACCTACCCAGACTGTGTTAATCGTTTTGTCGAAAAGAACGCTCCGCCTCAAAAGACTTTTGAAATTGTTTACAGGCATGGACTCGAAGATGATGACATTTTTGAAATGCAGCCCGGTTATGAGAATTTT
Organism: uncultured Flavobacteriaceae bacterium; assembly: GCA_963741865.1. Lineage (GTDB taxonomy): Bacteria > Bacteroidota > Bacteroidia > Flavobacteriales > Flavobacteriaceae > Christiangramia. The sequence goes on from CAVUJP010000002.1 coordinate 463,044, forward strand.
CAGAAAATAGAAAAAGGAGAACTTTTAGCTAAACAGAATGGCAGGGAGGTCAAAAGTGAATGGGATGCCCATATTTTCATGCCGCTTTACCAATCCCAGGGAAACGATGGATTTTTTGTGGTGAAGGAAGTGAAAACTTAACGATTACTGGCAATTCCGATAACTTTCCCGGTTTTACAGTCGATGCGAAGCAGTTCGTTGGCCTCTACTCCATATCTTCCGGAAGGAACACGGTAATCACCCATTCCTTCCAAAGATTCCTCCAGGATAATCTCAATTCCGGTTCGCGGATCGATCAACGGACTTTTACAGGATTTCGCATCAAACTCCACACCCGGTTTTGTCACAAAATTTTCGGGAACATCAATAGCCTCCCTTAAAGGTTTATCTGCAAAGGGAGGTATGGTTCCACAGGCTATTATAATCAGAAACAGCCCGTAAAGAAATGAATTCCGGAATAATTTCATAAAAAGATATCTGCTGATTTTCAGGTGAAAAATATTAAAAAATATTTTCCCTTATCTAAGCAAATAAAGATTTAGGAATTATTTCACAAATTCCAGACAAACTGGCGTTTTAATTTCAAAGACAGTCGGCTGTGGCTTCAATTTCCCGGTTTCTTCATTGATGTTATAAATGGTGATATTTCCTGTGTCCTGACTGGCTGCATAAAGATACCTACCATAAGGCGAAATTGTAAAATTTCGCGGCGTTTTTCCGGCCACGGGAACATAATCGATAACACTTAATTTCCCGGTTTCCTGATTTACTGCATAGATCACCATACTATCATGAAACCTGTTGGAAGCATAAAGGAATTTCCCAGAAGGATGAAGATGAATATCTGCCGGCGCGTTCTTCTGCTTATAACTTGCAGGAAGCGTGGAAATATTCTGAATAAGTTCCAGCCCTCCATTCTTCAAAACCTTAAATACACTTACCGTGCTGTTCAGTTCATTCACCGAATAGGCAAAACTTCCGTTCTTTGTGAAAACCATATGCCGCGGTCCTGCTCCTTCTGGTAATTCTACAAATTTTTGTTCGGAAGGGGTAAGTTTTCCGGTGGAAGCTTCGAAATTATAAAGCCATATTTTGTCATTCCCAAGATCAGCTATATAAGCATTTCGATTATCACCGCTGATGCTTACTGAATGAGCATGTGATTCATTTGGATTTTCAAGCTTTAATTCCTCAATAAGCTTTAAACCGCCATCGTTATCAATCTGGAATTCCCTCACAATTCCGCCAAGATAATTGCTCACAAATAAAAATTTTCCCGATTTATCCAGTTCAAGATGACACGGAGCAAAACTTCCCGAACTTTTTTTATCCACCTCTTCCAGGGAGCCGTCTTCTTTAATCCTATACGAATAAACATATCCGCTTTCAGCCTCTCCCGGTACCAGCTCACTCACCGCGAAAAGATATTTTTTCATCTTTCCCACCTTCACGAAAGAAGGATTAGTGAGTCTGGCAGCGGTACTGATGAATTTCAGCTTCCCGGTGGCAGGATCCTGATGTAAAAAGTATATACCTTCGGCCTTTCCGTCTACATGGCCCTCTTTTTTTGTGTAGGTTCCCACATACATTTTTTGCATGGTATCACTGGTTTTTTCCGACTTCATCTGAGCGCTTCCAAAAGCCGAAAAGAGAAGCACACTTAATACGAAAACAAAGTTTTTTTTATTTATCATAACCATTTTTTTCTTTTAAAATAATAGAGCATCGCGAAGAAAACCACGATCATAATCCCCAGAAGTACAAAATAACTATATTTCCACTGAAGTTCGGGCATGTACTCAAAATTCATCCCATAAATTCCGGCGATAAAGGTCAGCGGTATAAAAATACTGGCCATAATGGTAAGGACCTTCATCACCTCATTCATTTTATTGCTGATGGTGGTCATGTACATATCCATTAACCCCCAGATCATTTCGCGATAGATGTCTATATTTTCAGAAATCTGGATGATATGATCATGAAGATCCCTGATATAATTCACCGTGCGCTCTTCCACCAGCGGCGTTTCCATTTTTTCAAGTCTGCCGATCACTTCCCGAAGTGGGAAAACCGCCCGACGAATACGTAAAATATTGCGCTTCAATTCCTGAATTTCATAGGTGATATTATCGCTGGGCTCTGAAGTAAAAAGGTTGCCCTCAAGGGTTTCTATGCGATCGCTCATATCGTCAATAACAAGAAAATAGTTATCGATAATTGAATCCAGCAAAGCAAACATCAGGTAATCGGCAGAACGGCTGCGAATTCGTCCTTTGGAAAATTCAATCCGCTCCCTTACGGGATCAAAAACATCACCGTTTGATTCCTGAAAAGTGAGCACATAATTTTTACCCACGATCATACTTATATGCTCATTTTCAATATCTCCGTCTTTGTAGTAAAGCATCTGCGCGACAATGAATAAGTAATCTTTATATTCCTCAATTTTAGGCCTTTGCCCGGTGTTTACGATATCTTCCATCACCAGCGGATGCAGTTCATAATATTGACCAAGTTTTTCGATTTCCTCAATATTGTTCAGGCCGTCGATATTGAACCAGGTAATTCGGTCTTCATCCACAAACTTAAAAGCGTCCTGAGGCGAGGTCGAACTGAATCTTTCGTAGTTATCTTCGTTGTAGTCAATAACATCGAGTTTGGTTTCCGTAGAAACCTTATTTCCCACGTAGGTCATCGTCCCCGGCACCTGATTAAGGGTTTTCGAAGTTCTTGGGCGCCGCAGCAAATACTTTCGTCGTTTTGCCATTTCTTGGTTTTTTATAAAAATAGCGGAATTTCTGTTTAATCTGAAAACTCCGGGTTAGTCAAATATGGTTTTATTCAAAATAAGGCCGGAAGCCGGTGCAATATAATCCATTTGCAGCTCCGGATTTCCGGGCCTAAGGCTTCGCCCAATATCTTCCAGGCTCAATTCTCCCCTTCCCACCAGCACCATCGCTCCCATCATCAAGCGCACCTGATGCCTGAGGAATCCGGCCCCATGTATATGAAAAACATAAGATTTCTGCGGAAAGAAATTTGCGGTATAAAGGCTGTTCTCTTCTATTTCAGATTTTAAAATCTCCCGTTCAAAAGTGCTTTTTTCTGAAACCCTTACACAATAATTGCTGAAATTGTGGGTGCCTTCGAATAGTTTTGCCGCTTTCTTCATCTTTTCAATTTCGAGCTCTTCCTGGAAATTTGCCATAAAGGGAGCGCAAAACGGATGATATTTCTCTCCATAACTGAAGAGATAAGCGTATTCCTTGATCTTTGAATGCTGAATAATGTTGAATTTCGCATCTACTTCTTCAATATCCAGAGCTCTGAGGTCCTGCGGCAGATTCTTATTGAAAAGCTGAAGAAACTCCTCCATATCTTCAAGAGGTTCATGATCCAGAAAAAGCTCGAAAGCGGTGCTTCCCGCTGAAACCATCGCATCGGTACGGCTGGTCCCGAGGATCTTGTATTTTGCTTCGGGCATTACCCAACGCAGGGTCTTGTAAAGAAGACCTTCCACAGTTTTAACATCAGGCTGGCGCTGCCAACCGTGAAGGCGATAACCTAAATATTGAATTCTGATAAAATAATAGTAACGCTTGCGCTGCAAATTGAGAATTTGAAAAGCAAATATATTGAATAATTAAGAGCCTTCCTCCAGTATACAAAATCACCGATTTATAAAGTTAAATTTCTGTTTTCCAGGATTTTTTATTTAAATTTAAGTGCTTCAAAATCTTCTTCTTAGCCTTTTAATCTCTTTTAAAACTTATTAATCATGCCTAAATTCATAATTGAAAGGGAAATTCCCGGCGCGGGTAAGATGTCTCCTGAAGAATTGCGCGGTATTTCTGAAAAATCCTGTTCGGTTCTGGAAAAAATGGGTCCGCAGATACAATGGATCCAAAGTTACGTAACCGGGAACAAAATTTACTGTGTGTACATCGCTCCCAATGAAGAAATGGTTAGAGAACACGCTCAAAAAGGTGGTTTCCCGGCCAATGAGGTGAATAAAATCGAGAATATCATCGATCCTGTAACCGCCGAATAAGTTTTCTCTTCGGTTTTTTATAGGACTCCTGTCCGGGAGCCTCGCCTGTTATTGCTTATTCATATTCATCATCAGTAGTATTTCTTTAACATCAGGGTTAGGGTTTTCCTAAAGTTCTCGTCTTTTTGCCAAATTTAGGTTAGTTTGGAATTAATGAATACAGAAACGCTCAACCTGAAAAATCAATGAAACCCAACAAACAGAATCTTTCCACAAAATGTCTCATTCAGTTTAAAAAAGGATATAAAAATATTGAAGATCTGCGTAGTGAGATCTCCAGCAGCCTTTCCACAGAAGATAATCTCTGGCTCAGTTATGATGAAGATGCCGGGATTGAACGCCTCACCCGTACACAAAAAGGCTTTGGCTATCATAAACATTATGATCTGAGCGAGTTTTTTGACCTGCCTGCTGAAGGAGGGGAAGCCGACATGGAAGCGCTGGCCTATGCCGAACCATATCTTTGGTTCTGCGGAAGCATGAGCTTAAAACGCGATTCCCCTTCTGAAGATGATTCGCTTGAAGAACAGCTTGAAGATCTTGCCGATGTTGATCTTGATGAAAATCGTTTCAGCCTGGGCTGTATTCCCTGTATAAAGAAAAATGGCACTTTCGAACTTTTCAAAGAAGCCGAATACAATGGCAGGACCATTAAACCTCTCATGCTTCGCGGGGGCGCCAAAAGCACAGAACTTCATAATGCCCTGATGAGAGATGAACATCTGGAAAGATTTATGATGATTCCCAGCAAAGACAATGGTTTTGATATTGAGGGCCTGGCGGTTTATAAAGATCGGATCTTCATTGGGCTTCGTGGACCTGTCTTAAATGGTTTTGCTGTTATTCTGGAGATCAATTGTAAAGAGGTTGAGGGGGAGTTATTTCTGAATAAAAGACCTGGCGAAGAAAAACTTTATCGGAAGCATTTTCTGGACCTGAACGGAATGGGAATTCGTGAACTCAATATTGACAAAAAAGGGGATCTTTATTTACTGGCAGGGCCCACGATGGATCTCGATGGCACAATCAGTATCTATAGGGTAAAAGGCGGTCTTGAAGACAAGTATGCCAGTGTAGAGTTAAAACCTGAAAGACTTTTTGATGTCGCCCGTGGCAGTGAGATCGAACATGGAGAAGACAAGGCTGAAGGAATGGCATTTATTTCAGAAAATGAGGTTCTTATTACTTATGATTCACCTATTAAAGAAAGACTGGATAGCGACAATGGAGTATGGATGGATTGTTATGAAATAAATTAGAATTGACTATATTACCTCAAATTTCCGAAATTTTGCCAGATCAGGCTTTATATGAACAAAAGCTATTTAATTTCATCTTAAATGCGAAAAATTTTACTCCCATTCCTCTTAATGGCCCTAGGAGCTTATGGCCAGGAATCAACCGAAAAAAATCTTAAATCAACCATCAACGAAGTCACCGTATTTCTCGAAGGAGCCCAGGTTACCAGGGAAGCAAAGGCTCAAATTCCCACAGGAACCAGCTTATTAAAACTGAAAAGCCTCTCCCCTTTTATCGATGAAAAAAGCGTACAGGTTAAGGCTAAGGGTGAGTTTACAATCCTATCGGTCAACCATACGCTCGATTACCTTGATGAACGGGAAAAAAGCGCGAGAACCGATAGCCTGAAAAAGGAACTTGATAAGATAAACCTGGAAATAGACAAGAAGAAATCGCGGATTGAAGTGCTGAATGAAAAAGAAAGTCTGCTTGATAAGAATAAAGATCTCAATGGAGAAAATTCATCGGCTAGTCTGGCGCAGCTTAAACAGGCCATCGATTTCTATGACCAGCAACTTTCAGAAATCAAAAATGAGTATTTAAATGTTCAGGAAAGTATCAGAGAGCTTGAGTATAAAAAAAATAGAATTCAGAACCAGATCTCGGATGTTAGCCTGCAAAAGGAACTTCCTTCGGGCCAGATAGAAATAAAGGTCGAAGCCGATGCCGCTGTTTCGGCAGATTTTACTATTAGTTACCTGGTGGGAAATGCGGGCTGGTATCCCAATTATGATCTAAGGGTAAAAGACATCACCAGTCCCATCTCTCTTGAATATAAGGCTGACGTTTATCAAAATACCGGAAATAACTGGAATAATGTAAAACTTAAATTTTCGAATGGAAATCCCAATCAAAGTGGTGTGGCTCCAGAACTGGAAACCTGGTATTTGAATTATGCGCGCAACACCGTCTTTTTTCATTCGGTGGACGGAAGACTAAAAAATGATGTTAGAACAGTTTCCGGAAAAGTGTTGGATCCGGGCGGCTTACCATTACCCGGTGTAAATGTGGTTGTGAAAGGCAGTACCGTTGGCACTCAAACAGATTTTGACGGAAACTATCAGATTACACTTCCTAATAATGCCAAATACCTGGTCTATTCGTTCATCGGCTATAAAACCGAGGAAAAATCTATCACCAGTTCTCAAATGAATATTGCGCTACAGGAAGATGCAAATGCCCTGGAAGAAGTTGTGGTAACGGGTTACAGTGATAAACTTCAGGGAAAAGTTGCTGGTATCAGGTTAAGAGGTGCCAGTTCGATGAAACCTTCGGCTAGGAATATTACCACCTCAACCATAGAAAACCAGACCACCGTAGAATTTGAAGTGGAAAAACCTTATTCGATCCCTTCTACGGGAGAAAAGCTTTCGGTAAACCTAACCGACTATAAAATCAAAGCCGATTATGAATATTATGCCGTTCCAAAACTCGATACAGACGCCTTTCTTATCGCAAAGATCAACAGTTGGGATCAGTATAATTTGCTGGAAGGAGAAACTAATTTATTTTTTGAGGATGCTTATGTGGGAAGAACGGTCCTCGACGCAAAATCTTTAAAAGATACCCTGAGCATTTCCCTGGGGCGCGATAAGAATATCCTGATCGGGAGAGAAAAAATAGATCAATATTCCAAAAGAAGAACGATTGGCACTAATAAGATTGACAGTCGTGAATTCAAAATATTTGCGAGAAACAAGAAATCTCAACCCATTCAGCTTAAATTATATGATCAGATTCCTGTTGCTGCCATCAATGATATAGATGTGGATGAAGTGGAATTATCCGGAGGGCAATTGGATGAAAAAACCGGAGAGATCATCTGGAACTTAAATCTGAATGCAAACGAACAAAAGGAACTCAGCCTGAAATATGAGGTTAAATATCCCAAATCTGAAAAAATCATTCTGGAATGATTGATGATATTATTAAGTAACAGGCTATTCTAAAAGCCCTGATAATTTTCTATCTTGCCAATCCTAAAAATATTCACATAAAAAACAATGAAAAAAGACCTACAGTTTTTACTGCTATTATGCTTTCTGGCTTTTTCGGGCCATTCCCAAATAAGTAAAGATTCGGTAAGTGTATCTGAATATGAAAATGCTACCAAATTTCTCAGTTTCAACACCTATTCTAAGGTTTATCGAAGTTTCGTGAGTCCGCACTGGCTCGAAAATGGAAATTTCTGGTATAAGATTTCCACACCTCAGGGAGACGAATTTGTTTATATAAACTCCAAAAACGGAAAAAAACAAACGGCTTTTTCCAAAGAAGGCCTGCCGGTTGATATTTCAAAAGATAAAACAAAAAATTACGACCGCGATGAGGTAGTTTCTCCTGACGGAAAAAAAGTGGTTTTCATACGCGACTGGAATCTATGGATGCGTAATCTTGAAACAGGCAAGGAAACGCAACTTACCTTCGACGGGGAGAAGAATTTTGGTTATGCCACCGATAATGCCGGGTGGACAAGAAGTGACAAACCAATTGTTCTCTGGTCGCCAGATTCAAAGAAAATCGCAACCTATAAACAGGATCAGCGCCATGTGAGCGATATGTACCTGGTGGATTCAAAAGTAGGCGAGCCCGAATTAAAAGAATGGAAATATCCGCTGCCAACCGATGAGGAAGTTATCCAAATTCACCGTGTTATCATTAATACTGAGAAACCCGAGGTGATCAAACTTGATGTTCCTGCCGATCCAAGACGAGGAACTATTTGTGATGATATTAGCTGCTCAGGAGCTTTTGACGATAACCAGTGGAATGATGACAGCAGTAAACTGGTTTTTGTTTCGACTTCGAGAGATCATAAACACGAAAAAGTAAGGATTGCCGATGCGGAAACCGGTGAGGTTCGTGAGATTTTCGAGGAAAATGTCGATACTCAATACGAATCGGGTATGGGTTCCATCAACTGGCGCTATTTGCCTGAAACCAATGAGATCATCTGGTATTCTGAAAGGGATAACTGGGGGCACCTCTATCTTTATGATGCTAAATCAGGTAAACTGAAACACCAGATCACTAAAGGCAATTTCGTGGTGACCGAATTAAAAGGAATGGACACGGAAAAAAGAAAACTTTATTTTCTTGCCAACGGCCGGGAAGAAGGAAGAGATCCGTATTTCTCTCATTTCTACAGCATCGATTTCAGCGGGAAAAACCTGAAACTGTTGACTCCTGAAAATGGCAATCACAGCATTGCTCTTTCTCCCGACAAAAAATATTTCGTAGATAATTATTCTCAACCCGATGTGCCGAATGTTGCCGAGCTGAGAACGATAAAAGGCAAACTGATTTCTACCCTGGAAAAACAGGATATTTCTGAGCTGAAAGAATCAGGCTGGAAAGCACCGGAGCCAATTACCGTAAAATCACGTGACGGCCGCTGGGATTTGTACGGACTCATGTTTACTCCTACCGATCTTGACAAGAGCAAGAAATATCCGGTGGTGAATTACATTTATCCCGGTCCGCAGGGAGGAGGCGTTGGAAGCCGTAATTTCTATCCTTCACGCAGCGACCATCAGGCACTTGCCGAACTCGGCTTTATCGTGGTAGTAATAGATGGCACCTGTAATCCAGACCGCTCCAAGGCTTTTCATGACGCCTGCTACGGAAATATGGCCGACAATACTTTAGAAGATCAAATTTCAGGTTTGAAACAGTTGGCGGAAAAATATCCTTATATGGATCTTGACCACGTGGGCATCTGGGGACATTCCGGAGGCGGATTTGCCACTGCCGCTGCCATGTTCAAATATCCTGAATTCTATAAAGTGGGAATTTCAGAATCTGGAAACCACGATAACCGAAACTATGAAGACGACTGGGGCGAAAGATATATCGGACTCCTTAATGGTGACAATTACGAAAAGCAGGCGAACCAGAATCTGGCTAAAAACCTTGAAGGAAAACTGCTGATCGCCCACGGAGCTATGGATGATAACGTTCCCCCATCTAACACCTATTTGGTGATCGATGCTCTGATCGAGGCGAATAAAGATTTTGACCTGATCATTTTCCCACATGCGCGACATGGTTATGGAGACGATTATTATTATATGATGCGTCGCCGCTGGGATTACTTTGTAGAAAATCTAATGGGTGCAAAACATCCTGAAAATTTCGTGATCTATCACAGAAGATAAAAACCAGTTCATGGTGAAATCACCTGAAATTAAACATATCAAGGCAAAAAAGCTGGTAGGGATCCAGGTCTCTACCAGCCTTGCCGATGATAAGACCAGCCTGCTCTGGAAACGCTTTATGAGTTCCCGTGAAGCGATCAGGAATGAAAAAAGCCAGGATCTATTTTCGGTTCAGGTATATGGAGAGAATTTCATTAAAGGCGATTTTGACAGCAATTCGGTTTTTGAGAAATGGGCCGCCATAGAAGTGAAGAATTTTGATTTTATTCCGAAAGGCCTTCAGAAACTGGAAATTGCTGAAGGCGATTATGCTGTTTTCACCCACCATGGCACGGCGCAGCAATTTGCCGAAACTTCTAAATTCATCTTTGAAGAATGGCTTCCCAAATCAGAATATGAGCTGGAGCCGCGGCCTCATTTTGAAGTGCTCGGAGAGAATTATAAGGGCCCTGAAAATCCTGAATCTGAAGAAAAGATCTGGATTCCGGTAAAAAAGAAGTAAAATGGATATCGTAGACCAGTTCGTAGGCTTCTGCTCTACTCCTTCCCTTCAGTATCCGCGACTTCTTCCTTCGATAGAAGCCTTTGAATTTCCAAAAGTTCAAATTTCCGAAGAACTCATCAGCGACCTGCATAAAATTGAACATCCCCGCAACCGACTTCTGGGAAAACGTATGGAGAGCTTTTTTGAGATCGCCCTGAAACATTCCGGCAGGTATGAAAAGATTACTTCAAATATCCAGGTTTTCCGGGATAAAATTACACTGGGAGAAATTGATTTTCTGCTGAAAGACCTTCAGAAAGATGAAATTTTGCATGTAGAACTGGTGTACAAACTCTATCTCTATGATCCCGAATTGCCGGAAGGTTTTAGCCGATGGATTGGTCCGAGGCGTAAAGACAGCCTTCCGGAAAAATTAAAAAGAATGGAAGAGAGACAGTTCCCTTTGCTGAAACTTCCGGAAACAGGGGAAAAACTCCGGCATTTGAATTTGGATTTTTCTCAAATCGAACAGCAGTTATGTTTTAAAGCAAAACTTTTTCTGCCCGAAAATATACAGCCGGAATTTACAAATCTTAATCCGCAGTGCGTGAAAGGAAAATGGATACACTGGGAGAGATTCCAAAAAATGGAATTGAAGCATAAACTTTTCTGCAGCCCGAAAAAGGTCTACTGGAGCATGTCTCCACAAAAGAACAAAAGCTGGCTGTCTTATGATCAAATTAAAGAAATTGTGTCTAATTTAATAGAAATTGATCGGCCGCCTTTGATCTGGGTGAAAACTGAAGAAAAAACAGAGCAATTTTTTGTGGTGAACTGGTAGAAAAAAACACAATTCGAATAATTTTACTTTTGTATTTTTAAAACCTATTTATGCAGTCAGGAACCCGGGAAGCCATTAAAGCATCGTATTGGAGCATTGCAGGAAATGCGCTGCTGGCTATTGCCAAAGGCATAACCGGCATCTTCGGAAATTCCTATGCGCTGATTGCCGATGCTATTGAATCAACAACTGATGTTTTCTCCTCAATTTTAGTCTTACTTGGTTTAAGGTACGCGTCCAAACCCGCCGATGAGAATCATCCTTACGGTCACGGCAGGGCCGAACCGCTCTTTACTTTCATGGTAGTGGGATTTTTAATTGTTTCGGCTACCATCATCGCTTATGAGAGCATCGATAATATCAACACTCCACATGAAATTCCAGAACCATATACCTTAATCGTTCTTGCAGTAATAATAATTATCAAGGAAATCGCCTATAGGTTTGTCTCTAAAAAGGGAGACGAAACCAACAGTTCAGTTCTCAAAGCCGATGCCTGGCACCACCGCAGCGATGCTATTACTTCACTTACAGCGTTTGTTGGCATTAGTATCGCATTGATAATGGGAAAAGGTTATGAAAATGCCGATGACTGGGCTGCTTTGTTCGCCTCCGGATTTATTCTTTACAATGCCTATTTGATCCTTCGGCCTGCTCTTGGCGAGATCATGGACGAGCATATGCACGATGAGCTTGAAAACAAAATACGAAAAATTGCACAGCTAAATCCCGGGGTTGTTGATACAGAAAAATGCTATATCCGTAAAACGGGAATGACTTATCATGTAGATCTTCATATCGCCGTAAAAGCTGAAATTTCTGTAAAAGAAGGACATGACATCGCTCACCGTGTAAAAGACAACCTGCTTCACGAAATTCCCGAACTTGCCGATGTGCTTATTCATGTGGAACCAGATGATGAACTGGAATAAGATCTGTTAATATTTCTTTTATAAATCGGCTGCTGAATTAAGAAAGATTTAGCACTAAGAATCCTTCTGAGCCTTTGATATATCTGCCTTTAAACGTATCTTATTTTCTGTAAATAATCAAAAAACAGGAATTATGTCGTTGATAAATGAAAGTGAATTCAAAAAACTCGCCCAGTTCAGGAATGATACCTGTGTATCGATTTTTATTCCCACACAAAGAGGCGGTAAAGAGGTGCTTGAAGAAAAGAACAGTAAGCATATGCACTCCCAATGGATTGAAGTGCGCAAAAAGCTTAAGGAACAGGGAGTTTCAGAAGATAATATTTCAGAAATGGGCAAACCCATAGATGATCTTATTGAAAATCGCGATTTCTGGAGACATCAGTCTGATGGTTTAGCGGTATTCGCTGCTCCTGGTTTCTTTGAAACCTATACCCTGCCCGTAAATTTTCAAGCTTATAGTTATATTTCCGAAGAATTCTATGTGAAACCGCTCGTTCCCGCCATGAATGATGATGGAAAATTCTACCTGCTGGCGGTTCAGCTGGAAGACGTAAAACTTTATGAAGCTACGCGGTACAGTATTACCCCTATAGAAATTGATGATCTCACCCCTTCAAAACTGGAAGAAAGGGTAGGATTTGATTTTAAGGAGAAAAGCCTGCAGTTCAGAACTCAGGGAGAAGGCGGCGCTAAAACTCAGTTCCACGGTCACGGTGATAGCCAGGGCGATACCAAGAAAGAGATCAAACAGTATTTCAGAGCGATTGATGACGGAATAAAAGATTATATAAATAGTGGAAGTTTGCCGCTCTTGGTTGCCTGCCAGGATCATTTGTTTCCTATTTACAAAGATGCAAATACCTACAATCATTTAATAGACAAAGTGGTGCAAGGCAATCCCAACGATACAAATATGCTTGGACTTCATGAGAAAGCGCTAAAGGTGGTAGAACCTTATCTTAGTAAAAAGCGCTATGAAAAACTGGAAAAATACAGGGAATTAAGTAAAACTGAGAACACCACTTCCGCGATCAGCGATATTATTCCGGCAATTTACCAGGGAAAAGTAGATACGTTGTTTATTGAAAATCGCGCTGAGGTCTGGGGTGAATATGATCATGATAATATGAAGGTAGAATTTGCCGACCAACATAACAATGGCAATACCTCTCTTCTAAACCTGGCAGCCAAAAAGACGATAGAGATGGGCGGTGAGGTTTTTTTAGTAGAACATGAGTTCATGCCTGAAAAAGAATCTGAAATGAATGCTTTATTCAGATTTTAAGAAAATAAGATGAATGAATATATGAGCCTGCAGGTAATATTCCTAAAAGAAGATTATTTCGCAGGCTCTTTTTAATGAAATTTGAAGCAATTCTAAATTTAGTAGTACCTTTAGTTTCCCAAAAATTAACATATGGAAACCAACCTCGCAGTGCTTATCGACGGCGATAATATCCCTTCGGCTTATGTGAAGGAAATGATGGAAGAAATTGCAAAATACGGCAATCCAACCATAAAAAGAATTTACGGTGACTGGACAAAACCGCACCTCAATAAATGGAAAAACATGCTGCTGGAGAATGCTATTCAGCCCATCCAGCAATATGGCTACACCCAGGGCAAGAATGCGACCGACTCTGCAATGATCATCGACGCGATGGACATTCTTTATTCGAATAAAGTCGACGGATTTTGCATTGTATCGAGCGATTCAGATTTTACACGGCTTGCAACCAGGTTGCGGGAAGCCAGTATGAAAGTTATCGGTATTGGTGAAAAGAAAACTCCCGATCCATTCATCGTTGCCTGCGACAAGTTTATTTACCTGGAAATTCTGAAAGGGGAAGACAAGGGACAGGAAGATGATAAACAGAAAACGAAATCCGGGAAAAGAGAGAATGTGGATAAGGTTACACCAAAAGTAATCCGACTTATTTCCCAAACGATCTCTGATGTGGCCGATGAAGAGGGTTGGGCATTTCTGGGCGATGTGGGAAGTCTGCTTCAGAAGAAACAGCCAAACTTCGATTCCCGTAATTATGGTTTTCAGAAGCTTACGCCCTTGATCAACTCCACTAATAAGTTCGAGATTGAATCCCGGGAAAATGCTAATTCAAAATTCAAGCTCATTTATGTAAGGAATAAAAACTGATGAGGAATATCAAAAAACTCCATAAAGCAGAATACCGGCCGATGGGTGACCTTGAAACCTGGTCTCCCCTGCCAACGGGTAATCTGCAAATGATCGATCCTTTTATTTTTCTGAATCACCACGGGCCGCAGGTTTATCCGCCAAATAACAATGGCTTGCCTTTTGGTCCTCATCCGCATCGCGGAATGGAAACGGTGACTTTTATCCTTGATGGAGATATCGCCCATAAAGACAGCGGCGGCCACAAAAGCGTGATCGAAAGCGGTGGCGTGCAATGGATGACCGCCGGCAGCGGACTCATTCATGCCGAAGTTTCTTCGGATAAATTCAAAAAAGAAGGTGGACCACTGGAAATCCTTCAGCTTTGGGTGAATTTGCCAAAAAGGCTGAAAATGGCAGATCCGCATTATGAGGGCCGTCAGCGAAAAGAAATTCCTGTTTGGGAAAATAAAGAAAAAACTATCACAGCACAGATAGTTGCTGGAAAATTTCAGGATATCAAAGGAGCTTTTGACACACCAACGGCGGTAAATCTTTCCACCGTTGAATTTAAAGAAGCTGCAGAACTTGACCTGGAAATCCCGGTTTCCGAAAATATTTTCTTTTATGTGATCAGAGGAAAACTGGAGGTCAATGAGATCGAAGTTCCTGAACTTCATCTCGCGGAATTTTCCAAAAATGATGAAAAACTTCAGATAAAAGCGCTGGAAGATAGCATTCTTCTTTTAGGTCATGCCGAAGCTTTTGATGAAAACGTGGTTTTTGGTGGTCCTTTCGTGATGAATTCCCAAGAAGAGATCCAACAGGCTTATGAAGATTATAAAAGTGGAAAAATGGGCGAATGGGAAGAATGATCTTTTTGGATAGAAAGAATAAAAGCGGAAGTTAATTTCCGCTTTTTGCTTTTTATCTGATGAACCTAAAGGCCATTCACATATTTAGTGGCGGTTTTCAAGCACTTTCACCACATCGTTAAGTTCAAAACCTTTGGCCTTAAGCAGGATTAAATAATGAAACAGCAAATCAGCGCTTTCGTTTAAAAATAGCTCATCATTCTCATCTTTAGCCTCGATCACGGTTTCCACAGCCTCCTCGCCTACTTTCTGAGCGATTTTATTGATCCCTTTATCAAAAAGTGACACCACATAACTCGATTCATTTTCCTTTCTCAGTTCAGGCTCTGTCTGGCTCAGCTTTTTACGACTTTCAATAATTCCTTCCAGCCGACTTAAAAAGCCATAATTTGATCTATTATCTTCAGCCCAGCAGGTATCGGTGCCTTTGTGGCAAACAGGCCCTTCAGGCTTTACTTGTACCAGCAGGGTATCATTATCGCAGTCGAGTTTAATATCCACGAGATTCAGAAAATTACCGCTTTCCTCACCTTTCGTCCACAGGCGCTTTTTGGTCCGACTGTAAAAAGTAACTTTTTTAGTACGGTTGGTTTTCAGGAAAGCCTCCTCATTCATGTAGCCCAGCATCAAAACCTGCCGTGTATCATTATCCTGAATAATTGCCGGCACAAGCCCATCTTTATTCTTGTTGAAATCTATATTCATTACTATTAATCATTATTTATTATTCATTTTCAAAGTCTTACCGGAATTCCTGCTATTTGTAATTCTTTCTTCAATTTCACAATTTCAATTTCCTTAAAATGAAAAACACTGGCAGCAAGAGCGGCATCGGCTTTTCCTTTTTGAAATGTATCCTTAAAATGCTCAATATTTCCAGCACCTCCCGAAGCTATTATCGGAATAGAAAGTTCTTCGGAAAGCCTTGCCAGCGCTTCATTGGCAAATCCGTTTTTGGTGCCGTCATGGTCCATCGAAGTGAAAAGGATCTCTCCCGCTCCACGCTCCTGCACTTCATGTGCCCATTCAAAAAGATCGATTTCAGTCGGCACTTTTCCGCCAACCAGATGTACCTTCCAGGAATTACCGATTTTCTTGGCGTCGATGGCCACCACCACGCACTGGCTTCCAAATTTTTCAGAAAGCTGATTGATCAGCTGCGGATTCTTTACCGCGGAAGAATTTATGGAAACCTTGTCGGCACCGTTCTTCAGCAGAATATCCACATCTTCCACCGAGGAGATTCCGCCGCCCACCGTAAAAGGAATATTGAGTTGTTCAGCCACTTTAAGAACGAGGTTTGCCAGGGTTTTACGCTTTTCCTCTGTGGCTGAAATATCCAGAAAAACGAGTTCGTCGGCTCCTTCTTCAGCATAAATCGCCGCAAGCTCAACGGGATCACCGGCATCGCGTAAATCGAGAAAATTTATGCCTTTTACCGTACGGCCGTTTTTTATATCAAGACAGGGAATGATTCTTTTCGTCAGCACTTTTTTAGATGTTAGAATTTAGAAATCAGATATTAGACCAACTTCTAATGATTTAAAATATAAGTTTCCAATTGTTTCAGGCTGATGCGGTTCTCATAAATCGCTTTGCCTATGATCACTCCTTCACAGCCAATTTGTTGTAATTTGGGCAATTCATCAATATTTGAAATTCCGCCAGAAGCGATCAGCATGATATTATCGGTTTCCGCAAGTATCTCCTGATAAAGATCAAAAGCCGGACCTGCAAGCATTCCATCTTTTGAAATATCGGTACAGATCACATATTTAATTCCTTTTTCTTCATATTCCTGGATGAAGGGGATTAATTCCTCATCAGAATTCTCCTGCCAGCCTGAAACGGCTATATTTCCCCCTTTTGCATCGGCACCAAGAATTACTCTTTCGGGACCGTAATCTCCGATCCAGGATTCAAACACGTTCTTCTTTTTCACCGCAATGCTTCCGCCAGTGACCTGTTTCGCCCCGTTTTCAAAAGCGATACGAAGGTCCTCATCAGTCTTAAGTCCGCCGCCAAAATCGATTTTTAAACCGGTTTTAGAAGCGATCTTTTCCAAAACCTGATAATTTACAATGTGTTGCGATTTGGCACCATCCAAATCTACCAGGTGCAGATAGGAAATCCCGTGTGCTTCAAAAGATTTCGCCACTTCCAGCGGATCTTCATTATAGATCTTTTTGGTGTCATAATCTCCTTTGGAAAGTCTTACGCACTTTCCGTCTATGATATCTATGGCAGGTATAATCCTCATTTAAGTTTGATTTTAGAAGTTAGAAGTACAAATCATTTTTGAAGTTTTTTGGGGTAGTATTAATAGCCGCAACTACTATGGAATTAATTTCGTTACACTTAGCATGAAGCAACCGGGCTTTCTCCTTATTATTTTCCAGAACCTCAACCAATAACTCCAAAAAATATATACTTTTATTAGCCTCTTCTTCTACAATTTTCAGTTTATTTATGAAATCAACATCAGATTTTGCTCTTTGCGCTGTGCGATAATTCGCTCCAACCGAGCTTGAAGAACGAATAAATTGATTTATATACGCATTGTATTCCCTGGTATGTGGAACCGAACTACAATTTCCAACATTCCAGAGCAGTTCTTTTGTTCTATCTTTTAATTTCTTCATCATTCGTAATTCTTACTTCTAAATTCTGACTTCAAAAAGTTTTCCAGGATTTTTTCTCCGGTTTTACTGCTTTTCTCCGGATGGAATTGTACACCGTAAAAGTTGTCACGATGAAGTGCTACCGAAAATTTCACTCCGTATTCGCTGCCGGCAATCTCATCTTTACATTCCGGCACAAAATAGCTGTGAACGAGGTACACATATTCGCCTTCTTCTATTCCTTCAAAAAGAGGTGATCTTAGATTCTCAATTTTATTCCAGCCTATCTGCGGAACCTTTACGCCATTTCCAAAGCGTTTTACGTCAGCTTTGAAGATTCCAAGACCTTTGGTATCACCTTCTTCTGAATGTTCGCACATCAGCTGCATTCCCAGGCAAATTCCTAAAACAGGCTGTTTCAGGTCCGGAATGAGTTTATCTAAACCGGTATGCTGAAGCATTTTCATGGCGCTGCTGGCTTCACCAACTCCGGGAAATATCACTTTATCAGCCTTTCTTATTTCTTCGGCATCGCTGCTGAGAAAAGCCTCATAACCCAGCCTTTGAATGGCAAATTTGATGCTTTGGATATTCCCTGCCCCGTAATCTATAATTACAATTTTTGTTTTTCCTGTCATTGAATTCTAAATT
This sequence comes from uncultured Flavobacteriaceae bacterium, assembly GCA_963741865.1. Taxonomy (GTDB): domain Bacteria; phylum Bacteroidota; class Bacteroidia; order Flavobacteriales; family Flavobacteriaceae; genus Christiangramia. The sequence goes on from CAVUJP010000002.1 coordinate 481,095, forward strand.
CTCACTTCTTAAATCTAACTTCCTTTTACAGCATTCCTTTTGTGGAAGGAAGGATCATCTTTTCGGCATCTCTTTTCACCGCCATTTTTATAGCTTTCGCAAAGGCTTTGAATATAGCCTCGATCTTATGATGCTCATTGGTCCCCTCTGCTTTGATATTCAGATTGGCTTTCGCGCCGTCTGAAAAAGATTTGAAGAAATGATAAAACATCTCGGTGGGCATTTTTCCTATCATCTCTCTTTTGAATTCCGCTTCCCAAACCAGCCAGTTACGTCCTCCAAAATCAATTGCCACACCGGCAAGGCAGTCATCCATTGGCAGGGAGAAACCGTAACGTTCTATCCCTTTTTTGTTGCCGAGAGCTTTATGAAAGACCTCTCCCAAAGCAATAGCGGTATCTTCAATGGTATGGTGCTCATCAACTTCCAGGTCGCCTTTTACTTCAATGTCGAGATCCATTTGTCCGTGGCGGGCCAATTGATCCAGCATATGGTCAAAAAAGGCAATTCCGGTGGTAATATCACTTTTTCCTGAACCGTCAAGATTCAATCGAATATCGATCTCGGTTTCATTGGTTTTACGGTGGGTTTCTGCTGTTCTGGATTCGAGTCTCAGAAATTCATAGATCTCTTTCCACGAATCGGTTTTAAGAACGATATTTTTTTCAACTTCGGAAATATCTTTTTCTATCTCATTTTCCCCTAATTCCTTATGTGTGTCGATAAAAATTCCTTTTCCGCCGAAATTTAGGGCAAATTCCATATCGGTCATACGATCGCCTATCATGTAAGAATTTTCCAGGTCGTAGTCCTGGTTATCGAGATAATTTTTCTTTTTCAGTGTTCCCGTTCTGGGTTTACGATCTGGAGAATTGTCTTCCGGGAAAGTCCGGTCGATCAATACATCTTTAAATTTACAGCCTTCATTCTCGAAAGTCTTTTCAATGAAATTCTCAATGGGCCAGAAATCCTCTTCCGGAAAACTATCGGTTCCCAACCCATCCTGATTGGTCACCATTACAATTTCGAAACCAAGTTCAGTGGCGATTTTTGGCAAATAAGCGAGGGCTCCAGGATAAAATTCCAGCTTTTCCAGGCTGTCGATCTGATAATCTCCCGGTTCATGAATAATAGTTCCGTCGCGATCTACAAATAGAATTCTAGTCATTTTCAAGTTCTTTTAAGGCTTGTTTTAGTAGCTCGTTTTCATCTTTGGTTCCCACGGTAATTCGCAGGCAGTTGTTGCATAAAGGCTGTTTGCTCCTGTTTCTTACCACCACTCCTTTTTTTAATAACTGATCATATCTTTTTTCGGCATCATCGACTTCAATAAGAAGAAAATTGGCATCAGATTTATATATTTTGGAAACAAAATCTACTGAAAGTAAAACTTCAGATAAATGCTTTCTTTCTTCCAAAATATCAGATACTTGTATTTTTATTTTTTCTTTTTCGGAAAGTATTTGAAGTGCCTTTTCCTGTGTAAGCTGATTCACATTATAAGGGGGTTTGATTCGGGTCATAATTTTTACGATTTCTTCCGAAGCATACAAAATTCCAAGCCTGATTGCGGCCATTCCAAAAGCTTTTGAAAAAGTCTGGGTAATGATCAGATTTGGAAAATTTTCAAGTTCCTCAAGCCAGGATTTATTTTCCGAAAAATCAATATAAGCCTCATCGATCACCACAAGTCCCGAAAAATTCTGAAGAATTTTCACCACTTTTTCTTTGTCAAACGAATTTCCGGAAGGATTGTTCGGCGAACAGAGAAAAATGATTTTGGTAGCCGGATTCACTTCATTCAGTATCGCTGTTACATCGGGCTGAAAATCGTGATTCAACAGCACTTCCCTGTTTTCAATTTCATTGATGTCGGCCAGCACTTTATACATCCCGTAGGTGGGCGGCAAAGTGATCACATTATCCTTTCCAGGCTCACAAAACGCCCGAAAGATCAAATCCAGCACCTCGTCACTGCCATTTCCCAAAAGGATCTTCTCCTGCGGAACCTTTTTCCAGGTCGATAATTTCTCTTTTACCTTATTCTGATATGGATCTGGATAACGGTTCAATCCATTGTCATTGGGGTTCTCATTGGCATCTAAAAACACCATTTCATTCTCCTGCGCCTGGAATTCATCCCGAGCCGAAGAATAAGGCCTTAATATTGAAACATTTCGGCGAACCAGTTTTTTTAAATCGAAGCTCATCATCTTAATCCAGGTCTTTTAATCGTAAACTTACCGCATTCTTATGCGCCTGCAGACCTTCGGCTTCGGCGAGCAATTCGATTGCCGGACCGATTTCCTGAATTCCGCTTTTAGATATTTTCTGAAAAGAGATGGTTTTCATAAAACTATCAAGATTCACGCCGCTGTATTGCTTGGCATAGCCATTCGTGGGCAAGGTGTGATTGGTGCCCGAAGCATAATCTCCGGCGCTTTCCGGCGCATAATTCCCAATAAAAACAGAACCTGCATTTTGTACATTTTCAACAAAATAATCTTCATTCCTTGAACAGATAATGAAGTGTTCCGGGCCGTATTCATTAATAAGTTCCAGAGCTTCTTCTTCAGATCTTACCACGATAAGCCGTGAATTTTCAATGGCCTTTTCGGCGATCGCCTTACGCGGAAGCTGTTCCAGCTGCTTTTCGATCTCTTCGGAAACCTTTACCGCCATTGCCTCAGAAATGCTCACCAGGATCACCTGACTGTCTTTTCCGTGCTCAGCCTGGCTCAGAAGATCGGAAGCCACAAAGACCGGATTGGCAGAATCATCGGCATAGACAAGCAATTCCGAAGGTCCGGCAGGCATATCGATTGCCACCTGGTATTTGGTAGCGAGTTGTTTGGCAACGGTCACAAACTGATTGCCGGGACCAAAAATCTTATATACCTGCGGTATATCTTCGGTGCCGAAAGTCATCGCGCCAATAGCCTGAATTCCCCCAACTTTGAAAATTTTTGTCACTCCGCAAAGCTCGGCCGTATAAAGAATCGCCGGATTGATATTTCCGTTTTTATCGGGTGGGGAACATAGCACGATCTCTTCGCAGCCCGCAAGATTCGCAGGAATCGCCAGCATCAGAATTGATGAAAAAAGAGGCGCGGTTCCGCCGGGAATATAAAGCCCTACCTTCTGAATTGGTTTTTTCTCCTGCCAGCACTCCACTCCCGGAGCGGTTTCAACCTTTAATTTTTCGGTTTTCTGAGCAGCATGGAATTTTTCAATATTCTTTTTGGCAAGATCAATGGCTTCTTTCAATTTTGAAGAAACCTTAGAACGCGCTTCTTCCACCTCAGATTTGCTCACTTTTAGTTCGTCAAGCTTAATGCCGTCAAAAAGTTCGGTATATTTTGAAATAGCCAGGTTCCCTTTGCTTCTTATCTCCTCAAAGATCTGGTTTACAGTTTCCTCGATATCGGCGACAGATTGTGTGGGCCTTTTGAGTATTTCGGCCCATTCAGATTTTGCGGGGTTAACAATCTTCTTCATAGTCTAAATTTCAGCAGTTATTAAATTACCATTTTTTCGATAGGTGCCACAAGAATTCCTTCCGCGCCGTTTTGTTTCAGCTCATCTATCACTTCCCAGAAGCGTTCTTCATTGATCACCGTGTGCACCGAACTCCAGCCTTCTTCTGCTAAAGGTAATACTGTAGGGCTGCGCATTCCCGGTAATAATTTAAAGATTTCCGGAAGTTTTTCATTCGGGGCATTCAGCAAAATATATTTTGAAGTACGAGCATTCAGCACCGATTTCATCCTGAACTGCAGTTTTTCAAGAATTTCTTTTCGGTTTTCGCTGATTTCCGGAGAAATAGCAAACACCGCCTCACTTCGCAGCATTACTTCCACTTCCTTCAGGTTATTCTTAAAAAGAGTGCTTCCGCTGGAAACTATATCACAGATCGCGTCTGCAAGTCCTATATTCGGAGCAATTTCAACAGAACCATTGATAATGTGAAGTTCTGCGGAAATCCCATTTTCCTTTAAATAGTTATTGAGAGTATTCGGATAGGAAGTCGCGATCTTAAGACCGTCAAGATCTTTAATTCCCGAATATTTAAAAGTTTTCGGCACAGCCAGAGAAACACGGCACTTTGAAAATCCGAGTTTTTCTCCCCGAATAATATCCTGACCTTTCTCAATTAGCACATTTTCGCCAATAATTGCCACATCTACCACACCATCTCTTAGATACTGCGGAATATCCCCATTTCGAAGATACATGACCTCCAGCGGAAAATTCCCTGAAGATGCCTTTAGCTGTTCTTTGCCATTATCGACAGAAATCCCGGCATCCTTCAGTATTTTCAGGGAATCTTCATACAGTCTTCCCGATTTCTGAACGGCGATACGTAATTTTTCTTTTTTCATCACTTGAATTTTAGGAAATAAAAAACCCGTTTGATTGCTCAAACGGGTCATGATATATTTTTGATTTTACCTCATATCATATCAACCTCGCCTGAGCGCGGAGGGCAAAATGATGATGATGTACGAATGTTGTTCTCATTATAATCGCAAATCTAAATATAATTTTTTAACCGCAAACAATAATCTGCGAAATTTAGATTTTTTTATTAATTGTTTCCGAGGATCAAAGGCATGCCACCTTCTCCCGAACCAATGATCACAGTTTTGGCATTGGGCGATTTGGCCAGTTCCAGGGTTGCCTGGATTCCTTTTTCCTGTAAGACCTTATCGGTAAGAGAAGCATTGAGAATATCATTCGCCCTGGCCTTACCCTCGGCATCAATGCGCTGACGTTCAGCCTCCTGTTCCGCTTTTGTAAGGCGATATTCATATTCGAGAGACTCCTGCTCCTGCCTTAACTTACGCTCAATCGCCTCTTTAATGGTTGAAGGAAGGGAAACATCTCTCACCAATACCTGATTAACCTGTACAAACTGGTTATCGAGAAGTAGTTGTGTCTCTTCAAAGATCTCCTTCTGGATAGCCTCTCTTTTAGTTGAATACAGCTGTTCAGGATTGTATCTTCCCACAACGGCACGAGCAGCCGATCTTACCGCCGGCTGCAGCAAACGCTGTATATACTGTTCTCCTTTTTCCTTATGTAGCTTTCCTAATTCGTCATAAGCAGGCTGGAACCAGACGGAAGCATCAAGTTCAATTTCAAGTCCGTTGGAAGAAAGCACGTTCATCTGTTCCTCGATAGATTGCTGTCTTACCTCGTAAACAAAGACCTTATTCCAGGGAGCCACAAAATGAAAGCCTTCAGAAAGCGGCGGCTGATCGGTGACCACACCACCTCCGAAAGTGCGATATAACACCCCGGCCTCACCTGAATCTATAGTGACGGTTGATTTTGCAATGATAATTATTAAGATGACCACACCTATAAATAAGGGTATGCCAATTTTGGGAAGTCGTTCCATAAAAATGTATTGAGTTTAGATTAATCCTAGATATTTTCGGTAGAACCATTCAACGGCAAGAATAAAAATCAGTAAGAACAGCAGGTAATACCAGTCGATCAAAGATACGGATTTCTGTTGGGCTTTCCGTAAGGGTTTAAGAACAGAATTGTTTAAGAGTTCATTTTTAAGCTTTTCGACCTGATCGGGAAAATAGACAGTCGCCTCATTGTTTTCGGCGAAATCCTGCATAGCCTGAAGATTAGATGATGAAAATTGCTGTTCGGTACTATACTGGATCACTTCAAAACTTCCCGAAGTGCTAAGGCCTGAATTCTTTTCGGTAACTGAAAACTGATAATTCCCTGCCGGAAGATCACCAGCATTGAACTGATAAAAATTGTCTTTCACGTTAAAATCGGAAGAAATATTTTTCTCATTTAGGCTATCCTGAAGCTTTATCTGCAGGTCACCTTCGAGGTCAAGCTGATAATTTTCATCATAATACTGAGCGGTGATCACCACTTCCTCATTTCCATAATAAAAATTGTCATAATCAAGGCTTAATCGCTCTCGTTTTTTTGAAGAAGCGAGGTTTTGAACGATCTTATTAAAAAAATCATCAAATTCCCGGAAGGACTGGGTTTCCCGAAAAGATTTCGCTCTCCAGCGCCAGATACCTTCTCCCAACAGAAAGCCGAATTTTGGTTTTGTTTCTGAAATTGCCAGCAAAGGCTCATCGGTTTTTACGCCCTGCATTTGCTGGTAAAGCAAAACATCGAAAGCTCCCGTATTATAATCGAGTTTACCAAATTTTTCGCTTAAAGGCGGAAAATCGTCAAAACCGATATCATCAAACTGAAAAGTACCAAATTTATCATTATAGACCGGGAAAATTTCCTGCGGAGGCCCGGCCATTTGTTTATTGATCCCAAGAGAAAGAGAATTGAGATAGTTCCAGTTGGTTTCTGTTCCTGTTATCAGAAAGAAGTTCTGCTTTCCGTCGATAATCTCAGTTAGATATTTTTTAAACCTATTATTTAGCTGGTAAATTATAATTAATTGATATTCTTTTAATTGAATATTAGAATCGTCTATCGTTTTAGCATCCACCGACCTTTGAGGATTGCTTTCTATGGCTTTTTTGATAGCACCAATATCGGGATGTTCAATAGCGGAAAGCAGCAGTACTTTTGTGCGTTCATCTATTACCTGTACCGCAAAATTCTGCTCATTATTGGTGGTATTTTTTTCATTCGCTAAAGTTTTAATACGTGCCTTGTAGGCTTTTACACCGAGAGAATTTACCGGAATATTCGTGGTCACCACTTTGGTGCGATTCTCTGAATCAAAAGTCAGCTTTTCAGAATACTCAGCTTTTCCATTTTGAAGGATCTGAAATTCGGAAGTTACGGGTAGTTCGCCATTGTAATTTACAAAGACTTCCACCGGGAAATTATTATTCAGAAAAGCATAACGGTTGGAATTGATCCTGGAGATCGAAAGATCCTGATATTTTGTAGTGTCCCCTATGACCACGGGAAAGACCTGTGTATTAGCTGCTTTCTTATAATAGCGAAAATCCCTTCCCGAGGTCTGATTCGCATCAGAAAGCAATATGATGGCCGCATTCTTATTTTTCAGAATTTCAGAGGCCTCGGAAAGTGACTGATAAACATCGGTGCCTGCCGCCGAAAAATTAAGACTGTCTTTCGTGAGCAGATTCCTTCCGAAGTAAAGACTGCTGATCTCAAATCTTTTTTGAAGCTCCTTATCTCCGGCCAAATTTTTATGAAAATCACTGATCTCATCGGCGCTTTCCAAAAAACGGATCGATTCCGAATTATCAATCAGCAATAACAACTGGGGCTTTTCCAGCTGATAGGTAGTGCGATTGATCTTAGGGTTGATCAACAAAAGCGAAACGATAAAAATACTTAAGGCACGAAGGCCGAAAAAGATAAAATCCCTCGGCTTTTTCGACTTCTTTTTGAAGAGGTACTGAAAAAAGGCAAACCCCAGCGCTCCAAAAAGCGCCAGGGCTATATATAAAATTGTGCTTATCGTCATTAAAATTGGAAGTTATAAGCTTTCAGCTCAGAGCTCCAAGTTAAATAAATTTATGAATTATAATAATCCATACACCATCCCGGAATTGCTTTTAGGCAATTCTGACCTCCCTAAAGGGAAGTTAAACCGGAAATATCAAGAATTATTATTCTGTTTTTCAGGTATGCATTCCGCCATCTACATGTATCACCTGCCCCGTCACATAAGAACTAAGGTCACTTCCCAGGTACACGCAGGCATTAGCAATATCTTCCGGGCTTCCTCCTCTTTTCAACGGAATGGCATCTCTCCAGCCCTGGACTGTTTTCTCGTCCAGTTTTTCGGTCATTTCCGTTTCGATAAAACCGGGAGCGATGACATTGGTACGAATATTTCGGGAACCAAGTTCCTGCGCCATAGATTTGGAAAAGCCTATAATTCCTGCTTTGGAAGCCGCATAGTTCGACTGACCCGCATTTCCGGTCACGCCAACCACCGAACTCATATTGATAATGCTTCCACTGCGCTGCTTAAGAAAGGTTCTTTGAGTGGCTTTGGTCATATTGAAGATAGATTTTAAATTGACTTCGATGACCTTATCAAAATCTTCCTCGCTCATTCTCATTAAGAGGTTGTCTTTTGTAATTCCTGCATTATTCACCAGAATATCTATAGAACCGAAATCCTTTACCACTTCATCTACAAGTTCCTGAGCTTCAGAAAAACTGGCCGCATTAGATTTATAGGCTTTGGCCTTCACTCCCATCCCTGAAAGTTCCTGTGCCAGAGCTTCTGCCGACTCTGCCGAAGAATTATAGGTAAAAGCCACATTGGCGCCGTGTTGCGCGAAAACTTTGGCGATTCCTTTTCCTATTCCGCGGCTACCGCCAGTAATTATTGCATTTTTTCCTTCTAATAATTTCATTTTATGGGTCTTGGTTAATTGTCGTTTTCCAAATATAACAAAAGCAAAAAGGCTTCTAATAAAAAATCCTTCTGAAAATGGTCCCGGATAGAAGCGGGTTTCAGAAGGATTTATAAAATTTTTAGGTAGATCTTAGCCGTTGATCACCTCAGCCACTTTCAATCCGATTTCGGCTGGAGAATCAACAACATGGATTCCGTTCTCTTTAAGAATCTTCTTTTTAGCCTGGGCAGTGTCTTCGCTACCGCCAACAATAGCTCCGGCGTGGCCCATAGTACGGCCTGCAGGTGCTGTTTCTCCGGCAATAAAGCCAACAACCGGCTTTTTATTTCCGTTTTCTTTCACCCATTTTGCAGCATCGGCTTCAAGCTGGCCGCCAATCTCACCAATCATTACGATACACTCGGTTTCGTCATCATTCATCAATAATTCCACAGCTTCTTTGGTTGTAGTTCCTATGATAGGATCGCCTCCAATACCAATGGCAGTTGTTATTCCAAGCCCCTGTTTCACTACCTGATCGGCAGCTTCATAGGTAAGAGTACCCGATTTAGAAACGATGCCTACTTTACCTTTTTTGAAGACAAAACCTGGCATAATCCCAACTTTGGCTTCTCCCGGAGTAATCACACCCGGACAGTTAGGTCCTACCAGGCGGCAGTCACGATCTTTGATATAATCTGAAGCCTTTACCATGTCGGCCACAGGAATACCTTCGGTAATGGTGATAATAACTTTAATTCCAGCATCGGCGGCTTCCATGATCGCATCGGCAGCAAAAGCCGGCGGCACAAAAATTATGGAAACATCTGCTCCTGTTCTTTCCACAGCTTCAGAAACCGTATTGAAAACAGGCCTGTCAAGGTGTTTTTGCCCTCCTTTTCCGGGAGTTACACCTCCTACCACATTGGTACCATATTCTATCATTTGTTCGGCATGGAAAGTACCTTCACTTCCGGTAAATCCCTGCACGATGACTTTAGAATTTTTATTGACTAAAACGCTCATAAGTGTTCATTGAATTTTAGGAGTACAAAAGTAGGTTTTTAATAATAAAACCTAAAGGCTTTTGAGCGATTATTCGAGAGATAAATCTAAAAAATCCTATAAAAAACAGGGAGTTTGAGAAATTTGACAATTATTGATCGGAAGAATTGTTATTCCTAATAGAATCTCTTTTTTGCTGAATGAGCCTCTGCCTCTCCTGAATAGCTTTTTGCCTGTCCCGGATCATTGCCTGATGCTCCTGGATTCTTTGCTCCCTATCTGCTTGAAATTCAGTCATTCTTTGTTCAATTTGCTCACGGCGTTCCTGACTTCTGGCTATTAATTCCTCTTTTTTCTCCTGGAGAAGTTCCTTATCATCGGCATATTTTTCCTCAAGCTCTAGCATTCTCTCCTTTTCTCTTTCTGCCATTCTTCGATCTATCATAGCCATTTTTCGTAAAGAATCATGTTTGGCTGGAGGCATGGGAGGATGAGGCGGATGCTCGGGGGAACGAGGAGCCGGCGACACATGATCTTTATGCCCAGCCGGTGGCGGTGGAGGTGGCATGTGTTCGTGAGCAGGCGCAGGCGGAGCAGGTGGCGGTATGTCACCAATTTCGGGAGCTGGCGGAGGTGGCGGGGGCAAAATTGTCATCCCGGTAACCTTAGCAAAACGGGTTTTTTGAAATTGTTTTTCCAGTTTCCCGATCAAAGCATCATCAGCATTTCTGATTTGCACATTGAAATCCATTTCGCTGATCTCTTCTGCGGAAAGGCCTTCGGTTAATTTATCGAGCTCTTTGTGAAAATCTTTCAGATTCACTTCTTCCCCATTGAGACTGATGGTTTTCCCTTCAATTTTTATATACACCTTTGAAGGCTGCTGAAGCTTTTCCGAAGAGATTACTGCAGGCTCAATATCAGAAATTGCGGGTTTTGCCACTATCTCATTATTGAACAGAAAGATACACAACGCCAGCACGGGAATTAGAAATCCGAGACGGGCCAGAAATCGTTTGGAAGAAAAATTTTTAGAAATCATAAGAATTCGTTTTTTGATTAATGAATTGTTTATAGGGCTATAAAGGCTGTTGTGATGAGTCGCCGAATTATAACTGAATAATAATTGTGAATATTCCACCGGATTTGTCTCTCCGGAAAGCACTTTTCGGTCGGCCAGGAATTCATGATTTAACCGAATTGCTTTTTTGAGCTCAATGTAAACAGGATTGAACCAGAAAAGAATATGTAAAAATTCGATAAATAGCAGGTCCCAGGAATGTTTCTGGTCTACATGTGCTTTTTCGTGCTCCAGGACCGCAGGAGAAATATTGTTATTTTCAAAATCTGATTTTCCGAGGAAAATATATCGAAGAAAACTGTGAGGAACTAAATTACGCCTGATCAGCACAAAAATATAAGGCAATTCAGGTTTTTGTTCATTATTGCTGATCTCCCGGCTAATGGAAAAAAGGTTTTTAAAGTACCGGAAAGCAAAAAACAGAACTCCACAAAGATAGATTACTAAAACAGCAGATGGCGCTATCTGCCACCAGTTAATTTCAGAAGCTTTTTCAGAAGTCAAAACAGCATTTGTTAATGGAGTTACCGGAGATTCCCCTGCAGGAACAGCAGCTTCAACAGTATAAGTTAAGGTGATAAGAGGAAGTGCCAGGGAAAAAATGACCGCTGTTAAAAGGTAAAACCTCTTAAAGACCGGCATATTTTCATTTTCCAGAAAAAACCGGTAAAAGCCGAAAAGGATCAGCAGACAGAAAAATGATTTTAACCCATACTCCAACATCTCAATCCTTTTTTATGCGTTCGTCGATAAGTTTTCTTATTTCCTTTAATTCTTCTTCAGAAAGATCGGTTTCCTGCGTAAAAAAGGATGCAAATTGCGAGGCCGAGTCATTAAAAAAACTTTTTATCATTCCATTCATCTGTCGGGAGAAATATGATTTTTTTGAAACCTTCGGAAAATATTCACGAGATCTTCCCATTTGCGTGTAGCCACAAAACCTTTGTCCTGCATCCTTTTTAAAAGGGTCGCCACGGTAGTCACCGCCGGTTTAGGTTCGGGATACGCCTCTACCAGATCTTTCATAAAGGCTTTTTCCTGTTTCCACAGAAGCTGCATCAATTGTTCTTCGGCATTCGATAATTCCATATTCTGAATTTTTACTCTACAAATGTAGAATATAATTTTTAATTCTACAAACATAGAAGCAAAGAAAAATAAAAAAGCCCCATTCAATGTGGGGCAATAAAAATTTGCTTTAAACGGTTATTCTGAAGGGAGAACTATAGAGGTATGTTGAATTTTTCTTTTTGACCAGGGGCAAAACCATCCCGAAACCTCGGGTATATACCTCGCCAGAAGTGGAAATCCCCCAAGGCAGAGCCATCGGTGAATTATTAAGAATTAAATTATTAAGTCCAGGGACTTTGTTCTATCTCTTCTCCAAGCTGACTAACCTGAACGCCACGGTATAATTTTTTATCCTTCAGCTCCCACAGAGCCACAAAATGAGCCAAAGGCATCTCTTCATCTGGATTTTCAATGGTACGTACATAATAGGTGAAATGAATAGCAACATTTTCTTTTTGAGCAAAGACCTTTTCCACTTCAGCCCTTAAAGAATCGAAAGCAGAAGCGAGTTCTTTGCTAATCTGCTCAATCCCTTCGAGATTCAGCTTTTTTACGCCGGATGTAGTGTACCAGGTAAGTTCAACGTCGGGATGAAGAAAATCTTTTAGAGTCTTATCTTCCCTGATGTTTGACTGGTAAAACTTTTGAACAACTTCTGTCGCTTTCATACTCATGGTATAGACTATTTAATTGTTTTTACAATTTCCGGTAATTTCTTTATTGCTGCGTATTCCTTCAGTTTAGTACGAACCTCTCCAAAAGGTGTGCCCCAATAAGTTGTATTAGGCCGGGTATCTTTTGAAACACCGCATTGAGCCATAAGCACAGTCCCTGTTGCGATAGTTATATCGCTGCGAATGCCTACCTGCCCCCAGATGGTCACCTCGTCTTCTACTCTCACGGCACCGGCAATTCCCACCTGCGATGCGATCAGGCATTTTTTTCCGATCGTCGTGTCGTGCCCGATCTGAATAAGATTATCTAGTTTTGAACCTTCACCAATAATGGTATCGCCCGTCACCCCCCGATCAATCGTGCAATTCGCGCCGATTTCTACCTTGTCTTTCACTACTACCCTTCCGCAGGAAAGCAGCTTATCAAAACCTTCAGGACGTTTTTTATAATAAAAGGCATCACCACCCAAAACCGTTCCGCTATGAATGATCACATTATCACCAATCACACAGTCATTCCCGATGTTCACATTCGAATGGATAAGGCAGTTTTTGCCAATTTTCACATTATGTCCAAGCACCACATTAGGCTGAAGAATAGTATTTTCTCCAATTTCAGCGTCTTCTGAAATCATTTTTTCTGAAGGCTGAAAAGGTTTAAAATGCCTGGTGAGTTTATTAAAATCACGAAAAGGATCTTCTGAAATCAGCAAAGCCTTCCCCTGGGGACACTCAACCTTTTTATTGATAAGGACAATGGTCGCAGCCGACTCTAATGCTTTATCATAATATTTTGGATGGTCCACAAAAACAATATCACCCGGCGTGACCACATGTATCTCGTTCATTCCCTGCACGGGAAAATCGGCGTCACCCACATAATCGCAGTTGATAATATCAGCAATTTCCTTAAGGATATATTGTCTCGGAAACTTCATCTATTCCTTTATTCTTTCTTTGTACGTACCTTTTTCGGTTTCGATTTTGATCTTATCACCTTCATTAATAAAAAGAGGCACATTCACTTCAAATCCTGTTTCAACAGTTGCAGGTTTGGTGGCATTTGTGGCTGTATTTCCTTTTACCCCGGGTTCGGTATGAGTCACTTCGAGCACCACACTTGCTGGCATTTCTACTGAAAGCGGCATATTATCCTCGGTATTGATAAGAATTGTAACCACTTCACCTTCCTTCAGCAATTTAGGCATGTCAAGCGCATTTTCGGTGAGACGGATCTGGGTGTAATCTTCCACATTCATGAAATGATAGAATTCACTGTCTTCATATAAAAATTGAAACTTATGCGTTTCTACACGAATATCTTCAATTTTATGACCTGCGGAAAAAGTATTTTCAAGAACCTTACCTGTAGTCACACTTTTGAGCTTTGTTCTTACAAAAGCAGGACCTTTTCCCGGTTTTACATGAAGGAATTCAACTATTTTATAAATGTCGTGGTTATAGCGGATGCAAAGTCCGTTTCTAATATCGCTGGTTGTAGCCATTATTTTTTAATTTGTACTGAAGTACCCTTTCATGATACCTCGTTGTGAGTTTTTAATAAATTCAAGAATTTCATCCCTTTCTGCGGTGGCTTGCATTTCGGCCTCAATAATAGCAACTGCCTGGGAATTATTATAATTTTTCTGATAAAGAATTCGATAGATATCCTGGATTTCCCTGATCTTATCTGTAGAAAAACCTCTTCGACGAAGTCCTATGGAATTTATTCCGACATAGCTTAAAGGTTCGCGCCCGGCCTTTACAAAAGGAGGCACATCTTTTCTAACCAAAGATCCGCCGGTGACAAAAGCATGTTTCCCAATACTGCAGAACTGCTGAATGGCCGCCATTCCGGCTAATATCACGTATTCTCCCACATTAATATGCCCGGCCAGGGTACTATTATTTGAAAAAATACAATTATCCCCCACCACGCAATCATGCGCGATATGGCAATAAGCCATGATCCAGCAGTTGTTCCCTACCACCGTTTTCATACGATCGGTAGTTCCCCTGTTTATGGTCACACATTCGCGGATGGTGGTATTATCACCGATCACGGTAAGGGTATCTTCGTCGTTGAATTTTTTATCCTGAGGAATGGCAGAAATCACGGCACCGGGAAAAATACTGCAATTTTTCCCAATTCGCGCGCCTTCCATTATAGTCACATTGGAACCAATCCAGGTACCGTCTCCAATCACTACATTATTATGTATGGTAGCGAAAGGCTCAATCACCACATTTTTGGCAATTTTGGCACCGGGATGCACATATGCTAAAGGTTGGTTCATAATATTTATTTAGATTTTACAATTTGAGCCATCAGAACGGCTTCTGTGGCAAGTTTGCCATTCACATAGGCATATCCCTGCATCTGGCAAATTCCGCGCCTGATCGGCGCGAGTAGTTCAAGTTTAAAAATGAGTGTATCTCCCGGAACTACCTGTTGCTTAAACCTTACATTATCGATCTTCATAAAAAAGGTGAGGTAATTTTCAGGATCGGGAACCGATTTCAACGCAAGTATTCCTCCGGTCTGGGCCATGGCTTCTACCTGAAGCACGCCTGGCATCACGGGTTTTCCGGGAAAATGTCCCACGAAAAATGGTTCGTTCATAGTCACATTTTTCATCCCCACTACATGTGTGTCGGTCAGCTCATAGATCTTGTCCACCAGCAAAAACGGGGAACGATGAGGAAGTGTCTCCATGATAGCGTTCACATCCATCAGTGGCGGCTGAGTGAGATCTAATTTTGGAACTTTATTCCTTTTTTCGGTTTTGATCACCCTGGCCAGTTTTTTTGCGAATTCGGTATTCACATGGTGGCCGGGTTTATTGGCGATGATCTTTCCTTTAATTCTTGTTCCTACCAAAGCCAGATCCCCGAGTACATCCAGTAACTTATGTCGTGCAGCTTCATTAGGATGATGAAGGGTAAGATTATCAAGGATTCCGTTAGGTTTTACCGAAATATTATCTTTTTTAAAGGCTACTCTCAGTTTTTTCAGAGTCTCTTCCCCTATTTCTTTATCTACATACACAATGGCATTATTAAGATCCCCTCCTTTTATTAAGGCCATGTTCCAGAAGGGCCTCAAGTTCATGAAGAAAACTGAAAGTTCGGCAATCGGCAATTTCTCTTTTAAATTCCGAAAGATGCTCAATAGAAGCATTTTGGGTGCCGAGCACCTTAGTTCCAAAATCCACCATCGCTGTTACCTGATATTCGTCGGCAGGCATGGCGATGATCTCACTTCCGGTTTCCTGGTCGCGATAGCAAACAATATCGGTAATTTCAAATTCTTCCCTTTCGGCCTCCTGCTCTACCACACCGGCTTTCTCAAGAGCTTCCACAAAAAATTTGGAAGATCCATCCATAATAGGAGGTTCCGAGGCGTTCAGTTCAATAAAGATGTTATCGATCTCAAGACCCACGCAGGCAGCAAGCACGTGTTCAGAGGTCTGGATCATCACTCCGTTCTTCTCCAGATTAGTTCCACGACGTGTATTCACCACGTAAGAAACATCGGCTTCAACTTCAGGAGTTCCTTCGAGATCCATTCTTCTGAAAACATATCCTGTGTTCTCGGGTGCAGGTTTAAAAGTAAGCTTCACTTCTTTACCTGTATGCAGGCCAACACCTTCCAGAGAAAC
Organism: uncultured Flavobacteriaceae bacterium; assembly: GCA_963741865.1. GTDB lineage: Bacteria > Bacteroidota > Bacteroidia > Flavobacteriales > Flavobacteriaceae > Christiangramia. The sequence continues at coordinate 496,927 of CAVUJP010000002.1, forward strand.
TTCTTCCCTAATGGTTCTTTGCTTTGAAACTTTATCAGCCATCGTTATTTATCTTTTTTTCCAGTTGGTTGAGTTTATTCATTGTCTGAGGCAAATTCTTAAAATGTATATAAGATTTGTTGTAATTGCTGTAAGATAAGGCCGGCGAGCCCTGAAGCATCTCATCGTCTTTGATATCACGACCAATACCTGACTGCGCCTGAATTTTCACCCGATCGCCAATACTTAAATGTCCGGCGATGCCTACCTGCCCGCCAATAAGACAATTCTTACCGATCTTGGTTGAACCGGCTATCCCAGTTTGCGCAGCAATGGCCGTGTTTTCGCCAATTTCAACATTATGGGCGATCTGGATATGATTATCGAGTTTCACTCCTTTTCTGATAATCGTGGAGCCAAGCGTTGCGCGATCTATGGTTGTCGCCGCTCCAATATCGACATTATCTTCAATGATCACGTTCCCAATTTGAGGAACTTTGGAATATTGTCCCGAATCATCGGGGCTAAATCCAAAGCCGTCAGCGCCAATCACTGCACCGCTGTGGATGGTACAATTGTTACCGATCATACTTTCCGAATATATCTTCACCCCGGCAAAAATTGTTACATTATTGCCAATTTTCACATTATCTCCTATATATACATTGGGATAAATCTTTACATTTTCACCCAAAACCACTTTCTCTCCTATATAAGCAAAGGCTCCCAGGTAAAGTCCATCCCCGTATTTAGCGGAATCTGCGATATAATTAGGTTGTTCAATTCCCGATTTATTCAGTTTTACCTGATTGTAATATTCAAGCAAGGTAGAGAAAGCCTTATAAGCATCTTTCACCTTGATCAAGGTAGTATTTACGGGATGTTCAACCTCAAAATTACGGTTAACGATCGTGATCGACGCATTGGTTGTATATAGAAAGGAGGTGTACTTCGGGTTGCTTAGAAAAGTGAGAGAACCTTTGGAGCCCTCTTCGATTTTAGCAAGTTCCGAAACTTCAGCTTCAGGATTCCCCTCAACTTCCCCTTCAAGTATTTCGGCTATTTGTGCTGCTGTAAACTTCATTCTGGCAAAAGTAAAAAAAATGCGCTAATCTTTAACTTTAGGATAACACATATAGTATTTCGTGACGGTATGTGTGAGTGCTTTCAAATTAAACTGGTCAGAAACCTTTACCACATCGTTGATCTTCCCGTTTTTATGCAGAATATTGATATTATCGTTTTCTTTTTTATAAGCAAGATTGGCGATCTCTCCATCGAATACGAAATAGGCGGCTTCTTTTTCTGAAATTTCATATTTCTTCTGAAGGGCCAGGCTTCTTTTTTTCAATTTTTCTGCGGAAGGTTTTTTCTTTTTGATCTTCACCTTCAGAAGATCCCGGTTAATGATCATAGAACAGAGATTGCTCAACACAAAATCTTCACAATACATCCATTCTTTCATCGCTGAAAGCACATCATTGTCATCAAGTCGCGCAAACATCTGAAGCACGGTGGTATCAAAATTCTTCTTTGTGATCTTATTTTGCAGAAAAAACATCAAGGGAGTGCTGGCATGAAGTTCCGTGCCGTTTTCGATGAGTTCCTTCGCTCTTTTCAGAACCCTTATCAGCAATTGTTCGGCTACCAGGCTCGTTTTATGAAGGTATACCTGCCAGTACATCAAACGCCGGCCGATCAGGAATTTTTCCACGGAATAGATCCCTTTTTCCTCTATAACCAGCTGATCATCTACCACATTAAGCATAGTAATAATGCGTTCGCTATTGATATTTCCTTCCACTGCACCGGTGTAAAAACTATCTCTTTTCAGATAATCCAGACGATCCATATCCAACTGACTGGAGATAAGCTGATTCATGAATTTACGCTCGTAGGAGCCTTTGAAAATATCTATGGCCAGCGTTAAACTTTGGTTAAAGTTCGAATTCATTTCTTCCATAAAAAGCAGGGAAATTGTCTCATGATCGACCCTTTCCACCAGGCTATGCTCCATTGCATGACTAAAAGGACCATGACCAATATCGTGCATCAAAATGGCGATTTGCAGCGCCTCCTCTTCTTTTTCTGAAATTGCAACTCCTTTGTAGCGAAGCACCCGCACCGCTTTCTGCATTAAATGAATACAGCCAAGAGCATGATGAAAACGGGTATGATGAGCTCCCGGATAGACCAGGTAAGAAAGTCCCATTTGGGAAATTCGGCGTAATCTTTGAAAGTAAGAATGTTCAATAATACTAAAGATACGCTCGTTCGGGATGGTAATAAATCCGTAAATTGGATCGTTTAATATTTTAAGTTTAGTTTGCGACGCCAAGCCTTGATTTTATTAATTCACAAACAAAGATAAGGCGAAGTTGGAAATACCAGGTAAAAAGGCAAAATACGAAGTGCATTTCACTTAAATTTCTTATTTCTGCCTTTCAGAAATTAAAAATCAAAACAACTATATGAATAATATCAAAATACTGTGGGTAGATGACGAAATTGACCTTTTAAAACCGCATATCATGTTTCTGGAATCGAAAAATTATGAGGTTGAAACCTGTAAAAGCGGAACGGAGGCCATTGAAAAGATCGAGGAGGAAAATTTTGATATTATTTTCCTTGATGAAAATATGCCGGGACTCACGGGCCTTGAAACACTTTCAGAAATAAAGGAAAAAAGGGAAACTGTTCCTATTGTGATGATCACTAAAAGTGAAGAGGAATATATTATGGAGGAAGCGATCGGTTCAAAAATTGCCGATTATCTCATTAAACCCGTGAATCCTAATCAAATTTTGCTGAGTATAAAAAAGAATCTTGATCATTCCAGGCTGATTTCCGAGAAAACGACCTCTAATTATCAACAGGAATTTCGAAAGATCGCCATGGAAATGTCCCAGGTAAATTCTTATGAAGAATGGGCGGAACTTTATCAGAAATTGATTTACTGGGAACTTCAGCTTGAAAACATTGATGATTCAAGCATGTTTGAGATTTTGGAATCCCAGAAACTGGAAGCCAACAATCAGTTCTTCAAATTCATTTCCAAGAATTATCAGGACTGGTTTGAAAAAGACGGAGAGCCGCCGGTGATGTCGCACACCTTATTTAAGAAGTACATTCTTCCGGAAATAAAGAAAGATCAGCCTACTCTTTTAATTGTGGTCGATAATTTAAGGTATGACCAGTGGAAAACATTGGAGCCGATCATCAGCAACTATTATAAAAAAGAAAAGGAGGTTCCTTATTATAGTATTCTCCCTACAGCCACACAGTATGCCCGGAATGCGATATTCTCAGGTTTGATGCCCAGTGATATGGAAAAGCTTTTTCCGAAATACTGGAAGAATGATACCGATGAGGGCGGAAAAAATAATTATGAAGCAGAATTTCTGGAAGAACAGTTAAAAAGACTGGGGAAGAGAGATCTGAAATTTGAGTATCATAAAATAACCAGTTTAAAAGCAGGCAGAAAACTGGTAGAAAGTTTTAAAACGCAAAAATCGAATGATCTTACGGCAGTGGTTTACAATTTTGTAGATATGCTTTCCCACTCCAAAACTGAAATGGAGGTCATTAAAGAACTGGCTTCAAATGACAAATCTTACCGCAGCCTTACTCAAAGCTGGTTCAAAAACTCTCCCCTGCTTGAAATTATTCAAAAGGCACAGCAATCTGGATTTAAGCTTATTATCACAACAGATCACGGAACTATTAATGTAAAGAATCCGTCTAAAGTAATCGGGGATAAGAACACCAGTTTGAATCTTCGGTACAAAACAGGAAAAAGCCTTACCTATGAAAATAAGGAAGTACTTGCCATAGAAGATCCGAAAAGCGTACATCTGCCTGCGATAAATATGAGCAGTTCTTACATCTTTGCAAAAGAAGATTTATTCTTTGCATATCCTAATAATTACAATCATTACGTTAGTTATTACAAGAATACCTACCAGCATGGTGGCGTATCGCTGGAGGAAATTGTAATCCCTTTTGTAGTCTTAAACCCTAAATAATCGACAAAATACACATATTATCGGTATAATACATATTTTTAAAGTATATGTAATTGATTATCAATCAAGTGTAGCAATTAAAGGATATTTTACCTATCTTTACTATCCCAAATCTGACATATTGAACTATGGAGTTAACCTATAAACTTCAAGAACTGGATGTAGCCGTAAATTACATTCTTAGTAATACAAAAAGCAAAACACTGCTTTTTTACGGTGAAATGGGTGCTGGAAAGACCACTCTTATTAAAGAGTTGGTAAAAGCACTCGGTGTACATGACGTGGCGTCCAGTCCGACGTTTTCATTAGTTAACCATTACGAATCAGACGAGGGAGCTGTCTATCATTTCGATTTTTATCGAATTGAAGATGAAACAGAGGCTTTAGATATTGGATTGGAGGATTATCTCGAATCTGGTGCCTGGAATTTAATAGAATGGCCAGAAAAAATAGAGAATTTATTGGGGGATAACACCCAAAAACTGCATATAATGGCCGATTCTAAGGATACCAGGAAGTTAAAGTTTTGTTAAAGAAAATGAATTCGCGGCAGATCGCGGCTAAAAATAATTTGTAAGAATTTTATTACTTTTGTAGGTGAAATAAAAAGTAGATTAAATGATTTTAATTCTATTATCGATTTATAATTAAATTTAAACTAACATATTTGAAGAAAACAATGTAGTTTTTAGGCCGATTTTTGGCTTGAAAAAGGCTGCAAAGATACGACTAATGTTTTAATCTATAGGATTTTAAGTTGTTATATGTTTGTTCTTGAAAACAAAACGAATTACCAATCTTAAAACCTCTAGAAAATGAAACTAAAAGCATTACTTTTCGCAGCCGCTATATTTGGAGCAAGTTTTTATGTAACTTCAACTTCCAATGACGATGTTCAAAAAGATCCAATCAAAAAACAAGCTGTCGACAAAAGGACAATCAGGGTTCCTTCTGCTGGGTAGTATTATAGCGTTAGCAATAGCGTTTTCACCTTATTTATTTTATTTATACGAGATTTTCCCAAGCACTCCTGTTTGGGAAAATTCTTTTTTTACCTACGAAAGTCTGTATTACGAAAATGTATTAACCGCAGCTTGGACTTATCTCGGTAAAATTGTTCCTCTTTTTCTTTTATTGATATGGTTCTTTACCTGTAAACACTGGTGGTATCATGTGATTTTGATTCCTGCAATAATGTATGGATATCAGCTTACCGTAACTATATATGATGATTTTTATGGTGATTCAACTTATATAATGGACACCAATGGTCTTATTTATTTAGCTCCTTTTTTTATAGTAATACTCTCTATCTGTTTATTTAATCCGAATTAAAATCTTTGATCGGGTATATGGTCTTGATCTTTCAGAACTTGATGAGACCCATATTTCTGTCTTCTCTCCGATTTCCGATAAAGATATGAAAGATATCAAAACTTTTCAGGATGAGGAAGATGAACAGTATGACGATTCCAATATGATCCTGGAAGACTACTACCGTAAACTTTAATTCTGTTCATATTCTCTAAATTTAGTTGTAATTTAACTGCTTTAACACTATAAACATGGCGAAGCAGCAGGTCTCTCCTTTTACCAAAGAACAACTTATACCTCAGGAAGAAACCCTGGAAATTTATAAAAAACGCGGGGATCTCTTTATAGGTATTCCCAAAGAAACTTCTTACCAGGAAAAAAGAATTTGCCTTAGTCCCGATGCGGTAGCAGCTATTACCGCGCACGGTCACCGCGTAATGATCGAGGCCGGTGCAGGTAAATGGGCCCGCTTCAGTGATAAAGATTATTCAGATGCAGGTGCCGAAATCACAAAAGACACGCAAAAAGTCTTCTCCTGCCCTATTATTTTAAAAATAGAACCACCTTCCCTGGAAGAACTGGCCTTCATTAATCCACAAACCATACTTATTTCTGCCCTGCAGATTAAAACTCAGTGTAAAGAATATTTTCAAAAACTGGCCGAAAAAAGAATTACTGCCCTTGGTTTCGAGTTTATTCGTGACGATGACGGCAGCTATCCTATTGTAAAAGCCCTGAGTGAAATTGCGGGTACAGCTTCTGTTCTTATAGCCTCAGAGATCATGAGCAACCACGAAGATGGAAATGGCCTGATGTTCGGCAATATTAGCGGAGTGCCTCCAATAGAAGTGGTCATTATAGGTGCTGGAACCGTAGGAGAATTTGCCAGTAGATCTGCCCTGGGACTCGGTGCCAATATTAAGGTTTTTGATAGTTCGCTTACCAAACTCCGGAATATTCAGTCCAGTCTTGGAGATAAATTTTATACCAGTACGATTCAGCCTAAGAACCTAAGTAAGGCGCTAAAACGATGTGATGTTGTAATCGGTGCAGTGAGGGGCAAAGACCGTTCTCCGGTTCTGATAACCGAAGATATGGTTCGCTGTATGAAAAGGGGCGCCGTAATTATAGATGTGAGCATTGATATGGGTGGCTGTGTGGAAACCAGCGAAATCACCTCTCATGATCATCCTATTTTCACTAAACATGATGTAATTCACTACTGTGTACCAAATATACCCTCACGATATGCGAAAACTTCCTCGTTATCAATAAGTAACATTTTCACTCCTTATTTACTGCATATTGGGGAAGAAGGCGGACTCGAAAATACGCTGAGATTTGATCGTGGTCTGCGGAATGGTTTGTATTTTTACCACGGAATTTTAACCAATAAATCGATTGCCGATTGGTTTAATCTTTCATATCGAGATATCAATCTTTTGATTTTCTAATTATGCGAATGATTCAACGTTTCGGGTATTATGGCCTGGGATTTTTCTTTGGAATAGTAATTTTATTATTTTTTCTTGCCGGAAAAAGAGCTTCCTGCAGTTATGGCCCCAATGGTCGAGTCCTGCTTCAGCTTAGATCAAAAGAAAGGGCTTTTTCTGACGAATCCCTTAAATTCTTCGAAACTCAGCATATAGATACTTCGTTAGTCGCCAAAATCTTTAAAAATGGAGATGTGGATTTCGGAAAAAGCGAAGTTCATAAAGAACCCTGCAATATCTATTTTGTCAGCGGAAAATCTGAAAAAGAAACTATCGAACTGAAAGTTATAAATTGCGACAGTCTTGCCACAATCGAGACTGCAAGCATAAAAAAAGACGAATAAATCGCCTTTTTTTTCTTTACAGTTTCTCTGATATTTTATTTCAGAATCTGATCTGTATGTTCTTTGGTCTTAACTTTTGAGATCACCTCTTCAATTTTACCATTTTCATCAATCAGGAAAGTGGTACGATGAATGCCATCGTATTCCTTTCCCATGAATTTTTTTGGTCCCCAAACGCCATAAGCGTTTATTACTTCTTTGTCCTCATCGGCTAAAAGAGGATACTGAAAATCATATTTTTCTTTAAAATTCTGCTGTTTCTTTTTTGAATCGGCACTCACTCCAAGAATTTCATAACCCTGCTGCTTCAGTTTATCATAATTTTCATTCAAATTACAGGCTTCGGCAGTACAGCCCGGAGTACTTGCTTTGGGATAGAAAAATAAAACCAGTTTCTTTCCTTTATAGTCTGAAAGTTTGATCTCATTCCCGTCCTGATCTTCAGCTTTAAAATCGGGAGCCTTGTCCCCTGCTTTTAATGTTGTCATAATTGCTATTTTTGACCTAAATTAAAGTTTTTATGACGAAAAAGGAAAAAGTTCTGTTTGTAATTGAGACACTCAACGATATTTATCCCGAAATTCCAATCCCACTTGATCATAAAGATCCCTACACGCTGCTTATTGCCGTGCTGCTTTCAGCGCAGAGCACAGATGTGAAAGTGAATCAAATCACTCCAAAACTTTTTGAAATTGCCGATAATCCTTATAAAATGGTAAAACTTTCGGTGGAAGAGATCAGGGAGATAATTAAGCCTGTTGGTCTTTCTCCAATGAAATCAAAGGGCATTCACGGACTTTCACATATTTTGATAGAGAAGCATAACGGCAAAGTTCCTGCCGATTTTGAAGCGTTGGAAGAACTTCCCGCTGTTGGACATAAAACCGCGAGTGTGGTGATGTCCCAGGCCTTTAATGTTCCTGCCTTTCCCGTAGATACACATATTCACCGTTTGATGTACCGATGGAATTTGAGCAATGGTAAAAACGTGGTGCAAACCGAGAAAGATGCTAAAAGACTCTTCCCAAAAGATCTGTGGAATAAGTTGCATCTTCAAATTATCTGGTACGGCCGCCAATATTCCCCTGCACGGGGTTGGGATCTTGAAAAGGATATCATCACGAAAAAGATCGGGAGAAAAAGCCTGATCAATGAATATTTAAAAAAGCAGAAATAAAAAAGACCTGTGGCTAATCAGGTCTTTTTTTACACTAATTCAGAAGCATTTCAAACTTCATTTTCTTATACTCAATTACACTCAGTGCTTTCGAATAATTTAAAAGAAATTGGATCGTTTCTTTTGATGCTTGTGGATGATTAAATTTTTCTTCTTTCGAAGTTTTTTTAAAGTAAATTTTCCCCATTTGATAATATTTAATGTTGGTTTTATAGAATAACGCAACATTTTTGGGGATATTGTTCCTTTAATTTGTTAAAATTAAGTTTCGTTTTTCGATGATTTTTCTCAGGTTGATAAGGGCATACCTCATGCGCCCCAAAGCAGTATTGATGCTTACTCCTGTGCGCTCAGAGATTTCCTTAAAACTCATATCTTTATAGATCCTCATGGTAAGCACTTCCAGCTGGTCTGCCGGCAATTCCTTGATAAGTTCCTGCACATCAGATTCAATCTGATCTTTAATCAATTGTTTTTCGGCATTGAGGGAATCATCGCTTAAAACAGAAAATATATTGAAATCGCCGCTGTTGTCGAATTTAGGCATGCGTTTATTCTTTCTGAAATGATCGATAACAAGATTGTGTGCAATTCGCATTACCCAGGGAAGAAATTTTCCCTCTTCATTATATTTTCCGCGTTTTAGCGTACGAATGACTTTGATGAAAGTATCCTGAAAAATATCTTCAGCGATATCTTTGTCAAAAACTTTGGAAAAAATAAAACTGTAAATACGGTGATGATGTCGATTGATGAGAGCGGCGAGAGCGTCTTCACTTCCGTCCAGATAATGCTTTACCAACAAAGCATCAGAAAGCTTGGTGTTGTTCATAACAGTTACTTTATTGTTCAGGACTTAGGGCTTCCTGAGGTTTAGGTTATTTAGGTTTCAAAAAAAGTAACTGTATGCTATAGGCAATAAATTTTCGGTTGTTATTCGTCAAATATAGCAAGATAAAATTGAGAAATACAAATAAAACCTTAATTATTTAACATTACAATAGGTTTTTCCCTGCTTTCTTTCCCGCCTCATATTGAGTAACTTTGCAGCCTTACATTAAATATATGATCGCAGATATAAGCAAGGTCGACCCTAAGAAAAATATCATTATAAAAGGTGCTAAACTGCACAATCTTAAAAATATCGATGCTGTTATTCCCCGAAATAAACTGGTGGTGATCACAGGTTTATCGGGTTCAGGAAAATCAAGTCTGGCATTCGATACTCTTTATGCCGAAGGACAAAGACGATATGTTGAAAGTCTTAGTTCTTATGCCCGCCAGTTTCTGGGAAGACTGAATAAACCCAAAGTTGATTACATCAAAGGAATTGCTCCCGCGATCGCGATCGAACAAAAGGTGAATTCAACCAATCCGCGCTCCACGGTGGGAACTTCCACTGAAATTTATGATTATCTGAAGCTGCTTTTTGCTCGTGTTGGTAAAACCTATTCCCCAATTTCCGGTAACGAGGTCAAAAAAGATACGGTGACCGATGTGATCAATTATATCAAACAGTTTCCGGAAAGGGAAAAATTACTCCTCCTCGCTCCTATTCATGTGGAAGAAGGTCGTTCACTGGAAAAGAAGATTAAGATCCTTGCTCAGCAGGGTTACAGCCGGATAAAAATTGATAAGGAGGTTGTTCGTATTGACGAAGCCGACTTCAGTAAAACTAACCAGGACAATACCAGCCTGGTCATAGATCGTATCATTACCAAAGACGATGAAGATTTCTACAACCGCCTCGCTGATGCTGCTGAAGCCGCTTTTTTTGAAGGAAAAGGCGAATTATGCGTGGAAAAACTTTCCGATCACAGTGAAAGGCATTTCAGCAATAAATTTGAATTGGACGGGATGAACTTTATTGAACCCAATGTGCATCTCTTCAGTTTTAATAATCCGTATGGCGCCTGTCCAAAATGTGAAGGTTATGGGGATGTTATTGGCATTGATGAAGATCTTGTGATCCCAAACACCGCTTTATCTATTTATGAAAATGCTATTTTTCCCTGGCGTGGCGAAAGTATGAGCTGGTATCGTGATCAGCTGGTAAAAAATTCGCACAAATTCGATTTTCCCATTCACAAACCTTATTTCGAACTCACCGATGAGCAAAAGGACCTTGTGTGGAACGGAAATGAATATTTTGAAGGCATCAATGAATTCTTCCAGTTTTTAGAGAGCAAGGCTTATAAAATCCAGAATAGGGTTATGCTTTCACGTTATCGTGGCAAAACCCGCTGTTCTCTTTGTAAAGGAAAAAGACTTCGTAAAGAGGCTGAATACGTAAAGATCAACGGGTATAGTATTACCGATCTTGTGGAAAAGCCGCTTGATAAGGTTCGGGATATTTTCAAAAACCTGGAATTAAACGAATATGACCAGAAGATCGCGAAACGTCTGCTTACCGAAATCCAAAATCGGCTTGAATTCTTATCAAATGTTGGGCTTGATTATCTCACTTTAAACCGAAAATCAAATACGCTTTCGGGTGGTGAATCACAGCGGATCAACCTTGCCACTTCCCTCGGAAGCAGCCTGGTAGGCTCGATGTATATTCTTGATGAACCTTCAATAGGTCTGCATCCAAAAGATACCGAAAAACTCATTGGTGTATTGAAACATCTGCGAGATTTGGGAAATACGGTCATCGTGGTTGAACATGATGAGGAAATCATGAATGCTGCAGATGAGATCATCGATATCGGTCCGGAAGCTGGAACCAATGGCGGACGCGTGGTTGCAACCGGAACCATGAAAGATATTCTTAAATCTGATTCTCTTACTGCCGGCTATCTGAATGGAAAACTGCAAATCGATGTCCCTGAAAAAAGAAGGACTTCGAAAAATTCCATAAAGATTATCGGTGCTCGCGAAAACAACCTGAAAAATATCAATGTTGAAATTCCTTTTGGTGTTTTTACAGCGATCACCGGCGTTTCCGGAAGCGGAAAAAGTACTCTGGTAAGAAAGATCCTTTATCCTGCTGTTCAGAAGGAAATAGGCGGCTACGGCGAAAAAGCCGGTCAATTCAGCTCAATTGAAGGCAATTTTAAAAATCTGGGTATTATTGAATTTGTAGATCAGAATCCCATTGGGCGCTCTTCTCGCTCCAATCCAGTGACATATATCAAGGCGTACGACGATATCAGGAATTTATTTGCCGATCAGCGACTATCGAAATTACGCGGTTTCAAAGCCAAGCATTTTTCCTTTAACGTTGAAGGCGGACGCTGTGAAACCTGTAAAGGTGAAGGCGAAGTAACCATTGAAATGCAATTCATGGCCGACGTCCACCTGGAATGCGAGGTCTGTAATGGCAAACGTTTCAAAAAAGAGGTGCTGGAAGTCACCTTTGAGGATAAGAATATCGACGATATTCTGAATATGACCATCGATGATGCCACAGATTTCTTCAAAGAACACGGGCAGGACAAGATTGCCAGAAAACTGAAGCCGCTTCGGGATGTTGGGTTAGGATATGTCCAGCTTGGTCAGAGTTCCTCCACTCTTTCTGGTGGGGAAGCTCAGAGAATTAAACTTGCTTCGTTCCTGGTAAAAGGAAATTCGAAAGAAAAAGCGCTGTTTATTTTTGATGAACCAACTACCGGGTTGCACTTTCACGACATTAAAAAACTTTTAAAATCTTTCGATGCATTAATTGCCAAAGGACATTCGGTGGTGGTTATTGAACATAATATGGATCTGGTGAAATGTGCCGATTATGTGATCGACCTGGGACCCGAAGGCGGAGAAAAAGGCGGTTTTGTAGTGGGAACCGGTACACCGGAAGAACTTGTAAAAGTAAAAGATTCCTATACGGCTCAATACCTGAAGCAAAAATTAAAATAATTTTTAAAAAACTGTACTTCAGAAACTTAAAATTTAAAACTATCCTCTTACAAGATAGACGCAAAGAGCCTTTCCGGACTTTGGCACGTGCTTTGTATTTAATGAGTTAAATGTTCTTAATTAAATACTTTACAAAAATGAGAAACCTGGCCTATATTTTTGCTTTCCTGTTCATTGGCTGGTCAGCGACGGCATCGGGTGTGTCGAAATCCGCATCTGCAAATTATTACGATGAGCCCTTTATCTTTGTTGAAGATGGTGTTGAATTCGCTGTCTACCCCAACGGAGAATTTGACTTTTATTTCAACCCAGATTTCAGGAGAGGAAATTCATTCCACTTTTCTACACCCAATGTAAATATCAGCTACAATTCGGGATATAATTACGCGCCATATGTTCAGTATGACGACTACGGTGCCGTAATACAGGTGGAAACCGTTCCTGTTTATTATGATTATTACGGAAGAATTGTTCAGGCCGGAAATGTCCTGATCGATTACAATGCTTTCGGCATGGTGGCCAGTATAGGAAATATGTATATGCATTACAATAATTTCCACAGATATACGCACTCTTCAGGTTTCATTAATATCTATAACAGGCATTATGTTCAAAGACCATGGCACCGCTATTACCGACGCCCTGCCGTGAATGTGAGCATCGTCTTCAATAGGCCATACCGTGCTTATTATCAGCCGCACCGTATTTCTTATAATAAATACGTGACCGTCTACAATACTTATTATTCTAATAACCACGGAAGACGAAATTTCTATCGACCGGACGACAGAATCAAGAGTTACCATTACGGAAGCCGCACTACTTCGCAACGTACTATCGGAAGAACACAAACCCGAAGTAATGATCGCATTGCCAGATCCAGGCAAAGTGTTGCCCGCCAAAAAGCTGCCGAAAACAGGCAAAGAGTGGCAAGAAATTCTGATTATTCCGATCGCAGAAAAACGACTACTTCCGGAGACAGCAGAACCAGCCGTTCTCAGATCTATAGCGGTCGTAGCGAACAAAGTACCAATTCCAGAGGTCGTTCTGTAGAAAGAAGTGTTCCGCAAAGCCGAAAGGGAGTTAGAAGCAGAACTTCACCTGCGGCGAAAAGAAGTGAAGTGAATAGAAACAGGAATACGCAGGTGCGTTCTTCCCGTTCAGTAAAACCAAAAGTACAAACCAGAAGCCGTTCAAGAATGGAGAGCAGATCTACCAGTTCCAGCAGAAGTTCTCATTCGGCCAAGTCTCCGGTTCAATCCAGAAGCCGTTCGAGAGTAGAAAGGAAACCTGTCATTCAAAAAAGGAGTTCGGTAAGAAAATCTCCGACTCGTGTTGAAAGGAAAAGAACAATTTCACGTCCAACTCAGCGAAGCAGTTCAGTAAAAAGAGCCAGGTCAACAAGATCAAATTCCGGAGCGGTAAGAACAAAAATTTCTTCGAGAAACAGAAGTTCGGCACGGAATGTGAATAATAGATAATACAAAATAGTTCATAATTTAATTTTTTGGTTGGTTAGTTGGAAAACCCCTGAAGCCTTACGGCTGAAGGGGTTTTCTCGTTTATGAACGTCTTAGCAACCTGGCAATTATCTCATTGACTTCTATCGAAAGGCGAAGCCTGTATATAAGAAAAATATAAATTGCCCCGGTAAGTATAGCTTTAAGCGAAATATTTAAAAGCGGATGGAATGTAAAGTCCCAGAAATAAAATCCTATAGTGAACAAAATGGTAATTCCCAGAAGTATCCAGGTACTTCTGCTAAAAGGATGAATTTTAAATTTCTTCAGTACAATATAGATCTTTGACGTATTGTAAAGGGCAAAAGCAATAAAACTGGCAATTGCCGCTCCTTCAATTCCAAATTCAGGAATAAGTAACAAATTCAGAAGAAAAGCTACAATTACCAATACTACTCCAACAGCAAGCGTAATTCTATAATAATCGGAATTGAAAAGTATGCTGTTATTATTTCCGAGCAGGTTATCGTACAATTTCACCAGCGAAATAAGCAAAACAATGCTGATGCTGATCTCATACTCAGGCGGAATAAGCTTATAAAGTTCATTTACATTGGTAATGATCCAGATAAATATCAGCGCGCTCACGATAAGCAGATTCAAAGAACTCTTCTCATAAAGATCTTTTAGCCCGGTTTTATTTTTTTTATTTAGCATTGCCGCGGTCATGGGATTGGTGATCTGGTGCATTGCTTTCTGCGGAACGGAAATCACCGTGGCGATATAAACCGCAATTCCATACACAGCCACATTTTCAATGGGTAAATAATGTTCGATCATCACCTTGTCCAAATCCAGAAGCACGGTTGCCACCGAAGCTGCCAGTAAAATAAGAGAGGAGTACTTCAGAACGGAAGACAGATTTTTTGGAAATTTTAGTCGGAATGTTGGGCGGTGCAACGAAAAAGCATAGGCGGCCATCACGATCATTCTGAAAACATACACTCCCGCAATGGAAAAAATAAAAATATTCAGACTGATCCATTTATAAAAAACCGCAAAAAGCAGAATACTGATGCAAAGCCGATGAAAGACCTCTTTCATCATATTTCCAAAAACGCTTTTGTAATAAAGCTTTGACCAGGAAAAGAAAACTTCAAAATAAGCCGTGGCCAGGGCAATTACAAAGATCAGCCATACGTATGGCTGCACCAGGTCATTTTCGCCTTCAAAATATTTCAGCAGAAAATCGTAAAAAAGGAGTCCCATCACTCCCAGAATAATTCCGGCAATGGTCGGGGTATACAATACAAAGCTTAGTAATCGATCCTGATTGCCCCGTGTTTTGTATGAGGTAAAGAATTTAATAAGCGTGCTGTGCACTCCAAAAACTAAAAAAGGCCATATAAGATTAGAGGCCGAAAGAAGGAAACTCACCAAACCGTAATACTCCTTCTCAAGAAAATAAGTGAACAGGAACAAGGTATTCACCGCCCCTATTCCAAACCCGAGATAAGTGGTCACCATATTCTTGAACGACTGGTTAATGATGATTCCCATTACAGTTTATTGATTATTTCAGCCAGTTTTCCTGTAGTTGCCCGTCGGTGGTATTCAGAAATATCAGATTGCATCAGCATTTTGTCGCCTTTTTTGAATTTTTGATATTCTGAAAATATGAATTTTTTGATGGCTTCTTTTTGATGGTACCGAAAGGTTTCCCCTGCCCCGGTTTCGGAAAGTATTTTTTCAACGTCCCATTTTTCTGGTCCCACTGCCAGAATAGGCCTTTTAGAAGCCAAATATTCAAAGACTTTTCCGGGGATAATTCCACTTGTAATTTCAGAATCTATTTCCAATAGTAATAAAAGAGCGCTTTGTCTTTGAAGCTGTACGGCTTTTTCGTGGTTTAAATATCCTTTAACTTCGAGAGATGGCTCAAGGCCATCCTCATTTATGGAGGAAATTACCTCTTCACTCACCCGTCCCGCAAAAATTAGTTTCAGGTCTTTGCCAAAATCTTTATTTTCCTTTACCAATTCTGATAAAGCCGTCCAGAGATCTTTTGGGTTTCTTCCCGAAAGCAATGAGCCTACATGAGAAATTATAAATTTATCGTGGCTATAGGCTTTCGCATTGATCTCAATATCAAAACCATTGGTAATAAGTTCAACAGAAGTTGAAGTCTTTTGTTTAAACTCTGCTTGTGTTGTAAAACTTGTCGTGATTATTTTGTCGGCTTTTTGCAAAACTTCGTTTTCCAGATGCTCATGCTTTCTCTGAGAACTACGGGTAAGCCTTAGCTTTTCATGGTAACCAATTTGCGTCCAGGGATCCCGAAAATCTGCGATCCACTTAAGATTTAATCTTTGTTTTAATTTAAGACCGATCAAATGCAAACTATGAGGCGGCCCGGTAGTGATAATTGTATGAATATCTTCATTTTTCAAAACCTCCGACAAATACTTTAAGGAAGGTTTTACCCATAACACGCGTGCATCGGGAATAAAAAAATTTCCTCTTATAAAAAGCATCAGTTTTTGAAGAAAACTCTGATTTTTTTCTTCTGATATGATCCCGGAACTGATCTTTTCAGTGTCTTTTTTTGAAAAGAAACCAGCCAGTTTATAAGGCTCCCTGATGGGCCTTTTCAGAATTTTAATATCTTCAGGCACCTGTTTCGTTAAACTTTCATCAAGAATGGGATAACTCGGATTTTCCGGAATATAAACCACCGGTTCAATTTCAAAATCCCGAAGATATTTAACAAATTTAAGCCAACGCTGAACGCCCGGGCCACCTGCGGGAGGCCAGTAATAAGTTATGATCAGGACCTTTTTCATAAAGTCCGTTTAATTTCTTCTTTTCCATTCGTACCCGGCGCCACCTATCACAATGAGAGCTACCAAAAGAGAACTCACCAGCGTGATTGTGCTTCCGCTTTCCACCACCTGAGGCTCAAATTTGAACTCAACCTCATGATCCCCGGCGGGAATATTCATCGCCCTCAACACATAATCGGCTCTAATGTGCTCCACTTTCTTGCCGTCCAGATAGGCATTCCAGCCCGGCTGATAATAGGTTTCGGAAAAAACAGCGAACTGCGGCGAAGCCGAAGAAGTTTTGTATTTCAAATGATTGGGTTGGTCAAAAGTAAGTTTTATCATCGCCGTGGAATCATACTTGAATTCCCCGATTTGGTCTCTGAATTTCTGTCTTACCACGGCAGTATCCTGAAGATCAGTCTCTTTTAAAGCGAGAATAGCTTCATCTGCCGAGTCGACCCATTTTATGCCATTTACGAACCACGCATTTCCAAAAGCCTGCGGATTCTGCTGTGCCTGCGCCTGTCCTTCCTTATCTGGAACGATGAAATATTTAACATTCAGCATATTCAGGATTTCCATATTATTCTGTGAAATATAGAAATCATACAAATCCTGGATTCTTCCCGGTTTCGCGGCATGATATCCTCCTAAAGCATTATGAAAATAAGAAGTTCGGCCGGTGTTGAACGGACTGCCCGTAAGGTCAAACACACGATAACGCGCAGTATCCTGAAGAATAGCGGCATCGGCCTTTAAAGGCTGAAATGGCCTTTCCATCTCACTGGCGTTCACAAAATCATCTTCATTTACGTATCGAAAATCAACGCCTATCAGATCGATGAGAAATAAAACTGCAATCCCGCCAATTACAAGATTCTGCCTCAGTTTATCCTTCAGAAATCCAAATATTAAAGCCGCTACAAGAGCGATAAGAATTAAAGAGCGTATCACATCTGCCGTAAAAATAGTTTTTCGGTCTTCCTTCAGCGCACGCATCAGGTCCATTCCAAACTGCTGGGAAAGCTGGGCATCACTTCCGCCTGCGAAATCAAATAAAACCGATTTGAAAAGCAGAAAAATCAACAGCAGTCCGCCGCAAATAATCGAACTCCATTTTAAGGCATGTAATTTTACTTCTCTTGAGATAGAAGTTGAAAACAGTTTACAGACACCAATAATTGCCATTACCGGCACACATAATTCGATGAGAACCTGGATAGATGAAACCGCGCGAAATTTATCATACATTGGCACGACATCAATGAAAAAACGGGTGAGAAATTCAAAATTTTTACCCCAACTTAGCAGTAATGCCAAGATGCTTCCGCCAACAATCCACCATTTCAGGCGTCCTCTTACCAGGTAAAGAGCAAAAACAAAGAGAAAAATAATACTGGCACCAATATAAGCAGGCGCTTTTACATAGGTTTGGTCTCCCCAGTAGGTTGGCGCACCCTGAACAATTTGTCTCGCCTGATTTTCAGGAACGCCCATCTGTTGCATCTGCTGAAACAAATTGCTATCAGTGCCGATATTTTCAGAACTTCCGCCACCCATAAAACGAGGCACAAAAAGGTTAAAAGTTTCAAGAATTCCATAGCTATACTCGGTGATGTATTCATAGCCAAGGCCATGTTTCTTGTCTTTATTACCCGTGGGTGTGATCGTTAACTCAGATTTGCCGCGCGTACTGAAATTGGCATATTCACTGGTCGCCATCAGCGATGTTGCATTTAGCGCGATAGCAAGAAGAACCGCTCCCACCATCACTCCCAGCGATTTAAAATATTCAGGAAGTATTTTTTTTCTGAAGGCATCGATCAGGTAGGCTAATCCCAGAACGATCACCAGCAGAAGCAGGTAATAGGTCATCTGGAAATGGTTGGCCACAATTTCCAGCGCCATGGCTATTGTGAGCAACAGGAAGCTCCAGATATTTCTCTTTCGGAAAATAGCAATGATCCCGGCGAGGACCAGAGGCATATAGGCGATGGCATGTGCTTTGGCATTATGACCCACCCCTAAAATAATAATAAGATAGGTGGAAAATCCGAAAGCAATCGCTCCCAGGGCAGCAAGCCTGTAGTCAAGTTTCAGGCACAGCAGCAAAATATAAAAACCAATAAAATAGAGGAAAAGATAATCGGCCGGTCTTGGCAAAAACCGAATAACATGATCTAATTTCTTGATGTAGTTATGCGGGAAATGGGCTCCCAGCTGGAAAGTAGGCATGCCTCCAAAAGCAGCATCGGTCCAGTAAGTTTCTTCACCGGTCTTCTCCCTGAACTCATTCTGCTGATGGGACATCCCGATGTACTGAACGATATCGCTTTGAAAGATTTCTTTTCCTTTTAAGACAGGGCTGAAATAAAAGAGTGATAAGATTACGAATCCTGCCAATACAAGGAGATGAGGCAGAAATTTCTTGAGTTTGGCCATTAATCCGGGACTTTTCGGTTGTTAACAAAAGTCAACAGGAGGAAAATGTTCCTTCTCTGTTAAAATCCGAAATTAATCAATTTCTTCGTAATCGATGTATTCCCCTACTTTTTTATCGTTATTTCTATGGGTGCGGCGTTTTTTATCAATACTCACCTTCCCTTCCTTTTCCTGCTGACGTTCCTGAAAACCGCCAAACTGGTTGAACTGCTGTTCAAATTTCTTGCCCATCTTTTTCATGAAATACCTGAGGATCATGGGGCCGAAATATCGAAATAGTATTTTAAGGCCGAAGTATACTAGCAGGATGATAAGTACCGTTCTAATAACCCCGGTGAATGATGCTTCCAACATTTTTTGCTTTTTGCAAAAATAAAAAGAAGGCGCCAGAATGGCCGGAAAGACGAGCATAAAATTATAATAAACTTTCTATCTTTGAGAGAACCAAGCCTTAACTCATGCAAAAATCAACCATTCTATACCTGCTGATCTTCTCTTTTTTTTCTTTTCAGCTTCAGGCACAATATACCGAAACCATTAACTCCAACCGTCCCGGACAGTCCCAGGGAGCATTCGCGGTAGGAACCGCTGTAATACAGCTGGAAACAGGAGGCTATTTTGGAAATGATGATCATGCCGCACTGGGAACCAATACCGATATGTGGGGAATTGATTACCAGCTGCGCTACGGACTTTTCTTTGAAAACCTTGAACTCAACCTTTCCGGAGCTTACGAGTCTCAGGATCAGACGAGAAATTTTCTGGGCAATACCAATAATTACCAGATAGCGAATTTCAGATCTAATACCATTGGGGCAAAATATCTCATTTTCGATCCCTACAAATCTTTAGAGGAAGACAAACCCAATCTCTACAGCTGGAAAGCAAACCACCGTTTTAAATGGAAAACTCTCATTCCGGCAGTTTCCGTCTATGCAGGAGCGAATTTCGCCTTTGGAGATAATCCTTATTTATATGAAGGCGAATCAAAATTCAGTCCGAAAGCCGCTTTAATAACCCAGAATAACTGGGGAAATACCGTTTTGGTACTGAACTTCATCGGCGACAGGCTTGGGCAGGAATTCCCTACTTATACAGGAATTGTAACTGTCACCCACACCATATCACAGAAATTTGCCATTTTTGGGGAATACCAGGGAATTTCAAGTGACCTGTATGCCGATGATATCGTTCGTGGCGGAGCCGCTTATCTCTTCGGAAAGAATTTCCAGGTAGATGTATCGGGTCTTTTAAATTTTAAGGACACTCCTTCCCGCTGGCAGGTGGCTGCCGGGATTTCATACCGCGTAGATCTTCACAGTCTGGATGAATTCCTGGAAGAATCTAATGAAGGCAATCAGCGAAGGTCCAGGACAGAAAAAAGGTTTGGCCGCAAGGAAAACGAAGGAGAAAACGGCAACGGAAATGGAAATGGAAATTAAAGCTTGTTTTAGTTAACAAACAACGCAAAATTCAGTCAGTTCAAGCGGAGTTGAGAAATCCTATTTGAAGATAAAAAGCATTCCTGAACTTTTAAAAAATGAAAAAAGCCCTGTCTAAAAACAGGGCTTTTCATTATCGATAAATAGAAATTTTATTTATTAGCCATTGCCGCTTCTACCGATGCAGAAAGCCTTTTGTAAGTTCCGTTTTCAAGTCTTTCGCGAATCGCTGAGAAAGCTACCAATGTTTCCTCAACATCCTGTAGTGTATGACTCGCCGTTGGAATCATTCTTAGAAGGATGAGTCCTTTTGGAATCACCGGATATACCACGATCGAACAGAACACTCCGTGGTTTTCACGAAGATCCTTTACAAGCGCCATAGCTTCAGGGATACTTCCTTTTAAATATACCGGAGTTACACAACTTTGAGTAGTTCCAATGTCAAATCCATTGTTCTTTAATCCATTCTGAAGTGCATTCACATTCTCCCAAAGCTTTTCGCGAAGCTCAGGCATACTGCGAAGCATTTCCAGACGTTTTAAGGCTCCAACTACCAACTGCATTTGCAGTGATTTCGCAAACATCTGTGAACGAAGATTATATTTAAGGTAATCAATGATTTCTTTATCTGCTGCGATAAAAGCTCCTGTACTGGCCATAGATTTCGCGAAAGTGGCGAAATATACGTCTATCTCATCCTGAACTCCCTGCTCTTCTCCTGCCCCGGCTCCTGTTTTTCCAAGAGTTCCGAAACCATGAGCATCATCAACAAAAAGACGGAAATTATATTTTTTCTTCAGCTCAACTATTTCTTTCAGTTTTCCCTGTTCCCCACGCATTCCGAAGACACCTTCAGAAATTAAGAGAATTCCGCCGCCGGTCTGCTCGGCGATCTTGGTGGCCCGCTGGAGGTTCTTTTCGATACTCTCCATATCGTTATGCTTATAGGTGAATCGCTGCCCTAGATGCAATCTTACACCATCAATGATACAGGCATGCGCGTCAACATCATATACGATCACATCCTGCTTGGAAACAAGGGCGTCAATGGTCGAAACCATTCCCTGGTAACCAAAATTAAGAAGATAAGCAGCCTGTTTATGAACAAAAGAAGCAAGTTCATCCTGCAGTCTCTCGTGAAGGCTGGTATGACCACTCATCATTCTGGCACCCATAGGGTAAGCAGAGCCGTATTCGGCAGCCGCCTCGGCATCAACTTTACGCACTTCAGGATTGTTGGCAAGCCCCAGGTAATCATTGATACTCCAGGTAATGACATCTTTCCCTCTAAATTTCATTCGGTTTGAAATAGGCCCTTCCAGCTTTGGAAAAACAAAGTATCCTTCAGCCTGTTCGGCCCATTTACCAAGGGGTCCCTTATCTTTATAAATCTTATCAAATAAATCCTTCATCGCTCATAATTTAGTCGAGCCGCAAAAGTATACAAAATTGGCCCAATTCCACAACGTAATTTTTTCAACATGGCAAACTACTAAAAACAAAAGCATCCTACAAAAAATAGGATGCTTTTGTTAATAAATGTTAATATTTTACTTTACTTGATAATCTCGATGGGTTGTACCGAAGCTTCATTCTTAGTATCGAAAAAGCCCTGTTCGGTCATCCAGTCATCGCTGTAAACCTTACTCATATAACGGGAACCGTGATCTGGGAATATTACTACAACTTTAGAATTTTCATCAAATTCTCCTTCTTCGGTTAATTGTTTGATTCCCTGCATGGCCGCTCCACTGGTATAACCTACAAAAAGGCCTTCGGTTCTTGCCAGTTCTCGTGCGGTATGGGCAGCTTCTTCATCGGTTACCTTTACAAATTTATCGATGACATCAAAATCGGTGGCTGTTGGAATAAGATTTTTACCCAGACCTTCAATACGGTACGGGTAAATTTCCTCTTCATCAAATTCACGGGTTTCATGATATTTTTTCAGAACGGAACCAAAAGCATCGATACCTATAATCTTAATATCGGGATTTTTCGATCTCAGAAAACGTGCTGCCCCTGAAATTGTCCCTCCGGTACCGCTACAGGCAACAAGATGAGTGATCTCACCTTCGGTTTGATTCCATATTTCAGGTCCGGTAGAATTAAAATGAGCGTCGATATTCAGCTCATTGAAATATTGATTGATATAAACTGAACCTTTTATTTCCTGGTGGAGTCTTTTCGCGACCTGATAATAAGACCTTGGATCATCGGCCGGGACATTCGCCGGGCAAACATATACCTTGGCGCCCATCGTTTTCAGCATATCGATCTTATCTTTCGAAGATTTTGAACTAACTGCAAGAATACATTCATAGCCCTTGATAATACTCACCATCGCGATACTGAAACCGGTATTGCCGGAAGTAGTCTCGATAATAGTATTTCCAGGTTTAAGAATACCTTTCTTTTCGGCTTCTTCAATAATATAAAGAGCGATACGGTCTTTTGAAGAGTGTCCGGGATTAAAGCCTTCAACTTTCGCTAAAAAGTTTCCTTTAAATCCTTCAGTAATTTTATTAAGGTGAATTAACGGAGTTTTGCCGATAAGCTGCAAAATATTATCGTAAACCTGCAAGTCTTCTTTCATAAATCGAGGTCTTTTTTTGAAAAAAGGTCATGAACCGCAGAAGTCCAAAACCGGTCAAATTTAAGGCAAATTTTTGAATTATCGCCCGATTCCTTCCAAATCCAGCAGAAAAGCATATTCTTCGGCCACTTCCTTGAGTGCTTCAAACCTTCCGGAAGCCCCGCCATGGCCCGCCTCCATATTGGTATGTAAAAGCAGGACGTTATTATCGGTTTTCAGCTCCCGAAGCTTTGCCACCCATTTCGCAGGTTCCCAATACTGCACCTGGGAATCGTGAAGCCCTGTGGTAACCAGCATGTTCGGATAAGCCTGATTCTTTATATTGTCGTAAGGCGAATAAGACTTCATATAATCGTAATACTCGCGGTTATCAGGATTTCCCCATTCGTCATATTCTCCCGTGGTAAGCGGAATACTTTCATCGAGCATTGTAGTGACAACATCTACAAAAGGCACCGCGGCGATCACTCCATTATAAAGTTGAGGGGCGCGATTTATCACGGCTCCCATTAGCAAACCGCCGGCAGAGCCACCCATCGCGTACAAATGTTCTGCGGAAGTATATTTATTGTCGATCAGGAAGTGTGAAACGGCTATAAAATCATCAAAAGTATTGGTCTTCTTAAAAAGCCGGCCTTCCTCATACCAGTTTCGGCCCAGATATTCCCCGCCCCTCACGTGAGCTATGGCATAAATGAATCCGCGGTCGAGTAAACTCAGCCTGACGGAAGAAAAATAAGGATCGATGGTCGAACCATAAGAGCCATAGGCATATTGAAGCAGCGGATTTTCCCCGTTCATTACCGTGTCTTTTCGATAGACCAGCGAAATGGGAATTTTTGTTCCGTCATCTGCAGTTGCCCAGATTCTCTCGGAAGCATAATTATTTTTATCGAATTTCCCGCCGAGAACTTCCTGCTCTTTGAGGACGTTCTTTTCGCCTGTTTTCATATTGAATTCAACTACCGAAGTCGGCGTGGTCATGCTGTTGTAATTGTACCTCAGCAGCTCGGTATCAAAATCGGGATTAATGCTGGTATAGGCCGTATAGGTTTCATTATCGAATGGAATGTAATATTCTGAATCGTCTTTCCAACGAATGATCCTGATCTTGTTAAGACCGTGATTACGCTCGCTAACCACCAGGTAATCCCTGAAAATATCGATGTCTTCCAATAGAAAATCCTTGCGGTGAGGAATCACATCCTCCCAGTTTTCGGCTTCTGTCTCCCCTACCGGAGTTCTCATCAGTTTGAAATTGGTCGCTCCGTCTTTATTGGTCATCACATAAAAGTGATCTTCAAAATGGGAAATACTGTATTCCATTCCGCGGATGCGCGGCTGAAAAACACGAAATTCCCCTTCAGGATGATCCGCATTTAAAAACCGATATTCGGTAGTGAGAGTGCTGTGTGAGCCAATGATGAGAAATTGCCTGGACTTTGATTTATAAACATAAGCGCTGAAAGTCTCATCTTTTTCTTCATAAATGAGCACATCTTCCTTAGGGTCTGTTCCCAGGATGTGCCTGTAAATACGAAAAGATCTTAATGTTTTAGGGTCTTTTTTGGTATAGTAAAGGGTCTTATTATCATTCGCCCAGGTAGAACCGCCAGTGGTATTTTTAATCTCTTCCTTATAAATTTCGCCGGTTTCCAGGTTTTTGATCCTGATGGTATATTTTCTGCGGCTCACCGTGTCGGTTCCAAAAGCTACGAGTTTGTTATTGGTGCTGACATTCAGCCCACCCAGGCTGTAATAATCGAAATCCTTTGCCATTTCGTTCACATCGAACAGAATTTCTTCAGGCGCGTCGAGTGTTTCCTTTTTCCGCGAGTAAATGGGATAATCGCCGCCTTTTTTATAGCGTGTCATATACCAGTAGCCATTCAGTTTATAAGGCACCGATTCATCGTCTTCCTTGATCCTTGCTTTCATTTCCTCAAAAAGCTGCTGCTGAAATTCCTTAGTATGCCCGGTCATGGCATCTTTATATTCATTTTCGGCATTTAAATAGGCGATTACCTCGGAATCTTCACGCTGATTCATCCAGAAATAATTATCGATACGCACATCGCCGTGCTTTTCAAGTTTCTTCGGAATCTTTTTCGCTTTTGGGGCCTGTATGTCTTTTCTCAAAATCTGTTTTTGTTTTGGGCGATGCAAAGGTAAATTATCCTGACAGAAAAACGAATAGGCTTTTCATTTTGACAGATTTAAAAGTCGATTTAGTAACTTTGAGGCTGTAATTTTTAAATCTGAAAAATATGTTTGGAGATATGATGGGCATGATGAATAAACTGAAGGAAGCCCAGGAGAAGGTTGAAGCGACTAAAGAAAGGCTGAAAACTGTACTTATTGATGAAGAATCAAATGACGGTTTACTGAAGGTTACCATCACTGCCAACCGGGAGATCAAAAATATCAACGTGGCTGACGAATTACTGGAAGATAAAGAGCAACTGGAAGATTACCTGGTGCTTACGCTGAATAAAGCAATAGAAAAAGCTTCAGAAATTAACGAAACGGAAATCGCTGCTGCAGCAAAAGGTGGAATGCCCGATATTCCGGGTTTAAGTGATATGATGAAATAATTCGCAGTTTGGAGTTTGGAGTTCAGGGTCATTTAAAATTCAAAATTTCAGGACCCTGAACCGAAATTCCTAATCCTCTTTAAAGCTTATAGTTACTTAAGCTTTCAAGAAAGCGGCTGTGCATTTCTTCGGTATAATCGAGATGCGTGACAATTCGCAGTTTTCCCTGCCCCATATTGCTGATGCGGATATCTTTCTTATGAAGATAATCCATAAAATCAGCTTCCTTTGTAGCATCGGCAAGATAGAAAATGACGATATTGGTTTCTACCGGTTCAACATTGCTGATGTAACTTTGTTCGGCAAGAGTTTCTCCAATTTCACGGGCTCTTTCGTGGTCTTTCGCCAACCTATCCACATGATTATCCAGCGCATAGATCCCGGCCGCGGCCATAAATCCTACCTGACGCATTCCGCCTCCGAGAACTTTACGAACACGAATGGCATTTTTCATCAAATCTTTCTTTCCAATCAATACCGAACCCATGGGAGTTCCTAGTCCTTTGGAAAGACAAACCGAAATAGTGTCAAATATCTTCCCGTAATCTTTCGGATTTTCTCCTTTTTTCACCAGCGCATTAAAAAGCCTGGCGCCGTCAAGATGTAATCCTAAATTATGCCTGTCGCATACTTTTCTAATATTCCTGATTTCCTCCAGGTCATAACAGGCTCCGCCGCCTTTATTAGTGGTATTTTCAAGACAAACCAAAGTAGTCAGCGGACTATGATAAAAATCTGGCGGATTGATACTTTCCTCCACCTGTTCTGCAGTGATCATTCCGCGATCGCCATCTATAAGTTTACAGGAAACCCCGCTGTTAAAAGAAACTCCACCGCCTTCATAATTATAGACGTGCGCCCATTTATCGCAAATGAGCTGTTCGGCAGGCTGAGTATGCAATTTAATTGCCGCCTGGTTTGCCATGCTGCCTGTTGGAAAGAATAAAGCCTCATCCATTCCGAACATGTTGGCCAGTTTTTTCTCCAGTTTATTGATGGTTGGATCTTCTTTATAAACATCATCCCCTACTTCGGCGGTCATGATCTCCTGAAGCATTTCTTTAGTGGGACGGGTTACCGTATCGCTTCTTAAATCTATTTCTTTCATGGTAATTTTAATCTTCTGCCGCTAATGTAGGACTAAAGAAATCTTTTTCAAACCTTATTTTATTCCTATCGGAAAACCGTCTTAAATTTTAAGTACCCCCTTATCTTTTAATTCTTCGTGTTTACAATAAATTGCCTGATTTCCAAAGAAACGGCATCACTATATGAATGCTAATTCAATCTTTCTCCATGCTGAGAATGATCCAGTCCTAATTCTTCATGCCCTTCCTTAACTCTGAGCGGCAAGACAAGATCGGTGATCTTATATAACAAAAGACTTCCAAAGAAAGTAAAAATCGCTACGATTACCAGGGCCAACAGATGATATAAAAATGTGGTGGGATCGCCATAAATCAAACCCTTATCCTTGGCAAGGATCCCGGTAAGGATCATCCCTACAATTCCGCCCACACCATGGCTGGGAAAAACATCCAGAGTATCGTCAATAGTAGACTTCTTTTGAATTCTAATCACAAGATTACTAACCAGGGCTGCCACAAAACCTATAAAGATACTTTGTCCCAGGGTAACAAAACCCGCCGCCGGAGTAATGGCAACCAGTCCCACCACCGCTCCTATACAGGCACCCATTGCTGACATTTTCCTGTTTAAGAAACGGTCGAAGAAGATCCAGGTAAGCATACTGGTAGCCGAAGCCAGGTTGGTATTGGTCAATGCGATCACCGCATCTTCATTGGCACCAAAAGCCGATCCCGAATTGAACCCAAACCATCCGAACCAAAGCAATCCCGTCCCGAGAATGACAAAGGGAATATTGGATGGATCATCAGAAATATTCTTTCTTTTACCCAAAAACATTGCTCCTGCCAGGGCGGCAAAACCCGCAGACATATGCACGACCGTTCCACCCGCGAAATCAAGAACACCCCATTTATGGAATAGTCCGTCGGGATGCCACGTCATATGCGCAAGAGGTGAATATATAAAGACAGAAAACAGAACCATGAATAGAATATAGCTTCTAAAGCGGATCCTTTCTGCAAAACTGCCGGTAATAAGTGCAGGCGTAATAATCGCAAACTTTAGCTGAAACAGGGCGAACAGCAGGAACGGAATGGTCGCTGCGAATTGAGGATTGGGTGAAAGGCTAACATTTCGAAAATTAAAATAGGTAAAAGGATTCCCGAAAATCCCATAAATGCTATCGCCAAACGATAAACTAAAGCCTACCAGAACCCACACTATACTAATCACACCCAGGGCCACAAAACTTTGCAACATGGTAGAAATGATATTCTTTCGACTTATCATGCCTCCGTAAAAAAAAGCAAGTCCAAAAGTCATAATAAGAACAAGGGCCGAAGAGACGATCATCCAGGCAGTATCTCCCTTGTCTATATCACCATGAAAATCATTGACCTGGTATGGTGTACTAAAGGTCAGGCTAATTATTACCAGGATTACCAATATGATAAAATTCATCTTCTTAGCCATAATTCTATTTTTTGAAATTTTATAGTTGAATTTTTAACGAAGAAGCAAAAGTAAAAAAGGGAAGTAATTAATAAACCTGAAAAATTTTTTACGGCTAAAAAGTTAATAACAAAGAGATTACACCGTATCTTATGCTAAGATAAAAATTCCATTAAAGATAATAAACCCCTAACTGAAGAGCCTCTAATTTAAATATTGGGAAAAGTTAAAGGGAAATGTTACTATTAATATAAATTCAGGGATAAAAATGTTGTTAATAACTTTTTTTATAAATATACCCTATTTTTTAGGTGGTTCATTATAATAAAACTACTTAAAATAAAAAAGAACCCCTTGTTTAAAAGGGGTAAATTAAATTTTCAGTAAAAATATTTATTAGTCGAATCAAAACCTGCGGCAAATAAGATAGAGGTCCCAAACCATCAAAAAAGCTTTGTACTAAAAAGATCAATAAGACAGCCTCAACATCAAATTTGTTTATACATGATAATAATGAAAAACGACTGGAAAAGAAGTCCGTGATAAAAACGGCAGAAACTAGTTTCCTATTGGCGAACCATCAGGAATTTTGGGCACATTGATTTCCATTTTAAATTCTTCAGGTTTTTCACGAAATTGTTTGATCTCTCTGTACATTTCCTGTGAAACGGCATCATTTCTTCCCCGCAGCCAGTTTGCCAGTTCATCGATTTGCTGATTCGTGACAGCCTTCACCATTAAAGTCGCCTTATCATTAACCGCCAGGGCCAGTAAATGTTTCAGCACCACAAAATTGACCGTATTCTGAACACTTTTCAGGTACTCGTCTTTTTGATCATTTTTTATGGTTGCTGAAATAGTTTCCTGTAAAACTTCTGAAAGGCCGGGAAGCTTTTTATCTATAGCATTTTGCTGAACAAGTCTTTCGGCACGTGCAGGATGGAACAGGAAAGACAAAGTCATTTCTGCCGCGGTAGCCGGAGCTCCCAGAGCATCAAAAGCCACATCGGTATTACTCTTGAAAGATTCACGATCACGCCCATATCCATAAGCCCGCGGTGGAAATAATTCTAACTTTTCCTTCGGAATTGCCAGTTCTTCCGCAGAAAGGGTCTTCAGGATTTTTTCCAGCGCTTCTTCCTGAGTCCTTGCCTCCACATGTTTTACAATTTCATTCTTATCGCCTTTTACGGCATAAGTATATTTCAAACCGCCGATCATTTTTACGGCAGCTTCTGTTTGATATCGGTGAAAAAAATACAGCGGTACAAAAACATCCTCTAAGACTGAATAAGGTTCATCGGTTCGAATATTATCCTTTGAAAAATTACTGATCGCTTTTTTCCTGATTTGAAGCACCCTCTCAAGTTCATCGGCGGCATTTCTTCCGTTATCCCACAAATGGGCAAAAGCATGCGCTCCACCGGCAGCACGTGCATCTGAATCGGTTATAAAGATCAGCCCTTCCAAACGTGCCGTATCGAGTACTTTATTGAGATACTCCCTTTGCTTCATTCCTTCCGGAATATCGCTGTAACTATATTTTACCGCTACCTTATCCCACTCGCCCATTCCTGTATCATAAGCATTAGAAAAAGTTATTTTTCCGTCTTTCATTTCGAATTGAGGATGCGGATAATCCATAACCGAAGCGCGATCGGCCGCACTGGCAGCGAAATTATGAGCAAACCCAAGTGTATGACCAACCTCGTGGGCAGCCAGTTGTCTGATACGGGCCAGAGCCAGTTCCATCATTGGATTATGATTATCATCGCTATCCCTGAACGGGTGATCCATCATGGCCTGGGCGATAAGAAAATCCTGGCGAATTCTTAAACTACCCAGGCTTACATGACCTTTGATGATCTCTCCGGTTCGCGGGTCAACCACACTTGCTCCATAACTCCAGCCCCTGGTAGAACGATGCACCCACTGTATCACATTGTATCGTACATCCAGCGGATCTGCTCCTTCCGGCAACATCTTAACCTGAAAAGCATTTTTATAGCCAATATTCTCAAAAGCCTGATTCCACCAGCCTGCTCCTTCCAATAGAGCAGAACGTACCGGTTCGGGAGTACCGGGATCAAGATAATAGACAATAGGTTTTACCGCTTCACTTTCTGTTGCCTGCGGATTTTTCTTTTTTAGTCTGTGACGAATAGAATAACGCTTTTCGATGGGCTCAAAAACCGGGGAAGCATAGTCATAATAAGAAATATAAATGGAGCCGCTTCTGGGATCGAAAATGCGCTTTTCATAATTATCATCGGGTAACTTCACAAAAGAATGATGTTCTGTCACTGTGATGTTCTTTGGATCGGGAACGACCGATCGAACAGTACGACCTTTGGGTTCCCCTTCAAAAGTCAGCAAAGCTTCAAATTCGACATTTTCAGGAAAAGCCCTGGTTCTTTCAAGTGCCAGTGCGCTTTTTGATTTATCGAGTTTATAGCTTCCGTAGTTGCCACTTTTCAGCCTGTCGGCCACTCCATGAATATCCTGCATCAAAAAAGGCGTGAGGTCAATGATAAATTTCCCATCTTTTTCCTCTTTGATCTCAAATCCAAAAATAACCGATTTGGCGAAAGCTTCCTCCACGCTTTCCTTTTCAGCCTGGTTATCGGTAATAGCTCGATATCGCTGATTCGGCTCTACCAGCAATAATTTATTTCCCGCTTTTACAAATTTCACGATTGCTTCATCTCCTAACTGCCCGCGATCCAGCCCGATATCATTGGAGCCCACCCCGGTAGTAAGAAAGTGAGTATAGAGAAATTCGGTATTCAGGCTATCGACTTCCAGATAAATTTCATCATCCTTTTCGTTGTAATGAAAATTGAAATAGCCTTGATAATCTTTCAAATTTTCCTTTTTATCAAGGAATTGCGAGCTCGCCGGGAATGAAATACTGAAAGCCAGAAGGATAAGAGTAATTTTATGCATGAACTGATTTTTTTGAACTTGCTAAAACTATAAAATTATCGTTAAATACTTTTCGGAAACTAGCCTAAATTCTATTTTTACCTCAAATCGACAGATACATGATAACCACAGATAATATTAAGGATCTTAAGGAGCGCCTGGTTGCGTTAAGGAGGTATCTTTGACATTGATGCCAAAAAGATCGAAATAACCAATAAGGAAGAAAAAACCTTTGCGCCGGATTTCTGGGATGACCCGAAAAAAGCCGAGCAGATCATGAAGGAGGTCAATGCTGAAAAAAAATGGGTGGAAGACTATGAAAAAGCCGAAACCTTTGTTGATGACCTGGAAGTGATCTATGAATTTTATAAGGAAGATGAGGCCACAGCTGAAGATGTGGAAGAAAGGGAGAAAAAAGCTCTCGACCTCATTGAAGACCTGGAGTTCAAAAATATGCTTTCTGAAGAAGGCGACGATATGAGCGCCGTTCTTCAGGTCACTGCCGGTGCTGGCGGCACCGAGAGTTGTGACTGGGCTCAGATGCTCATGCGTATGTATATGATGTGGGCAGAACATCGCGGCTTTAAAATTCGTGAACTAAACTACCAGGGCGGCGATGTCGCCGGGATCAAAACCGTGACGCTGGAGATCGAAGGTGAATTTGCTTTTGGCTGGCTGAAAGGAGAAAATGGTGTTCACCGCCTGGTAAGAATTTCCCCATTCGACTCTAATGCTAAGCGGCACACCTCATTTGCCTCGGTATATGTTTATCCGCTGGTGGATGAAAGTATAGAAATAGACATCAATCCGGCAGATATCAGCTGGGAAACTATGAGGGCTTCGGGAGCAGGTGGCCAGAATGTGAATAAAGTGGAAACCGCTGTTCGTCTACGCCACGCCCCTACGGGAATTGTCATTGAAAATTCTGAAACGCGTTCGCAGCTGGAAAATAAGAATAAAGCCATGCAGTTATTGAAAAGCCAGTTATTCGAGATCGAACTTCAGAAGCGCCAGGAAGCGCGCCGGGAAATTGAAGATTCCAAGATGAAGATCGAATGGGGTTCACAAATTCGAAATTATGTGATGCATCCCTATAAACTGGTAAAGGATGTAAGAACCTCTGAAGAAACTGGAAATGTTGATGACGTTATGAACGGAGAGATCGATGAATTCCTCAAAGCCTATCTCATGATGATGGGACAACGGAACGATGATTGATAATTATTAAACAGCTTTTTTAAAATTGAAAATATTTATTATTTTGAAAAGGTAATTAAAACGATAAATGCTGAAAATATACCATAACAACAGGTGCAAAAAATCCAGAGAAGGCCTGGAAATTTTGAAGAATTCAGGAAAGGATTTCGAGATTATAGAATATCTTAAGGAGCCATTGAGCGAAAAACAACTCGAAGCACTTCTTGAAAAACTGAAGATGACGCCTATTGAACTGGTCAGGAAAAACGAAAAGGTCTGGAAAGAGAAATATAAAGGGAAAGATCTTAGCGATGATGAGTTGATTCGTATCATGGTCAATAATCCAAAACTGATCGAAAGACCTGTTGTCGAGACAGAAAAGGAGGCCGTGGTAGGAAGGCCGCCGGAGAGAATTGAAAAACTGATTTAAAAAACACAAGGTGAAAATGAAACTTCAACACAAAATAGCATTGATAAGTGTGGCTGCCGCGGCAGTTGCTGGTTTCGTTTATTCTCAGATTTACATACATGAGAAAAATCGCCGGGAGATAAAGGAAATTGCAGAAGAACTGGCACTGACCTGGAAAGACCAACTTGATCTCACCCAAGCCCAGACTTTATTGCTTCAGGATGCGATCATCGAATTTACAATCAAGAAAAATGAAGTTATTAATTCGGCCCTCAGTTCTAACAATCAGGTGAAAAAACTTCAGGCGATTCAGCGCAATGAGCATAATGCGCTCAGGAAATTCATGAACGATGATCAGTTTGAAAGTTATATTTTTTTAAATAAACAATTAACCCGCAAGACCTGATTCACAATTTTTTAGATATTGTTTTAAGAAAAAACAATTCCGTTTAACGGAAAATTAACCATTTCCGATTAAACGTTTTCGATTTATGTTGGTCATAGGACAAAAATTGATAAATGACCAGCAGAAAAATCTTATTTGTAAGCCTAATTCTGAGCTTACTGAGCTTTACTACCTACTCTGCCTATTCGCAGGGCCCATCCAATGAAAAAAAATATACGATAACCGGAAAAGTCATCGATGACGAACTTGGCGTTCCCCTCGAATATGCCACCATTTCGATTGTTGATGTTACCGATCCGAAGAAAATTACCGGTGGGGTGACCAACGCCCAGGGGGAATTTTCTATAGATGTTGCCGAAGGAACTTACAATATCATTGTTGAATTCATTTCTTATCAAAGCAAAACCTTTAACAACCGCAACATCAATGATGATCTTAACATGGGCACCATTGAACTGGGATTAGGATCGGAAAATCTTGACGAGGTTGTTGTCAGGGCTGAGACCACTCAGGTAGACATAAGGTTGGACAAGAAAATCTATAATATTGGAAAGGATCTTACCACTGCCGGTGGAACCGTAAGTGATGCCCTGAATAATGTACCCTCGGTTACCGTTGATATTGACGGAACCATAAGCCTTCGCGGAAATGAGAATGTAAGGATCCTCATCAACGGAAAACCTTCAGCCATTGCCGGATACGGTTCTACAGATGTGTTACAGCAGTTACCTGCCGATGCAATTGAAAAAGTAGAGGTGATCACCTCACCTTCCGCCCGTTATGGTGCTGAAGGTACCGCGGGTATTCTTAATATTATATTGCGTAAAGACAAAACACTCGGGTTTAACGGTTCTCTTTCGCTTAATGCCGGAATTCCGGCCAATGCAGGGGCTTCAGCCAATGTGAATTATAGAACGAAAAATTTCAATATTTTCAATACCACAGGTTATCGTTATTTTGAAGCGCCCGGAAACGGATATTTTGATACCAAATATAAAAATGCCGGTGCAGATGAATTTGATCGAATTATCGAAGATCGCGATATGCAACGCCTGAATCGAAATTTCAATTTCAACCTCGGTATGGAATATTATCTTACCGACAGATCTTCCATTACAGGTAGCTTTTTCTATCGTGCAGGAGAAGATCGGGATAAGACCACGAATGTTTCCGATTATTTTAGGAACCAGGAAGAGGCTTTTGGATCTACCCGCACCGAAAGAGAAAATCAGGATGAGAAAGATTATCAGTTTGCCCTGAATTACATCAATAAACTTGATGATGAGGGGCAAAAACTTACTGCCGATTTTCAATATGAAAATGGTAAGGAAAACCAGATTTCAAAGATCACCGAAATAGAAGATTATAATTACATTGACTATGACGGGCGTCTTTTCGATGAACGTATTACCAATGATGAAGATCAGACGGAATACCTGCTTCAGGCTGATTATGTACTTCCTTTTGGTGAAGATTCACAATTTGAAGCGGGCTACCGCGGAAACTGGGAGAATACAGTAACCGATTATAACCTGTTCCAGGAAGATGAAAATGGTGACCTTGTTTTAAACAGGGAACTTACCAATGTTTTTGATTATACTGAAAACGTGAATGCCCTTTACACCCAATACGGGAGTAAATTCGGAGACTTTTCATTTTTATTAGGTTTAAGGCTGGAAAATACTCAGTTAAAAGGAAAAATTGATTCTGAAATTCCTGATGCCCAACTTGAGGAAGTTTTCGGATTTCCAATCGATACCGATTTTGATAACAACTATCTGGGGCTTTTCCCAACTGTAAATGTCATTTATGAACTTGCGGAAGATGAGAATATCACTTTGGGATACAACCGAAGAATTAACCGTCCACGTGGCTGGTTTATCAATCCTTTTCCTTCCAGAAGCAGTAACAACAATATTTTCCAGGGGAATCCCAATTTAAGACCTGCCTATTCCAATGCTTTCGATCTTGGATATCTTAAGGAATGGGAAGAAATGACTTTAACTTCATCGATTTACTATCAGCATGAAACCGATTCTTTTGAACGAATTCAGCAATCTGTAGAAGGCACCAATATCATTCGTACAATACCGGTAAACCTGTCCACTAATGATCGTATTGGGGCGGAACTGGGTCTCTTATACAATCCGGCGAAATGGCTTAGACTGAACGGAAGTTTCAACTTCTTCCAGTTCGAAACCCAGGGCGATTTTGCTGGAAAGAATTACGATGCTAAAAATACCAGCTGGTTCGCGCGATTTAGTTCAAAAGTAACTTTACCAGCCAAAATAGACTGGCAAACAAACGCGTTTTATCGCGGAGCATCAGAAGGTGTTCAGGGTACCAGGGATGGAATCTTTTCACTAGATTTAGCCTTTAGCAAAGATGTTTTCAATGACAACGCTACCCTTTCACTTAATGTGCGGGATTTGTTAAACTCAAGGAAATATTCAGGATACACTATCACAGATGAGATTGAACGATATGCCGAATTTCAGTGGAGACAGGGTCAAACTGTAAATCTTTCATTGATCTACCGTTTCAATCAGCAAAAGAAAAGACAGGAAAGACGTGAAGGTGAAGGAGGAGATGTGATGGATGAAGGACAATTCAAATAGAGAAAAAGAGAAGAACACAAAAAAAGGGACTTTGAAAAGTCCCTTTTTTTATTGTAATTTTTCTTCTTTGGCTTTTCTCCGGGCCTCCCGTTTTTCTTTGATCATTTCTCCAATAGAGCCGCCTAACCAGTAAGGTACTACGAAACCTATTAGAAAGATCATTAACCAGAATCCCATGGTAAGGATGATCAAAAATGCTAAAAAACCAAGATATTGATCGAATTCGAACATAACTGTAAAGTATTTCAGAGTCTGGTCAAAGATATAAACTCTTAAGCGCTTATCACAAATATTTCTTAACTAAATATAGCATAAGCTTCTAAAACGCCTGATATCGCTTCATTTAATTTCTAAATTTCACGCAATTTTAAAGTATAAAACTTCTCTAAAATGTAACTTTGTGCTACAATCAATTATAGCATTATGGATTACAGAATAGAGAAAGACACCATGGGGGAAGTAAAGGTTCCCGCCGACAAATTATGGGGTGCGCAAACAGAGCGTTCCCGCAATAATTTTAAAATTGGGCCACCTGCCTCTATGCCCCTCGATATTATCTACGGTTTTGCTTATCTAAAAAAAGCTGCAGCTTATACCAATTGCGAGCTGGGAGTTCTTCCGGTTGATAAACGCGATCTTATTGCAAAAGTTTGTGATGAGATCCTGGAAGGAAAACACGATGACCAATTCCCACTGGTGATCTGGCAAACCGGAAGCGGCACGC
>CAVUJP010000003.1:0-17961 GCA_963741865.1 uncultured Flavobacteriaceae bacterium
CTGTCTGAAGGCCCGGGAGAATGATCTTGTCATCCAGATCAAGATCCTTTATCAAGGATTTAATCTCATTTTCTTTAGGGCCTGCTCCCACAAGCAATCCAAATGTATTGCTATTCATTTTTTCAATTTTTTTAAAAGCCCTGATCCAGGAAGGAATATCTTTTTGCAACCGGAAAACAGCAATATTACCTATGACTTTAGCATCCTGAGGAATCCCATACTTATCTCTGATATTCGTTCCTTTATTAGCATCTTTAGTGAACTTCTCCGTATTCACCCCATTTAATAAAGTCTGCACGGGAATTCTGGGATGGATATTCTGCTTAATAGATTCAGAAACATCTTTGGATACCCCAAGCGCAAGATTCTGCGAATTAAAACTATACTTATTCAGTATTTTGGTCACGAAGTGATAACGCTCCTGAATATTGTGCTCTGTGTAGATCAAAGGCAGTCCGGTTTTCCTATGGACCATTCTTCCCAGAAATCCCGACCAGGGAAGATGACAATGGATAATATCGATTTTCTGCTCCTTACAATATTCAGCAACTTTTGATACCTTTCTCAGAAGTTCGAGATTATTTTTTGCCGGAAAACACGTAACCTGACCTTCGTTTTTCTGAAGATCTTCTACCATCTGATTTTTCCACGGCAGAAAATAAATATAATGGAATTCAAATCTTTTTTTATCATGTAAGCTCAGGGTCTCCGGTAGAAGCATTTCAGCTCCTCCTCGCCCGAGAGACTTAATTATATGAAGGATTTTAATTCTGCTCATGTCTTATTTATGCCAAGAAGTTTCAGGTGGGTAAAAATAACCTATTCCGATGGCTCAACAAGATTCTTATAGGAATTAACGAATTTTAACGCTATCTGCTTATTCATAAAATTTTCCCGTACCATCCGATAAGCATTTTCTATCTGTTCCAGATCGGGGTTGCGCACGGATTGAGCTGTGGCAGCTGCAAAAGTTTGTTCGTCGTCTTTTTCTACAATAGTGCCGGTATGCGAATTCACGATCTCCGAAATCCCCCCTACGTTATATGCGACCACAGGAGTTTGACAATACATAGCTTCCAAAAGGACCCCCGGCAACCCCTCAATAATACTGGGTAGCACCAAAACATCTGCGGCTTTGATATAAGATAAGGGATTGTTTACGAAACCATAGAAATTGACCTTGTCTTTCAAATCCTTCTCGGCTACTATTTCCTGCACTTCCCGTTTGAGGGGACCATCTCCAACTAATTCAAGAACAACATCTGCTTCCTGCTTCAGGACTTCTTGAAAAATACGAATCAAGCCTTTGTGATTTTTTTCAAAGGAAAAGCCTCCTACATGTATTATATGTTTTTTCTGAGGAGAGGAAAAAGAGAATGGCTCAATACTCTCCTTTTCTTCTAATCCTACCGGAATCACTTTAGTTTTTCCTTTAAGAAATGGAAAATGAAGAAGAATATCTTTTTGAGAAGCTTCTGAAACTGAAATTACTTTGGAAACATTCCTATATAAAAAGCTATTAATCCGCTTTTGACCCTTCGATGAAAGGTATCGTCCTACTTCACTGGCATTCCTTATGACAAGTGGTTGTTTCCACCTGAAAATTTTCTTGGATAAAACGGCATATTTTAAGGTATCTCCAGAGTTAGCCTGCACCATATCGGGATCAAAATCCCTGATGAGTTGATATAAATGCCTCCATGCCTTCCAATCAAATAAAGCATGAGTTTCATTACCTCCAAGAGTTGGAATCTGATTGTTCCATGGAAGATTACCCATTCCCTGATAAACAGAGACCATCAGAATTTCATGGCCTAATTCCTGCTGATGCCCGGCCAACTGGCAAGCAAATATTTCTGCCCCTCGATTCTGAGGTTTATGAATAAGATGTAAAATTTTCATTATTACTAGATTTCCCCTTGGGCATCAATTATGCTAAAACCATCAACAAAATTAAAGGTATGCGTAGCTAAAAGTTTATTTTCCCATTCTGGTAGTATTTCTTCTACTTTTGTCTCAGAAAACTCTGTGGGACTCAGCAAATTGATTTCATTCAGTTGAATGCCATAGCCATATTTCGGAGCCCCAATTTGTGCAGGCCGGAAAATTTTATTTCCTTTTTTAAATATTTTGCCAGCCGGTCTTGCCCCTCTAACATCCAAGCTCACTGGATTCTGAGGATGTGCTCTCCACTCTGGATTTGAAAGGTTTCTGGAGTAATAAATATGAAGATATTGATCCCTACTTCCTCCTTCTGACAGTTTCTCTGTTCCAAAAAGATACCAATAGTCATCATGATAAAACAGACTGGCATCATAGATAGCTTTGTTTTTAAAAAGAGGTTTATATTTCACCCATTTCACAGGAAATTGCTCTGCCTTATAAAGCCACAATTCCCCTGCATCTGCAGATTCGGGAAGAAGGTAAAAGTCGTTATCTTCGTCAAGAACATAAGGATAAGAAAGATGATATGGCTCTTCAAGTACTTTTATCGGTTCAGTCATCATCAAACTTCCCCTATGGTCAAACTCTAGATAACTAATATGACCTTTCTTTGTAGAAATTTGCATTTCTTCAAAAAAGACATAGAAATGTTCATTTTTTTTGAAAACAAAAGGATCTGCCCAGTCATGACCTTTAGGCGGAAAAAGAGTTTTATAACGAAATATACTTTTTTCAATATTTTGATTATTCTTAAATCTGTATAAAAGATACCACTGTGGAGTTTTAACATGTTCCTTGTAGGTCTCATTTAAACGACGCCCCCAAAACTCCAACATGATCTTAAGTGAGATCCAATTATCAGGATCTTTATAAAGAGGATGGCTATAAATATCCAGACAAAAATCTCCATTTTCTTCAGAATTTTTTAAAATGCCTTTTTCTAAGTCATTAAGCGCCAACTTAAATAATTCTACGCCTGCCCAGAAAGCCTGATTTTTATTCCGGTAAAAAGAAGTCATATCAGTTTTTATATAGGACTTCTTGAGCACTTGACCTCCGTCGAGATCTTCTGATAATTTTTGAAGAGTAATACCGGTTACCTTTTCCCTATTAGCCACTTCCCAAAATGCAGGAGGGCCTCCTCGATTAATACTATTGTCGCCGTGATGCAACGACCAAACTCCATTTTTAGGAACCTTCAAAATTCCCCCCTTAAGTATCCCAAAACCAAAGCGGATAAGCAAATCCAAATCTAAGTTCCTTATTTCCTCAATTTTTTCTTGAGGAAAATGATAGCTAAACTTCCTTTCTTTCCCATCTACGTACATTAATGGAATTCTTTCTGAATATTCCTTGATATCGACGTTAGAAAAGATATCATTCATAACTGAAAAAATTTTTCGATCCAGTGCCTGAGAGGCACGATATATTAAAGAACTTTCGGTAGGAAAATTAGAGGCTTTTTCTCTGACAATTAGAATTGCTAATTTTAGTTCAGGTTGGGACTTAATATGATTTAGTATTTCATATTGCCACTTCTTTATTATCAAACTATCAATTAAAAGCCCGATTTTTATCATTTCTTTTTCGCTTTATAGTTTGAAAGAACTTCATTATAGAATTCTTCATGCTGCTCAGCAATTTTAACTATATCAAACCGATCTTCAGCATCCATCCTGGCATTTAGCGCATACTCTTCCATTTTTTCAGAATTATCCAACGCCCAGCTAATTTTTTCCGCCATATCCTTGACGTCCCTATACCTAAAAAGTTTAGCTGAATAATTGTCTTTTACTGATTCTTCAAGTACGGGTATCCTGGTTGCCACGATTTGTTTTTCCATAAGCATGGCTTCGACAAGAGCCCCTCCCTGGCCTTCGTAATGAGAAGGAAATAAAAACATATCTACTGCCTCTAATAAGGAAGGAACATCATTTCTGTTTCCAAGCAAAAAAACCTTCTTTTGCAATTCCAATTCTTCAATTAAAGATTCAATAACAGCCTGGTCATGCCCCCAACCGGCTATTAAATATTTAGCAGTGGGATATTTTTCTGATACTAACTTAAAAGCTTTAATAGCTTCTATATATCCTTTTCTTATGAGTAATCGTGAAACGGTAAGAATGATAGGACCTGGACCAAATTTCGTTTTAATTTGGTCTACGGTAGCTTCATCGACCTTTTCTCTAAGGACCTGGAAATTTCTTCCCCTGTGAATTACTGTGACCTTAGAAGGATCTATGCCCAATGCTTTTGCATTATTATTTATAATAGCTTTTGTTAATGACATAAATGCGGTCACTCTTGGAGCCGTCATTCTGTCAATAAATTGATATACAGCAAGACTTATTCTTTGTTTAAAAGAAAGTAATTCTTTTCTTTCCCTAGAATAACTGTCATTTACAAATGAATTGATAACAGG
Organism: uncultured Flavobacteriaceae bacterium; assembly: GCA_963741865.1. GTDB lineage: Bacteria > Bacteroidota > Bacteroidia > Flavobacteriales > Flavobacteriaceae > Christiangramia. The sequence goes on from CAVUJP010000003.1 coordinate 4,367, forward strand.
TAAATTATTTTTTTTTCCAAGATACCTGGCATATTGATCGGCCATAAAGAGATTAGAATGAATCAGGTCTGGTTTATCTCGATCTATTATTTCCTGTAAACCATTTTTAATAGGAATTATTGAAAATTGAGAATCAGTATCCAAACTGTAGACCTTAATTCCTTTTCTTGTAAAATTTTCTTTAAGCTCCGTTCCTTTATAAAGACTTACTACGAAGGGCTCATATGATTTAAGACGACTGGCTATTTCCAAAGTACTTGTTTCTGCACCTCCGCGCTTAAGTGCGTCAAATAAATATAAAACTTTAGGCATTTTAGCTAGAAGATATTTTTTGATGATAAACTGAGGCTAAATTTAAGGGGAAAACCTCATATAAAATTCTTACGACTAAAGCTTTCGATTTGCCTTTGGAAAGAAAACCTGGAATTTTAGAATAATACTTCCGTGCTTTTTCCTTATCACGAAGATGATAGTTTAACCACATCATTTTATAATAAAATTTGTATTGTAAAGATTGATATTTATCAATAGTAGGATAATGTGCTGGTAGGAAAATATTATACGCTTTTGCAATTTTATCAAAAGAGATAGACATCCTATCTTCTCCCTTTTTTACTACATTCATTAATATTTTTTTACTGTAGGTGTAATCATATTTCTGAGTTATTCTCAGAAAAAAATCGGTATCTTCAGCGGCAGGCAAATTCTCATTAAATCCGCCACACTCTGTAAAAGCTTTTTTCTTTAATGTTATTCCTGATCCAGAACCTATTTGTAAATTATGCAAAAAACTTAAATAAGCAGTTTCCTTTCGGAGAGGGGCCCATGAAGTATCTATTGTCTTCTTCTTATAATGATACCTTACTCCAGTCCACATAAAACCTACTTGAGCAGGAGCTTTAGAAAAAAGCTTAGAACTTTCTTCTAGAAAATTTGGATCATAATAATCATCACTGTCTAAAAATGAAATATATTCCCCCTGAGCCATTTTAACTCCATAATTCCGTGCTGCTGCCGCACCGGAGTTCTTTTTTAATATAAAAAATTTCAACCTTGAGTTAAGAGATATTACGAATAATTTCAGCTGAATTATCGGTAGAGCAGTCATCAACAACTATTAATTCAAAATCTTTAAATGTCTGTTGTAATACACTATTTATGGCAATTTTCACCGAAGATGCTCTATTATAGTTGGGGATAATTATACTAAACATTTCTTCTAAATTATTGAAATTAAATAGAACTAAAAAACATGTCTCAGGCAATCTCATGCCGCAAGAAACCTAATACTTGTATGACTTGTTAATTTTATTTATTACAAACATTAAAGGATATGTACTTATTTTATAAAATGCTTTCACCCAAATAGAATTGTTATTGAGTTTATAAAATAATTCATTTAACTTTAATGCAGTTATTTTTATAAAATATTCAAAACCTGAAATGTAAGGTAAACAAACCTCTTTATAAGCCCTACTTCGATAGATACTAAAATCAGAAAGAATTTTATCATTCTTATTAGTTCTAATAACAGAATTTGACCTAACTCGATATTTACCTCCAAGAATATCTAAATAAACAAGATTGATATTATTTTTAGTTATTTTCAACCACATGGGAGTATCTTCCCACATTGGATATCTTTCATCAAAAAGACCTACTTCTTCAAAAACATCTCTTTTTATCATAACCGTTAATGCGGCAATATTGCTCGTTCTTAGTAATATTGAGAATTGTTCTCTTGGAGTAATTTTAGGTTTATTAATTCTTAATTTAGCCGCTTCATCAAGGGAAGGTAATCTATTTTCTTCTTCAAACGTTTCTAAATAATTTACCGCACGAGAGTGTAGGAATTTGACATCTGGATGTTGGCATATATAGGAAATATAATTTTCTAAAATTTCCGGGTAAAATGCATCATCTCCGCCAATTATTTTTATCCAGTCCCCTTTTACTTTTTGAATACCTCTATTAAAATTGGGTGCTATACCTGTATTTTTGTCGGAAGTGATGAGGTGTAAATTTACAAATCGTTGCTTATTCTTCTTACACCAGTCTTCACATATCTCTATGGTTTGATCTTTAGAATGATCGTCTGTAATAATTAATTCAATATTATTATACGTTTGGGCTTTAATACTCTCCAAAGTATCTTTTATATATAAAGAACTATTATAGGTTACAACTATAACAGACACCAGGGGGTTTTTATTTATTTCTTGCATAGACCCTATATATTATTAACCTGTCTTTTCTTCATTACAAAGTCAATATTTAATAGATTAATTATAAAAGTTTGTTAGTTTGCCAAGATGATACATCTATATTTAAAGATTTTAATTTTAAAAGATCTTCTTTTAAATAAGGGAAAATAATGTTCTCGACCTCAAATCTTTCTATAGAGGTCTTAATAGGATTTTTAATTTTTAAACTCCTAGGCCTTCCTCTTAAAATGGAATATTCTCGAATTAATTTATTTTTAAAACTCCAGTCACTTTTATTTTTATGAATGATCCTTTCCGAGTTCGTCTTGTTCTCTTTACGGACCTCTATTTTATCAAGTTCAAGTCCTAAAAAAGAACCTATATTAACCGATTGTTCAGACCAGTTGGAAAACACGTCTTCAAATATTAAAAATAGTATTTGATGCTCTGGAACTATAGATTTCAAATATTCATACTGTTCTCCATATTTGGAATATTCAACATAAAATTTATAATTACCATTGTAATGCCTCCGAAAATTGAACTTTTCGTTAACATCATCTTTTATTTCCTCTTCAAATTTTTTTTCCACATATCCTAGCCTGCATAACCAATTATAATGAGATATAATTCTGTCAATAGGATCGCGAGCTATAATTATAAATTTGGCATCAGGAGTATCTTTAATAATCCGATCGATCGCATATTTGGAAATCATATACGAAGTGGAGGAATCTAATAAATAGGTTGAATCTTTTCTATCAAAATTCTTTTTAAAAAAAGATTCTCGATGCCTGTATCTATTATCCCATGTGTAGGTATGTGGTTCTTTCGATTCCTCTTCTGCAATTTGTGGATGAGTTGTAAGCATTGTATGTAAAGAACTCGTTCCACTCTTAGCAAAACCTGGAATAAACAAATTAGGCTTCATACTATTTTTTATAGGGTGTAAAACTATTAATGGTGTCAACTACTTTTTGAACATCATCATTTGATAAAGTTGGACTTATAGGTAAACTTAAGACCTCGTTATGGATTTTTTCAGTAATAGGAAAGCTTAAATCATTCATAGCTCTGTAGGCCTCTTGTTTATAGGGTGGGATAGGATAATGTATTAGAGTTTGTATATTTTTTTCTGTAAGAAATTTTTGAAGTTGATCACGGTAAGTGCTTCGTACTACAAAAAGATGCCATACATGGCCCAAATCAGTCGAAGGGGATATTTCATTCTGAGGAAAAGGAAGTTTAATGTAAGAATTGTTTATCCCATCAAGGTATAATTGTGCAATCTCTCTTCTGCGTTGGTTTTCCTTTTCTATATTTTCTAATTTAATATTAAGAAACGCTGCTTGAATTTCATCCATTCGACTATTAAGCCCCTGATAATCATTTATATATTTTTCAGTACTCCCATAATTAGCGAGAGCTCTTATAACTCTAGCCAGTTCTTTATCATTCGTAGTAACAGCGCCCGCATCACCTAAAGCTCCCATATTTTTTCCCGGATAAAAACTAAAACCTGCAGCATTTCCAAGTGCACCAGTACGAATTGATGGTGAAGTTTTATCCTTATAAGTAAATTTGGCACCAATACTTTGGGCATTATCTTCTAAAATTTTTAGTCCATATTTTTGAGCAATATTATCTAATTCTTCATTCCAACATGCCTGTCCATATAGATGTACTACCATTATCGCTTTAGTACGATTGGTGATATTTTTTTCGATGAGGGATAAGTCTAAATTATATGTATCTAAGGATGGTTCTACAAATACAGGTTTCAAATTATTATCTGTTATCGCAAGAATGGAAGCTATGTAGGTATTAGCTGGTACAATAACTTCATCTCCTTCTGCCATGACCCCCATTTCTATATATGCTTTAAGAACCAAGCGTAGTGCATCTAAGCCATTAGCCACACCTATTGAATATTTTACTCCTATGTAATTTGATAAATTATTTTCAAATCTTTTTAGATTTTCCCCAAACAAATACCAACCGGAATCTATAACTTGCGAAGCAACTTCTTTTAACTGAGAAGCATAAGTAGAATTAATTTGTTGCAGATCTAAAAATTTAATCATAGCATAATTGGTTTTCCCGATTCTAATTTATATTTAACACCTGATTTGTCTTCCAGATTATTGTTAATTATTTTACCTTCCGGTGTAATGTAACCTTTTTGAATACCTGGATTACCATACCATACAGTAAAAGGTGGAACTGATTTAGTAATAACACTCCCGGCTCCAATAAGTGCAAATTCTCCAATAGACAATCCTGAAAGTATGGTGGAATTAGCACCAATAGATACCCCTTTTTCTATTATAGTTCTTTTAAAACTTTTAGGGTAAACTTTTGACCGAGGATATAAATCATTTGTAAAAGTAACATTTGGTCCTATGAAAACATTATCTCTAATTCTTAATCCATCCCACAACTGCACTCCCGCTTTTACAGTTACATTATTTCCGATTATAACATCATTCTCGATAAATACATGAGAATTTATATTGCAATTCTCTCCAATTACAGCATCTTCAAGAATAATACAGAATTGCCAAATTTTAGTATCCTTCCCAATATTTTTTGAATGAATTTCTGAGGTAGCGTGAATCATTTTAATTTAGCTATTTTAAAAGTTTCATAATCTCTAATATAGTCTTCTTCTGAGTATTTCTGGGAGGTAAGAACCAAACAAACTGCCCCTGAAGAGAAATTTTTTTCAGCGGCCCAGATTCCAGGGGGGATATGCAAACCAAAATTTGGCCGACATAAGTAAATGGTTCTTTTGTTTAAACCATCATTTAATTCTATCTCAAAGCTCCCACCTACTGCTATTAGGAATTGATGACATTCTTTATGCGAGTGTGCCCCTCGATCTTGACCTCCTGGAATATCATATATGTAAAAAATCCTCCTTATCTGAAAAGGTATATTAGAATAATTATTTACAGGAGTGATATTTCCAGCGCGATTACTAATTTTAGGCAACTCTATAACTGCACAATCATAAACTGAGCTATTTTTCATTTCTGTTTAAACTTTAAAAAATCAGTATAGTCGCGGATATAATCATCTTCTGAAAATTCAGTTGAACTGATTATTAAGGCTACTGAATTAGTTGAGAAATTTTCCATTTGTCTCCATATCCCTTTAGGTATATAAAGCCCATAATAAGATCGGTTTAAAGAGTAAGTCTTTTCACTAAGACCATCATCTACTTTAACATCCAAACTCCCTGATAACGCAACAATAAATTCCTGCTGCTGTTTAAAAGCATGTCCTCCTCTCACCATTCCGCCTGGAACATCATAAATCCAATAAGTTCTTTGTATCTCAAAGGGAAGGTGCTGCATTTCTTCAATGAAAGATAAATTTCCTCGTAAATCTTCAAACTTTGGTAAATCAATTATTTTAACTTCTTCCATTATTTTTATTCAGTATAAAAAACATTAGCCATTAGAATGCAGGGATTTATCAAAAGTATTTTCTCAATGCTGTATAAAATTTAACAAAACGTGAATTTTTATATACAGTCACCTGTTTACGAATGTTTTCCACTTCTTTATTTATTCTTCTATCAATAAAGCCTTTATCAGGACCATTAGCAAACTTGGTTAGCCAAGTTAACAATTGAATATAATCAGCACTAATACTCAGAAATCCGAATGTCCTAATTGTATTGGTTAAACTTTTTATATTATTCCTTCGATAAATAGCCATTATTTCAGGAAAGAAATAAGCTTTAGAATTAATTAAAATGGAACAAAAAAGTGGATAATCACCATAATTGAATTTATTAAAAAAGGGAGGTAGAACCATTTTGTCTTTTCTGAATACAAAAGAACATGTAGGAATTAGCCAGTCACTCGATACTACATGTTGGAATTTAACTGGGTTCTTAACCTCGTTTCTATTATATTTTGAAAATGTTATGGATTTATCACGAAATAACATTTCAACTTCATGGAAAGATGCAGCATAATCTTCATTGGCTTCCAAAAAATTTACTTGCTTATGTAATTTTTTTGAATCAATCCAAAAATCATCCCCTTCACAAATTGCTATATACTTTCCTCGAGCTTTTTGAAAAGAAAAATGAAAATTAGGAACAGCTCCCAGATTATTTTCATGACAGAAATATCGGATGTTGTCATTATTTGTCTTTGAAAAAAAATCCTTTAAAACTTCATCGGTATTATCTGGTGAATTATCATTACAAATTATTAGTTCAAAAGGAAATACTACTTCTTGCTTTAGAACTCCTTTAATTGCATCCAAAATAAATTTTTCATGATTATAAGTAATCATACACACACTTACTAAGGGATGTTCTGTATTACTCATAATTATTTGATTTTTCTAGCTGGAACCCCCACATAAACACCTCTTTGCAAATTAGTAGTGACAACAGAACCTGCTCCAACTACCACATTATCTCCAATTTCCAAACCAGGAAGAATTACTGCATTGCTGCCTATTGCACAAAATTTACCAATTTTCACATTTCCCAAAATTCTTGCACCAGGAGAAATTTCTGAGAAATCCCCTATATAGGTATCATGATGAACACTACTATAAGAGTTAAGAAGCACACCTTTACCGATGATAGCATTACCAAAAACCGATGCGAATGACATCACATTTAAACCTTCTTTTATAGTGGCATATTTTGAAATAGATGCTTTTTCTGAAACAATTGAAATAAGTTGACCTCCCAGGGCAGAAAACTTTTTATATAATTTATATCTCCTTTCTGTTCCACCCAAAGCTAATGCAAAATGTTTTTGTTTGCTGAATAACTCCTCAACCTCCTCTTCTTTTTTAATTACAGTAAATCCTAAAAATTTATCTGATTTTAATTTTGAGATATTATCAAATAAAAAAATATCTTCATTGATTTCAGATCTTATTAAAATATCAAGGATTTCACTTGCATGGCCCTTTGCCCCAATTAAAAGCATATTATTTATTAAGAATTTCTACAATTGTTTCTAATGTTTCTTCTTTTAAGCCCACATATAATGGTAAACATAAAATCGATTTGGAAATTTCTTCCGAAATTTTCATTTGTTTGCCATTTACAAATTCTATAGTATTTAATGAGGGATAGAAATATCGTCGTGGATATATTTCTACTTGATTTAATTTTGTCTGCACATTGAGTAATTCATCTTCATTTTCAAAAATGATGGGATAATAACTATAATTCCATTTTGTCCCTTCTCTGATTTTCAAACTTCTATAATTTTTGAAATTTAATTCCTGATTATAATATTTTACGATTTTTTTTCTAGCACTTAATATCTCATTCATATCTGGCAGCATAGACAGACCCATTGCCGCTTGCAGCTCACTCATTTTTGCATTTATTCCCAGCCCATGAAAATCTAGCGGACCGTTATGTCCAAAATTGTGACTATAAAATAATTTATGATACAAATCTTCATCATTAGTAAACATTCCCCCTCCTTCTCCAGTGTGGAAAATTTTTGTAGCATGGAAACTGCATGTACTTAAATCCCCATAATTAAAAATACTTTTATCGATATATTCAACTCCAAAACAGTGTGCCGCGTCATAAATTACTTTAAGGTTATTCTTATCCGCTATTCGTTCAATTTCGTCTACATTACATGGATTTCCAAATACATGTGTAGCTAATATTGCAGTGGTTTTATCAGTTATGGCTTCTTCAATTTTTTTTTCGTCTATTGACAAATAATCAGGGTCAATATCTACAAATACCGGAGTACAATTTTCCCATAGTATGGCTGAAGTTGTAGCTACATAACTAAATGGAGTAGTAATTACCTCTCCAGAATTAGCCAGTACTTTGAGACCAATTTGAATGGGTAAGGTCCCATTGGTGGTAAGAATTACATTAGGAGAATTGAGATACTCCCTAATAAGTTTTTCCAACTTCACCGTTAATTCTCCTCTATTTGTTAGCCATCGATTTACCCATATACTTTTCAGATGTTGTTGATAAACATCAATATTAGGAAAATAAGTTTTTGTTACTGGGATCATTTACTAAGTTTTATTTTTCCATGGAAACTTACTTCTTTGACTTTCTTGACCCAAAAAATCACATAGTCGCTTATAGGAATTTGGTTTAGAAACATTCAATACAAGTAAATCATTAGTCCTATACTGGAAATAATTTTTTACATTTTTATTATAATTTTTATAAAATTCTTCTAAGCTTTCCTTGTTGTATAAATCATTATTTGGAGTATTAAAAACCTGTTTAATAAACTCCCATGCCCAACCTTTATAAACATAAGTGGCATTTTTTAATTCTTTTTCATTCGGGATTTGATTTTTTTTAGACCAGATTTTTGAATGAAACTTAGTGATCGAATTATACCATTGCTCTGAATTATCTCTTACAGTAAGGATAAATTTACTTTTTGGGAAGACATGATCTAACACAATGTAAGTATATGGTAAACTGAAAGGCACATCTTGAAAAAACTCAGCAGAATGACAATAAGAAATAAGATTTTTAAATTCTCGTCTTGACCACTCTTCTAAAAATTTCTCTGCAGAAGGTTGATATCCTCGAATATAACCTAATTCCTTCATCGCTTCTTTAAGAGAAGTCGTCCCCGTTTTATTAAGGCCTATACCAAATATCTTTGGTTTCCCATAGATCCTACTCTTTACTTTTAAATTTTGAAACTTTCTTGCTAAATACATCTTTAGTTTTTTAACAGATCTTTGACATAAAAAAAACTTTCGAATCTTAATATATAGCTGGAACCTATATAACCCAAAGTACCTAAAAAACTTCCAATTACTATTCGCAAAATATCTTGTAAATTTTCAATATTAGTATCAAGTAGCCAAATAATCCCTCCCCAGAAAAAGGTGAGAAAAATTAAAGGAGATATATCATAAAGTTGGCTTTTTGCTGAATAATCAATAAATCTATTAGTATAATAGGCATTCACCAGAAAAATCACTATCGAAAGAACCAATTGAGCATATAATAAACCGAAAATACCAAATTGTAACGCTATTACTATGGCAATAACTGTCAAAATTTTCTTAACAATATTAATTCGCAAAAACAAATCACTCCTTCCTTTCACCATAAGAATGTTTAAGTTGTACGCATGTATAGGATAAAGTACCCCCGTTAAAGCTAGGATTTGATAATATGGTACTGCAGGCAACCACTTTTCTGTAAATAAAAAACGGAATAAAGGCTCAGCAAGTACCGCACTAAAGACGAGAATGGGAGTGATTATAAATATCACTGTTTTCATTAGTTTCTTATACACCCCTTTTAGCCGAACATTATCTTCCTGAATACTTGAAAACAAGGGATAAGTCACTTTATTTAAGGCTCCAGAAATATTAGTTAATGGCAATTGTTTCATCCCATCTGCTCTAGTATAAAACCCTACTTGACTTGCCGTGAAAAACTTACCAATTATGATTATATATATATTTTTAAAAATGGTATCTAATAATCCGGAAAGAGTCATTTTATAACCAAAGACAAAATGAGCTTTAAACTTATTAACATTAAAAACTAGAGAAGGTGTCCATTTTGAATACATCCACAGCTGCAATGTACTTATAAGAATGGTTAAAATATAGTTCCAAACTAGACTCCAAACACCAAACCCGTTGTATGCCAATAAGACCCCAATTATCCCTCCAATAATAGTTGCTGGAAGTGAAACAAGAGTTTGAGTTTTGAAATCCATTTTTTTGGTTAGCCTGGCAAGCTGAACAGCTTCAAATGCTGAAATAACAAAAGTTATTGTGTATAATCTTAAAATATTTGTCAGGACTTGCTGATCATAAAATTGGGCAATATAAGGAGCAGCAAAAAAAATTATAAAGTAAATTATAATACTTGCTACGAGATTATAATAGAATACAGTAGAGTAATCTTCTTGATCCAAATTATCACTTCTGATGAGAGAGGAAGTTAGTCCACCATTTAAAAGGGTTTTTCCTATAGAAACAAAGATCGAAATCATGCCTATAAGACCAAACTGTTTTGGAAGTAAAACTCTAGCCAAAATAAGCGAAACGATAAATGCTATTATCTGATTACCAAACTGTTGAGAAAAGGTCCAAAAAAAACCTGAAGCGGCTTGTTTTTTTAATGACATTCTACTTCTTTAGTAAAAGTTCGTAAGTATTGTCCATATTTGGATTTTCCGTATTTTTCTGTTAAAGCAATTATTTGTTCAAGTGATATTAAGCCCCTTTCATAAGCAACTTCTTCTATACATCCTATCATAGTGCTTTGCCTGTTTTGAAGCACTCTAATAAATTCACTTGCATCATCAAGAGATTCCACTGTTCCTGTATCAAACCAACTCATACCGCGGGTCATTACTCCTACTTCCAATTCTCCAGTCTCAAGATACATCTCATTTAAGGTAGATATTTCTTTTTCTCCTCTAGCAGAAGGCTTTACTTTTTTGGCATATTCTACTACCTTATTATCATAAAAATAAAGTCCTGGTACGGCATATTTAGATTTAGGTTTAGCTGGCTTTTCTTCAATACTAATTACCCTTTGGTTATTATCAAATTCAACTACTCCATATCTTTGGGGGTCTTTAACAGGATAGGCAAAAATAGAAGCTCCATCTACATTCACTTTGCTTCTTAAAAGTTTTCCGAACTCGTTCCCATAAAAAATGTTATCTCCGAGTACCAAAGCCACTTTATCATCGCCTATAAAATCTTCTCCAATTATAAACGCTTCAGCAAGACCATTGGGTTCAGGTTGAACGGCATATTTAAAGTCGCATCCCACATTAGATCCATCCCCTAATAACTTCTTAAATACATCCTGGTCATGTGGTGTAGTAATAAATAAAATTTCTCTAATTCCTGCTAACATAAGTACCGAAAGCGGATAATAAATCATTGGTTTATCATAAACTGGAAGAAGCTGCTTACTTACAGCAATTGTAATTGGATATAAACGTGTACCTGAACCTCCTGCTAATATTATTCCTTTCATAAAACGATTTTTAGTTTAACTGTATTGCTCTTTATAATATGTTTGATACTTCCCAGAAGTAACATTTTTAAGCCAAATTTCATTATCAAGATACCAATCTATAGTTTTTTCTAATCCCTCCTCAAATGTTACTGAAGGTTTCCAATCAAGTTCTTTGTTAATTTTGGAGGCATCTATTGCATAACGCCTATCATGTCCTGGGCGGTCTTGAATATAGGTAATGAGTTCAGAGAACTACCTGGTTTTCTTTTCAGTTTTGTATCCATTATTTCACACAGTAGTTTTACAAGGTCTAAATTTTTCCATTCGTTAAATCCACCAATATTGTAGGTCGATTTTAACCTTCCTTTATTAAATATAAGGTCAATTGCATTTGCATGATCTATTACATATAACCAATCCCGGGTATACTTTCCATCACCATAAACAGGTAATGATTTTTTATGAACAATATTATTGATGAATAATGGAAGTAATTTTTCCGGAAACTGATAAGGACCATAATTATTTGAACAATTCGAAATAATATAGGGTACTCCATAAGTTTCTCCATAAGCTCTGACAAAATGATCGGAACTTGCTTTAGAAGCAGAGTATGGGGAATTGGGTTTATAAGGTGTTGTTTCAGTAAATAACCCTTTTTCTGCAAGAGTTCCATAAACTTCATCTGTACTTATGTGATAAAATAATTTTTCCTGATAATCATCTTTCCAAATGTTTTTTGCAGCATTCAACAAATTTAAAGTTCCAAGTACGTTTGTCTCTACAAATGCAGTAGGCTCATTGATAGATCTATCTACATGAGATTCAGCCGCCAAATGAATTACTTTATCAAACTTATATTCAATGAAAAGTTTATTTACCTTGTCCTTGTCATTAATATCAGCGTGGATAAATTCATAATTTGGCGCTTTTTCAATATCCTTTATATTTTCCAGATTACCAGCATAGGTCACTGCATCCAGATTATATATTTTGTACTGTGGGTATTTGGATACCATTAGCCTAACGACATGAGAACCAATAAAACCTGCCCCACCGGTTATTAAAATCTTCATAAGCTTTTATCTTATATTGTAATATTATTAATATCAATTTATTTAACCCTGTATACAATTTGCGATTAAGATATTTGGATGGTAATTGTAATCCCAAGGAAGCTGTGTAAATAAACCCTAGTAGGTGAAATGCCTATAGTATATATAAGCAATACTTCTTAATTTGTTTTTTTCGAGCCTCTCTATAATTTCTTCAATGAATTCTATAAGCGTTACATGTTTACTATTTCCATTTTGTAAAGTAAATAATTGTCTTGTCTAAAAAGCTAACTCCGATTTCAAGATTTTCATTTTACTTACTATACAATCATCCCCGCAGCGACAGTTTCATTAGTATTCTCATCCACTAAAATAATACTCCCCGTGTTGCGGTTATCCCGATAGGAGTCCAACATCAAACGCCTGGTAGTCCTTATTTTTACACGGGCAATGTCATTCATATTTAGATTCTTCTCTTCCGTATTCCTTGTGTAGGAGTTAATGTCAATTTTATACACCACCTCTTTGATCATAGCACGCTGTTCATTAGTGGTATGCATCACCGTATACTTGGCGCGGGATTTTGCAGCATCATTATTAAGCCAACATAGCATCACATCAAATTCCTGTTCGATTTCAGGCTGATTGTTCTTCCTGACAATCATATCTCCACGGCTTACATCAATATCGTCTTTAAGAGTCATAGATACCGACATGGGAGCATAGGCTTCATCAATTTCGTTGTCCCCCGTATTGATGGATTTTATTTTTGATGTAAATCCGGAAGGCAAAACAGCTACTTCATCTCCAATGCGATAGATACCACTGGCTACACGACCCGCGTAGCCTCTGTAATCCCGATGTTCCTCACTTTGGGGCCTTAACACGGTCTGTACAGGGAACCTTGCATCTATCTTATTAATATCACTACTAATGTGAAGGGTTTCGAGGATATTCAACAAGGTTCCTCCAGAGTACCAATCCATCTTTTCAGAACGGTTGACCACATTATCTCCTAAAAGAGCACTGATTGGGATAAAACGAACATCCTTCATTAATAGTTTAGAAGAGAACTCTTCGAACTGCCCTATAATCTCATTATAACGATCCTCGGAGAAATCAACGAGGTCCATTTTATTCACACAAACAATCAAATGAGGGATATTGAGAAGAGACGCTATAAAAGAGTGTCTTTTTGTTTGCTCAATCACCCCATGACGGGCATCAATAAGGATTACGGCGGCATTTGCCGTTGAGGCCCCTGTTACCATGTTACGGGTGTACTGAATATGTCCCGGAGTATCGGCAATAATAAATTTACGTTTCGGAGTTGTAAAATACCGATAT
>CAVUJP010000004.1:0-186257 GCA_963741865.1 uncultured Flavobacteriaceae bacterium
CAAAGCTCTGGTTTAAAATTCTGACCTTCAGTTGTTTCATGTCTTTGTGTTATCTTTATTGAGGAATGAGCGAACACAAAGAAAACCTAAGCATTAAAAAATGGGCCGAAGATGACCGCCCGCGGGAAAAACTGCTTCAAAAAGGAAAATTGAGCCTTAGTGATTCAGAACTGATTGCTATCCTTCTGGGTTCGGGCAGTAAGAATGAATCGGCGGTGGAATTGAGCAAAAAAATTCTTGCATCGGTACAGAACAATCTAAACCAGCTGGGGAAACTTTCCGTACAGCAATTATGTAAATTCAAAGGTATAGGGCCGGCAAAGGCCGTGGGAATTGTAGCAGCTCTTGAGCTGGGGAGAAGACGCCGGCTTGAAGAAGCACTAGAGCAAAAGAAGATCAGTTCCAGCCAGTCGGTCTTTGAGATCATGCAGCCTGTTATTGGCGAACTGTCGCATGAGGAGTTCTGGATCCTCTATCTTAACAACAGCAATAAAGTGATAGAGCAATTCCAGATAAGCAAAGGCGGCATTACCGGAACCCTGGTGGATGTTCGCATTACCTTGAGAAAGGCTCTGGAGCTCGGCGCTGTATCCATTATTCTTGTTCATAATCATCCTTCGGGAAATCTTAAAGCCAGTGAAGCCGATAAACAGCTTACGAAAAAGCTGAAAACAGCTTCCGAAAGCCTGGACATCAAAGTGCTGGATCATATCATTGTAACCGAAAAATCATACCTTAGCTTTGCAGACGAAGGTCTGCTTTAAGTCTTGTTTTGATGCTTCTAATTTATACCCAGAAAGTTACGCCGCGAATAATGTATGTTTTCAAACATATATGCACGCATATTTTGGGAATTTCAATAAAATTCACCTCCAAAATTGAAGAATTTATCGCTCATGATGGTCCTAAACTTTCTTATGGTAAACAACCCCTCGGAAATGAATTTTTTATTCAGAAGGTGGATCTGCTGATGGAGCAGGGTTTTTCGGAACTTGAAATAAAAGTACAGCCCTGGGATGATACCGTGTGTTTTTTCCCGGTGCCCGAGGTAAGTGATCTGCCATTTGACATTTTTGCAGCCTCTTTCTATCTGCTTAGCCGTTATGAAGAATACCTGCCTCATGTGAAAGATGAAGCCGGAAGATTTCCCGCGGGAGAAAGCCTGGCTTCGCAGGAAAGTTTTTTGCACAAGCCCGTAATTGACATCTGGGCGCAGAAATTTCGAGAAATTCTCAGCACTCGTTTCCCAGGCCTGGAATATGAAGAGAGATACTTTAAATCTCGAAGCGTGATCGCTTCTGAAAATGTATTTATCTTTAAAAACAAAGGATTTCTTCGCAGTTTTTTGGGGCTATGCATCGATCTTTTTAGGTTAAGCATAGGAAAAGTGTTTGATCGAATGCAGGTATGGCTCCGGCTTAAATCTGATCCTTATGATATTTTCGAAGATCTCATTCAGTTTATCAGGAGTAATAAGGCTGAAATGCTTTTTATGTTTCAGCTGAGCGATTTCTCCATGCACGACCGGAATATCAGTCATAATCGCATGCCACATCGCTCGATTATAAAATCGGTGGCCGATTATGCCAAAGTGGGACTTCTTATGGGGTATTATGCCATGGAGGAAATTAAAAGTCTGCGTAATGAAAAACGCCGCCTGGAAGATATCGTGCATAGTCCTGTTGAACATGCCATGAATTCAAAATTTAATTTAAGCCTACCTGATAATTATTCTAATCTCATAGAACTCGAAATTAACAATGATTATTCCATGGGCTATCCAGATATGCCGGGATTTCGGGCCGGCACCTGTACGCCTTTTTTGTTCTATGACATCAATATGGAGATCACCACTCCGTTGAAAATTCATCCATACGCTTTCAATTCTGCGGTATTAGAGAGTATTTCCAAAACAAAAATAAAAGAAGGTCTTACAAGAATGCTTGCTGAAGTCAGGGAAGTAGGAGGTAATTTTGAAGCTGTATTTTCAAATAAGGATTTTTCGGAGTATGCTGATAAGAATTTATATTATTCACTTCTAAAGCAAATCCATGAAATTGAATGATATAGAACATATTTTCTTTGATCTCGATCATACGCTATGGGATTTTGAGAAAAATTCGGCGCTTGCTTTTGAGAAAATATTCGAGCATCAGCAAATAAAAATTGAAATAGCTGAATTCCTGAAAGTTTATAAGCCTATAAATTTTAAATACTGGGAACTATACCGCGATAATTCTGTGACTAAGGAAGCGCTTCGTTACGGCAGATTGAAAGAAAGTTTTGATTCCCTAAAATTCAAGGCCACCGATGCCACGATCAATGCGCTGGCCGATGATTATATTAAATATCTGCCTACCCACAACCATCTTCTGGAAGATAGCCTGGAGGTGCTTGATTATCTTAATGAAAAATACAGTTTGCATATCATTACCAATGGTTTTGAGGAAGTGCAACATACTAAAATGGAAAATTCGGGAATTCTTCATTTTTTTAAAAGTATCACCACTTCAGAAGAAGCCGGTGTAAAAAAGCCGCATCCGGCGATTTTTGAAAAAGCTATTTCCAAGAGCAAGGCTAATCCTTCTAAATCTGTCATGATAGGGGATAATCTTGAGGCCGATATTGTTGGGGCTCATGAATTTGGCCTCAGCGTTATCTATCTCGATGTCGAAGAGCAAAATGCTGAAGTTGAATTTCTTAGGATCCAAAAGTTAAAAGAACTTCTAAATTATTTATAACAATAAAGATTAGGTATTTTCGTTTGGCAAAGAAAGCGCTTGAATTTTGGCCATCAGACCCATAAAAATATCAACTTTTGCCCTTCTCATCTCTCTACTTTTCAGTTCGTGTTTTAAAGATGTGGATTTTGGTCAGGCGCCAGATATAAGCATGCAACCCGAGGTAGATATTGATCTTTTGGTCTATCAGCTCAATGAAAATGACTTCATAGATTCACAGACCGGAGCCTTTACTTCGATAATAAGGGATACCGTAAGACTGGAATTTCTGAATGATGATTATATCCAGAGCAATCTCACGAGTGTGGAATTGAGATTCAGGCATGAAAATTCATTTCCGGTACCCATAAAGAGTCAGATCAAATTTTTAGATGAAAATGGAGGAAATCAGTTCAGCATTGATTATACTATTCCGGCTGGGAAGATAGATTCCACCGCTGTGGTCGATACAATTCGGGTGATGCAGGGTTCAGAAATAGGAAAAGTAAAAAGATCTATTCAAATGGCTCTGGAACTCGAGATGGAGGGAGGAAATAAGGATGTCAAAGGAGGACTAGACTTTTTATCCAAAGGCCTGTTCAAATTTGAATTTTAATATGCGGGAAACTCTATTTTTTTTCCTGATCCTTATAAGCTGTTCCTGTTGGGGACAAAACCGGCCGTTGCTATGGAGCGTAGATGATCTTCCTCAATCATTGCTTCAAAATCCCGGTGCCGAAATTGATTATAATAAACATTTTGGATTCCCTTTCTTTTCTCAGATACACCTCACTGCCGGTTCTACCGGGGTTACCGCTTTTGATATTTTTGATGATTCCAATCCCAATGTCAATCAAAGGGTAGAAAATGCTCTGAGCCGTCTCACCGGCAATGATTATTTCGTTTTTAATGAGCAGATGGAAGTTCTCTCGTTCGGTTGGCGCATGAGAGAAGGCATATATTTTTCCGGAGGAATCTATCAGGAGATGGATATATTTTCCTATTTTCCTCATGATCCTGCAATTTTAGCCTTTGAAGGAAATGCCAACCATTTAGGTGAAAATTTCAATTTTTCTGATGTTAATTTTACCGGTGAGATGCTTACGGTTTACCATGCGGGTCTTAACTATAAAATTGATGACAGGCTTACGGTAGGTGCCCGATTTAAACTTTATTCAGGAATTTTTAATGTTCATAGTACCAATAATCATGGAGCCTTTCGCACAGAAATAACTCCTGACGGCCCGAATTTTTATACTCATTATCTCGATAAAATTGATCTGGTGGTTAATACTTCCGGCTATGCTTCTTTAAAAGACAGGGAAGGAATGACGGTAGACCAGGCGGCGGGGGAATTATTAAGCCGTTCTTTTTTTGGACAAAATGTAGGCTTGGGATTAGATCTGGGCTTCCACTATAAATTTACTGAACAATTTACGATAAGCGGATCACTGCAGGATATTGGAATTGTATTTCATCAGAAGGATGTAGAAAATTATAATTATTTTGGTTCCTACCAGTTTAATGGTCTTGAACCTTTGTTTCCGGAATTAGATGCTAATGAAAAAGCAATTCCTTACTGGGATGTTTTTGAAGAAGAACTGGATGCAAGGCTACGGGATGAGACTTATGAAAGGACTTATAATACGTGGAGACCTTTAAAATTCAATGCCTCTTTTGAATTCGGTACAGGAATGTCATTTTTGCCCTGTAATTATCTTGTACATAAAAAACCCAGATACATGAATCTTTTTGGGATGCTTTTATCGGGAGTGAACCGGCCTAAAGGTCCTACTTACGGGGTGACCGCCTATTGGGATCGCAAAATCACCGAGCAGTGGCGGGTGCGACTTGCTTATGGGGTTGACCAGTTTACTTTAACCAAATTAGGTTTGATGACTTCTAAGCGATTTAATAATTTTAATATTTATCTTGCGGTAAATGATATTTTAGGATTTACCAATCTCGCAAAGGCAAACAGTGCTTCCCTGCAATTTGGAATGCAATTTATATTTAAAGACTTATGAAAAAACTTTTTTTATCAATACTTATAATGAGTAGCGTGTTTGGAAGCTATGCTCAGGATCTTAATTCCTATAAATATGTTCTTATACCCGAAACCTATGAATTTACCGGGGAGGTAGATCAGTATCAACTAAATTCCCTCACCAAATTTCTTTTTGAGAAAGAAGGATTTGAAACACTAATGACCACCTCAAAGCGACCAGCCGACCTGAAACAGGATCCCTGTCTGGCACTAACGCCCAGGGTCAGTAACAATTCCGGGATTTTTGTGACCAAACTGGTGATTCTTTTAAACAATTGTTCAGGAGAAACTGTTTTCCGAAGCGAAGAGGGGAGGAGCCGTGAAAAAGATTTTAAGACCGCTTACCAGGAAGCATTAAGAGATGCGTTTAAATCTATAAAGGAGCTGGATTATCATTATACAGGAAGTCCTACAGAACCAGTAATTGCTGAAGAAAAAGAATCGCCTGAGGAAAGACCTGAAATAGCGGTAAAAGAAACACCTCAAACTCCAGAATTGGAGGAAGACGAGGCACCTAAGCCGGTGGAAATTGCCAAAGAACCTAAAGCAATTGTTGATGCAGAAGAGGTCTCAAAACCTGCTGATGCTGAAAAAGCGATGATAGGAAAAATCTTTGAGTACAACGATCAGCAATACCTGCTAAAATCAACTGCGGAGGGATATGGATTGTATATGGGGAATTCTCCAGAGCCTATCGCGCTTTTGCTCAAAAGCGGCAACGGTGACAGCTTCATATATAATTCTTTGAGCAATCAGGGAATAGCTTACTTCGACAAGCAGGGAAATCTTGTGGTAGAGTATCTAAACAGGCAAAACAATAAGAAAACGACTATTGTCTATCTGAAGAAAGGTTAATAATCATATTTATTTTTCCATCTTTTTCGAAGGAATTCCCGCTGAGCATTTTCTCGCTGGTTTTGTCCCGGGTCATAAAATTTCGTGTTTTTGATCTCTTCCGGAAGAAATTCGGCTTCCGCAAAATTACCTTCGTGATTATGGGCATATTTGTAGTCTTTTCCGTAGCCAATATCTTTCATAAGCTTGGTAGGCGCGTTGCGTATAGATAAAGGCACCGGAAGATCACCGGTTTTCTTTACCAGGCTCTGTGCCTCGTTAATAGCTTTATATGAAGCATTGCTTTTTGGAGAAGTAGCGAGATAGGTAACACACTGGCTAAGGATAATTCTTGCTTCCGGATAGCCGATGGTATTTACCGCCTGAAAGGTGTTATTGGCAATTACAAGTGCGGTAGGATTTGCATTTCCTATATCTTCACTTGCCAAAATAAGAAGTCTTCGCGCAATGAACTTTACATCTTCGCCACCTTCGATCATCCTTGCCAGCCAGTAAACCGCAGCATTAGGGTCACTTCCCCTTATCGATTTTATAAATGCCGAAATGATATCATAATGCTGTTCGCCGGCCTTATCATATAATACCGTATTCTGCTGAACCTTGGTGAAAACCAATTCATTGGTGATCTCGGTGTTTTCAGGTTCTGAAGTGACGACGAGCTCAAAGATATTTAGCAGTTTTCGCGCATCTCCACCGCTTAATCGAAGAAGTGCTTCCGTTTCTTTTAATTTTGCTTTTTTGGAAGCGATAATTTTATCTTCTTTCATCGCTCTTTTTAAAAGAGCAGTAAGATCTTCTTTACTGAAAGGTTTTAGAATATAAACCTGGCATCGGGATAGAAGGGCCGAAATAACCTCAAAACTGGGATTTTCGGTAGTGGCGCCGATTAATGTTATCCAGCCTTTTTCAACGGCACCCAGTAAGGAATCCTGTTGCGATTTGCTGAAACGGTGAATCTCATCAATGAAGAGAATCGGACTTTTCGTAGTGAATAATCCCTCGCTTTTTTTAGCCTTTTCAATCACCTCCCTCACGTCTTTAACACCGCTGCTAATGGCGCTCAATGTGAAAAATGGTCGGTCAGTTTCATTGGCGATAATATTTGCAAGAGTGGTTTTACCCACACCTGGAGGTCCCCAAAAGATCATGGAGGGAATAATTCCCTGTTTGATCTGTTGACGCAGGGTTCCGTTTTGGCCAATGAGGTGAGTCTGACTTAAATAATCATCGAGAGTTTTAGGTCTTAATCTTTCCGCAAGCGGTTGATTCATAGCAAAGTTTTAATGACAGTTTTTCATCCGGGTAAGTTTGGATGCTTTTTTGTAATATTAGTCAAAAATGGAGAAAATTTGAAAGCATCCACTCCTTTTGTTTTTACAACCGGAACCATCGGCTATCCGTTGTTGTTCGTTTTGCTCATCTGGATTGTTTTTTGGGCTGAGGTACGATTTGGTATCAACCTGAACAGGTTCGGGGTGAGGCCCGGAAGCGTTGAAGGCCTTTGGGGAATATTTTTTTCTCCTTTTATTCATTCCGATATTAAACATCTTTTCAATAATACCATCCCGCTTTTCGTTTTATCACTCTCCTTATTTTATTTCTACAGGCCCATCAGTTGGAAAGTTTTGCTTATCGGTTTTTTTTCAACGGGAATCCTGACATGGCTAATTGGCAGGCAGGCTTATCATATTGGTGCCAGTGGAATTATCTATTTACTGGCTTCCTTTTTATTCTTTAAAGGAATTTTTTCCAAATATTTCCGGCTTGTTGCACTTTCATTGATGGTGGTATTTCTCTATGGCGGACTTGTCTGGTATGTTACCCCGATAGATCCTGAAATTTCATGGGAAGGGCATTTATCCGGATTGATCTCCGGGATTAGCCTGGCATTGATCTTCAGGAAAAAAATTGCCATGGTGCCAAAATATGAATGGGAAAAAGCCGAATATGATGAAAGCGAAGACAGCTTTATGAGGCATTTCGATGAAAATGGAAATTTTATAGAATCCCCCCAGCCCCCAGAGGGGGAGGAAATATCTGAAACCGAAACTCAATATGAAAAAACGGATGCGGAAAATTCAGAAAGTGATAGTCAGAATAAAATCACCTATCGTTACATTTATAAAAAATCACCAAAGAAAGATTAAATTCCCCCTTCGGGGGTTAGGGGGATTCTCTGTCTTACGGCTTCATAAAGAAAGGCTCCGCAGGCTACCGAAACATTTAGCGATTCAATAGAGCCTAACAGGGGTAATTTTGCTTTATAATCAACCGCTTTCAGTACAGAATTCGATACGCCTTTCGCTTCATTTCCCATGACGATGGCAATGGGCTGCCTAAGATCGAGATCATAAACCGAATCTTTTGTTTTTTCTGTAGCTGCCACAATTTTTATATCATAAGACTGTAGATGAAAAATGGCGTCTTTGATATGATTTACCTTGCAGAGCGGTACTTTAAAGGCGGCACCGGCAGAAGTTTTTACAGTATCTGCATTGACAGGAGCCGATCCTTTTTCAGGAAATATGATACCATCGACCCCACAGCATTCTGCGGTACGAATGATTGCACCAAAATTTCTAACGTCAGTAAGTCCATCAAGCAGCAGAAAAAGTGGTGTTTTTTTAGTTTGTGTAACTTCTGTGATCAGTTGTTCAAGTTCCACAAAATTTACAGGAGAGATTTGTGCTATTACTCCCTGATGATTTCCCTTGCTTAGTTTATTTAGTTTTTCCACAGGAACAAAGGAAGTGGAAAAATTTCCCTTTTTCAGGTGGGCATTCAATTCGTGAAAGAGGGAACCGGAAAGTCCTTTCTGAATATAAATCTTCTCGATACTTTTCCCACTTTCGATGGCTTCGATCACCGCTCTTATTCCAAATATTCTGGTTGTTTCCTGCATGGGGCTAAAGGTAGTGGTATAAATGAAATTTTCGAAAACCTTTTAAAGGAATTTCTGTTGGTGGAGACTCCTCCTAAGATTTAAGGAGATAAGAAAATAAGTACCGGTAAGACCTGCTGAATCTCCTCATACAGGTCAGGCAATCGGAGCACCCCCCATGGGTAGCATTTCGCGTATCCAGACTCCGTCGCCACTTTGCGAAAACTCTTTTTATCTTTCGGGTAGTTGAGCACTTTCTTTATAGGATAATCAGCGATGTTTTTTTAGTTCCATACAACAAATCTAAAAGTATGATTTGTTACATTAAGTTATTGAATCCGGGAGAAGTTTTTTTTAAAAAACGCCTTAGTATAAATAAATCGTTAAAAAAAGGTTATTTCTTGTACTCGCGTTTTTTGTGTGTATTTAAAAGAGTATTTAGGGAAAATTTTATCAAATAAAGAAATTTCGACGCTTCTTCTGTAAAAGGGCGGTTTATTTTTTCGGTTGTTTGTCTGTATTTTTTAGGATTTTGATGGATCATTTGTGTTTTGGTCAAAATTATCTGAAAATAAATAAAGTAGTGTTTGATTAATATTTTTTTATTTCTACCTTTGCAAACCCTTAAAAAGAGGGGAGTAAATTTTATTAATAATTAGTGTATAGGAAATTATGCCAACAATTTCACAATTAGTACGAAAAGGAAGAGCCAAAATAACCAAGAAGAGTAAATCGGCTGCTTTGGATTCGTGCCCTCAAAGGAGAGGTGTTTGTACACGTGTGTACACTACCACTCCTAAGAAACCAAACTCGGCTATGCGTAAAGTAGCCAGGGTAAGGTTAACTAACGGAAAAGAGGTGAATGCCTACATTCCGGGAGAGGGACACAACCTCCAGGAGCACTCGATAGTATTGGTTAGAGGTGGAAGGGTGAAAGATTTGCCTGGTGTTAGATACCACATTGTTCGTGGTGCGCTTGATACTGCCGGTGTTGAAGGTAGAACTCAGCGTAGATCTAAATACGGAGCAAAACGCCCTAAGAAGTAAGTAAAAACTTTTAATGTAAAGAAATGAGAAAAAGACAGGCGAAAAAAAGACCTCTTTTACCAGATCCAAAATTTAATGATCAGCTTGTAACACGCTTCGTGAACATGATGATGTGGGATGGTAAAAAATCGGTCGCCTTTAGAATTTTCTACGATGCTATCGATATCGTAGAGCAAAAGAAACAAGACGAAGAGAAATCTGGTTTGGAAATCTGGAAAGATGCTCTTTCAAACGTTATGCCTCACGTGGAAGTGAGATCAAGACGTGTTGGGGGTGCTACCTTTCAAATTCCTATGCAGATTCGTCCAGACAGAAAAGTATCAACTGCGATGAAATGGTTGATTAGTTTTGCGCGTAAGAGAAATGAAAAATCTATGGCTGCGAAACTTGCTGCTGAAGTTCTTGCCGCTGCCAAAGAAGAAGGTGCTGCGGTTAAGAAAAGAGTAGATACTCATAAGATGGCTGAAGCTAATAAAGCATTCTCTCACTTTAGATTCTAAAAAAATAATATGGCACAAAGAGATTTAAAATTTACTAGAAATATAGGTATTGCGGCTCATATTGATGCGGGTAAAACCACAACAACCGAGCGTATCCTCTATTATACCGGTATCAGCCACAAGATTGGTGAGGTGCACGATGGTGCGGCTACCATGGACTGGATGGAGCAGGAGCAGGAGCGTGGTATTACCATTACTTCTGCAGCTACTCACTGTACCTGGCCATATAGAGATCATGAATATACCGTAAATATTATTGATACCCCAGGACACGTTGACTTTACCGTAGAGGTAGAGCGTTCCCTTCGTGTGCTTGACGGGGTTGTTGCGTTGTTCTCTGCAGTAGACGGGGTTGAGCCTCAGTCAGAAACTGTTTGGAGACAGGCCGATAAATATAAAGTACCACGTCTTGGTTTTGTTAACAAGATGGACCGTCAGGGTGCAGATTTCTTCAATGTTTGTCGTCAGGTAAAGGAAATGTTGGGAGGAAATCCTGTTCCGCTTCAGGTTCCAATTGGTGATGAAGTTGATTTTAAAGGTGTGGTTGATCTTATTTCCAAAAAAGCGATTATCTGGAATGACGAAGACATGGGGATGACCTATGAAACTATCGATATTCCTGCTGAATTGGAAGCAGATGTTGATAAATACCGTGCTGAACTTGTTGAAGCGGTTGCTGAATATGACGAAGCATTGATGGAAAAATTCTTCGAAGACGAAAGTTCTATTACCGAAGATGAAATTATCGCTGCACTCCGTGCTGCAACTATCGACATGTCCATCATCCCAATGATGTGTGGTTCTGCATTCAAAAATAAAGGAGTTCAGGCTATGCTTGACGCTGTAATGCGTTACCTGCCTTCTCCGGTAGACGTTGATGCTATTAAAGGTGAAAATCCTGAAACCGGTGAAGAAGAAAGCCGTAAGCCAAACGTTGATTCTCCTTTCTCTGCTCTTGCATTTAAAATTGCTACCGACCCATTCGTAGGTCGTTTGGCATTCTTCCGTGCATATTCAGGTACTCTGGAAGCTGGTTCTTACGTATTGAACGTTCGTTCAGGTAAGAAAGAGCGTATTTCAAGAATTTACCAGATGCACTCTAATAAGCAGGAGCCTATCGATAAGATCGAGGCTGGAGATATTGGAGCTGCTGTTGGATTTAAAGATATTAAAACAGGAGATACACTTACCGATCTTAAACATCCTATCGTTCTTGAGTCCATGACTTTCCCTGCGCCGGTTATCGGTATCGCGGTTGAGCCTAAGACTAAGGCTGATGTTGAGAAAATGGGTATGGCTCTTGGAAAACTTGCTGAAGAGGATCCTACTTTTACCGTTAGAACCGATGAAGCTTCCGGTCAGACAATCATCTCTGGTATGGGTGAGCTTCACCTTGAGATCATTATTGATCGTATGAAGCGTGAGTTTAAGGTGGAAGTAAATGTAGGTCAGCCTCAGGTTGAGTACAAAGAAACCGTTACACGTCCTGCTAATCACCGTGAAGTTTACAAGAAACAGACTGGTGGTCGTGGTAAGTTCGCCGATATTGTTTTCGAATTAGGACCTGTAGATGACGATTTTGAAGGAGAAGGTCTTCAGTTTGTTGACGAGATCAAAGGTGGACGTATTCCTAAAGAATTTATCCCTTCTGTACAGAAAGGATTCCAGGAGGCTATGAAGAATGGTCCTCTTGCAGGATTCACCATGGACTCTCTAAAAGTTGTTCTTAAAGACGGGTCTTTCCACCCTGTGGATTCCGATCAGCTTTCATTTGAACTGGCTGCGAAACTTGGATACAAAGAAGCTGCTAAAAAAGCAGGAGCTGTGATCCTTGAGCCAATTATGAAAGTAGAAGTTGTAACTCCGGAAGAAAACATGGGTGATATTGTTGGTGACCTTAACAGAAGAAGAGGTCAGGTAAACAACATGTCAGACAGATCTGGAGCGAAGGTAATCAAGGCTGAAGTGCCACTATCTGAAATGTTCGGTTATGTAACTACATTAAGAACACTTTCATCAGGTCGTGCAACTTCAACTATGGAATTCTCTCACTATGCTGAAACACCTTCTAATATTTCTGAAGAAGTTATGAAAGCAGCAAAAGGAGCAGCAAACGAATAATCTTAGGAAAATGAGTCAAAAAATTAGAATAAAACTAAAATCCTACGATCATAACCTGGTAGACAAATCTGCTGAAAAGATCGTAAAAACCGTAAAAACTACGGGAGCTGTTGTTACCGGTCCAATTCCGTTGCCAACAAATAAAAAGATCTTTACCGTTCTTCGTTCGCCTCACGTGAACAAGAAATCAAGGGAGCAGTTTCAGTTAAGCTCTTATAAAAGATTGCTTGACATCTACAGTTCTTCTTCAAAAACCATTGATGCGTTGATGAAGCTTGAACTTCCAAGTGGAGTAGAGGTTGAGATCAAGGTGTGATAAAAAACTTCCGTGCACTTCGGTGTGCGGTTAACATGTCCGGAGCTTCGAGCAAAGGAAAAACGGCGAAAAGTACAATTCAGGGCTGAAGTGTATTTTTCAGCCCTGAGTTTTTAGAATAAGTAAATCAATTAATAATTAATTAAATATGTCTGGGTTAATAGGAAAAAAGATTGGCATGACCAGCATTTTCGACGAGAACGGAAAGAATATTCCGTGTACCGTGATCGAAGCTGGGCCATGCGTTGTTACCCAAGTCAGAACCAAAGAGGTTGACGGGTATGAAGCACTTCAACTTGGTTTCGATGACAAAAAGACTGTTAATAAAGCTGCTGAAGGGCACGCGAAAAAAGCAGGAACTGCTGCAAAGCGAAAAGTCATTGAATTCCAGGGATTTAAAGAAGATTATAAATTAGGAGATTCAATCACAGTTGAGCAGTTCAGAGAAGGTGAATTTGTTGACGTGTCTGGAATTTCTAAAGGAAAAGGCTTCCAGGGTGTTGTAAAAAGACACGGTTTTGGAGGAGTTGGGCAGGCCACTCACGGTCAGCACAACCGTTTAAGAGCTCCCGGTTCTATCGGTGCGGCATCTTATCCTGCGAGAGTATTCAAAGGGATGAAGATGGCCGGAAGAATGGGTGGTGAAAAAGTAAAAGTTGAAAACCTTAGAGTTTTAAAGATTGTGGCAGACAAGAATCTTCTTGTGGTTAAAGGATGTGTTCCTGGTCATAAAAACTCTTACGTAATCATCAGTAAGTAATGGAAATAGCAGTTTTAGATATTAAAGGAAAAGAAACAGGCAGAAAAGCAAAGCTTTCTGATGCTGTTTTCGCTATAGAGCCTAATAAACATGCTGTTTACCTTGATGTGAAGCAATATCTTGCCAATCAGCGTCAGGGAACACATAAGGCTAAAGAAAGAGCAGAGATCACCGGAAGTACCCGTAAGATCAAGAAACAAAAAGGTACCGGTACTGCCAGAGCAGGAAGCATCAAGTCTCCTGTATTTAGAGGTGGTGGACGTATTTTTGGCCCCAGGCCAAGAAATTATGGTTTTAAATTGAATAAAAACCTAAAGCGTCTTGCCAGAAAATCAGCCCTTTCTATGAAGGCTAATGATAAGGCAATTTTAGTGGTGGAAGATTTTTCTTTCGATGCTCCAAAAACTAAGAATTTCATCGAAGTTCTTCAGGCTCTGGGAATTGGAACTAAAAAATCTTTGATAGTGTTGGGTGACTCAAATAAAAACGTATATTTGTCGTCGCGCAATTTAAAGTCCTCTGAAGTCATAAGTAGCTCAGAATTAAGTACTTACAAAATTCTGAATGCTAAGAATATTGTCTTTTTAGAGGGTTCTTTAGAAGGAATTGAATCCAAATTAAGTTAATAAACGTTATGAGCATCTTAATAAAACCTGTTATTACAGAAAAAGCGACCGCAGATAGCGAAATGAATAATCGCTTCACTTTTGTGGTAAGTAACAAGGCGAACAAGATTCAGATCAAAGACGCGATCGAATCGGCTTATGGCGTTTCTGTTACTAAAGTTAGAACTATAAATGTCCGTCCAGATCGAAAAACCAAGTATACAAAATCTGGTATGATCACTGGTAAAACTAAGGCTTTCAAAAAAGCAATAGTACAGGTGGCGGAAGGTGAAACAATTGATTTATACAGTAATCTCTAAGATTGAAAAATGTCAGTTAGAAAGTTAAAACCAATCACACCTGGTCAGCGATTTAGAGTAGTTAATGGGTATGACGCCATTACTACTGATAAGCCGGAGAAAAGCCTTTTGGCGCCGATAAAAAAATCAGGTGGTAGAAACAGTCAGGGAAAAATGACCATGCGCTACAAAGGCGGGGGTCATAAGAGACGTTATCGAGTTATCGATTTTAAACGTGACAAGCAGGGAATTCCTGCTACTGTCGCTACTATAGAATACGATCCAAACAGAACGGCCTTTATCGCTTTGTTGAATTATCAGGATGGTGAAAAGAGGTATATCATTGCTCAGAATGGTCTTCAGGTTGGGCAAAATGTAGTGTCAAGCAGCGAAGGTGTAGCTCCTGAAATAGGAAATGCAATGCCTTTGGCTAACATTCCGCTAGGTACTATTGTTTCCTGTATCGAGCTTAGAGCCGGCCAGGGAGCAGTAATGGCTCGTAGTGCCGGAGCTTTTGCTCAGTTATTGGCAAGAGAAGGAAAATACGCTACCGTTAAATTGCCTTCAGGTGAGATTCGAAGAATTCTTGCTACCTGTATGGCTACCATCGGTGCTGTTTCTAACAGTGACCACCAGCTATTGATTTCCGGTAAAGCCGGTAGAAAACGCTGGTTAGGTATCAGGCCAAGAACAAGACCTGTAGCGATGAACCCAGTCGATCACCCAATGGGTGGTGGTGAAGGTAGAGCTTCAGGGGGTCATCCAAGATCTAGAAAAGGTCTTCCTGCAAAAGGATTTAAGACCCGTTCTAAGACCAAAGCGAGTAACAAGTATATTGTAGAACGCAGAAAGACTAGAAAGAAAAAATAAGATATGGCACGTTCATTAAAAAAAGGACCTTTCGTTCACTATAAGCTGGAGCAAAAAGTTGCCCAGAATGTTGAGTCTGGAAAGAAAGCCGTGATCAAAACCTGGTCTCGTGCTTCTATGATTACTCCAGATTTCGTTGGACAAACCATTGCAGTGCATAATGGGAAACAATTTGTTCCTGTTTACATCACAGAAAACATGGTGGGTCATAAATTAGGAGAATTTTCACCAACACGTTCTTTTAGAGGGCATGCTGGTGCTAAAAATAAAGGTAGAAAATAATTGAAGCTATGGGAGTTCGTAAAAGAGAAAGAGCAGAGCAAATAAAAGAAGCCAAACAACAGGTAGCTTTTGCTAAGTTGAATAACTGCCCTACTTCGCCAAGAAAGATGCGCTTAGTTGCAGATCTTGTTCGTGGTGAAAAAGTAGAAAAAGCGCTTCATATTTTGAAATTCAGCAAGAAAGAAGCATCAAATCGTTTAGAAAAGCTTTTGCTTTCGGCTATCGCCAACTGGCAGGCTAAAAACGAAGAGGCTAACATCGAAGAAGCTGAACTATTTGTGAAAGAGATCCGTGTAGACGGAGGAAGTATGTTGAAAAGACTTCGTCCTGCACCACAGGGTCGTGCACACCGAATTAGAAAAAGATCCAATCACGTAACATTGGTGCTTGGAGCAAACAATAATACACAAAGCTAAGATAGAGTATGGGACAAAAGACAAATCCAATCGGGAATCGCCTTGGTATCATTAGAGGTTGGGAATCCAACTGGTACGGAGGTAATGACTACGGCGATAAATTAGCCGAAGACGATAAGATTAGAAAGTATATCCATGCTCGTCTTTCAAAAGCGAGTGTATCGCGTGTAATCATCGAGCGCACGCTTAAGCTTGTAACCGTTACTATCACCACTGCAAGACCTGGTATCATTATCGGGAAAGGCGGTCAGGAGGTAGACAAGCTTAAGGAAGAGCTAAAAAAGATTACCGACAAGGAAGTTCAAATTAACATCTTTGAGATTAAGAGGCCAGAACTTGACGCTCACCTTGTGGGTGCAAGTGTTGCAAGACAGATCGAGAATCGTATTTCTTACCGTCGTGCAATTAAGATGGCTATCGCGGCTGCTATGAGAATGAACGCCGAGGGTATCAAAATTGAGATCTCCGGTCGTCTAAACGGTGCTGAAATGGCACGTTCAGAATCATACAAAGATGGTAGAATCCCTTTGTCAACTTTTAGGGCTGATATTGATTATGCTTTAATCGAAGCTCATACTACCTATGGTAGACTGGGGGTTAAAGTATGGATCATGAAAGGTGAGGTATACGGAAAAAGAGAGCTTTCGCCTCTAGTTGGCCTTGCGAAAAACCAGGGTAAAAAATCCGGTGCCGGACGTGGAAATAAATCCCGTCGTAGAAAGTAATTTTTTAAAGTAAAAGAAAATGTTACAACCTAAAAGAACAAAATATCGTAAGCAACAAAAAGGTCGTATGAAAGGTGTGGCTCAAAGAGGGCATCGTCTTTCAAACGGAACTTTCGGAATCAAATCTATGGATTCCAGCTTCGTTACCGCACGCCAGATCGAGGCAGCGCGTATTGCCGCAACCCGTTATATGAAGAGGGAAGGATCTATCTGGATTAAAATTTTCCCAGATAAGCCTATCACCAAAAAACCTCTTGAAGTACGTATGGGTAAAGGTAAAGGTGCTGTTGAGTATTGGGCAGCCGTAGTAAAACCAGGAAGAATCATGTTTGAAATTGGTGGTGTACCAATGGATATTGCTAAAGAGGCACTGCGTCTTGCAGCACAGAAACTTCCGGTAAGAACCAAATTTGTTGTAGCTAGAGATTATCAAGAATAATTTTTTGAATTATGAAACAATCAGAAGTAAAAGAATTGTCTGTTGCAGAATTGCAGGAAGAGCTTGATAAGTCTCGTAAAGCTTACGCAGATTTAAAAATGGCTCACGCCGTTTCGCCACTCGAAAATCCTATTCAGCTTAGAGGTGTAAGGAGAAACATTGCGAGATTGGCCACAGAGTTAACTAAAAGAGAACAACAATAATTGTTATTCTGCTGAAAGATGGAAAAAAGAAACTTAAGAAAAGAGCGTATCGGTGTTGTTACAAGTAGCAAAATGCAGAAATCAATCGTGGTTTCTGAGGTGAAAAAAGTAAAACACCCTATGTATGGAAAATTCGTTTTAAAAACGAAAAAATACGTAGCGCACGACGAAAATAACGACTGCAACGAAGGAGATACTGTAAAGATCATGGAAACAAGACCTTTAAGTAAATCTAAATGTTGGAGATTAGTAGAAATAATTGAAAGAGCGAAGTAATCATGGTACAACAAGAATCCAGACTAAAAGTAGCAGATAACACCGGGGCTAAAGAAGTTTTAGCTATCCGTGTGTTGGGAGGTACAAAGAAAAGGTACGCTTCTGTTGGTGATAAGATCGTGGTGAGTGTGAAAGAAGCCACTCCCAACGGTAACATCAAAAAAGGTGCTGTTTCAACAGCTGTTGTTGTTCGTACCAAAAAAGAAGTTCGCCGTCCAGACGGATCTTACATCCGCTTTGACGATAACGCATGTGTGCTTTTGAACCCCCAGGGAGAAATGCGCGGAACCCGTGTATTTGGTCCTGTGGCACGAGAACTTCGTGATAAGCAATTCATGAAGATTGTATCATTGGCACCTGAAGTGCTTTAATACATTACGAAAATGACAAAGCTTAAAATTAAATCAGGAGATACTGTTCGCGTTATTGCCGGTGACCATAAAGGTCAGGAAGGTAAAGTGCAACAAGTTCTTCGTGACAAGAACAAAGCCATCGTGGAAGGGATCAATATGATCTCCAAACATGAAAAGCCCAGTGCTCAAAATCCACAGGGTGGTATAAAAGAGAAGGAAGCTCCTATTCATATTTCGAATCTTGCTTTGCTTACCAAAAATGGTGAGACTACCAGAGTAGGGTACAAAGAAGAAGATGGGAAGAAAGTGAGATTTTCTAAAAAATCTAATGAAGTAATTTAGTTATGGCATACGTACCAAGACTTAAACAGGAATATAATGAGCGTGTGAAGAACGCGCTTACTGAAGAATTCAGCTACTCCAATGTAATGGAGGTGCCAAAACTTGAGAAAATCGTCATCAGCCGTGGTGTTGGTGGTGCGGTAGCCGATAAAAAGCTTATCGATCATGCGGTGGATGAACTTTCATCGATCAGTGGTCAAAAAGCGATCGCTACCTATTCCAAGAAAGACGTTGCATCGTTTAAGCTTCGTAAAGGAATGCCTATTGGTGCTAAAGTTACTTTACGAGGATATAGAATGTATGAATTCTTAGATAGATTGATAACTACCGCTTTACCGCGAGTAAGAGATTTTAATGGTATCAAGTCTAACGGATTTGATGGAAGAGGTAATTACAACCTTGGTATCACCGAGCAGATTATCTTCCCAGAAATCGATATTGATGCAGTAAATAGGATCGCTGGTATGGATATTACCTTCGTGACCACTGCCGATACAGATAAGGAAGCTAAATCATTGTTAACCGAACTAGGATTACCTTTTAAAAAGAATTAATTATGGCTAAAGAATCAATGAAAGCCCGTGAGGTCAAGAGACAAAAACTGGTAAAGAAATATGCTCAAAAGCGCCAGGAGCTTAAAGAGGCCGGCGACTGGGAAGCATTACAAAAATTGCCAAAAAACTCTTCTCCTGTACGTTTGCACAATCGTTGTAAACTAACCGGTAGACCAAAAGGTTATATGAGACAATTCGGTCTTTCCCGTGTTATGTTCAGAGAGATGGCCAACAAAGGCTTAATTCCAGGTGTTAAAAAAGCAAGCTGGTAATAATTATTAACTGGAGGAAGGTTCATCCCGATAGCTATCGGGACTGAAAACCACCCCCGCAATTAAAGATAAATGAATACAGATCCTATTGCAGATTATCTAACAAGAATCAGGAACGCCAATGCGGCTAACCACAGAGTGGTTGAAATTCCTGCTTCCAATGTTAAGAAAGAGATCACAAAAATTTTGTTTGATCAGGGATATATTCTTAGTTACAAGTTTGATGACAGTACCGCTCAGGGAATCATCAAAATCGCTCTTAAATATGATAAACTTACAAAAGAGCCTGTAATCAAGAAAATTCAGAGAATAAGTAAACCTGGTTTACGTAAGTATGCCGGTGCCAATGACATTCCAAGGGTCCTTAACGGTCTTGGTGTGGCCATCGTTTCTACTTCTCATGGTGTAATGACCGGGAAGCAGGCGAGAACTAACAAAGTTGGTGGGGAAGTACTTTGCTACGTTTACTAATACTTAAAAGACTAAAGAAATGTCAAGAATAGGTAAAAGCCCAATTACAATTCCAGAAGGTGTAACCGTAGATTACAAAGACGGGGTTGTAACGGTAAAAGGAAAATTGGGAGAGCTTAAGCAGAAAATTACTGATATCGATGTTCAAATCGAAGATAATGTAATTTCTTTCGAAAGATCTTCAGAGAAAAGTGATCAAAAATCAAAACACGGTCTTTATCGTGCGTTGGTAAATAATATGATCGAAGGAGTTACCAAAGGTTATACGAAACAACTGGAATTGGTAGGGGTAGGATATCGCGCCAGTAACCAGGGAAACAAGTTGGATCTTGCCGTTGGTTATTCTCATAATATTGTGATAGATTTGGCTCCCGAAGTTAAAGTGGAGACTGTAACAGAAAAAGGTAAGAATCCGGTTGTAAAACTTACTTCTCACGATAAGCAGCTTGTTGGACAGGTTGCCGCTAAAATTCGTTCATTCAGAAAACCTGAACCTTATAAAGGAAAAGGTATCAAGTTTGTCGGAGAGCAGTTGAGAAGAAAAGCAGGTAAATCAGCTTAATAAAGTTAGTTATGGCAGTGTCAAAACAAGATAGAAGAAAAAAGATCAGAAAACGTATCCGTAAGGATATCGTTGGAACTGGAAGCCGTCCGAGATTATCTGTTTTCAGAAGCAATAAAGAAATTTATGCTCAGATCATCGACGATGTAGAAGGGAAAACCCTGGCATCAGCTTCTTCAAGAGATAAAGAAATCGCTTCTGGAGCTTCTAATAAGCAGGAGCAGGCTCAGCTGGTTGGAAAAACAATCGCTGAAAAAGCCAAAAAGGCCGGAATAGATACTATTTCTTTCGATAGAGGTGGTTACCTGTATCACGGTAGAGTTAAATCATTAGCAGAAGGTGCTCGAGAAGGAGGACTAAAATTCTAAAAATATGTATCAAGATTATAAAAACGTAGAACATGTAAAACCAGGAGGTCTTGAACTTAAAGATCGCTTGGTAGGAGTACAACGTGTTACTAAGGTTACAAAAGGAGGTAGAGCATTCGGTTTCTCTGCAATCGTGGTTGTAGGAGATGAGAGCGGTGTTGTAGGTCATGGACTTGGGAAATCTAAGGAAGTTGCCGACGCTATTTCTAAAGCCGTTGAAGATGCCAAGAAAAATCTGGTACGCATTCCTTTGAATAAAGGAACTTTACCACACGAGCAAAAAGGTAAGTACGGAGGTGCAAGAGTATTATTGTTGCCTGCTGCTACCGGTACTGGAATTATCGCCGGTGGTGCTATTCGTGCGGTACTGGAATCTGTAGGAGTACACGATGTACTTTCTAAGAACCAGGGATCTTCAAACCCTCACAATGTGGTAAAAGCTACTTTTGATGCCTTATTGCAATTAAGAAGTGCCGAAACTGTTGCAAAACAAAGAGGTGTTTCATTAGAAAAGGTTTTTAAAGGATAAATCAAGGAAAAGATGGGAAAGATTAAAGTCACGAAAGTAAAAAGTGCCATCAACCGCACTAAAAATCAAAAACTTATTCTGGAGTCTCTTGGGCTTAGAAGAATGGGACAGACGGTTGAGCACGAAGATGCGCCAAACATCCTTGGTATGGTAAATAAAGTTAAACACTTAGTTTCTGTAGAAGAAGCAAAATAATAAGTCTCTCATGGATTTAAGTAACTTAAAACCTGCAGAAGGTTCAGTTAAGAAAAATGGTAAGCGAGTTGGTCGCGGTGAAGGTTCCGGAAAAGGAGGAACTGCAACACGTGGTCACAAAGGTGCCAAGTCACGATCTGGTTATAGTAAAAAGATCGGTTTTGAAGGTGGGCAAATGCCACTTCAGAGACGTGTTCCAAAATTCGGATTCAACAACAGAAACCGTAAAGAATATCAGGGAATCAATCTTGATACGCTTCAGTCTCTTGTAGACAGCGGAAGAATCAAGGATACTGTAGATATGGATGTTCTTGTAGAAAACGGTCTTGCTGGTAGAAACGAACTTGTTAAGATATTAGGTAGAGGTGAATTGAAAGCAAAATTGAAAATATCTGTTCATAAATTTACGGCCTCAGCAAAAGAAGCTATTGAAGCTGCCGGTGGTGAAGTTGTTACTTTATAATAGATAATCAAATGAAATTCATCAATACGATCAAAAATATTTGGAAAATCGAGGAACTGAGAAATCGAATCTTGGTTACCCTCGGTTTGCTTTTGGTTTATCGTTTCGGTGCACAGGTGGTTTTACCTGGCGTTGACGCGGCTCAGCTTGAGAATCTGGCAAATCAAACCGACAGTGGTCTTCTAGGGCTGCTTAATGCCTTTACCGGCGGCGCTTTTTCGAGAGCCTCGGTATTTGCACTCGGGATCATGCCTTATATCTCTGCCTCGATCGTAGTGCAGTTGATGGGAATCGCGATTCCTTATCTTCAAAAACTACAGAAAGAAGGAGAGAGTGGCCGTAAAAAGATTAACCAGATTACACGTTGGTTGACCATTGCGATTACATTGGTACAGGGACCGGGTTATATTTATAACCTGTTTTCAACCTTGCCTTCACAGGCATTTTTGCTGGGAGATAATATCACTTTCATCGTTTCATCGGTGATCATCCTTACTACAGGAACGGTTTTCGCGATGTGGCTTGGTGAGAAGATTACCGATAAAGGTATTGGTAACGGAATCTCTCTGTTGATCATGGTTGGTATTATGGCAAGATTACCTCTTGCTTTTGTACAAGAATTTGCATCCAGAGTTTTCGAATCGAATGGAGGTTTGATTATGATATTGATCGAATTGGTGATCTGGTTTGCAATTATCATGGCTGCGATCTTACTGGTTATGGCGGTTCGTCAGATCCCCGTACAGTATGCTCGAAGAACGGCTTCTGGAGGTTATGAGAAGAATGTTTTCGGTTCAAGACAGTATATTCCGCTTAAACTGAATGCTTCAGGTGTAATGCCTATCATTTTCGCGCAGGCGATCATGTTCATTCCGGTGGCTCTTGCTGGTTTGTCAGATTCTGATGCGGCACAGGGAGTTACCGCAGCATTCAGAAATGTATTCGGATTTTGGTATAATCTGGTGTTCGCGTTATTGATTATAGTATTTACCTATTTCTATACTGCGATCACAGTTCCAACAAATAAAATGGCTGATGATCTAAAACGAAGTGGAGGATTTATTCCTGGAATTCGTCCGGGTACCGAAACTGGCGATTATTTAGATCGTATCATGTCTCAGATTACGCTTCCTGGATCGGTATTCCTTGCACTAATTGCTGTAATGCCGGCAATCATTGTGCAACTATTGGGTGTGCAACAGGGATGGGCGTTATTCTTTGGAGGTACCTCGCTTTTAATTTTGGTTGGAGTTGTTATAGATACCATGCAGCAGGTGAATTCTTATCTGTTGAACAGGCACTATGACGGATTAATGAAAACAGGTAAAAACAGAAAAGCGGTAGCTTAAATAGAAATGAGAATTTAGAAGTTAGAAAATAGATTTATCTGGTTTTCGTTTTCGGAAGAAATAATTCTAACGTCTAATTACTAAATACTAAAAACTATTAAATGGCAAAACAACCACCAATAGAACAGGACGGAACCATCATTGAAGCATTGTCTAATGCAATGTTTCGTGTTGAATTGGAGAATGGTCACGTGGTGACTGCACATATCTCCGGGAAAATGAGAATGCATTATATAAAACTGCTTCCTGGTGATAAGGTGAAATTGGAAATGAGTCCTTACGATTTATCAAAGGCTCGCATAACATACAGATACTAAAAAGTAATTTTCAGGCTTTTATAAATTTTTTATACTTTTGCACTCTGAAAAATTTATGACGGCTAAACTTCACAGAATGAGATAAGCCTCTGCCTGTGAATTAAAAAACGATACGATGAAAGTTAAAGCATCAATAAAAAAGAGAAGTGCCGACTGCAAGATTGTACGCAGAAAAGGGCGCCTTTACGTAATTAACAAAAAGAATCCTAGATTTAAACAAAGACAAGGCTAATTATGGCAAGAATTGCAGGGGTAGATATACCTAAACAAAAGCGAGGAGTTATAGCGTTGACCTATATCTTCGGAATTGGCAAAAGCAGGGCTCAGGAGATACTTGCTCAGGCTAAAGTTGATGAGAGTAAAAAAGTTTCAGATTGGGACGATGATGAAATCGGTCGAATTCGTGAAGCCGTTGGTCAATTTACAATCGAAGGAGAGTTACGTACCGAGGTTCAAATTAGTATTAAACGTTTGATGGATATCGGCTGTTACAGAGGAATTCGCCACAGAGCTGGATTGCCTTTAAGAGGTCAGCATACCAAGAACAACTCCAGAACCAGAAAAGGAAGAAGAAAAACAGTTGCTAACAAGAAAAAGGCAACTAAATAGTAAGTAGTATGGCAAAGAAAGCAAATCCAAAAGCTAAAACTCAGAAAAAGCGAAAAGTTACCGTTGAGTCAAACGGCGAAGCTCATATCGCTGCTTCTTTCAACAATATCATCATTTCTCTTACAAATAAGAAGGGTGATGTGGTAGCATGGTCTTCAGCTGGGAAGATGGGTTTTAAAGGATCTAAGAAAAACACTCCTTACGCTGCACAGCTTGCCGCTGAAGATGCTTGTAAAATTGCACATGAGGCTGGTTTACGTAAAGTAAAAGTGTATGTAAAAGGTCCAGGGAACGGTAGAGAATCTGCGATTCGGTCAATCCATAATAATGGAATTGAAGTAACCGAGATCATCGATATTACTCCGCTTCCACACAATGGTTGTCGTCCACCAAAAAGACGTCGCGTTTAATCATTTTAATAATTAGGAGAGGAATTAGATTATCGAAGGACGAATGCCTTAATTCATAATCCCTTTCTAAAACAACTATAGTAATGGCAAGATATACTGGTCCTAAAACCAAGATAGCCCGTAAATTTGGAGAGCCTATCTTTGGTGATGACAAATCTTTTGAAAAAAGAAATTATCCTCCGGGACAGCACGGGAACAACCGTCGTCGCGGAAAAAAATCGGAATATGCTATCCAGCTAATGGAAAAGCAAAAAGCCAAGTACACTTATGGAATTCTTGAGCGTCAGTTCCGAAATATGTTCGAAAAAGCTACCCGTTCTCAGGGGATTACCGGTGAGGTATTACTTCAGCTTTGCGAAAGCCGTTTAGATAACGTGGTTTACCGTATGGGAGTTGCTCCTTCAAGAAGAGCAGCACGCCAGTTGGTAGGTCACCGTCACATCACCGTAAATGGTGAAATCGTGAACATTCCATCTTACCACCTTAAGCCAGGAGATGTTGTTGGGGTAAGAGAAAAATCAAAATCACTTTCTGTAGTACAGGAGTCCCTTTCCAATAACAGTGCTGTTTACGAATGGATCTCATGGAACTCAGAAAAGAAAGAAGGAACATTTGTTTCTGTACCAGGAAGAGTTCAGATTCCTGAAAATATAAATGAACAATTCATCGTCGAATTATATTCGAAATAATAATTCACACAGAAGTCGAAATATGGCAATACTAAATTTTCAGAAGCCCGATAAAGTTATAATGATTGATTCTACCGATTTCGAGGGGAAATTCGAATTTCGCCCTTTGGAACCCGGTTACGGATTGACCATTGGTAACGCTTTAAGACGAGTGCTTTTATCTTCTCTGGAAGGTTTCGCGATCACTTCGGTTCGTATTGAAGGTGTAGATCATGAATTCTCTACCATTTCAGGTGTAGTGGAAGACGTAACTGAAATCATCCTTAACCTGAAACAAATCAGGTTCAAGAGACAGATCGATGAGATCGATAACGAATCGGTTACCATTTCAATTTCCGGAGAGGAGCAGTTAACTGCCGGTCACTTTCAGAAATTCATCTCAGGATTCCAGATCCTTAATCCAGACCAGGTGGTTTGCAATATGGATAAAAAAGTGAATCTTAATATGGAGATCACTATCGAAAAAGGTAGAGGTTACGTTCCCGCGGAAGAAAACAAGAAAGCCAATGCTCCTTTAGGAACAATTTTCACCGATTCTATCTATACTCCCATCAAAAATGTGAAGTATAGCATCGAAAACTATCGTGTGGAGCAGAAGACCGACTATGAAAAGCTGGTATTCGAAATTATCAGTGACGGTTCTATCCATCCAAAAGATGCGTTGACCGAAGCAGCAAAAACTCTTATTCACCACTTTATGTTATTCTCTGATGAGAGAATCACTCTTGAGGCCGATGAGATCGCTCAAACCGAAACTTATGATGAAGAATCCCTTCACATGAGACAGCTTCTTAAGACCAAGCTCGTAGATCTTGATCTTTCGGTAAGAGCGCTTAATTGTTTAAAGGCTGCTGAAGTGGATACTCTTGGAGACCTTGTTTCTTATAACAAGAATGACCTGATGAAATTCAGAAACTTCGGTAAAAAATCTCTTACCGAGCTGGAAGAACTGGTAAGCAACAAAGGTCTGAACTTTGGTATGGACCTTTCAAAATATAAATTAGATAAAGACTAATACGATCGGGAATAGTCCCAATTTTAGTCAAATATTATAAATCCCGTCATAATTTGCTCCTCAAAATGGGTCGTAGCAAGATGATGAAATAAAAAATGTCATGAGACACGGAAAGAAAATAAACCATTTAGGTAGACAAACTGCACATCGCAGGGCTATGCTTGCAAACATGGCATGTTCTCTAATTGAGCATAAGCGTATCAACACTACTGTTGCCAAGGCTAAAGCATTGAAAGTATTTGTTGAGCCTCTGGTAACAAAATCTAAAGAAGATACAACTCATAACAGAAGGATCGTTTTTAGTAAACTTCGCAGCAAAGAAGCGGTAAGCGAATTGTTCAGGGAAGTAGCGCCTAAAGTTGGCGATCGTCCGGGAGGCTATACCAGGGTGATCAAATTAGGAAGTCGTCTTGGTGATGCTGCCGAAATGGCAATGATCGAGCTGGTAGATTTCAATGAAACTTATGGTGTAGATAAGCCTAAGAAGAAAAAGTCTACCCGTCGTGCCGGTAAGAAAACTTCTACTTCAGATAATGTTACTGAAGAGAAAAAAGCAGAGGCTCCAAAGGAAGAAAAGCCTAAAAAAGAAGAGCCAAAAGCTGAGAAAGCTGAAGACAAAAAAGCTGAAGAAAAGAAAGATGATAAAAAAGAAGAATAGAAATACTTCTTATAATAATCTAATTTTTAAAAGGATAAACTTTTTCGGTTTATCCTTTTTTTTATTTAAATTAAACATCTCTATGCGTAATTTCCTTTTGATAATAGCTTTTTTTCCTCTTCTATTATTTTCTCAAACATACGATCTGGAAAGCACGAAGGAATCACCAGGGATTATTGTGCAACGTATAAAGCTGCAGGATGAAAACCGCGGGGAAATTAGAGGTTCTTATTACTTCTTTGATAGCTGGAAAAGGAAAGCTTATTTAATAAGTAGGAATACAAAGACTCCTCTTGAAAATTTTAATTTTAATTTAAGGGAGCTTCGTCCTGAGATAAAAATTAAAGAAGATTCGGCGTTCGCAATATTATTAAATGCTCCTTATGAGTTGGAGGTTGATGAAAGAAAATTTCGAGTGGGATCAATTACTCATCCAAAACGTTCCTTAAATGAAGTGCTCTTTGAGTCTTCAAAAATTTGTTTCTATAAAACTTATGATTTAGATGCCAGAGGAGGATACGTAAAGGGAGAGGAATTTTTTCCAGACAGATATAGTATTGACAGTTATCTATATTTGTCAGTAAACAGTAATAAACCTGTTTTAATAAAGTTAAGGAAAAAAAGATTTTTGAGGGTCTTCAAGACGACCGATGAAAAGAATAGTATTGCTAATTTGGCGAGCCGGCATCATCTTAGCTTTAACAAAGAAAATGAGGTCATACAGATTTTAAATTTGTACTCTGATTATGAAAATAACTAGGTTCGAAAAACGCTCTTTTATCTAATGAACAAGTTTTTAATATTCTTATTCCTGCTTCCATTATATCAATGGGCCCAAATTTCCTCAGAGAAAAACCTTAATGAATATCCATTTATTGAAACAAGGTTAGTACCAATCAATAGGGTAACAGGATTACAAAAGGCTGGGTCGAATTACCTTTATGATACATGGAGCAATACTGGAAAAATTATCTATAAAGATAAAGAGATTAAGCTCGAAAATATTAACCTTAATCTTCAAAGCAACTGGATAGAAATTAAGATTTCCAAAAAAAATGCTGTTGCAGTTTTAATAGATGACCACTATGAGATTCTTATTAATGGAAGGAAATATCGATTTCATTCTTATAAGAAGCAATCAGCTTTTATAAATGAAATTCTTTACGAGTCTCCTGATATTGCACTTTTTCGGAACCTTTATTTTAAATTGAATACGTTATATGATATCTGGCCGGAGCATTCTGGCGTTCATGGCGAACTTTACTTAAGAGTGTCCCATAAGAAGCAAAAATTAGCAAAATTGAACAGGCGGAAAATTTTAAAAGCTTTTAGCAAGCCCGAAAAAACGGAAATTTTAGCTATTGCAAATAAAAATGATTTAAGTTTCAGAACTGAAACTGATTTGGTTGAAATATTAAAAATATACTCTAACTTATGAAGTACCAGGCTCGAAAAAAAGCAGTTATTTTACTCGAAGACGGAACCATTTTCTACGGAAAAGCGGTTGGCAATAACCCCGGCAGTGCCGTGGGAGAAGTATGTTTCAATACCGGAATGACCGGTTATCAGGAAATCTTTACCGATCCTTCCTATTACGGTCAGCTGATGGTAACAACAAATGCTCATATTGGTAACTATGGCACTAATGAAGGCGAAAATGAATCAGATAAGGCAAAGATCGCCGGACTGATCTGTAAGAATTTCAGTTATACCCAATCACGGCCAGCTGCCGACAGGACTCTTCTGGAATTTTTAGAGGACAGTAATCTTTTTGCCATTTCTGATGTTGATACCCGCGCGCTGGTAACCTACATTCGGGAAAACGGAGCTATGAATGCGATCATTTCCACAGATGTTGACAATATTGAAGGCCTGAAAAAGGAACTCGAAAAGGTTCCAAATATGAATGGTCTGGAATTGGCTTCAAAAGTTTCGGTAAAGGAGCCTTATTTCTATGGGGATGAAAATGCCAAATATCGAATCGCCGCGCTGGACGTGGGAATAAAAAGAAATATTCTTCGAAACCTGGCTAAAAGAGACGCTTATGTAAAGGTATTTCCGTACAACGCCACCTACGAAGAGATGAAAGAATGGAATCCAGATGGATATTTTCTTTCCAATGGGCCTGGTGACCCTCAACCTTTGGAAGGCGCTATTTCGGTTACCCGGCAGATTATTGAAAATGACCATCCTTTATTCGGAATTTGTCTCGGGCACCAGATCATTGCTCTGGCCAATGGCATAGAAACTTATAAAATGCACCATGGGCACCGCGGAATCAATCATCCGGTAAAGAATTTAGTGACAGGAAAAGGGGAGATCACCTCGCAAAACCACGGCTTCTCTGTGGATAAGGAACAAACCGAAACTCATCCAGATGTGGAAGTTACCCATATTTGTCTAAATGACGGGACCGTGGGTGGACTTGCCATGAAAAGCAAAAATGTTTTCTCGGTACAATATCATCCGGAAGCAAGTCCGGGGCCGCACGACGCCAGTTATTTGTTCGATGAGTTCATCGATCGCATTCAAAAAGGAAAAGCTTAATCCTAAAAAAATCCCCGAGAACTCTGTCTCGGGGATTTTTTAATTCACCACTCGTTTGGAGAGGTCAGCACTGCTTTTTAGCAGTTCTGCGTGAGGTAAATAAAATTGTAGGTTCGATACTAAAAGTTTAGTTTTGGTTTCTTTTTCTAAAACCTAACCTATTCTTATGAAGAAAATCTTTTTTATGGGGCTTTGTCTAATCGGATTCAATGCATTTTCACAAACCACTTCCAACCAATTTTCACTTAATTTCCTAATCCCTTCTGCCGAATATGAAGTAGCTGTTAGCGATAACTCTACAATTGACGGTCTGGTAGGCTTTGGTTTTGGTTATCACGACGCCAGCTATCTTGATGAGCCTGAATTTGGTATTTTTCCTCAAATTGAAGCTCAGTACAGATACTACTATAACTTTAGAAAAAGAGAAGATAAAGGCAAAAAAGTATCAGAAAATAGCGGTAACTATTTAGCCGCGGTAGGAATACTTGCCGGAGGAGATCCTCTCTTCGGTGATTTGGAGCTCCGAAATGATTACAGTGGCTTTGTAGGACCGGCATGGGGACTACAAAGAGTATATGACAGCAATTTTAAACTGAATCTGAATTTAGGAGCAGGTTATGGCTTCAATGATTACGGTGAATCTTCTTTAAAAGTGCTAATCGATATTCAACTTGGATTTAAACTTGGTAAAAAATAATTCTTAAAGCCGCGCAAAAAATTGCGCGGCTTTTTTCTTATCCCAAAGATGTCTATTTTGGTTATCTAAAAACATCTTCTTCAGTGAGACCAATTATTCTATTCGCAGGCTTTTTATTCTGCCTGTATACTTCAGGTCAGAACCAAACAACCAGTCAGTTTTCACTGAATGCCTTTACACCTTCTGCCGAATATGAATTTTCTATAGGTATCAACTCCACTATCGATCTGGATCTTGGCGTAGGCTTTTCTTACCTGCATTCTTTCGGAGAATCGCACTATGGTATCTATCCGGGTTTTGAAACACAGTATCGCTATTACTACAATTTCGAAAAACGCGCTGATGATAAAAAGGAAATTTCCCATAACAGCGCTAATTATATTGCAGGTATCGCTTCTATCACCGGCGGAAATCCAATTTTTGGAGACCTGGAATACGACAGTGATTACGGGCTCGTCATCGGGCCTGCCTGGGGATTGCAGCGGGTTTATAATAATCGGTTTAAAATCGATGTGAATTTAGGAGTAGGATATGCTTATGCTGAAAAAGGTGATTCTTACCTGGTTCCTGTCATCAGCGCGAAATTTGGATGGGTTCTAAGCCGTTAATTTTTCGGCATAAATAAATGAGACCGCTTCTAAGGAATGGTTTATATTTATAAGTTTTATAAATACTTCTCCAATTTCAGGAAATGGCTGCCTTTCTTCTAAAGCGAAAACGTTTGAAATGAAATTCGTGTTATAATTGCTTTAAAACTACCGTGTTTGCTCGCTTTTTAACAGGTGTCTTTGTATCTTGCATCTTATTCAATTAACCAAATAAAAAAAGATTATGAGTGCTATCTTAGATATTCATGCCCGTCAGATTTTTGATTCCCGCGGAAACCCTACTGTAGAAGTTGATGTGATCACAGAAAATGGAATTATGGGCCGCGCCGCGGTTCCTTCAGGAGCTTCAACAGGAGAACATGAAGCCGTGGAACTTCGTGACGGCGGAAAGGATTATATGGGAAAAGGAGTACAGAAAGCGATCGATAATGTGAACGGTGAAATTGCCGAAAAGCTTTTAGGGGCTTCTGTTTTTGAACAGAACCTTATCGATCAGACCATGATCGATCTTGACGGAACTCCGAATA
The DNA here is from genome assembly GCA_963741865.1 of uncultured Flavobacteriaceae bacterium. Taxonomy (GTDB): domain Bacteria; phylum Bacteroidota; class Bacteroidia; order Flavobacteriales; family Flavobacteriaceae; genus Christiangramia. The sequence continues at coordinate 30,898 of CAVUJP010000004.1, forward strand.
AATCAAAATTGGGCGCCAATGCCATTCTTGGTGTTTCGCTGGCAGTTGCCAAAGCAGCTGCTAATGAGCTGAACATGCCTTTGTTCAGGTATGTAGGTGGGGTGAGCGCCAATACGCTTCCGGTTCCAATGATGAATATTATTAATGGTGGCTCACACAGTGATGCCCCAATAGCCTTTCAGGAATTTATGATCATGCCGGTGATGGCCGAGAGCTTTTCACATGCTTTGAAAATGGGAACTGAAATATTTCATAATCTTAAAAAAGTATTGCATGACCGCGGTCTTAGTACCGCTGTGGGTGATGAAGGTGGTTTCGCGCCTACGCTTGACGGAACTGAGGACGCCCTTGAAACCATTCTGAAAGCGATTGAGAAGGCAGGTTACAAACCGGGAAAGGAGGTTAGCATTGCCCTGGATTGCGCTTCTGCTGAATTCTATGTAAACGGAAAATACGATTATACCAAATTTGAAGGTGATAAAGGAAAAGTAAGAAGCAGCGAAGAACAGGCTGATTACCTGGCTGAACTTGCTTCTAAGTACCCGATCGTTTCTATTGAAGACGGAATGGATGAGAATGACTGGGACGGCTGGAAAGCACTTACCGATAAGGTGGGGGACAAGGTGCAGCTGGTAGGCGATGATCTTTTCGTAACTAATGTTGAAAGACTTGGCCGGGGAATCAATGAGAATATCGCTAATTCGATCCTTATTAAAGTGAATCAGATCGGTACGTTAACCGAAACCATCGCGGCGGTCAATATGGCTCATAATGCCGGATATACCTCAGTAATGTCACACCGTTCAGGCGAAACCGAAGATAATACCATCGCCGATCTTGCCGTGGCTTTGAACACCGGACAGATCAAAACCGGTTCTGCTTCGCGAAGTGATCGTATGGCCAAATACAACCAACTTATACGAATCGAAGAAGAGCTTGGAGATGTGGCTTATTATCCACGTGATAAAGCTTTTAAAGTAAAATAGACCTTATATAATCTTTAAATATTAAACCTCTTTTCGAAGAGGTTTTTTTATGTCTGAAAGTCACAGGAAGAAATGCTATATTAACAATGATTTAAATTAATAAAATTGGGCTGTTTTCCGCATTATTCTTAACTTCAGGGGAACCAACCATACAAGTGTGAAAAAACGTTTTTTATTTGTAGCCGCCGAAAATGACGGCATTCCCAAATGCAAAGCAGGCGGGATGGGTGATGTAGTGCGCGATGTTCCCCGCCAGATTGCCAGCCGTGGAGATTCCGTTCAGATAATTACTCCGGCCTATTCCAGATTGCATCATGAAGGGCAGAAAATCGCTGAAGTTGATTTTCTCTTTAGAGGAATTCAGCAATCCGCAGAAATTTATGAAGTTCCGGGAAAAAAAGAGATTGAGGGGATCAGGCATTTTGTGGTGGATCACCCTGAACTGAAATCCGGAGATATTGCCCATATTTATTTCAACGATCCCGACCAGCCTTTTTTTACAGATGCCAGTATGTTCAGTCTTTTTTGTACGGCGGTGGGTGCAGCGGTAAGAGAAAAGGTCTTTGAGGAAATTGATATAATTCATTTGCACGACTGGCACACCAGTATGCTGCTTTTTCTTAGGGAATTTCATCCGGAGTTCTCTGCACTGAAAGACATCAGGTTTGTATACACCATACACAATCTGGCAATCCAGGGAATACGGCCATTTGAAAACAATTATTCTTCACTGAAGGCTTTTTTTCCTGATGTTGAATTCGACTATGAAAAGCTTTATGATCGTCGATATCCCGATTGTATGAATCTTATGGCGATAGGCATTCGCTTGGCCGATGCCGTTCATACTGTTTCACCTTCCTATAAAGAAGATATTCAAAAGCCCAGTAATCCGCCGCATTTTATCGGTGGGGAAGGACTGGAAGAAGACCTTAAAAAAGCAGCGGAAGAAAACCGGCTTTTCGGAATTTTGAATGGTGCGAATTATTCTAATATATCCACGGTAGAAAAGGGAATTCTTTTCCGGCAGTGTATACGAAGGCTTTTCAGATGGCTGCAGGAAGAAAAAAAAGATTACAAAGCACATTATCTCGCGCATACCGGGGAAAAGCTTACCAGGTTCCAGGAACATAAACCTGATTTTATTTGTTCCAGTGTGGCGCGGCTTACAGAGCAGAAATTTTTCTTTTTTAAAGATTCACCTGATCTGCTGGACAGGCTGATGAAGAAACTTGAAGAAGTCAAGGGTGTTTATATTCTGCTTGGAACAGGAGCGCCAGATTATGAGATTTTGTTCCGGGAGGCGAGTTACAGGCATAAGAACTTCATTTTTATCAATGCCCAGTCGGAGAGTATTATCGATATGCTTTATCAGGAATCCAACCTTTACCTGATGCCGAGCCAGTTTGAACCCTGTGGGATCAGCCAGATGTTAGCTATGAGAAACGGGCAGCCATGCCTGGTTCATCATACTGGCGGGCTGAAGGATACGGTAATTCATGGCGAAACGGGCTTTAGTTTTGATGGCGAAACTACTGCCGAACAGGAAGATGATTTTGTAAAGGTATTTTCTGAAACCGTTGATCTTTTCTTTGAAGACAGAAGGAGTTTTGATGAAATTTGTGAAAATGCCCAAAAACAACGCTTCACCTGGGAGAAATCGGTAGATGATTATTACAGGTATTTGTATACAGACTGAATATTTTCTGTATTAATTATGGTTTTTCAGGTATAAACATTTGATATCAAAAATCATATTTTTTAGAAATTGAGAGAGTAATGATTGAATTGATTTCAATTTTTTTGCCTTCCTCATCAAAAAATGGGGAAATGCCAAGAAATAAGGCTGTTTTCTGAAATTTCGACAGCCTGCTTAAATTAATTTTAACAGTAAATTTCGTAATTTAGCAATGCTTAAAATTTTAATCTAAAAGAACCATATATAACATGTCGAAAGTAGCAATTCTCGAATATAATGGAAAGAAATATGAATTTCCGGTTACTGTAGGAACCGAAAATGAAGTAGGGATAGAAATCAAGAAGCTTCGTGCTGAGGCCGGACTGATCACTCTGGATCCCGGATATAAGAATACAGGTAGCTGTGAAAGCGCCATTACCTTTCTCGATGGAGAAAAAGGAATACTGAGATACCGTGGTTATTCCATAGAAGATCTTGCAGAAAAAGCAGATTTTCTTGAGGTTGCCTATCTGTTGATCTTTGGAGAACTTCCCAATAAAGAAAAGCTCGAAAAGTTCACTAATGATATCAAAGAGCAGTCTCAGGTAGATGAGGAGATGAAGAAGATCCTGGACGGATTTCCCAAAGCTGCACATCCAATGGGAGTTCTTTCTTCATTGACCAGTGCGCTTATCGCATTTAATCCGTCTTCAGTAGATGTTTCTTCAGAAGAAGATATGTATAAGGCAATTGTGAAGATCATGGGAAAATTCCCTGTTCTTGCTGCCTGGACACTTCGTAAGAAACACAGCCTTCCTCTAAACTACGGTGACGACTCGCTAGGATATGTAGAAAACCTGCATAAGATGATGTTCGAAAAGCCGGGAAAAAGCTATAAAGTTGATAAATCGGTCATCGATGCTCTAGATAAACTGCTAATTCTGCATGCCGATCATGAACAAAACTGTTCTACTTCTACGGTGAGAATGGTGGGATCATCTCATGCCGGTTTATTTGCTTCTATTTCTGCGGGAATTTCTGCTCTTTGGGGGCCACTACACGGTGGGGCTAACCAGGCGGTGATCGAAATGCTTGAAAGAATTAAGGAAGACGGTGGCGATACACATAAATTCATGGAAAAAGCAAAAGACAAGGAAGATCCTTTCCGCTTGATGGGCTTTGGTCACCGTGTTTATAAGAATTTTGATCCACGTGCAAAGATCATCAAGAAATCTGCTGATGAAGTGCTTGAGCAGCTTGGAGTGGAAGACCCTGTTCTTGATATCGCTAAAGGTCTTGAAAAAGAAGCGCTGGAAGACGATTATTTCGTACAAAGAAAATTATACCCAAATGTAGATTTCTATTCTGGAATTATTTACAGAGCCCTGGGAATCCCTGTGGAAATGTTTACGGTAATGTTTGCTTTGGGCCGACTTCCCGGATGGATCGCACAATGGAGGGAAATGCGGTTGAATAAAGAGCCAATAGGTCGTCCGCGACAGATATACGTTGGCCCAACTCATAGAGATTTTAAACCTCTTGGCAGTCGTTAAGAAAAGTTTCTGTCATTAAAGTATCTAAGAAAAGGCTTCATGTAAAAATGAAGCTTTTTCTATATTTGCGCAAAATCGAAGATCGATGAAACTACACATAAAAAACGAAACCTCAAGGCTCCGTGCCGTGGTGTTGGGAACTGCAAAAAGCAATGGCCCTGTTCCTTCCCTAATTGAGGCTTATGACCCTAAATCTAAAGAACATATTCTGGCCGGAACCTATCCCAGGGAGGAAGATATGGTAAAGGAAATTGAAGCCGTGGCCGCCGTTCTCGAGAGATACGGGGTAGAGGTTTTCCGGCCTAAGATTATTGAAGATTATAATCAGATTTTCACACGGGATATCGCATTTGTAATTGAGGATAAATTCATAAAATCGAATATTCTTCCCGATCGCGATCAGGAGATCGAGGCGATAAATCATGTGGTAGAGCAGATAGATCCCGACAAAATCATAACACTTCCTGAAGAAGCTCATATTGAAGGTGGCGACGTGATGCCAATGGGCGATTACATTTTTGTGGGCACTTACAAAGGAAGGGATTATAAAGATTTTATCACTGCACGCACTAACCTTCAGGCTGTGGAGGCTTTACAGCAGCTTTTTCCTGATAAAAAAGTGGTGAGTTTCAGTCTTAAAAAATCAAATACCGTCGCGAAAGATAATGCCCTGCATCTCGATTGCTGTTTCCAGCCGGTGGGCAGGGATAAAGCTATTATCTATAAAGACGGATTTCTTAATCCCGCCGAATATGAATGGCTCGTGAAGTTCTTCGGAAAGGCAAATGTTTACGAGATCACCCGCGATGAAATGTATGAGATGAACTCGAATATTTTTTCGATTTCTGAAGAGGTGGTAATTTCTGAAAAGAATTTTACCCGATTGAATAACTGGTTGCGGGAACAGGGAATTACCGTGGAAGAAGTGCCTTATGCCGAAATATCCAAGCAGGAAGGCTTATTGAGATGTTCAACTTTACCATTAATCAGAGATTAAAATGAAGCAGATAACCGATACAATATTGATGGTGCGCCCGGTAGCTTTCAGAATGAATGAAGAAACCGCGGTGAACAATTATTTTCAGAAGAACATGCAGAACCCCGATCTTAATGTCTGGGCGGCAAAAGAATTCGATGAATATGTGGAAAAGCTTAGAAAAGTTGGAGTGAATGTGATTGTAGTGGATGATATTCTTGAAGATAACACCCCAGATTCCATTTTCCCGAACAACTGGGTTTCTTTTCACGAAGACGGACAGATCGCTCTGTTTCCCATGTTTGCCGAAAATCGAAGAAAAGAGCGTAGGCTGCAATATTTTGAGGAACTTGAAAAAGCAGGTTTTAAAATTACAGATATTACCGATTATACAGCGGCTGAAGAGGATGATGTTTTTCTGGAAGGTACCGGTAGTTTAATACTTGATCGTGTCCATCAAAAAGCCTATTGTGCGATCTCACCCAGAGCCGATGAAGATCTTCTTATTGAATTCTGTGAGGATTTTGAATTTACGCCGGTTATTTTCAATGCCTACCAGACGGTGGGTGACAAACGCCTGCCCATCTACCATACCAATGTAATGATGTGTGTCGCGGAAGAGTTCGCGGTGATCTGCCTTGATACCATTGATGATAAGAAAGAGCGCAAGAATGTTATAAATCACCTGAAACAGGACGGAAAGGAAATTATAGCCATCAGCGAGAAGCAAATGCACGAATTTGCCGGAAATATGCTGCAGGTCCAGGGGAAAGATAAAAAGTATCTGGTAATGAGCGAGCGAGCCCGGCAAAGCCTTACCAAAGATCAGGTAGAAAAAATCGAAAGACACTGCGAGATTCTTAGTTCGAAAATCGAAACCATAGAAACCTGCGGAGGCGGCAGCGCACGTTGTATGATGGCCGAAGTGTTTCTGCCTAAAGCCTAGGATGATCTTTTTTTGTAAAAAAACTGAGTTTTATCAGGTAAAAGATCAGATAAACCGTAAAAAAGGCAAATGGCAGGGAAGAGATGATCAGGAATTTCTGCATTGCCGTTAATACATTGGAATCGGGTTTTACCTGCCCCAGTACAATGATCGCTTCACAGAATATACAAATGATCACTGCCCAGGCGAGACGAAATTTCTTTCCGGGTTCCTGCTTTCCATTATCGGTGAACATGCTGAGTACAAAAATTGCCGAATCTACCGAGGTTACCAAAAAGCTGATCAGCAGGATTATCACCAGGAAACCTGTCACGCCTGCCAGGGGAAAAGATTCCAGAAAAAGAAAGATGGAGGTGAATACATTTCCGAACTGGTTGTGGTATTCACCCCATTCTGATATTATCTGAAAGGCAGAATGACCAAATACGCTGAACCAGAAAAAACTTCCCAGCGAAGGAATCAATAGAACACCTATAATCATTTCCCTCAGAGTACGTCCTTTGGAGATCCGTGCGATAAAAATTCCGGTAAACGGGGCCCAGGCAAGCCAGAATGCCCAATAGTAGTAGGTCCAGTCGGTTAAAAAAGCCTTACCGGGATTGAATTTTCCCATTGCCAGGCTCAGCGGAATAAAATCAACGATATAGTGGTAGAGCGAGCTGAAAAAGTTCTCGAGTATGCCAGCAATATCGCCCTGTAAAAAGACAAACAACATCAGCAGGATCGCAAGATAAATATTCCAGTTTGAAATTCTTTTGATTCCTTTATTTACTCCAGACCAGGCCGAGAGAAAAGCCAGAAGACAGATCAGGAAGACGAGAGCCATATTTATCAATAAACTCCCCGGTTCTTTTTCCATAAAATGACTGATCCCTCCTTCAATTTGCGTGGTTCCCAGACCTATTGCGGCAACTAAACCGATTACTGTGGTAAGAATGGTCAAAATATCAATCCCTTCTGGCAGGAATCTGATTTTTTTCAGGCCATCTGCGGCTTTTCCCAGCTGCACCTTTTTCTTCTGAACAAAAATGGCATAAGCAAGGATAACCGCGAACAATCCATAGAAAGCCCAGGCAGTAAATCCCCATTGATAAAAGGTGTATTCGAGTGAAATCTTTTCGGCAGTTTTCCCCGTGTGGACAGGGGAATTCAGAAACATATAAACCGGTTCCTGTACAGCCCTTAGTAAAATCCCTGCACCCATCCCGGCACTATAGAGCATCGCGATCCAGGAAAGCCTGTCGAATTCGGGTTTTGGAGCTCCCAAACGAGTTTTTCCAAATTTGCTGAAGGCAAGAACCAGTAAAACGATCACACAGAGCAGGCCGGTGATGAGGTAAAATTGTCCGAAATAATTCCGCACCCATAAAGAGATATTTTCGATAAGGTCGTAGAAAAATTCGGTATAAATAAAAATGAAAACAGAGCCACTCAAAAGCAAAATGGCCGAAATGAGAAAAACGCCATTATTTAGTAAAGGTTTAGCTTTAAAATTAGAGTTCATCCTGACCTAAAACTACTTTATTTTATTCCCTTTTGCAATTCTGTTGATCATTCCCTCAAAAATGAAGTAGTGAAAGGGATACATCGAGTACCAGTAGGCACGGCCCAATAAACCTTTAGGTCTAAAGGTGGCGTTTTGATGCAGCACATTGTCTTCATCGATCTTGAATTCCAGCCAGGCTTCTCCGGGAACTTTCATTTCGGCAAAAAGTAATAGCCGGCGCTGTGCTTTATCTGCCAGTAAAACTCTCCAGAAATCCAGGGAATCTCCCATGTTTATTTTAGTAGGATGTGTTCGTCCGCGGCGAAGACCTACTCCTCCCGCCATTTTGTCCATAAAACCTCTTAATTTCCAGAGGAAATCGGCGTAATACCAGCCTGTATTTCCACCAATTGACCAGATTCTTTCAAGAACTTCATCCGCATTCTTCACTTTAACCGATTTCTTATCCCGCAGGCAACCGTATGTGGGAATCTGGATATATTTGTTGAGCTCTTGGCGGAAACGTCCGCTACTCAGGGAATCTTTCCAGCTGGAGATCACTTCGTTTTGTTCGATCTTGTAAAAAGCCATCCTGATTGCCTCTTTATAATCTATGAGGTCGATATTCAAAATTTCCTGTAGCCGGGTGTCTTTGGTTATTACTTCCACACTCATGCTGTCAACCAGGTTTTGGGCGAGCCGATAGGAGGTGGAAGTCACGAAATACAGCCAGTAGGAGCTAAGTTTTGGTGACAGTAAGGGCACGCCTACAATCCATATTTTCAGTTTGCGTACTTCGCAATATTCTTTTATCATTTCCAGATAAGTTAAAATATCGGGTCCGCCAATATCAAAAGACTGATTATAACATTCTTCTTTCCCGATGACGCCGGTGAGATATTGTATCACATTTCGAATGGCTATAGGCTGGCATCTTGTTTTCACCCATTTAGGAGTGATCATCACCGGCAGTTTTTCGCATAAGTCCCTGATGATCTCAAAAGAAGAACTTCCCGACCCTACAATGATTGCCGCTCTCAATACTGTTAAATTGAAATTTCCCTTGTAGAGTATTTCCTCTACCTTTTTTCTGGATTGCAGATGTTTTGAAAGCTTTTCTTCATTGATGATTCCGCTAAGGTAAATTACATGACTAACCGAAGTTTCCTCCATCATTTTATTGAAATTCAGTGCGGCTTCTGCTTCAATTTTATCAAAATCTTTGGTCGCTGCCGTCATGGAATGGATGAGGTAATAAGCAACATCAATATCTTTTATTTTTTCAGGAGGAGAATTCTGGGATACGAAATCAATTTCCACGATTTCCATGTGCTCTCCAATCTCTTTGTATGCAGTGAAACGATCCCGGTTTCTTACCGCGCAAATCACCTCATGACCCTGATCGATAAGCTGTGGCAGAAGGCGCATTCCTATATAGCCATTGGCGCCGGTAAGTAGTATACGCATTCGCGGATTTTAAAGTAAATTAGAAATATAATTATTACTTTCACCGTAGATTAATAAAACTTTATTAAATGAATAACGTCCTGAAATTCGTGCTTTTAATCATCGGGATAGGACTCATTGGTTACGGTTTGTATACCCTTATCAGTCCTGAATTTTCTATCGATGCAGGCCCGCTGCAGGTTAAAGCCCAGGGGGATAATACTCAGAGTTATGCCATGATCGGATTTGGAGTCCTTGCCCTGATAGGCGGATTGGCTTTTAATAAGCGCTGATTACTTAAACATTTACCATGCTGAAATTTATATTCCACTCCAATGGCGATCACTATAAAGCCATTGATTCTTGAAAAAGCATTGATACCGGAAACTACAGAGGGAAATTTATAAGTTTACGGTTAATTTACCTTAAAGATCGTCGATATGTGTGGGAGCGTTATCAGATTTATAATCGATGATCTTCCGGAAGAACCTATGAATTCCGGGTTTATCGGCTTTCACCTTAATAAAATAGTGGTCCCTGTAAATCCCATATTCTTCCGCCTTTCCCTTGTAAAGATTCAGTTTAAAATAAGGGATCACCAGCGCATATGTTTCCAGTAAAGACCGAAACATCACGATAATGCCGTTCTTGCGCAGCTCCACATTGCAAACATTGGCATTATTGTCGAGAATGAGCAAATTATGGATATCTATACTTGAAGAGGTGATCTGTAATTTCGGGGAACCGGTGCCTTTCAGTTTCACTCTTTCCATCAAAGTAAAAGGTTTGCCTACGGCCCTGTTGATTTTATCGGAGATATCAGGGCGGTTGTACGAAATATTCAGCAGCATTTCTTTTTTTTAAAGATAAGGATTTGAAGGCGAAGACAGGCCACAGGAACTCTAATTCTTTTTATCTTTGCGGCTCAATTCCAATAAATACAAGGAAATGAATATTGAAAAAATTCTGGCAGTTAAAGTCAAAGAAGCGGTGCTCAAAAATTACGGGGTAGAACCTGAAGGGATTGAATTTCAGCCTACAAGGAAGGATTTTGAGGGAGATATCACTTTGGTGGTTTTTCCCATGCTGAAGCAGGTCAGGACCAATCCGGCTCAGCTGGCCGAAAATATCGGGAAATATCTTGAAGAAGAAGTAGAGGAAGTTGCCGGATATAACGTGGTGAAAGGTTTCCTGAATATCATTATCAGCGATCGCTTCTACATTAATTTTTTCAATGAGGTAAAAGATAGGGAAGATTACGGGATTTTATTGCCTCAGAGCGATGCCAGCGGAATTATGGTGGAATATTCATCGCCCAATACCAATAAACCTTTGCATCTCGGCCATATCAGGAACAATCTTTTAGGATATTCGGTTTCTGAAATCCTGAAGGCTGCCGGCAATGAAGTTTATAAGGTGCAGGTGATCAATGACCGCGGAATTCACATCTGTAAATCCATGGTGGCCTGGCAAAAATTCGGGAATGGTGAAACCCCCGAATCTACAGGCTTGAAAGGAGATAAGCTGGTCGGAAATTATTACGTGAAATTTGATCAGGAATATAAAAAGGAAATCGCTCAATTACAGGAAGAAGGCAGGAGCGAAGAGGTGGCCAAGGCTGAAGCCCCAATTTTTGTTGAAGCCAAAGAGATGCTGCTTAAGTGGGAAGCTAATGATCCCGAGGTAGTAAAACTTTGGGAAATGATGAACCAGTGGGTGTATAAAGGTTTTGATGAGACCTATAAGGCGCTGGGCGTTGATTTTGATAAAAATTATTACGAAAGCCAGACCTATCTTTTAGGTAAGGATGAGGTGCTGAAAGGTCTTGAAGACGGGGTTTTCTATAAAAAGGAAGATGGCAGCGTCTGGATAGACCTGAGTGACGAAGGCCTGGATGAGAAGATCGTATTGAGAAGTGACGGCACCGCGGTGTATATGACGCAGGATATTGGGACGGCAATTCAGCGGTTCCGTGATTTTGATATCAATCAGATGGTTTACACGGTGGGTAACGAACAGGATTATCATTTTAAGGTGTTGTTCCTTATCCTGAAAAAACTGGGATATGACTGGGCAGACTCCTTGTATCATTTAAGTTACGGAATGGTTGATCTTCCTTCCGGAAAAATGAAAAGTCGCGAAGGGACTGTCGTAGATGCCGATGACTTGATCAAAGAAATGACCCAGACCGCGAAGAATATTTCTGAAGAACTGGGGAAACTTGAAGATTATACAGAAGAAGAAAAAGAGGAGCTTTACCGTGTTATTGGTCTCGGAGCCCTGAAATATTATATTCTGAAGGTTGATCCCAGAAAACGCATTCTTTTCAATCCGGAAGAATCGGTCGATTTTCAGGGAAATACCGGTCCTTTTATTCAATATACCTATGCCAGGATTCAGTCTATTTTAAGAAAAGCCGATTTTGATTATTCAGCTGCGCTTTCAAAAGATTTCAGTTTTCACGAAAAGGAAAAGGAACTTATAAAAACCCTTCAGCTTTATCCCGAAACCATAGGCCTGGCTGCCGAAAATCATTCTCCGGCACTTATCGCCAATTATATTTATGAACTGGTGAAATCCTTTAATTCTTTTTATCAAAATGTTCCCATTTTGGGAATTGAAGATGAAAAAGAGAAGGTTTTCAGGGTGCAATTATCGAACCTGGTGGCAAATGTGATCAAATCGGGATTCAGTCTGCTTGGAATTGAGGTTCCTGAAAGAATGTAACTTTATCCCTTATCTTTCTGTAAAGATGGAGATAAGGGATTTTCTAATTTTAAACCGGTTGTAAAATTAATTGCTGCTTTATTTGGGATATTTCTTCCTCAGAATCTATAAGTATTTTTCTGAACTGTTCCGAATTGGAGAAAAAATTCTCTGCCAGCAGCTCTCTGTAATACTGAATTCCTTCTAAAAGATTATCGCAAAACTTTTCATTGGCTTTAACCGATTTCGGATCTGGGGAAAATTGCTGCGATACCTGCTTTTTAATATAATCTACATATAGTTGTAGTTCTTTGGCAAACATATTGGGCCGGTCCTTGCGATGCATGATATTCTTCCATCCGTAAATATGACCTACGATCTCCTGGAGACTTACTCTCTTGGTGAAATTAGCAATATTGGGACCTGGGCAAATGGTCACCGCCTTCAGGTTTTTAACGAATTTCTCTTTGTACTGTAATGCTGCAGAATTGCTAAGGCCCACACAAAGACACTCCTTTGCCAGAACCTCATTTTTAAGTCTTTCATAATCTGCTACGGGTAATTGAGAAGAGCGCAACTGAGCAAGTTTTAATTTTTGATATTTTTTTGAAGCAGTACAGATGGGTTTTTTTGTGAATTCCGTATTTGAAACCAGGAGTTTTTCAGGGCAGCTGCTTCCCGGTTTTTCTTTCGCGATCCTTTTTAATCTTTCCTTTTCTGCACTGGTTCCTTTTAAATAATTGAAACTTACCCCTAAAGGGCTGCTTTCACTAAGAACAATATCTTCATCTTTAGATTGTTCGAGAATCTCCAGGGTGTTGTTTTCTACAGTAGTTGCTTCGGGGCAAAGCAAAAAAGGAGTGCCCCAACCCGTACTGTCTATTTGATAATAATTATGCAGAAACTGATCTTCTTCAAAAGTGCCAATTCCTCCCTGCGCGGTAATTTTTATAGGATGAGGTTCTTTAAATTCCTTGAGGCCGAGTGCTGAAATCGATTTGTTATAGATCTCAAAAAGACTTTCCTGCAGTTCTCTTTTCCTATTTTTAAACTCTTCCAGGATAGGGCCCATAAGTGCACCCTGTGTGGCAAAAGCGTGGCCACCGCAGTTCAAACCAGATTCTATTCTGAATTCGCTCACCCAAATACCTTTTTTTGCGAGATATTTTCCCTGAATAAGTGCAGAGCGAAAATCACTCACTTTTATGGCTATTTTCTTTTTGAATTTTCCCCATGCCTGGGCATCAAATTCTCTGAAACTTCCTAAATAATTAAATAATCTGGGATTCATTCCGGCAGAGAATATGACCGTAGAATTTTCCAGGTCACTTTTGGCATAACCTTTTAATGCGCTAAGAGCATCAGACTGATCAGGAATGGGATTTCCATTTTTATCATGAATGTCCCGGTCAACTTTAGTCATAATATTAACTTCAATAGAACCGGCCTTCACCTCTTTCCTTAATTCCTTTTCAATTAACTGCTTCTTTTCCGGTTGCTCAATATTTTTAAATTGAAGGTATTTTTTCTTCAAATGACTTCCTTCGGGTAATAATTCAAAATATCTCACGAGATCTGAAGCACCCTCAAAAGAAGAAAGGCGTAGTTCTTCCACACGTTTCTTTACAGTTTTATTTATGAGATTCAGATAATCGGTAATTCTTCTAGCCCGGTAATCTTTTTCGGAGGTAGTAATAGGAATATAAGGTTCGTTATTCTGCTTATAATAGACTTTTCTCATGACCTCGATTAAATTATCTTCCACAATAGAAAGGGCTGAGGTGATACCGAAACTTGCAACTTTTATGGGTGTGTCTATGGTGTAGGCAATTCCCATTACTGGAATATGAAATTTGTGAGGAGATTGATCGTTCATCAGGCAAAAAATTTAAGGAGGCAAGATGAAGCCATCATTCAACCTAAAAAATGATATTTATCATAAAAAAGCTAATTAAGTATATTATTGAAGCAGCAATTTGAATAAACTTTTTTCACTTCAGCTCCAAATCATTAAATTTGCAATCCGCTGCCCGGCAGCCATATTATAAAACCACAGGAAGATTATGTTTGATAGTTTAAGTGATAAGTTAGATAATGCCTTTCATGTTCTTAAAGGGCATGGCCAGATTACTGAAATAAACGTTGCGGAAAGCCTGAAAGAGGTGAGACGTGCGCTGGTAGATGCCGATGTGAACTATAAGATCGCAAAAGAATTTACCAATACGGTAAAAGAAAAGGCTCTTGGTCAGGATGTTCTTAAAACTTTAAAACCAGGCCAGTTAATGGTAAAACTGGTTAAGGATGAGCTTACAGAACTGATGGGAGGCGAAGCTGAAGGGATCAATCTTTCGGGTGATCCGTCAGTTATTTTGATGTCGGGTCTGCAGGGTAGTGGTAAAACCACTTTCTCCGGAAAACTTGCCAGTTACCTAAAACGGAAAAAGACCAAAAAGCCTCTTTTGGTTGCCTGTGATGTTTATCGTCCTGCGGCCATCAACCAGCTTCATGTGGTTGGAGAACAGGTTGGCGTCGAGGTATATTCCGAAGAAGGGAATCAGGATCCGGTGGCGATTTCAAAATCGGCGATCACTTATGCGAAAGAGAACGGCCATAATGTGGTGATCATCGATACCGCAGGTCGCCTTGCCGTTGATGAAACCATGATGACCGAAATTTCCAATATCAAGCAGGCGATCCAGCCTCAGGAAACACTTTTTGTGGTTGATTCCATGACCGGTCAGGATGCAGTGAATACTGCGAAAACTTTCAATGAAAGGCTTGATTTTGACGGGGTGATCCTTACCAAGCTTGATGGTGATACCCGTGGTGGTGCAGCGATCTCTATTAAATCGGTGGTGAATAAACCTATTAAATTCATCGGTACCGGGGAGAAAATGGATGCGATGGATGTTTTCTATCCTTCGCGTATGGCCGACAGGATACTGGGAATGGGAGATGTTGTTTCCCTTGTGGAAAGAGCCCAGGAACAGTATGACGAGGAAGAGGCCAGGAAACTTCAGAAGAAAATTGCCAAGAATAAATTCGGTTTTGATGACTTCCTGACCCAGCTTCAGCAGATCAAGAAGATGGGATCTATGAAAGATCTTTTGGGAATGATCCCCGGAGCGGGAAAAATGCTTAAAGATGTTGATATTGACGATGATGCCTTTAAAGGAATCGAAGCGATTATCCACTCCATGACTCCGGCAGAGCGGGAAGAGCCAAAACTCATCAATGCCAGCAGAAAGAAAAGAATTGCCAAAGGTTCGGGAACTTCAGTTCAGGAGGTGAATCAGTTGCTGAAGCAATTTAACCAGATGGGAAAAATGATGAAAATGATGCAGGGAGGCGGTGGCCGCAAAATGATGCAGATGATGAAGGGAATGCAGTAGTTAGTAAGCAGTGGCAGTCGGCAGTAATTAATTAGTAGTAGATAGTTGGCAGTATTCAGTTGCAGTTAGCAGTAAGCACTAAAAAATAAAATATGAGTTTCAAATCTTTAAAGGCTTATAAGATTGCTTTTGATTTAGCCATGAAGATTTTTGAAATTTCAAAAGGTTTTCCGAAAGAAGAAACCTATAGTTTAACCGACCAGATTCGAAGAAGTTCGAGGTCGGTTTGTTCTAATATAGCGGAGGCTTATCGCAAAAGGCTTTATCCGAATCACTTCAGGAGCAAACTGAGTGATAGTGATGCTGAGAATGCCGAAACACAAAGCTGGTTACACTTTGCCAGTGAATGCCGCTATATTTCAGAAGAGGAATATGAGAATTTGAATCAACAAAGTGAAGAAGTTGGAAAGCTTATAAATTATATGATCAATAACCCGGGCAGATTTGGAAAAAGGCAGAATAACTGCCAACTGTGACTGCCTACTGAATACTTCAAAAAATGACAATTCTCGACGGTAAGAAAATAAGCGGTGATATCAAAGATGAGATCGCTGCCGAAGTTACCAAAATCAAAAAAAGAGGAGGTAAAGTCCCACATCTCGCGGCAATTATCGTTGGAAAAGACGGTGCCAGCCTCACTTACGTGAATAGTAAAGTGAAAGCCTGTAAAAGAGTGGGATTTGAATCTTCGCTGTACCGACTTCCACATACTGTAAGCGAGCTGGAACTTTTGTCTAAAATAGAAGAGCTCAACCAGAATGATGATATCGACGGATTTATAGTGCAGCTTCCGCTTCCCCCTCAAATCGACACCCAAAAAGTCCTAAATGCCGTAGACCCCGACAAGGATGTGGATGGTTTCCATCCCACAAATTTCGGAAAGATGGCGCTCGATATGACCTCTTTTATTCCGGCAACTCCGTTTGGAATACTTGAACTACTGGAGCGTTATGACATTCCAACCAAAGGTAAACATACGGTGGTAATTGGCAGAAGCTATATTGTAGGTCGCCCGATGAGTATCCTGATGGGACGCAGCGGATTTCCAGGAAATTCCACGGTGACTCTAACTCATGAATTCACTAAAAATATTACCCAGGTAACTTCTCAGGCCGATATTATTATCATTGCGGTGGGAATTCCTAATTTCCTTAAAGCGGAAATGATCAAAGACGATGCGGTGATCATTGATGTGGGAATTACACGTGTTCCCGATGAAAATGCCGAAAGGGGTTATGTGATCAAAGGAGATGTAGATTTTGAAAATGTGAGTAAAAGAGCCTCCCACATCACACCGGTTCCGGGTGGAGTTGGTCCCATGACGGTCGCCATGTTATTAAAAAATACCTTGCTTGCCAGGGAGAGGCACAAAGTAAGAGCCGATGAGGCTTTGCAAAAAAAGAAATAAAAGAAAGCGGGAACAATTCCCGCTTTTTTTATGCATTCTCCAGTTTCCAGTCCAGGTACCGGTGAATATCAGATTGGATAAACCGTAATCCGAAGGTGAGAATAGCAAGATCATCAACATACCCAATCCCTGGAATGAAGTCAGGTATAATATCAAATGGGTTTAGAATATAGAGAAAAGCGAAAGCGATAGTGGCGATGGTGAACCATGGCACTTCCTTATAAATTCCCCTCCGGTAATCCTTCAGCATTCCATACATCAAATTGCCGAGTTCAGCGTATTTCTTCAGCGAATTGGAATTATTAAGTTTTCGGTCAATTTCTTCCTCATTGTCGATTGCTATCTGTACGTCGTCATCATCAACTTTTGCAATTTCGGCTTTCATAAAGCCCTCATCCAGTTTTTCTTTCTTTTTTCCGAACATAATATAATTTATTTAGTGTTGTTATAAGCTATGATGGGCATTACCGTATTCCTTCTTGTATATTTTCAGAATTAAAAGGAAAAGGGAAATAAGTAAAGGTCCAAAAATGAGTCCGATAAAGCCAAAAAGTGGTACTCCTACAACCACCCCAAAAAGAGTGATTAAAGGGTGCACGCTCGCCAGCCTTTCCAGTACATATAATCTAATAATGTTATCACTTGACCCCACCACCACGAAACCATAGATAAGCATAGCTACAGCCTGCCAGTCATTTCCCTGCGCAAATAATAAAATTACTGCCGGGACAATACCGATAGCCGTTCCTATAAAAGGAATCATAGATCCAATGGCGGTGATCACGAACCAGAAAAACGGATCTGGTACTCCAAAGATTAAAAAACCTATCAGTGCGATCACTCCCTGAACTATCGCTACCAGTGGAATCCCAAGGGCATTTGATTTTACCAGCTCGTCGCTTTCTTCCCCGATGATTCGCAGGTTGTCTTTTCCCAGTGGGATATAGTCAATCATCGTTTCACGCAGCGAATTTCGGTTGATGAGCATATAATATAACATAAAATACATGATCCCAATAGCGATAAAAGCATTGAAAGTGCCGCCGGCAAGGCTCTGGAGATTAGAAGAAATCCAGTTTGTAATGGCTGAGGTATCAATATTCTCACTAATACTAAATCCTAAATGCTCTTCAGCAATATTTAGCTGTTCCTTTATGGCGCTTAAAACCCTTTCAGAATTTGCCACCGCTTTGCCAATTTTGGTAGTAAGCATAAATGCAGTGAGAGAAACGGGAATAAGAATACCTACAAAAGAACCCGTCATAAGCAGTGCCGCGGCGATAGGCGGTTTCCATCCTTTGGCAACAAGTTTTCGCATCCAGCCTTTCATCAGGACATACAGGGTTACCGCGCCGAGCACTCCCGATAAATAAGGAAGTATCTCACCAAAAATGAGTACGGTTAAAAAAAGGATGAGCAGCAGTACGAATATCTGTCGTACCAAAGACGGTTTAAGTCTGTCCATTCTGGTTGGTTGTTAATCTTGATATTACCTGGCGAAAAGCTGGTCTATATTTTTAAAAGCCTTGAATTCAAGGGCATTTCCGCTGGGATCTTTAAAAAACATGGTCGCCTGTTCTCCCGGTTTGCCTTCAAAACGTATATAAGGTTCAATTACGAAATTTATATTCTTGCTTTTCAATAATTTAGCGAATTCATGAAATACTTCCCATTCCAGCACCACTCCAAAATGGGGGACAGGAACATTTTTACCGTCTACGGGATTGGAATTTTCCTGAGCCTTTTCAGCCGGATCCTGGTAATGTATCACCAGCTGATGCCCAAAAAAATTAAAATCCACCCAATGATCACTGCTACGGCCTTCTCCACAGCCCAGGGTCTCTTTATAGAATTTCCTGCATTTTTCAAGATCGGAAACAGGTATCGCCAGATGAAAGGGTTGTATTTTCATAAATGTGAATTTTCCGGTTAAGTTAAAATATTTCCAGGTGGGTTTAAACCCATTGAATTTAAATTTAACAAGAATGTTCACAAAACGATAAGCTTTGCCGCTAATTATGTGTTAAGATTTATGCGGAATTTTTTAAGCGGACATTTTAAAATTAATCTGCTGAAGTCTTCTTCAGCAAAAGATTCAGCTCTTGCAGTTCTTCTTTTGAAAGATCGCGCCATTTTCCCACCGGCATATCGAGATCGATATTCATGATACGAACTCGTTTCAATGCGCTAACCTTATAGCCTAAAAATTCGCACATTCTCCTGATTTGACGGTTAAGGCCTTGTGTGAGAACGATTCTAAAGGTGTTTTTCCCCAGCCTTTCCACTTCACATTTCCTGGTCACGGTATCCAAAATGGGCACTCCTTCTGCCATTTTTTTAATAAAATCTGAAGTGACCGGTCTATTCACCCTTACCACATATTCCTTTTCATGCTCATGCCTGCCGCGAAGAATGCGGTTCACAATTTCACCGTCATTAGTGAGGAGGATCAGTCCCTCGCTTTGTTTATCAAGCCTGCCTATCGGAAATATTCGCTTGGGATAGTTGATAAAATCGATAATGTTGTTCTTTTCAACTTTAGAATTGGTAGTGCAAACCACACCCACGGGTTTATTAAAAGCAATATAAACCGGGGCTTTGTCAAGTTCTTTTTCTGAAACTGTTTTACCGTTTACCGCGACTTCATCGCCGGGTTGTACTTTGGTTCCCATTTCAGGAATTTCTCCATTAATACGAACACGCCCCTGCTCGATAAGTTTGTCGGCTTCCCGCCTGGAGCAGTATCCTATCTGACTTAAATATTTATTAATCCGTATTTCTTCAGCCATAATTTCTATTCTATGGCAAAGATACAAGTTTAATTCTGCTGGCTTTGCCGGGTGAGGTAAAGGAAATTATAAAAAAATTAAAACCTCAGGCAACCTTTCGTAACTTTCCTGCGTCTATATAAATAGAAGGCCTTGTTAAAAAATGGTGAAAGTTATACAGCTTTTTAAAAACGAAAATCTTTTGATAAAAAACGCAGCTTCGGGAAACCGGGAAGCCCAGCAAAAGATATATGAGTTGCATTCTCCTAAGATGCTAAGTGTTTGCAGGCAGTATATCAGAGATTTTCATCATGCCGAAGAGGCGATGCTGAACGGATTCTTTAAAGTTTTTACGCATCTGAAGGATTTTAAAACAGAAGGAAGTTTTGAAGGCTGGATACGCAGAATTATGATTCGGGAATCGATCTCTTTTTTGAGGCAGCATAAAAAACTCGATTTTCAGGAGGAAATTGAGACAAAAACGGCCGAAGTCTACAACAATATAAATTCTGAAATGGAAGTTGCCGAAATTCAGAAAATGATAGACGAGTTGCCCGAAGGCTATAAAATGGTTTTTATTCTATACGCCGTTGAAGGTTACAAGCATTCTGAAATTTCAGAAATGCTGGAAATTACAGAAGGGACTTCAAAGTCCCAGTTATTTAAAGCACGAAAAATGCTTCAGGAAAAATTAAAATCTAATAATCTCAGCAGTTATGGCACCAATTAAGTTCGAAGAACATATCAGGGAGCAGCTGGAAAAAAGGGAAATTAATCCCTCCGAAGACAGCTGGGAAAAACTCAATGCCCGGCTGGAGAATTCCAGCCCGAAGAAAGATACCTCCTGGTGGATAGGAGTGGCGGCTGCGGTGGTGGTTTGTCTGGTTGTCTCCCTCTTTTTTATCAATCAGCAGAAGCAAAATGTTTCACCGATCGTGGAAAATCCGGTAGAGGAGAAGCCTGTTCAGAAATCCGAGGAATTTGAAGAACCTGCAGCGCTTGCTTCCGAAGAAAATGAATCGGAAGTAATTAAGGAAAATGCAAAACCAGAAAAAGTTGCAGAGAAAGTAAAAGCAACTGAGAAAAACGAGAATAACCAACAACCTGCGATCGCTTCCGCAAAAGCTGAAAACCCCGAAAAAGAAGGCCGACAAAAAACATCACCTGCCGTAGCCCAAATTTCCCCGGCAGATGAAATACCACCCATACTTACGCATGAAAAGAAACCGGAAATTGAGAAAAATCTTCTCAATACTAAGATCGACGAACTGGTAGCAAAAGTTTACAGTCAGGAAAAAGCAGGAGAGACGGTAAGCGATGAGGAGGTAAATGCGCTTCTTGCCGAAGCCGCGAAAGAGATTAGCCGCGAGCGAATTTTTTATTCAAAAGGCAGTGTTGATGCAGGGGAGTTACTTGCGGAGGTGGAATCGGAGATCGACCAGTCTTTCAGGCAGGAGGTTTTTCAACTTTTAAAAGAAGGTTTTATAAAAGCGAAAACAGCGATTGCGTCCAGAAATTACTAGGAAATTCATTTAATTATTAATAAAAATCCCAAAAAGGGTCATTCATCAATCATTTCTGATGCGGCAGGCTTTTGCCTTCAGCTGAAGAAAATTAAAATCAAACAAAGCATGAAAACCATTATTCTTTATCTCACCCTGGCAGTATTTAGTTTTACTGCTCAAAAGATGCAGTGCCAGGAATCCAGTCCAAAAACAAAAGAAGAAATTCTTCAGAATAAACGGGAGGAGATCATCAAAAGCGAAAAAGGAAAATTGCGCTATAAGATCGAAACAATTAACACGCAGCTTGAAAACAACGTTATTACCGAGGAAGAGGCCGAAAAACGTAAAAAAGAAGCCGCAGAACTGCATGCCAAAAACATAGAAAATCGTATCGCTGTAATGGAAAATCAGTTCGAATATGATTCCCGAAATGAAAATCATTCCGGCTATATTGGGCTAAGTGAAGACGGTGTTACTTTTCGTGTCAATGTAGAGCGGGAACGAAAATACGATAAAAGAACTACCAGCGACATTGTATTTGCTGCCGGTTTTAATAACGCGCTTACCGATGAACAATCGCTGAACGATTCCGATTTTAAGATCGGTGGCAGCCGCTTCTTTGAAGTAGGCTGGGCATGGAAAACAAGGGTTTTCGACAATTCTAACTGGTTGCGTTTGAAATACGGATTTTCGTTCCAGTTCAACGGATTAAAACCTACCGATAATCGATATTTTGTTAACAATGATGGAATGGTTAGCCTGGAAGAATTCGATTACAACCTGAAGAAATCGAAATTCAGAACCGATTACCTGGTGGCTCCCGTACATTTGGAATTCGGACCTTCCGAGAGACATGAAACCGATAGAAGCCTGCGTTTTTCTACCGAAGATAAATTCAGGATCGGCCTTGGTGGCTATGCCGGTTTCAGCATTGGTGAGCGCCAGAAATTAAAATATACGATCGACGGCGATAAGAAAAAAGACAAATTGAAAGGCGATTACAATACCAATGATTTTGTATATGGTCTCAGTGCGTATATGGGCTGGGGCGGTGCAACTCTCTATGCGAAATACGATTTGAATCCGCTTTTTGATAAGCCCAATCCCGAAATGCATAATTTCTCTCTCGGGTTAAGATTTGACGTGGATTAGCCAATATATTTGTAGTTTTGTGGTCAGGAAAAAGAAAGACCTCACAGGTTTTCATCCCGTATAGCTATCGGGACCTGTGAGGTCTGGATTTTATAACAAGAAGACAATTGATTTCAAGATCGACCATAGATACAGTATTTGAAACTTCCCGTGTGGAAGAGGTGATCGGTGATTTTGTTCAGCTGAAGCGTTCGGGAAGTAACCTCAAAGGCCTAAGCC
Source organism: uncultured Flavobacteriaceae bacterium (assembly GCA_963741865.1). GTDB lineage: Bacteria > Bacteroidota > Bacteroidia > Flavobacteriales > Flavobacteriaceae > Christiangramia. The sequence goes on from CAVUJP010000004.1 coordinate 53,116, forward strand.
CATTTACCGATGAACGTACGCCAAGCTTTATGGTCTCCCCGGTAAAGCAGATCTGGAAAGATTTCAGTAGCGGAAAAGGAGGAAATGTGGTGGCATTTTTGATGGAACACGAACATTTTACCTATCCGGAAGCCATTAAATACCTGGCGAAAAAATACGGGATAGAGATCGAGGAGACCCAGCAGAGCGATGAGCAAAAGGAGCTGGCGAATGAGCGGGAAAGCATGTACCTGGTTTCGGAATTCGCCAGTAAATACTTCCAGGAGGTATTACATGAAACCGAGGAAGGAAAAGCAATCGGCTTAAGCTACTTTAAAGAAAGAGGTTTTACGCCCGAGACCATTAAAAAATTCGATCTTGGATATTCTCCTGAGGAGTGGGAGGCTTTTACGAATAAGGCTTTAGAGGAAGGTTATCAGCTTGAATTTCTTGAAAAAACGGGTCTGACGATTGTAAAAGAAGACAGGAAATTCGACCGGTTTAAAGGCCGGGTGATGTTTCCTATCCACTCCATGTCTGGAAGAGTTTTGGGATTTGGTGGAAGAATTCTTTCCAATACTAAAAAAGCGGCAAAATATCTCAATTCACCCGAGAGCGATATTTATCATAAAAGCAAGGTTCTTTACGGGATCTATTATGCCAAACAGGCGATCGCCAGGGATGATAATTGTTACCTGGTGGAGGGTTATACCGATGTGATCCAGTTCCATCAAAGCGGAATAGAGAATACCGTTTCTTCATCGGGAACGGCTTTGACACCTGAGCAGATCAGGCTTATCAATCGGCTTACCAAAAATATCACGGTCCTTTTTGACGGAGATGCCGCGGGAACCCGTGCTTCTTTGCGCGGAATCGATCTTATTCTCGAGCAGGGAATGAACGTGAAGGTTTGCACTTTTCCGGAAGGAGAAGATCCGGATAGTTTTGCCAGGGCAAATTCTGAAGAGGAACTGAAGGAATATCTCGAGGAAAATTCCCGTGATTTCATCAGTTATAAGGCTTCATTGCTGGTGGAAGAGGCCAAAAATGATCCCGTGAAAAAGGCGGAGCTCATCAGGGATATGGTGAACAGCATTTCTAAAATTCCAGATAATATCCAGCGGGAGGTTTATCTTCAGGAATGTTCGCGGATCATGGATATTTCAGAAAATGTGCTTTACGCGAGCCTGGCCCAGATTCAGAAAAAAGATTCAAAATCTTCAAAAAATCAGCAACAACAGCCTATGGAGGTGGTTCGGGAAGAAGCTGCTCCGCGAACAAAGGTTGACCATCTTTACATTCTTGAAAGGAATATTATCAAGATCCTTATGCTTTATGGCAATAAGGAAGAAGATTTTGAAGATTTGCTGCTGAAACAAAATGATGAAACCGGTGAGCTGGTCCTGGAGCCCGAAATTCAGCAGGCGAAAGTTTTTGAGAAGATTTTTCTCGACCTGCAGGAAGATGAAATTGCCTTTTCAAATGAAGAATTCAGGAATCTCTATAATTTGCTTATAACAAAGCTGAATGGAGAAGAAGAATTCGCCGTGGAGAACGTGATCAATGACCTTGAAGCTGAAGCAGCATCACGAATTACAGATATTCTGATGGAGGAAGAGCAGTATGAACTGCACAGCTGGGATCGCCATGATATTCCCGTAAAGGAAAAAGAGCAAACGGTAAGTCAGTTTGTGAGCCAGACGATCTTAAACCTTCGACGGCACCTTATCGACTGTAAACTGCATGATCTGCTCGAAGAAATAAGAACTGCCGAAACCGAAGAGGAAAAAACAGATATCAAAACCGAGGTAATAGGTTTTAATAAACTGCGAACCCTGCTTTCAGAAAGATTGGGAAGGGTTATGTAACTTTAAGCATTAAGCTGAAGTAACCTCGACTGCGTGATCAAATCGGCCACATTATCAACCTTCAGTTTTTTAAGAAGCCTGGTTTTATAAGTGCTTACTGTCTTTTCATTGATCGCAAGCGCTTCAGCGATATCTTTATTTCTTTTACCTGAAGAAAGAAGATTCAAAACTTCAGATTCCCGGGTAGAAAGCTTTTTAAATTTTGTAATCAAACTCTTACCTCTCGAAATGCCGGAATTCAGTTTTTCGGTGATCTTGCGGTTGAGGTAGATTCCGCCTCTGGCAACCTGATAAATTGCTTTTTCAAGTGTCTCATTATCAGTGTGCTTTGAGATGTATCCCGCTGCTCCTGCCTTGATAGTGCTTAGGGCATACATTTCTTCGGGATGTGAACTGAAAATTAGTGTTTTTACCTCGGGAAATTCCTGCTTAATTCTTCGAATGGCATTGATGCCGTTAATCTGTGGTAAATCAAGTTCCACGATCAGTACATCTGGTGCGTCTTTTTCCAGCTGACTAAAAAGCTGAGTTCCGCTGCTAACCCTTCCGCACACCTGTAGTGCCGGATTATTTCTAAGCACACATTTAACTCCTTCGTAGATTATGGGGTGATGATCTGCGATTAAAACTCGGTACATGATTTTTTAGATTAAAAAAACAAGTGAGGGGAAGCTTGCCAATTGTTGTTTTCCAAACCTAAAATAATGCTATTCAGCCGTAAATTTGAGAAGTCGTTAACATATTCGATAAGATGTCTATTTCTTCAGATGAACGGGCACTTTACAAACGGGAATAGGATCCATTTTATGTTTATTTGCGTTGTTCAGCCTGAGATAAATTTCAAAAATTTCCTTCTCTCTTCCGCTGAAATCAATCAAATTTTTTCCGGAATCTGCATTTTTCATCGCCCATTCCAGTTCGTCATAGGTAGCACCTAACTGTTCTTCATCGCTCCGGCTGTCGCCAAAAAGGCCGTCTGTAGGAGGTGCATGCATAATTTCATCGATAATATTCAAATGTTCACCTAATGAATAAACTTCACTTTTAAGAAGGTCGGCAATCGGACTCAGGTCTACACCGCCATCGCCGTATTTGGTGTAAAATCCTACGCCAAAATCTTCTATTTTGTTGCCTGTTCCGGCTACAAGGTATTTGTGCAGTCCGGCAAAATAATAAAGTGTGGTCATGCGCAATCGGGCGCGGGAATTGGCAAGACTTAACTCAAGATTTGGCGATTCAGGTTCTTTGGGAAGTGAAGCTATAAAATCGTCATAAATAGAAGTTAGATTTACCTCCAGGCTGCTCACATTGGCAAAATTATGTTTCAGCTCATCGATATGTTTGCGTGCCCGTGAAACATGATGTTTATCCTGGTGGATTGGCATTTCCAGGCAGAGAGTGCGCATCCCGGTCTTTGCACAAAGGGTTGAGGTGACCGCAGAATCAATTCCGCCGCTGACTCCAATCACAAATCCGTTCATTCCTGCCTGTGCGACATATTCTTTAAGCCAGTTGATAATATGGTTGGCTACTTTTTCAGTCTGCATAATATTGGGCGATTAAGTAAGTAAGTGTAACTTTGCAGCACAAATCTAATACTTAAACCTAATTTTTAAAAAGTACGGGAGTTAAAGCCTTGCCAAGAAAGAAATATGCTGAAGAAATTAAGTTTGATATTTTGCTTACTGATACTTTTTTCCTGTGATAAAAAATCGGAAACAGAGAAGAAAATCGAGAAAATCGATGCCGATTTTCAGCTGATCCGTTTCGACAGAGAATTTGCCGAAGCCAATGAGGCAAGCCTGCCGGAATTGAAGAAGGAGTATCCTTTTCTCTTTCCCGAACAGTATCCTGATAGTGTGTGGGTGAACAAACTGCACGACAGCATTCAGGATGAACTGAATACTGAAGTACAGAATATTTTTCCGCAGTTTTCAGAAGAAACCGACGCCCTGCATAACCTTTTTCAGCATGTGAAATATTATTTTCCGCAGTTTCAGGTGCCCGATGTCATTACGATCACTTCAGATGTTGACTATAAAAATAAGGCGCTTTATACGGGGAAATATCTTTTTCTGGCTTTGGACACCTACCTGGGAGAAGAGCATAAATTTTATATTGGCATTCAGGAATACCTGAAAAAGAATTTCAGAAAAGAACAGATCATTCCCGATGCTGCCGATGAAATCGCTAAAAATTACGTCTCAAAACCCGAATCTCGTACTTTTCTCGCTCATATGCTTTACTACGGCAAGATTCTTTACCTCAAAGATCTTTTTATACCCGATGTAAACGATGCTGAAAAGATAGGTTACTCACAGGAAGAACTGGATTGGACAAAAGCCAATGAAGACCAGATCTGGCGCTATTTTGTGGAAAATGAGATCCTCTATGATACCGACTCGAACCTTTATTCCCGTTTTTTGTATCCCGGGCCATTTTCCAAATTTTACCTTCAACTTGACAGTGAGTCGCCAGACCGTGTAGGGCAGTATATAGGCTGGCAAATTATAAGATCGTATATGGAAAAAAATGAGGTGTCAATACCTCAAATGCTGAATACTCCTGCCGCCGAAATTTTTGATAACGCAAATTATAAACCTGAGAAATAATGTCGCAGTACAAGAAATCTGAAATAAATATCGAAGTCATAACCGATGAAAATCATGTTCCCGAAGATATCACCTGGAGTGCCGAAGATGGAAATATCTATAAGGAAGAGGCCAAGGCGCTGATGCTTTCGGTTTGGGACAGCAAGCAGCAGGAAACTTTACGTATCGATCTTTGGACGAAAGATATGCCGGTGGATGAGATGAAGAAATTCTTCCACCAGACGCTGGTTTCGATGAGCGATACTTATTACCGCGCTACCAACGATGATAAAATGCGCGATACCATGAAAGATTTTTGCGATTATTTCGCTGAAAAAACCGAAGTAAAGAAGCAATAATTGAAGTTGCTTTTTATCTATAATGCAGATTCCGGTAAAGCAAATGCTTATCTCGACAGCTTGCATAAACTTTTCTCGCCTTCTTCCTATTCATGCGATCTTTGTTCGCAGACTTATGGAATTTTCTCGGAAAAGAAGAAATGGAAGGCTTTCAGAAAAAATCTTGAGGTAGAAACAGAGTTCTTGCATAAAGATGAATTTCAGAAGAAATATGCGTCTAAATTTGGCTATAAATTTGAGTTTCCCATTGTTCTTGTGGAAACTTCAGAAGGGCTTGAGGTTTTTGTTTCTGATAAGGAAATCTCTGAAGTGAGTTCAACCGAAAACCTTATTCAGTTAATTGAAGAAAGACTGAAAACAGCAGATTAGCCTTTATTTAATTGCTGGTTGATATTCCCGATATAATCCAGCACTTCTTCTTTTCCCACCTCTTTTGCAGCTGAAGTGATGAAGTATTGCGGCATTTCTTCCCAAACTTCCAGCATTTCAGCTTTGTAGTTTTCGATGTTCTTTTCGAGTTCTTTTGGTTTCAATTTATCGGTTTTGGTAAAGATAAGGCAGAAAGGGATCCCGTTTTCGCCAAGCCACTGCATGAATTCCATGTCTATAGCCTGAGGTTTATGACGCGAATCGATAAGCACAAAAGCGCAAACCATCTGCGTTCTTTTCTCGAAATAAGCAGTGATGAATTTCTGAAATACTTTTTTTGTCGATTTGGAAACCTGGGCATAGCCGTAACCCGGTAGATCTACAAGATGCCAGTTTTTGTTGATCAGAAAATGGTTGATCAGCTGGGTTTTTCCGGGTTTAGCCGAAGTTTTGGCGAGGGCTTTCCTGCCGGTAAGCATATTGATCAGCGAAGATTTCCCCACATTGCTCCTTCCTATAAAAGCATATTCGGGCAAAGAACTGTTTGGGCACTGCTCAACTTTGGAGTTGCTCACTACAAATTCGGCAGACTTGATCTTCATATTATTGATTTAAATACTTCTTTTTTTGAACCAGTCGTGAAGCAGTTCGTTGAATTCTTCAGGATGTTCCATCATTGCCGCATGTCCGCATTGGTCAATCCAAAAAAGATCGGCATCGGGAAGTAACCGGTTAAAATCCTCAGCTACTTCAGGCGGAGTGACAGAATCATTTTTCCCCCAGATGATACAGGTGGGAGTGCCCATTTTCGGCAAATCTTTCGCCATATTATGCCTGATGGCGCTCTTGGCAATGGCCAGTGTTTTTACCAGTTTGTTGCGGTCGCTAACCGTTTGGTAAACTTCATCCACGACCTCTTTGGTGGCTACTTCAGGATCATAAAATACGGCCTGGGCCTTCTTTTTTATGAACTCGTAATCGCCACGCCGGGGATAACTTTCGCCCATGGCATTCTCATAAAGTCCGGAGCTTCCGGTGATCACCAAAGCTTTTACCGTTTCAGGAAACATTTTGGTAGCCAGTAAAGCGATGTGGCCTCCCAGGGAATTTCCCAGGAGAATTACTTCTTTATAGCCTTTAAAATCGATGAATTCCTTGAGATATCTGGCAAAAGTGCCCACACTTGTTTTAAGAAGTGACATCGAGTAAAGAGGGAGTTCCGGGATCAGCACTTTATAGCCGTTCTCGGGAAAATAATCAACCACACCATCAAAATTGCTCAGGCCTCCCATAAGTCCGTGAAGAATAACAATTGGAGTGCCTTCCCCTTTTTCCAGATATGTGAATTTTCCCTCTTGCCTTAAGTGATCTTTCATTGAATGCCTTTGCGGTTAGCAATCGCAAATATAGCGATTTCGTTACAAGTATAATCATTTTTGCTTAACTGCAAAGGCATTTCCCGAAAGTGGGAAAACTGAAATTTCCACAATTTCAAAGCCTTCTTTTCCACAAATTTCCACCTTTTTTCAAATTCCTGAATAATAAGCAAATAGGGCTATTTCAAAGGTTTTCAATTACATAGAGTGGTAAAACTTATCAACATTGTGGTAAAAAGTGGTAAATTGTGGTAATATTTTCAATATATTTGGCTCTATAAAGGAAAAATGTGGTAAATCTCATTGGGACATACGAATGCAAGGTGGATGCGAAGGGCCGGTTGATGGTGCCTTCCGCATTGAAAAAGCAGCTTGCGCCTATGTTGCAGGAAGGTTTCGTGATCAAGCGGGCGGTTTTCCAGAATTGCCTGGAGCTGTACCCGATGAGCGAATGGAATATGCTGATGAAAAAAATGAACGGTCTCAACCGTTTCAAAAAGAAGAACAATGATTTCATCAGGAGGTTTACTGCAGGAGTGAAAACAGTGGAGGTTGATACCAATGGCCGGCTTCTCATTCCAAAAGATCTTACCGCCTTTGCCGGGATCGATAAAGAGATTGTGATCTCTTCTGCGATAAATATCGTGGAGATCTGGGATAAGGATAAATATGAAAATGCCATAGAAGCTGCTTCCGACGATTTTGGTGATCTGGCGGAAGAAGTGATGGGTAACGAAGAAATGGATGGAATATCATAACCCTGTTCTGTTAAAAGAATCGGTGGATGGTCTTGAGGTGAAACCCGACGGGATTTATGTGGATGTGACTTTTGGCGGTGGCGGCCATTCCCGGGAAATTCTTTCAAGACTGGGTGAAAAAGGCAAATTATATGCTTTCGATCAGGATAAAGACGCTCTTAGAAATAAAATTGAAGACGAAAGGTTCACGCTTATCAGTGAGAATTTTAGATACCTGAAACGTTTCCTCCGGTTTTATGGGGTGAAAAAAGTGGATGGGATTCTTGGTGATTTTGGTGTTTCCTCGCATCAGTTCAACGAAGCGGAAAGAGGTTTTTCTACCCGTTTTGAGGCAAAGCTGGATATGCGGATGGATCAAAAAAATAAGCTCAGCGCTTATGAAGTGATCAATAATTATGAAGAAGAGCAATTGCGGGATATGTTCTATGAATTTGCGGAATTGAAAAACGCGCCGAAACTTGCCAGGACTATCGTGAGTGAACGCAAGAATAAACCTATAGAAACCAGCGAGCAGCTGAACGATTTGCTGAAGCCGTTGCTTTTCAAAGGAAGGGAAAATAAAATCCTGGCCCAGATCTATCAGGCATTGCGAATTGAAGTGAATCAGGAAATTGAAGTTCTTAAAGAATTTTTATTGCAGACCGAAGATATTGTGAAACAGGGAGGTAGGCTGAGTTTGATCTCTTATCATTCGCTCGAAGACCGACTTGTTAAAAGGTATATAAGAAGCGGGTTATTTAAAGGGGAGCCTGAAAAGGATATGTATGGAAATATTTCCGTTCCCTTTAAAAAAGTAGGAAAACTGATCGTTCCTTCAAAAGAAGAGATAAAACAGAACAATCGTGCGAGAAGCGCAAAACTTAGAATAGCTGAGAAACTTTAAAAATGAAAGAAGGTTTTTACAACATTCTGAAAGCGAATTTTTTGATCAACAACGATGCGATCAAGAACTGGCGTTTTATTGTTTTCTGTACTATCCTGGCAATTATCATGATCGCGAGTTCCCATAGTGCAGAGCGCAAAGTACATGAGATCGCAAGACTGAATAATGAGGTTAGGGCTCTAAGGAGTGAATTTGTAGAAAGGCGGTCAGATTTGATGAAAATAAAGATGGAATCTACCATCACCAACAAAATGGCTGGAAAGGGTATCGGACCGTCAGACGTCCCGCCCAATAAGATAAAAGTAGTAATTAAAGAATAAGTTGAGATGGCGACAACCGAAAAAAGCATCCTGAATCGAATGTATTTCGTGGCTGGCTGTCTCTTCCTTTTTGCGATAGCTGTCGGGGCGAAACTGCTAGATATTCAGTTTGTGCAGGGTGAACATTATAAGGAGCTTGCCGATGAAAGGGTGTTTCGCAATTTCAAAATTCCCGCGAACCGTGGCAATCTTTACGATGCCAGCGGCAGCCTTCTCGCCACTTCTGTTCCAAAATATGATATACGCTTCGATGCGGTAACCGTATCTGATAAAGATTTTGAGGCGAATATTGGTCCGCTTTCCAAAGAGCTTTCCAAAATGTTAGGAAATCCTGCCTCTTATTACACCCAAAAATTAAGAACCGCGCGTGCTCACCATCAGCGTTATCTTCTTATCGCCCGAAACCTGGGGTATTCTGAATATATGAAAATCAGAAATTTTCCAATGTTCAAACTCGGCGCTTATAAAGGAGGAATGATCACTGAGCAAAGTACGGTGAGGGAGCATCCGCTGGGAAAAATGGGAGAAAGAACCGTGGGTTATGAGCGCAAGGATGAAAATGGCTATTTCACAAGGGTAGGTCTTGAAGGCGCTTTCGGAAATTATTTAAGAGGTACCGATGGCCGACAACTGAAACAGAAGATCGCTAAAGGCCAGTGGAAACCGATTAGTGACAATAATGAAATGGAGCCTAAAGATGGCTACGATGTGATTTCTACTATAGATGTCAATATTCAGGATATCGCGCATCATTCCTTGCTGCGACAGCTTGAAAATTTTGAAGCTGAACATGGTACGGTGATCGTGATGGAGACTAAGACCGGCGAGATCAAAGCTGTTTCGAATCTTGGAAGAACCGCAGAGGGTACCTATTACGAAAAAAGAAATTACGCGGTTTATGAAGCTCATGAACCGGGTTCAACCTTCAAACTAATGGCTATGGTGGCCGCCCTTGAAGATAAAGTTATTGATACCAGCCAGATCATCGATACTGAAAAAGGTGTGACTTATTTCTATGGCCGTGCAGTAAGAGATTCTCATCATGGCGGCTTCGGAAAGATTTCCGCGGCCCGGGCTTTTGAGGTTTCCTCAAATACCGCCTTCAGTAAGATGATCACAAGTGCTTATGCAAATCACCCCGAAAAATTCGTGAACCGCCTCGATGCTATGGGGCTTAACCACAAGATTGGTCTTGAGATAAAGGGTGAGGGATCTCCCCGAATTCCTCACCCTCAAGACAAATCCTGGAATGGTCTAAGCCTGCCGTGGATGGCCTTTGGTTATGGTGTGGCAATCACTCCTTTGCAAACGCTCACTTTTTATAACGCCATTGCCAATGATGGAAAAATGGTGAAACCGCATTTCATCAAGGAGGTGAAAGATCGCGACAAGGTGATCATGAAAATGGATACAGAAGTGATGAATCCTTCGGTTTGTTCTAAAGAAACCGCTCATAAGGTGCGCGAAATGATGAAGAATGTGGTGAAGCGAGGTACGGCTACCAATATTTATACTGAAAACTTTTCAATGGCCGGAAAAACCGGGACCTGTCAGACCGAATATTGGATTGAACCCGGCCGATATATTGCATCTTTTGCGGGTTATTTCCCGGCCGAAAATCCAAAATATTCCTGTATCGTCGTAATACATAAGCCAAAAAGAAGTAAAGGCTATTACGGAAATATTGTCGCGGCTCCGGTATTCAAAGACATCGCGAGAAAGATCTATACCGATACGCCGGTGATGGATTCCATTGAATCTCTTGAAATAAAGGATCCGAAGGTGAAAACCGATTTTGAAAAATATTATGCCAAGGTTCAGAATGAGAAATTGCTGATGCCCGATGTCACTGGAATGCCGGCCATGGATGCAATTTCAATTCTCGAGAACCTGGGGCTGGAAGTGAATATAGATGGCAGCGGAAAAGTGAGAAGACAATCCATCGCTGCCGGACAAAAGGTTGAAAATAATCAGAAGGTAAAACTGGAAGTAAGTTGAAAATATTAAAAGATATACTTTACAGGGTCAATATGGAAGCGGTGGCCGGCGATACCGGTGTAAGCATCAATTCGCTTCAGTTTGACTCCCGTAAGGTCCAGTTGAATGACGTATTTGTAGCTATCCGTGGAACAGTTTCTGACGGGCATGATTTTATTAAGAAAGCAGAAGATCAGGGCGCCATTGCGATCATTTGCGAAGAAATGCCTGCGAAAAAGGTGAATGGTATTACTTACGTGGAAGTAAAAGACACGAAGAAAGCACTGGCTTTTATGGCTTCCAATTATTACGACACTCCTTCAGAAAAGCTGAAGCTGGTGGGCGTTACCGGTACGAATGGGAAGACTACTATCGCTACATTGCTTTACGATCTCTTCACAAATGCGGGATTTAAGGCCGGACTGCTTTCCACGGTGAAGGTAATGGTGGGAGATGAAAAATTCGATGCTATTCGAACCACGCCAGATTCCATTACTATCAATTCATATCTGAAAAAGATGAACGACGCGGGTGTGGAATTTTGCTTTATGGAGGTGAGTTCTCATGGCATCGATCAGCACCGAACAACCGCTCTGAGATTTGTTGGTGGGATTTTCACCAATCTGTCGCATGACCATCTTGATTATCATAAGAATTTCGCTGAATACCGCGATGTGAAAAAACGCTTTTTTGACGAGCTTCCCGCTTCAGCCTTTGCGTTATCGAATGTCGATGATAAGAATGGTTTGATAATGCTTCAGAACACGAAAGCGAGAAAATATACCTATGCCTTAAAATCTTATGCCGATTATAAGGCGCAGATCCTGGAAAATCAGTTTACGGGATTGCTTCTGAAGATCGATGACCAGGAATTATGGTCCCGTCTTATCGGGAGTTTCAACGCGTACAATGTGCTTGCGATTTATGCGACTGCAGATTTATTAGGATTGGAGACTATGGAGATCCTGAAACTTATCAGCGAACTGAAATCGGTGAACGGCAGGTTTCAGTATATAATTTCGGAAAAAGAGAAGATAACCGCAATCGTGGATTATGCGCATACTCCCGATGCTTTGAAGAATGTGCTGGAAACCATTAACAGCATCCGCACAAAAAATGAAGAGCTTATCACGGTTGTTGGTTGTGGCGGCGATCGGGATACCACGAAAAGGCCAAAAATGGGGCATATAGCCTCGGCTTTGAGCACGAAAGTGATCTTTACCAGCGATAATCCGCGTACCGAAGATCCTGAGAAGATCATCAAAGATGTGGAAGCGGGTGTGCAGCCTCAGAATTTCAAAAAGACCATGAGCGTCACCAACAGGAAGCAGGCTATAAAGACTGCCTGCCAGCTGGCGCAGCAAAACGATATTATTCTCATTGCCGGAAAAGGCCATGAAACCTACCAGGAAGTAAACGGAGAGAAACTGGATTTTGATGATTTCAAGATCGTGAACGAATTTTTAAAAGAACTGGATAAATAATGCTCTACTATCTTTTTCAATATTTAGAAAGTGAATATCAGCTTCCGGGAGCGCAGCTGTTCCAGTTTATTTCATTCCGTTCGGCAATGGCGATCATTCTGTCGCTTTTGATCTCAACTATCTATGGTAAAAGAATTATCAACTATCTGCTGGTAAAACAGGTTGGGGAAAGTGTTAGGGATCTCGGGTTGAAAGGTCAGAGTGAAAAAGCCGGAACTCCAACCATGGGTGGGGTGATCATTATTTTTTCGACTATCATTCCCGTGCTGCTTTTTGCCAAACTTGAAAATATCTATGTCATCCTTTTGCTGATTACCACTCTTTGGATGGGAACCATCGGATTCATTGATGATTACATCAAAATCTTCAAAAAAGATAAGGAAGGTCTGAAGGGGAAATTCAAAATAATAGGCCAGGTGGGACTTGGTTTGATCGTGGGTTGTACCATGTATTTCCATCCGCAGATCACCACCAAAGAGGTGACCACTGTAACCACTCCTACCAAGGATGTCATCGCGCGAACCGAAGTTGTGGATATGGGGCCGGAGGAGAAAAACACCACCACCACCATTCCTTTTGTAAAAAATAATGAATTCGATTATGCAAGGCTGATCAGCTGGATAAATCCTGATTTCGCCAAATATTCCTGGCTCATTTTTATTCCCATTGTAATCTTTATCGTAACCGCGGTTTCCAATGGCGCTAATTTAACAGATGGTATTGACGGGCTCGCAGCGGGCTCTTCGGCGATCATCGTACTCACGCTGGGTATTTTCGCATGGGTCTCAGGTAACATAATTTTCTCTGATTATCTCAACATCATGTATATCCCGCGATCGGGTGAGATGACGATTTTTATTACGGCTTTCGCGGGAGCACTGGTCGGTTTTCTCTGGTACAATACCTATCCGGCCCAGGTTTTTATGGGAGATACAGGGAGTCTCACCATTGGTGGGATCATCGCTGTACTGGCTATTGCCACCAGAAAAGAATTATTGATTCCTCTTTTATGCGGAATCTTTTTGGTAGAGAATCTTTCAGTAGTCATGCAGGTGTCATGGTTTAAATATACCAAACGAAAATATGGAGAAGGAAAACGGATTTTCCTGATGTCGCCGCTTCATCATCATTATCAGAAGCTGGGAAAGCATGAAAGCAAGATCGTGGTAAGGTTCTGGATCATCGGGATATTCCTCGCGATCCTGACCATTGTAACGCTGAAAATCAGATAAAAGAAGATGTCGAAGAAGATCGCGATACTGGGAGGTGGAGAAAGCGGGATTGGGACAGCGATCCTGGCACTGAAAGAAGGATACGAGGTTTTTCTTTCCGATAAGGGAAAGATCAAACCAAAATATAAGGAAGTTCTTAAAAATATTGAGATCGATTGGGAAGAGGAGCAACACACCGAAGAGAAGATTTTCGACGCCGATGTGGTGATGAAAAGTCCGGGAATTCCAGATAAGGCTCCATTAGTGGTGAAGCTGAAGGAAAAGCAGATTCCTGTGATTTCTGAAATTGAATTCGCTTCCTGGTTTACCAAAACTCCGATAATCGGAATTACCGGAAGCAATGGAAAAACCACGGTGACCAATCTCATTCAGCATGTGCTGAAAGAAGGCGGAATAAATTCAGAAATGGGCGGAAATGTGGGAAACAGTTTTGCCAAAATGGTCGCTGAAGGAGTTCCCGAGTGGTACGTATTGGAATTGAGCAGTTTTCAGCTCGATGGAATTGAAAAATTCAAACCTGAGATTGCGATTCTTACCAATATCACTCCCGATCATCTGGATCGATATGAATATAAACTGGAAAATTATGTCACATCAAAATTCAGAATTACGGAGAATCAGACTGAAGAAGATTACTTCATATACGATGCCGATGATGAGAATATAACCAGGCGATTGAGTCAAAACCCGATCAGAGCTCAGAAACTGCCGTTTTCGCTGCAAAAAAAAGTCGAAAATGGCGCTTATATAGAAAATGAAAATATTGTTGTAAAAATTAATAACACCAAATTTACTATGCCAACAAAAGACCTTGCCCTACAGGGCAAACACAACACCAAAAATGCCATGGCGGCGGCCACTGTGGCGCAGCTGCTGCGAATCAGGAAACAGACGATCCGCGAGAGTATGGCGAACTTCCAGGGTGTGGAGCACAGGCTTGAGAAAGTTCTCAAGATCAATAATGTGCTTTATATCAACGATTCCAAAGCAACGAATGTGAACGCTACTTACTATGCGCTTGAAAGCATGGAAACCGAGACGGTGTGGATCGTTGGAGGTGTAGATAAGGGGAATGTTTACGATGAGTTGCTTCCGCTGGTAAATGAAAAGGTGAAGGCGATCATTTGCCTGGGGCTCGATAATGATAAAATCGTGAATGCCTTCGGAAATATCGTCGACAACATGGTTGAAACCGCTTCGATGAGCGATGCCGTACAGATCGCTTATAGATTAGCAGATAAAGGAGATACTGTTTTACTTTCTCCTGCCTGCGCGAGTTTTGACCTTTTTGAAAATTATGAAGACCGCGGCAGACAGTTTAAGGAAGCGGTCAGGAATTTATAAGAGAAAAGTTTAGACCTCACAGGTTTCCAAAACCTGTGAGGTCTGTAAAAAAGTAAAAATGAACGATATTTTTTCAAATCTGAAAGGCGATAAGGTGATCTGGGCAGTATCCGGCTTGTTGGCAATATTCTCGTTTTTGCCGGTATACAGTGCCAGTAGTAACCTCGCATACCTGCATGGCGACGGCAGTACTTTCGGATTTCTCGTGGTTCATTTCTTTCATTTATTGCTCGGTTTCTGTCTGCTGTTCGCCGTGCATAAAGTGCCTTATCATTACTTCCGCGGAATATCAATTTTATTACTTCCGGTAGTGGTCGTGCTGTTGGTTTTTACCATGATCCAGGGAACCACCATTGACGGGGCTTATGCCAGCCGTTGGATTCGAATTCCGGTGCTGAATGTTTCTTTCCAGTCTTCCACTTTAGCGGCTGTGGTGCTTATGATTTACGTGGCCAGGTACTTATCGAAAATCACCGAAAAAACGGTCACTTTTAAGGAAACAATTTTACCACTTTGGTTGCCCGTTTTTGCCGTTTTAGCCTTAATTTTGCCGGCTAATTTTTCCACTACAGCGATCGTATTTTCTATGACGCTCATCCTGATGTTCTTAGGAGGTTACCCTATAAAATACCTGCTGGCGATAGTAGGTGCAGGCATCGTTATGTTGTCGATTTTTGTTCTTACGGCGAAGGCTTTTCCCGGAGTTCTTCCCAGTAGGGTGGATACCTGGACCAGTAGGATCGAAACATTTTTTGATGACGATGAAGCTCAGGAACAGTATCAGGTGGAAAAGGCGAAAATTGCCATTGCCGAAGGCGGAATTACCGGCGTGGGAATTGGAAAAAGCGTTCAGAGAAATTTTTTACCCCAATCATCATCCGATTTTATTTTCGCGATCATCGTGGAAGAGATGGGATTGATAGGAGCTTTTGGAGTGATGCTGGCGTATTTACTGCTGTTATTCCGTATTGTGATCGTGGCAACCAAGGCTAATACGATCTTCGGAAAACTGGTCGTAATGGGGGTTGGGCTTGCCGGTGGTTTTCCAGGCCCTCATCAATATGGGTGTTGCCGTGGAATTATTTCCGGTTACGGGGCAAACACTGCCGCTGGTTAGTAGCGGGGGGACTTCGATCTGGATGACCTGTGTTTCGCTGGGAATTATTTTGAGCGTAAGTGCGAAAAGAGAAGAAATAAAAGAGTCTGAAAATAAAGAAATTGAAGGCGATGAAGAGAATCCGCTTGATATTTTAAGCGAAGCGATATGAAAGAGAAATTACGCGTCATATTATCTGGAGGAGGAACGGGAGGACATATCTACCCGGCCATCGCCATCGCCGATGAGCTTAAACGACGCCATCCCGATGCGGAATTTCTTTTTGTTGGCGCTAAAGATCGTATGGAAATGGAAAAGGTGCCTCAGGCAGGATATGAGATCGAAGGTCTTTGGATCAGCGGAATCCAGCGTAGCCTGAGTCTGAAAAATTTTATTTTTCCCTTAAAGCTGATGAGCAGCCTGGCGAAATCGCGTAAGATCATAAAAAGATTTAAGCCCGATATCGTGATCGGCACGGGTGGATTTGCCAGCGGGCCGCTCCTTAGAGTCGCAATTTCAAAAGGAATTCCCACCCTGATCCAGGAACAGAATTCGCTTCCGGGAATTACCAATAAGATACTTGCGAAATATGCCGACAAGATCTGTGCGGCTTATGAAAAAGTGAAAGAATATTTTCCTGCGGAAAGAACTATTATTACCGGGAATCCGGTGCGGCAGGATTTGTTGCAGGTAGATCAGTTAAGGGAAGAGGCTTTTAAGCATTTTCAGCTTTCAAAAGATAAAAAAACAGTGCTCGTTATTGGCGGAAGCCTTGGAGCCAGAAGGATCAATAAACTTATCGAAACCTATCTGAGCAGATTCAAACAGGAAGATGTGCAGCTGATCTGGCAATCGGGAAAACTCTATTACGAGGAGTATAAAAAATATGATTCTAAAAGCATACGGGTGAAGGAATTCCTGAATAGGATGGATCTTGCTTATTCCGCCGCCGATGTGATCATTTCCCGTGCAGGCGCGGGCAGTGTTTCAGAACTATGCATCGTCGGGAAACCGGTGCTGTTCATTCCGTCGCCGAATGTGGCCGAAAATCATCAGGCGAAGAATGCCTTGGCAATGATGGAAAAAGACGCGGCCTTGATGATCACCGAAGATGAACTGAACGAGCGTTTTGAAGCCTGTTTTTTCAATTTGCTGAAGGATGACAGAACCATGAAACGTTATTCAGAAAACATTAAAAAACTGGCGTTGCCGCATGCCACATCAGATATCGTGGACGAAGTAGAAAAACTTATAAAATAATTCAAGACCTAAGGGTTTTAAAAACCTGTGAGGTCTAAGAACAGATAAGAATGAAGGATTTGAACCACATAGAACATTTTTATTTCATCGGGATCGGTGGGATAGGAATGAGTGCGCTCGCCAGGTATTTCAGGGCGAAAGGCAGCTATGTGGCCGGTTATGACCGTACGCCTTCAGATCTTACCAAAACTCTGATTTCCGAAGGAATTCAGGTGAATTATAAAGATGCCGGGGAGGAAATTCCTTCAGAAATACTGAATAATAAGGAAACGACTCTGGTGGTTTATACACCGGCAATTCCGAAGGATCATCATCAGTTTGAAATTCTGAAAGAAAAAGGCTTCGAATTCATCAAAAGAGCCCAGCTGCTGGGAATGATCAGTCTGAATAAATTTACTTTAGCCGTGGCGGGAACCCATGGAAAGACAACGACCACTGCAATTCTGGGACATCTTCTGAAAGAAACCGGAGCAAAAGTTACGGCTTTTCTCGGCGGGATCAGTGAGGATATTCAGTCTAACCTGATCATGCAGGGCGATGAAGTGATCGTTGCCGAAGCCGATGAATTCGACCGTTCTTTCTTAAGTCTTTCTCCCAATTTCGCGGCTATCACCTCAATGGATGCCGATCACCTGGATATTTACGGCGAGAAGAAGGAGTTGGAAAAATCCTTTCGGGAGTTTGCCCAAAAAGTTCCTAAGGACGGAAAGTTATTCATCAGTAACAGACTTCCTCTCGACGGAATTACAATTGGCATCAATGATAACAGTGATTATTCGGCTAAAAACATAAAAATTGAGGAAGGCATATATGTTTTTGACCTGAAGACTCCTTCCGAAGAAATAAAGAATTTAAAATTTAATCTACCCGGCAAGCACAACTTGCAAAATGCTATAACAGCTCTGGCCATGGCGATTGAGTACGGTTCCCCAACCGACGCACTGGCCAGGGCTTTATATAGCTTCAAAGGAGTGAAGCGTAGATTCAGTTATAGAATTAAAACCGATGACCTGGTATTGATCGACGATTATGCGCATCATCCCGCTGAGATCGCCGCAGTACACCAGGCCGTTCGGGAAATGTATCCCAACAAGAAAATTTTAGCGGTTTTTCAGCCCCATCTGTTTAGCCGTACCCGTGACTTCGCTGAAGATTTTGCCTTGCAGCTTTCAAAGTTCGATGAAGTGGTTCTCCTGGATATTTACCCCGCCAGAGAATTGCCCATTGAAGGCATTTCTTCAGCCTGGTTGCTGGATAAGATTACAAACTCTAACAAGGCTCTAGTAGAGAAAAATGGGCTGCCAGAAAAAGTTAAGGAATCCAGAGCACAAGTGATCGTGATGATGGGTGCCGGTGACATTAGCGAAGAAGTGAAAAACGTTCAAAAAGTATTGCAGAAATGAGATCAGGTTTATCATACATAAAAACCCTGGCACTCATCCTTTTGGTGTGCTTTTTATATGGTTTCGCTGAATATCGTCATAAAGACCGTAAGATCAGTGGTGTAGAGGTGAATTTTACCGAAGGAGAGAATCTCTATGTGACTGAGGAAGTGGTTAATAAATTGTTAATACAAAATGAAAGGGCTGGCTCGAGCATAGATAAAGAAATTTTAGATTTGAATAGGGTAGAGTCCCTCCTGAATAGTCACGAAATGATTGAAAATGCTGAGATTTTTGTCACTTTGGATGGAAAACTCGAAGCAGTTGTTAGTCAAAGAAAACCAATAGGAAGAGTTATGGGGAACAGGTCATTTTATCTTGACAGAAATGGTGAGGTAATGCCCCTTTCTCCTATTTATTCGGCAAGAGTTCCGCTTATGCTGGGATTCAGTGAAAAAAATGCATCTGAAGCCTATCAGGTGGTGAATTTTATTGAAAATGACCTGTTTTTACGTGAACATATCACTTCCGTCCATCGCCTGAACAGCGGAAAACTGGAAATGGAAGTACGTGATCAGGATTTTGACCTTTACTTCGGGGATACCTCAAATGTGGCTCTGAAGTTCAGTAATTTTAAGGCTTTTTATAAAAAAGCTCAAAAAGACAAAAAATTAGATACCTACAAAAAAGTGAACTTACAATTTGGCGACCAGGTTGTGTGCACTAAAAAATAGTTTATGGAACAGAACGATATTGCAGTAGGACTAGATATTGGAACAACAAAGATTGTGGCTATGATCGGTCGCAAAAATGAGTACGGAAAGGTTGAGATTGTCGGTATTGGTAAATCAAAATCTCTTGGTGTTCATCGTGGAGTGGTTAACAACATCACCCAGACGATCCAGTCTATCCAGCAGGCAATACAGGAAGCAGAGGCCGACAGCGGCCTGAAGATTAGTGAAGTAGTGGTGGGAATTGCCGGGCAGCATATCAGAAGCCTTCAGCACAGTGATTATATCACCAGGCAGAATCCTGAAGAGGTGATCGATGCAGATGATATTGAAATCCTATGTAATCAGGTGCATAAGCTGGTAATGCTTCCGGGAGAGGAGATCATTCATGTACTTCCGCAGGAATTCAAGGTTGACGGTCAGGCCGAGATCAAAGAACCTATCGGGATGTATGGCGGAAGGCTGGAAGCTAATTTCCATGTGGTGGTGGGCCAGGTTTCTTCCATCAGGAACATTGGGCGTTGTGTGAAAAGTGCCGGCCTGGAGCTTTCGGCAGTGACTTTGGAGCCTTTGGCTTCCGCGAATGCGGTATTAAGCCAGGAAGAAAAAGAGGCCGGGGTAGCCTTGATCGATATCGGTGGCGGTACAACTGATCTCGCCATTTTCAAGGACGGAATTATTCGTCACACCGCTGTGATTCCTTTCGGCGGAAATGTGATCACCGAAGATATTAAGGAAGGTTGTTCGATCATCGAAAAACAGGCGGAATTGCTGAAGATCAAATTTGGTTCAGCCTGGCCCGGTGAGAACAAGGATAATGAGATCGTTTCAATTCCCGGTTTAAGAGGAAGGGAACCGAAAGAAATAACCCTGAAGAACCTTTCAAAAATCATTCATGCCCGCGTGGTAGAGATCATTGAGCAGGTTTATCTCGAGATCAAGAATTACGGTCATGATGAACAGAAGAAAAAACTAATTGCGGGACTTGTTCTCACCGGTGGTGGAGCCCAGCTGAAACATCTAAAACAACTGGCAGAGTATATCACTGGCATGGATACCAGGATTGGTTATCCAAACGAACATCTCGCCGGAAATAACGATGCCGAAACTACGAGTCCGGTCTATGCGACCGCAGTAGGATTGGTAATGAATAGCCTGGAAAATGGCAAGAGCAGATTTCAGGAAGAAGCAGTGCTTTCAAATAAAAGAAAGTCTGATGAAGATACCGGAGAGTACGAAAATGAAGAAAATCTTCCCGATAAGGAAGAATCAAAAAGAGTTGCAAAAAAGAGCATTTTCGACAAATGGGCAGAGAAATTCAAGGATTTCCTGGACAACGCGGAATAAGATTCCGGGCAGATTAAGTAAAATGACTATTATTTTCGGCCTTGTGTCGGAAAATTTAAAATCTCACATAGTGAGTAAAAAGATACAACCAGTAAAACAGAGTTTATGAGCAGTACAGAATTTGGAGACATCTCATTCGATTTACCAAAAAATCAATCGAACGTCATCAAGGTGATTGGTGTAGGAGGAGGAGGAAGCAATGCCATCAACCACATGTTCCAGTTGGGCATTAAGGGAGTTGATTTCGTGGTATGTAATACCGATTCCCAGGCACTCGAAAATAGCTCGGTACCCAACAAAATTCAGTTAGGAGTGACCTTAACGGAAGGTCTTGGGGCCGGAGCAAATCCCGAAATTGGTGAAAAAGCCGCTTTGGAAAGTTTTGAAGATATCAGGCAGATGCTTGATAAAAACACCAAAATGGTATTTATCACTGCGGGAATGGGTGGTGGAACCGGGACCGGAGCCGCTCCGGTAATCGCCAAACAGGCCAAGGAGCTGGACATTCTTACGGTTGGGATCGTGACTATTCCGTTTCAGTTCGAAGGTAGAAACCGAAATGAACAGGCCCAGATAGGCGTTGAAAAATTAAGAAGGCATGTCGATTCGCTTATCGTGATCAACAATAACAAACTTCGTGAGGTATATGGAAATCTCGGTTTCAAGGCCGGATTCTCAAAAGCCGATGAAGTTCTGGCAACCGCTTCACGAGGGATTGCCGAGGTAATAACACACCACTACACCCAAAACATTGACCTTCGGGATGCGAAGACGGTTTTGAGCAATAGTGGTACTGCTATAATGGGTTCTGCACAGGCTTCTGGAGCCAGCAGGGCTACCGATGCGATCATGAAAGCCCTGGACTCTCCATTATTGAACGATAATAAAATTACCGGAGCTAAAAATGTTTTACTGCTCATTGTTTCCGGTAATGAAGAGATCACCATTGATGAAATTGGGGAGATTAACGATCATATTCAGGCAGAGGCCGGCCACAGTGCTAATATCATCATGGGTGTTGGTGAGGATGAATCACTGGAAGATGCCATTGCTGTAACCATCATTGCTACTGGTTTTAATGTTGAACAGCAAAATGAGATCACTAATGTAGAAACCAAAAAGATCATTCATACTCTCGAAGACGAACAACGTGCCGAGCATGATCTTACTACCAAATCTACAGGAGTTACTGAGGTTAGCAGTAAAGCCTTAGAGGAAAAACCTACCGAAGAAAAGCAACCGAAAAATAAAAAAATCGTTCATACTCTCGATGAAACCGAAGAGGAAGTAGACGAAGTGGGAAATATTCAGAAAAAAGTAGATGATCTTTTGAAAACTCCCGATTTCGCCCGAAAGCTGGATGTGACCTATGAAGAGGTAGATCCTGATGAATTTATCATCAATGATACCACCACCGAAGAGGTGAACAAGATGGAAGTAGAGGAACCTGAGGAGGTTAAAATTGAGAAGGAAGAACAGTTTATGTTCACTTTTGATATTCCGCTGAATAAGAATAAAAAGGAAGAGGAAAAAAAATCTGAACAGCCAAAAGCTGAAGATGTCAAAAAGCATAAGCTTGAAGAGGAAGAAACCGAAGAGGAGGTAAAACAGATAAGAGTTAATGAGGCTGTAGAGATCGTTCCGGTAACTGAAAGTTCAGCTCACGGAGTCAAGCGTTACAGCCTTGATGATTATATGGAAATTGAAGAAAGACTGGAAAAGTCAAAAGCTCCGAAGAAAAAAGAGGAAGAAGTAGATGAAACCGTGGCTTTCGAGAAAAAAACCGTAGCTCCTGCTCCCGATAAAGACAAGAATAGTAATGAAGATAATCCTTTCGATAACCCTATTTCTTCTGAAGTTGTAAGACAACGAACTGCCGAGAGAAAGGCAAAAATGAAGGAATTCAATTATAAGTTTCGAACCGGTTCTGCACAGATCGATGAGATCGAGAAGCAGCCGGCATATAAGAGGGCGGGAATTGAATTAGACAGCAACAAACCCGGAGAGGGTAAATTGTCAAGAACCAGTATCGAACAGGATGACAATAATGATCTTCATTTCAGGAGAAATAACTCTTTTCTTCATGATAATGTAGATTAAATTTTAACCTGGCAAATAAAAAAAGGTGCCTTCGGGCACCTTTTTTTATTGTAAAAAATTCATCTTATTGCTGATTCTGGGCCGGGACTTCATCGGTGTCCCGCCGGTATTTCAGCATGGAAATTCCGGCAATAAAAAAGATAAATCCCAGAATTGCGAGAGCCCAGGAGTTAATCATAAGGGCTATGCTTCCAAATATTCCCAATACTCCCATTACCAGCGCAATCGCACCTCCAATGGTCATAATCATTGCTAAGACTTTAATCATCACATTATTTTATTGGTTACAGATTAAAATTACTTAAACAATTGAAAGTCATGGGGATATTAACAGAGTTTACCATTTCCTTCTGATTTCATTCTAAAGTGCTAATTCCAGTAAATCATGAAATATTTGAATTTTGCATCGTCTGGAATTTGGGATGCCATGATCTTTGAATTGGTGTCATACCTTAAGCTTGGCGGCAATTGTGATTTATCAATGGTGACATAGGCATTGATCTCATCGAGAAAAACCACGGCGGCATTGATGGTGTTTTCGATCCTGGAAATATTATAATGTTCCACAATATCTTTAAAGCTGCTTTTAACATTCAGGCCTTGTTTGGTTTCGTATCGGGGATCCAGGATCCTGATATAACCAATAGTACTTGTGGAATCAAATTCCTGCAGCGGTTCCAGTTCCAACAGGGCATTGCCTTCCGTATCAAAAATCTTTATCTCATCAGTAGATTTTAATAATTCCGGTCCGCTGGTTTGGGTGACGATACTGTCATTTTTAAATATGGAATCCAGTTGATTGATCTTTACATCTTTGGTGAGGGGTCCCACGCGATTGGCGGTTATGAGAAATGGATTTTCCTTATCCTGATTGCACGACGTAAGAAAGGCTAAAAGCCCAAGGGCATAAATTGCTTTTTTAAACATTTAGTGAGATCTTTTTTATTTCATTAATTTGTTCATGATTCCCAGCACTCCTCGAATGAAAGTGGCGCTGGTCAGGACTTTGAGAACGGCACCTTCTGTTGTAGAATTGCGGGATCTGCGGGTTGTTACTTTTTTTCGTTCTTTTTCGGCTTTTTCACGAGCTTCCTCTTTATCTGCAATTTCAATTTTCCGGTTCAGGATTTCATAGGCGCTTTCACGGTCGATCTGCTGATTATACTTTGGCGCCAGTTCTGAACTTTCTATCTGTTTTTCAAGTTCCAGGCCCGTTAAAATATCCATCCTGCTCATTGGTGCCCGAAGCATGGTCGCGGCGAGAGGTGTGGGGCGGCCTTTTTCATCTAAAACTGAAACCAGAGCTTCACCTATACCTAACGAGGTAAGCAGATTTTTGGTATCGTAAAATTCCGAAATCGGATAATTTTCAGCGGCAAGTTTGATCGCTTTGCGGTCTTTGGCGGTAAAAGCCCTGAGGGCATGCTGAATTTTAAGTCCGAGCTGGCTCAGCACTTCCTCCGGCACATCGGTTGGATTTTGGGTTACAAAATAAATACCAACACCTTTTGAGCGGATGAGCTTGACAATATTTTCGATCTGGTCCAGCAAGGCATCTGAAGCTTCCTCAAAGATTAGATGTGCTTCGTCGATGAACATCACCAGTTCGGGTTTATCGCTGTCGCCTTTTTCGGGGAAAGTGGTGTAAATTTCTGCCAGCAGGCTGAGCATAAAAGTTGAAAATAGCTTTGGTTTATCCTGTATATCATCTAGCCGTACCACATTTACATAGGCTTCACCGCTCGATTTCTTCCGAAGCAGATCCTGAACCTCAAAAGATTTTTCTCCAAAGAAAATCTCTGCACCCTGCTGTTCCAGCGCGACGATCTGCCTTAGAATAGCCCCTGTGGAAGCGCTTGAGATACGGCCATATTCGCTTTCGAATTCTTCCTTGCCATCCCCGGTGGAAAACTGAAGTATCTTTTTCAGGTCTTTTAGATCGAGTAGTGGCAGTTGATGATCATCACAATATTTGAAAATGATAGCGAGCACACCGGTTTGCGTATCGTTGAGATCAAGAATTCTTGCAAGCAAGTACCGGTCCGAATTCGCTTACCGTGGCCCTTAAACGTACACCTTCCTGTTCTGAAAGCGTGAGTATCTCTACCGGCGAAGCTTTTGGGCTAAAGGGGAAATTTAGTTTTTTATGTCTTTCCTCAATAAAATCGGCTTCGGCTGCAGGTTGAGCAATGCCGCTAAGATCCCCTTTAATGTCCATCAGCAGAACAGGGACTCCTTTTTCTGAAAGATTTTCGGCTAAGATCTGCAGCGTTTTTGTTTTTCCGGTTCCTGTGGCTCCGGCGATGAGTCCGTGCCGGTTCATCGTTTTTAACGGAATTTTTACAGCAGCTTCGGCTTCGACTTTTCCTTCATACATGGCGGCGCCGAGATAAATAAAATCACCTTTGGGCTGATAGCCGCCGCGAATATGTTCTACAAACTTTTTATGATCGCTCATCTTTTAAAAATATTAAGTTCGAACCGCGGGATTGAGTAATCGAATAGTCCCGGCACTGGCATTAATTTCGGCTTCGATTCCGTTTGGTAAAGTAATATTATCGTCAATGTGACCGATCATCGCCCCGGAAAATGCCGGAATATTCAAAGGTATAATATAATGATCGATAACCTCTTCCAGGGTAAGCGACCCAAAACCATTGCCTCCCGGATCGCAGCCGTTGCATTTTCCGAAGATAAATCCAGAGATCTGTTTCAGCACTCCACCTAGTTCCAACTGAGACATCATACGATCGACGGCATAAATATGTTCGCCGATATCTTCGATATATAAGATTTTATTTCTCCAATCGGTGGGAAAATAAGGAGTGCCCATAATGGACGTAAGAACCGACAAATTTCCTCCCAATAACTGCCCTTTCGCAGTGCCTTCTTTAATCGTTCTTATGCGATTAGAAGTTTGTGTTAATTCATCTCCTTTATCTTCGGGATTTTTATAGGAAATAGCTTCTCCCTCAAAAAGCAGCTTTCGAAAATAGTCGTAGGCAAAGCTATTCCAGCTGGAAACCGCCACCGGACCGTGAAATGTTACCAGGCCGGTTTCTTTGAAAATAGCCAGGTGAATGGCCGTAATATCGCTGTAACCGATGAATATCTTCGGATTTTTTCGAATAGCTTCATAATCGATCTTATCAAGGATCCTTGCAGAACCAGCTCCGCCGCGCAAAGCGATGACTGCCTTCACTTCTTTGTCGCGGAACATATCGTTGAATTCCTCGGCTCTTTCTACATCCGTTCCGGCGAGGTGACCGTATCTACTTTTGGTAAATTTCCCGAATTTCACTTTGAGTCCCATCGCTTCAAAAGATTCTTTTGCGATTTGATAAGGTTCCGATTCGAAAATCGCGCTGGCCGGACTTACAATTCCAATCGTATCGCCTGCTTTTAAGGCTTTAGGTTTGATAATTTTACTGTCAAATTCCTCTATGATTGAATTTTGTGTGAAGGAGGTCAGCGGAAAGGCCATTCCGGCAAGGCCGAGATTAAGAACAAAGTTTCTTCTTTTCATAATTTTGAAAGTACTTACCCGAAATTAGGTAATATTTATCAGTTTTCGAATTCAGAATTTATTTCTTACTTCCAGCAGGATTGCTTCGATCTCTTTCTTTAGGATCGAAGTGGGTTTCATAAAATTGTTGTTCATAAAGCTGAAAATAAGCCAGCGGCCTTTTTTGGTTTCCATAAAACCGCTGATATTATACACATTTCCCATACTTCCGGTTTTCGCATAAATAAAAGGAGTTTCTTTGGAAAACATGCTTTTTAAAGTGCCTTCTTTCCCGGCCGTAGGTAATAATTTTTTCAGTTCTTCCCGACTTTTAAATTGCTGTAATTTGTCAAGAATGACCACAAAATCTGCGGGGCTGGCGAGATTATAGCGAGAGAGTCCGCTGCCGTCGACCCATTTCAGACTGTCGGGCAGATTTTTCAGGAGCTGTTTTTCGGTTTCGCGAATTGCGATTTCGGTTTTTAAGGTATCTGAAATCTTTTCCGAAATCATCAAAAGCAGCTGCTCGGCGATGAAATTATCGCTTTCGTGCAGCATTTTTTTATAGACCGAATCTGCCGCGACATTATAGAATTTCCTGTTGAGCTTTCTGGAATGTCTGGAAACCGCAATTTTTTTCTGAAGCCTGTCTTCGAGTATTTGCAGGCTGAGCTTTTCTGAGGTTTTAAAAGGAATTTCCCTTTCGATTTCTTTATGGCTTTCCGAAAGTTGTATATCAAGTTGATTTGAATTCAGTTTTCTTCGGAAGGAATTTTCAGAAGAAATAGTGAAGTTTACCGAATCCTGGAAAATAGCAGGAATTACTTTCACCTGAGAAGCATTTTCTTCAGAATGAATCATCAACAGATTGCCATATACGGGAAAAGCTGATTTTTCAGCAGAGTAGTAATAAGGATAATCATCCCAGGCCCAACCCGGTCCAAAAAAAGCGTCCTGCCAGTCCGGTTTTACATAAACCAGGGCTTTATCAGAATTCTTCAGAAAATCAAAGGCCGGCTGTTTTTTAAATTTTGTGTTCAGAAAAGTGGGATCACCGGTGGGAGAAAAATAGAGGGAATCTCCTTCAATTTCATAGCTGAAGGAAGGAATGGAATCGCCTAAAAAGTTCAGAGATGCAAAAAAAGTAAGGATCTTGACGTTTGAGGCCGGAATGAAATATTTATGAGAATTATGTTCGTAAAGTATTTTTCCTGCTGCCGGATCATAGATCGTCAGTCCGGAAAAACCATTTTCGAAAACAGGTTTTTTCTTAAAATGTTTTTCAAAAGAAGGTGAGCAGGAAATTCCGCTTAACAGGATGAGGGCTACAGCAAAACGATAAAAAACTGAAATTTTCAAGGATTGGATTTTGAGATTTAAAGATAAAAGGATTTAAGTTTTTCTCACATAATTTTTCTGGTTTCACAAATTATTCAGGCTGAAAGATAATGGTTATCTTTGCGCGCTATGATTTCAGAAGAGACAAAAGAGCTGGTAGAGAAAGGAGTGATGCTTCCGTTGATGGAAGAATTTTACACCATTCAGGGCGAAGGATTCCATAAAGGGACAGCAGCCTATTTCATTAGAATTGGCGGTTGTGATGTGGGTTGCCACTGGTGTGATGTAAAGGAAAGCTGGGATGCGGAACTTCATCCGCCGACACATGTGGGGAAGATCGTTGAAAATGCGACGAAATATAGCGAAACAGTTGTGGTGACCGGCGGGGAACCTCTTACCTGGGATATGACGGTTTTGACTGAAAATCTCAAAAAGAAGGGCAGTAAAATTCATATTGAGACTTCCGGGGCTTACGATCTTACCGGAATCTGGGACTGGATTTGTCTGTCGCCGAAAAAGATCAAACTTCCGAAACCGGAAATTTATCCTTTAGCCGATGAGTTGAAGGTGATAATTTTCAATAAACACGATTTCAAATTTGCCGAAGAACAGGCTGCGAAGGTAAGCGATCATTGTATTCTCTATCTTCAACCCGAATGGAGCAATCGCGAAAAGATGATACCGCTGATCGTGGATTATGTAATGAAGAACCCGAAGTGGAAGGTTTCGCTTCAAACGCATAAATATCTCAATATTCCATAAAAAGAGGCTGTCTAAAAAGTGAGTTTTTCGTCAAGCTGAACTTGATTCAGCTTCTAATATATACTGATAATCTGATTATTTAGATCCTGAAATACCCCGATAGCTATCGGGACAGGATGACGTTTCTTTTACTTTTTAGACAGCCTCTTTATTTTCCTTCTTCTGAAAGATTTAATTTGTGGTTTTGAACGGTACTTTTACATAACGATCATCCCAGCCAATTAAAAGATCCACGCCATTATTTGCCTTTTCAAAGGCCATGGAGAGAGCTTCAATAGAATTTGGCGCCTGTCTTACGGGAACCTTAATTCGTACGATATCTTCCTGATCGGTATATTCATAAGCTCCCCAGGTATTGGTTTTCTTATTGAGAATAACAGTCCATTCTTTTTCATCAGGGATCGAGTAGAGGGTATAAGTTCCAGCTTTCACTGTTTCGTCAGCTATTTTCATATCCTGATAAAACGTGATCTCGGTGGCCTCGTTAGCTCCGGTTCTCCATACTTTGCCGTAAGGTACAAGTTTACCGAAGACCTCTCTTTCCCGTTTCTGCGGACGGCTGTAAATAACTCTTGCCACAGGCTGATCATTATCGTTGCGATAAATCGCAAGGTCCATAGGGCTTACGTCAAGTTTTGCAAATTCAGGACCTTTGTCCTGCGCATGCAGAGTGTCGGCACTGATAAGACAAATGATGCTGAATATTCCCAGAAGTAATCTTTTCATGTTAGTGATTTTTGAAGTTTAATGTTTTTTCTAAATATAAGTGAAGGTAAAGACTACAATTGTTAAAATAATACTTATAGGTTGTTAAAATTTTTAAGGGTTTTTTATAACTGAAAGTCCTTCTGCTCAATATCAGTCCCGTTCATTTATAGAAATATTAAATACAGGTAATTTTGTTTTTATATGTAAGTGAAATACCTGTTTATATTTTATAAAAAGAAGTATGAGTACATATTTGTATTGAATTTATAAATATAAATAGTCATGTGTGGAATTTTAGCAGTTATCGGAAAGGATCTTGACCAGGCCAAAATCAGAAGCCTGTCAAAGAGAATGACTCATCGGGGTCCTGACGAAAGCGGAATGAAAATTACAGAGAAAGGATACGTGCTGGCGCATGAACGCCTTTCGATTGTAGATTTAACAACAGGGATTCAACCTATTCAGGGAAGCAGTTCAGCCTGGATGATCCATAATGGTGAGATCTATAACCACGTGGCTTTGAGAAATAATGAACTTAAAGATCATAGTTTCCGTACCACCGGAGATTCTGAGGTAATTGTTCATCTTTATGAAAAATACGGCTATGATTTCGTAGATATGCTGGATGGAGTTTTTTCCTTTGTAGTCGTTGATGGTGATGATTTTATCGCCGGAAGAGATCCAATAGGAGTAAAACCTCTTTATTATGGAACCGATGAAACCGGAGCGATCTGGTTTTCCAGTGAAATGAAAGCGCTTGCCGATCATTGTGTGGAATTCGCCGCTTTTCCTCCCGGACATTACTACACTCCTAAAACAGGATTTGTAAGATATTATCAGCCGGAATGGTTTGAATCTGAAAAAGCGGTACAACCTGGAGATCTTAAAAAATTACGGGAAAGCCTTATTCAGGCAACAAAAAAGCGGTTAATGGCCGATGTGCCGCTGGGCGTTCTTTTAAGCGGAGGTTTGGATTCTTCTCTTACTTCTTCGATAGCAGCAAGATTGATAAAAGATTCAGGACAGAAATTGCATTCTTTTTCTATTGGTCTTGATCCAGAGGCGCCTGATTTGATCGCCGCAAGAAAAGTGGCCGACTTTTTAGGAACCGAGCACACCGAGGTTTTCTTTACTGTAGAGGAAGGGATTGAAATTCTGGAAAAACTCGTATGGCATCTGGAAACTTACGATGTCACATCAATCCGTGCCAGCACACCAATGTATTTTCTATCGAAGGCAATTGCTGATAAAGGAATTAAAGTGGTGCTTTCTGGGGAAGGTTCAGATGAGATCTTCGGTGGATATCTATACTTCAAAAATGCACCTTCCGCAGAAGATTTTCAGAAAGAAACCATTAGAAGGGTTCAGCGACTGGCAACTGCCGACTGCCTGAGAGCCGATAAATCAACCATGGCTCACGGCCTGGAAGCAAGGGTTCCTTTCCTTGACAAAGAATTTCTAAAAACCGCTATGGAAATGGTTCCGGAAGAAAAAATGCCGACCACCTATGATGGCGTAGAAAAATATATTCTAAGAAAAGCCTTTGATACACCGGAAGAACCTTTCCTTCCTGAAGAAGTTCTGTGGAGACAAAAAGAACAGTTTAGCGACGGGGTGGGTTACAGCTGGATCGATCAGTTGATCGAGTATGCCGAAAGTCAGGTAAGCGATTCTCAAATGGCAACTGCTGAAGCGAGATTTCCTGTAAATACACCGGCAACCAAGGAAGCGTATTTTTATCGCACTTTGTTTCATAAACATTTTCCACAAGAATCAGCCGCAAAAACAGTAAAAAGATGGATTCCAAAGTGGCAGAAAGATCTGGATCCCTCCGGAAGAGCAAACGAAACACACGTTGCTCCCGGTCTAAAAAAGGAGCTTCAGAAGATTTGAATTAAGCTATGTTTTTTGCGCAGCCCAGATCGTAAAGATTTTCTTAAAACGGTCTGGGCTTTTTCCACATAATTTGTTGATAACTTAGGGCTCTGTAAGGCTTCTTTGACCTGTTAAAAATATGCGAATTGTTATATTTGTTCGTTATCCAAAAGAGACAAAAATAATTAGCAAATTTTATGAGCGAAGAAGCTAAGAAACATAATTATTCCGCCGATAGTATACAGGCGCTGGAAGGGATGGAGCACGTGCGAATGCGACCTTCCATGTATATCGGTGACACAGGTGTTCGCGGACTTCATCATTTGGTGTATGAGGTTGTTGATAACTCTATCGATGAGGCGCTTGCCGGGCACTGTGATAAGATAAAAGTTACCATTAATGAAGATAATTCCATCACTACCGAAGATAATGGTAGGGGAATACCGGTAGATCTTCATAAAAAAGAAGGCGTTTCCGCACTACAGGTTGTAATGACTAAAATTGGTGCCGGAGGTAAATTCGATAAAGATTCTTACAAGGTTTCCGGTGGTTTGCACGGTGTTGGGGTGAGTTGCGTGAATGCACTTTCCTCTCATTTAAAAGCTACTGTTTATCGTGACGGACAAATCTGGGAGCAGGAATATGAGTTGGGAAAACCAATGTATCCTGTAAAATCGGTAGGTGAGACAGAGCTTAGCGGTACTATTGTTACTTTTAAGCCTGATCCGTCCATTTTTCAGCAGACTTTAGAATATAACTATGATACGCTTGCCGGCAGGATGCGCGAACTTTCGTTTTTGAACAAAGGCATAGAGATTATTCTTACTGATAAGAGAAGAACCGAAGATGATGGCGAATTTGTAAAGGAGCGTTTTTATTCTGAAGACGGATTAAAAGAATTTATCCGATTTTTAGACGGAAACCGTGAGCCTATCATTGCCGACGTTATTTCCATGGAAGGCGAGAAGAATGAAATTCCCGTGGAAGTGGCCATGGTTTACAATACTTCTTTCAATGAAAACCTTCATTCTTATGTAAATAATATCAATACGCATGAAGGAGGAACGCATCTTTCAGGTTTTCGTAGAGGTTTGACCACTACCCTGAAAAAATATGCCGATGCTTCCGGGCTTCTTGATAAGGTGAAATTTGAAATTACCGGGGATGATTTCCGGGAAGGACTTACCGCTATTATCTCGGTGAAGGTTGCCGAGCCTCAATTCGAAGGGCAGACGAAGACTAAACTAGGAAACCGGGAAGTAACTTCTGCTGTTTCGCAGGCGGTTTCCGAAATGCTGGAGAATTATCTGGAAGAAAATCCGAATGATGCAAAAACCATCGTTCAGAAAGTAATACTTGCTGCGCAGGCACGTAATGCCGCGAAAAAAGCCCGTGAAATGGTTCAGCGTAAAACCGCCATGAGTGTTGGTGGTTTGCCTGGAAAATTATCCGATTGTTCCGAACAGGATCCTACCAAATGTGAGGTTTTCCTTGTTGAGGGAGATTCGGCGGGAGGAACTGCAAAACAGGGTCGTGACCGTAATTTTCAGGCGATTCTTCCGCTTCGCGGAAAAATACTGAATGTGGAAAAGGCTATGTCTCACCGTGTTTTTGATAACGAGGAGATCAAGAATATTTATACCGCGCTTGGGGTGACCATAGGTACAGAAGAGGATAGCAAGGCGCTGAATCTTTCCAAGCTGCGATATCATAAAATTGTGATTATGTGTGATGCCGACGTAGATGGTAGTCACATCGAAACTTTGATCCTGACTTTCTTTTTCCGTTATATGAAGGAATTGATAGAAAATGGTCATATTTATATAGCGACGCCACCGCTTTATCTGGTGAAAAAAGGAAGCAAGAAGCGTTATGCCTGGAATGAAAAAGAACGTGATGAAATAGCTGAAAGTTATAGCGGAGGAGTGCAAATCCAACGGTATAAAGGTCTTGGAGAGATGAATGCCGAGCAGCTTTGGGATACCACCATGGATCCTGAATTCAGAAAACTGCGCCAGGTAAGTATCGAGAACAGCGGGGAAGCCGATAGGATTTTCTCCATGCTGATGGGAGATGAGGTGCCACCGCGTAAAGATTTCATCGAACGGAACGCAAAGTATGCCAATATCGATGCCTAAAAGGCACTGACATAAAACTGTTAAAGACCCACACCTTAAATAATGTGTGGGTTTTTACGTTATTAACCTATCGAGCCGTTTATTTTTATATTTTTGACCGAACTTAATCCAAATCACCGTGAAAAATATTTCAAAATTTTTAGTAGTAGCATTAGTGTGTTTCTCAGGGACCACCTATGCGCAGCAGGATGTAAATGATTTTATTGATGATATGCTTTTTATGGCCGAAGGATTTGCTACTCCTGCGGCGAATAGTGCTGCATACCAGGGAACTGCCGGAT
This sequence comes from uncultured Flavobacteriaceae bacterium, assembly GCA_963741865.1. Lineage (GTDB taxonomy): Bacteria > Bacteroidota > Bacteroidia > Flavobacteriales > Flavobacteriaceae > Christiangramia. Next base: position 86,179 of record CAVUJP010000004.1, read on the forward strand.
GGTTTACTTCCGGGGCCGCTCTCGATAAATGGAAAGTAGATGTTTCCTTCCATGGAAATGCGCTTTTTGTGCCTTCCAGTAAAAAAGAATTTTCAGTAAACGATGCAGATTTTAAAATTTTGCAGATCAATGATGGAGATCGTGGGGCATTACTGCCTACTGCTTTTGGAGGGAGTTCTGATGTTACTTTCTCCGGAAATGTAATGGATCAGGATTTTACCTTTGATGCGATTGAAGGTATTGATAAAGGCGCTTTATTTTATCCTTTCGCCCAGGTTTCTGTGGGACTACCGTTTGAAACCGAAATTGCTGTTCGAGCTTTGCCCGAATTAGATGTTGATGGTTCTAAATTCAGCACCTATGGAATAGCCTTGAAGCATAACTTCAGCCAGTATTTTGGTTTTAATAGAAAAGAAGAAGATCTGCAGCTTTCCCTGGTGGCTTCCTATAATATTTTCGATGTAAAATATGAATTCAAACCGGTCGCGGTTCCGGGAGTCGTAACCCTGAATTTAATTGATGTGGATGCCGATATGATCATGGGAGAATTACTTGCTTCTAAACGCTATGAAAATTTTGAAATTTTTGGGGCTTTAGGAGTAGCCAAATCTAATTTCGATTATAAATTTGATGGGAGCGGACTTGCTTTGCCCCTGATCAATGAGGAACTAACCACTTTGAGCGACAGTGAGGCCCAGTTTAAAGGAGATATCGGATTTAATTTATATTTCAACCGATTCAAAATAAGCACCATGGCTACGGCAGGTAAATTTTTCAACGTAAATCTCGGCCTCCACTTTCTGTTGTAGTTAATTTCTATTTAACCATTCCTTATTATTATTCCTGCCTTATTATTCGTAATTTCGCGGGTAATATTAATAGAAATTAAATAATATTTTAACATGAAAGTTACCATAGTAGGAGCGGGTGCCGTGGGTGCCAGCTGTGCCGAATATGTTGCCATCAAAAATTTTGCTTCTGAAGTAGTTTTGCTTGATATCAAAGAAGGTGTTGCCGAAGGTAAGGCAATGGACCTGATGCAAACTGCTACTTTGAACAGTTTTGACACAAAGATTACCGGAAGTACCAATGATTATTCTAAAACTGCAAATAGCGATATTGCCGTAATTACCAGCGGAATTCCTCGTAAACCTGGAATGACCCGGGAAGAGCTTATCGGGATCAATGCAGGGATTGTTAAGGAAGTTTCCAGCAATTTGATCAAACATTCTCCGGATGTCACTTTGATTGTGGTGAGTAATCCTATGGATACCATGACTTACCTGGTACATAAAACTACGGGACTTCCTAAAAATAGAATTATCGGAATGGGTGGAGCACTTGACAGTGCCCGTTTTAAATTTAGACTCTCTGAAGCGCTTGAATGTCCACCTTCTGATGTTGACGGAATGGTAATCGGCGGGCACAGCGATACAGGGATGGTGCCTTTAACACGTTTGGCTACGAGAAATAGCGTTCCTGTAACTGCTTTTCTTTCCGAAGAAAGACTGAATCAGGTTTCTGAAGATACGAAAGTGGGAGGAGCAACGCTTACCAAGCTTCTAGGTACAAGCGCCTGGTATGCTCCCGGAGCTGCGGTTTCGGGTCTTGTTCAGGCTATAGCCTGTGACCAGAAAAAAATGTTCCCCTGTTCCGCACTTTTAGACGGGGAATACGGGTTAAGTGATCTATGTATTGGAGTTCCGGTAATTCTTGGAAAGGACGGACTCGAAAAAATTGTGGAAATTCAACTGGAGGATGCCGAGAAAAATAAAATGAAAGAAAGTGCCGAAGGAGTGAGAAAAACCAATGGCTTACTAGACGTTTAAATTTCGGAAAAAACCTGAAGAAATACATCCTGAAAGCCACAGTTTTTGTGGCTTTTTTAGTGGATTTAAAAGTTAAAATTATCCAAAAAAAAATATTGGGATTTGAATTATGAAGTCCTATATTTGTCCGTTTTTAAAATAGACCAATAATCAATAATTTGAGGAATAATGCAGAATAAAGGACTGATTAAAGTTTTTGCCATTTTGTTTGGGCTGGTATGTCTTTATCAGCTGTCTTTTACCTTTATAACAGCAGAGGTAGAAGAGGAAGCATCAGATTTCGCCGCCCGCAAAATCAGCACAAACGTCGAAGATTATTCAGAGCGCCGCGATGCTGCTGAGGCGAGGTACCTGGATTCTATGGCCAATGAAGAGGTCGTTGCCGGGATTACGTATAGCGAAGCCAAAGCAAAAGAATTAAATAAAGGTCTTGACCTTAAAGGAGGGATTAATGTGATCCTTCAGATTTCGGTTAAAGATATTCTTAGTGGCCTTGCCAATGATTCTAACGATCCCGCTTTCAGGAAAGCTCTTGCCGAGGCAGATGCTGCCCAGAGCGACAGTCAGGAAAACTATGTAGATCTTTTCTTTGAAGCTTTCAATAAGATTCCGGATGCGAAACTTGCCTCTCCAGATATCTTCGGAAATAAGACTTTGAGCGATGAGGTTAACTATAATATGACCAACGATCAGGTAGAACCTGTCATTCGCAGAAAGATTGATGAATCTATCACTTCAGCTTTTGAGGTTTTAAGAAAACGTATCGATAAATTTGGGGTTACTCAACCAAACATTCAGCGTTTGGGAAATTCAGGCCGTATCCTGGTAGAACTTCCGGGCGCTAAAGACATCAGCCGTGTAAAGAATCTGCTTCAGAGTACGGCTCAGCTTGAATTCTGGCATGTTTATAAAGGACAAAGATTCAACAGTTTCCTTGCTCAGGCAAATCAAAAGCTGGCTCAGATGCAGCAAAATGAAAATGCTGAAGCTAAAGAAGCTGTGGATACTGCTGAAGCGGCTTCCGGAGATCAGGAGATCGAGAATCTACTTGCCGATGCCGCCGACAGTACAAATGTGGAAGAAGGTAGTAATCCTTTACTCGATCTTATTGTTTCTCCCGGATATCAAAATGGCCCTGTACTCGCTAATTTTAAGGTACAGGATACTGCTGAGGTAATGAATTATTTAACGAATCCACAAATTCGTTCTTTGCTGCCTTCAGACATGCGTTACGCGAAATTCGTGTGGGGTGTGCCCGATGATGAAACTCAAACCACCGGGTTGTATGCCTTAAAAGGAAACCGTACCATGGAGCCGCCCTTGAGTGGTAGTGTTATCACAGATGCACAGCAGACCTATGATCAGTTAGGTCGTATCGCTGTGAGTATGCAGATGGACGGAACCGGTGCGAAGATATGGGAAGATATGACTGGAAAAGCATATCAGGATCAAAGCCAGATCGCCATCGTTCTTGATAATATTGTTTATTCTGCTCCTGGTGTTTCTACCGGACCTATTTCAGGTGGACGCAGTGAGATCACAGGTGACTTCAGTATTACCGAAGGACAGGATTTAGCAAACGTATTACGTGCAGGTAAACTTCCTGCTTCCGCAGATATTATTCAAAGTGAGGTAGTGGGGCCATCTCTTGGCCAGGAAGCTATCGATAGCGGTATCAATTCATTCATTATAGCCTTGATTCTTGTGCTTTTATGGATGATCTTCTACTATGGTAAAGCCGGGATTTTTGCCGATGTGGCTCTTGTAGTGAATATTCTTTTCATCTTCGGAGTTCTGGCAGGACTGGGAGCGGTATTAACCCTGCCTGGTATTGCGGGTATAGTATTGACCATCGGTATGTCGGTTGATGCGAACGTGCTGATCTTTGAAAGGATCAAGGAAGAAATAGCGAAAGGAAAAGCTCAGCGTGACGCCATTAAAGATGGTTTCAGCAATGCGCTTTCATCGATCCTCGATGCGAATATTACAACCGGTCTTACAGGTTTGATCCTTTTTGTATTGGGTACCGGCCCGATCAAAGGTTTCGCTACTACATTACTGATTGGTATTTTAACCTCCCTGTTTACGGCGATTTTCGTAACCAGGCTATTTATTGATGGATACGGTAAAAAAGGAAAATCGATCGACTTTACTACTTCTATTACCAAAAACCTCTTTACTAATGTAAATATCGACTTCCTTAAGAAAAAGAAAATTGCTTATGCAATTTCTGGTTTGGTGATCCTTATCGGTGTTGGTTCATTATTTTTCCAGGGACTCAATCAGGGGGTTGATTTTGTAGGAGGTAGAACTTATACGGTAAGATTTAATGACGCGGTGAATCCAACGCAGGTTCAGAAAGACCTTGTAGCCGAATTCGGTAGTGCCGAAGCTAAAACTTATGGACCCGATAACCAGCTTAAAATTACCACTAAATATAGAGTGGACGATGAAGGACCAGAAGTTGATGAGGAAATTCAGCATTCATTATTTGACGCATTGCAGCCTTACCTTCCTGCCGATCTTTCTTATGATGATTTCATAAACGGATCGGATGCTAAAACAGTGGGTGTAATGGAATCTATGAAAGTAGGTGCTACCATTGCCGATGATATTAAAAACGCGTCTTTCTGGGCGGTACTTGGTTCATTGATCGTTGTATTCCTGTATATCCTGTTGCGTTTCAGAAAGTGGCAGTTCAGTCTTGGAGCGGTGGTTGCCGTTTTCCACGATGTGCTTGTAGTATTGGGTATTTTCTCACTTCTTTACAAGGTTATGCCTTTCAATATGGAAATCGACCAGGCTTTCATTGCGGCGATCCTAACTGTAATTGGTTATTCGTTGAACGATACGGTGGTTGTATTTGACCGTATCAGGGAGTATGTAAATGAGCATTCTACATGGACGCTTCGGAGAACGGTAAATAATGCGCTAAACAGCACTCTAAGCCGTACTTTGAATACCTCTCTTACTACTTTAGTGGTGTTGCTTGCGATCTTTATCTTTGGAGGTGAAAGCATCCGCGGATTTATGTTCGCCTTAATTGTAGGTGTGATTGTAGGTACCTATTCCTCGCTGTTCATTGCAACGCCGATTATGTTTGACAGCGTGAAGAAAGAGGATAAAGATAAGCTGAAAAAAAGCTCTGAGAGAAAAGCAGAAGCTGAAGCGACTGCATAGTAAGTCAGCAGAAATATTAGACATAAAAAAAGGCTTTCCAATCTGGAAAGCCTTTTTTACTTTGTTGTGTATTTGATTTATTCCTGAATTCTCCGAAAGTAAAATTTATCTCCTTTCTCCAGGTTCCATTCCTCTGCTTTTCCCGCATTTACTTCTAAAATGAACTGCGCAGGGCCATCGGATGGTAAACTGCTTTCATCTCTTGGCCTTGCATTTTTCTGAATGCTTACCAGGCTGCTGTCCCTGTCATAATAGATTATGTCCAGGGGGATGTAAGTGTTTTTCATATAAAAATACCGTGGTTCTTCCGAATTATAGATAAAAAGCATTCCGCGGTCGGCCTTCATACTTTCACGGTACATAAGGCCTGTTTCATGTTCGTATTCGGTATCGGCAATTTCTATATCCAGCTTCTGAATAGTGTCACCTGAATCTTTTTTCAGCAGAAAAAGCTCTCCCTCCTTTGTAAAATTTATAGGCTCTGTTTCGATTGACTCCTGCTTTTTCTCCTCATTACAGGAAGAAAGAGAAAGGCTGAGAAATAAAGAAAGGGAAGCCAGTCTTATAAATTTTCTTTTCATACGGTTTTTTGTCTTTTAGGACGATACATGAAATAGAATCCCGCAATAATAAACGGAATACTAAGCCATTGTCCCGTATTCAATAACCAGGTGCCTCGTTCTTCTACCTGGGGTTCTTTAATGAATTCCACAAAGAAACGAACCGTCCAGAGGGCAACCAGGAAAACACCGAATAGGTAACCTCTTTTAAAGCGTTTATCGGTTTTCCAGTAAAGGAACCATAAGATTAGAAATATCAGGAGGTAACAAAAAGACTCATAAAGCTGGGCCGGATGACGCGGAAAATCTTCACCCAATTGTGCGAAAATCACGCCATAATCCGAATGCGTAGGTTTTCCTATGATCTCAGAATTGATAAAATTACCAATCCTTACGAAAATAGCACCTGAAGCCACCGGAATAACGATCCTGTCCAGAATCCATAATACAGGTTTTTTAATAACGCGGTGCGAGTAAAGATACATGGCAACGATAATCCCTATCGCGGCACCATGACTTGCCAAGCCCCTAAAACCGGTGAACTCAAATTCTGGCTCAAACCTTACCGGAAGAAAGATCTCCAGTAAATGATGTTGAAAATAATCCCAGTCATAAAATATAACATGTCCCAGCCGTGCACCGATCAGTGTGGCCAGAACGGTATAAACGAACAGGGAATCGAGTTTTTCGATCTCTATATTCTCTCTTACGAAAATTCTTTTCATGATATACCAGCCAAGCGCAAAAGCGATAAGAAACATGAGGCTGTAATAGTGAAGGGTGAAAAATCCGAGGTCTAATCCTTCGGCAGGATTCCAGCGAATGGCATTGATAAACATACCTGAGTTTTTGTTTAGGCGTAAATATACATATTTGCGGCCTGTTTCGCGTCTTTTATGATTTTGATTTTCCCGGAACGGGATCATAGCCGTGGCCGCCCCAGGGATTGCAACTGACTATTCTTTTAATTCCCAGCCATAAACCTTTCAGCGGCCCGTGAATTTTTATTGCCTCTACCATATAAGAAGAACAGGTTGGGGTATAGCGGCAGCTAGAAGGTGTGACCGGTGAAATAAACTTCTGATAAAACCGGACCAGGCCAATCAATATTTTCTCCAGTCCTTTAGCTATCATTTTAAATTATTGAATTGAAAAAGTAGTGCCTTCTTTCCCGTCTTTCAGCTGAACACCAATTTCCTGAAGCCGGTCGCGAATCTGGTCACTTAAGGCAAAATTTCTATTATTTCTGGCTTCGGCTCTTAAATTGATCAATAATTCGATAGTTCCTGAAAGCTTATCGGTGTCGCTTTCCTGTTCAACAGAAGAAGCATCCTGTAATCCAAGAATATCGAACATAAAAGCCTGCATGCTTTCCTTTAATTCTTTCTTAGCTGCTTTTGATATTTTCAATGAACCATCCTTTGCTGAATTGATAGTTTTCACCGCATCAAAGAGTCGGGCGATGAGAATAGGACTGTTAAAGTCGTCATTCATCGCGTCGTAGCAGGATTGTTTCCATTCCGAAAGATTGAAGTTGTTTTCCGAAGATTCGGGAAGTTCTTCAATAGAATGGTAGGCATCCATCAATCGATTAAAACCTTTTTCACTTCCGAGAAGGGCATCGCTGGAAAAATCCAGGATACTTCTGTAATGAGCCTGTAAAATGAAAAATCTTACAACATTAGGTGAAAAAGCCTTGGTAAGAATATCATTTTCACCCGAAAAGATCTGATCGGGTAAAATAAAATTACCGGTGCTTTTTGCCATTTTCTTGCCGTTAAGAGTCAGCATATTTGCATGAAGCCAGTAATTCACCGGAGATTTTCCGCAGGCAGCTTCCCCCTGTGCGATCTCACATTCATGATGAGGAAACTTAAGATCCATTCCGCCGCCGTGAATATCGAATTCTTCACCAAGATATTTGGTGCTCATCACCGTGCACTCCAGGTGCCAGCCGGGAAAACCGTCACTCCATGGCGAAGGCCAGCGCATAATATGTTGTGGTTCGGCCTTTTTCCAAAGCGCGAAATCCTGTGGATTTTTTTTATCAGTCTGTGCAGCCAGTTCACGGGTATTGGCGATCATATCTTCAATAGATCTCCCACTGAGTTTCCCGTAAGCATGATCTTTGTTGAATTTCAGCACATCAAAGTAAACCGAGCCATTGGCTTCATAGGCGTATCCTTTTTTCAGAATAGTCTTGATGATCTCGATCTGCTCAACGATATGGCCGGTTGCCGTAGGTTCAATGCTGGGAGGAAGATTGTTGAACTTCTGCAGGATATTATGAAAATCGACCGTGTATTTCTGAACGACTTCCATAGGTTCTATTTGTTCAAGACGCGCTTTTTTTGAAATACGATCTTCCCCGCTGTCGGCATCATTTTCAAGATGACCGGCATCGGTAATATTCCTCACATAGCGAACTTTATAACCAAGGTGTTTCAAATACCTGAAGACAAGGTCGAAAGATATGAAAGTGCGGCAGTTCCCAAGATGTACATTGCTGTAAACGGTCGGGCCGCAAACATACATTCCCACATGTCCTTCGTTTATTGGGGTGAAAATTTCTTTTTCACCGCTCATGGAATTATAAAGTTTCAGGGTTTGTTCCTGGTAAAGCGCCATGTAAATAGGATATTTTGAATTTTTAGAAGCTGGTGTCTAATTTAATATAATCAAGGAATTCTCTGCGAACTTCTTTTTGTTTGAATTTTCCGCCGAATTCACTGGTAACCGTACTGCTTTCAATGTCTCTTATCCCGCGGCTGTTCACACAGAGGTGCTTTGCATCAACGACACAGGCAACATCCTCTGTTCCTAAAACATTCTGAAGTTCCTGAACGATCTGCATGGTCATACGCTCCTGTACCTGTGGTCTTTTGGCGAAATAATCAACGATACGATTCATTTTCGAAAGACCCACTACGGTTCCGTTAGAGATATAAGCTACATGAGCTTTGCCCACGATGGGCAGAAGATGGTGTTCGCAGGTAGAATAGACGGTGATATTCTTTTCTACCAGCATCTCACCGTATTTATATTTATTTTCAAAAACAGAAGCCTTTGGTTTCCTTTTTGGATGAAGTCCGGAAAAGATTTCGTTAACGAACATCTTGGCAACCCGCAGGGGAGTGCCTTTTAGGCTGTCATCGGTAAGGTCAAGTCCCAAAGTTTCCATGATATTGCGAACATCTTCCTTTATAAGGTCGATTTTTTCAATATCGCTTTTTTCAAAAGCGTCTTCTCGTAAGGGCGTTTCTGCACTGCTGCCGGCATGGGCATCACCCATTTCCTCAATTTCATTCAAAATTTTATCTATTTTCATGCTTTTTTGCATTGATAGTCGGTTTAAACCGCATTGGCTTGCAAAGATACATAATTTATAAGGTTTTAGCAGTGGTCAAAATTATTGGTCTCTTCTATAATATGATCATTATTTCATATTTTGCACTAATAATCGCATTGAGCATTTATGGGGAATAAATTATGGATATTTTTAACATTTATAGGGCTTTTCATCTTTAGTTATGGAAATGCCCAAAGTTCTTTATGTGAAAATATTGAACCTTTTTGTGCCGGTAGTGAAAGGCTGACGTTTCCCAATTCCAATTACACAAATTCCAATATTGAGACAGGGGAAGATGGTCCCGATTACGGTTGTCTTGTGGAGCAGTACTATCCTGCCTGGTTTTATCTTCAAATTGAAGAACCTGGGGACCTTCAGTTTACCATTTCTCAGTATACCAATTCTGACCTTACCGGTGCGCCGTTGGATGTTGATTTTGTGGTGTGGGGCCCTTTTGAACTTGGTGATGATTTTTGTAATGCGCTCACCGAAAATAAGATAGTGGACTGTAGTTATCTGCCTGATGCCGTGGAAACAATGACTATAAATGCTGCTGAAGCAAATGATATTTATATAGTGGTAATCACTAATTTTGAAAAATTGCCAGGTTATATAAGTTTACAACAAATTGATAATGGTCCAGGTCAGGGTTCCACAGATTGCAGTATTTTGGATGGAACCCTCGGAGATTTTATTCCGGTTTGTGGGGAAGATTCATACACGCTGAATGGTTATACCGATGAGGCCGGGAGTTATGCATGGTATCTGAAAAATGAAACCACGGGAAATTATGACCCAATTCCAGGGGCCGATGAGCCCGAATTAACAGTGACCCAATCTGGAGATTATCGTCTGGTGGTAGCCGATGCTGTGGGTGGAAATCAGGAAGAGGATGATGTGACGGTTACTTTCTATGAAAATCCTGAAATTGGGGAGGCATCTGATGTCTATATCTGCAGCGAAGACGCGGGAACTGTTGATCTCACTAATAATTCAGCTGCATTAATTTCTCCAAATTCCAATCCGCAGGATTACGAGGTAGATTATTATGAGAATCAGTCTGATCTCGATAATAATATTTCCATTGCGGCTCCGGAAACCTATGATTTTACTGAAGGGGCCACGATCTATGCAAGAGTTAGACATGTGGAAAGCGGATGTTTTTCAGAAGCAGTATCGTTTCAGCTAAAGTATTTTCAAATGTCTGAAATTGACTTGCTTGATAGCACCTATTTCTGTGTAGATGCTTCCGGAAATCTGATTACTCCCGTTACCCTGGGAGAGGATCTTGGCAATGATTATGAATATGAGTGGCAAATAGGAAATTTTCTTACTCAGGATGCCGTAGTCACTATCACCGAATTTCCCAATCCCGCAAATATCGAATTAACTATCAGGCATAAACAAACGGGATGTGAGCAATATATTAGTATAGTGCCGGTTCCTATTGAGGCGCCCGAGGATGTTTCAGTAGAAATTGAAGGTTCCGATTTTGGGGATGGATATACCGTAAAAGCGACTGTTGAAAACCAGGAAAATAATCCTGATGCTAATTTTCAGTATAGAATAGATAATGGAGAATGGCAGGAAAATGGTGTTTTTAAGAATGTTTCACCGGGAAAACATACCGTTACTGTGCGGGAAAGACATGGTTGTGGCTCTGTTACCAGCGAGGAATTCTTTCTCATCGGCTATCCGCGATTCTTTACTCCTAATTCTGACGGATATAATGATACCTGGAAGATCATCAGCAGTAACCAGGTACAGGTTCAGAGTCTTTATATTTTTGATCGCTACGGAAAACTGATCAAGCAGTTAAATTCTTCGAATCTTAGCTGGGACGGTACTTTTAACGGAAAGCCCATGCCGGCCGATGACTATTGGTTCAGAATAAAATTTACGGATGATAAAACAGGAAAAGTCCGCAGTTATTCTGCGAACTTTTCTCTGATAAGATAAAGGTATTTTAGAGTCCGAAATTTAAACTTACCACAACTTTGGAAAGATCCCTGTCAAGAACAACCGGCTGAGTAAGTCCTGTGTTCAATAATGGTTCATTTTCAGAATAACTTGCCAGGCTGTAAGCGACATTCAGGGAAAGGCTGCCGAAATCATAACCCAAACCGGCAGAATATCCGTTAAGGTCACCGGCGCCATTATTATTTTTAAACGGACTTTCCACGAAACGATAACCTGCTCTCATGCTAAATCTGGAAAGACGATATTCACCTCCAACTTTAAAAGTGGAAGCAGCCTTCATATTTTGTGCTACTTCACGATTGGTGGTAGCAAAACTTAGATCATCTTCGGGTTTAAGTTTCATTTTGCTGTAATCTTTATTGCTGTACTCAAAGCTGATCAAGCCCTTCTGCCCAAATAAATAAGCCAGGCTACCTGAAATTTTATAAGGAGTCTGTAATCTGTATTCCGGATAAGCATTCAGAATATTGGGAGAAACTGAGACAAATTCGTCTTCCGGACTATTGGTTTCAATATACTGGGTGGTTTCTTCACGAATGTCATACCAGGTGGGCGAATCGTAACTAACTCCAATCCTCCAGTCCTCAACTTTAAATATTCCTCCGAGCTGAAATGAAAAACCATCGCCATTAGTGCTAAGGTTGTTTCCGAAATAAACTTCAGTGGTTTGACTTCCGGTGTTATTATTGAATTCGCTTATTTCTTCAGAACTTTCATAATTGATGAAATGGGAATTCAGGTTTAAACCCAGATACAGAAAATCCCTGAATTGAGTTCCGATATTAAAAGTTAATTTTCCATTGAGTCCGGTAGCCGCATAATTAAAGCGCTGGTCAAAATTTCCGGGATTGATCAGGGAATAATAAGAGGTATTTTCGGGGTCATCTGTTTCGGCTTCGATCACATAAGACTGATATCCCAAAAACGCTTGTTGTGTAGCGAAACCGTAATTTTTTCCAAGATAAGAGTAGAGGTCGGAAATGGTTTCATCCTCTCGTAATTGCAGTAAATCAAGAGGAACTCCGTTGGCATAGTTCAAAAAATACTGATCTATGGAAGTCGAAGAGGTGCCTCGAGAAACATAATTTTCATCAAAATTCTTTGTGGTCTGGTAATTTATGGCCAGAGATATTTTTCTAAAATCGCCACCATTGGAATTGTCAAAAATGAAAACTCCTCCTGCATTGGTCAGGTCCAGGGTAGATTCATCGCTACTGGTACGACCGTTCATATAAGAAATATTATTGTTTACACTGCGGTATCCCATGGTGACATTGGCGCTGCTGCTCAGAAAAACAGCAGAAGAGGCGGGGTTTAACGATACTGCCGACATGTCTCCGCCAAGCGCGCCAAAGGCTCCGCTCATTCCCATATAGCGGGCGGTTCCCGAAAGTTCTTCTGAAGAATATCTGTAAATATCTGTGACGTCCTGTCCAAAACTTAGGCTAATTGTGCACAGAAAAATGAGTAGTAAGAATAGTTTTTTCATAGCATGTGTGTTTATAAAAAAACCTTACAGCATTACACTGTAAGGTTTCATTCATTTATTTCAGTTTTTTAACGGCCACCTCGTCCACCTCTGGAAGATCTGCTGCTCGAACTTCTTGTAGTTGTACCACTGCTTCTGGTAGTGGGTGTAGAACTACGGGTAGTGGTTCTTGCGGGCGCAGAACTTCTTCTTGAAGTCGAAGATCTATAGGTGCTGTTAGAATTTTGTGATCTGGATTGATATGTTCTGGAATTACCAGAGTTTTGTTCTCTATTATAAACCGGTGCAGCTTCTGTTCTCCTGTTAGTGCGTGTATAAATATTTACATCGTTGTCATTGCTGCTTCTGGTCCTGGAAGTTCCGTAAGTAGAGGTTCTGGAATTTCTGATCTCTCTAATGCTTCTGGAATAGGAAGAATTTCTGGCATTCGAAATGCTGCTTCTTCGGCTTTCCCCTTCACTGTATCTTACAGGCTCACTTCTGCGGGTAGCATTATAGGCTACACGGCCGTAATTGTTGTAATGATTGTAACCATACGTCCAGTAAGGATTAGTATAATGGTAATAGGAATAATATGGATAACCATAGCTGTATCCGTAACCAAACCCAAAACCGATGCTCCAGGAAGGTCCATACCCATAGGCCATAGGTTCATAATATCCATTCCAGTAGTATGGGTAATAACCTGGGCCCCATCCTCTGTAGTATGGATATCCATATCCATAGCCATATCCATAGCCGTAACCGCGGTACCATGGACTATAGAAGCCGTTGTTGTAAATATTAATGGTGTAGCTGTCAGGATCATTTCCCCACGGGGCATAACCGCCTGAATAAGCTACTCCGTCTCCATCCTGATCTTCCTCCATATAATTGGCGTAATGAGGAGTAGAAGTATAGCTGTCTACATCAGTGAAAATGTCACTTTCGAGTATTTCCCCATAGGCTTCTGACTGCTGGGCAAAAAGGTTCTTATAATAGGTGTTGTTATTATTGGGTTTTACTTCCTGGGTTTCTGGTTGCTGCTGTTGCTCCCAGATACCTGGTCTTGATTCTCCGTAAATTCCGTCTGCCTCGTAGCCCGAATACTGGTAAGAACTACAGGAAGCCAGGATCAACAAAGCCGGAGCGAATAGCAGGCTCAGATTCTGTTTTATAATTGTAAAAACTTTCATAGGTCTTGGATTTTATTGTTGGGCAGCGTAAAATTAATTAGTTTTGCCCGACGAGTTCACGTGTAAAAACACGTTTAAAAGGTACAAGTTTTATGCCAAATAACAAACAATGGGTAAAAATCTAACAAAGCGCAGCGAAGACTATTCTAAATGGTATAATGAGCTGGTGGTGAAAGCCGATTTAGCTGAAAATTCAGCGGTTCGGGGCTGTATGGTGATCAAACCTTATGGCTTTGCCATCTGGGAAAAAATGCAGGCGGAGCTGGATAGGATGTTCAAGGAAACCGGGCACCAAAATGCCTATTTTCCTCTTTTTGTGCCGAAGCATTTATTTGAAGCCGAAGAACAGAATGCCGAAGGATTCGCTAAAGAATGTGCGGTGGTTACTCATTACCGTTTAAAAAACGATCCGGATAATCCTGGGAAGCTGGTGGTAGATCCTGAAGCCAAACTTGAAGAGGAACTTGTAGTGAGACCCACTTCCGAAGCGATCATCTGGAGTACTTATAAGAACTGGATACAATCTTATCGAGACCTTCCCATCAAGATCAACCAGTGGGCAAATGTGGTTCGCTGGGAAATGAGAACCCGTCTCTTTTTAAGAACTGCCGAATTTCTCTGGCAGGAAGGACATACTGCCCACGCGACCAAAGAAGAGGCTCTTGAAGAAACAGAGCTGATGAATGATATATATGCCGAATTCGCTGAAAATTTTATGGCAATTCCGGTGATTAAAGGGGCAAAGACCGCCAATGAACGTTTTGCCGGAGCCCTGGAAACCTATTGTATCGAAGCACTGATGCAGGATGGAAAGGCGCTACAGGCGGGTACTTCTCATTTTCTAGGGCAGAATTTTGCCAAAGCCTTCGATGTGAAATTTGCCACTCCGGAAGGTGGCCTTGAGCATGTCTGGGCGACTTCCTGGGGTGTATCTACCAGGCTTATGGGAGCTCTTATTATGACGCATAGTGATGATAAAGGCCTGGTTCTTCCGCCAAAACTGGCGCCTACGCAAGTGGTGATCGTTCCTATATATAAAGGAGAAGAACAGCTAAAACAAATTTCGGAAGTAGCCGAAAAGCTGGTGCAAGATCTGAAAGCCGAAGGGATCTCGGTAAAATATGACGACCGGGATACGCAGAAACCCGGCTGGAAATTTGCCCAGTATGAATTACAGGGTGTGCCGGTAAGGCTGGCGCTTGGGCCTAAGGATCTTGAAAAAGGAACGGTTGAGCTTGCAAGACGTGATACTCTTACCAAGGAATTCGTGAAAAGAGAAGAGGTTGTTGAAAAAGTTAAAAACCTGATGACCGAAATTCAGGAAACTCTCTTTGAAAAAGCCAGAAATTTCAGGGATGAGCATATTACCGAGGTAGATACTTTTGAAGAATTCAAAAAAGTGCTAAAAGAAAAAGGCGGTTTTATTTCTGCTCACTGGGACGGAACTCCGGAAACCGAAAATAGAATAAAAGAGCTTACCAAAGCTACCATTCGTTGTATACCTTTCAATGTTCCAACAGAGCCTGGAAAGTGCGTGCTTACTGGAAAAGAATCGGCCCGCAGGGTGTTATTTGCGAAGGCTTACTAAAAAAACTAAAAATTTTTATTCAACATTTGCGGCATTGAAAAATAGTTGTATTTTTGCATCCGCATTTGAAATAAAAATGGTCCGTTCGTCTAGGGGTTAGGACGCCAGGTTTTCATCCTGGTAACAGGGGTTCGATTCCCCTACGGACTACAGGAAGAGTAACACTTAAAAAGTGTAAAATTTAAACAACTTTAGGGTTGTATTTTGAAATAAAAAATGGTCCGTTCGTCTAGGGGTTAGGACGCCAGGTTTTCATCCTGGTAACAGGGGTTCGATTCCCCTACGGACTACTTTAAAGAACTATTAAAAAGTAATTGTAATGGCAAATCATAAGTCAGCGTTGAAGAGGATTCGTAGCAATGAGAGCAAGAGGCTCAGAAATCGCTACCAGCACAAAACTACCAGAAACGCGATCAAAAAATTGCGTGAAGCCGATAAGAAAGAGGCTGAAGGAATGCTTCCTTCTGTAGTTTCGATGATCGACAAACTAGCGAAGAATAATATCATTCACGATAATAAAGCTGCTAACCTAAAGTCAAATTTGACTAAGCACGTCGCAGCACTTTAATTTTAGCAGTGTTCAATTTATAGGAAATGCTTTCCGTTATCGGAAGGCATTTTTTATTTTTAAAATACCGAAACTCCTGTAAGAGTAGTCAATCTTTCCAGGGCTTTCATTCCCAATTCAGAATTTCCTTTCTCATTCAGTATCGGGCTCCATACCGCTACCGAATACTGGTCGGGATGTATGGCTACAATTCCGCCGCCCACGCCACTCTTTCCGGGCAATCCCACCTGAAAGCTGAATTCTCCCGCTTCATCATAAAATCCACAGGTCTGCATCAACGCATTGATACGTTTTACTGTTTTGGGTTTCAGGATTTTTTTATCCTTTTCAAGAATTTTTCCACGGTTCGAAAAAATCATAAATGCTGTTGCAAGTTGCCTGCAGGACATGGCTAGCGAGCACTGGTGAAAGTAAAAATCGACTATCGGCTCCACATCGCACTTGATATTTCCTAAAGCTTTTATATAATTCACCAGGGCAACATTGCGGTAACCGGTACTTTTTTCTGAAGATGCCACTTTCAGGTCATAATAAATATTATCCTCTCCGGTAATCTCTTTTACAAACTCCAGCAGTTCCTTTTTTGGATCTTTCAGCTGATCGACCAGAATATCTGCAATTACCAGCGCCCCGGCATTGATAAAGGGATTCCGCGGAATGCCGCTTTCCTTCTCCAGCTGCGTAAGGCTGTTGAATGGATCTCCTGAAGGTTCCACTGAAACCCGATCCCAAAGCGACTCTCCCATAATTCTCATGGCCATGGAAAGTGTGAAGACCTTTGAAATACTCTGAATGGAAAATTTCTCATCGCTGTCACCAATACTGTAATGCTGTTGATTCCCGCGATACACGTGCATTCCGAATTTTCGGCGGTCAATCTTTGCCAGTTCTGGAATGTAAGAGGCTACTTTGCCTTTCACATCCCGGTAGCTCATTTCATCATAAATCGTATTGAGTATATTCTGGTAATCCATTAATTCAGGTCGCTTAAATCGGTTCCGGTTTCTATTTCGTAAGGTACTTTATCCTTTTTGAAAATCCGGGCGCTAAGCTCTCCCTTTAACGTAACTTTATTATCGCGCAGTTCCAGCCAGCTGCCTTCACGCAACCCAATCACTGGTTGAGAATTTAAACTGTGAAATTCCTTGATACGGGTTTCCCTCGTTTCTCCTTTATGCCGTGAATCGGGGTCGGGATCGAGGTAATGCGGATTAATATTGAATGGTACGATTCCTAAAGTCTTAAAAGAAGGTGGATAAACGATTGGCATATCATTGGTGGTTTGCATACTTAGACCGCCAATATTAGTGCCCGCGCTGGTGCCGAGATATGGAGTGCCATCCAGGATTGCGTTGCGAAGTTCCGGCATGACCTTATTGCGGTAAAGTTCGGAAACCAGCAAAAAAGTATTTCCGCCACCAGTAAAAATTGCAGGAGCATTTTGAACCGCTTCCGCCGCATTTTGAAATTCTTCAATTCCTTTTACTTTAATATCGATTTTTGAAAAAGCCTTTGCCGCATTTTCGGTATACTCTTTCAGGCTTATTCCGCCGGGACGGGCATAGGAAATAAAAAGCACAAATTCACAATTTTTAAAATGCCCTTTCAGAGTGGGAAGTAAATATTCCAGATAGTTTTGGTTATAAAGTGTTGAAGTGCTGGCCAGTATTGCATTCATGTTTTTTTTTATTTTGAAGTAAAGTTAGAGAATCCCAATCGTTAAGAAAAGTTTATTGTTATTTACAGGCTAAAACAGGTTTTTTAACCGTTATAGCTTCTTAAGATCTAACCAATCCGAAAATTTGAACCGATTATTTAAGCCATTTTATATTGCAATAATTCTCTTATTGATAAGTTTTCATGCTAACGCACAGGATCGGCAACTTTTAAGAGGAAATATTATTACCGATAGTACCGATTCTTCCAGGGGAATAAATATCATCAATCTCAGCAGTGAAAAAGGAACTTCCAGTTTGGAAAATGGCTATTTTGAACTTTCCGCCAGGGCCGGCGACAGCATTTATTTTTCTTCCGTTCAGTTTGAAAATAAGACTATCGTTATAAAAGCTGAAGATTTTCAAATAGGATTCGCCGTAAAATTAAACGAGAAATACACTGAACTCGATGAGGTGCAGATAGACGACATCAAGCTTTCCGGAGTTTTGAATGGCGATATCGACCGGGTTCCGAAATCGGTTTATGATAAATACGGATTTTCATATCCCACTAAACTTACACCCATCGAGGAGAGAAAGCTGCGTTTTGCAAGTGGTTCGGGAGGTGTGGATGTGGTGAGTATGATCGTCTATTCGTTGAACGGTCAAAAGAAAATGTTCAAAAAAGTGGTTGAAAATTCCCATTTGGCAGGCCAGGTTTATGAGGCTTACGCATTTCTGCCGGAGGAGTATTTTACCGAAAACCTTCAGCTGCCAGAAAATGAAATAATTAATTTCCTTTATTATTGCATGGGATTTCCAGGATTTAAAACCCTCGTCAGCAATGAGGAAAAGCTGAAATTTATGGAATTTCTGAATGATAAAATTGAAGGATTTAAAGAACTTCGAGAAATAGATAAAGGATGAAAAATGTTAAAAAAGCTACCTCTCAACAATATTTAATACTTGTTATTTTGCTGATTTTCGGAATAGTTGCGCAGGCTCAGGAGCGGCAGATATTGAAAGGAAAGGTCGTTTCTTCTGATAAAAGCGGTATTGAAAAACTGAATATCGTCAACCTGAATGCCGAAACCGGAACCATCAGCGATCAAAATGGGAACTATGAAATAGGAGTGAGGGTGAATGACAGTATTTTCTACTCTTCGGTTCAGTTTGAAAACAGAACCCTGGTCATTTCCGAAAAAATGATTTCGGAAGGAAAACTTCCGCAATTGATCTTAAATAATGCCATCAATGAACTTGCCGAGGTGCAGATCAGCAATATTAAACTTTCAGGTTACCTGGCCAATGATATTAACCGTGTCTCGGTAGCTGAAGCCGAGACAAAGAATAAACTTCAGATGAACCTTAACAAAGCCATAGAAATCGACAGAAAACTCAACCCGCCGCAAAATGCAAATTCCCAGGGAGGAATCGATGTGATGAAAGTAGCGGGCATGATTGCTGATAAACTAAGTGCCAATAAGGAAAAAACGGTGCATTATACTCCAAAAGATTTCGTCAGGAAGAGTCTAAGCCTGATCGGTGCAGAATATTTTCGGGAAACGTTGGCTCTTAATGAAAATGAGGTCACCAACTTCATTCTTTACTGTTCCGAGGACGTGCGTTTTAAGATTCTTTTCCGCAAAGAAGACGCGCTGGGGCTTATTGAGTACTTCGATACAAAAATTGAAGATTTCAGGGAATTACGCGGCGATTTGCTTAATCAACAAAAAGAAGTACCGCTTTAAACCTTTCCGCTTTTTCATCGTCTATATAATTGTGCAGCCGGTATTTTGGTTTGATATTTGCTCCTATTGCATAAAAAAGTCTAAATGAAAAAGTTTGGTATTCTTCTATTGTGCTTTTTTGCCCTGAGTTCTTTCAAGGCAGAGCTGCATAAAACTTACCTCAGTGTTACAGAAATTGAATATAGTAAGGACGAACAAAGCCTTCAGATTATTACCCGCGTCTTTATCGATGATTTTGAACGCGTTTTAAATCAGCGCTACCAAAAAGACATATCCCTTTCTTATAAAGAAGATCTTAATAAACATAAAGATTTGATGCAGCAGTATCTTAATGAGAAACTGCACATTAGTGTAGACGGAAAGGATGTGAAATTGCATTTGCTGGGAAGCAAATTTGATGCAGATCAGATCGAAATGTTTATCGAAGCCGATAAAGTGAACGATTTTAGTAAGATTACGGTTGAAAATCTAATTTTGACCGATATGTTTGACTCACAGAAGAATATCGTGAATATCAAGAAGAATTCCGAAGTTAAAAGTATGCTGCTCATGAAATCTGACGGGCAGAAAAGCATTAATTTTTAGGAAAACTTCCTGAAGAATATATAAATATTTATTTTTAGCATCCTTTAAAACAAAAACAACAATATGAAGAGATTAAACTTGTTATGTTCTTTGTTTCTAATGTTCGTGTTCGCAGGGCTTTCGGCTCAGGAAACCGAACAACAAAAACAGGAAGGGCATACAAACCAGAACAAATTCAGGCAAATGTATATGGAGTTTGCCACTCCCAATCAGTACAGAACCGCATCGGGGGCTCCCGGCCCGGCTTATTACCAGAACCGAGCCGATTATGACATCGATGTGAATCTTGACGATAAGAACTCTGTTCTTACGGGTGAGGAAACTGTTACCTACCATAATAATTCTCCACAGGAACTTGAATATCTGTGGCTTCAGTTAGACCAGAACATCAGGAAAAAAGATTCTCCTTCTCTCGAGAGAAATGGAGAAGGTCTTGCTCCTGCGAGTTCTGTGGGCCGATTTGCTAATAATTACCTCGAAGAACCTTTTGATGGAGGATATAATATCCAGGCGGTAACCAAAGATGGCGAATCACTGCCTTACAAGATCGTACAGACTATGATGAGAATAGATCTTCCGCAGCCATTAAAATCAGGAGAAACTTATTCTTTTAATGTAAAATGGAACTATCAGATCAATAATCACGTTACCGATCGTGCCCGTTCCGGATTTGAATATTTCCCTGAAGACGGGAACAAAACTTACCAAATCGCTCAGTTCTTCCCAAGAATGGCCGTTTATGACGATGTTGAGGGATGGCAGAACATGCAATTCTGGGGAAGCGGTGAATTCGCGCTGCCTTTTGGAAATTATGAGGTAGATATTACCGTTCCTGCCGATCATGTGATGGAGGCTACCGGAACACTTCAGAACAGGAAAGAAGTTTATAGCAAAGAGATGATGAATCGTTATGAGAAAGCGCAAAAGTCTTTCGATAAGCCGGTGATCATCGTCACACAGGAAGAGGCTGAAAAAGCCGAAAAAGGTTTTTCCAATAAAACCAAAACCTGGAAATATAAAGCTGAAAATGTGCGTGATTTCGCTTTTTCAACTTCAAGAAAATATATTCTTGATATGATGGCGACCGATGTGATGGGAAAAACAGTGATGGCTGTTTCCATTTATCCAAAAGAAGGGAATCCGCTTTGGGAAAAATGGTCAACAAGAGTGGTGGCAAGTACGATAAAAAGCTATTCTGATCATACTTTCCAGTATCCTTATCATAAAGCAGTATCGGTTCACGCCAAAAATCAGGGGATGGAATATCCAATGATCTGCTGGAACTACGGCCGTCCTGATGAAGACGGAAATTATAGCGACCGTACCAAATTCGGAATGATGAGTGTGATCATTCACGAGGTTGGACATAATTTCTTCCCAATGATCGTTAATTCTGATGAGCGTCAGTGGGGATGGATGGACGAAGGTATCAATACCTTTGTACAATATATGGCCGAGCAGGAATTCGGCGAGAGATATCCTGAAGCCATTGGAGACCTTGAAAATTATCCTTCAAGAAGAGGGGAACCTCACAAGATTGTGCCTTATATGAAAGGTAATCAGGATTTCATTTCTCCAATTATGTCTAATCCTGAAGAAGTTTACCAATTAGGTAATAATGCTTACGGAAAGCCAGCAACTGCATTGAACATACTTCGTGAAACGGTACTGGGCCGCGATCTTTTCGATTATGCGTTCCATACTTATGCGCACAGATGGATGTTCAAGCACCCGACTCCCGAAGATTTCTTCCGCACCATGGAAGACGCTTCCGGTGTAGACCTTGACTGGTACTGGAGAGGCTGGTTCTATACTACCGATAACGTAGATATTGGGATCAAATCTGTAAATAAATATTATATCACCGATAAGCCTACCGAAAACGGGAAAAAATTCCTTCAGCGATATGGAACTTCTGCAGAAGATATGGATGCGCTATATGTTGTGAAGGAAGAGGATGCTGATTTTGATGAAAGTCTGAAAGGCAAATCTCCTCTTGAGAATTCTGAAGCGCTGAACAAGTACGTAATGGATAATTTTAGTGCAGAAGAAAGAGCAAAACTTAAAGCGCCAAAATATTTCTATCAGGTGAATTTCGAAAAACCGGGAGGACTCGTTATGCCATTAATTGTGGAAATTACTTATAAAGATGGTACCAGCGAAAAAAGAACCTACCCCGTACAGATATGGAGAAAGAATGATGCTGAGGTAAGCAAGGTGATCCCTACTACCAAAGAAATCAGCAAGATCGTTGTCGATCCCGATCTGGAAACTGCCGATGTGAATCTTGACAATAACGCATGGCCAAAGACAGAGAACAAAAACGAATTCGAACAATTTCGGGATTCGAAAAAATAAGTTTTTAATTAAAATTTATATTTATGCCGACTTTAACGAGTCGGCTTTTTTTATGCTTAGATTTGTAAGTATATTTGTGTATTATGCTAGTGTTACCTTTATTTATTAGTGGAGCCGAGATCGCATTTATCATGTTCATACTGGTAATGGTATTTGGAGCAGATAAGATCCCGGAAATAGCGCGTGGCCTCGGGCAGGGCATGAAAGCTATTAGAAACGCTTCTAATGATATTAAAAGCGAAATTCAAAAAAGTGCTGAAAAGCAGGGTATCGATACCGATTTCACCAAGGATATAAAAGGAGAGATCGATAAGGTTAAAGATGATATCGATGAAATGACAGGCTCAATTAAACGCCATCGTTAAGTTGTTTTAAATGTGGGAACAGATTGAACAATGGGACAGGGATTTATTTGTTTTTTTGAACAATCTGGGTATCGAGAGATATGATGCATTCTGGATCTATGTCACTAATCCGCGACACTGGATCCCACTGTATTTTCTGTTTTTTCTTTTATTTTTCCTGGCTTTTCACTGGAAAAAGGCGCTTTTTTCCCTTCTTTTTCTCCTAGCAACTGTGTTCAGTGTCTGGGGCTTTACCAATATTGTCAAAAGTTTCTTTTTTCGGCTTCGACCGAATAATGCACCCGATCTCGTGGATATGATCCGGGTTCTCCAGGAACCTACCGGTTATAGTTTCTTTTCGGGACATTCTTCAACTTCTTTCGCGGCTACAACATTTGTGGTACTGGTGCTCAGGGAAAAATCAAGATGGATCTATCTAGCCTATATCTGGCCAATTCTCTTCGTGATGAGCCGTATCTATGTAGGCGTGCATTATCCCAGCGATGTACTTGTTGGGATGATCGTGGGAATCCTTTTTGCCCTCCTTTTCTTCTGGCTTTACAATAGATCGGGCCGTAGGCTGTATTAGTCTTTAAATCGGGAGATGGTTAAACCATCACGAACGGGAAGTACCACTGTTTCCAGTCTTGGATCTTCGGCCAGCATTTTATTATACTTTAGTAAAGCCTGCGTGGATTCATCATCGGCTTTAACTTTTTCAATTACTTTTCCAGACCACAGTACATTATCAGAGAGGATCAAACCTCCGGGATTTATTTTTTCGATTATCAGGTTGAAATAATTGGGATAATTTGGTTTATCGGCATCGATAAATACAAGGTCGAATTTTTCTTTTAACTGCGGAATAATTTCCGTCGCGTCACCAAGATGCTGTTTTATCTGATTTCCGAATTCAGATTTCTTGAAGTATTTCTTCTGAAAATCATAGAGTTCTTCATTGATGTCGATGGTGTGTAAAACACCGTTTTTCTGAAGTCCTTCCGCAAGGCAAAGCGCTGAGTAACCCGTGTAAGTTCCGATTTCGAGGATAGTTTTTGGAGCTTTTATTTTCGATATGATACTTAATACTCTTCCCTGATAATGCCCGCTGAGCATTCTTGGCTGAAGAACTTTTTGATTGGTTTCCCTGTTTAGAATGGCAAGCAGTTCAGGTTCTTTTTCTGAATGAGCTACGATATAGTTTTCGATTTTTTCAGGCAAGAAGTTCATGGAGTCATTTTTTGTAAAATTAAAATAAATATTTACCGAAAACGCAATTTTAGGGTATTTGCCGTTAAATTGTATTTTTACCCAAAATTTGCTTTATGAAGTTCGAAAACAGCAGGAAATTTGCCCAAAAATTAGATCGGGAAGATCGATTGGCTTCTTACCGTGAACAATTTATTTTTCCGCAGGTAAACGGAAAAGATGTGATCTATTTTGTGGGAAACTCGCTGGGACTTCAGCCAAAATCGGCTAAAAAATATGTAGATGAAATTATGAATTCCTGGGCTGAACTTGGGGTGGAAGGACATTTTTATGCCGAAAAGCCGTGGTGGGACTATCATGAACGTTTTTCTGAAAAACTTTCCAAAGTGGTAGGAGCCAAACCTGAAGAAGTAACTGTGATGAATACACTCACGGTAAACCTTCATTTGCTGATGGTTTCTTTTTACCGCCCGACGCCTAAGAGGTTTAAGATCCTTTGTGAGGAAAAAGCATTTCCCAGTGACCAGTACATGATCGCAAGTCAGGTAAGGTTTCATGGTTATGATCCTAAAGAAGCCATTGTGGAAATAAAGAAAAGAGAAGGAGAGCAAAATTTCAGAACCGGGGATATTCTGGCGAAAATTGAAGAAGTAGGAGAGGAGTGCGCTCTGGTACTGATAGGCGGCGTGAATTATTATACAGGTCAGGTCTTCGACATGCAAAAGATCACCGAAGCAGGTCATAAAGTAGGAGCTTTTGTGGGATGGGATCTCGCGCATGCTGCCGGAAATATCGAACTGAAATTAAGCGAATGGAATGTTGATTTTGCTGCCTGGTGCAGTTATAAATACATGAATTCGGGTCCCGGAAATGCTTCGGGATGCTTTATAAACCAGAAATATCATAACAAAAAAGATATTCCGCGGTTTGAAGGCTGGTGGGGCCATAATAAGGAAAGACGGTTTCTCATGGAACCCGAATTTCAGCCGGAATCTACAGCAAATGCCTGGCAGATAAGTAACGCGCCTGTTCTGGCTTTGGCGCCTTACCTTGCTTCTTTAGAAATGTTCGATGAGGTGGGAATGCCCGCGCTTATTGAAAAGAGAAACAAGATCGTCGCTTATCTTGAATTCATTCTGCATGAAATTGATAAAGAAGTGGAAAGTACTTTTGAGATTATCACTCCAGAAAAACAATCAGAGCGGGGAACACAACTTTCGGTATTTCTGCATGGAGAAGGAAAAGAGATTTTTCATTTTTTAATGAATAATGGAGTTTTTACCGATTGGCGGGAACCGAATGTAATCCGATTGGCCCCGGCACCTTTCTACTGTTCTTTTGAAGATATTTACGAATTTGGTCAGATCCTCAAAAAAGGCATCCTGTCTAAATCGAATTAAACGGGTCTATTCCACCGAAATATCGGAAAAGAAAATCTTGAAATTTCCGTCTTTTCCCTTATGCTCCCTTGCGATTTGGATCCCATGAAAATTATGATAATCTTCCCAGGTTGTGGCCATCGAGTTGCCACCGCCCGAAGGTTTGTATACCCATTCCTGGACCATATTATCATCGTTAAAATATATATCGTAGGTGTCTCCCGGTGTATATCCACCTTCTGAAGAATATTTCACGCTCATCATATTCATTTCATTCCCACTGATAGGCGCTTTCGCTTTTTTCACGTCACTCATTTCGGCATCTGACCATTTAAGCTGAAAAGGAAAAAGCAGCCAGTAAGAATCATTTACGAATTTTTGATCAATTTTTTTATCGGCTTCACTAAGGCTATCTTTCTTGATATAACTCATAGTGCTATCTTTTTCGGTAAGGCTTATTTTATGGCTGTCGGTATGCCATACCCATTTGCGTTTCGAACGAATAGTATCATTGACTTCTACATTGAATGTAAATTCAATTTTATTGATGCTGTCAAATTCTTTGATCCCGCTGGCCATGGCTATCTTATCGGCGGTCGAGGCAGGTTCGTTCATCGATTCCAGTTCCTCTTTTTTCTGTTTCTGATCATCACATGAAAAAAGAACCAGGCTTAGTGATAAAAGGAAAATTAATTTTTTCATAGTTGGTTTTTTGAATACTAAATATAGTAAATATTCAATTACAGGTGTTTGAGGGCTTTTCAGACACAAAAACAATGATAACCAGACAATTTCTAAATAATTTGATGGCAAATAAAAAACCCTTTGAATTTCAAAGGGTTTTTAAATTTAGAATCTTTTCAGAGCCTGCGCCCGGTCAGCAGTTTATATAAAATAAGAATTACTGCCAGTACAATCAGGATGTGAATGATGCTTCCCAGATCGGGGAAGGCGAAATATCCTATAAGCCATCCTATGATTAAAAGGACGATAATAAGCCAAATTAAATCTCTCATATTGGTTGTTTTAGGAGCAAATTTTTAAAACTCGCCCACGGTTATTGACTATTTTGTTTAGGGTATTTTCCTAGATATCATTACTAATTTAGAGAATCCGGAGAGGCAGAATAGCATCTTTAACCTTGATTTAACTAGGCTAGTTAATTTTTCCAACTTTTTTTCTTTCCGACTTTACTTACTGGTTTCTGTGTTAAAAAACGATTTTAGTTCCTTTCCAGGTCGGGCATAATGAAAGCGATCCAGCAATGAGGGAAGGGAATATCCGTCGAGGCCGTCAATGGCGACGGTACCTGCATCATCCAGTCGCAGCCAGCCATCGGGCATTTGAATGCCTTCATCAAAATAAATATGTTCGATGGCGGCAACGATCAGCAGCGTGTTGTTTTCCTTAATTTCATATTCGTTAAGATAACGGCAGCCTAATTTAATTTCAGATTTTTTTACATAAGGAGGTAAAAAATCATCAAGATATTCTTCTTCAAGACCGGTTTTGTGAAATTCAGAAATATTTTCTTCATATTTCGCCGCGGTCTGGTGCGCCTGTGCAATCATCTTTTCATGAATATGATTCACGGTGAAATAAGAGGTTTCCCTGATGTTCTTATAGGTATTTCTGGGGACTTTATTAGGTCTCATAATAAATCCCAGCATTGCGGGATGACTACCCATATGGGTTACAGAACTGAATACAGCTACATTTGGGTGGCCGCTTTTCGATTTTGTAGCGATAAGGTTTGCCGATTTGTATCCCGTACAACTATTGATAAGATTAAGGCGATAAACCTTATCCATACCCTCTATGTCCTGCAGGTCTATATGTTTCATAGCAAAAAAGGTCAGTTTTTATACTGACCTCAAGTTAAAAATTGACTTAATAATAGGCTGTTAACAGATTTTTAAATTAATCCTGATTTTCCATTTTATTAATCCTCATTTCATATTCTTCCATGGCTTCACGAATTGCTTCGGTATTATCTGAAGCTCGTTGGTGCGCTTCTTCCATGGCTTTTTCCAGATCTTTGTCGGGATGCTGAAAAAGATCGGTGATTACGTGGTTGATCTTGTCCAGAATACTTTCCTGACTGTTTTTGATATCTTCAAGTTTACTTAGGGTTGACCTCATTTGGTCAAGCTTCTGTTGATCCATAATTATAGTTTTAGAAAAATAAATTTACCTGTTGAAGCTCAGAGACTTAAAATTCTTAACAATTTTTATCACAGGTTTTGGTAAATTTTAGGAAACTTCTTCCTTTTTATACGCGGGATAATCGGTATAGCCTTCGGCGCCGGGAGTATAAAAGGTTTTCTGATCCCATTCTGCAGTGGGCCATTTATTTTTAAAACGTTCCGGAAGATCGGGATTGGAAATAAATAATTTTCCGAAGGAAACAAGATCGGCATACCCGTTTTCAATAATCCTGTTTCCCGATTCCCGGTCAAAGCTTTTATTGGCCATTAAAGTGCCCTTATAGATTGGGCGATAATGTTTAGCGACCTCGGTTTCTAAATAGGGAATATCACTTACATCAGTAAAAGGCTCTGAAAGATGTACATATGCAAGATCATAGGCATTCAGCTTATCGATGATATAATCAAAGGTGGCGATGCTTTCATCGGTAGCCGTGATTCCAGCCTTATTGGTAAAGGAAGGATTGAAATGACATCCAATTCGGTTTTCGGCCCACACTTCTGTGCAGATTTCCAGTATATCAAAGAAGAATCTTGCCCGGTTTGGGATGTTCCCACCATAATCATCAGTGCGAAGATTCGATTTTTTATTGAAAAACTGGTGGAAAAGATAGCCATTAGCCGCATGTAATTCAATGCCATCAAAATTGGCTTTTTTGGCCATAACTGCTGCATTTCGAAACTCCTGAACGGTCTCCAGGATCTCCTGAATGCTCATTTCTTTAGGATCTGCCGTAGGTTCCATACCTTCATCGGTAAAGACAGTAATGTTTGGGTTAATTGCACTGGGAGCAACAGGTTTTTCGCCATTGTGAAATTTAGGATGCGAGATCCTTCCACAATGCCAAAGCTGGGCGAAGATCTTTCCGCCTTCCTCATGTACGGCATCGGTCACTTTTTTCCAGGCTTCTGCCTGTTCCTCGGTATGAATCCCTGGAGTGTTGATATAACCTATTCCCCGTTCAGAAACCTGTGCCCCTTCAGAAATAATCATTCCGGCTCCTGCTCTCTGGCGGTAATATTCCACATGAAGATCGGTGGGGACGCGATGTTTATTGTCTGCACGGCTTCGGGTTAGGGGTGCCATGATCACCCTGTTTCTTAATTGCAGATCTCCCATAGTATAAGGCTGTAATAAAGGCTGGTTATTGGCTTCCATAAGTTAGGGTTTTATTATAAAAATACCAGATATACAGCACAGGGGCTGTTAAGTAAATTATAAATGCCTTATGTATAGATGAAAGTAAAAGAAAGGGTTTTAATTTTAATTAATTAATTTCGCATCAAAATCAATTGCAAATCTCGGCATGAAATTAAACTCTGCCGACGTTTCTGTTCAAGACAATTCATGCAAAGCAATAAAAATGTAGCGATCGTGGGTTCCGGCCTCGTAGGTTCTCTGCTCGCTATCTATCTTCGAAAAAAAGGCCATAAAGTAACTGTTTTTGATCGACGCCCCGATGTGAGAAAGGTTCAATTTTCGGGCCGTTCTATCAATCTGGCCATGTCTAACCGGGGATGGAAAGCCCTGAGAGAAGTAGGAGTAGAGGATGAAATTCGAAAACTGGCCCTGCCTCTCGATAAGCGCGCCATGCATGTAAAGGATCAACCGGTGTATTTTCAGAAATATGGAGCGGAAGGAGAAGCGATTTATTCCATTTCCCGAGGGGTTTTGAACCGAAAAATGATCGATCTCGCAGAAGAAGCCGGAGCCGAATTCCGTTTCGAAGAAAAAGTGTGGGACGTTGATATGCCCAAAGCCTATCTTTATACCGGGGAAACCGAAAAAAGCAAATGGCAAGAGTATAAATTCGATCTTATTTTTGGTGCTGATGGGGCATTTTCCCGAATCAGGCATAAAATGCAAAGACAGAGCCGCTTCAATTATTCACAGCACTTCATCGATGTTGGCTACAAAGAATTGACCATTTCTGCCAATAAGGATGGAAGCCATAAACTCGACAATGCTTCTTTTCATATCTGGCCACGCGGAAATTTCATGCTTATCGCCATGCCAAATCTTGACGGGAGCTTTACCTGCACCCTCTTTTTACCTTTTGAAGGAGATACTTCCTTTGAAAGTATCCAAACCGAAAAGGATGCCGATCTTTTCTTCGAAACTCATTTTCCCGATATCAAGGACGAAATTTCCAATTTAAAAAGGGATTTCTTTAAAAATCCTACCAGTGCGATGGTGACCATCAAATGTTTTCCGTGGTCGTATTTCGATAAAATTACTTTAGTGGGAGATTCGGCTCACGCCATCGTGCCTTTTTACGGGCAGGGAATGAATGCAGGCTTTGAAGATATCTGGGTATTGAACCAGAAAATGGAAAAGTTCGGAAATGACTGGCAGAAAATATTTGATGAGTATCAAAACGAACGAAAACCTAACGGTGATGCCATTGCTGAACTCAGCTACCGCAATTTTATTGAAATGAGCCGTAAAACTGCCGATCCCCTGTTCCTGCTTCGGAAAAAGATCGAGAAAAGATTTGCCGACCAGCATCCGGGATTATGGACACCGCTGTATTCACGGGTAACTTTTTCGGATAAGGCTTATTCAGAAGCATTAAAAATTGGTGATCGACAGCGGGATATTATGGATGAGGTCATGAAAATGCCGGATATTATACAAAAATGGGACTCAGAAGAAGTGGAACAAAAAATTCTGAACGCCCTCCAGAATTAATGCCTTTTTTCCTTCAGTAATTCCGGGAATTTTGCTTTAAACCTGTTGATCCGTGGTATGGAAACATTCTGAATGTACGGATTCTCAGGATGGTTCCTTTCGTAGTTCTGGTGATAATCCTCGGCTTTCCAGAATTTCTGGAATGGCAGGACTTCAGCCGCAATGGGTTTATCGTAATTTTTGGCAACTTCGGCTTTTACTTCTTCAATGGTTTGTTTCTGCTTTTCATTCTGATAAAAAATAATAGAGCGGTAATGCTTACCAATATCAGGTCCCTGCCCATTCACCTGTGTAGGATCCTGAGAGCCAAAATACACCTGCACAAGGGTTTTGTAGCTAACTTCATTCGGATCATAGATCACCTCCACGGTTTCGGCATGTCCGTCGCTGTTCTCATAGGTAGGATTTTTCATTTCTCCGCCGGAATAACCAGAAATTGCCTCTTTGACTCCTTTGACGCTTTCATAGATCGCCTCGACGCACCAAAAACATCCACTGGAGAAATAAGCGTGCTCCAGTCCGTTTTGGGTAGGTACTTCCACGGGATCGGCATTTATTAGTGCTTCGGTTGTAGAAGAGGTCTTAGAGGTGTTATTTCCACAACTTAGAAAAAGAAGGCTCAGAAAATTGATCAGTAAAAACTTCATTTTATAATTTTTTATAGGTTCCTTCAAGGGTTTTCTTGCCGTAAAGGGCATAATCCACAGCGATTTCGTTGTCGATGCTAAAGCCTTTCCAGTCCAGTTTAAGGCCGTCACCCGCCTGAGGTGTGATCTCGGCAATTACCGATTTATCAAATTTATCCCAGGGAATTTCAGTGTCACTGGTTTTAGCAGATTTGCCATTATAATATACCTTTATCTTATTTCCCGTTTTTTCGAAGCGGGCATTGATGTATAATTTATTTTCTGCAAGGCAAAGCTCACTGATCCCCGAAAGGGCGATATCCACGCAATAACAGGAGCAATCTGTATCCTCCTTGTGATCATCTTTAATATATTTTCCCGAAATGGTACTGGCAGAAGCTGTTCTCTCTTCCTGAGAATTTTTTTCAGAAGGAGTCTCATAAGTATTATTCTGACCGGTTTCGATAGTGTCTGCCATTCCATAATTTTCGGTAGGCTCGCTTTTTTCCGTTTTTCCTTCAGAGGAAGTACGGGCGTCGGTATCTTTTTCCTTTTTATTCCCTGACTCGTTGCAGGCAGAAAAGCTCAGTAAAAGGCTTATTATGAAAATTAAACGTTTCATATCCTTTGATTTTATCGATTAAAGGTAGCCTTTTAAAATTTTACAAATGTAAAATACTTGTTAATGCAGGGGATTGGATGACGAGGTCAAAAAAAAACTGCCTGAAGAATTTTTGTTTCAGATCGTGTAGATCTTATTTTTATTCTTCAGGCAGTTTATTGTATAAAGAAGGAGTTTCTAGAACTTCTTGAACATTCCTCCCATTTTTTCCTGTTCTTCTTTGGCAAGTTCTTCATCCACAAGAATACGGCCGCTGTGTTCATCGGTGATGATCTTCTTACGTCCGGCGATTTCCATAATTACCTGTGGTGGAATGGTAAAGAAAGATCCTCCCGAAGCTCCACGCTCTACAGGAACAACCGCCAGCCCGTTTTTCACGTTGCTGCGGATTCTCTTGTAGGCTTTTACCAGACGCTCTTCGATATTCTTTTCGTATTCCTCTGATTTATCTTTAAGTGCCTGCTCTTCTTTTTCGGTTTCTTTTAGAATCTCATCCAATTCACTTTTCTTGTGTTTCAGGTGTTCTTCCCGCTGAACCAGTTTTTCCTTGGTGCTGGCGATCACTTCTTTCTTCTGCTCAATCTTCGCCTTATATTCCTTGATATGCTTTTCAGAAAGTTCGATTTCCAGTTCCTGAAATTCAACTTCCTTGCTTAACGCATTGAATTCACGGTTGTTACGAACGTTCTTCTGTTGTTCAGAATATTTTTTGATAGTGCTCTTAGACTCGTCTATCTGATTTTTCTTGTTTTTGATGTCATTTTCGATGACCTCAATATCAGCATCCAGTTTTTCCAGGCGTCTGTTCAAACCTGCTACTTCATCTTCCAGATCTTCGACTTCAAGGGGAAGTTCGCCGCGTACATTGCGAATTTCATCAATTCGCGAATCTACTAACTGAAGATCGTACAGTGCCCTTAACTTCTCTTCTACAGTAACATCGTTTTTTTTCGCCATATTATAAATAATGTATTGGATTGGTATTTGTATCTGCTAAAATAAGTGCAAAACTACTAATTTTTTTGCTAAGAAAAGAATATAGTAAATTTTTTGTAAACTGTTCACTTTCATAGTGACCAATATCGGCCAGCACTACATTTTCCTCGGCTTTATAGAAGTCGTGATACTTAAGATCTGCTGTTAAAAAAACATCGGCACCTGCAGAAATTGCTTTTGGAATGGCAAAAGCGCCGCTGCCTCCCAAAACAGCCACTTTTTTTATTCGTTTTTTCACCAGTGCGGAATGTCTTATCACCCCGCTATTAAAAGTTTTCTTCACTTCTTTCAAAAATGAAGTTATATCTTTTTCGGCTTCAAGTTCGCCGATCATTCCCATTCCCAGATGCTGATTTTCATTTTCCAGCTCATAGATCTCATAAGCGACTTCTTCATAAGGATGGCTTTGGAAAAGAGCTTTCAGGATTTTTGATTCCAGGTGAACCGGATAAGTGACTCCCAGCTGGACTTCTTTTTCAAAATGAAGTTTTCCTTTTTCTCCAATTACGGGGTTAGAATCTTTATTTCCGCGGAAACTTCCTTTGCCTTCCACATTAAAACTACAGTTGTCATAATTGCCGATACTTCCGGCCCCGGCCTCAAAAAGCGCTTCCCTAACGTTATCTGCATTTGCTGAAGGAACAAAGCTCACCAGTTTCCTGATGGAATCCTTCCGCGGGATCAGAATTTTTCGGTTTCTCAAGCCGAGTTTTTCAGAGATCATATCATTGACGCCCTTGTAATTATTATCCAGGGCAGTATGGATCGCATAAATAGCAATGTCGTTTTTGATCGCTTTTAGCACGGTTCTTTCCACATAATCTTTTCCGGTTAGTTTTTTTAATCCGGAGAAAATGATGGGATGAAAACTGATGATCAGGTTGCATTTTTTTGAAATTGCTTCATCTACGGTAGCTTCCAGCGTATCAAGTGTAATTAAGGCTCCGGTCACTTCTTTTTCGGACTCACCCACAAGCAGGCCGACATTATCAAAATCTTCGGCATAAACTGTGGGAGCAAATTCTTCAATTATATTTATTACTTCCTGTATGATCATATTTTAATATTTTAGCCCTGAGTTAAAGTGTGGAATCTGCTGAGAAATGTTGAAATTTTCAGCAAGTCCAGACATTTCAAATATAAATATTATACAAAGCCTTTCATGCCGAATCCCAGAAAATTGCTTTTTCCTTTCTCCTTGCTTTATGGCGGAGTGACCGTGGTTCGAAATTATCTTTATGATAAGGAATTTCTGATATCCCAGGAATATGAGCTGCCGGTCATTAGCATCGGAAATCTTAATATGGGCGGCACGGGAAAATCCCCGATGACCGAATATCTGCTGAAATTGCTCCACGAGAAATATAAGGTAGCTACACTTAGCCGTGGTTATAAACGCAGCAGCAAAGGTTTTCAGTTAATTGAAGCCGATGATGAGGTCTCCAAATCGGGAGATGAGCCTTTGCAGTTCAAAAATAAATTTCCCGATGTACTTGTGGCCGTTGATGCCAACAGGAGAGAGGGGATCTCCCGGCTGAAAGAATTTAACCCCGAAGTGATCATTTTGGATGATGCATATCAGCACCGGAAAGTAAAGGCAGGATTCCAGATTTTGCTCACCTCTTATGGCGATCTGTACCCTGAAGATTTACTTTTGCCTGCCGGAAATTTACGGGAAACTGTTTCCGGAGCCAGCCGCGCCGATGTAATCGTAGTGACGAAATGTAAGCCGGAACTTTCTGAAGAAGAAATGAGGCAAATAATTCATACTCTGAAACCCACGCCATACCAGGAAGTTTTCTTCAGTTATATCAGGTATTCAAATGAGGTGATTTCAGAAGAGAGAACAATAAGGCTGGAAGAGCTGACTTCTTCTTTTACGCTGGTTACCGGTATTGCCAATCCGAAGCCTCTGCTGGATTATCTTCAGAAAAAAAATCTTCATCCAAAGCATCTCCGTTTTCCAGATCATCATAATTTTTCTGAAAAAGAAATTGACCGGCTTAATGAAGAATCCCTGATCGTTACTACCGAAAAAGATTATATGCGCCTGAAAAAAAGCTTACGGAAAAGCAATTTATTCTATCTCCCTATTGAGACCTCTTTCCTTAAAAAAGGGGAAGCCTTTGACAGCAAAGTGTTGGCGTTTGTTCAAAAAAAATGAGGCGCTGAAACACCTCATTTTATTTTGGCTAATTCAAACTATATAAATATTGTATCTCTATATAATCCTACTAGCTATATTTTTGCAAAGCCTGTGCCAAAGCTCTAAACTGTTGTGGCTCTGGATGCTAAGTATTTGTTAATCTTATGGAAGAACTCTTCGGTCTTATAGGGTTTAGGGATAATATCATTAAATCCGTTAAGATAAAATTCATCCAGATTTTCGTCAAGGGTAACTGCCGTTAAGGCAATAATGGGGATTTCATTATCAAATTTTCTGATTTCCACAGTAGCCTCGATTCCGCTGATTCCGGGCATGTGAATATCCATTAAAATAAGGTCAAAATCGTTATTTTTCACCTTCTCTATGGCCACGGTGCCATTATCAGCTACATCACAGATGACCTTATTTTTCTCCAGTATTTTACGCGTGATCATCTGGTTGATCTTATTGTCTTCAACTACCAGGATTCGCTTATCATGCATGATGTCATTGGTAAGCTTGGATTCGTCGATCTGTGGAGCAGGTTCGTTTTCTACAATTTCACCTTCCGGAACAGTGAATTTAAGTTCGAAGAAGAAGCGGGAGCCTTCACCGATCTCACTATCCAGCTCAATTTCGCTGCCAAGTAGGCTAAGCAGGTTTTTTACGATAGAAAGTCCAAGACCGGTACCGCCGAATTTACGGTTGATCTGGGTAGAACCCTGGGTGAAATTCTCGAAAATCGCCTTTTGCTTTTCTTTGCTGATGCCTTCCCCATTATCTTTAATTTCAAAATTGAGATAAACATCTTTGTCTGCAACCCGTGATTTTTTAACCGAGATCCAGATGTCGCCATTCTCGGTGAATTTTATGGAATTTCCGATAAGGTTTATAAGGACCTGGGAAATCTTCAACGGATCCCCGACTAGCCGCTTCGGAATGGTTTTATCGAAATCGAAATGGATCTTGGTCTTCTTTTCATCTGCCGAATTTTTCAGGGCGATCATTACATCGGTAATACGCTTCTCAAGATTGAAATTCTGCTCTGAGATCTCAACTTTGTTGGCTTCCAGTTTGTTTAGATCGAGTATGTTATTGATGAGGGAAAGCAGGTATTCTCCTGAAAATTTTAAAGAATTGAGGTGTTCTTTCTGACTTTCTGTCGGACTTTCCTCCAGCAGCAAATGCGTGAGGCCTGTCACTGCATATAACGGCGTTCTAAGTTCGTGGGTAATGGTGGAAAGGAACTGAGCCTTTGCCATCGAAGCTTTTTCGGCATTCTCTTTGGCCAGAATAAGTTCTGAATTCTTCTTCTGAAGTAACTCATTCGCCCTTGCCCTGAGATTATTGTTTTTATAAAGAGATAAAGTAAGCAGGGATAGAATGGTTATTAAAGCTACACTGAGAATGGTGGTTAATTTATTTACTTTCAGTGTTTTTTCCTGTTCGGCATTTTGGAGTGTTAACTCATCTACTGTTGATTTAAGCGCATTTATACCGAATTTCTCGTAAGTTTCCCTGGCCAGGGCTTCTTTATTCATGTCAAACACGTGTTCCCTTATCTTATTAGCATCTTTCAGAAAGGCTAAAGATTCTTTGGGATTTCCCCTGGCTTCCTCGATCTGGCTTAAAAGTTCGAAAGAATACATTCGCATACCAATGAAACCATCGCTTTTAGCTATTTCCAGGGCTCCATTTGCAGATTCTATGGCCTCTTTATATTTTCCTTCCATCATCAGGGTCCGTGAACGGTAGTAATGCAAGCGGGAAAGTTCATAGGTGTTTTTACTGTTTTCCAGATAGATATCAGCATTATCGAGCAGAGAAACAGCGCGGTCGAGGTTGCCGGTGGCCAGGTAAATTATTGCCTTGTTCAGGGAGATTATCCCCAGTTGTTCATTGTTATCCTGTTTTTTATAGTAATCCTGTGCGAGATCAAGATATTTTAATGCCCGATCGTAATCCTGTTTAGAATACCATAGTTTTCCATAGAGTATATAAGAATAGGCGAGTCCATCCTCGTCATCAATATCACGCTGGATAGCAATTGCTCTTTCAAGCTGGGTTATTCCCTTGTCAAATTCATGACGCACCTGGTACATTCTTGCAAGAATACCACTGGCCAGTGCTATATATCTTTTATGATCTATCCTGCGGGCTAGTTCAAGTGATTTGTTGAGCTGGTCCTGAGCTTTGTCAAATTCCATCGTGTTGATGGAATTCTCAGCCTGTGCCAATAAGTGTCCGATCTGTTGTGGAGTGGGCTCTTGCTCTATACTGTCGGGAACCTGAAAACTGAAGCTTACCAGGCAGCAAAAGACAATGAGAATTGAGATTAAGTTCTTCATTTGGGAAATAGCTAAACAGCTTTATGTGGTTAAATATAGCTATTTATCGTTAATGAGTGAAATTAAATCGATAAGACGACTGGAATATCCAATTTCATTGTCATACCAGCCAATGAGTTTTATGAGTTTTCCGTCAATAACAGAGGTCATCTGGGCATCGAAAATGCAACTGTAAGGACTGTCAAGAATATCTACCGAAACTATAGGATCTTCAGTATATTGAATAATCCCTTTGAATTCATTCTTTGCGGCCTGTTTAAAAAGAGAATTCACTTCTTCTATAGAAGTATTCTTTTCTACATTCAGCGTCATATCGGTAAGAGAACCATTGGGAACCGGAACTCTAATTCCGCAACCGCCAATCACATTGCTCAGGTCAGGAAATATACTGGTCAGTGCTTTGGCAGCACCGGTTGTGGTGGGAATGATGGACTGCGCGGCGGCGCGACTTCGGCGTAAATCTCGGTGAGGTTTATCATGCAAACTCTGGTCAGAAGTATAAGAATGCACCGTGGTGATATAAGCCTGAGAAACCTTAAAATGATCATGAATGAGCTTCAGCATGGGTGCCGCATTATTGGTGGTGCAGGAAGCGTTAGAAATAATTTTTTCAGAACCATCCAAAATATGCTCATTAACCCCTAAAACTACCATTTTGATGGTATCATCTTCTGGTGGAACGGACAGAATTACCTTTTTCACTCCTTTTTTCAGGTGTCCTTCGAGCTGAAGATAAGTTTTGAACTGGCCAGAACATTCCACCACAATATCAACATTGTAATCATTCCAGGGAATTTCTGCCGGAGTTGAGTAATTAAGAAGGGGAATGGTCCTGTCATCAACTTTTATTCCCTGGGGTTCTGCTGAAACTTTATTCTTCAGGGTTCTGTGAATACTGTCGTACTTCAGCAAATGCGCGAGACTTATCGCATCATGAATGTCATTGATGGCTTTTACCTCAATATCAGGATGATCAAGGAGCCTTCGGAAAAGATTACGACCAATACGGCCAAAACCGTTGATAGCGATATTGATCTTAGCAGGCATGCCTAGTTGATATGTTTCTGTGCTTTATAAGATGAACGAACCAAAGCACTGCTTTCCACGTGACGGAAGCCCATCTGCAGGCCGATCTTTTCATATTTTTTAAACTGATCTGGAGTGATAAATTGTTTTACCGGCAGATGTTTTTTGCTGGGCTGAAGGTACTGACCAATCGTAACCACATCAACACCGGCGGCTCTAAGATCTTCCAGGGTTTGTATCACTTCTTCTTCCTGTTCACCAAGCCCCAGCATAATACCCGATTTGGTGCGGTTGATTCCGCTGTCCTTTAGATATTTCAGCACGTCAAGGCTTCTTTCGTATTTGGCCTGAATTCGTACTTCACGGGTGAGTCTTTTCACAGTTTCCATATTATGGGAAACCACTTCTGGAGCTACTTCCACGATACGATCGATATTGCGTTCATTTCCCTGAAAATCGGGAATTAGCGTTTCAAGGGTAGTTTCAGGATTCATGCGGCGGATCGCTTTCACCGTTTCCGCCCAGATGATCGAGCCCATATCCTTCAGATCATCGCGATCTACGCTGGTAACCACCGCGTGTTTGATCTTCATGATCTTAATGGAGCGCGCCACTTTTTCGGGTTCATCCCAGTCAACCGTTTCCGGTCTTCCGGTCTTTACACCGCAAAATCCGCAGGAACGGGTACAGATATTACCCAGGATCATAAAAGTCGCGGTGCCTTCGCTCCAGCATTCCCCCATGTTGGGGCAACTACCTGAAGTACAAATGGTATGGAGATCGTATTTATCAACGAGTCCGCGTAACTCTGTATATTTTTTTCCGGTAGGTAATTTCACCCGAAGCCATTTGGGTTTTGGCTTTCTTTCAGTTTTATTTTCTATCGGCGCAACGTCTGTATTCATAGCAAAAATCTGTGGTTCAAAGATACAATAATAAGCTGAACTGCATAAATTAGACAGGCAGTGATGGCAATCCTTACTTAAGAATTTCGGGACTCGATAATTTCAGCCAGTAACTTTTTGGCTCTAAGCAGTTTAACCTTTACATTGTTCATGGGTTCATCCAGGCTTTTGGCAATTTCCTTATATGATTTTTCCTGAAAAAACCTCAGATTGATCACTTCCTGATAATGTGGCTTCAGCTGCTTGATATCGGCCAATAACTGTTCCAGGTGTTGTTCTTTGATGAGTTTGTCTTCAATGGTGGGGGTTTCATCGGCGATATTGTAAACCTTTTCCTCATCCTGCATCATTGTTTTGGAACGGATGGAAGCCTTCTTTTTCCGAACCTGATCCACATGAATATTCTTTGAAATCGCTACCAGCCAGGTACTGAAAGAGTAATTTTCATCAAAAGTATCGATCTTATCAAAGGCTTTTGAAAAAGTCTGAATGGTGATGTCTTCAGCTTCATATTCATTTCTTAAATGCTTCAGCTGAAAGCCATAGACATCGTTCCAGTATTTGTTCAGGAGAAAATTGAAAGCGGTCTGGCTGCCCTCTTTGGCTTCCCTGATCTTCTGAAGCTCTTTCCCGGGGTTTATTTCCAATGTTTTGGTTTTGAAATGAGGTTAGATATAAAGATAGCCAATTGCGTGAAGATTAAAAATAAATCCAGTAACGGAAAAAGCCATACCAGGTCCAGTTCGTCCAGTTTTTTTGCTGATTTTAAATATATAAATGCTTCCAGCAGAAGTTTAAGTGCAACAGCTCCTAAAACCAGTTCGGGATAAATACTGAAAATAAGAAGCACTGGCAGTAAGATCCAGAAAAGAATTCTGGCGATGTAAAAAATTCCCAGTAGCAGCCGATGTTTCAATTTATACTCTCCGGCAACAGATACATGCCTTTTTTTCTGATGAAACCATTCCTTAAAATCATTCTTCGGAACACTGCGGGTATGATTTGCGGTTTCAAAGGAAATAGCCGTATTCTCCGGAGTTGCGGCCTCATTTACAAAAAGATCGTCATCTCCCGAACGCAGATGCAAATGGCTGGCAAAGCCTTTTAATTCATAAAATTGTTGAGAAGTGTACGCCAGATTTCTTCCCACACCCATATAAGGAGAACCCAGGCGTGCATACGAAAAATACTGAATGGCGGTCAATAAAGTCTCAAAACGAATGAGCTTGTTCAGCAGCGAGCCTTTATGTTTAAAATATCCGCCGTAACCCAGAACGATGCTAATGCCCGGCTGAAAATGTTGTGACATTTTAGTGATCCATTCCTTCGATTGGGGAGCACAGTCGGCATCGGTAAAAAGAAGAAGGTCATTCTTGGCTTTTTTGATGCCTAAGGTCAGCGCATATTTTTTATTGGCCCAGAAAGCTTCGTTATTCACAACATTTACGCACTTCACTCTGGGATCGATTCTTTGAAATTCTTCAATTACTTCCAGAGTTTCATCAACCGAAGCGTCGTTGATAACAATTACTTCAAAATCTTGAAAATCCTGTTCAAGGATGGAAGGAAGGAAATTCCGGAGGTTTTCGGCTTCATTTTTAGCGCAGATTATCACTGAAACCGGTTTCCCGGGTTGTATTTTATTTTTTGTCCCTGCAGTTGCAAAGGAAAAAAACGCAAAAAAATAAATGAGATTTATTAATACGATAAAAATGAAGAATCCCAGTAAAAATGTCTCCATGCAGCTTAACTGGCCTTAGCAGTGTCTGAACAATTTCCTGTTTCTTCGGGCATTTTGCCGCAGTAGCTGCAGGGTTCGCCGCTTTTATTCAGGTGAGGGTTTTGGCTTGCGCAGGTTCCGGCAAACTGGCCGTCCTTTTTTCCCCAGATTTTAATAGCAATTCCGGCGAAAGCAAGTCCTAATAATATGATACTTAAAATAAGTAATTTCATGTCTTGGTTCTTAATGGGATACAAAAATAGCAATAAAAGAGTGTTTCAGAAAATCTGACGGCTCCTTAGTATAAGCTTTACAAATTTTAACTCAATTTTTGTGCCTATCGGGTAAATACCAGGTCAAAGAACTGGTTTTATATGATATTCACCTCGGGTTCCAGTTCTATTCCGAATTTTTCTTTAACGCTTTGCTGCACATGTTTCGCCAGATTTAGAATATCTTCACCGCTGGCAGTGCCATAATTTACCAGGACGAGGGCCTGTTTTGTATGAACTCCCGCATCTCCCTGTCGAAATCCCTTTAATCCGGCGTGTTCGATAAGCCAGCCCGCAGGAATTTTGATCTCTTCTTCAGAAACTTCATAGAAAGGAATTTCAGGGAATTTTTCCTGCACTTTCTTAAAACTTTTTTTGGAAATCACCGGATTTTTAAAAAAACTCCCGCTGTTTCCAAGCTTTCTTGGATCGGGTAATTTAGATTGCCTGATCCTGATCACCGCATCCGAAATATCTTTTATGGTCGGATTGCTGATTTCCGATCGTTCCAGTTCAGATTTTATAGCGCCATATTCGGTGCTTAAAGCATGATCTTTTCTGCTCAGCCTGAATTTTACGGAAGTGATGATATACTGGCCTTTCAGTTCATTTTTAAAAACCGAATTCCTATAGCCAAATTTGCAGTCTTCAGGAGTAAATTCTCTCTCCTGAAGCGTTTGTATATGCAAAGCCGTACAGCTTTCAAAATTGTCTTTTAATTCTATACCGTAGGCGCCAATATTCTGAATAGGAGCTGTGCCTACATTTCCCGGGATCAGGGACAAATTTTGAAGTCCGCCATAGCCATTTTCCAGCGTCCAGATCACGAACTGATGCCAGTTTTCACCGGCCATGGCTTTTATGATGACTTCATTTTTGTCTTCAGAAACCACCTCTTTACCCTGCAGGTTTATATGAACGACGGTTTTATGAATATCTTCGGTTAGCAAAATATTACTGCCGCCACCGATCAGAAAAACTTCAGATGAATAGGTTTTCCGCAGTACAGCCTTTAAAGCTTCGACGTCTTCCACAGAAATAAAACTATCGGCCTTTACATCTATTCCGAAAGTATTATAATTCTTCAGGGAAACATTCCGAAGTATTTGCATTAATGAGCGCTGTTATATTCCTTAAGTGCTTTTTCCAGAAGTTCCAGGGAGCGTTCGAGATCTTCTTTTTTTAGTACATAGGCAATGCGCACCTGGTTCATCCCCGTATTGGGAGTAGAATAGAATCCAGCCGCGGGAGCCACCATAATGGTTTCGTTATTATCTTCAAAGCTTTCCAGAAGCCAGCGTGCAAAATCATCGGCGTTTTCCACGGGTAATTCGGCGATGCAATAAAAAGCACCTCTGGGCTTGGCTACTTTTACGCCTTCGATCTTTTTAAGGCCTTCCACGAGAATATTTCTACGCAGTGTATACTGGTCGATCACATCATCAAAATAACTCTGAGGTGTTTCAAGCGCGGCTTCACTGGCGATTTGAGCAAAAGTGGGCGGACTCAGTCTCGCCTGGGCGAACTTCATCGCCGTAGCCATTACTTCCTTGTTCTTTGATACCAGACAGCCAATACGAGCCCCACACATACTGTAGCGCTTGGAAACCGAATCGATCATGATCGCGTTTTCGGCAATTTCCGGCAGGCTGAGTATAGAATGGTGTTCAGCGCCTTCATAGGCGAACTCGCGGTAAACTTCATCGGCAATAAGGAAAAGATCATGTTTCTGTGCCAGGTCAGCCAGTTTTTTCACTTCTTCCCGCGTGTACAGATACCCGGTAGGATTTCCAGGATTGCAAATAAGTATAGCCTTGGTCTTATCGGTAATTAGCTTTTCAAATTCTTCAATAGGAGGAAGGGCAAAATTATTTTCTATGCTCGATTTTATAGGTTTTATGGTCACTCCTGAAGAAGTGGCAAAACCATTATAATTAGCATAAAATGGCTCTGGAATGATCACTTCATCACCGGGATCGCTGATGGTACCCATAGCGAACAGTAGAGCTTCTGATCCACCGGTAGTTATGATAATATCTTCTTTTTCTACAGGTAAGCCGGTTTTGTTGTAATATTTGGCCAGTTTTTCGCGATAGGATTCAAAACCCGCAGAGTGACTGTAAGAGAGTACATCTATAGTATTATCTCTTACTGCTTGTAGCGCGCAGGAAGGAGTTTTAATATCGGGCTGGCCAATATTTAGCTGATAAATCTTCTTTCCTTTTTTTACCGCTGCTTCGGCAAAAGGAACCAGTTTGCGTATGGGTGATTCAGGCATTTCCTGCCCTTTCCTTGAAATCTTTGGCATTTTTTATTCTTTATGGACTGCAAAATTGCAAAATATTAGTTTTAAATCCATATTTATAGTCTGTTATTATGAAGGAAATTTCGTAATTTAAAGAGGAATGAAAACAACTTTAATAGTTTTAGTATCCTCATTCGTCATTTCATTTTTTTTGACAATACCAAAGGCATATTCCCAAAGCAGTTTTTCGGTTATAAATGGAAAAGGCTTTTATAAACAAAAAATTGATCTGGTCAATGATCTCGTTGTAGTGCCCGTGGAAGTCAATGGAAAGAAGCTGGATTTTCTACTGGATACCGGGGTTAATTCAACTATTTTATTCAGTTATGGAGAACTGGATTCAACAGCGATAAACAATCCTACCGTAGTTTATTTAAGAGGAATGGGTGCCGGAAAACCCGCAAGAGCACTTAAGTCAAGTGATAATTCACTTCAGATTGGAGATATTATAGGTACTGGTCAGGAAATTTATATTATTTCCGGAGATATGGTACAACTCTCGAAGCGCCTGGGAGTGGTGGTTCATGGTATTTTGGGCTATGATTTTTTTAAGGATCTGGTGGTGAAATTTAATTACAGAAGGGAATTTTTCAAGGCGTACAATCCAAAGGAATTTTCCTATAGAAGATGCCGTCGCTGCGTGGATGTTCCTATCGATTTTCATGAAAACAAGCCCTTTGTGAACCTGATGTTTTCTGATGCACAAAATAAAAACACTTCGGTGAAATTGCTGGTGGATAGTGGTTCGGGCGATGCCGTCTGGCTTTTTCCGAAAGAAGAGAAAAATATCGCGGTACCGGAAGAATCTTTTACAGATTTCCTTGGTTTTGGTATCAGCGGCAGTGTTTATGGAAAAAGAGGCCGCATTAAAAAATTGAAAATTGGCAGGTATGAACTTGAAGATGTTACCTCCAGTTATCCCGACAGTCTTTATCTGGAAAATGTAAAATCTTTTGATGCGCGGGACGGAAGCATTGGCTCCCAGGTGCTTAAAAGATTTCATCTCGTGGTGGATTATCCTAATGAAAACCTTCGGTTTAAACCTAATGGTGATTTTAATGATCCTTTTGAGTATAATATGAGCGGCGTGATTGTGGAGCAGGCTGGGTATCGAATAGTTAAAAGTGAAAACCCATCTGTGGCTATCGATGGTTATGGTCGTAAAACGGAAGGAGATCAGGTTTACCGCAGTACGATTCAGGTGAATTATTCGCTGGAACCAAGTTATGAGATAGGAGAGGTACGGCCAGGTTCTCCTGCAGAGAATGCTGGTTTAAAAGTAGGCGATGAGGTTCTTGAAATCAATGGAAAGCCTGCTTATCGTTACGATCTTGATAAGGTTAGGGAAATATTTTCTTCAAAAGAAGGAAAAAAGATAAGGCTGGAGGTAAAACGGGAAAGCGAAATCTTTGACGTGGTCTTCCGTCTGGAAAGGATTTTATAAAAAAAGCCCTTCCATCGGGAAGGGCTTCAAATTTACTTTGTTTTTATTTAACTCTGAGTTTCTTCAATAACCGTTCCTTTTATTTTAAGGGCTTTCACCGGTTCATCAGAATTTGAATATACTGTAATCGTTTTTCTAATAGGGCCAACATGGTTGGTATCGTATTTCACTTCTATTTGCCCTGTTTCGCCGGGAAGGATAGGGTTTTCCGGTTTTTTGGGTACCGTACAGCCACAGCTTGATTTCACGTCTTCGATCACCAGCGGGGCGTCTCCCGTATTGGTGAATTCGAATACTCTCACGCCGTCACTTCCTTTTTTTATTTCACCATAATCAACGGTCTCCGATTTAAACTCCATCTTCGCCGTTTTCTGAGCCTGCGCAGTGGCAAAACCGGCCAGGACGAATACAGTGATTGCAATAAGTTTTTTCATAGTTCTTGGTTTTTAGAGAAAAGTAAAGATAACCGAAATTTTAATCAATTCAGCAACTTTCATAATCCTCCATTAATAATTACTTTTGCCATTATTTCAAAAATCAGACCAACATATGGCAATTGCTTCACAATATAGTGCAAAAAACGTAGAGGATAAATGGTATGAATACTGGATGGAAAACGGCTAT
Source organism: uncultured Flavobacteriaceae bacterium (assembly GCA_963741865.1). GTDB lineage: Bacteria > Bacteroidota > Bacteroidia > Flavobacteriales > Flavobacteriaceae > Christiangramia. The sequence goes on from CAVUJP010000004.1 coordinate 131,111, forward strand.
TTTCATTCAGAAGTAGACGAACGGGAGCCTTATACTATCGTGATCCCGCCGCCGAACGTGACCGGAGTTCTGCATATGGGGCATATGCTCAATAATACCATTCAGGATGTGTTGATTCGCCGCGCCCGCTTAAAAGGCTATAATGCCTGCTGGGTGCCGGGAACCGACCATGCCTCGATCGCTACTGAAGCCAAAGTGGTGGCCAAGCTGAAAAGTGAAGGAATCGAGAAATCACAGATCGATCGTGATGAATTTCTACAACATGCGTGGGACTGGACGCATAAACACGGTGGAATCATTCTTCAGCAGTTGAAGAAACTCGGAGCTTCCTGTGACTGGGAGCGTACCAAATTCACCATGGACGAGAAGATGTCTCAGTCGGTGTTAAAAGTTTTTGTGGATCTTTATGAAAAAGGTCTCATTTACCGCGGTTATCGTATGGTAAATTGGGATCCCCAGGCGAAAACCACACTTTCTGATGAAGAGGTGAATTATGAAGAACGCAACGGGAAACTTTATTATCTCAACTATAAAATAGACGGAAGTGATGATTTTTTAACCATTGCTACCACACGTCCCGAAACTATTCTCGGCGATACCGCCATCTGTATCAATCCGAATGATGAGCGTTTCACTCATTTAAGAGGAAAAAAAGCCATAGTTCCTATCTGCAACCGCACAATTCCTATAATCGAAGATGAATATGTAGATATGGAGTTTGGTACCGGTTGCCTAAAAGTGACGCCGGCTCATGATGAAAATGATAAGAATCTGGGCGATAAGCACAATCTTGAGGTGATCGATATATTTAATGACGATGGAACCTTGAATGATTATGGACTTCATTATAAAGGAAAGGATCGTTTTGCCGTTCGTGCCGAAATCGTGGAGGAACTCGAGATCAAAGGCTTTTTAAAGAAAGTCGAAGATCACGTGAATAAAGTAGGCACCAGCGAACGTACGGGAGCTGTGATCGAGCCGAAACTCAGCGACCAATGGTTTCTGAAAATGAAGGAGATGGCCAAACCTGCTTTGGATGCGGTGGTGCAAAAGGATATCAATCTTGTTCCGGATAAATTCCTCAATACCTATAAATACTGGATGGAGAATGTTCGTGACTGGAACATTTCCCGGCAGCTATGGTGGGGACACCAGATCCCTGCCTATTATTACGGGGAAGGGAAAGACGATTTTGTGGTAGCCGAAACTCCTGAAGCTGCATTGGAAAAAGCAAAAAAGGCTTCCGGTAATGAGAAATTGAAGATGGACGGGCTTACCCAGGAAAAGGACGTTGTGGATACCTGGTTCTCTTCATGGCTCTGGCCAATAAGTGTGTTTAACGGCATTCTGGAACCCGAAAATAAAGAAGTAGAATATTATTATCCTACCAATGATCTGGTTACCGCTCCTGAAATACTGTTTTTCTGGGTGGCCAGAATGATCATGGCGGGTTATGAATATCGCGGAGAAAAACCCTTTAAAAATGTTTATTTAACAGGAATTGTTCGTGATAAACAGCGCCGAAAAATGTCAAAATCTCTGGGGAATTCTCCAGATCCGCTCGGGCTTATTGATCAGTATGGCGCAGATGGAGTGCGAGTGGGGATGCTGCTGAGTTCTCCCGCGGGCAACGACCTGATGTTCGATGAAGACCTTTGCAAGCAGGGAAGCGCTTTTGCGAATAAGATATGGAATGCTTTCCGCTTAGTGAAAGGTTGGAAAGTTTCTGAAGACCAGGAGCAGCCAGAAACCGCTAAAATTGCCATTGAATGGTATAAATCTAAATTTCAGAAATCCTTGAGTGAAATTGAAGATCATTATTCAAAATACAGGATCAGCGATGCGCTCATGGTAACTTATAAACTAGTCTGGGACGATTACTGCAGCTGGTTTCTTGAAATGGTGAAACCTGGTTACGAGGAGCCTGTAGACAAAAGAACTTATGAAGCGGTTATTGGAATTCTGGAGGAAAATCTTAAAATTCTCCATCCGTTCATGCCATTTGTGACCGAGGAGATCTGGCAAACAATTTCTGAAAGAAAGCCCGATGAGGCTCTTATTGTAGCTAAATGGCCAAAGTCTGTGGCTTATGAGGAAGAATTGATTAAAGATTTTTCTAATGCTGCGGAAGTGATCGCGGGTATTAGAAAGATCAGAAAAGAAAAGAATATTGCCTATAAAAATGAAATTGAACTTAAAGTTCTTAATAATGAGGATTCTGCTTCAGTTTTTGACGGAATTGTTGCGAAAATGGGTAATATTTCTGCTCTTGATTATGTAAATGAACCGGTGGAAGGTTCCTTGTCTTTCCGCGTTAGATCTAATGAATATTTTATTCCGGTGACCGGTGCGGTAGATGTGGAAGCCGAAAAGCAAAAGATTCAGGAAGAACTTGTGTACACGCAGGGATTCCTGAAATCTGTGGAAAAAAAGCTTTCTAACGAACGATTTGTGAACAATGCACCCGAAAAGGTTGTGGCACTTGAAAAATCTAAAAAAGCTGATGCCGAGGCAAAGATCGAAGCATTAAAGGCGAGTCTTAAAAATTTGAGTTAAGAGAAAGATATTATTTCAAAAGCGAAAGAGGACAATCGTCCTCTTTCTTTATTTCGGAATTTCCCCAATATGCTCCTCTACCAATTCTATATAAAGTCTCTCTGCTTCTGCTTTAGAAAGATCTTTTACCTGTACAAGGGCATTCATTTTAAAGGCGCCTCTCAGGTCTCCCTGACTTGAAGGCGGTATGTAGAATCCATTTCTTTCAGTGGCTCGTTTGTATAGAGCATAAAAATGCAGTAATACGTCTGGTGGAAATTGCTGATCAGTATTGCTGGCCATTTCATAGGCTCTAGCAAATTTTTCTTTATTTTCTTCTGCCATGACTTTCTAAGAAGGAATGGTGGCAATAATGCTGATTCCCCCTTTTACTTTTTGATTAATCTCAACATTTACCTGTGTTCCCACAGGTACAAACACATCAACGCGGCTTCCGAATTTAATAAATCCACTGTCGCTTCCCTGCACAACCTCGGTCCCGACTTCGGCATAATTGACAATTCTTTTTGCCATTGCACCTGCAATCTGGCGATACAATATCTCTCCGGCGTGGTCATTTTTAACCACTACGCTTGTTCTTTCGTTTTCCTCGCTTGATTTTGGATGCCAGGCAACCAGAAAACGACCGGGATGATATTTACTGTAGGTAACCACACCGCTAACCGGGTGCCGGGTTACATGAACATTCACAGGCGACATGAAAATAGAGATCTGCAGCCTGTTATCTTTAAAATATTCCTTTTCGTATACTTCTTCAATGGCAACTACTTTACCGTCAACGGGAGCAATGATATGCTCATTGTTTTCCTGGGTTATTCTTTTGGGATTTCTGAAAAACTGCAGAATCAATACAAAAAAGATTACCGAAACCGCGACAATCGCGAATCGAACCCAGTAAATATTTATTAAACTATAGGTAACGATATTTATTGCAATCAATATAATTGCGGTGATAATCATTATTTTATAACCTTCCTTATGAAACATAGTCTAACAAATATAAATATGCATAAACAAACGGGCTGGCAAAGATAATACTATCCAGCCTGTCAAACAATCCGCCGTGGCCAGGCATGAGTCTCCCGCTGTCTTTTACACCAGCCTGTCTCTTAAATTTAGACTGGATGAGATCGCCCAGGGTTCCAAAAATACTTAATATAACCGCCATTCCCAACCAGATAGGAAGTGTTAGGAAACGTGAGTAATACCAGATGATAGCTCCCATTACACAGCTAAAAACGAATCCGCCAAGAAAACCTTCAATGGTCTTATTGGGTGATATTTTTTCGTAAAGTTTATGTTTCCCGAAGTTTTTACCTACCAGGAAAGCGAAAGTATCGTTAGACCAGATCAGCAGAAATATACCAATGACCAGGTTTGGAATAAAAATACCCTCAATAGTGGGTATTAGCGTAAGAAAAATAGTAGAGGAAATGAGGTAAAATATGATGATGATATATTTTTTCTTTTCGAAGACCGGAATTTTCTTTACGATTATCAGGTCTTTCACCAGGAAAAGATTTACAAAAATGGTTATAATGAGCAGCAGAATCGTTGCGTCCTGGTTGAATTTTAGAAAACTGAACAGGTAAAATAAAATAGCCTGGAGCAGATAGAGCGCATAGCTTTTGAGTCGCAGTAGTTTCTGCATTTCTATGAGACATACAAGGCTGAGAAGGTAGAACAGAATGATAAAAACCAGTTCTGAAGAGAGAATTGAAGCAACCAAAATGGAGGTATACAGCAATCCCGAGACGGTACGAATGATGGTTTCCCTCATAATAAATTACAGATCTTCCAGCAGTAGCAAATATAGATTTTTTGTACTACTTCCGTAACTCATAAAATCTCCCTCTTTTTTAGTCTCAAAATTTTTGATGGTGGTGATATTAGAGGGAATTTGCTGTTTATTCCTGAATTTGATTCCCCTCAGTCCTTCACCAATGGTATCTATAAGCTGGCTTGTGGAGGAAAGTATGATGAAATTTGATGGAAGATCGTGTAGTTTGCGTTCTTTGATCTGGTTGGAAGAAATAAGGATACTTCCGTCATTGGCAACCAGAAATTCACAGGTAGATAGAAAAAACTCGGCATTTGCGGAATGGTTGAACTTGAGATTAAAACCATCAAACTTATCTTTCAGATTTTTATCAAAGCAGCAGCATTCTTTTTCATACCAGTCATTTTCCATCAGAATATTGTCAAATGCTTCCCTGATTTCCGACTCATCGATACAATACAAAAACTTACCCCCGTTGTTCTTGAAATTCATCATAAAACGCTCATCGGTAGGTAATTTTACCTCCGGCATATACTTGCCTCTCTCAGCGTTTTCAGGAACATCCTTTTCCTCGTCTGATTTGGACTTTGGATTAAGAAACCTCTTGAATAGATTCATAGAGTTAGGGTGTGGTTCTTTGCGTCATTTCATCAAATTTAAAAAATCTCAAATTAACGAATGTTGAATTTGAGATTTTTTAAACTAATTTCTACATTATTTATTAACCGAATCGTTCTCGGTTATTTCTTCTTCATCTTCGCTGGTGTTCTTTTCCTCGGAAGATTTTACTTCCTTCCCGTTTTTTACCGATTCTTCTAGCTTATTATTTTCCTGAAGTGGCTTACCTTCCTCTTTTTCCTTATCGAAAGGACGCTTTCCAAAGATCTTTTCGAGGTCATCTTTAAAGATCACTTCCTTATCCAGAAGAATTTCGGCTAGTTGTGTTAATTTGTCTCTATTATGAGCAAGAAGATCGACTGCCCGTTTATACTGGCTTTCAATGAGATTTGAAATCTCTTTATCGATAAGTTCAGAAGTCTTCTCACTGTATGGTTTGGTGAAATTGTATTCGGTTTGCCCGCTGGAATCGTAGTAAGTCAGGTTACCTACAGCATCATTCAAGCCATAGATGGTCACCATTGCCCGTGCCTGTTTAGTCACTTTTTCAAGGTCGCTAAGAGCTCCGGTAGAGATTTTATTGAAAATAACTTTTTCTGCTGCACGACCACCCAGAGCGGCGCACATTTCATCCAGCATCTGTTCGGGACGAACGATCAAGCGCTCTTCCGGAAGATACCAGGCAGCACCCAGCGACTGTCCCCGGGGAACAATAGTAACTTTAACCAAAGGCGCAGCATGTTCTAGCATCCAGCTCACCGTGGCGTGACCAGCTTCGTGGAAGGCGATGGCCTTTTTCTCTTCGGGAGTGATGATCTTGTTTTTCTTTTCAAGGCCACCCACAATACGGTCAACAGCATCCAGGAAATCCTGTTTTCCAACCGCTTTATTTCCTTTCCTGGCGGCGATCAATGCCGCTTCGTTACATACATTAGCGATATCGGCTCCTGAGAATCCCGGAGTTTGCTTCGCTAAAAATTCCACGTCAAGTTCATCGGAAACCTTTTTAAGCGGCTTCAGGTGGACTTCGAATATTTCTTTTCTTTCTCTTAGATCGGGCAGGTCAACATAGATCTGACGGTCAAAACGCCCCGCACGCATCAGCGCTTTATCCAGCACATCTGCGCGGTTAGTGGCCGCTACAACGATCACGTTGGTATTGGTTCCAAAACCATCCATTTCGGTCAGCAGCTGGTTCAGCGTATTCTCGCGCTCATCATTAGAGCCTGAGAAATTACTTTTTCCACGAGCCCGGCCAATTGCATCGATCTCATCGATAAAAATGATGGAAGGAGATTTTTCCTTGGCTTGTTTGAAGAGGTCGCGAACTCTGGAAGCTCCAACACCTACGAACATTTCCACGAAATCTGATCCTGAAAGTGAGAAGAAAGGCACTTTGGCTTCCCCTGCCACGGCTTTCGCCAGTAAGGTTTTACCGGTTCCGGGAGGGCCTACGAGAAGCGCTCCTTTCGGAATTTTACCACCCAGGGCTGTATACTTGTCAGGCTGCTTCAGAAAATCAACTATTTCCTGAACTTCTTCTTTAGCACCTTCGAGTCCGGCCACGTCTTTAAAAGATGTTTTTACATCGGTATTCTGATCAAAAAGCTTGGCTTTCGACTTTCCGATATTGAAAATTTGCCCGCCGGCGCCTCCGCCAGCTCCTGAGCTCATCTTCCGCATAATAAAGATCCAGACTCCAATAATCAGAATAAAAGGCAGCAATGCCCAGAAGAGTTCTCCCAGCACATCACTGGAGGTGTCGTAGGTGACAACCGTGTTTAGATTATTTTCTTTTTTGATCTCATTAATATCGTTCTCGAAGTTTTGAAGATCTCCAAACTGGAAGCTATAAGCAGGAGTATCTCCTGTTGGGAAGAGTTCCGGGCTTATATTTTTCTTGTGAACTTCTTTTTGCTTGGCTTCTTCGGTAAGATAAACCTTGGCCTGATTCTTATTGATGATCTCAACTTTCTTGATATCACCGTTTCTCAGGAATTCTTTGAATTCAGCAGGATTGGTTTTGGCAGGTTCTGAAAAACCGCCACCGCCGAAGAAGTTAATTCCTAAAAATATGATAATGATCGCCGCATAAATCCAGTATGCACTGAATTTAGGTTTGCGGGGATCTAATTTTTTCTTGGGTTTCTGATTCGCCATTCTGTAAAGCTAAATATTTAGATTTTAATAACTGGTTTCTACGGAAGTGATCTTTGCATCACCCCATAGGCTTTCAATATCGTAAAATTCCCTGATATGTTTCTGGAAAACATGAACGACCACATTCACGTAATCCATCAGGACCCATTCAGCATTGTCACTGCCTTCGATATGCCAGGGTTTGTCTTTCAGGTTTTTACTAACGGTTTTTTGTACGGAGTTTACTATGGCGTTTACCTGTGTGTTGGAAGTCCCGTTGCAGATAATAAAATAATCACAAACTGTATTTTCGATTTCTCTAAGGTCCAGGATATCAATGTCATTTCCCTTTACTTCCTCTATCCCTTTTATAATATGTGCAATAAGTTGATCGCTGTTCTTTTCCTTTTTTGCCATTAAATTTATTTATTTACGCAAATTTATCATTTTTTGCTCTTTTATTGAGATTGTTTACACAAGATTTAACGCCTTATAATTATCTCTTTACACATGCGTATAATCAAAGTTAATGCCATTGATTCCACCAATTCTTTCGTACGGAAGTTTTACGAAGGAAATGCCGGTTTTGAACCCGTATGTGTGCAGGCGCATCATCAAACCCGGGGCAGGGGACAACGCGGAGCGAGCTGGCTTTCAAAACCCGGGGAAAACCTGACCTTCAGTATCCTTTATCCGCATGAGCAATTGCAGTTTTCACGTCATTTTTTGCTAAGCGCGACGGTTTCTCTTGCGGTTCTTGAAGTATTGCAACAATATCAGGTTCCAAATTTAAAGGTAAAATGGCCTAACGACATTCTGTCAGCCAAAAAGAAGATCGGTGGAATTTTAATTGAAAATATCATCAGAAACAGTGGAATCGCAGCCAGTATTATTGGAATAGGACTTAATGTGAATCAGGAAGATTTTACGGGCTTACCCGCCGCAGGCTCTCTTTACAGCCTTACCGGTAAAAGATATGAACTTGATGAATTATTAGATGAACTCCTGTCAAAAATTGACAAAAAACTGAAGACTTTACCGAAAGCCGGAAAAATCCGACTACTGGAAAAATATACCAAAAATATGTTCCGGCTTAACCAGGTTTCTACTTTTGAACTGCCTTCGGGAGAACGTATCAACGGGATCATCAGGGGAGTGACCACCGAAGGAAAACTAAACCTGGAGATAGATGATGCTGTTTTTAGAAGTTTTGATCTTAAGGAAATCCAGCTTTTATATTAAAAAAGCCGGAATTTCTTCCGGCCTGTATCTTTTCAAAAGTTATATAAAATTACAGCTTAGCGGCATTTTCGCTCAGAGTATCGATAAATTTCTGGAGCGGTTTTTTGATCATCATGCTCATCATAGGATTAAATTTTCCTTCGAAATTCATGAAAACTTGGCTTTGACCTGTCCCTGCTTCTGAGATAAAGATATTCAGATGAAAGGGAAATTTATCGGAAGTTGATCCTAGAACCACCAGTTCTGGTTTGTTCGTTTCGGTGATCTTTAATCTTATTTCAGGCATACCTTTCAGCTGAAATAAAAAAGTATCAGTAGAAATAGCCTCGAAATTCTCTTTGCTTTCAGGCATTAATTGTTCGTAATTATGAACATTGGTCAGGAATTCAAACATTTCTTCCTGAGTCTTGCTGGTTGTTACTTTCGGACTTTCTAATTTCATGCTTGCATTTTCCAGTTGGCAGGATCTTCACGCCATTTGCGTAAAACTCCGGCCTCCTTCACATTGATATAATTGGTTTTTTGAGCGGTTTCAATAAGGTGATCGTAATCGCTAAGCGTAAACAGGTCAATTTTAGATTTTTTGAAATTTTCCCGGGCCGTTTGAAAACCATAGGTAAAGATGGCGAACATACCTTTAACATTGGCTCCGGCTTCATTCAGTGCCTTTACCGCATTAAGTGAACTGTTTCCTGTACTTATGAGATCTTCAACAACTACCACCGTCTGTCCTTCTTCCAGATTTCCTTCAATCTGGTTCTTTCTACCATGGCCTTTTGGTTCCGGTCTTACATAGATAAATGGAAGGCTGAGATATTCAGCTACCAGCATTCCAATTCCTATCGCACCAGTTGCCACGGCGGCGATTACATCGGGTTTTCCGTACTTCTCTTCGATCTGTTTGGCAAAATGTTCTCTTACATAATTTCGTATCATCGGATAGGAAAGTATGATGCGATTATCACAGTAAATAGGCGATTTCCAGCCGCTGGCCCACGTAAAGGGCTCTTGTGGTTCTAATTTTATTGCTTTAATTTGCAATAAAAGTTCAGCAGTTTTCTTAGCTGTTTCCTTATTCAAAATCATAGGTACAAATGTATAAAGTTTTTGTAAATGATATTCCTATAATTCTCTCAACTCAAAAAGAAATCGATGAGAAGTATACTTCTTTTCCTATAGAATCGGTTAGATTGAAAAAGCTGATAAAGCGAGTGATCAAGGGAAAACTCATGTATGTGCATCTGTATCATGAAGATGAAAATAAGCTGTTGAAATTCCTGTTTAAAAAAATTAGAGTGGTCACTGCAGGCGGGGGAATGGTTCGGAATCCGCAAAAAGATATACTTTTTATCTATCGTAACAATCGCTGGGATCTTCCGAAAGGAAAAATTGAGAAAAATGAAAGCCTTGAAGAAGGTGCGATACGGGAAGTGGAAGAGGAAACCGGCGTAAAGGAGCTGAAAATAAACAAATTTATCACCAAGACTTATCATGTTTTTAAGCGCAAGGGGAAATATCGTTTGAAGGAGACATACTGGTATGAAATGTATACGGAATATGACGGCGAACTAATCCCTGAAGAAAGCGAAGGCATTAAAAAGGTTAAATGGAAAAACTTTGAAAAAAGCCGTAAAGCGCTTCAGAAATCCTATGCTAACATTAAGATGCTTTTTCCTGAAAAATATTTAACGGGGGAGGCGAAAGATTGGGTAGCGTAAATGTGCCTTTTCGTAATATTTTGAATGTTTGTGCAGCCAGTCCAGCTGTGAATACCAGTTGTCTCTAAACTCTGGATCCTTCCGTTTTTTATCTTCGAATTCTTTTTTAAGATCGGCATCGGCTTCTAAAAGCTGAGTGGCAATATCTTCAAAAACATAGGGTGAAAAGCCTTCTTTTTGCTGGAGTACGGTATCGAAAAAGTTCCAGTTAAAAAATGAATCTACCGCTTCGGGCTCCAGGGTTTCTATAAGATACCTGGCTCCGTCCTGGAAAGTGGTAACTAAAAAATCACCCTTTCGCAAATGTACATTTTCAGTGGTTTTTGTCACTTTGGTTTCCCTGTGCAAATAATGGCCTTCGTAGGCTGTGGCGGTGGTTTTATAGTCATCTATATGGTACACCTCGGCTTTGATGATCGTGTCCCGTGGCAGAGGTTCCATTTTGATTCCATTAAGCTTTAGCCTTTCTACGACCTGCCACCATCCCTGCGGAACAATATATGCCCTTGGAATCTCAATTTCCTTTGTTGCCTTGAAATTAGTGTAATATTCGATCTCTTTGGTAAAAGGCTTTTTCCGGTTGTATTTTAAACGTTGCTGACCGGTGACTTCACTCGTTATATGCTCACCTTCATAACCTTTGAATTCTCTTTTGGTCGGATTTTCCTTATCCACTTCAAACTTAATCGGGTAATCCCTATCTGTTAAATATTTTCGCTGTGCCTGGTTGCGCAGATCTTTGATGACCGAAGTTTGGTTGTCGGTTATATTGATCATGGAGCGCATTAACTCGTAAGTTCCCAGCACCCGTTTTTTATAGGGCTTCAGCATATGGGTTTCCACCATCATGCCCAGAGTGTTCCAAAGCGTGGTGTAACCGGTGGAATAACGTGGATAATCCATAAATTGTGAAAAACCTTTTTCGGGAACTTCATTGAAGACATTCACATAGGGAGTGATATCCCATTTTTTGGCTTTCAGAGAATCTTCCAGCGCCGGACGCATGGTATTTTCGATATACCTGCCCAGATTTCCACCCAGTTTATTATGCTGGGTAAAAAGATGGGTAAGCGAATACTGGTAATCGGCACCGTTGCTTACGTGATTATCGATAAAAACATCCGGATTCAGCTTATGAAATATCTTATAGAAAGATTTAGCATTTTTGGTATCAGCTTTTATGAAATCGCGGTTCAGGTCGTAGTTCCTTGCATTTCCGCGGAAACCATATTCCTTCGGCCCGTTTTGGTTGGTCCTGGTACTTGAGTTTCGATTCAAAGCACCTCCCACATTGTAGATAGGTATGGTGGCGATGATGACATTTTTCGGGGAAGGGATAGAATCACCGGCCAGGTCACGAAACAGCATCATGGTGGCATCGATCCCATCGCTTTCCCCGGGATGAATCCCGTTGTTGATGAGCATGATGCTATGGGTCTTTTTTAGTTTATCAAGATCGGCCTCGCCCGTAGGATTATAGATGGCAAGATGAAGAGGAAGACCACTGTCGGTTTCGCCAATTTCTTCCACTGTTACCGAGGGATAAGCCTCGGCCAACTGCTCATAAAAATCGATGGTTTCTGCATAAGTGGCAGTTTCCGTTCCGCCTGATTTTTCAAATTGGGTCTCAAAATCATATTCTTTAACCAGCTTGTACTTAGAAAAATCACAAGAAGAAAGGCTGATGATAAGCCCCAATACCAACCCCAGTTTTTTCATAAAATTTTCTGAAAAATAACTCCGTAAACTTAATTAAAAAGTCTGAAAACAGCCAAAATACCGCACTTTATCTTCAAATCTCTCTGATATTAAATGCTAAAGAATTCTGAAATAACCAATTTTGGTGATAAAGACATTTGTTCTAACTTTCCAAAAAACCGCTAAAAAGAAGTAAAATTGAAAAAAATAATACTCTTTACCTTTATTTTTCTGGCGATGATGCATCTGAAAGCCCAGGGAATAAAAGGCAATATCTATAATGCCTCTACAAAAATTCCTCTTGAAAATGTGATGGTGACCGATCAGAATACCGGGGAAAGAACTCTTTCGAATGGGGAAGGATTTTTCAGCTTAAAAAACAGTAGTTTTCCCGCCAAATTGGAATTCAGGATTCTGGGTTTTAAAAATAAGCTGCTCACAATTTCCGAAGAAGAACCGGTAAGTGTTTTTATTGAAGAAGACGTTTCCATGCTTTCCGAAGTAGTTGTAAGAAGCGCAAATATTCCGCTGAATATTAGAAAAACGCCGGCAGCGGTAAGTTTGATTTCTTCGGAAGATCTTGAAAGGAGCGATAATTTCAACCTCGTTCAAAGCCTCAATTTCGTTCCTGGTGTTTATGTGAATCAGGGTGCGCTGAACACTAACAAGATCAATATTCGTGGGATAGGTTCGCGGGCGCAGTACAGCACCAATCGCATCAAGGCCTATATCAACGGGATTCCGCTTACTACTGCGGAAGGAGAGCTTACGATTGATGATTTTGATCCTGAATTTCTGGAAAGAATCGAAGTGGTAAAAGGGCCAGTCTCATCGCTCTATGGCGCCGGTCTTGGCGGTTCGATTAAATATGTTTACGAAAAGCGGAGGGGAAAATAAAGTAAGTGGCGAATTTTCTGCGGGTAGTTTTGATACCTATAAAACAAGGGCGGCGGCAAGTATTTCAAAAAATAAAATTTCGGCTTCTGTTAATTTTAATCACCTCAAAAGTGGAGGTTTCAGGCAGAACGGGAATTATAATCGCTATAATGCAAGTGGAATTCTTTCCGGTAACGACGAAAATGGCAATAAGTTTTCTTCCTATTTTTCGATCATCGATCTGAAAGCCTATATCCCAAGTTCCCTGAGCGAAGATGATTTTCTCAATAATCCTGAAAAAGCTGCTTTCACCTGGTATCAGGCAGCGGGATACGAATCTTATAAAAAATATATTCTCGGACTTTCCTATCAGCATGATTTTAATAAGAAATGGTCTAATCTTTCTTCGGTTTTTTACAATTCAAGGAATGGTTATGAGCCACGGCCTTTTGATATTCTGGATGAAAACAGGCATTCGGCGGGCCTGAGAACGAGGTTCAATTATAAAGATTCTTTTTTTCAGAATCCTTCGGAAATCAGTTTTGGTGGTGAAACTATGCTGGAATGGTACAAAACCGGCACTTTTGAAAATCTTTATGAGCAATTTGAAGCCCGGGAAAGCGTTCAGGGCGATCGTTTAAGTCTGAACGAACAATTCAGGAATTATGTGAATCTTTTTGCACAGATGAACATTGAATTTTCCGAAAAACTTCATCTGGAAACGGGTATCAATTTCAATATCACTTCCTATCGATTGAATGATGAATTTCAGGCTGATGAGATCGATCAATCCGGAAATTACAGTTTTGACCCGGTAATTTCACCCAGAATTGGCCTGAGTTATGAAGCTTTTGAAGGAAAGAATTTCTATGCTTCGATTAGCCATGGTTTCTCCACACCAACGGTCGCTGAAACCCTTACTCCGGAAGGCCAGATCAATACCGAACTTAAAACAGAAACCGGCATCAATTATGAAGTTGGTTTTAAAGGAAACTGGATTTATAACCGGCTGTATACTGAAATAAATCTTTACTCAATTCAGGTGAGAAATATGCTGGTGGCAAGAAGAGTGGGACAGGACCAGTATGTGGGTGTGAATGCCGGTAAATCTGCTCATAACGGAATAGAATTTTACAGCACTTTTCAAACTTCTATTTCAGAAAACTTAAATATTAACCCCTATTTAAAAGCGAATTTCAATTTTTTCAAGTTCGATCATTTTGTAGATGCAGGTGAGAATTACTCCGGAAATACCATTCCCGGGGCTCCGGAATATTCAATAATTTCGGGAATTGATGCCGATTATCGGCAGTTTTCGGCTTCGGTAAATTATCAGGCTTTGGGCGAAATGGCTCTAAATGATTTCAATTCAGGATATACTGATGCATACCAGTTGCTGAATTTTAAACTGAATTATGACTGGCAATTATCATCAAGCTACGGCTTGAGTTTCAATGTTGGGGTGAACAATTTGATGGACGAAAAATATGCCGCCAGCATCGTGCCTAATGCCGTTGGATTTGGAGGTTCGGCGCCGCGCTATTATTACCCGGGACAGCCGCGTAATTTTTATGGAGGAATTAGATTTAGCTATGACCTCTAATAATGGACAATTAAAAATGGTAAATTGATAATTTTGCTCTAAGCTCTATGCCTGTCATTTCGACCGAAGGGAGAAATCTCTCATCCCCCAAGTGATAAATTTTTTATTGCTTATTGTTAACTGAAACAACATCAGGCACCATAAATTTATAATTTCCCCCATATCTTATCACATCGCGTACCACCGTAGAAGAAATATGTTCTTTTCCTGAACTTGAAATCAGAAAAATACTGTCAATTCCAGCCATTTTAAAATTAGTTTGTCCGATCGCTTTTTCAAATTCCAGATCCTGTGCGTTGCGTAACCCTCGTAGAATGAACCCCGCATTTACCGATTTACAGAAATCCACCGTCAAACCTTCATAGGTTTCCACCCTGATTTTTGGTTCGTTCTCATAATTCTTTTTCAAAAAATGCAGACGCTCCTCCAGGCTGAACATATATTTTTTATCGGAATTAGTTCCGATGGCGAGAATGATTTTATCGAACAGAGGCAGGGCACGATCAATAATATCGGTATGTCCCAGAGTGAGTGGATCGAAAGATCCCGGAAAAACTGCTTTTTTCATAATTTATTGAAGTTGACAGACCTGCAGGGTCTTTAAAACCTTGAAGGTCTAAAAATAATTATTTTAAGGCTGCTTCTATGGCGCTACCAAAAAGATCTTTTAGACTTATTCCCGCTTTCTCTGCCTGTTGCGGTAAAATACTCGCCTGGCTGATTCCCGGCGTAGTATTCATCTCAATAAAATGGGGTTCCCCCTTATGGAAAATAAATTCGGACCGAGTAAACCCCTTCATTTTCAATTTTCGATAGATCATTTTCGCGATCTCCTGCACTTTTTGAGTGTCTTCTTCAGAAATCCTTGCGGGAGTGATTTCCTGGGATTTTCCGAGGTATTTGGCTTCATAATCGAAAAATTCTCCTTCGGGAACAATTTCCGTCACCGGCAAAGCCAAGGACTTCTCCTTTATAAGTGATCACACCCACAGAAACTTCCGTGCCGTCGAGAAAAGACTCAATAATGGCCTCATCGTCTTCGGTGAAAGCGGTTTTTGCCGCTTCGATGATCTCATCTTTATGCTTCACTTTGGTCACTCCAAAACTGCTTCCGGCGCGGTTGGCCTTCACAAAACAGGGTAAACCTATTTTTTCCACGATCTCATCCGGATGAATATGATCGCCCTTGTTCAGAAAATAATTGGTCGCTGTTTTGATTCCGTAAGGCCTTAAAACACTTATCAGGTCACGTTTATTAAAAGTCAGCGCCGCCTGGTAATAATCGCAGCTGGTTTGTGGGATATTCAGCAATTCCAGATAAGCCTGTAAAAGTCCGTTTTCGCCCGGCGTCCCGTGAATGGTATTGAATACGCAGTCAAAAGTGATAATTTTATTGTCAATGTTCACCGTAAAATTGCTTTTATTAATGGGGTAAGGCGTATCATCTTCGGTTACCACAAACCATTCGTTCTGCATAATATGCACACGATAAGGTTCATAAAGCTTGCGATCAAGATTTTTATAGACAATATTCCCGCTGTTGATAGAAATGCGGTATTCGCTGGAAAAACCGCCCATGGCAATGGCAATTTTTTTCTTCATATTCAATATATCCGGTTAGAAGTCGTTAAACAAAAATATCATTAAATAGGGCACACACCAAAACCAAAGCGTTTTATATCTTTGCCCATTATCATAAAAACTATGGGATTATTTCGTTTTTTATTTAGCAAAACATTTGTCATACAGGTGGTGATCGCTATTGGAGTGCTGATTTTGCTTGCTTTTTTAACGCTGCAATGGCTTGATTATTCTACCAATCAGGACCAAAGGATCCAGGTGCCCGATCTGGCAAAAATGAACCTGGACAATGTGGAAGAGCAGCTGGATGAACTGGATTTACGATATGAAATCCTGGATTCGGCAAATTTTAATCCCGATTTTCCCCGATATTCGGTGATCGATCAGGCTCCGACTCCGGGGAAATTTGTGAAGGAAAACCGAAAGATCTACCTTACTCTGAATCCTTCCGGATATAGAAAAGTGGAGATTCCCGACCTTATCAGGAAAACACGAAGACAGGCTGAGCCAACCTTGCGTTCCCTCGGATTTAAAATCGGAGATATTTCCTATAAAAAAGATATCGCGCAGGACGCGGTGCTGGAACTTCGACATAACGGGAAATTGCTTGAACCCGGCGATATGCTTATGAAAACTTCTACTATCGACCTGGTTTTAGGCGATTCTACGGGAAAATATCTTGAAGAAGAAAACGACAGCACCGACACTGAAGTGAATGAAAATCAATAATATGAATACTGATAAAGACAAAAAGGAAGATATTGAAGAGCAGGAGCAGGATGAAAGTCTTTATGAGCATCATAAATTCAAGGCTGAAATAGGGCAGAAGCCACTGCGTGTGGATAAATACCTCATGAATTTCATTGAAAATGCCACCCGAAATAAAATTCAGAAAGCCGCGAAAAGCGGCAATATTTACGTCAATAACGAGCCCGTTAAGCAGAATTATAAAGTGAAAGCCGGCGATGTGGTGCAGGTGATGTTTGAACACCCGCCTTATGAGTACCTGTTGGTACCGGAGGATATTCCTCTTGATATCGTTTATGAAGACGATACCCTGCTGGTGGTGAACAAACCCGCCGGCATGGTGGTACACCCAGGTCACGGGAATTATAGCGGAACACTGATCAACGCTCTCGTGCATCATTTTGATAATCTTCCAAAGAACAGCAGCGAGCGTCCCGGTCTGGTGCATCGTATCGACAAAGATACGAGCGGATTACTGGTGATCGCCAAGACAGAACACGCGATGGCGCATCTTTCCAAGCAGTTTTTCGACAAGACCAGCGAACGAGAGTATGTGGCGATCGTTTGGGGAAATGTCGAAGAAGACGAGGGCACGATCGAGGGGAATATCGGTCGAAATCCGAAAAACCGTCTTCAAAATGTTGTTTATCATGGTGATGATGCCGATGACGGAAAACATGCGGTGACTCATTATAAAGTTCTGGAGCGCTTGGGATATGTGACACTGGTTTCCTGTAAGCTGGAAACGGGAAGAACGCATCAAATTCGTGTGCATATGAAGCATATTGGGCATACGCTTTTCAATGATGAGCGTTATGGCGGGGATAGAATTCTGAAAGGAACTACTTTTACCAAGTATAAGCAATTCGTCGAAAATTGTTTTAAAGTGCTTCCGCGGCAGGCATTACACGCCAAAACTTTGGGTTTTACACATCCTGAAACCGGAAAGTGGATGAGCTTTGAATCTGATCTTCCTGAAGATATGGTCGCCTGTATCGAAAAATGGCGCTCTTATGCCGAAAATCAGATCAAAGATCTGTAAATAAACAGCCTCTATCTTTCCATAAGCAGGAAATTCCTGCTGATTTTCGGAAGAGAAGCTTAAGCTTTATCTTTGGAAGAAAACTGGATTTAAACATGAAAATTGTTGTTTCTCCGGCTAAGACGCTGGATTACGAATCAAAATTACCGACAACCAGAGGTACGCAGCCCGAATTTCTGGAAACGGCAGCCAAACTCAACCGCAAACTTTCAAGACAAAGCAAAAAAGAGATATCGAAACTGATGAGCATCAGCGATAAACTGGCCGATCTTAATTATATGCGTTATCAGGAGTTCGAAGAGGAGCATAACAAAAAGAATTCACGTCCGGCCATTTATGCCTTTAACGGCGATGTTTATACTGGCCTTGATGCCTACACGATTCCTGGCGATAAACTCGATAAACTTCAGGACAGCTTGCGAATTCTTTCCGGAATGTATGGAATTTTAAAACCGCTCGACCTTATTCAGCCTTATCGTTTAGAGATGGGAACAACTATCGGGATAGAGAGGAAGAAAAATCTTTATGAGGTCTGGCAGAAAAAAGTGACCGATTATCTGAATAATGAACTTCAGGAGGATGAGCTTTTTCTGAACCTCGCCAGCAATGAATATTTCAAAGCCGTTGATGCTGAAAAACTGAAGGTTTCTGTAATTTCTCCGGTTTTCAAGGATTACAAAAACGGTAAATTAAAAATCATCAGTTTCTTCGCGAAAAAAGCCCGGGGTTCCATGGTTCGCTATATAATCGATAAGGACTGCAAAACGCTCGATGAGGTAAAAGCTTTCGATTATGACGGTTATCGCTTCAGTGAGAAATACACCGAAAATGAGAATGAACCGACCTTTATCAGATAAAATTTTGTCATCCTGAACTGTCTCCTCGAGCGGAGTCGAGAGGTCAGGATCTATTAGAAGCTGAAACAAGTTCAGCTTGACGCTTATTAAATATTTTAGCTTGGAAAAATTCTTCCACCATAAACATCCATATCCGCCTTTTATTCCCGAGGACGCCACAAAACTCATCGTGGGCACGCTTCCGCCGCCTCGATTTACAAAAAGACAGTTAAAGGAAGAGGATGTAGATTTTTGTTATGGCAGCCGCGACGGATTGCTCTGGATCGTCCTGGACAAGATCTTTGACCTCGGTTTGAAATTTGAAAATACCGAAGAAGCCATAAAACAGCGAAAAGATTTTCTTCGCAGCCGCGGAATTGGCATTTGTGATGTGGTAGAAAGCAGCCGCCGGGAAAAGATAGATGCTTCTGATCTCGGCATGAAAAAAGTAGAATTAAGGGATATGATCAGTATTCTGCGAAATCACACTACTATCGAAACCCTTCTGTTTACCGGGGGAAATTCTAAAAACGGGCCCGAATATTTTTTCCGAAGACATTTAAAGCAGGATCATCCCGAAATCAGGATGAAATCCATTTCAAAGGATTCGCCAAAGATCCATCAGTTTGTGCTTGATGGGCGTCTTATAAAGACTGTTTCACTTATCGCCCCGTCGGGATCGGCAAATATTGCCATCGGGAGTTCCGAGCTTTACAAGGCACTTAAAAAGAAAAACCCTGAATTCAATACTATTGATTTCAGGGTCCTTCAGTATAAAGAATTTTTCTAGATATTACTGCAATTCCTTTTTTTCCTGATCGGCCAAAGTGGTTGGTTTCACCTTAAATTTTTTTCGTTTAGGGCGTAACTTTCCATGTGTGCCGATCGCGATCTTACCGCGTTTGGTTTTTTTATCGCCTTTACCCATGATTATTTTTTGTTTTGCTGATCTTTGATTGTTTCGTCCTCAAAATCAACATCATTGGTATCTTTATCGCGGTTTCCTATCTCATTCAAAGGATTTTCATCTTTATCCTTTCTTTCTCTGTGCTTATCTTCAATTGGTCCTCCCATAATGTTCTATTTTTAAGATTCAAACTCTAATTTAGGAAGAACGGTACTTAAAACATGCTAAGGCTCTGTTACAATTAGGTTAAAGCTTTAACATTTTTCACAAATTCTGAAATGGAAGAAGTTCCTTTTTCATCCAGATTTTTGATAAAAGCGCTACCGATGATCGCGCCTTTGGCATATTCTGTCGCCTGACCGAAAGTTTCATGGTCTTTTATTCCGAAGCCCACGATCTGCGGGTTTTTAAGCTGAAGATCATTTATTCTTTTGAAATAGTTTCGTGTCTCCTCACCAAATCCGCTGATGGAACCGGTCACACTCGCGCTGCTCACCATATAAATGAAGCCCTGTGAAACCGAATCTATGAATTTGATGCGTTCATCTGAAGTTTGCGGAGTGATGAGGAAAATATTGATGAGGCCGTATTTTTCAAATAATTGCTGATATTCTTCATGATATACATCTACCGGAAGATCTGGAATGATCAGTCCGTCAATGCCAGTTTCCTGGCATTTCTTACAGAAATCTTCTACTCCATATTGAAGAATAGGATTGAAATACCCCATAATGATCAGCGGAATTTCAACTTTTTTCCTGATGTTTTTCAGCTGCTCGAAAAGTTTATTGGTGGTCATTCCATTTTTTAAAGCTTTTGTTGAACTCTCCTGAATAGTAGGTCCGTCGGCAAGAGGATCGCTAAAAGGAAGTCCGATTTCAATAAAATCGACCCCGCTTTTTTCCAGATCGATAATGATATTTTCGGTATCGTTTATCTCCGGGAATCCGGCCGTAAAATATATAGAAAGCAGTTTATGATCTTCCTGCAGTTTTTCTTTGATTCTGTTCATATTCTTTTTCTTAGGTCATTGCGAGGAGCAGAGCGACGAAGCAATCTCTTCTCTTTTTTTTTGCGTCACGCTGAATTTATTTCAGCATCTCAAAAGGAGACTGTCTCAAAAAGTCCTTTTTTTCGTCAAGCTGAACTTGTTTCAGCTTCTAATTAATATTGATTTTCAACTTGTTAAGATCCTGAAATAAATTCAGGATGACGTGATTTTAACTTTTGAGACAGCTTCGACTCACATTTTTACAAATTGAAATAATCGATATAGGTATTCAAATCCTTATCACCACGCCCGGAGAGATTCACCACCACAATATCATCCTTTTCGAATTTCCTGTTTTCAAAAACTGCCAGGGCATGAGAGGTTTCGATGGCAGGGATAATTCCTTCCAGTTTAGCCAGTTCCAGCCCGGCTTTCATTGCCGCTTCGTCAGTGATGCTGATAAATTCTCCTCTTCCGCTTTTAAAAAGATTTGCGTGCATCGGTCCAACCCCCGGATAATCGAGTCCGGCAGAGATGGAATAAGGCTCGGTGATCTGTCCGTCGCCCGTCTGCATCAAAAGAGTTTTACTGCCATGAATGATTCCGACTTTCCCCAGTGCTGAGGTTGCCGCGCTTTCTCCGGAGTCGATTCCCTTTCCGGCGGCTTCCACCGCGATGATTCCCACTTCAGGATTATCGAGATAATGAAAATAAGCGCCCGCGGCATTGCTTCCGCCGCCCACGCAGGCGATCACATAATCGGGATCTTCGGTGCCTTCTTTTTCTTTTAATTGAGACTTGATCTCTTCTGAAATCACGCTCTGAAAACGAGCGACCATATCGGGATAGGGATGTGGCCCGACCACAGAGCCAATGATATAATGCGTGTCCACGGGATTGTTGATCCAGTCTCGAATCGCCTCATTGGTGGCATCTTTAAGAGTGCGGCTTCCCGATTTCGCAGGAATCACCGTCGCACCGAGCATTTTCATTCGGGCCACGTTCGGCGCCTGGCGTTCAATATCGATCTCGCCCATATACACAATGCATTCGATGCCCATTAACGCACATACGGTAGCGGTGGCAACGCCATGCTGTCCCGCACCGGTTTCGGCGATAATGCGATTCTTGCCGAGTTTTTTCGCCATCAGGATCTGCCCGATGGTATTATTCACCTTATGAGCGCCGGTATGGCAAAGATCTTCCCGTTTCAGGTAAACTTTCGTATTGTATTTTTCACTGAAGCGTTTTGCATAATATAAAGGGGTGGGGCGCCCGACGTATTCCCTCAAAAGCTCATGGAATTCTGTCTGAAAAGATTCCTCTTTCATGATATCGAGATAGCGCGAACGCAGTTCTTCCACATTCGGGTAAAGCATTTCGGGAATATAGGCACCGCCAAATTCTCCATAATATCCCTTTTCATTTGCCTGGTAGGTCATTATAAATTAATCTGAGATTTAAAATCCTTGAGTTCTTTTAATTTTTTAAGCCCTGGCCTTAATTCGAATTTGCTATTCACGTCAATGCCATAGAGCAGTCCGGGTTTGCCTATTCTGAAGAAATGATTCTTAAGTTCGGTGATGGCTTTGCCGCTCTCCGGCCCAATTCCACCGCTAAGGAAAAATGGCATGTTTGAAGGGTACTCCTTAAGAATTTCCCAGTTAAATTTAGAGCTGTTACCGCCATAGTTTTCACCTTTAGTGTCGAAAAGGAAATAATCAACAATGCCTTCATAAGCTTTAATTTCCTGAAAACTAAAATCTGAACCGACCGAAAAAGCCTTAATTATTTCGGGTGTATTTCCCATTTTCTGAAGCTGGACTCTCAGGTCTTTACAGAAAGATGCCGTTTCCTCTCCATGCAGCTGTACTGCATTCAGGTGGTATTCTGATACTTTTTTTACGATTTCGGCCAGGGAAGCGTTTACGAAAACCCCGGTTTTCTTTATTTCCGGCGGGAGTTCAGGTAATTCTCCTTCAAAATAGCGCGGTGATTTATCATAGAAAATAAACCCCATATAATCTGGTTCGATCTCGGCCACCTGAATCATATTGCCGGGCTGCTGCATTCCGCAAACCTTTAGGCTCAGGCCCGAGCTCTGCCCAGATGCGGGAGTGATTAGGGTTTTTTCTTTAGTACTCTTTTCTTTCATCTGGTTATGACAGTTTTTAGTTTTTCAATAAAATGGGTCGCGGCATCACCGGGATTTTCTGTTTTCATGAAATTTTCACCGATCAGGAATCCTTCATAACCATAATTCCTGAGTTCAGATATCGCCTCGGGATTGCTGATCCCGCTTTCCGAAACTTTTACAATACCTTCCGGAATAAGATTTGCCAGTTTTTTGCTGTTTTCAATGCTGACTTCAAAAGTCTTTAAATTACGGTTGTTCACCCCGATCATATCGGCCGGAATTCCTGCCGATTTCTCCAGTTCTTCTTCATTATGAACTTCCAGCAAAATATCTAATCCGAGATCTTTAGCCGAAATTGCCATTTTTTGCAATTCTTCTTTTGAAAGTACCGCGGCGATGAGCAAGATCGCATCGGCACCGTGGGCTTTTGCTTCCAAAACCTGGTATTCGTCGATCATAAATTCCTTCCTTAAAATAGGAATATTTACCGAAGCTCTCGCTAAAAGCAGGTCATCGAGTGAACCGCCAAAATATTTCCCATCGGTCAATACCGAAATTCCCGCCGCTCCGGCTTTTTCGTAACCGCTTACCACATCCTGTACATTCAGGTTTTGATTGATGACAGATTTTGATGGGGATCGGCGTTTATGTTCGGCAATGATCCCTGAGCCGGAATTTCTCAAATTCTGAGCTAAAGAAGTAACCTGCCTGTCAAAAAGTACCGAATTTTTCAGTTGTGATTCGGGAATAATTGACTTTTTTAGAGCAACTTCTTTCCTTTTATCAGCTATGATCTTATCGAGAATATTCATCAACTATTGCTTAATTCCTGTAATTTTTTAAAACTTTGATAGGCTTTTCCCGATTCCAGTGTTTCCCGGGCCTGTTCAAAACCTTCCTTTGCACTAAGATTTCTGGCGGTTGCGATAGCCATTCCGGCATTCGCACAAACAACATTTGCCTGTGCTTCGGTTCCCTCACCTTTCAGAATGGAAATTAAAATTTCCGCGGAACTTTCCACAGAACCTCCTCCGGCAATTTCTTCAGCTTTTAATCTGGAAATACCAAAATCTGAAGGTTTCAATATACTTTCCGAATCATTCCGGATGCATTTTGTTTCACCGGTAAGAGAAATCTCATCATAACCGTCCAAAGCATGTAAGATAGTATAATTTTTATCGGTGTTCTGGTAAAGATACGCATACATTCTGGCCAGTTCAAGGCTGAAAACACCCACCAGCTGATTTTTTGGAAAAGCGGGGTTGACCATCGGCCCAAGCATATTAAAAAATGTCTTTACCGCCAGTCCTTTGCGAACGGGAGCAACATTTTTCATCGCGGGGTGAAAAAGAGGGGCGTGCAAAATGCAAATATTAGCCTCATCAATACATTTTTTCAGGAAACTTTCGTTATTGCTGAATTTAATTCCAAGAGACTCCATGACATTGGAACTTCCGCTAACCGAAGAAACTCCGTAATTTCCGTGTTTGGCAACCTTTACGCCGGCTCCCGCAGTCACGAAAGATGAGGTGGTTGAAATATTAAAAGTATTTTTACTGTCGCCGCCGGTTCCACAGAGATCCACGGGATCGAATTCAGAAAGGTCTATATGAATGCATAATTCCAGCAGCGCGTCACGGAAACCTTCCAATTCTTCGATGGTCACGCTGCGCATCATATAAACCGTAAGAAAAGCGGCGATTTGCATTTCGGAATATTTTCCTTCAGAAATATTGAAGATCACCTGTTTCGCCTCTTCCCGGCTGATGGTTTCGTGGTTGATGAGCCTGTTGAGTAATTCCTTCATTAAACTTCGGTTTGGGTTTGATTCATTTCTTCTTTTTGTCTGGACGTATCAAATTGTACCCAATTCTGGATCATTTTCTTGCCTTCAGGAGTTAAAACCGATTCAGGGTGAAACTGAACTCCACGAACATCAAATTCGGTATGTCGAAGCGACATGATCTCCCCTTTTTCATCATAACTGGTTACCTGAAGGCAATCAGGCAGATTTTTATCGACCACCCAGGAATGATAGCGGCCTACCTGAAGCTTCTTTTCGAGTCCTGCAAATAAATATTCATCATCTACAAAGAGTTCTATGCTTGTGGCCACCCCGTGATAGACATTATCGAGATTGATCAATCTTCCACCAAAAACTTCACCAATGGCCTGCATTCCAAGACAAACCCCTAAAATGCTCTTTGTCGCCGCGTATTCGTTGATGATAGGTTTTAAAAGTCCGGCTTCGTCGGGAATTCCCGGACCCGGGGATAAAAGAATTTTATCATAGCCGGCCGCTTCATCCAGCCTTAGCTGGTCGTTTCTTCGCACGGTAACCTCGCAGTCAAGTTCCTCCAGGTAATGCACCAGATTGTACACGAACGAATCGTAATTATCTATTACCAGTATTTTCTTTCCTGTAGTTTTCTCGTTTATGAATTGATTTTTATTCATTTTATTCATTTTTAAGCCCCTCTTCAGAGGGGTTTGGGGAGATCTATATTTCTTCTGCTATTTCGAGAGCGCGGGTAAGCGCGCCGAGTTTGTTAAATACTTCCTGTAATTCATTTTCAGGTTTTGATTCTGAAACTATTCCTGCACCCGCCTGATAATGCAATTCATGGTTTTTACTTACAAAAGACCTGATCACGATGGCGTGATTGAAATTGCCATTAAAGTCCATAAAACCTATAGCGCCACCATAGGCGCTGCGATTTACATTTTCAATTTTTTCAATGAGCTGCAGGGCCATGGGTTTGGGCGCGCCGCTTAAAGTCCCTGCCGGAAAGGTGTCGGCGACGATCTGGGGAGTCGGCACATTTTCGTCAATCTTTCCCGTGACTTTGCTAACCAGATGTATCACGTGTGAGAAAAACTGGACTTCGCGGTAAGTTTCCACCTTTACATCGCTGCCGTTTCGGCTTAAGTCATTTCGGGCGAGATCGACCAGCATGACGTGTTCCGAATTTTCTTTGGTATCGGCGGAAAGTTTTTTGGCGAGTTCGGCATCCTGCTCATCATTTCCTGTTCTTTTAAAAGTTCCTGCAATGGGGTGAATTTCGGCACGGCCGTCTTTTACCACTAATTGCGCCTCGGGAGAACTTCCGAAGATTTTAAAATTTCCGTAGTCGAAATAGAAGAGATAGGGTGAGGGGTTCACGTTGCGTAAAGCGCGGTAAACATTGAATTCGTCGCCTTTGAACTTCTGAGAGAACCTTCTGGAAAGCACCAGTTGAAAAACATCGCCACGATGGCAGTGTTTCTTGGCATCTTCTACCATTTGTAAATAATCCTCATCGTTAAGATTTGATGTTGGCTCGCCTTCGACATTAAAATTATAAGAGGAAAAATTCTTTACCTTCAGCAGTTGCTCAATTTCTTCGATTCTGTCATTGCCTTCATAGCTATGGTCAAAGATATAAGCCTCGTTTTTAAAATGGTTTATCGCGATGATGTTCTGGTAGACCGCGTAATAAATATCAGGAATCGCCAGATCTTTTTCTTTTTTAGTAACATCCACTTTTTCAAAATAGGTCACCGCATCATAGGCGATATAGCCAAAAAGTCCGTTATTGATGAATTTGAAATCTGATTCATCGGTGTCAAAATTTGCCGAAAACTGCTGAATCGCTTCCGGCACCGATAAATTTCCAGTTGCTGATGAAACTATTTTACTTCCGTCGGGAAAAGTTTCAGTGATCTCTCCGTTTTCAAGCTTAAAAGATGCAATCGGGTTGCAGCAGATATAAGAAAAGCTGTTGTCGCTGGCGTGATAATCGCTACTTTCCAGCAAAAGGCTGTTTGGATAACGATCGCGCAGCTTCAGGTAGATACTCACCGGAGTAGTGGTATCGGCCAGAATTTTTTTGTATTTGGTGTTCAGTTTAAACATTTCAGAAGCTAAGATTTAAAATGAAAAAAGGCCTGTCGTGAGACAGGCCTTGATTTTTATATATAATGACAAATCAGCTCACGAGTCTGTACGTAAGTTGTTCCACCACCAGTTATTTCTTTTGTTTTGTAACATGCTTCAAATATAGAAACGATTTCAATTTAATCAAACCTTTTTCAAATAAAAAATCCCGGAGGTTTAGCTCCGGGATCATAATTTAGAATTTTAGTGTTATGTCAAGATCGAAATTATCATAGATGGTTTTATCTCCGAGGTTGTCGAAAAAGCTTCCAGAACCATATCTAACGTTATATTTTGACCGGTCAATGCTAAGCTTCGTAGTTGCCGTATGCTCATCGGTCATGTTCAGATCAAAAGTAATAGGATGAGTTTCTTCCTTTATAGTAAGATCTCCAACAATTCCGTATTCTCCTTCGCCTTTTTTAGCGGCGCTGGTGATCACTAATTTGGCGGTAGGAAATTTCTCAACCCCGAAGAAATCTTCCGATTTCAGGTGACCTTCAAGTTTTTGTTTGTTTTCCCCCTGAAGATCGGTAACATTGATGGAACTCATATCCATTACGAATTCTCCGCCAACGATCTTATCGTCTTCAATTATAAAATGGCCATTTTGTAATTTAATGGTTCCGTGGTGAGAGCCGGTTACCTTTTCTCCGGTCCATTCTATTGTGCTTTCCTCAACTCTAACCTCTGTTTTTGTAGAAGTAAATGCAAAGGTTGTAAGCAAAATTACCGAGGCTATTCCGCCTTTAAAAAATCTGTTTTTCATAGTTATTTTCATTTTTGTGTTTATAAAATATGGAATAATTCTTCTTTGTTTTTTCTAACTTTTTCCTGATACTGCAGCACGTCTTCCTCACTTCTATAGCCAATGGTGGCGATAACAGAAGTGCTCAGGTTTTGTTCCTTCAATGTAAGTATCTCATCAAATTGGTCTATATCGAAACCTTCCATGGGGCAGGCATCGATGCGAAAATTGGCTGTAGCGGAAAGTAAGTTCCCCAGTGCGATATAGGTTTGCTTCGAAGCCCAGATTTGTTGCTCTACTTCGGTCATGGAAAGAATGGTGTTTTTCAGCATTTTCTCCATACCGGCAAGCTCCTCCCGCGATTTGTTCCTGGTTTTCGCGATATTATCAAGATAATTGTCGATATGACCTTCCTCTATTTTTCTGAAATTGGCAAAAACAATTAAATGAGAAGCATCGGTTATCTGGGACTGTTCCCAGGCAGCGCCTCTCAGTTTCTTCCTTATTTCCGGATCTTTGATCACCAGAACTTCATAGGGCTGAAGCCCATAGGAAGAAGCCGAGAGCTGAACGCTATCAAGGATCTTCTCTAAGTCTTTTTCTTCAATTTCTTTTTCATCGTTGAATTTTTTGGTGGCGTAGCGCCAGTGCAAATTCTCAACATAAGTACTCTTATTCTTAACTTCTAAGTTCATTGAGATTTAAGTTTAGCGATTCTTTTTCTTTTTCATTTATTTTGTTCGCGAAGTCGTTTTCAACTTCGTCGATCACAGCATCGAGTTGGGCCAGAAGATCGAGACCTTTATCGGTAATTCTGATCTCTACCTTACGCCGGTTTGAGGGACAAACAATTCGTTCACTCAAACCTTTATCTACCAGTTTGTCTACCAGCCGGGTAGTGTTGCTCATCTTACTCACCATTCGCTCCTGAATGGTACAAAGATTCGCGGGTTTTCCTTTTTGACCTCTGAGAATTCTCAAAACATTGAACTGCTGATTACTGATACCAAAAGGTTTCAGAACTTCTGCCAGTTTTTCACTGATATAATTAGCGGTAACTATCAGGTTTAAAACCAGGCGTCTTGATTCCGGCAGGCTCTCATTCGTTTTGATCAAATCTTCAATTCTCATTTGTTCTTACAACATTTGTAGGTACAAATATAATATATACAACAGTCTAAAAATTAAAAATTTTGTTAAAGTTTGAACTTCATATAATGAGGAAGGTCCTGAAAAAAAATTCATTTATATTTACAGAGCAAACAACCACAAATTACTTAATACTATGAAAGATTTAACTCAGGAAGAATGGCAAAAAAAGGTCAAAGATGACGACAAAGCATTTATTCTTGATGTACGTACCGAAGAGGAGGTAGATGAAGGATATATTCCCGGAGCTGAGAATATTGATATTTATAAAGGCCAGGGATTTATAAATGAAGTTGAAGAACTGGATAAATCGAAACACTATTATATTTACTGCCGCTCCGGAAAAAGAAGTTCCCAGGCCTGTTCTTTACTTGACCAGATGGGTTTTGCCGAAACCTATAACTTGATTGGAGGTTTTTCAGAATGGGAAGGAGAAAAGACGAACGAATAAATGTAAATTCTTTTCAGAAAAATAAAAAAAGCTGCTATGATGCGGCTTTTTTTATTTTTGCAATTACTTATAATTTTAGTTAAAAAATTTTGCGATTCATCTATAAAACTTACATTTAATCGATCTATTAACCTTTTTTTTAACTAAAAATCAATTTAAATGAATTTAAACTCACTTAAAACATTAGGTGTGGTAGTGCTGACTGCTATACTTTTATCTTCCTGTAATCAGGATCCAAACATACCAGCTGAAGACAATATGGCTCCTGCCGAAGCTGTTGCTGAACCACAAGTTATTCCAGGGCAGTACATAGTTGTTTTCAATACAGATGTTACCGGAAATGAAGCCAAATCAATGACTAATTACAGTAAGGCTCAGGAAATTGTAAGATCAAAAGCATCTCAAATGATCCAGGATGCAGGAGTTAATGCTGAAATCCTTTCGGTTTATAGTAAATCTATAAACGGAGCGTTATTGAAGATGGATGCGAAACAAGCTGATATGCTTAGCAAAAGAAAAGAAGTTTCTTACCTTGAAAAGGACAGGATTATGATTCTTGCACCGCCCTGTGGAACTCCGAAAAATCCTTGTTCCGGTGGCGGAGGCGATACAGGTGGAAGCTCCGGGCAGGAAATTCCCTATGGCATTACCCGTGTTAATGGTGGTGCTACCTATACAGGAAGCCATGTGGCCTGGATCATCGATACAGGGATCGACCTGGATCATGAAGATTTGAATGTAGACGCAAGCAGAGGTTTTAATGCGTTTACTTCAGGAAAAGATGGAAAATCTCTTGATGATGGCAATGGCCATGGTACTCATGTTTCGGGAACTATTGCAGCTCTTGATAATAATGTAGGTGTTGTTGGTGTTGCTGCCGGAGCTACTGTAATTCCGGTGAAGGTACTTGACAGTCGGGGGAGTGGTTCTTATTCCGGAGTAATTGCAGGTGTTGATTATGTGGCCGCAAACGGAAGTTCTGGAGATGTAGCAAATATGTCTTTGGGTGGCCCAGTTTCCCAGGCGCTTGATGATGCTGTAAAAAGTGCAGCTTCTAATGGGATCAAATTTGCCCTTGCAGCAGGAAATGAAAGCGATGATGCCAATAACCACTCGCCAGCAAGAGCTAATGGTTCTAATATTTATACCATCTCGGCTATGGATAGCAGTGATAGTTTTGCTTATTTTTCAAATTATGGAAATCCACCGGTAGATTACTGTGCTCCTGGTGTGGATATTCTTTCATGCTGGAAAGGTGGGGGTTACAATACTATAAGTGGAACCTCTATGGCTTCGCCTCATGCTGCGGGAGTGCTTCTTTGGGGTAATACATCATCTGATGGTACTGTAGCCGATGATCCTGATGGAAATGCAGATCCTATCATCTACAACTAAATCATACGTCATATATATCTTAAAAGCACCAAAATTTTGGTGCTTTTTTATTTTCATATACTCAAATTCTTTTTTTTACGTTAAAAACATAAGCGCGTCTCTTTTATTATTTTATTTAATTGATATATTTAACCCGAATAAAAGAGCTAGTTTCTACAATTATGAACAAATCTTATTATCTACTTATCATAGGTTTATTCCTTGTTTCAATAACTCATGCCCAGGAGTTTAG
Source organism: uncultured Flavobacteriaceae bacterium (assembly GCA_963741865.1). Taxonomy (GTDB): domain Bacteria; phylum Bacteroidota; class Bacteroidia; order Flavobacteriales; family Flavobacteriaceae; genus Christiangramia. Next base: position 161,473 of record CAVUJP010000004.1, read on the forward strand.
TTTCGGAATAAAAGGGGGAGTGAATTACGTCATGGGTGGCCAGATTACCGGAAATAGTTCTAACGGTCTTTATTATGACGGGACTGTTGAAGCTGATTCTAAAATAGGATTCCACGGTGGGGCATTTTTTGAATTGCGATACAAGAAATTCCTGCTTCGTCCGGAATTTATTTACAGCTCCATGGAAACAGAATTTCCTTTTCCAAAGGCTCCTTCCATTTACGCGGTAGATAAAATTAGTGTTCCACTTTTAATAGGCTACAATATCTGGGGACCTATTGATATTTATGCAGGGCCGGCTTATCAAAATGTACTCTGGATTCTTCGTTGGAAGGAACTGAACCACCAGATCAGGTAATCGTAGCCCAGAATACCCCATTGGCTGCTCAGGCCGGTATCAAGGCCAGTTTTGGAAGGTTTGAAATTGATTTTCGATACGATCGTTCCCTGGCTTCTGCTGAAGCTTATGGAGATTGATATTGTCAACAGCGATTACGGAATTAATCGTGCTACCTTTGATGATACCCGTTTAAACCAGTTTCTAATAAGTTTAAGCTTTAAAATATTCGATAGCGAAGCCAGCGGAGGCCGTCGCAGTGGGGGATGTTACTTTTAAATAAAAAAAATATCATTTAATAAAAAAAGCCTCCTTTTCGGGAGGCTTTTTATTTCAATTTTACTTATTTGAGAATTTGCGATTCCTCACTTTAAATGTTGTTTATCTAATTTAAAGCCCTGTTCTGTTTTTTCTTATTGATCATTAAAACGAAAGGCACGCAGCATAAGAATAATAATCCCAGATAAAGAAAAATATCCATATAAGAGAGAACGGTACTTTGCTTCAGAATACTTAAATTAAGGACTTCATGAGCCCGGTCTAAGGCTTCGTTCGGACTGAAACCCTTGCTGATGAACATCTGCTTCAATCCTGTAATTCGCTGCTGAACCTTAAAACTGATCCCGCTCAAATTCGGAATTAGATCCACGCGATGCTGTTGACTCAATCTGGAGATCATAGTAGTGATGATTGCAATACCGAAGGAACCTCCCAGCTGTCTCATCATTCCTGTAAAAGCGGCTCCGTCACCAATATCTTTTCCATGTAAGGTAGAAAGTGAGAGCGTGGTAATGGGTACGAACAAAAGTCCGAGGCCAATACCGCGAACCACCAGCGGCCAGAACATCAATTCAGATCCTGTGTCAGGGGTCATCAAGGTGTACATCCATAAACTGTAGAGGAAGAAAACGCCAAAGCCTGCTGCTGCCAAATACTTATGTGAAATTCCTCTTTCCAGCAGTTTTCCGATAATTGGCATCATCAGCCCGGTGGTTATCGAACTTGGGATCAAAAGCAAACCGGCATCGGTAGCTGTCCATCCCAGTATTGACTGTGTATAAATTGGGATGATAAAAGTCGAGCCGAAAAGTCCAAATCCCAATATAAAGGTCAGAATAGTTCCAATCCGGAGATTTCCATCCCGAAGAACCCGCAGGTTTACAATTGGGTGCTCATATACCAGTTCCCGCCAAATGAAGAGTATCAACCCAAATAGCGCCACCAGACTAAGTGTGAGAATAAGCGGATCCTGGAACCAATCGTCCTGTTGCCCGTGTTCCAGCACGAATTGCAGCGAACCTATAAAGGATGCCAAAAGAATAATTCCCCACCAGTCTACCTGGAAAACTTTCAGCTTTTCCCCATATTTCGGGCTGCGAACAAACGCAATTGTTAACGCAGTAGCAATGATACCGATAGGTATATTGATGTAAAAAATATACGGCCATGAAAAATGGTCTACAATATAGCCGCCTAAAGGAGGTCCCAATGTAGGGCCAACAATGACACCCATGCCATAAATCGCCTGCGCCATTCCCCTTTTTGCTACCGGGTAACTTTCAGTAATAATAGTTTGCGCAGTTACCAGCAAGGCTCCTCCACCCATACCCTGGATGAATCTGAAAAGCACCAGTTCCCAGATATTTGTTGCATTTCCGCAAAGGAAAGAGGCAACGGTAAATAGGATGATCGAAGCCGCAAAATAATTTCGCCGGCCAAACTGCTTGGAAAGCCAGCTGGTCATTGGGATAATAATCACATTGGCGATCGCATAAGCGGTGATTACCCAGGCTATATCAGTTAAGGTTGCCCCAAGGCTTCCCCGCATATCATTCAGGGCGACATTCACAATGGTAGTATCGATGATCTCAAGAAGGGCACACATAATCGCCGTTACCGTGATAATCACTCTTCTGAAACCATATTCTACCAGGCTGTTCTCTTCCTGCTGCATCTTTTTAATTTAAGTGTACGTCAACTTCCACGTTCATTCCAGAACGTAATTTTTTCAGTTTTTCGGGATCATTAGAATTTGCCAGATCGATTTTCACAGGAAGCCTCTGTACGGTTTTTACAAAATTTCCTGTAGCGTTATCGGGGGGAAGAAGTGAAAATTTCGCTCCGGTGGCAGGAGAGAAAGCGCTGATAACTCCTTCCAGATTCATGCCCGGATAGGCATCCACATCAATTTCTACTTTCTGCCCCAGCTTCATTTTATCAAGCTGTGTTTCTTTGAAATTTGCAACCACCCATTTTTTATCGGTATTCACCAGGTAGAAAAGGGCCTGACCAGGCTGGACAAATTGACCGGGCTGTATTTCGACTTCTGAAAGCTGTCCGTCAATGGGAGCGGTCACCACGGTATAGTCAAGGTTCAATTTTGCAGCGTCTACTGCAGCCTGAGCGCTTTTTAGATTTGCTTCAGCTACAGAAACCTGTTTTTCTGAAATTTCAGTTTGAGAAACCGCGGCATTTCGTTGGCTAGCCGTTGCCTGCTGCTGGTTTTTCAAAATTTCAAGATTCTTTTCAGCCTGCTGTTTGGCAGCCAAAGCTTCTTCGTACTGCTGCTCGGTGATAGAATGATTTTCATACAGGTTCTTGAACCTTTTATAGTCATTATCGGCCCGCCAGAGTTTGATCTTGGCAGATTCGATACTTTGCGTGGCGGTGTTTACCTGCGCATTTGAAGCAGCCGCGTTAGCTTTATAGGAACCGATGCTTGCTTTAGATACGTTCACCTGGCTCTCTGCCGCAGCCAGGCTTGCCATGGCTTTTTGCAACTGTACATTATAATCACGATCATCGATGATGAAAAGGGTATCACCTTTTTGGACTTTTTGGTTGTCTTCTACAAAAACTTCTTCCACATATCCGCCAACATGAGGAATAATAGCGCTCATATTTGCTTCGACCTGTGCATCATCGGTCTCTTCGTGTGAAAGTGAATGAAAATATTTATAACCACCGTAGATGATTCCAATACCAATAAGGGTAGAAATGATCATGATGAATTTCTTATTAGTTTTCTTTTTCTGTTCCATTTTTTAGTTGTTTACTTTTTGAAAGAATTGGTCAAATTTCCCTGAGCTCTCAATAGCTCATAATATTTTTGGGTAATATCGGCTTTAGCATAAGCCAGGTTGATCTTCGCCTGAAGTTGTTCTAAATCGGCCTCTAAAAGATCATTTGTGTCCATCAAACCATTATCATATTTATCTTTTACGATGCGATAATTTTCTACGGCCTGAGTTTCCGATTTTTTATAGACCTCGAATTTTTCCAATGCCAGCTGATAATCTTTTTCGGCATTTTTCACCTGAATTTTGATCTGATCACTAACAGATTCGATTCTGTGTTGTAATTCTTCTGCCCTGCTTTCGGCAAGTTTTACTTCATTTTTGTTTTTGAAAAGGCTGGCGAGATTATACTTTATTCCCACTCCAAAGTTCATCGCGTTTGATACGGTTAATGCATTCTGAAGGTTCAGTGCGATATAACCGGCAGAAAGACCAATAGAGGGATAATAATTTCCTTTGGCTACTTTTATGCCGCTTTCGGCAGCTTTTTCCTGATATTGTAAGGCTTCGAGGTCGCTTCGGCCTGCTGCCGCGGAAGGAACTTCCGAAGTTATGAGCTGCGGATTTTCCACTGAAATTCTTGTGTCTTCCGGAAGCCCCAGCAAAGTCACCAGCTTATAATTGAGAATTTCAACATTCTTCTGTGCTTCTTTCAAACTAAGTCGTGTATTATCCTCCTGAAGTTGAGATTTCAACAGATCATTACGTGCAAGCAGCCCGTTTTTCTCCATGGCCGAGAAATCTTTCACCCGTTGTTGGGCACTTTTCAGACTTTCCTGAAGAAGATCAACTGCTCTGGTGGCCTTGTAAAGGTTCAGATAATTCTGAATAGTTTGCAAAGTGATCTTTTCCTGATCATTTCTGAAATTCGATTCGGCCGCTTTTAAACTATTTTCGCTGGCCTCCACCGAATTTTTCAGCTTAAATCCTGAAAAAAGCGGAAGGTTTAAATTTGCCTGCCCCAGCATAAGCTGATTCACTTGCGGCGATTCGGCAGGTTGTTCTGAAGTGTTGTCAGAATTGCTGTTCCCGGTGTTAATTTTCAAATTTACCTCAGCATTGGTGAGATAGGCATACTGCCCCGAAATATTGAAATCGGGATACATATTGTCTTTTGTCACTTTAAGCTGACTGTTTGCCGTATTGACCTGGGATTCTGCGATTTTTATCTCTTTGCTGTGGGTCAGTGCCAGGTTCACGGCTTCTTCTAGGTTTAGTTCTTTTTCCTGTGCGAAAATGCTTGCAGTTGCCAACAGGAATAAGGATAAAATGAACTTAATCTTCATAAGTTAAAAGGGCTTTTATAGTTCTCTGGATATGTGGAATTATTATATTGAAAATGTACTGGTCAAAAGAAGTTTCAGGGTCCAGGTCGTGCATCGCCTGGAAAAAACGCTTGTTGTAATAAAAGTTGAAATAGGTTCCCAGAATCGTAGGTGCAATCAATTGGATATTGATTTCTTTCGAAAACACACCTTTTTGCTGACCTTCTTTTACGAAAGTTTCTATAAGTGAAAAATTTTCCTTTTTTCGTTCTATATAGTCAGAGAAATCGAGTTTTCGACTAAGATTGGAATATTCAAAATGAATAATTTTATAGATCCTGCGGTTGCGGTGAATTCTTTTTACGATAAGCTCCACAATGGCATCTACCTTTTTAAGATCACTGAGTTCTTCTGAAAGTACCGACTCGATTTGAATCCGGAAATCAGCAGTACGATACAATAATAGCGCATCCAGCAGTTTTTCCTTAGAGCCAAAATAGTAGGAAATCATTGCAACATTAATATCTGCTTCGCTGGCAATATGCCTAACTGAAGTGCCGTCAAATCCGTTTTCGGCAAACAGCTTTTCGGCCACTTCCAGGATCTGAATTTGTTTTTCGTTTAATTCCATAAATGTTCAATTGCGAGCGCAAAATTAAACAATTGTTTAAATTAAACGTTTGTTTAAATTAAGTTTAACATTTGTTGAGAAAAACTACTTTTTCAGAAGGAGCCAAAAAAAAAGGACAGCGAGTGCCGTCCCTTCGGTTGATCAGTTTAGGGGTAGATTTTTTTACAACTCACCCAAAAACCAAAACTTTGGAAATGTAAAATTAATTTTTTTCGGACATATATTAACTCAGGGTTTTCCACTGGTTATTGGCAGTTTCATTAAATGAAGCTGATTGGATACTGAAGAGTTAATTAAAAATAAAAAACACCTGAATTCTCTTTTGAGAGTTTGAAAACTTTTAAATTGAAAAGGAAAAATTTTGAATTATGGATTACAGAAATAAGAAGATTTTAATCACCGGGGCTGGCGCGGGGATAGGAAAAGCCCTTTTAAAAGAATTGATCGGCAAAGGAGCCACTAAATTTGCGGTGGTCGGGCGCCGGCAGAAGCCGCTTGAAAAATTGAAAAAAGAATTTATGGAAGCAGAATTCCTGCTGATTCCGGCAGATGTTTCCAAACGCGAGGATATAGATAGAATTGTTGAGACCATTGAAACTTCCTGGGGAAGCCTCGATATCCTGATAAATAATGCAGGAGTGGTAAGCGCAGGATTGCTTCCCGATATAAGCGATGAAGATATTATTAATCAGATCAATATCAATATTACCGGCCTTATTCTGCTTACCAAGAAGAGTCTTCCGCTTTTAAAAAAGAGCAAAGAAGGAGTCATTATCAATATATCTTCCGGTCTGGGATATCTGGGAATGCCTTTTTACAGCGTCTACGCGGCTACCAAAGCTGCCGTTCGACAATTTTCAGATTCGATGCGGCGGGAACTTTTCGAATATCCGCTTCATGTGATGACTGTTTATCCTACCACTACCGACACCGAAATGATGGAAAACGCGCAGGTTGAACATGAAATGGATAGTCCCAAAGATGTTGCCAGGGCTACCATCAAAGGAATTGAAGAAAAGGAAATCAATGTTATTCTTGGCGGTGAACAGCGAATAAAGCAAATCGAACTGAATTTCAATAATCCGAGAAAAATGGATGAGGTCTCCAGGGACAATTTTGAGCAGATGCGAAAAAGAACGGAGCATCACCGCTCTATGTAAAGCATGAGAGAGAAAAAGCTCTGTTTAAGTCAGTATTGAGAAAATAAGAATTTTTTAAACACGTCTCAATCATTTGTGCCTGAATGAAAGCAGTTTTTTTTCAATATTTTCAGGTTTTTTGACAGATTTTCTTTTCTTCCGGGTGATAAGAAAAACCGAAATAACAGCGGTGGCTGTTAAGCCGAAATCTTCGATCATCCCCAGCTGAGTGGCAGCAAAGAAGCCGATGATCGCCCAAATTACGGGAATTACCCAGAATTGAAAAGGAAGTCTGTTTTCCGATAGCAAAAAGAAAGCAAAGGTGAAGATCACCGTGGGACAGGGCGTGATTCCAAATGCCGGCGAAAAGGGATAATGATGACCAAATATTTGTGATAAAAGGGGATAAATGAAGAGTGCATAAAGGAAAAAGATCACTGCAAAAAACTGCCTGATATTAAATTCGGAAAGATCCAGATGATATTTTATTTTCTGCTTATGGAAAGCATTCCTAAAAAATAGGAATCCCTGTGCCACGAAAAGAATTCCGAAGAAATAAGCAGCTTTATTAATTTCTGAAAAATAAAGGAAATGATAGAAGACCCCGGTAAATACCCAAAATATTCCCAGAATCACATTTACAATATTCCCGTATGTTTTCCTCACTAAGAAGATCATCAGGGACGTCAAGCCCAGGATAAAAGCGATGAGCTGGGCCGGAAATACAGCCAGGTTATAGTTTTTAAAGACTTCTAAAAACTCCTCATAGGTAAAAGGGAGTATCATCGTCCAGATTTTAATTCAACAACATTCCTCCATCGACCACCATTGTGGTACCTGTGATATAAGCGCTTTCATCAGAAGCAAGAAAAAGTACCTGTCTGGCAATATCTTCATTTTCGGCATAACGGTGAAACGGGATCTGCTCTTCGAATCCTTTTTTAACGATATTAGGATCATCGGGAGAGATTTCTTTTTCGATAGATCTCATCATTCTATTATTCACAGGTCCGGGATGTACGCTATTCACCCTGATCTTCCTGTCGGCGCTTTCCAACGCAATCACACGCATCATTCCAACAACGGCATGCTTTGAGACTACATAAGGTCCAAGACCCGCAAAACCTTTTAGGCCGGCTACCGAAGAGGTTAGGATCACACTTCCTTTTTCTTCCATCAGGGGAATCAGATATTTGCAACCATACCAGACTCCTTTTAAATTGACATCCAGAAGATTTTCAAAAACATCATCTGGATAATCGTAAAACGGACTGGCCAGGCCTTCGATTCCGGCGTTATTAAAGAAAATATCAATTCCGCCCAGTTCTTTAAGGCTAGTTTCGGCATATTTCTGTACCTCTTCTTTTTTAGAAACATCGGCAACAAAAAAATGTACGTCTTTTGAATTGAATTCAGAGGCAATTTTCTTCAATTCCCCCGCATTCCTGTCCACGAGCATAAGACTGGCTCCTTCTTTAAAGAAGAGCTCTGCTGTGGTTTTTCCTATTCCGCCGGCAGCACCTGTTATCACAGCTCTTCTGCCCTGTAATCTTCCTTTCATCTGAATAAATTTTATCTCCTAAAAGTAGAACTGGAATCATTCTTCTGAAATGATATTAATCAGTAATTAGAATTTAATCAGTGATTTATCTCATTGTGGAAGATCGTAAGGGAAACTAAATTCCATATAAAAACATTATGGAAAGAAATAGTTTTTTTTGGATGAGAATCACACTGTTGCTACTGCTTGCCGTTTCGGCCTTTTACGGAGCACTAAATCTTATTTTTTACCCCGATGGGCAAAGTTTGGGACTTTCGGTTGAATTGCTGAAGAATTCAGGATTTTCAGATTTCCTGATCCCGGGATTTGTTCTCCTTCTGTTTATGGGTGTGTTACCCATTGTTATAGCAGTGCTTTCTATTCAGAAAATCCATAACTATTCATTTTGGATAAGCTTGCAGGGAGTGATTCTAATCATCTGGCTATGCATTCAGCTTCTAATAAACAATAAATTTTTTCACCCGCTTATGCACAGCCTATATTTTCTCATAGGTTTCCTTTTGTTATCCAGCGATCTTCAAACAAAAAAAATACACGAAATAAAGGCCGTGAAAAGGAAAAGGTAATCTACTACAATGATGAATATCATTCTTTTAGTTCGGGTGAAGCAGTAAGTTTAGTAGCGGGATTTATAATATGAAATTATGGAAGCTTTAATTAAAAAATATACTGAAATAGGTATTAAAGATATTCCTTCTGTGGGAGGAAAGAACGCCTCCCTTGGCGAAATGTATCGTGCTCTGGCTCCAGAAGGAATCAATATTCCGGAAGGCTTTGTGGTTACCGCGAATGCTTTTAAGCAGTTTTTAAAAGAGAACGAACTGGAAAAACCAATTGCCGATATTCTGAAAACTCTCGACCGGATAAATTATGGTAATTTAGCCGAAGTAGGAATGAAGCTAAGAAACCTGATAAAATCGGGTAAATTTTCGACTTCTCTCACTGAAGAAATTACCGGCTCTTACCAGGAACTGGGGAAAGAGGAAGAAATACCGGTTGCGGTTCGCAGCAGTGCTACGGCAGAAGATTTACCGGAAGCCAGCTTTGCAGGCCTGCATGAATCCTATCTCAATATTGTGGGAATAGATTCACTGCTGCTGGCGGTAAAGAATTGCTTTGCGTCACTATATACAGACAGGGCTATTAAATACCGGGAAGACAGGAAATATGCCCATGCAGAGGTATTTTTGTCGGTGGGAATCCAGCAGATGATAAGAGCAGATAAAGCCTGCTCGGGTATTGCTTTTACCCTGGAACCGGAGTCCGGACATTCAAATATTATACACATTGCGGGAGTTTGGGGATTGGGAGAATCTATCGTTCAGGGGAACATAGATCCCGATGAGTTCATCATTTTCAAACCTTCTCTTGAAAAGAGAAGAAATGCGATTCTTCAAAAAAAGCTGGGTGACAAGAACTTTAAGATGGTTTTTACCGGAGATGAGGGAGAATCTGGAATTGTTTCGGTAGATACCGAACCTGAGCAAAGAAATAAATTTGTCCTTACCGAGGATCAGCTTCTGGAACTGGCCTGGTGGTGTTTAAAAATTGAAAAGCATTATCAAAAAGCAATGGATATCGAATGGGCGATCAATGGCAATTCGGGAGAAATGTATATCATTCAGGCCCGTCCCGAAACCGTGCATAGCTCTAAGAAAGACAAAATATTTACCGAATATAGAATTCTTCAGAAAAAAGAGGAGATACTTTCAGGAAATGCCATTGGCAAGCAGATAGCCGTTGGCAAGGCGAAAGTGCTGAAATCGGCTTCTGAAATTGGAAAGATACGGCCCGGGGAAATTCTGGTAACCGAAAATACGAGTCCCGATTGGGATCCGGTATTGAAAAAAGCCGTCGCTATCATTACCGATCGCGGGGGCAGGACCAGCCATGCTGCCATTGTGGCCAGGGAACTTGGTGTTCCTGCGATCACCGGAACACATCAGGCTACAAAGCTGATCAAAGACGGAGATCTCCTCAGCGTTTCCTGTGCAGAAGGAAGAGTAGGCCATGTCTATAAAGGAGCCATAGAATTTTCTGAAAAAAACCTGGATTTTACTAATATGAAGCTTCCTTCGACCGAAGTGAAATTCATCCTGTCTGATCCTGAAAGGGCCTTTCAATTAGCAAATTATCCGAATAAGGGAGTAGGTTTGCTGCGTATGGAGTTCATTATCACCCACATGGTAAAGATCCATCCGATGGCCCTGGTGAATTTTGCCAAACTTCAGAATAAAAAAACAAAAGCTGTTATAGAAGAAATTACCAAATCTTATTCCAATAAGAAGGAATATTTCATTGATAAGCTCGCTGAAGGACTTGGAATCATTGCTGCCGCCTTTTATCCACAGGAAGTGATCATGCGCCTGAGTGACTTTAAAAGTAACGAATATGCCAATCTTATAGGAGGCGATGAATTCGAGCCTTCCGAAGAAAACCCGATGCTTGGATTAAGAGGAGCAGCCCGCTATTATCATCCGCTTTACCGGGAAGGATTTGAGCTGGAATGTGCCGCAATCAAAAGACTTCGGGATGAAATGGGGCTTCATAATGTGAAAATTATGGTGCCTTTCTGCAGAACGGTGAAGGAAGGAAAGCGGGTTTTGGAACTGCTTCATAAAAATGGTTTGGGAAGGCATCAACATGGCCTTGAAATCTATATGATGGTTGAAATTCCTTCAAATGTGATTCTGGCTTCGGAATTTGTAAAAATTTTTGATGGATTTTCCATCGGCTCGAATGATCTTACCCAGTTGATCCTGGGTGTTGACCGTGATTCAGAAATGCTGGCCGGTGAATTTAGCGAAAGCGATCCGGCAGTTCTCGAAATGATCGCCAGCGTGATCAAAGTTGTATCGAATGCCGGTAAAAAAATTGGACTTTGTGGACAGGCACCTAGTGATTCCCCAGATTTTGCGGGCTTCCTGGTGCAGTGTGGCATTCACAGTATTTCGTTTAATCCAGATGCCCTGCTTGGCGGAATAAAAAATCTTTTGAAAGTTGAAAAGGAAAAAAATAGATTAAATTTTTTATCAAATCCTGATATATATCATTTTTCTGATCATTAAACAAAGGTAAATTAGCAATATAAATTAAAAACTATAAGAAGGAATCATCAGTTAAGCTCCTCTATTTTAAGACCGGAAGAAATTCCGTATCACTCCTAAAAGAGTGGATTGTGTTGGTAGAGAAAGTGGTTTAAACGCCATTCTTAACTGTCTAGATAAGTTTCGGTTAGGGAGATTATCGAAACATTCAGCGAAGGAGTAAATGTCTCTTGGAGCATTTGGAATTTCTAATAAATTTATTCCTTCAAAGTGTACAGCCGGCGAAAAGCCGGCTGTTTCTTTTTTATGAAAAATATTTACAATAAAAAAGGGGAAGAATTTTCTCCCCCTAAGTTTTCAAGAAATTTTTACTTTTTTCGATTTTTGACCTGTAGTACCTTCTTTTTTGAATAATTCAATTTTCAGCATTCCGTTTTCGTAATGAGCTTTAATGTCTTTTTTGGTATCAACATTATCGGGAATAGAAATCGCCCTTGAAAAAGCCTCGTAATTGAATTCTTTTGAAATGTAATTGTCGTCTTTTTGTTCCTTTTTTTCTTCTTTACTTGCAGAAATGGTTAAAAGATCATCATTCAATTCTACCTCAAAATGATCTTTTGTTAAGCCAGGAGCGGCAAGTTCAATTTCATAATGATCTTTTTCCTCTTTGATATTTACAGGAGGCATATCTAGTTCGGTTCCGAATACATTAAAGAGCCTGTCAAGGTTCATTAATCTGCGGTTGGTATCCCAAAAATTTGAAAAAGGATCCTGGGATAAAAGTCCTCCACTATAGGAAGAAGGACGTCTGGGATTTGATTTTACTAATGACATAATTTTAGAATTAAATTAATATAAAAATTGATATCTAAAAGTAGAATCCCGTCCTCACCCGTTCAATGATATATATCAACGCCAGGATTTTTTAAGATTTTATTCTTTTAAGTCGTTCAAGGTCAGTTATTTCAATATACTTTCCTTTTAATTTTATCAGCCCATCCTGTTTTAAAGTTGACAGGCAGCGAATAAAACTTTCTTTTGAAATTCCGGCAATACTGGCAAGGTCACCTCTTGAAATTTTGGAAAATTCGGCTTTATTGAAATGAAGTTTTTCGGAAAATTCAAGAATGGTATTTACCGTTTTTTTTAACACCGAAGCATAAGCGGTTTGTAAAAGATGCTCCTTTAGTTCAATAACATCTTCAGAAAAATCTTCGGCCAATTCCATGGTAAGCTGTGGGTTATCTTTAAAGATCTGCTGGATCAGGCTCATGGGAAGTCTTAAAAGCTTCGCAGGTTCTATCACCAGCGCCTGTTCGGGATAAGCAATGTTCCTGTTAAAGGAATAGATTCCAAGAAAATCATTTTGGTGATACATCCCCGTAATAAGCTCTTTTCCATATTCGTCAATATTGAGGGTTTTAATGATACCTTCTGTCAAAAGAAAAACATAAGCGGCCTGTTGCTTTTCCTTGAAAAGAAGCTCATTTTTGGCAAGTTTGATCTTATCTCCGTGTTGGAGAAAATAATTCCTGAACTCTTCCATGTTCGCAAGGCTGATGCTGGTCGCAAGTGTATTGCTCTTACGGGTTTTAAAGAATGAAAATTTCATCAGGCGACTGTTTATGGCTGCCAGCAATTCTTTTTCTTCAAATGGCTTCACAATATAATCGTCGGCACCAAGATTCATACCCAGCCTGATCTCTTTAGGACTAGATTTGGCAGTAAGAAAAATAAAAGGAATTCTCTGGGTTTTTAAGCTTGATGAAATTTTTTTCAGGACCTGATAACCGTCCATACGAGGCATAACGATATCGCAGAGAATGAGATCTACAGCATCTTTACGAACCAACTGAAGGCCTTGTCGCCCATCTTCTGCCGTAAAAACCTTATGACCTGCAAACTCCAGAATTTCCTGAGTGTTTTCCCGAAGATTTACGTCATCTTCAATGATTAAAATCCTGGCCATCGCAACTAATTAATACCTACAAATTGACATAACCAAATTACTCAATTTTAACTATATATAATGGAGAATTTTGCGAAAGAAATTTCACCTTTTAAAATATTCGGAAGAAACTAAAAGCTTTAGTTAGCGGGGTATATTATCAGTTTATCCTGGTGATTTTTCCTGTATTGACCAAGGATCTTCTTCAGCGATTCGAGATAATAGCTTAAATCCTTTTCGCTAACCGATTGACTGTTTCCGTGGGAAATGGGAAAATTTTCTTCTTCAAGAATTCTGAAAATCTCAGGATAATTGGAAGCCAGTTCGGTAGTAATGCCACTTATTTCATCAAGGATAGCCGAAGATTTCATAGTCAGGAATTTAAATGTTTGGCAAGTTAAGCAGACCTCCGAAGTGTTTCAATGATATAAATCAATCTTCTGAATTAATCCTGAACTATCCATTAACAATCATTTAGCAGCGGTGGTTTAGCTGCGTTTCATATTTTAAGTAAATTCAGGTTGAAGAGCTGGAAATTATACAAAACCATGAGTGAAAAGCACGGAGAGAAAAGAATAAATAGTTTCTTAAAAATCCCTTTTTCGGGTTGGAAACATATATTAATAGAAGTAAAAGATGAAATAGGCGCTGACTATGTTGGGCTTATTTCGGCTGGCGTTGCATTCTACGCTTTTCTTGCCATTTTCCCGGCGATTATGGCACTTATTTCTATTTATGGCCTTGCGACAGATCCTCACCAGATCGAGAGACAACTAAGCCAAATTTCTTCCATGATGCCGCAGGAAGCCTTTCAAATTCTTCAACGCAGAATAGAGACTTTCATTCAAACATATTCTAATTCACTTGGAGTGAGCACGTTGATAGGGATTGGCTTTAGTATCTGGAGTGCCAATAAAGGAACGAAATCTTTGTTTAAGGGAGTTGATATTGCTTATGATACCGTGAATGACCGTGGATTTTTCAGGCAGGTGCTCCTGGCTTTCATTTTTACCGTTTTCGGCACTATCCTTCTTGCTCTAAGTATGGCTTTGATTGTAGGTTTTCCGGCTATGGTTGGTGGTCTTGATTTGCCCGCGAACATTGAAAAACTCATCGGATGGCTTCGCTGGCCTGTACTTGCAATTATAGTGACTTTTTTTCTGTGTCTGATCTATCAGCATGCTCCCGCCCGGTCACGACCCGCCCTGAAATGGGTATTGCCCGGAGCCATTGTTTCAACGGTTCTCTGGTTGCTTGCTTCCTGGGGATTTTCTTTTTATGTAAGTAACTTCGCAAGTTACGGGGAGATATACGGTTCGGTTTCGGCCGTGGTGGTTATGTTATTGTGGTTATATATCACCAGTTTCATTGTTCTGCTCGGAGCAGAAATAAATTCTGAAATCGTGGATTATGCCGATGGAGATCCTGAAAATGATGCTCCCTATAAAATCAGAAAAAAGGATCAGGAAATGGAAGATCTCAGATAGATTAGAGAATAAATTTCTGTTTTTGACCTGTCAGCCCGTTTTTTAAAAGAATCATTTGTTCTTACCCGATTTATTTTCCGTTTTCATGACGGGCGTCAATTATTTTGAAGTCTTTGTGAATTAATTTTATACAGATTAATTCATTGGTGACCATGGGCAAGTTGAATGCGGCAAATGAAAATTTTCAAACTTTCTTTGCGGAGGTGGGAGGAATGGCGCAATTCTCTTTCCGTTTTTTTTCTGAACTTTTTAAACCTCCTTATGAGTTTGATGAATTGCTCCACCAATGCTATAAAATTGGGAACCGTTCTCTTTTGCTGGTGGGAGTCACCGGTTTTATCCTGGGCCTCGTTTTTACGCTTCAGTCAAGACCCACGCTCATGGAATTTGGTGCAGAATCATGGATGCCTTCCATGGTGAGTATTTCTATCGTTCGGGAAATTGGTCCGGTGATAATCGCCCTCATTTGCGCGGGAAGAATAGGCTCAGGTATCGGTGCCGAACTTGGATCAATGCGTGTTACCGAACAAATAGATGCCATGGAAGTTTCGGGAACAAATCCTTTTAAATATCTCGTGGTAACCAGGATAATTGCCACCACCCTGATGCTGCCCTTGCTTATCTTAATAGGAGATGCCGTCGCACTTTTTGGTTCGGCGATTATTGAAAATTTAAAGGGACAGGTATCCTTTGTTTTATATTTCAACCAGGTATTTGATGCGATCGTCTTTTCAGATGTGGTGCCGGCAACCATTAAATCTTTCTTCTTCGGATATGCCATCGGGCTTATTGGCTGTTACAAAGGCTATAATTGTGACAAGGGTACCGTTGGAGTGGGAGAGGCTTCAAATTCGGCGGTGGTATATGCCTCTATGACCTTGTTTATCATTGATTTTATAGCTGTTTTCGCCACTGATTTATTTTTTTGAGGATGGAAACACTACCTTTAATAGAGATAAAAGATCTAAAGAAGAAGTTCGGAGATACAATGGTTCTCGACGGCTTCAACCTGAACTTATATCCTGGAGAAAACCTGGTGGTAATGGGAAAATCGGGCTCCGGAAAATCGGTGATGATAAAATGCCTGGTGGGACTGCTTAAGCCAGATAGCGGAACCATAAAAATAAAAGATCATAATGTTGTGGAGCTGAATCACCAGGAACTGGATGACCTGCGAACCAACATCGGATTCCTGTTTCAGGGAAGTGCGCTTTATGATTCCATGACGGTGCGGGAGAATCTGGAATTCCCGCTGCGTATGCATCGAAAAAAATTAAAACTGAACAAACCCTCTGAAACACTAATTCTGGAAGCACTGGAAAATGTGGGACTCCCGCAAACCCTTGATCTTATGCCCGCAGAACTTTCAGGAGGAATGCAACGAAGGGTGGCGCTGGCCAGGGCTATTATTCTGAAACCAGAGATCATCATTTACGATGAACCTACCAGCGGATTGGACCCGATAACCTCGAGAGAGATCCTGGGACTTATAAAGAAAATTCAGGAAACTTATCATACGGCGGCTATTGTCATTACTCATGATATTAACTGTGCCCGGTTTATTGCTAACCGGATTATTTTACTGCTGGAAGGAAGAAATTATGCAGAAGGTTCCTTTGAAGAACTTTCCGAATCTAATGATCCCAATGTACAGGCATTTTTTAAAAACGTTGCGATATGAAAAAGTATATGTCACAAAAGATAAAACTGGGAGTTTTCGTGATTGTAGGAACTCTTATCCTGGTTTTTACTCTTTATTTTATCGGGAATAAACAGCAGCTTTTTACCAGGAATATTGTGGTCTATTCAGAATTTGAAAATGTGAACGGATTGCAAACCGGGAATAATGTGCGCTATTCGGGAATTGATGTTGGTAACGTATCAAAAATAGAGATGCTGGAAGAATCCAAGATTCTGGTAGAAATGAGAATAGAAGAAGCCACGGGCAGTTTTATGAAAAAGAATGCCATTGCCACGATCGCTACCGATGGGCTGGTAGGAAGTATGGTAGTAAATATCTTACCCGGAAATGATTCTATAGATGCTCCCAGGTTAAATTCAGGCGATACTATTGTGTCTTACAGCAGGATCGCAGCTGCCGATATGCTTTCTACCTTGAATGTGACCAATGAAAATGCGGCGCTGTTAACAGCCGATCTGCTTAAAATGACCAATAAGATACTGGAAGGTAAGGGAACCTTAGGTGTTTTACTCACTGATTCCTTAATGGCAAATGACGTGAGACAAACGTTGGTGAATTTGAAAAATACGAGTAAAGAAACCAATAGAGCTATTCTGCGACTTAATGAAAAACTGGATAAAATAGATATGGAAAACAGCCTTGCAGGAGTATTATTTAATGATACGGTTTCTAAAAACCAGCTACAGGAAGTCATTACTAATCTCTCTGGTGCAAGTGAGGAAATTAGCAGGGTAAGTCTGGAAATAGAAAAAACCATGAACACGATCAATCAGGGTGAAGGAGCCTTCAATTATCTAATGACAGATAAGGGACTGGTGAAAAACCTTGACTCCACTATTCTAAATATCAAGGAGTCCTCAGTTAAACTGAACGAAAATATGGAAGCACTTCGACATAATTTTCTGTTTAGAGGATACTTCAGGAGGCTGGAACGACAGGAAAGGAAGGAACTCAAGCAAGAATAATTAATAGGAGATGTTTTTTATTTCCAAATAAATTAAAATGCAATCTTCTATAGATGGAGGTATTATCTCCAGGGTTCTCATGGGATCAGACCACCGGGGATTTACATATATTTTCCGAAAGGAGAATAAAATCACTATTTAACTTACTTCTGAAAAAAAGTCCAGGACAGTGAAAAGGGTGCGGCTATTAAATGTTAAGTTTTCGCTAAAAAGTTAGCTGTAGCTATGAAAATGATTTTTATCATAGCTTTCAAAAACATTAGTTTCTATTTTTCCCTTAATTGTTTCATACTCAAAAATATAACCTATGGAAACTCTAAACCGTACCAGGCCTTGTATACTTCCACAAATTCCTAAACAATTCCGCGAAAAGGCTGATGTTCTTTTCTTTAAGAAGGGACAGATGATCTATCAGGGGGGCAGTACTCCCCTGGGCGCCTATTTTGTAGATAAAGGGAAAGTGAAAATAAGCAAAACAGGTAGTTTTGGTAAAGAAAAAATAGTGAAAATCGCAACACATCCCGAATTGCTGAGTTTTCCTGATCTTTTTTCCAGGCGCAGATACCGGGCTACAGCTGAGGCTCTCGAAGAATCTTATCTTTTATTCATTTCTAAAGAAGATTTCTGGAAAGTTCTCTATACTAACCGCGAAATATTTTCACATTTGCTCTGCCGACTGGCTGAAGATATTAATAAACTTGAAGAAACTTCTACAGATCTGGCATATAAACCGGTTAGAGGGCGGCTTGCCGATGCAATTCTGGCCTTAGAGGATCTCAATGATGATACTAATCCATCACATTCTATTTGTCTAACCAGGATAGACCTGGCGGGCTACGTGGGAACGGTCAAGGAAACAGTAAACAGGTTGTTGTCAGAATTTAGGGAGGAGAAGATCGTTTCTACTTTTGGAAGTCGTATAGAAATTCACAACCGTGAGAAGCTGGTGAAAATAAGCAATATGTATACTTAATTAAGAAGTCGTAACCGAATTTTTTTAAAACTACTGCCAATCATTTCTCCAGGGCTGAATTATTAAAAGGGCATTTCTATCAATCTCCAGTCCATTTTATCAGATGGGATGTTTATCCTTTGCCCTTAAATTTCTTCTACATAGGGGAGCTTATTCTTTAGGGTCTGTCAAATTATTTTGAAAGAAATATTTACAGTTTTTCTGAAGATCCTTTAGTTTATTCTTAATAATGGTAAGAAAATTTCAAGATCTTCCGGCTAAGAATCTTTTTAGAAAAAAAGTTAAAAATATTTTAAACTATTTTACTTTTGGAGGGTCTAAGTGGCAGGAGTTCTATTTCCTATTTCAATTGAAGTGACTCTCCGGAAATTATCAAAGTTATTTTACCAACCTGTTTTTCATGAAAATAAGATATATTTTATTCCTAATATTGATTGTGGGGATATTAGGACTTATCACCTATAGAATAAACCAGAACAGCTCCCAAACGAACTCTGGGAAAAGCGCAGCCGAAAAGCTTGTCGAAGTGGAAGGCATAGTACTTCAAACCCAAAAATTTGATGATAATCTTTCTCTCTCAGGTTCCTTAGAGGCTAACGAATCGGTTGAAATTCGTAGTGAAGTATCGGGGATAGTAGAAAAGATCAACTTTGAAGAAGGAAGTAAGGTCAGGGAAGGAGCTGTATTGGTAAAAGTCAACGATATTGAGCTCAGGGCTCAGCTTTCCAAAGTAAAGACGGCCGAGAAACTGGCGGCAGAAAATGCGCGAAGGGCAAAGCTTTTATGGGATAAAAAAGCGATCAGTAAAGAAGAATATGAGGTTACCAATGCCGATTATGAATCTGCCCGGGCTGAATCACAACTTATAGCCGCCCAATTATCGAAAGCCACTATTAAAGCACCATTTTCAGGTACCATTGGCCTTCGGAATATTTCAAAAGGAGCCTATGTGACTCCGTCTACCATTATTTCTAAACTGGTTAATACCGAACAGTTAAAACTGACTTTTTCCATTCCGGAGAAATATGCTCCAAGACTGAATTTAGATGAAACCTTTCATTTTACTACTTCCAATTCAGATAAAAAGTTTGAAGGAAAAATTTATGCCATCGAGCCCGATGTAGATGTCAACACGCGAACCCTGAAGGTGCGGGCAATAGTCAATAATACCGAGCGAAAATTATTTCCGGGCATGTTTGTGAATGTAAACCTTCCGTTAGAAACAATTTCCGATGCTTTAATGGTTCCTACAGAAGCATTGATCCCAATTCAGAATGGAAAACAAATTTTCGTAGCGAAAGATGGTAAAGCCAAAGCAGTAGAAGTAAAAACAGGCTCTCGTAATGAACGTTCAGTGAGAGTTATTTCAGGATTAAAACCGGGAGACACTATTTTAACTTATGGGGTAATGGCTCTTAACGACGGTACACCGGTGAAGGTTAAACTCAAATTCAACGATTCGATCTCCAGAGCAGAATGAACCTATCTACCTTAAGTATTAAACGCCCCGTACTCACTATTGTTATGAATATCTCCATCATCCTTTTTGGGGTGATTGGTTATACCTATTTGGGAGTGAGAGAACTTCCTTCGATAGATCCTGCTCAGGTTTCCGTTAGAACTAATTACGCTGGAGCAAACGCCGATATTATAGAGTCTCAGATCACGGAGCCACTTGAAAAATCTATCAACTCGATTGACGGAATTCGAAATATTACCTCATCCAGCACCCAGGGATCGAGTAGAATCAGTATTGAATTTAATCTCGATAAAGATTTAGAGGAAGCTGCTAATGATGTGCGGGATAAAGTTTCACAGGCGGTACGAAGCCTGCCCGATGATATTGATGCACCACCGGTGGTCTCTAAATCAGATGCCGATGCGCAACGTATCCTCTCGATGACCGTTCAAAGTGATACTAAGAATATTCTGGAACTTTCAGATTATGCCGAAAATGTTATTGCGGAAAGGATACAAACTATTTCCGGAGTAAGTAGTGTGCAAATCTGGGGACAGCGCAAATATGCAATGCGGTTATGGATTGACCCGATTAAACTTAATTCCTATGGAGTGACCGTAGGGGATGTGCGAAATGCATTACTGGCGCAGAATGTAGAATTGCCCTCCGGAAAACTTTCCGGTGACAACACCGAACTCACTGTAAAAACGATCGGAAATCTTTCCACGGAAGAAGGCTTCAATAATATAATCATTTATTCAGATGGGGAAAGGGTTGTTCGTTTAAGCGACGTGGGTCATGCTTCGCTGGAAGGTGAAAATATGGAAACGAAGATGAGCGATTCCGGCCAGCCCATGGTGGCGGTTGCCGTTATTCCGCAGCCTGGAACGAATTATCTTGATATTGCCGATGATTTCTATAAAGAATACGATAAACTTAAGAAAGACCTGCCGGAAGGTTTTAAATTAAATGTAGTAATAGATGATACCGTTTTTGTTCGTCGAGCCATAAAAGAGGTTGCAGAAACGCTGTTGATATCTATCATTCTGGTGATCCTGGTGATCTTTCTGTTCTTCAGAAACTGGGCGATGGCCTTGCGGCCACTACTGGATATTCCGGTTTCTTTGATCGGTACTTTTTTCGTGATGTGGCTGCTGGGTTATTCGGTGAATGTGCTTACCCTGCTGGCCATTGTACTTGCCACCGGTCTGGTGGTGGATGATGGTATCGTGGTCACTGAGAATATTTACAAAAAGGTAGAAGAGGGGATGAGCCCTATTCAGGCAGCCATTAAAGGCTCTAAGGAAATATTTTTTGCCGTTATTTCCATCTCTATTACACTTGCGGCTGTTTTTCTTCCGGTAATATTTCTTGAAGGATTTGTGGGCAGATTATTCCGGGAGTTTGGAGTGGTTTTGGGAGTTGCCGTACTCATTTCGGCCTTTGTTTCCCTTACGCTTACCCCAATGCTGAACGCGTACCTGATAAAACCGGGAAAACAGAAGCATACAAAATTCTATGAGGTTACAGAAAAATATTTTGTAAAAATGAACACTGCCTATGCTGATGCTCTTGATCGTTTTATGAAGCATAGATGGCTCAGTTTTCCACTTATAGTGGCGTGTCTTGGAATCATAGGTTTGTTCTATTATTTACTTCCGAAGGAAACTGCTCCTTATGAAGACAGGAGCTTCGTAAGTTTGAGTGTCACGGCTCCCGAAGGTTCATCATACGATTACATGGATCGCTATATGAATGAGATCACAAAACTCATCAACGATTCCATTCCGGAGAAAAAAGTAAGTCTTATCCTAACTTCACCGGGATTCGGTTCGGCTTCCGTAAACAGCGGGCGTGCTTTTACGGCATTGGTAGAGCCTGAAGAGCGTGATCGTTCACAACATGAAATAGCCAATGATTTGGGAAAATGGACCGCGACTTATGTTGGAGCCAAATCGAATGTTTCCGAAAAACCTACTATCTCGGTGAGCAGGCATGGAGGACCTCCCATTCAATATATAATTCAGGCACAGAATTTTGAAAAATTACAGGAAAAAATACCTGAATTCATGAAGGAGGTGGAGAAAGATCCTACTTTTTCTTACAGCGATGTGGATCTTAAATTCAATAAACCTGAAATTTATGTAAATATAGATCGGGAGAAGGCAGAAGGTCTTGGTGTATCGGTAAGGGACGTGGCGCAAACTCTTCAACTTTCTTTAAGCGGACAGCGTTTTGGTTACTTTTTAATGAATGGAAAACAATATCAGGTGATGGGCCAGTTTGATAAAAAAGACCGAAATGAACCCATAGACCTCACTTCCATATTTGTTAGAAATGAAGACGGAAGACTCATTCAGCTGGATAATTTGGTGACTATCAGTGAGCATAGTAGTCCGCCCCAGTTATTTCATTATAACCGATATCTGTCAGCCACTGTTTCTGCGAGTTTGGCACCTGGATATACCATCAATGATGGAATTGATGCGATGGATAGGATTAAAGCAAAGGTTTTAGATGATACCTTTACAACAGATTTAGGTGGTGAAGCCAGGGATTTTGTAGAAAGCAGCTCGAATACCGCCTTTGCTTTTGGGCTGGCCTTGTTACTTATATTTTTAATTCTTGCGGCACAGTTCGAAAGTTTTATAGATCCTCTGGTAATTATTTTAACCGTTCCAATGGCTGTAGCCGGAGCTCTTTTTTCACTCTGGTTGTTCGGGCAATCCTGGAATATTTTCAGCCAGATTGGGACGATTATGCTGATTGGATTAGTGACCAAAAATGGAATTTTAATTGTTGAATTTGCCAATCAGTTAAGAGAAGAAGGAGTGCCAAAGATGCAGGCGATTATGAAGGCATCAGTATCGAGACTCCGGCCAATTCTAATGACGAGTCTTACCATTGCTCTGGGAGCCCTTCCTATTGCGCTTTCTTTAGGGGCAGCCTCTGCAAGCCGCGTGGGAATGGGGATAGTTATAATTGGCGGGACTCTGTTTTCACTGTTGTTGACTCTTTTTATAATTCCTGCCATCTATTCAATGTGGTCCAGAAATAAAAAACATCGCCCTGAATTTGATAATCTTACAAGTTAAGAGAATGAATAAACGAATTGCATGGCTGGGTATTTTTGTAAGTTTTTTCTTTTTTAAAGGAAATGCCCAGGAAATACTTACTGCTGAGGAAGCAGTGACAATAGCCCTGAAAAATAACTATGAAATTATACTGGCAAAAAATTCTCTGGAAACTGACGAGTTGAATGTGAGTCCCGGCTTCGCGGGAATGCTTCCTCAACTAAATGCAGTTCTGGAAAATAGTAATGGAATTAGAAATCTTACCCAGACACGCTCCGATGGAGTAGTGAATTCCCTCAACAACGCCAGGAACAACAGCCTTAATTATGGCCTTGTACTTGACTGGACCGTTTTTGACGGATTCCAAATGTTCGCACGTTACGATCAGCTGAAGGAATTAGAAAATCTGGGAAGTGCCGAATTGAAAAATTCGATCTATGAAAATGTGGGCGACGTGTTACTTACCTATTATAATATGGTGCATCAGCAACAACAATTATCGGTTTTAGACAGTACGGTGGCAATTTCTGAACAACGACTTGACCTTGCACATAACCGGTTTACGATAGGAAAGGCATCAAAATTGGAAGAATTGAATGCTCAGGTTGATTTAAATACAGATCAGGCACTGCTTTTAAACCAAAAGAAGGTATATGAAAATACAAAAGTAGAGCTCAACCGGCTGCTTGCCCGTGATAGTAAAATCGATTTTAAAGTAGTGGACAGTATTTCTGTAGACGATCAATTATTCTTGCCAAAACTGGAAACTATGCTGAGAGAAAATAATCCGGAACTAATGGCTCAGATAATCAATAAGCGTATCTCAGAATTAGAACTGAAACAGGTAAAAGCAGGCAGATTTCCTACCATTTCGGCGACAACAGGTTATAATTTCAGCGATTCTGAAAGCAGTTTAGGATTTACTACCACTTCTTCTTCTTACGGTTTCAATTATGGCTTTAGAGTGAGCCTTAATGTTTTTGATGGCTTCAATCAAAATAGAAGTGAGAAAATTGCTAAAATTGAAGTTGAAAACAGCCAAATACAGCTGGACCAGCAACAAAATAATTTGCTGTCTGAATTGAATACAGAATTTAAGAGTTATCAAACGAATTTGGCTTTGATAGAACTGGAAAGTAAAAATGAAGCCATTGCCAAAGAAAACCTTGAGATAACCATGGAAAAATATCGTATCGGGACAATTCCCACTCTCGAGTTTAGAACGGCTCAGTTAAATTACATCAATGCCCAGTTACGATATAGCAATGCGCTGTTTCAGGCAAAATTATCAGAGATCTCTTTAAAATCCCTTTCGGGAAATCTTCCGATGTAGAGTTTATTTGCACCCTCGAATTTTATTCGCCAAGATACCGCCTGCCAATGCCCGCCGTGTTCATGAATAGTTAAGCCTAAAGTTTTCTCTAGATATTATTAATCACTTTATCAAGCTTCTGTTTTATCTCCTTGGCAATTACCTCCAGCTTTTCATTTTCTATCGCCTGCATCGAAGCCAAAGGATTAACAGCAGCCACTTCTATTTGCCCGTCTTTTAATTCCTGAACAATAACGTTACAGGGTAACATGGTCCCTACTTTTTCCTCTTCAATTAGCGCTTTATGAGCATAGGGAGCATTGCAGGCTCCTAAAATTCTATACTTTCTGAAATCTATATCCAGTTTTTTTTTGAAGGTTTCGTTTACGTTTATTTCGGTAAGTACTCCAAAACCTTCCTTCTCAAGTTCAGTTTTTACTTTTTCAATCACTTCATCAAAAGTGCCTGAAACTTTTTTCTCATTATAATACTTCATGATTTTATTTTTAGATTCTTAAAATAAGGATGTCCTCCTTCTTGTCTAAATTTTATTCCTCTTTTATAATAATTTTAATCTTTATTTTAAATTTTAAAATTTCAATTATTAAATAGAAAAACATCACTTATTTTCTTCATTATCGGTTTTGCCTATCCTATCTTGCTTTTTATAAAAAAAGGATGTTGAATTAGATCATGGCTAACTTTTAGCTGAACTCATCCTGAAAGCGTGTCAGGGTGGCTGCACCTTATCCAATAAATTCCGTCGTATAAATCTGCGTGCCGCAGAAAGATTAGGCTTTTTTGTGAC
>CAVUJP010000005.1:0-98537 GCA_963741865.1 uncultured Flavobacteriaceae bacterium
TCCCCGGAGGAAAAACTTCTAACATCGCTTAAAAAATCCTTGTGGTACGGTTCCGCAAAATCCAGTTCATCCTGAACTGTAGAAAACTCAAGTCCGCTCCAGGGGGAAATGTAATTTCCCAGATTTCCACGGTTTTCAACGATCTTATGAAACAGGTGTTCCCCTTCTAAAACATGACGTATGGATTCAATGACAGTAAACGCCTTCTCATCGGGCTTCCAAAACAAATGATCCTCGGGTATTGCATTCCAAAGTTTAATACTGCGTCTTCTTGTTTCGGAGATGTTCCATTCTATAATTTCAGTTGCTCTCATTTAATGTTTCTATATTTCAAAATTCCTAATTCTTCTTTTTTCTCAAGATGATCTTCAATTTCACATTCCCTCCAAGGATTTTTGCTGTCATTTCCGGTGAACTAGTTGCCGACCTTTTTTTCGATTAAATAATGGAATCTACTTTTGTATGAGTATCACCTACAGCAATTACTCGCTGATTTCTGGACGCCCATCCCACAAGGAACAGAGTGATCAAAATTTGAATTAAAATGACGGCAGAAATCAAGACCGGTTTGCCCGCCATGTAGAATTCCAGACCTTTTATTTGAGGGATGAACATGGTAAGATTGGCAAGGTTGAAAAGCAGGATGATCCAAAACAAAGATTTACTCCCTTTGTAGTACCACCAACAAAACAATCCAAAGGCTAATTCCACCAAAAAACCTATTAGGGGCGCAGTAGAATATAGGCCCATTCCAATAACATGATCGTAACTGTACTCAGCAGGAATATTGACGGCGTGGGTAAAAATGTCGAGTATGATATGCGACAAAAAAGCAATGGTCATCCAAAAAGTGATGCGCCAGGACCTTTTCCAGAAATAGAACAAACCACCCATAACAACACCAAGAACCAGGGAAGAAAAAAGGGAATGGGAAAAAGGCATATAACTTAGATGAATATCTCCTACATACCTGACCGTAGTCTCTGTAACGGTTTTTTCAATTCCAAGGAAATTTAAAACAACCCAAAGAACTTCTATCAACTGGACGGCAATTAAGATCCATACCATTGAAACCT
Organism: uncultured Flavobacteriaceae bacterium; assembly: GCA_963741865.1. Taxonomy (GTDB): domain Bacteria; phylum Bacteroidota; class Bacteroidia; order Flavobacteriales; family Flavobacteriaceae; genus Christiangramia. Next base: position 1,077 of record CAVUJP010000005.1, read on the forward strand.
CATTTTTTAACTGCTTTTTAAAGAGCAAAGCAGACGCAGCGTGATTAATTGCAAACATGACTTAAGAATTTGCAGAACCCTCAGTTTCCTTTTTTTGAAGAGGATCTACATGTTGGGCTCTAGTTAATAAAAAGTAGTTCTATATCATCCTTTCCTTTTCTTTCTCGACTCTTCTAAACAATCCAGGATATTCAGTCACTATACCATTTTCATCGACTGAAATGGTAGTACTAAATCCTGATAGGTTTTCATAACTATATCTATTAGGATTTAATCGTTGGTACCTTTGCTTAAGTTTTTTAAAACCTCCAAATACTCCGTCAAGTTTACTGCATCATAACGTCCGTCATTTAAACCGGTTAAATGAGCATTTAAAAAGATTTTAAGTTTAATTTCCTTAAGACTATCAGCTTTTGAAAGGGTAGAAAGAAAGGTAGTATCCTTATTAAGTTGCCGTTCTAACTTTTTAAGATTGCTTATTTCTCGCCAATAATTTGGAGGTATACTTTTCCCTTCCAATTCATTTCCTAACCAGTCAAAGCCTAGAATCTTTTTATTTTTAAACCTATTTTTAACTTCATACATCTCCCATGGATAATTCTGGCTTAGATAAGTTTGAGAAGAATCAATATCCTCGGGTCTAATTTCCACAGCAATAATATCCGGATTGTAGGAGCTTATGAATTTAAAAAGATCATCATAAGTGTAATTCGGGTTTTCTTTATGGCTCTGATGAATAGTACTACAAACAAAAATTTGCGAATAACTATGAATGAACATCATAAAGAATACTATGATAGCTAAAGTTTTTTTCATAATTATAATTGTATTGGACTATTTTAGTACTATTAGTACTATTCAAGCCAAAAAAAATTTAATTTTTTAAAATACCATTTAAAAAAACCTCTTGAACATCAGTATAAATATCTTCATTATCCATGTCTAATATTTTCTGAAATTCAGATCTTAAGGGCATCAATGTCAAATACAAATACATAGTGAGAATAAGATCAATTTTAATATCCTTTCGAACTAAGCCTTCTTCAACTCCTGTTTCAAACAAGCGTCATAAATATTTTTGGATTCTTTCTTACCCCTCCTTCTCATAATATTCTCCAACTCCCGGCTTACTCAGCTCCAAATCTTCTAAAAAGACCTCACTGACCTTAGAAAACATACTTCTTGTAAATTTGGAAATTGAAACCAATTTTTTTCTAAACGTGAAATCATTGTTTTTTATAATTACCTCCACGTTGTGGTTTATTTAAGAATTAATTTTTTCAACCACGGCCATAACCAAGTCTTCCTTTGAAGCAAAATGATTGTACAGGCTGCTTTTACTTGTCTTCAACTCCTGCACGATGCTATCCATTGAAACCTTAAAAAATCCATATTTCAGGAATTTTTCATAGGCTACATTTAATATCCGATCTTTAGTATTTTCACCTCTCATAGATCAAATGTACTATTTTGGTATTTTTAGTACAACTTTTAAATGTTAATATTTAAAAATCAAACTCATAATATAGTATTTCAGGAGTTATCTTAAGTAAAATCTTCCCTTTCTTTTTCCGTAAATGATACCTCCATCAGCAAATACTCCATCAGGAAAAATATAACATAATAATTAATCATATTATTTGTATTTTCAGTAAAGCTTAGATGCTCAATAATGAAAAATACAGAACCTAACCTGGAGAAAAAAATTAAAGCTTTTACTCCATTCGCTGAAGTATTCCCTTCCGTAGTTATTGTTCAACAATTAGAACCCTTTAAGTCTTTGTATATGAGTTCTCGTGGCCTGAGAGAACTTGGTATCAGTTTGGAGGAACTTAAAGAAATGGGAACAGATTACCTGCAGCGATTCTTTAACCTTGAAGACAGTGAGGATTACCTGCAAAAGCTCAAGGGCCTGTTGACCAGAAATGATCCTGATGAAACCTTTACTTTTTTTCAACAGGTAAAGTTCCAAGAGAGGAATGACTGGGTCTGGCACATAGGCAGCACTCGCATATTTTTTCGGGATGAAAATGGAGATCCTTCTCATATCCTTACCATAGCGGTACCCATAGACAAACTGAAACACATACCGAACAAAGCAGAGCGATTACTGGCAGAAAGAAATTTTTTTCATTCGAACCTGACTAAATTCCTGACCTTAAGCAAACGTGAAAAAGAGGTTTTAAAGCTGGTTGCCCTTGGTAAAACCTCTCCGAAAATAGCAGATGAACTGTTCATTTCTGTACAGACGGTAAATACTCATCGAAAAGTCATTAAGCAGAAATTAAACATAACTTCAGGCTATGATTTTACTATCTATGCCCATGCTTACGATATAATATAATTTTTGAAACTGTTGAATCTCCAGACTGTTTTAACCTAAAAATCAGAAGGCGAAACCGATCCCGATATTCACCATAAATCCGCTATATAACAGGTTAAAGGGCGGGTTTTCGCTATCAAATTCTTCGGTTTGCATCTCACTGCTGCCGTCCTCAAAAACTACCTCTTTATCTACCGATTTCGGTAAGGAAGTGAAAGAATAACCAATCTCAGGCCTGAAATAGAAGAGCCCGCCAAGTTTTGCACCAAGCTTTAAATTGAAGGAATTTGTAGTGGAATCTATATATCCTTTTCCTAATTTGTCGGGATCTTCCTTAGATTCAACATTATTAAGGGTGGCATCGACATTGATAGATCCATAGCTGAGGCCTGCATATAGTCCCTTCCCGGGTTTAAAAAAATAATAATTGAAGCCACCTTCCAAATATTTGAAATTTATTTCTTCAGATTCATCGGGTCCTTCTCCTTCTTCAGGATCTGGAGTTAAAAAACTCGAATTAAGCTTTGAAAAATCTATATATACCGCAAGTTTATGCTCGAGCAAAGGCGTGACATACTCGAGGTTTCCGCCTATGAGATTGGGAAAACCAATCTTCGCTCCTATTCTTATAGGACGTATTTTTACTTCCTGCTCTGTATTTTGATCATACTCCAGGCTCTCCTGAGCAAAACCAGCGATACTTAAGGCAAAGATCACAAGGATCAGTGAGTTTTTTAATAATGTTTTCATCGGTACTTTTTTAGAAGGTTAGTAAAACAACCACAACAGCCTGTCTTTCAGTTATTGTGCAAGTGTTAAATGTAGCCGAGAAAACAATTAGATAAAATACCCATACTTAGGTATATTTTTAAGCATCGCTAAAAAAGATCTGCTTTCTGCCCTGGGATTAGAAATTTGTATGGCAGCTTTACTCTTAGTCATAAAAAAACCCCCGCATTTAGCGAGGGTTTCCATTCTTGTGATAAACTATAGGTTAGTCAACTAACTCCACGTTTATTGCGTTTAGTCCTTTTTGTCCCTGACTCACTTCAAACTTCACATGGTCATCTTCACGAATATCATCGATAAGACCACTGTGGTGTACGAAGATATCTTCATCTGAATCATTGGGTTTAATAAATCCAAATCCTTTGGATGTATTAAAAAACTTTACTTTTCCTTCTTGCATTACTATACTAATTAAAAATTTTTACTTCGCCATTTTCGTTTTTAGATTGTATGGCCTCCAATCTTTGCTATTATCCCAGGGTAAGCTCATCTTCACGCCCCAATTGACGGAGCATTTTAAAATGTTGGCCCACCGCTGTGAAAAAAGTGTGCTTATTATGATATGGTAACCCATATTCACGGGCTGTTTCGGCCACGATATGGGAGATTTTCCGGTAATGTACATGACATACATTCGGCAATAAATGATGTTCTATCTGATAATTCAATCCTCCTATGAACCAGGAAAAAACCCTGCTTTTTGGAGAAAAATTACTGGTGGTCATCAACTGATGGCTCGCCCAGTCTCCTTTAATAAATCCGTTCTCATCGGGCAGCGGATATTCGCTGTTCGGTACTATATGAGCAAGCTGAAAAACAGTGGTTATCAATAAACCCGTTACAAAATGCATGCTTAAAAAAGCAAGCACTACGATCCACCATGCCAGTGGCACTACAATAATAGGAACAATCAGCACCAGCGAAAAAGAAATTACTTTCCAAATGATAGCTTTGATCAATTCCTTGCTGAAGTATTGGGAATCTTTAAAGAAGCCCATTTTACGGTAACGCGCCATTCTTACAAAATCCTTCACGGTAACCCAGGAAACGGTAGAAAGTCCATAAAAGAGCCAGGAATAGATATGCTGGAACCTATGAATTCCATACCTGCGGGTATGAGGTGTAAATCTTAAAAAGAACGGCGGATTGATATCATCGTCAGCCTCTTCAACATTGGTAAAGGTATGATGCAGCACGTTATGCTGAATTTTCCACACACTTGCGTTGGCTCCAATTAGATTCAGGGTATAACCAAGGTATTTGTTTACACGGCTGTTTCGGGAATAGGAGTTATGAATGGCATCATGCATGATCCCCATTCCTATTCCGGCCATTCCCAATCCACTGATAATATACAGGCTGAAAAGCAGCCAAACGGAATCTACGATCCCGGTATTGACTACCAGAAGAGGTCCCAGAAACAACGAACACATGATGACCGTTTTCAGGATCATACTGGTATTGGCGTGTTTACTGAGGTTATTACTCTTAAAGTAGGAATTCACCCGTTGTCTCAGGGTTCTGGAAAAATCAGAAGCCCGGTTTTGACTGAATCTTGGATTATTTTTGATACTGATAATTTTTTAAACTGTCGCTTGAATTTCTGAATTCAATCCAACTTGAGAAGATCTGTAAAGAAATCAAAAAGTGAAGAATACTGAATAATACAACGCTGCAAATATAAAATAAATAAACAGGTAGTTACTATTTATCCTGTTAATTTTCACTTTAATGATATAAAACTTAAGAAGATAGCTTTTTTACATTCACTGCCGTCATACCTTTCATTCCTCTTTCAAGGTCAAAACTTACCTTATCATTTTCCTCAACTTCATCTTCCAGGCCGCTGATATGAACAAATATTTCTTCTCCAAATTTTTTCCCACGTATAAAACCGTATCCTTTGGAGTGATTGAAGAAAGAAATTTTTCCTTCAGTTTCAACTTCTTCCGGCTCGCGGTCTTCTTTTTTAGGAACAGTGATCTCTATATCTTCAACTTCAACTTCGACTTTCTGAGATGGGTCTGGCGGTGTATCGGTAAGATTTCCTTCGGCATCTACATAAGCGATCATATCTTCGAAGGAAGCGCCTTTATTGGAGTTTTCTTTTCTTTCCTGCTTTTTGCGTTCTTTTTCCTTACGCTTTTTTAATTTTTTCTTTTCTTTTTCAATTTTACCTTGTGTCTGTCTGGATTTTCCCATATAAATTCTTTAATGAATACTCTTTTTCCATTCCAATGCTTTGAACCACTAAACGAACTCCGGAAAAAATGAGGAAGAAATAGATTTTTGAAGGATGTTCTCGGATAGTTTGGAGATCTTCCCGGATCCCGCACTAGAATTTTTCAAAAGTAGTTATAAAAAGTGACAATATTAAATCTTCATTCCATAATATTTTCAATAAATCTTTCTATTCTCAGCTTAAGGATTTTACCGGATGAACTTTACAGTTGAGAAAGCTTCTTTTAAAGGATCAAAATTTTCTCCATAAGCCAGAATTGCATATATTCCTGTTATGTATTTCCGGTACTTTCTACTCTTTTGCCTTGGTTTCACATTCTCCTGTGGCCAGTCCCAAACATATCATTCCTCCCTCACCGAATATATCTATGGCAATTATGAATTGAGCTCTCCATATAAGTGGAAACATACTTCTATCACCATTGCCGATGATACCATTACGGTCATTTCTTATCATAAAAAAGAAATGGAAGCCCTGCGATGGGCTGTAAATAACCAGGAAATTATCCGTGCCGAAAATTCCGTCTCCCATCAATATTTCACCCAACTTATAAATGCTCCCGGTAATAAGCTGTTGCCCGCGAAATTCAGTGTGCAAAGAGATCAGAACGGAAAAATCGAGTTTATCGACTGGGAAATCCCTCCTCTTTCAAAGTCGGAAGAAGCTCCGCATATCACTGCACGATTTCATATAGATTATACTTTTTGATGCTGCTGTTTTAGCAGCTTTTTCCAGCTCGACTTCCTTAAAAAAGGCTTAAAACTTTCTTAATTGGTGTCATTTTAAGCTAATCTTAATAGTGCATTAACGTATTAAACCTTGAAGCCTCTTTACATTCGACGAAATTCAAAAAAATGAAAACTATGAGAATGAAGAAGAATTATTTGCTCCTGCTCTTTGTAGGACTACTGACTTTTAGTTTCATCTCCTGCGATGAAGATGAAGATGATATGGACGAAGTGGTTACAGGGAGTATCTCTGTAGAAGATCAGGCAGTAGAAAATAATATGGTGACTATCAATGATCTTGAAATAAGTCAGGATGGATGGGTTGTTATCCACCGTGACAATGGAAGCGGTGCACCTATGGTACCCGATATCATTTCTGTACCAAAACAGGTTTCTGCCGGTGAATCCAGCGATGTGACCGTAGAACTTAAAGACGGCGTTGAACTGCAGGATGGAGAAACCCTATGGGCGATGCTTCATACCGATGATGGAGAAATTGGAATTTATGAATTCGATGGCTCCAATGGCCTGGATATGCCCGTGACCAATATGAGCGGTGCTATCGTGATGGATTCTTTTGATGTAAGTGTAATGATGGCAGAACCTACCGGATCACTAACAGTATCTGATCAGGCTCTGGTTGATAACACCATAACTGTTGAAAGTATTACGCTCGACCAGGACGGCTGGGTGGTAGTTCATGCCGATGATGCCGGAAGTCCCATGGTGCCAGATATTATCTCTGAACCCGTATTCCTGGAAGGCGGAACCACACATGAAAATGTAGAAATCACATTGAATGAAGATGCCGAGGTTATGGCAGGCGATACCCTTTGGGTGATGTTGCATACCGATACAGGAACTTCAATGGAGTATGAATTTGACGGTGAAAGCGGAATTGATGCACCTATTACCGATGAAAATGGTATCGTGGTTACCTCAATAGAAATACTTGAATAAGTGATCTAAATATCTGAAATATCTTGTAAAAGCCCCGCAGGTTCTGTGGGGCTTTTTTATTTTGAACCTGTATCAGTAAATGATTTTTTGGCAGAAAAATTTTCTCCTAAAACCATAAAATCCGCCGGGATTAAACCTGGAAAAAATGCTTTTCAAACTTACTCTTATCATCAACACAGAAAAACCATTAACTTTAAGCTCTATTTAACCAAATACACAAAAAATGAATAAGTACTTTTTTTCCTCATTATTGCTGGCCGTTCTTATGCTGACCGGTTGTAAAAATAACAATCGGGAAAATGATGAAAATGTCGGGAAACAGGATTCCACCATGGTGGCTTCAGGAATTGATATCCAGAACAAGGTGAACCAGTACGCCGAGGTAAAACTGACTACTGATGTCTCCCAGCTGACCGAAAATCAGAAAAAAATAATTCCTTTATTGATCGAAACTGCAAAGATCACCGACAGCCTTTTCTGGTATCAGGCTTTCGGCGGAAGGGATACTTTGATGCCAAAGCTGGATAATGCTGCTGCAAGATATGTAGAGATAAATTATGGCCCATGGGACCGGCTGAACAACCTGGAACCTTTTATTGAAGGCTACGGAAAAAAGCCCGAAGGAGCCAATTTTTATCCGCAGGATATGACGAAAAAGGAATTCGATTCGGCAGATCTTCCAAATAAAGACAGCCAGTACACCTTTATAAGAAGGGATGAAAACGGAAATTTGAAAGCTATCTGGTATCACGAGATGTTTGCGGAGAAAATCAAAAGAGCGGCCGAGCTTTTAAAACAGGCTGCCGAGCTGGCCGAAGATTCCGGCTTTAAAAAATACCTGAACCTTCGCGCCGAAGCTTTGTTAACCGACGAATATTACCAGAGCGACGTCGCCTGGATGCAAATGAAGAATAATTCACTTGATATGGTGACCGGCCCGATAGAATCTTATGAAGACCAGCTTTTTGGAAGAAAAACCTCTTTTGAATCTTATGTTCTTATCAAAGATAAAGAGTGGAGCGAGCGACTGGCGAAGTATATTTCCTTTCTTCCCATGTTGCAAAGAGAGCTTCCGGTAAAAGCCAAATATAAAACCGAAAAACCGGGAACTGAGTCTGATCTCAACGCTTACGACGTGGTGTACTATGCCGGTGATTCAAATGCTGGGAGTAAGACCATCGCCATCAATCTGCCCAATGACGAAAGAGTCCAGGGGAAATATGGCAGTCGCCGTCTTCAGTTGAAAAATGCCATGAGAGCCAAATATGATAAGATCCTGGTGCCGATTTCTAAAGAACTGATCGCCGAAGATCAGCAACAAAACATCAGTTTTGACGCCTTCTTCGCCAATACCATGTTCCATGAAGTGGCACACGGACTTGGAATTAAGAATACCATCAACAAAAAAGGAACTGTTCGTGAAGCTTTAAAGGAAAATTATTCGGCTCTTGAAGAAGGAAAAGCTGATGTGTTGGGAATCTACATGATCACGAAACTTCATGAAAAAGGAGAATTAAAAGATGCAGCATTGAAAGATTATTATGTGACATTTCTTGCCAGCATCTTCCGTTCTGTAAGGTTTGGAGCCGGTGATGCCCACGGAAAGGCAAATATTGTCCGTTTCAATTATTTCAAAGATAAAGGGGCTTTTACCCGCGATGAAAATGGCCGCTACAGTGTGAATATGGAAAAATTCAAAGACGCCATAGATTCTCTTTCCGGAGATATTCTGGTGCTACAGGGAGAAGGAGATTATGAAGGCACCGGCAGACTCTTTGAAGAAAAAGGAAAGATCGATGAGCAGTTAAACGCCGCCCTTCAGAAACTTCAGGAAAAAAACATTCCCGTAGATGTTGTTTTTGACCAGGGAGTGGAGGTGTTAGGACTGGAAAGATAAGACAATAGGCTTTAGACTGGAGACGTAAGACGTTAGCCTTTAGATGGTCAAAAATCTAGTTCTAAAATCTAACGTCTATCGTCTATTTTCCTGGCTCCTGATTCTAAAATCTATGTCTCTTTAAGCTAATTCATGAATTTCTTTCGCGGCCCGGGCACCAGATCTTAAGGCGCCTTCCATGGTGCTTCTCAGGATGCTGGTATGCTCTCCCGCGAAGTGAATTCGGCCGTGCGGTGCCTGAAGTTCCTTAAGATATTCAGTGACCTCTCCGGGACCTGGCCAGCTTGGACCTCCCAAAGCATAAGGATCTTCGCTCCAGGCTTTGGAATAGAATTTTTGAAAATGTCCGTTGATATTGGGATAAACCATGGCCAGATTATCCTGGACTATCTTTTTCAATTCTACATCACTTTTTTTACCGAGTTCTCCTGCTGGCGGACCAGCGGTCATAGTTTCCAACACGGCCGGTTTAGTCGTTGAAGAGCCGTTGGTCAAATGAGGAAATACCTGTTCAATGGGCAAATCGGTTACCGCAACTCCAGAAGTTTTGGTATCCCACACAGGCTCATCTATTTGCGAATAGGTTCTGGTTATGTTCAAATAAGACCAGTTTTCTGAAGCTCTTTTTTTCGAAGCACTCAACTGCGGATTGAATTTAATTTTGTTCATAACCTTCAGAGGCATAGTTGAAATAACATATTCGGCCTCATATTCCTCGGGAGAGTTCCCATTCATGACTGTTACTTTTACTTTATCGCCATTATCTTCAATTTTCTTTACAACCTTTTCGTATTTAATAGCATCATTTAAATCATTCGCCATTGCCCGCGGCAGTTTATCGTTTCCTCCCGCAAGAACAAAAGGAGCTCCCCCCATGAACAGACCAAAATCTGATACCGCCATTGATAAAGCAGAAGTTTTGGTGGGAACCGCCGCGAACCATTGAGAATCATGAACCAGTTGAATGGCCCCTTCACTGGCCCCCTGGTTTTTCATATATTCTGCCATAGATTTTTTATCCATGCTCACCAAAGGTTCCTTATCCCATAGATCAGGATCGTTAATTTGCTTCGGAAGGGTTTCAATGATATATTTTGTTACGATTCCCCATGGTCCACCCAGCTGTTTTTCCTCGCTCGTAAGGTCGTACGGCCATTCTGCACCCTCTCCTGCCTGGAATTTCTTTCCTTTCAAATAATAAACAGTGTCTTGAGGTATTGCATAAGGTGCTTTTTCCAGCCCATATTCTTCAATAAGTTTGTTCGCATGAGTATAAGTTGCTGAATAGCCTGCAGCACCCTCTTCAGCATATAATCCTTCGGAAAAAGGATCCCGTAATGTAGAAACCCGTCCGCCGGGTCGATTTCTGGCTTCCAGTATTGTTACGCTGTGGCCGGCATTTCGAAGTTCCCGGGCGGCGGCAAGTCCTGCAAGACCAGCGCCCAGAATAAGTACTTTCCTGGGACTACTTGTCTTTCCGTTAATTCCTACCTGTGCCGCAAGCACCTGTGGAAAAAAGATACCTGTTCCCAAAGCTCCGGCTCCAAGACCAAGTTGTTTTAAAAACAGTTTACGCGAAATTTGTTCTCCTTTTTTTTTCATCGGAAAAGATTTTGGTTGGTTAGTTAAATATGTTGTCAATTCAGGTAAACCTCGTGGAAATGATTGTAGGGAAGATTCATTTCCACTTCGTGTAGGCACATAAATTTAATAATTTTTTTTCAAACGGTATTTACATCAGGGACTAATCTATAAACGGAAGGTTTTGATTTACAAGTTGTAAACTGTAGGCTGTAAGCGGTAAAATAAGAGTTTTGAAGTACGAAGGACGAGGATTTTGATTCCTAACCATTTTCATTGGTACATTAATACCTTGGTATATTTTTAGAGTTTCAAATCTTCAAATCTTCAAATTAAACACGCCTAAAGCTTGCTGCTCATTGTTAATTGTTAAGTGTTAATTGTTAATTGACAATTTGTTACCTGACAATTAGCGGCTTCAAAATTTCCCACACATTCTCTGCAAGAATCTTATCTCCCTCAGCAGTGGGATGAATTCCGTCATCCTGGTTTAATTCCGGTTTTCCCGCAACATCTTTCAGTAAAAAAGGGATAAGATAAACCTCATTTTCTTTTGCAAGTTCAGGAAAGATCTGGCGGAATTCTTCGGTATAATCCTGTCCCATATTCGGCGGGATCTGCATTCCCGCGAGGATGATCTTTACCTGCGGATTCTTTTCCCTAACTTTTTCAATAATTGCCTGTAAATTTTTGCGGGTTTCGCTAAGCGGAATTCCTCTTAAACCGTCATTGGCTCCCAGTTCCAATACAAAAATATCCACGCCCTGTTTTAACACCCAGTCAATTCTATTTTTACCCGCAGCCGTGGTTTCGCCACTCAAACCAGCATTCACAACCTTGTATTCCAGCTCCAGGGAGTCTATTTTTTTCTGAATAAGCTCAGGGAAAGCCTCTCCTTCCTCCAGACCGTAACCGGCGGTAAGACTATTTCCGAAAAAGAGGATGGTTTTTTCCTGTTTTTGCTCTTCTGAAGCCGTAGTATTTTCTACAGATTCTTCGGAAGTTTGCTGCTTTTTCTTTTCAGAATTTCCACAGGAAGTGATCAGCAGTAATAAAACAATCGTTAAACTTCGAAAACTTTGTGCCGGAAACAGGCTTTTATTTTTAATAATCATTTGTTTGTTTAGCTTTATACTTTTACTGCCTCGAGATAAACTCCAGGTATTAAAAATGAATTGATCAATTATATTTCGACACAAGCGTCGGAGCATTTAAAACTCCCTTCGTTAGTAAAGAAAACCAAAAGCTGGGAAATGGCAAAAATTTTAAAAATTGAAAATCTTAGTAAATCCTATAAAAGCGGCTCAAAAGAGGTAAAAGTGCTTGAAGATATCAATTTTGAGGTGGAAAAAGGAGAAACTTTTGCTATTGTGGGTCCTTCCGGAAGCGGAAAAACCACTCTCCTCGGCCTCTGCGCCGGTCTTGATTATCCCGATAGCGGATTGGTGGAAATTTCTGGTATCAATCTTCAGCAATTAAATGAAGATGAAAGAGCCGCGCTGAGAAATGAGAAAATAGGTTTCGTATTTCAGAATTTCCAGCTTATTCCCACGCTTACCGCTTTAGAGAATGTGGCGGTGCCTCTTGAACTCAGGGCAGATAAAAATGCCATCGCCAGGAGTAAGGAACTATTGGAAAAAGTGGGACTCGGCGACCGGCTGGATCATTATCCGTCCCAGCTTTCGGGTGGAGAGCAGCAGCGTGTGGCAGTAGCAAGGGCTTTCAGCAATTCTCCCGAGATCCTTTTTGCCGATGAACCTACCGGAAACCTTGATACGGAAACAGGAAGCAAGGTGATCGAACTTCTAATTGAACTCAACCAGTTATCGCATACTACCCTGGTAATTGTCACCCACGATATGGAACTGGCCAGAAAAACAGGGAATATTCTTCACATTAAAGGCGGGAGAACCTCAGGAGTGAGTAAAACTATGGAAGCATGAGCAACAGGTTCAAAAATTCGGGAACGTTGGGCTGGTTGCTGAAAATGGCCTGGCGTGATGGAAAAGCCAGCATGGGCAGATTATTTCTCTTCATGGCCTCGATAGTCCTGGGAATCGCAGCCGTCGTTTCCATCCAGTCATTTAGCGATAACCTGAAAAAAAATATTTCCCTGCAGTCCAAATCCCTGATGGGTGCCGATTTTATTATTGAAAGCAATCATCCTCCAGATAAAAGAGTGCAGAAAATCATCGATTCCCTCGGCGGTCCCGGGGCGCGGGAGATCAGTTTCGCCTCGATGATGACGGCTTCCCAGGGCGGCCAGACGAAGCTTATGCAGGTTCGGGGAATGGAAAAAGGATTTCCTTTTTACGGAAAGCTGGAGACAACACCTGTAGAGGCTTCAGAAACATTCGCTTCGGGAAAAGCACTGGTTGATGCTACCAGTATGCTTCAAATGAAGCTGAAAGTGGGCGATAGTATTAAAATAGGAAAAGTGACTTTGCCTATTGGCGGCGAACTGAATTCCACACCGGGAAGTTCAGGACTTTTCAGTTCGATCGCGCCACCGGTGATCATACCTTACCGGCTCATCGAAGAAACAGAGCTTGTTAAAACCGGAAGCAGGATCAATTATAAATTCTATTTCCGGGCCGGAAAAGAGACCGATCTGGAAAAAATGGAAGACGACCTAAATCCTACTCTGGACGCTCATGATGCCGATATCGACACGCATCTTTCTACCAGTAGAAGGCTGGGCCGGCGTTATGAGAACTTCGGGAAATTTCTCAATCTTGTGGCCTTCGTAGCGCTTCTGTTGGGTTGTATCGGGATCGCCAGCGCGATTCATATTTATATCCAGGAAAAACTGAAATCGGTAGCCATTTTAAAATGCCTGGGAGCCAGCAGCCGGCAAACTTTCCAGATTTTTCTCATTCAGCTTATCGCCATAGGAGTTCTGGGAAGCATCATAGGAATAATTGCCGGACTTGCCCTGCAGCAGCTTTTCCCGCTTATCATGCAGGATTTTCTCCCGCTGGAACTGGAAATTTCTATTGCCTGGAAAGTGATTTTTATGGGGCTGCTGTTAGGGGTTTCCATGGCGGTGCTTTTCGGACTTTATCCTCTAACTTTCACCCTTAAAACCTCTCCCTTACAGGCTTTGCGTATTGATGAAAATAAGAGTAAAGGCTCTAAAAAAGCAGGGATGATCATCGGGGGATTGCTGGCGGTGTTCCTCTTCGGATTTTCTTTCTGGTTACTTGAAGACTTAAAATATTCGCTATCTTTTCTGGGAGGTGTGGCGCTTGTCTTTTTGATCCTCGCAGGCATTGCACGCTTTTTTATTTACCTGATCAGGCATTTTTTCCCTTCCCAATGGAGCTTTGAGGCCCGGCAGAGTTTACTGAATCTTTTCCGGCCACAAAATCAAACGCTCATTCTGATCCTGGCTATCGGGCTGGGTGCTTTTTTGATCAGTACGCTTTATTTCACCAAAGATATGCTGCTTTCACAGGCGAAGCTGGAAGACCAGGCGAACAGTCCAAACCTGATCATGCTCGACGTGCAGACCAATCAGAAAGATTCTGTAGTCCATACCGTAAAAGCTCAGAACCTGCCGGTGATCGAAGATATTCCCATAGTGACCATGAAGGTGAAAAGCCTTGCCGGAAGATCTGTGGAGGAGATCAGAGAGGATACTACTTCCCATGTAAATGGCTGGATCCTGGAACACGAATTCCGCACGACTTATCGTGATTCCCTGATCTCATCAGAATCTGTCACCAGTGGAAAATGGACACCAAAAGTAACTGCAGATAATGAACGGGATATTATTCCTATTTCCGTGAGCGAAAATTTTGCAAATGATGCGGAAGTTTCTGTAGGGGATGAAGTGACTTTTAATGTGCAGGGAGTTCTACTAAAAACAAAAGTGGGAAGCATCAGAAAAGTTGACTGGAGCCGGATGCAGATGAACTTTTCGGTGGTTTTTCCCAAAGGAGTGCTGGAAGAAGCGCCGCAATTCCAGGTATTGACCACCAAAACCCCTAATCCGCAGAAATCGGCTGAGTTACAGCAGGCTGTGGTGAGCAAATTTCCCAATGTATCAATCATCGACCTAAGGCAGGTTTTAAGCGTAATTCAGGAAATTTTGAATAAAATCTCCTGGCTCATCAATTTCATGTCGGGTTTCAGCATTATCACCGGTATCATTGTTCTGATAGGAGCGGTACGAACGAGCAAATATCAGCGTATTAAAGAAAGTGTACTTCTACGAACACTTGGAGCAAAAAAAGAGCAGATCCTCAAAATCCTTGCTCTGGAGTATTTTTTCCTGGGACTAATTGGTTGTATAACCGGGATCAGCCTTTCTTTAATTGGCAGCCAATTACTGGCCTGGTTCGTTTTTGATTCTACCTTTACTCCTTCCATAGAGCCTTTTATTTTTATATTTCCAGGAATTGTTTTACTGGTAATAGGTATAGGCCTTAGCAGCAGTTTAAGTGTGATAAAAAGTCCGCCTTTGCAGGTATTAAGAAAAGAGGTGGCTTAATCAATATCGTTAAAAATCTTCTCCCTTTTTTCTTCAACAAATAAATTAACATTATTAATTATAATGGCATTATTATTATATATTTTTTAAGAACAATTTATTATATTTAAGAATTGTTTAACCGTATAACCAGCCCTTCAATTTTCCATGACGGTGTTACCGATTTTACCTGAAAAAGGTTGTATTAGAGCAAAATTTCCTACCGGGCAAAAAGAATTAAATCAATGGAACATATTTAAGTTTCGCTTGTTATGACAAGTAGATTATCGCAAATATCGATGCTGGCTTTCGCTGTGCTGCTTATTAGCTGTACTGTACTGCTCGGTTGGATAATCAAGATGGACTTTCTGCTGAGCATTTTACCTGATGCGCCTACAATGAAAGTCAATACTGCGCTGCTTTTTATATTATCAGGCCTTGGTATACTGGTTAGTGTCAGGAAAAATAGCAGATGGCAATCCTTCAGCTATTTGTTAGGCGGTAGTATTCTTCTTTTTAGTTTTTTAACCCTGCTACAGTATTATAACCATGAAGACCTTGGCATCGATAACTTACTACTTCCAGATCCCTATGATCTTCCTTATCCGGGAAGAATGGCGCGCACAACCGCCCTTTGTTTTATGATATTCGGGATTGCGCTTATAACCAATAAGATGAAGGCAGAACTGCCGCAAAAAATAACTAAATGTTCTTTAAGCCTTATCGCCCTGGTAGCAATACTGGAAATCCTCACCTATTTCTTACAATCTGTGACCGAAGTTAAGGTTTTGATTTTCAATGCTATGGCTTTTCATACAGCCATTGGTTTTTTTCTTCTTTCATTAGGGCTTTCGCTGGATGATCCCACACATTCTTATCTCGATCTTTTTTCCGGTACCGAAATAGGAAGTCAGCTTGCTAGAAAACTATTGCCATTTTTAGTCCTTTTACCACTGGCACTAAGTTTCTTCCTGCTGCTCATTATCGGCTCCAGGGCTATGAATACCGAATATGGTGTGACTATTTATACTATTTTATATGCCGTTTTTGGCCTTACTTATATTTCCTGGGTAGCCGACAAGCTGAACCGGGAAGATTTTCGAAGGAAAGAACTTGAAAATTCGCTTTATAAATCCAACCGTGAGTTAAAGGAAATGATCCGGTTCAAAAAACAGCTGGTAAGGACTTCTCCCGAAACTATAATGATCATCAATCTCAATGACAGGTGCGTGCGGTATATCAACAGGGATATCTACCCGGAAGCAGGGATGAACAAAGAAAGAATCCAGGGCACAACTATAGAAAATATACTTCCTTTTATTCACCCCCAGGACCGGCAGAAGATCATCGATTTTCATAAGAAAATACTGAAATCTGATGATAATGACATTCATGATGAAGAGATACGCCTAAAACTGAAGGGAACCAGCTGGGAATGGTTCAGCATACGCGGAAAAATTTTCAAGAGAAAGAATGCCCAATGGGTTGACGAGTACGTATTGCTGGTAAGGAACATCCATAAGCAGAAAACTACCCAAAAAGCGCTGCTGAACGCGGAACGTTTTTCCATCCAGGGAGAAGTTGCCAGGACACTGGCGCATGAACTGCGAAATCCGTTAGCCAGTATCAGTATGGCCACAGAAGTTTTGGGACTCCGGTTAGGAAAATCTAAAAAGGAAGAGTTGAGCAACTATTTCGATATTTTGTGCCGCAGCACCACGAGATTAAATACTTTGGTGGGAGATCTTCTCGATTCTTCCAATTATTCCCCTGCAAAATTAAAAGAAACCGACCTGGCAAATATCATTGAAGCGAGTATAGAAAAAGCATCAGATAGGATCTATCTGTCAGGAATTGATCTGAGAAAAAATTACAGTGGTGAATATCCGGTTCAGGCCGATTCAGAAAAACTGGAAATCGCCATTTTAAATATCCTTGTGAATGCCAGTGAAGCCATTCCACCTGAAAAAGGAATCATCGATATACATATAGAAACTACCAGTTCTCATTATATTCTGAGCATTAGGGATAATGGCCACGGCATGGAGAAAGAAGAAATTGAACATTTGTTCGATGCGTTTTATACCAATAAAAAAACGGGGACCGGAATAGGAATGACTTCGGTAAAAAACATCCTGGAAGAGCATGAAGCCGATATAAAGGTTTGTAGCAAACCCGGCCAGGGAACAACGTTCAGGATCTATTTTCAGAAATTTTAAAATTTATAGGAGGAATACTGGCTTAAATTTAAAAAGAGTCAATTATTTGTCTTTCTTCAACTGCATATAAATTATTCAAATCACCTAAAAAACCTCTTATCTATCTTTTTATTTTACGTTTTATAGAAATAATTTTCAGTAAAAAAAATATAAACTATTGATTAACAATACAATACTATCATTTTATAATTATTAATTATTTTTTTGTTTAACCTTCTTTAGCATAAAATTAACGGGGCTCATGCTGAAATTAAATACTCAAATTTTAACTTTAATAGAAACTGTAACTAACTAAACTCATGGAAACCGTTCATTTAGAAATCGATGATGTTGACGAATTTATACCTGAACTTGCAGAGAAGCTCAAAATCGGGTATGAGAACGAACTGGGTGAAAAAACCTTAAACATCCCGAAATCCCATGGAACGGGAACAGTCACCGGAATTAATTTTCCAAATGGAATTGGTTTATATACCTATAATTGCAAATTTTCAAAAGATTTCTGCCTCTCTATAAAATATACCCATTTTCAGCCCCTGCGACTGATATACAGCATGGAGGGGGAGTTGGAAAACACCTTTAGCAAATGGTCTGAGTCTATAAAAATAAATCACCATCAGCATCTAATATATGCGCCCCTTCAGGGGGAGAACCATCATTTTATTTTTCAAAATGGTGAAGAATATAAAATTTCCTACCTGGAAATCGATAGATTCAAATTCCAGGAATATATCTCCTTCAATCTAAGCGAAGCTGATCCTGTTTTTTACAATATCTTCAGTGATACTAAGGGGAAGAAAAGAATATCCCAGGTAGGAAAATTCAGCTTACGAACTGCTGAGGTCATCAAAGAAATTAAAAACTGTGAAGTAGAGGGATTTCCCCGTATCAATTTTATAGGGGCAAAATCTCTTGAAATTCTAAGTTATATGTTATCGCGATTTCAAACTGCACAGAGAGCTTTTTTAAATAAAAATCTAAAGGAAAAAGATCTTGAAACCATAGATGAAGTGGTTGATTATATTGATGATCATATAGCAAAAACAGGAACTGTCCAGGATCTGGCCCGCCAGGTGGGTACCAATACAAATAAGTTACAGGAGGGTTTTCAGGCAATTTATGGCAAAACAGTAAATGAGTATATAAGGGATGTTAGGCTTACCAAAGCATTGCAGATGCTCTCTTCCGGTAAAAAGAATGTTAGTGAAGTCGTTTATGAGCTTGGGCTTTCGAGCCGCAGTTACTTTTCAAAAATATTCAAAGAGAAATACGGGGTTTCTCCGCGTAAAGTGCTTATGGGAACTAACGCTGATGAAGTCTCAAGCGGTAAAAAATAATTTTGATTAATAAAGGGTGATTTTCCTCTTTTTTCTTGTCTTCTTTTCGATTATCTTAGATGACCCAAAATCGTTATTCGATCTTTTAGTTGCACTCCTTTTACTGCAAAGAATTCCCCCTTCATAATTATTCTTTAAATTTTTAAAACCTCCACTATCAGGGGAAATCATTCATCCATCAAACACATCATGGTCAAATTTATTTAACGAGATTAAAACTTTCATCTTTCTAATCAAATTTGAGTACCGGCAAAAACCGGTACTTTTTTATTTTAGTGCCTTATCTTTGGAAAAAACTTTAATTTCCCAAGATCATTCATTAATGCACCAACATTATAAAATCTACAAACCCTATGGCTATTTAAGTCAGTTTATCACTAATCAGAAGGCTCAGAAAAAATCTCATTTTTTGGGAGAATTACATACTTTTCCTGAAGGCAGTATGGCCATAGGCAGGCTGGATAAAGATTCTGAAGGCCTTTTACTGCTCACCACCAACGGAAAACTGAGTAAGCTGATTACCGCCGGGAAAATAGAGAAAGAATATTTTGCGCAAGTAGATGGACAAATCACCGAAAAAGCCCTGGAATTGCTTCGTAGCGGCATCGAGATCAGCATCAACGGAAATATCTATAAAACTTCCCCATGCAAAGCTGAAATTTTAAAAGAAAGCCCCGCCTTTCCCGAAAGAGGCCAAAAAATAAGAGATGAACGCCACGGTCCCACCAGCTGGATCTCCATCACTCTTACCGAAGGCAAATTCCGCCAGGTAAGAAAAATGACCGCTGCTGTAGGTTTTCCAACCCTGAGGCTTGTAAGGGTGCGTATTGGAAACGAACTTCTCGGTGACATGCAACCCGGTGAAGTACAGGAAAAAGAAGTTTTCGATCTCTAATAGCCCGCTGCTTTTCCATTATAACTCCTGGAATCTGCAGCTCCGTAAAAGGCTTTTTCTTCCTGATCTATAAAAATTCCCATTGCCCTGCCCTGGCTTTCCCTGTACTCGGTCTCATGACCCATTTCGCGATAGATCGCTTCGGTATCGGGAGAAAATCCCCAGCTTTCAAAATAGGTAATCTCGGGCAACCACTGATGGTGAATGCGGGGCGATTCGATCGCTTTTGCAACATCAAGTTTAAAATCGATCATATTAACGATCACCTCCAGTACCGTATTGATAATGGTTCGCCCTCCCGGAGAACCGATCACGATCACCGGTTTTCCGTCTTTGGCCACAATAGTCGGACTCATGCTGGAAAGCATTCTTTTTTCAGGAGCGATCTGGTTTGGTTCAGTACCAATCAACCCGGTGGTATCTGTATATCCGGGTATGGGATTAAAATCTCCCATCTCATTGTTCAGTAAAAATCCGGCTCCTTCTACGATCATTTTTGAACCATAAGACTGCTCGAGCGTATAGGTCATGGACACCGCATTTCCTTCGGCATCTACTATAGAAATATGAGTGGTTTCCGGACTTTCATATTGGAGCTGTGCCTTATTGAAATTGGCAGAATCGCTTACCGAAGCCTGTTTGAGCGAAATTCCCTTTCGCAGTTCGGCAGCATAATCTTTTGAAGTCAGTTTTTTTAAAGGCATAGCCGGGTTGAAATCAGGATCGCCAAGAAATAAGGCACGGTCGGCAAAAGCTCTTCGCATGGCTTCGGTAAGCAGGTGCAGGCTTTCAGCTGAATTTTGGCCATATTTTTCCAGATTATAATCTTCCAGGATATTCAGCATTTCCACCACGGCAACTCCACCGCTACTGGGAGGAGGCATTCCTATGATCTCATACCCGTGGTAAGTTCCTTTTATAGGCTGAAGTTCCTGTGCTTTATATTTTTTTAGGTCGTGTGTGGTAATTAATCCCTGGTTCTTCTTCATGAAATCAGCAATAAGCTGTGCCGTTTTGCCGGAATAAAAACCTTCCGCACCATGATCGCGAATTCTTTTAAAAGTTTCCGCGAGATCCTTCTGTATCAAAATATCACCCTCTTCCATAGGTTTTCCGTTTTTCAAAAAGATCTTTGCAGTGGAAGGATAAGCTTCTTTATTTTTGTAGAGCCAACGGGAAAAACCGGCAATACCAGGCCCTATTTCGAAACCATTTTCCGCAAGATCAATGGAAGGCTGCACAAGGCTTGTCCACTCCATATTTCCATATTTTGAATGCGCTTTAAATAATCCCGCTACGGTTCCCGGAACTCCCACCGCGAGAATACTGTCGTGGTTCACATTGTTCCTGATCTTTCCATCTTTGCCCAGGTACATCTCACGACTTGCCGCAAGAGGAGCTTTTTCCCTGAAGTTGAAAGTAGTGGCATTGCCCTGATTGTCGTGATAGATCATAAAGCCGCCGCCCCCGATATTCCCTGCGGAAGGAAGGCTTACAGCAAGAGCAAAAGCAGTTGCCACGGAAGCATCTACGGCGTTACCGCCTTTTTTAAGGATATCTTTTCCTACTTCTGAAGCAAGATAATGACTGGTTACCACCATCCCGTTTTCACCGCGAACCGGAATTCTTCCGCCCTGGGCAAGGCAAAAGGAAAAATTCAAACCAATTAAAAATAGGCAGAGAAAAGTCTTCCTGATTTTTTTCATAGTAGCTGTTTCAGATGATTACATTCAGTATTTTGAAAATTGAGTTTTAAAGGCGGCTTCGAACAATTTAAAAGTCTCCATGGCTTTTTTAGAAGCCGCGTCGGTCTCTTCTTCAGAAAATTCCCTGTTTCTCATCAGCTTTAGAAATTGATTCCAGCCTTTCGCAGATTCCCTGGAGCCGCTGAAAAAATGTTGCTCCGGCAGTTCCTGCAAAGATCCACATTTTGGAATTTCTTTCCCGATCATCATTCCGCCCATGGCTGAACCTTCCACAACGTAAGAAGCTCCAAGGGCTTCAGCTTCGCTATGGCATTCAAAAGAGAAATCCCAGGCTGTTTCAGGTTTTGTTATGCCCAAATTACGAAGATCCTGCTTTATTTTTTCAGCTTTTGAAGGATTTTCAAAAGGAAGATATTTCTCTACGGCATTTTCCACTTTAGCATAAGCCAGGAAATTCTGGAAAAGCAGCAATTCATATTCCTCCTGACTAATACTGTGATCGATGATCTTCCCGGCAAGATTGTTACCTTCCAGTTTTTCGTGCAGCTGCCTTGTAGCTTCCCTTAATTTATTCAACATTGTCGTTGAGTTTGAAATTGCTTATAGCCTGCTTGATCTTTTGAATATTGTCCACCTGTTCGGCATTATCGGCATTGATCTTATCCAGATATTCATAAATCTGGTTAACGGTGATCTTATTATTGCGAATTCGTTCGCGAAGCTCTTCCCTCGCGCCCATGTTTATAACCACTTTCTTCAAAAATGGCAGTAACTTTTCACCTAGGTTTTTCATATGTTTTTTCAGTATATAACCCGATGCTCCGCTTAAAATAGTGTGGGCCGCGAGTTCTTCATCATTGATGGTACCGGTAATGAAGATAAACGGAAGATCAGGATCGAATTCTTTAACCATTTCCAAAATATCAAGACCGGTACAATCTGGCAGATTATAATCTGACAGCACCACATCGGGTGCAAAATTTACCAGGTGATCCCGACAACCCTGGAGATCCTCGGCCATTTCGATCTCGGCATTCTCTGTAATTTGTCCTATCTGTCTTCTAATGAGTCCGGCATCGGTTTCATTATCTTCTACCAGCAATATTCTTAGAGGGATTTTAATCATCTGTATTCAATTCAACTAAAGCACGAAAATACATAAACCATGCCTTTGCGCAAATTACCTGTTAAACATAAAAATAGAAAGTAGAGCCTTCGCCTTTCGTGCTTTCGGCCCAAACATTTCCTCCGTGTTTTTCGATAATTTTTTTTACGATCGCCAGGCCAATGCCTGTACCTTTAAAATTTTTTTCCGAAAATCTCAAAAAGATTTCAAAAATATCGTCTTTGTATTTCGGGTCAAATCCTATTCCATTATCGCTCACAAAATAAACTGTTTTTCCATCAATACATTGCGTGCCTACTTCTACCCTGGGTTCTTCTTCTTTTGCGCTATATTTAAGTGCATTGGTGATCAAATTCGACCACACCTGAGTCAGCATTTGTTTATCTGCCATCATTTTAGGCAGATCTGTCACTACTTTTATCCTGGTGTTGGGATAATTCACCTTGGTATTAAAAGACTGAAATATATCTTCCAGGAGATGGTTCACTGAAAACTCCGATCTTTTAAGCGACTCTGCCGAAACTCCCGAAAATGAAAGGATATTATCTATTAATTCACTCATTTCACCGGCTGAAGAAAGTATAGTATCGATCGCCTGCTGCCCGGGTTTGGATAACTCCCCATAATGATCTTCTTTCAACACCTGAGCATATCCGTCAATTCCGCGCAATGGCGCTTTAAGATCATGAGAAAGCCCCTGGCTGAATAGCTGCAATTCGTTATGTGCTTCCCCCAGTTCTTTATTCAAACGCTCGATCTTCTTTTTTTGTTTTTCGAGAATGATATTACTCAAACTTTCCCTGATGGCCCTGGCGGCACTGATCTGATAGTCCTGCCAGGAATCGGAAACTCCTGTAAGTTTCTGCGTCCATTTTGCAAAAGATTTCCTGGGCGTTATTCGCTGTTTATCTTCATCAAAACTGGTATTTTTATCGGGATTTCCTCCCCAGCTTACATTCTGCAATACTTCCGGCCGGAACCACATTAAAAAATCTTTATCGCTGTTCCCAAGTTTTACCGCGAGAAGACCCGAAGCCTTTTTTCTGAATTCTTTCGCCGGGGCATAAAATTTCTCCAGATTCTTCGTAAAGAACATTGGATCTTCCTGTTTCGAAAGAAAATCAGAAACCAGTGCT
Source organism: uncultured Flavobacteriaceae bacterium (assembly GCA_963741865.1). Lineage (GTDB taxonomy): Bacteria > Bacteroidota > Bacteroidia > Flavobacteriales > Flavobacteriaceae > Christiangramia. The sequence continues at coordinate 24,490 of CAVUJP010000005.1, forward strand.
TTCACCTGTTTTTTATCGGGTGTATTACCCAAAAGCCGTATCTTATCGTTCAGAATCAGCGCTCCTCCCTCACATTCCAGTAGATCTGTAAAGATCACTTCCTGTTCCAGCAGGCCTTTTTTGATCTTATCCCTATGCTTCATCTGGCTTATAAGATCGGTCCTGATCTTTCCCCATTCATCCAGTTTTTCAATGTAGCGGCTGGTCTCTTTCAGCGTTAATTCATTTGAAAAAATCTGGGTAAGAAAATCACAGGTCTGACGGCGGTAATAATTAATGAATTTTGCCGAATAATGATGACAGGCCAGCAATCCCCATAATTTTCCGTTGCTGATCAAGGCCGCGGTTAGAGAGGCACCAACCTTCATATTCTGAAGGTATTCGATATGTATGGGGGAAACCGCCCTTAATTCCGATTTGGAAAGGTCAAGAGGTTTATTGGTGAGAGGTGATAATTCCGGATGAATGGCCACCGGTTTATAATTTACATCGGCGATGATTCGCACCCGGTGTTTTAGAAATAGTTCCCGGGACTGCTTCGGGATATCGCTCGCCGGATAATGGAGTCCCAGCCAGCTTTCCAGCTCTTCTTTCTTTTCTTCCGCGACCACTTCCCCATTCCATTCCTCATCGAACTTATAGATCATCACACGGTCATACCCAAAAATACTTCTGGTGATCCGCGCTGCCTCCTGACAAAGTTCCATCGGGCTGGAGGCCCTGCCAAGGCTATTCAAAATATGGCTTAACTGCCGCTGGTATTCGAATGGATTATAATCGGTATCGGAAAGTTCAAAATCAAGAATAAGGCTTTCTCCCGAAATATGCGGAATGACCACAAATTTCCGGTCGCTCACCTCCACTTCCTTTACTTCAAGAGCTTCTTGCTTGGAACTGGCAATTTCCCTGCTTATATTTTCACCCAGCAGAATGCTTATGTTCTTTCCCAAAAACGTGCTAAAAGGCTTTCCGAAGAAAGCCTCGGCATTATCCCCGATCTGGGTAATCTCAAGACTATGTTTATCACAGGCAACCAGGACGCCATGGGATTGGGATTTGCCGATAATATGAATTGGCTCTTTATCACAATTAGAAAAATCTACCTTCTCAGGGTAGTAACTGGTCTGACCCATTCTAAGTTGCTTTTAATTTAAAATAGAAGGTACTTCCCACACCCACCTGCGAATCTACCCAAATAGTCCCTTCATGTAAAAGCACAATCTTTTCAACATGAGCAAGTCCCACCCCGGTTCCGTCGGTTTTATCATTGCCAGGAACCCGATTAAAAATGGTAAAAATATTCTTTCTGTCTTCTTCAGAGATCCCTATCCCGTTATCCATGATAGAGAATATCCAGTAATCTTCTTCTTTATAAGCAGAAATACGGATCTCGGGAGAGCGATCATCGGGAACATATTTTATGGCATTGCTTATGAGATTCTGGAACAACAGGCGCAATTCTATTTCGTAGCCCTGTATTTTTGGCAGTTTACTACTATGAATCCTGGCTTTGGAATCTTTGATGCTCTTGGTAAGATCATATTTCACCACCTCCAGCACTTCATTGACATTCACGGTAGTTTTTCTTCCGTTTTTACCGATACGGGAATGTTCCAGCAGCGCCCTGATCTGCGCCGAAAGCCTGTCGGAAGCGTTCTTGATATACTTTACGTAATTTTCTCCTTTTGCATCCAGTTTATCGGCATACATTTTTCCGAGAACATCACTACCGAATTTTATGGTAGAAAGCGGCTCCTGAAGGTCATGGGAACAGATAGATACAAATTGCTCAAGATCGTGGTTCGCCCTTTCAAGATCGGCTTTTTGCTCTTTAAGCTGCTCCTCGGCTTTCTTAACTGCGGAAATATCAACACAGGTGTACCTAATGGTGCGCAGATTGTTATTTTCATCTTTCTCGCCAGTGGCATTAAGGATCACCGGAAGGAGACTTCCTCTTTTGGTGACCATATGCTGCTCAATATTGTTAAGTTCTTTTGACTCCCTGAAATTTTCCCTGAGCTTGGCAGATGAAGTATGGGAATCACCATCAAAAAGATCAAAGATCGGCTTGTCGATTAGTTCTTCCTTGCTCTCATAGCCAAGTTTTTCAACGGCCTTTTTGTTACAATGCACGATCAGGAAAGTTTTGGGATCAACGCTTACATGCAGCACCGGGTCATCTTCATAAAAAGATTTAAAGCGCTTCTCACTGGCCTGCAGTTTTTCCCTTGATTTTTGGATGGTCTCAATATCGATGAATGAAATCACCACTCCATTGATGCTATCATCAGAATCTATATAAGGGGAAATTCGCTGAAGGTAATTTTTGCCTTCCCTTGAAACGATATGTTTTTCGAGGATCTTTCCAGAATTCAGCACTTTTTTACATCGGTCCAGGAAGTTCTGCTTACGGCTAAGGCCAAAACTGTTGGTGAAATTATCGATGGGCCTGCCCACATCCCCATTAATAAGGCTGAAATGTTTTTTTATAGCCGGCGTAAATTTCCTTATTTTCAGCTTGGAATCCAGGAAGATCACCCCAATCTCGGTACTCTTCAGCAGGTTGTTCATATCGGCATTCAACGCGGCGAGGTCATCCATCTTCTGAATATTCTCTGCATTTACCGTATTGATCTCTTCGTTTACGCTCTGAAGTTCTTCGTTGGTACTCTGAAGTTCTTCATTCGAAGCCAGTAATTCCTCATTAGCAGCCTGCAGTTCTTCATTGCTCGTTTCCACTTCTTCGAGAGAAGTTTGAAGTTCTTCCTTGGTCTTCTTCAGCTCTTCTTCCAGGCTGGCTATATGTTCCTTGGTCTGATCGGAAGGATTGATCTTCGGAATTTCCTTGGCATTTTCTATTTTAAGGTCCTTCTCTACAAAAGTGATGATATAATTGGTCTCCCCGTTGAGGCTATGTTCTGAAAAAGGCTTTACAATAATATCGGCACCAATTTTCTTGTCATTCTGAATGATCACCGCATCACGATATACCACTTTTTCCTGCTCTTTGTGTGCCCGGTTAAAAGTACTTTGCACAATAAATTTCAGGTTAGATTCCAGCATATCCAGCAGATTGATGGAAAAACCATTTACCGGCAAATTGGCATACTTCCTGAATTCACCCACGGCCTGCAGGATATTGTAATCGGTATCAACAAACACCGAAGCTCCGCCAAACTGCTCAAGCAGTGTTTCATGGAGCTGTTTCTCAAGCTTTGATTTCACCGGATTATTCGTCTGACTTTTATAGCTACGGCGATCACGGGTCAAACGGTTTTCCATGAGTTTGGTTTCAGGTTCCTTAAAATTGGCTGAAGATTCATGGGTAATCCCGTTTTTAAGCCTGGTACTGGGTTCTCTATTTCGATATATCTTCCAACGCCGGTCTATTTCAGAGAAATACTCCCGGTGACTGTGCACACTTTCACTGGTTCCCAGCACCAGAACGCCATCCTTCTTAAGCGCATAATGCAGTACATTCATGGCTTTTTTCTGAATGCTGTTCTGGAAGTAAATCAGCAAATTGCGGCATACCACCATATCCATGTTGCTGAAAGGCGGATTTTTTATAATGTTATGTTTGGAAAAGATCACCATGCGACGGATCCTCTCCACGATTTGATAACTATGGGATTTGCTGAGGAAATATTTTAAAAGGAAATCTTTGGAAACATCCGCCACAATGCTTTCGGGATAAATTCCCTTGCTTCCAATGTCAAGATGCGGCTGTGAAATATCGGTGGCGAAGATCTTTATTGTGAGGGACTTGCCCTGTTTTTCCATTTCTTCATTCAGGCTCATTGCAAATGAATAAGCTTCTTCTCCCGTACTACAACCCACATCCCAGACCTTAAGGACCTCACCGTCTTCTTTTTCAGAAATCAGTTTCGGAAAGACCTTCTCCCGCAACACTTCCCAAACCTTTTCGTCCCTAAAGAATTTAGTGACTCCAATCAGAAATTCGCGGTAGAGTATTTCTACTTCATCTTCGTTTTTAGTAAGGTATTCGTAATACTCGGCAAGATCTTTAGATTTACAAATATTAACTCTCCTTGCCACTCGCCGGGCAAGAGTCGCATATTTATATTCCCGAAAATCCAGTCCTGCCTTTTCATCTATATAGGTAAGTATCTTGTTGAGCTCTTTTTCGTCATACTGAACATCTCCATCTTCAAAATGAAAAATCGGAGGAGTAGAGATGAAATTTTTAAGTTCCGGACCCATTTTTTCAACAGGAAGAATATAATCAACCAAGCCTGTATTAATGGCGCTTTTAGGCATGCCGTCGAATTTTGCCTGCGATGGTTCCTGCACCATGACCATACCATTCTTTTCCTTTATCGCCCGTACACCACGGGTACCGTCACTTCCGGTACCGCTTAGCACAATCCCTATGGCCTGCTCTTCACACTGTTCGGCAAGTGATTCAAAGAAAATGTCTATGGGAAGGTTTAACTGCTGATTTTTCGGTTTTTCACTTAGCCTCAACAGGTTATCTTCCAGAACAAGATTATGAGCCGGAGGAATTAAAAAGATTTTCCCCGGTTTGATCTCCATTTGATCTGTAATTTGCTGAATGGGTAGATTGGTATTCTTCTTTAGCAACTCCCCCATCATACTTTTGTAATCGGGAGAAAGATGCTGAATGACAACGTATGAATTCTTATCCTTTGAAGGAATATTCCGAAAAAAAGATTTTAAAGCTTCAAGCCCGCCAGCACTCGCTCCTACGGCAATAATTCTTGATTGTTCTTTGATCTTTTCTTTTGCCGAAGTATTTACAGGACTTTCTTTTATTTTTTTCATTAATCTTAGTAGCAGGTTTTTAAGCCAGGAGATTTTACTCTCCACAAGGGGGATAATTATAAATAATAATTACCAAAAGAAATGATTCTTATCACACAAATATTGCGGTTAATCGGTTTTGAACCTATTTTTTGAAGTTAAAAATCTTTTAATATTCACAAAATTTAACTTTTTGATGTTCTTCTTAAGGCCTTCTATTATTGATTCTGCCATATTTACAGGAGAAGATGGCAGGACGAAATGCGAAGGAATCATAAATTTTTCTTAATTTTTTCACAACTCCTGGATTCTCATATCCTCATGGAGAAATAAACTGAGTTTTATCAAATTTTCATTCAGTGGTTATGAATAATAGGAAAGTCATAATTGTTAGCTCATGTTTTTATGGATATAAAAATATATAACCTAAAAACATCGGTATTTTTTACAAGAATTTAAGGTTTTATTAATGCACTTTTTTCTATTTCAGCCTTAAATTATCGGAAAACCAGATAAACAGAAAATTAATTTTTAGGCTTGCATAGTCTTTGTGCCATATACGGCCTAAAGGTGCTAAACCAAAAAATTAATCCAAAAAACAAGAAATGAAAACATTAGTAATTGGAGCAGGAAATATGGGTCTCACTTACGCCGAAGGAATGGCCAAATCTGCGATGTTGAACCGTAGAAATTTAATGGTATTCGACAAATCGGCCGATGTGATTGCAAGACTGCGTGATCTTGACCATTTTGATGTATATGAAAAACTTGAGGAATGCCTGCCAGAGGCCGATATGATATTTATCGCCGTAAAACCTTATCACTGTGATGAACTTTTCGAGGAAATGAAGCCTATGGTTAATAAGGAGCAGATTTTTGTTTCGCTTATGGCCGGGGTGACCATCGGAAAAATTCAGGAGGGACTTGGAGTGAGAAAAGTAGTTCGCTCGATGCCTAACCTACCTGCTCAGGTAGGAAAAGGAGTAACATCCTATACCGAATCTCAGGAAGTTTCCAGGGTGGAACTTTTAATGGTGCGAAATCTTCTTGACACCACCGGGGAATCCATCCACGTAAAAACCGAAAATTATATAGATGCCTCCACCGGTATTTCAGGTAGCGGTCCCGCATATGTCTTCTATTTTATGCAGTCAATGCTGGAAGCCGCGCTGAAAATGGGCTTTTCTAAGAACGATTCCAAAGTACTGGTGAGTCAGACCTTTGAAGGTGCCGTTGAATTATTCAACCGCAATGATCTCTCACCCGATACCTGGATGGAAAGAGTGGCTTCAAAAGGAGGTACTACAAGGGCCGCGCTTGATTCGATGGAAGATAACAATGTAAAAGAGCTTATTAAAGATGCAGCATATGCGGCTTTTGACCGTGCTGTTGAACTTGGAAAAGAAGAATAGGCTGAAATAGTTAAAAACCATATTTTAAAAGTAATGGAGAATAAAAGAAGAATTGTTGTAAAGGTAGGAACCAACGTAATGACCAATAAAGACAACCGTATTCTGGGTCCTGTTTTGAAAAGCCTGGTTCGGCAGATTGCTACCCTTTACGAAGAAGATATAGTAACCGTACTGGTATCATCAGGTTCGGCAATTGCCGGAAAAGAAATTCTTGGTGAAATCAATGTCAAGGATGACAGTAAACGTCGTCAGGTATACTCTTCAGTGGGGCAGCCCCGAATGATGAGACACTATTACAGCATTTTCCATGATTACGGAATGCGCTGTGCACAGGTGCTGGCTACCAAAAGGGATTTTAGCCCGGGAATTCATCGGGAAAATATGATCAACTGTTATGAATCTTTATTATCTGAAGGGATTATTCCTATCGCCAATGAAGATGACGCGGTTTCAGTGACCATGTCTATGTTCTCTGACAATGATGAACTCGCAAGCCTGGTAGCCGAACTGATCGGTGCTGAAAAACTGATTATTTTAAGTGATACGGAAGGGCTCTATACCGGCCACCCAGAAGATGATGATTCTGAAAAGCTAAATAAAGTACAGATCGACGAGAATGTTGAAAAATACGTTCAGGAATCAGATAAAGGTGAAGGTGAAGGCCGTGGCGGAATGGAATCTAAAATAAAGATCGCCAAGGGAACTGCTGCAAAAAATATCACCACCTACATTGCGAATGGAAAAAGAGAAAACGTAATTCTGGACATTATGGCCGGAAAACCCGTAGGCACAAAATTTACATCGTAAACAACACTAAAAACTAAAGACACGAAAAGATGAAGTTGATAAAATCTGAAACTAAAAATAAAGTCCTGAAGTCCATGATGGATATCCTGGACCGCAGGAGAAAAGAAATTATTGAAGCCAATAAGAAAGACCTGGAAGCCTTCAGTAAAGATGATCAGGCCATGTATGACCGCCTAATCGTTGATGATAAGAAAGTTGACGGGATGATCCAATCTGTAAAAGAAGTGATGGAGCAGGATGATCCTGTGGGTAAGGTGATCGAACATCGAAAACTGGATACGGGTCTTGACATCACCAACAAAACAGCACCTTTCGGGAATATTTTGATCATTTATGAATCACGTCCCGATGTGACTATCGAGGCCTCGGTGCTGGCTTTTAAGGCCAATAACAAGATCTATCTTAAAGGAGGAAAAGAAGCGATCAATTCTAATAAGATCCTGGAAGAATGCTGGCATGAGGCACTTGAGGAGAATGGGCTTAGCAAAGACTGGATAAAACTTCTTCACCTTGACAGAACCCAGACCCAGGAATTTCTGAAAAATCCACCGGAACAGTTAGATCTTATCGTTCCGCGAGGCGGGGAAAGACTGATCGCCTTTGTCAAGGAACATGCCACCGGCGCTGTACTGGTAAGCGGTAGAGGAAATAATTTCCTATATGTTTCTAAAAATGCCGACTTTGAAGTCGCAAAAAAAGTGATGCTTAACGCCAAGATCGACAAGATTTCTGGTTGTAATGCGCTGGACAAGGTGCTTGTAGACAAGAATATAAAAAATTACGAAAGCAGGCTGAAAGAACTTCAGCAGTTGTTCCGTGACAATAAAGTGAAAATTCTCGTCGATGAAGAGGTTTCCAAAGTACTTTCCGAAGAAGAAAGAATCCCTTCTGAAGATACCTGGTACGAAGAATTCCTGGCGATGAAGATCGTGATCGGAGCTATCGATGATCTGGATGCGGCCATCGAAAAGATCAACAAATATTCAGGTGGACATTCCGCTTCAATTATCACGACCGATAAAGAGGAAGCACTGAAATTCATGGAACAGGTTGATAGTGCAGCCGTATATCATAATGCTTCTACACGTTTTACCGATGGCGGACAAATGGGTGTTGGAGCTGAGCTGGCAATTTCTACCGATAAACTGCACCACAGAGGTCCCTTAGGATTGAAACAGCTGGTTACTAATAAATATTATGTACTTGGTGAAGGCCATGTAAGAGCATAAAAAAATTGCTGACTTATATAATAAAAAGCGCCAAATGGCGCTTTTTTTATGTAACGAATTCACCATAATTTTGTCTAATATAAAAACATCAAATTTTATGAAAAAAATAATTCTGGGGCTTGCCGCAGTATCTTTGTTATTTTCCTGTAAGACCCAACAAATCAATTCACCCGAGCAGCCCATCACTGCCAGTATCAATCTTGTAGACGTACAAAATGACAAAGTTTGGGTAAGCGTAGATCCCGACAGATTTACCAGCGATACCACTACTTTTTATATTCCTAAAACCGTTCCCGGCACCTATTCCACCGATAACTACGGAAGGTTTTCAGAAAATTTCAAAGCCCTTGATTATAAAGGCAATGAAATGGAATTCACTAAATTAAACGACAACAGCTGGAGGATCACCGATGCTGAAGATCTTGACAAAGTGATGTACCAGGTGAATGATTCTTTTGACTGGGAGAAAGAAGGCGGTGTGTATTCCATGGCAGGAACCAATATTTTGAAGGATAAGAACTTTCTTCTGAACCTTCATGGCTTTGTAGGTTATTTCGGTGGAATGAAGGAAAAACACTATAAACTGGAAATCAAAAGGCCCGCCAAGCTTATCCCCGGAACTTCGCTAACAGTTTCAAATACCTCGACCAATGATGCTGTTCAAACCGATATTTATAATATAAATCGTTATTTTGAGGTGATCGATCACCCTATCATGTATGCCGAGCCAGACACGGTGCATATCGATGCTCAGGGGATGGACGTGCTTCTGGATGTGTATTCACCAAATAACAAGTTCAGCGCACAGGACCTTAAACCGGCGATAAGCCGCATGATAAAGGCTCAGAAAAGATTTATGGGTGATATCAATGCCAATGATAAATACGCTATTCTGCTGTATCTTTCAGAAGATGATAAGCCCGATGCCAGGAATTTTGGAGCTCTGGAACATCATACCTCCACCGTGGTAGTGCTTTCTGAATCTATGGAAAAAGAGGCGCTTGAAGAGTCACTTACCGATATCGTTTCACATGAATTCTTCCATACTATTACGCCTCTTTCAATCCATTCCAAAGAAATTCATTATTTCGACTATAATGATCCCAAAATGTCGGAGCATCTTTGGATGTACGAAGGAGTGACCGAATATTTTGCCAATCTTTTCCAGGTAAATCAGGGACTTATTGACAATCAGGAATTTTATGACCGCATGGTTGAAAAGATCAAGATGTCCAAACATTTTGACGATACCATGCCTTTCACCGAAATGAGCCGGAATATTCTGAAAGACCCTTACAAAGACAACTATTATAATGTGTATTTAAAAGGTGCCTTGATAGGAATGTCTCTCGACCTCAGGCTTCGTGAGTTAAGCGGTGGTAAAATGGGCGTGCTTGATCTTATGAAGAAACTCAGCCAGAAATATGGAAAAGACAATCCTTTTAATGACGAGGAGTTGATCCCAACCATAGTTTCCATGACCTATCCCGAAATCCAGGATTTTTTCGATAAATACGTGACCGGCTCCACTCCAATTCCATACTACGACTTTTTAGCAAAAGCCGGGCTCGAGGAAAAAGAAGCAATGGGCGAAGTGGATTATTTTTTAAAGGATCAGACGCCATATATTCGTGCGAATCAACAAACCGGGGAGATCGTTTTTCGTGATGATATCGAACTGAACTCCTTTCTGAAAAACCTTGGAGTTGAAGGCGGAGATGTTCTGAAATCGATCAACGGTGAAAAATACAATGTCAGGAATATTTACGACCTCATTACCGAAACCCAGAAATGGGCTGTGGGCGCGCCAATTACAATGACTGTAGGCCGTGACGGCGAAGACGTGAAACTGCAGGGGAAAATTATAACTCCGATGGATAAAACCAGGAAACTGGTAGAAAATCAGAATGCCGATGGTGATGAAATTGAAATTCGTCACGCCTGGCTCAAAGGCTAAACTGAATAGTAGGTCTTTTTAAAAGCTGCCTGAAAAAATTTTCAGGCAGCTTTTTTATTTTCATAGGTTATGAAATTGCGTAACTTATTATCTTTAAATCCATACTAAACCAACCGCCTCATGGAAATCCCTATGTTACAGGATATTGTCGTGATTCTGGGTCTTTCGATATTTATTATCCTTGGATTCCAGAAGATCAAGCTGCCTTCGATTTTAGGATTTTTACTCGCGGGAATCATTGCCGGACCTTATGCATTCAATCTAATAAGCTCCAGGGAAGAAGTGGAATTATTATCTGAAATTGGTATTATTTTCCTGTTGTTCGTCATCGGGATCGAACTTTCGCTGAAGGGCCTGGCATCGATAAAAAAGATCATTTTTCTTGGCGGTGGGCTTCAGGTAGGCGGCACGATCTTGATAACCGCGCTCATTTCCTATTTTACCGGCCTGCCCTGGCATACCTCGATTTTCCTCGGATTCCTTTTCAGTCTGAGCAGTACAGCCATTGTGCTGAAACTACTACAGGAAAAAGGAGAGGTAAGTGCTCCCCATGGAAGGATCGGCCTTGGAATTCTTATTTTTCAGGATATCGTGGTAGTTCCCATGATGCTGTTCACTCCCCTGCTGGCTGGAGAAACGCCCAATGTATTAGGAACAGTTACCGTGATGGTTATAAAGATCATCGCTGTATTGATCATAGTTTATCTTCTTGCCAAATATGTAGTCCCAAAAGTGCTGGGTTGGGTGGTGAAAACAAAAAATCAGGAACTTTTTATTCTAACTGTTGTAGTGCTGTGTTTTGGAGTGGCCTGGCTAACTTCAACGGTAGGACTTTCCCTGGCTTTAGGTGCGTTTTTCGCCGGATTAATCATTTCCGAATCAGATTACAGTCACCAGGCGACGGCAAATGTGCTGCCGTTCAGGGAAATTTTCATTAGTTTTTTCTTTATTTCGGTAGGCTCTCTTCTGAATCTTCAATTTTTCGGACAGCATGTTTTCATCATCCTATTGCTGGTGATCGGGGTTGTCCTGATGAAAATGATAATCATAGGCCTGACAGTTCTGGTACTGCGCTACCCGCTGCGAACAATTTTGATGGCGGTATTCAGCCTGTTTCAGGTGGGTGAATTCTCGCTTTTGCTTTCAAGTGTAGGCAGGGAAAGTGATATAATTCCTGAAAATATCTACCAATACTTCCTGGCCATCTCCATCATAAGTATGGGAATTACTCCATTTTTCATCTCAAATGCCGAAAAATGGACTTATGCAATTCTGAAAGCCCCAATCTCTTCCGCAGTAAGAAAACGGCTCGAAAACATCAAAAAAAGTACAAAAGCTCATGAGGATTTTTCCGAAGAGAACCTGCACGACCACCTGGTGATCATTGGTTATGGAATTAACGGGCAGAATATCTCCAAAGCTGCGAAAAAAGCTGAAATTCCCTATGTCATTCTCGATATCAATCCCGATACCTTTGAGAAGGCGAAAATCAGCAAAGAACCGGTGATTTTTGGCGATGCCACCAATAATACCATTCTTAAACATGCACACGTACAGGAGGCGAGGGTAATTGTTATTGCAATTTCTGATGCCAATGCGACGAAAAAAATCCTAACCAATATACGCCAGTTCACTCAAACCGCAACGATTATCGTGCGTACTAGATATGTGCGGGAAATAGAAGATATCTTCAAGCTGGGAGCAGATGAAGTGATTCCCGAAGAATTTGAAACCTCTATCGAAATTTTCACCCGGGTGCTTAAAAAGTACCTGGTTCCGTTTGATGAAATTCAGGATTTTACAAACCAGATCAGGTCTTCCGATTATGAAATGCTGACGTCTCTAAAAAAGGAACCGCATTCCCCCGCTCTTCAGCATCTCAATATTCCCAATAAAGAGATCGTAACTATCAAAGTACAGCGGGACAATCGTAAAATTGTAGGAAAAAGTATCGAAGAATCGGGCATCGGTAAAAATTATGGAGTGACGGTTCTCGCCATTCATCGCGACCGGAAATATCTTACCGAAATTTCCCCGCAAACCGAGATCCACCAGGGAGATTTGCTGTACCTGTTCGGACATCCAAACAATATCAACGATCTCAATAATCTGCTAACGTTCCGATAGCCTATAATTTCTTAAATTTAAAGTCTTAACTATTCTGAACTACCTATGAGCCATAAACCGGAAAAAATCAAACGTTATTACAAATTCATCCGTTTCATGCTGAAGTACTGGAACAGTGATATTTTTCGCAAGACCAGTGCTATTGCTATGGATGAAGGCTTTAACGAAGACGATGATGAGCATAAATTTCAACAGAGTCCTGAAGAACTTGTGGAAGACCTAAAGAATATGGGGCCTACCTATATTAAACTGGGACAGTTGCTCTCCACCCGTCCCGATTTGTTACCCGATGAATATCTTGAAGCGCTTGCCAATTTACAGGATAATGTATCGCCTGTGCCTTTTGAAGATATACGAAAGATCATAGAGGAAGAACTGGGAACCAAAATTTCCAAAGCTTTTAATTTTTTCGAGGAAAAGCCAATAGCCAGCGCTTCTATAGGCCAGGTGCATCGTGCTGAATTATTATCGGGAAAACCGGTGGCCGTTAAGGTGCAGCGGCCGGGAATTAAAGATCAGTTTCAAAAAGACCTGGCAACGCTGGATGAAATGGCTAAAATGGCTGTAAAACACCTTCAAAAGGCAAAAACCTATGCCCTTGATGAAGTTTTTGCCGAATTAAGGCACCTTCTTTTAAATGAACTTGATTATACCAAAGAGGCTCAGAATCTTAAAAATCTGAAGAAAAACCTGGAAAATTATCAGCATCTGGTAATTCCGAAACCCATCGATGATTATAGCTCGGCCCGTGTTTTGACTATGGAATTCGTAACCGGTAAAAAGATCACTTCCCTTTCTCCCCTGCGAAAGCTCGAAAATGATTTTTCAGAATTAGTGGAAGAACTTGTGGAAGCCTATCTTCAACAGATCATTAATGACGGCTTCGCACATGCCGATCCGCATCCCGGAAATATCAAATTCACCGAAGACAACAAAATAGCCCTGATAGACCTGGGGATGGTCGCGCGATTCACTCCGCAGCTACAGGAACAGCTTATTGCATTGCTTTTGGCGCTAAGCAACAGCAATGGTGAAAAGGCTGCAGATGTTTTACTGAAGATGAGCGAGCTCAATGAGTGGTCAGACAAACATAGATTTGCGAAAACGGTCACCGATGTGATCATGGAAAGCGAGAACAGCCGCGCTGAAGATCTGCAAACCGGTAGAATTCTAATCCAGATGAACCGGCTGGCGATCAATACTCATATCAAGCTTCCCGTTGAGATCAATGTGCTTGGAAAGATTCTTCTCAACCTGGATCAGATCGTGGCTAAACTCGATCCCGAATTTAATCTTCGAAAAGCAATCAAGCACAATGTGACCGAGATCATGCGAAAAAAGATGCTGAATGAGCTTAAACCCGAAAATTTCTTCGAAATGCTCATTGAAACCAAGAATTTCATGGAAAAAATGCCGGGCCGCATGAACAAAATTTCTGAAAATCTGGCCAATAATGAACTGAAAATTGAAATTGATGCTATTGATGAAAAGCGCGTGACCGATGGTTTTCAAAAAGTCGCGAACCGTATCACCCTTGGTTTGATTATCGCTGCCACTATTATCGGCGCTTCCATGCTCATGCAGGTTCCGTCAGATTTTACTATTTTCGGCTACCCGGGATTGGCAATGATCTTTTTCCTGCTGGCCGCTGCCGGTGGGATCGTTCTAACCTACGTTATCGTGTTCCGGGATGAAAACCTGGGTGATAACAAGAAAATTTAATTACTAATCTTTTAATTTCCCAATGAGAAAACTCTATTTATTTACCCTTTTAAGCCTGCTTTCATTTGCAGGAATTTCAGCACAAAAACTTAAACTTCCGTTAGATACCACTGTAGTAACTCATCATTCGGTAACCGCGAACGGACAATCTTTTAAATATACCGCCGAAACCGGCACCCAACCCCTCTGGAATGATGATGGCGAAGAAATTGCCAGTCTTTTCTATACTTATTATACCCGCGACGAGATCAAAGACAGGAAAAACCGGCCGCTCCTGATCTCTTTCAACGGCGGTCCCGGTTCGGCTTCGGTTTGGATGCATATCGCGTATACCGGTCCGCGTATCCTGAATATCGATGAAGAAGGTTATCCCGTGCAGCCGTACGGGATTCAGGAGAATCCTTTTTCGATATTAGATGTGGCCGATATTGTCTATATCAATCCGGTGAACACCGGATTTTCCCGCGCTATTCCCGATAAAGACGGAAAGGTGGATCGCGAAAAATTCTTCGGAGTAAATGCGGATATTGAATACCTGGCAAAATGGGTCAGCACTTTTATGAACCGCGAAAACAGATGGCTTTCACCTAAATACCTTATCGGGGAAAGCTATGGAACAACTCGTGTTTCCGGACTTGCCCTGGAACTTCAGAATGCCCAGTGGATGTACCTGAACGGCGTTATACTTGTTTCTCCCACCGAACTTGGCATTGACCGCGAAGGCCCTGTGGAAATTGCCAACAGACTGCCTTATTTCACCGCTGCCGCCTGGTACCATAAGGCTCTGCCAACAGAACTTCAGCAGAGGGATCTGGATGAAATCCTTCCCGAAGCTGAAAATTATGCCGTCAATACACTGCTTCCCGCCCTGGTAAAAGGCGGCTTCCTTGAAGAAAGCAGAAAGGAGGAGATTGCTCAAAAAATGTCTTATTTCTCGGGAATTTCTGAAGATGTGATCCTGGAAAATAATCTTGAGGTGCCTTTTCGCTATTTCTGGAAAGAATTATTGAGGGATAAAAATGGTTATACCATCGGCAGGCTGGATTCCAGGTATCTGGGACTCGACCGAAAAGATGCGGGAGACAATCCCGATTATAATGCCGAGCTAACTTCCTGGCTGCATTCTTTTACGCCGGCCATCAATTACTACCTGAGAGAAGAGCTTAATTTCGATACCGATCTGCAATATTATATGTTCGGCCCGGTGCATCCCTGGGATCGGAGTGGCAATAACACCGGCGAAAATCTTCGCCAGGCTATGGCACAGAATCCTAATCTTGAAGTCATGATCCAGTCGGGGTATTTTGACGGGGCCACCACCTATTTCAATGCGAAATATTCAATGTGGCAGATGGATCCCAGCGGAAAAATGAAAGACCGCTTCACCTTTAAAGGCTATCGAAGCGGCCATATGATGTATCTCAGAAAAGAAGATCTTCAGCAGGCAAATAATGATCTTCGCGCGTTTATTCAAAAAACCATGCCTAAAGAAAACGAGCCGGTAAAATATTAATTCCGGCTAACTCAAAAGATATTCCTTCAGGTCATCGTAACTGCTGATCTGGAGGGATTTTTTTTGTCGGTTTTCCAGCTTTTTGATCGGCTGGGGAATTTCCACTTTTTCATTGATGACATCCTCTACAGTTTCCAGAAATTTCACCGGATGCGCAGTTTCCAGAAAAACACCCTTAAAATTAGAATTTTCATTTAAAAACTGTTTTAATCCAAGGTATCCCACGGCTCCGTGAGGATCCATCAGATAACCGGAATTTTTATAAACTTCTGAAATTGCCTTTTTCGTGGTCTTATCATCAAAACTGAAAGAAGAAAGATTTTCCTTTACATTTTTATATTTATTCTGAAAGAGCTGAAGTATCCGTACAAAATTGCTCGGATCGCCCACGTCCATCGCGTTGGAGATCGTGGCTTTGCTCGGTTTCGCCTTATATTCAGAAGTTTTCAGGTATTCGGTAACCGTATCATTCACATTGGTAGAAGCGACAAAATGGTCAATTGGCAATCCCATTTGTCGGGCCAGCATTCCGGCGCAGATATTTCCGAAATTTCCGCTGGGCACAGAAAACACGAGCTTCTTCTTCTTCGGAAGTAGTTGCTGAACCGCGAAGAAATAATAGAACATCTGCGGCAGCCAGCGAGCAAGATTGATCGAATTTGCCGAAGTAAGCATTCGTTTTTTCTGAATTTCATCATCCAGAAAAGCTTTTTTCACCATTGCCTGACAATCATCAAAAACGCCGTCAACTTCCAGTGCAGTAATATTTTGCCCCAGAGTGGTAAGCTGTCTTTCCTGAATTTCGCTCACCTTCCCTTTCGGATAAAGAATGACCACATCGATGCCCTCCACTCCAAGAAAACCATTGGCAACAGCCCCGCCGGTATCACCCGAAGTAGCTACGAGAACGGTCGCTTTTTCATGTTTCCCTTTTCTGATAAAATAACCAAGACATCCCGCCATAAAACGCGCTCCAACATCTTTAAAGGCGAGCGTGGGACCGTGATAAAGCTCGAGACTTGAAACATTTTCTTCCACAGAAACCACGGGAAATTCAAAATCCAGGGTCTCTAAAATGATCTTTTTAAGTTCTTCATCGGGAATTTCCCCGCCCACGAATTCTTTGATGACTTCAAAAGCGATCTCATGCCTGCCAAGATCGATAAGGCTATTTATAAAACCTTCAGAAAGCTGCGGAATCCTTTCCGGAAAATACAGGCCCTTATCTGGCGCGATCCCCCTGATCACGGCATCTTCAAAATTACTGATATGCTGATTATCGTTTAAACTGAAATATTTCATCCTGCTGTTTTAAGAATTTTTATGCCCTCTTTGCTGATTCCGGAAAGGTGCAAATCGAAATCTATTCCCTTTTTACAGTAAAATTGCTGAATGGCATTTTTTACATTTTCAGCTACTTCTTCTCCCTTGCAAAGAGCAAAAACAGAAGGTCCGGAACCCGAAATTCCAAATCCGAGCGCGCCATTTTCTTTTGATAATTCCTGAAGTTCTGAAAAATAGGGGATCAAAATCGAGCGTACCGGCTCCACAATCTCATCCTTTAAACTTCGGCCAAGCAGCTCATAATCATTGGTATGCAGGGCATTCACGAAGGCTGCAAGATTTCCCCACTGTGAAATTGCTTTTCTCAGGTTCACATTCTGCTTAATAATGGAACGCGAATCCCTGGTTTTGATCTCAATAAGCGGATGCAGAATGACCATCTTTAGCTCAGAAGGCACCGGAAGGCTGATAACCTCAAGGGGTTCATAACTTCGAATGAGGCTGAAACCGCCTAAAAGTGCCGGAGCGACATTATCGGCATGAGCATTCCCGCTGGCGAGCATCTCACCGGCCATGGCAAAAGGGATAAGTTCTTTTAAAGAAAAGGGGCTTCCTAATAACTCGTTTACCGCGTAAACGGCACCGGCTGAACTAGCGGCACTACTGCCAATTCCGCTTCCGGGAAGAATCTTTTTGTCGATCTCAATATCAAAACCTTTGTTGGAATTCAGTTTGTTCAGCAGTGATTTTACCGCCACTCCGGCCACATTCTTATCGGTTTCCAATGGCAGATCCTGGCCGGTGATCTTTGTGATCCTAACTTCATTAAGTTCATTTTCACGAATTAGCATTTCATCGCCAACATTGTCGAGGCAACATCCCAACACATCAAATCCGCAGGAAAGATTGGCCACCGTTGCCGGGGCGAAAATTCTGATTTCTTTCATCGGCTGATATTTTGTTTCTTACTGATCAAAGGTAATTCGTCAATATTCATGGTGACTGGTATAAAGAATAATTTAAGGTTCATTTCCTGATTATTTCTTTCCAATTCTGATGATATCGGCGAAGATACCAGATGCAGTCACCTCAGCTCCTGCTCCTGCTCCTTTTACGATAAGTGGCTGCTGCGGATAACGATCGGTAAAAAACAGCACGATATTATCACTTCCGCTAAGATTGGCGAAAGGATGCTGCGCTCCCACTTCCTGGAGCCCCACCTTTGCCTTACCGTCTTCCAGTTGAGCCACATATTTCAGCTCGGCATTTTTATTCACCGCCTGCTCATAAATAGCTTTGAATTTGGGTTCATCTTCTTTCAAAATTCGGAAAAATTCTTCGTTGTTTTCAGAATTCAGACTTTCCTGAGAAAGGAAATCTTCGCTCTCAATATCTTCTAACTCCAGCTGCAAACCACTTTCCCTGGCGAGAATGAGAATTTTACGGGCGACGTCCACTCCGCTAAGGTCGATCTTCGGATCGGGTTCGGTATAACCTTCTTTCATCGCCTTTTCAACTATTTTATAAAAAGGTTCTGAAGCATCGTAATTATTAAAAACGAAGTTCAAACTTCCGGAAAGCACAGCCTGTATTTTTCGAATCCTGTCACCAGAAGCTACAAGGTTCTGCAGCGTGTCGATAATTGGCAATCCCGCGCCCACATTGGTTTCGTATTGGAAAGAAGCGCCATATTCCCGAGCAAGGTTCTGTAGATTGGCGTAATTTTCATAAGAATCGGCACAGGCGATCTTATTACAGGTCACTACTGAAATGGAATTCGCCAGGTAATGCTTGTACCAGCCGGAAATTTCAGGACTGGCGGTATTATCTACAAAAATACTATTACGCAGGTTGAACTCTTTCACGCGGTTAAAAAATTCCTTTTTATTGGCTTTTTCGCCATTTTCAAGTAATTCCTGCCAGTTTTCAAGGTCAAGACCGTCTTCATCAAAGATCATTTTCCTGGAATTAGACAATCCAAGCACCCTCACTTTTAGTCTTAGTTTTTCCAGCAGGTAATCTTCCTGTTTTTTCAGTTGAGCGATGAGTTTGCTGCCCACATTTCCGACGCCGGTAATAAAGAGGTTGAGCTCTTTTGAGGGCACTTCAAAAAACTGTTCGTGCAGCGTATTCAGGGCCTTTACCACATCTTTCTTAGCGATGACTGCGGAAATATTCCTTTCCGAAGAACCCTGAGCGATCGCACGAATATTGATATTGTTGTTGCCCAGTGCACTGAACATTTTTCCGCTAAGGCCATGGTGGCTTTTCATGCGGTCTCCTACCAGCGCAATAATGGCTACATTGTCTTCAATTTCAACAGGCTTGATCTTATTTAATTTTATTTCAGCTTCAAAAGCCTCATCCAGCGCGGCTTTTGCAATTTCGGCTTCATCGGCTTTTACTGCGATGCAGATGCTATGCTCTGAAGATGCCTGAGTGATAAGCACCACATTCACATTTTCCTGAAAAAGAATTTCGAAAAATCGTTTCGAAAATCCCGGAATACCCACCATACCGCTTCCTTCGATATTCAGGAGTTTGATAGAATCGATATGGGTGATCCCGGTCACCCAGCGGAAATTCTTCCTGCTAGATCTAGAAATCACCGTACCTGGCTCGTCGGGCTGAAAAGTATTCTTTATATGAATTTCAATATTCTTATCCAGCAAAGGCTGAAGCGTGGGCGGATATAAGACTTTTGCCCCAAAATGAGAAAGTTCCATGGCTTCTTCATAAGATATGTCGTGCAGCGAATAAGCGTGAGGCACAAGACTGGGATTCGCAGTGAACATTCCGTTCACGTCGGTATAGATTATTACTTTTTCGCAATCCAGAGCACCAGCAAAGATCGCGGCGGTAAAATCGGAACCACCACGGCCAAGTGTGCTGGGCACTCCCTGATCATTTCGCGCAACAAATCCGGGAACCACGAATAAGCCGGAGCGATTATTCTCAAAAAAAGAATGGAGATTGGCGTAAGTTTTTTCATAATTCACCTGCACTTTTTCATTGGTATTCCTGCAAACTATAAGTTCACGTGAATCTACAAACTGGCTCTCCACGCCCTGACTTTTAAAATATTCGGCAATGATAAGAGAGCTTAAAATTTCTCCAAATCCAGAGATGACATGACGGGTCTTATCGGAAAGTTCATTTAGAAGAAAAACTCCCTCATACAAGGTTTCCAGGCGGTTAAATTCATTTTTTACTTTGCTGAGAATGCCGCTTTGAGCTGTAACGGGAATGAGTTCCCGAACGGCTTCCAGATGCCTTTTTTCATTTTTATCAAGGATTTCCTTGTAGCTGAGATCCTCTTTGGAGGCCAGTTCGGCCATTAATAGAAGATCATTGGTGACACCTCCGAAAGCAGAAAAAACGCTGATTACAGAGTCATTTTCAAGGTGTTGCTGAACGGTTTTTGCAACCAGTTTTATTCGGTCTGGGGAGGCTAACGAAGAACCTCCGAATTTCAGGACTTGCATAGCTGAAATTGTTTAAAATATTAATTAGTAAGATTAAATACAGGTGTACGGACGGAAAGTTATATAGATAGAACCCCAAAAGGGGTCATAATACCTGTAATAATCATAGACATAACCGCAGAAGCAGAAATGTTCCCGTTGGTTAGAATGATATTTAACTGAAATCTGTTCACAGGTATTGCTTAAATACGGGAATAAAGTTAGGTAAATTTATTTGCCGGCAAAACGCTTCTACAAAAAGAGTTGCATTTTTATGATTTCGGCAATTTGGAAATAAAAAACCGCCCATAATGATAAAATCACAGGCGGTTTCAAGCTTTATTTTGAATAATTTACAAGCCACTGATGTAGCTTCCGTATAGATCTTTGAAATGTAATCCCTTGGAAAAACGCTGTTTACTAAGTTTTTTATATTCCACAAGCGCCCAGAGAAGAAATTCCTTCATGAAATATTTATCATTTTCAGGAAGATCTGGCTGATATTTTGTGATCAGCTTTTCGAGGGGTTCAATAGAATCCAGTTTCTGTTTATATTCTTTTTCTGAAATGTCATCGGGTAATTCAAAGCCGCTGCTTTCAAAGAACCATTCCACAAGATCATCATAAGGCGTGGTTTCATCAGGACGTTTCAATTTTTCAATTTTTGGAAAATAATCAGGGAATAAAGTTTTGGTCGCATCGCCAATTAACTGAAGTGCCACAAATGCAGCGCCCTCCTGCTCTCCTTCATAAACCAGTTCAACTTTCCCTGTAATGGAAGGCACCACACCCAGAAAATCACTAAATCTTAATAGGGTGTTGTCTTCATCATTTTTTAGCGCCCGCCTTTCTGCAGCGCTTAAAAGATTTTCGTAAGCGGTGATACTCATTCTTGCACTCACACCGCTTCTATGATCAATAAATTCACTATCACGGGCCTCAAAGCTTATTTGTTCAAGCAAATCTTTGGCGACCTCGGGAACATATACCAGCTCTTTCTGACGATTGTCCAGCTGTGCTTCCTGGGCGGTAATGGTTTTGGCGATCTCAATACTTTCAGGATAATGCGTGAGAATTTGGGAACCAATTCTATCTTTCAGCGGAGTCACAATGCTGCCACGATTGGTATAATCTTCGGGATTTGCCGTAAAGACAAACTGCATATCCAGGGGTAAACGCAGTTTAAATCCGCGAATCTGGATATCGCCTTCCTGAAGAATATTGAATAATGCCACCTGTATTCTCGCCTGCAGATCGGGAAGTTCATTGATCACAAAAATACTGCGATTGGCACGAGGGATCATTCCGAAGTGAATCACGCGATCATCGGCATAACTCAGGCGGAGATTCGCGGCTTTTATAGGATCTACATCCCCGATCAAATCGGCTACGGTAACATCGGGCGTGGCAAGTTTTTCAAAAAAACGCTCGTCACGATGTATCCATGAAACAGGAGTTTCATCACCTCTTTCACTAATTAGTTCCTTTGCAAAACGGCTTATCGGGTTCATTGGATCATCGTTAACTTCTGAACCTTCCACCACAGGCATCCATTCATCCAGCAGGTTGATCATGAGACGAGCCAGCCGGGTTTTCGCCTGTCCGCGTAAACCCAGCAGGTTAATGTTATGGCGTGAGAGTATAGCTCTTTCCAACTCGGGAATTACTGTGTAATCATAACCATGGATCCCGATAAAAGCGGGTTCATTCTTACGAATTTTCTCCTTTAGATTATCCCGAAGTTCTTCTTTGATACTTTTGGACTGATAACCAGCTTTCTTTAGTTCCCCAAGTGTATTAATAGTTTCCTTTTTCATATATATTAATTTCGTTGATTCGAGAATCGATTTGTGACGTTGTGAACTTGTGACGTGGTAATGTTGTGATATTGTTATTCTCCTTCACTGCATCCCTCCTCACCCTTCACTCCTTTTATCCTCGAATTCTTTTTTTTCGGTTTATTTCATAATCTTCAAAAATCATTTCCCCGAGTCCTTTAAGACCGGTATAAAAAGCCTTGCCCTGATTTGCCTGCGTAAATTCCTGCACAAATCGCGTGAGATAGGGATCCTGGGCGATCATAAAAGTGGTAATAGGAATTCGCAATTTTCGCGCCTGCCGTGCCTCATTATAACATTTATCAACGATATACGGATCGAGGCCCATGCTGTTCTTATAGTAACTGCCGTCCCGTTCTCGAATGCAACTCGGTTTCCCATCGGTGATCATGAAAATCTGCTTATTGGTATTTCTTTTTCTGCGAAGCATATCCATTGCCAGTTCAAGCCCGGCTACGGTATTGGTATGATACGGTCCAACCTTTAAATAAGGCAGTTCCGCGATGGAAATTGGCCAGGCATCATTTCCGAAAACAAGAATATCCAGCGTGTCTTTTGGATAACGCGTGGTGATAAGTTCAGAAAGTGCCATGGCAACTTTTTTGGCGGGCGTGATTCGATCTTCCCCATACAGGATCATACTGTGGCTGATATCGATCATCAAAACAGTACTCATCTGGGCTTTATAATGAGTTTCTTCAACCACCAGATCATCTTCACTCATATTGAATTCACCAATGCCGTGATTGACCTGTGCATTTCTCAGACTTTCGGTCATAGAAATTCGGCTTAAGGAATCGCCAAACTGATACTCTCGAAAATCTCCGGTATGTTCATCTCCCCTACCAATCCGGCTACTACGGTGGTTTCCGGCAGAGCCTTTGCGAAGTTTTCCGAAGATCTGCTCCAAAGCCTGCTGACGAATGGCTCTTTCAGTTTTCGCGGTAATCTTCATTCCGCCAGGACCATTCTGATCTATTTCTTCACGGATATAGCCTTTCTTTTTAAGATCTTCCACAAAATCGTCTAAGGTATAATCGTCATCGGTAAGCTGATATTCTTCATCCAGCTGCTTCATCCAGTCTAAAGCCTCATCAAGATCACCCGAAGTATGGGTGATTATCTCCTTGAATATCTCGAAAAGCTTGTCAAAAGGAGATTTTTCGGGTTCGTCATATTTTTTGAAAACAAATCCTCTTACAGCATTGTTATCTTTCTTCTTCATACCCTTAAATGTAAGTCTTTTTGAAGGAAAATCGAAAAGCGAAACTGTGAACAGCCTCTAAACTTATGTTAATTGAATTTTTTCTAAAAACATCCCTCTTGTTATTCTTTTCTTAATGAAGGCTCTTCTTTTCTAAACAAATAAGAGATTTGAAAAGAATTATATAAAATCGGGAATGAAAAGGGTGAAGTTTTAAGCTAATGTTAATGGAAACTGATATTAACAAAAAGGGATAGGGAACCAAAATTCTCCTTAACGAGCTTTGAATATGAGTATTTATGAAATAATTGCACTTGTATTTTCAGTATTAATGTGTATACCTACGCTCGCTTCGGTTACAAAATTTGATCACTGGTGGATACGTGGCTTTGATTTTCCGCGAATTCAGATCAGTTTTTTAATTAGTTTGGTTATTATTGATCAATATTTATCTGCTCGATTTTTCCGAAACCTGGCATTACATTGCTGAAATAGCTTTTGTTTTAAGTCTTCTTTACCAATTCGTCAAAATTTACCCCTACACTTATCTGGCAAAAAAACAGGTTTTTAAATTTAAAGGAGGTGAGCCAAATGCAACGATTTCGATCCTGGTAAGCAATGTGCTTACTCCTAATACCCAATATGAAAAACTTATCGGTCTGGTAAATGAAGTAAACCAGACATTCTACTTACACTGGAAAGCGATAAAAAATGGGAAGAAAGAGCTTTCGGTGCTCGAAAAAGAATATCCGAATACCGTAAAAATTCCCCAGGACAATCTTTACGGAATGCATTTATATTCCCGATTAGAACTGGAAGATATCAAAGTACAATATATCGTACAGGAAGATATTCCTTCTATTCATGCTATGTATTGCTCAGAAATGGGAAAAAGGTAAAATTGCATTGCCTGCATCCTAATGCCTCCTAGCCCTACTGAAAGTGCTACTTCTACTAATCGTGACGCAGAACTATTAATGCTGGGACGGGATGTAGATGCCGAAAAGCAAACCACACTGGTCATTGGAGATTTAAATGATGTGGCCTGGTCGCGTACAACAAGACTATTTCAGAAAATGAGCGGACTTCTGGATCCCCGCAAAGGAAGAGGATTTTTCAACACCTATAATGCCGATTATTTTTTACTTCGCTGGCCGCTGGATCACGTATTTCATACTAAAGATTTCACTTTGATTGACATCAGAAGGGAGAGCAATTGGTTCTGACCATTTTCCCATGTATATCAAATTAAACTATCAACGCCATGCCGGGATGGTCAATGAAGAAACAGATGAAGCTGATCATGAGGAGGAGGAATGGGCAGAAGAAAAGATCAAAAGGGCAAATCCGATAGTACCAAAAATTAGATTTCTCTATCCTGAAAATGTGTAGAGAGCCTGGTTATGCCCTTCAATTTTGCACAATGCCTTGCGGAAACCGGCTTTTCAATATAATCTACTACATAATCATTATTCGCTGCCTTTAATTTATCTTTGCGATCAATAGAAGAAGTTACCATCACCACATGACAGTTATATTTAACAGGAACTTTTCCAAATCTTCCAGAAATTCCCAGCCGTTCATGTGCGGCATATTGATATCTAACATAATTAGATATTCATATTTCAGGATTGTTTTCCTTTGTAAGAAATTTCAGCGCGTCAGTAGCATTTTCAAAAATGTAAGGATCTGGATCGAGTTCACATTTTGTAACCAGTTTCTTCTGCAGAAAAGTCACTATTTTATCGTCATCTACAATAAGAGTTCGAAGCATGGCATTGGGATTTGGGGTTATTCTCAAAGCTCTCTCTCTGTCTTTACAGCGATTTTTCTGATTATTTTATCGAGTTCATAGGCTGAATTTAAGATATTTTCTAATATTTCATCAATATTTTCAATATCATTTTTATAATTTTTCAATAGATCGACTAATCCCATCACTTTAGCGAGTGGCGCTCTCACTACATGAGACTGGTTCCAGGCGATTTCCTTTAATCTTTCGTTATGCTCCTGAATTTCGATTAAATAGCGCTTTCTCTCGCTTATATCCTGCATAGAAGCGATAATCCTTTTTGGATTATCCTGCTCATCGGTGATGAGATAACTACGGTCCAGAATATATTTATAACTCCCGTCGGCACAACGAAATCTGTATTCCATAGTCAGTTTTTTCTTACGATTTTGATGCATTTCCTGAATCAATGGATTCAAGAACTTTAAATCTTCAGGATGAATTTTATCCTTCCACCATTCCCCTTCCTCCTTAACCTCCCACCTGGCATAACCAAACATTTCATAAATGGTTTCGCTAAATTTCATTGTATGGGTTTTGATATCATAATCGGTAATCAGATCACTGGTAGCTTTTGCCACTATATTATAGCGCTCAAGATTTTCCAGGATTTGTTTTTCTTGTTTTACAAATTCGGTAATGTCGCGAGTGTTCATTACAATTCCGTTTACCGAAGGATCATCATGTAAATTAGTGACTATGGTTTCTATCCAGCACCATTCTTCCTTCTGATTTCTTATACGGTAGGAAGGCAGCTGAATCCTTCTTTCAGTGTTGAGCCTTTCAAGCTGAATCTTTAACTTTTCCAGATCTTCCTGATGTATATAACTAAAAAAACTGGTGCCGTTAATTTCTTCCGGAGTCTTCCCAAATACGCATTGAGCAGCAGGGCTGTTATATTTATAGTTATACTTACAGTCAAGAATCGAAATCAGGTCTGAGCCTTCCTGGACCAGGGCTTTGAACCGTAATTCACTTTTCATAAGTTTTTCCTGGGCCTCCAGTAAGTCTGTAATATTGTTCACCAAAGAAACGCGGGCTTTAAGTCCATCAAATTCTACGGGAGTACTTTTTACAATCGCATAAAGAAAGCTGCCATCCTTCCTGAAATGTTTCACTTTAAGCTTGAAAAAATCATCATAATTGGAAGAAACAACTTTTTCAATACTTTCCTGCTGTTCAGTATCCCACAGGTCTCTCACTGTCATCTTTTGAAATTCTTCATGGGAATATCCATAAAGCTCAACGGCTGCATTGTTGACACTGAGAAATTTCAGGGTAGCCCGTTCCAATACCCACATGGGTAAAGGACTTGCATCAAAAAGACTTCGATATTTTTCTTCAGAAATTCTTATCTGTTCCTGGGCATTTTTTACAGGAGTTATATCGGTACCATAGATGAATACCACATTATCTTCCTGGAAATACTGAGAAAATTTCCAGGAAATCCATAAATAGCCACCGTCTTTCTTGCGGCACCTTATCTCGAAGTTTTTCTTTTCTACAAAGGTATCCTCAATTGCCTTCCATGCCATATTCAAATCATCGGGATGAATAAATTCGAAGATCTTATGCCTTAAAATCTCTTCTTCAGAAAATCCGAATTTATGTTCAAAATAAGGATTAATGCTTTTAAAATACCCGTCAAGGCCCACTGCCGCTATAAGTATGGGCGAGAACTTGAAAAAATCGTTAAGCTGATTTTGTGCCCTTTTATTTTCAATTGCCGGAGCTATCTGAATAGCAATATTGCGCAATACCTGTTTTTCTATTTTTTTAGATTCCCAAACTGTACCTAAGCAGATGATGGAAATCAGTCGTTTTTGGAAGACTACAGGAATACCTACCGCCGATTTGAGGGCACCCTTTCCTTCCAGCACCATAGTTTCCAAAAGTTCTTTATGGGCGCTGCAGTTAATTTCTTCCACATCAAGTGAATTCCAAACCATTCCCGGCAATCCTTCACCCTTCAGGTATTTTTTATCGCCAGTTAAAAGATCTTCTTCTTTAGGCCAAAATGCATTTCGTACAAGATGATTCCCGTCAGCGCTGATTTTGTAGTATTCGGCATAATCAAAACCAAGAAAATTACATAACAGCTTTAATGTTTTTACAGTCGCTTTATGAAAATCTGGCTTATCACCAAAAGCCCTGATAATTTTAAATATGAGCTCCTGCTTTTTATTATGCAGATAAGTTGCGGTAATATCCCTTGCTATCCCAACAATACCAATGGTTTGGTCACTTTCATCTTTTAAAGGCACTTTTGTTAGAAGAATCATTTCTTCCCTGCCATCAAAAGTTCTCACCACATCAGGCCGATTCACTACAGGAGTTCCGGTTGCCATCACTACCTCATTATCTTCAATGATCTTTTCTCCTTTAGAAGCTTCGTAATAATCCAAAGGAGTGAGTTCTTTTACCCTCTCCTCATTATTCTCTCCAAGCAAATTTTCATTGAATTTCCTGTTGGAAAGAATGGATTGATGTTCCCTGTTCTTCACGAAAATATAGTCGGGAATATTATCAATAATGGCACGAAGCATTTTGCGCTCCTTTTGAATTTTCTCCTCGCTTTCTTTCTCAGAAGTTATATCTTTTGCTATACCGTAAACTCCTACAATTTCATCTTCATAGAAAATAGGGAAATTGGTCACCGAAATAATTTTATAGTTATTTCTGAAACTGATAAAACCTGTAGTATAATTTACAAGTTCTCCGGATTTTGCCCGCTCGAAATTTGCAACCACCTTCTCCTGATCTTCCGGCGGAATTAACGGCAGGAAATTTATCTTTAGCAGCTGTTCCATAGCAGCTTCTGCAAGATTAGCGGAACTTTGGTTGATGTCTACAAAATTCCCCTCCAGATCGAAAGAATAAACAGCATCGGGATTATGAATGAATAAATTGCGATATATCTGACGGTCATATTCCAGGGTTTCCTGAAAATTACTTTCCCCATTTTTAGGAGGAATAGAAAGATTCTCCTTTGTTTTAGAGGAAATGCTTACAGAAATTTCAGAAATATTCGCATCGTCAGACAGGATTGGAAAGAATTTGAAAAGATGGGAACAATTTCCGCAGGGAACCATCAACTGCTGAGGTTCTCCTCGTAAGGCAAGCCCTATTTTTTGAGCAACGATTTTTTCGCAGTTGTCAAAAAGATCTGGAAATTGGGCTTTTTTCTGAATATTCTTCTGAAATTCCGAGCTAAAGAGAATAGCCGCAGCCTGATTAAAAGTCATGACTGAATGATCGGCATTTAACCTGAGTAAAGGTTGTGGGGTACTTGCAGAAAAAAAATTTCCTGTTTTCAAGGTAGGGTTTAAATAGATTTGGGCAGTGGAAAAATACAAAAAAATTATAAGCCTATTGCTAAAAAAGTTGCCGGGAATATTTCAGCCCAATACCAAAAGCTGATTTTTCGTAAGATTTAAGGTCGGCGCCTAATTGGAGCTTAAGTTTATTTTCAGCATCTAATAAAGATAGCTCCAGAAGTGAGGAGTATATCACGCGTTTTTCAGGAAAGAAAGAGCCTTTTACACCATAATTCTGCCGGTAACTAAATAAAAACCTGTAGGGAATGCCAGAGAAAGCCTCTCCTTTTAACCCGATATGATGCACGAGGACGATATTTGTCCCAATTCTGAAACGGTTATCGTTCAAAAGAATAAATGGAGTCCCAATAACCTGATTTTGGTAAGTCCAGCCCGAACGATATAAATTGTTATTAAAGTAATTATCCGCACCATCCCTACGAGAACTTACTCTATCCCGACTTTGGTTTTTGGTGTAGTACAACTCATACATAAATGCCCTGATCCAGGGAGTGCCCCAAAAGGTATCGCGATTATCTTCGATATACATGCCATAACGTCCATCAGGAAAGTTCCCCATTTTCATCCCCGAAGCGTCTTCAAAAATATGATTATAAATAAACTCCACATCGAGATCTCTTATTTTCGTTTTGACATTGATTTCATAACTCCCAAGCTGATTTCCCAACGCATTTACTTCCTGTCCGCCCACAGGATCGTCACTTGCACTGCCGGTAATCACCTTCAAATAATCATCGAACCTGGAAGGCAACTGTCCAAATTCCTCTGAAATTCCTCCCCATTGCACAAAATGATGAGCTCCCAGTGAAATCTGAAATGCCGATTGTGAACGATAAACAAAATGAAAACTTTTATGGTGCAAACGAGCCCGATCTATATACCTGTCATCATCCAGAA
Organism: uncultured Flavobacteriaceae bacterium; assembly: GCA_963741865.1. Classification (GTDB taxonomy): domain Bacteria; phylum Bacteroidota; class Bacteroidia; order Flavobacteriales; family Flavobacteriaceae; genus Christiangramia. The sequence goes on from CAVUJP010000005.1 coordinate 53,859, forward strand.
AGTATTCTTCATAGCTCAATTTAAATCCAAGCCCATGATCGCCCAGAAAAAAGACAGGTTCCCTAATAAAAAATCGGGCACCGGGTATTGCTGCCGCATTGCGAGAAAGCAGAATATTCTCGTTAGAGGCTGCAAGGCCCTGATATAGATCAGGCCGATGCTTCTTTCCCACTACCACTCCTATATGCTGTCCGGCATAAGAAAAATAGGCCTGATCAAAACCTATTCTATCATCATAACCATCTTTTACAATTACACCGGCTCCTATTTCAAAATAAGAGTCGTTATCTAATTCGACCACAGCTTTAGGTGTAAATACTGCTGAGAGATGGGTTTTCTCATCAATTCTACCCAGGGTATTTGTATGCAACCAGAAAGGAGAATCTTCATTCGTGAACAAACGTCCGTATCCTTCCAACAAGCCCTGCCAGTCTATTGTCTGGGCCACGGAACTATAAGCAGAGAAAAATATAAAGAAAATTACGAGTATTCGTCGCATGCAGGTTGGTTAGGATGGGTGCAAATATTATTAATAAGAATTAAATTTATGTAATTTTGAACGCTAAAATATACCGAATGTTTTCATTTTTTCAGAAAAAAACATACCTCTCAGAGCTATTAGAAGGCTTTACCGATTTTCATAACCATATTTTACCAGGAATTGATGATGGTGCACAGAATGTTGAGGACTCTCTTGATTTAATAAAAGCATTCAGTAATATCGGCATAAATAAATTTATATGTACACCTCATGTAATGGGAGAGTATTATCCCAATACTCCTGAAACAATCAAAGAGGCTTTAGCAAAATTAAAATCTGAAAGTTCTGCTACGATAAATGCTTCCGGAGAATATATGATGGATCAGCATTTTTCTGAAATTATTGAAAACGATGAGATTTTGCCTATAGTTAAAAAAAGCGTGCTGGTAGAAATGTCTTATTTTCAGGCTCCGATCAATGTTAATGAAATTTTGTTTAAACTTCAGAATCATTCTTATTCCCCCATACTGGCACACCCTGAACGCTATGCCTATTTCCATTCCTCTTCGATGGAAAAGTACCAGGAGATGAAAGAAAGAGGATGTTCCTTTCAGTTAAACATGTTATCTCTCATCGGTCATTACGGTCGTAATATGCAGAATGCTGCTTTTCAGCTTTTAGAAAAAGGAATGATCGATTTTATAAGCAGTGATGCCCATCGTGTGGATCATATTGAAAAGATCAAAACCATTACTATCAAAAAGAAACACCTCCCGATCCTGGAAGCTGTGGTAGAAAAAAGCAAAAGCTTATTTAGTTAGTTTATTAACCGAATAATTTTTTCTTAAGCCGTTCCCAACGGGTTTCCTTGTCAACTCCATAACCATATCCATACCCATAGGAATAGCCGTACTTAGCTCCATAAGAGAACTTGGAGTAATCCACGTCATTAAGAACCACGGCAACCCCTTTCAATTTTCCCTGCTTTTTAAGATCTTTTGGAAATTCCAACAGATTTTTTTCAGTAAATTCTGCTCTGGTAACATACAGAGTGTAATCGGCCAACGGACTAATTAGTAAGGTATCGGTAACAATCATGGTAGGAGCGGTATCGACGATAATGTAGTCATACAAAGGTTTCATTTCTTCAATAAGTTGCTCCATACGATCATTCATAAGAAGCTCAGCAGGGTTTGGAGGAATTGGCCCTGTAAGTATTACATCTACTTTTATATTGTCTTCTTCGGTGTGAGAAATAATATCTGAAGGATTCACACTATAATCATAAAGATAATCTGAAAGACCTTTTTCAACGGCTCCCTTCGTTAGATGAGTATAACGATGGAGTTTTGGATTTCGAATATCTGCTCCTATGAGTAATACCTTTCTATTAGTACTTGCCAGCGTTCTGGAAAGGTTAAATGAAATAAATGTCTTTCCTTCTCCCTTTACTGTCGAGGTAACAAATAAGACATCAGCAGTATCTTTTTCTTTTTTCTGAATAAGATACGCAAGGTTAGTACGAAGAATTCTAAAGGATTCGGCAAGCGGAGAACGGTCATTAAGATGAATAATATCAGAATGCTCATCTCCAATTTTTGGTACTTCACCAACAAAAGGCACCACCTTTAAAAGAGGATTAAGATCACCCTTATGATGTACTTTGGTATCTAAAAGATTTTTTATAAAAATAATCAAGATAGGAACTAATAATCCGACTAAGAAACCAACCAGTAAAATCAGCCATGGCTGGGGACCTACCGGAGAAGGATTGGTGTAGGCAGAATCAATGACTTTTGCTACGGGTGAGGTTGCAGCATAAGTGATCGCGGCTTCTTCTCTTCTTTGCAAAAGAAAAAGATATAACTGCTCTTTAATTTGCTGCTGTCTCACGATTCCCCGCATTCCTTTTTCCATTCCCGGAAAAGTGCTGTAACGATTGGTAGATTGTTGTTCTCTTGTGCTTAATTCATCAAGACGTAATTGAAGGTTTTTTATTACCGTTCTAATATTTTCATTCAGATTATTTCGAATAGCATCAATTTGTGCATCCAAATCTCCAATTACAGGATTTTCTGTGGTACCATTCTGCAGAAGTGTCTTTCTTTGAAGGATCAACTGATTATAAGAGTTTATACTTTGAGAGACTTCTGATGATTCGATTCCAACATTAGAGGGTAAGAGCTCATAATTATTATTACCAGTAATTATTTCATCACGCAATGATTTAATGATGCTCAATTGCGTCTGAAGGTCAAAAATTGCCTGCTCAGCCTCGCTCTTTTTAGCCAAAAATTCCTGAGCTCCAGATTCCACATTCATGAACTTATTGGACTTTTTGAATTCGGCTATTCCAGTCTCCACAGAATCCAATTCAGAAGAAATGATCTCTAGTCTATTTTGTATAAATTCGGTGGTTTTCAATGCAACCTGGCGCTTATCAGCCATCCCGTCCTGATTGAATTGAAACATTAAATCATTTAAAAAATCTTCGCCTTTATCGCTTACATCATTTAAAGTAGATAGTGAAAGAATATCCTTAGCCTGCCCTTTTGGTGCTATGGTAATATTATCAATATATTGCTGAGTAATCAGAGAAACAGGTTCCAGATCAATAAAAATTGATTTATCAAAATCATCCTCTTTATCCCTTCTTTCTATAGTAAATCTTAAACCTTTGAATTCAATGATACTGCCTATTCTATATTCCCTATTAATATTATCTTTTTCATCAATTAATTGAAATTTATCACCACCCACCGGCTGAATCATAAAACGCAGAGAACTTCTGTTAACAATGGAATCAGGAGTAATGAAATTAACAGTTACAGGGCTGTTTTTATAAGCTTCCGTAGTAATAACATTTCCCGAAACCAAATAAGAGATATTAAGGTTTAGATCATCTACAACCTTGCTAATCAATCGTTTTGATTTTAAAGTAACAATTTGATTCTCAAGGCTATTATCTTCCAGTTTTAGAAAGGAACCCGAATTTCCGCCACCGCCAAGTACCCCTGAAACCGAACTTTTATCGTCCTGAAGAACCATTAATGTAGCTTCGGATCTATATTGAGGTATGGTGTATCTATTATAAAGATATGCAACAGCCAATCCAACAAGAATACCTAAAACTAACCATTTCCAGTGAACCAGATACTTATAAAGCTCTGCTTTCAGATCAAAATTAGATTCTTCTTTTTGTTCTTCGTAATCAAAAATTTCTTCCATAGATTATCGCGTCAAAAGCAATACAATACTTAAAATAGTGGTTCCTATTGAAATTAATCCCGTATAACTTGTAATAAAACCTGCAGATTTTATTGTTTTATAATTCGGCTCTACGTAAACAATATCGTTTTGCTTTAAATAGTAGTAAGGATTATTAAAAACATCGGCACTTGTCAAATCCACCCGTCCATAACTTTTTACTCCATCTTTTTCCCGAACAACCAGAATATTTTCCCGCTCTCCACCGTAGGAAATATCACCAGCATCAGCAATTAACTGAGGTAAAGTAATTCTACCATCTGTAACTTCTATCCTGCCTGGACTACTGACTTCGCCTAAGACCGTAATTTTAAAATTGACAATGCGAACAGAAACAACAGCATCGGTGACCATATTTCGAATTTGAGACTGCAACTGCTGTTCAAGCTCTGTTCTGGTCTTTCCTTTGGCCTTCACCTGTCCTAGTACGGGGAATTGGATAAAACCTTCGGGATCTACCAAATATCCTGTTAAAGAAAGATTCTGACCTCCTGAACCACCACCGCTACCCTGAGAACTTAAATTTGTCTGAAAAGGTTTAACTAAAACTTCATCCCTGGAAGAAACATTTATTCGAAGCACATCATTTTCCTCAATTACCGGTTCATAATCCATCAAATTTTGCATGCCCTCAATATCTTCGGCAGGTTGAAAGTACACTACCTCATCTCTGGTCGCACAGCTAAATAAGCTAATTAAAAGAATACATGTAAGTATCGGGCCAGATAGTTTCTTCATAAAAATTTTGGTTTATTTTTGTTGGAGTTCAGCTGGATTATCTAAACGTTCGTAAGATGAATTATTGCTTTTAAATTCTGGGATTAGATCTTTAAGTTTTGCTACGACCTTATCATTCTTAAATTTATAAGCAGAATTGATGATTTTTTCAACCTTATTATTAATAAGATCATAATCTCTCACTACATCCTGTCCTATCATTATTTTCTTATGGTGCGTAGGCAGGGTTTTACATTCGTCATTCAGCAATTCTTCATAAAGTTTTTCGCCCGGCCTTAGTCCTGTAATTCGTACTTTGATATGTTTATTAGGCTGATAACCTGCCAGTTTTATCATTTTAATGGCGAGATCCATAATTTTTACAGGCTCTCCCATATCAAAAACAAAAATTTCACCTCCTTTACCCATGGCTCCGGCTTCCAGAACCAACTGACAGGCTTCTGGGATGGTCATGAAATATCTGATAATATCAGGATGAGTAATGGTCACCGGTCCACCCTGCTCAATTTGTTTTTTAAATAAAGGAACAACAGAACCATTTGATCCTAATACGTTCCCAAACCTGGTTGTAATAAACTTAGTGGTTTCCTGACCATTTTTCATATTATGATGATACAAAGACTGGACGTACATTTCTGCAGCCCGTTTAGAGGCTCCCATCACATTACTCGGATTCACGGCCTTATCTGTTGAAACCATCACAAAATGTCCCACATGATACTTAATTGCTAAATCAGCCAGGTTCTTTGTACCATGAATATTCACAAAAATAGCTTCATGCGGATTGCTTTCCATTAACGGAACATGCTTATAAGCCGCGGCATGATAAACCACGTCTATATTTTGATTTTGAAACATCAATTCCAATCTTCGGCTATTGCTTACATCACAGACGATTACTCTGAAATCCTGATCGGGAAATTTAGATTCTACTTCCAGCTGGAGATTGTGAAGGGGTGTTTCGGCCTGGTCTAGGATGATCAGCCGTTTCGGTTTATATTCGGCCACCTGTCTTACAATTTCACTTCCTATAGAACCGGCTGCCCCAGTTACTAAAATAGTTTTATCTGTTAGCTGGGCAATTTTATTTTCAGAATCCAACCTGATCGGTTCCCTTTCCAGAAGATCTTCTATTTGAAGGGATTTAATCTTTTGAGCGATTGGCTGATTTTCATCCCATGAGGAAACCAGAGGAGCATTGTATACCGCAATGTTGTGTTCAAGACATTCTTCAACCAGCTTATATTTTTCTTCCGGGGTGAAGTTATTTTCTGAAAATATTATTGCTTCTGCCCCCAGAGCCTCTACTTCTTTATGAATTTTTTCGGTATGTTTTAATACAGGTTTATCCAAAATTCGCAGATTTCCATGAGAATTTTGCGTCAAGAAGCCTACTATTTTAAACCGCTTTGGATGTTCTATATCGAGGGCTCCGGCGATAGAAATAGCATTTTCATCAATCCCCAAAATAACAGCCTGAATTAATGCTTCGTTTTTCTGAAAATATTTAAAATATTCATAGGCCTGTTTTACTCCTAAACGAAACAGAAACAACAGAGAAAAGGAAATCCAGAGATTAATTAAAAGTCCGCCAACGAGAAAAAGCTTTTCACCGAAAAACAGAAGCGTGATATAATTTATAAATAATAAAGTGAGGAATGAACTTAAAGTCGCGAGAAGCAGCTTTAAAGCATCGATATTTGAGGAATACCTAATAATACCCGCATACGTCTTGAAAACATAGAAATAGAAGAAATTTACTCCTAAGATTATAATAGTTTTATCTACATAAGATATCAGGTTATACTGCACCGGTGATAAATCCAGCAGTATCAGTATAGTAACCAAAACGGAAATTGCCGTAAGTGAGAGGTCTATCAATAAAACCGCCCACCTTGGCAGATACTTGATATTTCTTATATCAAGTTCATTATCAGGTCCCGTAAGAATATTTTTTAGGGCTCTATTTATTTTACCCATAATAAAAATTAATTTTTCAGGCAGTCCAATATCGCCTCTTTAATTCTATACCGGTCATTTTCGGTAAGATTAGAACCACTTGGCAAACATAGACCCTTTTCGAACATCTCCTCAGCAACATTTGTTCCGTAAAACGGATAATCTTTAAAAACCGGCTGCATATGCATAGGTTTCCAAAGCGGCCGACTTTCGATATTTACAGCGTCCAAATGCTTTCTAAATGCTTCCCTGCTTACTCCCAGTTTGTTTTCATCAATAAAGATGGTCGTTAACCAGTGATTGCTGAAAAATTCTACATTAGGTTCACAAAATACGCTTATACCTTCAATTTCGCGGAATAAATTTAAGTAAAATTGAAACATTTCTCTTCTTCCATTCACCCTTTTGTCCAAAACTTCCAGCTGACCCCTACCTATTCCGGCAGAAATATTGCTCAGCCTGTAATTATATCCAATCTCGCTATGCTGATAATGAGGTGCAGCATCCCTCGCCTGAGTGGCAAGAAAAACAGCTTTTTCCTTATCGGTAGTGGTTTTGGTAATTAGAGCTCCTCCTCCCGAGGTTGTGATTATTTTATTGCCATTAAATGAAAGAATAGCATAGTCTCCAAAAGTACCACATTTTCTACCTTTGTAGGTGCTTCCAAAGGCTTCTGCGCTATCTTCTATAACCGGAATTTCATATTCGCTGGCTATGCTACGGATTTCCTCTACCTGGTAAGGCATTCCGTATAAATGCACCGCGATAATTGCTTTTGGTTTTTTTCCTTTAGCAATCCTATCTTTTATTGCTCTTTCCAGCTGAACAGGACATAAATTCAAGGTTTCCTTTTCACTATCTATAAATACAGGCGTCGCCCCGAGATACATTATAGGGTTTGCAGATGCCGCAAAAGTCATACTTTGACAAATAACCTCATCCCCTCTTTCCACTCCCGCCAGGATCAGAGCGAGATGAATTGCTGCCGTTCCTGAGCTTAAAGCAGCAACTTCTATATGATGGGAATTGGAAGAATCAAGATAGTCTTTGATTTCATTCTCGAAACCATTCACATTTGGGCCGAGGGGCGCAATCCAGTTTTCCTCAAAAGCTTCTTTAATATATTTAATTTCACTTCCTCCCATATGTGGTGAGGAAAGCCATATCTTATCTCTATTCATTTCCGCCATTATTATATTTAATAAGTCTAGCAGGATTCCCTACCACCACAGCGTAATCGGGAATATCTTTAATTACGACTGCTCCCGCTCCAACAGTAACCCATTTTCCTATGTTAACCCCAGGAATAACAGTTGCTCCGGCTCCGATTTGTGTGCCTTCACCAATCACCACATTTCCAGTGACCGTTGCTCCGGGAGAAATATGTGCGAAATTATTGATCTCCACATCATGTTCAATGACTGCACCGGTATTGATTATACAATGTTCCCCTATCCTTACATCAGAATTAACCACTGCGCCAGCCATTATAACCGAACCAGTTCCCACTTTATAATTTTCCGAAATCACTGCCCGGGAATGAATGAGTGCCGTATGAATTAAATTTATTTTTGAAGCTAATTTCTTCCTGACGCTGTTGTTTCCTACAGCTATCACGGCGGGAATAGAATCAAAATTTTCATTCCAGGAATGTTCTACAGAAAAATTCAGAATTTCTTTAATTTCAGGATTGTCATCAAAAATATATTCAATCTTTTCTTCTTCAGAATTTGATCTAATAATATCAATTATCACTTTTGCGTGACCGCTGGCACCATATATAAGCATTAGTTATTTCCGTTAAAGGGTTCTGTAGTGGCCATATTTGCAGTATTTATTCCTTCTGAAAGAAAAACTTTCTGAATGGTACGAAAGAAAATTTTCAAATCCAGAATAAAGGATAAATGATCTACATACCATACGTCATATTCGAATTTTCTGCTCCAGCTTATCGCATTTCGACCGTTTACCTGGGCCCAACCGGTGATCCCGGGTTTCACTTCATGTCTTCTTATTTGTGAATCGGAATATAACTTCAGGTATTCCGGTAAAAGCGGACGGGGACCAATGAGGCTCATATCTCCAACTAAGACATTCCACAACTGCGGAATTTCATCTATTGAGGTTTTTCTAACCATTTTTCCTATAAAAGTAAGGCGCTCTGCATCAGGCAAAAGTTTTCCGTTTTCGTCGGTACTGTCATTCATGGTCCGGAACTTCACAATTCTGAAAATATCGCCATTTTTCCCCGGCCTTTTCTGAAAAAAGAAAGGCTTTCCATTGTTCGCAATGAATAGTAATAGGGTTACCAGAAATAATAACGGACTCAAAAGCAACAATCCTATTAAAGCAAATAAAAAATCTGATACAGGTTTCACTATTTTTCTATACATTTTATCAGGTGGAGTCTGCCATAATTTTCAGCAGGCGAATTTAAAAATGTTTATGGAGGCCTTCTAATTCTTTATATTCTTTTAACAATATTTTCCAGAATTCCCTTCGGCTATAATTTTCAATGATCTTTTTTCGGGCATTTTTCTTCAGATTAAGATATATTCCCGGCTCTGAAATCAGGACTTTCATCTTTTCTTCCAAAGCTTCTATATTTTTAACCGGAATAATAAAGCCATTCTCGCCTTCATCAATAATTTCATTACAACCATTAATATTTGTCACAATTGCGGGAAGATCCATGGCATTAGCCTGCATCACCACATTTGGAAAGCCCTCCCGGTAACTTGGAAAACCCAACACATCAGAAATCGCAAAATAGGGTCTTACATCTTCCTGGTATCCCGTCGTGACTATTTTGGAGTGCGACTGAATCATTTCATACACGTCAGCATCTAACGGATCTAATTCCTGTTCAAATGGTCCCACCAAAAGTAACGAAATACCTGCAATTTCTTTCTGAAGCCTTACAAACGCCCTAACAAGTTCATTTATTCCTTTCTCCTTCACCAGCCTTCCAACGAAAATAAAAACGAAATCTTCAGCAGGAATTGTAAGCTTTTTTCTTATTTGGATTTTTTCGGTTTCTCCAAATGCTGTGGGGTTAAAATAATCGGTATCGATTCCATTGGAACTTCCTTTTCCTAAAACCTTCAGTTTTGATTCTCCAGCATATCCCAGATCTAAAATTATTTTCTGCAACTGAAAAGAATTTGGATAAACTTTCGTAGCGCATTGGTAGGTTAGTTTTTCAACAAAATCAAGAATTTTTCTTTTTCCGCCTTTAACCTCCAGGAGCGGTAAACCCGCAACCGTATGTAACCTGATTGGTACTCCAGCCATTTTAGCGGCAAGCATACCTATGATTCCCGCCTTAGGTGTGTGGGTATGAACAATTAACGGCTTTTCCTTTTTGAAAAATCTGTAAAGACGAAATAATGCTTTTAAATCTTTCCATGGAGTAATGGCACGGGTCAATTCAACACAGAAAGTTCTCACCCCGTTTTGCTTTCCATATTTTGCAAGTCTTTCTTCTTCAGCTGAAACAGCCGTGACTTCATAATATTGATTCATAAAGCTTAGCTGACCTTCCAGAAGTTTTTCAAGGGAAAGAGGAATGGTCGTGATGCGGATAAGTTTGTGCATAGAAAAGAGGCCTATTCTATTTTAAAGGAATCTATATAATCGAAACCCTGTGATTTTAAATCCTGGTTGTTGTAAGCGAAAAATTCTACCTGACTGTTTTCAGCTGCTTCAAAATCATTGATAGAGTCTCCAATTAAGATACATTCCTGTGATTGCAATTTTTGAGAATTCAAGAGCTGTTTTACTAAATCAATTTTTGGAGTTGGAGATCCATTTATTGAATGGAATAAATGGTCGATCTCGAGGGATCTACATAATGATCTTAATTCTTCTCCATCAGATCCGGATACAATATGCATATGAAAAGAATTCCTGTAATCTTTAATAAATGCTACAGTTTCCTCAATTAGAACCTTTTTGTCTGTTAATTGATCCAGCATGATTTCAGAAAATCGTTCGGCAAGTTCCCGAATTCTTTTTTCCTTCACCTCTTCATTTCGGATCTCTTCGAAGAAATACTGATATTTTACATATCGGGAAATACCTCCGTTTCTTTTATGGTAAGTAATTAGCTGCTCAACCTCATCATTGGGGTAATCCTCCAAAGTTTTCTCAAAACCATAGGTGCGAATTTTTTCTGAATCTATTATTACTCCATCAAAATCCCATAGAATTGCTTTTTTACTTCTAATATGATAAAGAAAATTATTGGCGTTCTTGAAGTCTTTCATCAAAAAATGAAATAATTATTTTTTTGGGACAGATAAATTTTCATGTCTAACCGATTTCCCGAAAATACGAGGAAGTATCAAGCAGTTCATCAAAACTCCCAATAGCTTCTATTTTCCCCGCTTTCAATAGAATTATCCGATCCGCATTTTTAACAGTGGAAAGACGATGAGCAATTGTTAGAATAGTAAATTTACCTTTTAACCTATTTAAGTTACTTTGTATTTCAGCCTCAGTTTGGCCGTCAAGAGAAGAAGTTGCTTCATCCATAAAGAGGATTTCGACTTCTTTATATAATTCTCTTGCCAGAGAAAACCGTTGTTTTTGCCCTCCGCTAATATTAATTCCATCAGAACCCAGTTTAGTTTCTTCTTTCTGAGGAAGAGCATTTACAAAATTCGCTATGGCAGCCTGTTTAATTGCATTTAAAAAATTCTCATAATTTTTCTCAGTTTTTGGAGCCCAAAAACTTACATTATTAAATACTGAATCATTAAATATTACCGGATCCTGGACAATATAACCTAAATACTTTGTAAAACTACCTATTTCTAAATTTTGTACAGGTTCTCCATCAATAAGGTACTCTCCGGTGGTAGGAAGCAATAATCCAGACATTACATTTAATAAAGTAGACTTACCAGAACCACTTTCTCCCACGAGTGCAATGGTTTCATTCTTTTTAATCTTGATAGAAATATTTTCAAGAACCTTTACACCTCTATCAAATTCAAAAGAAAGATTCTTTAATTCCATTTTATGATTAAAACCTGGGAATTTATATTCCCCAGAAGACTCGATACCTTGCTCAAGTTCCTTGGTAAACGATTCCATATTTTCAAGGCTTCCTGCATAACTTAAAAATAAGTTCCATTGCTCCTGCATGGCTATAAAAAAAGATATGCCCCTATATAAAAGAATAAGACTCAATAGGACGCCCCCCATAGCATTATCAAAAAGTGTCATATTTAGGAAAATAGCAATAAATACTACAAGAATGATCAAAGGTTCTCTTAAGGCTCCTAAAAATGCGCTAATTGTACCAATCTTTCTCTGAGTAATTTCCATACTCCCAATATTCTTTTTCAGCTTCTCTCCATAACTTTTATTTAAACCTGTAGCCTTTAAATATTTAAACAGGTGCACTTGTTGAACTAATAAGTTCTGGAATATATGAGACTGGTTAGTATACTTTCTTGAAAAAGTTTTTAAACGTTTATATAAGGTTTTAAAAATAAGATTAATAAGAATTCCTCCTGTAACTACTAAGAAGGTGAATTTCCAGTCAGATCCCATTGCAAGAACTACATACACCAGAACTAATACGCCATACTGTACAGATTTAAAATAGAATTCATAAGCAATGTTAACCCGATTCACTTCACCGCTAAAAGTATTCTGAATTTTACCTGAATCAGCTTTTAAAAAACTTTTGAAACTATATGAGTTCAAAAGGTCTATGTTCGAAATTCTCAATTTCCGCATGAAAATTTGCTGAAAAATAATTCGGCAGTACGTTTCAAAGAATTTAGCTACGCCCTTTAAACTGAAGAAGAAAAATATCAGTAAAAAAATGTTTAACAAAGTAGGGGTGATCTCCAAGCCATTGATTACGAAATCACTAATAAAATTCTCCTTTCTTCCAACTGTGGCAGGAGAGTCCCCACCAATTACTAATTGTAATAAGGGGATAAAAAGGGCAAGACCAATTCCATCTAAAACACCTACTGTAAGACTAATGGCTAATGCGAGTAAAACCCGATGCTTCAAAAACCGGAAGAAATAATCGAAATATTGAAAATAGTTTCTAAAGAATAATTTATAGTTCATCGAATTTCAAACAATCTTTTCAAGGGTGTGCAAATCTATTAATTTTTTTAAGTAGCCAATAATGATATTATAGATATGTGTAGAAATTTTCCACACAATTTCTTAAAATTTACCAAAACCGTTCATATTTAACGATTTCATATCATATTTGTCCTGGCAAGTTTTAAAATGGTGGAGTATAGAATCTAAATCTTCGAGATTTTTCTTAGGATTAGTTCCAAAATTGTGAGGATGCCACCATAAATGATAAATTTCGCTGTTTTTTGCAGCATATGTCAACTCAGCTTTTATTCTTTTGACCTTTAAATCATTCAAAAACTTATTGTCACTATGTGGCCTAAAAAAACGGCTCGCCTTTTGCAAAATTAACTTTGAATTTTTAGAGGTGCAATCTCTTTTATAAGATTTATTCATGGTACCAACATACGCATCGCCGGTACGCATTATCTTTTTAATGATATTTTCTTTATGGGTATTTTGCCAATACCATTCCGGGGGGTTAGATCTTATATTTATGAGCTTTAAATTTTCACAAACTTTCAAATAATCGGTATTAAATTGATTACGAGGAAAAACAAGACTTTTTAGGTCAATTTTCCATTTTGAAGCCATGGTTTTTGCCATGAGTAGATCTGCCTCAAAACTTTGTAGGGTTTGTCCGGGTTCTAGACAGTAATAATGTGAATAAGAATGAGTGGCTATCTCCTGACCTTTGGTTTCATTAATGAGATTAATTATTTCTGAAGCGAAGAATAGGTTTTCAAATTTTTTTTTGTTGCAAAATCTCTCTCCAAAATTATAAGCCGATAAGTTAGGATTATCGTAAGTTGGTAATATAGAAGGATAATTAGCTTTCCATTCTTCCCAATTCTCATTAAATAACATACCTACAACCGCCCATGTACATGAAATATCGTAACGTTCAAACATTTGCAATATCTCCGGAATAACTTTTTTAGTATTTTCAAAGTAGTTTACTTTTTGATGTAGCTCAATTTTATCAAATACTCCCCATACTAATTCAAAATCTAATGAAATTATTAGTGCCCCTACATTTTTCATTTATACCTATTTAAATAAAACCTTTAATATTGATATTCAGATTGTTTGATATTCACATCATTGTTAGATTTACTACTTTCATTTCTTAATCTGTTCAACTTTAAAATTTTTTCGTACTTCTTCTGAGCCATAAAATAGTAAATAACAAAAAAAGCAAAATACATTACCATAGATTTCTGTCTCATAATAATCCCAAGGTTGGACATTACAAATGTCATAGCAACAGATGTCAATAAGAATATAACCAGGCTCATTTTCACAGCTACAGGAGAATTTCTAATAAATTTGATAAACCCTTTCTTAATAATCTTAAAAAATAGCAGCAGATAAATCAAATTTTCTACGGAGATAATCAGGCCGAGGAATCCTGGCGCATCAAAAAATAAGGGGCGAAACCAAAAAGTAAATAATTTTACTGGTAACGAATAATTCGCCATATCAACTCCTGACCCCTTAGCCGAAAGGGATTCAGATCTATTTTCTGAAAAGTCCTCAAAATCTTCTACAAGATCGTCAGAACCTTCCAGATTTGCCATAGCAAGGATTTGATCCTGTACCAGAATCAATCCTCCGATCATGGCGATATAAATTAATAATTTTTTTCCAAAAGAAATTTTTTCCTTTCCACTCATATATCCCAGGACTGTACCTACAGCTAAAAATAAAAAAACATGTGGCCGGATAAAATAAGTGAGAAGAGCACCTAAAATTAAAATCAGCAGTCTATTTTTGGGCTTCTTTATTGCGTATGCAAACATCATTAATCCTAAAAATATTGGAGCCCCCTTCCCTAGTGAAGCAGTCCAAAAATGCATATTAGGTAAAAATAACAGTAATAAAAGAAAATCAAATCGCTTAAAAACTCTAATTTTAATGGGGATATTTTCCCTGAAAAAGAGGTAAGAATAAAGAAACCCCAGGAATCCCAACCAACCATAAAAAAGCATCATGGCTTCATAACTAAAGCCTAGACCGTTAACAAAAGGATAGGATAGAAAATCTATGAAGGTAGTACTAATTCCAAAATGATCTAACCAACTCATGGATGAGTCCTGTGGTCTTAAATAATACTTTTTTGAATCACTATTATTGAACAGTGCATAAGTATAATAAACTCCTATAAAAAATAGGTGATAAAAAAAAAGTTTATTCATCAAAGACTTTGAGAAAAATCTATGTTTTTTCTCATAAAAACCAAAAATAATTTGGTTAATTAGAAAAAGTAAAATAAATACTAAAAGTGCGCTCAGCATCCAAAATCTAATTTTAAAATAATTCAAGGTCACCCAGGGAATAGTCCCAGGAATTTAATTTCTTTAATTCATTATATTCTGATGATTTAATTTTTAATTTCTTTATGGTAAGAAAGGGACCTAGTTTTCCATTAAACTTGATGGGCTTTATTCTATTTCTGGTAGGAGCTGTGGTTATAATATGAGCTCCAAATTTTTTACCCAATTCTTTTATTTTTTTATTCGATTCCTTTTTACCAGTTTCATCAACAAATAGATGTTCCGAAATTCGAAGTTCTTTTATTTTTCCTCTCATCTTCAAATAAGCAGCAAGGTAAAAGTTGTCCTCTGCTATCACGATATACTTTTGTAGGGGATTATTCTCATATCTCCATTTTAAGAACCCGATCGTTTTATAAGTAGCTATAAATTTTTTCTGGCTACTATTATATTTGTCCAGAAATCGTTTAAAATTTTCTGTTGTGTAATTAATTTCAGAATAATACTCAGATGAACTGTTTAAAATATAAAATAGATTGCCTCCATAAATTTCTATTTCTATCTTATCTATTATTTTCCATCCCATTTTAAGATAACCGGGACGACTCTGCTTATTAGGTGTATTGAAAACAAAATTGTTGTTTTCTTGAATACCAATTTCCAGAGCTTTTTTAGTTAATTTTTTAAAAATCCCCTGTCCCTGGTATTGGGGATGAGTTGCGGTATCTACTGCTCTAAAGGCTGAAAAGGAATTTTGCATATTCTGCCAATTCCATCTCATAAAAGCTCGAACTCCCACTATTTTATTACCTTCTTCGGCGATAAGAACAAGAGATGGTCCAAAAGGATTTAAAACATGTTTGTATTTCCAAACCTCTTCTGTTTTTTTTGAAGAAACCTCGCCTAAACTTGCTTTAAGAACCCGAAGGATTCCCGGTATATCATCTTCAGTAGCTTTTCTAATAATCATATTAACTCTGATTGGAATTTGCCAACTCCTTATAATATTTTTCAAGTTTGTCTACCATAACTCGTAAACTAAAAGAAGTTTGAACTCTTTTTCTGGCATTAGAACTCATCAATCTTAATTTTACCGGATCAGCAATTAATTCTAATGCCAAATCCTTCAAATCGTCTAATGAATCCTTTGAACATATAAGTCCATCTTGATTATTCCTAACCACTTCTTTTATTCCTCCAGCATCAGTTGAAACTATTGCACACTCCATACTCATAGCCTCTAACAAAGCAATGGGTAATCCTTCAAAAGATGAACTCATCATAAAAATATCCATAGCTTCAAAGTATGGCTCCACATTTGACTTTAAACCCGGTAGAAAAACTTTATTTTCAAGATCCAACTTTTTCAGTTCAGCATTTATTTCGTCTTCCAAAGGACCTGCCCCAACAATTATTCCGAAAACATTTTCTATCTGTGGCTTCACTAATTTTTTTAAATACCTGAAGCCACTCTACAAGCCTTTTCTGAAACCGGAATACTGCAACATTTCCAATAACAATACTATCTTCAGGTATATTTAGTCTGCTCCTTAATTGACGTATCTCCCGAGCAAAAAACTTTTCAGTATTAACGCCGTTCAGAAGGGTTTCCAGCCATACATCTGGATTAATGTTTTCCTTTATAGATTTTGTAACATCTTTAGAAACCCCCAATGCCAATGTTTGGTAATTAAAAGTAAGCCTATTAATTGTTTTCGTAACAAGATGATATCTTTCCTGCATATTATGCTCGGTATAACAAAGTGGAATTCCGGAGTATTTATAAACTAGCCGTCCTACGAAACCTGCCCAGGGAAGATGACAGTGAATTAAATCAATCTCATTTGCTTTGCAATAATTTAAGATCTTTTTATATTTACTAATAAGTTTTATATTATTTCCTGCTCTGAAACAATTGACCACCCCCCCATTTTTTTCTATTTCATCTACCATTTGATTTTTCCACGGTAAAAAATATATATAATGAAATTCGAAACTATTTTGGTTATGTAGTTTTAAAGTTTCTGGCAGTAACATTTCCGCTCCTCCTCTTCCCAAAGATTTAATAATATTCAGTATTTTTATTTTTGCCATAATTTCCTTTAAGCCAGATTATTCTCTTTCTCCTTGATTAATTTGAAATATAAGTCTTCTATAAACTTAGCATTTTTCTCTGGGTTAAATTTTTCCTTTACCTGACGAAAGGCATTGGCAGCCAAGTAATTTCTATAGTCATCTTCCTCAACCATCTTTACGATACTATCTTTGAATGCAACTTCGTCAAAATTATCAATTAGTATTCCGGTTTCATCATTCTTTAGCACCTCTGAAACTCCTCCAACATTAGTAGATACTGTTGGAATGCGTTGTACTGCTGCTTCCATGATAACCCCGGGTACACCTTCAACAAAACTGCAAAGAACAAAGCATAGACTCCCGGCGAGTAATTGAGGTATATCTTTTCTAAATCCGAGGAGAAACACAGTATCTTTAAGATTCATTTCATTAATTTGATCCTGGACTTCTTTAAAAGTAATCCCTGTCCCTACACATGCCAATTTTACATTGGGATGTGTTTTCTTTAATTCTGAAAATACCCTCAATAAAAAAATATGGTTTTTCTCCGGGCTGAAATTACCTACATGCATAACCACCTTATCCCTGGTGCTCAATCTTAATTCTTCATGCAATAAATAATTTGCTTTCACTTTATCAATTTCAACTAAAGGAATCCCCCTGCGTATAACCGAAGTTTTCTCTCTTGGATAATTAAAAGTGCGTATGAGATCATTTAAGGATTCATTCCCAACGGAAGTTACATGATCAACTCTTTTAAATAAAGAATTATAAATTTTCTTCGTCCAGCTATTGTTAAGCCATTCACTAATTGTACTAATATTTCTATATATAATTGGTGAATTCGTAACAAAATAAGAGGCGGTAATGGTATATTTAAGAGTATCGCTGCCGTTACATTGAATAATGTCAGGTTTTATTTCTTTAATTAAACGACTAAGTCTATAAATTAAAACCAACGAAAAATTCCATCTTTTACTTTCTATCAAATCTAAATTTATTGCATCAGAAACAGACAAAACATTCTTCCTGTTTTCATAGAGCCCTACAAAATAAATTTCATGTCCTAGTTTTATTAGCTCTTCACTTAGAGTGGCAGCAAAGACTTCAGCTCCCCTATATTGCCGTTTGGTGACAAGTTGCAGAATCCGCATCTAATCAATGATATTTAAAATAATGATATTTTTAGAAGTCAAAAGGCCTTCCCCATTAAACTGAGCTTTTTCAATAAATTTCAATTTATATATGACAAAAGAATAGAAATAAGAAAGATTACAAAAATATTTCTTTGAAAATGATCTAAAAAATTTATACCAAATTATCATCAAATAAAATTTTTTATGTTCCTAAAAATGATGAATCGCAAATCATTAAACATTTTAATTTTGCAGGATCCATATAATTTTCATTCATCAAATCTAATGACAATTTAGAAATCATTCTTAATACAAACCATTGACAATAACCATCTACTTCCATAAAAGGATTCTTGCCCTCACATAAGTAAAATGTTGATCCTCGAAAAAATTTTCCTAAAGATTGTTTTGCTTTTTCCATTGTTCATTCTAACATTTTTTTACCCAAATAAAGGTAAAAATAGTGATCTGCTAATAAAAATCAAGATACTGTTCAAAATAAGAAATGATTTAGTATTTGAGACGGATAATATCGACAAGTTAAATATTAATCTGATGAGACTTTGTTTTTATCCTCACTTAAATATTTTAATTCGTTAAATCTATTCGAAAGCCACAATATTTTTCTTAAAATCCTCTTCATAACCACTAGATAATTTATTCAGCATTATAAAATAACGCTAGAGTATTTTATTGAGATGTGTAGCAACTAATATTCAGCGAAATTAAAATTCCCTTTAATAAATCCCATTTCATTTTTTAAAACTTTATGATTTCCTATTCTATCAAAATCAATAATAGGTGACTGGTATAACTGAGGCTTTCATTTTCTCCTAGTGGTTTGAACAAGGATTACTGCGGTGAATAAGCAATTGGGTTTCTTCAGGTGTTGATTTAATGATTATAATTCCTTTAGGAGAACCAGTTTCGGGATTCTATATGTATCTTTTTTAGGTTTTGAATTGCTCTAGGTGATTCTAAATTTTCATATCAGTTCTTTGACAGCTGAAATCTTTTCCCGAGCTTCCAGCACTAATTTTATCTTTACCATAGAATTGTTCTTTTTTCGCGCCATAGTACGATATAAAAATGGTTCTGTGTGAGCTTAACTATGTGTTTAAAATGAGGAGGGCGTGATTATAACCTTTAAAAATAATACATATCTTAAATCAAAAGAATTTTCTTCTCCTTAGAAGTGCATCGGTGATTGTAAGCTTGCCCATTGTATTGAAAGTATGTACTCCAATTATTTCTGAATCCCAATCTGGATCAATAGAGCTAACCGTTTTCTCTTCATAATCTTGTACGCTCAATTTATCTATCCTGTTAAATTGGAGTCCATACCCGTAATGGTGCGAACAATTTTGAGAGGGTCTATAAAGAGCACCCTTATACAAAAAGGGTTTTCCCGCGGGTCTGGCTTTTTTCACATCTGAAACAACTGGATTTTGAGGATGCGGTTGGAATTCATCTTCAAGAATATTATCACAATAAAATAAATAAAGTTCATCATGTGCAGAGGCCCCTTCGTTAGCAATTACGTTTATAAATAACCAATATTTTTCATCATGAAAAATTATTGTTGGATCCACCGCCTGAATATCTTTTATTAATGTCCGCAGAAATTCCCACTCTGAAAGAGATTTTTTGGAACGATAGAGATTAACTTCTCCCCCTTTTTTATTTTCAGGGATCATAAAAACCTCATCTTGTATTTGGAAAATATAAGGATAGGAAAGATGTGTATCCTCTTCAAGTACTTTAATCGGTGTCGTGTAAGTGCCATTCTGTTTTAGCTCGAACATCGAGATCCAGCCTTTTCTATCAGCTCTTAACATCTCCTCAATAAAAATAAAATAACTTCCATCCTTGATCAGTACCTGAGGATCTGCCCAAATTCTGTCTTTGGGTGGAATTATTTTTTTAAATTGATAAAGAACAGTAGAAACTTCCTCTTGAGAATCAAATTTGAACTGTAGAATCCACTGGTCAAAATACCAAAGGTTTTTTAACCGCTGAAGTATGGTCCTATAAAACCAATTCAATAATAAAGATACCATCCGTAGATTGGTCGGAGGCTTATAAAGTATATTGTTGTAAAATTCTATGCTGGAGTTCTGCGCTTCTACATTCCTAAAGAAATTTGTGGGACCGCTGTAATAAAGTTCCTTTAATTTTCTGGGAATGAATGAAAGAGCTTTCCAATATAACTTATTGGTATTTCGATGAACACTTATTTTATCGGTTAAAGAGAATGATTTATAAAGAATTGACCCTCCGTCTAATTTATTCCCTAAAATTTGTAAAACAACTCCGGTTTCAGGAGTACTATTCATAACCTCCCAGAATCCAGGCGGCCCTCCCCGATTAACGGCGTTATCTCCGTGATGAAGTGACCAAATACCATACTTTGGGATGTTAAAAATATCACCTTTTAAAATCCTGAACCCAAGCCTAACAAGAACATCAGGTTTGTATTCCTTTATTTTCTTTAGGTCATCATCAAAAATCCAATCACAATATTTTGTTTCTTTTACTCGGACATTTACAATTGGTCCATTAAAGATTTCTTGTATGTTTTTTCTTTCAAAAGCATTAGGCCGTAAATTGAATATTTTTCTATCAAGTTTTCGGTATAGATTATATAATAAGTACTTTCTTTTCAGCCACAGTTTCGTAGAAAGCTTTTGAGGAGTCCCTTTTTCCGTCTTTTTTATAAGTAAAACTACCTCAGCGTATGAAGAATTTTTAATTTTTCCCACCATCTGGAATGCCCAATTCGGTAGCTCATCGGCTTCAATTAACAATCCAACCCGTATTCGTTCATTATCCATATGTTCTTCAATATTTTTCCTTTCCTCCTAATTTACTTCTTAAAGGATTCCACATTTAATTCCGAAGTATTCTTCCATACATACCGAGCATTTCTTTATTTATTTTTTCAAGTTGAAATGTACTCTCAAAACGGTCGTAAGAAATATTCCCTAATTTTTTTTGTCTATCACAATTTTGATAAAGCTCCAGAATTTTCTCAGCAAAACACACATGATCTCCTGGGGAACAAAAAAGAGCGGCATCTGGATGGCCTACTACCTCTTTTAAAACGGGTAAAGATGAACAGACAACAGGTAATCTTGCAGCAAAAGCTTCAATAAGTGCTCCTCCCAATCCTTCATAATACGAAGGGAAAATAAAAATCGAAGCATTAGCTAAATGTTTTTCCACATCTGTTACATAACCTAAGATATTTACTCTGTCCTCTATATTGTGATTACGAATGTATTCAACTAATTCAACAGTAGACTTTCCTTCAAAGCCAAGAATTTTTAAACTAATATTTCTTATGTTATATTTTTGCTCTAAATAAACCAAAGCTTTAAGAATGGTAATTTGACCTTTAGCAAATTCCTGACGCCCCACATTTATTAAATCAAATTCTGGATCATTATTTTCATTTAAAAATTGATTCGATGTTCTCCCTCTATAAACTACCTGATAATTATCCTTAATTAAATATATAGGTTTATAATGATGTAGAACAGTTTCGGTGATGGCATGATAAAAAGTAGGGATTAAACGCGCAGTCCATTTATCTATTTGTTTGGCCAACATGAATTTACGCCATGGCAATTTGCTATCTTTTTTCCTTTCTTTAGAATAAGGAGTATTAACTAAACTTTGAACAACCTTGCCCTGTCTCGTCAAAAGCCTTAGGAATCTCACCAGAATGTTGGATTGAACCAAAACAGAATGTATAATATCAGGTTTAAGTTTGTTGATAATTTTCTTTAACTCAAAACCTCTTTTTATGAAGGATTTCTGTTTAAGATATATTACTGTCAATCCCAAACTTACCACATCAGATTCCCGGCTAATTTCGCGCCTTTCGAAACATACAAACGTCACGTTCTGGTTTTGATCTTTAAGATAAGAAGCAAAATCGACCATTGATTTTTCTGCACCTCCAGTCGCTAATGAATCAATTACTATAACTACTTTCATTATCACTTTTTAATTTGTTAAATTTAGAACCGAATACTTAAAAATTCTAAAGAATCTTTTAAAAGAGGGTTGGGTACAAAAGGATATAAAAAAGTAATTTAGAGACTCTTTCTTTTTTCCTAATAAATATGCATTCCTACCCACAGTCCCTTCATAATCCGCTTTCAAAGTATTATTACTTCTAAACAATTCTGCATGTTTCTTCAACATTCTTATAGTGCCATCGAATTTCATACGCGGATTCCCTCTAATTCTATCACCCAGATGTATATGAATTTTAATCAAACTTTCCGGTATGGCAACTATTCCTGCTCCTATTTCTTTTATATAAGGGATTAACCTGAAGGATAATTCAGTATGTTGTCCGCAAGTTAAATCGTTATCGTAGCCTCCTACTTTTTCGAAAATATCTTTTTTAACCATGAAAACACCTCCATTAGTCATTTTATACACAACTTTTTCCCCAAACAAGTTGTTATTGGTATTTGGCAGCTTAGTTTCCTTTAAATTTCCGTTCTCATCAATAATTTCACAACCACAACATACCACGCCAACATTTCTATTACCATTGACAATATTAGTCATTGTCTCTAACCAATGGCTTTTAGCTTCATCATCACTATCTAAAAAGGTGATAAATCTCCCTGAGGCTTTTTCTACTCCAATATTCCTAGTATGTGCAGCACCTGTGTTTTTTTTAGAATAAAATTTAATTCTTGAATCTTTAAGAAACTTATTTATAACATCCGTTGTATTATCAGTAGAACCATCATCTACTATTATAAGCTCCCAATTCGTATAAGTTTGATTGATAATACTTTTTATGGATCTTTCAATTAATTGTGCTCGATTATGAGTAGGTATAATTATAGATATCATTTAAACTGATTAGTTTTTAAAGTCTCTTGCCATTTGTCATTTTCCTCATATCCATAAAATTCCAAAGCCTCTTGAAAAAATTCTGGATCTTTTTCAAATAGTTCTTTTACCCTGTTTTTATCTTTATCGGTTCGCAACCATTTTTGGGAATCTATCTTAATCGAGAAATCGCCTTCATCACCTTTCCCCACCTCTTTACCCGTATATGGTAATTTGACCTCTCCATTAATTTCGGTTATTGGTATATGATGTGTTTTAAGAAAGTCATTAATCATTTTCTTATCTTTGGTAAAATCCTCATAACGCACTAATTTTATGAAAACATTCTTCTTTTCATAAAAATCCTTTTTTTCTATTATTTTTTTGATAGTATTATGAAATTGGATCAAACCATTCGGTCTTAATATATTTTTTTCAATAAACCAACGCTCGTTTAAATCTAAATAATATTCCTCTGGCTTTTTATGGTGTTTAGAAACGGCTAAATTTCTAATATCTCTTACGCATACTATAATCAAAATTTTCTTATCCTTAACATTCCATTGGGCAATTTCATTGAGTTTAAAACAATCTTCAGGACGTTTAGTAATATAGGACCTGAGACGCCTCAACAAGTAAATTCCAGAAAATTCTTTGGTGGTAGATTTTTTTCCCGTGAAGGGGCGTATTTCCTTGGGAGTTATAGAACTCACATAATTAAACATTAAAGAAGTCCCTGAACGTGGAAATCCACATATAATAATTTGTTTTAAACCTTTTTTCTTCCTGCTGAAGCCTTTATATATAAGTTTATAAATGTAATTTTTCACCATATTCTATAATTCTTGTAAGCTTACTAATTGATGAAAGTATTTAGACTTTTCCATTAAAGAATGGAAGTTACCGATACTTTCAATTTTTCCTTCCTTCATCACAATTATTCTATCTGCATTTTTTATGGTAGATAATCTATGAGCAACCATAAAAAAAGTGTAACTACCCTGCAGATTTTCTATATTTTCCTGTATTTGTTTCTCTGTTTCCGAATCAAGAGCTGACGTAGCTTCATCCATAATCATCAACTCAACATTCTTATAGAGCTCCCTGGCAATTGAAATCCTCTGTTTCTGCCCCCCACTTAAATTAATACCTGCATTTTCAAGAATACTATCTCCTCTTTCCGGTAATTCCCTGTAAAAGGAAGATAAAGCCGATCTCTCTATGACTTCTTCAAACCGTTTTAAGTTCAATTCATTCTTTTCATCCCAAAAAGTGATATTGTTGAACAGGCTATCATTAAAAATAACAGGATCCTGTGTAATATATCCTATCCTTTTCTGATAAGACTCTAAATTGATATCCACCGCATTCTGATTATTTATTAGAAGACTCCCCCGGTTCAATCGAAGAAGACCGGATAATATATTTACCAAAGTAGTTTTTCCGCTGCCACTTTCTCCCACAAATGCTACAGTTTCTTTTTGTTGAATCTTTAAATTAATATCGACAAGCACTTCATTAGATCCATAACTAAAGTATCCATCTATAACCTCAATTTCTTTTATTTCAGATTTCAAAAAGGTTGTACTTATATTTTTTATTTGGTTTTTTTTAAGTTCAGAGGTAAAAAGTGTCATATTCTCCATAGAACCAGAAACACCTAAAAACTTATTCCACTGGTTCTGCATTTGCATTAAGAAACTTAAAGCTCGATAAAAAAACAGGAGGCTAATTAAAATTGGAGCTAACGGAGATCCTAAAAGTTGCGTCTGTATATATATAACACTAACTACTACAACTATTATTATGGGTTCTCTCGACGCATTGAGAAATCCGCCCAATTTCCCTATTTTTTTATTACTGCTTTCTATCTTTTTAATTGATTTTCGCAATTTCTTTGCATAAACTTTTAATGTGCCGGTTGCTTTCAAATACTTATAATTGGCAACATGTTGAATAATTAAACTCTGAAATTTATTATTCTCACCGGTTAATTCCCTGGATCTTCCTTTAGTATTTTTATAAATAGTCTTAAAAACGAGATTAGTTAAAATTCCCCCAATAGAAACTAAAAAAGCGAATTTCATATCAATGGTAAAAGCAAAAAACATATAAACCATTACCATTACTCCAGCCTGAAAAGCGGTAAAATAGGTTAAAAAAGCCCTAGCTACCCTGTCTACTTCACCACTCATTGTATTTTGGATCCTACCGGCATCGGCAGTAACAAAATATTTATAAGATAGGTCATTTAGATAATTCAGGTTGTGCATCCTAATTCGGGTTATAAAAGATTGTTGAGTATTTACCCTATATATCTCGAAAAAATAAATAATTACTCCTTTCGCTATAAAGAATAGCGCCATAATTAAAAGGATCGCTAAAAGAGTTAGTTCGATATCCGAATTAAGAAGAAATTCAGTTAGAAAATTAGATTCCCCAGTATCAGGTTTTGGATCACCCTCACTTACCATCGTTAATAACGGCAAAAACATAGTTAATCCCAAACCATCTAAAAAGGCTATTAAAATACTTAGAAATAAAATAACCCATACTCTGTATCCCAGGTGATGATAAAAATAGATGAGACTAGTAAAATATTTTTTGATTATGCTTTTCAAAGGAATAAATTTAAAATTTATTAAAATATAACCAGGCCCATACTAATATTGGTTTTAAACCTGGTCGCTCATATACGGCATCTTCATAAAAATTTTCAATTTTCGGCACTGCCGCAATAATATTGAAGTTCTCATAAAAGATATCTTTCAAATTTTGAGCAGTTTTACCAGAATATTTGTCTGAACTTTTACTCACGGATCTTTCTGAAAAATTATAATGCAAAAGTTGGTTCCAGTTATTAGCTGTTAAGGGGATTAATCCTTCTTCTTTTGAAGGCACGAGAATCTCTCCCCCTACATAACAAGCTTCCATTGTACAGCGGCCATTGGCTATGACAATATCTGCTACTGAAAGTAGGGTTTTAGGATCATTCGTATATTTAAGATCATCTATAACATATATATTATCATCTAATGTCTTTTCTTGCAGATTCAAGTTACCACTTCTATGGCCAATCAAAAGAAGTTTTACTGAAGGATTATTCATCTTTTTCTTATTGTAGAAATCTATACTGTGATCAATACCACTTTCGTAATATTTATCTAATCTTCCTAATCGCATTACAATTAAATCGTCTCCTTTGAGACCGAAATCGTTCTTTAACTCCTGGATAAGCCATTCATCCTGGTTAAAAGGAAAAATCCTGTTTGGAATATAGGTTAATCTCTTTATAATACCTTTTTTTAAGAACTCTTGTAAAAAAATATAATTTTCTTGCGATAAAGTAATTACATTGCTAAAATAGCTATCACTGATTTCTGAGTTACCTTTCCCGCATTTTGTATAGACTATCTTAGATTTTGTCAGCAGTGCAGACATATACGCAAAAATCAAGACATTATTCCCAAAAATATGAACAATTTGGGGACTGTACTTCACAATCAAAGCAAGCATTTTAAAAAAAGCCATTATTTTTTTTATAGGAGAACCCGTCTCTATATAGATATAATGATTTTTTAAAACCTGGTCTACTGCTGGTGATCGAAAATCACCAAGAACAACAAATTTTATAGAATTATTGGAAGAAATTGCCTTAGCTACACTGGCTGAACTATGAAAACTCCCGCCTTTACCCGTATTTCGGGCTTTTAGATTAGCTATAATATATAAGACCTTCATTTTACTAAATTATTCGTTGCTCCACCTCTAAAGACACTCCATATCTTTCTAGTACCTTTTCTTGAATTATTTTTATCAATTTTAAAATATCCGCTCCGGTAGCATTATTATAATTCACTATAAATCCAGCATGCTTCTTTGAAACCTGGGCTCCCCCCACACTTAAACCTTTTAAGCCCAACTCTTCGATCATGGTTCCTACATAATGACCTTTTGGTCTTTTAAATACACTTCCAGCATTTGGGAAATCTTTGGGTTGTTTAGCCCATCTGGCTTCCTTTATTTCCTCCATTTTCTTTCTAATGTTTATTTGGTTGCCTTTATTCAACTGTAACCAAACCTTTAGTATAATTTTGTTACCAGTTCGTTGAAAAAAACTATTGCGGTAGCTAAAATCTACCTCTTTCACATTAATTTCCTTTATTTTTAAATCTTCAAGATCTAAAAAACGGGCTTTAATAAAGTGGTCTTTTATCTCTACACCACTTGCCCCTGCATTCATGACAATGGCTCCTCCTAGGGAACTTGGAATATCATAAAATATCTCCAGACCCACTTAGGTGGTTGGCCAAAGCTACTTCACTCAAAGATTTCATATCTACTCCAGCCTCCGCCTCAATAAGATTATCCTCAACTTTGACTTTAGCAAAGGTCTTTCCAATAAGCAAAAAATCTTCTTTATAATATTCTTTGGACAAAATAATATTATATCCCCCTCCTAAGACCACTTTCGGACTATCAGATTCTCTAAAAATCTTTACGAAATCAATTTCTTTTTCCGGAAACAGTGCCCTTTTACAAATAGATTTAATCCTGTAGTTATTGAATAAGGTTAGATCTTTATTTAGTTCTTCAATCATCTTCTGGTTCTAAAATTTTAATATCAACACCTAAGTTCCGTAATTTTTGTTCCAGATTATTATAGCCCCTTAACGCCATCTCTACATTGTTAATCACTGAATCTCCTTTAGCTAAAAGGCTAGCTATAACTAAAGCCATACTTCCTCTTAAATCTGTAGAGGTAGTTTCTGCGGCTTGAACAATAACATTTTTATTCCCTTTTGCCTCAATCTTACCATTCTGCCAGACCAACATTTTGGGATAAAGTTTTGCTAGCTCTTCGCAATATTTGATTCTTTCTGGATACCTATAATCGAATATTCGGCTTGTTCCATCAGCATGTAAGCCGAGTAGAACATAAAAAGGCTGCATATCAGAAATAATGCCTGGATGAGTTCCGGTAGCAAGTTCAAATGGTTGAATCACCCCGTTAGTTAAACAACTGGGCGAAATTCTAATATTTTGGCTATTTCTATAAAAATCAATACCTGCTTCTTTTAAATGTATTAAAGGAATTTCCATCGTATCAAAAGGAACATCCTCTATGGTGATATCCCCACCAGATAAAACTCCATAAACAATCCAGGTCAAAGCCTCAATACGATCGGGCATTACATTGTAAATACTACTCTGCAAATATCCTTTCCCATCAACTTCTATATAACTATTACCCACAACTCTAATGGCGACCCCCATGGAACGAAGAAAATTTATTAAATCACCTACTTCAGGAGATATGTATGCATTGCGAATCGTGGTGGTGCCATAAGCGATAGCAGCACATATCAGAGCGCTTTCTGTCCCTCCAATAGTGGTAATAGGGAAATTGATATCACCACCTGTAAAGCCATTAGCCGAAATCACTTCTATAAAATCCTGATGTTCTATTACCTTGGCACCCAATTTTTCCCAAACCATTACATGGAGATCATATCCCCTTTGCCCAATTTTACAGCCTCCTGGATAGGGAATTTTAGCACTACCTGATTTTTTAATTAAGCCAGGAACTAATAAGTAAGTTGTTCTAAAGAAATAATTATATCCATTAAGAGACCTATCTTGTAAATCTTTAGTATTAATTGTGACTTTTCCTCTCTCTCTATCGATTTTCAAAGTTCCCCCACAATCTTTAATGAACTGGAACTTATGATTTGCATCTACTAACTCTGTCGGAAAATTTTGCAATGTAACTTCTTCATTACATATTAGTGAGGCAGCCAATAATTTAGTTGCAGAATTTTTAGCTCCACTGACTCTTATATTACCCGATGGTATTTGTGCTCCTTCAATATGCGCTTTTATATTTTCCATTTATCTATTCTTTTACGTTTTGAAAATTTGGCCAAACTGAGATATCAATACCTGTAATATTCTTATATTTGATCACATCTTTCTCCAGTTCCAATTTTACTTTCTCTTCGACTTGCTTAGTGAAGGAAGGTTTGTCAATTTTAATTCCTACAGCATAAAACAACCAATGATATAACTTCATCAGGTTTGAAGGAAGAACAGAACGCGCTTTATCATATTTTTTTATGAGAAATTTATTGGCACTTTTATTTCTTGAAATCACCTTTCGGGTAAAATCGAATGGCTGCACATCCATGAAATAGCATATTTTATTTAGTGTACCATTTAAATCCTCCTTCAATTCTTCTGTAGTGATAAAAAGACATTGTTCTATTTGGTAAAATTTTAGATATTCCTCTATTTGATAACCATATTTACTGGTTAAAAGATAATTTTCATCCTCTACCACAGTCCTGTCAATATCTTCTTCTTTAAGTCTGTCCCTATATAAATTATGATGCAAATGTGAAAGAATCCTTTGAAAAGGATCCCGGGTGAGATAAACAATTTTCACATTAGGCAAAGCTCTATACATTCGCTCAGCGGTACCTGGGTACATGTGCATTTTTGAATAATTAGGTGAAGATTCGCCATTTATCTTTTTCCCGGAATTAAATAAAGACTTATACCAACTTAAATCGTAATTTTTATAAAGCTTATTAAAGTAATTCGGTTCTTTAAACTTACTCATCCCAATTTCTGGATGTAACTGGAGATTTGAGTGAAGCGTACTGGTACCTGACTTCATAGCTCCAATAATTATAAAATCTGGTAATTTCATTTTTTACTTTTCTTTTTTAACTTTTTTAGCAATAAGGGTGCTAAAAATTGACTGACTTTCTCGGCTCCATTCTGGTTCACGTGATGTGGGTCAAAAAAATCCAACGAATCAGATAGGTTCATCATTTTATTCAAATCATAGTAATCTTCATATTTTTCAAAAAAACTATCAATTTTGCTTTGATTGGAATATTCATAAGTATAGGGGGTTTGCACCAATATTAAGGTTTTACTGTTTCTTTTTATTATTTCAATATTCTTCTTAAAATAATTTATTTGCCTACTATTGGAAGACCAAAAGGTACTCAAGGTATTTTTTTCTTTATTTACCGTATCAACTATTCTTTGAACATATCCACCTCGAATGTACCGGTCTTTTTCATTATGCTTTTCAACACGTGGGTCAAAATTTCTAATATTCAAAAAAGTTGAATAAATAAAATTATTGATAATAAGCAAGTTTTTAGATTTAATCGCCATTGAAAACAAATCCCAGTTTATTTCAGGAGAAGAAGAAACCAAATTTATAGATGATTCCACTCCATTTGAAGAGAAAACATGAGGAAAAACTTCATAGACTACCAAATCTGGATTTAATCGATCCAGATATTTTTTAAGTAAATAGTTTGTTTGGACATGAGATTGGCTACTGGACCCGAGGTTGAATGTTTTTAGTCCGTATTGCTTTAAAATCCTTGGATCAAAACTTCTATAAGAATGGGAAGATCCAATAAAAAGTACATCGATGTCATTAATTTTTTCTACTTCCTTTAACCTTACATCATTATATCCGGTGGTAGGTTCATAAATTAAGTTAGAATTAAAATTTTCTTCCAAAAGGTTTCCAAAAATCCCAACAAAACCAATATAGGATATGCTGGATACAACTATAAAAAGCAAAGAATATTTAATAAATTTTTTCATAGTTCTAAAACTGGAAATAAATGAAATTGGTTTCTTCGGTATACATAAACATTCCCATAAGAAAGATGATAAAACAATAAAAACTCCACCTCAAATATCTTTTATTCAAAAATGATAATTTTTCTATTCCAAATTGATTTCTTCTCCCAAACCATTCTATCATAAGAAGAAAAGCAATAAGGGCAATGAGACTTTTAGCTAAACCTATTCCTTCATAGTAGGGAATGGTAAAAAGTGAAGAGGAAAAGATTTTTCTTAAGATGCTCCAGGCATGAAAAATATTTTCTGCTCTAAAAAAGATCCATCCCACCACCGTTAATCCAAAAGTTATTGACATACTCCAGAATTCCTTTAAATTAGGTAGATAGGAATCATATGCGACTACCTCCAGATTCTCCCTATTTTTTTTTGTTAGCAAAAGCGGTAAAAAATAAATTGCGTTTAGGGCTCCCCAAACAATAAAAGTCCAATTAGCCCCATGCCAAAATCCACTAACAATAAAAATTATAAAAGTATTTCTAACCTTCATCCAGGTTCCTCCCCGACTTCCGCCAAGAGGGATATAGACATAATCTCTAAACCAGGTAGAAAGGGAAATATGCCACCTACGCCAAAATTCCGCAATATCGCGAGAAAAATAAGGAAAAGCAAAGTTCTGCATCAAATTGAATCCAAACAGACGGGCTGTTCCGATGGCAATATCTGAATAGCCTGAAAAATCACAGTAAATTTGAAAAGTAAAAAAAATCGCTCCAAAACAAGGGTACTGCCGGAAAGGTCTTCTGAATTATTCAAAAATATAGATTGGCGTAAACCGCACAATTATCTGCAATCACAACTTTTTTAAATAAGCCCCAAAGAATTTGTCTCATTCCATCAACTGCCTTATTATAATTAAATTCGGCTTTTATAAAATTGAGGAAGTAAATTAGTTGCTCTTTCAATAGGTCCTGCTACCAATTGGGGAAAAAAACTAACAAAAGCAGCAAAAGAGATAAAATTATTGGTTGGCTTCAGACGTTTTCTTATAAACATCAATTGTATAACTCAAAGTTTGAAAAGTATAAAAACTAATCCCTACAGGAAGAATTATATTTAGAGAATTTGAATTTAGTTCATAGCCCGCAATACTAAATGCTGATTTGAAATTATCGAGAAAAAAATTGTAGTATTTAAAAAAACCCAAGAAACCAAGATTCACTAGAATACTGATCCATAGTAGAATTTTTCGTTTTCAGTTTGATTTTCTGGCTTATAAGTACTCCAATGAAATAATCTACCAGGGTACTAAATAAAATAAGGATAAAAATCTCCAATCCCACCATCCATAAAAAACATAACTCGCAACGGCAATAAGGGTATTTTGCAATTTTAGATTCCTATTAAAAACAAACCAATATAAAAAAAAGACAATCGGTAGAAAGATTGCAAAATCTAAAGAATTAAATAGCATTTGCTAAAATTTAAGTCGGCAATATAAAAAGATTTTATTCTTAAATTTTGTTAACACGGTGTCTTATAAAAACCTTAACACTATGTTAGGAAAAAGATTTCTTTTAGTTTAATCGATTGGGATCCACACAAAATTCATCTACCAAAACGTCATTTTTCTTATAAAATTTTTCATCAGGCACATACCAGTCTCGATAGCCTACTTCATCAAGTACCGGATTCTTATAGTTGTTCAGGATATATAAAAACCGGTATCCATCACACAAATATACTTTAGAGCCTCTGGAATATTCTTTTAAGGCAATTTTTGAAGTTTGAAGTTGTTCGCTATATACATTTCTGTAACGAAGCAACCTCAAGAATAAAAGTCCGCTAATTACGAACAATGAAAAATTAAAACTTATAAAAGCCTTTCTATTAAAAGTTTCATAATTATTCCCTATTAAAATAAAAAGATAAGGAAAGGTAAGAATGAAGTAATGGGGGAAGTTCTTTATAATTACCGGAAGAAGATTAATGAGAATACCAATAATAAGAACACCATTCCTTTTGTTTTTAATAGGGTTGATCTTTAGAAAAGGAAGTGGTAATAACAGCAAAATAAAAACCTTTGCACCTACCAGAAGACTGAACAATGTTTTTTCCATGGCAGCTTTATTTTGCACATAACCATTTCCAGTTAATTGATTGAGAAGATTCTCGGAATTTACTTTTTCAATCCAAAGAAAATAAAAAAGGAAAATTAATAGCGGTAGTATCGATCCAGGGATAAACTTCGAAAATATATTTTTAAAGGGTTTCTCTGTGCTTAGCATTAAGAGAAGGAAAGGTAAAAAATTAAGAAGACCATATTGTTTAAAGAAAAAACTTAAGGCAAGAAAAAAACCGCACCAGAAATATTGGGTTTTCAAAAAAAGCAAGTATGCAATAAACACACAACAAATAATATACACCTCCAGGATTATGTAGGTCCCATCTGAAGCCAGTACAGAAATAAATAACGCTGTAGCCATAAATATAGCTGAAGCCCCGGGGATTTTTTTAGATTTAAAAAGAATATGATATAGAAAAATAGTGGCTAAAAATATTATTACATACTGAAAAATTAAATAGGTGAAATAGCCGGGTGTACTAAATAGTTTATATAGTACGGCGTTAAGATACATCATCAAAGGGGTGTAACTATTATAAATATCTTTATAAGGTACCAATCCTTCAGAAATATCCCTGGAAATTGAAAGATAATAAGGTGCATCCCAGCTTATATATCCAAAAAGTACACTCATTACTAAAAGGATAACCAGTGCGGAACCCCAAAAAATATTAAAGCTTTTCAATAGTTTCATTGATTATAGTACAAATTTGGTCAATTTCATCATTGGTAAGTTCAAAAAAGAAAGGCAGCCTCAATAAGCAGTCAGAATACTTTTCAGTATTAGACAAAACTTTTGTTGGATGTTCTGCCCTATAAAATGGACTGTTATGTAATCCCAAATAATGGAAAACCGAAAGTATTCCTTTTTTCTTCAGATTATTAATTATTTCGGTTCTATAGTTCAAATCTGCAAAAACCAAGTAAAACATATGAGCGTTGTTGATTGCATACTCGGGAATTTTTGGAAGCCGAACCGATTTGGAATCTTTTAGCGGTTCCAAATTTGTATAATAACGTTTCCAAATTTCTTTTCGCTTTTTTTGGATGCGTTGCAGGTTCTCCAGTTGTGCCCATAGGAAAGCAGCGGTAATTTCTGAAGGCAGGAAGGAACTTCCAATATCCACCCAATTGTATTTGTCTACTTCTCCTCTAAAAAAAGCGGAACGGTTTGTTCCTTTCTCCCAAATAATTTCCGCTCTTTTTATCAGATTTTCCTCATTCACAACCAGCATCCCCCCTTCACCAGAGATCACGTTTTTTGTTTCATGAAAGGAAAAAGTAGCTAGATGTCCAATAGAACCCAGAGCTTGAATTTCACCATTTCCCGAATGATAATAACTATCTATTGCGTGTGCCGCATCCTCAATAACAAAAAGATTATGACGCCGGGCTACAGCCATAATTTTGTCCATGTCGCAGGCAACGCCGGCATAGTGAACAACAACAATTGCTTTAGTATTGGCAGTAATTAATTTCTCAATTCCATGTTCATCTACTCCGGGATGATCACTTCGGCTATCTGCAAAAACTATTTTTGCTCCACGCAAGACAAATGCATTCGCTGTCGAAACAAATGTATAAGAAGGAATAATGATCTCATCGCCGGGTTTAGCATCAATAAGTATTGCTGTCATTTCAAGAGCATCTGTACAGGAGGTCGTTAAATAACATCTTTTGAAACCATAATTATTTTCAAAAAATTTCTGACATAATTTGGTATAAATACCATTCCCAGAGGTTTTTCCCCTCACTATGGAATCTTCAATATATTCTACTTCTTTACCGGTTAAATAAGGTTTATTAAATGGTATGGACATGCTTCAACAGCTCTTTTAAAATTTATTGGGAAATATTAAATTTTACCATGTAAATATTTTCAAATTCTGCTAGTATATAATACTTTACTGGTATATTATAAACCTTACTAAACACATTTAGAAGGCGCTCAATATTTTGCTCACTTCTTTTTTCTATGAGCAGAACCGTGTCTGTATTTAAAAGCTCCCGGTAATCTTGTAGGATATTTTTCTTGAAGGGAGTTCCAGATAACCAGCCGGCGAATTTAAAGTTCCTTTTTATAAAATAAGGCTCATTTTCCAAAATTTTATGATTTCGGGTGCTTAAAGAACCACCGGGAAAAATAAAAATATCTTTTGACTGGTAATCTTTTAACCAGCTATTAATTTTTTCTGTTTTGGCCAATTCATTTCCTGAGTGGTAGATACTAAAACCGGCAAGGACCACTATAAAGCCGGAAAATAAGAAAAAAACCCAGCTCATTCTTTTATTTTGGATCCCCTCCAGATTCTTGCCTGCTGAAATTATCAAAGGAAAAAGTAAGCCGGCTGAGATTGCATAAAATGCCCTTGTATTAACTCTTGAGTTTAAATTCAGGTACAGCATGATGACTATATAAATTATAAAGATCACACTCAGTGCAATAGCCTCTCTGCCTATACTGAATTTCCTATTCTTCCTTGCCAGTAAAAAGAAAAGTAGCGCAAAAAAGAATATTGGAATCACAAAGTCTATTAACCTGAACATATATAGATAATTCTTATCTGATCTATCTGTCACTTCTTTGACAGATTTTACCCTATTAAGATCAAAATATTGTGGATCACTGAAAAATTCATATAGTAAATCTAATTCATCATTATTTGCTTTAAATTTTTCAGGATAGTCATCTTTCAGGTTCCTGAATTGAGAATTATTATTAAGTCCTTGCCTTAGGTCTTTCAGCTCGTTGAAAACCTTCCACTCTTCTGAAGAACTAGCATAAACATAATAATTAAAGCTTTTAAGCCCTATTAGAATCAGAATAAAGACTCCACATTTTAGTAATCGATTTTTATTAATCCATGAGGGTTTTAAAAGAAACACTGTGATAAGAAAAAATACCAAGATTACTAGCCCAGATTCGATCCTAAGTGCGCTTCCAAGAAAAAAGAAGAATAAACCAGCCCCGAAATGGCTGTTCTTTACTCCGAACAGAAAAATCAATAATCCAGAAAAACAGGCTACTGAAGAAACAAAGGTAAATTGAAAATTAACAGTGGTAAACAAGAAACAGCTGAAAATAAAAAAAAATAAAGCTGGTTTTACAGCAATTTTGAGTTTAAATTTATTAAGAGTATAAAAGATTAGGCTGTATGAAGAAATATGAATACCAATTAGATTAATCGCGTACCAATTAAAATCAGCTTTAAGTATTTCTGCCTTTGAAATAAACCATCCCATAATAACATTAATGAAAACTAAATGATAATCCGGCACCTGCGAAAAATATCCGGAGCTAATCAGCATCATCGTTGCATCATCTGATGCTTCATAGCGGATAGGAAGGAAAATATATAATATTATAAAAACACAAAAGAAGAGTAACCAGAAAGCTACATAATTACCATTGAATTTTTTTTTTAAAAAGTTTATCAAATCCCTGAAAATATAAAATTTCTAAAAGGTATTGTGGCTTCCTAAAGTATAAGATAAAATTAGTCGGTTTTTTAGATATAATTTAGATTGATTCATTTTATCAAATCATCTAATGCTGGCTTTTGCTGTTCCTTAATCACCCTGATAAGATATTCACCAATAATTCCCATTGCAAAAAGATTTAGTCCTCCAAAAATACTGATTAAAGTTACTGTAGAAGCATAACCAGGGAATTCAATTCCTGATAAAAACTTTCTGGAAATTACGATAATAATAAAAATCATGGAGCCGATAAATCCAAAAATACCTAAAATTCCTATAATCCTTAGCGGAAGACTAGAGTAATAAATTATACTATTTAGTGCCAGATTAAAAAGTTTATTTAAAGTGTAATTTGTTTTTCCAAATTCTCTGCTTTTATGCTCTACCTTTAGGTTTCGTAAATTATCTGTAGCGTTTACCATTAAACTGGATACCGATGGCATGGCAGTATAACCAGCTACAGTAGCTCTTGCCAAATCCTTAGTCATTATTCTAAAAGAAGAAAGAACGAGTCCTTTGGGCTTATTCAGAAAAACAGCGTCAATTTTTTTTAAGAAATAACTTCCCGCGGATCTCCAAAGGTTATGTTTTCTTTCTCGATAATTGGATAAAGCAAAAACCCCTTCAAGTTGTTGCTCATAGAGAAATTTGATCATACGAGGCAATTCTGATACAGGATGCTGAAGATCATCATCCATTGTCACCACATACTCTCCTCCCGCTCTGCTCAATCCTACCAGCGTTGCAATATGTTGGCCCTGATTCTTCCTTAGATTAAAAACTTTAATAAAGCTATATTCCATTTCAATTTTCTGCAGCTGCTTTACCGTCTCCAAATAAAATGGACTATCGTTAACAAAGATTATTTCAAAATCTATATCTTCGCTTTTTCCGATTTGGAAAATGTGTTGCGCAATAATAGATAAGCTGTTTGAACTCTTATAAACAGGAATGACTACTGAACAAAATGGCATTTATATAAATAATTAAATTAAAGACAACTTACACTAGCTTAATTTAAACATTGTTTTCACAACTCAAAAGACAAATTCAGGGGTGTTACTCATTATCCCGTATAATTCTACACGGGCTACCATATGCTACTACATTTTCTGGAATATCCCTCGTTACCAGACTACCGGCACCTATCAAAGTGTTTTTACCAATTTTAACTCCATCTACTATGGTACAACCTGAACCAATAGTTGATTTTTCGCCAATCACCACTTTCCCTGAGATTACAACTCCAGGGTTAATATCTACAAAATCTTCTAAAATACAATGATGTCCTACTAAGCTGCCTCTTTTGACTGAAACTCCAAATCCAACCTTAGTTTGAGAGCTAATAATAACATTTTGCTCTATCATAACACCTTTCTCTAGGAAAGATGAAGCAGCTATTTTTGCTGAACTATGAATTAAATTGGAATAGTGTGATTTTCCTATTTTGAAATTTTTTAAAAAATATTCATAAACAGGGATTTTATTTTTTGAATTAGACACACCAAATATCACAGGAAAATCTGAACTGGGAGCAGAACCTCTTTTCTGGAGATAAATTTTTATTTGTTTTACAGGAGTCTGAGGTTGAAAGTCCTTCTCTAAATTTGAGTATACCCAGATTTGTTTGGCTATTCCATCTTCCTGAATAAAATCATAAATAAGGCCAATCAGATAAGGAGAAGTCCCTAGTATCTGTATCTTTTTATGCATATTGTTTACGGTTGTAGAAACCAAGTTTCCCGAATTCCCTCGGTTCAAAAAATTGTCGCTGGTTGATCTCTATAAATTGATGGGTCCGCTTAATAAGATCTAAATTGGTAACCTGACCTGTTCGAGATTTATCATACCAGATATTATCTTCAATGCCTATCCTCACATTTAACCCCATTGAAATTGCCGCGGCATTTACGGGTAGCTGGTCTGCACCCAGTCCCGCGAGAGCAACGAAATGATTATCAGGTATTTCATTAATCGCTGCCCCTATTTGAGAAAAAGTAGCCTGAAATCCAGCAATATTGCCAAAAAGAAGATTCCAATAAAACGGTCCCTCTACAATTTTTTTCTTAATAAGGTATTTACCATAGTTAACCATTCCTAAATCAAAACATTCTAATTCTGGCACTACACCATAATCTTTCATTTTTTTTGCAAGATTTACAATCATATCTGGATCGTTCAGGGAAGCCTGTTTTAGAAAATTTAATGAAGAAAGTGTTAAGGACACATATCAGGTTGTAATTCTATTACTGCTGATCTTTTCTCGAACTCTGGAAATAACCTACCAGAGGTACTCCCACAAATAACTAGATCCGGACAGTGCTTCCGAACTCCAGTAAAAATTTCTTCATAAATTTCTGGTTTCCATGTTGGCATACCTGAATCTTCCCTCGCATGCAAATGAGCTATAGTAATTCCTATTTCATAAGCCTCATGAGTTTGATCAATAATTTCCTGAGGCGAGATTGGGACATGCGGGGTAATTTCCTTAGTAGGAATCATTCCTGTTGGACAAAAATTAATAATTACCTTTTCTTTATTCAAATTAAAAATTGTTAGAATTAAACTAAAAGCGATCTTAACGCTAGACTATTATTAGAAAATATTCAAACTTTAAAGCTGATAACACCCGTCCACTAAAAGGTTTCTTAGCATTCAAAAGTATACTAATTTTACGATAATTCACAAAAAAGATTGATCCCAAATAAAACCTATATTTGTTACTGAGTAAAGTAATATATTTCCACTAAATCTATACCAGTTAAATGTTAAGCATTATTCTTTTATCTTATTTTAGTTCAGAACGTATAGAGACCACTTATAAAAAGATAAATACTCTTTTATCTGCCGAAGGAATTCCTTTTGAATTTATCATTATTGATGATGGATCAGAAGATAACTCCTTTCCTATTGCACTGAATTTAGAAAAAGAGAAAGAAAATGTAAGAGCTTTTCAGCTAAGCAAAAATTATTCAGCACACTATGCTATTTTTGCGGGTTTACAAGTTGCAAAAGGTCAATGTGCAATCCCGATTCCCGATGATGAACAATTACCTTATCATGGACTGGTGGAAATGTATCACTTATGGAAAAGAGGCTCGAAAGTCATTATTCCCCATCGAACCGAGAGAAATGATGGCCTTATTAAAAACTTTTTTGCTAACAGCTATTATAAAATAATAAATGCATTATCTGAAATAAATTTCCCTCCAGGTGGTGCCGATACTTTTTTTATAGATAGAGAAGTTATCAATATTTTAAATTCGAGAATTCATCCCATAAATACTTCCAGTGTTATTGAAGTACTGCGATTAGGATTCTCGCCGGTTTACTATCCTTACAAAAGACTAAAGGGCATTAATGAGAAAAGTAGATGGACCTTGAAGAAAAAGATTCGCTTATTTAAAGACACCTTTTTTTCAAGTTCTACCTGGCCGGTGAAAATGATAACAAATATTGGTCTATTTTTCTCTTTAGTAGCACTGGCTATTATTTTACTTTATACTTACGTTAAACTATTTGGGGATCCAGAGTTTTGGGGCCAGAAAGTACCTGGTTGGACTTCAACCATTGTTATAGTTTCTTTCTTTTGTGGACTTATTCTTTTTTCGCTAGGAATAATTGCAGAATATATATGGAGGATCTATGAAGAAGTTAAGGATAGACCTGGATATTTAATTAAAGAAAAAGGAGATCCAAAATAGTTTATTGGGAAACCTGCTTTAATTCTGAAATCAGACGCGCCTGATTGTTATTATCTGAATACTCCGGATTTCTATCTGCAGTTCCCTGAATTAAATCATAAAAATGAAGCAACATTTTTTGAAAATGATTGTCGGCTGGCTGCTCTATAATTTCCTTTTCATAACCTTTTTCCAAATAGATCACCGGTGAAAAACCAGGCGGTGCGGTAAAAATTCTATCCGTGAAAATTTTTCCTTTACTTCCTACAATTTCAAGATTACACTGATAATGATTATCAAATCCAAAAGCAATTTCTGAAAATAAAGCACCATTTTTCTGTTCCAGAAAAGCCCCTCCAAAAACATCTATTCCAAGTTTATTGTTATAATCCATTTTTGCTGCTCTAATATGCAAATCATTTCCTAAAAAGATCTGAGAAATCTTTATAGGATATGCACCTGTATCTAAAAGAGCACCTCCTCCTAATTTCTTTTTAAGCTGTATTTTATTTTTATCTGGAAAAGGAGGGATACAAAATGTGCTGCGCATAATTCTTATATCTCCAATCTTTTTTTCTTCTACTAAATTTTTTATTAAAGACATCTGGGAATGAAACCTAAATTGGAAATTTTCAAGCAACACGAGATTATTACTTTCGGCGAGCCCGTTTAATTCTTTCACCTGATTGTAGGTACAGGCAAGGGATTTTTCTACCAGTACATGTAAACCTTTTTGTAAGGCTTTTTTGGCCCATTCATAATGCATTGAAGCAGGCAATGGAATATATACGGCCTGCAGCCCCGCCAAATCAAAAACACTCTCATATCCTTCTACATAATAGAAATCTGATCTTTTATCTTCTGAAGTTATTGTTCGTCTACCTATTCCAGATAAATTAAATTTCTCGCTCAAGGCATTAATAGCAGGAACTACAGATCTCATTGCAATATTTGCTTTTCCTAAAACCGCTATTTTAATTACTGCATTCATTCTGAATCGATAGATATTGCAGCCAGCAAATTTCTAGCCTGTATATTTATACAATTACTAAAACTAGCAAAAAACAGCAATTGATGGAGTGTCATCCAAATAAAATTATCTGGCACTTCAAAATCCTCCTTGGTAAGTAAAATAGTATTTCTGTTCTGCTCATGGTAAAACCTGCCCCCTTCTTCGCTCTGAAAGGAATCAAAAATCATGTTGTCATTGGCCCCCAAAGAAATTACTTTGAAAAAAGGATTTTTTTCAGAAAGACTCCCACTCGTTTGAACGGTAGGTGCAAATTCAATTAGATCAAAATTACCACATTCGGTTTTCGCCTGAACCAAAAAATGTAAAATACCATTAATTGTTTTTGAAATAAAACAAGAAAACCCCTTATTTACAGGCCTTATTAAAGGCTGGGACCAATTTTCAACCTCCCTATTACCAATGTGAATATTTGCTGCAATGATTTCAAAAAAGCTATTGTTTTTATGAAAAATTCTTTGTTTATCAATTTCCCAATTTACTACTGAATGTATTGGGATCTCATTTACTTTAAAATTTACAGCTGTTTTCTGCCTGGTGATGAAATGTTGAATATCGCAGATTGTATTAACTGGGTTTGAATCCTTACACAGGCTTTCTAAAATTAATTTTGAAATCCCATTTACTTTATTAACATACTCATTTAGGCTGAACATTTCTTCCTGAAGTAAGTTTTGGAGGGGAATATTAGCTATTACCGTTCGGGTGTTCATATTAACAACATTATCAAAGGTCATTAATTTTTTGATTTGCCCGAGACTGAGCCAGGTGAAGTTATTAAAAACTTCTATATCTTCTTTTACTTTAATAATAATGTTCCTATTGCGTTTTTTTAGAAATCGTGAATTATGTTCAGATTGAAGTTGATCAAATAAAACATCACATTTTTTTACATTTTCAAAATAATGAAGATAAGCAGGACGATTTCCTTCATGTACCATCGAATAGTTGCTTTTGGTAGCCTGAAGGGTGGGTGAAAGCTGGACATTATTTATGTTACCTGGTTCTATTTTTGCCTGAATAAGGAAATGAAGAACTCCCTTTATTTCTTTGGTAATAAATCCAAGATAGCCAATTTCAGGTTGATTTACAATGGGTTGCTGCCATACATTTTCATTGATTCTTACATCTAAACCTTCAACTGAAAAAAATTTACCTGATTCATGACGTAATGCACCATCCTGAAATTTCCATTTATCCATTTTGGAAAATGGTATCTGCTCTATCTCAACGCTTACCTGTTCTTTCTGGCTCCTAATCCAATCCAGAACAGGCTGGATGGGAAATTCTGATTCGTTTACAGCACATAAACTTTTAAAAAAAAGAGCCGAAATAGTATTCATGAAAAATTATTTTGGAAAGTTCCTAACGCTACTTTATAAACTCCAGAAATTCCGAATAACTCCTCAAGGTGTTCGTTTCGTCATATTTTTCGGAGTTAAAGACAAGACAAACGGCGTCATGGGAAAAATCTTTTAATACTCTCCATATTCCAGGACCAACCAAAAGACCTTCAGATTTCGTAGAAAGATCGAATTTTTTTTGTTGTATAGCATCATCTATTATCACCGAAAA
The DNA here is from genome assembly GCA_963741865.1 of uncultured Flavobacteriaceae bacterium. Taxonomy (GTDB): domain Bacteria; phylum Bacteroidota; class Bacteroidia; order Flavobacteriales; family Flavobacteriaceae; genus Christiangramia. The sequence continues at coordinate 96,273 of CAVUJP010000005.1, forward strand.
ATGTCCGCAAGCTGCGACAATAAGCTGATAACCTTCCTTATGGGCGTGATTTCCCCTTTCTAGCCCTTTATCCATGCCATACATATAGAAAATACGGGAAATTTTGAACTCTATATCTTTTAAGGTTTCAATTCTTAAAAGATTCATTTCTTTAGTTTCGAGATTATTTAATGATATTAATTTGCAGTCTGAAATCATATTTTACCAATTACTGCCCATATGTTACTAAAAGGATTAAATTCGAATCTGAATTTTCTATAACCCATTTTAATTGTTTGGGAATCAAAAAACCTACTTTTTGTTTTTCCAGATTGTACGAAGTAACTTTAGGTTCATCAATATACAGTTTACCCATACCTTTGAGTGGAAGAATAAATTTAATTTCCTTAGAACTTAAAAATTCCCCGTGAGAATTTAAATGTTGAAAATCGGAAATCAAAAAACACCCTTTTATTTTAAAAGGAATTTGATGATTATTTTCAAAATATGTTAAATATCCCCTTTCTTCCACATAGCTGGGTAAATTTATGATCTGTACTTTGGAGAACTCTTTCAAAATTAGCCTTAAAAATTTTTACACAATCATTCCCGCCGCGACGGTTTCATTAGTATTTTCATCTATCAGAATGATACACCCTGTAATTCGGTTATCCCTATAAGAATCCAGCATTAATCTGTGAGTAGTCCTTATTTTAACACGGGCAATATCGTTCATATTAAGATCTTTCTCTTCCATATTACGATTATAGGAATTGATATCGATCTTATAAACCACTTCCTTGATCATAGCTCTTTGCTCGTTTGAAGTATGCATAATAGTGTATTTCGCACGAGGTTTGGCGGAATCATTATTCAGCCAGCAGAGCATCACGTCAAATTCCTGTTCTCCTTCCGGCTGATTGTTTCTCTTAACGATCATATCTCCCCTGCTCACGTCAATATCATCTTCCAGGGTCATTGAGATAGACATTGGCGCATAGGCTTCGTTCACTTCATTTTCTCCCGCATTCATCGACCTTATCTTCGAAGTAAATCCGGAAGGCAATACTGCAACCTCATCTCCTTTTCGATAAATTCCACTGGCGACTCTACCTGCATAACCTCTATAGTCTCTGTGTTCTTCATTTTGAGGCCTCAAAACTGTTTGTACAGGAAATCGGGCATCGATCTTATTAATATCACTACTTATATGAAGAGTTTCCAAAATATTCAGGAGTGTGCCGCCTCCATACCATTCCATATTTGAAGATCGATTTACCACGTTATCTCCTAATAAGGCACTTATAGGAATAAAGCGCACATCCTTCATTAAAAGTTTAGAAGAAAATTCTTCAAATTCTCCCATGATCTCATTAAAACGATCTTCAGAATAATCTACAAGATCCATTTTGTTCACACACACGATCAAATGAGGTATATTCAGAAGTGAGGCAATAAATGAGTGTCTTTTTGTCTGCTCTATAACCCCATGCCTTGCATCAATCAAAATCACGGCGGCGTTTGCAGTTGAAGCGCCTGTAACCATATTTCGGGTATATTGAATATGTCCAGGAGTATCAGCTATAATAAATTTACGCTTGGGGGTGGTAAAATATCTATAGGCCACATCAATGGTTATACCCTGTTCTCGCTCATCCCGAAGGCCATCGGTAAAAAGTGCAAGGTCTACTCCGTCATGCCCTTTTCTTTCGCTGGTAGCACTTACCGATTCAAGCTGGTCTTCAAAAATCGATTTAGAATCATATAACAGCCGTCCAATTAAAGTTGACTTTCCGTCATCTACAGAGCCGGCGGTTGTGAATCTTAAAAGTTGGTTATTGTTTATTTCCATTGTTTATTCCGAATTATCGCTAATTCCAATACGTAATTATCACGAATATATTTTTATTTATTATTTATCTATTGATTTCACGGATTTTTACTGATTACACGGATGGAGTATTGATAAATCTTTTCCATACGAGGCTTTTTTGACCGAAATTGATTAGCAGTCCTACAGGTAAGCCAGTAGATTTTAGATAATTTATAACCTGGGCTTCCGCATCCTTGACCAGGAATGAAACTGCTTTAATTTCAAGAAGAATTTTATCAAAACATATAAAATCAGCAACAAAAAACTTCTTCATCAGTTGTCCATCATACCATAAGATTTAATTTTAATTGTTTCTGAAAATTAATTTTCTGTGAATTAAATTCCTTTCCCAAAGCCTCCTGGTAAACTGATTCTAAAAAACCCGCTCCCAAAGTTCTATGTACCTTCATACA
>CAVUJP010000006.1:0-145425 GCA_963741865.1 uncultured Flavobacteriaceae bacterium
CGCTCAATTACTCCTTCCTGATCCAAATATCCCAAGGAAACCATGTAGCGAGCTTTCTCTGTTCCACCAGATACTCTCAAATCATGAGTTTGCTGGATTCCTGTAGCCTCGGTATATCAAATCAATCCATTTAGTATTAGGGTAATTAGGATCTGATCCAGTCCGAAATTTTTCAATTTCCGAAGGCGTATATATGGGTTTAAGCCCTTCATTTATATACCCTTCATTAAGGAGTTTAGCATGCTCATATGACCCGAGAAAATTAGGTGTTCGCGTAAGCTCCTGGACCCCTATGTTAGTACTATAAGTAACTTGAGGATCACCTATTTCACCTCTTTTGGTTGTGATAACCACAACACCATTTGCAGCTCTAGTCCCGTAAATCGCTGCCGCCGAAGCATCCTTAAGTACACTAACTGTGGAAATATCATTAGGATTTAATCCAGTTAAAGAGGCTTCCACTCCATCGACTATTATCATTGGATCGTTATTATTAAAGGACCCTAGACCCCTAATCCGAATAAAAGCTCCATCCTTTCCGGGCTGTCCGCTCCTCTGTAAAACCGTAACTCCAGGAAGCATCCCCTGTAACGCACTTGATACATTTGTAATAGGACGATTTTCGAGAACTTCTTCATTAACTGTAGAAACAGCTCCGGTAACATTTATTTTCTTTTGCTTTCCATAACCAACTACAACTAATTCATTTAGTTGAGAGACATCAGAAGATAAAGAGACATTAACCTCTCGATTATCACCTACTTGTATTTCTTTGGTGCTATACCCTAAAAAGCTAAACACCAAAATGTCAGCGGGTGAAGCCTGTAGAGTATAATTACCATCCATATCGGTAACCGTCCCTTTGGAAGTTCCTTTAACTATTACATTCACTCCAGGCAAAGGCAAACTGGTTCCATCAATTGATTCTGTTACCTTTCCACTTATTTCTCTTTCCTGTGCCGTAGAAGAAAATCCTATAAGTATAAAAGCTGAAACCAATAATAAAATTTTCAAATAATTTCTCATATAATGAATTTTACTTAATTAATAGACGCTGTTTATTTATGGCAAGATAGGAATGAGATATCTTCTGCATTTCAAAAGATTTGTCAATTAATAATACTATTTTGTGCTATCTTTTTCATTTTAGCATTTTGATTAGACAAATAGATACTAATACAGTATATTTAATTACCATAACAACTGATATTAATTTATTCTCACATTAAGTGATATACTGTTTATCCACCTTATATTATGAAACCTTTATTGATTAAAAACAACCCAGCCCTAACAGAGAATATCTATGTTAAGGAAGTTGAAGTTGCATTTTTAAATACCCCTTTGCATTTCCATAATGATTATGAAATGGTTTATATGGAAGAAAGTTGTGGGAAACGAATCATTGGGGATTATGTAGAAAATTTTGATGATGAAGATTTAATTATCTTAGGACCTAATCTGCCTCACGTTTGGTACAACGAGGCAGATTATTATAAGGAGGAAAGCACTAAGAAAGTAAAAGCTGTTGTGACTTATTTTAAATCCAATTGTTTAAATGAAGAATTTATAGATTCTTTTCAATCTACCAACTTAAAACAGTTATTACATGACCTACAAAGAGGTATAAAGGTTTATGGAGAATGTAAAGAAATTATAATAAAAAAAATAAAAAATTTAAGTAATGAGAAAGGTTTAAAAAGAATGATTTCCCTGTTGGAGATTTTGAACGCACTTTCTGAATTGAAAGAATACCAATGTCTTGCCAGTAAAGGATATATCAATTCCTATAATGAATGGGATGTAGAAAGAATGAATAAAGTGTATGAGTATATAATGAATAATTTTAATCGGGAAATTGAGCTTAACAAGGCAGCGGAACTTGCAAATATGACTCCTTCCTCCTTCTGCAAATACTTTAAAATTCGTACTCAGAAAACATTTTCTAAATTCGTAAATGAAGTGCGGATAGGATACGCCTGCAAATTACTTTTCAACCAGGATGTAAATATCTCAGATGTATGTTTTGATAGTGGCTTTAATAATTTAGCAAACTTTAATCGGAACTTTAAAAAATTTACAAATAAAACTCCACGGGAATACCGAAAGAGTATACATGGTATTTGAAACGAAGTAAATCTAAAAAGTTCTTTTCTTTGTTTCACAAATGAAAAGGATGTAAAAATTCTGTATTTTTTTATGAAAATATATAAATCAGATTTATTAATAAAATCCCAATGTTCCTTAGGAGAGGGGCCCATGTGGCATCCCCTCCAAAATAAATTATACTGGGTGGATATTGATAAATACCAAATATGGGCTTTTGATCCTCAGAAAAAAGAGAGAAGGTGTTACGAAACAGATGAGAAACCGAGCACTCTAGCACCAATTGATAATAAAAATGTTCTAGTTGCTCTTGAAAATAAAATATCTGTTTTGAACACTATAACCGGAAAATTAAATACAATAAAAAATATTGAAGAAGCCTCTAATCACACCCGATGTAATGATGGAAAATGTGACAGTCTTGGACGATTTTGGATTGGGACAATGGATGTAGACGCAAAAATCGGAAAAGGTTCTCTTTACTGCCTTACCAGAAATCTTACCTTAAAGAAAATTTTGAGTCAACTTTCAATACCAAATGGCCTAGATTGGTCCCTAGATCAAAAAAAAATGTACTTTATAGATTCTCAGGAAAGAACCGTTAAAGCTTATAATTTTGAGGTAAAAACAGGAAATCTAACTTGTGGCGAAATAGTTGTTTCACCTAAAAATAATGACGAGCTTCCCGACGGCATGTGTATAGATAATAATGGCATGCTCTGGATAGCATTCTGGGGAGGAAAGAGAGTAGGAAAATATAACCCTGTTACAGGGGAGCACCTCATGGATATAGAAGTACCGGCAATAAATATTACTTCGTGTACTTTCGGTGGAAGGGAAAGAGACATTCTGTTTATAACGACTGCTACTACTGGTCTCTCTAAAAATCAACTTCAAAAGTATCCTTTAAGTGGCAGTATTTTTCAATACAAAACCAATGCTATAGGTCCACCAGCAAATTTATTTCATTACCCGGATTAAATTATTAAAGTTAATTTCTGAATGAGAAATGGGTAAAGAAAACTCAGTCATTTCTGATATTTTTTATAACTTCTAGCGTATTTCTAATACGGTTCTCAAGTTTAGGAAAATCATTATTAATTAAAATTTCTTTACTAATCAATTGTGATCCTATTCCTATACAATCTGCCCCCGCTAAGAACCAGGGAGACAAATCTTCTTTAGTTATTTCTATTCCTCCAGAAGGCATAATATTAGTCCACGGCGATGGTCCTTTTACGGCTTTTATAAATTCAGGACCAACAATTTGTGCTGGAAACAATTTAATAATTTCAGCACCAAGATCTTCTGCATCAGATATTTCGCTTAATGAAAAACATCCCGGAGACCATAAAATTTTTCTTCGATTACAAATCAAGGCAATTTCTTTTTTTAAAATGGGAGAAACTATAAAATCAGCGCCTGCTTGAATATATAAGCTTGCCGTAGGCCCATCAATTATCGTTCCCGCACCTAACATTAATTCAGGGATCTCACTTCTACAATATTTCATTAATTCATTGAAAGTTTCATGCGCAGATTCCCCGCGATTAGTGAATTCAAACACCCTTATTCCGCCTTCATAGCAAGCTTTAATTACTTTTTTACAAATTTCAACATCAGGATTATAAAAAATAGGTACGAGTCCTGTTTCCTTCATTTTTAAATAGACTTCTATTCTATTATATTTTGCCATAATTTTATTTTACCTTTTAATTCTTCCTGAAGTTTCTCCTCTTAGGAATGCTTCGATTTCATCAAGCTTTACTAAGTTAACATCTCCTTTAATCGTGTGCTTTAAAACTGAGGCCGCTAAAGCAAAATCAAGTGATTTTTGATCTTCCATAGAATTAATAAAACCATAAATAAGACCAGCCATAAAAGCATCACCTCCGCCGATCTTGTCAACTATAGGATTTATATCGTGTACCACGGTTTTTAAAAGCCCTTCCCTACTATAAAGCTTTGCCGAGAGTGTATTATGGGTAGCACTTAAAGAAACCCTTTCTGTTGAAACGATTTTCTTAATTTTAGTATAATTTTCTATTATTTCATTATATATAGATTCTGCAGTATCTGTAGATTTAGATTTTAAATTCATCATCTCTACTGCATCTTGAGGACTAGCCACAATTAAGTCACAATCTGCAATTAATTTTGGCATAATATCCCTAGGATCTTGACCATATTTCCTTCCATAAGTTTTTCCTTGAATTTATATCAGCTGAAATAGTTATTCCTTTATTTTTAGCTGTTTCAAGTGCTTTTTTACAGCATTTTGCCGCTTGAGAAGAAATGGCAGGAGTAATACCGGTCCAATGAAACCAATTTGCATTTTCCAAAATAGAATCCCAATCAAACATTTCTGCTTGCAGCTCTGCAAAAGATGAATGTGAGCGATCATAAATTATTTTACTTGACCTCACGCCGGAACCTTCTTCAGAAAAATATAAACCCATCCGTTCTCCCCCAATTAAAATAGAAGAAGTATCTACTCCATATTTCTGAAGCATTCCAGTAGCTGCATCTCCTAAGTCATTATTTGGCATGCGGGTAACATGCGCAGATTTAACACCTAACTGTGCTAAGGCAACTGCTACGTTTGCTTCTCCTCCTCCATAGTAGACTTCAAATTCTTTAGCCTGAATAATTTTAGAATTTTTAGAGATAGAAGTCGGAGCATTACTTCTCCAAAAGTTACTACTCTCATTTTATTTATTTTTATTGGATAATTCTGTTGCTGGTGGCGCTTGAGGTGTAACAGATGGTTTTTTATTCTTTACCATAGGCCATCCATTTTCCCAAATCAATTTATCCATTAGCATTACTCTTTTGTCTTTCCTGTCACCCTCGAGTTCATTTTTTAGCCATTTATCCCCAGGATCTATAGCATGATATAAAATCCAATCTTGTTTATTATCATCCTGAATAATGGAATTGTGACCTGGAGCCAACCAGTCACCTTTTTGTTCTAAAATTACGCTACTCCCTGTGCCATTAACCTCGCCGTATCGAGTAAAGGGTCCATCTGCTGTCTCCCCTCGCGCTACCATTACGGCATAATGTGCATTCTCACCACAACAATTATCCCCTGAATAAAATAGGTAGTAATTACCATTTCTTTTAATTACCCAAGCACCTTCTATCAGATTATTATAATCTTTATCTTTTTTAGGGTAAACAACATTGACAGTTTTGCTATCCTTTTTAAAATTAAGCCTATCTCTAGTAAGTTCCCTGACCTTAATAGGTTCAAAACCGGAACCCCAATAAAGTAATTTCTTTCCAGTTGCAGGATCATCAAAAGCCATAGGATCAATGTTGACGAAACCCTTGCCGCAAAATAAGGGCTCCCCTTTGTCCACAAAGGGTCCCTCAGGGGAATTAGAAACCGCAACACCTAAACATTTGCCGATGTTTTCATCATTAGATTCAGCAGAATAGTACATATAATATTTTTCGTTTTCTTTATCATAAAGAACATGGGGAGCCCAAAAATTATTATTGCCCCAAAGAGGTTTTGGGCAATGCATCGCCCATTCTCTCCCAGTTAATTAGATCTTTTGATCTTGCAACCTGGATATTTTGATTGTCTCCATTTACAATTGATTGGGTGGCATATGCATAGTACCATCCATCAACAGCCTTCAAAATTGCGGGATCTGGAAAATCCGTGTTTAATACCGGATTTATATAAATATCATTTTGGTTAGGTTCACCCATTGATGAAACTTCTCTTTTATTTTGAGTTTTTTTATTTATACACGAAGTGAAAACACAAATAAGTAAAAGAAATAGTATTTTATGGAAGCCTACGGTTTTAACTATCATCGCTAATATTTTTAAGTCATCAATTATTTATATAAAATAAACCAACTTTTTCATCAAACTTTGGAATTATTTATACAAAAGTTTTTCCGGACAATGTAAAGGATTCTTTAGTGCTATATTTCAAATACCTTGCTCTAAACTGATATTATTTTGGGGATTTTGTTATTCCGAAAGATAGAGTTAGAACTAAATTATAATCTCATAAAGATGACCTTTCCTCTTCCACAACCTCGGTGGTCTATTATTCCGAAACCTTTTGTATTTGTTTTTCTTTAGAAGAATTATTCTAAACTCACAATTATCAGAGAATTTAATTTTAAAGTATTTAATTGATTTAAGGCATAGGTACTTATTTGAGCTGTTCAGTAGAATTGTGGTAGGAATAAAGCTAAAAAAGTACCACAGTCAAAATGAAGTAGATGTTTCTAAAACCTACCTTGGACACATAAAACATTCATATTCATTTAGAATTTCAACATAAGTAAAAAACCCCGGCCTGGCATACCTGAAGTCTGTCTAATCCTCAAAAAACCTCAATATAGACGGTGGCTTCTTTTTCAAGAGTTATATTCTTAATATCACTTGCTACACCGCTTTCAGTTATTTTTGGTAACTTATCGTTACCATTAATGTAATGAAAAGATTTACTATCAATAATGTACATATGGTATTTATAATCTGCTAAATTAATATTATCAAGAATAAATTTCACAGTTTGATTCCTATTAGTAATATTCCATACAACTAGATAAAATTTGCCATTTGCAGAAGAAGCCATTCCATTCAATTTCATTTCATCATATGATATAGTGTATCTTTTGGTTGGCATTTTTTGATAAAGCCAAAAAGCATAATATCCAGCACGATATTTATAGTTATTTGTGTCCCAGTCATAATTCTCCAAAGTGAAATAATCATCGCCAAACTCAGCACTTTGTCCCATAGATTGTGCCCAGTAGAACCTATCAGTTAAAACAAGTTCGTCTACTGCGAGCTTCGTTAACTCTAAGGTTCTCGCACAATGTCGATAGCTATTATTTGCAGCATCATTTACACTATCAAAAGGACTTCTTAGCCATGAGTACTCCGTACAAAAGAGTTTAACCTCGGGGTGAGTGCTTCTGTATTGAGCTATTCCGTTATAAAATCTTGTCATTTTGTCTTTTGCTGATTTTGTATCAGCCTGAACTATTGGAGCATTGTCCCAGTTCAAATAATTATGATAAGAAATAAAATCTAAATCTATAGTGTGGGTAGAACCATCTGATAAAATTACTTTATTAGTAGAAGGATCTGTTAACTTGTTAATAAATTGATTTAGCCACCCATCTAATTCAAATCCTGGCCCACCAATTTTTAAATTAGGATCAGTAAGTCGTTTATTTGCCAATGCAATATATGCATTTAAAAAGTCCTTCCAAAAAAGATTAAAATCTGGATAATAACCCCACTCAACACTTTGAGGTAATTCAGGTTCGTTTAAAATTTCGAAATGGATTTCCTCCTCATTACCTACATAATTTCGAACCTTAGTCATTGCTGTACTAAAAAGTCTTTGAACTTTTTCCGCGTCGCCCCGCATTTGTCTTGGAACAGACTCAATACCGAGATGAATTCCTACTCTTGCTGACTTCAATAAATTCAAAATAGTCTTTTGAGATGGTTGGCCTTTATCGCTGATGTCATTCCAGGTGCCGTCATTGACAATATTGTCTACGTTAGGCAAGTTGACTTTATGGAAAGGGACACTAAGCGGCTCCAAGACGTTTGTTTTATGGTAAATTTTATCAGCATTAACCCATTTCTGTGGACTATACGTGCCTATTAGATTTTTGACCAAGTTTTCCTCAACATTCGGACTGCTTGTGAAGTCTATTTCTACAGGGGATATAATGGCATCTACAACAGAAGGTTTAAAATCATTATCCAATTCTTCAGGTAGCCTATTCTCTTGACAGGAAAAACTTATAACAGCAATTGTGAGAAACCTTAATTGGTTTAATTTATAGATTTTAGTAACAATAGAAGTAGGAGACCTAAGCATTTTTTCACAGAAGATCCTTATTTTCATTTTAATTGTTTTATTAGATAATGAATAAATTACACACTATACACTTACCAGTGTCACATATCATTCTTAATATTTAATATTTGGGAAAGCAACAATCCAGAATTTTCATATGGCAAGTTTATATTTGCAGAGCAATGTAAAAGTTTCTTAACTTATTAATTTCACGCCACTTGTTATAAACTGATATTATTTTGGGATAATTAATCTTAAATAGCGAAGTATTAAATGGAATCCCTAATTGATATATCTGATTCATTCCCTTTTGGGTTGCCATGATATAAAACATTTGGATCATTTGCTATAGAGGAAGAGAAAGGATTATTTGGAAATGATTTTGATTTTTGTTTAAAAGGACAATTGGTATTATCATTGTAAAATTTTCAAAAACTCATTTAGAATTACAGCCGAAAAAAAAATTTAAATTTTTAAGGCGAAATAGAGAAGTTGCGCTCATCAGTTCATGATGAGCGCATTCTTCAACTCAAAAACCAGCGGTAAATTGAATCACCACTGATTGCTTTTGAGAGCCCCTGAGTAAATTCAAAGGCATTTACTCCTCTTGAGAGGAAAGTATCAATGTAGGAGCTCTTATTTGCTCCAGTAAGCAAATTGTACACCCTCCAAAGATTGATGTTCCCTGATTCTTCTTTACAGAAGCTTTTATCTGAGTAATAATCTTTGGCAATGGTTGAAAAATGGCTTTCGCCATAGAGGAGTTCCGGCAACTGCTTCTTCACCTTTTTTGGTAGGTAATTATATAATCTTGCCTTACCTACAAGTTGGGCGAATTGTTTCTCAGATAAACATCGGTCACCGAAATGTTCCAGAGTTTCTAAGGTGTCTTCCATTCTGTAGGTATGAAATAATTCAATCATTCCGGCCAATAAATCACCTATTGAGGTAGTTTTATAATCGCTTTTAAAACCATCTGTACCTATACACAGGTTACAGCAAACCATATTTTCAAAGCCGATGAAAAACTTGAATTTTTCTACTGACTTTCTTACTGTAAAGGTTTTCTGTGTTATAGGCACGGACTCCTCCAACACTTAACATCAATTCATTTCCCTGTACCGTTGTTGTGATATTTGGAAGAGAAATAAGGAAAGCCATTCTTTCATAATAAATTGTTTTCTGGTTTTCTTTTAATTCCTTGACCGGTAAGCCCACTGCATCCGGGGTTCTGCCTTTGATCATATGACTTACTCTAATAGCAGGTTCACTTATTAATTCCCCCGGAAACACTGTTTCTACAGCTTTATTAGCCTGATCAATAAACTCCCCATGACTAATGGTTTGTTCGTTATCACGTGCAAAGACGGGTATATTACACTCCTTTTTTAAATGAAATAGGCTGACTTCTGATGAGTTAGCTTTTATAAACTGTGAGGAATTCGCCGCTTTAGTCTTACCTACAGGTTGAGAGATTCTAATTGAATGTATCTTATTTTCATGATATACATCATGCTTTCTATTTACTGTGATTAATTCCATTTGAATTGAATTTTTTAAAGTTTGACATTTGATTTTTCTTGATGATTTCCTGTTGCCGGATAAAGTCTCCGTTCAGTTCAGATCTGAAATCACTGTATTCTCTGAAATAATCTATTGAGATCTTCTTGGGTATTACATTTTGCAATACGTTCTTTCATAGGTTGCTTAGATCTATTCCCTGTTCACACCATTCCTTGATCTTTCTTCCTACGCCTTTTGTAATTTGAAATTCAGGTTTATCCATAAACAAACCGGTTCTGTCCTTACTGCAGGTCACAAAATGCTTAATATCTAAATCAAGAATGATGGTAAACTCATATTCCACTCCGTCTCTCTGTACTGCTTTCAAACCAACCTTTTCTGGAACATATTTTCCATCCTTTTGGTTTAACACATAGTCCTGCTTTGTTCGCATGGTTGCTATGATATGACAAGTACTGGTGAGAATTTTATCAATGAATGCTTTTTGCCTTGGAGTAATCTTACCCCAATTTGTAAATGAATTTCCTGACAGTGAAGCATGATAATCTAAAAGGAATTCCCAGGCATGGGTAATGCTGTCAATAATAATAACTTCAATTCCTTCTTTTTCACACAATTCAATAGCCTTAATGTACTCTTCAGGACTATGCTTTTCTAAAGCAATGACATAGTACTCTCCAAGATCAGAGTAAAGATTGGAGCTTCCATTCTCAGAATCAATTACAGCAACTTTACTGAAATCTCCTGAACTTAATCCATCTGCTATAAGCAATGAACTAAAACTTTTGCCACTGCCCGCAGGTCCTTGTAAAGCCATCTTAATTTTGGCTTTTCTTCTGTTTGATTTTACTAATTCCATAATTTAATTTTTAGGTATAAAAAAAGGCGGGGAAATTCCCGCCTTCATGATTAAATAATTTTTTAATTCAGATATCCAAAAGCTTCTCATGCTCCTTATCCAATATTTCATTACCAAATTCTTTCAAGTAACTCTGGGTTACTTTCACATCAGAATGTCCCATAGATTCAGAAATAATATCAGTCGATGTTTTTAATTTTTTCATCACTGTTGCGTAAGTATGCCTCATAGTATAGCTGCTAATCGAAGTATTAATTTTACATAAAGTCGCTATCTCTTTCAGCTCTTTATTAAATTTTCTGAGACTACGATGTCTTAAGCCCTCCAACTGCTCCGGTGTGAGATTATTGGATTTTACAACAGGAAATACATAACCTGTAGAATTAAAACCTTTGTAGTAATTGAGAATTTCCATTGCAGGTTTAAGTAACTTAATTACATATAATTTTCCGGTTTTACTTCTCCTATAGGTCATTATATCATCCGAAAAATCAGTCCATTGGAGATTCATCATATCTACAAAGTTTATACCCCGGCAATAAAATGAAAAAATGGCCATTTTATAGGTGTCTTTTAAATCCGGCCTGTCAGTCAAATCCACCAATTTAAAAGCTTTTATCTCGGTTAAGGAAAGAGCTTTTTTCATAGGTTTTTTATTGAATTTACTGAGGCTAAAATTTGTAAATGGATTAGTAACCCTTTGTTCCTTATTTAATTTAAGACATTGTTTTACTATAACCTTTAGGTGTGTTAGGAAGAATTTTACACCCCCATCATTACTGCCTCTGGACTTTAGATAAGACACGTAATTATTCAAAAATTCAGAATTAATTTCATGAACCATCAGATTTTCTGGATGAAAGCGCTTCAAAGAATTTTTAGTGTCTTTATAGGCTTTTGCCGTCTTTGGCTTGATGTCTTTTGAACCGATCTTTTTCTCAAAACACTCCCAAATAGATATTTCCTCTTCGTTTTTATTAAATATTTCCCTTCGCAGATCAGTTAAAGAAAATTTTAGACCTTTTGTTTCATGCGATTCAATAATGTCCTCCACTTTATCTTTTAAGTCTCTTAGATATTTATTTTTTTTCCTAAAACCTCTGTAGCTCGAAACGAATCTTTCATTCTGAAAATCCTTTTGATTGCATTTAAGATGTGAAGAAATTACTATTTTCTTTCTGTCTTTTATTATTCGCAGCGCAACCCTATACTTACCGTCTTTGAGAGGCTGGTTTTTAAGTATATATTTTATAGTTATCATATTTTTATTTTTAATGTGCAACAAATGCAAGTTGTGCAACGTGTTAATTATTTACCTTTCGGTATTTTCCATGGAAAATTTTGACTACGTGTTTAGAATTTATCCAGGAATTCAATCTGTATTTTATAGTGCGTTCAGGGACATTATGTTTTTTTCCAATAGCGATTAATTGAGAAGTTTTAAAAACTTTAGGTAGTTCCTCATATATGTCTGAATCGATGCCGGTCAAAACTTCCTTTTTATAGAGGTTGAAAACAGTATAGGCTTGTATGATTAAAGGTTCCATTAAAGATTCTACGATTGCAAAATCATCATCCTCACAAAAAAGAGTGTTCGAATTTTCTATTGCTTGCCACTTTCTTATCACCGATAGGGTCATTGCAATCCTGAAGAGAATTAAACCCTGTCGCTTTACATTGGCTACAAAGTTTAGGTCTTTTTCCTTCACGACTTTTTCATAGATCTCCTTCATTTTTAAATTAAAAAGCTTGCGCTGTTCAGAAGTAAAAGAAAACTTTACTTCTTCACTTCTTTTAAAAAGTTCCCCATACATTTCATAGATAACATCTCCACTTTTTATAAAAAGCTCTTCTATATTAGTTTCAGATTCTTGAAAGACATCCTTCCATTCATCAATTTCTGTGAAATAGTAATATAGTATCCTACTAAAGAGCCCATTTGATGTGCTTTTAATAAATGGTTTTAGCTGATCTGGAGTACCGGACAAAACCACTGAGAGTTTGGGCCTTTTAATTTTATCAAACTGTCTTTCCATTTTTCTACTAATAGAAAGTGTTTCATGGTGAAAAGCCTTTCTCAAAACATCAGAAAAATCTCCAAAATCTTGTTTCATTATGGTGTTAATCGTATCAGCTTCGGATTCAAAAATTAATCCACCATAATGGGCATTTTTAATCTTGTCATACATATCTGAGGAACTGATATTGCCTGGAATAATCTTAACCTGCAGCCCTGGTATTTTATTCTTATCAGCTTTTTCTATCTCTTTTTTGCTATCTCTAATTATTTTCGCATCAATTTTCTCAACTAATTTTCGCGAAAAAACCATTACTCCTTTTCCCGAAGCAGGAGGTGCCAAGATCATTGTATAGATATTGGAGAAAACTTTATGACGATGATATATACCATACACATTTGGAACTACCGAACTCAGGACACCTATAGTTGAAATTAGAATTACATCTTTTTCCCGTCCTTCAAATTGATCTGTTAATTCCTTTATTAAATCTGGAAGTTTTTCATAAATAACTTCATTGAACATTTCAAAATCCATGTTTTTCATTTTTAATGGATTAAACATTGTCAAAACTTAGATCTCATTTACCTTATTTCTTAGCAGGAATCTGGTTAAATCCTTTTTTTGGAAATACAATAGTTTCCCTTTTGGTTTATAATGAGTTATTTTATTTTGAGAAGTAAGTTGGTGCAAGGTGTTTATTGATATGCCCATAAAAACAGCCGCTTCTTTTGCATTTAAAACATCCTTATCCTGTATTTCTCTATTAATGAGAATTTTCTTAATCTCAATTATTTCTTTAAGCAAATCTCTATACATCATTTCTTTATGAGTTTGGACAATTACTATATGCCCACAAAGATTGCAGTATAGAATCGGTAAAAGTGAAACAGATGAAATGAAAAATAAATCATTTCTGTTTCATTAAATAAGAGAGATTTTATTTAAGAGATGAATCAGCTGGACGGATTAGAATATTTCTAATATTTTGAGGTGGAATTTCATCAAGATAATCTGTAAAGGTTGTGCTCATCAAAATTTCATCATCAATATTATTAAAGGAGAATTGAGAAATGGTTATAAGCGCCCCTATTACTTTCCAACGTTGATTTTTGCCTATAGATAAGTTTTCTAAAAAATTATTTAATACTACACAGCAGTTTTTTCTTTCACTACTATGAAATTTTCTATGATCTATGTCGTTCGTTAAATCTATAAGTTCGGAAGCTTTAGTACTGTATTCAGACTCGGATAATTTGCTTAGATCGTAATTTAAACCAATGCCATTTAAAATATCTTTAATGACGATCAGGTTTTTAATTTTTATTGAATGTGTTTTATTATTTGAATTAAAACTTATTTGCCGGATAATATTTTCATTACGATAGTAAAATTGACCTAAAAGATCTAAAAGTTTTTTTAGGTCCTTGCTCTCGTACATCACACCCTTAAAATAACTACCTTCAGAATGGGAATTATAAAATGTTATTAATTGATACTTCTTCTGGATATAACAAATCAGGGTTAAGATTTCCTTTTTCAAACTACCAGCATCATACAAATCACAGAATTGATCGATAAGATTCTCTATTTTCTTTGGGATATGAAGATCTTCGTATTGGCTCAGAACATCTTCCAAATAATTTTCATCCCTAATAGATGCTTTTGAAAATACATTATAGTTTTCTCCAGGTTTGGAAAGTTTCCCTTGGTCTAAATATTTGAATTTAAAGGATTGTGATTCCATATAAGAATAATGCTCAATTTAAAAATTGTTCCTCTAAAATGACACTTTTTGAAATAAAAAAAGCCCAACATTTCTGTCAGGCTTTGATTTTAGTGGCTCCTCCTCTTGGGCTCGAACCAAGGACCCTCTGATTAACAGTCAGATGCTCTAACCAACTGAGCTAAGGAGGAAGGTTTTGCTTTAAAAGCGGTTGCAAATATAAATCAATTTTTAAATGCTGTCAAAACAAAATATAATTTTTTTGGATCAAATTTTTAAGTTTTTCCTACTATTCAAATAACCAGCGATATATATCATTACCATTAGCATACAATACCAAAGCGATAAGAATAAAGAAGCCTACCATCTGGGCAATTTCCATGAATTTATCGTTGGGTTTACGACCTGTAATCATTTCATATAAAAGGAACATTACATGACCGCCATCCAGTGCCGGAATAGGCAAAATATTCATAAATGCCAGGATGATCGAGAGCAATGCCGTGGTGTGCCAGAAGCCCATCCAGTTCCAGGTATCGGGGAATAAACCTCCAATAGCTCCAAAACCTCCTAACTGAGAGGCTCCCTTCTTGGTGAATACATATTTGAACTGATAAACGTAATCCCGTAATGTCCAGTATCCATAATCAAAACCTTTACTGATGCTTTTTGCCAGCCCGTAAGTCTTTCTTTTGATCTTGATATTGGTCATCGGGCCTATACCCAGCTTACCTTCTTCGTCAGGTTCAATATTTCGGCTCAGGATTTCACCGTCCCTTTCAAAAACGACCTGGATTTCCTTTTGTTTATTTTCATTCGAAATTGGCGCGATTTCATGCCAATAGCCAATTTCATGTTTATTGAGGGAAATAATGCTGTCTCCTTTTTTAAGACCTGCTTTTGCCGCTGCCATTTCGGCCGCCACGGTATCTATTACCGGATGATTGATGGGCACAAAAGGCTGCATGATTCCTTCATGGAACATTTTAATTCCTATTTCCTCGGGAATAGAGATTGTCTCCTGCTCCCCATTTTGATGTTCCACAGTGATGCTTCTAACATCCCTGAGAAAAAGATGTTTATTAATGTCAAGACTGTTTTCAAAATCCTTTCCGTTCACCTTCAGGATCTTATCGCCGTCTTCAAAACCATACTGCTGAAAATTATCGGCCACAGCAAAACCTTCCGGCATTTGTTCGGGCCCTACGTACGCAGTGCCCCAAACGAACATAATCATCATATAGATCAGGAACCCCAGAATAAGGTTTACGGTCACTCCTCCAAGCATAATGATCAATCGCTGCCAGGCCGGTTTACTTCTGAATTCCCATTCTTTTGGCGGCTGAGCCATCTGCTCCTTGTCCATACTTTCATCGATCATCCCCGATATCTTCACATAACCCCCAAGAGGAAGCCAGCCAATTCCGTAGACCGTGTCTCCAATCTTCTTTTTGAAAAGGGCAAATTTCACATCGAAGAAAAGGAAGAATTTTTCTACCCGTGTTTTGAAAAGTTTCGCAGGAATGAAATGCCCCATCTCATGAAGAACGATGAGGAAGGACAAACTCAGGATTAGCTGTATGGCTTTTACTATAAATGGATCCATGAAGTAGCTTCAAATTTAAAATCGCACAAAAGTAAGTTTTTCTACTCTCCTACAAAAGTTTATGTTATTAGAAGAGACCTTCTAAAATTTCACGCGGAGAATTCTTATAATTCATTTTCAGCCCATAACTTTGCAAAAATTTTTATATGCTGAAGTTTTTTGCCCGCTACAAAACCTTTGCCATTGTTCTGTTCATTCTTTCCGTTATCATTATATATAGCATTTATTCCTTATATAAACCGGAGGAAAGGCTGCCCGTCTATCAGCCCGATATGGTAAATGCCGAATTAGTCGATTCTACTGTTCAGAATGTGAGAAAATACCACCGTATTGCCGATTTCAAACTAGTAAATCAGAATGGCGACACCATAACTCAGGAATTCTATAAAAATAAGATCTATGTGGCCGATTTCTTTTTTACCACCTGCCTCACCATTTGCCCGATCATGACCGATCATATGGTGAAAATTCAGAAAAAGATCAAGGATGATCCTGAGGTGTTCTTACTCTCACATACCGTTTTTCCAGTGACAGACAGCGTTCCCGTGCTGAAAAAATACGCCGAAGAGAAAGGAGTGATCGATGAGAAATGGAATTTAGTTACCGGTGATAAGAAACAGATCTACGATCTCGCGCGTAAATCTTACCTGGCGACCAAATCTACCGGTGACGGCGGTAAATATGATATGATCCATACCGAAAATTTCGTACTGGTTGATAAAGAGCAGAGAATACGCGGTTTTTATGACGGCACCGATCCCGAAGCCATCGAACAGCTCATGCATGATATAGGGGTGCTGAAAAAAGAATATAAGTAAATTTCCAGTCCTTTAATGACCTTATCTGTCAGAAATCAGAGAATTTCACGGCATGTAGCTGCGCACTAAAGATCATACGTAAGGGATGAAATTTACTTTTTTCTGCTTTAACTTTTCTATTGGTCTAATTTCCATTACTTTTGTCTTGTTTAAAATCAATCTAAATAAAAATGAAGGTAACGGTTGCTAATCTGAAAAGGGGTCAGCGCGGGATCATCAAAGAAATCTCTGCCGACATGGTGCCTCTTAAGTTACTGGAAATGGGCTGCCTGCCCGGCAACGAAGTCGAGCTGGTACAAACCGCTCCCTTCAAAGACCCGATGTATCTGAATATCAACGGAAGTCATCTGGCCATCAGAAAAGAAACCGCCCTTTTAATTGAAATTGAATTGATAGGCTGATATGGCAAAACAAATCAATGTTGCCTTAATAGGAAATCCTAATACCGGAAAAACCTCTGTTTTTAATCAGTTAACCGGACTCAACCAGAAAGTGGGCAACTACCCCGGCATCACTGTTGAGAAAAAAGAAGGTATCTGCAAACTTCCGCGCGGTTTGAAAGCTCATATAATCGATCTTCCCGGGACTTACAGTCTCAACGCCTCTTCTTTTGACGAGAATGTGGTCATAGAACTGCTCCTTAATAAAAATGACAAAGATTATCCCGATGTTGCCGTGGTGGTGAGCGATGTGGAAAATCTTAAAAGAAACCTCCTCCTTTTTACGCAGATAAAAGATCTTGGTATTCCCACTATTCTCGCCATTAATATGGCAGACCGAATGGAACGAAAAGGGATCAGCCTGAACGTAAAATTACTTGAAGAAAGGCTGAAAACAAAGATTGCCCTGATCAGTGCCCGTAAGCGAATGGGCATTGATCAGCTAAAAGAACTTATCATCAATTACCGCCATATTCCTATTGAACCCTGCGTAAATGCTTCTGTGATAGATCCCGAATATTTTGACGGCCTTCGGAAGGCTTTTCCGAATCAGTCGCTGTATAAATTATGGATCGTTATTACTCAGGATGTCAATTTCGGAAACGTAAACCGTAGCGAGATCAGCCGAAATTCCGATTTTAATACAAAATCGGTGAGTGACCTGAAAAGACTTCAGCAAAAAGAAACAATTTTGCGCTACCAGTTTATCAATGGCGTGCTGAAGGAAACCATGACAGTCGATAAAGACGCGGCCACTGACCTTCGTTCAAGACTGGACAGGATCCTGACTCATAAGGTCTGGGGTTATGTTATTTTCTTCGGAATTCTCCTAACTATCTTCCAGGCAATTTACAACTGGTCCAGTTATCCGATGGATATGATCGATACTGCCTTTGCTTCTTTAGGCGAATGGGCGAAAAACACATTGCCTCCGGGTGCCTTCACCAGCTTAATTTCCGAAGGAATTATTCCCGGTCTGGGAGGAATTGTAATTTTCATCCCGCAGATCGCATTTTTGTTCCTGTTCATTTCCGTACTGGAAGAATCGGGCTACATGAGCCGGGTGGTTTTTTTAATGGACAGAATCATGCGCCGCTTTGGCCTTAGCGGAAAAAGTGTAGTTCCCCTGGTTTCCGGAACCGCCTGCGCCATCCCCGCCGTAATGGCCACCAGAAATATTGAACACTGGAAGGAACGCCTCATCACTATTCTTGTAGTGCCTTTTACTACCTGTTCGGCCAGACTGCCCGTTTACCTGATCATTATCGCCCTGGTGATCCCCGACAGGAATTTCCTGGGCTTCAACCTGCAAGGCCTCACCCTGATGCTGCTTTATATGATCGGTTTTGGAATGGCAATTTTCTCGGCCTGGATACTGAACAAGATCTTAAAGAATAAATCAAAAAAATATTTTGTAATTGAAATGCCAAATTACAAGCTTCCAATGTTTAAAAACGTGGCTATTAACGTGGTGGAAAAAACCAAATCCTTTGTTTTTGGGGCAGGAAAGATCATTTTGGCGATTTCCGTGATTCTGTGGGTGCTGGCAAGCTATGGGCCGGGAGAAGATTTTAATAACGCGGAAGAAATCGTCACCCAACACTATAACAGTCCCGAAAATGATTCTGATCAGTCTTTACAAAACCAGATTTCCTCCTATAAACTGAAACATTCTTATATCGGGATCATGGGGCGAGGCATAGAACCGGTGGTGGAACCACTTGGCTATGACTGGAAAATCGGGATCGCCATTATCAGTTCCTTTGCTGCCCGTGAAGTCTTTGTGGGCACTCTGGCCACCATTTACAGCGTGGGAAGCGATGAGGAAAAAACAATTCAGAAACGAATGGCCGCAGAAACAAATCCGGTGCTCGGCGGCCCCCTTTTCACTTTTGCCAGCGGAGTAAGCCTCTTGCTGTTTTATGCCTTTGCCATGCAGTGTATGAGTACTCTGGCTATTGTAAAAAAAGAAACGAATACCTGGAAATGGCCATTATTGCAATTATTTGTGATGAGCGGCTTCGCTTATGTAGTCGCTTTACTTGCATTTCAGCTATTAAAATAGTAAGTTAAGGAGAGTAAAAACGACCTAAAAAATCATGGAAACCCTACAGGAAATACTTGTTTTAATCACATTCTTGATCGCCGGCGGATATCTTTTTACCAAATTCGTCTGGAAGCCTGCTTTTTTAGGCGGAAAAAAGAAATCTGGTTCCTGCGGAACTTCAGATTGCGGTTGTGATCATTAATTGCTCTTCACTTCTTCAGAAAACCTGAGCCACAAAGTATAATCTTTCGGATTGGTTTTTTCTCTTATATCGGGATAAGGACTTAATTCAAATCCCTTCAGATGAAAATTTCCCTTTTTAAAAGTTTCAGCAAGAGAAATTCCTTCAGATGAAATTATTCTGGTTCCCAAAGAAGTATCACCTTCAAAAAATTCAAGTTTTACTTTGGCCTCACCGGCCCAGATACATTCCACGCCTTTAGGACAGCGGGAATCTGAAACCACTTCACAAAACACAACAGCATAGCTTCCAAGATCAAGTCGGTCTCCCTGGCACAGCTGATCGTCGAAAACATTAATATTTACAGGCTCGCGATCCTGAGCAAAGGAAAATAAAGAGAAAAGAAATAAAATCGCTGTTAAGAATATTTTCATGGATTGTTTATACTAAAGACGAGCTGAATTTAACCTTGTTGCAATTATGCAAGGCCTACATCAAGGGTCATCATGATCATAAATCCGCCGATAAATCCTAAGGTAGAGAGATCGGTATAATCACTTTGCTGCGATTCGGGAACCACTTCTTCCACCACCACGAAGATCATGGCGCCTGCCGCAAAACATAGGGCATACGGAAGTACTGGTTTGAAGGTCATCACCGCCCAGGCGCCTAAAACTGCCGCAATTGGCTCTACGACAGCCGAAAGCTGCCCAAAATTAAAACTTTTCCAGCGGCTCAGACCCTGGCGTCTTAGTGGCATCGCCACGGCAAAACCTTCCGGAAAATTCTGCAAACCTATTCCAATCGCCAGTGCGACCGCGCCTCCAATACTCGCTCCATGGAAGCCTGCACTAACACCTCCAAAAAGCACTCCAATGGCAAGGCCTTCCGGGATATTATGAAGTGTAATTGCGAGAGTGAGCAAGATTGATTTATGCCAGGGAGTTTTAACTCCTTCACTATGTTTAAAATTTACATGCAGGTGAGGCAAAACCTTGTCCAGACCAAAAATAAAAAGCGCTCCCAAGGCAAAGCCGGTCACGGCGGGAACAACTTTCTCAAAACCTTCGCCCGGACTCATTTCGATCCCCGGCGCCAGCAAACTCCAGAAACTCGCTGCCACCATGACGCCTCCGGTGAAACCCAGCATGCCGTCAAAAAATGCACGATTCATCCCTTTGAAAAGAAAAACAAGGGACGCTCCCAGGGCTGTAAGTCCCCAGGTGAAAATGGTCGCGTATAAAGCCGCGAGAACGGGATCTATACTTTTGAAAAATTCGATGATACTTTGCATGTTCTTTGATTTTTAAGAAATAAAAACTGGAATTTTAATACGGTGCCTCACCGTATCTACCGTAGTTCCGAAAAGCAGATCTTTAAAGAAAGCATGCCCGTGGCTCCCCAGGATCAGCAAATCAAATCCTCCGGAATTTACAATTTTTGGCAAGGCTTTTTTAGGAATTCCGAACCCGAGCTGAACTTCTATTTGATAACCATGCTGCTCAAGCTCTAACCTGTAATCCTGGAGAAACTTCATATCACTGGAGGTTTCCAGGTCTTTGATCTTGTTTCCATATAAGATCGCACCCGGAGTTTCCACAATATGAACAAGGGTGTATTTTGCGTTTTTTCCACCAATTTGCAGAGCCGAAGCGATACTTTTTTTATCGGCTGTTGAAAAATCAACTCCCACAGCAATGTTTTCATATGACTTCGGAATCGATAACTGTCCGATTTCAGAAGAAGTGATATGCGGCACCATTTTCGCTTCTTTTTCCGCGAAAAATTTTCGGATAAAAGGCCACAGCACAATAAAAAAGAGCAAACCTACCGCGGCAATGGCAACAGGAACCACAAAAATCCAGATATAAACAGGGTTTTCAGAAGTTTGCAGCCAGCCGGAAATTTCATCTTTTACTAGCTTCGCATTCAGAGTCACTATTACAGCGGTGATCAGCCAGGCTCCAAAAGCCAAAGGCCATTTTATCTGATATCCGCGCATCAGTTTTTTATCGCTCACAAAATGAATCAGAGGAATAATGGCAAAACCGAGTTGCAAACTCAGCACCACCTGGCTCAATACCAGCAGTTCGCCTGTAGAGCTTTCTCCGAAATAATAAATGGTAAGCAAAGCAGGGATAATGGCGATAAGCCTGGTAATTAGTCTTCTCACCCACGGCTGAATTCGAAGATTCAAATAACCCTCCATCACGATTTGCCCGGCAAGCGTTCCCGTGAGGGTTGAACTTTGTCCGGCAGCGATCAGGGCAAGTGCAAAAAGGATCGGCGCAAGGGAACTGCCGAGTAGAGGCTCCAGTAAGGCATGAGCATCTTTGATCTCGGCGATTTCATAGATCCCGTTCTTATAAAAGACAGAGGCAGCCAGGATCAAAATGGCGGCATTTACAAAAAAAGCAAAGTTGAGGGCGATGGCCGAATCGGCAAAATTGTAACGCAGCGCCTGTTTTATTCCTTTTTTGGTAGGCTTGATTTTTCGGGTTTGCACCAGCGAAGAATGCAGGTACAGGTTATGCGGCATCACCGTTGCCCCGATGATCCCGATAGCGATATACAGGGCGCGGTTATTCTTTATTTCTGGAATGAAACCCGCCGCCATCTCTCCAAGATCGGGCTGAGCAAAGAAAAGTTCGAGAAAAAAACAGAGCCCGATCACCACAACCAGGGAAATAATAAAAGCTTCCATTCTTCGAATTCCTTTATTCATGAGAAAAAGCAGCAGAAAACTATCAAAAACCGTAATGCTCACACCCCACATCAGTGGAATATGGAAAAGAAGCTCCAGCCCTATCGCCATCCCCACGACCTCAGCAAGATCTGTAGCAGCAATGGCAACTTCCGCCAGTAAATAAAGAATGAAATTCACGCCTTTGGGATATTCCCGACGTGAAGCCTGGGCGAGGTCGAGACCGCTGACAATTCCCAGCCTGGTACATAAGCTTTGTAACAAAAGCGCCATGATATTGGACATTAGCAATACCCAGAGCAGCGAATATCCAAACTGGCTACCGCCGGCAATATCGGTGGCCCAGTTCCCCGGATCCATATAGCCAACGCTTACAAGGTATGCCGGCCCAAGAAAGGCAAGTATTTTTCTCCAGAAGGTTTTTTGGTCAGAAGCGTTTACTGAACCATGCACCTCTTCCAAAGACCGCTTCAGCTTTTCATTCGCCTTCATTTTCTTCAATTTTGACAAAAAGATTGGATGCCGTCTTTTTGGAAAGACTGATTTCACTTTCCGAAGTTTCAACCAGTACCGACTGGTCAAAATCCTCCTTGTGAAGAAGCCTTAATCTACTGCCAAGCGCTATCTTATGCTTATCGAGATAGCGAAGGAATGAAGCCGAAGAATCCTTCACGCCTATCACCACCGCCGCTTCACCTTCTTTACACTCGCTCAGTAAAATTCGCGTGGTTTTGGCAAAATTCCCCTCCTGATCGGGGATCGGGTCTCCATGCGGATCGCGTTTAGGATATCCCAGAAACCGGTCGAGTTCATGGATGAGCTTTTCCGATTTTATATGTTCCAGCTGTTCGGCCACCTCATGAACCTGGTCCCAGTTAAAATCGAGTTTTTCTACCAGGAAATATTCCCATAAACGATGATTTCGGATGATCTTCACCGCTTCCTTCCGACCCCTGGAACTCAGTTTTACACCCTGGTATTTTTTATATTTCACAAGGTCTTTATCTGAAAGCCTCTTGACCATATCGGTCACCGAAGAAGCCTTGGTTTGCATCTCTTCGGCAAGGGCATTGGTGCTTACACCAGCTTTTTCAGCGGTTTCCAGATGAAAAATGGCCTTTAAATAATTTTCTTCAGAAAGACTTATTTCCATAAAATATTCAAAAATTATGGCGCTAAGATACAAATTTAAATTTTCTAAAATTAATTTTTAGATTAATCTAAATTTTAAGTTTAGAGCTGCGAATATTACTGTAGAAATAATTGTTTAAAATCACATTCCTCTTTCTTTCTGAATTTGTTCGTAAGCTTCCTGGACTTTACGGAATTTTTCCTCGGCTCCTTTTCGGTAAGCCTCATCCATATGGCCGAGTTTATCGGGATGGTATTTTTTTGCCATTTTTCGGTAGGCTTTTTTCACCTCTTCATTGGTGGCGTTCTTGTCAATCTCCAAAATAGTATAGGCATAATCGGCTTTTTTGAAGAACATGGCCTTGATGCTTTCAAAATCCCTGCGTGTAAGCTGAAGATAACCGGCGATCTCCCGAATCACATCGGCTTCCGGTTCACTCACGCGACCATCGGCCTGTGCAATTCCGAATAAAAAATGAATGATCTGAAGACGTGTGGGATATTTGGTCCTTGCGGCCAGGTATCTTGCGATCCTGGAAGCCGAAACCTGCCGGCTCTTCACCACTTCATTAAAGGTGCGAAAAGTGGCATTTGCGCGCTCCTTTCCGTAGGATTGCACAAAGTAGGTTCGCACATAATCCAGTTCCTGCTGTGAAACATGCCCATCAGCTTTGATTACAATAGAACAGAGCGACAACAAATTCAATTCAAAATCTCCTGGGGAGACTTCGGGTTTCTTTTCGCCGAACCAGGAGTTTAAAAGTCCTCCGGTAGAGCGTATATAATTATCGAGAAGCGTACCTACAATAAAGCCTAGTATGGCTCCAGGAAGGCGGGCGTACATAAATCCGAGGATCGCGGCAAGCCATTTAATCATTGGGCAATTTCTTTGTCCGCTAAGATAATACTTTAAGAATGGAAGCTGCAACCGCAATGATTTAAATGACTGCTGCCGTATAAATTCAACTTATTTATTCATAGGAATTTGAGATGTGTTCAGCTGAATAGAATTTGGTATCTTTGTGCCTCACTTAAGTTTAATAGATAAAAAATCATTATATGTATCCAGCAGAATTGGTAAAACCGATGAGAGAAGACCTTACCAGCATTGGTTTTGAAGAATTGCATACCGTGGAAGATGTAGATAAGGCGATGGAGAAAAAAGGAACTACCCTGGTAGTGGTGAATTCGGTTTGCGGATGTGCCGCAGCCAATGCACGACCAGGAGCAAGGCTTTCTCTTCAAAATGCAAAAAAACCGGATAATTTATTCACTGTTTTCGCAGGAGTAGATAAGGAAGCGACCGATAAAGCCCGTGCTTACATGCTACCGTTTCCTCCCTCTTCCCCTTCCATGGCTCTTTTTAAAGACGGAGAACTAGTTCATATGTTAGAGCGCCATCATATCGAAGGCCGTCCGGCTGAGATGATCGCTGAAAATCTTATCGGAGCTTACAACGAATTTTGTTAAAATAAGCTTTGAAATTTTATTGAAAACCGGCAAAATTTGCCGGTTTTTGTATTTCTAGACGCAACTTTTTTTAGTTGTGTGTATCTTTAAAATATGAGATTACTGATTTTTTTATTGCTGATTCTATCTGCGGTCTCCTGTTCAAATTCCGATCTGCAAACCAGGGAAGAATATGAATTGACGATGAAAAACAAAATGCAGGAAATAGAAAACCTGATAGCGGCCGGAAGCTGTGATGAAAATTCCGATTGTGATTCTCTACCTGTCGGCAAGAAAGCCTGTGGCGGCCCACATGCTTACGTTATTTTCTCTACAAACATAGACGTGCAAAAACTTCAGCAACTGGTGAATGAATATACCAGCCTGGAATTAGAATACAATCAGAAATTCGAAATCGTTTCAGACTGTGCGATCGTCAATCCTCCCCAAACCATTGGCTGCATTGACAGCAAATGCGGCATCGTAATGAATTAAACAAACATTCGCTCTTTATCCTTAAAAAGCTATTTTTGTATTTTTAGGAAAATGAAAAAAATACTCTCATACTTTTTATCTGTCATCTTTTATTTTTTCTTCGGAATCACTCTCCTGGTTTTCCATCCTATTCAGTGGATCTCTCTGAAGCTGGGCGGCTACAGTGCTCATAAGAAGAGTGTGGATTTTTTTAATTTTTTCCTTCTGCGCTGCCTGAATTTACTCGGAACTACTTTTACTGTTGAAAATAACTTCGAAATTCCTACCGATAAAACCTGCATTTTTGTAGCAAACCACCAGGGAATGTATGATATTCCTCCCATAATCTGGTTTTTCAGAAAACATCATCCAAAATTCGTGAGTAAGAAGGAACTGGGAAAGGGAATCCCGAGTATCAGTTTCAATTTACGACATGGTGGTTCGGTGCTGATAGACCGTAAAAATCGCCGCGAATCCTTGCTGAAAATGAGCCAATTTGCTGATTATCTTAAAAAAACGAAACACTCAGCGGTTATCTTTCCTGAAGGAACACGAAGCCGTACGGGACAGCCTAAGAAATTTCAGATGAGCGGGATGATGATGCTCTTTAAAAAATTGCCAGATGCCCTGGTAGTTCCCATCACCATCAATAACTCATGGAAACTCTTCAAGCACGGAAGTTTCCCTATTGATATCGGGGTTCATGTTCATCTCAAAACCCACGAACCAATTCCTGTAAATTCTGCTGATGCCGGAAGTCTCACCGCAGAAGTTGAAAGAATCATCACTGCCGATATTAGCTGATCTATGAACAAAGAACTTCTTATCTCCTATACGATTGATTTTGTAAAAGAAACACTGAAAAATGCAGAAGGCGGCCACGACTGGTTTCATATTGAACGGGTCCTGAAAAACGCCCGGCTTATTGCCAAAGGTGAAAAAGCAAATATTCTCGTGGTGGAACTTGGAGCTTTATTACATGATATTGCCGACTCTAAATTTCATAACGGCGATGAAAGCCTGGGCCCCAAGGTAGCTGAGGAGTTCCTACATTCCCAAAATGTTCCTGAGCCTGTTATTTCACATGTGATCGCGATCATCGAAAATGTTTCCTTTAAAGGCGGAAATGTGGAAACCGATTTCTCCTCTAAAGAACTTGATATTGTTCAGGATGCCGACAGGCTTGATGCGATTGGCGCCATAGGCATTGCCAGAACCTTCAATTACGGAGGTTATAAGGCACGGGCTCTATATGATCCTGAGATAAAGCCGAAGCTCAACATGAGCAAGCAAGAATATAAGGCCTCCACCGCTCCCACGATCAACCATTTTTATGAAAAACTGCTGCTGCTTAAAGACCGCATGAATACTGCTACAGGTAAGAAAATTGCCGAAGATCGTCACCGTTTTATGGAAATTTACCTGGAACAGTTTTATGCGGAATGGAATGGTGAAGCTTAGAACAGCTTCATCTGCCCGTTTTTATATTGCTCATGCAGTGCACAATTCAAAGGCAAAATTTCACGGTCCTTTAAATATAGTTTTTCGGGCAATTTTGAATTGCTGGGCAACCTGATCGGCAAATTCACCTTCTCCCTTCATTCGTGTACCAAATCGGCTGTCGTTCAGGCTGCCGCCGTGAACATGCTCAATTTGATGCAAAACTTTCTCAGCTCTGTCTGGCATTGCTTTTTTGATCCAGTCGCTAAAAATACCTCCGATGGCGCCGTTCAGCCGAACAATGGTATAACCAACCCCCAGGGCTCCCCGCTCGGCGATCTCTTTTACCAACGGCATGATCTCATGACTGTTGATCGAAGGAATGATCGGGGCCATCATCACCCTCACCGGAATGCCTGCTTTGGAAAGTTTCTCCACGGTTTCCAGCCTTTTTTTGATGCTGGCGGTTCGCGGCTCAAGTATCCTCCTGGTCTTCTCCTGAAGGGAAGTTATCGAAATATTCACATTTATAAGCCTTTCCTTATTCAGCTCTTTCAGAATATCCAGATCCCTTTGTACGAGAGCATTTTTGGTAATTATCCCCACCGGATGCCTGTATTTTAGAAAAGTCTTCAGCAAATTCCTGGTGATCTCCAGCTTTTTCTCCACGGGTTGATAGCAATCGGTGTTCCCAGAAAGCATTATAGGCTCGGCTTTCCAGCTTTTGCTTCTTAATTTCGCCTCCAGAAGTTCAACCGCATTTCGTTTTACGAGAATTTTTTGCTCAAAATCCAGTCCTGCTCCATAGCCCCAGTATTCATGTGAATTTCTCGCATAGCAATAAATACAACCGTGTTCACAACCCTGGTAAGGATTTAGGCTATGACCGGGCCCCACATCGGGACTTGTCACTTTATTGACTATCGTCTTCGGGAAAGTTTCAATGATCAGTCGTTCTTGAATCCTGAGCTTCCTCTCCTTCCGCAGCACAATAATTGAGAAAATCATCCCGCGTTTCATGCCGGTGCTCCAGAAATTTATTGGCAACATTCTGCTGGGCACCTCTCCCTTTCATAAAACTATTCTCCATATTTCAAAAATATGGATATTTTCCAATTTAAAGGAATTTTTCCTATATAAATTTAAAAATGGTTTTTCTACACCTAACAGATTGTATGTCAGGTATTTTAGGTATCTTGATTTGTAATCCCTGCAGATTACAACTAACCACCAATGAATGTGAAATCTAGTAAATCTGGAACAAAAAAGAATCGTCTTAGATTCTGGTGTAGGGTAGCAAATTTTCATGCTGAAGAGCATAAGAAATGGTCTAGACCTATCCAATTAATAAAAAAGAAATATTTTCAAAAAACTTTAATTATTGAAAGCTCTTTCCTTTTTAGCACTTTAGTTTTTTTCTATTTCTCAAAACGAAAAAGAAATAGAATCTGCGTACAAGCAAAAGATGAGACCCGTGCCAAAATGGCTTCTATCGAATTGCAGGCGCTAAGATCTCGTATGAATCATCACTTTATTTTTAATGCCTTGAATTCTATAAATTATTTTATTGATAGAAATGAAAAGCAATTTGTTTGTGATTATGTGGCTCGATTTGCCTCCCTGATGCGCAAAACATTTATTCACTCTGAAAAAAACCAGATTTCACTTGGAGAAGAACTTGAGTTACTGAGAATATATTTGGAAATAGAATTAATCCGGCTTGATAATAAATTTAAATATTTTATAGAGTTAGATCCTTCTATAAACACAGATAACACCCTGGTACCTCCGGGAATATTGCAACCCCTTATAGAGAATTGTATTTGGCATGGGATTAGTCATCTCAATGGGAAGGGCCAAATAGCGGTCGAAATAAAAAAGGAAAAGGGACAATTAATCTTCTTTATAACCGACAATGGAGTGGGAAGGAACCATTTAAATGACAGCAAAAACAACCGTTTCGAAAGCCGGGGCCTAAATATCACCAGGCATCGTATAGCTCTTATAAATCAAATTAAAAACACTAATGGTGAATTAAATATTATAGATAAACCTAAAGGCGTTCGTGTAGAAATTAAATTACCTTTTGAGAAAGCATTTTAATAATGATTACAACTTTAATCATAGACGACGAGAAACATTGTATTGATTGTATTTCAGATCTACTACAGCAAAGTGAACTTCAATTCAATTATCTCTTAAGTGCCCAGTCGGTGGAAGAAGCTATTTATATAACCCACCGTTATCAGCCAGATCTTGTATTTCTAGACGTGCACCTAGGCAATCAGACCGGTTTTGATTTTTTATTACAATTAGAGAGTATAAAATTTGATATAATTTTTACTACGGCCTATGATCAATACGCAATTGAAGCTTTTAAGTTTAGTGCTCTTGATTATTTACTAAAACCTATTACTTCTTCAGCTTTTCAAGTTGCTATAAAAAGATTTAGAGACAGTTCAACCAAAAAGTATTTTGAAAGGAAAATGAACGTCTTATGGCATAATTTCAAAAATGATGTAACGACTCGAAAAATTACCATTCCTACACAGGAAGGCTATCTGTTTCTGGAACTGAGCGAGGTGATATACTTAAAAGCCGATGGCAATTATACGCATATATATTGTAAAGACGGTTTGAAGTACACGGTGGCGAAAACTTTAAAAATATTTGATGAAATGCTTTCTGATGCTAATTTTTTTCGTGTGCATCATTCCAGTATTGTTAACTTAAAATATGTCAGAAAGTTTCATAAAGGAAGTGGTGGGTACGTGGTAATGGAAGATGGAACCTCAGTGAATGTTTCTATAAGAAGAAAAGAGAATTTTTTAAAAGCTTTCGTTAAATAATGACTGATTGCTGCTAAACATAAAATTCTCCATCTCTAATTTCAGTTGATCATTGTTAAAAAAAATAATTTGAAAAGCGAAAAAACTCCATCCATTAAAAAATCATCTTCTGTTCCTGAGTTTTTCAGCGCAAGTTCAAAGAATCTTTAATATAGAACCCAACACACAGGATTTTGGACCTTAGGTTTAACTATTTCAAAAGTAATTATTTGAAGGTTTACATTCTTTGAACTAATAGTTGTAAAAGCAAAGAAATGCTTTATTGTTAACTCAATGTGGCAATCACTTATTGATCATCGTTTACACTTACTAAAGGAATAGCTGCACTTATTAGTTTAAGATTGATTTTTAGCATATACCTTGTTATATTCAATATCCTCACTATCAGTTTTTTCACACCACTTCTAATTGCTAGGGATTTAAATTCTTTCACATGAAAGCTTTTGTAATTTTTTTAGCAATCACTATTCTGGGATTATTTATAATCCTGCCGGATTTAGCCAATAAAAAGTGGCAAAAATCGAAAATTAAAGTAAATGAATTTGCCGCTTTAGAGCCTACCAAGCCAGATATTCCCATAGATATCACTTTAAACAAACCTGTTGACTTTACAGCAGAAGGACTTAATTATGAAGCAGAAATCATGGATATCTATATGGGAAATTTTGCAGACGTTCCATGGCAGAATGATGAGATGATTTTAGGATTGCTCCTGCACTCCTATATCAACAGTTTTGCTAAACGCTGTGATGCTTATCTCCCTGACAATAAAGAAATGCTATATGATCAGGAATGTGCCGAGAAACAAATTACAAAAAATGGATATGGTATGATCATCAGCGAAACATGCATAAAATATAGAAAAGTTCCTTTATATCTATATGTAGCTCCCGATATGGCACGGGCAATGGAGGAGATTGATGCCAACCAGTTGAAGTGGGTAGGTGATATAATGAGAAGAAATGATGGATTAGGGACTTCTGCGAAACTTATGGGCGAAACAAAAGCGGTGAGTGTGGATATGGCCCGACTCGTTCAGATGAATCCCTGTGACAGTCCGGGTCTTAAAAATTTCCAGGAGAACCTGAGAAGGTATGTACTTGGAATGGAACCAATTAGAGTTGAAAAACTGATTGCCGAAAGAAAAACAAAAATAGTAGAACTTTCCATAAATCAGGATGTACAAAAGCTGCTAGAAGACCTTGTCTATCAGAATTCACGACAATGGAACTTTAACAGGTATCAAAAAGGCAGCGTACAAGATGTAAATATTATATCTACAGATACAAAAGGCAGACCATACAAAATAAAAGGTTTTTATACCTATTCTGGCTTTAGCGGTTCTAAAAAGGGATCAGTAATTCTTACATTCGATGGGAATGGGATGCCTGACTGTTTATATTTTTATGATTTTCCAACAACCTGTAGACCTGCTAATCGAAAAATTGTTAATAATTATGCACAGAATAATTATGCCTCTAATGCTTCAAATGAGGCAATTTACTTACAGGATAATCTTCAAACCAATATTGTAAATAGACAAACCAATCAGGAGAGAAATAATATTGTTCCATTTGCAGTCGTAGAACATCCCCCTGCTTATCCTGGCTGTGAAAACCTTCAAACTTATGCTACAAAAAAATGTTCTTCTGAAAAAATAAGTCAATTTGTAAATAACCATTTTGACACAAAACTAGCCAAGGATTTAGGTCTCTCTGGAATCAATAAAGTAATTGTCCAGTTTAGAATTAACCAAGAGGGAATTATTGATGATATTAGAGTGCGAGCATCGCATCCTGAACTTGAGAAAGAAGCAGTAAGAGTAATAAAATTAATACCAAAGATGATTCCTGCCACCCAAAGGGGAAAACCTGTTGATGTGATGTATTCTCTCCCCATAACCTTCCAAGTTGTAAATGACAATCAAACTTTTTTAGATAAAACAACTGATTCCTCAGATACTAAAAAGGCGGAAAAAATTAAAGCTTCCAACAATAACTTGAGACAACTATTTAAGTTAAAGAAAGACAATAGACGTAAAAATTAAGTGATAACAATAAAAATATTTTCTTATGAAAACAATAATTTTCAAAACCTTGTTCGTTTGTATAAACTTAGGAATTTTCCTTTTTACTTCTGAGTCTAAAGCTCAGGATGTAGAACGCTTAACTCCTCCCAATAAAGAAAGTAAAGTAAAAAGTATAGATGATTTTTCACATCAGACTTTTGAAATCTACAATACCATTTTTGTGTACGATAGCTTAACAGAGGCTGGTGTAGAAATCCCTGCTGAGATAGAAGATGAAATTGCAGCTAATATCGAGACTCGTATAGATAGCCTGGCAAACATTATACCTGACATACTAGAAGATGTAGACAGCGCACCAATAATGAGAAAACTAAGGGCAGCAGGTAGCCTAAATAAATCCAGAAAGGCTATAACCTTTATGATTGCAACCGTTAAAAAATATACCTTAGGCGAACCTGAGGATAAGAAAAATGAAGTGGTTGAAAACCAATAATTTTAAAGAGAATATTCTATTCTCGCTCCTCTTAAACTATCTCCCGGGAAAATCAGCCTTTCTTTTATTTAAAAATGCCGAAGTTCCTTCCTTGAAATCTTCAGTTCCAAAGGCCTGCCCGAATTCTTCAATTTCGGTTTGAAATCCGTTTTTCCCCGCCTCATAATTGGCATTGATAGCCTTGATTGCGCCTTTGATCGCAACCATTGAATTTTTCATGATCTTTCGGGCGATATTCTCAGTAAATTCCTGGAGTTCATCAACTTCTGTAACATGATTCACCAGGTGATATTGCAGCGCCTGATTGGCGTCGATCATTCCCGCGGTCATGATCATTTCCATGGCGCGTCCTTTTCCCACGAGCTCGGGCAGCCGCTGGGTACCTCCATAACCGGGAATCACCCCAAGCGAAGTTTCGGGCAAGCCCATTTTTGCATTTTCACTGGCGATACGAAAATGAGCCGCCATAGCAAGTTCAAGTCCGCCGCCCAGGGCAAATCCGTTTACCGCTGCGATGACAGGTTTTGGAAAATTAGCTACATAATTAAAGAGCTTTTCCTGGCCTTCGGCAGAAAGTCTTTTTCCTTCTTTGGGAGAAAAATTGGCAAATTCACTGATATCGGCCCCGGCAACAAAGGCTTTCTCGCCGCTTCCGGTCAAAATGACAACTTTTACCTCCTCATCGTCTTTAGCTTCTTTAAAAGCCTCATGAAGTTCCTGAATGGTTTCGCGATTCAGCGCATTCAGTTTTTCCGGACGGTTTATGGTAATGGTTAAAATATTTTCTTCAGTTTTATTTAGGAGATTTTTATAGCTCATATTGTTTATTTTGGAAATCTAACTTTAAAGATAGTGCCTTTATTTTGTTTTGACACAAAACTGATGGTCCCGTTATAGGTTTCCACGATATTCTTCACCATGGCAAGCCCCAGGCCCATTCCGCTGGATTTAGTAGTAAATTTAGGTTCAAAAACCTTGTCTTTATTCTCTTCGGAAATCCCCGAACCATTATCGCAAATAGAAACGCAAACGGTCTCTTCCTCCTCTTCCACAGAAACTACTATATGTGGATTTTCAGTTTCCTGAAGGGCCTGAATGGCATTTTTCACCAGGTTGGTAATCACGCGAATAAGCTGTGTGCGGTCAAACTTGGCAAGGATCTCTTCTTTATCGCTGTTGAATTCGATGTATTTTTCATTGAAAATATCGAGCGCCAGTTTTACAATTTTCGGCACATTGAGCGTCTCGCTCTGTTGTGCGGGCATTTTAGCAAAATTTGAAAAAGCCGAAGCAATCGAACTCATAGTATCAATCTGGTTGATAAGTGTGTTGGAATATTCCTTTACTTTTTGATCGATTTCGGGATCGTTTTTATCAAAATTCCGAAGAAAACTCTGAACGCTCAACCGCATCGGTGTCAGCGGATTCTTAATCTCATGCGCAACCTGTTTGGCCATTTCCCGCCATGCCTGTTCCCGTTCGCCCGTTGCCAGTTTCACCGCACTTTCTTCCAGCTCATCAATCATACTGTTATATGCAGAAACCAGGGCGTAAATCTCTTCGGTAGCATTGCTGAGCTCGATCTTCTGATTTCGCTTGTCAAGCCGAGTTTGATTGATCTTTTCAGAAATGATCTTCAGGGATTTGGTAATGTATTTTGAAAGGAAAAAAGACAGGATAATCGCCAGCAGAAGCATAAAAAGATAGACTTCACCCATCTTCACCAGGAAATTATGAAGGTCCCGGTTCAGCAGTGAATCGTCCTGTACGTAAGGCAGGTAGAGGATGGCCAGAGGCTTAAATTTCTCATCGGTGATATAGGAATAGGACGACTGATATTTTTGGCCGTTGATCTCGGTTTTCCTCAGCAAATGTTTTTCAGGGGAAGAGCTCAGCTCCTTCAGAATCTTATAGTTGAGCTTCGCATTCGTGGTATCGCGAAAGAAAGATTCATCAGATTTTATGATGAGATTTCCATTAAGGTCATAGATATAGATCTGCATCTCGTGAATGGCGGCAAGATCGTAGATCTGTTTCCGATCGCGCAGGATATTGGCGATATTTTCGGTATTTACGAGGTAAGAGGTGTTGGCGAGAATGATCTTAATATTCTCCCTGATCGCTTCCTCTTTGCGCTCCAGGCGCTCGCGGTGATAACTTTCGGCTTCTTCCTTATACTGATAGACCGTAACTCCAAAAATGAGAATTGAGGCTCCCAAAACCAGAAGGATCATGGAAATGAATATCCGCGTTCGTAAAGAGAGTTTCAACATTTTCATAACACCAGCTTGCTTCAGTTGCAACAATTATCACACCAGATCAGGCATTGGGGTTTTTAGATCTGATCTTTTTGTAAAGCTTTATGCCCAGCATCAGCAAAATGGCCAGCACGAAAATTCCTAAAACGCCATAGATCCAGTTGATCGCGTTGCGGACGATCACCAGGAAAATAACCGAAAAAAGGATGAGTGTGGAACCTTCATTCCAGATCCTCATCTTATGGGAAGACCACTTTACAATATCGTTCTGAAGATTTTTATAGATGAAATGACATTTGATATGATAGGCGAACAGCAACAGTACAAAGAAAAGTTTTACGTGCATCCAGCCCTGCTGCAGCCAGGAAGGCATCATGATGAGCAGAAAAATGGCGAAAATAGTGGCGAGAATTGCCGAAGGCCAGGTGATGATAAGCCACAGCCGTTTGGTCATAAGCTTGAACTGATTGATCAAAATGCTCTTTTCGGGTTCTTCTTTTTTTGAGGCTTCGATGTGATAAATAAACAATCTCGGAATGTAGAATAAACCTGCAAACCACGTAATCACAAAGATGAGGTGCAGGGCTTTTATGTAATTGTAATATTCCATAGGCAGCTCAAAAGCTATCAAAAATCAATGACCTCGGAGCAAGCTCGCGAGGTATGAGTTCAGAAACAGTTTTAATATTTCGAGGCAAACCCCGGTAAATTAAACCCTTGATGAGGGATTAAAGATAAACAAATACTGAAGAATTTATAATCAGACTTATTTCAGTGTTTTTACAATTTCCCGATTCAGAAAATATCCGGTGATAAGAGTAGAAAGAAAATCGGCTGCGGGAAAGGAGGCCCAGACTCCCGTTTCCCCGAAATAAATGGGAAGGATCAGGATCAGCGGAATAAAGATGAATCCCTGCCGGGAAAGCGTAAGAAAAAATGCGGGAATCGCCTTCCCAATCGCCTGGAAATAGGCGGCACCAATAAGCTGAAGCGCGATAATAGGCGTGGCCGCGAAAACCCAGCGCATGGCAGACGGTGTCTCCTTTACTACATTTTCATTCTGGGTGAAAATATAAACGATATCATCGGCAAAGAACATGATCCCGAGAAATATCAAAAGCCCGAGAGCGCTGGAATATAATATTGCCGTATTAATGCTTTTACGAACGCGATCATAATTCTGCGCTCCGTAATTAAAACCCGCAATAGGTAGAAATCCCTGTGTAACCCCTAAAACAGGAAACAATGCGAACATCAGCATCCTTCCGATAATCGCATAAACAGCGACCGAATCTTCGCCACCCAGGTTAAAAAGAATATTATTCATCAACAAATAGGTAAGGCTCACCACCGCCTGTCTGGATAAGGTCACTCCTCCCAAAGAACTAATTTCCTTCAGAATAGGAATGTCAAGCCGAAAATGTGTTTTTGTAAGTTTCAATTCTGAATTATCTGAAAGGAAAAACCAGAAAACATATCCAAAACATAACATATAAGAAGCGGTGGTCGCCCAGGCAGCACCCGCCATTCCAAGGTCCATCCGATTTATGAAAATATAATCCAGGATCAGGTTTCCCACCGAGGGAATGATCATCGCGATCATCGCGAACCTCGGTTTTCCTTCGGCCCTGATCACATTATTTCCCATCATGCAAAGCGCCAGGAAAGGCACGCCGTAAAGCACGATCGTGTAATAGATCTTCGCCGGTTCAAAAATATCGCCCTTTCCTCCAAAAGCGGGAATAAGCCAATTCATAAAATACAAGCCGGGAATTACCAGTCCTACGGTAAGAAGAAGAGTAAGTGTAACCTGATTTCCAAAGGTCTTTAAAGCCTTGGGTTTATCATCGCCACCGAGAGCACGGGAAATAATGGAAGCCCCACCGGTACCAATGGCCATTCCCAGCGCGGCGATAAAAAAGGAAACCGGCAATACCACATTGATGGCTGCGATCGCGATCGCCCCAATCCAGTTTCCTACAAATATCGTATCGACCAGGATATTCAATGACATCACCAGAATCCCTATCGATGCGGGAACCGCCTGCTGAATAAGAAGTTTGCTGATAGGCTTTTCGCCTAATTCCGTTGCATTTTTGCGCGCCATCAGGCTTCCACCGGTTTTTGGTGCGCCCATTCATCGATCCATCTGGCGAGTACCTTCACCCATTCGTTCCGGTCGTTCAAACAGGGTACGACGGTAAATTTTTCTCCTCCTACTTCATGGAAGATCTCTTCTCCTTCCATCGCGATTTCTTCTAGGGTTTCCAGGCAATCTGAAACAAATGCCGGGGTCACAATGGCTAGTTTTTTCATTCCCTGATTTCCGAATCGCTCAATCGTGCGATCGGTATAAGGTTTTAGCCACGGATCGAAACCAAGTCTTGACTGAAAGGAAACACTGTAGGTATTTGGTTTTAAGCCAAGATATTCCGCGGTAAGTCGCGTGGTTTCAAAACACTGGTGACGATAACAGAACTGGTGCGCCGTAGAAGGCGTCTGGCAGCAGCTGCCATCGATCTTACAATGAGAACTGGTCACATCGCTTTTGCGGATATGTCTTTCGGGAACGCCGTGATAGGAAAAAAGCAAATGTTCATATTCCACATTTTCGAGCCGCTCTGCAATACTGTTTCCTAAAGTGCGGATATAATCTGGATGATTGTAAAAAGCAGGAACCGAAGTGAAAGTCATCTCCGGAAAATGCTTCTTACGAAGTTCTTCGGCTAAAACCAGGATGGTCTCTGTCGTGGCCATAGCAAATTGCGGGTAAAGCGGGAATAACAGAACCTCATCTACTCCTTTCTCGTGTAATTCTTTAAGGCCGTCATAGATACTGGGCGTTCCATATCTCATCGCCAGGGCGATTGGCACCGATGTGTTTTCATCGATCTTCGACTGTAATCTTTCGGAAAGCACGATCAATGGGGAACCTTCTTCCCACCAGATCTTTTTATAAGCTTCGGCCGATTTCTTCGGTCGGGTATTCAGAATAATACCTTTCACCAGCAATGTCCGCGCCCAATAAGGCACATCGATCACTCTTTCATCCATCAAAAATTCGCCAAGGTATTTCTTTACGTCTTTCGGATCGGTGCTTTCGGGTGATCCAAGGTTGACCAGCAATACGCCTTTACTCATAATTTTTCTTTTTCAGCTACAAAAATAAGATTATAAACCTTCCCGAAAGTAGCAAAGAGAATCATAGTTTTCTATTGTTTTATAGAGTTCTTTCCTTTCTCCAGGGAAAATTTGATGCACCTTAAAAGATGTTCCCTGAACAGCGGCTCAATATACGATTCACTGGTATGCCCACCTGCAGTGTAAATTGAAACTCCGCCGAAACCCGTGGTTTTATACCAGGCAATGGGATGAAAATCACCATTTTCGCCCCCTTTATAAGAAGATTCGTCCAGCTCCAGAAGCACATTGATATCATCCTGGATTTTATCGAAATTGTACCATTCATCGGTTCTTTCCCAGACAGCCGGTAAATGAGAAACCATCTCATTGGCGGGATCTTTTACTTTCACCTTCGCGGAAGTGATCGCCGGATGGCTTTTAAAATAGGCGCCAACCAGTTTTCCATACCACGGCCAGCCATATTCGGTGTCTGAAGCGGAATGTATGCCGAGATAGTTCCCGCCGTTTTCAATATATTTTCTGAAGGCTTCCTGTTCATTTTTATCGAAAACATCTCCGGTGGTATTC
Source organism: uncultured Flavobacteriaceae bacterium (assembly GCA_963741865.1). GTDB lineage: Bacteria > Bacteroidota > Bacteroidia > Flavobacteriales > Flavobacteriaceae > Christiangramia. The sequence goes on from CAVUJP010000006.1 coordinate 37,718, forward strand.
AGAAAAATGAGAAGATCATATTGGGAAAGATCTTCCGAAAGAAAAATTTTGGAATCATCAGAATCCTTTACCTGAAAACTATTTTCCCTGCCAAGATCTTTGATCGCTTTTACGCCATCAGGAATAGATTCATGGTGCCAGCCCTGGGTTTCATGAAAAACCAGCACTTTTTGCTGGGCAGTTGCGAAAAAAGTAACACTCAGAAAAAGCAAAAAACTCAAAAAATATCTCATAAGCTTCAATTTACGGAAAGTATATATTTCTTCGGTGTGGTGCCGAATTTCTTTCTAAAGCCGGCGATAAAATGACTCGCCGTGCTGTAACCAATTTTCAAACCAACTTCATTCACATTATACTCCCCGGATTCCAGCAGTTTACGCGCATATTCCATCTTATAATCGAAAAGAAAACTGTACACCGAGTCGCCGTAGATCTGCTTAAAACCATCCTTCAGCTTCTTCAGACTCAGGTCTATTTCTTCGGAAAGTTCCTGCAGCGAAGGCGGTTCGGCCATTCTGGCGATCACAATATCTTTTGCCCTGCGTATCTTTTTGATATTTTCCTCATCACTCAGAAACGGACACTGTTCCAGATCGGGATTTTCAGATTTATTGAAATAAAGACTCAGAAGTTCCAGCGCTTTCGCCCTGAAATAAAGATTTTTAATGCTTGGCGTTAGATTAAAATTCATTAGCTGGTTCAGCACCACCGCCATGGAAGGCGAAATCGCCGCATCTTTATAATATTTTTTATCCTTGTTTTCATCACTCAGAAAAGTAATATAACCCGCTTCCTGTGAAAACAGGGAATGGAATTTTTTGATGGAGATCACCAGGGAGATCAACCAGGATTCCGCCGCCAGTGTAACGTTTAAAGGCAAATTTCGCTGCGGATTGTAAAGCAGCAACGAATTCTCTTCTGGCAGGGGAAGTTCATACGAGCTGTTATTAAACAGGAATTTACTATGCCCCTTTACATTAAAATGAAATTGAATGAAACTGTTATCTATATCCCTGGACATCAGCTTGCTCTCCCGCGTATCATTCTGAAATTTCAGAATAAAGAACCCGTCTTCTATTTTAATCTCTTCCGAGATACTTACAGCGTTATTTTTTTGTAGCTCCTCCATAGTCCGAAGTTGTTATTTATTTAGAATGAATCTAAACAGAGTGGCTGAAATTGCCTTTATTTACTACAAAAGTACAGGATTTCAGTATTTTGATGTTCTTTTTTATGATAATTATCATATATCGACATATTTAGTCCTCCCAGCGTTACTTTTTCATTTAACATTCCTTTATTTTTGCCCGGGAATCTCCTTAAACAATTCATGGAAGGATATCAATTTACGACTGGAAAACATTTCTATTCAATAGGCCTGAGTTACAAAAAGGCCGATGCTGAGATAAGAGGACATTTTAGCCTTGATGAAGAAGCCAAAGAACGTCTGCTGGAGCAGGCAAAGGCCGAACACATCGATGCTATTATCGTCACCTCAACCTGCAACCGTACCGAAATTTATGGTTTTGCCCAGCATCCTTTTCAGCTTATCAAATTACTCTGTGAACATACTCATGGCACTGTTGAAGAATTTGAAAAAGTAGCCTACGTTTACAAAAATAACCAGGCGATTTCCCACCTTTTCAGGGTGGGCACCGGTTTGGACAGCCAAATTTTGGGAGATTTTGAGATCATCAGTCAGTTAAAAATTGCTTTTGGTCGTTCCAAAAAAATGGACCTTGTGAACGCATTTCTGGAAAGGCTTGTGAATGCGGTCATCCAGGCCAGCAAACGTATAAAGAACGAAACTGAGATCTCCAGCGGGGCAACTTCGGTAAGTTTTGCTTCGGTACAATATATACTTAATAATATCCAGGATGTTTCCGATAAAAAGATACTGCTTTTCGGCACCGGGAAGATCGGAAGAAACACCTGTGAAAACCTGGTAAAACATACCGACAACAGTCATATCACGCTGATCAATCGCACCAAGGATAAAGCCGAAAAGATCGCGGGAAAATTCAATTTAATCGTTAAGGAATACGCCGATCTTCAGGCTGAAATTCGCGATACTGATATTTTGATCGTGGCTACCGGCGCTCAAAATCCAACTATTTCAAAGGAACTGATCTACCCGAAAAAAGAATTGCTGATCCTTGATCTTTCCATTCCGAAGAATGTTTCTGATGATGTGAACGAACTGGAAAATGTGAGCCTGGTTCACCTGGACCATCTTTCCCAGATCACCGATGAAACCCTGGAAAGACGTAAAAAATTCATCCCGCAGGCAGAAAAGATCATCGATGAGGTTGAAGGCGAATTCAACAGCTGGCTGGAAACAAGAAAATTTGCTCCTACCATAAAAGCGCTGAAAAAGAAACTTCGCTCCATGAAGGATGCTGAGATCGATTTCCAGCGTAGGAAAATATCCGATTTTGACAGCGAGCAGGTGGAGGTCGTAACGAATCGCATGATCCAGAAGATCATGAAACACTTCGCCAACCACTTAAAAGAAGATTCCGAATCAACCGATGAAAGCCTTGAACTGATACAAAAGGTATTTCAGCTTGAAGAATTCCGGAAATGAGCAAAGTGATCCGCATTGGTACCCGCGACAGCGAACTTGCGCTCTGGCAGGCGAAAACCGTGCAGCAGGCGCTGGAACAAACAGGACATCAAACAGAACTCGTTCCGGTAAAATCGGAAGGGGATCTTAACCTCGATCAGCCGCTTTACGAAATGGGCATCACCGGGATTTTCACCAAAACGCTGGATGTCGCGATGATCCAGGGAAAGATCGATATCGCGGTTCACTCGATGAAAGATGTGCCCACGCAGCTTCCCAAAGGGATCGTGGAGGGCGCGGTGATGAAAAGAGCCAATACCAGCGATATTCTTATTCATAAAGGACTTGATTTTCTGAAAAATGAAGGCACTATCGCCACCGGAAGCCTGCGCAGAAAAGCACAATGGCTGAACAAATATCCCGATCATAAGGTCGTCGACCTTCGCGGAAATGTGAATACACGGCTACAAAAACTTGAAGAAAACGACTGGAATGGAGCAATTTTCGCCGCTGCCGGACTCGAGCGTATAGAATTAAAACCCGATAATTATATCGATCTCAACTGGATGATTCCTGCACCGGCACAGGGCGCCATGCTGATAGTTGCCATGGAAGATGATGAATACAGCCGCAAAGCGCTTTCGGCTTTGAACCATAAAGAATCTGAAATTTGCGTGCATATCGAACGCGAATTTCTGAGAGTTCTTGAAGGCGGATGCACGGCTCCCATCGGAGGGCTCGCCAGGACCATCGAAGAAAAAATTCAGTTTAAGGGCGCGCTTTTCAGCATTGACGGAAAGAAAAAGATCGAGGTTGAAAAAATAGTTTCAAAAGATGAATTTGAAGGTCTGGGAAAAGACTGCGCCGAAGAAATTCTTCAGAATGGCGGTGCCGAACTGATGAAAAAGATCAAAGCTTTTCTAAAAAAATAACACATGCCACGCATACTTTCTACCAAAATACTGGCTGAAAACCAGAAGCAGCTGCTTCTGAATGCCGGGATAGCTCTGGTAGAATATAATGCGATCCTGATAGATTTTGAGGATTTCCGACTTTTGAAGAAAAGTCTCAAAAATGCCATTTTCACCAGCAAGAATGCGGTGAAAGCCGTGCTGGGAAAAAATCTCAAAATTAAAAATTGCTTCTGCGTGGGCGATAAGACTGCGGCCCTGCTGGAAAAGAACAATTTCAGGGTAAAAGAAAAAGCCGTGAATTCTAAGGAGCTTGCTCAAAAGCTCATTGAAAATTATCAAAAAGAAGATTTTACATTTTTCTGCGGAAACCGGAGAAGAGATGAGCTCCCGCAGATCCTGAAAAAAAACCAGGTTTCCCTTGAAGAAATCGAGGTCTATAAAACATCTCTGGCTAACAGAAAATTTCAGTCAAAATTTGACGGAATTTTGTTTTTCAGTCCTAGTGCTGTGAAAAGCTATTTTTCAGCAAATGAAATTCGATGGAACAGCTTTTTGTATTGGGGAGACCACGGCTTCAGAAGCCAAAAAATACATAAAGAATATTCAAATTGCCAACAATCCCGGTATCGAAAATGTGATCGCGAAATGCGTTTCTTATTTTAAGAAATCCGGAGAAAAAATAGATTCAGAATGATCAAAAACGATTTGTTTTTAAAAGCCCTGAGGGGAGAAAGCGTGGAACGCCCGCCGGTATGGATGATGCGCCAGGCAGGGAGATATTTGCCCGATTTCATGAAGCTGAAGGAAAAATACGATTTCTTTACCCGCTGCCGCACTCCCGAACTGGCTACCGAGATCACCGTGATGCCCATCAGGCAGATCGGTCCCGATGCCGCCATCCTTTTCAGCGATATTTTGGTAGTGCCTCAGGCGATGCAAATCCATATTGAAATGCAGCCCGGCCGCGGACCTGTGGTTCCAGAGCCTATAGATACCAAAGAAAAAGTTGATAAAGTGATCGTGCCCGATGTTCGTGAAGAGCTCGATTACGTTTTTGAGGCGATAAAACTTACCAAACAGGAACTCAACGATGAAGTTCCTCTTATTGGTTTTGCAGGTTCGCCCTGGACAATTTTATGCTACCTGGTGCAGGGACATGGCTCCAAAACCTTTGACAAGGCCAAGAAATTCTGCTTTACCGATCCACTGGGAGCCCATATTCTGCTTCGAAAGATCACCGATACCACGATCGCCTATCTAAAGGAAAAAGTGAAAGCCGGCGTTGACGCGATCCAGCTTTTTGATTCCTGGGGCGGATTACTGGAGCCGAAAGATTATCAGGAATTTTCATGGCAGTACATGCAGCAGATCATCAACGCACTCAAAGACGAGGTCCCGGTGATCGCCTACGGAAAAGGCTGCTGGTTCGCACTGAAAGAAATGTCGCAAAGCGGTGCTTCTGCTCTGGGAGTAGATTGGACCTGCGATGCCAGAAATGCTCAGCTATCTTAAGCGGTGGCAGATTACTTTGCAGGGGAATTTCGATCCTGCCAGGCTTTATTCTCCGCCTGCCGAGATCAGGAGAATGGTGCATCAAATGATCGATGCTTTCGGAAAAGATCGCTATATCGCCAATTTGGGGCATGGGATCCTGCCCGATATTCCGGTAGAAAATGCCCGTGCTTTTGTTGACGCGGTGAAAGAATATAAATAGAAATCTATGCTGAATAAAGGTTTTCGCGACGAGGAAAAAGAAAAGGTCAGCGAGGCGCTGTCCGATCTTCTGGATATTGAATTTGTTCCCGATCTGTGGAAAATGGAACAGGAACGTAAAGTACGTGAGGTGCTTCAGGAAATCACCGGAAGTGATCTTCCTGAAATCATGGAATTTTCAGACGAAGCCCTGATCAATGAACTGCAGGAAAATCATTTCGGAAGTCAGCAATATGAACAATTGGGCGATATTTTACTAAAAGTCGCGCCCTTTTATGAGGAAGAAGAGCAACAAAATCTGGCGCAGAAATCGCTGATGCTTTATGAATTTTCTCAAATCGAAACCAGTACCTTTTCATTTGGACTTATTCAGAAAATAAACAGGGCAAAAGATCTGGCAGGAGAATGAGAGAACGATTTCAAAATTACATTGAAGATTTACAGGACAGGATCACTTCCAAACTGGAGGAGATCGACGGAACAGCAAAATTTCGGGAAGACCTTTGGAAGCGCGAAGAAGGCGGTGGCGGCCGTACCAGGGTGATCGAAGATGGCAGCGTTTTTGAAAAAGGAGGCGTAAATATTTCGGCCGTACACGGTCCCCTAGCACCCGCAATGCAACGCTATTTTAAAGTTGGTGATGTCGATTTTTTCGCCTGTGGCCTCAGTCTTGTGCTCCATCCAAAAAGTCCGATGCTGCCTACCGTGCACGCGAACTGGCGTTATTTCGAGATGTATGATAAGCAGGGAAAGGTAATCGACCAGTGGTTTGGCGGCGGCCAGGATCTTACTCCTTATTATCTTTTTGAAGAAGACGCCATACATTTTCATAAGGTTTCAAAAAAAGCCTGCGATGCTCACGATCCTCAATTTTATAGGGAATACAAGAAAAAATGCGACGAATATTTCTGGAATCATCATCGTGAGGAGGCCCGTGGAATTGGCGGTTTGTTTTTTGATTATCTGAAACCAGACGAAAACAGAAGTATCGAAGACTGGTATGATTTCGTGACCGAAGTGGGCGATTCTTTCCTCGACGCTTATGTGCCGATCGTCGAAAAAAGAAAAGACCTAAATTACACCGAAGAACAGCGAGAGTGGCAGGAAATTCGCCGTGGCCGCTATGTGGAATTCAATCTTGTACATGATAAAGGCACTTTGTTTGGGTTAAAAACCAACGGCCGAATTGAAAGTATTTTGATGAGCTTGCCCCCACATGTGCAGTGGAAATATGACCATCATCCCGAACCGGGAAGTGAGGAGGAAAAGCTTGTGGAAATACTGCAAAAGCCAAGGGAATGGGTGTGAGGCTGTTAGCTATAGGCTGTAGGCAATTAAATAAAAAAAAATCACAAAAATGCTTTTCAGTCTTATTCAGAAAGTAAAATCTGAAATAAAAAGGCTTATAGCTTAAAGCTCAAATTGCTTATCACTTAAAACTTACGACTATGATAATAAGAAGAAATAGAAGACTTAGGACCACTGAAGCCATAAGATCTATGGTTCGTGAAACCATAATTTCTCCCAATGATTTTATCGTGCCGCTTTTTGTGGTGGAAGGAAAAAATATAAAGGAGGAAATTGCTTCCATGCCGGGATATTACCGTTTGAGTCTCGACCTTCTGAAAAAGGAGATAAAGGAACTCTGGAGTTTAGGCCTGAAATCTGTGCTTTTATTTGTAAAGGTTCCCGAAAATTTAAAAGACAATGCCGGGAAGGAAGCCTTAAATCCCGAAGGTTTAATGCAAAGAGCCATAAAAGCAGCTAAAGAAGCCGAACCCCAAATGCTGGTAATGACCGATGTTGCCCTGGACCCTTATTCTTCCTACGGCCACGATGGGATCATAGCCGACGGAAAAGTTTTGAATGACGATACCACTGCCGTACTTTCAGAAATGGCACTTTCTCATGCCAAAGCGGGTGCCGATTTCGTAGCGCCCAGCGACATGATGGACGGCCGGATCTTTGAAATGAGAAGTCTGCTGGAAGACGAAGGCTTCCACGATACCGGAATTATGAGCTACAGTGCCAAATATGCCTCGGCTTTTTACGGTCCGTTTAGGGATGCCCTGGATTCTGCTCCAGTGGATGCGGAAGATATTCCCAAAGACAAGAAAACCTACCAGATGGATCCCGCGAACCGCGAGGAGGCTGTAAAGGAAACACTGATGGACATCGAGGAAGGTGCCGATATCGTAATGGTAAAGCCGGGACTCTGTTATCTTGATATCGTTCGTGATATCAGGAATGTGGTGAACGTTCCCGTGGCTGTATATCAGGTAAGCGGGGAGTATGCTATGATCAAGGCGGCGGCCCAGAAAGGCTGGCTGGACCATGACGCGGTGATGCTGGAGCAGCTGCTCGCCATCAAACGCGCCGGGGCCAGTTTGTTCGCCAGTTATTTCGCAAAAGAAGCCGTGAAACTGATTTCCTGAAATTATAAAATTTATAACGCAATTTTTTAACTACAAATACGCTTTCTGCATACATTTGTACTATGAATTTCAAAAAGCTTTTACTCCAGTTAATACTTGTGCAGGCTTTTCTGCTTGCCACCGGAGTAAAGGCTGTTGCTTTTTCTGCACCTCAATTTGAAAGACATTCTCAAAAAGGAGATTTTTTCAAAATTTCTCCTAACGATCAGGCTTTTTTATATGAAGAAAATTCCGTTTCGTTTTTCCAGAATCAGCTGGAAAATGATAAGGATTTTTCTTCTTTTTTCTTCGGAAGTTTACCCGGTATATACCATCGGTTTTTGCAGATTCCTCCTCTATCTTTCGTTGCGGAACCTGTCAATTTCCGGGAAATCCTGAAAAAGCAAATCTTTCCCTTTCATTTTTTCTGGTAAATAACCGAAACTATTTCGGGTTTATTCAAACCAAGTTTTCTATTGCCGCTTCAGCATGAGCCGGCAAAGCTTTCAGTTATTTAAAACCTAAAAAAATGAACAATACCTCATTATTGATCGGATCAATCCTGTTCGGATTATTCATGTTCCCGATCTTATACGTACTCATAAAACAAAATTCAAACGAGAAAAAACACCGGAAATTCCTTCAGAAGATATCAGAAGAACATCACCTGAAATTTGATAAAATAGGCGCTTACGGACATCTAAGCCTCGGCCTGGATACCGAAAACAAAAAACTGGTGGTCGTGGAATTTCGAGGGAATGCCGATTATGATATCATTGATTTGAAAAATGTGAGCAATGTGAAGATCACCAAAAAAATGCTGCCTGCAGGCTACAGCAGTTCCAAAAAAGAAAGGATCATCTACCTGAGTCTGGACCTGGAAAATAAACAGGCTTCCAAAATCACCGGGATCACTTTCTATGACGAAGACGATGAAGAAAGTATCGATGCCGATATCAGGCTTAATGACGTCAAAACATGGGATAATCTCATTCATAAGAACCTAGCGGTATAGCTTAAGTTCAGTACTAACCCGAAAGGTTGTTCAGAATTCAGTTCGCCATAACACTGGGTTTTGGGCAGCCTTTTTTTAGCTTTTATCATTTCTTTTAAAAAATTTGATTTCAGAATCCATACATTAGTCCGTTCAAGAGTTATCACCGCGTATGGTCTTACTGATTTTATTCGCTGCACTTTCCATATTCTTTTCTTTTATGTGTTCCATACTGGAGGCCTCGCTGCTCAGCATCACACCTTCTTATATCAAGATCAAAAGAAAAGAGGGAAAGAAATATGCGAAAATTCTGGCGCACCTGAAACAGGATATTGACAAGCCGCTTATCGCGATCTTAACCATTAATACCGTTTCTCATACCGTTGGGGCTATTCTGGTGGGTGTACAGGCCGAAAAGACCTTTGGCCACGGCGGTCATGCGGTGGGAATTGTTTCTGCTTTGATGACCCTGGCGATATTGGTCCTTTCTGAGATCATTCCGAAAACGATAGGCGCAACTTACTGGAAGCGCCTGGGCAATTTTACCGCCAGATCATTAAAACTGATGATCTTTCCGCTGAAATACACCGGTATTCTATGGCTGCTGATGCTTACCACGCGCCTCATCGGGAAATCGGCCCATGTGAGCAGTATGAGCCGCGAAGAATTCGCTGCCATTACCGATGCTGCCGAGGAAGAAGGCGTTTTTGAGGAAAGCGAAACCACGGTGATAAAGAATCTGCTGGTTTTTAAATCGGTGGAAGCAAAAGATGTGATGACGCCTTTTTCGGTGGCGATCACCGAGGACGAGGCGATGTCTTTGGAGAAATTTCACCGCAACCACCGCAATCTTAAGTTTTCCAGGATTCCTGTTTATAAAAACAGATCAAATAACATTTCAGGTTTTATTCTGAAAGATGATGTACTGGAAGAGATGCTGGACGAAAAAGGCGAAAATCCGCTTCGTAGCATCAAACGCGAAATTTTAGTCACTCATGATAACACTCCTATCCCCGAGCTCTTCGATATTTTTGTTCAGAAGCGGGCACATATATCTATGATCGTTGACGAATTTGGAAATGTCACGGGAATTGTCACCATGGAAGATATTATTGAAACGCTGCTTGGCCTTGAAATTATGGACGAAAGTGACCGCGTGGAAAACATGCAGCTGCTGGCCAGGAAAAACTGGGAAAGACGTGCCAAGCGTCTCGGACTTATCCAGCGCAAACAGGAGCAGGAAACAGAAAACGAAGAAACTTCCGAAGAAGAATCAGAAAACAGCAAATCTGAAGAAAACGATGAAAACGGCAAAAATTAGAACTCCTCTTGGAACCGCTAAGATCGAAGGTGACGAAAATGGGATTCGATCCATCAGAATATCAGATGAGCAAGAAGATGAATTTTTTGAAATACCCGAAATTCTTTTAGCTGCTATCGGCCAACTGGAAGAATATTTCAATGGGAAACGGAAAAATTTCGATCTGAAATTAAATCCGGAAGGCACCGAATTTCAGAAAAAGGTATGGAAAGAGCTTCAGAATATTCCTTTTGGCAGTACAACCTCCTATCTGGAACTTTCCAGAAAGCTGGGCGATGCAAAGGCGATTCGTGCCGTAGCGGCTGCAAACGGAAAGAATCCGCTGTGGATTGTCATCCCCTGCCATCGCGTGATCGGCAGCGATGGTTCCCTTACCGGTTACGCCGGCGGACTCCCTCGTAAAAAATGGCTTCTCGATTTTGAAAATCCGCCTGCTCAGCAAAGTCTGTTTTAAAATCATTTGTGTCCGGTTGAAGACTAAAGACCGCTTCGCCGCAAGAAACAAGAACAAAGATTTGATTGTAACTTAATGATGATCATACTAACTTTTCAGTTGCCCGTTTTCAAAAGAATTTTAAATTGAAAAAGAATGTTCAGAAGTAAGCCCTGAAAGGCAGCAACAGCTTCAAACCCTAGTCTCAATAAGGCTTTTCGTTGTTTTCTAAAAATTTTACCGGACAACAATGTTTAAAAATAGTAACTTCAGACTATAAAAATACACCATAAGGATTTCTGTAGTCTTTGAAAAAGTACCCTATCCTTACCTGTGTTAGCAAAAACAAAAAAATGAAGAAAGTCATAAAGTTCCTCCTCTTATTCGTAGCCTTCATTCTTTTAGTCTCCTTACTTCTCTATGTTTTCGATTACGATTATATCTTTAAGGGAATCAGGACCACTTATTTTACGGGACATAAAACGGCATTTATAGACGATTATCCCTATTTTGACAATCATGTGATCCATAATGCCGACAGTATTCAGGAATGGCCGCTGCATCAAAATTACAATCAGATGGAGGCCACAAAAACATTGGATAGTTTAAATAAAGAACTTGGCACTGCCGCCTTTCTGATCATCAAAAATGACAGTATCTGGTTTGAAAAATATTTTCAGGATTATGGAAAATTTTCCAAAACCAATTCTTTTTCCATGGCGAAAAGCATCACCGTTGCGCTGATGTTCAGGGCAATCCAGGAAGGATATCTCGAAAATATCAATCAGCCGGTGGCGGATTTTTATCCTACTTTTGATAAAAGCCTCACTATTGGCGACCTGGCATCGATGTCTTCGGGGCTGAACTGGGACGAAAGCTATTATAATCCCTTCGGAAATACCGCCGAGGCTTATTTTGACGATAACATTCGCGAGGATATTCTTGAACTGAAAGTAGTGGAAAAGCCCGGCCAGGAATTTGAATATCTCAGCGGAAACACCGAATTACTGGGCATGATCATCACCAAAGCAACCGGGAAAAGCCTGAGCGAATACCTTAGCGCAAGTTTCTGGAAACCTCTGGGGATGAACGATGATGCGCTCTGGCAGGTAGATAGCAAAGAAAGCGGAATGGAAAAAGCCTATTGCTGTATCGCCAGCAATGCCCGCAATTTCGCTAAATTCGGAAAACTCTTCAGCCAATACGGCGAATGGAACGGGAAACACCTGCTCGATTCTTCCTTTGTCGCTACCGCCACGACTCCACGTTTTCAGGATGCGCCTTACTACGGATATGGTTTCTGGCTGAGTGACTATAAAGACAAAGACATTTTCTATATGCGCGGCGTTTCAGGCCAGTACGTGATCATGATCCCTGAAGATGACCTCATTATTGTTCGCCTGGGACAGGAATTCATCCATGAAAAAATAGATAAGCACCATAAAGACTTTTATCTGTATATTGATGAGGTTTATAAAATGATGGAAAATGCTTCATAGATTAAATCTGGAGAATGTCTTGTTTCTGGATATAGAAACTGTTCCCGAGTTTGCCCATTTTTCAGAAATGGAAGAGGAAAAGCAACTGCTTTGGGAAGAAAAGTCGAAATATCAGCGCAAAGAAGAATTCACTCCGGAAGAATTTTACGAAAAAGCCGGTATCTGGGCCGAATTTGGAAAGATCATCTGTCTTTCTGTGGGTTATTTTAGTTTCCGAAACGGCAGCCGCAATTTCCGGCTGACCAGTTTTAAGGGAGAAGAGGAAAAATTGTTACGTGATTTTAAAGATTTACTGGAAGAACATTTTTTTCAGCCTTATCAGCTCCTCTGTGCACATAACGGAAAGGAATTTGACTTTCCCTACATCGCCCGCAGAATGCTGATCCACAACATGTCTTTACCGGCCAAACTGAATCTTTTCGGCAAAAAGCCCTGGGAAGTCCCTCATCTGGACACCCTGGAATTGTGGAAATTCGGAGATTACAAGCATTACACTTCACTGAAGCTGTTAACTCATGTTCTCGGTATTCCCAGTCCCAAAGGAGATATCGACGGCTCGATGGTTTGCGATGTCTATTATAAAGAAAAAGACCTGGAACGAATCGTTCACTACTGTGAACGCGATGTACTTGCAATTGCACAGGTGATTCTGAAATTACGACAGGAACCTCTTTTAAACGATACCGAAATAAGCAAAATATAGTAACAGGATTTTAGGAAACACCTGGTGTTCTTAAGCAAGACGAGGAAGAAGATTTTATTAATCCTGGGGTTAGCTATTGAATAATTTACTTTTCTTAATTCTAATTCCTTTATTAATTTTTGAAACCGATACTATAGAAGGAACATCTGTAATCCAATTCTTTAGTAAAAGAATGATTAAAATGATCTCAATTCTGGAAATTATTCCTAAAATAACACAGGCGGAAAAAGCAAAATTACTTGTTGAATTGAAAAGAAGATCAATTAAAAAAATTAATAATGAAATCGTCCACAATTTTGCAAGAATTGAATGTGTGGCAACTGTTCTTTTGAATTTCAGGTAACTGATTATATAGGCAATTCCCTCCAGAAAAATGATAAGTAAAATCCATAGAAGATTGCTAAAAATAAAGTCGAGGTTTAAGTAAAAGATCGTTCCAAGAATCGATAACCAGAAAAATTGATCGATATTAGAGTCAAGAGTTCGGAGTTTTTCAGTTGAAATTTCTAATTTTCGAGCAATAATTCCATCAAAGATATCAGTAAGCAAACCAATTATCATTAAAGAAGTAATCCATTCTTTATAATTCTTCAACATTCCAAATCCCAATAGAATCACGATAATGGCAATCAATACTCTACTATAGATGAGAATTAACGGAATTTTCTTCATTATGAATTATAGCGCATGAGGGCTAGCTATTTAATTTAGTTGAAAACCGGATTAAACGAAAAAATTCCCACAGAGGCTGAAAATATCCAGCCTGATTTATAGGTTTTGCTTAAGGTTTTTAAATCTTTTAAGCCCTTATAAATTCATCTCGGGAATTTCGCCTTCGACTATAAGTTTTCCTTCGGTGGCTTCTTTGATCTCGTCCACACTAACCCCCGGTGCTCTTTCGAGTAGTTTAAAACCTTCTTCGGTGACTTCCAAAACTGCCAGATTAGTTACGATCTTTGTAACGCAACCCACGCCCGTCAGTGGAAGGGTGCATCTTTTAAGCAATTTGGATTCACCGGCTTTATTAGTATGCATCATAGCGACGATGATATTTTCCGCGGAAGCGACAAGATCCATCGCTCCGCCCATGCCCTTAACCATTTTACCGGGAATTTTCCAGTTGGCGATATCACCATTTTCGGCCACTTCCATGGCGCCGAGAATAGTCAGGTCTACATGTTTCCCCCTGATCATCCCGAAGCTCATAGCCGAATCAAAATAACTCGCGCCGGGCAAAGCTGTGATGGTTTGTTTCCCGGCGTTGATTAGATCGGCGTCTTCTTCCCCTTCAAAAGGGAAAGGCCCCATTCCCAGAATGCCGTTCTCACTTTGGAATTCTACCTGTATATCGTCGCGTACAAAATTGGCTACCAAAGTAGGAATTCCAATCCCCAGGTTTACATAATATCCATCTTTTACCTCTTTCGCGATGCGTTGTGCTATTCCGTTTTTGTCTAACATCTTTTATAATTTGTGAATTTGAAAATGAGGAAATTTGAAAATTAATTCTTTTTGGTTGAGCTGATAATTTTAGAAAGAATTCTGATTATAATATTGAGTTCTTCCATCATTTCAAGATCTGGAGAAGGAAGAACTTCTGATTTTAAGCACAATTCCAGCCAATACTGTTTCATCAGCTTCTTTGGCGGCAATTTTAAATTTATGAATAAAATCAGCCTTGCTCTCTGCATTTTGTGCTTCTTTCACATTCGCGCCAATTGAAGTGCCACTGCGGAATAACTGGGAAGCAAGTTCAAACTTACTTTCTTTCCTAAGAACTTCAGTAAACAGAATGATTTGTAAAGAAAAATCAAAAGTCTTTTCTACAATAATATTCTGTTTCTCATCTCTCAATCTTCAAATTTTCAAATTAACTTATTATCAAATTAGTTTTTACGAACAGTTCTCTGTTCTATTCTTTTCTCGTAGTTCTCTCCCTGGAAAATTCGCTGCACGAAAATTCCCGGAATATGGATCTGATTAGGGTCCAGTTCCCCCGGTTCTACCAGTTCCTCCACCTCAGCCACCGTGATCTTAGCCGCTCCGCACATCACCGGATTAAAGTTTCGCGCGGTTCCTTTGAAGATCAGGTTTCCGGCCTTATCGCCTTTCCAGGCTTTCACAAAGGCGAAATCGGCTTTAAAGGCTTCTTCCAGCACATACATTTTTCCGTCGAATTCGCGGGTTTCCTTTCCTTTGGCAACTTCGGTACCATAACCAGCCGGTGTATAGATAGCCGGAAATCCCTGCTGGGCAGCCTGACAACGTGCGGCCAGTGTGCCCTGCGGAATAAGTTCCACATCAAGTTCCCCGCTAAGCATTTGCTTTTCAAAAATCGCGTTTTCTCCCACATAGGAAGAAACCATTTTATCGATCTGTTTTTTATGAAGAAGGAGTCCGAGACCAAAATCATCAACCCCGGCATTATTAGAGATACAGGTGAGGTTCTTTACGTTGAGCCGCTTGAGCTCAGAAATTGAATTTTCAGGAATTCCGCATAAACCGAAACCGCCCAGCATGAAAACCATACCGTCACGGACGCCTCCCAACGCTTCCTGAGCATTCTTAACCGTTTTTATGATCATTCTTTCAGATTTTTATCCGAAAATACGAAAATAAAGCAGCGACCGCAATGACAAAAAGCAGTGAAATTGTCTTTTCTGAAATAAATCGGGTAAAAATCTAAGAAATCCTAAAAATCCAGCTCATCAGGTACTGAAGATTGCGAAGTTCGTTTTTTACCATAATTTTCGCAATTGATCTCTATACTTAAATTATCAGGTCTTTCGAAATCCTCTTTCGAAATATCCAGATTCTCATCGGCGTACACATCCTTCATATACATCCCCCAGATGGGCAGAGCCATGGTTGCTCCCTGACCATAAGTAATCGTGGGAAAATGCACGGAACGATCTTCTCCTCCTACCCATACTCCGGTGGCTAAATTGGGAACCATTCCAATAAACCAGCCGTCACTTTGATTTTGTGTGGTGCCGGTTTTCCCGGCGATAGGATTTTTAAAGTCATATGGATAACCTGTTACCGCTCTTTTATAATGGGGGAGATCTTTCGCATAAGTCCCTCTCAATCTTACCCCAGACCCCGCCTGGGTTACACCTTCCAACAGATTGATCGTCACATAAGCAGCCTCTTTGCTTAAAACATCACGGGTTACCGGTGTATGCTGATAAAGAACGGTGCCGTTTTTATCTTCGATACGATTCACTACAACAGGCTTTACATAAACTCCCTGATTGGCGAAGGTGCTGAATGCGGAAACCATTTCGAACAGGCTGATATCGGCTGTACCTAAAGCAATGGAAGGTACCGCCGGAATATTGGAGACATCTACTCCTAATTTCTTAACAAGATCGATCACCGGTTGTGGCCCGGTTTTATCTATAAGCCTGGCGGTAACCGTATTCACCGATTTTGCAAGACCCTCCTTCAAAGTCACCATTCCTTCATAGCCTTCATTACCCGCGTTTTGCGGAGACCAGTCGTTCATATTCCCATATTTTCCGGCCTCAATGGTAAAACGGCTCATAGGAAGCGTATCACAGGGGGAAAACTTAAGCTGGTCGATAGCTGTGGCATAGACAAAAGGTTTAAAAGTAGAACCAACCTGTCTTTTTCCCTGTTTTACGTGATCGTATTTAAAATGCTTGAAATTAGTTCCTCCAACCCAGGCTTTTACCTCTCCGGTCTGCGGCACCATAGACATCATTCCGGACTGAAGGAATGATTTATAGTAGATGATGGAATCGCGTGGAGTCATCGTGGTATCAATATCTCCTTTCCAGCTAAAAACCCTCATTTCCCGGGGCTTATCAAAAGACTCCCTAATCACTTTTTCCGATTTCCCTTCGGCTTTCATCGTGTACCACCTGTCAGACCTTCTTATCGCCTGCTCGACGATCCCCTTTTCCTCCGACTTATCGATGTCGCGGAAAGGCGCCGTTGGATTGTTCTTATTCTGGCGGTTAAACTCCTGTTGAAGATGGGCAATATGTTTTTTCACCGCATCCTCGGCATAGCCCTGCATTCGGGAATCGATACTGGTGTATATCTTAAGTCCGTCTCTGTAAAGGCTGTAATGGCTGCCGTCGGGCTTCGGATTTTTCTCGATCCAGTCTTTCATAAAGCCTTGGAGATAGGCCCTGAAATAAGTAGCCATGCCCTCATCATGACCTTCCGGAGTAAAATCAATTTTCATCGGAAGTTTCTGTAGCGAATCCATTTCGGTTTCTGAAATATAACCGTTACGGTTCATCTGCTCCAGCACCTGATTTCTTCGGTCTTCCACCATTTCAGGACGACGAACGGGGTTATATAAAGCGGCATTTTTCAGCATTCCCACGAGAACCGCAGATTCCTGAATATTCAGATCTTTGGCTTCTTTTCCAAAGTAAATCTTCGCAGCCGATCGAATCCCCACCGCCTGATAGACAAAATCATATTTATTGAAATACATGGTGATGATCTCCTCCTTGGTGTACTGGCGCTCGAGACGTGTGGCAATAACCCATTCCTTTATCTTCTGAAAAACCCTTTCCACGAAGCTGTCGGAAACATTTTCAGTAAAAAGCTGTTTCGCCAACTGCTGTGTAATAGTACTGGCACCCCCGCGCTGACCTAGAAAAACGGCAGCCCGCAAGGTTCCCCGCGCATCAATGCCGGCGTGTTTATAAAAGCGCTCATCTTCGGTTGCCACCAAAGCCTGCACCAAATGTTCCGGCAGATCATCGTATTTTACGGGAGTTCTATTCTCATTATAATATTTCCCAAGGGTTTTCCCATCGGAAGAAAAAATTTCGGTAGCCAGATTGGTTTCGGGATTTTCAAGTTCCTCGAAAGTCGGCATTTTACCGAATGCTCCCCAACCGGCAAGAAGAAAAACAAAGATTGCCAAAAGAATTCCCACTCCGAAAAGCGTCCAGAAACCAATAATATACGGGCGGTTGCTATGTGTAGATTTTTTAGTCTTTTTTGATTTTTGGGCCATTTATTCCTTAAAAAAATTAATTGTCGGTTTTTTCAATTCTGAAGCCTACATCTGTAATTCCTTGCAGCGATTTGATGCCATTCACACTATCGGTTTTACGCATCGCCTGTCTTATACTCACTTTATAATTACCGGCTTCATCAAATTTCACATTTTCCTTGTACCAGAGCTTGTTTTCCTTGACATCACCAAAACCCGTGCCGAGCCATTCTCCATTGGGTTTAGCCATCTCATATTCCAGCGTATCACTTATTACTTTTCCATTCGGAAATTGCATATTGGTGATCAGGAAAATATTGCTGTATTTGTATTCGTTGTTATTCCTTAAATCGATAAAAAGGTTATAAACCCTGGAAGTATCAAGCTCTCCCAGATCAAAATTTATCACCGAATCTTTATTCCAGCCTCTTAGCGACTGATACTCATCAAAAACCCTTTTCTTATCACAGGCAGAAAAAAACAGAATACTGCCTAAGAGAAATAAAACGAGGATTGAGCTACGCATTTTTAGACTTTGAGGTATTCCCTTTACGTTTTTTTCTTTTTTTGTTTTTTCTCGAACGGCGTTTCTTCGGCTGATCAAACCTGGTAAGGCTGTCCTGACCAACCACATTATTGAAATCTGGCGTCTTATTCTCCTCAATCTGGATCTCCAGTTCATATTCTTCAAGGCTCCCCACCTGATCGTCTTTTTTATTCTTTGCTATGATCGTATTTGCCTGTTCGGGGGTAAGCTTATGCCAGTTCATCCATTCACCTTCGTAGGCGTACCAAAGTAAACCCTTGAAAATGTCAATTTTCTGACAAACGGCTGTTCCTTTTTTCGTCTTTAACTTAACGTCGGTTTTTGGAAAAGATTTTAATGCTTCCAGATAAGTATCAAGTTCGTAGTTGAGGCAGCACTTCAGTTTTCCGCATTGTCCCGCCAGTTTCTGAGGGTTCAGTGACAATTGCTGGTATCTTGCCGCAGAAGTGCTTACCGATCTGAAATCGGTTAGCCAGGTGGAACAGCATAATTCCCTTCCGCAGGAACCAATTCCGCCTAATCTTGCGGCTTCCTGACGAAGTCCGATCTGCCGCATTTCGATTCGCGTATTGAATTCACGGGCATATTCCTTGATAAGCTGACGGAAATCCACTCGATCATCAGCGGTATAGTAAAAGGTGGCTTTGGAAGCATCTCCCTGAAATTCCACATCGCTGATCTTCATGCTAAGATTAAGCCGAATCGCGATCTGTCGGGCACGCTGCTTGATCTTTTCCTCCCTGGAACGAGCTTCCTGCCAGACATCAATATCTCTTTGAGAAGCTTTCCTGTAGATCTTTAAAATTTCACCCGAGTCGGGATCTTCTTTTTTCTTTTTCATCTGGATCCTCACCAGTTCTCCGGTAAGGCTCACCATCCCTACATCGTGGCCGGGATTGGTTTCGGTAGCGACGATATCGCCGATACTCAGACTTAAATTCTCAGAATTTTTATAGAAATGTTTGCGGCCGTTCTTAAAGCGCACTTCCACGAAATCAAAAGGTTCCACGCCTCCCGGAAGAGACATATTTGAGAGCCAGTCAAAAACGGTGAGTTTATTGCACCCGTCGGTTCCGCAGGTACCGTTGTTCTTACATCCTTTCGGCTGACCGTCTTTGCCGGTCGAGCAACTGCTGCAAGCCATAAATTATATATATTGAGAAGACTGCCAACTGAAAGCCGGATATTTTCTGATTCGATCTAACGAACCGGTTCCAGCTCAAAATTTCATCCAGCACCTTCCTGGGGTTCGTAAAAAATTTTCAAAAGTAAATATACCAATATTAATTGGCACCACCATTCTGGAAGCTGAAACCTACTGTTTAAATTTCAGGACTTCCGATCTTCCCTTCTTAAAAATCTTGTTGCTGTTTCCTTTTCCCTTGCGGAGTTTTTTCTGCTCTTCATAGGGCAGGGCAGCGATTTCCTTACATTCTTCGGAACAGCAATTATTCATTTTTTCGGCACATTCCTCGCACTGAATGAACAGCAAATGACAGGCCTCATTGGCACAATTCACATGCGTATCGCAGGCATTCCCGCACTGGTGACAGTGAGCGATCACATCTTCGCTAATACGCTCGGCACGGCGATGGTCAAAAACGAAATTCTTCCCGATAAATTTATTTTCAAGTTTCAGCTTTTCAACCTGACGCGCATATTCGATAATTCCGCCTTCGAGCTGATATACGTTTTTGAATCCGCGGTGTTTGTAATACGCACTCGCTTTTTCACAGCGAATTCCGCCTGTACAGTACATCACCAGGTTTTTATCTTCCTTGTGATCTTTCAGATCTTCCTCGATGATGGGAAGCGAATCCCTGAAGGTATCCACATCGGGGGTAACAGCCCCCTGGAAATGACCAATTTCGCTCTCGTAGTGATTTCTCATATCTACAAGCACCGTATTGGGATCGCTGATAAGCTCATTGAATTTGAGCGCATCTACATGAATTCCTTTATCGGTCACATCAAAAGTATCATCATTTAAACCGTCGGCTACGATCTTGTCACGCACCTTCACCTTCAGTTTAAGAAAAGATTTCAGGTCGTGTTCAATAGCGATATTCAGCCGGACGTCTTTCAGAAAATAAATTCCGTCGATAAATTCCTTGAATTCAGGAAAACGTTTCGCAGGAACCGAAAGTTGGGCATTGATGCCTTCATGGGCCACATATATCCTTCCCAGAACCTCCATCTGGTCCCAGGCAATAAAAAGATGATTCCTGAAAAGTTTAGGATTTCCAATCTTTGCGTAAGCATAGAAAGAGAGCGTAAGCCTGTCTTCACCGGCTTCCTCAAGAAGGGCTTCTCTTTCTTTAGCGCTTAATTTATTGTACAGTTGCATGCTATACTAATATTTAAGTGTTAAAGAAAATTTCGGCAAAGATACATTTTTCAATAAAAATAAAAAGCTTCCTTAGCGTCTTTATCTATTTTCAGAATAAGCAATTAAGTGCTTTTTAATCAGATTTTTATAAAGATTATAGATCTTCAAAAATTGTTCAAAAGCTATTTCCTTTCCTATTGTTATGATTAAAAACTTGTAGTATTTTAGCAGTCCTTATTTATAGATTCCAATTTAAATTTCAACATGAGTAACGATAAAGAGAAAGAGGCAAAGCTAAAAGCGTTAAAGCTGACTTTAGATAAAATGGACAAAACCTATGGGAAGGGAACGGTCATGAAAATGAGCGACCAGAACATAGTAGATGTAGATGCGATTTCAACAGGTTCCCTGGGGCTTGACCTTGCGTTGGGCGTAGGCGGATATCCCCGCGGAAGGGTGATCGAGATCTATGGCCCTGAATCTTCAGGTAAAACCACACTGACCCTTCATGCCATTGCCGAAGCCCAGAAAAAAGGTGGGATCGCGGCTTTTATAGATGCTGAACATGCTTTCGACCGTTTTTATGCCGAAAAATTAGATGTTGATATCGATAACCTGATCATTTCTCAACCCGATAACGGGGAACAGGCACTGGAAATCACCGATAATCTAATCCGTTCAGGAGCCATTGATATTATCGTGATCGACTCGGTGGCTGCTCTTACGCCCAAGAGTGAGATCGAGGGCGAAATGGGAGATTCCAAGATGGGACTTCATGCGCGGCTTATGTCACAGGCTCTGAGAAAACTTACCTCGTCGATCAGTAAGACCAATTGTACGGTGATCTTCATCAACCAGCTGCGTGAGAAAATTGGTGTAATGTTCGGAAATCCGGAAACCACCACCGGTGGAAACGCTCTGAAATTCTATGCTTCGGTTCGTCTGGATATTAGAAGATCAACCCAGATTAAAGACAGCAGCAACAATGTAATGGGAAATAAAACCAGGGTGAAAGTTGTGAAGAACAAGGTTGCACCTCCTTTTAAAACTGCCGAATTCGATATTATGTACGGGGAAGGAGTTTCCAAGATCGGTGAGATCATCGATATTGGAGTGGAATACGAGATCGTTAAAAAGAGTGGTTCCTGGTTTAGTTATGAAGATACCAAACTCGGTCAGGGTCGCGATGCGGTGAAAACACTGCTGAAAGATAACCCTGATCTCATGGAAGAACTCGAGGCTAAGATCAAAGAAGCCATAAAGATTACCCTTGAATAATTTTAAAAATCCCCAAATCGGGGATTTTTTTTGATTCCTACGCAACCTTTTTTAAACGGCTGCATCTACAGTACAAAAGCAAATATTATTTATGAAAAAGTTTATTTTTGTATTGTTGGCGGCACTTAGTCTTAGTAGCTGCTCTATTGATGATGATTCTTCAAATATAGATTATGTTCTTACGCCGGTAGTAGGAAATGATCTACCGGAATCTTTCGAATTAGGAAAAAATTATCAGGTAACGATCGATTATCAATTGCCCTCTGAATGTTATTCCTTTTACACATTGGATGCCAGAAGAAAGGGAACCACAACACCTGCTGAACGAAGGACCATTTATGTAGGCGTCATCAGTGTTATTGATTATAACAACCAGACTTGTGATGATACTGCAGAAGGTGACGAAGGAGACAGTAAATTCTCTATCTTGATCACCGAAGAAGGAGACTATGAATTCAATTTCTGGACCGGTGAAGATGAAGACGGGGAACCGATCTATGAAACAGTGACCGTTCCCGTGGTAGATCCAGCTGAAACCAGCTCTTAATCTCGAAAATGAAAATTTCCTCGCCGAGAGGTTAATTGGAAACCCGAGGCAGAGCCATCGGATAATTATTTAGATTTAAACCGAGACAATTAGTGAGTTTAAACAAACTCATCCATCAGTGCAAGAAGGAAGACAGAAAGGCACAGGAGCAGCTTTACCGTTTATATGCGGCAAAGCTGTTCGGCCTTTGCCTGAAGTATTCGGAAAATAAACAGCAGGCCGAAGACAATTTACAGGATGGGTTTGTGCAGATCTTTGAAAAGATCAGTCAATTCAGGGAAGAAGGTTCTTTTGAAGGCTGGATGAAAAGGGTGATAATCAATACCTGTCTTCAGAAATACCGTCAGCAAAAAGTTTACAGCCTGAATAGCGAAGCGCAAATTGAAGAGGAAATCATTGAAATCGAAGAAGAGGAATTTGAAATAGATTTTCTTCTTCAGTGCGTACAGGCTTTACCCGACCGCTACCGCCAGGTTTTCAATCTTTATGTACTCGACGGTTATTCGCACCGTGAAATTGCCGAAATGATGAAAATATCAGAAGGTACCTCTAAATCTAATCTTGCGCGGGCGAGAACCGCTCTGAAAGAAAAAATTGCAGAAAGCCGTGACCGGCAGAATTCCGCCAGGACATCATGAAAGAAAAAAAACACATAGACAGGATTTTTCAGGAGAAATTCAAGGATTTTGAAGCCAGTCCACCTGGTGGAATGTGGGACAAAATCGCTTCGGAACTCGACAAAAAAGATAAAAAACGACCCCTTATCATTCCTTTATGGATGAAAATTGGTGGCGTGGCGGCCGTGCTGGCCATTGTTCTTGCGGGATTCCTTTTCACCAGTAATCCTGCGGAAAATTCTGAAAACCCTGTGATCGTAGATCAGCCGGCGAAGGATTCTTCTGATTCTTTTGATTCACCCGATCAGAAAAAAATGGAAAGATCAGGTTCAGCAATTTCAAATTCTGAAGATCCCGGAACTATTGACCAAAAAACTTCCGAAGAAGAAAAAAGGCAAAAAAATACAGAGAAAAATTATTCAGCAATTGCTCAAAATGAGCAAAAAGAAAGGGAAACCAGCAAAAGAAAAAGCGGGATTCAGAAAATTTCAGAAACCAACAAAACAAAAATCGAAAAAGGGAAAAATGACCGTTTAGCTGTAAACCAGAATAAAACTTCCGCAGAATCGGGGAAAGAAAATAGTGAAAAAGGAAAATTAGTTGATCATCCGGAAGTAGTCGAAAAAGACGCTTCCGGAGCGATCGCTATGAATGAAGATCAAAAAACCACTGATTCTATAACAAATAAGGAAGTTCAGCAGAATGCGCTGGCCAAGCTGGAGGAGAAAAAGGAAAAATCTGTTGAAGAGCTCGCGGAAAGCAATATGAAACGCATGAGCCTTTCAACTTTTGCGGCCCCGGTTTTCTATAAAAATATCGGCAGTGGCAATGAGCTTTCTTCCCAGTTTGCCAATAACAATTCAGCTTCCGAAGTTACTTTTTCTTATGGCGTGAAGGTAGCCTATGCGATTTCTGAAAAAATAAAGATCAGAACCGGGATCAGCAAGATCAATGTGAGCAATACGGTTCAGGATATTTCTTTTTCGCCGGTGGCCATCTCTGGCGGACTCGAAAACATCAATTCCAATGGCGAGATATTCGCCCTTCGAGGTAACAGGCCTTCTAACTCGTATGCAGATGAAAGCAGTTTCAGCTCGCTGTCTGCCCCTATTTTCACTCCGGGCGAAATCAGTCAGAATTTCGGATTTATAGAAGTGCCGCTGGAACTGGAATATGCACTTCTCGATAAAAAATTTGGCTTGAACCTCATCGGCGGGGCAAGCACCCTTTTTCTTGATGAAAACCGGGTGGACCTTATCTCGGGAACCTCAAGTACAAGACTTGGCGAGGCCAATAATATCAATTCTACGAGTTTCAGCACCAATCTGGGAGTGGGTATGGATTATGATCTTAACGATAATTTCAGCCTGAGTGTTGAGCCGATTTTTAAATATCAGCTCAATACTTTTAACAATGTGCGGAATGTTCAACCGGTGAATTTTGGGATCTACTCCGGGATTAGCATTAAATTCTAATCAAAGAGAAGGCCGTCTTAATTCTTCCAGGATGATCTTTCGGGTCTTTTCTTTCAGCTTTCGCCGATCGGCCATTTCAAAACCGTCTGTACACAGGAATTTATGAATTTTCACCCTTAATTTTCCGGGGCCGCCGCTAAAGAATTTATAGGAAAACCTCTTTTTAGTATCGTGAAAAGTTAGCGGCACAATGGGAATTTGATGCTCCACAGCCAATCGGAAAGCACCGTCTTTAAACGTGTCAAGAACAATGGAAAGATCCTCGGGCACACCTCCCTCCGGGAAAATACAAATACTGTTTTGCTGCTGTAATCGTCGCTGGGCTTCGTTAAAGGCTTCCTTCCTGCTCCTCTGGCTGTTGCGATCTACCAGAATACAGGTTCTACGGTAGAAAAAACCGAAAATGGGAATTTTCACCAACTCTTTTTTTCCGAGGAAAATAAACGGCTTTTTGATCACGTACAGCATCAGCATAATATCCAGCATAGAGCTGTGATTGGCCACGAACATATAACTCTTGTTCTTTTCCGGCAGTTGTTCGGCGACTATCTTCACCCTGAAACCCATTCCGAAAATGATGATTTTCGCCCAGATCCTGGCACAAACAAAGAACTGTGGATAGAATTTTTCCGCAGAAGTTAATACAATTAGCACCGGAAGCATGATGACGATCGGGACGACCAGCAGGATATAAAACCAGATTCGCCAAAGAAGAAGTATCGCCGATTTAAGAATGCGCATAACTTCAAAAGTAGTAAAATGAACCGATTGAATCCCATAAAAAATTTACCTTTGCAGGAAAATTCAAGAAGTCAATGTCGAGAATACTTACCGGAGTACAAAGCACGGGAACACCTCACCTGGGAAACCTTTTGGGCGCAATTATGCCCGCGATTGAAATGGCCAATGATCCTGCCAATGATTCGTTTATTTTTATCGCCAACCTGCACTCGCTAACCCAGATCAAGGATGCCGAAACATTAAGACAGAACACCTATTCGGTAGCGGCAACCTGGCTCGCCTGCGGTCTTGACATTGAAAGAACCGTTTTTTACAGGCAGAGCGATATTCCCCAGGTTACCGAACTTACCTGGTATTTAAGCTGCTTTTTTCCTTACCAGAGGCTTACGTTGGCCCACTCTTTTAAAGATAAGGCCGACCGGCTGGAAGATGTCAATGCCGGGCTTTTCTCTTATCCCATGCTGATGGCTGCCGATATTTTGCTTTATGACGCGGAAATTGTTCCGGTAGGGAAAGATCAGCTGCAACATCTTGAAATGACAAGAGACGTGGCTTCAAGATTTCACTCAAAAATGGGAGAGGTTTTTGTGATTCCCGAAGCAAAAGTGCAAAAAGAGACTATGTATGTTCCCGGAACCGATGGGGAGAAAATGAGCAAATCCAAGCAGAATACCATCAATATTTTTCAGACAGATAAGAAACTGAGAAAGCAGGTCATGGGAATCCAGACAGACAGCACGCCGCTTGAAGAACCTAAAAATCCGGAAACCTGTAACGTTTTTGGTCTTTACAGGCTTCTGGCCGACGAAGAGCAGATCGCTGAAATGCAAAAAAATTATGAAGCCGGAGGTTATGGTTACGGCCATGCAAAACAGGCGCTTTTTGAGCTGATAAAGGAAAAATTTGCGGAACCAAGAGAGAAATATGAATATTTCATCAATAATCTGGAGGAAGTAGATAAAGCTCTTGAAATAGGTGCCCAGAAAGCGAGGAAAGTGGCCGATGTAGTTTTGGCCAAAGTTCGTGCGAAGGCCGGTTACTAGATCACTTCAAAGGCTTTTCCGGGTAAAGGCCTGATGGCGCCTTTTAGCTCCATATTAAGCAAAAGGGAGGCGGTTTTAAAGGTAGGAAAATGACAATTTAGAGCCAGTATATCAAGTTCTGTTTTTCCTCTTTCCTTCATATAATCATAGAGTTTTTGCTCATCATCTTCCAGTTCAAAAAACAGTTGCTTTTGAACCGCTGCCGGTCTGTCTTCAATATCCCAGTTTAATATATACAGAAGATCAGCCGCAGAAGTCAAGAGATGCGATTTCTGAGATTTGATAAGGTTATTACAGCCAATGCTGTATTTATCACCCGGCCTTCCGGGTACGGCAAAAACCTCCCGGTCATAAGAAGCGGCAATATCAGCCGTCACCAGCGCACCTCCTTTTTCGGCACTTTCAATTACCACCGTTGCTTCACTAAGACCTGCAATGATCCTGTTTCTTTTCAGGAAATTATTGCGGTCGAAGGTATCGGTACTCCAGAAATCAGTGAAAAAACCACCATTTTCTTCAATCTGGGTTACATATTTTTTATGAACTTTCGGGTACACCTGATTAAGTCCGTGTGCGAGACAGCCGATGGTCTGCAGCCCATTTTTAACCGCTGCTTTTTGCGCGGTAATATCAACTCCATAGGCAAATCCGGAAATTATCACCGGTTCTACAACCGCCAGATCTTCGATTAGTTTTTCGCAGAACTGAGTCCCGTGCACGGTGACCTGCCTTGTACCGACAATACTAATGATCTTTTTATTTTTCAGGTCGATATTTCCCCTGGAAAACAATAAAAGCGGTGAATCAATGCAATGCTTCAGCTTTTCGGGATAGTCATTTTCCTGAAAATAATGTGTAGAAATATGGTTCTTTTCGATGAATTTTAATTCGTCTTCTGCCGCTTGAAGGTGTTTCGAATCGTACAGTTCTTTGATCCGAAGCTGCCCAATACCATCAATTTTCAGAAGGTGTGACTTCTTTTCCCTGAAGATATTTTCAGCTTTACCGAAATGGCGAATAAGTTTTTTGGCGGTGGTATCTCCCAGGTTTGGAATATGTTGCAGTGCCAGGGTGTACAATAAATCTTCAGAATTCATCCAAACCAATTTCACCAAAATTACAGAAAAAAAGATTTGTTAATAAAAATTCTTTGGGTAACTTTAGCCTTAGACCTAATCTTCTATTTTTGCCTTCAATGAATATAGCCAGCTACATCCAGGATTTATTGTACCGATACGAATGCGTGGTTCTTCCAGGCTTCGGAGCATTTCTCTCTCAGAAACAATCGGCTTATATCGATGAGCAAACCGGACAGTTTTTTCCGCCGAAAAAGTTGATCTCGTTCAACCGTCAGCTTTTAAGGAATGACGGTTTGCTAGCAAATTATATTTCGGAAGTTCAGGGAGTGACTTATGATGCGGCCAATAATATGGTCAGAGAATTTGTATATGATCTGGAAACGACACTGGAAAAAGGCGAAAAGGCCGAAATTGGCAATATCGGGAAACTTTATTTAGACGAGGAAGATAAGCTTCAGTTCGAACCCGATAACAGCATCAATTTTCTTACTCAGTCTTATGGCCTCAGCAATTTTGAAGTGGCCGAACTAAACCGGGAAACTTACAAAAAAGAGGTTGAAAAACTGGAAGAAAAAGCGCCTTTGCTTTTCACTCCGGAAAGAAGAAGAACCTCTATTCTCAAATATGCGGCAATAGGTCTCCTTGCCCTTGGGCTTTCTGGTTATGCCGGTTTGAATATCTACAGCAATCAGGTGACCGAGCATAATATCGCCGAGCAACAGGAAGCCGAAAGTCAGCTGCAGCAGCAAATACAGCAAGCTACTTTTGTGATTGACAATCCGCTGCCGGCCGTTACCTTCGAGGTAGAGAAGCAATCTGGTGATTTTCATATCGTTGCTGGAGCTTTCAGAGTTGAGGAAAACGCCGAAAAGAAAGTAGAAGAATTAAAAAAAGAAGGCTATAAAGCCCGTTTGATCGGAGCGAATAAATACGGACTTCACCAGGTGGTTTATTCCAGCTATCAAACCAGAAGAGAAGCTATTAACGCGCTTTACAAGATCAAGAAAACAAACGAAGCCGCCTGGCTCTTGGTACAGGAACTTTAATCAAGTAATTCCCCCGATGGCTCTGCCTGAGGTTTCCAATTCACCTCTCCCTTGGAGAGGTCAGAACTGCCAAAAAAAGCAGTTCTGGGTGAGGTAATATAAAATTTTGGTTTTTGGCCACAGATCAAAAAGAAACAAGCAAAAATATCTATGGTCCTATCCCTAAGATAAGCTATCTCAAGAAATTTTTTATTAATCCTTTAACGGGAGAATTCGCAGTAAGCTCCTTATTTTTGCAAAAAAATTGAATATGGAGGCTAAAAACCCAAGCGAATCCCGTACTACTTTAACCGATCTTGTATTACCCAGCGAAACCAATCCGTTAAATAATCTTTTTGGGGGCGAGTTACTGGCACGAATGGATCGTGCAGCAAGTATCGCAGCAAGACGTCACAGTCGCAGGATCGTGGTAACGGCCTCTGTAAACCATGTGGCGTTTAATAAAGCTATTCCACTGGGAAGTGTGGTAACCGTCGAAGCAGCCGTATCCAGGGCTTTTAAATCGTCTATGGAAATCTTTATAGATGTTTGGGTGGAAGATCGCGAAAGTGGCCGCAGAAGCAAGGCAAATGAGGCAATCTACACCTTTGTGGCCGTTGATGAGACCGGAACTCCCATTCAAATTCCGCCGCTCGAACCCGAAACAGATCTTGAAAAGGAACGTTTTGCCGCCGCATTACGAAGAAAACAGCTCAGCCTTGTTCTTGCCGGAAAAATGAAACCCAGCGATGCTACTGAGCTCAAGGCGCTTTTTAAAGATTAAAAAAGGCAGCATATCCAAAAAATACGCCTGTAATTAGCAGTCTTTAATAAACCTTCAAGCTTCTTCAGTTTTCGCTATTACATCTGGTAGATCCAGTCAGCCGGATCCATTTTCTGAGTATTCTTAAAAACGAAAAAGTGGAGGGTAGTTTTTCCTGTTGTTTTGCTGGTGGCAATTTCACCTAATTCCTGTCCCGTTACCACATTATCCCCGCGCTGGACAAAAACCGATTCCAGATTATTGTAAATAGTAATGTAGTCACCGTGACGCACCATCACAGCTTTGTTGGCGCCTTTTACCGCCTGGACTTCGCTTACCGTTCCGTTGAAAACGGCACGGGCCTTTCCTCCTTCATCGGTATCTATGCGAACCCCATTATTGTTGATCATCGCTGATTTCACTATCGGGTGCGGGTGTTTCCCAAATTGCATGGTCACCACTCCCGATCTTACCGGCCAGGGCAGTTTTCCCTTATTATTGGCAAAATCGGCTGCCAGGGCTTTTGCCGCAGGAGTTAATTCATAGGTGTCCCTCGAGGAAGAACCGCTTTCCTTATTGGCCTTGGCAATAGATGCACGCACCATATCTTCTATCGCCTTGTCTATCTGGTCTATTTCCTGTTGCTTTTTCCTGATCTGTGCCGCAAATTCTCCTTCGCGCTTTTTGATGGTCGACATTAATTCCTGTTGTGCCTTCCGGTTTTCTTCCAAACGCGCCCGTGTTTTGCGATTTTCGGCGATCAGTTTTTCCTTGGCTTCCTTCTGTTCGGCCAGCTGAGCATTCAGTTGCTGAAGTTCCCGGGTATGCGCTTTTATCTCTTCCCCCTGTTTTTTGCGGTAATTGGTATATTGTTTCATGTACTGCAGCCTTTTATAGGCCTGCAAAAAACTCTTGGAGGATAAGAGGAACATGATCCGGCTTTGCTGTGATTTGCTTTTATAGGATTTACGGATCATTCGCGCGTAATCATCTTTAAGCTTTTCAAGTTCCTTCCGAAGCTGACTGATCTTGTTGGTATTGGTATTGATCTCACGGTTGAGCAGATTCGCCTGCTGGTTGGTAACTTTTATAAGGTTTTCGGTACTCCTGATCTGCTGATTAAGATCTTCAACCTGCCCCAGGACAGACTGGCGTTTTTTTTGCTGGCCGATGCGAAGTTCATTGATCCGTTTGATCTCATTTTGAAGTTCTATGCGGCGTTTTTCCAGTTCTTCCCGTTTGCTTTGTGCATGGGAAACGGCGATTCCAAAAAATAAAAATAAAATGGCAAGCGTTTTTGCGTGCTTCATCCGAATCATTTTAAGCTGATTTCTTCGTATCCTGAAGGAATTTCAAACGGAAAACTCACTTCTTCATTAAATTTTACCGAACGGTAGGTCAATTCAATATTCGTATTGCTGTTCCCTTCATTGGCAATAATTTTAATTTTTTCTGGAAAATTAAGGCCCTCTACATTCTGATATTCCGGATAGGTCACCGTAAGGCTCCTGTTTTCATCCTGCTGAACCAGCTGCTGCGCCTGGGCTTTAAAGGTTGCGGGATCGAGCAGAAACATTTTCTTGATCAAAGCATCGTTGGCCACAAATTGAAATCCTTTAGGCGAGGTCGTAAAATTGTACTCCTCATCCCGAAGATCATAGATCGCCTGGCCTATCAGAAGATTCTGTAATTTCTGAAAATCCAACGGAGTTCCCAATAAATCACTGACCAGGCTAAAATCCCCATCAAAATACGTCTGGCTCACCTTTTCATAATAACTCACGCGGGTGGGGGTGATATAGGCTTTGGCCACAGGAAATCCGAGCACGCTGGCGCTCATCCAGATCGCTTTATCTTTTTCTATTCGAAAACTCAGGGTCACTGACTGGCTTTTGTCTTCGTCCTGGTAATGAGCTCTTAATTTTCCGTTAGCGGTTTTAAAGTCGGCTTCTGTTTTATAATGTTTTTTTATTACCGAAACAGCTTCCGCATCCTTCGTGGCGATCTTATTCAGGCCTTTCCGACTTCCACAGGAAACCACAAAAACCGATATCATGAGTAATATTGCGAGTTTTTTTAACATCAATTAATTCCTTTTTTGAGATTTTCAGCCTTTCTGCGAAATTCTTCCGCTTTAGACCGATCATTCAATCCTTCATAACTCAGCGCGAGCTGCAGGTAAAAATCTTTTTCCATTTCGAGATCCTCAATCAGATAATCCAGCCCTTCCTTCAGCTTTTCTTCGGCATTCTGAAAATCGGAAAGTCCGTTCAAAGCCACTCCATGGAACAAATACAGCAGCGGTTGTGTTGGGAAAATTTCCAGAGAACTTTCGCTAAGTTCTTTAGCCTCTTCAAATTGGGCAAAATCCAGCTGCAAAATCAGGGTATTCTTAACGAGCTGAAAATTACCCGGATTTTCATGTATTCCCAGTTCAAAAAACTTTAAAGCGTTCTCTTTATTGCCTTTTTTGAGATAATATTCTCCCAGCTGCTCATAGATTTTTGGCGCATTTTCCCATTCTTTCAGCTTTGCCGCTGCAGTGATAAGCTGGTCTTCATACTGCTGATTTTCCTGCACATAATTCAAAAAATCATTCAAAACCTTAAATTTTGTCTCTGCGTCTATTTCTTCGCTTTCAAAAACTATATTCATCGAGACGATTGCAGCTTCAGGATTCTCTTTATTCAGATAAAACTTATAAAGAGCAAGGTGCGCAAGGGTAGAACCGGGATTTATCTTTAAAAGCTCCCGGGCAACATTAAAAGCCTCTTCTTCATTTCCCTGCTCGCTGTAAACATAGATGAGATTGAGATAATTCTGCTCAGTATCGGGATTATTGGCGATACTTTCCTGAAGATTCTGAACCTGGGCTTCGGTATTATTGGTGCGCGCATAGATCTGCCTTCTCAGGGAGGTGCGGTAGGAATTGCTGCCATACTTGGCATCCAACTCATCAAGGGTTTCCAAAGCTTTATCATATTCCTCATTGAGCAGGTACAGATTTGCCAGATCTTCTTTATACTGAGGATCGAGTGGAATAAGCTTTTTAAGCGTTTCTATGGCACCGGCATAATCTTCGGTCATTCCATAGGTCTGGAAAAGATAATTGAGAACGGCTTCTTTTTGTGGTTCCAGCTCGTGGGCCTTTTTCAAATTTGAAATCGACTCTTCATAATTTTCCAGTTCCCGGTAATTTCTTCCCAGTTCAAAATAAACCACCGCCTTCTGATCATCGATCTTCAAACATTCCTGTAACTGGAGGATCGCCTTTTCATAATTCTCGATGCCTTTTTGTTTCAGGGCTTCAAAGAAATGTTCCTGAAAAGCGTCGGTTACATTCCCAAGATCATCCTGATTCACATCCTTTAAAGGCTGAGGAATTTCCTGGCCTTCCGAAGAGAGGGCGGAAATTGTCAAAAAAAGGAGGAGAAACAGGTTTTTCATTTATATTATCTATTCAAGCACCGAATAATCCCCGATGCTGACCTGGGTAAAATCACCATCAAACTTAGCATAATTCCCTATCATCGCATTGTCAAGATTCGCATTTTTTATCTCTGCCTCATTTTGAATAAGGCTGTTCTTAATAGTTGAATTTTCTACTCTAGTTCCCTCGCCAATCGAAACGTTCGGACCGATCTTGGCATTTATCAGCTCTACATTTTCGCCTATGAAGCAGGGTTCGGTGATCTCTGCATTCTTTATCTTCACAGAATCTGAAATCAGTTTTTCACCATCCTGATGAAGGAATTTAAGCATACGGCCATTGGTTTCCACGGTTACGTCTTTATTCCCGCAGTCCATCCATTCGTCCACTTTTCCAGGTACAAATCTCAGGCCATTTTTTCTCATAGCCTCAATTCCGTCATTGATCTGATATTCGCCGCCACGGGTAAGATTCTGATCGAGTACATTCTGAAGTTCATCTTTCAGAACCTCCACATTTTTGAAGTAATAGATGCCAATCACGGCAAGATCAGACACAAATTCCTTAGGTTTTTCCACCAGGTCAACGATTTCGCCATTCTGATTAAGTTTAACCACCCCATAAGCCGAAGGATTTTTAACCTTCTTTACCCACATCACGCCATCGGCAGTTTTATCCAGGTTGAAATCGGCCTTAAAAAGCGTGTCGGCGTAGGCGATCACCGCCGGGCCATTTAATGATTCTTTTGCGCACATGATCGCATGGCCGGTACCCAGGGGTTTATCCTGATAATAGATCGTGCCTTTAGCGCCCAGAGAATTGGCAATTTTCATCAGATCTTTTTCTACCTGTTCTCCAAAATCTTCCCCGATGATAAAGGCAACCTCGTCGATCTTTTCATCGAGGACTTTAGCGATATCTTCAACCAATCTATGTACGATGGGCTTTCCTGCAATGGGAATCAGGGGTTTCGGAACAGTTAAGGTATGAGGACGAAGTCGTGAACCACGACCCGCCATGGGTACGATAATTTTCATTTTTTAAGTTTTATCTTTTAATTATGAGATTGCTTCTCTGCCAGTGGCGGATCGCAATGACTGTTTGAATTCTACTATTTATGACCCGTACTTCCAAATCCTCCCGCCCCACGCTGAGTGTCCTGAAGGATGTCGGTTTCGGCCCATTCTATCTGTTCATGTTTCGCGATAACAAGCTGTGCGACCCTTTCACCATCCTGAACGGCGAATTCTTCATTGGAAAGGTTCACAAGAATTACTCCAATCTCCCCGCGGTAATCGGCATCTATGGTGCCGGGAGAATTGAGAACGGTAATCCCTTTTTTAGCGGCAAGACCGCTTCTTGGCCTTACCTGGGCTTCAAAACCTATGGGAAGCTCTATAAAAAGACCGGTTTTGATAATGGCCCTTTCCAGAGGTTTTAGTACTACAGGCTCATCCATATTGGCTCTAAGGTCAAGCCCGGCTGAGGCTTCGGTTTCGTAATTTGGAAGCGCATGCTTCGATTTATTGATAACTTTTACAATCATTAGGTCAGAATTTTTGTGAGTTGTTTTCGTTCCATGGAAAAAACCACCAGCAGGAATAACAAATTCAGTCCTGCGGCGACCAGATAATTTTCTCTGAAAAACAGGAAGGAAAGTATGGAAAGTCCTACAGAAAACAACAGATAGAAACTAATTTTTTTAATGTTATAAGGCACCGGATAGAATCTTCTTCCGAGGAAATAAGAAATGATCATCATGCTGCCATAAGCAATAAGCGTCGCCCAGGCAGAAGCGATGAATCCAATGACCGGAATAAGGAAAATATTAAGCAGAATTGTGATAACTGCGCCTAAAACTGAAATATACATCCCGGTTCGGGTACGGTCGGTGAGTTTATACCAAACCGACAAATTGTGATAGATTCCCAGGAACAGGTTTGCCATCAGAACAATCGGAACAATACTGATTGCCATCCAGTAAGACGAATCACGGATCACCAGCGTCTTGAAAAAATCAATAAATGAAACGAGGATCAGGAAGATCAGGCTTCCACAGATGACAAAATATTTTAAAATTTCAGCATAGATCTCCCGTGCATTTTCTTTCTGTGCATGATTAAAAAAGAAAGGTTCGGCGCCCATTTTAAAGGCCTGCACGAAAATGGTCATGAAAACCGCCAGTTTATAACAACCCGAATAGGCTCCCATCACTTCATCGGAAATCATGTCTTTGATAAGGATCTTATCCAGATTTTCATTGATCACGAAGGCAATTCCCGCTATCATGATCGGCCAGCCGTAGTGCCACATCTTCTTAAAAATATCGAAACTGAAGTTCAATTTCGTCCTGAAGAAATAAGGCAGCAGCAGGATAAAAGTGATTCCGCTTGCGGCAACATTGGCCATGAAAATATATCCTACCAGATCTTTGGGATCGTAATTATTCGAAACGTACAACGGGGAATATTCCGGAAATTTCCTGATGAACCACAGAAAGTAAAAGTTCAGCAACACGTAAGTAAGGATATTGAGAATTTTTATCCCCGCAAATTTCAACGGCCTTCCGGTTGCTCTTAAATAAGCAAAAGGCACGACCACCAGCGTATCAAGGATGAGTACACTAAAAAGAAGCTGGAAATAATAAGGATCAAGATCCATGAACTGGACCAGCTGATCCTGGAAAATCAGCACCAGAATTGCGAATAAAATAGTAGTCCCTGTAAGTGCAATAAAAGAAGTTGAAAAAACCTTTTCGGGATCTTTACTCCTGCTAAAAAAACGGAAAAAAGAAGTTTCCATGCCATAGGTAAGCAGCACATTGAAAAATGCAGCCCAAACGTAGAATACTGTATTTACAGAATATTCTTCACGCGGAAGAACATCGGTGTGCAAAGGCACCAGCACGAAGTTCATCAGCCGCGGAAATACCGTCGCAAAACCGTAAATAAGAGTGTCTTGAAAAAATCTTTTTAAAGTACTCAACAGGAGCGGGTTGATTTATTACAAATATCTGAATAAATCAGCATTATAAAAGCCGTAGCTGCTATTCCTTTTCCACAATTCCTGTTAGCTTGTAATATTTAGTCACTCCATTCTGAGTGAATACAAGCAGCGCCTCGTCTTTATCGATCTTCACCGGACTTTTTTCAGGCAACTGAGGTGGCGTGTTTCCATATTCCTCTTTTGGATCTTTACTCATCACCTTATCGCCAGACCCGGTGCGGAAATCGGCCACATATAAATTGGGTTGTTCCTCATCCTGAACCAATTTAGATTTTAATCCGTGGAAATAAACAGCATCAAGAGAGATTTGCTGATCCTGAATGGCAATAACGGGAATATTCAGTTTGAGGCCGTTGGATGTCTTTGTATAATAAACCTGGTCGAACTGAGCGGGTGCTCTTTCCTGTAAATTCTTATTGCTGCCACAGGAGCCAAAAAAGATTAGGCTGAAGATGCCGGCAAATAAAAGTACATTCGTTTTCATAATGAAAGGTTTTAGTTAAAACAGTAAGGACAAAAGCCGTACCAAAGGAAAAAGCTCCGCAAAATGCGAAGCTTTTCATATAATTGAAGCTGTATTGTCAGTTTATCCACTTAATGCCTCGGCACCACCAACGATCTCAAGGATCTCATTGGTAATAGAAGCCTGACGCGCTTTGTTATAAGAAAGCTTAAGATCATCCCTCAATTCTTTCGCATTATCGGTTGCTTTATGCATCGCGGTCATACGTGCACCATGCTCGGCGGCAAAAGAATCTCTCAAAGCCTTGAAAAGCTGCATTTTTAGCGATTTCGGAATCAATTCTTTTACTATTTCAAGTTTTGAAGGCTCGAAAATATAATCTAATTGCTTGTTGTCATCGCTTTCAAACTTCTGGATTGGAAGCAATTGTTCATCCATCACAATTTGAGTTGCAGCATTTTTGAACTGGTTATAAACGAGTTCAATTTTGTCGTATTTTCCATCGAGAAACTGCTGCATCAGGTCTTCGGCAATTTCAGAAACCGGATCGTAACTTAGATTATCAAAGATATCGTTGTTATTGCTGTAGATATTGAAAGATTTTTTCAGAATATCATTCGCTTTCTTACCAAGCGTAAGTATCTCTACTTCTTTTCCCTGATATTCTTCCTGAATCTTGGCTTTTACCTTCTTAACGATGTTGGTGTTAAATGCTCCGGCAAGGCCTTTATTAGATGAAATAGCCACAATAAGCACTTTTTTCACCTCGCGCTCTTCGGCAAATTTACTTCCAGATTCTTCATCAAGTGTAGAGCTTAAATCCTGAAGCAATTGCGTAAGCTTTTCGGCATAAGGGCGCATAGAAGTGATCGCATCCTGTGCCTTGCTCAACTTGGCAGCCGATACCATTTTCATGGCACTGGTTATCTGCATGGTTGAAGAAACCGAGGTAATCCTGCTACGTAATTCTTTTAAGTTTGCCATAAACCCCTCTTGATCTCCCCTAAGGGGAGAAAATTAATAATTTATAAATTGTCCCCTCCCCCTCGGGGAGGATGGGAGGGGATATTACTATTTCTTATATTTCTCTGAAAGCTCTTTGGCTGTCTGAGTGAGAGTGTCCGTCACCTCATCAGTTAATTTACCGGCTTTCAAAGTATCAAGAACATCTCTGTGCTTGGCATCAAGATATTCAAGATAATCTCTTTCGAATTCACGAACCTTATCTACGGGCACGTTTCTAAGAAGGTTCTTGGAACCTGCATAGATGATGGCGATCTGGTTTTCCACCGGATACGGATCATTTTGTCCCTGTTTAAGGATTTCCACGTTTCTTCTACCTTTTTCGATCACTCCCAGAGTTGCGGCATCAAGATCGGAACCGAACTTTGAAAAGGCTTCCAGCTCACGGAACTGAGCCTGGTCAAGTTTCAGGGTACCAGCAACTTTCTTCATCGATTTAATCTGAGCCGAACCACCTACACGTGA
This sequence comes from uncultured Flavobacteriaceae bacterium, assembly GCA_963741865.1. Classification (GTDB taxonomy): domain Bacteria; phylum Bacteroidota; class Bacteroidia; order Flavobacteriales; family Flavobacteriaceae; genus Christiangramia. Next base: position 75,090 of record CAVUJP010000006.1, read on the forward strand.
TACAGAGATACCCACATCAATCGCAGGACGAACCCCGGAGTTGAAAAGATCTGAAGTAAGGAAGATCTGACCATCGGTGATCGAGATCACGTTGGTTGGAATATATGCGGAAACGTCACCCGCCTGAGTTTCGATAATCGGAAGGGCTGTTAAAGAACCTCCACCTTTTACCTTGTCTTTAAGAATATCAGGAAGATCGTTCATTTGTTTTGCAATCGTATCATCATTGATCACTTTCGAAGCTCGTTCAAGCAATCTTGAGTGAAGGAAGAATACATCTCCAGGATAAGCTTCACGCCCTGGTGGACGACGAAGAAGAAGGGACACCTCACGATATGCAACGGCCTGCTTGGAAAGATCATCATAAATGATCAGTGCAGGACGTCCTGTATCACGAAAATATTCCCCGATCGCTGCACCTGCGAAAGGAGCATATACCTGCATTGGAGCAGGATCTGATGCGTTCGCGGCAACAATGGTCGTATACGCTAAAGCGCCTTTATCTTCAAGAACTTTGGCAATACCTGCAACGGTAGAAGCTTTCTGCCCGATAGCCACATAAATACAATACACAGGCTCTCCTCTATCGTAGAATTCTTTCTGGTTAAGGATGGTATCGATACAAACCGTAGTTTTACCTGTTTGACGGTCACCGATCACCAACTCACGCTGACCTCTTCCGATCGGCACCATGGCATCGATAGACTTAATCCCCGTTTGAAGCGGTTCATTTACCGGCTGACGGTAAATTACACCGGGAGCTTTACGCTCCAAAGGCATTTCAAAAGTCTCTCCTTCAATATCTCCTTTACCATCGATAGGGGCGCCAAGAGTATCAACCACTCTACCAACAATTCCCTCTCCAACATTGATGGATGCGATTCGCTGGGTTCTTTTAACGGTCGAACCTTCTTTGATCTCTTTAGTAGGTCCTAAAAGTACTACCCCAACATTGTCTTCCTCAAGGTTAAGAACGATACCTTCCAGACCGCTTTCGAACTGCACCAATTCACCATACTGTGCATTGGAGAGTCCGTAGACGCTGGCAATACCGTCACCTACGGTAAGAACGGTACCTACTTCGTCCAGAGAGGCCTCGGCTTCGAAACCAGATAATTGTTTCTTTAATATTGCTGATACTTCAGCAGGATTTACTTCCGCCATAATTATTCAGATAAAATGGTACGCTGCGGCGCACCGGTTTTCATTAAATTTTTGAAACGTATGTGTTTGCTTTAAATTTTCTTTTCAGATTATTGAGACTACTTGACACACTGGCGTCATACTGAAGGTCTCCAACCCTTAAAATGAATCCGCCGATGATGTCTTCATCAACAATTTGCTTAAGTTTAGCTTCGGTTCCGGTCAATTCCTTCACCTTGTCCATAACCACTTTTTCCAGTTCTTTATCTAAAGGCACGGCAGTGGTCACTATAGCTTCTTTTAGTTTTCTTTCTTCGTTATACAGGAAAATGTACTGTCTTGCAACAGCATCCAGTATATCGATACGGCCATTTTCAATAAGAAGGTCGATCGAGCCCTGGGTCAATTCATCCAGATTGGTGAAAATAGCACTCAGAGACTTCTTCTTAAGATTATTTTTGATCACGGGGCTGCCCAACATATTACTAAGATCCTTACTTCCCTTAACGGTGCGAAGGATTCTTAACATATCGTCGTGTACCTTAGTGGCCGAGTTCTTATCTTTTGCGAGTGAAAGAATCGCCTTTGCATAACGTTTTGCTGCTCTGGTCCCTCTCATACTCTTAGTTTAGCTTTACATCACCGATCATTTTTTCGATCATTTGATGCTGTTCTTTTTTATTGGATAATTCTTTACGAACCACTTTTTCAGCGATTTCGATAGAAAGATTAGCCACCTGATTTTTCAATTCGTTCATTGCCGCCTGCTTTTCAAGCTCAATGCTTTCTTTGGCCTGGGCAACGATCTTATCGGCTTTTTTCTGAGCTTCTTCAGAAGCGTCAGCAATCACCTTTTCTTTCATTTCACGGGCTTCCTTAAGGATAGCGTCTCTTTCGGTACGGGCTTCATGTAAAAGCTTATCATTATCGGCTTTTAAATTCTGCATTTCCACACGTGCCTTTTCAGCCGACTCAAGAGCGTCTTTAATTCCTTCTTCCCTACTATTAAGGGAGTTAAGAATTGGGCCCCAGGCGAATTTTTTCAGCAAAAGGATCAATACTACAAGGATTGCTATTTGCCAGAAAAACAATCCGAAAGAAAAATCATTAATTAACTTATCCATAGTTTACTCAAATATGATGTTCTCGCTCAATTTTAAATTAGGAAAAACCTTGCAGCCAACCGCTACAAGGCTTTTTCCTGTTTGTTGTTACACTGCAAAAAGAGCAGCGAATGCAATACCTTCCAATAACGCAGCGATAATAATCATTGCGGTCTGGATTTTTCCGGTTGCTTCAGGTTGACGGGCGATTGCTTCCATAGCACGACCACCGATCATACCAAGACCGATACCTGCACCGATCACGATTAAACCTGCTCCAACCATTTCTGGGATTTCCATAACTATCTATTTAAAATTAAACTTACTTCTACTTTCTTTAATAATTTATACTACCGGTAAATCTTCGCTGTGATTTTCCGGATGATCAGCATGCTCTTCAACCGCCATTCCTATATACAATGCGCTCAGCAGTGTGAAAATATAGGCCTGAAGGAAGGCTACCAACAATTCAATAAGTGAAATGAAGATGGTAAAACCAAAGAAGGTGGGTCCGGCGATCCAGTTCTGAAAAATGAATATCAAACCAAGCAAACTCATTACCACCACGTGACCCGCGGTCATGTTCGCAAAAAGTCGGATCATCAGCGCGAAAGGCTTGGTGAACATCCCCAGTATCTCGATCGGCATTAAAACGATCTTCATTATTACGGGAACTCCGGGCATCCAGAAAATATGTTTCCAGTAATGCTTATTACCGCTGAACTGTACGATCACGAAAGTCACTAACGCCAGCGCAAAGGTCACGGCTATATTTCCCGTGATATTTACCCCAAGCGGTGTCAACCCGAAAAGGTTCGAAAAAAGAATAAAGAAGAATACGGTAAGCAGAAAGCTCATGTACTTCTTATATTTTGGACCGATATTGGGTTTGGCGATATCATCGCGAACATATACCACAACCGGCTCCAGGAACCTTCCGAAACCTCTTGGAAGAGCCGATTTCTTATAATTTTTAGCCAGAGCCAGGAAAAAGATAAAGAGAAGGATCGCCACCACCATCATCATCACTACATTTTTGGTGATCGAAAAATCAAGCGGGCGCTCGTTGGATGGAAAACCGTCTTCCCCATAGTGAATGCTTCCTTCGGCGTCGGTTTTATATATTTTGGTATGATAAAGTTTGTAGTGATTTCCGTCGATCTCAACAAGCTCTTCCCCAGCATGAAATCTAGCCGCAGAAAAAATATGAAGCCCGTTGTCCCAGATGATCACCGGCAGCGGAATTCCATAATGTTCACCGGCTTCCCCATCGGCAAAAAGGTTGAAATAGTGAGAATCCATAAGGTGATGCCCAATGAATTCCTGAACGCCTTCCTGAGTATTTACCGCAGCATGCTCTTCAGTCTCATGAGCTTCAGCTTCATGTTCATTTGCATTATGCTCATTTTCCTGCGCATTCAGATTAAAAGAAACGAGGATAAAAAGGCCGCCTAATAAGAAATTAAAAATGTTTTTCTTCCGCATTTTAAGTAATAGTTTCGGTCTTTAAATTTGGGTGCAAATGTACACAATTATATAAAAAGAAAAATCATAAAATTGTGAATAAGTCAAAACTTCTAAAAAAAGCGGTAATTAATTGTTATTATTGAAGTTAGCCCGGTTTAGTTCACGTGCCAGAAAAATAATTTCCACCCCAAGACAAATTATGAATGGCACAAAAAAGAGGAAAAAGTTATCGCGAAAATCCCCAAAATCACCCTGCTTCAGCAAAAAATAAAAAAGGCCGATGCGCACAACTCCTGCGGCCAAAAAAATAAAGCCGATAAACTCCAGCAATTGTTTTTTAAAAAGAATGAAATTGGAAAGCAGGATAGCAGAAAACCCAAAATTGTATAAATAGCTGAAATTAATGAGCTTTTTTACCCGTTCGGTTCCCTCGGTAAAATAAATTTCCAGTAAATAGGCAAAACCTAGGACTAAAGCGAGAGCAAAACCCAGCTTTACAAGTTTGGTCATCATAAATGCGGTGATTATTTATTAAAATCGTTGAGCTGTTTGATCACCAGATACATAGAAGCCACGAGACCAAAAAGTACTAGCCCCAGCGTGAACCAGTTGGTGTCGCTGGTATTATAATTTTCGTCCAGTTTTTTACCAATCCAGGCACATACAAATATGGTACCGCCCATCTGGATTCCAATTCCGGTGAATTTTGCCCAGTTCTTAAGCAGATTTTTCTTCCCGTTGTTTTCTTCTTTCATCATTCAGTGGCTTTATTGCGCCTTTCATCTGGCAGGTTGCATTAAATACCGCACCGGATTCCACGGCCAGCTTTCCCGTTACTACCTCTCCTTCGATGTTTGCCTGACTTCTGAGTGTAAGGATTTCCGAAACAAATAATTTTCCTTTAAAACTGCCTTCAATATCGGCATTTATGCACTCCAGGGTTCCGTTAATAAGTCCGCCTTCGCTTATTACAACTTTACCTTCGGCTTTGAGACTTCCTTCCAGAGTGCCTTCAATACGAAAACAGCCTTTTGAGGAAATTTCTCCGGTGATCACAGTGCCCGAAGAGATACGGTTTTGCTCGCCATTTGAGGCTGCTGCTTGGATTTTTTTAGTTTCAGAAAACATAGAGTAGGGCTTTAATTAAGAGTCTTGAATTCTCTTAAATTTTTCTTAATTTGTACAATTCTATAATTTTCTGACGAGATTACAAAGGACTCTCTCTCAATTTTATAGTTTTTATTTTTCTGAAGTAACTCCTGAAACCCCAGCGCTTTAGATTTATTTTCCAGATGATGTACCACTACTAAAAATTCTTCCGGGGAATAAATATCTACCGAAACCGAAAGTTGACTATATTCCAGATCAATAAGTGCTTTTTCGATCTTTGCTTTTAATTCATCTGCCTCTTTCTCTCCCTGCCGGACCGGATATACGAGTTTAAAATTCGTTTGCAGGCTGTCCTCGCTGAAAGAAAGAGTCTTCAATTTTGGCAGATTTGACGAAAGTATATTTTTTGCCTTTTGACCCTCTTTGGTTTGCGGATAAGTAACCGCAATATAATCCAGCGCCTTTTCATAAGCGTCAATACCGTAAAGGCGGGCATTTGCCTGCGCTTTCAACAATTCCAGTTTAGGCACTATAGGATCACCGGTAAACTGGGAAATATTTTTGTTGGCTTCCTCGATAACTTCGGAAAATTCTCCGTTTTCATATCTTTTGTAGAGATCATTGTAGATAAGTTCAGGACTATTTTCGTCACTACTCACGCTGCCCGGATCTTTGATAAAAGCGGCGTAACGAGAATCGGGATAATTTTGAAGAATCTCCTCCTTCAGGGCCTGCTGTTGAGCTAACTGATTGGTCTGCCCATAAATTGTATAGAGATAATATTTTGCCGGCAATACCAGTTGAGGCTCCGGGTCATGCTCCAGCAAATATTCCAGCCGCTCTTCGGCCAAAGAATATTCCTTGTAATTCTCGCTGTAAATAATTCCAAGCTGATAATTTGCCAGGTTTCGCTGTGTAGCGAGACTGTCTAAAATTGATTGTTCTCCCGGAATCTGACTTACATAAGCCATGGGATCGTAACGCGGATCATTTTCGATATTCACCTCGGCAATTCTTTTCTGCGCGTTTACAGAACTCTGATTCAAGGCATTTGAACCCCATCGCCAGTCGTCTTTCAATTCCCGGCTCCCCCAAACACGGAGAAATTCCTGTGCCCCTCTTGCCACTCTTAAAGGATTATAGAAATAAAAAGTATTTCCGGTTGTTTCGGTGTCTTCTGTAGGCACCGCGGCGGCTGATGGAAAAGAATCATCAAGCCCTATTTTCGCCGTGTACACCGGCAGATCTTCTTCGGCCATCCCGTCCATCGCTTCAGCTTTTAAGCGGTCGGTATATTCGGTGAAATATGCGAGCTGTTCCTCCTGGCTCATGGCTGAAAGTTTCAGGATACTATCTGTTTGCTCGGCCAGTTCCTCATATTTTATAACATTTTCCAGGTTCTGCCTCTTCTTCTTAATACTGCGATATTCGAGCAACTGAGGGGACATATAGGTAAGTGTGCTGTCATAATATTTTCCGGCTGTTCTGTAATTCGCTTTATCGAAATAGATATTTGCCAAAATCTCATAGTCGATGGATTTCAAATAAATATCACTGGAAGGCGAACGCAGGGATTTATTATAATACTCAATCGCTTTCTGCGTAGAATCTAGTTTGCTGTAATACTCCCCAAGCTGAAAATAAATTTTGTCCAGATAAGGCCTGTTTTCACGATCAGCCTCCAGTTCCTTCAGCAAATCCAGAAGATATGCGTTATCTCCCTGGTTCATCTGAAAATTCCGGGCCTTCTGAACATAGGCATTGATCATATAAATTCGAGGAGATTTCCTGTTGAGATCGATCACTTTATCAAAGGCCGCATTTGCCTTTGCCGGATCACCAAGACGGTTCTGCAACTGCCCTATAATATAATAATAGCGGCCTTTTTCCGAATTCACATCGGTGTAAATCGCGGCTGTGGATAAAGAAGCTACCGCACTGTCAGGCTGATTAAGATTAATATAAGCCTGAGCAAGGCTGGAATTGGCATCAGCTATATCCTTATCTTCAAGCCGATCGGATTCCAGAATTTTATTCAGATTTTCGATGGCAAGCCGTTCATTGCCTAGCCTGATATTTGTTTTTTCTCTCCAGATCCTGGCGTGATTGATATTGTCGCTTGCGGGATAACGATAAAGGATATAATTAAAAGCATCCAGGGCAGGAATAAAACGCTGATCGAAATATCGCGCTTTTCCCAGCAGGAGATAAGCCTCATCCATTTGCGGATTTCGCTCTTTGCCTGCGATCTGCATCGAGTGTTTCTGAATTGCTTTTACCGCTTTCTCTTCCGCACGGCCGAAATTTTGATTTCGCACGCTGTCGGGTAACAGGATCTTCTCGTCTACATCAAGGCGTTCAACAGGTAAAATATCCCAGTAATTATCGGCATAATTCTGATTGATCTCTTCCTTTCCCTGCTCCAGAGCGAGATGGCCGTTATAAAGTGTATTGTATTCGGCAGTAACCGCGTGATAATTGCGATTTATAAAAGTGTTTTTCTTTCGTGAACAGCTGAAGATAACTGCCGAAATAGCCAAAAGAAGTACGATTCGTGCCGATGTATTCAAAGCGGTTCTTTTCCCGGTATCAAATTAACTTCAATACCGCCGGTTTAGTATGTAAAAGTAAGTTTCTTTTTCTAAAGTTCCATAAGAACAAAAACTTAGCTTTCGGCAATCTCCCGGGCGAAATAGGCTTCGAGTTCTTTTAAGGTCGCTTCTGAAGTTTGAATATCCTTTACAATTTCCCCTTTATCCAGCACTACAATGCGCTCACAAACCTCGGTGACATGAATAAGGTCATGGCTCGAAATAAGAAAAGTCGTGCCCGTGGTTTGGGAAAGCTCCTTCAGGAGTTTTTTAAGCCTGATCTGCGTGGTTGGGTCAAGATTGGCAAAAGGTTCATCGAGGATCACCACTTCGGGGTCTCCAATAAGTGCCGCGACAATTCCCGCTTTTTTCTGATTTCCTTTAGAAAGATCCCGCAGATATTTATTCCGACCGATGATCTCTCCATTGAAAAAGTCTTCAAATTTTATCATAAAGGAATCGATATCCGCTTTATTACGGTTGCGTAATTCCCCAATGAAATAGAAATATTCTTCCGGCGTAAGATAGCCAATCAAAAAACTTTCGTCTATAAAAGAAGAGGTGAACGGCTTCCACTCTTCATTCTGACTTACGGTGATTTCATTATTGAAAATATTCCCGGTAGTAGGCTGAATCAGGTCCAGAAGCAGACTAAAAAAAGTGGTTTTCCCGGCTCCGTTATTTCCCACAAGACCGAAACTCTGCCCCGAAGGAATATCCAGGTGCTCAATATTAAGCACTTTGGTGCCATTATAAACTTTTGAAAGATTTGTCGCAGTTATCATTTTAATCTCCTTTTTGTTTGAATCCTTCGATCATGACATATTTTCTTTTTTTGTAGCGTATCACCAGGAAATTTAGAATATTCGGCCGAAGGATGAGTCCGATAATTCCTAATCCGGCAATAAAACCAACTCCTACCTGATACCCGATAAACTTATTGATGATCCAGAAAAAAAAGATGGGCACCAGCAACAGGGGCAAACCAACCAGCCACTGTGAAGCGCCAGTTCCCTGGTAATTCATAAATGGGCTTTTATCAAGATCGATCCTTTTTTTGTTGAAAGACCCGGCGAAGATCAGCAACGGAACGTTCACTCCCATATTATACAGCGCACAGGCGATATTCAGCAAAAGGATATTCCAGCCAAAATAAACATAGGGCGTGGAAAGAATGGCCAAAATACCAATGCTGAAAGTGATCAGTCCCATTTTGGAAGCAAGATATTGTTTCATTGGTATATTCTGCGCCATGATCATCGGGTAATAAGAGGCATCCCAGGAAGGCACAAACTGGCCAAAATTGATCATGAAAATTCCGGTTATAAAGATCCCAACAAACACAAAAAATGCCGGCATGTTCTGGTAAGCATCATTGGTATAAAAAAGCAGGCCGTAAGCCAGAAAAATTATAGAAATATAAATGGTGGTCTTGGGCCTTTTGTTTCTCCAGATGAGTTTAAGGTCCTGCTGGAGGAAGGGGGCGATGCTTCCAAAGCGTTTGGTCCATACAAAATCCTGCGTGTTGGCAGTTTTGCTTTTTCCTTTAATGCCCGCGTCCAGATAGAACTTAGATTCCAGGTTGAGCTGGTTCCACTTATAGAGCAAAATAAGTAGGAGCACGGGTAGGAAAGCCAGGTAAGGATGCGCTACGACAAAATCGGCGGCCATTCCAATGTAAACGGTGATCCTGAAAACCTCAAAATAATCAAGCAATGCCAGAATTACTGCCAGAACAACCACTGGAATTAAGGCCTTCAGATTTTCGGTAAATCTTTTTTTGATGATGAAATTGGCATAATTTACACATAAAGTGGTGGCATAGGCGGCCAGCATCCATCCAATAATATTCCATACGCCGTAATCGCCTTTTACCAGACAAAAAATTCCGAATGGGATAATGATCAGCAACGGAAGGAAATTATAAAATGAAATTAACGATTTCAGCAATACGAAATTCACCACTTTTCGTTTCTGAATGGGCTGGATCATAAGCGGCTTGATGTCCAGTACCGGAAGAGTTTGAAGCATAAATCTGAATAAAAGTTCCAGCGTGAAATAAACCAACAGGTAACGGTTCACCATTTTCAGCGGATCTGCTTCCGGATAAAATTCCTTTATAATAGGATAAAGACCGATTCCAAAAAACAGAAACATTGCCGAAAAATACAGGGCTAAAAAAGCCATAAGGATTTTTAAACCTATACTCTTACCGAAACTGGCCGACCTGAAAAAGGATTTCCATTCGAGCCAGAGAAATTTTTTAAACATGAAAAAGGACCTTTTATTCGGTTTGTAGGGAAATTTAAAGTTTTGTTACATTTTTAAAACGAGCTTACTTTGTATTTTTGCGCACAAACAAAAAGTAATGAGCAAGTTTTATCCGCTAAAAATAAAGGAAATAATTCGTGAAACCCCTCAGGCGGTCAGTTTATCTTTTGAAATACCCGAAAATTTAAAAAATGAGTTTCGTTTTAAGGCGGGACAATATATTACCATAAAAATCGAAAGTGACGGCCAGGAACTTAGAAGATCGTATTCGCTTTGCTCGGCACCCGATTCCGGAGAATTCAAAGTGACGGTAAAGGAAGTCGAAGGCGGCCGTTTTTCAGTGATCGCCAATAACAAACTGGTGGCCGGGGATATTCTGGAAGTGCACCCCCCCGAAGGAAGATTTGTGCTTGAACCCGCTGAAGGCATTAAAAATTATGCGGCTTTTGCTGCGGGAAGCGGAATTACACCAATCCTTTCGATCATTAAAACCGTACTTCGTGACGAGCCAAAGAGCCGTTTTGTGCTTTCTTACGGAAATAAATCTCCCGAAGACACTATTTTCTTCAAGGAACTTCTAAAATTACAGGCTGAATTTCCAGACCGGCTTTTTGTCGAGTTCATTTACAGCAGAACCCGTGAAGAAAATGCTCATTTTGGACGTATCGAAACCAGTACCGTGAATTATGTGCTGAAAAATAAATTCAAGGAACATTCTTTTGACAGGTATTTTCTATGTGGACCGGAGGCCATGATCAATCATGTTAGCGAAGTGCTTAAGAACAATGGCGTAAAAGATGAGCAGATCCTGTTTGAACTTTTCACCACAACCGAGGAGGAAAAACCCATTGAAGGAGAAGTGGAAGGACAAACTCAGGTAACCCTGATCGTTGATGAGGAGGAATTTCAGTTTTCAATGGACCGCAAGGCCGTGGTACTTGATATGGCGTTGGAAAATGATATCGATGTTCCATATTCCTGCCAGGGAGGGATCTGTAGCAGCTGTATGGCGCGTATAAAAGAAGGAAAAGCCGAAATGACCAAAAACCAGATACTTACCGATGAAGAGGTGGAAGAAGGTTTTATACTTACGTGCCAGGCTCATCCAACCACACCTACCTTGAAAGTAGATTACGACGATATTTAGAAAATAACTTCGTTTATTTTTGAAACCACTTCATGAGGAGGAATGCTTTGCATTACCTCCTCATAGCCTTCGGGTACTTTATTGCCGTAAACGGAAGTTGGGATCTTAGGATATTTTTCGAGATCTGGCAAAATACAGTTTTCCAAAGGCTGATTAAAAGCCCGAAAACCGGTATAGGGATGCGTCACTCCCCAGATACTAATTACCGGCACACCGTAGATGGCTGCAAGATGCGCATTCCCGCTATCCATAGAAAGCATCGCATCGAGATTAGAGATCAAGGTTAGTTCTTCGGCGAAACTAAGTTTCCCTACCACACTTACACTATTTTCAAACTGTTTTTCCCATTTTTCCAATTGTTCACGCTCCTTATCACCGCCACCAAAAAAGATCATTTTCACCTTTCCGGTAGCATTGATCTCAGTCAAAACCCTTTCCATCAGATCCAGCGGATACATCTTGGAATCATGTTGGGCAAAAGGGGCAATTCCCAGCCATTTTTGCCGATCATTTCCTATTAGTTCCTGCACCTTCGGAAGCAGTGTTCTTCGCTTCGGCGGCTTATAACTGGAGAGATCAAGCGGATATCCCAGTTCTGCAAACACATCGGCATAACGCTCATGCGTAGACTTCAGCTGCCTGAAATCCTTATTCTGGTCCCGTGTAAGTGCTTTCTTTTCGCTTCGACCTTTATCGATCTGTTGAAAAGGAATTCCGTAGAAATAAAAAACCGACCGAAGGATATTGCTCCTTATTACATCGTGAAGATCGGCCACTACTTCCACCTCTTCATCCCGAAGTTCACGTGCGAGGCCCGCAAGGCCCAGGACACCACTGTGAACCCCTTTTACATCAGCCTCATAAACCCGAACATTGGGAATATGGCTGAATAAAGGTTCAAAAAATGAGCGGGTGAGAATAGTTACGGTGAGCTCAGGATAAGTTTGGGTGAGCACGCTGATCACCGGAACCATCATGGCAACATCCCCCAGGGCTGAAAACCTGATGACCAGGATATGTTTTTTCTCCCGTTTTTGCGGTGCAGGAGACTTATTCATTACTTGATTATTTATTGTTTCTCAGAACCGGATTCAGTTCATCATCGTTATACATTTTCATCTGCCTGTAAACCTTCATGTATTTTCTTCCGGCAGCGATATCTTCTAAGAGCTGATTGATAGCGGTGGAAAGATCTACCCGTTGTTCCAGCAGCACATCCAGTTTCGCCTTACATTTCATCTGGTGTTCCTGGGATGCGTCTTTACGATTCGCCTCCTCGTCCATATGATAGATCTTTAGGGCAAGAATAGATAAACGGTCGATCGCCCAGGCAGGACTTTCAGAATTGATCGTCGCATCTACATTTGGCTCCACATCTTCAAATTTTTCAAGGAAATAGCTATCGATATATTCCACGGTATCGGTACGGTCCTGGTTGGAAGCATCGATCTTTCGCTTGAGTTCCAGAGCCGCTTCAGGATCTATATTCTTATCCCTGATGATATCTTCATAATGCCACTGCACGGTGTCTATCCAGCATTTTCGGTATAGCAAATGCTCAAGCAATTCATCTTCAGAATCATAGGGATTCTCAAAATCCTGTTCCACGTTGTCTTTAACGTGATATTTTTCTATTACTTCCTGAAAAATTTTATTGGCTTTATCTGAAAACATTCGGTTTACTTTTCTTGATTCATTTAAAATTCTATTCTGAAAAACCTTCCGCAGAAGGGCTACAAAGATATTATATTTCCTTCGGCTATCCTGAGATCCTAACCCAAAAAGGGCAAAACAAAAGGCATCAGTATAAGAACGGCGAGAATGACCTCTTTAAAGAGTTTGTCTTTCTTTCCGTCGAAATAATTAGAAGCAATGATGCTGAAAGGCACGAAAAAGAAAATGATTTCACTGCCATCTTTGGTAGGGGCAAAAACCGCTACCGCCCCTGCAATGACCAGGCATAATAAAATAAGGCTCAACACGGGTCTTCGGGTGATGCTGGCCTTCTGCATGGCTGAAAAATAGTTGATGAGCGACCATAACAGCAGTGCCAGCAGAATACTCAGCGGAACTAAAAGCCGAAGATTTCCATAACTGGAAAAATCAAAATCGCTCGCCTGGAACCAGTCTGAAAAAGTATAAAAATGGTCATACGCCAGCAGGTGAAAACAGGTAGTAAGGGACACCACGGCTAAAAAAGCTACAAAAGGCACCAGCCAGTTCTTGAAATATGCGGCAAAAGACAGGATGGCAAAGAAAACGACAATAAAGAACAGGCTGGCCCAGAAATAATACAGGCTGGCAATCCCGATCCAGAAAGTCGCATCGAAGATCTTCTTTTGAATAAATTTTCGCGATCTCAGGCTGATGATGCGCCTCAGGGCAAGTAAAATGAATAAATTGGCTACGATAACTGGGCCATTTTCAAGTAAACTGAAAAACGAGACGCAAAAAAGTGTAAAAAGAAGGGTTTTGTAGGCGCTGCGTTTGGTAAGTTCGTTTTTCTTAGCGATAAAGTTCAGCACCAGCACATTTAAAACCAGCGCCAGCAATACTCCTAAAAGTTTCAGAATTTGCGAAAAATCTATCTTTTCGATCCTGAAAAAGGTAGCTCCAAGATAAAATCCGCACATCAGGAGGATGATGAGCGTAAGATTAAGCGGCTTTGATTTGCTAAAAAAGCTTGTTAGCATGGAGGTTTTTTATATTTTTGTAGTCCATTAAAAGTTTTTTACAATGACAGAGTTTTTCAGTGGAATAGAGTGGCTTTTTGAAGAAATACTTTTCTGGCCTTTTGACCAGCTACGATTTTTACAAGATGATTCCTGGTTTCTGGCCAACCTTATCAACTGGTTTTTTCTAATTATTGGTGTTCTGGCTTTCGCCTACTGGATGAATCAGCTTCGTATTTTCGATAAAGAGGAAAAAGAAAGCGACCGTACCAGACCAAAACCATTCTTAGGATAGGTCAAAACCTATATCCTTTCTAAAATACATCTTATCAAAATGAAGTTTTTCGGCATTTTGATAAGATTTTTTTAATGCCTGTTTATAATCCTCTCCAAAAGAAGTGATCGCTATTACACGGCCTCCGCTGGTCACTATCTTTTCTCCGTCTTTTTTCGTTCCTGCATGAAAAACGATGGAATCTTCAATTTCTTTTATCCCTTTTATTTCCTTGCCTTTCTGGTAACTTTCAGGATATCCTCCCGAAACCAGCATTATCGTGGTGGCGGCTTCCTTTTTTATTTTCAGTTCAGCTTCATCCAGTCTTTCTTCCCAGGTTAGTTTTAAAAGATCGACCAGGTCGCTTTCAATTCGGGGAAGCACCACTTCAGTCTCCGGATCACCCATTCTCACATTGTACTCAATCACATACGGATTATCCTCCACTTTGATCAAACCTATAAAAATAAAGCCTTTATAATCGATATTTTCGGCTTCCAGACCTTTTACGGTTGGTTTCACAACGCGCTCTTCGATCTTCTTCATGAATTCTTCATCGGCAAAAGGCACGGGAGAAACGGCACCCATTCCGCCGGTATTCAATCCTGTATCACCTTCGCCTATTCTTTTATAGTCCTTGGCTGTAGGAAGGATCTTGTAATTTTTTCCGTCGGTAAGCACAAAAACGCTCAATTCGATACCATCAAGAAATTCCTCGATCACGACCTTTTCACTAGCCGCTCCGAATTTACCAGAAAGCATATTTTCCAGTTCTTTCTTCGCTTCGTCAAGATCATCGAGTATAAGAACGCCTTTTCCGGCGGCAAGTCCATCGGCTTTCAGCACATACGGAGGTTGGAGAGTTTCGAGGAAATTCTTTCCGGCTCCAAGGCTCTCCCAGCTAAAACTTTCATAGGCAGCCGTCGGGATCTTGTACATCCCCATGAATTCTTTCGCCCTTTCCTTGCTCCCTTCCAGAAGCGCTCCTCTCTGGGACGGACCTATGATGCTGATCTCCTGTAAGCGTTCATCCTTTTTGAAGTAATCAACAATTCCCATTACCAGCGGATCTTCAGGTCCCACCACGATCATTTTTATATCTCTAGCCAGCGCTGTTTTCGCCACCGCTTCAAAATCGTTGGGGTTCAGATCGATATTTTCCGCAATTTCGGAGGTGCCTGCATTACCAGGCGCTACAAAAAGTTTATCACTCTGCTTACTTTGAGCGATTTTATAAGCAAATGCATGTTCGCGGCCTCCCGAACCAAGAATGAGGATATTCATGGGTGAAAAATTTTTATGTTGGCTCAAAAATAATTGTTTGTAAATTGAAGCACCAATAATTTCAACTAAAAAAGCTCCTCGCCTTTGGATTGGTTTAAACTTTCACTAAAGCTTAATAAATTTCCCATTAACCGGGCTATCACCCGTTTAAAGGTAATCCAGACCATTCCTGAAGAGAATTATGAAAATTATCTCCAGGGAGAGCGCGAAAAAATTGTAAAATATCATCTTAAGTACAATGAGTTTTACCGGAATTTCTTCGGAAAAAAGAAATTTTCCTCCTGGGATGAAGTGCCGGTGATGAAGAAAAGTGACCTGCAGCAACCCCTGGAAACGCGGCTGAGTGAAAATTATTCAAAAAAGAACGCTTACGTGGGAAAAACCTCCGGCAGTAGCGGACATCCCTTTATTTTTGCGAAAGACAAATTTGCGCACGCACTTAGCTGGGCGGCTTTTCAGGATCGGTACAAATGGTATGGAATTGATCTTAATGCCTCGCTACAGGCCCGATTTTATGGGATTCCGCTTGATTTCTACGGAAATATCCAGGAACGTCTCAAAGACCGCATTAGTCTGCGAAGGCGCTTCAACATTTTTGACCTTAGCGAACGAAAAATGGAAGCCTTTCTAAAGCGTTTTAAAAATTCCAATTTCGATTATCTCAACGGTTATACCAGCGCAATCGTGCTTTTTGCCCGTTTTCTGAAAGAACGCGGGATGGTTTTAAAAGAAATGAGTCCCAACCTTAAAATTTGTATCGTCACTTCCGAAAGGTTATTTGAAAAAGACAAAATTCTTATCGAGGCGGCCATGGGAGTACCGGTGATCAACGAATATGGGGCCAGCGAGGTAGGTCTTATCGCTTTTGAAGATGAAAACCGGCACTGGATCGTAAATTCTGAAGATCTTTTTATAGAAATCCTTGATAGGAATAACAGAATACTTCCGCCGGGAAAAGAAGGCAGAGTGGTGATCACTTCACTTTACAACAAAGCCCACCCCATGATTCGCTATGATATTGGTGACACCGGGATGCTTTCCGAAGAAAGCACATTTAAAAAACCAATTCTTAAAAAACTCATCGGACGCACCAATGACATTGCCCGCCTTGCCGACGGAAAAGTCGTTCCGGGACTGACCTTTTATTATGTGACCAAAACGGTGATCGAAGACAGCGGGAATATCAAGGAATTCGTGATCATTCAAACGAAAGTGGATGAATTCCATATTGAATACGTGAGTGAGCATGAGTTTTCAGCCGAGCAGCGACATAAAATTCTGAAGGCGATTGAAACTTACGTGGGCAAGAATCTGAATATTCAGTTTGAAAGAAAGGAGTTTCTCAAACGCAGTCCCAGCGGAAAACTTAAACAGTTCACTTCACTTGTTCACTAGAAATTTCCTGCTTCGACTTCACAAACAGCTGCTCCTGTAGAAAAATTAACATTCTCCAGTAGCTATGAAAACTTCCGTAGCCGAGTACCCTGTGATAAACCCGAAAATTATACCTCAGCATCTCCAGTTTATTATTGGAAATTGAATTTTTACGGACACGATATTTCGCCAGGCTTTGCTGAATTCCCACTAACGGACCTCCCTTGCGAATCACCTGCAGCCATAAAGCCCAATCCTGGCGTTTGGCTATATCGGGACAAAAAATCTTACCAACTTTATCGGAATCATAAATTCCGGTGAGATTGCCCACATAATTCGCCTTTAAGAGTTTCTGAAAGTCTAACTGCGGAAGAGCCATCTATTTTTCGCTTAAGATCCTGCTCATTCTTCATCGATCAGCTCGTAAGACGAAAAACATCCGGTGATGTCGTGTTTTTTAATCGTTTTTAATTGGATCTCCAGCTTTTCAGGCAACCAAAGGTCGTCTGCATCCAAAAAGGCTATAAACCGTCCCGTGGCCATTTCTATGGCTTTATTGCGGGCGTACTGAGTGCCAAGATTGGTAGAATGCTGAAATATTTTTATTCTGGGTTCTGCAGCTTTTTTTTGTTCCAGGAGCCGAAAAGTCGAATCACTGGAAGCATCATCAACAATAAGGAGCTCCCAGTTAGGATAAGTTTGTGCAATGACCGAGTCGATGGCCTGGCCGATATATTTGCCGCTGTTATACGCCGGCATGATTACCGAAACCTTGCCGTAATCTTCCATTTACCTTCTTATATGTTCTGAAAAATCTTTGTGCTCTCTTTTATCAAGTTCTTCAGTGCTCAAACTTTTGAAGTACTCATAGGTGATCCTCATTCCATCGCTACGCGAAACTTTCGGCTCCCAATGAAGAATTTCCCGTGCTCTTTTGATGTCTGGCTGGCGTTGCATCGGGTCATCCTTAGGTAATTCCTTAAAAATAATTTTCTGATCGGTTCCGGTTAAACTGATTATTTCCTTTGCAAAATCGAGGATGCTTATTTCATCGGGATTGCCAATATTGACGGGATCGCTGTAATCACTGTGCAACAGCCTGAAAATGCCTTCCACCTGATCATCAACAAAGCAAAAGGAGCGGGTTTGGGATCCGTCCCCAAAAACCGTAAGATCTTCGCCGCGAAGCGCCTGGCCGATAAAAGCGGGAATTACGCGTCCGTCATTCAGCCTCATTCTTGGACCATAGGTATTGAAAATCCTGGCGATTCTTGTTTCAAGGCCATGAAAACGATGATAGGCCATGGTAATAGACTCCTGGAATCTTTTCGCCTCATCATAAACCCCACGTGGCCCAATAGTATTTACGTTGCCGTAATATTCCTCATTTTGCGGGTGCTCCAGCGGATCACCATAGACTTCAGAAGTGGAAGCGATCAGGATCCTGGCATTCTTCTCCTTAGCCAGTCCAAGGCAGTGCAAAGTTCCTACCGAGCCAACTTTCAGCGTTTGAATAGGAATTTTCAGGTAATCTATCGGGCTGGCAGGTGAAGCAAAATGCAGGATATAATCCAGCCTGCCCGGAACATGCACGAATTTTGTAATATCGTGATGATGAAATTCAAAGTTCTTCTTTCCGAAAAGATGTTCAATATTCCGGAGATCACCGGTGATTAGATTATCCATCGCGATCACTTCAAAACCTTCGTCGATAAACCTATCGCAGAGATGTGAACCCAGGAAGCCCGCTGCACCTGTAATAAGTATTCTTTTAGCCATGCCTATTTTATTTGTTTACCTGAAAAGTAATCAATTTTCGGTAATAAGAGCTTTCAAAGAAGTTTTCCATTCAGGAATTTCAAAAGGAAAGGTTTCTTTTAGTTTTTCTTTGGAAAGCACACTATATGCAGGTCTTTCAGCAAGGGTTTTATAAAATCCGGTTTTGTTTAAGCCTACTTTTTCCCGGTTTCCGGAAAAATCAAGAATAGCTTCCGCGAAATCATACCAGGTCGCCTGCCCTTCATTGCTGAAATGGTAAAGACCAAATTCCTGTTTTTCCGAAATTAGGATCTTCAGCACATATTTTGCCAGATCATTAGCATTGGTGGGTGTGCCGAGCTGCGAAGTGGTTATATTCAATTCTGCTCCTTCTTCCGTTTTTTTCAGAATGGTATTGAAAAAATTGTGGCCAAATTCCGAATACAGCCACGACGTGCGAAAAATGTAATATTTCCTGCAGATTTCCTGAATATATTCTTCGCCTTTAAGCTTGGAAGCTCCGTATTCATTAAGTGGAGCCACCTCATCTTCTTCAGAATAGGGTTTTGCAGCCTTCCCGTTAAAGACATAATCGGTTGAAAAATGGACTAAAATGCAGTCATTTTCAGCAGTTATTTTTGCCAGATTCCTAACTGCTTCCGCATTGATCAAAAAGGCTTTTTCGCTTTCCTTCTCGGCCTGTTCCACATTGGTATAAGCCGCGCAATTGATGCAGATATCATAATCATTCTCGCTGAATATCTTTTCGAGGTTTTCCGCGGAAGAAATATCAAGCTGCTTAGAAGATAAAAACTGGAAGTTCCACCCTGAATATTTTTCAGAATGCTTCTGAAAACATCTTCCAAGCTGTCCCGACGCACCTGTCACCAGAATACTTTTCATCCGAAAACTTCTTTTAAAGTTGGCTGTTTTCGGTCTTTTTCAGAAATGATCATTTCAGCCTCGGGAAAATTCCAGTTGATATTCAGGTCGGGATCATTGAAAATAATGCCCGCTTCCGAACCCGGCTGATAATAATGATCGCATTTATAGGCAAAAACCGATTTTTCGGAAAGCGTTAGAAATCCGTGGGCAAAACCTTTGGGAACAAAAAGCTGATAAAGATTTTTGTCATCAAGAACTGCCGAATATGTTTTTTTATAAGTAGGTGAATTGGGCCGAAGATCTACTACCACATCCAGAACTTTTCCGTAGATAACCCGCACGATCTTCGTCTGGGCAAATTCGCCGGTTTGATAATGAAGCCCACGAAGCACACCGAACCTTGAAACCGACTGATTATCCTGCACAAACTCGTTATCGATTCCCGTTGTTTCAGCAAGTCTTTTGCGGTGATAGGTTTCCAAAAATATCCCGCGCTGATCTTCAAAAACCGTAGGTTTAATTAAATAACAATCTTTAAGTGGAGTCTTTTCAATCTTCATTTAGAAATTTTAGGAATTAAAAATCTGTTCCAGGATCTTTTCAGTGATCAGGTAAGTAGGCTTCACTCCCGAGGTTCCAAGACCACCCGAAGCAAGCGTACTTCCCGTCTCCAGAGGATTATCTGAAGCATAATAAGCATATCTCACCTTCACATTTTCGCTGATACTTCCGCGCAATTTTGAAGCCGCCTGAATGGCTTTGTGATAATGGGCGCCTTCCATTTCGAGTCCGCACACATTCCAGGTAGAATCGTGGAAAAACCTTAAAATATCCTTATTCTGAAGCGAAGTTCCCAACACCGTGATCATGGCTCCGTCCACCACATTGATACCGTAGCCTTCGAGATCTTTTTTCCTTAATTTATTATCAAAAGGGTAATTATCGGCCGTTCCTTCGAATAAGTGCGCATCAGGGATCATAATATCCCCTTTGCCGCCCTCGAGAATTCCGGCTTTCCCCATGATAGAGATGGACTCAACATTAATCTTGACATCCTTATCATCATAAGTGAAAGGCTTTAGAAGCTCATCCATAGTTTCATAAGCCTGCTCCCCGAACGCATAATCCATTACGACAATTACAGGTTTATCTTCGTCTTTAACCGACCTGAAATTCGGATTTTTAAAGCCTTCTTCAAGTTTCGCCGTATCAAAAACCTGTACATCTATATTCGTTCCGCTTTTATCTTCGATGAAGATCATCCCGTGTTCCAGGGCCGCTTTAGCCACTTTATTCCGTAAAGGACCGTTAGCACTATCACTTAGATCTTCATACACGGCCAGTTCTCCTTTCTTTTTTAATTCAGTCTTCAGGGCCACGGGCGCAAAAAGAGTATTCATCACACTATGCATATTGGCGCTGATGATATGAACAGGACGCTCAAGCAAACCTTTATCCCGTAAATGAGCCTTAATATGATTCGCCCAGATTTCCCCGTGAATATGATGCCCCAGCCTTTCACGCAAAACCGGACTAAAAGTGATGATCCTCTTTTGGTTTTTAATCGCTTCCTGAATGGCCATTTTACCCAAAGAATACACCAGTTTTATAAAACGATCCTGGTTTTCACCGGTTGAAAATTTAGGATATATCATCGTCAGCTCCTGAAAAGTCCTGCCAAGAATACTGGCGGTATGGGTTAGCGCCACTTCACGCTGTGACTGGCTAAGTTCTTCTTTTTGCAAAACCGCTATCTCCAGTTTTTGCCAGTCACGGGTCACGCTTCCGTCTTCATCTATCACCACCCGCTTCATGATCTTTTGGGATTCTACAAAGAGAAAGGTAAGGTGAGTAAGGATATCATAAATTTCCGAACGCCCTCTGGTAATTTCAATATTCATTTGCTCCTCATCAATGCGATAGCAATTACGCCGTCTTTTAGGCGGAACAATGGGTTTAAAATGAGAATTTCCGTAGCCTTCATCGCTGGTAAGATTGATGTAACGGCATTCTTCAATGCCGCGAGGCAAACGGTCAATTACATATAAAAGGCCTTCCAGTTCGGCCTTATCATCGGCTACCGAGCCATAAATTTCTGGGCGAAG
Organism: uncultured Flavobacteriaceae bacterium; assembly: GCA_963741865.1. Taxonomy (GTDB): domain Bacteria; phylum Bacteroidota; class Bacteroidia; order Flavobacteriales; family Flavobacteriaceae; genus Christiangramia. Next base: position 96,274 of record CAVUJP010000006.1, read on the forward strand.
GGTCAAAAGGGATTCCCGCAGGGTTTCTCCCGAAACTCCCATTGGTTTATAGAAACCACGGTTAAAAAGATGCCGCATGGTAATATACATCCTTTCAATTGCCCCGGAACTTTCCTGAGCCCGCGTTCTTCCCTGTAATTTCGATATTGCCATTTATTATTGTTTAGTTTCTTTAAGTTTATCTGCGATGCTGCGGTCATTTGCCAAACGCGGCAGTTTATTCTGTCCGCCAAGCTTTCCTATTGATTTCATGTAATTCTGAAAGGCGTTCCTTTCAACCGTGGTGATCTTTAACTGCTGAAGGATGTGCCCTTCAATGAGATCGAAATAATAGGAATTCTGCTGTTGCAGCGAATTGTCGATTATCTCTGCAAATTTATTCAAATCTTCCGGTTCCTTTTCAAATTCAATAAACCATTCGTGATATGGCAGTTCTTCACCCTCCGGATTTATCTGCGGAGCCACGGTAAATTCGCTGATGGAAGCACCGGTTTTAGCAACGGCGTCCTGCATGGCCTGTTCCACTTCCTTGGCGATCACATGTTCCCCGAATGCGGAGATAAAATGTTTGATCCTCCCCGAAACGATGACGCGGAAAGGCATCAATGAAGTAAACTGAATGGTGTCCCCGATATTATAAGCCCAAAGTCCGGCAGTACTGGAAATGATCATCACGTAATTAACGCCGATTTCAACCTGATCCAGCAACAGCCTCTGCGGATCTTCGCTGAAAAACTCATCGGCTTTTACAAATTCGTAGAACATCCCCGAATCCAGCTGAAGCAGCATTCCCTTTTCATCCTGCCTGTCCTGAAAAGCAAAAAAACCTTCGGAAGCAGGATATAATTCGATGCTGTCAACTTTACGCCCAATGAGGTTTTCAAATCTCGAGCGATAGGGTTCAAAATTCACTCCGCCGTAAATGAAAAGTGAGAAGTTTGGAAATATCTCCCCTACCTTTTTTCCGGTTCTGTCAATAAGCCTTTCAAAATACATCTGTACCCATGAAGGAATCCCGCTGATCACGGTCATGTCTTCCTGTACAGTTTCATCAATGATAGCTTCCACTTTATGTTCCCAGTCTTCAATACAATTGGTTTTCCAGCTGGGCATCCTGTTTTTCTGAAGATATCCAGGTACATAATGCGCTGCTATGCCCGAAAGTCGGCCAAGCTTTACCCCATTTTTCTCGGCAAGTTCGGGGCTGCCCTGCAAAAAGATCATTTTCCCATCTACAAAACGAGTATTCCCGGTGTCATTGATATAGCATAAAATAGCATTTCGCGCCGCATTGATATGAGTAGGTATGGATTCTTTAGTGATGGGAATATATTTTGCCCCGCTGGTGGTTCCGGAAGTTTTGGCATAATAAAGCGGTTTTCCGGGCCAGAGTATATCTTCACCGCCCTTTACCATTTCATCTACATAATTCTTCAGCTCTTCATAATCCCGAATGGGAACTTTTTTAACAAAATCGGCATGAGATGAAACAGAGTCAAAATCATGATCTTTTCCGAATTTGGTCTTTTTGCCCTCTTCAATAAGATGCTCGAATACTTTCTGTTGTGTTTTATGCGGATTTGATGCCCAGGAATCGATCTTTTTCCTGATAAAAGCGGCAAAAATTTGTGCGGCAAAAGATTTTAAAGACATGATTATTTGAAATCTATATATTGAGTCGGATCGACGGGATTTCCTTCATTCCAGAGTTCGAAATGTAAGTGTGGACCTGTAGAAAGTTCTCCGGTAGAGCCTGCGGTGGCGATCACCTCACCGGCTCGTACCATTTCCCCCTGAGATTTGGTTAAAGATGAATTATGTTTATACACCGAAATCAATCCATAGCTGTGTTCTACGATGATGACATACCCAGTTTCTGCAGTCCATTCCGCAAAGATCACACGCCCGTCGGCAACCGATTTTACCGGCGCGTTCTTCGGCACCACCACATCTACGGCATAATGTTCGTCTTCTATGCTAAAAGGCTCTGAAATAGTCCCCTTCACTGGCGGGAAGAGTGAAAAATCCAGATTATCGGTAGCGGTGGGAAGAATATTGTATTTGTCTTCCTCGGCAACCTGTGCTCTTAAAAGAGAATCGGCTTTTGAAGGACTTAAATCTCCATATTCCACTTCTTCGGAAGCAGAATTAAGCACCGAATCGCGATTGAGTTTTTCCGGATCGAACTCCCCGGTAAGCGCACTTTTAATAGAATTGAGATATTGTTCATTCAGCTTTAAGATTTTCTGCAAAGAATCGGTTTTATAAGCCAGATTGGTGGCATCTTCCTTGAGTTCAGCGGAAGAATACCCCGGAATATACTCCCTTAAAGGAGTGAATGCGATCAAAATAGTGGTGGCAATAATAAGAAAAATGGCCGAAAATCCTACAACAACAAAAACATTCAATCGGGTAAGTCTAAAAGAAAAACGCTCCTCAAAGGTGTCTTCATTCAGAATTACCATCCTGTATTTATGCAGTAGTTTTTTGGCAAATTTTCTTTTATTTTTAGTCTCCTGAGCCATATTGAGATTTAGATTTTACAAAGATATAGGAAATATTTTCCCTGAAACAGGCCTTATATTCAAATCAATTACAGACGTTAAATGCCAAATAATCGTGTTCTTAACGTTTAGATTGGCATATTCTTGTTAAGTTTGTAAAACAAAATTTAAAGACATGAATGCATTTATTTTGCCAATGGTAATAGGAGCACCTCAAATCATTCTGATTGTTGTAGTTATCTTACTGCTTTTTGGAGGAAGAAAAATTCCAGAATTGATGAGAGGTCTGGGAAGCGGAATCAAAGAATTCAAGGATGCTTCTAAAGACGATGACAGAGGAGCGACTCCTCCTGATGAAGGAAAGAAAGTTCCGGAGGAACACAAATAAAGCAAACGCTTATAAATAAAAAACCCGACTTTGAGAAAAGTTGGGTTTTTTATTCTGTTTATATTTCTTCTAGTTTTACTCTATTCTCGCCGACTGCAAAATGGCGTCAAGTTCAAAGACATTATCGCGTTTTGCCCTGGAAGGAGAAAAAACAAAACCCTCCAAAATAAGGAAGCGATCATTCTCCTTGTCTTTTATCGCATAGTTCACAAAGGGTCCTCCCATAAAAGCATTTTCAACCGTCCAAGTCCCCCGGGTTTCATAAGCAAAATGGCCGTCGATACTGGTTTCAAATAAATAGGGAGCATATGCTTTTTCGGTGATCATAAAAGAACCGTCTACCGGGCCGGGAATTTCGGCTTTTCCTATAGAATCACGAATTTTGCTAATATTTGCCACTACGCTCGAATCATTTTCAATACGGTCTATCGGGACTTCATAAACCAGAATTTCCATATTCCCTTTCGGAATTTCTTTTCGTATCCAAACAAAACTGCTGTCTTTCTTTGCATATCGGTAAGCGGTAGGAAATTTCATTTTTAAACCGAACCTCTCCTGAAGAATCTCATCATTCTTTAGAGATTTGCCAATTCGGCGTTGTTTTTCCTTTAACTCCGTCTTTTTCAAAACATTGATCACCGAATCTGCTTTGTTATTGATCAGATCAACGATCTCATTTTTATTCTGCCCCATAAAAACAATCCCTGTCTGAGGCCTGGCAAATTCATCGGTGAAAAATTCTATTCCTTTAGGCTTATTTTCTTCAACCTTTAAAAAAATGCGGCTGTTTCTCACAAAGCCAGTAAAGGCTTTCGGCGGGATTTGATCCAGTGAAAAGATTGGCTCATCCTGAGGAAGACCATTCACAGGAATGGCAAACTGGGTTCGTATCGCTTCACCGATTTCCCCTTCCCAGAGCTGGTTATCGATAACAACGGTTAGCTGGTTGATATTTCCAGAGGAGTCGGAAAGTATCCGTGTGTTTTTTTGAGATTTTTCGTTTTTACAGGAAATAAATAGGAGAATGCAGGTAAGCAGAATCAGACTTCGTTTCATTTGTTTGGTTTTGATAGGTTCTTAACCCTTGGAAACCTTCAGTTTCATACCGGGTTTAAGACTATTAGTGTTCATATCATTCCAAGCCCTCAAATTCTGTACCGTAACGCCTGGAAACTTTTTAGAAATGCTCCAGAGGGAATCTCCCTGCTTAACCGTGTACAATCTCGGATTGGAATTATCGCTGGAATTTTTGCTATTTTCACTCACAGAAACACTTACCGGTTTTTGTGGATAAATAGTAAGATATTGTCCAATTCTGATGTTATTGCTCCGCATATTATTCCACCGCCTGATACTGCTTACGCCCACACCATATCTTTCGGCAATTTTTCCAAGATAATCCCCGCTTCGTACGCGATATCTAATTCGATCTTCGGTTTCTATGTATTTTGGAAGTTTCTTTTCGTTTTCTGCCAGGTCCTCTTCGGCGAAATTATAAATAGCCGCTTCATTATTTACAAATTTTCCTGTTGCAGATCTGGGAAGACGGAGTACATATTTTTCATCGTCAACATAAGGAATGATGTCTAGTTTATAGCTGGGATTTAGAAACTCCAGGGTGCCTTTATCCACACCCGTCACCTTTGAAATCTGGTCAAAAGTAAGCAGCTTTTTCACCTGAATGGTATCGGTCTCAAAATAGACAATATCGGGTCTTTTAGGCTGAAAATGGTGTTCTTCGGCATATTCAAAAAGATAAAGTGTGGCCAGGAATGCCGGCACATAGCCCGCAGTTTCACGGGGAAGATATCTTCTCAGTGTCCAGTAATCGGTAGCGCCGCCGCTTCTTCTAATAGCTTTGGATACATTTCCGGGACCTGAATTATAAGAAGCCAATACCAGATCCCAGTCACCAAAAACTTTATAAAGGCTGGCCATATATTCGGCAGCGGCTTCTGTGGCTCTTGCAGGATCCATACGTTCATCTACATAAGAACTTACATCCAGGCCGTGCATTTTTCCGGTGGTGAACATAAACTGCCACAGCCCGGTTGCTCCAACCCTTGAACGGGCACGTGGATTCAAAGCTGATTCTATGATCGCCAGGTATTTTATTTCCAGCGGAATATCATACTTGTCCAGTTCCTGTTCGAAAAGCGGAAAATAATAGGTGCTCAGAGCCATCAAACGCTCCATATTCTGTTTATCGCGCTTCAGGTAAGACTTGATCACACTTTCCAGGCTGGGATTGTATTCGATATTAAAAGGAGTTCGCGCATTAAGACGGGCGAGCCGTGCTTTCAGGGTATCGGTGGGAAGCTCGTCATACACCACTTCTTCATAATCCTGATCATGAATGCTGCGCTGCATGCTCTCAAATAGATCAGAATTGGTAAGTTCCCTTCGCCATAAAGAATCGATAGTCGCTGCCCTGGGCAAATCCCGGAGAATGACTTTCGAGGAATCGGAAATTTCTGCCGAAATAGGCAGTTTTTTCTTGAACTCGGGATCGGGCTCAGCGAGTTTTATCTCGGTATTATTGTTTTTCTTGAAGATCTGAACACGGAAATTGGCCTTTTCAACCCTTTCCCTGTTCTTTTTCTCCTGTGCAAAACAGCTGATCCCTGCCAGCAGAATTACCATCAGAAGTCCTTGTCTCAGCATAAATTCTATTTAAAATAATTAACGTAAAAACCGCAAATTTCGTACCTCATTATTTTAAAATAGCTTCAATACCCGGAAGGCTTTTTCCTTCCAGCATTTCGAGCATGGCGCCACCTCCGGTAGATACATAGCTCATCTGGTCTTCCAGACCGAATTTTTTAACTGCGGCTACCGAATCGCCTCCTCCCACAAGAGAAAAAGCGCCGTTTCTGGTTGCTTCAGCGATAGCCTCACCCAGCTTAATCGTGCCATTGGAAAAAGTATCCATTTCAAAGACACCTAAAGGACCATTCCACAGGATGATTTTTGATTTTTTAATCACTTCGGAAAAATTTCGAATGGTTTCCGGCCCAACGTCCAGACCCATCCAACCGTCAGGAATACTATCTACATTTTCGGTTTGGGTGCTGGCCTGTTCAGAAAAACTATCAGCAATAATGGAATCTACGGGAAGGTGAACTTCCACTCCTTTTTCCTTCGCTTTTTTCAGAATTTCAAGTGCCAGTTCCTGCTTGTCATCTTCCACAAGAGAATTACCAATTTTACCTCCCTGGGCCTTGATAAAAGTATAAGTCATTCCGCCACCAATGATAAGATGGTCGATTTTATCAAGAATATTTTCAATCACGGTGATTTTAGAAGAAACCTTAGCGCCGCCAAGGACCGCGGTTACAGGTTTCTCTTTGCTATTCAAAACCTTATCAAGGCTTTTGATCTCTTTGGCCAGCAAATAGCCGAAACATTTATCTTCAAAAAATTTAGCCACCACGGTAGTGGAAGCGTGTGCACGGTGAGCGGTCCCAAAGGCATCATTCACATAGATATCTCCCAATTTGGAGAGTTTTTTAGCGAAATCTTCATCTCCTTTGGTTTCTTCCTCATGAAAACGCAAATTTTCCAAAAGAAGTACTTCTCCGGGTTTAAGATTGGCTGCGGCCTTTTCAACATCTTCACCAATACAATCTTCAACAAATTTCACCTCCACTCCTAAAACTTCAGAAACTTTTTTCACGATATGCTGAAGCGAAAATTTACTTTCCTTTCCTTTAGGCCTTCCCAGGTGCGACATCAGCACTACGCTACCGCCATCTTTGAGAATTTTGGTGATACTCGGTTTTGCGGCTTCAATACGGTTCGCATCGGTTACTTCCATATCTTCATTAAGTGGAACATTGAAATCTACCCGAATTAAGGCCTTCTTATCTTTAAAATTATAGTCGTCGATTGTTTTCATAGAAATGCTTTCTTACAAATATAAATTTTTCCAAAGACAATAAAGCCCATATAATTTTATATTTGCCTATGCTTTTTGATGAAATTGTTGGTCTCCCACATATAAAAAATCACCTTACCACTACGGCTGACCGTAGTAGAATTCCACATGCACAGCTGTTTACCGGAAGTTCTGGCAGTGGGACACTTCCCATGGCCATTGCCTATGCTCAATATCTTCTTTGCAGGAATTCTGAAGGAGAAAATAGGGGAGGTGCCGAATCCTGTAATTTGAAATTCCGGAATTTTTCGCATCCCGATCTGCATTTTGCCTTTCCGGTCGCGGTAAATGAGAAGGTAAAAAAATATCCTGTTTCCTCTCATTTTCTGGAGGAATGGCGAGAATTGCTGATGACAAATCCATACTTCAGTCTTTTTGAATGGTACCAGAAACTGGGTGTTGAAAATAAACAGGGACAGATAAGCGTCCATGAAGCACAGGATATTGTTAAATCATTGTCTCTCAAAGCCTTTGAAGGCGGTTTTAAAGTGATGATTATCTGGATGGCAGATAAGATGAATACACAAACAGCCAACAAGCTGCTGAAACTTATCGAAGAACCGCCCAATAAGACTGTTTTCATCCTTATCGCGGAAGATGAAGAACAGATTATTCAAACCATAAGATCACGCTGTCAGAAATTACATTTCCCTCCGCTGAGCGAAGCCGATATAGCCGAAGCACTTCAGAAAAAAGAAAATTGCGAGGCTGCGGTGGCAAAAAAGATAGCTCATCAATGCAGTGGAAATTATAGCAAGGCACTTCATCTTTTGAAGAAGGATTCAGGAGACGATCAATTTGAAAAGTGGTTCATCAGCTGGGTGCGCACTGCCTTTAAGGCCAAAGGAAATAAAGCTACGGTTTTGGAATTAACTGCCTGGAGCGAAGAGATCGCAGGTCTTGGCCGGGAAACTCAGAAGAGTTTCTTATTGTATTGTATCGATTTCTTCCGTCAGGCCATGATGCTGAATTATAAAGCGGAAGACCTGGTTTATCTAGAGCCGGAAACCCAGAATTTTAAACTGGATAATTTTGCTCCCTTTGTTCATGGTCGAAATATTATGGAGATAAGCGAAGCGCTCGAAACAGCCATTTATCATATTGAACGTAACGGAAATGCAAAGATCATCCTCACTGATCTTTCGATGAAACTCACCCGTTTTTTACATACCAAAGTCGCATAAAATGAATACACTACTCTCTCACAGCACCGAAATTCTCATATTGCTTTTTATAGCCATTGTTTTCCTGCAGTCGGGACTGGATAAGGCATTTGACTGGAAAGGGAATTTAGGTTGGCTCACCGGTCACTTTTCCTCTACTTTTCTTTCAGGAAGTGTGCCGCTGATGGTTGGATTGATAATGATCCTTGAAATTCTCAGTGGAATTCTCGCTGTATTAGCCATCATCTGGATCCTTGCTTTTGAGCAGCTAGAAATAGGATTATACACCTGTATCCTCTCCAGTATAACTTTGCTGATGCTGCTTTTTGGTCAACGCATTGCAAAAGATTATGCAGGAGCTTTCACCCTTACGGGCTACTTTATAGTTACGATTTTCGGGGTTTTTCTGATGAGTTAAAATCAAAAAAGGCTTCGAAATATCGAAGCCTTTTTATAATGAATATAATTTTCAGAATTATTCTTCCTCTGCTGCTTCTGGTGTTTCGGCGGCTGTATCTCCTCCATAATCCTCATTCAGTTTTTCCAAGATTTCTTCGGTAATGTCAAGATCTTCCTCACCATACATGATATTTCCGCTTTCATTAGAGCCGAAAATATAAGTATATCCGTTATTTTTTCCGTAATCTTTAACGTAGTCTTTCACTTTAGTGACCATGGAATCCATGACGGCCGAACTTTCTTCTCTTAAACGGTTGCTCTGCATCTGCTGTCTTTGCTGAATCATTTGCTGTTTACGCATAAGCTCCTGTTCTTTTTGCTGGCGTGCAGACTCAGACATGGAGTTCATTCCCTGCTGATATTCCTGAACTTCCTGTTGAAAAGCTCTCCCTACTGAATCTAATTCTTGTCTTAAGGAATCAGATTTTGAAGTGAATTCTGCCTCCACATCTTTCATCTGTTTATATTCCTTAATTAATTTAGTAGTGTCTACGTAAGCAGTTTTTTGCTCATTACAGGAAACCATAAGTATTGCGATTGCCGCTATTCCAATAAATCTTCTAATCATAATTTTAATTTTTTAGTACGGCAAATGTATAAAAGTATTTTATGAATATATCCTGAATTACATTAAATAGAATCTACCTATACAAAATAAAGATTTCATTTATATATTTTATTAAAAACAGACGATTTTAAAGCGATTTAAGAGACTTTAAGAACTAACAAGGCGGTTATCTACGTTTACAGACACAAAACTTCAGCAAAAACATTTAATAGCCTTATTTAGTATTTTTGGAAGAAATAAGCTAGGGAAGAGTATTCTCCGGTTGATCCTGCCCTTAAATTAGAATGCATTCCTGTTTTAAGAGCCCGGAGAAAAGGAAGTGGCTTTTTTTGATGTTGTTCGCTTAACAGACTTACATAAAAAGAATCAAAGATGAGAGGTTTTTCCTTCATAAGTCCAAGCGGAAAATTTGATTCTATTTCTGTCTTCAATCCTTTTCTCGAAAAATGCCAAAGATGTCGGGGCACGTCCCAGGCTGCCCAAGATTCTTTATAATATTCGGCATCATAAGAATTATAATTAGGAACCGCAATCACCAAAATTCCTCCGGGTTTTAATTTTTCAATTAGCTGCTGAAGTTTGTTTTGGTAATCTGGTATATGTTCCAACACATGCCACAAAGTGATTACCGAGAAATCTTTTTCTTTTAAAGTTTCCAGGGAGCTATGAATATTTGCTGATTTTCCCTCCGCAAGTTTTTTTGCATCCGGATCGGGTTCAATTCCAAAACTATTCCAGCCTCTTGAATTCATAACATGAACAAAATCTCCGGTGCCGCACCCATAATCCAAATGCTTGGTTGTTGTAATTTCTTTTTCTATCCAGGAGGCCTTTTTATTCAGCATATATTTTTTTACCCGCTGGTATATCTTTTCCTGAAGAGTTTCCTGCCTATCGGTGTGCGAAATATAATTTTCGCTTTTGTAATACTGACTTAAATTTTCAGGAACAGGAATGGTCTTAAAGATTCCCTTTCGGTAATTTTCCAGATGGAACTCTTCTCCTGTTACAAGGAAATCGGTATATGTAAAGTCTGCTGGATTTTTTTTCAATTCTTGAAATTATTGAAACTTTTAGGATTGATGTTCCACGTGGAACATGGAAAAATTAACGTCCCATATAAACTAATAATACGGAAATATCATTCGGACTTACCCCGCTGATCCTGGAAGCCTGGGAGATACTCGTTGGTTGAACTTTATTCAATTTTTCCCGAGCTTCATAAGACATGGATTTTATCCTGGAATAGTCAAAATTTTTAGGAATTTTAATATCCTCTAATCGGTTAAGTTTATCTGCATTATTTTTTTCTTTCTGAATATATCCCGAATATTTTACCTGAATTTCCGTTTGTTCAAGCATTTCTAAATTCAGATCATTCTCCGCTATAAATTCTTCAACTCCGGAAAAACGTCTGACGTCCTCCATGGTAATTTCAGGTCGGGAAAACACCTTAAAAATCTTATCGCTCTGTTTCATGGGAGAAGAATTCTTTTCTTCCAGAACAACATTTGCTTCCTGATGATCCACACTTAGATCTTTCAAGAAGTTTACAAATGCATCGGCCTTTTGCCTCTTCTCTTCCATTTTTATGAGCCGTTTTTCAGAGGCCAAACCAAGATTAAATGATTTTTCAGTTAAACGGAAATCGGCATTATCCTGCCTCAAAAGAGTTCGATATTCGGCTCTGGAGGTAAACATTCTGTAGGGTTCCTGAGTGCCTTTGGTTATAAGATCGTCAATTAAGACTCCTATATAGGCTTCATTTCTTTTCAGAATAAATTCTTCTCTCTCCTGAACTTTAAGGCTGCATTGATCCCCGCCATCAATCCCTGGCAGGCGGCTTCTTCATAACCGGTAGTTCCATTGATCTGTCCGGCAAAATATAAACCTTCCACCAGCTTGGTTTCTAAAGTATGTTTTAACTGAGTGGGTGGAAAATAATCATATTCAATGGCATAACCGGGCCTGAAGAATTTCACATTTTCGAATCCGTCTACAGATCGTAAAGCTTTGAACTGGACATCTTCCGGCAGGGAAGTTGAAAATCCGTTTACATAAACTTCCACGGTGTTCCAGCCTTCAGGCTCTACAAAAAGTTGATGTCTATCTTTATCTGCAAAACGATTGATCTTATCTTCGATGGAAGGGCAATACCGTGGCCCAATACTTTTAATCCTTCCGTTGAACATTGGTGAGCGATCAAACCCCTCCTTTAAAATCTCATGAACCTCATTCGAGGTGTAGGTCATATAACAGGAGCGTTGTTTCGTTAGCGGTTTAGATTCATCTGAAAAAGAAAATTTTCCCGGCATTTCATCCCCGGGTTGTTCGGTCATTTTAGAATAATCGAGCGATCGACCATCCACTCGAGGGGGTGTTCCTGTTTTCATTCTCCCAGCTTCAAAACCAGCCTCGATAAGATCTTTCGTTATTCCGGTGGCTGCTCTTTCTCCTGCTCTGCCCCCGCCAAATTGTTTATCACCAATATGAATTAAGCCGTTTAAAAAAGTTCCATTGGTACAGATCACCGTATCGGCTAAAACTTCCAATCCAAGAGAGGTCCTTACCCCACAGATCCTCTGATTTTTGATGATCAATCCGGCCACCATTTCCTGATAGAAATCCAGATTCGGAGTTTTCTCAAGACGAACTCTCCAGTCCTCAGCAAAACGCAAACGGTCACTCTGTACACGCGGACTCCACATCGCAGGTCCTTTAGACTTATTCAACATTTTGAATTGTATAGCACTGCTGTCACTAACAAGTCCGCTATATCCGCCCATAGCATCAATCTCACGCACAATCTGTCCTTTTGCTATGCCACCCATAGCCGGATTACAACTCATCTGTGCAATATTCTGCAGGTTCATGGTAATAAGCAATGTTTTGCTTCCCATATTAGCAGCGGCAGCGGCAGCTTCGCTTCCGGCGTGCCCCGCACCCACAACTATCACATCATATTTCTTATCGAACATTCCCTAAATTTATTATTGTTCCACGTGGAACATTTTCATTTTCTCCTCTTCCTTGCGTCGCATTAGATCACTATCCCTTTCAGTTTTATCTTTATATCCGCAAAAATGCAACACCCCATGTATCATTACCCGGCGTAATTCTTCCCGGAAATTTACATCATATTCTGTTGCGTTTTCATTGATGCGTTGGATGCTCAAATAGATATCGCCGTGTAAGGTATCCCCTACTGTATTGTCAAAGCTGATAATATCTGTTAGCGTATCATGATCCAGATAATCAACGTTGATCTTGTGAAGATATTCATCATCGCAGAAGATATAATTAATCTCACCTAGAATTTTTCCTTCCGTCTTTATAACCGCATTAATCCAGGACGCATACTTCTGTTCCTGTTCAAGCTCAAAATCGGTTTCACTGAAAAAATTAATCTGATGTTCCAAAATATTCCTTTACTTTCTCTCGATAAATTTGGCGCAAAGGTAATATTTGCCGATTTAAAACTTCATCAGAATTAAAATATTCTTTGGCCTTATCAATTTGATCCTGAAGCCTGTTCTCGAAAGTTTTCTGATTGGTTTCAGACTTTCTTTTGTTATCCATTCCCTGCGTTTTTTGAGCATCTTCATATTTCAACAATTCATATTCCAGCTGTTTCATTCTCTGCAGGGTTTGCTCATTAAAGCCTTTATCTAACAATTGTTCTTCGATTTGTTTCATTAAATTTTCTGTGCCCGAGCCTTTTTGATCAGAATTTTCCTTTCTGATCTTCTCCATCTGCATTCTTAAAAGTTGTTGCTGTTTATAGATTTCATAAAGCTCGCCGTCCATCTTTTCTCCCTGGCCTTCCTCCTGCTTTCCTTCCTCAGACTTCTGTTTATTTCCCTTCTCCCCTATTTGCTCCTGCATTTGCTGATTGATCTCTTTCTGTTTCTTAATGATATCAGGAAGCTGAACTTCCTGCCCGCCGCTACCACCACCGGATTGAGGATTAGACATCATCTGTTGCATGCTGTTAAGAATATCACTCAGCATATTCGCCAGTTCATTCGCGCCTGTCACCACATATTGCTGACTTGCATTTCCCTGCGGAATCTCGTTATTGGAAAGCCGCTCCAGAGATTTATCAAGATCGAATTGCAGATCGGTAAGTTCCCCTGTGATCTGCTCACCGATCATCGGATTCTTCAAGGCAAGAGAAAAAATACTGTCATCAATATGCTGAAAATTCTCCCGAAGATTGCTTTGAGCTTTTAATTTTGCCGCATATTCTGGATTGTTTTGCTGAAGTTTTCTGAAACTTTTTAACAGGCCTTCCTGTTCAAAAGAAAAGACCAGAAGGTTATCGAGTATCTGACGAAGGCTTTTAGCATCGGCCTTCAATTCCTGCATTTGTTGCTGCATGGACATTTGCTGCATCTGGGAGCTCATTTTCTGCATATTTTTCGCAGCATTTTTTTGAGCTTCCGAGGCCTTCTTTTTCTCTCCGTTTTCTAAATTCTTTTTTGCTTCATTTTGTTGATTTTCTATTTCCTGCTCATCAATTTCTTCCCTGCCCAGTTCCTTCGGCCTCTTTAAATTCTCATTTTCCTTTTCCAATTGATCCATTTCCTCACGAAAATCCTTAAATTCTTCATTAAGTTTTTGCTGTTCTTCGGAAGTGTTTTTTTCTTCATCTTCGGAAAGTTTCTCCTGTTCTTCAGCCAAATTTTCAAGATCACGTGCCAGTTTCTGCTTTTTCTCCTCTACATAATATTGTTTCGTTAGTTCGAGGATCTGTTCAAGATTGCGCTGATTATTCCTGTTTTGTTTGGAAAGTTTTTCAAGCTTAGAACCAAGATCCTCTTTTTGTATTTTTTCAGAATATTCCTGAAGCTCCTTCAGTAACTCCTCATTTTCTTTTAAGCTTTTTTCATTGCTTTCCAGACGTTTCTTAAGTTCCTTTTCCATAGGAGAAGTTTCTCCATCTTCAAATTCTGAAATATTCTTTTCCAGTTTTTGGGAATATTTTTCCATCATCTGGTTTTGTAATTTCTGCCGTTTTACAAATTCTTCCAGCCGCTTCCGGTCATTATAATTGAGATTTTCCTTCTCTTTCTCCAGGCGTGAAAATTCATCCAGCTCTTTATCAGTTTTGTCAAATTCCTGCAGATTTTCCTTTAGGTTGCCTATAGTTTCATTTTGCTCCTGGAGATTCTCGTTTGCAATTTCCTCATCGGTTTTTTTATAAAATGAAAAATTTTCCGATTTTGAAGCTTTAGCGCCGTTAACCTCATCATTATCAAAAACCCTGAAGAAATAATAATAATTCCTGCCTTTTTCAAGCTGGATTTCTCCGGGAAAACTGTAGTGAAATTCGGCAAAAGTGCCCCTGCTTATATCCAGCGGAAGACTTTCACTATTTTCTTCAGAACCTTCGGGATAGTAAACCAGCTCCAGGCGGGAAAGTCCGTAGTCATCAGATAATTTTCCTTTAAAATATTGAATATCAGTATTTAAACTATCTCGTTTGGATTTCACTTCGATCTGTGGATATTCATCTTTGATCACTTTGAGTCTGTAAGTTAAGGGTTCAAAATCCTTAATATTCTCATTAGAAGAGCTTACCGAATAATCAAAATCCTTACGAATCTGCTTCCGAAGCGAAACACTATCGTTCCTGACCGGTAATTGTATAAGAGAATCGGGAGTTCTAAAATTGATTTCCCCGGTATTCTTTGTGCTGAAATTCCACGAAATCCTTGTGCCTTCCGGAATTACGTAATTTCCCGAGCCTTTCACTTTTTCGTCCTTCGCCCCCGTGTACGATGGGTAATCCATTCGCATTTCAAAATCCAGCAGTTTTGGAACCTTCCAAACTTTTAATGCTTTAGGTTCGGAAATCACTTCTCCGGCCGCAAGCTCAAAATCGATATCCTTCTGCGGATTGGTGAAAACATATTCAAAATTTCCCGGTGAGACCTGCTTCATTAAGTTTTGAGAATTCTCCTGCAGGATCTTCACGTCTTCAGGAATTACGTCTCCTAAAATCTTTATCTGAAGTTTATAATCTTCCCCTTCCCGGGTGCTGAGTTCATCATTGACCACGAAAAACCGAAATGGTGCGGGTTTTAGATAAACGGTATTATAATCCTGAACACGCTGAAAACTTCCGAAAAGAGTATCGGTTTTTCCGGCAAACAGCAAAGCCAGAAGGATCAATAAAGGAAAAACGAGAAAACCAGCTTCCCTCCTTTTCTTCTTCAGATCGATGGCATCGGAAAAAGGTACCCGAAGCAATCCTGCGGAACGCTGCTCAATACTCGCTAAAATAAGCTCTGTTTTCGCGTTTTCATCATTCAGCTGAAGCAGATTCTTCAGTTTATCGTTTACTTCCGGGAAATGTCTTCCTATGATCTCAGAAGCCTGAAAGCGATTCAATCCATGGGAAAGCTTCAGCAATTTCAGCACAGGGATTCCTATGAAATAAAATAACAGGAACAGTTCAATAGCCAGAAAAGACCAGAACAGCAGCATACGTCCGGTGGTGGAAAGCCAGAAGAAATATTCCACGAAACTTATTACGAGAAAATAGAGGAGGCCGATGGCGAGAAACAACAGGCTGCCCTTAAGTATACGGTCGAGGTAATACTTACGGATAAAAACCTCCAGTTTTCGTTGCACCTTCTCAAAATTCTCCATCACAAACGCCGAAATTTCCATAAAAATACAATAAAAAATAATGCTCTTCCAGATGCCTGGCTCCACAGTTTAGGATTGCATAAAGAAGGTTGTATCTTTGCGCATAAAATTTTAAAGTTATGTCTTCGAAAGTACGTGTACGATTTGCACCGAGTCCTACGGGACCCTTGCATATAGGCGGAGTTAGAACCGCTTTGTATAATTATTTATTTGCCAAAAAACATGATGGGGATTTCATTCTTCGAATTGAGGATACCGATCAGAACCGATATGTTGAAGGCGCCGAAGATTATATTATAGAATCGCTGAACTGGTGTGGAATTCCGTATGATGAAGGCCCCGGGAAAGAAAAAGATCATGGCCCTTACCGGCAGAGCGAACGCAAAGAGATCTACCGGGAATATGCCGAAAAGCTCATAGAATCTGGAAATGCATACTATGCCTTTGATACGGCTGAAGAACTCGATGCGCACCGCAAGGACCATGAAGAAAAAGGGAAAACCTTTATCTACAACTGGCATAACCGATTAAAACTGAAGAATTCCCTTTCCCTTTCCCAAGAAGAGGTAAAGCAAAAACTTGAAAATAACCAAGAATACGTGATCAGGTTTAAATCTCCTCAGGATGAAACCTTGCAACTGAATGATGTGATTCGGGGAGATATGGAGATCGATACCAATATTCTTGATGATAAAGTGCTTTTTAAGAGCGACGGGATGCCTACGTATCACCTGGCAAATATTGTAGATGATCATTTAATGGAAATTACCCACGTTATTCGCGGCGAAGAATGGCTGCCTTCCCTTGCCCTGCATAATTTGCTTTATAAAGCTTTTGGGTGGAAAGCCCCGGAATTTGCCCATCTTCCGCTAATCCTGAAGCCACAGGGTAAAGGAAAACTCAGCAAACGAGATGGTGAAAAAATGGGATTTCCCGTTTTTCCGCTGGAATGGAACGATCCTAAAACCGGGGATATTTCTGCCGGATATCGCGAGGAAGGTTATTTTCCTGAAGCCGTTATAAATATGCTCGCTTTCCTTGGATGGAATCCCGGGACAGAGCAGGAATTTTTTGAACTGGAAGACCTTGTAAAAGCCTTTGAACTGGAAAGGGTTCATAAAGGCGGTGCCAAATTCGATCCCGAAAAGACCAAATGGTTTCAGCAGCATTATATTCAAATTGCCGATAACAAAATGCTTACCGAAAGGTTTATGGATTTTTTAAAGGAAAAAGAAATACAGCCTGAAAAAGACTATACCTATAAAGTGGTGGAACTTATCAAGGAACGTGTGGTATTCGTTGAAGATTTCTGGGAGCAGGGAAATTTCTTTTTCATTTCCCCTACTTCCTTTGAACCAAAAGACACCAAAAAAGCCTGGAAGAATGACAGTTCTGAACTAATGAAAGAACTGAAAGAAATCCTGCAGGATGTGGAGGATTTTAATTCTGAAAATCTTCAGGTCATTGTAAAAGGCTGGATCAAAGGAAAGGAAATCGGGTTCGGGAAGGTAATGATGCCATTGAGACTTGCTCTTGTAGGCGCATTGCAGGGCCCTGATCTTTATACGATAGCCGAAATGATAGGAAAGAAAGAAACACTCGCCCGTATAGAAAAAGCGATTAACACGCTGGGATAGAAAAAAGCAGTATCAAATTCAGAATTCTCTGAATTTGATACTGCTTTTTTCTAATTGTAAACCGAATTTATTTCTTCCTGGAAGAAGTAATAGTTCGCTTAATTCCGAATATCTTGGAGACTGCTTTCAGCACTATAGCCTTCTGGATGATCGCACCTACGGTACCACCTAAAAGAGAAACAGGAGAAAGATTTGACTTTGCCTGATCCAGGCTTAATTTAATTTCTTCCTTATCAATTTCCGTCTGAAGCTTTAATATCTTCAGATCTTTATCTATTTCTTCAAAATTTGAATAGGTTCTCATCAGTCTTCGTTTTCTTCAAAAACAATTTTTGAAAATTTCTTTAGCATAAAACTCTCGATAGGCTTTTTACCTACTGTAAAGAGTAAAATCGCAAGAATTATGTAAAAACCTCCGACAATGAAATAACCCAGACTGGCAATCCCTGTAGCTTCACTTATAAGAATGGCTACTGCAAAAGAAAGCAAAACACCGGCCACACTAAAAAGTGAAATCAGGATTAAAAAACGCACCAAAGAAATGGCGCCCTTCATCCCCGATTTGAAGGCCTTTAGTTTGTAATATTCGGCATTGCTTTGCATGAATGCCTGAACATTATCATTTAACTCATGAATACTGTCTGATAGTTTTTCAAATGCCATATAAGCTTATACTACAGCCTGATCGGTATTACTACCGGAAGCTTTAGACTTTCCAGGTTTATCTCTTTGCAATTTCGAATTCTGTTTTCTCAATTCTTCGAGCTTATGCTCCATAGCAGCAAGAATATCATCAGCTTTATGGCTTGCATTAGATAATGTATCTTCCAGCCTGTCTTCAAAATCTCTTCTGGCTTTTTTAGCCTTATCGCTTAGATTGGAAGAAGTTTCCTGATATCTTTTATTTAAACGATCCTGAGCATCCTGAGCATCTTTGCGCAGTCTTTTACGGGTTTCTTCACCGCTGTCAGGTGCATAAAGTAATCCCAAACCTGCGCCTATCGCAGCTCCGGTGATGAGTGCTAAAAAAGTATTTCCTGTACTTGCCATAAGTATTTGAATTTTAGTTATTATTCACCCAAAGATAAGTGTTGGCCAGCCCTAAGCTTGTTAATAACCGGTTAATATGTTAAAATTCAATGCTAAATATTTCTTAAAGAAATCTAAAATATATCTTATTATTTTTTCTTAGCCCAGGAATCACGAAGACTAACAGTACGATTAAAAACAGGTTTCGCCGACTCGGAATCTTTATCCACACAGAAATAACCAATTCTCTGAAACTGAACTTTTTCTCCAATTTCAGCATCTTTAAGGCTCGGTTCCAAAAATCCTTTCACGGTCTGAAGCGATTCAGGATTGATAAATTCGAGATAATCCCTGTCTTTGACGCCATCGGGCATTTCTTCGGTAAAAAGTCGGTCATAAAGCCTTACTTCGGCTTCTATCGCATGTTTGATAGATACCCAGTGAAGCGTTCCCTTCACTTTTCTTAGTGATTCTTCGGTACCGCTGCCACTTTTGCTCTTCGGATCATAGGTACAATGAATTTCCAGAATATTTCCGTCTTCATCCTTCACCACATCTTCTCCCTTGATGATATAAGCATTCTTCAGGCGAACTTCCTTTCCCAGTGTCAGGCGGAAAAACTTTCGATTGGCTTCTTCCTTGAAATCTTCTTTTTCAATATAAATTTCCCTGGAAAAAGGCACTTTTCGAGATCCGGCCGATTCATCTTCCGGATTATTTTCGGCTTCCAGCCACTCCTCTTCTCCTTCAGGATAATTCGTGATCACCAGTTTTACAGGATCAAGAACGGCCATTACGCGCGGTGCCACTTTATTTAGATCTTCACGTGCACAAAATTCGAGATGCGCGACATCGATCATATTCTCTCTTTTTCCAACTCCGATAGAATCAGCAAATTTCCTGATGGAAGCGGGAGTATAACCTCTTCTTCGTAAACCTGAAATCGTAGGCATCCGCGGATCGTCCCATGAATCTACAAAACCTTTCTCCACAAGCTGAAGCAGTTTTCTTTTACTAACGATTGTATGGCTGAGATTTCTCCTGGCAAATTCCCTCTGTTTCGGCTTAAAATCACCGGTTTTACTCACTTTTTCAACAAACCAGTTATATAATTCGCGATGTGGAAGAAATTCAAGCGTACAAAAAGAATGCGAAACTCCTTCAATAAAATCGCTCTGGCCATGTGCCCAATCATACATCGGGTATATTTTCCAGTCCCCGCCGGTACGATGGTGACTTTTATGCAAACAACGATACATGACCGGGTCGCGCATCAGCATATTTGGCGAAGCCATATCTATTTTTGCTCTCAAAACGTGCCCGCGTTCAGGAGTATCACCATTCTTCATCTGCTCGAAAAGTTCAAGGTTCTCTTCCAGGGGACGGTTCCTGTAAGGACTTTCTTTTCCGGGTTCGGTTGGAGTTCCTTTTTGTTCGGCAATTTCTTCTGAAGTCTGACTATCTACATAAGCATCGCCATTTTTGATCATTTCAACCGCCCAGTCGTAAAGCTGCTGAAAATAATCTGAGGCATAGCATTCCTTCGCCCATTTAAAACCGAGCCATTCCACGTCTTTTTTGATGGCATCTACATACTCCTGCTCCTCTTTCATCGGGTTCGTATCGTCAAAACGAAGATTTACAGGCGCATCATATTTCTCTCCCAGCCCAAAATTCAGACAAATGGAAGAAGCATGACCAATATGAAGATAACCATTGGGTTCGGGTGGAAACCGAAATTTCAGGTCTTCCTTTTTATAGTTTTTATTGAGATCTTCTTCTATGATTTGCTCAATGAAATTGAGTGATTTCTTTACTTCAGACATATGTTTTAAATAAAAGGCAAATTTATCAAAAATTAAATCGACAGCGATAGCTTAGCCTAAATACTATTCCTTAAAAGCAGTACAATAATTGAATTGCTCGTAAACAGGTCTTATCTTTGGCAAAAAATTTTAGTGGGCGTTATCAAATTAAAGAATATCAAGGTCTTTTCGTATCACGGTTGCCTTGATGAGGAAGGAAAAATCGGGAGTGAATATCGCGTTGATCTGAAAGTAAAAGGAGATCTTTCACATTCGGCTAAAACAGATAAATTAGCCGATACCATTGATTATGTTCACCTGAACAGGATCGTAAAGGATGAAATGGCAATTCGTTCAAAACTTTTGGAAACCGTAGCCGAAAGGATTCTGAGCAGGATCATGAAAGAACTGCTGATGGTTCAGAAAGCGAAGGTTGAAGTTTCCAAAATCAATCCTCCCATTGGTGGAAATGTGGCAATGGTGACCGTAAGTCGAACTAAATCGAGGTAGTTTTAGTTTTGAAACTTAAAATTTTTATTACATTTGCCAACCGTAAATGGCATCGTGGCCGAGTGGCTAGGCAGAGGTCTGCAAAACCTTGTACAGCGGTTCGAATCCGCTCGATGCCTCTTCAAAAGCTCCTTTTTTAAGGGGCTTTTTTATTGCCCATCAATTCCTTTGTTTACTTTTTCCAACAACCCGATCTGTGTATCATCAGGGGTGATTTCTTCAATATGGTCTTTGATCTCATCTACCTGTCCCGGAAAAAGTCCCTGTGAAATCAGTAAAACTCCGGAGACAATCAATAAAGCACTTATTGCTTTTTTCAGAAAATAGATACGGTTTGGAGTAAGTTTTCTATTCAGCTTTTTTGCCAGCAGGATCTTAAAGACATCAATGCAGAGATAGGTTATAAGAACCGTTCCGAAGAAAACCATCATGCGGTTAAGTTCCATATCCATTTTAGGACCGAAAACAATGATCACACCGAGCCAAAATCCCAATACCCCGATATTGATAAAATTGAGAAGAAATCCTTTGGCAAATAATCCGAAATAGTCGCTTTTTCCCAGTTTTCGAATTTCGGGAGTTTCCTCATCGGTATGAAAAACTTTCTTTGTTTGCAGAAAACTCATCACCCCGTAGGTGGTAAGAATCACTCCTCCAAAAACAAAAAGCGCAGGATCATCCTTTATTCTTTCGAGGAGTTTGGTGGTACTTAAATAAGCGATGGAAACAAAAACGGTATCGGCAAGCATCACCCCAAAATCAAAGGCTATTGCAGCTCGAAAGCCTTTAATGGCAGCCGTTTCAAGTAAAACGAAAAAAACAGGCCCCAGCAAAAAAGCTAAAAATAATCCCAGGGGCATGCCCGATAAAACATCCTGTAACATCCAGTTCAGTTGTAATGCAAAGGTAAAATTTTAGATATTTTAGCCGACTTTTTTATGTTCGGAATGAGATTTAACGATTTTATTCCTGATTTTTTTCCACTTCTTCTCTATTCCCAAGAAGCGTAAAATCTAGATGTCTTTTCACAAGATCTGCATTTTTCACCTTCACGTAAACTTCATCTCCTAAGGTATAAGTTTGTCCGGTTTTTCTTCCGGTGACAGCAAATTCTTCCGGATCATATTCATAATGATCATCATTCAGATCACGCAGGCGAATCATTCCTTCACATCTGTTTTCAATGATTTCCACAAAAATTCCCCATTCGGTTACACCGGAGATCACCCCGAGGAATTCTTCATTTTCATGATCCTGCATGAATTTCACCTGCATATATTTGATAGAATCCCTTTCGGCATTTGAAGCCAGGTTTTCCATCTCACTGCTCTGATGGCATTTTTCTTCATATTCTTCTTCATTAACATCACCTTTTTTATCTAAATAATGCTGAAGCAAACGGTGAACCATCACGTCTGGATAACGGCGGATAGGCGAAGTAAAATGCGTGTAAAAGTCAAAAGCCAGCCCATAATGTCCAATATTTTCTGTGCCGTAATAGGCTTTGCTCATCGAACGGATCGCCAGTGTATCTACCATATTTTGTTCTTTTCTTCCCTGTACATCTTCCAGAAGTTTATTCAGTGAAGAAGTGGTAGATTTACGATCACGAAGGTTTAGAGAATGACCAAATCTACCAACAATATTCTGTAAAGCAGCCAGTTTTTCCTCATCAGGTTCATCGTGACAACGATAGACGAAAGTTTTCTTAGGTTTCTGTTTTCCTATAAATTCAGCTACTTTCCGGTTAGCAAGCAACATGAATTCCTCGATCAATTTATTGGAATCTTTGGCGGTTTTAAAGAAAACACCGGTAGGATTGTTTTCTTCGTTCAGATGGAATTTTACTTCCACTTTATCAAAAGAAATCGCACCATCCCTCATTCTTCGGGACCTCATTTTTTTCGCAAGACGATTTAATGTGCTTACTGCTTCGACCACTGCTCCCTTGACGGTATAAGCATGTTTTCGAATCGACACATCATCAGGTATGGTTCCGGTACCGGTTTCCAGGATATGCTGTGCTTCTTCGTAAGCAAAACGTTCATCTGAATATGTGACAGTTCTCCCGAACCATTCCTTTTTTACATTTGCATCATCGTCAATCTCGAAAACTGCCGAAAAAGTAAATTTCTCTTCATTGGGTCTAAGAGAACAGGCATTATTTGAAAGAATTTCCGGTAACATAGGCACAACCCTGTCCACGAGATAAACCGAAGTTGCCCGTTCATAGGCCTCATCGTCGAGAATGGTTCCTGGTTGCACATAATGCGAAACATCTGCAATATGAATTCCTATTTCGTAATTGCCGTTTTTAAGCTGTTGAAAACTAAGGGCATCATCAAAATCCTTGGCATCTTTGGGATCTATAGTGAAAGTAAGCACATCCCTCATATCCCGGCGCTTTTTGATCTCTTTTTCCTGAATGGAAGTATCTATTTGATTGGCAAATTCTTCAACTTCCTCAGGAAAATCGTGGGGCAGCCCGTATTGGGCAAGAATGGAATGGATTTCGGTATGATGTTCTCCAGGTGTTCCAAGTACGCGGACAATTTTTCCAAAAGGAGAATCGGCTTTTTCGGGCCATTCCTGAAATTCAACCACCACCTTGTCACCATCCTGTGCATTTTTAAGCTTACCTCCGGAAACAAAAAAGTCGGTATACATTGAATTATCGTCGATCACCACAAAGCCAAAATCCTTTTTCAGCTGAAGAGTTCCTACGAATTCAGTTCGCTTGCGTTTCAGAATTTTAGTGATTTCTCCTTCCGAACGTTTCCTGCGGCGACGGTTGTACACATAAATTTCAACGGTATCTCCATCAAAAGCAGCGTTCAGGTCTTTGTTAGCGATAAAAACATCATCGGCAAGTTCTTCCACCATTACATAACCGTAACCTTTGGTAGTTAGATCCAGCACTCCTTCGTAGTAATCATTGCGGCCTTCGATCACAAATTTGCCGCGCTCTACTTCCTTAATCTGATTTTTTGCCGCAAGTTGCGCCAGTTTTTTAATTATCTGGTTTCGGCTGCTGGCATCATTTACGCCAAGACTTGCTGCAATTTGTTTGTAATTATGAGGCTTTCCGGGATTTTTGCGAAGTATGTCTATTATGCTTCTGGAGAGATTTCCCTGGTATTGTTTATTATTCGTCTTCTTTTTTTTCTTCATTCTTTAGTAATACTGAATTGGTAAAATTAAAGCATTAAAAGCAGAAAGCGTTTTTTTGTCTGTAAAGTTTTGTTAATGAACTTTGAAAATAAAGTTATGCATTCGAAATATTATTTAACTATACTCGTTATTTGGGTAGAATATCTTAATTTTTTCTTAATTTTGTTCTAACATTCCCGATGACTTACCTACCTATATTTGTTTTATGATCATGAAAGTAAGTAAGTCGACCCGATATTCATTTTTGTTCTTTTTGATCTTCCTGATTGGAATACTGCTTGTTATGCTGTTTGTTAACAAATCCTTAAATAAAAGATCAGATCTTTTCCCTGCTCGTCTTTACAATTCCTCTGAAAATTCAGCTTTAGCATTAGAAGAATAAAGTCTATCTTTAATAGGCTAATTAATTGCTATGAAAGACTATCGATGCCTGGCTACTTTTACCTATTCTCATGAATATTTCGTGTTGAAACTTAAATTCAGAGATGCCGGTATACGTCATTATTTTCAGAACGAGACACTGGTAGATATTTTCCCTTTATCTTCGGTAGCTTTTGGCGGGATTAGGCTAATGGTGCATCCTGGCGATTCTCGTAAAGCAAAACAGATCATAGATTCTTTAGACGATCGTTCTTCTCACCTTCGTATCGTTTAGTTATAAACATCTTTATTATTATTATTTATTTTTTTCTTTTTTAAAATTTTAAATGATGCTGTATTATGGTGTGTTAATTTGTAGTAAAAGAAAAACAGGAAAATTTAGGAATTTCAGTTGTAAGTATTTCGTAACAGGTTATGAACATAGCTGTAGATTTATAAGTAATTGATTTCCTTAGGTTTTTAAGATTTACTTAACAAAAGTTCATAAAATACATTTAAAGAAATTTCTTGAAAACTTAGAAATAAACATTTGTCAATAACCTGTTTTTAATGTCTCATAAGTCTCTAAAAAATGTATCAGTTATTATTTGGAGAATTCAATATAGTAGTGGTATTGTTATAATTTTCTTAATAAACAAATTTGTTTATGATTAAATCATCATATGTTTTTAACAAATTGTTGTCAATTTTAAATAGCTGAAAATTAAGTGATTTGAGAATTTAATTAACAATGAAAAAAGAGCGGGTTAATAGTCCTATTTTTTAACTTTGCCGTAAACACAACGTATAATGAAAATCTCTATTGGAAATGATCACGCAGGTACCGAATATAAGGAACTGCTTCAAAAAGAACTTAAGAACTGGGGTCACAGCGTAACAAATTACGGTACTAACTCTGGAGAAAGCGTGGATTATCCGGATTTTGTACATCCTGTGGCCGAAGATGTTGAAAATCATAAGGCCGATTTTGGAGTGATCATCTGCGGAAGCGGCAATGGCGCAAATATGACTGCTAATAAACACCAGGGCGTACGTTCTGCACTTTGCTGGAATGTAGAAATTGCAAAGCTTGCACGCGAGCATAATGATGCTAATATTTTAAGTATTCCCGCCCGTTTTGTCAGTAAAGACCTGGCTCTTGAAATGCTGAGCGCTTTTTTAAATACCGAATTTGAAGGTGGACGCCACCAGCGAAGGATCGATAAAATTCCTGCTAAAAAAAGTTGTTAATTAGGTTATGAGTGAACTGAAGATCAGGACCAGGGAATTTAAAGAACTCGGTCTGGATGAACTTTATGATATACTTCAACTGCGCTCAGAAGTATTTGTGGTGGAACAGGATTGTGTTTATCAGGATATTGACGGAAAAGATCGACAGGCCATTCATGTTATTGGTTATAAGAATAATAGAGTGGTTGCTTATACCCGTTGTTTTGAACCGGGTTATTATTTTCCGGAAGCGGCTATAGGCCGTGTAGTTGTGCATGAATCTGAAAGAAAATTCGGTTATGGTCATGAGATCATGGAAGCCTCGCATAAAGCTATCAACAGGTATTTCAACACTTCAGAAATCAGGCTTTCGGCACAGCAATATCTTATAAAATTCTATGAATCACATGGTTATAAAACTTCCGGGGAAGGCTACCTGGAAGATGGAATTCCACATATCAACATGTTGAAAATAGGCTAATTTTTAGTCTTTATATTTCTGTTGAAGGGAATGCCTAATTGATATTTCAATTTATTGGAAGTGTTGTCATCAAGAAGATCAATTCCGTATTTGATCCTGGAAGTATCATCATAAACAAGCGTTCCGAAGATGCGGTCCCATATACTCAGAATATTTCCGTAGTTACTGTCAGTCCAGGGTAACTGATAATGATGATGAAATTTATGCATATTCGGAGTCACGAACACATAACTTAAGATTTTATCAAGCTTTTTCGGCAGACTGATATTCGCATGGGTGAAATACGTGAAAAAGACACTTAAAATCCGGTAAAAAAGATAAAAAGCGACAGGCATTCCCATGATAAAGACAGCGATCAGCGCAAAAGTTTCCCTGATAATAAAATCAAAAGGATGATGACGGGTTCCCGTAGTGGCATCTACATAGGTATCACTGTGATGCACAATATGAAGGCGCCACATCCATTTCACCTTATGGAGCAGGAAATGAACCAAATACTGGGCGATCAAATCCAGCAGCAGAAGTGACAAAATAAGTTCTGCCCAAACGGGCAAGCTGAATAGATTAAGAATTCCAAAAGAAGAATCATTTAACCAGATAAAAACACCGGCTGTTATAATTCCAAAGGCAATATTTATAAGAAGAACAAAACCCAGCAACACAAAATTTGTAGTCGCATGCCGCCATTTGTGATATTTGTGTTTAAAAAGAGAATAATAACCTTCCAGTATCCAGAAGAAAACGAGTACAATGCTCAGCCAGGCCAGCTTTTGCCAGGCTGCCATATTTTCAAAAAAAGAAAGAAAACTCTCCACTACTCTATTTTAATATTTTTGAATAAGACGAAGGATCTCCCAAAATTTCCTGTGCCCTGGTGATTTCAGGATTATTCTGTGTATAATATTCATAAAGACCTTCCTTATAAAAGTAGCGTTTGATGATCTCATCGCTCAGCAAGCTAACAATTTCCGTCTTTTTTCGCTCAAGTTCCTGTTTTTTGAAATTCTCAAGAGTACTCCTCATTTTTGAAATTTCATCGGCGATCTTCGCTTTTATTTCTTCATTTTCGGCCGTTTCTATAAGCTGATCCAGTTCCTTTTCGGTTCTGGTTTCATACTTGAAATCTGAAGTTTGCAGGAACTTTTTAAAATCATCATAATCAGCTATCGGTAAAGTAAAATTCTGAAGGAACCTTCAATTGATGCGAGTAATAATATTTCGTGGCATAATCGAAAATAGCATCCTGATACAACAAAGATTGTGTGATATCGGCAAATTCTGATGATTCCAGTTGTATATCGGGTAAAATTCCGCCGCCATCGAAAACCTTTCGTCCGTTACGGGTAGTAAACTGGTTATAATCGGAAGAATTTCTACGAATAGCCTGTCCTTCTTCATCGCGATGACGATAATCCAGTGCCTGAATACACCTTCCGCTGGGCGTGTAATATCGGGAAATAGTGATCTTCAGCTGAGTTCCGTAAGCCAGTTCCCGGGGCCTTTGCACCAGGCCTTTCCCAAAACTTCTCGCGCCTACGATCACTCCCCTGTCCAGATCCTGAATAGAACCGGCCACGATCTCACTGGCTGAAGCGCTTCTTCCGTTTACAAGCACGGCCAATGGAATATGAGTATCTATAGGTTCATTTTGTGTGTAATATTCACGGTTATATTTTTCGATAGCCGATTTTGTCGTCACGATAAGTTCCCCTTTCGGAAGAAAAATATTGGCAATATTGATGGCTTCATTCAGCAGTCCGCCGGGATTGTTTCTTAAATCCAGGATGATCTTATCAGCACCCTGATTTCGAAGGTCTTTAACCGCCCTGGCAACTTCGGTTGAAGCCTTATTATTGAAACGCGATAACACGATATAACCAGACTTATCTTCGAGAAGTTTATAAAAGGGCACCGCATTCAGTTCTACCGAGGTACGCTGTAAAGAAGTTGTTTTCATCTCTCCCTGGCGCCGAAAAGTGATCTCCACATTAGAATCTGGAGCGCCATTTAGCAATTCTCCCGCGTCTTCTTTAAAATCGGAAACATTGATATCCCCGATCTTAATAATTTCGTCTCCGGGCTTTAATCCGGCTTTATCGGCGGGATAATCTTTATAGGCTTCCACAATAGTGATGCTTTCGGGGCCGGTTTTCACCATGGCGCCAATCCCGGTATATTCTCCGGCACTGTTAATTCGCGCCGCTTCCACGTCCTGTTCGTTCCAGTAATTGGTGTAGGGATCAAGATCGGTAAGCATGGATTTTATCGCGGTATCCATTAATTCCGCCGGATTGGTCTCATCAACATAATTCATGTTAATTTCCTTGAACAGCGTGGTAAATATTTCTATTTGCTTGGCGATCTCAAAGAAATCAGATTTAAAGCCAGCGGTACCGATCATAATTCCCACTAGAACCACCGGTAAAATGATCTTTTTTAATGTGCTTTTTTTCATCTGCTTATTTTTTATGTTGAAAAAGACAGGATACATTTCACCTAATTTCTTCGTTAATAGGAAGATTTATGGCGAATTTCAGTCTTTATTCATGAATTTATCCATGAGCTTCTGCATGCTTTTGTCCAGTTTGTCATAAGAAATTTCTTCTTTGGAAATATATATGAACATGAAGCTGTATGAAGAACTTAAATCTTTGTAAACAAGATACTTATTTTTCCGGAAAACTTCTCGCATGAGCCGTTTAATTCTGTTCCTGGACACAGCGGTTTTTACCAGTTTTTTGGGAACGGAAACTCCCGTTTTGATTTCGGCTTTTTCTGAAGATGGCCGCTCAAGATAGATAAGCTTTAGCGGAAATGCCTTTATACTCTTTCCTTTCAGAAAAAGTTCATCGATATGCTTTTTGCTTTTCAGCTTTTCAGATTTCCCGAAGCTTTCATTCATGTCTCAAAAATAAGGATAGCCGGCAAATAAAAAACCCTTTCACAATGGAAAGGGTTTTTTAATCAGATATTTTTTATGAATCACTTTCTGAAATCGCCTGAAGAATTTTCTGCATTCCAGTTATTGTTACTTTGATCGATATCGGCCATCAAACCGGAATCATCGATGCTGATTTTCGAAACTTCTCCTTTAGAAGCAGGGATCTGGAACTGATAGGTTGGAAATGCCCAGGCCCAGTCGTCAAGAACAGTACGGTTCTGCCCGTCAAGAGCGGGTTTTTCCCAGCGCATCATTCGCAACGGGATATAATAAACTTCTGAAGTACCATCGGCAAAAGTCACATTTATATCCAGAGGCATCGGCATCAGTCCCTTTCGCTTCAGATTAACCGTAGTATTTTCTGCTGATTTTTCCACAGAATCTATCGCGTAATCAATATGATTTGTCGTTCTCGTCCAGTCATTCAGGTACCAGCTCAGTTCAGCACCGCTCACTTTTTCAGCAACCCTGATAAAATCGTTTGGCGAGGGATGTTTGAATTTCCACTCATCGTAATACCTATTAAGAGTTTTCGCCAGGTTTTCAGGGCCGATGATGTAGCCAAGCTGAGAAAGGAAAACCGCCCCTTTGCTATAGGCAGCCACTGAATAAGCGGCATTTACGCGATAACGGTCGCTATGAGTGGTCTGAGGCTGTTCAAGGCCTGACTGCACGATGTAATAATAACCTCTGTAAGATCCTTTCCACGGATTTTCACTGGTTTGACCGGCTAACTGCTGTTTTGCTAAAGTTGAAATATAAGTGGTGAAGCCTTCATCCATCCACGGGTGTTCAGATTCGTTAGACCCCAGCAACTGCTGGAACCAGGAATGAGCAAATTCGTGAGCGGTTGTAGAATAGAGTCCGCTAAATTCTTTTCCGCCGGTGATCAGCGTACAGTTGGCATATTCCATTCCGCCATCACCACCCTGGATCACAGAATACTGTTTCCATGGATAAGGTCCAATATGCTTATTATAAAATTCCAGTAGTTCCGCAGTTTTTGGCTGAACTTTTTTCCAGGCATCGATCACTTCCGGATCGTTCTTATACAGAAAATGAAGGGTGACCCCGCTTTCTGTTTTCATGGAATCGTGGACATATTCCGGATCGGCTGCCCAGGCAAAATCATGTACATCATGGGCTTTGAAATGCCAGGTTAAGGTCTTTCCTTTTGGTTTTTTAACCTGAGTCCCTTCCTTTTGATAACCATAGCCGATCTCCTGAGGATTCTGAAGCACTCCGCTTCCACCGAGTATATAATCTTTATCGATGGTGATCTTCACGTCAAAATCTCCCCAAACTCCATGGAATTCCCGGGCGATATAAGCATCTGCATGCCAGCCTTCATAATCATATTCGGCTAATTTCGGGTACCACTGCGTCATGGAAAGCGCCACGCTATCGGCATTGTTTCTTCCTGAACGGCGAATCTGTACAGGCACCTGGCCTTCGAATTTTAAATTGAAAGTGGTTTTCTCTCCCGGGAGTATGTCTTTTGCAAGATCTACTACCAGAATGCTTCCTTCTTCATTAAAATCAACTTTTTTTCCATCCTGAGAAAGCTCTTTGATATGCAGAAATCCTATCTCTTCAGGAGAGAGTTTGGTAATCCTGCTTTCAAAATCAGGATTTTCCCGGGTGCCTTTATTATTCACCATACGGCTATCAGGATCGGCGATATTTTCCAGTCGAGCGTTCATCTCGCTTTCTGGCTGAAAAGCATTGTTGTACAAATGATAGAAAACCCGGTGCAGGGTATCGGGAGAATTGTTGGTATACACCAGTTCCTGGGTTCCGGTATAACGATAATTCTCCACGTTCATATTCACATCCATTTTATAATCGACGTGTTGCTGCCAATAGGTGCTGTTTTGCGCCTGGATGGCTAAAGTTGATATAAAAAATATAAAAACAAGATTCTTCATAAAATTTTTAGGGTCTTTTATTTTGCTAATTTATCAGCCAGGATCAGGGCGTTATAAAGGTTTACCATTTTTCCTGAAGTTGATAGTTCCGTAAATTTATTGGTGTTATTGCGGTCCCCTCCCACGATCACTGAAGCATCGGTAGAAAGTCCGCTATCGATGATCACCTGTTTTACCTGGGCTGCGGTAAGTTTTGGGTAATAACCTCTGATTATCGCGGCTACACCGGCAACTTCAGGAGAAGCCATAGAAGTTCCCTGCAGGTATTCATAAGTGTTGTTAGGAGTGGTTGACCAGATTTTTACGCCGGGTGCAAAAACATCTACATTCTTTTTCCCATAATTTGAAAATCCTGCTACCAGTCCTGAGCCATACTCATAATTAAGAGCCCCCACGGTCAAGGAAATTATCAGCAATTTCCTGTCGGATTTTCAGGAGTCTGATCGTTCGGATATACCATTTTTTCATCAAGGTTCAGACCTTCATTTCCTGCTGCGTTCACGATAAGCACATCATGATCTGCAGCATATTTAATGGCATCCCAAACCCATTCGTAGTTAGGTGAAAAATATTTTCCGAAGCTGGTATTGATCACTTTTGCGCCATTATCTACAGCGTAGCGAATTCCCAGCGCAATATCCTTATCATATTCATCACCGTCGGGCACTGCTCTTACCACCAGAATTTTAGCATTACTGGCCACCCCGTTTATCCCAATCCCGTTATTTCTCTCGGCGGCGATGATTCCGGCCACGTGAGTACCGTGTTTAATGCTTTCTTTGGTTTCATCAGGTCCCATCACATTGTTGTTTCCATAATCGGTGTCATTAATGTCATAAGGGTCATCTCCAACCACTGCTCTGCCGTCGAGCTCGAAGATTAAAATGGGTATCGATTCGGTTCTGGAAGTAATCAATCCCATCCTGAAGTTCTTGCAGAGCTTTCGGAATATTTTCATCCACATTATTCTGAATCTGAGTCAGCATTGCCTTATACTGCTGCATTTGCTGAGTTTGAGGCTGATATTCGGAAAGCTGTTTTTTGGTATAATCTTCGGTGCCCAGTTCAGCTGAAACAGCATTATGAGCGGCGCTTAGCTGCTGCTGAATTTGCTTATACTGCTGCAGTGAATTCATGGTTTCACCATATTCTTTTTCATATTCGGCCTTCGCTTCCTGGTACTGCTTGTATTCTTCCCTGTCGGCAGTGCTGATACTGCTTTCAGATTTTCCTTCGTACTTGGGCTTCAGCCTTTTAATGATCCTAACATATTCCAGATTTTCAGCCACTGCTTTTCCGAGAAAATTCCACCCGTGAACATCGTCTATATAACCATTATTATCGTCATCTTTCCCGTTTCCCGGAATTTCATCTTCATTGGTCCAGATATTATTTTTCAAATCGGGATGTTCAATATCCACTCCACTGTCAACCACTCCGACGATTACAGTAGAAGGTTTGGTTTTTTTAATGATTTCGGCATAAGCCCTGTCCACGCTCATTCCCGGAATAGTATCGGCAGAAAGATCGGAAGCGCTCCAGTTTTTCAGCTGATCTTCGCTTAAATCAGTTACTTTTAAAGGAATGGAATCTATCTTTTCTATAGGTGTAGAAAGGATCTTAGGCGCCGTAGTGCTGCATCCGGCGATCATTCCGGCAGCGGCGACAGCCATTAGAGGCTTATAAAATGAAAATCTCATTAATTTATAGTTTAGTTAAAAATCTCGTTAAATGTAAAGCTTTTGTCAAGTCTCACTCCTTTTTCGGTATTTTTTAGGGTGATGATCTCGTTATGGGCATCGTGTTCCAGGAACAGATAGTAATTTTCCTCTGCGGCCTTCTCGAGGAATTCTTTTTTTTCATCGAGAGTTATCAGCGGCCGGGTGTCGTAACCCATCACATAGGGCAGGGGAATATGCCCGGCCGTTGGCAGGAGGTCGGCCATAAACACCAGTTTTTTTCCTTTATATTCAATATGCGGGATCATCTGCTTATCGGTATGTCCATCTGCAAATAATACGCCAAAGCCAAGATCGGCGGCATTGCTAAAATCTTCTCCTTGTTTTCGGTCGATAAAATGAAGATTCCCACTTTCCTGCATGGGAAGGATATTTTCTTTCAGAAAAGAGGCTTTTTCCCGTGCATTGGGATTTGTCGCCCATTCCCAGTGTTCTTTATTGCTCCAAAACTTTGCATTTTTAAAGGCAGGTTCATAACCTGTATGATCTTTGTTCCACTGAATGCTGCCTCCACAATGGTCAAAATGCAGGTGTGTCATAAACACATCGGTAATATCATCGCGATGAAATCCGTATTTTTTCAGGGATTTATCTATAGAAGCATCTCCCCACTGGTAATAATAGCTGAAGAATTTTTCGCTCTGCTTATCACCCATTCCCGTATCGATCAAAATTAGGCGTTCGCCGTCTTCGATCAATAAGCAACGGGCTGCCATGTCTATCATATTATTTGAATCGGCCGGATTGGTCTTTTGCCAGATGCTTTTGGGTACCACGCCAAACATTGCCCCGCCGTCCAGTTTGAAGTTTCCGGCTTCAATAGGATAAAGAGTCATGAAGGATTTTTTAAAAATTGCATTGCAAATTAGAAAATATGCCCCGTAAAACTAGGTAAAAGCATTGATTTAACAAGATATTATTATTGAAAGCTTTGATGCCTTTCAGCTTTCATAGTTAAACATTTTTAATATTTTTAGCTTTTATAAAAAACTAAACTATGCTGGAGTTAGCAGGAATAATAATTTTAGGAATCCTCGCGCAGTGGTTCGCATGGAAATTGAAGATTCCTGCAATTCTTCCGTTGATACTCGTAGGTCTTACCGTTGGTCCTGTTTCTACACTTTTCACGGCTGACGGCGGAAAGCTGATAGAACCAATTTGGAACGGCGAATCGGGTTTATTTCCCGGGTGAAAGCCTGTTTTACTTCGTATCTCTGGCTATTGGAGTGATTCTTTTTGAAGGTGGATTAACCCTTAGAAAAGGGGAAATCCTGAATGTTGGGCCGGTAATTGTTAAACTTATTACCTTCGCGGTAATCGTAACTTTTATCGGTGCAGGGATCGCCGCTCATTTTATTTTCGGATTAAGCTGGCAGATAGCTTTTCTTTTTGCCGCTCTGATCATTGTAACCGGCCCCACAGTGATAACGCCTATTCTTCGGAATATTCCCCTGAAGAAAGATGTTTCGGCTATCTTAAAATGGGAAGGAATCCTTATCGATCCCATTGGTGCGCTGGTTGCGGTATTGATGTTTGAGTTCATCAGTGCCGAACAGGGTACAAAATTCACCGAAACTGCTTTAATGGAATTCGGGAAAATCGTGCTCTTCGGATTTAGTTTCGGATTTACCTTCGCCCACGCACTGGGTTTCGCTATAAAAAAGAATATAATCCCCCACTACCTGTTAAATGTGCTTACGCTGGCTGCGGTGCTGGGTGTTTTCGTTTTATCTGATGTCTTTGCTCATGAAAGCGGCCTTCTTGCAGTGGTGGTGATGGGAATGGTGATGGGAAATATAAATCTGCCCAACCTCAAGGAGCTCTTATATTTCAAGGAATCACTGAGCGTTTTGCTGATTTCCATCCTGTTCATCCTGCTTGCGGCGAATATCAATATGGAAGATCTCTATCTGGTATTCAACGCCCGGGCATTGCTACTATTTGCCACCGTGGTTCTGGTTGTGCGGCCTCTCGGAGTTTTCCTGAGCAGTATTGGCTCTTCCCTGAAATTCAACGAGAAATTATTTATAAGCTGGGTAGGTCCCCGCGGGATCGTGGCGGCGGGTATCGCTTCCCTTTTCGGAATAGAACTTGCAAATCAGGGGGTGGAAGGAGCAGAATATATTACTCCCCTTGTGTTTATGATCGTTCTGGGTACAGTTTTGCTGAATGCCACTACCGCCCGACTTTTTGCAAAGCTGATAGGTGTTTTTCTGAAAAATTCACAGGGGATCCTTATTATCGGCTCTTCCACGATTTCCAGATTGATCGCTTCCTATCTGAAAAAAAATAACCGGCACGTTGTACTCGTCGATAATAATGCCGCGAATATCAGGAAAGCCCGGGAGCTAGGTTTGGACGCTTTTCAGGAGAACGTATATTCAGACGATCTTATCAATAATATCGAGCTGAGCGATGTGGGTTACTTGATGGCGATGACCGGAAACCATGAGGTAAATGTGAACGCCATAGAAAAATTTAAAAAACATTTTGGTGAAAATGGTTCTTTCCGGGTGGTTTCTTCTGATGAGATGTACGATCCCGAAAACAATCCGAAAGAAGGATTATTTTCACAAACCGATGATTATATCAAGCTCACCAACCTGGCTCGAAAATATCCTTCTATTCACGAGATAAGCCTGAATTCAAAAAAGCATTACGAAGGCCTTATAGAGATCTCCAAGACAGATCCCGACATCATCCCTCTTTTTGTGAAAGATAATCAAGGAGAACTGCATATTATCCCTTCAGACAGTATGGATATGGAAATTGAAGAAGGTTTTATGATGGTGTACCTCGGAAAACAGATCGAAACTGGTGACAGCGAGGAAAAAGAGAATATTGAAGAAAATATAGGAACGGATTAATCTTCTTTTTCCATTTCTTCTATGAGATCATCGGTGATCTCCAGATTGTGATACACATTCTGAACATCATCGTCATCTTCGAATTTTTCTACCAGGTCAAGGATTTTCTTTGCATCTGCTACAGGAAGTTCTACCATATTCAGCGGAATTCGCTGTACTTCTGAATTCTTCGGCTCGATATTCAGTTCTTCCAGTTTTGAAGACATCAGGCCAAAATCGGTGAATTCGGTATAAACGGTGAGGAATTCCTCATCTTTTTCAAATTTTGTGGCTCCCCCTTCTATGAGTTCCAGTTCCAATTCCTCAAGATCCATTTCAATATTTTCCAATTCGATCACAAAAACCCCTTTTTTATCGAAAAGAAATTCCAGGGAACCATTGGTCCCGAGACTGCCCCCGTTCTTGGTAAAAATAGAGCGTACCGAAGCTACTGTTCTGTTGGTATTATCGGTGGTACATTCCACAAAAATGGCAATTCCATTTGGACCATAACCTTCGAAAGTGACCGTTTCGTAAGTGTCGGCATCGGCGCCGCTGGCCTTTTTAATAGCGCGTTCAATGGTGTCTTTGGGCATGTTCACACCCTTGGCATTCTGGATGGCATTTCTAAGAGTAGGATTTGTTTCGGGATCGGGACCTCCGCCCTCCTTCACCGCAACGGTGATCTCCTTGATCGCCCGTGTGAATTGCTTCGCCCGTTTCTTATCCTGTGCTCCTTTTCGATGCTTTATGTTCGCCCATTTGGAATGTCCGGCCATTGTTAGAATCTAGTTTTTAGTTCGTAGTTCGGAGAAAATTATTATTTAATTACAAAGTTAAAAAAGTTGTTAAGATCTTTAAAATTCGGAATTTTTATCTATTAAAAATTATTTCGTGAATCAATTCAATTTCGGAAAAATTAGAAGTTTACCAGAAGAGCCTTGATCTTTCTGATCTTGTATATGAGATTACAAAAACTTTTCCAAAAGAAGAATTATACGGATTGACATCTCAATTCCGCAGAGCAGCAGTGTCTATATCTTTAAATATCGCGGAAGGCTCCGGAGGTAGTAAAAAAGAGTTTGCACGTGATCTTATTATTGCTTCTAACTCTTCATAGTATGCACGACTATTGCAAAAAGACAAATTTTTATCACATCCGAACAAGAAATTAAACTTCGAAATCGGCTTACTGAAATTTCAAAAATGATAGCAGGATAAAAAAAATATCCTGAACAATAAATCCACGAACACCGAACTTTCGACTCCGAACTAATCATTTAATTTAATACCGCCATAAAAGCTTCCTGAGGGATTTCCACATTTCCTACCTGGCGCATACGTTTTTTCCCTTTTTTCTGCTTTTCAAGAAGCTTTCGTTTACGGGAAATATCACCTCCGTAACATTTCGCGGTTACATCTTTTCTAAGTGCTTTCACGGTTTCACGGGCGATAACTTTAGCGCCGATGGCAGCCTGAATGGGTATATCAAATTGTTGTCGCGGAATCAGTTCTTTCAGTTTCTCACACATTCTCTTCCCAATATCGTAGGCATTGTCAACATGCAGTAAAGCTGAAAGTGCATCTACTTTATTCGCATTCAGCAGCACGTCAACTTTTACCAGTTTTGACACCCGCATTCCGATAGGTGAATAATCGAAGGAAGCATAACCTCTGGAAACAGTTTTCAACCTGTCGTAAAAGTCAAAAACGATTTCGGCCAGTGGCATATCAAAAGTGAGTTCAACCCTTTCTGTAGTAAGATAGGTTTGATTGGTAATTTCGCCTCTTTTTTCGATACAGAGCGACATTACATTCCCAACATATTCGGCCTTGGTAATGATCGTAGCCTTGATATAAGGCTCTTCCACCCTGTTCAAAGTCGAAGGTTCGGGAAGGTCGGAAGGGTTATTCACCAGGATAATATCATTCGGATGCTTATTGGTATAGGCGTGATAAGATACGTTGGGAACCGTAGTGATCACCGTCATATCGAATTCACGTTCCAGCCTTTCCTGGATGATCTCCAGGTGAAGCATTCCTAAAAACCCGCAACGGAAACCAAAACCAAGAGCGGCGGAACTTTCGGGAGTGAAAACCAGGGAAGCATCGTTCAGCTGAAGTTTTTCCATGGAAGCTCTTAGCTCTTCATAATCTTCGGTGTCTACGGGATAAATTCCCGCGAAAACCATCGGTTTTACATCTTCAAATCCGGCAACGGCTTCTTTGGTTGGATTTTCCGCATCGGTAATGGTATCCCCCACTTTTACCTCGCGGGCATCCTTGATTCCCGTGATAAGGTAACCTACATCGCCTGTTTTTATTTCGTTCTTCGGAAGCTGTTTTAGCTTCAAAGTTCCCACCTCATCGGCGTCGTACGTCTTTCCTGTATTGACAAATTTAATGCGCTGGCCTTTTTTGATCGTTCCGTTAATCACACGGAAAAATGTTTCCACACCGCGAAAAGGATTATAAACCGAATCGAAGATCAAAGCCCGTAAAGGTGCATCAACTTTTCCGCTTGGAGCGGGAATTCGGTTGATGATGGCATCGAGAATTTCCTGAATTCCAAGGCCGGTTTTTGCGCTGGCAGGAATTACTTCCGAAGGATCGCAGCCCAGAAGATCCACGATGTCATCGGTCACTTCTTCAGGATTCGCGCTGGGAAGATCTACTTTATTTAAGACCGGGATGATCTCCAGGTCATTTTCAAGCGCGAGATAAAGGTTGGAAATCGTCTGTGCCTGGATGCTCTGTGCGGCATCAACCACAAGCAAAGCTCCCTCGCAGGCAGCGATAGAACGGGAAACTTCGTAAGAAAAATCAACATGGCCGGGAGTATCGATGAGGTTCAGCACATAATGTTCCCCCTCATGAATATAATCCATCTGGATCGCGTGGCTTTTAATAGTGATCCCACGTTCCCGCTCCAGGTCCATACTGTCCAGCAACTGCTCCTGTTTCTCCCTTTCTGTCACCGAGCCGGTAAAATCCAGCAGCCGGTCGGCCAGGGTACTCTTTCCGTGGTCAATATGGGCAATGATACAAAAGTTCCGTATGTTCTTCATCTCCTTTTTTTCTGTCTGATCGCCGGTTTCAATTGAGGCGAATTTAAGAGTACAAATATAATTGAATTAATACTCATACCTAAAATTTCAAATTTATGTTTGAATACTTGCGAAACCGCCGATACTTCCTGAACTTTAGTAATGTTTCTAACGACATTTTGATGAAGTACGGTCGATTTTTACAAATTGCCCGGAAGAAATCTTCGGAAAAAATAAAAAATTTTCCCGAAGCTCTCGCAAAACATAAGCACCTATTGGATAATTTAGGCGGTAATTATTTACTTACTATCGAAATCACAAATAATGGATAAAAAAAACCCCGACACCGAGAAAGTTTCAAATTATGATCATTTGGAAAAAATGACCACTACAGAATTGCTTTCCAATATTAACAAAGAAGACCAGACGGTTGCTGAAAATGTGAAAAAAGCTATTCCGCTTATTGAAAAACTGGTGGATGTAATCGTGCCTAAAATTGAAAACGGAGGTCGGCTTTTTTATATAGGAGCGGGAACCAGCGGAAGATTAGGTGTTCTGGATGCTTCCGAATGTCCGCCGACTTTCGGAGTAAGCCCAGGGATCGTTATAGGATTGATCGCGGGGGGTGATACTGCCCTGAGGAATGCAGTTGAAAATGCGGAAGACGACATTCAACAGGCCTGGAACGATCTTCAGCAATATGATATTTCAGAAAAAGATGTATTGATTGGAATAGCGGCATCTGGTACGACTCCATATGTCATCGGCGGAATTAAGGATGCCCGAAAACAGGGGATTATCACCGGATGTATTACCTGTAGTTCAGGAAGCCCACTGGCAGAAGCTTCTGAATATGCTATCGAGGTGGTGACCGGTCCCGAATTTGTTACAGGAAGCACACGTATGAAAGCCGGAACGGCTCAAAAGCTGGTGCTCAATATGATCTCTACTTCGGTGATGATCAAACTGGGCCGGGTAAAGGGTAATAAGATGGTGGATATGCAGCTTTCGAATAATAAACTCGTGGGCCGTGGCACCAGGATGATCATGGAAGAACTGAATGTTAATGAAGAAAAGGCATCCAAACTGCTTTTGGAACATAAGAGTGTGAGAAAAGTGCTGGCTGTCTATAAAAATGAAGAAGAATGAGAGGTTTTGTTTTCAGAGATATTTTAAGATTAATTCTGATAATTTTCCTGTGTGCAGTCACGACTTCCTGTAGAACCAGATGGTTTATTGGAGATAACGATGAAAAGGAGCAAAAAACCGAGCAAGTTACCGAAGAAGAAAAAAATCAACAGGAAACCGAACAGCAGAAAAAAACAGCTCCCGAAGAGGAAAATGAAAAAAGCAGCTTTGTAGAAGCACCTTTGGATGTTGCAGAATTCAGGGGCGCCTGGGTAGCCACGGTGGCCAATATCAACTGGCCCAGCAAACCCGGATTAAATTCTGAAATTCAGAAAAAAGAAGCTTTAAAAATTTTAGATGCGGCAGAAAAAGCTCACCTGAACGCGATCATTCTGCAGGTAAGGCCTCAGGCCGATGCTTTTTATCCCAGTGAACTGGAGCCCTGGTCGTATTATCTTTCCGGGAAAATGGGCAAAGCGCCGCAACCTTATTATGATCCTTTGAAATTCTGGATTGAAGAAGCACACCAGCGGGGACTTGAACTGCACGTATGGTTGAATCCTTACCGGGCGCATCACACCACCGCCGGGGAAATAGGTGAGGAGTCTGTGGTTAAAGAACATCCCAGCTGGGTAATGGAGCTAAAAAACGGAATGTGGTGGATGGATCCCGCGAATCAAAATGTGCAGGATTATGCTTCGGCTGTGGTGATGGATATTGTGAAGCGCTATGATATCGACGCGGTTCATTTTGATGATTATTTCTATCCGTATGCTTCCTATAACGGCAAAAAGGATTTTCCCGATGACAAAAGTTGGGAGCAGTATAAGGCTAAGGGGGGCGAACTTTCAAGAGCCGAATGGCGCCGGAAGAATGTCAATGATTTTCTTCAGCGTATAGCAGAACAGATCAAACAGGAGAAAAGTTATGTGAAATTCGGGATCAGTCCTTTTGGGATCTGGCGGCCCGATTATCCTTCGGGAATCAAAGGAATGGATCAGTATAACGAGTTATATGCCGATGCTAAATTATGGTTGAATAAAGGCTGGATCGATTATTTCACTCCGCAGCTTTACTGGGCGAGCCGGCAGATGGGCCAGAGCTTTCCGGTTTTATTGGGCTGGTGGGATTCAGAAAATGTGACCAGCCGCCATTTATGGCCGGGTGTAAACCTGGCTCTTGAAGAAAAGAAGGAAAATAAAGGGGAAATTGCCACGCAGGTGATGATCTCCCGCGGAATTTTACGTGATGATCCCGGTGTGGTTCACTGGAATATTGGTCCACTAATCCAAAAT
The DNA here is from genome assembly GCA_963741865.1 of uncultured Flavobacteriaceae bacterium. Lineage (GTDB taxonomy): Bacteria > Bacteroidota > Bacteroidia > Flavobacteriales > Flavobacteriaceae > Christiangramia. The sequence goes on from CAVUJP010000006.1 coordinate 137,097, forward strand.
AAGGAACTGGATTCTTCCCTGGTAAACGGGCCTTATGAGAAAGAGGCTTTAGTGCCTGCGAGTCCCTGGCTCGATGACGAACCACCGCTTCAGCCCATATTGGAAATAGACAAAACCGATGAAAATATTCAACTTAGCTGGAGGCATGCTCATCCTGAAGATGTCTTCAGATGGGTTGTTTACTTTAGATATCAAGAAAAAGGCTGGGATTTTACTATTTTAAATGAAGATAAGCGGAATTTTTCTCTTCCAAAGAAAGATATGCTTAATAATAATTTAAAGGAAATAGGAATTACCGCAGTTGACCGTACGGGTAATGAAAGCAGTTTTGAGTCTTTTGAAATTAGAAATTTATTACCTTGAACACCAAAATAAAAGACATGAAATTCTCCCGGTATTTTTGTTTTTTACTCGCTATTTTTTTATTGGCTTGTAACGCTGAAAAGCAGGAAAATACATCAGAAAAATATATAGCAGACGTAAAGGGCCAATATGCTCCCGATAAACGCGTGGCTCTTTTCGAAATCACTTCAGAAGAAACCGATGGGACAGAGGTTATAAAAGGTGAAACCAATCTTCCTGAAGCAAAGAAGGCTTTGCTGGCAAAATTAGATTCTGCCGGCGTAAAATATACCGACAGCATTCGGCTGTTACCTGCCCGAAATCTGGAAGGAAAAGAATTTGGGGTGATCGATGTTTCGGTAGCCAACCTGAGAGGAGAAGGAAAGCATTCGGCTGAACTGGTTACCCAGGCAACCCTGGGAACGCCGGTGAAAATTTGGAAGCGTACCGCGGAATGGTATTATATTCAAACGCCCGATGATTACCTGGCCTGGGTGGATCATGGCGGAATTAGCACGATGACCGATAAGGAATTCAGGAACTGGAAATCTTCCGAAAAAGTGATCTACAAAAAGCCTTTCGGACAGTCTTACACTTCGGCTTCAAAAGATTCGGTGGTCAGTGACCTGGTGATAGGCGATATTCTGGAAATGGAAGCTGAAAAGGAAAATTTTTATAAGGTGAGATATCCCGATGGGCGGCCCGCTTTTGTTGCTAAAGATGAATCTGCCATCTATTCTGAATGGCTTAAAAATATGGAACCATCTCCCAAAAACCTCGTTGCCGATGCCGAAAAACTGATGGGATTGCCTTACCTGTGGGGAGGAACTTCGGCTAAAGGAGTTGATTGCAGCGGTTTCACCAAGACCATTTATTTTATGAACGGAATGGTGGTGCCTCGCGATGCCTCACAACAAGTACGTGAAGGAAAACTGATAGATTCTGCAGGAGATTTCAGCAAATTGAAGGTCGGGGACCTTCTTTTCTTCGGAAGACCGGCAACCGATTCTACTGCAGAAAAAGTAGTGCATGTGGGAATGTGGATTGGCGATAATAAATTTATTCACTCCTCGGGAGATGTGCACATCAGCAGTATGGATCCTAAAGCTCCCGATTTTGATCAGTTCAACCGCGACCGTTACCTGCGAACCAAAAGATATCTGGGAACTTCAAGTCCGGGCTTGAAATACCTGAAAAACAAAAGCATTTTCGAGGCAGAACCTTCAGATTCATTGAGCCTTTAGAACTCTGAAGCCGCGAAAGACCTCATAAATCCTGCCTTTCCGGTCGAAGGCGGGTGCTTAAAGATGTGAAAACCCACCAGACAGGTCTCTCGATACCGGGGATTTTTGCTAAATCCTTTTATTAAAAAAAACAGGTTCTTAAGGAGGGTGTAAATCGGTTAGATATTTTGTTAAATTATTGCCAAAAAAAGCAGAAAGACTATATTTGTTCATGTTTGCTGAAAAATCGATCTTAACCATCCATGAACAATCGCATATTATTCCTGCTTATATTTTGCCTTTTTTCTTCTTTGATCTATTCCCAGAGTCAGCTTGAGGGAAAACTTTTGAACGAAAACAAAGAACCCGTAGCCTTTGCCAATGTGATCCTGCTAAATGCCCAGGATTCTACAAAGGTCTATAAGGGAACGGTCTCTGAAGAAAACGGTTCTTTTCTTTTTAAGGATCTGGAAGAAAATAATTACTTATTGAAAGTGACTTTTATCGGCTATGAAGATTATCTTAAAAAGATAAAGGTAAATGATCAAACCATACTAAAACCAATTACCCTTTCAGAAGCTTCTGATGCTTTGGACGAGATCACCGTAAAGGCCCGAAAGCCCAAAATCACCAAAGAAGTTGACCGGCTTGTGTTTGATGTGGCGAATTCCAATCTTTCTTCCGGGAATACCTGGGATGTGTTGCGAAAGGCTCCCGGAGTGATAGATAATCAGGGACAGTTGATGGTCCGTAATTCCGGGGTTCAGGTTTATCTTAATGATCATAAGATCTATCTTTCTTCTTCGGAATTGAAATCTCTGCTGGAAAGCTATTCGGCTGAAAATATTGAATCAATCGAGATCATTACCAATCCGCCGGCAAAGTATGATGCCGAAGGCGGGGCGATTCTGAATATTCATACCTCAAAAGCGATTTCTGCGGGTTATAAAGGCAGCCTGGAAGGCACTTACACCCAGTCTATTTATCCAAAATTTAAAGTCGGAACAAGTCATTATTTCCAGGGTGACCGACTGAATGTATTTGCCAATTATTCCTTTAGTCCGAAGAAAGATTATAAAAATGATGAAAGCTATATAAATTTTATCCGAAACGGTGACGTATATTCTCGCTGGGATACCGATTTTACCCGGGAAACAAGTTCACAGGCTCATAATGTCAATGCCATTATCGACTATGAACTTGGGGAGAACAGCAGCCTGAATTTTTCGGTTAATGCCAATTTTTCTCCAGACCAGGAATATAATAACGATGTGACCACCGAAATTAAAAATTCACAGCGGCAACTGGATTCCATGCTCATTACCGATTCCAGGGTATTGACCGATAAGAATAATGTGGCGGTAAACATGGGATATACCACCGGTTTTGAGAATGGCGGTGAATTTTCCCTCAAGGGACATTATACCAGATATGAACAGGACCGAAATCAGGAGGTGCTTTCCAGGTATTTAGATCCTTCCGGAGATTTGCTGAATGCCAATGAATTTGAAACGGAAGCCAATCAGGATATAGATATTTATACCGCGCAGGCCGATTATTCAGGAAGCCTTGGGGGTTCTTCTTTTGATACGGGCGCGAAATTTTCCGGGATCGAATCCAACAGCAAGATAGATTATTTGAATGCCGGGGAATTGCAGGAGCTTTATGATAATCTTTCAGATAATTTCCTTTATCATGAAAAAATCTATGCCCTCTATGCAAGTCTTACACATGATTGGGAAAAATGGAGCGCGAAAGTAGGGCTTCGCGGCGAATATACCGACAGGCAGGGAGAATCAATGGTCTTAGATAAGATCAATAACCGCGAATATTTTGAACTTTTTCCCACTGCATATCTTCAGTACCGGGTTTCAGATGATCACAGTTTTACTTTAGATTACAGCCGCAGGATAAACCGTCCGCGTTACGAAAGCCTGAATCCTTTTCGTTATTTTCTGAATGAGACGAATTTTAATGCCGGAAATCCTAATCTCGCGGCATCCATCAGCAATAATTTCAATCTGAATTATACTCTGAAGAATTCGTGGTTTTTCGATTTCTATTATAAAGATCACGGAAGATCTCCCGAAACACTGGTTTTTCAGGATAATCAGAATTTGACTTTAAGGAATGTGAGTCAGAATTTATTGGACAGCAAAGGCTACGGACTTGATATTTTCCACAGTCAGTCAGTAACCCGCTGGTGGTATTTGCAGGCTTTCACGTCCCTTTTCCATGAACAGAATACTTTCATGGCGGTGGAAAGCGGGAATGCCGCGGTGACCAGGGAAGTTGAAGGTATCCAGGCTTACGCCTACAATATTTTCACGCTTTCTAAAGACGGGACTTTTGAAGGGAATATGTTCGTGCAGTATGTGAGCGATTTCCTTTCAGGTTCTTATAAGCTGGAGCCAATGACAACTGTTTCTGTCGGACTTCGCAAAACGCTTTGGAATAATCGTGCAGAATTGACGCTGAATGTGAACGATATCTTCAATACCACAAATACCAGGCTTACTTCTGATTACCTGAACCAGAGCAACAGTTTTTACTCATTTACCGAAAACAGGAATGTACAGCTTGGTTTTAAATTAAATTTCGGAAACTTCAGGCTTTCAGATAATGACAGAACTATTAACGAAGCTGAAAGAGAACGTCTTAACCCATAATTTTTTCTTTCAAACAATTTCTTACTTTTGCAACCTGAAAAACAACTGGTTGTGGCAAAAATTGGAAATATAGATGTAGGAAACTTCCCGTTGCTTCTGGCACCGATGGAAGATGTGAGCGACCCGCCATTCCGCGCTTTGTGCAAGGAGCAGGGAGCCGATGTGGTGTATACCGAATTTATTTCTTCGGAAGGGCTTATTCGCGATGCCGCGAAAAGCACCATGAAACTCGATATTTACGAAAAGGAAAGGCCCGTGGGAATACAGATCTTCGGGGCTAACCTTGAATCCATGCTGCAGTCGGTTGAAATCGTGGAACAATCAGGCCCCGATATTATCGATATTAACTTTGGCTGTCCCGTGAAAAAAGTCGTTTCCAAAGGAGCCGGAGCGGGTATTTTAAAGGATATAGACCTTATGGTTTCCCTTACAGAAGCCATGGTAAAACACACTAAACTTCCGATTACCGTAAAAACCCGACTAGGTTGGGATCACGATTCTATCAAAATCGTGGAGGTCGCCGAGCGTCTTCAGGATGTAGGCTGCCAGGCAATTTCCATCCACGGGCGCACACGTGCCCAGATGTATAAAGGCGAAGCTGACTGGAGACCGATCGCCGAGGTGAAGAATAATCAGCGTATGCACATTCCTGTTTTCGGAAACGGCGATGTTGATTCTCCCGAAAAAGCCATGGAAATGCGTGATAAATTCGGACTTGATGGCGCTATGATCGGTCGTGCCAGTATTGGTTATCCGTGGTTTTTCAGGGAAGTGAAGCATTATTTTAAAACCGGTGAACAGCTTGCGCCGCCAAACATGAAGGAACGACTTGACGCTGCACGTCGCCATCTCCAAATGGCCATCGACTGGAAAGGCGAGAAATTAGGCGTTTTCGAAACGCGTCGCCACTATACCAATTATTTCAAGGGAATACCTCATTTTAAGGAATATCGTATGAAAATGGTGACCAGCGATGATGCAGCCGATGTTTTTGCCGCTTTCGATGAGGTGGAAAGGGATTTTGCCGGTTACGAATTCGCCTGACTCAGGGCTTTTTTACTTCTTCCCGCCGCGATATACGAAGCTATTAATCCTAAGGTGAAAATGGTCAGTAAAACGATCAGGATATTCTTAAATTTCATTTCTACAGGATAGGGCAGGCTGGGCGTGATCATTACCAGATCGTAATTCATCTGAAGGACGATCAGTACAACCGCTACTATTAAACCGATAATTCCGCCAAGCACCGTCATCAGCATACCCTGCATAAAAAATATCCTTTTGATCTGACCTGGCGTGGCACCAAGGCTGAAAAGGGTTTTGATATTTTCCCTTTTATCGAGGATCATCACAATGATCGATCCCACCACATTGAAAAGTGCGATCGTGAGTACCAGCGTAAAGATCAGGTAAACGAACAGATTTTCGGAATTCAGCATTTTATTGAGCGCATCATTAAGCTCTGTACGTGTTTTCAGATTGATCTTCCCGTTGAAGATTTTGTTGATTTTTTGTGATACTTCATCCGCATCGGCATCGGGAGAGAGCCTGAACTCGATCGTGGAAATTTCATTTTCCTGCATGTCAAGCAGGTCACGGGCAAAGCCGATATTTGAAAAAACGTATTTATCATCCAGTTCCTCATTGATGCTGTAAATGCCGGTAACAATTACATCTTTCGTAGTAAAGGCATTGCTGAGATTAGTCATGGTGATCTGCCCTTTTCCGGGTTTTGGGACCATGATCTTCAGCAAATGCTGATAATTGAAGACACTTACATTCAAAAGTTGAGAAATTCCGTTGCCAACAACAACCTGCGGCTCGCTGTCGGTGAGCCAGGTGCCGTAAACCACGGCGCTGTCGATTTTATTCACCTTCCGGTAATCATTATCCACGCCTTTAATAAAAGCCGTATGGTTCTTGCCGCGATAATCCAGAAACACCCGTTCTTCAATGGTTTTGCTGAAAGCCGCGATGCCTTGGGTATTCTGAAGTTTTTCGATCTGGTCTTCAGAAATGCTAAATACTTTTCCCTCTTTCGGAAAAGCTTTCAGGTCGGGATCAAATTCATTAGAAAAGGAAAGGCTGAAATCACGCAATCCGGAAAATCCGCTTAAAACGATAAAAAGGGAGAAAGCTCCCGCGAAAACTCCAATCGCCGCGATAATGGTGATCACATTAATGGCGTTGCTCTTGCTTTTGGTGAAGAGATAGCGCCTGGCGATGTAGAGGGGAAAATTCAAATTAAGACTTTTTCCGTTTGTCTAAAAGATCAGGATTCTCAATAGGATTTTCATCTCCTTTCATCTCTTTTTCGATCTTATCGATATATTCCAGGGAATCGTCAATATAAAAACTGAGATCTGGCATTTTTCGCAGCTGGTGTTTGGTGCGCTGGGCAACTTCGTGTTTGATCTTGTGCTTATGTTCATTGATCTCTTCGAGTACTTCCTGGCCGTGTTTATTCGGAAAAATGCTCAAATATGCCTTGGCGATGGAAAGATCTGTAGTAACTCTCACCTTGGAAACCGAAATCAAAATTCCCGTTCGGCCATTCTCACGCAGTTCATTTTGCAAGATATCGGCCAGGTCACGCTGCAATAATCCTCCTATCTTTTTTTGTCTGTTTGTTTCCATGCTACAAAAGTAAAGTATTTAATCTAAATAATTCTCCGATGGCTTTGTCTCGGTTTTTCCAATTACCCTCTCCTTTGGAGGGGTCAGAATTGCCTTTTTTTGGCAGTTCTTGGTGAGGTAAAATATAAAATTTCGGTCTTTGGCCACATGGTCAAAATGTAACAGGCAAAATACCTTTATGGTTCTACCTGGAGGACAGCGTGTTTCAAGAAATTTTTTTGTGATTTTTGGAAACAGACTTTTCATTTGATCCGAATGAGCTGAAATGCTGATATTTGTTAAATGGAATAAATAATAAGAATAACAAATAATGAATAAAATCGAACATATAGGAATAGCGGTAAAAGATCTGGAAGCGGCGAACAGGACCTATAAAGCGGTTTTGGGAGCCGAACATTATAAGACCGAAGCGGTAGAAAGTGAGGGCGTGATCACTTCTTTTTTTAAAATTGGAGAAAGCAAGATCGAATTACTTGCCGGCACCAATGCAGAAAGTCCTGTTTCAAAATTCATTGAAAAAAGGGGAGAGGGCATGCATCATATCGCTTTTCTTGTAGATGATATTGAAGCTGAAATTGAGAGGTTGAAAGGAGAGGGTTTCAGGCTGCTGAATGAAACGCCTAAACCGGGAGCCGATAATAAGCTGGTCGCGTTTATGCATCCGAAAGATGCAAATGGCGTACTTGTGGAACTTTGCCAGGAAAAAGAATAAGGAATTTTTTGTTTGGCGCATAAATAGCAATTGTCTAAATTTGCGCTCTCGATATCAAAAAGTATCAGGGCCCATACCTGCAAGCCGGTTTTGGCAGGCGTGGCTCAGTTGGTTACCTTGATTAAAGCAAAATACAACCGGTCCCATAGCTCAGTTGGTTAGAGCACCTGACTCATAATCAGGTGGTCCTTGGTTCGAGCCCAAGTGGGACCACTTTAAAAAACCTGCTAGTTTTAGCGGGTTTTTTTTGTTTTGATATTTGTGGGCGAGAACCTGCCTGCCGTAGGCAGGATTTATTCTGAGCGAAGTCGAAGAAAGCCACAGCCGCTTGTAAAGGGCGGCTCTTGATTTTTAAGAAGCTAAAAGGAACCAGGGCAGGCTTAAAAGCCTTGGAGAATTGAGACTGATCTTGAAACTTCAGAGAGAAGCACACTATATCGAACTATCAAAAGATTTGAAAAGGCCGGAATTGTACATCAAATTGAAGATGGCAAGGGGATTTCTAGATATGCTTTATGTGAAGAAAGCTGCAATTGCGAAATTACTAAAGACCTACATTGTAGCCAAAAACGCAAGTTTGGTAATTAAAGGAGATTATAAAACAGCATAGGTTCCATGTGCATATATTATGATAGATTTCGAGATCAATTATTTTTGCTTTTCAATTAGGAATTAAACCTCAATTACTTTTAAAGACGAAATGCGTATAAAAAAAGACTATAGTTATAATAAAATTTAAAGACTCA
>CAVUJP010000007.1:0-190654 GCA_963741865.1 uncultured Flavobacteriaceae bacterium
CCCCTCTTACTTTAGAATTGCTTAAGGTTTAATTATTACTATAGATGATAAAATCACTCATATGTCATACAAAATCCTGTTAATTCTAGTTTCTTTTGTAGTCACAGGAGGCTTGTATGCCCAAACGATCTCGGGAACAATTGTGGAAAAAGAAACCAGGCAAGGATTGGCAGGTGCCAATATCACTCTTTTTTCTTCCGCAGATTCCACTAAGGTTGCAGGAACGGTAAGCAACGTGGAAGGAGATTTTTCGATTTGGGAGCTTAGCAGCGGCAATTATTATGTGGAAGTAAGTTTTATTGGTTTTGAAGAATATTCTTCCCCTATTTTCAATCTTCAAAAAAACAAGGATTTCGGTAAAATTCCTCTATCTGAAAGTTCCGTTCTTCTCAATGAAGTCAGTCTTACAAGTAAGGTAGTCAATAAGATAGATAAGAAGGTATATCCCGTAGCGAAAAATATTTTGTCTGAAACAGGAAGCGCTTCCCAGATCTTACAAAATATCCCGGCGGTGAATGTTGATGTTAATGGGGGAATCTCTTTAAGAAATGCAGGGGTGGCTATATTTCTCAATGGAAAACCTTCCGCCATCCTTCAGCGCAATCCGGCAGCTTTCCTGGAACAACTACCTGCTAAAATGATCGAAAAAATCGAGGTCATCACCAATCCTTCAGCAAAATATAAACCCGACGGAGTTGGTGGAATTATAAATATTGTGCTTAAAAAAGAGAGAAAAAAGGGAGTTAACGGGCAGCTTTCGGGAAGTGCAGGATTTCAGCAAAGATATAATGGAGGACTCAATCTCAACTATGGCAGCGATGCCTTCAATATATTTGGTAACTATGGCATCAGGCATAGTAACAGGACATACCTGTTCACCGATGAAAGAATTTATTCTAATGCCAGTGAAGACAGCCCGCGCAGGTATTTCGAAGACGGCAGAAGCACAGCTAACAATCTATCACAAACCATGTATCTCGGCGCCTCATGGGATATGGGGGATTATAATTCTGCAGAACTATCGGGAAATTATTTTGTCGCTAATACCGATCATGCCGGCAGATCTTCTATTTCTTTAGCTGATGCTTCGGAAAACACGCTATCAGATTTTACCAATATTTCCTCTAATGACGAACACGAAGCTGAAGGCGAGCTACAGTTCGCTCTGGAACATGTTTTTAAGGATAATGAGGATCACGCGCTTGCCCTGGAAGCCAGCTATGCCTCCTTTAATGAAAAAGAAAATCAGCAATTTATCCAGAATTACAGTATTCCCAATAATGCAACCAGTCTCGATAATAATCTTGTCCAAAAAAGTGGAAACGAGGAAGTGCTAAGCCTGGATTATACCCTTCCGATTTCTGAAGACATAGAGTTTGAAGCCGGTTATGAGGGGGAGTTTTCTTATCAGGACATCAGGTATAGGCGTGACCAGAACAATACCAGATTTCTCTTCAACCGAAATCTCCATGCAGTATATGCGCAATATGCCCAGCCAATTGGAGATTTTTCATTTAAGGCCGGATTAAGGGGAGAAGAAAGTTATACAAAAGGAGAAGTCAAACAGCCAATTAGATTCACTGATAGAAAATAAGAATTTCCGCCTGTTTCCAACACTCAACATGCAGTATGAGCTGAACGAAAACAGCATCCTCAACCTGAGTTATTCCAGAAGGATCAACCGCCCGGATGCCGATATGCTTAATCCCAACCCCGAATTCACGGATCCCAGGAATGCCGAAGCCGGTAATGCTGATCTATTACCTGAACAGGTACATTCCATCGAACTAGGCTTCCAAACGGGAGACGACACATATTCCCTCACGAACACTCTTTACTATCGGTACAGGTATGATGCCTTTACCGCGATTCAAAGAAATGTGGGAGATACTTTAATTATTGGTACAATAGAAAATCTTAACTCCCGGCAATCGGCAGGACTGGAAGTAAACCTTTCCAAAGAGCTTAACGAAAATTGGGATACAGATCTTTCGGGAGATGTTTTTTATACAAGGTTAAATGCCGCTAATCTCGGTTATCAGGTAAGAAATCACGGTATTTCGGGCAATATTAAAAGCACATTCATATTCCAAAATTGGAGAAAATCTGTCACTGCAGATGGATGCCTTTTATTATTTCCCAAGCCTGAATCCGCAGGGCCGCCGGGAAGGATTTTTCTATATGAATGGCGGGATAAAGGAAAATATCTTAAAAGACAAAATAAGTCTGAGCCTTACAGCCACAGATATTTTTCATACCTATAAGATCAGAAGGAGAACCTCAGGCACAGATTTCACGCAAACCTCAGCCTACCAGAGACTTCAACCGGTGGTGTTGCTGGGGATTTCGTGGAGGTTCAACCAGTATGAAGCTTCTGATGAGATCGATTACGGAGAGCAGGGTCTTTAATCTGAACTTTAGAAATTCTTTAGAATGCTGTTTTAGTTTTACATTTAAAACAAATTCTTGAAGAGAATCCTCTGCTTTATATTACTTTTTTCCCTGGGACATGTTTCCATTGCTCAGGAAAATTCCCTTGATTATTTTCTAAATGCAGCCGAAAAGAACAATCCCGCGCTTTTACAGAACAAAAACCTTCAGGAAATCGGGCAATATGATAACCGGCTTATCAACGCTCAGAACAATTCAGTACATGTAGATGTTTCCTCAGAAGTGATGGTGGCACCCTATTTCAATAATTATGGAAAGTTTATTGATATAAGCACCAATCCCTCGCCAAATGCTTATGGCTATGCTGAACCGGTAAGCAACGGCGCCCTTTATTCTGCTCAACTGAATATAACCAAAGACATCTTCAACCGGGCTAATGTCCAGAACCTGCTTTTTCAGAATAAATTAAAGAACAATGCGCTAAATCTTTCCGCGGAAGAAATAAAGCACCAGTTGCGTAAAAATATAACCGATGCTTATATCCAGGTGTATCATCTCCAGATAAAGGAAGAAATTACCAGAGACATCATTTCTGACCTGGAAAATCGGCTGAAAGTAGTAGAAATTCTGGTGAAAAAAGGCATTTTAATGCAGAGCGATTATTTATTGCTTCAGTTAGAAATCGAAAATAAAAAACTGGAACTTCAGCAATTGCAGAATAACCTGAATTCAAACCTCCTTTCCCTATATAATGTGGTAGGGATCAAAACTTCTGAAGTTAAAAAACTGGCCGAACCCTTAATTAAAATAGACCCGGAAGTAGAAGCTTATTTGAATGCCATTCCCACTCCGGCCGATATTGACAATTACGAGGAAGACAACATCGATGTTGAAAAACCGCAAATTCCTGACTTCATAGTTCCTACCGATACCATTCAGGCCGATACCAGTTTTTATTACCAACGCAGGTTCAAAAATGACAGTTTGCAGCTGATTGCCGAACAGCAGGTATTCGAAAATAAATACCGGCCACAACTAAGTGCTTACGGAAATACAGGAATGAACGCCGTTGAGGTTGACCGAATTCCTCATAATTTTGGCTTTAGTGCAGGCTTAAAACTGAACATTCCCATTTATGATGGTGGACAAAAGAAAATAAAGCAGCTTCAGAATGAACTGAAACTGGAAAACCTGGATTATCAGAAAAAAAACGACCGGATCAAAAAGCAAAATACCCTCCAAAGCCTTCAGAAACAGATGGCATCCATAATGACCGGTCTTCAGCTGATACATAAACAGCTAAAAAAACAGGAACATATCCTGGAGATCTATAAGGGAAAGATGGTGCAGGGACAGGTGTCGATTATCGATTATTTAAAAGTGGTGGAGAATTACAAAATGAACGTGGATACCCAATTGCAAATGAAGATTAATCTCTGGCTGCTGGAAAACGAATACAATGCTACAAACTGGTAAACGATGAAAAATAATGTTCCATATAGGGGGATAATGCTGCTCCTGAGCGTATTGGTTTTTTCCTGTAAAAACAATCCGTCGGGCCCCACAGAGGTCACTGCTCCAATACACGTAAAAACCGCAAAAGTAATGCGTAAGGATATCGTTGAATTTTTAACTTTTAACGGCGTTACCAAATACCAGCAACGTGAAGATATCAAAGCGACTCTTACGGGCTATGTTTCGTGGATGCCTTATAACCTGGGAGATAAGATTCAAAGAGGTCAGCAATTCGCCGCTATTCGTACCAAGGAACAGGATGCCTTGAATGATGCGATGAAAATTGACAGTAGCCTGGCAAAATTCACCAAACCTGTAAGGGTGACCAGTAATGCCACTGGCGTTATTTCCAAATTGAAGGTTGTACCCGATGATTATGTTTCAGAAGGTGATATTTTGGCGACTATTTCTCAACCCAATACACTTGTAGTGCAGGTGAGTGTTCCTTTTGAATATTCAGAAAAAGTTGAAATAGGAAAAGCCTGTACGATCCTAATTCCAGGGCATGCCGATATTGATGCTAAAATCAGTGGAAGGCTGACGAGTACTGATTCGGTGGGACAGGCCCAGCATTATCTTGTGCGTTTAAAAGATGTTCTGCTGCCTGAAAACCTGAATGTTCAGGTGAAGATTGTATCTGCAAAAGCGGAAAATGCCTTGAGTATTCCGAAAGAGGCGCTACAAACCAATGAACTGCTTACCCAATATTGGGTTTTGAAAGTTATTGATGATACGCTCGCGGTACGAAAAAATGTAAAACCGCTGTTGGAAAGCGATTCTTTAGTACAGATACAATCCGATGGGTTGCGATCAGGCGATATGATTGTTTCTGAAGGAGGTTACCAGATGCAGGACTCCACACGTGTAAGTATTTCTAAAGAATGAAAAACCTTCACTCGAAATATAAATTTCCGTTACTGGCCGTTGGAATATTGTTGCTTGCAGCGGGAGTTTTTACGTATCAGAAAATGCAAACGGGATTATTTCCGAATATTACTTTCCCCAAGATCAAAGTGATTGCCGATGCCGGCCAGCAGCCTGTGGATAAAATGATGACGGCAGTGACCATTCCCCTCGAAAACATCATCAGAAGGACCGAAGGTCTTCAGTATATTCGAAGTACTACTTCGCGCGGCAGCTGCGAGATTTCGGTTTTTCTTGATTGGGATATGGATATCAATACTGCAAAAGCGCAGATCGAATCTTACATACAGCAATCTAAAGACGAAATATTGCCCAATACCACTTTTTCCGTGGAAAAAATGAACCCTTCCATATTACCAGTTATGGGATATTCTCTGGAGGGGGATGGTACCCGATCGCAGGTAGATCTGAAGAAGATTGCTAAATACCAGGTTAAACCATATCTGCTTGCCACCGAGGGAGTTTCAGATATTGTAGTGATCGGAGGGAAAGACAAAGAATATGAAATTGTTCTAAAACCTTCGATGATTCAGAACCTTGGAATTTCGCTTCAGACTGTAAAAGATGCCGTGAATAGTTCAAACATTCTTCAATCTAACGGTTATTTAACCGATTACAACAGGATGTATCTAAGTCTTACCAATAATGCGGTGAACAATCTTGATGACCTTCGCAATATTGTGGTAAAAAACACTTCTGGAAGGCTTATAAAACTTGATGATATTGCCGACATAAAAGTGCATGAAGCTAAAGAATATGTCAAAGTTCTCGCTAATGGTAAAAACGTACCATTGCTGGCGGTGGTAAAACAGCCCAATGCGAACCTGATCGAAGTAAATAACAGCATTGAGAAAAAAATAGAAGGTATCGGGAAAATACTGCCGAAAAATGTGAAACTGGTACCTTTTTACCAGCAGGCTAATTTTGTGACTTCGAGTATTAGAAGCATAAAGGATGTGCTATGGATCGGTCTTGTATTGGCAATAATCGTGGTGATCATATTCTTGCGGTCTTTTTCATCGAGCATGGTGGTGGTCTTTACTATTCCCGTGAGCCTTGCACTTACACTAATCATCCTGGATGCGGTGGGATACACCTTTAATATTATGACACTCGGAGCCATCGCCGCAGCCATCGGGTTGATGATTGACGATGTGGTGATTGTGATAGAACAGATTCACAAGATCAGGGAAGAACATCACGATGAATCTATTCAGTGGTCAGCTAAAGAAGCTATTGTTCATCTTTTTCCGGCCATGGTAGGTTCCTCTTTGAGCACTATGGTGATCTTTATTCCTTTTGTGCTCATGACGGGCGTAGCCGGCGCTTATTTTCAGGTAATGGCCTACAGCATGATCATAGCCCTGGCAGCTTCTTTTTTTGTTACCTGGCTCCTGGTTCCAGTACTGGCCGTGGTTTTTTCAAGAGGGAAACCCCCAAAGCACAAACACGAACCACAAACCGGGTGGATCCATAAAATTCTTGGTGCTCCTGTGATAGGGATTATTTTTGCCGCTATTTGTGTATTGATTATTGCCTTTATTCCTTCTAAACTTCCCTCCGGATTTTTACCCGAAATGGATGAAGGCAGTATTGTTCTTGATTATCGAAGTCCCGGAGGAACTACTTTATCTGAAACAGCTAGGGAGCTGGATGTTGTAAATAAAATTCTGGATAAACAATCAGAAGTTGAAGCCTATTCTGCACGCCTGGGTACTGAACTGGGATTCTTCATAACCGAGCCAAACAGTGGTGATTATCTTATCAAGCTGAAAGATAATCGTGATAAAACTACCATGGAGGTTGCCGATGAGATCAGGCAAAAAATTGAAGCCGCCTTGCCTCAACTGGAAGTTGATTTTGGGCAGGTGATCGGTGACATGCTCGGGGATCTAATGAGTTCGGCCCAACCCATAGAAATTAAAGTTTTTGGTGATGATGTGGATAAATTACAGAACCTTTCCAAAGAAATTGCCGCCGAAGTGGAAAGCGTTCAGGGTACGGCCGATGTCAATG
This sequence comes from uncultured Flavobacteriaceae bacterium, assembly GCA_963741865.1. Lineage (GTDB taxonomy): Bacteria > Bacteroidota > Bacteroidia > Flavobacteriales > Flavobacteriaceae > Christiangramia. Next base: position 6,847 of record CAVUJP010000007.1, read on the forward strand.
ATGGAATTATAGTTTCGGGACCGGCCATCTCTATTGAACCGAAAAACGGTGAGCTGGCGCAGCTGGGATTATCGCCTTCCGATCTTCAAATGCAGTTGCAAACCCGAATTCGAGGGCAACGTTATTAGCACAATGATCGATAATGAGCAGATCATCAATATCCGAATGATGTATCCTTCAACCTATGAAAATACCGTTCATGAGCTTCGGAATTTTTCTATTGTTTTGGAAGACGGCTCCACGACACCTATCGATAAAGTAGCCGATATTAATATTGAAAAAGGAGTCGCACAGATAAATCGTGAAAACCTAAAATCTATGGGAGTGATCACTGCCCGACTGGACAACCGGGATTTAGGATCAACCTTAAGCGATATAAAGAAAAAGCTTTCAAAGAATATCAGTCTGCCGGCGAGTTATCATATAGAATACGGAGGTTCCTATAAGCAACAGCAACAGGCATTTCATGAATTATTGCTTATTCTCATATCCGCAATTTTACTTGTATTTCTGGTGATTTTATTTTTATTCCGAAAGATCAAAATTGCAATTTCTATTGTTATCATTGCGGTTTTAGGAGTTGCGGGTTGCCTCCTCAGTTTATGGATCACTGGCACTCCTTTAAATGTGGGAAGTTATATGGGAATAATCATGATCGTAGGAATTATCGGCGAAAATTCAATTTTTACCTACCGGCAATATAACGAAGTGGAGGAGTCATTAAGCCACAAAAAGAAAATAGAATATGCCATCGCAGCGCGTCTCAGGCCAAAATTAATGACCGCTTTTGCGGCGATTATGGCATTAATCCCGTTGGCGTTGGGTGTGGGCGCAGGGGCACAGCTACACCAGCCGCTTGCCATCGCGGTGATCGGGGGAATGATCTTTGCGCTTCCCCTTTTGCTGATAGTTTTACCCACCATTTTGAAACTGATAAAAAAATAGAAACCTTAAAAACTAAAAACCTTCCTTTATCTTTAACCTAAAACCGAAGCTTCCAGAATGAAAATATTAATTGCAGAAGACGAACGATCGCTCCAGCATTCCATAAAGACTTTTTTGGAAAAAGACGGGAATGTTTGCGAGACGGCTTCTGATTTTCAGGAAACAAATTACAAGGTGTCTCTCTATGATTATGATATTATTTTGCTGGACCTTAACCTCATCGACGGCAACGGACTCGATATTCTGAAAAAGCTGAAGAAAGATAAAAAAAACGCTGCCGTTCTTATAATATCTGCCAATAATTCTCTGGAGGATAAATTAATGGGCTTGATCTTGGTGCCGATGATTACCTTACTAAACCTTTTCACCTGGCCGAACTCAATTCCCGCATCAAAGCAGTTTTGAGGCGAGGTAAATTTGGAGGGGATGATTTTATCAAGTTTAATAATATAAGCGTCAATACAAGATCAAAAACCGTCCTGTTAGACGGCAGTAAACTGGAACTTACCCGAAAGGAATACGATTTGCTCCTTTTCTTTATCACCAATGAAGGCCGGGTAATTTCAAAAGAAATGATCGCCGAACACCTGTGGGGTGATCATAGCGATATGCTTGATAACTTCGATTTTATTTATGTGCATATGAATAACCTTCGAGAAGAAAATTAGGCAACGCTGCCAAATATGTGCAAACGGCTTACGGCACCGGATATATTTTTAAAGCGGAAGATTAAGAATTTGAGTGAAAAAATTAAAATATCGCTACTACAAAAGACCTCCAGGGTTTTTATTTTCATCAGTCTTATTCTGTTTGTCATCAGCATTCCCGCCTTATATTTTTATGTGAGTAAACTGATGGAAAACGAGGTGGAAGAAGAGCTCTATTCCCGAAGTTTTCGGCTTGAACATTATGTAGAAAAGAGTGGCGAACTGCTGGAATTACCTCCTGTGTTCGAAGTGGTCGAAACTCCTGAACTAAGGAGCAAGATTTTAAAAGACACACTTATTTATGACCCTTCACAGGATGAAATGGAGCTTTTTCACGAGCTGAGCACCTTTAAAAAAATCAATGGGAAAAGTTACAGGATCACCGTCCGCAGTATGGTGGTGGAAACTCGAGGATATTATTCTGGTGATTTTGGCCTATTTCCTTATTAGTTTGTTGATCGTTTTTCTGGTCCAGTTTTATTTTAGTCGCGCCTGGAACCGCAATATTATGGAAAAGTTTTTTTCACAATCTGGCAGGAAATGAAGACATTTTCCGTAAAAAACAAGACTTCTGTTTCCCTTCAGCAAAGCGAAATAAAAGAATTCAGTGAGCTTCGGGATGAAATTCATAATCTTACCGAAAAGGTAGTTATCCGATTATGAAAGTTTGAAGCAATTCACTGAAAATATTTCCCATGAATTGCAGACTTCTCTTGCTATCATGCAGGCAAAACTGGAAAATTTCCTGAATGAATCTGCAGTTTCCAATTCCCAGTTTAGGCAGTTGTCTTCCCTGCAAAGCGATATTCAGCGGCTGGCGAAACTCAACAAAAAACTGGTTTTTCTAACCTCCTTAGAAAATATGAAAATAGCTGAATCGGAAACATTCCAGCTTAATGCGCTGGTAAATGATTCTATGGAAGATTTCAGGGAATTAAGTTCAGCAAATCTTAAACTAATCGAAGAAGAGAAAATAGCTCTCAATGCAGATGCTGGATTGGTTAGAGTACTCATTCAGAATTTAATAAGCAATGCCATTAAATATTCACATGGGCAGGGCGAAATTTGGCTATTTATAAAACAAAGTTCCTTCAGCGTAAGCAATCCGGGAACTGAAGAAATCGAACAAAAAGATCAGATTTTCAACAGGTTCTATAAATCTGAAATCGGCAAGACAAAAGGTATCGGTTTAGGCCTGGCTATTGCGAAGAAAATCTGTGAACGGTTTAATTACAAACTTTCCTATTCGTTCCTTGATGGAAGGCATGTTTTTGAAGTACGATTTTAAATGAGCATAAGTCCAAGGTTTTTTTATGAAATTCTCATTTTTCGTTTTCTGTGACCATTGGAAGAATTTTCAGCTTAAGATGAAATTTAGAATTAGATAATACTTTAGCTGGAATAAACTTAAATCATGAAAAAATTATTTAAAATAAGCTTTATAGCTATGGCATTTTTGATCATTTCCTGTGCTCAAAAAAGGGATGTAAGCCCCAATGTAAAACAGGCTTTCAACCAGAAATTTCCCGATGCTCAAAATGTTTCCTGGAATAAGGAGAATAACAATGAATGGGAAGCAGAATTTAAGATGAGCGGGATGGAATATTCCGCCAATTATAATGAGAAAGGGGAGTGGCTGGAAACTGAATCGGAAATTGAAAATAATGAATTGCCTTCCCGGGTTTCACAAAAGATGGCGAAAGATTATCCAAATGCCAGCATCAAAGAAGTCTTTAAGGTTGAACGAAAAGAAGGTGTTCTTTATGAATATGAATTTAAACTGAATGGTAAAACTCAGGAAGTTGTATTCGATGCTTCAGGAAATGTGATAGAAAGCAAAAAAGCTGAAGAAGAGGATGAATATGAACAGGAAGATGATGATTAATATTTTGGGTAGTTGTTAATTAGAAAAGAAGGTTTTGATAATAAAGCCTTCTTTTCCCTTTTAAAAAGAATTGAAATTGAAAAAGCACCTATTAATATTCCTGGTTCTGTTTTGTTTTTCATTTCAGGGCTATTCTCAACTTATTGAGTCTAAAAACCCTGCGATAAAAACCTCAGGGGACATTCTGCTATTTGCACTGCCAGCCTCCGCTCTTGCCACAACTATAATTTTAAAAGATAAAAAAGGAGCCTGGCAATTCACCAAAAGTTTTTTCTTTAATGAAGCAGTAACCTTTGGACTTAAAGTAGCCCTGAATAAACCCAGGCCTTTCAATAATGGCGATAATGCTTTTCCTTCCGGGCATACTTCCACAACCTTTCAAAGCGCCTCTTTTATACATCGAAGGTATGGTTTTAAATATAGCATTCCCGCATACGCTTTAGCCGGTTTCACAGCATTTAGTAGAATAAATGCACAAAAACATGATGGTTACGACATTCTTGCCGGTGCTGTGGTGGGTATTGGAAGTACGCTTCTTTTTACAACGCCTTATCAGGAAGAACATATGCAGTTAACTTTCAGCAGCACAAACAATGAATACTTAATTGGCTTTAAATACTCTTTTTAATATGAATGGAATAATAGATTTTTTTCTCAATCTGGATAGTCACCTTTTTACAATGATAACCGATTACGGGATTTGGGTTTATGCTATTCTCTTTGGATTTATTTTTATAGAAACTGGTCTTGTGATTATGCCTTTTTTGCCAGGAGATTCACTGTTATTTACCGCTGGCACCTTTTGTGCCGGTGTCCAGAACGAATCGGGAGAAACAGCACAATTAACGCTATGGGTGACTTTGCTCCTCATGGTCCTTGCTGCTATTTCGGGAGACAGTTTAAACTATTACCTAGGCAAAACTATAGGGCTAAAAGTTCTCGGATGGGATATTTTTGGAAAGCAGTTGGTTAGTGAAAAAAATATCAATAAAACTCACAATTTTTACGATAAGCATGGCCCTAAAACTATCATAATAGCCCGATTTGTTCCTTTAATAAGAACATTTGCACCATTTGTGGCGGGAATCGGAGATATGCATTATAAAAAATTCCTTCGTTTTAATATAATCGGGGGATTAGGATGGGTAAGCTTACTTGTATTTTTGGGCTACTTCTTCGGAAATCTAAGCTTCGTGAAAAACAATTTTCATTTCGTCCTGTTGGGGATAATCGTTTTATCCCTGGTGCCTGTTGCAGTGGAATTTATAAGGAAAAAACAATAAGACCTCTGGTATTCGTAAAATTATTTTTTATTGCTAAAGCGGCTAATTTTAGGGGGATGATCATTTTAGAGCTGTGAAACAGGCTTATAAATATATCCCCTGTGCTAATGAGGCTGCCTAAAAGATCAAACATCACCTTGAATTTTTTTCAGTTTGACGAAATCTGACCTTTTAGACAGCCTCTTATATCTTTAAAAGAGCGGTGAATTTTACCATGAACATATCACCTTTCTTTCACTGCTTTCTTCTCAATTTCGCTTACGTTCCGGTGACTTTTCCCGGTCGTAGGTTACATCTAGCTTTAATATCTTCAATATAAAAACCTTTATTGTAGGCTTTTCAGGAAGTTCTTGAATTCACTGGTATTATAATCGGCCATTCCTTTATGCGTAAGTGCAAGATTGCCATCGGCATCGATCACATAGGTAGTTGGAAGGGCTGACGACCTGTACATTACCGGAAGCTGGCTTGCCAGTTCGTAAACCGGTAAACCGTATTCTTTTCTTTCTTTGAAAGAAACCGCTTTTTCAAAATTTTTATCCATAGAAAGCATTACGAAAGCCACTTCGTCTCCCATTTCCTGGTGCAATTTATCTATGGAAGGCATCTCTGCCATACAGGGCGGGCACCAGGTAGCCCAGAAATTCATAAAGATAACCTTACCTTTTAAATCAGATAAAGAGATGATCTTTCCTTCCGAATCCCGAAATTTTAGGTTGAAATTGGCTTTTGGATCTTTTTGAATGTCTTCAAGAGAAACCGATTTAGATTGATCAGTTCGGGCAACTTCCTTTCTTTCTTTCAGATCTGGATTCATTAAGCCTGTTTCAAGCAAACCTCTTTGCGCAAAGCCTATCACTTCGGTATGTAAGCCCGTAGCATACAAGACCAGGGCTATGGCACCAAAAATGGCATACTGTATCCAGGTTCGTTTTATTTTTTTCATAATTTATCTTTTTGCTTTTGAGAACTTTTTCTTCTGGTGAATTTTACAGGCTTAAACTTTTAAAGCCTTTTTTCTGAAGCTGAAAATTATAGAGAATGCCGTTCTCCACGATTTTCATTTCTTTTGGAACAGCTTCTTTGTCTACCTTGAATTTATTGAGGGAGAATCCGCAGGCGACGAGTTTGACTCCTAATTTTTCAGCTTTAGCAATGAACTTGCTTATTTTTGAAGGGTCGGTAATATCACCTATTTCTTTTCCGCAGATGATCACCTCAAATTTGCCAAAATTATTACCATCTTCCTCTTTAAGCTTTTCTGCGGTTATTAAAATTGGCTGTAATTGAGGGATTTTCCTGGTGAGCACTACATAATCATGTTTGGAATCCTGTTGTGCATGGGCCTGAGTTCCTGTAAATAATGTGAGTATCAATAAAATACTGCTATAAAAAATTGTTTTCATTTTATTTTAATTTAAAGAGTTTATCGGTGTCATTGAGTATAAAAAACAGCAAACCACCGAGTATTGCTATGTTTTTAAAAAGTGGCCCTAAAGTATTAATCTGTCCCACCTGAACCGATAGGGTTATGGGTATTAATATAAGGGTCAGAACGATTGCCGCCCATCGGGTCTTATATCCGATTAAGAATACAAAACCTGCCGCCAGCATTACGATTCCGGAGAGGATGATAAGCCATTCAGGATCGCCAAAGAAGTAGGCGATTCCCTTAAAACTGGCCTGTTCCAGTCGTTGAATTGTCTTCCTGGTATTCAGCAAATGATTGGCACCTGCCACCAGGAAAATTCCACTAACCAAAATCCGCAATAACTGAATGGAGCGACGACTAATATGAATTTTGTTTGTCATCATTGGTGTTGTAGTAATTGATAATGTCTAAAGCGAGTCTTAAAATTGCTTCAGAAAATGCTAAAAATCTCAATTACACTCACCTGGGAGGAGGGGAATGGCTATCCAGGTAGAGATAGCTTAATCTCGAAGAGAAAATTATTTGTTCGAGGTTGATGACTTCAGAAATGTTTAATTTCCAGGAGAAGACACTTACATAAAACTGGGGAGTGCAAAAACTGCTTATTAGAGTAACACTATTCTGTACATCTCCATTTCGTTCAAATTTATAGGTTCTTTTGCCATCTAAATTTGATTGTTTCTTCTTGCAAAAAGGTTTGACAACAGCCAGCGTACCCCGGGACAGAATGTTGATCATACCTGCATCAACGATAAATAGCTTTCCAAAAAATATCGGAATTAACAGTAGTGATATGAGGGTTTTTGAACTCACCGGCACAAATGTAATCTTTCACGTACATTCTGAATGTAACTTTTGTTACTCAAATTAAAATCAGCGGTTTTTTTAAAGGTCTCTGTAAAACTCCACAATCTTCAGGCAAGCCGCATGTTTTCTCAGAATAGCTGGAATCATCTTTTTTTATTTCTAAAAACAGACAACTTCAAAAAGTGACGGTAACAAAAGTTACTGACCTGCCCGTATCTCTGATCTACTTTTGTACTCAGAAAATTAATAACAATGAAGAAAATAAAATACTCTGTAATTCTAATCCACTTATTTGTAGGGCTCCTGGCCAGCGCCCAGCAAGTGCAAACCATCAGTAAAGACACGGTGCTGAACAGAGTGATGGAAAACAACAGAACTTTAAAGATCTCAGAGCAGGAATTCCAGCAGGCCCGGGCAGATTACCGGCAGACCAACGCGGTCTTCCTTCCTAATATAAGTGTCTCCCACACGGCGATGACCACTAACAATCCGCTTATGGCTTTTGGCTCAAAGCTGAATCAGGAGAGCATTAGCCAAAGCGATTTTAATCCTGCCCTTCTTAATGATCCTGATCGCATCAACAATTTTGCCACAAAGATCGAGGTCGAGCAACCTTTAATTAATCTTGACGGGTTCTTTAAACGAAAGGCCGCCGATTCCAAAATGGAGGCTATCAGGCTAAAAAGTGAACGTACCGGTGATTACATAAAGCTGGAAGTTGAAAAGGCCTATATGGAACTTCAATTGGCTTATAAATCGGTAAATGTGCTGGAGAAAGCCCGGGAAGCCGCACTTTCCAATCAAAAAATGGCAACCGACAGGTATAAACAGGGATATCTTCAAAAAGCCGATATCCTTTCTGTGGAAGTCAGGGTTTCTGAAATAGAAAATAATTTACAACAGGCAAAAAGCAATCTTGAAAATGCTTCAGACTACCTGGAATTCTTAATGGGACAATCTCAGGAAGGAATTCTTAAGCCTAAAGATTCCCTTCAGGTAAACGAATTAATGGGTATTGAAAATACAGCTCTTTCCGAAGGGCGTTCAGATATCCGGGCGATGGAACTGGCTACGGAAGCCAGAAAGGAAATGTACAGGGCCGATAAGATGAGCTTTCTGCCAAGATTGAATGCCTTTGGCAGTTATGAGCTTTATGACAATGAGATATTCCATGGGGATGCCAACGGCTACATTGCCGGGATTTCGCTAAGCTGGGATCTTTTTCAGGGTTTTAAACGCTTCGGAAAAACTCAGAAGAGCCAGAGCGAATATGAACAGGCACAGCTGGAATACGAACAATATATTTCCAGGAGTACCATGGAACTTAATAAAGCCAGAAGAGCGCTGGAATCTGCCGAAAATAAGCTGAACCTGGGCAAACTTGCAATGGAACAATCGGAAGAATCCCTCAGGATCAGGACCAATCGTTTTGAAGAAGGCCTGGAAAAAACATCAGACCTGCTTTCAGCAGAAGCCAAATACCTTGAAAAAGAACTTGAATACTATCAAACTATTTACGAATACAATTATGCGAAGGCATATTTAGAATTTTTAACTAAACAATAAGCGATGAAACTGAAACTATATACTCTATTAATTGCCGGAGCGGCAAGTATTTTTATTAGCTGTGGGGACAATACGAAATCTGCACAAAAGAAGCAGCCGGTAGTAGCGGTAAGCGTTAATTCTCCTGCCTCAGAAAAGGGTTCCAGCCTAAGTCTTAACGGTAAGATAGAGGCTGTGAACAATGCAAAATTGAGCACCCGAATGATGGGTTATGTAAACCAGATCAATGTGCAGATTGGGGATAAGGTAAAAAAAGGCGAATTGCTTGTATCTATTAACAATGCTGATCTGCAGGCAAAGCTGGCTCAGGTAAATGCAAAGATCACCGAAGCACAGGCGGCCTTTAATAACGCCGAAAAAGATTATAACAGGTTTAGGAATCTATTTGAGGAAAACAGTGCTTCCCAAAAGGAACTGGATGATGTGACGGCAAATTACGAGATGGCAAAAGCCAGGCTTGAAGCCGCACGACAGATGAAAAATGAAATTCAGGCGCAGTTTGCTTATGTGAATATCAGGGCTCCTTTTAATGGGGTGATCACCAATAAATTCGTGGAAGAAGGTGATATGGCGAATCCCGGGATGCCTTTAGTGGCAATGGAAGCACCGGGAGCTTTTGAGGTCAAGGCCATGATACCAGAATCGGAGGTTTCTTCAATTAAAGAAGGTACAGAAGTAGAGGTAAATGTAAAAACACTTGAAAAGACTCTAAAGGGAACTATTTCTGAAGTAAGCGCTTCGGCTAAAAATACAGGAAGCCAGTACCCCGTGAAGATAAGCCTGGAGGAGGCAGATGATGAAATTAGATCGGGGATGTATGTGAGCGTAGAGATTCCCATCACACAAAAAACAGCACGGGAAAAGGTGCTGATTCCTTCAGAAGCTGTGATACACCGTGGAGATCTTACCGGAATATACACCATAAGCTCGCAAAACAAGGCGCTCCTGAGGTGGATTAGATTAGGAAAAACCTATGGAGATCAGGTTGAGGTGCTTTCCGGGCTCAATGCCAGCGAGGAATATATCGTAGATGCTGATGGAAAGCTATACAATGGCGCTCCAGTGAGCAAAAAATAAGCCGACTCAAAAAAATTATTAGAATTTAAAAGCTAAACAATGAAAGAAGGATTAGCAGGTAAAATAGCCTCAGGCTTTATCAACTCGAAACTTACGGTACTGCTTATGATCGTTTTCATGGTGGTGGGAGTTTACAGTTCTTTCCTTATACCCCGTGAAGAAGAACCCCAGATAGATGTGCCTATGGCCGACATTTTTGTGGGATACCCAGGCGCCTCTCCTACCGAGGTCGAGTCCAGAGTGGTTAAGCCCCTGGAAAAGATAATATCAAATGTAAAAGGAGTGGAATACGTCTATTCTACTTCTATGAAAGAACAGGGGATGCTCATCGTGCAGTTTTATGTGGGAGAAGACATTGAACGCTCCTATGTGAAACTCTATAATGAATTGATGAAGAGTATGGACCAGATGCCGCCCAATGTGACGCAGCCTATGGTGAAAACCCGTGCTATAGACGATGTTCCCGTTCTTGGACTTACATTATGGAGTGAGAACTACAATGATTATGAATTAAAACAGATCGCTGAAGAACTCAACCAGGAAATTGAGAAAGTAGAAGATGTTTCGGTCACTAAAACCATAGGCGGGAGGAGCAGGCAGTTACGCGTGGTGCTGGATAAGGCTAAAATGGCTTCCAGCGGCGTGGATTTTCTGGGAATAGCTGAAAAGATCAAAGCTAATAACCAGCAAATGTCTTCAGGAAAATTTGATAGTCAGGATACCGAATTTCTTGTGACCACCGGAAGTTTTCTGAAATCTAAAGAAGATGTAAAGAATCTTATCGTTGGGGTTCAGGATAACCAGCCCGTATATCTTAAACAGGTAGCCGCCGTTTTTGATGGTCCTGAACTGCCAAAAGAATATGTAAGCTTCGGCTACGGCCAGGCAAATGAAAAAGCGGGAGAATATGTTTCAGAATATCCTGCAGTGACCATTTCGGTTGCCAAGAGAAAAGGGGCCGATGCGATGAAGGTGGCCGATGTGATCATCGAAAAAATAGATCACTTAAAAAAGAACCTTATTCCTGATGATGTTCACGTAGAAGTGACCAGGAACTATGGGGAAACTGCTTCCCATAAAGTATCAGAGTTGTTGATGCACCTTATCGGGGCTATTATCGCCGTAACTATTGTGGTAATGCTGGCGATGGGCTGGCGCGGCGGACTTGTGGTCTTCCTTTCGGTACCCATCACTTTCGCCTTAACGCTGTTGAGCTACTATATGCTCGATTACACCCTGAACCGTATTACCCTTTTCGCTCTTGTTTTCGTGACCGGTATCGTGGTTGACGACTCCATTATTATTGCCGAAAACATGCACAGGCATTTTAAATTACGGCGTTTGCCTTTTAAACAGGCTGCCTTATATGCGATAAATGAGGTTGGAAATCCAACCATTCTGGCAACCTTTACGGTGATTGCTTCCGTACTGCCAATGGCATTTGTAAGCGGATTAATGGGCCCCTATATGAGTCCGATGCCAATTGGAGCTTCTATTGCGATGATCCTTTCCTTATTTGTGGCCTTAACCATCACGCCTTACCTGGGATATCTTTTCCTTAGAGAGAAAAGCAAGAAGGGAGAGAAGGAGGTTTCGGCAGAAGTTAAGGAAAACGACAACAGCATAGACAACACTTTTATTTACAGGATATATTCGAAGTTTGAAAAACCCCTGCTCGAGAATCCGAAAAAACGATGGATCTTTTTAGGAACTACTATTTTGTTGTTGCTGGCTTCGGTGGCGATGTTCTTTACCAATACGGTAGCGGTAAAAATGCTGCCTTTCGATAATAAGAATGAATTTCAGGTGATCATAGACATGCCTGAAGGAACTACCCTCGAACGAACCGCGGTAGTCACAAAAGAAATTGGGCAATACCTGTCCCAAAGGTCTGAAGTTGTGAATTACCAGACCTACGTGGGAGCTTCGGCGCCTATTACCTTTAACGGCCTGGTGAGGCATTACGACCTGCGGGGAGCCAGCAATACCGCCGATATTCAGGTGAATTTGACCGATAAAGGCGACAGGAGCGCCCAAAGTCACGAGATCGTGAAGTTATTGCGGCCTGATATTCAGAAAATAGCGGCAAGATTCAACGCCAATGTAAAATTGGTGGAAGTTCCGCCTGGACCTCCGGTGCTTTCGACTATCGTTGCTGAAGTTTACGGGCCGGATTATGAGAAACAGATCGAGGTCGCTTCAGATGTGAAGAACATATTAAAAAATACCGAAGATGTGGTAGACGTCGACTGGATGGTGGAAGCCGATCAGCCTGAATATGAATTCGAGATAGATAAGGAAAAGGCAATGCTCTACGGAATTGCTCCAAAACAGATAGTCTATACTCTTAATACTGCACTTGGAGATAATGCCGTAACCCAGCTTTACGATGAAAATGCTGCAGAACCTGTGGGAATTGTACTGGCATTAGATGAAAATGAAAAGTCGACCGTGAATGACATTTCCCAGATCCAGATCCAGTCGCAAAACGGGCAGATGGTCTCTGTAGGTGATCTCGTTAAAGTGAAAAAAGATGTAAGGGAAAAGAATATTTACCGAAAGAACCAGAAACGAGTGGTGTATGTTCTGGCCGACATGGCCGGGAAACTTGAAAGTCCAGTGTACGCGATCCTGGGAATGGAAGAGAAACTCAAGAACATTGAGCTTCCACAGGGCTATTCCATGAACGAACTGTATATGGATCAGCCTCGATATGAAGACGACTATACGGTGAAGTGGGACGGAGAATGGCAGATCACCCTGGAGGTTTTCAGGGATCTGGGAATCGCATTTCTCGGCGTGATCATTATAATCTATATCCTTATCGTAGGCTGGTTCCAGAACTTTAAAGCGCCTGTGGTGATGATGGTGGCCATCCCGCTATCTCTTGTGGGAATTGTGCTGGGACACTGGTTATTAGGAGCTTTCTTTACAGCCACTTCCTTTATCGGAATGATAGCCCTGGCGGGTATTATGGTCCGGAACTCGGTGTTGCTTATCGATTTTGTGAACCTGCGAATAGAAGAAGGAATCCCGCTGAAGCAGGCCGTGATAGAAGCAGGAGCGGTAAGAACCACTCCCATTTTGCTAACTGCGGGTACGGTGGTGATCGGAGCTTTTGTGATCCTTTTCGACCCTATTTTCCAGGGATTGGCGATTTCGCTTATGGGAGGAACCATTGCTTCTACAGTGCTTACCCTTTTAGTGGTGCCACTGGTATATTATATGATCGAAAAGAAAAATCATAAGTAAAAACACAAACTACCGGGGCCGGCTAAGGTACCCGGTAGTTTAATACCTGAAAAATATGATGAGATGAGCCAAAATCAGATTTAATGGCTAATCATCTGACCGATTAAAAACAAATAAATATAAACAGATGAAATTATTAATTGTTACCTCGGTTTCCGAATTTCATAAAGCTATTCTCAAGCTTTTCAGGGAAGCACATATAGATGCTTTCAGCAGTTCAGAAATAGACGGCTATAAGAATTCACTGATAGCCACCCAAAGCTGGTTTCCTGGAGAAAAAGGAGGAAATGAATCCCTGATGTTCTTCAGCTTTACGGAAGAGGATAAGGTAAACGGCTTTTTTAAGCTGGTAGAAGAATTCAATAAACAGCTCGAAACCGATAATCCGGTGAGGGTGATCGTATTGCCCATTGAAAGATATTTATAATTAAAATTTATTAAAAATGAAAAACAGGATAGTACGCGGCGTAGCAGGAATATTTATTTTAATAAGCCTTTTGCTTGCCATTTATGTGAATATAAACTGGCTATGGTTCACCGCATTTGTAGGTGCCAATTTATTCCAGTCTTCCCTTACCCAATGGTGTTTGATGGAAGATATTTTAAAGAAATTTGGAATAAAGAACTGAACAAAACGGGTCATTTTTTTTGATGATTTCCGGAACTTTTGGGAGGGGAAAGCATTGATCTTATCGCAACTTTAAAATACCGGCTCAACAGAAACAATTTCTTATGTAACATAAGTAACTGCACACAAGTGCCTTGGAAATTATATTTGTCATAATTCTTAGAAAAAAGTTATGAAAACAGAAAAATTGATCAAAGAAAATAAAGGAAGTATCATAGACGTGCGAAGCCCGCAGGAATATAGTTCCGGTCATGTGGATGGGTCAAAGAATATCCCGCTCATCGAGATCGCAGAAAGATTGGACGAATTAAGACAACTTCCCGGTCCGCTTATTCTATGTTGTGCTTCGGGCATGAGAAGCGGGCAGGTAGAGAAATACCTTCAGGAACAAAATATTGAATGTATAAATGGAGGTTCCTGGCTTGAAATTAACTATTTAAAATTTTCCTAGTTTATGATTGAAATATTAAAGAAACTATTCAACTCTGAACCAAAACCAGAGTTTTCAGAATTACTAAAGAACAATGGAATTATTGTGGATGTTCGTACCAAAAATGAATATGCAACAGGTCATATTAAAGGTTCGAGAAATATTCCTTTAAATAGCCTGACGAACAATCTGTCAAAATTGAAGAAAAAGGACCAACCTATTATTACCTGCTGCGCATCTGGTATGAGAAGTGCGAATGCAAAAAACATTCTGAAGAACCATGGCTATACCAATGTGCACAATGGTGGCGGGTGGAGAAATCTTCAGAATAAGATATCATGATAAAAAAGAGACTTCTTAAAGGCTGGACTGTGGGGCGCGTAATTTACCTGGTTATTGGTATTGCAATCCTATTTCAGGCGAGTATTTATGATCAATGGTTAGGTATCCTGTTTGGAATATATATGTTTTTTATGGGGCTTTTTGGCTTTGGCTGTGCTGGAGGAAATTGTTATAATGGCAGCTGTGATATTCAGGAAAATACCGATAAAATTAATACCTGATAAATTTTAAAAAATGACAGTAGAATTCCACTGTCATTTTTTTTATTAAGAGTAACAATTGTTACTGCCAAAACCCCCTTTAGAGATTAACTTTATTTAAGTAATCTTTAAATAAGTTTTTATGAGAACGCTCGGCATGATTGGAGGCACCTCCTGGCATTCTACCATTGTATATTACAAATTGATAAATGAGTTGGTTAGTGAAAAAATAGGCACACAGGCCAATCCTCCGCTAATCATTTACAGCATCAATATTGAATTGATGAGGGAACAGAATCGTGATAAAATCAATGCTAAATATCTTGAAGTTTCTAAAAAACTTCAGGGGGCAGGAGCTGAAGCTATCTTGATCTGTGCCAATACTCCCCACATGACCTACTCCCATATCCAGCCGCAACTCGACATTCCCGTTCTTCATATTGGGGAGGCGATTGGAAAGGAAGCTGAAAAACAGGGGCTAAAAAAATTAGGCTTACTTGGTAATAAACCTACTGTCACTGGAAAATTTATACCCGATTATCTGGAAAAGAACTTTGGTATTGAAATAATACTTCCTTCGGTGAATGATATTCTAAGATCGCATTATTTTGTTTCTGAAGAGCTAACTCAGGGTAAATTCACTGATGAAGCCAAAAAATTCTATTTAAAACAAATAGAATTATTTCAGAAAAAAGGAGCGGAAGGAGTGATTCTTGGGTGTACCGAGCTTCCCCTGCTACTGGATCAAAAGGAAGTTAATTTTCCTTTAATAGCCACCACGCAACTACATGCTCAACTCGCTGCCGATTTTATTTTGAATGGAAAGTCGGTACTGGAGGAGAAAATACGCAGGAATAATAGTGTTTCTTTATAAATCTGCCTGTAGCTCTAGAAGTCCTGAAGTCATTAGATATTGAGCAGCAAACAGTTCCTGGCGTATTAAATTCGGTATTCAATTACCCGTTAAAAACTTAATTGAATTTTTTTGTTAAAAATAAAAATGTAACTACTTATTGAATACCTTTGATAAATGTAGAAGTGATTGATAATTAGACAGATAAATAGTAGCGTGATTAACAGCTTGTTTTTATAGAAATAGTTGAAAACTAATTTTATAAAAATTGCGTAGATATTTGAAAAGTAGGAATTTTAATACCACAAAACACCCCGGAAATACTGAAAAATATGAATTTTCTTACCTTTAAGGTAGCTATTTAGAAAAAAAATCTAATTTTATCACCGTTTATCCGACAATAGTAAACTTATGTCCAAATGAAAAAGTATAAACATTTCTTTTTTGTGCTTTTCTTTTCGTTAGGACTAACGATGACTTCCTATTCACAAAGTAAGGAACCGCCACCTCCTCAATCCAAACGGCACCTGGGCGGCCCGCCCTGCGATCCTGGAAGCAATGGAAATGGAAATGGAAACGGGAATGGTAATGGAAATCGGCCGGGAGTTCCACCACCACCGGGTCTTTGTCTGCCAATAGACGATTACGTCTACCTTTTAATGGCCGTTGGCGTGATGTATGGCTGTTATAAAATGAGGAAGTTTGACTTCAACTAAGAAATCTCTGTTAGCCTTTTTACATACTTACCAATCACATCAAACTCCAGGTTGACCGTATCTCCTTTTTTTAGTTCTTTAAAGGTGGTATTCTCAAACGTATAAGGGATGATTGCCACACTAAATTCGTTTTTCTGAGAATTTATCACGGTTAGGCTAACACCGTTTACCGTTATCGATCCTTTTTCGATGGTGATATTTCCCTGTTTTGGATCGTATTCAAAGCTAAAACGCCAGCTTCCGTTTTCTTCCTTTATTTCTTTGCAAATAGCGGTCTGGTCAACATGTCCCTGAACAATATGGCCGTCAAGCCGATCACCGAGTTTCATTCCTCTTTCAAGATTGACCAGATCAGCTTTTTTCAGCTTTCCTAAACTGGTTTTGTCAAGAGTTTCCTTCACCGCGGTAACTACATATTCTGAATCTATTTTCGATACCACCGTAAGACAAACGCCGTTATGCGCCACGCTTTGATCAATTTTCAACTCGGGCGTCATTCTGGCTTTAATGGTAAAATTTAGATTGGAACCTGAGGCTTCTATTTTGGTGATTTTTCCTATTTCTTCTACAATTCCCGTGAACATTGTTTTCTATAATGGTTACATTTGTGTGTAAAATTAAACAATATAGACCGGGAATTTATGAAACATGCAGAAATGATCAAACTTGGGATAAGCATTGGAGATCTAAATGGTATTGGGAGTGAGATTGTGCTGAAGACTTTTGACGATTCACGCATGCTTGACTTCTGTACTCCCATTATTTTTGCTTCCTCCAAGATCATCAATTTTCTGAAAAAGCATTATAAACTCGATGTTCATTATCAGGGAATTGACGATCCTTCCAAGGCGATTGACGGGAAAATAAATGTGATGAACCTGTGGAAAGAAAATATTAATATCAATTTTGGAGAGGAAGATCCCAAGGATGGGTGAATATGCTTTCAAATCTCTCGAGGCAGCGACAAAGGCTTTAAAGGAAGATAAGATAGATGTGCTGGTTACGGCTCCTATCAATAAAGCCACAATTCAGTCGGATAAATTTAATTTTCCGGGACATACCGATTATCTTGCCCAGGAGCTGAAAGGGGAAAGCCTGATGTTTATGATCACCGATAATTTGAAGGTTGGTCTGCTAACCGATCATGTGGCTCTGAAGGATATCGCCAACGTGATCACCCCGGAACTGATAGAAAAAAAGATCAGGATCATTCAGCAAACCCTGAAACAGGATTTTAGGGTGGAAAAACCGAGAATTGCCGTTTTGGGAATCAATCCGCATAGTGGCGATCATGGTGTGATTGGCAAAGAAGACGAAGAAGTCCTGAAACCCACACTTCAGAAGATCCGCGATAAAGGAGATCTTGTTTTCGGGCCGTATTCTGCCGATAGTTTCTTCGGAAGCAAAAATTATAAGAATTTCGATGCGGTGGTAGCTTCTTATCACGACCAGGGATTAATTCCTTTTAAAACCTTATCTTTCGGAAGAGGAGTGAATTTTACCGCAGGTCTCAGCAAAGTTCGAACTTCACCAGATCATGGAACGGCATTTGAAATCGCAGGTAAAAATGAGGCGAATATCAATTCCTTTAAAGAAGCGGTTTTTAAAGCCATCGAAATTTATAAAGCGCGTGAGGAATATAAAGAACTCACTAAAAATCCCCTGAAAAAACAGGGAAAAAGGATATAAACAAAATTTGTTTATAAACCGACTATAATTCATTAATTTTTATATCTTTGCACCCGCCTTTCCGGAAACGGAGGCACTCAAAACTGAGGAGAGATGAGGAATTTAGAAGAGTTTACAATTCCTTTTAAGGGATTAAAGCTTGGGAAACACCAGTTTGAGTATGAGTTAGATAACAGGTTCTTTGAACATTTTGAGTACGACGAATTCAACAGTTCTGATGTGAAGATCGACCTGCTGTTTGAAAAGAAATCCACGATGATGGAACTTACTTTTCATGCAACGGGAACGGTGAATGTAAACTGCGATCTTACTAACGAACCCTATGATCAGGCCATAGACAGTGAGCTGTTCCTGGTGATCAAATTCGGGGATGAATTTAATGATGATGATGAAGATTTGCTTATTCTGCCGCACGGAGAATTTGAAGTGAATGTTCAGCAGTACATTTATGAACTGGTGGTATTATCAGTACCAGCCAAAAGAGTTCATCCGGGTGTGGAAGACGGCACCTTGAAATCTGAAGTACTTGACAAACTTGAAGAACTGAGTTTGAAAAATCAGAAAAAGAAAAATGAGGATGAAACAGATCCTCGCTGGGATAAATTAAAAAATTTACTAAACGAATAATAACAGGAAGCCATGGCACATCCAAAGAGAAAGACTTCTAAGACGAGAAGGGATAAAAGAAGAACACATTATAAAGCTTCAGCTCCAAAAGTGGCTGTAGATTCTGTAACCGGTGAAGCGCACCTTTACCACAGAGCACACTGGCACGAAGGGAAACTGTATTATCGCGGTCAGGTTTTGATCGATAATACTGAAGAAGTCGAAGCTTAATCCTATTAAGGAGCTTTAATTAATTACAGGAACTCTCACATGGTGGGAGTTTTTTGTTTTTAGTTGAATAAGTCCTAAAAAGACCTTAATTTGCACGCCGGTTAGAATAAAATTTAGTAATTTTCTATGAATGTAGAATGCAGAAATGAACCGGAGGCTGGTGAATTAAATCCAATTTTATGAACAAAATCACAGCAGCAATTACGGCTGTGGGCGGTTATGTGCCCGAAGATGTGTTAACCAACAAGATGTTGGAAGAAATGGTGGACACAACCGATGAATGGATTACCACCAGAACGGGAATTAAAGAAAGAAGAATACTCAAAGACCCTAAAAAAGGAACCTCTTACCTTGCTATCCAGGCCGCAAAAGAAATCCTTCGCAAAACCAACCTGGATCCTAAAGAAATAGATCTTGTGATCATGGCAACCGCAACTCCCGATCTGCCTGTGGCAGCAACCGGAGTTCATGTTGCTACCCAAATTGGCGCAGTGAATGCTTTTTCTTATGACCTTCAGGCTGCCTGTTCCAGCTTTCTCTATGGAATGTCTACTGGCGCCGCTTATATAGAATCCGGTCGTTACAAGAAAATACTGGTGATTGGTGCCGATAAGATGTCTTCGATCATTGATTATACAGATCGTACTACCTGCATCATCTTTGGTGACGGTGCCGGAGCGGTTTTAATGGAACCAAATACCGAAGGATATGGTTTACAGGATGAAATTTTAAGAAGCGATTCTGTTGGGCGTGATTCTTTAAGAATTGAAGCCGGCGGATCCCTTATGCCTCCTTCCGAAGAAACAGTGGCAAAAAAGCTGCATTTCGTGAAGCAGGACGGCAAGACGGTTTTTAAATTTGCAGTTTCTAACATGGCCGGAGTTAGCGAAGAGATCATGAAAAGAAACAATCTTACCAATGAAGATGTTGACTGGCTGGTAGCGCATCAGGCGAATAAGCGTATTATCGATGCCACGGCCAACCGCATGAACCTTCACGATGAAAAAAAGGTGCTGATGAATATTCAGCGATACGGAAATACCACTTCTGCGACACTTCCGCTTTTATTAAGCGATTATGAAAAGAATTTTAAAAAAGGAGATAATTTAATATTTGCCTCTTTTGGAGGTGGCTTCACCTGGGGAGCTGCTTATCTCAAATGGGCTTATAACTCATAAACCAACACCAAACATTATGGATTTAAAGGAAATTCAGAATCTAATAAAATTTGTGGCCAAATCTGGCGCCAGCGAGGTGAAGCTGGAAACCGGTGATGTAAAGATCACCATCAAAACAGGTTCAGACGAAAAAGAGACTACCATTGTACAGCAGGTGCCAATGGGCGGGGCAATGCCTCAACAGGTGCAGCCAACTCAGCCACAGCAGCAGGCACCGGCTCCTCAACCGCAGGAGAACGAATCTTCCAAGAAAGAAGAAACTAAAGATGCAGGTGAAGACAACTCTAAATACATCACCGTGAAATCACCAATTATTGGGACTTTCTATAGAAAACCTTCACCAGATAAACCTGCTTTTGTAGAAATTGGAGATTCTGTAAAAGAAGGGGAAGTACTTTGTGTTATCGAAGCCATGAAACTCTTTAATGAAATTGAAAGTGAAGTTTCCGGTAAGATCATAAAAGTGCTGGTAGAAGATTCCTCACCGGTAGAATTTGATCAGCCATTATTCCTGGTAGATCCTTCTTAAAAATCACCACCTTTTTTAGTAACTGAAAGGCCCTGCCTTCAGAATTTAAAAGCAAATAGGTATGTTCAAAAAAATATTGATTGCAAACAGAGGGGAAATTGCTTTAAGGGTGATCCGTACCTGTAAGGAAATGGGGATCAAAACCGTAGCTGTTTATTCTACGGCCGATGCCGACAGCCTTCATGTGAGATTTGCCGATGAAGCGGTGTGTATTGGTCCGCCACCCAGCAACCTTTCTTATTTAAAAATATCGAATATCATCGCCGCGGCCGAGATCACCAATGCCGATGCTATTCATCCCGGCTACGGATTTTTATCAGAAAACGCTAAATTTTCAAAGATCTGTAGCGAACACGAAATTAAATTTATTGGGGCATCTCCCGAAATGATCAGCAAAATGGGAGATAAGGCTACTGCAAAAGCAACTATGCGTGCTGCTGGAGTGCCGTGTGTTCCTGGTTCCGAAGGAATTATAAAGGATTATAAAGAATGCCTTAAACTGGCTAAAGAGATCGGATTTCCCGTGATGCTGAAAGCTACTGCCGGTGGTGGTGGTAAGGGGATGCGTGCCGTTTGGAAAGAAGAAGATCTTGAACCAGCCTGGGAATCTGCCCGAAAAGAAGCTGATGCTTCTTTCGGAAATGACGGCATGTATATGGAAAAACTCATCGAAGAGCCACGCCATATCGAGATCCAGGTCGTTGGAGACAGTACGGGTAAAGCCTGTCATCTGTCTGAAAGGGACTGCTCTATCCAGCGTCGTCACCAGAAACTGACTGAAGAAACTCCTTCTCCTTTTATGACCGATACGCTTCGGAAGAAAATGGGGGAAGCCGCCGTAAAAGCCGCCGAATATATCAAATATGAAGGCGCGGGAACGGTAGAATTTCTGGTAGATAAACACCGAAATTTCTATTTCATGGAAATGAATACGCGTATCCAGGTGGAACATCCTATTACCGAGCAGGTGATCGATTATGACCTGATTCGCGAGCAGATCCTTGTGGCTGCAGGAGTGCCGATTTCCGGGAAAAACTATATCCCTCAGCTGCACTCTATTGAATGCCGAATCAATGCCGAGGATCCTTATCACGGTTTTCGTCCGTCACCGGGAAAGATCACCAATCTGCATGCGCCGGGAGGTCATGGAGTACGAATCGATACGCATGTTTACAGCGGATATATCATCCCACCGAACTATGATTCCATGATCGCGAAACTCATCACCACGGCTCAAACCCGCGAGGAGGCGATCAATAAGATGAAACGTGCGCTAGACGAATTCGTGATCGAGGGGATCAAGACCACGATTCCGTTCCACAGGCAATTGATGGATCATCCCGATTATATCGAAGGGAACTATACCACGAAATTCATGGAGGATTTCAAGATGAAACCTCAGGAAGAAGAGGCTTAAAAAAAGCAAATTCTTAATGATAATACAGACCTCACAGGTTTTAAAAACCTGTGAGGTCTTTGTTTTGAAACCCGTGAGGTTTTTTTGTACTTTCAAAAAAACATTTTCTATGAATTTCTCTTTCTGGGAAACTGATTCCTGGTTTAAAAATATAGACTTTCTTATTGTCGGTAGCGGGATTACCGGACTCAACTGCGCGTTGCGGCTTAAGGAAAAAGAACCGGAGGCAAAGATCCTCATTCTTGAAAAAGGAATGTTGCCCGAGGGAGCCAGTACTAAGAACGCCGGATTTGCCTGTTTCGGGAGCCTTTCGGAAATTATCGACGATCTGAAGACACATTCGCCGGAAGAAGTTGTCAGCCTTATCAGGAAACGAATTAACGGCCTGGAACTTCTGCTGAAGAATCTTGGCGATAAAACTATCGATTATCGCTCTTATGGCGGCTATGAACTGTTTACGAGGGAAGATCAGGAGCTGTATGAAGAATGCCTTCAAAAAATGCCGGAGATCAACGAAATGCTTCGCCCGCTTTTCACCGATGAGGTTTTCAGGATTTCAGAAAATAAGTTCCGATTTGAAAACATTCAGCCAAAACTGATCTTCAATAAGTATGAAGGCCAGATCGACACCGGGAAGATGATGTCGGCTTTGGTCAAAAAAGCGATCGCTTCCGGAATCAGGATTTTGAATGGAGTAGAGGTGAAAAGTTTTTCCGAAACGAACGAGGGAGTGAACGTCAAAACTGCAAATTTTGGAATCTCTTCAAAAAAACTCATTATCGCTACCAATGGTTTTGCTTCACGCCTGGGAATTGAAGAGGTGAAACCGGCCAGGGCGCAGGTGCTTATCACTAAACCGCTTGAAAATCTTCCTTTTGAAGGTACTTTTCATCTGGATAAAGGCTATTATTATTTCAGGAATATCGGAAATCGAGTCTTGTTTGGCGGTGGTAGAAATCTGGATTTCAAATCCGAAGAAACCGATAAAATGGGCCTCACTGAACTTATTCAGAATCGATTAAAAGAATTGCTGGAAACTTCCATTTTGCCTCATATCGATTTTGAGATCGAGCAGTCCTGGAGCGGAATCATGGGAGTGGGAGATCAGAAAAAACCTGTTTTGAAAAAGATTTCTAACAATGTTTCCTGCGGCGTTCGCCTTGGCGGAATGGGAATTGCCATTGGAAGCCTGGTGGGAAGCGATTTGGCAGATTTAGCAATGCAATCATGATAAAGAAATTTCTAAAAATACTTTTAAAGATTATTGGCGGACTCTTCCTGTTCAGCATCTTCATTGTTCTCGTCTATAAATGGGTGCCGGTGCCGTTCACGCCGTTAATGGCCATCCGCTATTTCGAAAATCCAGAGGAAGAAATTCGGCATGACTGGGTTTCCATAGACGAAATTTCAAAAAATATGCAGCTTGCGGTGATCACCAGTGAAGATCAGAATTTTGTGAAGCATCATGGTTTTGATTTTGAGGCCATCGAAAAAGCGATTGAAAACAATAAAAAAGGCAAACGTGTACGGGGGGCATCCACTATCTCCCAGCAAACCGCCAAAAATGTTTTTCTCTGGCCTGGCAGAAACTGGTTCAGGAAAGGATTGGAAACCTATTTTACGTTTCTAATCGAAATGCTCTGGAACAAAGAGCGGATTCTGGAAGTCTATCTGAACAGTATAGAAATGGGAAAAGGCGTTTATGGCGTCGAGGCTGCCGCTCAATTCTGGTTTCATAAAAGCGCAGAGCATCTAAATGCCTATGAAGCTGCCGCCCTTGCTGCCGTACTTCCCAATCCGCGGCAATATCGTGCAAATCCCCCTTCGAATTATATTCAGCAGCGCAAGAACTGGATCGTAAGGCAAATGCAGTATTATGGTAAATTCAGTCTCGAGTAATGCCAAAAACCGAAAAAGAACAGCTCATCGCCTCCTGCCGGAAAATACTGGATGAACGCCGTCAGGTGATTCTTAAAGCAATAGAGGGGCTGAAGGAGGACCTGGAAAACGAGACCAAGAGCAGTGCCGGCGACAAATATGAAACCGGCCGCGAAATGATCAATATCGAGTGGAATAAACTTTCCATTCAGCTGAAGGAAAATGATCGTTTGCAGCAGATCTTTTTCCGCATAGAAAACCAAAATCCTACCGAGGAGGTCAGGCTGGGAAGCCTGGTGAGAACCAGCACTGCAAATTATTTTCTTTCCGCGCCTATAGGAATAGTGACCGCCGGTAGCGATGCGTTTTTTGCCATCGGCATCAATTCTCCGGTAGCCCGGCTGATGCTGGGTTTAAAAGCAGGAGAAGAGTTCAGCTTTAATGGCAAGAAAGCAAAGATCCTGCAGATTAGTTAAGCCTTCTTTGGAGTAGATCGGGATCAATATTTAAACAAATTTCGCTTCCTTTTTCAAGCTTTTCAGAGTGTTCGATCAGGACTTCTTCAGTATTCAGCCTCGCGTTTATCAGATAGCCGTCGCCTTGAAAATAGCTTGCTTCCACCACGGCTTTTATTTTTGAAGTTTCGAGGATCTCTATTTCATGCGGATATAGAAGCACTCGCTTCCGGCTTTCTTTATCGGTTCTTATATTTCGAAGCATCAAATGATTGACATCGCCAAAAAGGGAAGCAACATATTTGTTCGGCGGATTTTGATACAGGTTCTCTGGCGAATCATCGGCGTGAATTTTGCCGTTTTTGAGTACCAATGTTCGGTCGGCAAAAGAAAGCGCGTCGGTGCTGTCGTGTGTGGCCACGATACAGGTGATATTTTTTTCCTTCAGATAAGAAAACAGTTTTCGCCTGAGATTGTTTTTTCTGAAATGGTCAATATGGCTAAAAGGCTCGTCGAGCAACAACAACTTTGGTTCATTTGCCAGCGCACGGGCGAGGGCGATGCGTTGTTGCTGTCCGCCACTGAGGAATTTTGCCTTTTTATTGGCCAGGTCTTCCATTTCGACCACTTCCAGGAGTTCCCTGATCCTGCGTTTCTTTTTGACAGGATAAAAATTGCTGAGATGTTTTCCTACATTTTCGGCAGCACTCAGCGGAAGCATCAGATCAAAGTGCTGGGCAAGATATTTTATAAAAGCTTCGCCCGGCACCAGGTTGTAATTTGGCCCCAGCAGCTCTTCTTCGTCCCAGAAAATTTTTCCGTCGGTGTGAAGCAGACCGTAAATAAGCTGAAGCAGGGTACTTTTTCCGCAGCCACTCTCCCCGATCAGCGAAATATGCTGGCCTTTTTCAATCTTGAAGCTGATATTTTTAAGAACCGGTTCCTGGTTATAGGCGAAAGAAACTTTCTGTAGCTGAAGCATAAAATTTTCATAATTCTGATTTACAAGTTGCAAATTTTAATGGATTATCACCAGTTTTTCTTACTTTAAAATCATCATTTTTAACTGATTTTCCATGCTACAGGTTGTGGTTTATGATCTGAACAGAACGCTCTACAGGAAATCGTCTAAAAACGAATTCTTCAGGTTTCTTAGCAGGAAGAAAAAATCCAAATTTCAGAATCTTTTCCGAATGCTGCCTGTTTCGGCGATTTACAGCCTGGGACTGCTGAATAAAACTACTTTTAAACAACAATTTTATAAGTATCTGAACGGAATTCCGCCGGAAGAAATGGAAATTCTGGCTAAAGAATTCTGGGATCTTGAATATCCCGAAAATTTCAGGAAATCTTTACTCAGAGATATCCATCAGGCACGTAACAAAGGAATTCATATTTGCATCATTACTGGTGCTTACGAAGTTTACACAAAATACCTTGAAAAACTGCTTGGAGTGAAAGTGATCGGAACCCGCACAACGTATAAAAATAGCAGCTATAAAATTATTGGAAAAGCCTGTAATAATAAGGAAAAAGTAAGAAGGCTGAAGGAAGAAATCCCAGAGGATTTCGTGCTGTTAAAAGCTTATTCCGATGATGATGAAGAGATTTTATATGAGGCCGAAAAAGGTTGTTACCTCAAAGGCAGTCGGTGGATAGAGGTACAGAAAAATAAAAAGGCTGTCTAGAAAAATGTGATGGAACCTCAGGCATCAAAATTCAGACAGCCTCTTTAAATTAAAATTTTATCCTTTTACTTTTTCACCGGACTCATTCGGGAGTTTTTCATAACCCATATTATAAAAGGTAAACCCGAAAAGATCGGCATATTCTTCTATGATCATGCTGGTAGGTTTACCAGCACCGTGACCGGCCTTGGTCTCGATCCTTATCAATACAGGTTCGTCACCGGCCTGTTTTTCCTGTAATTCGGCGGCGAATTTAAAGGAATGCGCAGGCACCACACGGTCGTCATGATCGCCGGTTGTGATCAAAGTTGCGGGATATTCAACCCCTTTTTTCACATTATGCACCGGAGAATATCCGTAGAGATATTCAAACATTTCCTTGCTGTCTTCCGAAGTTCCATAATCATAGGCCCAGCCAGCACCGGCAGTGAAAGTATGGTAACGAAGCATATCCATCACCCCAACCGCAGGCAGAGCAACCTTCATAAGGTCGGGACGCTGGGTCATGGTCGCGCCCACTAAAAGCCCTCCGTTTGAACCTCCACGAATGGCAAGATAATCTTTAGAAGTATAGTTGTTTTCAATAAGATATTCCGCGGCAGCGATAAAATCGTCAAAAACATTCTGTTTTTTCATCTTGATACCGGCATCATGCCATTTCTTTCCATATTCTCCACCCCCGCGAAGGTTGGGAACGGCATAAATTCCACCCTGTTCCAGCCAGACGCTCATCGCTGTACTGAAACTTGGCGTAAGACTGATGTCAAATCCGCCGTAACCGTAAAGCATGGTCGGATTCTTACCGTCCATCTTTGTTCCTTTTTTATAGGTGATGATCATAGGAATCTTTGTTCCGTCTTTGGAATTATAAAATACCTGTTCACTTTCGTAGTCATCAGGATTGAAATCGATATTCGGCTTGTTGTAAAGCTCAGATTTGCCTTTTTCGATATCATATTTATAGATACTTCCCGGAGTCACATAATTGGTGAAAGTGTAATACAGTGTGTCTTCCTCTTTCTTGGAACCAAATCCGCTTACGGTTCCAACACCCGGAAGCTCAACTTCGCGAATCAGTTTCCCGTCATAATCGTATTGCTTCACCTGCGAAATCGCATCTTTCATATATTCGGCAAAGAAATAGCCGCCTCCGGTATTTGGGCTCAGCACGAATTCGGTTTCCGGAATAAAATCTTTCCAGTTTTCGGGGGAAGGATTGGAAGCATCCACGGTAACAACTCTTTTATTCGGCGCATCCATATTAGTAACGAGATACAGTTTGCTGCCTTTATTGTCTACGAGATAGGTATCTGTGCTGTCATTTCCGATTACGGTGACAAGTTTTGGATCTTTTTTAGTGAGATCCATCAGGTAAAGTTCCCCGCCAGAAGTTGAATTCCTGGCCGAAATCATCAAATAATGATTGTCTTCGGTAACATTACCTTGAATATATCTATGTTTTTCACCTTCTTTTTCACCATATACCACTTTATCTTCACTCTGAGGAGTTCCAAGCTGGTGGTAATAGAGTTTATGCTGGTCTGTTTTTGCGGAAAGCTGGCTTCCTTTAGGTTTCTCATAACTGGAATAGTAAAACCCTTCATTGCCTTTCCATGAAATTCCGCTGAATTTCACATCACGGATGGTGTCGCCTATATCGCTCATGGTTTTCGGCGTTAAGAAGAATGATCTTTCTCCAGTCGCTTCCTCCTTCAGAAATAGCATAGGCCAGCGTCTTCCCATCTTCTGAAAAGCTCATACCGCCTAAAGAAGTAGTACCGTCTTCACTGAATTTATTCGGATCGAGAAAGATCTCTGCCTCGGCGTCGGGACTCTTTTTTCGGTAGAGGACACTCTGATTCTGAAGGCCGTTATTTTTGAAAAAATAAATGTAATCGCCTTCATGGAAAGGAGCTCCCAGTTTTTCATAATTCCAAAGTTCTGTCAGCCGTTGTTTTAGCTGGTCGCGGTAAGGAATTTTTTCCAGGTAATTGAAAGTGACCTCATTTTCGGCCTTTACCCAGTCTTCCACTTCTTCGGCACGATCATTTTCCAGCCAGCGGTAAGGGTCTTTAACTTCGGTGCCGAAGTAATTGGTCACCGTATCTACCTTTTTTGTTTTGGGGTAATTCAAAGCAGTTTCTTTTTGTTTTTCATCATTATCGCAGGCGGTTAAAATTCCCGCGGCAAGGATCAATGTGATAATTTTTTTCATAAAATATGGCTTTTAGCGCCTAAAGTTAGTATAAAAAAAGCCTGAATATTACAATTCAGGCTTTTGCAATTATTTTTTAGCGGAAAAAGTCTAAACCAGATCGTTTTTCAGCAGGTATTCTGCGATCTGTACGGCATTGGTAGCTGCTCCCTTCCGAAGATTATCGGCAACGATCCACATATTTATAGTATTGGGCTGAGAATAATCCCTTCTGATCCTGCCGACAAAAACATCGTCTTTTCCTTCGGCATAGATCGGCATTGGGTAGGTATTCACCGCCGGATTATCCTGAACAGTCACGCCAGGAAAATCATTCAGTAACTGTACGTACTTCCACTTCGTCAAAATCTTTTTCAAATTCGATGTTCACAGATTCCGAATGTCCGCCTACCACGGGAATTCGTATCGCTGTTGCAGTAAGCTTTACCGAATCGTCTCCAAGAATCTTTTTAGTTTCATTGCTTAACTTCATTTCTTCCTTGGTATAGCCATTGTCCTGGAAAACATCGCAATGCGGCAGTGCGTTGCGGTGAATGGGATAAGGATAGGCCATCTCACCTTTTTCGCCGGCATATTCATTTTCGAGCTGTTGCACGGCTTTGACACCGGTGCCGGTGATAGACTGATAGGTCGAAACCACCACGCGTTTGATGGTGTAATTATCATGAAGCGGCTTGAGAGCCATAAGAAGCTGAATGGTGGAGCAATTTGGATTCGCGATGATCTTATCTTCTTTAGTAAGTTCATTCGCATTGATCTCTGGTACCACAAGTTTATGAGCCGGATTCATTCTCCAGGCCGAAGAATTATCGATTACGGTTGTGCCAGCCTCGGCAAATTTTGGAGCCCAGGCAAGTGAAGTGTCTCCTCCGGCAGAAAACAAAGCGATCTCGGGTTTCATGGAAACCGCAGTTTCCAGACCTACTACTTCATATTCCTCACCTTTGAATTTCAGTTTTTTTCCTACCGATCTTTCCGAAGCTACAGGAATAAGTTCGGTTACGGGAAAATTCCTTTCTTCGAGAACTTTCAGCATTACGTTTCCCACCATTCCGGTGGCGCCAACAACAGCTACTTTCATTTTTTACTAGAATTTAAAAAATTGAATGCAAAGGTATTAGTTGAAATTAAATAAGAGGTATCGGAAAAATAAATTTCGGTCTTTTTTTAAAATTTTATACGCATTTGCCGATTTTGTTAAAAAAGAACCCCCGGTTTTGACGGGGGTTTGATTATTAGAACATGTAGTGTAGCGGTAAGCGTACTTCTTTATGAATTTTGTCTTTTCAGTTCGTCTCGAATCTCAGTAAGCAATTCTTCCTGGGTAGGCCCTTTTGGAGCCGGTGCCGCGGGAACATCTTCCTTTTTCTTCATATTCTCATAAGCGCGGAGCACCAAAAATATAAAGAATCCTATGATAATAAAATAGATAATCGCCTGGATCAGATTTCCGTAGGTGATCACGGCTGCCTGAGCTTCCTGAGCGGCTTCCAAAGATTCATAATGTTTGCCGTCAAGCGGAATGAATTTTTGTGAAAAGTCAATTCCACCTGTAAAGACACCGATCAAGGGCATAATTACATCGGCTACGACAGAGGATACTATTTTGTTGAAAGCCGCACCGATCACAACGGCCGTAGCCAGCATAACGATGTCTTTCTGAAGCAGAAATTCTTTGAAATCCTTGAAAAAGCCCATATAGAAGAGTTTAGTGTTAGCTAAACTAATTTACACAAAATATTGAATGTTTATCGACTATTTTTTTCAGTCCCCGAATTCCGGAATAATTACGCGGCTTACACGACGCTGAATTCCGGTGATAAGTTCATAGGAAATGGTGCCGCCAGCTTCAGCAAAATCAACGGGATGCTGAGGTCCGCCAAAAACGATCACTTCATCGCCTTCCTCGCAATCAATGCCGGTAACATCAACCATAATGATATCCATACAGACATTCCCTACGATCGGGGCATAGTTGCCTTTTACAAAAACACCGGCTTTTTCCCTGCCATAGATGCGGTTGATACCATCGGCGTGACCGACGGGAAGAGTGGCAATACGTGTAGGTTTTGTTACTTTGAAAGCACGATTATAACCAACGGTGGCTCCTTTTTCGAGGTTTCGGATCTGAGAGATGATGGTCTTAAGTTTTACGACAGGCTTGAGCTGCGGATCGATATTTTTATCATTTCCGTAGCCGTAAAGTCCGATCCCGGTTCGTACCATACTGAACTGCGCCTTCGGATAATTTATAATTCCCGAAGTATTGCAAATATGAAGCAGTGGTTCATAACCCAGTTTTTCGATAAGCTTCCAGCTCATCTTTCTAAAAAGGTCGATCTGCCCAACAGTGAAATCGCGTTCCTGCCAGTCTTCACTCGCGGCCAGATGTGAAAAGATCGAAGCGACTTTTACTGTTTCGGTGTTGCTGATAAGTTCGCAAATCCCTGGGATTTCAGGCTCATCAAAACCTAAACGGTTTAGGCCGGTATTCAGTTTTATATGAACAGGATAATTCTTCTGCTTAAGCTTTTCCGCGGTTTCAATAAAGCTTTTCAGTGTCTTTTCGCTATAAAGATTGGGCTCAAGACAATGTTCTATGATAGATTCAAAATGGGTGAATTGCGGATGCAGTACCAGAATAGGTTTGGTAATACCATTTTCCCTGAGGCGAATTCCTTCTTCCACATAGGCGACCGCAAAATAATCTGTTCCCAGCTCCTCCAGTTTTCTGGCAATAGCCACCGAATCGCTGCCGTAAGCGTGCGCCTTGACCACAGCAAGGAATTTCACATCGGGATTCAGTTTTGCTCTTAAAAAACGATAGTTATGTGCCAGCGCCCCGAGATCAATCTCGAGAACGGTCTCTTTGGCTTCAGGCATTTTCTTCTTTGGGTTTAGAATTCAATTCTTCGGGCTCATTAACATTAAATTTCTTCACGCGTTCCTTCAGCATGGCCTTGAAATAAGCGGCACGGCTTAAAGGTTCATATTCCTCATTTTCCCCGAGAAAAACCAGGTCGTCATTGATCGCTTTCCGGTAACTGTACTGGGCGAGGTTCCCTGTTCTTGTACAAACCGCATGTACTTTGGTCACATATTCTGCCGTGGCCATTAAATTAGGCATGGGCCCGAAGGGATTCCCTTTGAAATCCATATCCAGTCCGGCCACGATCACCCTAATTCCCTGGTTGGCAAGATCGTTACATACAGTTACGATCTCATCATCGAAAAACTGCGCTTCATCGATTCCCACAACATCACAACCATCGGCCAGAATGCGAATATTAGCCGCGGAAGGTACAGGAGTGGAGCGAATTTCGGTAGAGTCGTGAGAAACTACCATTTCTTCATCGTATCGTGTGTCAATGGCGGGTTTAAAGATCTCGACCTTCTGCCTGGCAAATTTTGCGCGCTTCAGCCTGCGGATGAGCTCTTCGGTTTTACCCGAGAACATCGAACCGCAAATAACTTCGATCCAGCCAAATTGCTCTTCGTGATTTACTGTATTTTCGAGAAACATTTTGTATTTTTCAAGTCCGGAAAGGGGAAATACCTCTTTCGCATAAAGGTGGAACAAATTTATCAAAAATCCAACCACTGTACGGGCGCGAATTCTTAAAGTTATAAAATGTGGCCGCGCAGATCATGATCCGCCGAACGGGGAATGAAACAATCGTATCTGACTTATAAACGACAAAATTTTAATGATGAAAAAGAGAATTGAAGCTGAACTGATTAAAGTAGCGGAAAAGATACTCAGGGAAAAGGGTAAAATGAATCTCGCTCAGCTGAAAAAGAATACCATCGATCTTTATGAGAAACTGGCGCTTCTGGATTTTACCGAAAAACATCTTTCTGAAATCGCTGATGAAGAAGTAGTAAAGGAAGAAAAAACGGTTCAGAAAAAAGAAAAACCCAAAGAAGAGGCAATTTCTTATGATGAATTTTATCCTGATGGCACAGAATACAACGAAGACTCAGAGTCCATCACCGAACCCAATACTGAAAAAATAAAAGATATTGTCGCCCAGATGCCGCCGGAGACCGAGAAAGTCGATACGATGATCAACAAGATCAATACGCCCGAAACGCAGAAGAAACCTCAGAAAGAAGGGAAAGATTTCAGGCAGATCGGGGTGGATTATGATAACCTGCCCGATTTTGAACCCGTAAATCATGTGGAAAAGACCAACAAACCTCGTTCGCTGAACGACCGTCTGAAAAAAGGTATCAATATTGGCCTGAATGAACGGCTGTCTTATATCAGGCATTTGTTTGACGGGAATACTTCTGATTATAACCGGGTGCTTTCCCAGCTCAATACCTTTAACAGCCTGGAGGAAGCGAAAAAATTCATCGATAAGATCGTGAAGCCCGACTACAACAACTGGGAAGGCAAGGAAGATTATGCAGAAAGGTTTATGGAGCATATCGAAAACAAATTCAGCAAATAGGAAGCGTTTTTATGGCTAAACTTTTTCTGGTCCCAACTCCTATCGGAAACCTGGAGGATATGACCTTTCGTGCGGTTAGGATTCTGAAAGAAGCCGATTTGATACTGGCAGAAGATACCCGCAACAGCGGAAAACTCCTCAAACATTTCGAGATCGAAACTCCCATGCAGAGCCATCATATGCATAATGAACATAAAACGGTCGACATGATCGTTTCCCGAATAAAGGCCGGAGAAACAATAGCATTGATCAGTGATGCGGGCACTCCCGCGATTTCCGATCCCGGATTTTTGCTTACCCGCGCCTGTGTGGAAGCAGGAATTGAAGTAGATTGCCTGCCCGGAGCCACCGCTTTTGTTCCCGCTCTTGTGAACAGCGGCTTACCCAATGACAAATTCGTTTTCGAAGGATTTCTTCCCGTAAAGAAAGGCCGGCAAACCCGTTTGAAAATGCTGGCTGAAGAAACAAGAACCATGGTTTTCTATGAATCTCCTCATAAACTGCTGAAAACTCTTGGCAATTTTGCGGAATATTTCGGAGAAGACAGAAAAATTTCGGTTTCCCGGGAAATTACCAAAATGCATGAAGAGACCATTCGTGGAACGGCAACCGAAGTGCTTAAGCATTACACCGAAAACCCTCCAAAAGGCGAAATAGTAATCATTGTAGAAGGTAAATCCTGATGCAGGACCTCTTGTGTAGAATACGAGATTGCAGGGTTTGCGAGGACCACCTTCCGTTAGGTCCCAATCCAATAGTTGAAGCCACCAAAAACTCCAGGATTGTCCTGATCAGCCAGGCGCCGGGGAGGATTGTTCATAACACCAACAAGGCCTGGAACGATCAAAGCGGGAAAAAACTGCGGGAATGGCTGGATGTAGATGAAGAGACCTTCTATAATCCCGCTAATTTCGCCATACTTCCCATGGGATTCTGCTATCCGGGAAAAGCGAAGAGCGGGGATCTGCCACCCCGTAAGGAATGTGCTCCCATGTGGCATGATGAGGTGTGGCGGGAAATGAAAAATGTGAAATTGAAGATCTTGATAGGTTCTTATGCCTGTAATTATTATCTGAAAGACAATGGAAATCTGACCGAAAAAGTCCGAAATTATTCTGATTATCTTCCCGAATTCTGGCCGCTTCCTCACCCGTCGCCGGTGAACCGCTTCTGGAGAAGTAAAAATCCCTGGTTTGAAGAGGAAGTGATCTCAGAATTTCAGGAAAAAATCAGGCAGATTTTAGACTGAAAAATCTGTGCTATGTAATTCAATTTTTACTACTTTCAACTGAAATTTATACTTTTTCATGCGCTGGACTCTAAAACCCAAACCCGATCCTGTTATTGTTAAAAATCTCGCCGAAAAGCTGGAGATCGGGGAGCCGGTAACCAGTCTTTTGGTGCAGCGAAATATCACTACTTTTGAGGAGGCGCGTAAATTCTTCCGTCCCGACCTGGAAGATCTGCATGATCCCTTTCTGATGAAAGATATGGAGCCGGCCGTGGCCCGCATCGAAGAAGCTATTAAAAACGAAGAAAATATCCTCGTCTATGGCGATTATGATGTGGATGGCACCAGCAGTGTGGCATTGATGTCTTCTTTTTTAAAATTTCGATATCCTAATGTGGCCACTTATATTCCAGATCGTTATGATGAAGGCTACGGAATTTCGTTCAAAGGAATCGATTTTGCAGCCGATAATGATATTTCATTGATCATCGCGCTTGACTGTGGCATTAAGGAGATTGAAAAAGTAGATTACGCGAAGGAAAAAGGGATCGATTTTATCATCTGTGATCACCACCGCCCGGGGGAAAGTATTCCCAATGCGGTGGCGGTACTTGACCCAAAAAGATCTGATTGCGATTATCCTTATGATGAGCTTTGTGGCTGTGGCGTGGGTTTTAAACTAATCCAGGCGATCACCCGCAGGAATGGTGAAAATGAGGAAATATTATTGTCTTATCTAGATTTGGTGGCGACGGCCATTGCTGCCGATATTGTTCCTATTACCGGCGAGAATCGCATTCTTGCCTATCATGGCATGTATGTGATCAATGTCGCTCCGCGGAAAGGCATCAGTTGTCTGCTTGGAGAGCGAAAGAACGTCAGCATCAGCGATGTGGTTTTTATCGCCGCCCCGCGAATCAACGCTGCCGGAAGAATGAAACACGGGCTGCATGCCGTGAATCTGCTTACCGAAGAAGATGAAGAAACAGCCAAACAATTTGCCCGGGAGATCGAGGAATATAATACAGAACGTCGTAGTGCCGACCAGCTTATAACCGAAGAGGCAAAGCAGCAGATCATCGCCATGCAGGAAGAAGACAGGCTTACTACGGTGGTATTTAGTGAAAACTGGCATAAAGGCGTGATAGGTATTGTGGCTTCCCGACTTACCGAAACCTGGTATCGACCCACGCTGGTTTTTACCAAAAGTGGCGAAAAACTTGCCGCTTCTGCAAGATCGGTTAAAGATTTTGATGTGTATGAAGCTCTGGAAGGCTGCAAAGACCATATTGAACAGTTTGGCGGGCATAAATACGCGGCCGGACTTACCTTACTGGAATCGGAATATGAAAATTTCAAGCGTAAGTTCGAGGAAGTGGTTTCCGAAACTATAGACCGAAAGCTTCTAACTCCCGAGATCAGTATCGATGCTGAACTTTCCCTGAAAGATATTAAGCCTAAATTTTACCGTATTCTGAAACAGTTTGGCCCCTTTGGTCCCGGCAATATGTCCCCGGTCTTTCTTAGCCGCGGGCTTATAGATACCGGCTTCGGAAAATGTGTGGGAGAAGATAAAAAGCATCTAAAATGTCAGGTAAAACAGGAAGATGACGGCCCGGCTTTTGAAGTGATCGGGTTCAACCTGGGCGAAAAACTCGAGCTTATAAAAAACCACCGGCGTTTTGATGCGGTTTACAGCCTCGATGAAAACAGCTGGAATGGAAGAACTACTATTCAGTTGAAATTAAGGGATATCAGGGAATCTTCTTTTTTATAATACTTCTACTTTTTCCGGAATTCCTTTAACTCAAGATTGTTTCCTTCGAATTCGGCATAAGTATAATAATTTATCCAGTCGCCGGTATTGATATAGGTAGATTTTCCGTTGAGGTCAATTTCTAAAGGTAAATGACGATGTCCAAAAAGGAAATAATCGTAATGGGCTGTTTCTAACTTCCTTTTGCAGTACTGAATAAGAAATTCCTTGTCTTCCCCAAGAAAATCCATATCTTCTTCTCCCGAAATCAGCCTGTTTTTTACAGAAAGATACTGTGCCAGAGGAACTCCCAGATCGGGATGAAACCAGCGATATAGCCATTTTGCAAACGGATTTGTAAAAACCTTTTTCATTCTCTTGTAGCCTTTATCTCCGGGC
This sequence comes from uncultured Flavobacteriaceae bacterium, assembly GCA_963741865.1. Lineage (GTDB taxonomy): Bacteria > Bacteroidota > Bacteroidia > Flavobacteriales > Flavobacteriaceae > Christiangramia. The sequence continues at coordinate 42,699 of CAVUJP010000007.1, forward strand.
CCAAGGCCGTCTCCGTGGCCAATAAGAAACTTTTTAGAATTGAATTCGAACTCCTGAGGGCTATGATAAACGGGAATATTCAGCTCTTTTTCAAAATAGTCATTCATCCACAGGTCATGATTTCCCACAAAAAAATAAACAGGAATACCGGAATCTTTGATCTCAGCGAGTTTTCCCAGGGTGCGTACAAAGCCTTTCGGCACCACGTGTTTGTATTCAAACCAGAAGTCGAAAAGATCGCCCAGCAGAAAAATGGCCGCAGCATCTTCTTTGATTTCATCGAGCCACTTTACAAAAATGGCTTCACGCTCGCGGCTGGCTTCCTTGGTTGGGGCACCTAAATGGTTATCGCTTGAAAAATAAATTTTTTTGCCTTCAGGAACTTTCATAGACATGAATTCGGGGATAAAGATATGAGATTTATCGAAATAAGGGAGATCTCACAGGTTTTCAAAACCTCGTATGTTTGGTCTGAAGAGTTTATTATAGAAGGAAAAACCTGAAAGCACCTAGGCCTTAGACAGGTTCAGCGTGACGTGCATTGAAAATTTAAAATATCGAAATTATTTGAAAAGACTTAAAGCTTACAGCTCAATTATCACTCGCGTACCATTCGGCGAAAGAAGTCTCTGTTTCCTGAAGTTTCAGTGAAAAAAGCTGAATATGGGAAGGCAGGTGTTTCTTGATCTTTTTGGCAAAATCAATGACCATATTTTCGCTGGTAGGCTGATAATCAACCAAAATCACATCATGTCCGCGATCTTTTAGTTCATGGGCCAGCTCTAAGTGCGGTGTATTTTTGTTGAAAACAGTCGCGTGATCGAACCGGTCTACAATTTCCGATTTCACGATCTTTTTCAGATCGCCAAAGTCGATCACCATTCCGAATTTGACATTTTCAGTATCGGTAATGGGTTCGCCAATTACAGTGACACTGAGTTTATAGGAGTGGCCATGTACATTTCGACATTTGCCGTCATAGCCGTACAGCGCATGGCCGGTTTCAAAAGAAAATTGTTTGGTGATCCTGATCTTGCTCATTTCCTCGCGATTTTGGTACAAAGATAACTGATTTTTTATGGCTGAAATTTTAACAAAATCGATCGTGTTTCTGATATATATTTGCGAAATTTTTCATGCCTATGCCTGAGGTACTTGAACTTTACGAACAACTGGATTATAAAGAGAATCTACTTTATGAACAGATCATTTCTGATCTTATCGAAAAAAAGTACAGTGTTATTGATCAATTTTTTGATGAAGCCGAGGTCAATCTTCTGCGAAAAAGTCTGCTTGAGAAATACGAAGAAGATAATTTCAAAAAAGCGGCGATAGGGAACCGCACCAATGAAATCATTGAAAAAACGATTCGCGGGGATTTTATTCTGTGGATTGATGAGAGTAATACCGGGGAAGCCGAAAATATTTTCTTCAGAAAAGTGAATTCGCTTACCGAATATCTTAACAGAACCTGTTTTATGGGTATTCTCACCAAGGAATTCCATTACGCGCTTTACCCGAAAGGTACTTTCTATAAACGGCACCTGGATACTTTTCAGAATGACGGCAGGAGAAAGCTTTCGCTGGTTTGCTATTTGAATGAGGAAGACTGGAAACCAGAAAATGGCGGTGAGCTAAAGATTTATTTCGATGCAAACGGAAAAGAAGAGGAGGTGAATTTATATCCTTTTCCGGGAAGACTGGTGATCTTCGAGAGCCAGGAGCTGGAACACGAAGTAAAACCTGTTGAAGTGCCGAGGCTCAGCATTACCGGCTGGCTGAAAACACGCTGATCATTTTTTGAATTTCCTGTAAATAAAGATTCCTACCAGGAGAAATGGCACTGAACTGGAATATTTATTTTCTGTAGTTTGAGCCGTCAGTTCGAGTGATTTTCCCTGAAACGATAGTGGCAGGGAAAATTGTATCGAGAACTTAACTTTTACCTGCGTTCTCAGTACAATCCCTCTTTCAGCGGGATCACTCGAACTGACGGGAGATAATTATGATTAATTATCTTGCCACCATGAAGCTTAGCTATATATACATTTTAAAATGTGCGGATGATACCTATTATACAGGCGTTACTTCAAATGTTCAAAAACGGCTGATGGAGCATCAATCAGCTGAACATCCGGAAAGTTATACAGCAAAAAGGCTTCCGGTTGAATTGGTTTTTTATGCTGAGTTCACCGATATTACTCATGCCATCGCAACAGAAAAGCAAGTGAAGAATTGGTCCAGAGCAAAAAAAGAAGCCCTCATTAAAGGCGAATTTGAAAAACTTCCCAACCTGGCAAAAAAGAATTTTAAAAAGTAAAAAATGTCTTTTCGTCGTTCTCAATTTATCCGCCGTCAGTTCGAGTGATTTTTCCTGAAACGATAGTTGAAGGGGAATTGTATCGAGAACTTAACTTTACCGTCGTTCTCGATACAATCCCACCTTCGTCGGGATTACTCGAACTGACGCGAACACATTTTAGAAAGAGAGAGTCTTTATTAATTTATCCTTTTGACTGGATGCATTATTAGTCATTGCCTTTCTCAAGATAGCGCTTTCTGTAGCTGTACCGGGCAAAAAAGAAAATCAAAATAATCACGGCCACCGCCAGCAGATACCAGAAATTATCTGCCAGAAAATGTTTGAACGTCCAGCCCCATTCCTGGTCGGGAGTGGGAGCTTTGTCTTTTGGCAATTCTACCTGCTGAAATATCATGGCTTAATTTTTAAGTTTTTTCGCATAATGATGAGAGCAATGATCCCGATGAGCAGACCACATAAAAGAAAAAGGTTTTCTGTTAAGAAGTTTCCCAATTCAGCCCACATCTTCTTATTTTTTGAATTTTTCCAGGGCCTTCTTCGTAAATTCGGAAAGCACCAATTCTCCCGAAATTGCTGCGTTTTCCAGCAGAAGTTCGCTCCAATGATCGGTTCCTTTCCACAGTATTTTTTTCATTTCATACAAAGCCTGCGGATTATAAGAGGCCAGTTTTTCTGTAAATAACTCAATTTCCTTGTCAAGCTCTGAAATATCTTCGAGCACTTCCGCATATAAACCTTTTTCCTGGGCCCAGTAAGCATTTTTCCATTCATGGGCGGCCAAAGTCAATTCAGCAAGTGCAGCGGTTCCGATCTTTCGTTCCACGGCAGGAGCGATCACAAAGGGCCCAATGCCAATGCTAAGTTCAGAAAGTTTTATGGCAGCGGCTTCGGTTGCCATCGCGTAGTCACAAGCGGCAACCAGGCCAACCCCGCCACCAACCGTTTTTCCCTGAACCCTGCCGATGATCAGCTTTTTACATTTTCGCATCGCGTTGATCACCTTAGCGAACCCGGAAAAGAAAAGTTTTCCCGATTGCATATTATCGATCGCCATTAGTTCATTAAAAGAAGCGCCGGCGCAGAAGGCTTTTTCTCCTTCCGACTTTAACAGAATGATCTTTGCGGAATCTTCTTCGGAAAGCCTGGAAATTTCCTTTTCCAGCCTGTCCAGTAAAACCGATGGAAATGAATTGCTGGCCGGATGTCCGAATTCTATGGTGGCGATGCCGTTCTCAATATGAGTATATAAACTGCCGTCTTCGCGGTTGGTCGTCATGATGCTGTTTTTCTCAAAGTTAAGGATTAAGCGCTAAAGCGGGCAAGCACTTAACAGAATCTAAACTTCTTTGTGCAGATATTTTCTACGGAAGTAGATCACCAAAGTGCTGCTTCTGATGAGCATCCAGACGAAAAATGCGATCCAGATGGCATATAGTTTCAATCCGAAATAATCAGAAATGAGCAGGGCAGGAGTGAATCCGAGAAAAGTGGCTGCTAAAAGTACATTCCGAAGATATTTGGCTTCCCCGAGACCTTTGAAAATTCCGTCGAACATAAAAGCAATGGCATTGACCGGCTGCATGATCAGGACGATCCAGAAAACCGAGGAGAACAGCATCAAAACCGAATCCTCCTTATTAAAAAGAAGGCCTATCTGGTTATAAAAAATAGCGCAGATCCCCATTAAAATCAATGCAATAAAAACGGCATATTTGCTGATCTTTTTACTGAGTTCCCACAGATTCTTATACTCCCGGGCGCCAAGCAGTTTCCCGCCGATGGCATTTCCGGCATTTGCATAACCATCGATAAAAAAACTAAAAAACAGCCAGATATTCATCAAAATACTCTGTGCCGCGATATAATTCTTACCATAATCGGTGGCGTAGGCATTAGCGAGATAGATGGCGAAATTAAGTGCCGCGGTGCGCACGAACAAATTGGCGGCCATTAACAGGAGTCCCTTCATTCGCGGATTGATGTTGAAGCTCAGCTTTAAATGAAAAGGAGTTTTTCTGAAAAAGAACCAGAAAGCCATGATCAGCATGGTCGCCTGGGCAGCGAGACTGGCATAAGCGGCGCCTTTAAGGTGCATGGGCGGGATCAAACCTTCCACTCCATAGACCAGCAGGTAATCTAGGGCGACATTCACCGCCGCACCGGTAAGACTACATTTCATTGCCCAAAGCGTATTCTGGAGTCCGCGAAAAATGCCAAAAATCGCAAAAGTTACCAGGGTAAGCGGATATCCCAAAGCACGAATCTGGTAATAATCTTCCGAATATTGAAGAATTAAACCCTCTGCGTTGTATGCGCTGAAAATTGCCCGTGCAAAAAAAGCTGTAGTGGCGTAAATGAGCAGACTGAACAAAAAATTGAAGGCGATGGCCTGCGGAATCAGAGTTTTTACGGCATGTAACCTATTGGCACCTAAATGCTGCGAAACAATCGCTGAAATAGCAGTTTTCGTCTGTGCCACGATCCAGATGATCGCTGAGAGAAAAGATCCCACGATTCCTGCCGCCGCCAGGGCTTCTATGGAATGTTCTCCTACGTTCCCGATCACGGCAATATCGGTAAGGGAAATAAGAGGTTCCGCGATACCGGCAATGATCGCGGGAATGGCGATTTTATTGATATTTTTAAAGCTGACTGAATTCTCCAATTTCATGAAAGGCAAATATAGAACGCCAGGTTTTAAAGAAGCAATTCATAGCAATAAAAAGCTTCTATGCTCTGTTTGGGAAAATAGATTTTTCCCAGGCGTTGATAACCGCGAGATTCATAGAATCGCTGGTTTCTTTTGTTCTGGCTGAAGGTGTCCAGCCGAATTGAATCGAAATGATATTCTTTGGCCAAATTCTCGGCAAAATCTATTAACTGCTGTCCGTAACCTTTTCCCCATAAATCAGGATGTACCGCTAGCCGGTGTATGTAAAGATTTTTAGATTTTTTATCACTGAGCCATTGAACGGGGATATATTCGTCATCCATAATTTCAGTGAGAACTATAATACCTCTTATTTTTTTATTTTCTTCGATCAGGAATAATTCTTCCTGTTCAAGGTCTTTTCTAAGTCTTTCCAGGGAAGGATAATGTTCATTCCACTGAAAGATTCCTTTTCCAGCCATTGCTGCGGCACAGGCTTCGGTAAGGGTTTTGATATTTTGAAGATCAGAGATACGGCCTTTCCGCAGATTCATTTTTAAAAATTAAAGATTTCTATATTTCAGAAAAATTGTTACATTTGCTGCCGCATGGGGGATTAGCTCAGCTGGCTAGAGCGCTACGCTGGCAGCGTAGAGGTCATCGGTTCGACTCCGATATTCTCCACAAAAAACCACTGTTTTCGCAGTGGTTTTTTTGTTTCTAATCGTCGTCTGATTCTCCGTCTCCATATTCATCCCAGAGTTCCTTAGAATCGGTCTTCAAAAAATTGATGGTTTTATCAAGCACGTAATTGAATTCCTTTGGCAGGTTTTCTTTTTCCCAAGGGTGTTTGGTGCCAAAGACATGATCGGCATTCTCCACGAGCAGCAATTTTGGCGCGGGACTCCATTCAAATAAGTTTCCGGCTTCCCCGATGGAAACACTGGTATCACTGCTTCCGTGGGCGATCAAATGCGGAACTTCAAGTTTTTTAGCCGATTTCTTGATATTCAGCCTTTCTCGATTTTCCCTGAAATTTTTATAAAACTGATAATGATGCGGCAGCTGTCTTTTAGTCCTGGAATTGGTGATATACTGCACTCCTTTTCTTTCCCAGGCTTCCAGCTTTTTGCCTTCCGGAAAGCGCGAGCTAAAATCTGAAACCGAGGCGAAAGTGATCAGTTTATTGATGCGTTTTTCTTCGGAAGCCTTGATAACAGCAATACCGCCGCCGCGAGAATGGCCGATGAGATTGATATCATCTACATCGATTTGCTGAGCGAATTTGAAATCGGGAAGCAAAACCCAGTCGATCACGCTTTGAAGATCATCGAGTTCGATCGTGAAATTGTTATCTCCAAAAGCTTCAATATTCAGAAATTCGGTAGGATTTTCGGGAGTTGTACCGTTATGGCTGAAATTGAATTTCAGAAAAAAGAAATCTTCTTCGGCAAAACGTTCACCCATTATATCCCAGGCGCCCCAGTCTTTGAAACCTTTATACCCATGACAGAAAATAACGATGGGTTTGGGTTTGCCGTCATCTTTAAAAATTAGATCAATTAGAATTGGTTTATCATGTTTGCCATCGATCAAGATGTTTTTTTCTTTAGAAACTTCCATAGCTGTTTTTAATTTCCTTCTCTAAAAAAGGGATTTCGGGATCACAGATCTCGCTTATTAATTTTTTCACTTCTTCCCTGAAAACAGCAAGTGTTTCTTGTGTGATCAGGCTGTCTTTTTTGCGGCTTCCTTTCTCTTTTTCAGCAAATTTCAAGAATCCGCCTTTGAGATTTTTAAAGGAAATAATTCCTGCCTCGGCGGGAAATTTAAGGTCTTTGCTTTCGGCAAGCAAGCTGACATAAGTTAAAACCTGAAAACATTTTGAGTATTTGTCATAATCTTTTGTTATTTCCTCCCATTCAGCAATGCTTAGATCGTTTTCCAGCACTTTCCCGGTTTTATAATCGATCACTGTAGGCATTCCGTTCAATAATTCGTAGCGGTCAACTTTGCCGCGAAGATAAACGGGAAAATCCATATTTTCTATAGAAAGCGGAATTCGCAGGTCTTTTTCTATCTGAACGATTTTGATTTCATCACCCTGCTTAAGACGTTGTGTTTCAAATTTTAGGAAATTCTGTACATATCGCCGTGCAACTTCAAAAATGAGCAGGTTTTTACCTTTATTTAGGGCTGCTTTGCTGTAGCTTTTTGTGAATTCTTCGCTTACTTTTTTATCCAGGTCTTTTCTGAAAGTTTCGATATCTTCTGAAGTCAGATTTTTCCCTTCCAGCGGCAGGTAAAAAGCTTCCAGCGTATTATGCACCACTGTTCCCAGCGTGTTAAAAGCTACAGTTTCTTCAACTTCTTCCTGATCCCGGATGCCAAGCACATACTGCGTGTAAAAATCTATAGGGTTACGAATATAAGAGGTCAGCGCTGAAGGTGAAAACCCCGATCCTGCAAGAGCTTTCAGCTTTTGAACAATTTCAGGTGTTTTTCGAATTTGTTTTAACTGCGTTTCAATTTTTGGAACCTGCGGACTCACAAACTGGCTTTTCAATTGATGTTTCTCCTGTTTTTCCACCAGAAGCTGCGTGATAAACCGGCTTTTTTCTCCAGAGTTCAATCCTTCCGCTTCTGTATTATAAAGCAGGAATACATTTTTCGCCCGCTGAAGAAGTCGGTAAAAATGATAGGTATATACCGCGTCCTTTTCAAGATATGTGGGGAGGCCTTCCTGCTTTTTCAGATCGTAGGGGATGAAAGAAGATTCAGATTTTCCAGCTGGCAAAACTCCTTCATTTAACGAAGTGATGATCACGGTCTCGAAATCCAGCGCACGGGATTCCAGCATCCCCATGAGCTGAAGTCCTTTAAAGGGCCGACCCTGAAAATCTAAAGTTTCGGTGGAAACCAGTTCTTTATAGAAACCAAAGAGGGTTTTCAGGTTCTTGATATGTGGATATTGCGCGGTTAAATTCTGAAGTTTATTGAAAAGAGTATGAAAATGATAGAGAAATTCAAGTCCCAGTTTATCATTTTTGCTCTTGAGATCATCTTTTATGAGAAATATTATCTGCTGAAGGGAATCCAGGAATTCCGCGACATTTTCATTTTTTGATCTAAAACAGGCGTCAATAAGAATTTGAAGATCTTCAGAAAAGATTCCGCAGATCTTATCATAACTGACATAGACGAGATTGCCGGAATGTATCTCCCTTGTAAGCCGGGTGCCGTTTTCCTTTAAAAGAGGCTGAATGTAAGGATTGTCGGTAATTGCCAGCACATCTTTATAGTAATAATCGCCTGCACCGGAAAGATGAAGCAGAAAAAGACTTTCAAAGAGTGAATGCACCGGCGAATTCTTTACCGGAAATCCCATAGTGATATTGAGCTCGTCCAGTTGTGGCGGAAGGCTATTCAGTACCGGTAGCAGTAATTCTTCTTCTCCCAGGACCACAGCCGTATTCTCGAGAGCGGACTTATCAAAATCTCCCAGTAACTCTCCAATATATTTTGCCTGCCCGATATTCTTTGGCACTCCGATAAGCTGTATATTCTTTTCTTCTGAATAAATATCTCCAAAATCTTTAAAGGGCTTTTTTTGATAAAAATCCCAGTCTTTCAGGTATTTTCGGATGAAAAGAGAAGCAGCATGTGATTCATCTTTATAGAAGGTCTCATCCAGGTCCCAGAAAACTTCAGCCTGTCCTTTTTGTAGCAGGAAATGCATGATTTCCTGTTCCGAATTATTCAGCGCGTTAAAGCCTATAAAAACGAAATGCTCATTGTTTTTTTCAGCATATTGCTTGATCTTTTCGGCGGCCATTCTATAGATCAGGCCCTGATAAGCCAGTCCTTTTTTAAGCAGATTATCGCGCAGACCTTCGTAATACTCCGGAAGTTTTTTCCAGAAAGCCAGGTATTTCTCCATGAGTTCGGTACGCTCGGGTTGAAGATACCAGTGTTTCAGATCCTGGATTCCGGACAGATAATTAAAAAAGGGTCGGTAATCGATCAGATATCGATCGATCTCATTAAAATCATGCAGCAGGTTTTGCGCCCAGCCGGTAAAGGTTTCGAAATCTTCGCGTTGCTCTTCCGGAGTGATTTTGGAGTAAGCCTCGTAAAATTCAAACAGGCTAATGGTGTTGTCAATAAGCTGAAGATCGCTGATGTGCTCGGTAAATTCTTCAATGCTCAGTACTTCAGGAGCGAATATGCTTGCTTCGGAAATTTCTGCTAATTCTTTCAATAGAAATGCCCCCGCCCTTTTGCTTGGCAGGATAAAAACCATTTCAGAAAGAGGAGTGGATGAGGTTTCTTTTAATTTCTGAAGAGTTTCTCTAATAAATGTAATCATTGCCCTAAAATAAAAAACGCCCCGCAATGCGGAGCGTTTTCATAGAGAATTTTATAAACTCTTATTGCATACTGTCATTTTCAGTTGCAGATTGTTTCATTTCTTTGTCTTTATCTAAAGAGATCTCAACACGACGGTTTTCCTGTCTGCCAGCAGCTGTACTGTTAGTTGCGATTGGCTGAGTTTCACCGTAACCTTCAGAGGTCAATCTGTTAGAAGGTACACCGTGTTCCTGTAGCCATTGTTTAACAGAAGCAGCACGCTCTCTGGAGAGCTTCATGTTATAGGAATCACTACCTACACTATCTGTATGCCCTTCGATGTGGAAAACAGTTTGTGAATATTCGTTCATAATATCTACGATAGACTGAAGTGCGTCTTCAGATTCTGAACGGATGCTCGCTTTATTGAAGTCAAAAAGAACAGTTTTTGAATATTCATTCAATTCTTTCATTACTTCAGCTGTTGGTTCTGGACATCCGTTTGTAGATGCAGGACCGGCCTGATCTGGACATTCATCGTCTTTATCAAGTACACCGTCACCATCGCTATCTGGCCATGGGCATCCGTTGTTTTCAGCAGGACCGGCTTCGTTTGGACAGTCATCCTCACTGTCTTTTACACCGTCACCGTCAGCATCAGGACATCCGTTTAATTCAGCAAGACCGGCTTCATTTGGACAATCATCATCAGGATCGGCAATACCGTCACCATCAGAATCTGGGCATCCATCAAATTCAGCTAAACCAGCTTCGTTTGGACATGCATCCTGACGGTCTTCGATTCCGTCACCATCAGAGTCAGGACATCCGTTAAATTCAGGTAATCCTGGAGTTTCAGGACATTCATCGTCTTTGTCATAAATACCATCACCATCAGTATCTTTTCCGCCGAAAACAAATTTGATTCCTGCAGAATGTTGGAAATGAGAGGCGTTATCGGTATCAAAAACATGCTTATATTTTGATTCTATTCCTAATGCGATATTATCGGAAAGCCAAAAGTTGAAACCTAATTTTCCATTTAGTGTGGGAGTATCCAGATTTGAAATATCTACATTATTTCCATCACCAATCCAGGTGTAACCACCACCAACACCAAGATAAGGATCAAACCATCCATCATTCAGTAAAGCTCTGAGGCTATAATCAATAGAAAGGTCGGCACTATAGTAAGATAGATCCGAATTTAATGCCTGGTCACCGTATTGATCAATTTGGTTGATCGTTCCGGTTAGTTCTCCAACAAAACCTGCACCTATATATCGGGAAACCGAAATTTTAGATAGAGCAGGAAGAATATTCCAATGCCCATTTACATCGAAATAGTTATTAAAATTGTCTCCAAGAGGGGCATCACCACCAGTTGGATAAAAATCAACAGCATTGGCCCCTACAGAAATAGCCCAGGGATTGTTAGCGTCCTGTGCCTGTACAGATGTATAGCCCATCACAAGGAACAGGGCCAGTACAATTTTGCTAAGATGTTTCATATTTAATAGTTTAGTTTTAAGTGTTAATCGTTAACAAAAGTATGCGCTTCGTATATAGTAACAAAGTGAAATATAATAAAGTTTTCTTAATTACCGCGGCTTTCCAAAGGAATAGGTGCGTTTTTCATAAATAGATCAGCCTATTTTTAAGAATATTTTATTAAAAGTTTAAAGACTTTTAGAGCATTAAATTACTTCTAATTCTTTACCTACTTTTTTAAAGGCTTCAATTGCCTTATCAAGATGTTCTTTTGTGTGGGCCGCCGAAAGTTGTACTCTTATGCGGGCCTTTTCTTTGGGCACAACGGGATAAAAGAAGCCGATCACATAAATTCCTTCCTCCAGTAGTTTATCAGCCATTTGCTGGGAAAGCTTGGCATCATGGAGCATCACAGGCACAATAGCTGCCTGGCCATCGATGATCTCAAAACCGGCATCTTTAATTCCTTTTTTGAAGTAGGCGGTATTTTCTTTTAGCTTATTTCGCAGGCTGCTATCCTTTTCCAGCATTTCAAAAACCTTAATGGAGGCTCCTACAATGGCAGGGGCGAGAGAATTTGAAAACAAATAAGGTCTGGAGCGCTGTCTGAGAATTTCGATAATTTCTTTTTTTGCGGTAGTATATCCTCCCATAGCTCCGCCAAGAGCTTTCCCCAGGGTTCCCGTGATAATATCAATGCGGTCAAGAACTTTCTTCTCTTCCAGGGTGCCAATTCCATTTTCTCCTATAAAACCAGTGGCGTGACATTCATCGATCATAACCAGAGCATCATATTTGTCTGCCAGATCACAGATTTTATCCAGCGGGGCTACCAGTCCATCCATAGAAAAGACTCCATCGGTAACTATAATTTTAAACCTTGTTCCTTTTTCATTGGCCGTTTGAAGTTGTTTTTCCAGGTCTTCCATATTCCCGTTTTCATAACGATAGCGTGCGGCTTTACATAATCGCACTCCGTCGATAATCGAGGCATGGTTGAGCGAATCGGAAATGATGGCATCTTCCGCAGTTAACAGTGGTTCAAAGATTCCCCCGTTGGCGTCAAAGGCCGCGGCATAAAGAATAGTGTCTTCGGTGCCGTAGAATTCGGCGATCTTTCTCTCCAGTTCTTTGTGAATGTCCTGGGTTCCGCAGATAAATCTTACACTCGACATCCCGTATCCATGGCTATCCATAGTATCTTTTGCCGCCTGGATCACTTCCGGGTTCGAAGAAAGCCCCAGATAGTTATTCGCGCAAAAATTGATCACCTCCTGGCCGGTGGAAATTTTTATCACCGCTCCCTGCGGACTCGTAATAATCCTTTCCTTTTTATAAAGTCCGGCCTCTTTTATTTCTTCGATTTCCTTTTGTAGATATTCTTTTATTGCTCCGTACATAGTTCTATTTTTTCACAAAGTTAATTTTCTTTTACGATTCGTATGCTTACAGGATCATGGGTATAGACCAGTAAACATTTCTCGATCTCAAATCCCATATTTTCCAGGACACCGGCATATCTCCTTACCTGTTTTTCGTGCTCGTCTACAAATCCGCCGGTTTTATAATCAATAATTGTGACTTTCTTTTTTTCAAAATTCAGGCGGTCAGGGCGCAGACGTTCACCATCAGGACTTATGATCTCTCTTTCGTTGTAATTTTCTAATTCTTTGGTGTAGTAGCGGGAAAGTTCAGGATTGCTTATAATTTCAGATATAATTCCTGAAATCTCCTCTTTTGAATTTTCAGTAATGAGCCCATTTACCACTGCCCATTCCATGGCTGCTTCCAGATCTTCAGAATGATCTATTTTTGAGAGGATCTCATGAATGATTTCTCCTTTTTCAATTGCTTCCTGCTGCGAACTGTCCCATAAAGCGCCGGCGCGGGTGACAATATTCACGGCCTGGTTTTGAACGGGTGACGAATAAAAAGTTTCCGCCACTTTTACATTTTCTTTCTGTTCTTTTTGATGCCTTGGACCTTCTTTGGAACCGAAATCAAAGCTTCTTCTCTGTGTATCAGGATTTTCCCTGCTTGCAAATTCCCAAAGCATATCGGGAATATTTGCATTTTTCTTCGGCTTTTCATTGTAATTACATAGCACATATAATCTTTCTGAAGCACGGGTGCAGGCAACATAAAAGACATTGAGGGTATCCAGTTCATTCTGGCAGATCAATTGGGTATACGCCTGTGCTGCCTCTTCATTCCAGTTCAGCATCTTGGAAGAAGCATTCACATAGGCCATGGGAATGATCTCATTTTCGCAATTCAACCAGAGGCAATCTTTACGGGTATCCTGAAGGTCAGAATTGGCAAAAGGATAAATAACTACCGGAAATTCCAGTCCTTTAGATTTATGAATGGTCATAATCTGGACCGCTCCTGAAGATTCGGGCGTGACGATGCTGAGTTTATGCTTTTTCTGCTCCCATTTTTCTAACAACGCACTATATGCAGAAGAATGCTTCTGCGAAACTTCAAAAACAAAATCCAGGAAGAACTGTAGATAAGCATCGGGTTTTTCGCCGATATTGAAACTGCGGATGATATACTCCACGCCTTCATATAAAGACTGCCTTTTCAGGAAGTCGGTGTCGAAATGAATATTATGCTCCTTGAGCCACTCGTAAAAACTGTTGCCGGTTTTTTCAATATTCTGAAGAAAAATTTCGAAGACCTTCTCTTCTTTTAAATATTTTGAAGAGAGGTAGTCGAAAACCTCAAATTTCAGCAGTTTGTCTTCCTCTTTCAACAGAAGAGAAAGTACCGAAATAATAAAATTCACCTCGGCAGAATTTTTCAGCAGCAGGGTTTCCGAAGAAACCACCGAAATTCCATTCTGGCTCAGAAATTCAGCGATAATCGCGCCATGTTCACGGGTTCTGGTGAGAATACAAATATCGCCGCGGTCGAAACCATCTTCATCAAGATTGAGGATGTGCTCCAGGATTTGCTGTGGATATTTTTCCAGCTCTTCTTCCTTGTTGGCTGCTTCTATAAATTCAAGATCAACATAACCAAAATCGCCAATCTGGGGATTTTGTGCTGCCTGTTTGAAAAGTTCGGCATAGGCCGGGAATGTTAATTTTTCTGAGGCATATTCAAAAAAAGAATTATTAAAATTGACAATTGTGGAGCCGCTTCTATAATTATCGGGCAGATTTACCACATTGGCCTCAATATGAAAAGGATTGCGTTTGCTGCTCAGAGCGATCAGCTGTTCCGCCCTTCCACCACGCCAGCGGTAAATACTTTGTTTGGCATCGCCGACCAGGGTAAGCCCGGCATTTTCTTCCTTTCCCGACAAATTATGATCGATAAGAGGGATCAAATTCTCCCATTGCATTACCGAAGTATCCTGAAATTCATCAATAAAATAGTGGCGATACCTTTCGCCAAGTCGTTCATAAATGAAGGGTGCGGGCTGATTTTTCACCTGTTCGCTGATCTTTGGGTTGAATTCTGAGATCAGCATGATGTTCCTCTCCTTCTTGATAATTTCAATTTCCTTATTGATCTCGTTTAAAAGCGAAAGCTGAACCAGGTTTTTCTGCACTTCCTGCAGGTATTCTATTCTGAAAAAAGCCGTTTTGCTTTTGTTGACCAGCGCGGCTATTTCGGGTTGCAGGCCATCCAGTACTGTTTTGTGAACAGGATCCAGGGACTTATTGTATAAAGCGGTCTCTTCTATGTTTACCGCCCAGTTGGCAGAGAAGTTGAGAGAATTTTTCCCCTCTAGTATTTTGTTGAAATGTCCAGGCACGGAACCTCTGGTAAACCAGTTGGGTTCGATATCATTTTCTGAAATAAGGCTGAAAAATTCTTCTGCCGAAGTTTTTAGTTCCTTTTCGGCCTGTTGAATATCATTTTTAAGTTTTCTGCCGAAATTATTAAAATCTTCAATGGTTTTTTCCTTTAAAACAGCAATGGCCTTCTGATTGTTTTCATTGGTGAGTAAACGGGAAATATTGAAGAGATCGCGGCTGATGTCCCAGCTCTTATCGTCGTCGGTCTTGGTAAGCGTGAAATCGAGAAGCACCGAGGTGAGTTTTTTGTCACTGCCAGCTTTGCTGATAAGACTATCAACAGCTTCAGCCAGTATTTCATCGGTTTCCAGTTCTACCTCGAAATTCATGGGAATACCAAGATCACGAGCAAAAGTTCGAAGTACCCGGTGTGTGAATCCATCAATAGTGGAAATTTCAAAAGCCGCGTAATTGTGGATGATGCTTTTAAGAATTTCGGCTGATTTATGACGGATTTCTTCCGCTGAAAGTTGAGTTTCTTTCAGAATTTCCCTGAACAGGGCATTATTTTCAGCCGAAGTTTCCTCATTTCTGAATAACAGCAAACTATCGATGATCCTTTTTTTCATTTCCCCAACGGCCTTATTGGTAAAAGTGATGGCGAGGATATTTTTATAAGAATCGGTTCTTGCTGAAGTGAACAGCAGGGAAAGATATTCTTTTACAAGGGTAAATGTCTTACCGGAACCCGCGGAAGCGTTATAAATATTAAAGAAGGTCTTCAAAAATGCCAGATTTTGCTGCTTTATTCTTTTTCGGCAATTTAAGTTAAAATAAAAATGTAGGCGGAAAGGCCTTTCCTTTTAAGTATTTTATAACATTAAATAATTTCCAGAGAATAGGTGAATGGCTAAATTTGGTGGAGTTAAGTACTAATCACTAAAAATACAGAATATTATGTCTTTTGAGTTACCTAAACTAAAATATGCATTTGATGCATTGGAACCTCATATCGATGCGCGTACCATGGAAATTCACCATGACAAACATCATGGAGGATATACTAAAAAGTTAAATGCGGCCATTGAGGGAACAGATTTGGAAGGAAAGAATATAGAAAATATACTTCAAAACCTGGATATGTCTAACAGCGCCGTTCGAAACAATGGCGGAGGATATTATAACCATACTCTTTTTTGGGAAATTATGTCTCCCGACGGGGGAGGAAAACCTGAAGGAGAACTTGCAGAAGCCATAGATAAGGCTTTTGGTTCTTTCGAGGCCTTTAAAGATGAATTTTCAAAAGCTGCAGCCGGACAATTTGGATCTGGATGGGCCTGGCTTTGTGTTCATGGCGGTGGCAAAGTAGAAATATGCTCC
Organism: uncultured Flavobacteriaceae bacterium; assembly: GCA_963741865.1. Lineage (GTDB taxonomy): Bacteria > Bacteroidota > Bacteroidia > Flavobacteriales > Flavobacteriaceae > Christiangramia. The sequence continues at coordinate 58,645 of CAVUJP010000007.1, forward strand.
ACTCCTAACCAGGATAACCCGATCATGCCTGAAGTAGGCTGCGGCGGAGCCCCAATTCTGGGAATCGACGTTTGGGAGCATGCTTATTATCTCAACTATCAGAACAAGCGTCCAGAATACATCGAAGCTTTCTTTAATGTGATCGACTGGAAAGAGGTATCAAGCAGGTATGCTAAGGCAAAATAATAACACTGCTTATTAATAAAGTAAAAAAGCCGCGCAAGAATTGCGCGGCTTTTTTTATGCTCTTGATTGGACTCAATAAAAAAAGGCGGAATATGATTCCACCTTTTTTTGCCCCAAATCTACCATGAACTTAACCTACTTATGCTATGGTAGTTTAAAGATAGAAATAAAGATGATACGATTTTTGAATTTTAGACGAAAGGCTTGAATATTAGTTAAACGACTGAAAACCACTTTTTTGTTTAAAATAAAGAGGATTTGTCTTTTACAAAAAATAAAAAAAGGCGGAATATGATTCCACCTTTTTTTGCCCCAAATCTACCATGAACTTAACCTACTTATGTTATGGCAATACTAATGTAGATAGAAAAAACCTACAGGCAAAGAATTTTAGATAAACTACCCAATTACTAGATGAAACACATAAATTAATAGGCACGATCCTTTTTGCCTTCATAGAAATTCATGAAAGCACGGTTGACTACCCGATTTCCGCCGGGAGTTGGGTAATCGCCGGTAAAGTACCAGTCACCAAGATTTTTCGGACAGGCTCTATGCAGGTTCTCCACGCTTTGATAGATCACTTTGACCTCAGACTTTACAGTTTCATCACTGAGTAAGGAAGCAATTTTATCGGAAATCTGTTCGTCACTGTATGGCTCATAAATTTCCTTCACAAAATTCTGAACATCACTGTCATCAAGATCTACCTGCGCTTTACATTTCTCATATACATTTTCAACGATTTCGTAAGTTCCCGCTTCCTGGTGCAGTTCAAGTGCAGCCCGAAAAGCTACCAGATCTTCGAGCCTGGCCATATCAATTCCGTAACAATCGGGATATCTTATCTGCGGGGCTGAAGAAACAACCACAATTTTCTTCGGGTTCAGCCGGTCCATCATCTTGATGATACTTTTTTTCAGGGTGGTACCACGAACAATACTGTCGTCAATAATCACGAGGTTATCGTCTGGTTTTACAACTCCATAAGTCACATCATAAACGTGAGCTACCAGGTCATCGCGGCTGCTGTCTTCGGTAATGAAAGTTCGTAGCTTTACATCCTTAATGGCAATCTTTTCGGTTCGTAGCCTGTGGGAAAGGATCTCCTGAAGCCGCTCATCGGTCAATGTTTCTTTTTCAGCTAGAATCGCTTCGTTTTTTTGTTTGTTGAGTTCGTCCTGCGCGGCTTCCACCATTCCGTAGAAGGAAGTTTCCGCGGTATTTGGAATAAAAGAAAATACAGTTTTTAAGGTATTATGATCAATACTTTTCAAAACTTCGGGCATGAGATACCGTCCCAGGTTTTTCCGTTCCTGATAAATTTCGGCATCACTTCCGCGGGAAAAATAAATGCGTTCAAAAGAACAGGCCTTTCTTTCCAGAGGCTCGATGATCTTTTTTATCGCGGTATTCCCATTTTTCTTGGTGATAATAGCATGTCCCGGCTCCAGCTCTTTTACCTCTTCAAAAGGAACATTAAATACAGTTTGGATAACAGGTCTTTCTGAAGCCACCACGACCACTTCATCATCTTTATAATAATAGGTGGGCCTAATTCCAGCTGGGTCCCGCAGTACAAAAGAATCACCGTGGCCCATCAAACCGGCCATAGCATATCCCCCGTCCCAGTTTTTTGAAGACTTTCTGAGGATCTTCGCCACGTTAAGTTTTTCGGCGATAATCGGTGAAGCCTGGACTTTGGTATAGCCTTGCTTTTTTAACTTTTTATAGAGTTTTCGCACTTCATCATCCAGAAAATGACCGATCTTTTCCATAACGGTTACCGTATCGGCTCTTTCCTTTGGATGTTGACCCAGCTCGACCAGATTATTGAACAGGCTGTTGACATTGGTCATATTGAAATTTCCTGCCACGATAAGATTTCGGTGCATCCAGTTATTCTGTCTCAGGAAGGGATGTACACTTTCGATGCTGTTCTTTCCGAAGGTGCCATAACGCACATGGCCCAAAAATACTTCGCCCAGATAGGGAATATTTCTTTTCTGAAGTTCTGTGTCATCGGCGTACTCGGGATGTTCTTTGATCTCATCGTTTACCCGCTGATTGATCTGCTCGAAAATATCCTGAATAGGCTGCGCGGCATTAGATCTAATTCTACTAATATACCTTTCGCCGGGAACCGTATTGAGCTTGATGCTTGCAAATCCGGCACCATCCTGGCCCCGGTTATGCTGTTTCTCCATCATTAGATACATCTTGTTTACACCGTAAAAAGCGCTTCCGTATTTCTCCTTATAATAATCCAGAGGTTTAAGAAGTCTGATAAGGGCAATTCCGCATTCGTGTTTTAAAGCATCACTCATTTTAGTAGGTTCCTTTTTGGAAATTTAATGTGTTTGTCATAAAAAAAGCCCCGTAATTACAGGGCATTGAATTTTAATCTATATGTGTTTGATACTGCGTTAGCTTCCTGAAGTCGGCCAGTCTCTCGTTCACCAGCTTCTCATCGATTTCCTGCATACGCTCGGTGCCGAATTTCTCCACACAGAAGGAAGCAAGGTTTGAACCGTAGATAATGGCACTTTTCATGTTTTCAAAGCTTATGTCATTGGTGTAGGCAAGGTAACCAATAAAACCTCCTGCAAAAGTATCTCCTGCTCCCGTAGGGTCAAAAACTTCTTCCAGGGGAAGTGCAGGGGCAAAAAAGATCTGGTCTCCACGGAACAACAAGGCTCCATGCTCCCCCTTTTTTATAACAACATATTCAGGACCCATTTTTTCGATCTTGCGGGCGGCTTTCACAAGTGAATGTTCACCCGAAAGCTGTCTTGCCTCCTCGTCATTAATGGTGATTACATCTACACGTGCGATCACTTTTTTAAGGTCTTCCAGGGTATTGTCCATCCAGAAATTCATGGTGTCCAGTACCACAAGTTTTGGATCTTTTATTTGATCGAGCACACTTAACTGAACCAGCGGGTGCAGATTGCCCAGCATAACATATTCGGCATCTTTATAATCCTCGGGAACAATCGGCTGGAAATCGGCAAGCACGTTCAATTGGGTATCCAGGGTATCTCGGGTATTTAGATCGTTGTGATAGCGGCCGCTCCAGAAGAAGGTTTTTCCACCTTCAACAACTTCTACTCCATCAATATTTATTTGGTTCTTTTTAAGTAATTCGAGATAGGAATCGGGAAAATCTTCCCCGACTATAGAAACAACGGCGCTGTCAACATTGAAATTCGCTGCAGAAAGACCGATATAAGTGGCAGCGCCACCCAGGATTTTGTCGGTTTTTCCAAAAGGAGTTTCAATGGCATCAAAGGCAAGGGTTCCTACAATCAGTAATTTGCTCATAATTAGGTTTAAAAATTACGCTGCAAATATACAGTTTGTTTTTCAAGCGATAAACCCTTTAACGAATGAGTATTTTCAACCTGTATAACCATTATCTGGCGGAAGTTTTTTTGCTTTGGAAGCAGCCACTGCCAGTTCATCGCAACGTTCGTTCTGTGGGTGCTCATTATGGCCTTTGATCCACCTGAACTTCACCTGGTGTTTTCGGTACTCTTTTAGAAAAGCCTGCCACAGATCGGCATTCTTGCGTTTTGCAAAACCTTTTTTCTCCCATCCGAAGACCCAGCCTTTAGTGACTGCATCGGCCACATATTTTGAATCTGTGAAAACCATGGCCTGAACATTGGGTTTTTTAAGTTTTCGAAGGGCTTCGATCACCGCCAGCAGTTCCATTCGGTTATTGGTGGTGTGCGCGTAACCTTTTGAAAATTCCTTATGATAGGGCTTTCCAACCCATTCCATAATAATTCCGTATCCGCCGGGACCGGGGTTTCCTCTTGCGGCACCATCGGTATAAATATGAACCAGGGGCTGTTCCATTAGTCTTCGTCAAGGATTTTTTCGATTATTTCCGGAAAATGCCTGTATTCCAGCTCATGGATTTTTTGAGCCAGGCTATCGGGCGTATCGTTATTTTCTAATTGGGTAGTGGCCTGAAAAATTATTTTTCCTTTATCATATTCTTCATTCACATAATGAATGCTGATACCGCTTTCCTTTTCTTTGTTCGCGATCACAGCTTCGTGCACATGGGAGCCATACATGCCTTTTCCTCCATAAGCAGGAAGAAGCGCCGGATGAATGTTAACGATTTTTCCCGAAAACTGCTGAAGGATACGTTTTGGCAGCAACCATAAAAAACCTGCCAATACAATGAGATCGGGTTTCATATCCATCAGGACATTTAGAACTTCGTGAGAATTATAAAGTGCATCACGATCAAAATGAAGAGCTTTTACTTCGAGCTTATGGGCTCGTTTCAGGGCTCCGGCAAATCTGCGGTTTGAAAAAACAGCGACCACCCTGGCTTTATCTGAATTTTGGAAATATTTTATGATATTTTCGGCATTGGTGCCAGAGCCGGAAGCAAATATGACAATCTTCTTTTTTTGGCTGTGGGTTTTGTTACTCAAAATAAGGCTCTTAACATTTATTAGCAGGTAAAATTAATCGGTTTCAATGAAAATTATGTAAATTACAAACACATTTTCTGAGTAAAAATCGGTTTTAAAATAAAGTTTTTTATTTTTGCCACCTAATCAAAATTAAAATTAAAAAAATTATGTCAGACATTGCATCAAGAGTAAAAGCTATCATCGTTGACAAGTTAGGAGTTGACGAGAACGAAGTTGTAAACGAAGCCAGCTTCACCAACGACTTGGGTGCTGATTCACTAGACACAGTAGAACTGATCATGGAATTTGAAAAGGAATTCGATATCCAGATTCCAGACGACCAGGCGGAAAATATTGCTACTGTAGGTCAGGCAATTTCTTATATTGAAGACGCAAAAAAATAAAAATTAAAAACACCATATGGAGTTAAAGCGAGTTGTAGTTACAGGCCTTGGAGCCTTAACCCCAATTGGTAATAATCTGGAAGAGTATTGGGACGGACTGGTTAATGGAAAAAGTGGTAGTGCACCTATCACTTATTTTGATGCCGAAAAGTTCAAGACTAAATTCGCTTGTGAACTCAAAAACTTCGATCCTTTAGACTTCTTCGACCGAAAGGAGGTAAGAAGACTTGATAGATTTGCTCAGTATGCCATCGTAGCTTCAGATGAAGCTATTAAAGATTCTGGGATAGATCTCGATACGGTAGATAAATTTCGTGTTGGTGTGATCTGGGGCGCCGGAATTGGCGGTCTGGAAACTTTTCAGGATGAAGTTATAAATTTTGCACAAGGAGATGGTTCTCCAAGATTCAATCCCTTCTTTATACCTAAAATGATCGCTGATATTGCTCCCGGCAATATTTCGATTCGACATGGGTTCATGGGGGCGAATTATACCACAGTTTCTGCATGTGCCTCTTCGGCCAATGCGATGATCGACGCTCTGAATAATATTCGTTTGGGTTATAGCGATATTATTGTTTCAGGAGGATCAGAGGCTGCCGTTACTCAAGCCGGAATGGGCGGATTTAATGCAATGCATGCCCTTTCCACCCGTAACGAAAGCCCTGAAACAGCCTCCCGTCCTTTCGACGCTACACGCGACGGATTTGTCCTGGGAGAAGGCGGAGGCGCTCTTATTCTGGAAGAATATGAGCATGCCAAAGCCAGGGGAGCGAAGATCTATGCAGAAGTACTGGGAGGAGGATTATCATCAGATGCTTATCACATGACGGCGCCGCATCCTGAGGGCGATGGTGTTGTTGCAGTGATGAAAAACTGCCTCCGGAATGCAGGATTAAAACCTGAAGATATTGATGCCATTAATACGCATGGTACATCCACTCCATTGGGAGATGTTGCCGAATTGAAGGCGATTTCAAAAGTATTTGGAGAGCATGCCAAAAACATCAATATCAATTCCACAAAATCCATGACCGGTCATTTGCTGGGAGCTGCGGGTGCTATTGAAGCGATTTCGGCCATCCTGTCTATTACTAAAGGAATTGTGCCGCCAACCATTAATCATGAGCATGTGGATGAGAATATTGATCCTGAACTCAATCTTACGCTAAATAAAGCGCAGAAAAGAGATGTGAATGTGGTAATGAGCAACACCTTCGGATTTGGTGGACACAATGCCTGCGTAGTCTTTAAAAAATTCGACGAGTAATCTCCTTATGAGTGTTATTCGCAACATATTGAATTCCCGCTCTTCTAAAGGCGGGAATTTTTTTAATGTCATGACTCGCATTATAGGCTTCAGGCCTAAGAATATTACTCATTATAAAAGAGCTTTTACCCACCGTTCTCTTAATCGAAAAGATGAGGAGGGAAACGCGGTTAATTTTGAACGGATGGAATTTCTTGGAGACGCGATGTTGAGCGCTGTGGTGGCCTCCCATCTTTTTAAAGCCGTTCCCGGAGGAAATGAAGGTTATCTTACAAAAATGAGATCCAAGGTGGTAAGCCGGAAGCATCTAAATGAACTTGGAAAGGATCTCGGTTTACTTGAGCATATTCAAACCAATATTGGGAAAGACCAGTTTGGGGTGAATATCCACGGAAATCTTTTTGAAGCGCTCGTGGGAGCGATTTATCTCGACCGGGGTTATAAGTACTGCCGTCGGTTTATTTATGAACGCGTGATAGATCCCTACGTAGATATCGAGCAGCTGGAAGGGAAGGTCATTAGTTACAAAAGTCTGCTGATAGAATGGTGCCAGAAGGAAAAAAAGGAATTTGATTATGAAGTCTATGAAGATACCGGGAATGATGAGCTTAAGCATTTCGCGGTAAAACTTCGCATAAATGGCCGGGTGGTAGCCAAGGCCAGGGCTACTTCAAAAAAGAAAGCCGAAGAAAAGGCTTCGAAAAGAGCCTATTATGCGCTTCAAAACAAAATTGAATAATTGATAATTTAACGATAACTACAACGTTTTCGTAAAAAATTATGAATTCTCTCCTTCTTTTATCGCCTTTTTATCAATCATATATTATCTTTAACCTTTAAGAATAGAATTTATGCAATCGCATAAAATGCTGCTGGAAGTTGAAGACGAGCCTTTTAACCTAATCGCCATTTATGCCTCGATAGAAGGTTATAAAATGGCGTATCTTTTAAATAAGGTTCTGGGAATTTGTCTTGAGCGGGAACGAATGGATGTTGATTTCGATTTTAATAAATACGAAGCACATTTTCCGCTGTACAACTTTAAAAATCCCGGAACCCAGTGTTCTTTTTATTTAGTAGCTAATAAATTCAAGGGAGAACCAAAGAAAATAATGAGTTCTGGTTCTTTGTTTGAAGAGGAGGAAATAAGCCCGCAGGAAGTATATCTTATTCCTGAATATAAAAAAGTTGATTATTTCCTCAAAATTGGTGAAGAGATCAAAGGAAAGCAGTTTACAAGAATGCTTATTAAAATTGGACAAATTCCCCAGGTCCTGGCAGCATATGCGATCGATATTGACCAATTGAAATCCAAACAAAATCTAATATTCGAATAATGCCTACCAACAAAAAAACAAAAATTGTGGCTACACTGGGCCCTGCAACCAGTAACAAAGACATTCTCAGACGAATGTTACAGGAAGGCGTAAATGTTTTCAGAATAAATTTTTCCCATGCCAATTATGATGATGTAAAGGAACGAATCCAGATGATCCGTGAATTGAATGAAGAAGAGGGATTCAATGCGGCAATTCTCGGTGATCTCCAGGGACCTAAACTTAGAGTTGGTACCATGAAAGAAGAAGTAGTGGTAAATGAAGGAGATCAGATCGTTTTTGCTACCGGAAAAGAATTTAAGGGCACTTCAGAAAGAGTGTATATGAATTACGACTCTTTTCCTCGTGATGTTCGTGCCGGCGAAAGAATACTTTTAGACGATGGAAAGCTGATCTTTGAGGTGGTAAATACCAATAAGAAAAATGAGGTAAAGACGAAAGTTATTCAGGGCGGCCCCCTTAAATCGAAAAAGGGTGTGAATCTTCCTAATACCAGTATTTCTCTGCCCGCCCTCACAGAAAAGGATGTGAGAGATGCTATTTTCGCCTGTGAGATCGGTGTTGATTGGATGGCGCTTTCTTTTGTACGCCACGCCCAGGATCTTATTGAACTTCAGAATCTTATTAAAGAACATACGGAGTATAAAATTCCGATTATCGCCAAAATAGAAAAACCCGAAGGGGTTGCCAATATAGATAAGATTGTGGCTTACTGCGACGGACTTATGGTTGCGCGCGGAGATCTTGGAGTGGAAATTCCTGCTCAGGAAGTTCCGCTAATTCAGAAGAAGCTTGTGCTTACGGCCAAAAAAGCGAGAATTCCCGTGATTATTGCCACTCAAATGATGGAAACCATGATCACCAGCCTTACGCCTACCCGTGCTGAGGTGAATGACGTGGCCAACTCGGTTATGGATGGTGCCGACGCCGTGATGTTGAGCGGGGAGACTTCTGTAGGGCAGTATCCGGTTCAGGTTATTCAGAAAATGGCGCAAATACTGGAAAGCGTGGAAAATTCTCCGCTAATCAAGGTGCCTCATGAGCCGCCGCACGTACGCACAAAACGTTATATCACCAAAGCAGTATGTTTTCATGCCGCGCATATGGCCAATGAAATTAAGGCAAAAGCAATTTGCACGCTTACCAACAGTGGCTATACGGCGTTTCAGATTTCCGCATGGAGGCCTGAGGCTCATATCCTGGTTTTTACTTCGAATAAACGTATTCTTAACCAGCTAAGCCTTCTTTGGGGAGTGAAAGCTTTTTATTACGATAAGTTCGTAAGTACCGATGAAACTATCGATGATATTAACGATATAGCGAAAAATAGTCGTTTTGTAGAAGCCGGTGATTTTACCATCAACCTTGCGGCGATGCCAATTACGGCTAAAGGAATGGTGAATACGCTCAGAGTTTCTGAAATAGAATAGTGAAAATTATATAGATTTTAAGCTCCGGAGAAATTCGGGGCTTTTTTTATTTAAATAATTCTCCGATGGCTCTGCCTTAGGGTTTCCAATTCACCTCTCCTTTGGAGAGGTCAGAACTGCCTTTTTTGGCTCCCGATAGTTATCGGGATGGGGAGGTAAAATATAAAATTTCTATTTTTGGCCCCGATGGCAAAAAGAAACAGGCAATACATTTATGGTTCTACCTCGAAGATAGCCTGTTTCTAGAAATTTTATATTTTAAAATTTGAACTTCAGTTGCACCGAAATTTCCTTTTTTTCCTCCTCTTTTTCCCCTTTATCGGTATTAAGATTAGAAAGGGAAATCCCCAGCAGCCTTACCGAATTCTTCATTTTTTCCTGATACAGCAGTTCTCTGGCAATTTCCAGGATAAGCTCTTTACTGGCGATATAATAATGAATGGTTTTACTGCGGGTTTGCAGCGTAAAATCACTGTATTTGATCTTTAGTGTTATCGTTTTCCCGGCCACTTTACTTTTTTTCAGCCTTCTTTCGATCTCTTCGGCGATGTTTTCAAGTCTCTCGATCATAAAAATTTCAGAGGAAATATTCTCGCTGAAAGTTCTTTCAGCACCAAGAGATTTCCTTATACGGTGAGGCTTGACTTCACTGAGATGTATTCCGCGCACGACATTATAGAAATGAGCACCGCTTTTTCCGAAGTGCTCTGTTAAAAATTCTTCCGATTTCTCCTTCAGGTCTTTTCCACTGAAAATTCCCAGGCGGTACATTTTTTCTGCAGTGACCTTTCCCACACCATAAAATTTTCGGATATCCAGTTTTTCCAGGAATTCAATGACTTCCTCGGGAGCGACAGTTTTCTGGCCGTTGGGTTTATTTACGTCACTGGCGACCTTGGCGATGAATTTATTGATAGAAATACCTGCGGAAGCATTCAGGCCGGTCTTTTCCTTAATTTTTTCCCGAATCTCCCTGGCAATGATACTTGCGCTGGGATTTCCTTTTTTGTTTTCGGTTACATCCAGATAAGCTTCATCAAGGGAAAGCGGCTCCACCAAATCGGTATATTCGAGGAATATCTGCCTAATTTGATTGCTTATTTCCTTATAGCGCTCAAAACGAGGCTTTACAAAGATGAGGTTGGGGCAATTTCTTTTGGCAATTACACTACTCATAGCGCTGCGAACTCCGAATTTCCTCGCTTCATAGCTTGCCGCACTTACCACCCCTCGTTGCGAACTACCTCCGACTGCCACCGGCTTACCGCGTAAATCTGGGTTGTCATGTTGTTCTACCGAAGCGTAGAAGGCGTCCATATCTATATGTATGATCTTTCTTAGGTGGTCCACCCGACAAAGTTACAGCGAAAAGAATTTTAAAAACAATTGACTTAAAAATGCTATTTTTAAAAGACTTAAATTTAATGCAGCTGTTTGAAAAAATTGAGCAACCGGGTATGGAAAACAGGAAGAAATCGGCAATAGTTTTGGGAGCCACCGGACTTACCGGGGGAATTCTTGTGCAGCGCCTGCTGAAGGATGAACGCTACGGAAAAATAAAAGTTTTCACCAGGAATCATCTGAATGCTGAAAGTGAAAAACTTGAAGAATACCTAATCGATCTTTTCGAACTGGAAAAATTTCAGGAACTCTTTGTTGCCGATGAGGTCTACTGCTGTGTGGGCAGTACACAGAAAAAAACACCAGATAATGAAGTTTACCGGAAAGTAGATTTCGGAATTCCTGCCACGGCAGCAAATCTTTGTAAGCGCAATAATATTTCTACATTTACCGTGATTTCTGCGATGGGCGCTAACGAAAGCAGCGGGATTTTTTACAATCGCACCAAAGGAGAAATGGAGGGTGCCGTACTTGATAAGAAACTGAAGAAAACCCATATTCTTCGTCCAGCTTTGATAGGAGGGAAAAGGGAAGAAAAAAGACCTGTGGAAAATATTTTTAAAGCAGTGATGAAGGTGGTAGACCCATTTCTGAAGGGGAAATTTAAAAAATACCGCAGTATTCATCCCGATGAAATTGTGGAAGCCATGCTGTTTTTGTCTAATAATCCTTATTCTACCGTGATTCTGGAATCAGACGAAATCAAAGAAGTGGCTCAAAATGCGAAAAGATGAAAGAAATAGAGCGAAAATTCCTTGTAAGCTCGGATGATTTTAAAAAAGAAGCTTTTCGAAAAATCCCGATCATGCAGGCTTATTTGAATACCGCTCCAGAGCGAACGGTTAGAATACGTACCAGCGGCGAAACCGCTTATATTACGGTAAAGGGCAAGGGCAACGATTCGGGAGCTTCGCGTTTTGAATGGGAGATGGAAATCCCTTTACAGGAAGCGAAAGCTTTGCTAAAGCTATGCGAACCCGGCAAAATTGTGAAGGAAAGGTATCTTATCAAATCTGGCAGTCATACTTTTGAGGTAGACGTTTTTCATGAAAGTCTCGAGGGATTGGTAATTGCCGAGATCGAGTTGGAAGATGAAAATGATGAATTTGATCGGCCCTCGTGGTTGGGAAAAGAAGTTACAGGAGACAAAGAATATTATAATTCAAGCCTGGCAGCGAAGGCCGGACAAAATTCACAAAAATGAAAGGATTATCTATAGTTTTGATTCTCATCTTCATGACCGGCTGTGAAATGAAGATGATAAAGGAGGTTTCAAAGGGGGAGCAGGTAGAAAAACCTGATTCCACTTCTCTTTTAAAAATAAAAGAAATGGCCGAAGACCTTGAATCGAAAGGCTATAAAACATTTACTTATAAAGAAGGGGATACCGCCTATCTCATGCAGCAGTATTTCCTGGTTTTGCTAAAAGCCGGTCCTAACAGAACTCACGATTCCATCGAAGCAGCCAGGCTTCAGAAACAGCATCTGGCGCATCTGGAACGTATGGGAAGGGAAGGTTATGCAAGTTTGATCGGCCCCCTTGAAGGTCATAATGAAATAATGGGACTGGCAGTTTATAATACGCCCAACAAACAACAGGCAGATAGTCTCGCCAATTTAGATCCCATGGTAAAGGCCGGAAGGTTAAAGGTGGAAGTTTACCCATGGTGGACGGCAAAAGGCGGAAAACTTAATTGATTCGCGATTTTATTACCTTTATAAGATCGTTCTTCTGAAGTACCCCTGACTGCCTCCAGAGCTGCTCTCCGTTTTTAAAGAGTATCATAGTTGGCACTCCACGTACCTGATATTTTCCAGCCAGAGGCTGATTTTTATCCACATCGATCTTCACGATTTTTAGGTTATCGCCCATTTCGGCTTTTACCTCTTTCAGAATTGGCCCAAGCGTTTTACATGGCCCGCACCATTCCGCAGAAAAATCGACCAGAACCGGTTTTTCGCCTTTTATAATTTCACTGAAACTGCTTTTCATAGAAGTAATTTTCTATATAAAAATAAGAAGATTTTTAGTCGTTTATTCAAAGGAAAACTTAAAATCTTCCCACGATTCCAATTCTTCCCAGTCCTACCTGGAAATTCCAGCTGATAGCTTTTTCCTGCGGCTCTCCGTAATCCCTTTCATTGCTGAGATATTTATCAATGGTATCAACTACTACCACGCTTAAAGCCATACTAACGCCCACATCACTGAGCCAGTGTGCACCTTCCCAAAGCCTCGTTGCAGGAGCTATTAAACCAATACCGATGATTCCTGCTTTTACAAAGGGATTTTCGAATTGTTTGGAGATCGCATAAGCAGTAGTGAAAGAAAGTATAGTGTGGCCGGAAGGAAAAGAATGATAGTTCCCTTCATTCGCAAAAGGTCTGAAACTGGCTTTTCCTTCGCCCTGTTTTGGCCTGGCACGACCAATTGCTGTTTTAAAAATAGATTGCAGGATTCCTGCCGTGGTTGCTGCTGAAATTAGAAGCACCCCGGTTTTCCTTACTTTTTCATTTTTTGTGAAAAGTCCGTATAAATAAACCGCTCCATTGACGGCGTAATTATTCTGTGGACTTCCATAATACCAGCCAAAATCTTCAACAAGATCTGGAACCCTTTCTTCCTGAGAACGAAACCATTCATTGGTCTCTTCGTCAAAAATGTACAAGAGTGCCGTTCCTCCAACTATAGCACCTGCAGTAATAAGATCATCTTTTTGCCAGTGAAGCGGCTGGCTATACGATTTCTTTAGACCCCCAAAGGCGCTAAGGCCGTCATATTTCATCAGTTTCCAAACACTGGCAGTGTCTTTTTCCTGTTTTTGAGCATAAGAAAAGTTTACCGTACAAAACAGCAGGAGAAGAAATGCATATTTTGGAATAAAAACTTTCAATTTGTCTATTTTAAAAAATCAGCCCTAAAAAACTGAACTTTAGGGCTGATTTTCACCAACAACTAATTAAAAACAATCTCACTAATACTATTGCCATCCGCCACCAAGGGCTTCATAAAGGTCAACAATGGCCTTCAGCTGGTTAAATCGTGCATTTGTAAGATCCAATCTCGAGTTCAATGCATTCTGCCTTGCCGTTAAAACCTCGAGATAATTGGCAAGTCCGTTATTTAAAAGTTCTTCGGAATAATCTGTAGCCAGAGAATAGGCGGTATATTCCTTTTGTTTTACGTCAATTTTTTCGGTGGCAGTCTCATAAGAATGCAAAGCATCTGAAACTTCTTTGGAAGCAGTAAGAATGGCTTTTCTGAAATTCAGCCTCGCCTGCTCCTGCTGAGCCTGGGAAACTTCATATTGGGTTCTGATCTTCCTTCCGTTGAGGATAGGCTGAGCCAGGTTCCCGATGATGGTCGCGAAAAGGGAATTGGTACTGAAAAGCGTCGCGGGATCAAGAGATTGAAAACCTGCCGTGGCCGAAATACTCAGGGACGGATAAAAATTGCTTCTCGCCAGATTCGTAAGCTGAAAAGTATTCATCAGGTCGTATTCGGCGGCAATCACATCTGGCCGATTCCTAAGTAATTGCACCGGTACACCAATATTTAGATCGGTAGTGATCTCCTGTTGGTCAAGATCGGTCCGTTCGATATTCATCGGTGCCTCGCCCAGGAGAATCGAAAATGAATTTTCAAGACGGTATCGCTGATCCTTCAAATCCAGAAGAATTCCCTGTGCATTATACAGCTGCGCTTCGGTTTGCTGAACTCCGACCTCGGTCACATTTCCGGCTTCCTTTAAAGCTTTGGTAGTTTCCAGGCTGCTTTTACGGGTTTCGATATTTTCTTCGGTAATACGAATTTGCTCGTCCAACGCCAGGAGTTGATAATAAGTGGAAGCAATATTGGCGATCAGTCGTGTTTTTACCGCCTGATGCGCCGCCACAGTTTGCAGCGCCCTGGCCTGATAGGCTTTTTTCTGACTGGTGATCTTTCCCCAGATATCGGCTTCCCAGGAAAGATTGGCGGTTGTTTCATATTGATCCAGCGAACTGAAAAAACTACCAAACTGACTGTTCGGCGCCAGTTCCTGATGAGTGAACTTCGCATTTGTGTTCAGGGTAGGCAAATAACCTGCCTTTCCCTGCTTTACATAGGCTTGGGCTGCCAGGATTTGCTGAAGGGCAACCCTGATGTCGATATTGTTCTGAAGTCCTTCCTCGATATACTCCTGGAGCACCGGGTCTGTGAACATTTCTTTCCAGGAGACATTGGCCATATTCAGGCTGTCTGCCGGTAAATTATCAGATCGGTAAAATTTTTCCTTCACCACATCGGGCTGCTGATAATCCCTGGCAACGAAACAGGATTGCAGGCTTAAGAGCCCGGCAATGGCAAAAATGGCTTTATATCTAAGTGCTGATTTCATTTCAGTTTTCGCTATTTATTTTTTTACCAATTTTCTCCTGCAGCCACTGGAATATGATGAACAGTACAGGAATCACAAATATTCCGAAGATGGTTCCGATAAGTAAACCACCTGCTGCACCCGTACCGATGGAACGGTTTCCTTCGGCGCCAACCCCATTTGCCAGTACCAGCGGGAGAAGTCCCAGAATAAAGGCAAAAGAGGTCATTAAAATCGGCCGCAATCTCACGCCCGCACCTTCGATAGCTGCTTTGGTAATAGGCATACCTTCCTGTCTTCGCTGTCTTGCAAATTCCACGATCAGGATTGCGTTTTTAGCCAACAGTCCTATGAGCATGATCAGCGCGATCTGGAAATAAATGTTATTCTGAAGACCTGTGAACCAGGTGCTCAAATAAGCTCCGGCCACCCCTATCGGCAATGAAAATATTACCGAAAACGGAAGCAGATAGCTTTCATACTGGGCGGCGAGAAGAAAATACACAAATACGATGCTCAGCATAAAAATAAGCCCTGCCTGTCCTGCAGTGGCGATCTCTTCACGGGTCAGTCCTGAAAAAGCCACGTCAAAACCATTGGGCAGGTCTTTTGCGGCGCGTCGAATCGCCTCGATGGTTCCCCCCGAACTATATCCCGGAGCCGCAGTTCCGTTAATGGATACAGCATTGAAAAGATTGAAACGATTGACGGTTTGAGGGCCGTAGATCCTGTTCAAGCTTACAAATTGAGATACCGGCGTCATCTCACCTCCTGAAGTGCGCACATACATGCTGTTCAGGCTTTCCCTGTCTACACGATCTTCAGGCAATGCCTGCACAAATACCCGGTATTGTTTGCCAAATCGGCTGAAATTTGCGGTATAATAACCTCCAACATAACCCTGAAGCACAGAGAGGATATCGTTCACCGAAACACCCGCCTTTTTCGCCGTGGGAACATCTATATCTATGCGAAGCTGGGGATAATTCGTACTGAAGGGATTGGAAGCGTAAGCCACCTCTGGCTGCTGAATAAGATTGTTCACGAAATTATTCGCAGTTTCATCAAGAGCTTCCAGTCCATTTGCACCTCGATCAAGCAGCTGCATTTCGAATCCGTCGGCACTACCAAATCCGGGAACGCTGGGAGGAGTGAAATAAATGATCTTGGC
This sequence comes from uncultured Flavobacteriaceae bacterium, assembly GCA_963741865.1. Lineage (GTDB taxonomy): Bacteria > Bacteroidota > Bacteroidia > Flavobacteriales > Flavobacteriaceae > Christiangramia. The sequence continues at coordinate 74,641 of CAVUJP010000007.1, forward strand.
ATCGCTGATAGAAGAAGCTTTTTTAGTGAGTTTTCCGATGATGCTTTCTACCGAAGTTTCTTCGGTATCGCGTTCTTCCCAATCATCAAGAATGATAAAGCCCATGGCATTTGAGCTTCCTGCGCCGGAGAAGAAGTTTCGTCCAGCGATCACTGAAGCGGTTCTCACTCCTTCCACGCTTTGCATCTGATCATAAAGCTGCTGTACCACCTTAAAAGAACGGTCTAAAGAAGATCCCGGTGGCAATTCGGCATTTACAAAGATTACCCCACGATCTTCCGAAGGAACAAATCCCGTAGGAATGTTTTCGCTGGTCCAGAAAATGCCTAATCCGGCGATGGCTAAAATCAGCAGACTAATCCATTTATGTTTGGTTAAAAATCCGAGAGAATGCGTGTATTTATTTCTGGTAGCCGCAAAACCTGCTTCAAAAGCTGAATGAAATCTCTGGAAGAAATTTTTCTTTTTCCCTTCTTCTTCTTCTTTTTTCGGTTTGAGAAATACCGCACACAGCGCAGGACTCAGAGTAAGCGCATTTACCGCAGAAATAAGAATGGCGATAATGAGGGTCACCCCAAACTGCTCGTAAAAGACGCCGGAAGGTCCCTGAATAAAAGTAATAGGAATAAATACCGCGGCCATTACCAGGGTAATGGAAACAATAGCCCCGGCAATTTCGCTCATTGCGGAAATAGATGCTTTCCGGGCACTTTTTGCTCCTTCTTCCAGTTTCGCATGCACGGCTTCCACCACCACAATAGCATCATCTACCACAATACCTATGGCAAGTACAAGTGCGAAAAGGGTTAGCATATTCACCGAATAACCGAGAATATTCAGGAAGAAAAAAGTTCCTATAATAGATACCGGCACGGCGATCGCTGGGATCAGGGTAGATTTGATATCTTGCAAAAAGATGAAAACCACCAGGAAGACCAGGATAAAAGCCTCAATCAGGGTGCTTTTCACCTTTGTGATCGATGCGCTGAGGAATTTATTGGTATCGTAGTTCACGATATAATCAACGCCTTCCGGAAAATCTTTTTTCAGATCGTCCAGTTTATCATAGATTCTTTCGATGATTTCCTGAGCATTGGATCCGGGGGTCTGAAAAACTCCGAAGTTAAGCGCTGGATAACCTTTCGATCTAGAAACGGAGGAATAAGATTGTGCGCCTAATTCCACCCGGCCCACATCTTTTACTCTGAGGAATTCCCCATTTTCCTGTGCCTTGATAATGATATTTTCATACTGTTCGGCTGTTTTATAACGCCCGCGATATTTCAGAACATACTCAAAAGATTCGCCCGCATTCTGCCCGAGAGAACCCGCGGCAGCTTCCAGGCTCTGTTCCCCAATAGAATTGATCACATCGCTGGGAACCAGTCCGTAATTAGCCATTTTCGCTGGATCAAGCCAGACACGCATCGCATAATCCTTTCCGCCGAAAACATTCACATTACCCACACCATTGATTCGTTGAAGCTCGGGTTTTACATTGATGTTGAGGTAATTTTGAAGAAAAGTATCGTCATAATCGGGATTCGAAGAATAGAGCGCCGCATAAAGAAGCGCAGAATTCTGCTGTTTTGTGGTGGTTACTCCTGAACGGATCACCTCTGCAGGTAAAACCGAATTGGCTCTTGCCACACGGTTTTGCACGTTTACCGCAGCGATATCGGGATCATAACCCTGTTCAAAGAACACCTGAATACTTGCGCTCCCATTGTTACTGGCACTGGAAGTAATATATTTCATTCCTTCCACCCCGTTGATCTCTTCTTCAATGGGGATGATCACACTTTCTATAATGGTTTCGGCATTCGCACCGGGATAGGTGGCGTTCACCTGAACCGTGGGCGGGGCGATATCGGGATATTGGGTTACCGGCAGCTGACTAAGGCCCAGGATTCCCAAAATCACAATAATGATGGAAATTACTGTAGAAAGTACGGGACGTTCTATAAATGTCTTTAGCATATTCTTTTATTTGAAAACGGTGTCGAATGATCCGGTAATGCTGTCGAGGCTAACCTGCTGCGGTTTGATCTTCATTCCCGGACGCACTTTGTTGGCACCTTTGGCAAGAATGAATTCACCTTCCTGAATACCGTCATTTTCCTGAACCACGTAAAGATTCTGGGCTTCTCCCATTACCTCGATCGCCTTTGTCAAAAGGGTATCAGCCTGAAGTTTATACACAAAGGTCTGGCCCTGCCGCTCGTAGGTAGAAAGGCTGGGAACCACCAGTGCATTTTCATAGGTTTGAGGGACTTTTACCGTTCCGCTACTACCATTTCTCAGCAGGCCGTTATTTTCAAATTTTGCCCGAAAATTTACCGTCCCGGTTTGTTCATCGATACTTCCTGAAATGGTCTCGATAGTTCCTTCTTTTTCGTATTCTTTGCCATTGGCCATAATCAGCTTCACCTTTGGCATGTTCTTTATCTTTCCGGCTGTATTTTCACCTTCAGCAGTCTGCATAAAGTCCAAAAAATCTTTTTCATTCATCGAAAAGTTTGCGTAAATTTCTTTTATTGAAGAAACTGTGGTCAATGCTGTTTGATCCTGTGGACTCACCAATGCACCTTTACGATAATTGATCTTTCCAACAATTCCATCCACGGGACTTTTAATATTCGCATAACCAATATTCGCCACTACGCTGTTGTAACTGCTTTTTGCCTGCTCCAGTTTAGCTTTGGCGGTTTCCAGCTGTACTTCGCTGATAATATCTTTTTCCACCAGCGGTTTTAGCTTATTAACCTCAACCTGCGCTGCATTTACATTGGCTTTCGCGGCTTGTGCATCCTGGGAAAGGGATTCGGTTTCGAGTTTAAAAAGGATTTGACCTTTTTTTACCTCTTCTCCTTCTTCCACCAGCACATCGGTGATATAACCTGAAACTTTTGCGCGAACACCACTATTCACCGTACCTTCTATAGAGGCAGGATAAGAATTAAATGTGGTGACGGTTTTCCGGGGAACCTTCAAAACCGGGTAAGAAGGCACCTCTCCCTGAGCTCCCTGGCTGTCTGCATTTTCATTATTGTTACAGGAAAATAATAAGACAGCAATACTGATAAAAGGAATGATCCTTATAAACTTCATCTTTTGGTCGATTAATTAATTGCCAGGCATTTTTGCGATGGCGGTTTCTAAATTCTTCTTTTGGGCCCGGAGATAATTGCCGAAATGATCGGTAAAACCTTTATTTTTCTGAAATTTCTCCGGATTGTTTTCTTTATTGTAGTCAGTCAGTTTTTCAAATAGTTCCAGTTCTTTCTGTATTTTGTTCAGATGGTCCTGCAACCTCATTTTCACATATTGCTTGCTTGCTCTAAAATATCTCTTGCGCTCGCCTGATTTTGTAAAATATTCCGCTCTGTTCAGCTGCAAAAGAAAATTAAGCTGGGTGGAAACCGAACTTTTACTGGCACAGGTGATCTCTACGATCTCTTCAAAGGTATGACCTTCATTGGGCGAAAGGATCATCATGGCGTTGATCCTCGCCGCCAGGGGAGTAAGATCATGAGTTTGCTCTAATAGAACACCAACTTCCTCAATCAACTTCTTCTTTTTCGCTGGACACTTGCTCATTATCTGAAAATTGAGCTGCAAATATACAATAGGTTCGGTATCTACCGAACTAAACAAACTAAAAAATATTGCAAAATGTGATTTTGCTTCTTAGACTAAATTTGGGCTGAAGGTTTAATTGAAGTCCAAAAAAAAGAGGCTATCCCATTGTAAGACAGCCTCTAAATATATATCCTTAAAAAATTACTCTCCGTAAATGCCGATTTTCAGCTCACCGGTTTTGTTCATGGTAGCGCGGTACATACCGGCGGTATTAAATTCCATGGCAACATTTCCGTCATGATCAATGGCTATAATTCCACCATCGCCGCCCAGCGCGGGTAATTTATTCTGGATCACTTCGTGAGCCGCTTCCTGAAGTGAAACTCCTTTATATTCCATCATGGCCGAAATATCGTAGGCCACAACTCCGCGAATAAAATATTCGCCCCAACCCGTTGAGGAGACCGCGCAGGTTTTGTTATTGGCATAAGTCCCGGCACCGATAATGGGGGAATCGCCAATCCGGTTGTATTTTTTATTGCTCATTCCGCCGGTAGAGGTTCCCGCGGCAAGATTTCCATTTTTATCAAGAGCTGCACAGCCAACGGTCCCAAATTTTTCATCTTTGATGAAAGGATCATAAAAGGCAGTTTTGTTATTCTTTTCCTGCTCTTCGCGTTCGCGGGCCCTTTCCATGGCTTTGTAGCGTCGTTCGGTATAGAAATAACTAGGATCGACGATTTCCAGTCCCTGCTCTTTAGCGAATTGCTCGGCTCCTTTTCCCGATAAGAGTACATGTTCTGAATTCACCATCACTTCATAAGCGAGGTTTATAGGATTTTTTACATTGGTCACTCCTGCCACCGCTCCGGCATTCAGCGTTTCCCCATCCATAATGGAAGCGTCAAGTTCGTTTTTACCTTCATTTGTGAAAACGGCTCCTTTGGCCGAATTAAAAAGCGGACTGTCTTCCATCACGTTAATGGTTCGCTGCACGGCCTCCAGGGAAGTGCCCCCATTGGCAAGGATCTCATAACCGGTTCTTATGGCTTCTTCGAGTTTGGCTTTATAGGCCTGCTCCAGTGAATCGCTCATATTTTCCTTCAGAATTGTTCCCGCGCCGCCATGAATCACAATTCCGAAGTTTGGAACTGTATCTTTTTCGGTTTGAGAACGGGCATTTTCCGAAGCAGGTTCAGGAGATGAATTTTCTGCATTATTACATGCCATAAAGGCGATAAAACTGAACAGGAGTAGAAATTTTTTCATGTATTGGAAGTTTGAAGGCGAAAGTTAAAGAAATTTCGGTAATTCTTCCGAAGCGGTTTTAATGAACTTTCCCAATATCTTAATCGCGGAATGCCGCATATTCCGTAATTTTAGGCTACAAAAAATAAAGTCATGGCAGTAAATAAACCTTTCAATTTAAATAAGTGGGTAGAACAAAATCGGGAAAGCCTGAAGCCGCCGGTGGGAAATCGAAACCTTTACAAAGAATCTGAAGATTATATCGTGATGGTTGTGGCGGGTCCAAATGCCCGTAAGGATTATCATTATAATGAAACCGAAGAATTATTCTATCAGTTGGAGGGGAATATAGAAGTGCATATTCAGGAGGACGGAAAGAAAAAAACCATGAAACTCGGGCCCGGGGACATGTATCTGAATCCCGGGAAAATTCCGCATTCCCCGGTTCGCCATGACGGTTCCATCGGGCTTGTAGTCGAGCGAAAGCGAATCAGCTCGGAAGGTAAAGACGGCTTGCTCTGGTACTGCGATAACTGCAATCATAAACTCCATGAGGTTTATTTTCCGCTTCAGGATATAGAAACCGATTTTTTAAAGCATTTCAGGGAATTTTACGGCAATAAAGAGCTGCGCACCTGTGATAATTGCGGCGAAGTGATGCCTATAGATCCAAGATTCACTGCTGTCGAGGAATAGCCGTTTATTTTTACTATTTTCGCAATAACTACACAAAATAACAGATAAAAACGCAATTTAATGAGTAAAATCGCTGAAGAATTCGGGATTCAACAAGCCCTGAAAGATTTAGGTTTAAACGAGATCAATAACGGAACTTCCACCGGGAAAGACTGGTTCGGCAATGGAGATATCATCGAATCATTTTCTCCAGTTGACGGGGCTCTTATTGGAAAAGTAAAAGCCACCACCAGGGACGATTACGAAAAGGTGATCACTACCGCCGAAAATGGTTTTAAAGAATGGAGAACCTGGCCTTCTCCCAAAAGAGGGGAAGTGGTGCGCCAGTTTAATGACGAGCTTAGAAGGCTTAAAGAGCCCCTGGGAAAACTTGTTTCCTATGAAATGGGAAAATCTTACCAGGAAGGACTGGGAGAAGTTCAGGAGATGATCGATATCTGTGATTTTGCCGTCGGACTTTCCCGTCAGCTTCATGGTTTGACCATGCACAGCGAGCGTCCCGGCCACAGAATGTATGAACAATATCATCCGCTGGGAGTGGTTGGGGTTATTTCGGCCTTTAACTTTCCCGTTGCCGTATGGTCATGGAACACGGCTTTGGCCTGGGTCTGTGGCGATGCCTGTATCTGGAAAGGATCTGAAAAGACTCCTTTGACATCTGTTGCCTGCCAGAATATAGCGGCGAGAATTTTTGCTGAAAATAACGTGCCTGCCGGAATTTCTTCCCTCATTACGGGAGATTATCGCGTTGGTGAGATTATGACCAAAGATGAACGTGTTCCGTTGATCTCGGCTACGGGTTCCATCAGGATGGGAAAAATCGTGGCTCAGGCAGTGGCGGCAAGATTAGGGAAATCCCTGCTCGAATTGGGCGGCAATAATGCCATTATCGTCACTCCGGATGCCAATATTAAAAACACGGTGATCGGTGCGGTTTTCGGAGCGGTAGGAACCTGCGGACAGCGTTGTACTTCCACCCGAAGACTCATCGTTCACGAAGATGTTTATGATAAAGTGAAAGAGGCCATGGTGAGTGCTTATAAGCAGATCAGAATAGGGAATCCGTTGGATGAGAATAACCACGTCGGGCCGCTGATCGATAAGGACGCCGTGGAAAAATACCAGAACGCGCTTAAAAAAGTTAAGGAAGAAGGCGGAAACATCCTTGTGGAAGGCGGCGTGCTCGAAGGCGAAGGCTATGAAAGCGGCTGCTACGTGAAACCTGCCATCGCCGAAGCTAAAAATGAATTCCAGATCGTACAGCAGGAAACTTTTGCTCCGGTGCTTTATCTTCTGAAATATTCGGGAGATGTGAGCAATGCCCTGGAAATTCAAAATGGCGTAAAACAGGGGCTTTCTTCGGCAATTATGACCAATAATCTTAGGGAAGCCGAGAGGTTCCTTTCCGTGGAAGGCTCAGATTGTGGAATTGCCAATGTGAATATCGGCACTTCAGGAGCCGAGATCGGTGGCGCTTTTGGCGGTGAAAAAGAGACCGGCGGAGGCCGCGAATCTGGATCGGATGCCTGGAAGATCTATATGCGAAGACAAACGAATACGATCAATTACACCACCGAATTGCCTCTTGCGCAGGGGATCAAATTTGACCTGTAGTATAGTTTTTAAATGTCAATACAAAAAGCCCGCTTCTTTTCAGGAGCGGGTTTTTTCATTATTCCGGTGAAGTATTTCATAGTATTTGACTTTTTTGTCAAAACGAACCATCATCTTCTGAGCCTTTTCTTTGACCACGGCGGTAGAAATATCTTCTCCCGAAAAAGCTTTAATATCTTCCAGGTTTTCCCATTCCGAAGTAAACATATATTCATTCCCGGAAATGCTTTTTTTGATACTCGCTCGGCGGAAACCTTTAATTTGAGAAAGTTCGGGCAGGATTTCTTCTTTCAGAAAACGTTCATATTCAGAAGTTTTACCGGCTTTTATTTCACAGCTCCATTGTCTTGCTATCATAATTATTAGTATTGGTAATAAATGTCTTTTACTGCAATCAGCGTTAATTAATCATAAATGAATGATAAGGTTTTGTCCCGACAAAATGAATTTTTTATTTTCGAATTTCAGTAAAATTTCAAAAGCATGAGCGAATTTTCAGAAGAAAAGGCCAGAGAAGAACATACCAAAAGAACCCGGGATTTTGAAGAAAAAGATGTTGATAAGGTCATCGACAAGGAAGAAAAGATCCTGAAAAAATTCGAGCATAAAGGAAAACTCCACCGCTATATCGATGATGCGAAGATCCTGTTTTCGCTGGTGCGGGACTATGCCAGTGGCTCTTATCGCGAAATTCCTTTTAATATTATTGCTGCCGTTGGTGCCGCTTTACTTTATGTGCTGTCTCCTATCGACCTGATCCCCGATTTCATTCCGGTACTTGGTTATCTTGATGATGCAGCAGTGATCGCTTTTTGCCTGAATTTGATGGAAAAAGATCTTGCCAGCTATAGGGTGTGGAAAGATGCACAGGCAGAAGCCTGATTTCGGCTAAAAACGATAACCGATATTCAGCCCGGCATTGAATTCGATTGCCGAGAATTTTTCTTTGACCTCATCGCTGAAATTCCTGCCAATATTCAGAAATGGCCCGATCACAAAGGTATCGTTGAAATTCCATTCATAACCCGCGCCTAAACCGATGATGAAAGAATCCATATTGGTTATTTTAGTGTCTGTAGTTTCGGGATCTATAATCTGGTGTTCTACGTATTCACCGCTTCTGTATTTCAGAAAAGGATTTACATAAAATTCTGAACCTGCACTGTATTCTCCAAAATAATAATTGTAGCCTAACTTAAAACTCTGGGTGTTGAATTCTTGGGAATCACTTTCGGAATGATAATTCATGCGGTCATTGATCAGAACCACTCCTTCCACCGACTGATGAAAATCCAGAAAACGTTCATAACCGAATTCTACCGAAGCAATAGCGATAGTATTTCCGATATTGAGCTTTATTTCATTGAGTTTTTCGGAAGACTGTGAAAAAGCAGATTTAAAAAGGAAAAGGCTAAAGATAAGTAGGAGTAATTTTTTCATAAGGCAGAAATATGGCGTGAAAATACTAATTTTATCTAATAAAAAACCCCGCTTCCAGCGAGGTTCTGATTGTTGTTTATGAAGTACAGGAATTAAACCATTCCGTTCGGCTCCACCCATTTGAAACGGTGCGGATCCTGAGGAACAGAGATCCTGTCGGCGATTCTCGACATTCTGTCTGGTAATTTCATCAGGTAATCTCGAGCTTTTTCCGCATCATCGGTAAGCGACCTCATCTTATCGATTTCCCAAAAAGCATTCAGTTTTCTAAGAATATCAATATAATCATGAGTGGTATAAACCCCGAGGCGTTGTGCCGCATTTGAAAAATTCTCGAAGGCTTCGGCAATTCCCTGCCCGGATTCTCGAAGGAATTGTGCAGGCATTACGATCTTTTTCTTCATCATATCCTGGAATGCCAGCATCATCTCACTGGGATCGATCTCAAATATCGTTTTCACGAAATCGCGATAAGCCATATAATGCCTCATTTCATCGCCGGCAATGATATTACACATTTTGCCGAGCATCTTGTTTCCTTTTTTCCTGGCCAGTTGTCCCACTCGTTTGTGAGAAATATTAGTGGCCAGCTCCTGGAAACTGGTATACACGAAATTTCGGTAAGGATCTCTTCCGGTTCCAATATCAAATCCGTCATTGATAAGATGCTGGGTAGTCTTTTCGATTTCCTTCATATTAACCCTTCCGGAGAGGTATAGGTACTTGTTCAGCGTATCTCCGTGACGGTTTTCTTCACCGGTCCACTGGCGCACCCATTTGGCCCAGGCGTTCTCTTCACCACGGGACTTCCCGTGCTGCTCCACACCTTCCATATCCATCAACCAGGATTCGTAAGTAGGCAGCGCCTCTTCAGTAACCATATCGGCCACCAGCACCACCCAGAAATCATAGCCAAGTTCCTTGGCTTCTTCTCTAATTTGATGAACCACTTCAAATCCTTCATCATTCTGAAGGTTTGGAAGCAGGTCTGTGGGTTGCCATATATCTTCTACGGGGATAAGGTACTGGTCGATGAAACCCTGTACCGATTTCTCGACGGTTTGCATGACCTCTAACCTCATATTTTTTAATGCCATCTATCTAATTTTAAGTCGTTTAGGGCTTAATTTGATGTTTTAGTTTTATTTCCTGCAATAATCATACAAGAATTATCATAATACGAAATATGCTAAAAAAATCCCAATTAATTGAACTGCAAATATATAAAGAAGCTTGCAGAGGCAATATTAAAAAGCAGTTAATTTCTACCCTTCTCGCCGGGGTACAGCGTGTGAACAGGGTCACTTTGGAAAAGTTCTTTGGTTTCTATGTCGATTGCTGAAACAGGGCCTTTAAAGGCAGCACCGGTATCTACATTCCAAACATTGGCTTTGTGAAAAGGTTCTGTTTTGCCAATCCTTGTGACGGGAGTATGGCCAATATATATTTCGTCAAAATGTTGAAGCCTTTTTGGAAAATACTGGTCTTCTTTTTTCAGATTGGAATCCAGTGAAAGTACCATTTCCCAAAGGGTTCGATCCCAGTAATAGCCGGTTTCATGATATTCATAGTCCGGGCCGTGAAGATTGGTGAAACCCGCATGTACAAATAACCTTTTCTCATCATCTTTGTAATAATTAAACATCTGGCGGAAAAATTCCATATGCGCCTCCAGTTGTTCCTTGCTAAAATCCCGGTAGGCATCTATGCTGGATTGTCCGCCGTGTTCCAGCCACTTTTGATTGAGTTCTCCTGTTTCCAACCATCTGTGGGCGAGATCGTCATGATTTCCTCTGAGGAAAATACAGGAATTCTGTCTTGACAGATCAATAAGGTAACTCACGGTATTGGCTGAGTCGCTCCAGCCATCAACGTAATCTCCCAGGAAAATAAGTTGATCTTCGGGGGTCAGGTCGATTCGCTCAAGAAGCTGAACCAGGCCGCGAAGGCCGCCATGAATATCGCCAATCACAAGTTTTCTATCCATTTAGTTATATTTTACCTTTCTTAGAATTCGCATACTCTCTTTATAGGAATTATAAATTTCCAGGTCATAGGCTTTAAGATAAGGTTTGGCTTCCTCGAGTTTGGTTAAAGCTTCTTTAAAATTATTCAAATAACATAATAAATATGTTGAAGGCAGGTTTCGAAGGTCTTTTTGCTGTCCTTTGGTAAGCTCATAACCCTTTTTAAGTTTTTCTACCAGCGCTTTATTGGTATTATAGATATGATAAAGTGTTTTTTTATCGAATTTCGGAGGTTCAAATAAGAGTTTACTTTCAATTTCATAGCTTCCGTTATCCCTGAAACGGATCACCACTTCTTCCAGCGGATAATATTTGAACTGGTCGTGCAGACCAAGATGTACATATTCGATGATCCTGAAATTATCATTGTCCAGACTAATGCTGATCTCATCCAGATCTGAATAAAATAATTTCACCTGTTCATTGATCAATTCAATATCCACACGCGAAAAATAAGTTTCCGTCTTTATTTTTTTCTCCTTTCCCGCCCAGCATACCACGAAGTATTCCTTGAAAACCTTATAACTGGGATTATAATCCCTCCTTTTTTGCATAAAATCAAAAACACCGTCCAGCGTATGTTCAATATTATTATGAGAATGATTTTCAATGGAAGCGACGATATCAGAATTCACATCATTGATCTCAATATCAAAGACCTTGGGCATACTGATGCTGCCATCGCGTAAAAAAACCGATCCGCCGTAATATTTCCATATATTTTTTCTGAAGGAGCAAATACGGCCATGATTTGGGCGAATAGTTACCAAACCCACCACCAGCTCATCAGACAAATGCGGAAAAGGAATATTTTCATAGGAAATGATCGGCGGATTGGCGAGATAGGCATTCACCAGATTCTGAATTTTACTGTCGTCAAAGAAATCGATACCTACGATCGTATTGTCTTCGTCTTCCACGCCAATAACTATATAAGAATTGTTCTCGGGATTGGAATTTGACAATGCACAGATATGTTTCAGAAATTTCGCCTTGCCTTCTTTTTCGCCAATATTCAGCTGCCGCTTTTTGTCATAAAAGCTGTTCTCGTCGTTATGAGCGAGCAGGTTCTTGATAAGAAGGCGTTTGTTGATCATAAGCTTAAAGCTTTAAGCTTTTTTATCCACAATAGTACTATTTGCCTGTGCAGTAGGTAATACAATGAGATCGGCGATATTCACATGGTAAGGCCTTGTCACTACAAAATGAATGATGTCGGCGATGTCTTCAGGTTTGAGTGGCTGGAAACCTTCATAGACTTTTTCTGCCTTATCGGTATCGCCCTTGAACCTCACCTCGCTGAATTCGGTATGAACAAGCCCCGGATTCACCGCCCCAACTCTAATGCCATTTCCGTTAAGGTCAATACGCATACCCTGATTGATAGCATCAACGGCGTGTTTACTGGCACAATAAACATTTCCTTTAGGATAAACTTCCTTGCCGGCCGTGGAGCCGATATTGATGATATGCCCCGATTGCCTGTCGAGCATTCCGGGAATTACGGCTTTGCTAACATAAAGCAAACCTTTTACATTAATGTCGAGCATGGCATCCCAGTCGTCCATATTTCCCTGCTGAATAGGATGCAGGCCATGCGCATTCCCGGCATTATTCACGAGGATATCAATTTGTCGGAAATCTTCGGGTAGGGAGCCGATCTTTTCGAATACCTCATCCTTATTCCTCACATCAAAACTGAGGATGTGTACCTCAGTTTCCACAGAAAGTTCCTTTTGCAGCTGTTTCAGGCGTTCACCACGTCTTCCGCAAAGAATAAGCCTGAATCCGTTAAGGGCAAAGCGTATGGCTGTAGATTTGCCAATCCCGCTGGTGGCACCGGTTATGAGTGCAGTTTTCATAGCAGTAATAATTTTTTATTTCGAAAAACAGGACTCTCCTGCTCTTCTTCGATTTTTATAAAACCTGGTTAAGGTTGGTTAAATTTCGTTAATAAAATGGGATAATGAAAATTTTGCATAGTGATTGCCGTTTTCCCAGTAAAACCAATAATATCTATCTATGAAAATTTTAAAAATGTCGTATTACAAGTATTTTTTATTGGCAGTGATTGTCAGTTTTGGAGTAACAGCTTGTTCTAATAATGATGACAGCAGTGAACCGATGAATGAAACTGCGAATCTTACGGTAAGAATGACCGATGCTCCGGGTGATTATGATGCCGTCAAGATTGATGTACAGGATGTTGAAATACATGTGGAAGCTGAGGGAGCTGTGGAAGGTGATGAAGACGGAGACGGCTGGATAAGCGTTGGAAATGTTCAAACCGGGGTTTATGATTTGCTTGAACTTACCGGAGGAGTTTCTCAACTGCTTGCCGATACCGAAGTGCCTGCCGGATATGTTAGTCAGATGAGGCTGGTGCTTGGAGATGAGAATTCTGTGGTAATTGATGGCGAAACCATGCCACTCAATACACCCAGCGCTCAGCAGTCAGGATTAAAAATCCAGTTAAACCAGCAATTTGAAGCCGGAGAGAGTTATGCTTTCCTTCTGGATTTTAATGTTGATGAATCTATAGTGACCACCGGGAATGGCAGTTACAGTCTTAAACCTGTAATTAGAGCAAGTGCTGAAGCAGGAGCAAGTACCGTGATTGGAACGGTTTCTCCTTCAGAATATCAAAGCCTGGTAATCCTTTCAAATGCTGAGGTTACCATTTCGGCCTATACAGATGCCAACGGTAATTTTTCTCTGAAGGGAGTGCCAGCCGGAACTTATTCCCTTACCGTGATTCCTGATGATCTTTCTGGATTATCACAGTTCGAAATCGCTACCGTAGAGGTGGAGGCTAATGAAACCGTGGAATTAGATCCTATCAATTTATAGGAAAAACACCCCCTCAGAAATTTGAAAAAGCAGTACTTTTAGTGCTGCTTTTTTATTTTTAACCAAAATTTAACTAAGCTGTACTCAATAATGCACAATTTATGACGCTTACAAGTGTGCGTAAATGAACGTAATTAAAATCCGAAAATCATGATGGAAAACGATTCATCAGTTGATATTTCCAGTATTAACGAAAAAATCGAAAAAGAAAGTGCCTTTGTTGACCTGTTAACCCGGGAAATGAACAAGGTCATCGTTGGGCAGAAACATATGGTAGAACGTCTGTTGATCGGCCTTCTGGGCCAGGGACATATCCTTTTGGAAGGAGTTCCCGGCCTGGCCAAGACGCTTGCCATTAACACTCTATCCCAGGCCGTTCACGGCAGCTTCAGCCGTATTCAGTTTACTCCAGATCTTTTGCCTGCTGATGTGGTGGGTACGCTTATCTACAACATGAAGGTGAATGATTTCAGCATAAAGAAGGGACCTATATTTGCCAATTTCGTTCTTGCTGATGAGATCAACCGGGCTCCCGCCAAGGTGCAGTCGGCTTTATTGGAAGCCATGCAGGAAAAGCAGGTCACCATTGGGGATGAAACTTTTAAACTGGACAAACCCTTTCTGGTAATGGCCACTCAAAACCCGGTGGAGCAGGAAGGAACCTATCCACTTCCTGAAGCCCAGGTAGACCGTTTTATGCTGAAAACGGTGATCCAGTATCCGCAACTTGCCGAAGAACAGCTTATCATACGCGCCAATCTAAAAGACGGCTTCGAAAAAGTGAATCCGGTGGTCGATCTGGAACAAATTCTTCGTGCGCAACAGGCGGTTCGGGAAGTCTATATGGACGAAAAGATAGAAAAATATATTCTTGATATTGTCTTCGCCACCCGTACTCCTGAAAAATACAATCTTGAAGATATCAAGCCGCTGATCAGTTTTGGTGCTTCGCCTCGGGGTAGTATCAACCTGGCAATCGCTTCAAAATGTTATGCCTTTATCAAGCGACGTGGCTATGTGGTGCCCGAAGATGTGCGTGCCGTGGTGCATGATGTGCTTCGTCATCGTATCGGGATCACCTATGAGGCTGAAGCCGAAAATATCACTTCAGAAGATCTTGTGAATAAGATCGTCAACGAAATTGAAGTACCGTAAAAAGTACGCAGTATGCAGTAGCAGTACGCAGTCATTTAACTGCCAACTGCAACTGAAAACTGCCAACTGAACTTATGGATACAAAGGAACTTCTTAAGAAAGTACGAAAAATCGAGATCAAGACCCGCAGGCTGAGCGATCATGTCTTCGGCGGGGAGTACCATTCTACTTTCAAGGGCCGCGGGATGACCTTCAGCGAGGTGCGGGCCTACCAGTTCGGGGATGATGTGCGAAGCATCGACTGGAATGTGACTGCCCGTTACAATGAGCCTTTTGTAAAAGTTTTTGAAGAGGAACGTGAATTAACCATGATGTTGATGGTGGATGTTTCTGGTTCTGAAATGTTCGGTACCCAGGAACAGTTCAAAAAAGATGTGATCACCGAAATTGCGGCTACCCTGGCATTTTCGGCTACCAAGAACAATGATAAGATCGGGCTCATGCTGTTTACCGATAAGATCGAACTCTATATTCCGCCTAAAAAGGGAAGATTACACGTGCTTCGTATCATCAGGGAATTGCTTGAATTCAAACCCACCGGGAAAAGCACCGATATCACGGGCGCTTTAAAATACCTTTCCAACGTGATGAAGAAGAAAGCCATTGTGTTTGTGCTTTCCGATTTTCTGGCCGATGATTACCAGCAAACATTAAAGATAGTCTCCGGCAGACATGATGTAACAGGCATCAGGGTGTATGACAAAATGGAAGAAAATATTCCAAATCTCGGCCTGGTACAGATGTTGGATGAAGAATCGGGCGAATATATGACGGTGAATACAGGTTCTAAATCGGTTCGAAAGGCTTATTCAAAATATTATCATGATCGCCGGGAATATTTCCAGCAGAGCTTTTCGGTGAGTGGTGCCGGGGTTATCAGCAACCGCACCGACGAAAGCTACGTGAAAAAACTGCTAGGTTACTTTAAAAGAAGAGCATAGATTACAATGAACAAAAACAGAAAGAATCCATATCAGAATAAACAAGTCTCAGGCCTGCTGGGATTTCTGTTTTTTATGGCATTCCTTTTATCGGCCAATTTAAGCCTTGCTCAGGATAAGGTTTCTGCCAACGCCGATACCACCCAAATAAAGATCGGTGAACAGATCAAATATCAGATCCGGGTAGAAACACAGGCCGAAAAGCTGGTGGTCTTTCCCGAAGGTGATTCCCTGTTTTCTCCTTTAGAACTGGTCGAATCCAAAGCGGCCGACACGATAGAAAATAAAACCGGTTATCGCCTGCTGAAAGAATATTTTCTAACAAAATTTGATTCGGGACATTATGTGATTCCACGGCAGGAAGTGCTGATAGGCAACAATTCCTTCACTACAGATTCGATCCCGGTGGAGGTGAAAGATGTAGCCGTCGATACTACCAAGCAAAAGCTTTATCCCATAAAACCTTCCGTAGATATTCCGCCACGGTTCATTTTCCCTGATTGGCTCTGGTGGCTGTTGGGAATTCTTTTATTAGGGGGATTAATCGTCTTTCTTATCATCCGCAGAAAGAAAAAAGCCAGAGAAGAACCGGAACTGCCTCCTTATGAACAGGCGATGGCAGAATTGGAAAAACTTGACCATTCTCACCTGCTTGAAAAAAGAGAGATCAAGGAATATTATTCGCAGCTGAGTTTTTCGGCCAGGAAATTTTTAGACCGGAAGATCTACGATCGTGGCCTGGAAAGCACCACTAATGAATTGATCGCTTATCTCGAACAGGAAAAAAGGGAAGGACATCTAAAACTTACCGACCAAACTATTGCTGATTTCAAAAAGATGCTGGAGCGGGCCGACCTGGCGAAATTTGCCAAATCTAAGCCAGATGTGATCACGGCTAAGGAAGATCGTTCGAGAACACAACATATAATAGATGATTTAAAGGCTTCTGTTCCCGAGCCTACAGAAGAGGAGTTGATGCAGGATGAGGCTTATCTAAAAGAACAGGCGCGGAGAAAGAAAAGAAGGCGCATCATTTATGGTGTTATTGCCGGTGCTGTTGTGATTATCATTGGTATTTCAGCTCTCATTGCTACCAAGGGTTTTGATTATGTGAAAGACACCTACATTGGTCATCCTACCAAGGAATTGCTGGAAGGAGAATGGATCCGCAGCGAATATGGATATCCGCCTGTTGCGGTCACCACTCCAAAAGTGCTGGTAAGAACGCAACTGCCGCTTTCCGATGAAGAACAACAAATGATGCCGGGGCTGGAAAGTTTCGCTTACGGAAGCCTGATGAGCAATTTCTATACGGTGGTGAACACGGTAAAATTTAAGGGAGAGGTGAAATTTGATCTCGACAAGGCGCTCGATGGTATTTATGCCGAACTGGAAAAACAGGGCGCGCAGAATATTGTGATGAAACATGAAGATTTCACGACGGTCAATGGCGCGAAGGGGATGAAAGTCTTCGGAACCCTCGATGCCAAAAATCCCGTTACCGGAAAATCGGTTCCCAATGAATATGTTATCCTGAACTTTGCCGAAAAAGGTGGTTTTGAGCAGGTGATCGTGATTTATAATGAAGCTGATAAATATGCCGAAGAGATCTCAGGCCGTATCATCAATTCGGTTGAATTAATTAATCTGGAAGAATAATGTTCGCAAATTACAATTTTGAGAATCCCGAATTCTTTTGGCTGTTTTTACTGCTGCCAATGGCCATAGCCTGGTATTTCTGGAAAAGGAACAGGCAAACCGCCGAACTAAAGATCTCCAGTGTCAAAGGCTTTAAAGCAAAATCAAGTTTTTTATCAAGAACAAGGCCCATATTATTCGTTTTAAGGTTGCTGGTGCTTTCGTTTATCATAACCGCATTGGCAAGACCAAGAACAGTTGATGTGTCCACAAGAACCAGCAGCACCAAAGGGATTGATATCGTTATGGCGATCGATGTTTCGGCTAGTATGCTGGCCAGGGATTTTGAACCAAACCGTCTCCAGGCCGTAAAAAATGTTGCTGAGGAATTTATTAAAGGCCGCCCTGGAGACCGGATCGGGCTGGTGGTTTTTGCCGGGGAAAGCTTTACAAAAACACCTATCACCAGTGATAAATCCATCGTTTTGAAATCTCTGGAAGACATCGAATACAATAATGTGCTGGAAAACGGTACTGCCATCGGCTCGGGTCTTGCCACTTCGGTGAACCGTCTTAAAGACAGTAAAGCCGATTCTAAAGTGATTATTCTTCTAACTGATGGAGTGAATAATTCCGGGTTCATAGATCCAAAAACTGCCAGTGAATTAGCTACCGAATTTGGCATAAAAGCTTATACCATAGGCGTTGGTAGCAACGGAATGGCCCTTTCCCCCGTGGCCATTATGCCTAATGGAAGGTTTCAGTTTGGAAATGTACAGGTAGAGATCGATGAAAATCTGCTGAAAGAAATCGCCGCGAAGACCGGTGGTGAATATTTTCGTGCCACCGATAATCAGAAACTTGAGCAGATCTATTCACAGATCGATAAACTTGAAAAAACCGAAATAGAAGAATTCAAATATTACAATTATGACGAGAAATTTCGTCCGCTGGTATTGCTTGCCGGAGGATTGCTGTTATTTGAAATACTTTTAAGATATACGCTTTTCAGAAGTTTTATATAAATGTTTGTACTCGAAGAAAAAATATGGTTCTGGTTACTGCTGGCAATTCCGGCGGTAATTCTGTTATATCTTTTTTACAAGCTATGGCAGAAAAGGGCACGCAAACGCTTTGCCGATGCTTCCATGCTGAAAAAACTGGCTCCAAACCGCTCGCGTTCCAAACCTCTTTTAAAGCTTATCCTGATTTTACTGGCCATCGCGAGCCTGGTGATCGCCTTGGTGAACCCGAAGATGGGAACCAAGATGAAAACCGTGAAAAGGGAAGGAGTTGATATTGTTTTCGCTATTGATGTTTCCAAAAGTATGGATGCCGAAGATATCGCGCCCTCGAGACTGGAAAAATCCCAGCAGCTGGTGAGCCAGATCATCAACAATCTTGGCAGTGACCGAATCGGGATCATCGCCTATGCGGGCGGAGCGGTACCCCAATTACCAATTACCACCGACTATTCTGCGGCAAAAATGTTCCTTCAGTCGCTGAATACAGATATGATCTCCTCGCAGGGAACAGCCATCAGTGATGCGATAAACCTGGCGACGACTTATTACGATGACGATCAGCAGACGAATCGTGTCCTTTTCATCATCAGCGATGGGGAAGATCATGAAGGAAATGTGGAGAATATTTCAGAAGAAGCCGCCAAAAAAGGCATCAATATCTTTACCATTGGCGTAGGTACCGAAAAAGGCGGGCCAATTCCTATAAAACGAAACGGCGTTGTTCAGAATTATAAAAAGGACAACCAGGGAGAAACGGTGATCACTCAACTGCATCCCGAAACCCTGAAAGAGATCGCTGAAAATGCCAATGGCAGCTATATTGATGGAACCGTGACCAGCAATGTGGTGGAAAAGGTGCAGGATGCTTTGCAGAATATTGAAAAAACAGAATTCGAAGCAAAACAATTCGCCGATTACGAATCTCATTTTCAATGGTTTCTTGGCTTATCTTTGGCATTATTATTTCTTGATATCTTTATATTACAAAGAAGTACAGCCTGGCTTAAAAGGCTGAATCTCTTTAATGAACGCAGGAAAAAAGATTCAAAAAATGAAGAAGAAAATTAAGAATACCGGGCTTTTAGCAGTTTTTCTGTGTTTGTCCCTCAGCATATTTGCTCAGCGGGATCGCGATGCGGCAAAACTGAAAAAGCAGTCTGATAATTACATTTACGAGGCCCAGGAAGCGCTTTCAGAAGATAATTTTGCCAGTGCCGAAGCCGCTTACCGTAAAGCCATTGCCAAAGATCCTGCCAATACTTCCGCAAAATATAACATGGGAAACCTTTATTACAGCAAGGAAAAGGCCCCATCGGCGACCGACAGGTTAAAGCAGGCTGCAAAAGTGGCAGATTCTAAAGAAGATAAACATCGAATTTTTCATAATCTCGGTAATACTTTTATGAAACAGAAGAATTACCAGGAAGCGGTAAATGCTTTTGAGGACGCCCTGCGGAATGATCCTACCGATGATGAGACCCGGTATAACCTGGCTCTGGCTAAAAAAATGCTGGAAAAGGAAAAGCAGAACAATAAAGACAAGAATCAGGATCAGAAAAACCAGGATAACCAGGATAAAAAGGATCAGCAGGACCAGCAGAATAAAGATCAGAATAAAGACGGAAAGGGTGGCGATCAGGAAAATCAGGATCAGAAACCGAATGATGAAGGCGAGAATAAGAAGGATAAGAAAGAAGGTGATCAAAATAAAGATCAGAAAAAAGATAAGGGCGATCAGCAGAAGCAAAAACCTGGTGAAGGTGACAAAAAGCAGCAACAGCAGCCAAAACCTGTAAAAGGGCAGCTGTCACCGCAGCAAATTCAGAACCTGCTGGAAGCCATGAACAACGAAGAGAAAAAAGTTCAGGATAAAATAAACGCCGAAAAGGCAAAAGGCGTTAAAGTAAGAACCGAAAAAGACTGGTAAAAACCGGTAACTCTAAATTAAAAAAGAATAAGAAGTACAGGAGGAATAAGATGAAAACAAGATATTTAATTTTAAGTTTTTTGCTGTTTGCTTCCTCGTTGCTTCAGGCTCAGGTGAGGTTTGAGGCCAAGGTGAGCAGGGAAAAGCTGGGAATTAATGAACGGCTCCGGGTGGATTTCGAAATGAATGAAGACGGGGATAATTTCCGGCCACCGTCGTTCGACGATTTTACCGTGGTTGGTGGGCCAAATCAGCGCATCAGTACCAGCATTCTTAACGGCAAGATGGAGTATTCCAAGACCTACAGCTTCTATCTTCAGCCAAAATCACGGGGAAAAGCGACTATAGGCCAGGCCGAGATCGAAATTGACGATAAGATCTATAAAACCTCTCCGGTAGTGGTGGAAGTAACGGCCGCGGTAGATAAGCCCACCGATGGCAACAATACGGAAATTACCGCCGAAGATAATCTGCATCTCGTTGCCGAAATTTCCAATGCCAGTCCATATCTTAACCAGGCGATCACCGTAGTTTATAAACTTTATGTGAGTCCGCGGGTGAGCGTAAGCAACTGGCGTGTACTTGACAGTCCAAAATACAGCGACTTCTGGAGTCAGAACATCGATATCCAGCAGTTGCGGGTGGAAGAGGGCGAATATCGTGGAGAACCTTATCGCTACGTGGTGCTTAGAAAAACAATTCTGTACCCTCAAAAGAGCGGGGAACTCGACATCGAGCCGCTTACACTTTCGGTGGCAGTAGATGTACCCAGCGACCGTCGGGATATTTTCGGAAGCCGTATTTATAAAACGGTCAATAAAACCGTGGCTGCCGATAATAAAAAGATCGATGTGAAACCTCTTCCGGAAGGAAAACCGGCAAATTTCACCGGAGCCGTGGGGAACTTTGATTTCAGCGTAAACACCACTAAAAATGAATTAAATGCCGGGGAAAGTCTGCAAGCCAAAGTGCAGGTAAAAGGAAAGGGAAACCTGAAACTTTTTGATCTGCCTGAACTTACCGCTCCGCCTTCCCTTGAAATGTATGAGCCCGAACGAAGCGAGAATGTAAATACAAATCTTCAGGGAATGCAGGGCAGTATCACCGAGAATTATACTATTGTTCCTACTAAAAAGGGGAAATACCCTATTCCGGCGCTTTCCTTTTCTTACTTCGATCCTGAAACGGGGACTTATAAAACCCAGTCTTCCAATGAGATCATGATCAATGTGGATAACGGTCCGCTTGCCGGAAATGAACCTTCGGGAATTTCACCGGGCATTAAAAAGCAGAGTATTGCTGCAAACGCGCAATTCCGTTTTATCAAACTTGATACGAATCTTAAAGAGCTTAACGGAGATGAATTTCTCGGTTCGGGAGGTTTTTGGGCAGCGTTGTTCGCTCCCCTGGTGGTGATCCCGCTGTTTATTCTCTTCGGAAAAAAACGTGAAGAAAGAGCCAATGATGTCAAGGGAAATCGGATTCGAAGAGCCGATAAACTGGCCAGAAAATATCTTTCCGAAGCCAAAAGAAATCTTGGGGATCAGAAGGAATTTTACCTGGCCCTCGAACGTTCGCTTCATAATTATCTCAAGGCGAAACTGCATATACAGACCAGCGAAATGAGCAAAGAGCGTATCGAAGGTATTTTACGTGAAAAATCGGTTGATGAAGCTACGATTTCTGATTTTATCGCTCTGCTTTCAAGTTGCGAATTTGCGAGATATACGCCCGCTTCGTCAGATGCCATGCAGCAGGATTATGAAAAAGCGGCTCAGGTAATTTCAACTCTTGATAAACAGTTGTAAGATGAAAAAGTTATTGTTAATAGGTATTTTCCTGATCGGAATTTCTGGATTTTCCCAGAACGAGCAGCTTTTTGAAGAAGCCAATACCGCCTATCAGCAGGGAAATTATAAAAAAGCCGTAAACGATTACCAGGAAATTATTGATAATGGTGAATATTCGGCAGAATTATACTACAACCTGGCAAACGCGCATTACAAGTTAAACCATGTGGCACCAAGTATCTATTATTATGAAAAGGCGCTACAGCTGAAGCCGGGCGATAATGACATTCGCAATAATATTGAATTTGCCAGGAACATGGCGATCGATGATATTCAGGAAGTAGAACAAACAGGGATGAGCGATCGCGTGAACAGTGTGATCGCTACTTTCACATATCACCACTGGGCATGGATAGCCATAGGATTTTCAGTGCTTTTCGTGATTTTGTTCCTTTTCTATTATTTCTCAAGGAGACCTGTGGCCAAAAGAATTCTTTTCGGCGGAGCTGCATTTGCCCTGCTGCTGTGCCTTATTTCGGTATTTTTTGCCTTTCAGCAGCGGTCTTATATTCAAAATAATGAATTCGCCATCATCTTCAGCGAAGAGGCTGAGGTTCGCAATGAACCTAATTTAAGGGGTGAGGCGAATTTTGAACTGCATGAAGGCACGAAAGCGAAGGTGCTGGAAGATTACCAGCAGTGGAGCCGTATCGAACTTGCCAATGGCGCTCAGGGCTGGGTTAAGAGTGAAAATATCAGGAAGTTATAAGATTTTTTGATGAAGCTTTAATTATAAGATATCATTCTCTTTTTCAGAATCACTAAAATATCCTATTTTTGCAGCCGTGAAAACATTCGCTTACATATTAGGATTCATCTTTATCAGCTTTCTGTTTGCGCCGACTGTAATCGCGCTAATAGATAGGAATGCCGATGTTTCGATCGCTTATAATATGGATGAGGAAGAAACTTCTTCCAAAAACCTGATCAGTTTTGAATGCCATGTAAACGAATTGAAAGGCAATGAAGAAAGCATCAGCTTTTTAAAAGATCAGGACCATAACCACTACTATTTTGAAAAGACTTATGGTGTCTATTTAAAGATCTTTTCTCCCCCTCCACAAATTACATAATACACACTTTTTCGGCCTGAGCCGGAGATCATTATTTGTCCCGTGTCAGGGCAAATTTTCCATTCTTAAAATTTAAATAACTATCCAGGTCCTGAAATAATCGGGCCTGAATAAAAACGTGTATTATGTTTAAAAATCTAAATAAAGATTTACCGGCAAGTATTGTCGTATTTTTTGTAGCCATTCCTTTATGTCTTGGAATTGCTCTGGCCAGTGGCGCCCCTTTATTTTCCGGCCTCATCGCCGGAATCGTGGGCGGTATTGTGGTAGGCGCCGTAAGTGGTTCCAGTCTTGGTGTAAGCGGACCGGCTGCCGGACTTACCGCGATCGTGCTCGCCGCTATAACCACTCTTGGAGGCTATGAGAACCTGTTACTTGCCGTGGTACTCGCTGGAGCCATCCAGATTCTTTTTGGAGTATTGAAAGCCGGAATTATCGGATATTATTTTCCTTCATCGGTGATCAAAGGGATGCTTACCGGGATCGGGATCATCATTATTTTAAAGCAGATCCCTTATTTCTTCGGATATGATGGCGACCCGATGGGAGACTGGGGTTTCTTCCAGGTTGATGGGGAAACCACTTTTTCTGAAATATTCAAGGTGCTTAACGGGATCAATCCCGGTTCGACCCTCATCGCCTTTATAGGAATAGGAATTCTTATTCTGTGGGATGCCGTACTGACCAAAAAGGCAAAGATCTTCAGGCTGGTTCAGGGACCACTCGTAGCAGTTGTAGCCGGAATTGTTTTCTTCCTGGTGACCAGAGATTCTGATTCTATGGCTATTTCCAGAGATCATCTTGTAAATGTACCGGTGCCCGATAGTTTTGAATCCTTTATAGGCCAGTTCACCTTTCCTTCCTTTAAAATGATAGGAAGTACCGAGATGTGGATCACCGCTTTTACCATTGCCCTGGTGGCGAGCCTGGAAACTTTGCTATGCGTGGAGGCCACCGATAAGCTCGACCCGCATAAGAGAACCACTCCTACCAATCGCGAATTGTTTGCCCAGGGAACCGGAAATATGATCTCGGGCCTTATCGGCGGATTGCCTGTAACGCAGGTGATCGTTAGGAGTTCGGCTAATATCCAGTCTGGCGGACAAACAAAAATGTCGGCGATCATTCACGGAGCTTTGTTGCTGATTTCGGTTATTATCGTTCCAAATGTGCTGAATCTTATTCCGCTTTCGGTGTTAGCAGCGATTCTTTTCGTGGTAGGTTACAAACTGGCAAAACCGGCCCTATTTGCTCAAATGTTCAAAGCCGGCTGGAAACAGTTTGTGCCGTTTATTGTTACCATTGCGGGAATTGTTTTTGGTGATCTTTTAATAGGAATCAGTCTCGGACTCGTGGTTGGAATTTTTGTGATCCTGATCAAAAGCTACCAGAATTCTTATTTCCTGCATATCGAAAATGCTCATAACGGAAATAAAACGGTGAAAATGACACTGGCCGAAGAGGTGACCTTCATCAATAAGGGAGCGATCATCAAAGAGCTGAATAACCTTCAGGAGAACTCTTTCCTGATCATGGACGTGAGCAAAACCCGCTATCTCGATAATGATATTATCGAAATTCTGGATGATTTTAAGGTCAAGGCCAACGAGAGGAATATCAATATCAAGATCATTTCAGAAAGAGGGACCGTAGAAAATCCCGAGAGTTACCAGGGATTCTTTCAGCAACGTAAAAAATCAGCTTAATCATTTTAAAACTTAAAACAATGGACAATTTTTATAAACAACTTATAGAGAACAATAAAAAATGGGTGGAGAAACAACTTGATCTTAACCCCAAATTCTTCAAAAACCTCGAAAAAGGTCAGCAGCCGCCATTATTGTGGATCGGTTGTGCCGACAGTAGAGTGCCGGCGAACGAGATCATAGGCGCACAACCCGGCGAAGTTTTCGTTCACCGAAATATTGCCAATATGGTGGTGCATAGCGATATGAATATGCTGAGCGTACTTGATTATGCGGTGAACGCGCTAAAAGTAAAGCATGTGATCGTTTGTGGTCATTACGGTTGCGGCGGTGTACAGGCAGCGATGACGAATCAGTCTATTGGCCTGATCGACAACTGGATTCGTCATATCAAAGATGTATATCGCCTGCATAAAGACACGCTTGACAACATCGAAAATGAAAAGGATAAATGGGACCGCTTCGTGGAGCTGAATGTAAAGGAGCAGGTGTTTGATCTGGCCAAAACTTCGATCGTTCAGAGTGCCTGGCATAATGACCAGGAACTGCATCTTCATGGCTGGGTCTACGGCATTGGCGATGGGATCATCAAAGATCTGGAAGTGAATATCAGCAATGATTCTCAGCTTGATAATGTTTATCAGCTTAATTTTTAATCTTGATTCTTTGCTGAAGTCCGGGAGTGGTTTAAAGGGTGCTGCTTCCGGATTTTTTTATTTCAGATCAAACTCATCATTTTCTTCTAAAAGATCCTTTTCCCTGACCTGTTTAATAATGGAAGGCAGAATGATGGGCGCGATCACTTCCACATGATGATATAAGATAGAATTATCCAGCGTTTTTTGCTCCACGAAATCGAGATGTTCATTTGTAGCTTTAAAGAACATGATAATTACGCTGGCCACGAAAGCCGATTTCAGCAAACCGAATATTCCGCCTAACAAACGATTTATCAACCCCAGCGCGGCAAAACTCGCAGCCTTGGTCAAAGCCTTTCCTGCCAGGGAAACCAGGAACACTATCAGAATAAATGTTAACGCAAAAGCAACAAGATTGAGATATTCTTTTTTCCATTCAATATGATTGGCAAGAATATCGCTGAGGAACTGTGAAAAATGTACGGCTCCATAAATCCCGGCGACTATCCCTACCAGCGCGGCAAGTTCGGCAAAAAATCCTCTGAAAAAGCCCCGAACGAGTCCGTAAAGCAGAGCCAGGGCTAAAATAATGTCGACAGAATTCATAAAATCAAATATAGCAATTAATTGATTCTAGATATTATATTTGCGATATGGCAAGAGATGAACAATTGAAAGAGCGCTGGGAGAGGGTTCAGAAAAAGCTTTCTGAGCAGTTTGCAGACGGAGAACTGATGGAGCTCGACGCTATAATTTACCTTATTGGGGTACAGGAATTGGGACAGATTCACCGCCGTTTTAAAAAAGATCATAAACTCGATCTGATGCATATTGCTATTTGTACTCTTTTGGAGCCTTACGGGTATTATGAATTCGATTTTTATGATGATGATGGCTGGCCTCATTTTAAGGTCAAGGCTGAATTACCAAATTTAAAGGCGGGAGAACAATCGGTTTTGATGAAAGAGGCGATCGTTAATTATTTTCTTGAAAAAGAATATATTTCCTGATGAATCTGCTGTTTCTTTTTTCGTCATTTCCGAATGACAGTGGCCCAATCTACCAGGAAACAATGCAGGGAAGGTTTCCCGTAGAGCCTTTCAACACTTACAGTAACCTGTTTTTCCTGGCTATCATCGTTTATTTTTCGGTAAGGGTTTACCGGGATGTTGAGAGGCATAAATTCCTTGCCTGGTGTATGCCTTTTCTACTGCTGAGCTATATTGGCGGAACTGTTTATCACGCCTCCCGCAGTGCTGATTTCTGGATGTATCTTGACTGGCTGCCAATCGTGGCGCTGTGTTTCGCTGTTTCGGTATATTTTACTGCCAGGATCAGGACCGGCTGGAAAGGCCGATTATGGCTGATCCTTATAGTTCTTTTCCTTGTAGTTGGGGTGAGGCTGCTTCCGTGGCCGGTAAGCATAAAAACATCGGCGGGATACATAGCTACGGTTTTGGGATTGCTGCTTCCAATTTTCGTTTATATGTATACCAAGCATATGAAAAACTGGAATCTTATCGTTTTTGCGATTCTTAGTTTTGGCGTCGCGATAAGTTTCAGGGTTATGGACCGTTTTGTTGATATCCTCCCTATGGGCACGCACTGGCTGTGGCATAGTTTCGGCGCACTGGCGGTTTTTCTTCTCATCAGTTATATTTACCGCGACCGTCTGCTGAAATAACCGCCCTGCGGAATATAGGCTGAAAAGGCCGGGCTTTAGCAGTAAATTTTACTAAATTTGCGCTTCCGAAATGAAATCACCTATGATAGAGAAGATAAAAGCTCATATTGCTGAGGTTGAAAGCTTTAATGCGAATTCTGCAGAAGAAATCGAGTCTTTCCGCATAAAATATCTCGGGAAAAAAGGAATTCTGAATGATTTCTTTGCCGAGTTTAAAAATGTGCCTAATGAGCAGAAAAAAGAATTCGGCCAGGCTGTAAATGAACTTAAAACTGCTGCCCAGGCGAAGGTTAACGCGCTTAAAGAAGAACTTGAGCAGCAGCAGGAAGAAAAGGGGGTTTACGGTGATCTTTCCAGGCCGGCAGAACCGCTTGAGATCGGGGCGAGACATCCTATTTCTATTGTGAAAAATCAGATCATTGAGATTTTCTCTAATATCGGGTTTAATGTTTCCGAAGGTCCCGAAATGGAAGACGACTGGCATAATTTCACCGCGCTGAACCTGCCGGAATATCATCCTGCCAGGGATATGCAGGATACCTTCTTTATTCAAACAGATCCCGATATCCTGCTAAGAACACATACTTCTTCTGTGCAGGTGCGATATATGGAAGAAAACAAACCGCCAATACGTACCATTTCACCGGGAAGGGTTTTCAGAAATGAAGCTATTTCGGCCCGTTCGCATTGTATTTTTCACCAGGTGGAAGGTTTGTATATAGATAAGAATGTTTCTTTTGCCGATTTAAAGCAGACGCTGCTGTATTTTACCAAACAGCTTTTCGGAAAGTCGAAGATCCGTTTACGGCCTTCTTATTTTCCGTTCACCGAGCCAAGTGCCGAGGTAGATATTTACTGGGGACTAAAAAGTGAAGCCGACTACCGTATTACCAAAGGAACAGGCTGGCTTGAGATCATGGGCTGCGGGATGGTAGATCCCAATGTTTTGAGAAATTGCAATATCGATCCAAAAGAATATTCCGGTTTTGCTTTTGGGATGGGAATTGAAAGGATCGCCATGTTGCTATACCAGATAGAAGATATACGTATGTTCTTTGAGAACGACCTGCGTTTTCTTGAACAGTTTAAATCCTCATTTTAAATGAAAAAATATGCTTTTTTAGCCATCGCGATCATTGTCCTGGCTGTAATTATTTACGTCACTTTTATCATTGCTGTGATCAAGATCACCCTTGGAATCATTATTTTGGCCGTTGTCGCCATTCTTCTTTGGATCATTTGGCATAAAATCAAAGAAAAGGCGGAAGAGGAATTTTGAAAAAGGATATTGAAATCCCAAAAGTGGAAGGTGTCGCGGTGGCAGCAGTGAGAGAATTCAATGAAGAATTTCAATCTGAAGAATGGAATGCCTATCTTATTAATGAAAGCAATAAGGAACTGGAGATGGTTTTGATCGTTTCCAAAGGCTATGACCGCAGGGAAGAGACTTCGGTGATCAGGCATAAGATAGAAAGACTGCCAGCAAGATCTTTCGCGAAGATCGAATTTCTGCAGGATGAAGTTTTAAAGCTAAACAATGAATTTCGGGTAAGTTATTTTCTGGATTCAAAGATGTTTGACCGGAAATTTAGTTTTCCGGCTAACAGCATCCGCCAGAACAAACTCAAAGAAATTCCACTGATTCCAAAAAAAGGAATACTCGCAAAATAAGAAAACCCCCTGCAACTGCAGGGGGTTTTCTATTGTTATGAGTAAAAAACTACTATTCTCCTGCATGATCATCATGCTCAAAATAAATAACTCCTTCTTCTTTGTTAATGATAATACCTTCGTCTATAACTACATTATCATCTATAATAATATCTCCGTCCACTTCGATAAAGAACATTTCAGGATCTCCGCCTAAAAAGTGAAGGGTTGCGCCATCGTTCATTACAAAATCCCCGCTTACATCAACATGACCGTAAAGGTTTAAGTGACCTCCATGGTTGATGATAAGATCACTGGGAACCTCCTCGGTTCCTATAAAGATCTCGCCGATAAAATTAAACACCCCGGCCCAATGAACATTTACTGTATTTTCTACATTGATAACGCCACAGTACCATAAAGTGCCTCCGATATTTAGATTTTTAAAATCAAAGTTGCCGTGATAAGTTTCGTCTGCATTTTGGTTTACAGTTAAGGTTTTGCCTCCGTTATATTCTGGAAAATCGTTGCATTCTTCAAAACCATTTTTACTGAACCATACCGGTTCGTGTATCTGGGCTGAAGGACCATCATTAAAAACAGGTTCATGGATTTTAGAATCCACTTCTGGAGCTGATTTGGTTTTTTCAACTTTTGCATTGAGGTCATTTGAGGATGCAGCTTCCGAAACATCTTCGGTTTGACAACTGCTAAATAACAGTCCCGTGACGAGACCAAGCATAACTAATCTTTTGTTCATGATATTTTGGTTAATTGGTGATTTGGAAAGGCTAATGTAGTACATAATTCTTTATAATGCACGAAATTACCGGTAAAAAGTGTATATATCAGGTAGTTATGAGAAAGAATGTAAGAAAAATAATAAGTTTTTAATCCAACTTGTCAACTAGTTTATTGAAAACTTTTTTTGGATTCTTTCCTTCATAAAGAATCGCGTAAACAGCATTGATAATGGGAGTTTTGGCTTTTTTGTCCTTGTTGATTTTGTAAGCGCTCTCGGTAGCGTAATAACCTTCGGCGATCATGCTCATTTCCATTTGGGCACTTTTGACGGTATAGCCTTTGCCGATCATATTTCCAAACATCCGATTGCGGCTGAAAATAGAATAACCCGTCACCAGAAGATCTCCCAGGTAAGCCGAATCGTTAATGTTGCGTTTCATTTTATGGACCTTCTTGATGAATTTCTTCATCTCCCTGATAGCGTTGCTCATCAAAACGCTCTGAAAGTTATCCCCATAACCAAGTCCGTGAGCGATACCCGCCGCAATGGCGTAGATATTCTTCAGCATGGCGGCATATTCGGTGCCAATCACATCATCACTGATCTTGCAGGTGATATAATCGCTGGCAAGATTATCGGCCATTATCTGGGCCTTCTTTTCGTCGAGACAGGCAACGGTAAGATAAGAAAGTCTTTCCAGCGCAACCTCTTCGGCATGACAGGGACCGGTAAGCACTCCGATATTTTCCATCGGCACCTCGAAATATTCATTGAAATGTTCTCCTACAATAAGGCTGGTTTCAGGGACGATTCCTTTAATAGCCGAAAAGATCACTTTATCTTTTAGAGGCACTTTTACCGAATCAAGTTCTCTTTTTAAAAATGCGGAAGGAATAGCAAATATGAGATAATCTGAAGCTTCTATGGTTTTGTTGATATCGTTGCTCAAATTCAGCTGACTTACATCAAACTCCACAGAACTGAGATAATTAGGGTTATGTTCCTGCTTTTTGATGTGTTCCAGCGCATAGACACTGCGCATATACCAGTTAACCTTATTAAGATTCTCGCAAAGCATTTTTACGATTGCCGTGGCCCAACTACCACCTCCTATGACACCAAAACTGGGTTTTTTATCCATTTACCTGCATTCTGTACTCCAAAAATAATCATTTTTAAAAGGAACTAAAGTTTTTCCCCTATTTTGAATAATATTTCTGCGAATAATTCAAAAAAACGCTCTTAAACTTTAACAATAAATCGGAGGCTTTTAAAGCAATTTCCTCCGGTTTATCTCCGTTATTGATTTGTTCTTTCGTTATCTTTTCTGAAAGAACATTTTCTTAGTTTTTTTGGTTGGTTATTTAGTTGAGAAAAACCGTTTCGAAAGAAGCGGTTTTTTTCAATTTTGAGTTTCTTTTTACAAAATTTTAGCAGTGAAACTTCAAAGAAACTTCTCTTGCTTTCGTACATTTAAGTATGAATCAGCAAAAAGCAGCTATGGGAATTTTTTCTTTTATCAAGGAGGCCGGAAAAAAGATCTTCGGGATTGACAAAGCCAAGAATCAGGAAGCCGGTAAAAGTGAAAAAATTGAAAGGGAAGAAAGGCTGGAGAATGAGAAAGCGACCCAAAAGCTGAAAAAAACGATTGATGATCATAACCTGAAAGTAAAAGATCTGGAGATACATATTGAAGAAGATATGGCTACCTTGTCGGGTACCGCGCTGGATCAGGCAAACCGGGAAAAAATAATCCTGGTAGTTGGAAACACCGAAGGAATCGCTCAGGTAGATGATAGGATGGATGTGGAAAATGCCGAGCCTGAAGCGGTCTTTCACACCGTTGAAAGAGAGGATTCTTTAGAAAGCATTTCTGAAAAGCATTACGGGGATCCAAATCAGTATCCGCTGATTTTTGAGGCCAATAAGCCTATGTTACAGGATCCCGACAAAATCTATCCGGGGCAGGTGTTGAGAATTCCGCCACTGGGTGTGAAAAGATAAAAAAGACTGTTTTAAATTTTTGGAGATATTAAACTGAGGGCAGTCGACGTTCTATGGTTTGTAGTTCCGCAATGAAAAAAGGAGGTTCAATCAACCAAATTGAATATCAAAGAAAGTTCAAAACAGTCTTTTACCTGTAGAAATTCATCTCATCTATATATTCCCAAACATTTTCGGGCAATAAAGGCCTGATATTCTTTCCTTTTTTTATAGAATTTCTGATAAAAGTGGCCGAAATTTCCATGATCGGGGCATCGACTCTATGTATTTTGGGATGTTTTCTGAACTGTTCTTCCATTTCTCCCGAAGCAATCCGCGGATATACATACACTTCGTGATTTTCCAGGATCACCTCGTAATTTTTCCATTTATGGAAAGTCTTCAGGTTATCTTCTCCCATAATAGGACAAAATAGCTTTTCGGGATATTTTTCCTGGAGATGCGCCAGAGTTTTCACCGTATAATTGGGCTGCGGAAGGCTGAATTCTATTTTACTGGGTTTTAACTTTGGATAATCTTCGCAGGCGCGATACACCAGTTCAAATCGGTGATTATTGTCCAGCAGATTCTTCTTTTTTTTATGCGGATTATGAGGCGTTACCACCAGCCAGACTTCATCAAGATCTGAAAATTCGGCCATATGATTGGCAATTATAAGATGGCCTACATGAATAGGGTTGAAAGTGCCAAAAAATAATCCGATCTTCTCACTCATGGCCAGGTTTTTCAGCACCAACATAGTTGGCCACCAGCTCGTAAGCTTCGTTAAGAGCCACTTTTAAATTATTATTTTCTATAATAAAATCAAATTGCGGTGCGGTAGCCAATTCGATAGAAGCCTTGGCCACACGCATATTTATTTTGTCTTCGCTCTCAGTCTTCCGTTTTTTCAGACGGATCTTCAGCTCCTCGATACTTGGCGGCTTAACGAAAACGGCCAGTGTTCTTTCAGGATAAATATTTTTGATATCGAGTCCGCCAACCACATCTATATCGAAAATCACATGTTTGCCTTTCTTCCAGATGCGCTCCACCTCACTTTTTAGGGTTCCGTAGAAGTTATCGCGATATACCTCTTCCCATTCGAGAAAATCATCATTTTTGATCTTCTGCTTGAAATCTTTCAGGCTGAGAAAGTAATAATCCTTGCCGTGCACCTCGTTTCCCCTGGGCTCACGGGAAGTCGCCGAAATGGAAAAATCGAGTTTCAGTTCCGGATGTTTTAATAAGTGACGTACTATTGTCGTCTTTCCTGAACCCGAAGGAGCGGAAAAAACGATCAGTTTTCCTTCGCTCATCTAGAGTACATTTAGAGTTTGTTCTTTTATCTTTTCCAGTTCGTCTTTCATCTGCACCACCAGCTGCTGCATGGGTGCGAAATTAGATTTACTGCCTATGGTGTTGATCTCGCGGCCTATTTCCTGTGAGATGAATCCCAGTTTTCTTCCGTTCGAATCTTTAGTGTTAAGCGTTTTTTCAAAATATTCAAGGTGGTTTTCAAGCCTAACTTTTTCCTCGGTGATATCAAATTTTTCGATATAGTAAACCAGTTCCTGCTCGAAGCGGTTCTCATCGGCCTGTTCTTTCAGATCTTCAAAACCTTTTCGCAGGCGTTCCCGAACAGCTTCCACACGGTCCGGATCCATTTCTATCACCTGTTGAAGCAGGTCGCCAATATTTGTAACCCTTAATTTCAGATCTTTTTCCAGGGCCTCGCCTTCATCAGTCCTGAAATTATTGATCTCTTCAAGTGCTTCTTTAACAGCTTTTTCAATGGCCTTAAACTCTTTCTCGTCGATCTCTTCTCTTTCAGTTTTTAGCGCATCAGGCATTTTCACTGCCATTTTCAGCAATTCAACTTCCGAAGCATTTACGATATCCCGAAGCTGATCCATGTAGTTTTTCACCACCGGATTATTGACATTGGTAGAAGTCTGTTCCCCGGTAAACTCCACATAGATGGAAAGATCAACCTTCCCGCGTTGCAGTGAATTGGAGATGATATTCCGCAGATCCAGTTCCTTTTCCCGGTACTGGGAAGGAATTCGGGCATTGAGGTCGAAATTCTTGCTGTTCAGCGATTTCAGCTCTACGGTGATTTTTTTGTTGGGAATTTGAAGGATGCTCTTCCCAAAGCCGGTCATCGATTGGATCATAGGGGTGTTTTAAAAGCTTGCGCAAAGATAATCAATTCTATAGCATCTCCAATTATGCAGGACTTTACCCCAGCTGCGACTCGGCAAATTCAAGAGCCCTTTTTTCGTGGTAAAAGGCTTCTGCTTTGGTGACAAAACCGACATGGCCGCCGTAAAGCGGAGTTTCAAGGTGAAGATATCCTGATTTTTTCCCTAATCCCATCGGATAACTTTCTTCGGAAAGAAAACTATCATTTTTGGCATTGATCAGGAGGCTGGGAATTTTAATATTCTGAAGCGAATAGAGGGAACTTGCGTTTTGGTAATAATCTGATGCATCCTTGAAGCCATGTGCCTTTGAAGTATATAGGTCGTCGATATCCCGAAGTGATCGGCATTTTTTCACAGCAGCAGGATTCACCTTTTCCGGAAATTTTTCAGCCCTCAATACAAGTTGCTCTTTCAGGTTTATCAGGAATCTTTGCGCATACACGAAATTCCGCATTTTATTAATAGCTCCAAGGGAACCGGCCAGATCACATGGCACCGAAATTCCAATTCCCGCTATAATTTCTGAAGGTTTTTTCCTGTCTTCTCCCAGGTATTTCAGCACAATATTTCCGCCTAAACTAAAACCCAGCAGCGTGATATTTTCATATTCTGAAAGGGATATGGCGTGATTGATTATTTCATCGAGATCATTCGTCACACCCGCGTGATAACTCTGGTAAAACCTATTCATTTCGCCGCTACAACCCCGAAGATTTACCGAAATCGCATCCCATCCGTTTTCATTAAAAATCTTAGCCATGCCTTTCATATACGGGCGTGTGGAATTTCCGGCGAGGCCATGTAAAAGAATTACCGCTTTATTTTTAGAATTTTCAGAATAAAACCAGTCAAGATCGATAAAATCACCGTCGTTTAATTCCAGGCGTTCTCTCTCGGGAACAGCAATCTCTACTTTCCTCAAGGTGGCGGAGTAAATAGTGGCAATATCAGGATTTCTGTAGAGTCGCGGCGGTATGTAATTGGAAGATACAAGCGGCATGGGTCAATTTTAGCATAAACTTAGCCAAAAACTGCTATGCAAGCATTCTATTTATTGGTAGTTTTGAAAAAAACAGCTTATGTATACGAAGAAATTCGAGGTTCGCTGGAGTGATCTTGATGCAAACCGGCACCTGGCAAATTCTGCTTTTGTGAATTTTATGAGTCATACCCGCATGGGTTTTCTAATGAAACATGGTTTCGGCCAGCGTGAACTTTCCAAATATAATCTGGGGCCAATCGTTTTTTACGAACACATCTACTATTTCAGGGAGATCTTTGCAGGTCATCCTGTTACCGTGAGCCTGGAACTCAAAGGGCTATCTGAAGACGGGAAGTATTTTGAATTTCTCCACAATATCTATGATTATAAAGGCCGCCATTGTGCGAGCTGTGAAATGATGGGCTCATGGATAGATCTGGAGAAAAGAAAACTTACCAGCCTTCCGAAGGATCTATATGAACAGCTGAATAGTATGAGCAAAACAGGGGATTTTAAGATACTTACCAAAGAAGATACCCGCAAATACGGGAAGAGACCGGTAGATATTGACCTGGCTGAACTCGAAAAATCGGAATAATGGAGGATGCTTACATCTGGTATGCCTGTTATGGATCTAATATCAGAAAAGCCCGTTTTCTTTGCTATATACAGGGAGGAACTCCTGCAGGTGCAGTAAGATCTTTTGAAGGCTGTACCGATACTACCGAACCTTTAGACAGCCGTCCTTTTCAGATAAACCGTGAATTGTATTTCGCTAAAAAGGCGGTGACCTGGAACGGCGGAGGAATTGGATTCTTAAAACCAGATAAAGATTCACAATCCAAAACCTACGGCCGAATCTATAAGATTTCCCTCGGGCAGTTCAAAGACCTGCTGAAACAGGAACTGCGGGTGAAAGGAAATGTTCCTGTGAACCTTGAACGCCTTAAATGCGATGGATTTTTTAATTGTCTGCCGGAAGGAAGATACGGACATTTATTGCATCTGGGGGAAATTGAGGGCTTGCCGGTGATCAGTTTCAGCAGTGAGCGTTTTCTGAAAGAGCAGATAAACCCTCCTGCCGAAGCATATCTCTCTACCATAATTCGCGGCCTGCGGGAGATCTATTCCCTGAAGGATGAAGAACTTATCAGGTATTTTCAAGATCTGGACGGAATACGCGATACCTCAATTGCTAAGAAATTGCCAAAAATTGTAAAATCTACGGTCTAAAATACTGATTTTAATATATTTAAGTAGAACATTAAAATCAGAACACCATGAAAAGCTATGTTTTACTGCTTTTTAGCATAATTTTTATCTCGGTTCCGGCGATGTTAACCGCCCAGACAACCGAACCGAAACTACTGATGGAAGTTGAAGGTTTACCCCACTGCGAATCTATAGTTTATGATGCAAGCCGCAATGTGTATTATGTATCATTGATGGCGGAGGATGTGGAAGGAGACGGCGCGATCGCCAAAGTGAACGCTGACGGCTCTATAGAAGATCGGAAATTTGTGGATAATCTTAATAATCCTAAAGGCCTTGCCATTAGGGGAAACAGTCTTTTTGTTTCAGATGAGGTTTTCCTGGTGGAGATCAATCTTAAAACCGGGCAAATTCAAAATCGTTTCATGGGATATCAGGCGAAATCACTTAATGATGTGGCGGTCGATGATCAGGGTTATGTGTATGTCTCTGATATGGGGAATAATTCCATTTACCAGCTTGATAAGGAAGGAAATTTCAAACTCTGGTATAAATCTGATGAATTGCAGACTCCCAACGGTCTGCTTGCAGAGAAAGATAATCTCTACGTTGCAGGCTGGGCAAGTGCCGACACTAAAGATACTGATGCTCCTAAGGGCGGCTTTATGAAACTGAAACTTAATAATACCAATCAGGAAGTGGTGAAGATCACCAGTGAATTAGGTAATCTTGACGGTATTCAGAAATATGACGATAATAATTTTCTGGTTTCTTCCTGGAGCACCGGGGAAATTTTTAAGATCTCAAAAGGCGGAAAAGTAGATCGCGTTATGAAAGCCGAAAGAAGCGTTGGCGATATCCTTTATCTTCCGAAGAAAAACATCCTTGCTTTGCCTATGAATATTCAAAACAGGGTGATTTTTTATACTTATGAATAGAATTTTAGGGAGTGGTTTTTTTGGTCTTTTTCTTTATGCTCACCATATAAACTCCCACAAAAACCAGTACGGCGGCCAGAGCTTTAATCGGTGTTAAGCTGTCTGCTCCAACGGCGATGGCAAAACTTATGGCTATTAACGGCTGCAAATAAATAAATGCACTGATGGTCGCTGCTGAAAGCTGTTTAAGCGCGTATATATTCAGCAGGTAAGTTAAAAAGGTGGTGCCCACTACCACATAAGCCATTTTCCAGATGGCTTCAAAAGGAAGATTTGCCCAGTCAACCTCGCTAAATTCGCCAATTGTTATCGGTAGATTTATAAAAATTGCGATAAAGAAAAGCCATTTCATCAGGGTGATCGCGCGGTATTTCTTTGTTAAAGGTTTTACCAGGATCAGGTATAATCCGTAGGAAAAAGCATTGACGAGAAAAAGCGTGTTCCCGAGCGGGATATTGGGAGCATTATTGCTTTCTCCCTTACTAAAAAGTACCAGAACCAGTGCTCCAGCCATTCCAATAATAATTCCCGTTGTTTTTAGCCAGGTAATGCGTTCGCCGATGAGGATCGAGGCCAGAATCAATACCATCACTGGCGATAAGGTGATGATAACCGAGCTGTTTATAGGAGTCGATAAACTCAGCCCTTTGAAAAAGAAAAGCATATTGATCACCATTCCAAAAAGCGCACAGCCCAGTATACGCGGCCAGTCTGAAGTGGCGATCTTTTCTTTTGGAGCCCAGATACTGATGATCCAGAAAAGAATGGCAGCGCCTGTCACCCGCAACAGAATGAATCCGAAAGGTTCAATATAGGCAGGCATCAAGCCTTTGGCAATGGTATGGTTGACGCCGTAAATTGCACTGGCGCCAAAGGCTGCAAGAATGGCCAGAACCCTGCTATTCACTATGGATAGATTTTTTGGCTGCTTCGACCGTTTTTTTGGAATTACCGATGAAAATTTCATCGTTATTTATAATGACGGGGCGTTTCAGAAAAGTATAATGTTCCAGAATCAGGTTTTTATATCTTCCCTCGTCAAGAGCCTGGTTTTTCAGGTCCTTCTCTTTATAAAGGCGTGCTCTTTTGCTGAAAAGCGCTTCATAACTCCCAGCTAATTCCTGCATCTGGTCCAGTTGTTCTTCGCTGATCTTTTCCTCTTTTATATCCTGAATAATGAAAGAGGAAGGAGGATCAAGTTCTTTCAGAATTCGCTGACAGGTATTGCAGGTGGAAAGCTGATATATTTTTTTCATCTTTTTCTCTTTTTCTGAATGCAAAGAACGGGATTTTCCTACATTCTGAAGAGAATTTAATAAAAGCTTCAGATTATCTGGTCATAGATGAATCTGATATTTTCAAATATTGCTGCACTTCTTTTTTGGAATACTGAAGGATGAAATTCCCCGCGGCATAAGGCGCAATTTCATAAGCATTGTAATGCAGCAAAACTCTGTCTGGAGAAATCCCGATATTTTCGGGAAGATGGAATTTTTCGTCTTCAAAGAACATCCCGGTGCTGTTGATGTTCGAATCGGCAGGGATATCATATTTCTTTCGGAAATCCTTTTCTACAAAATTCTTGAAATCGTCATTAAAAAGGTCGTTAGGCTGAAGTTTTTTTCCCGTTTTCCTGTCGAAATTAAGATAATTGGTGCTGCGGTAGCCATGAGCGCCGCCGGTGAACATATCGGTTTTGAATTCTATCGAAATAATATCTGAATCCTGGTACATGATCTTTCCGGTAACGGTGGCTTCCCAGGGAAGTTCATATTCAGGGAATTCTTCGGCTGTTTCCTTATAGTTTGAAATAAAGTTTTCGGCAAGTTCTTCCGGTTTTTCAATATTTTCTTCCTCCTGATAATCAATGGTATTGACCAGAAATCTTTGAATTTCACGATTGATCTTTTCAGCCTGGTAACCGGCCTGTGAAGCTACCGGAAAAGTAAGGCTGATAAAGGTGCAGTCGCCATTCTCGGGACTGCAGTCATCGAGGCTCCGGGAGATGGTTTTAGTGTTGAATTTTAAAGTTGTTATTTCTGATTTTTCTTCTTTTTTATCCTCTGCGCAGGCGATAAGAAGTAAAAAAGACAGGCAAAATAAAGCAATTCTTCTCACATCAAATTTCGTTAAAAATCTCCATAAAGGTAAAGGCAATTTTGTGATTGCCAGCAGGCTCACTACATTTGTTTTTCAAATTTTTTCAGCATGAAATTCAATACAAAAACTATACATGGAGGGCAGAAAGATATCGACCCGGCTTACGGTTCGGTAATGCCTCCTATTTACCAGACCAGTACTTATTCGCAAAGTACGCCCGGCGGGCATAAAGGTTATGAATATTCCCGAAGCGGAAATCCAACCCGTACCGCTCTTGAAAAAGCACTGGCGAGTATTGAAAATGGAAATTACGGGCTGGCTTTTGGTTCGGGTTTGGCGGCGATCGACGCAGTGATGAAACTTTTTAAACCCGGCGATGAGATCATTTCTACCAATGACCTTTACGGAGGTTCTTACCGCCTGTTCACAAAGATCTTTCAAAATTTCGGCATTAAATTCCATTTTATAGGAATGAAAGATGCCGCTGGAATTGAAGAATATATCAATGAGAATACAAAACTCATCTGGGTGGAAACTCCTACCAACCCGATGATGAATATCATAGATATTGAGGCGGTATCAAAAATTGCAAAAAAACATCATCTCCTGTTGACGGTCGATAATACCTTTGCGACGCCGTATCTCCAGCAACCGCTGGATATTGGAGCCGATATCGTGATGCACAGCGCCACCAAATATTTGGGCGGGCACAGCGATGTGGTAATGGGCGGACTTATAGTGAAAGATAAAGAACTTGCTGATAAATTATATTTTGTTCAGAATGCCAGCGGAGCCATTTGTGGCCCCCAGGACAGTTTTCTGGTGTTAAGAGGAATAAAAACGCTTCACCTGCGCATGCAGCGGCATTGTGAAAACGGGGAGGCGGTCGCAAAATTTCTGAAATCTCATCCAAAAGTAGATAAAGTGTACTGGCCCGGATTTGAAGATCATCCCAATCACGAGATCGCTAAAAA
This sequence comes from uncultured Flavobacteriaceae bacterium, assembly GCA_963741865.1. Taxonomy (GTDB): domain Bacteria; phylum Bacteroidota; class Bacteroidia; order Flavobacteriales; family Flavobacteriaceae; genus Christiangramia. The sequence goes on from CAVUJP010000007.1 coordinate 114,526, forward strand.
GCAAATGAAAGGCTTTGGCGGAATGATCTCTTTTACCACTAAGGAAAATACACTTGCCAGCGCGACGAAAATCGTGGAAAATCTGAAGGTTTTCACCCTAGCCGAATCTCTTGGAGGTGTTGAATCTCTTGCCGGACATCCAGCCAGTATGACCCATGCTTCCATCCCGCAGGAAGAAAGGGCAAAAACCGGAGTTGTTGATTCTTTGATCAGGCTTAGTGTGGGCGTGGAAGATGAGGAGGATCTGGTTGCCGATCTAAAACAGGCGATCGAGGCATAAAGGATTTTGAGACCTCACAGGTTTATAAACCCGTGAGGTCTATATTTATAGAAACAAACTTAAATTAAGCTTGATGCGTAGCGTTAAGTTCGTGTGTAGCGAAAAATCTCCAGTAGTTCTGGTTAGCTCAAATTGATTTCAGTTTCTTACTTATACTGATTATTAAGATCCTGAATATTTCAGGAAATCGGGAGAAAGTGGATTGCTTTTCTTTAAAAAATCGTTTTAAAAGCTTTAATAAGCTTTCTAACTTCTTCTTGCGTATTGTAATGCACCAGGCTCACCCGTACTACCCCATTTTTTTCTTCAAGATCCAGTGTCTCGATCAGTTTTTTGGCGTAAAAATCGCCAAACCTGATACCTATTCTGAAATCATCTACTTTTTCCACAATTTCATCGCTCTTCAATTTTTCATGGATAAATGAGATCGTGGGGACGCGTTGTGAGGCATCTGCTTTTGGAATCCCGATGATTCTGATTTCGGGAATACTATTCAGGTAATCCAGTAATATTCCGGCCAAAGCTTCTTCATAACTGGCAATAATTTCAAAAGCTTTATCCAGTTTTTTATTATTGGCGAAAGCAGTTTTTTCAGAAAAGTGATGATCAGATAAATCGAGATAATATTCAACAATTCCCAGTAAACCATAGGTGAGTTCAAAATTGTAGTTTCCCGGCTGAAGTTTATAGGGAACATCTTTCTTTCCTATAAAATAATGATTGATACTGTCCAGTTTCAGCAACAGATTATATTTACCGTACATCATCGCCAGATGCGGCCCGTAGGTTTTATACCAGCTGAAAAAGTAAAAATCGGCATCCAGTTCCCGAACATCCACTTTTCTATGCGGTGCATAGGCAACGCCATCTACACAGATCAAGGCGCCGGCTTTATGAACTTCCCGGGCGATCTTTTTGATCGGATTTATGGTTCCAAGCACATTAGATGCATGCGTGACCGCTACAAGTTTGGTGCGGCTGTTCATGAGTTTATGCAAATCTGCTATCTCCAGTTTGAGAGATTGCTGATTAACTTTCCAGGTTCTCACCACGATCCCTTTCTCTTCAAGGTCGGTCCACGGGGAAACATTGGCTTCGTGATCGGTATCGGTCACGATCACTTCATCTCCCTTTTTCCACTGTCGGCTAATGCTAATGCTCAGCAGCCTGATGAGCATGGTTGTGGAGGAACCTATCACTACTTCTTCCGGTCGGGAGGCGTTCACCAGTTCGGCCAGTTTTGAAGTAGTGTATTTTAGTTTTTGTCCCGCTTCCGCAGAAACTTTATAAGATGCTCCCAATTGCACATTATGATGCACGAGATAACCGCTGATCCTTTCGATCACGCGGCCAAGTACCTGTGAACCGCCGGCGTTGTCCATAAAGATGAAATTGCTCTGTAGCGCCGGAAATTGCTTTCTTACATATTCTATATCCATCATTTGTCCAGCAGGCTTTCGTTGAACAATTTCAGAATTCGGCTATATTCATTGGTCCAGCTGCTAGGCTCTACAAATCCGTGATTTTCTACCGGAAACACAGCCAGTTCCCAGTCATTTTTTCCTAATTCTATCAGGCGTTGCGCCAATCTCACCACATCCTGAAAATGTACGTTGGTATCAACCATTCCGTGAGCGATCAGCAGATTACCCTCGAGACCTTCCGCGAAATAAATAGGAGAAGAACGGCGATAAGCGATAGGATCTTCGGCGGGCTCATTCAGAATATTCGAGGTGTACCCGTGATTATAATGCGCCCAGTCGGTCACCGATCTCAGGGCCGCACCGGCATTGAAGGTATCGGCTTCAGTAAACATGGCCATCAGGGTGATGAAACCACCATAACTTCCGCCGTAAATACCCACTTTTTCGGGATCGATGTCGTAATTATTTATAAGGAACTGCACCCCGTCCACCTGGTCTGTGAGGTCTTTTCCGCCCATATGCCGATAAATTGCCGTTCTCCAGTCCCTTCCATAACCTGCACTTCCGCGGTAATCAATATCGATCACGGTGTAACCGAGGTCGGTGAGCAGGTTGTTGAACATATATTCCCTGAAGTAACTCGACCACCATTTATGGGCATTCTGAAGATAACCTGCGCCGTGAACAAAAACGATGGCCGCATTATTCTTCACCTTCTCATCGGGAACATATAAACGGGCAGGCACCATGGCTCCATCCCTGGCTTCAAAACGGATGAGCTGCGGTTCACGCCAGTTATAGGAAGAAAAGGCTTCTGACTGTCCCTTAGTAACCTGAACAGGCCTGGCATTGGCTTTTGTCTTTTTTAAATAAAGCTCCCAGGGTTTATTCATATAGGAATGACGAATCGCCATATATTTTTCATCAGGAGAAAGTTTTACGTCATTGTTGCCTGGCATGCTGGTAAGTTTTTCCATTTTGCCGCCCATCAAAGGCATACGATAAAAGTGCCTTTCTCCCGGATCTACTTCTGAAGTGGTGAGATACCAGTGTTTTTTGTCGTTTGAGATAAACGGATCGAATACCTCGTAATCTCCCGGCGTGATATTTTTCTTGTCGCTACTGTTCACATTCAGCAGATAAAGATTGGAATACCCGCTTTCTTCGCTTTGAAAATAGATATGTTGATTATCGGGCAGCCATCCTAAAGTTTCACCGCCCCAATAGGTGTAACCAATTCCTGGGCCGGCAAGCCAGGCTTCATCGCGCTGATGTTCTATAGATTTTGCAGTTCCGGTCTCAAGATCGATCAAAGTGATCCAGCGGTCTTTATTATCGGTAGACCGCAGGTTGGCAATAGCTTTTTTTCCGTTTGGAGAAAAATAAAAGGAGGTTGGAATTACTTCCCGGGCTTCCTTTTTCCATTCCCGATCAGGATAATCGGCAGCGTAATCTGGTAAATCTGAGATTCCTGGCAATTCAGAAAAATCGACCATAAAGACAGTATCCTTTGTGAAATTATACACCGCCAGTTGAGAATGGAAATCCATGTCGCCAACCTTACTTCGGGCAGAAATTTCTTTGGTATAGCCACTTTCATCTACATAATTAGGAACTTCGGTACCTTCGCCACGTTCTCGTTCTATTAAATTAAAAGCGGCATAATTGGCGTTTGGAGAAACTTTCAGGTTACTGAGATCACGATCTTTCAAATAGAAACTATAAGGTTTTTCTGGCGCTGTTGATTCCCTGTATTCATTGGCGCTTTCCTTTTTTTCTTTTCTTTTCCTTACCACCTGCAGAAGATCGAGATTTTCATTTTCGAGAAATTTCTCTTTTTCAGATAGTTTTTTCTCTTTTTCATCCCTGGGCTCCCCTTTTTCTATATGAGTTAGTTTTTTGATGAATCCCGAATTCAGGTCGTAGAGATAAGCATTGTTTTCGGCTTCAAAGGAAATTTGGTCGTCATTGGCCAAAAATTGTGGATTTTCAATAGAAGAGGGTAGGTCCAGCAATTCTTCTTTTTTGGAAGATCTTAGATGGTAAATATAAAGATCCCCATTTTCTGTAAATATTTTTTCAGAACGTTTATCATTAAAATCACCCCGCGAAGGAATCAGTTTTTGTCGTTCTGCAGCCGAAACTTTAAGGATTTTCTGTGGATTCTGAACTGTTATCCTGTACAGAGAATCGGCGGGATTTTCCTCCGGATTGTAGTCAAAATAGACAGTTTCACTATCTATTCCCCAGTTTATATCACTGGGAAAAGTTCCCATCCAAAGAGGGTCCTGCATTATTTTTTCCACACTCAAAGCAGAAGATTGAGCATTGATGAAACCAGTAAATAAAAGAAAGATGCCGGTAAAACAGGCGAATTTGATTCGAGTCATTATTTAAGTAATAGTTTAGTAAAGCGATTAGTAAGCTGCGCCAATATAATTAAAATTTGAAATTTGCACATAATTTGGGCCTCCGGGAAGGTAGTAAGGAATGCAAATCACTATAAAAAGCTGAGGATCAGGTTATTCTTCTGTAATGCTTTTTATTTCCTCTTCAGAAAGATCAAGTAATCCGGAAGCAGGCAATCTTTTTAGCATTTCCCGCCAATTTTCATCTTTTTCGAAGATACTTTTAAAGATAGGTTTTGCTTCTTTAAGCATACCGCTATTAGCCATCGCGACTGCTTTCCAGAACTTCATTTCGAGATTTTCAGGAAACATTTTTTCGGCTGCCCCGTATTCCTCCAGCGCCTTTTGTGTATTTCCGGCTTCGACGGCGAGATCGCCATTATTCATATGTTCGTATGCCCTTTCCACCTTCAACAGCCTTTCAAGTTCCTGGATCGGGTTCTGGCTGTCGTCAACTCTGAGATCAATTTTTTTGTCTTCCCAGCTTTTATTTGTTCTTTCCGGACCGACGAGAATCAGCGCTGCCGATTGTTTTCCGCGGATGTCTCCACCTGCTTTTTGAGCGGCTTTCAATACCTCGATTAGCCTTTCAGCAAGTGGATAATCGGCATATTTCATAAAGGCTTCAGCCATGGAAGGCACCACTTTATCGGTAAGCATCATATTTGCCTGCACTGAAAAATTTCTTCCGGTAAGGTCTGAAGCATATTTCACGCATTTATCGCCGGTAAAGGCAGAAACTCCTCCATTGGCATCTAGAAAAGCGACCTGGCGGTAATTCCTTCCTTCATCTTTTTCCACCAGCCTGGAAAGAGCTTCTCCTGCAGGTACGCCTTCAGCCATTAATGCCAGGCCTTCGGGGCCATAAGCAGGATTTACAAAAGATTGGGTAGCGACCACGCCTACGCCCGATTTCCCCCAGGGCACCGAAGCACCCACAGAAAACCAGTGACTTTGAACGGCAACGGCCATTTCACCCGTGATGGTATCACGGGCCACCACCGAAAAAGTATGGGCAAAAGCCTCTTTTTCCACTCCCGGATTTTGGCCAGTCAGCAGGTTAATTGTGCCTACAAATACAACAAGTAAAAGTTTCTTCATGATTTTCAGCTTTTAAAGAAACTAAAGGTAAATAATCTGGCTATATTTTTAGAATGAATGCAGCAAACTCAGCACAAGATTATTCTTTTCAGCACTTCCGGTGGACTGGTGAAGAACACCAAGCTGCACTTTTAGATTGTCCTGAAATGCATATCCCAGGCTGCCTCTTAGCCAGTTGCGGTCGAAATATTCTACTTTTCGATTATCGCCCATCTTCCTCTTAGGGTTAATGAAGACTTCATTGGCAAGAGAGAGATAAAAAGTGTTGGCGGTGATGATTTTATCATTTAACGGAAGGTTCAGTGCGAGTAAATATCTCAAACGCGTCTGCAAATCAAGATCTTTGATCCAGCGTTGCTCAAAACGCAGGCGATGATTTAGATAAACACGATTTCCTATTTTATGCGGAAAACCAACATCTTCAAAAATCCTGTTTTCGACACTGGTTTCCCTACTTTCCCCAAAGGCTCCGGAAGTAAAATGGCCGTAACCCACGGCGAATTTCACCTGAGAATCCAAATTATAGGTCGCAGCTCCACGCAGGATAAACTGCTGAAAATCTTCAAAAATTTCCCAGTGGCGATATTGCACATCCCCCTCAAAACCAAACCCGGACTGGCCCAGGTTGGTATTCCAGAAATACTGATACCAGGCGCCAAATTCATCATCGCCGGTTTGTGATTTTGCAGAAAATGATAGGATATTTAGGATAAAGAGCAGTAGTAGATTCTTTTTCAAAACTGTTTTTTCGCAAAGATATGGCCTGTCTTTTAAAAATCAACTTTTAGAAAATATTACTCTTTAATGGAAATTACCTTGAGAAATACCGGACCGCCTTCAAGGGGATAACCTTCCATTTTTTCTGCGATCAGGGTAACTTTTTGGCCTTCATAATTACTAAGATCGACTTTTTCGCTTTTAAGTGCGTAGGTTTCATTTTCGGTGATTAGCCGGTGAGTTCCGTATTGATAAGATGTTATTCCGGCGGCTTCGATGCTGCCGGTGTATTCATGATTCTCATTGTTATTACTACTGCCGCAGGCAACCGCGAAAAGCAGCATAAGAGAGATTCCCAGATAGGACAGACTTTTCATACTTGTTGTTTTATTCTAAATATAGCAGAAGTTTTGGTGAAGAGAAAATTATGTTTGGGAATAGGTTTTATTTTTCGGATGAAAGCTTTTACTTTTGTCGGCTAAGACCGGTCTCGTAGTTCAACGGGATACCCGCCTGCCAACTTTTAGAAGAATGGTCTCATAGTTCAAGGGATAGAATAGGAGTTTCCTAAACTCTAGATCCAGGTTCGAGTCCTGGTGAGACCACTGCAAAGGCTATGGCCTAAACCAAACCCTGTTAATCTTTGATTATCAGGGTTTTTCTGTTTTTTTTTGATATTTTGATATTGTCTGAAAAAGTATTTCAAAACGCAGATCGTCCACATTTTGTCAACGAAAATTCTTATCTTGAAAAGGCGTAAAGCTGTACTATCACTGATATGACTTTCGTAATAATGTTTCATTTTAAGCACGTCAAATCTTAAGAACTTCGTCAACATTTTCCGTATTGTTATGGATATATATGCAAAGAGCTAAGGACGGTGAAGCTCCTATTTATGATCGTATCACCTTGAATAAGAGAAAACTACATATTAGCTTAAAGCGGAAAGTCGATGTTGAATTGGGATTCAAAAAAACAGAGAGTCTGTGGAGACAATCAATACTCCCTGGAGTTAAATGAATTCTTAGATCAGGAATACTCCAGGCTCTTCCAATATTACCAGGAATTGAGGATAGAGGGTAAGGTTCGGTCCCTGGATAGTAGCAAGAAAAAGTACTTTGGTGAGAGTGAAAAATTGTACACTTTGGAGAATATTTTTGAGTATCACAATACCATTTGTTTCTCAAAACTAAAGCCAAATACTCAAAGGCTTTACGGTATTAGCCAGAACTATATCAGGAAATTTCTTAAATATGAATTTGGCAGGAAAGATTACTACCTCCAGGAACTGGACTATAATTTCGTGCTTAAGTTTGAGAACTTTTTCAGGTCTGTGAAACCAAAACATTATCAGAAAAATTTACAGCGTAATGCCGTAATGAAACATATACAACGGCTCAAAAAATGATCTCTCTGGCTTACGGGATGGAATGGATTGATAAAAATCCTTTTATAAAATTTCAATCCAACTTAGAGCCAAGAGAAAGAGAGTTTTTCTGCAGAGGATCTAAGTAAAATTGAGAATAAGAAACTGACATTAGAAAGGTTAGAAAGGGGATGAGACTTATTTGTCTTTAGCTGTTACACCGGAATTAGTTATGGAGATCTTGTATTACTGAAACCAGAAAATCTGACTATTGGTATAAATGGAAAATTATGGATTGTAACCAGGAGAATGAAAAATGGAAACTCTGTAAAAGTTCCACTTTTGCAAAAAGCCGTTTGGATAATTGAGAAATATAAAAATGATGTAGGTTGCCAGGTGACCGGAACTTTATTGCTAAAATATCTAACCGAAAAATCAATCAATATTTAAAAGAGATTGCAACCTATGTGAGGTAAAAAAAGCATGTAACCTTCCATCTTGGCAGACATACCTTTGCAACTACGGTAGCCTTATCTAATGGAATGCCTATAGAGACAGTATCAAAAATTTTCCACGACTCAGATCTATGCCAAGGTAGTTGAACGAAAGTTGGGTGTTGATATGGAAAGGTTGGAAAGTAAAATTCAAAAAGTGGAGGAGAACGAATCGGAAATTTTGAGAATAAATTTTAAAAAAAGCTATTTTGATTGTCTATATTTTTCTTTTTAAAACCTCTTATTTTATATAGAAACATTATCTCCTCAAAATCTATAATTAAAAATTTTTCTTAAAAATTTGTAAGGGGTAGTTTTAGTTTGGAATAGTTAATTTAGTGAACATCTCCTTCAAAGCCCGAGGGGTTATACTTCGGGCTTTTTTGAATTAAGTTTTAAAATTATTAAATATTTTAACATTTGTTTTAAATTAATTGTTTTTTATATTTGAATTACCATTTTCAAAATGAGCTACTTTTACTAACTTTCACGACTTAATGTTCAATCGCAACAAAAAATTTCCAAAGTATAATTCTGATAAAATTGCTTGGCAGGAGCTAAAAAAGGGTAGTCTAGAAGCTTTGGGTTTTTTTTATGACAAATATTTGGATGATCTGTATGCTATTGGAATTTCTATACATCCAAATAAGGAAAATATTCAGGATTCGATTCATGATATGTTTATAGAGCTTTATAAATACCACAATAGTATTTCTGATGTAGAAAATGTTAAGGGCTATTTAATTCTTTCTTTAAAAAGAAAACTTATTAAAAATATCAAGTCAAATGAGTATGTGATTGATAAGATCGATTTAGAGAAAAAACTGCATAAGACTGGAAATAATGAAGATGTTGAGAAAAAATTAATTGCAGATGAACAAATTTTAGAAGACAAAGAAAAAGTTGATTATGCCATTCTTTCTTTAACAGAACATCAAAAAACCATTTTAAGATTGAAATACTCAGAAAATAAATCTTATAGTGAAATAGCAGAAAAATTAGAGGTGTCAATATCGTCCGCGCGTACTTTAATGTATAGAACAATAAAAGATTTACGCAAGAAAATAGCTTCCTTTACATTCTAAAAAGCGCACTATTTCTCTTGCAAAAGGTTAAGCATCAAAACTTGAATCCTATGGGTTTAATAAAAGGAGCTTGGCCAATCGAGGAAAGTTTGATCGTAAACAATGCCTTTATTCCAAATTGACAAATCATTGAGATGGGTCTGTAAATTAAACTCTGTCTGATCTTTCAATATCTCTTTTGCTACCTTTAGAGGTACTGGTATTTATGGCCAGTGGTATCCTATCACCAAATTTAATATAAAATTGTTGAATCGTGAGACTCCAATTATGAAGAGGAGCTGTCCATTTCTTCTCGATATTCTTGGTAGCCAGGTATACGAGCTTCAGAAGGGACATATCATTGGTGAAGGCTCCTTCCAAAAGAGTTTAATTGACACCTTCGGAATTTCCATCAGTCAGTTCCAGGAATTTCGGTTTGAATTGTGCCATTTTAAAAGATAAGGTAAATGATATCTTTTAGCTTATAACTTTCCAAAGTTTCAGAAATTCTTGTTTAACTCTTCGGTGTCTTTCTCAAATGAGAGATTTTGGTTCTATTAAGACTTTCTTCTTAAGATAACTTTCAGACTAGTTTATTATTATCTACGGAATTTCAATTTATAAAATAGCTACAAACCATATTTCCCTCCTCCTATAGAAATCATTTCTTCTTACTTAATTATGTATTTTGAAAAATTAATTTTTTTTGTCTATAACTTAAACATCTTTATCTCTTATATAGTAGAGGTATATAATATTTGATTTAACCTCAATTACGTAATGAAAAAAGAAAAGTCTACATCATCGCTATCCTATAGTGAAAAGAAAATTCTTCGGAATCGAATCCTGAATTCTGCAAGGGAAATAAGGAAAAGGAGGCGAAGAAGTAAAAAAAGAGTTGCATTTGCTGCGGCTGCTTGTTTTATAATTTTATTGGGGTTGATTTTTTCGAAAAAAGAATCCGATTATACCCGCAGTGATAATTTCCAGATTGCTAATATTGTTAATCCCCAAAGTATAGAAGATGTCACCCTACTTGTAGGAAAGCAAAAAATAACTATAAAAGATACGGAAACTCCCATAATTTATACTTCTTCAGGAAGAGAAATAAAATATGGAAAGAATAAGATGGTGCGGACAAACTTTTTGGGAAATGAATCTAACCATTTTAATTCCATTATAGTGCCATATGGAAAACGAGCTTCCCTGATTCTTTCCGATGGGACCAGAGTCTGGGTCAATTCTGGAACGAAATTAGTTTTTCCTCCTTTTTTCGATAAAACAGGAAGAGAGGTTTTTTTGGAAGGAGAAGCAATTTTTGACGTGGTACATAATGTTAAGAAACCATTTCAGGTTATTTCTGAAAATCAATCTATTAAAGTATTAGGAACTTTATTTGATGTACGCGTTTATCCCAAAAAATTTATTTATAAAACTGCTCTTAAAAGAGGCAGTGTCCAAATTTTATATAAAAAAAATCCTGATAAATGTATAGAACTTAAGCCTGGTGAATTATCAAGTTTTGATATCCGCACCAATACAATGAAATCAGAAAAGGTAAATAGTGATGAGTATTTTTCTTGGCGGGAAGGGTTTTTATCCATTGAACAACGCCCTTTAAAAGATATTCTTATGCAACTCTCTTTGTATTACAACGTGGATTTTCAATTAGATGATGAAATAATAGGTAAACATATTTTTTCTGGCAAATTAGAGCTACAAAGCGATATTAAAAAGGTTCTAGATATTTTCCAAAAGACCTCTAATTTAAATTTTCACCGGAAAGGTGGAACTATATATATATATTCTATGAATGATAAATCATGACCTAAATTTTTTACAAAAAAAGGCCATAGGTGCTACGAACACCTAATGACCCTTAATTTTAATTATTGCCAAAAAGACATTATTAATTCAAATGCAAAACTATGAATTTCTCGATTAAATGTAATCAATCGAAAGCAAAAATTTTAAAAAGTATCCGGCGCTTCATTTTGAATCCGAGCCTTTTAATTCTATTAATTTTTGTTGTGGGGTTACCAGCGAAAGCATCAGATGCACAATCAAAAATAGACCTAAATGTTGAAGGGGTAAGTTTGGAAGAATTACTTGATTATATTCAACAACACAGTAAATATATCTTCTTCTATGAAGAAGGAATATTGCCGAAAGATGATAAAATAACACTTAAAGAAAAGAAAATTGAAATAAAGAAAATTTTAGATATTGTATTAAAAAAGAGATTTCTGAATTACAAAATTGATAACCGTCAAATAATTATTTATCGGCGCCCTTCTAAGGAAGGGAATTCATTAGGCCAACAAAAAAATGTTCAAGGATATGAGGTAAATGGTACTGTCTCTGACGAATCTGGAAATCCTTTGATGGGAGCTACAATAATTGAAAAAGGAACTCAAAATGGAACGCAAACTGACTTCAACGGAAAATTTACTCTTGACGTTTTGAATCCTAATGCCACGCTCATTGTTTCCTTTATTGGTTTTTCTTCTAAAGAAATAGATCTGAATGGTCGAGATGAAATTGATATTACTCTTCAAGAAAATACAGCAGCCTTAAATGAGGTAATTGTAGTAGGCTATGGAACCCAACAGAAAGAAAATTTAACAGGAGCTGTTTCCACAGTAAGCGAGGATTTACTCGAAAAGAGGGCTGTTACGCAATCTTCTCAGTTACTTCAAGGAGCCGCCAGTGGGATTTCAGCGATACAAGGGTCAGGAAAACCCGGCAGTGATCAAGCTAATATTACAATTAGAGGTCTCGGAACTTTTAGTGGTGCAGGTAGTAATCCCTTAATTTTAGTGGATGGCGTTCCCTCATCATTAAATAGTGTGGCACCTAATGATATTGAAAATATTTCAGTATTAAAAGATGCAGCCTCAGCATCAATTTATGGTTCTCGTGCTGCTAATGGTGTTATTCTTATAACCACGAAAGAAGGGGGAGAGGAAGGATTTAATATAAGATTCAATTCTTATGTTAGTTTTGAGCAAGCTACAGAATTACCTGATTATGTAGATTCATGGGTTTATGCAGAAATGCTTAATGAAGCACAGAACAACTTGGGAAATGGTGATGCTTTTACTCAGGAAGAAATCGAAAAATATAAATCTGGTGAATTCCCAGATGAATATCCAAACAAAGCACACGTGCATGATCTTTTTAACTCAGGAAGTGGAGTACAATCAAAACATCATTTAGCTGTAAATGGAAAAATAGGAGAAACAAAATATTTATTTTCTACTGGATATTTAGAACAGGAAGGTATTATTGAACAAACAGATTATAAAAGGAATGATTTTAGGCTTAACCTAAAAAGCCAAATAATGGATAATTTAATTCTGGATGCACGTATCTCCAGTAATTTTTCTACAAGAAATGAACCAGGCATATTATATGAAAATACTCCTTCAGGTCTTGATGTTATTCTTAGAGCAGCAACTTCTACTCCAGCCATCGTTCCTGGGAGAAAATCAGATGGGACATATGGAACATATATGGGTCATCCCACTGCTGTAGCAGGTTTAGATAGTGATTCTTTTGTTAAAACTAGAAATACTTTTCTGATGAATAATTTTTCTTTAGAATGGGAGATAATAGAATCTCTAAAGCTTACTACTCATTTAGCTTATGATTTGAATTATAACAAAAGTGAAAATTTTGGTGCTATATATTCATGGGATAATCAAACTATTGAACCGGGACCCTCTAAATTGCAGGTAGGAACCTCTGATAATCAAAATTTAACAATGGAAGCTTATGTTGATTATGAGCATAAGTTCGCAAGCGATCATTTCTTTCATTTATTAGTAGGAGTTTCCCACATAAGAAATAGTTATGAGACTTTAGGTGCATTTCGTGAAAACTCTCCCAGTACGGCTCTTCATGTTTTAAATGCGTTTGCGGAAGAAAACGATAGTAACTATGGGACGGCAAGTACGACTAAACTAAATTCTATTTTCGGAAGAGCTAACTATAGGTACAAAGATAAATATCTATTCGAAGCAAATTTGAGGTATGATGGTTCTTCAAGGTTTGAGAAGAATAATAGGTTTGGCCTTTTTCCAGCTTTTTCTGCCGCTTGGATAATATCGAAAGAAGATTTTTTTAATGTACCTTGGGTATCGAACCTTAAAATCCGTAGCTCATATGGTTCAATGGGGAATCAAGAAATTGGCACTTATCCATACCAAAGAACATTAAACCTAAATCAGCCTTATCCTTTTGGAGTAGAAGAAAGACTCCTGCCCGGAATAGCTTTAACCACTTTACCTTTCCGCGATATTACTTGGGAAACAGTTACCACGTTTGACCAGGGAGTAGATATTTCTTTACTTAAGAATAAAGTTAATTTCACTCTAGACCATTACACTAGGCGTACCACAGATATACTTCATTCATTAACAGTGTCAAGTGTTTTAGGGATGAATGTTTCAGAACAAAATGCTGGGGAAGTCCAAAATAGTGGATGGGATTTTGAATTGGGTTACCGGACTGTAATGGATGATTTTGCCTTTAGCATTAGATCTAATTTTTCAATAAATAATAACCGTATAATCTCTTTAGGAGGAGTAAATAGAGACATTGGGCGAGGGTTATTTCTCGGAGAACCAATAGGAGCCATATACGGATATAAAACAGATGGTCTCTTTATTGACCAGAGTGATATAGATAACTACGCCGTCCAAAATTATGAAGCCAAACCAGGCCTAATCCGTTATATGGACATTAGCGGACCAAATGGAGAACCTGATGGAATAGTCAGTGCGGAATATGATCGTACCATTATAGGAAATACCAATCCTCGCTATAATTATGGTGTTAGTATATCTGCGGATTTTAAAAATTTTGATTTTTACTTGCAAATGCAAGGCTTGGCAGGAATGCAGAAACCTTTAAATGGATCTCAATTCGCCTTATTTAATAATGGGAATATTGAACAATGGCAGGTAGAAGGAAGATGGACTGAGGAAAATCCGGACCGTTCTGCAAGTTACCCACGCCTAACCCCCCTCTCAAGTAATCCTGAAATTCCCTTTGGTGGTTTATCTGAATATTGGCTTCAAAATGCAAATTTTATGAGAATAAAAACGTTGCAGATAGGCTACACAATACCAAAATCTCTAATAAGTAAGACTTTTATGGATAAGTTCAGGATCTATATTAGTGGTCAAAATCTAATCACGTGGGATAATTTTGCACCCGGGTGGGATCCTGAAATGACCACTGGTGGTTATCAAAATTCAAGCTACTATCCTCCGACCAGAGAATTAATAGCTGGAATAAATGTTAATTTTTAAGATTTAATAAAATGGAATATTTAAAAAATCGGATAAAAATTTTTTTACTTCTGATAGTCATATGTGCTCTATCAGGCTGTGAAAGTGATGAATTTTCTTTAGAAGAAAATCCCCAAGATCAATTAAGTGAATCAACTTTTTGGAATAATGAAAACGATGCGGAACAAGCAATTCGAGCCGTTTATAGGGCGGAGAACTATACAGGCTGGTGGAACGAATTTAATGGATATAATATTGTCGGGATAAAATTTGAAACTTGGACTGATATTTTGTCTAATAAAGAGCTTGGAAGTGGCTTTCCTCAAGAAGGAATAACTTCAACAAATCCTCAAGTGCAGTATATGTGGAGTTCTAATTATGAAATAATTGCAAGAGCAAATTACTTTTTGGAAAATATCGAAAAAGTCGATATGAATCAAGAAAAGAGATTAGAAATGATTGCAGAAGCTAAATTTTTAAGGTCCTATAGCTACTTTTGGCTATCCCAATTATTTGGGAGTGTCCCGTTGGTGGATAAAACCTTGACCTTTGATGAAGCTAATAATGTAACGCAGTCTACGCAAGAAGAGGTAGTTAATTTTGCTTTAAATAATTTAGAAGAAGCCGTACAAGATTTACCATGGGAAAGGCCTGCTTCCGAAAAAGGGAGAATAGAAAAAGGGGCAGCTCTAGCTTTAATGGGGCGTTTTTTTATGTCACAAGAAGAATGGTCAAAAGCCGCCGAAACATATAAAAAAATAATTGAGAAAGATAGATATCAATTAGCACCAAATTTTAAAGATCTTTTTGAAGATTCTGGAGATAATAGTGATGAAATTATTTTTAGTAGGAAATATATGCAGGATGTGTTTGGTGAACCTTTTACACAACAAGCTGCAGTTCCAGGTTGGTTTGGGGGTTATTCTCAATTCTCCTTTTATCAAAGTTTCGTAGATAGATTTCCTATGGTAGATGGTCAAAAAATTGAAGAATCTTCGTTATATGACCCGCAGCATCCTTTTGAAGATAGAGATCCACGATTGTATGCGACTGTTTTATTACCTGGTTACTCTAAGGTTAATGATGAAGTTTACATTGGACATCCAGATTCTACTTCTCAGACTGGGCCTGGATATACTGGTTATGGATTAAATAAGTTTTACGATCATGATTTTCAGGGAAATGTCTGGCAGTATGGAGGAGATTATCCATTGATCCGATATGCTGAGGTACTTTTAGGATATTTAGAGTCTAAAATAGAAGCAGGAGATCCAATTTCTCAAAATCTTTTGGATGAAACGATTAATAAACTTAGAGAGAGGGAGAGTGTGCAAATAGCTCCTGTAGTAGAAACGGAACCTGCCGTTTTACGATCTATTGTAAGAAATGAGAGAGCAATAGAATTAGCGGTTGAAGGAGGAATACGTTACTGGGATCTAATTAGATGGAAAACAGCAGTAGAAAATATTGATCGTAAATTTTATGGGATGAAAGTCACAGAAAATCCGGAGGAATACTCAGGGAGATTTGTAATAAATAGTGAGGGCCATATTTTTATTAGGGAAAAAGTTTTTCATGATTATAATTATTTATGGCCTATTCCTCAATCCGAGTTAGATGTTAATCCTAATCTTGTGCAAAATCCAGGTTATAATTAATATTTTACACCCAACCGATAGGAAAATTAAAAATAATAGCATGAAATATTCTATAATCAATATAATTTTTATTCTTTCACTTCAAACAGTTATAGCGCAAGAATATATTCCCACTAATCAACCAGATGCCGATGGTAAAATCATAAAAGGACGAGAAGGGACTCATCATTGGCAACCATATATGAAAAATGCTGATTTAAGCAATTACCATCACGCTCCAAAAGAGGCTGTTGAAGATTTTAAGGATTTAAAATATGGTATAAGGATTCATTGGGGAATCTATAGCTTAGTTCATGGCAAAGAATCTTGGATTCTTCAGCGACAGAAATGTATGCCATCTTTGGCTTTTCAAGGATTGTACCACGATTTATATAAATCCTGGTATCCTTCAAATTTTGATGCGGATCGCTGGACCAATATGATGTTGGAAGATGGTTTTAAATTTTTTGTGTTTACAACCAAGCACCATGATGGATTTTCGATGTATAATACCAAAACAATTGTTCAGAATAAAACTAAATTTTACGGAAAAAATGCTGGTAATATTGAACCTGCTCAAATCCATTACAGTATAATGGAAACTCCCTTTGGAAGGGATGTGACTAGAGAATTGGTAGAATCAGCAAGAAAAAAGGGGCTTAAAATAGGGTTATATTTTTCTCACCCAGACTGGTTTGATGCTGCTTTTCGTTTTGATCAATGGAATCCCAATTTAGATTCTACTTATACACCGACTCGAAATTCTAAAGCATGGGCTCATTTCAAAACCCGCCATACTAGCCAAATAAAAGAACTCTTAACCAATTATGGAAAGATTGATATGCTATCTTTTGACATGTGGTTGCCTGAATTTGCTTGGGAACATATGAAAAATGTCGCTCGAATGAGCAGGGAATTACAACCCAATGTAATGTTAAGGTGGCGAGGTATTGGGAATTTTGGAGATTATCATACTCCTGAAAATTATATCCCAGGGGATGAAAGCCAGGGAACTATGGCATGGCAGGTTATTCATACCCTTAGTACCCGGGATATCTTCTCTTATGAACCAGATGCTAAATATATCCGATCTGGAAAATGGATCGTTAGTAAATTAATAGATATTGTGTCTAAAGGAGGGAATCTGCAAATAGGAGTTGGTCCTGATTTGAATGGAAATTTTCATCCCAAAGTTTTACAATCCTTAGCTTATGCCGGCAAATGGCTAAAAGTCAATGGAGAAGCTATTTATAAAACAAGGTCTTGTGAGATAACACGCGAGGGAAAAATTTATTACACTAGAAACAAAAGTAATACAGTGACTTATGCTATAACCGAAGGTTGGCCTGGGAGAAACTTTTTTTGTACCCCATGTGAAGCTAAAGGAATCATCTAAAGTTCATTTATTAGGATATGCAAAATCATTATCCTGGAAGAAAAACAAAGATGGTATAAGTATTATTCTACCAAATGAGCTCCAATCTGAAGAAGAACGACCATCTCAACAAGCCTTTGCTTTTAAAATAATTGGAAAACAGATATAGTAATTCATGAAAAAAAGGAATAGCAAGAATTCTTCTCTTAATTTTTCGGTGCTAGGAACAGGTTGTTGGTCCTTCGGAGGAGGGAAATATTGGGGAGATCAAAATCAAAAGGAGGTAGATAAAATTGTTAGCAAATCTGTTGATTTGGGAATTAATTATTTTGATACTGCAGAAGCTTATAACGATGGAAGAAGCGAGTCTTCTTTAGGTATAGCACTACAAAGTGTTAATCGGGATAAAGTATTAATAGGAACGAAGGTTAGTCCCTCCAATTGTTATAAAAATACTTTAATAGAACATTGTGAAGCTTCCTTGAAACGTTTACAAACGGATTATATTGACCTGTATATGGTACATTGGCCTATTCACTCTCACTCTATAAGACACTTCACCAGGGAGGAGAAAATCATTAAAAATCCACCACGGATGTCTGAGGTTTTAGAAGGACTTAGAAAACTAAAGGATCAGGGAAAAATTAGAGAATATGGAGTAAGTAATTTTAGTTCAAAAAGGTTGGAGGAGATCACTCCTATTGAGGAAATTGCGGTAAATGAACTTCCATATAATCTTCTTTGCAGAGGAATTGAATATGAAACTTTACCCTTCTGCAAAAAAAAGGGAATCGGGATTATAGGTTATATGGCTTTGCTGCAAGGGATATTAGCAGATGTGTATTCTTCTCTTTCGGATGTTCCAATTTGGCAAAGGCGAACTAGGCATTTTAACTGCAAAAACAACAAAGAATGTAGGCACGGAGAGAAAGGTGTTGAAAAGGAGACAGAAATTGCTCTAAAGAAACTTCGGGATTTAAGCCAGGAAACTGGATTAACCATGGCTGATTTAGCAATACGATGGGTTTTAGAAAACACCGGAATCACCTGTACTCTGGTAGGTTCTCGAAATATAAAGCAATTGGAGGCAAATGTGGATGCGGCAAATATCATAATGAGTCAGGAGATTAAAAATGAACTTGATACCATCTCATTATCTATTAAAGATAAACTAGGGAAGCACTTTGATTATTATGAGAGTGCAGCAAATGACAGAAACACTATAAATTGAATCTTTTTATAATTTTTATAATGTTTATTAATAAAACTAAAAGGTTAGGTTATTCTCGAAACCTTTTTTTGATACTGATTTTATTATTTCAATTTGGATTTATAGGGAATTCTTTCAGCCAACAAAAAGATCAGGATAATGATCATCTAAATGGCACTGAATTATTGTCTTTGAACGAAATTCAGTCTCTCCCAGCAAGAATTTTGGAAGGAACAAAGGATTTTTTTATACAAGAAACAGCTTCCTTTTCAAAGGAAAGGAATAAATATTGGAACTACAATTATGAATCAAAAGAAGCTTTTAAACGCATCAGTTTTAAATAATAGGAATGAGTTTAAAAGAATAATCGGATTAGTAGATAACCGGACAAACACAGTAGAGATGTCATTAATCCACACGATTAATGAAAAGGCTCTTATCGCTGAATATCCCTCCTTTAATATCTAAGCCGTTCACTGGAAAGTATTAGAAGGAGTAACAGGAGAGGGTTTGTTATTGGAACCTAATGGAGAAATACAATCCCAAATAATAGCAATTCCAGATGCTGATTGGACACCGGAAGTGTTTTGCGGTCTTACGGAAGGAATTTCTACGGAATCGCAATTTGCAATAAAATTGGCTTCAAAAGGTAATCGGGTTATAGTTCCTTTTCTGATTAACAGGAAGGACACCTGGTCGGGAAATCCAAAAGTTGCAATGACTAATGAATCACATAGGGAATTTATTTATCGGCGTGCATATGAAATGGGGAGACATATCATTGGTTATGAAATTCAAAAAATATTAGGTGCTATCGATTGGTTTGCCAACCAAAATAAATTCAATAATACGGATATTCCTATTGGAGTAGCAGGATATGGAGAGGGGGGCTTACTAGCGTTTTATAGCGCAGCTGTCGACCAGAGGATTAAAGGGGTCCTTGTAAGCGGATATTTTCAGAAAAGAGATGAATTATGGAAGGAGCCAATATAAGGAATATATGGGGGCTATTAAGAAAATTTGGAGATGCAGAAATTGCAGGGTTAGTAGCACCAAGAGCATTAATAATTGAAGCATCTAAAGGGCCTGAGATCTCAGGATCACCGACTCCCGATAAAATTCATAAAAATGTTGCTGCCCCAGGGCGGATAATTTCACCGCCGTTAGCCTTGGTTCTGAACGAAGCTGAGAAAGCAAAAAAAATTTATAAAGGTTTAAGCGCCTTGGATAACTTCAAAGTTATTGTAAATAAAGAAGGAAATGGACCCTAGGTTCTAGAAAAGCTTTGGCAGAGTTTTTAAAGGGGATGGGAGTAATAACTCACTTTGCTCCACATTCATCCGAAATGAATTATGACCATAATAACGTACAAAATCACGATAACCGTACAAAGGAGCAATTAGATGAAATATTAGATCATTTAAATAAAGTAATAAAGCGAAGCAAGCAAAAAAGAATAAAATTCTGGGAAAGCGCAGATACTTCATCAGTAGAACAGTGGAAAAAGTCCATTGAACCGTACAGAAAATATTTTTGGGAAGAAATAATTGGAAAAATGCCCCAACTTTCCAAAAGGATCGATCCCAAAACAGTGTTAGCTTATAGGACACCAAGATGGAAAGGATATTGGGTAGAATTAAATGTTTGGCCAAATGTTCCTACTGGGGGGATACTTTTAGTTCCAAATGACCTTCAAAGAGGTGAAAAAAGGCCGTTAATAGTGGCTGAGCATGGATTAGGGGGTAAACCACAAGAAGTAATTGATCCTCATATCAATTCGATTTACAATTCCTTTGGTGCGAAATTGGCTGATGAAGGATTTATTGTCTATGCTCCACAAAGTATTTACGGTTTAATGCCACATCAAACTTATGGAAGTAGGAGTTTTCGGGAAATTCAACGAATGGCTAATCCTTTAAAACAATCTATTTTTTCTGTTGTAATTGGGCAGGAGGAACAAACACTAAATTGGTTGAAGAAACTCCCGTTTGTGGATGGAAAAAAAATTGGATTATATGGATTATCTTATGGAGGTAAAGCAGCAATGCGTGTACCAACAGTCTTAAAGGATTATTCAGTCGTAATAAGTTCTGGTGATTTCAATCAATGGATATGGAAAACTACTTCTTTAAATTTTCCTCAAAGTTATATGTTCCTTCCGGAATATGATATGTATGAGTTCAATTTAGGAAATACTTTTAACTATGCGGAAATGGCTGGAATGATTGCTCCAAGACCTTTTATGGTGGAAAGGGGCCACGGCGATCAGGTAGCTCCTGATGAGTGGATAGGATATGAATATGCAAAAGTTCAGCGCCTTTATGATCTTTTGTCCATTGGCAATCAAACAAAAATAAATTTTTTTAATGGTCCCCATCAAATACATGGAGAAGAGACATTTGAATTTCTTCGAGAACACCTTTGGCCAAAAAAGTCTACAAATTAATTAACGTACACCTATTACATTGATACTGGTTATAGGGATATAGTTTTAAAGTAATTGTTGAAAAATGAATATTAAAAAAAAAGGAAACATCTTTAAAAGATTTTGGTCAGTTCTACTCTCCATTGGGCCAGGTATATTTTGTATAGGATATACTATTGGTACGGGGAGTGTAACTTCCATGATAAAAGTAGGAAGCCAATATGGGCTTAAATTGTTATGGGTCATTTTTTTAAGTTCTTTTTTTGCCTGGATTTTAATGGAAGTATTTGGACGTTTCGCTTTAGTAACAGGAAAGACTACAATTAATAGTTTTAAAAGAGAACTTAAATTCGGAAAAATGTGGGCTATTTTAGCCATTTTGGGAATTGTATTAGGCCAATGGAGCGCACTTTCTGGTATTGTTGGTCTGATAAGTTCTGCTATCTTTGAATTTGCACATCTTTTTCTTCCACAAGAGAACAAAAGTAATTATTGGATAATCTTAGGAATTGCAATCATTATACTTTTCTTTTCTTACCTTCTACTATTAGTAGGCAAATATTCCTTTTTCGAAAAAATACTAGTATTTTTTGTTACCATTATGGGGATCTCTTTTATTCTTTCGATGTTTATTGTTATTCCCTCTCCTGTAGAAATTGCAAAAGGTTTTATACCCCAAATTCCGAATGGCGGAAGTTTAATGGTTGCTGCACTTGTAGGAACAACTATGGCCGCACCAACGTTCGTCATAAGACCTCTTATTGTAACAGAAAAAGGCTGGAGAGCGAAGGATATTGGGCAGCAAAGGAAAGATGCAGTTATTTCGGCTTTATTAATGTTCATAATTAGTGCCTCAATAATGGCTGCTGCTACTGGAGCCTTGTATTACCGGGGGTTAGTCGTCAAGGATGTTTTGGATATGGTGAACTCATTGGAACCTATGGCCGGAAGATTTGCAGTGGCTCTTTTTATGATAGGAGCTATGAGTGCAGGATTTTCTTCTATTTTTCCGATTTTAATGGTGCTTCCTTTATTGCTTGGTGACTATCATCAAGGGAAAATGGATACCAAATCTTCTTCATTTAAAATACTAACGGGAATAGCTTGTTTGGTTGGTTTAATTGTTCCTATACTTGGATCTAATCCAATAATGGCCCAAATAGTAACACAAGTAGCAAATGTTTTTATTTTGCCCTTAGTAATTGGGGGAATAACCATACTTATAAATAAGAAATCATTAATGGGTGAACATACCGCAAATTTTCCTTTAAATATTGCACTTTTTTTCGCATTTATTTTTTCCCTCCTAATATCATATCAAGGTATTCTCGGGTTAAATGGCTTGTTATAATTCAAAGGCCTGATGCTTTATTTCTTGGAAAAGAGAATGGCTTAAAAGTTACTAATTATGCAGAAATATTTATGTTGTGATTGGGGAACATCTAGTTTTAGGCTACTACTTGTTGAAAAGAACGAGGGAGATTTTAGAATTTCGAGGGAAGAAGTTTCAGCAAATGGAGGAATAAAAGAAATTTATTCTCTGTGGGAAAAAGAGAAAAAGAAAGGGACGAAGGAAAGGATTAATTTTTATTTAAATATACTCGATAAGTATGTTAAAAGAATTGCAAAGGTAGAGGGAGAATTGAATAAAGATATTCCTATAATCATTTCTGGAATGGCTTCTTCTTCGATAGGAATACAGGAATTACCGTACAAGAAATTACCATTTAATGTCGATGGATCCGGTCTAAAATGTAAATTTTATAAAAAAGGAAGTATATATCCACATCCAATCTTCCTCATTTCCGGAATTTCTGCTACCGATAATGATGTAATTAGAGGAGAGGAAACTCAATTAATCGGGGCTTTTAAGAAACCAACTGTGGAAGAAACATTGTTTTTGTTTCCTGGAACTCATTCCAAACATATTAGAGTAAGTGGAAAAGAGACGACAAGTTTTAAAACTTTTTTGACTGGAGAGGTTTTTAATTTATTAATAGAGCATAGTATTTTGAAGACAACATTAGAGAAACCGAAAAAATTAATTCTTTTAAATTTTTTTAAGTTGGGCGTTCATCAAGCTAAAAAATCAAATTTTTTAAATAATCTTTTTCGAGTTAGATCGAATGTATTGTTTAATAAATTATCAAAAAAGGAAAATTACTTCTATCTCAGTGGATTAGTAATAGGAACAGAATTGAGAGAAATTAATGACAATAGAGCTAATTTAAAGAGGATATCTTTAATAGGAAGTGATGATCTTCAAATACTTTATTATATAGCATTAAAGGAGCTAAAGGTAAATATTCCTATTTCCAGATTAAAAAATGGAAACGAAATTACTGCTAGAGGCCAAATTAAAATTTATGAACAAAATAAGTGATAAAATGGATAATACCTTTTCCTGGGAGCAATTTGAAAGATTACCTATAATTGGAATTTTAAGAAACCTACAAAAACAACAGGCGGAGAAATTCACTTCTTATTTTGTAAAGGCGAATCTTTCAAATATTGAAATTACAATGAATTCTGAAAATGCAGAAGAGATTATTGCTTCTCTTATAAAGAAATATGGAAATAAGTTAAATATAGGAGCAGGGACAGTATGTTCCTTAGATGATTTAGAAAAGGCAATTAAGGCGGGAGCTCAATTTATTGTAACCCCCATCGTTAATGAAGAAGTAATAAAAACTTGTGTGGATAATGGGATTCCTATCTTTGTTGGGGCGTTTACCCCAACCGAAATATTTAAGGGATGGTCATTAGGAGCCAGTATGGTGAAAATTTTTCCAGCAACTCAATTAGGACCACGATATTTAAAGGATTTAAAGGCTCCCCTTGACACTGTAAAATTTCTTCCAACAGGGGGTATTAATAGTGATAATTTCTTAACCTTTTTTCAAGCTGGTGCTGATGGTGTTGGAATAGGCGGTGATTTAGTAAATAAACCAATGATAGAAAAGGAAGAATGGAGCAATATTTTCCTGCAGTTAAAAAGTTTTGTAAAAAGATATAATGAGTTTAAAAAAAGGAAGAATGAAAATTAAAGGATACGAATTATTCCAAATAGACCCAAGATGGTTATTTCTTAAAATAATAACTAGTGAGGATATTGTAGGCTGGGGCGAACCTATAATAGAAGGTAAGGCTTCTACTGTAAAATCAGCAGTCAAAGAATTCATGGAATTACTAATAGGAAAAAATCCTATGAATATAGAAGATCATTGGAATGTTATGTACAGAGGAGGGTTTTACCGAGGAGGACCAATATTGATGAGTGCTATGGCAGGAATTGATCAGGCATTGTGGGATATAAAAGGGAAATTTTATAATGCTCCTGTGCATGATTTAATTGGAGGAAAAGCAAGAGAATCAATACGTGTTTATTCCTGGATTGGAGGAGATCGTCCTGCTGATGTCGGAAAGGCGGCCAAAGAGATGGTAAAAAAAGGATTTACCGCTGTTAAAATGAATGCTACTGAAGAGTTAGAGTATATAGATTCTAATAAAAAGATTGATCAAGCAATAGAGCGAATAGCCATTGTCAGGGAAGCAGTAGGCACGGATGTTGGTATAGGTATTGATTTTCATGGGCGGGTACATAAACCAATGGCAAAAATATTAGCTAAAAAGATTGAACCTTTTTTACCCATGTTCATCGAGGAGCCTGTTTTACCAGAAAATAACGAAGCATTAAGAGAAATTGCAAATATTACTTCTATCCCATTAGCCAGTGGAGAGAGAATGTTTTCTAAATGGCAGTTCAAAAATATATTAAAAGATGGATATATTGACATAATTCAACCTGACTTATCGCATGCGGGAGGTATAACAGAATGTAAAAAAATTATTTCTATGGCAGAAGCTTTTGATGTTGCAGCGGCACCCCATTGTCCCTTAGGTCCAATAGCTCTAGCTGCGTGTCTGCAGGTTGATGCCACATGCCATAATGCAATTATTCAGGAACAAAGTTTAGGGATACACTATAATAAAAGAAGTGACTTGCTGGACTATCTAACAAATAAAAATGTATTCACTTATGACGAAGGATACGTAAAGATACCGAATGGCCCAGGATTAGGAATTGAAATAAATGAAGACCATGTTCGGGAAATGGCAAAAAGATCTCGGGATTGGAAAAATCCGATCTGGAGACATAAAGATGGAAGTTTAGCTGAATGGTAAAATTTTTCAAATCCAAATTTGGAAAAAATATGCTTATGGATGTGCGTCAAAAAAATTAAAAATAAACAGCATCAAATGTTACAAAAGATATATAAAAGTCAGATAGTATTTATAAAAACCGTGAAGAATTTATAGCGGTCTTTTCTTACCTGATGGCAGAAATATTTGACGCTAAAACCTCCAGGAGAATCCTGAAGGTTTTAGCGTCAAATATTTCTTAGCAGTACTGATTCGATTAGATCCATATTAACGTTTTTACCCCAACATAACTTCAGAAAAACTTCAGAAGTTAACCCTACTCGAACTTCTTAGGAATACTAATCGATTACTACATCAATTATTCAACGATGCTAAGATAGAAACGTAAAGTCAGTCATAAAATACCACTTTAAAGGTAATTTATGAGATAGTTTAGGAAGACAGA
Organism: uncultured Flavobacteriaceae bacterium; assembly: GCA_963741865.1. Taxonomy (GTDB): domain Bacteria; phylum Bacteroidota; class Bacteroidia; order Flavobacteriales; family Flavobacteriaceae; genus Christiangramia. The sequence goes on from CAVUJP010000007.1 coordinate 139,933, forward strand.
TCAATTCCGAAAAGGAAATAGCAATCACTAAACAATTGTTAATATTGTTGTTCATAATCTACTGAGGGATAACGATTAAGCAGTCTAAAACTGCGTAAATTGTAAATGAAAATCATTATTAACCTACTTATTTTGGCTTTTGATATTGTAAGCCTGTTTTTGCCTAAGTCCGATTATTATGAGAATTTCTCTTCATCCCATTAGAACCCTGGAAAGAGATTTTAAATTTTCTTTCATCCACTCCTGTCTAAAATTTCTTTTTATTCTCGGCATTGCCTTTTTGGTATTTGTGCTCACTTCTAAAACCTATGTTCCCTCTGCTGGAATGAGCAATACCTATGAAAGGCTTCCGCAGACCGCAGACGCACCACCGGCGCCTTTTACATCCTCCTAAAATAAATATTTTAACCACCCGATTTCCTTAGATCGAAGGGCAAAAAAGACTTTCCTTAGAGGAAAAAAGGAAGTTGATTCCTATAAATTTCAGGCTGCTTCAGCAAGATCTGTTGCTTTTTCTGCAGGTTTTAACTGAAAAGTCACCGCTTTCTCGTGTGCCAGGTAATAATAAACCACAAAGAACATGAAATACATGATCATGGTCTTTTGTCTGATTATGATCCCAAGATTAGACATGATAAAGGTCATTGCCACTGAACTGATAAGGAACAATGCAAGGCTGGTTTTGATTTGAACCGGCGCGTCTTTCAGGAAATTCAGGAATTTTCTGCTGAAGATTTTAAAAAAGATGAGTAAATAGATAAGATTTTCAATAGAAACGATAATTCCGAAGAAGCCCGGAGCATCGAAAAATAGGGGCCGAAACCAGAAGGTAAATAATTTTTCAGCCATGCTGTATTCCACCATATCCACACCCGAATCGGCTCCCGATAATTCTTCGGCTCTATGTTGTGTAAAAGCCATAAAATCCCCGATGAGATCGGAAGAATTGTTAAGATTCACCACTTTAAGAATAGGTTCGTGGAAAAGTAAGATTCCGGCCCCAATAGAGGCTATAAAAATCGTTTTTTTCTTCCAGCTGAAGGAATTATTACAGAACAAAATTCCCATGGCCGAACCGGCCGCCATGAGTAATAGCATATGAGGCCTTATCGCGAATACCAGGAGGGAACCTGTCAAGAGCGGCAGCCATCTTTTTTTAGGATTCCTGATGGAATAGGCAAAAAGCATCAATCCCAGGAAAATAGGGGCTCCCTTGCCTAAAGAAGCTGTCCAGAAGTGCATATTCGGAAGAAAGAGCATCAGCAGGAGGAAATCTATTTTCTTGAATATTCGAATTTCCAGGGAAATGTTCTCCCTGAAAAAAATATAAGCATATACAAAGCCCAGGAATCCTATCCAGGCGAACAGCAGCATCGTCATTTCATAGTTGAAGCCCAGGAACTTAACAAAAGGGTAGGAGATAAAATCAACAAAGCTGGTTTCGGTTTTAAAGAAATGAAACCAGCTATGATCGGTTTGCGAGACCACGTGGAAATATCTCTTGGAATCCGAAGGATTGAACAAGGCAAAACCATAATAAATGGCACCAAATATTAGGTGGTAAATTGAAAGCAGATTCATTAATTTGAAAGAGAAAAAATCATGCTTCTGCGCAAGTTTCCTGAAAATAAACTGGTTTAAAAGGTAAAATATGGGAAGCAGGCTCAGTGCCTGTAGTATCTCAAAAATTCTTATTTCCGGATTCATAGCTTTTTTTCTTTGAATCCAGAGTATTCAAAATCCTTACCCGTTTATGTTAAAATCTGAAGCCACGCCTCAGGTAGTTTTCAAAATCCTTGCTATCAATGAGATGTTAGAATATTTAAACAGCCCAAAGGTGGAAAAACAGATTTCCAACATCGAAGGACCAAACTTTCAGGTGTGGAAAATATACCAAATGTGTTGATTTTAATGACAGTTATTTTTTAGTGTTTAACAGTCTTTTCACGCTAATGCTAACATGAAGTGAAATAACACCGGCTTAACATGCCGGATAGTAGCTTTTCGGTAATTTCGAAATGCAATAACCATTAAAAATCAAAATGTTATGACACTAAGAAAAGGAATAATGTCGCTTTTCGTTTTACTTTTATTCTCATCTGGAATGAGTCTATATGCGCAAAGTGACGATGATGATTATGATGACAATGATGAGAAGGAACAGCTTGTCAATAAAGACAAGAAAGCTCAGCTAATTAGAGATGCCAAGGATTCCAAGCAGGCATTTATCGAAAACAGTAATAATATGTCTAAGCTCTTCGATACTGCCGTTGGATATGTGATCTTTCCTAATGTAGGAAGTGGTGCCTATATCCTTGGCGGTGCAGCCGGGAACGGAGTACTTTTTGAAAACGGAAAAGTACAGGGTTTTGCCGAATTGCGCCAGATAGATATTGGTCTTCAAATTGGAGGTCAGGCGTATCGCCAGGTCATCCTTTTTCAAACTCAGAAGGAACTGGATCAATTTAAGAAAGGAAATTACAGTCTTTCCGGGAATGCTTCCGCAGTAATACTTAAAAAAGGAGCATCCAAAAATGTAGAATTTAATGACGGTAGAGCTGTTGTAACCATGCCTAAAGCTGGAGCAATGGTAGAAGTTTCGGTTGGAGGACAGAAATTTGAATATGCCGACGCACAGGGAAACTGGAAATAATCTTCCCTGACAACAACTAATTTATAAAAGCCCTGTATTTCCAGGGCTTTTTTAAAACCCAAAATTATGGAGAAATCCCTTTTGATTTTTGACGTTAATGAGACTTTACTGGATTTGTCAGCCTTAAAACAGGATATTATCACCGCCCTGGAAAATGAACAGGCAGCGGCTCTTTGGTTTTCTGAACTCTTGTATTATTCTTTGGTAGAATCGGTATGTGACAGCTATCACGATTTTAGTGAAATTGGGAAGGAAGTTTTTAAGCTGGTTCAGGAAAGATTTGGAAAATCATATTCTGACGAGGAGATCAGAAATATTCTTTCTTCTATAGATAAATTAAATCCCTATCCCGAGGTTACGGAAGCACTCGAGGCGCTTTCTGAAGAATATCGGTTGATGGCTTTCAGCAATGGAAAGCCCGAGGTGCTTAAAAATCAGCTAAAAAATGCGGGAATTTTTCAATTTTTCGATTATGTTTTAAGTGTGGAAAAAAGCAGGAAATATAAACCGCATCCTGCAGCTTACAAGTGCGCATTGCAATATGCCCACATAAAAGCAGAAGATGCAGTTATGATCGCTGCTCACGGATGGGATGTGACAGGAGCCGCTCAGGCAGGCATGTCAACAGTTTTCATCGAACGCGGAAAAAAACCTTATTCTTTGATTTCCACGCCCACATATTCCATAAAGGATCTTTCAGAATTAAAGAAAGTCCTCTAAGATTCCCTAGAATTTGAAATTAACTGTAAAATTGAACCTTCCGCCATCTTCCCCTACATAATAGCCGAGATTTCCGGTAAAGGCGCTGAATGCATTTACGAAAAATGATCCACCGTAATCGGTATGCCAGTCGTTAGAATTATCATCGTCCAGCCATACCCTTCCGTAATCAAATCCTAAACTAACACCCAGCCTGATAGGGATAAAATTTGTTCGGAATTTGGTAATTCCCGAGCGCAGGTCAATGTTCTGATAAAAGGCATATTTCCCATTGAAACGGTCATTACGATACCCGCGAAGGCTATTCATATTTCCGCCACCGAGAACGGCACCATGATAAAATTCATAATTCTCTCCCAGAATAGCCTCGCCTCCAATTTTAGTAGCCAGGGTAGCGATCCCGCTTTCGTGGAGGGGATAATCTATAGAAAGCATGGGTTTTATATATCCAAATTCATTGTTATGAGCGTCTATATTCCTTTTATAACCGGCGGTAAGATCCAGTTCCATTCCTTCCGAAGGAAAAGCTGCCATATTCTTACTATAATAATTGTAATTTATTTCTGCCCCGCCATAAAGCTGACTATCAAAGACCTCGTTGGCAGGAGCAAAAAAGTTTCCTGCAATACGATTCTCGTCAAAGGCGACTTCGAAAGATTCGAGCATAGGTTTAATGTAAAAGCTGCTCTTAGGCTCATTTCGCCAGGTTAGATAGGGAGCGAAATGCCATTGCTCGATTCGTACCCGGTTAAAATCACGGTCTACTTCGTCTATATCATAATCGGTCTCATTACCCGGGCCAAAATAATTCATCGTAAAATTCGGACTTGAATAATAGGCATTTATACCTAAATTCCACTTGTAAAAAATATTGGCCAGTTCTATATTATATTCAATATCAAAACCCTGGGTAGAGAAGTAATAATTAGCCGATAATTTCTGCTGCGTGGTAAATGGGTTCTGTACCAGGCCGTAAGTGGTATAGGTATCCATAATACCCAGTTTCAACCCGATATCTGAATTATAATCGGCGTTTGGCATAATTGTGTTATCCCTGGTCATTTTTTTGTGGGGATCGTAATGATTGATATCATACGAATCTACAAGCCATTTATGGGCACCGGGAGTTTTGATGGTGTTTTTCTTGCTTTCGTAATCATATAATTTGGCGTTTCTTTTATTCTGAAAATCATAAATATCATTTTCTTCGCCGCCAAGAACCTTCAGTTTGATAAGTTTGTTTCCGTCACCTTCAATTCTAAAGGTATCGTCGCCATCGAGCCCGTAGATCCATAACTCCTGCGTAAGATCTGAATTATAAGAATTGTTGAAAACGATCTCATCATCTTCATTTTTTATCTGAATTTCTGTGGTGCCGCCGGGTTTACGGGTGATGAGAAAAGAATCGTCATTTTCTGTCCCGAGGATCATATCAAATTCCTTTAAATGCTCAAAATAATCTCTGGCGATATCCACAAGATTACCTCTTCTCGCCTTCAGCTTTTTCTGAATATCCTCAATAGTTTCATCCTGCACGCCTTGGGGAAGCTTATTAAAGGCTTTCGCAATGGTTTGATCGTCTATTTTTTTCTGAATGAATTCGGCCTGTTCTTTCCAGTCTTCCCAGCTGGAGGTCTTAATGAAAGCTTTATCAGTAGAATAGGCCGCCACATTGAACCATTTTGGATGATCAACCATTTCGTCATAAGTTTCCATAGGTCGAAGAAGAACAGAACCTAATTTTCCAATGCTTAGTATGGGGCCGTCAAATTTTGGAAAAGCCATGTCCCTGTCACGGGGAATGGGAACATATCTTTTCTTATCGTTTTCTTCTTCATATTCTGCCCAGCGCCACTGGTCCTGATGCCGGTCCCAGTCACCAATTAGCATATCGAACAAGCGTGCCCTGATGTAGAGTTTTTCATCTATATATTTATCTTTGTCTTCCTGTAATTCCAGCATTACGTCTTTGGTACTGAGAATGTCATTTGGATTTCCAAAAATATCCATATCCTTATTTTCATCCCCTACGTGTGGCTCCAGCATAAACAGGGCATCACCATAATCTTTGTTATAGATACCAAGCGCTTCCTGTTTAGGCACATAATAGATCTTCGGTGTTGAATGCATGAGGTTGATAGAATCCATGAGTTCAAAAACCGCAAAAGGCGCATAGGGATGAGCGGTGGTATAAAAATCCTGCACATATCTCTCGGCAACCGTATTTTCGAGGTAATCTTCGACATAATGTGTGGGTACCGATTTTTGTAAAAACCGAAGCGCACTTTTTCGTAGAGCCCTGAGGGTAAATTCATGATCATTGTCAGCTCTGAACCTAAGAGAACGGGACTGGTGGCCTCCACCTTCACCTACCGGTTTCAGATTTCCCGGAATGGTGTCGAGAAAGAGAACCGGAAATTCAATATTTCGGGAATAGACAGGACGGTAGTGAGTACCCCAGAGAAACTTATAGAGTCCGTTTTTATCGGTTTCTTCTGTTGTATAGATGGAAGCCGATTTGGTTTTTCCGAACTCACTTTTGGAATGCCAGCTTACCTCAGATAATCTGGTGCGTTCCCTCCTGATTTCAGCCGAAAAAATCGGAGTTTTTTGATCCAGCTTAAAATATTCAACATTAGAGCTGCCATCTTGAAAAATATTTACTTTCGCATAACCCAGGTCGTAAGCAGCAAAATGCCCTTTATCTTTTTCGGGTTTGGCTTTTTCAGGATTTTCAGTCACTCCGCTGATGATCTGTTCAATGCTGTCATGCTGAACGAATTGCAGATTTTGATCATTTCCGGAAATAAAAATTACATCCTCATAGCGGCTGGCGAGGGTTTCCAGTTTTCCACGTAATTCTTTATAAGCAGGATTACGAAAATTTTGAGTGCCGGCACCAATAATTCTTTCAAAAAAACCCAATTTCGTTTTGCTCAGTACAGGATGATGAACAGCCACCAGAATGGTCTTTCCCTGATTATCTTTTAGTTCATCTGCAAATTCAACAATAAACTGGTCACGTGTTTTATAGTCACATTTGTTGTTGATATACGGATGATCGTCCCAATCTTCGAGATACCACTGAGAATCGACCATGACAAGATGCACATCATCGCTCAAATCTTCACCTTCTATGGGACAGCCGTCATTGGGCCAGAATTCTGCCCGGCTGTTATCCTGCAGAAAAGATTCCAGGTCATCTATATTATCAGGAGCATCTGCCTGCCATTCATTGACGCCGGGAGTATAAATGATCTGGCCTTTAAAATTTCTTAAAGGTTCCAGAAGATTTTCCCTAAGGTATTTTTGCGTTTGTTCCCTGCCGTTATCCTTATCGGGATATCCGTTTTCAGGAACGATATTTCCAACAATCACCAGGGAAGCTGAATCTCCTATTTGTGAGGCTTCAACAATTTCGTTCAGGAGACGTTTGTTGTTGTCATTATCGCGAAGAGCTGTATTAGCAGTAACGTATACCGAATGGATTATCTTTTTAGTGTTGTTTTCCTGTGCCTGTAAATTCATATTAAACAGGATGAATAAAAGGGGAAGGAAGATTCCGAAGGTGTTTTTTATGTAGGGGAGAAAACTATTTTTAAACATAAAGGTTTTAATGTTTGATTGAATTTGTAGTCTGCATCAACTTCCAAAAAAATTCAATCTCACCTTGAAAGCATAGGTCTTTATCAATATTTAACAAAAAAAACTAAAAATTTTGCTAATGAAAAAATGCCGAAATTTGTATAAAATTTCATTCCTTTAAAAGCGTTAGTTACCTTTCGGGGCTAATTAAACTTCAATTTTGCCTAAAAAGCTTCTGATACTATTTATTCTTCTTTTTTTTAATGCTCACGGGCAGGAATTGCCTCCCGTGATCAATTACAGCCCCAATGAATATGAAGGCGGGAACCAAAACTGGATGATCTCACAGGGAGAAGATGAGAACTTTTATTTCGCGAACAGTATGGGATTGCTGGAGTATAATGGTGAGAAGTGGAGTGTGTACCCGGTTCCAAATAAGACGGTGGTAAGATCTGTAAAAGCCATTGAAAAACAGATTTATACCGGTGCGTATATGGAGTTGGGGTATTGGAAAAGAGATGAATATGGGAAGCTAATTTATACAAGCTTACTTCCAAAATTGGAAGAAAACATTACCGATGGAGAGCAGTTCTGGCAGATTGAAGAACTGAACGGAATAATTATATACCGAAGTTTTTCCGGGATATATTTCTATAATCCTCAATTAGATAAGCTTACCAAAATGGATAATCCTTCGGGTAAACCAATTTCGAGGATTTTTAAATTTCGTGGCCATTTATATTATCAGCTGGTAGAGGAAGGATTGTTTAAAATAAATAATGCGACCTCAGAACTTGTGATCCCTTATTCGAAGTTAAATGATCTCGCCATCATGTGTCTGTTTGAAAAGAATGGTCATTTATCTTTTATTTCAGGAAATGACAGGTTCTTTGAGTGGGAAGGTGACAGGCTAATATCTATCTATGATGATCTGCCTGAAAAAATGAATACTCCCAATATTCTTTCCGCGATAAGTTTACCCGATGGTGGGATGATTATCGGTACTGTTGGGAACGGAATTTTTCAAATAGATGAAGAAGGGAAAATAATCAATGTTTTTAATCAGGAAAATATTCTACTGAACAATACCGTCTTGAATGTCTTCCTGGATCACGATGACAATGTTTGGGCCGGCCTTGATTATGGAATCAGTATGCTCGACCTTAGTTCCGATTTTCTCACTTTTAGAGATAATAAAGGTAAAATAGGTTCGGTATATACTTCTTTAGAAAAGAACGGAGATCTGTATCTAGGAACAAACCAGGGCCTGTATTTAAAGACCAAAAACCAGGACAGGTTTCAACTTATTGAGGGTACTAATGGCCAGGTATGGAGCCTGGATGAAATTGACGGGCATCTGTTTTGTGGCCATGACACCGGCACATTTCTGGTTCAGGGCGATAATGCAACAAAAATTTGTGACAGGTTGGGAACCTGGCTTGTAAAAAAATATTCAGATAGTGTTTATGTGCAGGGGCATTATAATGGCATAAGTTTTCTGAAAGAGCACAAAGGGACGATAGAGGTATCTCCCATGCTTACTAATTTTCCTCATTCTTCAAAATTCATAGAAGTGGGAACTGATGCCAGGTTATGGATTAGCAATGAACATAAAGGAGTGTTTAAAATGAAGATTAATGACTCCTTGAATGGATTTGTAAACATTCAAAATTATCGCTTTCCTAAAGAATCAGGAATAACCTCCAGTATATTCAAATTTAATGACACTCTTTATTATAGCTCTACAAATAGTATCTATAGTTATGATGCTAGTACCGATAAATTTTCAGTCAGTAATCCCATAGCAGATCTATTAGCTCCAATAAGTCGCGTTTCGGGAAGAATGCAGGTAGATGAAGATAATAAGCTTTGGGGGTTTGGAGAAGACGGGATCTTTTATGTTTCACCTGCATCCTTGACAAATGGCTATAAATTGAAATTTATTAATATAGATCAGTCCTTCAGGAATATCGCCATAGGCTATGAAAATATCGAGCAGATCGCTCCGGATCGTTACCTTTTGGGAGTTGCTAACGGTTATTTGAAATTAGATATTAAAGACGATCAAAGTCAAAAGCACAAAATCTCAATAAATGAAATAAAGGTAAGTGCTCTTGATTCCGTTTCAGAGCCTGTAAATCTTACCAAAGAAGGCTTGTTCCATTCAAAAAAGAATAATATCAATTTCCATTTTAGTGTGCCGGTTTACCGAAAGTTTCAGGATGTAGCCTATAGTTACAGGTTATTGGGACTGAGCTCCAACTGGAGTGATTGGGATCATCAGTCCACTGCGAATTTTAAGAATTTGCCATTCGGAAACTATAAATTTGAGGTAAAGGCTAAGATTGGCGATAAAGTTTCTGATATTTCAAGTTATGATTTCGAAATTTCAAGGCCTTATTATTTAAGCAATTTCGCGATCATTATTTACTTTCTTCTTCTAATTCTTTTAATTCTTGGAGTACATCTTCTTTATAAACGACGCCATAGTAAGCTGATAGCTGAAAATGAAAGGGAATTAAAGCTGAAAAACCTGGAAGCTGAACAGGAGATTATAAAACTCAGGAATGAAAAGCTGGAACAGGATATGGCAAATAAGAACAGGGAACTTGCTGTTTCTACCATGAGCCTTATCAAAAAGAATGAATTTCTTACTACTATTAAAGAACGCTTGCAGGCTGAAAAAAATTCATCGAACATCAGGTCGGTTATAAGCACCATAGACAAAGACATCAATGAAGAGGATAACTGGAAATTCTTTAAAAAGGCATTTAGTAATGCCGATAAAGACTTTTTTAAGAAGATGAAAACTAAACATCCTGAACTTACTTCTAACGATCTTAAACTTTGCGCCTATTTGCGCCTCAATCTTTCTTCTAAAGAAATCGCACCCTTGTTGAATATTTCGGTAAAAAGTGTCGAAATCAAACGATATCGATTGCGCAAAAAAATGAATCTGGATAGAAATATAAATTTAACCGATTATATTCTGGAAATATAAACTTAACAAACTCCATTTATAACTCTACATTAACTCTACATCTCGGTAATCTCTTAAATAATAATGGTATAGTTTTTTTTGGATTAAAGTCTTAAAACGACTGAGATTATTGAAAATATGATAAATTTTAGACCTTCAAATTAGACTTTCTTTAAGTGTAGATTTTTTGTAAAGGTGTATTTCTCCTGTTCTTAATATTCTGTTAATATATTGGAAGAGCAATTTTAACAGATAAACACATGAAGAAATTTACCTGTCTTTTAATTCTATTACTAAGCGGGTTCTTTGCAGCGAACGCTCAATCGTTTTCGGTGAGCGGAAATGTAACAGACGAGAGCGGGATGCCCTTACCTGGCGTTAACGTAATTGTCAAAAATCAATCCAGAGGAACAACTACCGATTTTGATGGTAATTACACCGTAAAGGAGGTCTCATCAGGAGATGTTCTTCAATTTAGTTACATAGGCTTCGTTACCCGGGAAATCACAATTACCAATCAGCAAACTGTCAACGTACAGCTTATAACTGATAATGAATCACTAGATGAAGTCGTAGTGATTGGATATGGCACGCAAAGCAAAAAGGAGACTACCGGTGCGGTTAGCGTGGTAGGTTCTGAAACGATTGAAGAATTGAATCCGGCAAGGGTTGAACAGGCCTTACAGGGGCGTGTTGCCGGAGTTAACATTACATCACAATCCGGTTCTCCGGGAAGCGGTTCCACCATAAATATCAGGGGGATCAGTACCAATGGTGATAATCGTCCTTTAATATTGGTAGACGGCAACGTTATTGAAGACCTTAGCGTGATTAATCCGAATGACATTGAAAGTATTAATGTCCTTAAAGATGCAACCGCAGGTATTTACGGCGTGCGTGCTGCCAATGGTGTTATTTTAATTACCACAAAATCTGGTAAAAGAAATACAGATCTTAAGGTGGATATCGATACCTATACGGGTATTCAGGAAACAAGCCGCCAAATTCCTGTTTTAAATGCCACGGAATATGCCGTTATTATTAATGAAGCCCATGCGGCAGCGGGAGAAAATCCTCCTTATCCTAACTTCAGGAATCTGGGAATGGGCACAGACTGGCAGGAGGAAGTATTTCAACAGGCTCCTATTTCAGATATTAATGTGAATGTTTCTGGAGGTACTGAAAAATCTACCTACGCTGCAGGTGCCTCTTATTTTACTCAGGATGGTATCGTAGGCGGTAGTGATGCTAACTATAATAGATTAACGGCACGTATAAATTACACTTTGGATATTCTTGAGGATTTAAAGTTTAATACCTCTGCCATCTATACCAATACGAATAGAAAAACTCTTTCTGAAAACGCACTGGGTTCTGTTTTGTTCAATGCCCTGAACATGGATCCTACTTTAGATGTTTTTGACGAAAATGGTGATTATACATTAGCTGAAGGCCTTGGTAACGAAGTAATTAATCCCATTGCTCAAATGGCCAATACTTATAATGATACCCAGGTCGATAAAATTAGTGGAGTCTTCGGACTTTCCTATGACTTTTTTGATCATTTCCAGGCAAAAACACAGTTTCAGTTTAATTATTCTGAAGTAAACGGAAAATATTTTAGCCCTGAAGCATTTTACGGGTCGGGAAAAGTATTCAATGTAGATCGAAATTACGTGACGGAGACTGCAAATTTCTTTAGAGATTATACCTGGGACAATTTAATCACTTACCAAAATACATTTGCAGAGAATCATAATTTAAAAGTTCTTCTCGGGATGTCGGTTTTCAGAACTTCGGGTAACTTCAACGGTTTTACGGGTTATGAAATTCCTGGCAACTTATATGATAACGCCAGCATAGATAATGCTACCGATGTTGTAGATAATTTTTTAAACGGGGGAGATGTATTTGATGCACGATTGTTATCATACTTCAGTCGTTTACAATATGATTATAAAGGAAAATATTTGCTTTCAGGTGTAATTAGACGGGATGGATCTACCAAGTTCGGTCCTGAAAATAAATTCGGGTATTTCCCTTCAGTTTCTGCGGGATGGGTGGTATCTGAAGAACCTTTCCTTAGTGACAGTAAATTTCTGAACTTTTTGAAATTAAGAGGTAGTTACGGTATCATTGGTAACGACCGAATTCCAGACTTTAGATATGTTTCTCTTTTAAATGGAGAAGGAACTTATGTTTTTGATGATGAGCTGGTGTATGGTGTAGCAGCCGGAGCTCTTGCCAATCCTGAAATTCGATGGGAGAAACAAAAGACCTTTGATGTGGGAGTCGATGCCCGTTTATTGGATTCCCGAATAGATATTACCGCCGATTACTTCAAAAGAAGAACAGAAGATCTTTTGGTGGTTTCACAGGTATCTGGAATACTCGGGGCCGCAGCTCCAGGTTCTTCCCCGCCGGTTATTAATGCTGGAATTGTGGAAAACTCCGGATTTGAATTCCAGATAGGCTATAAACAAATACTTTCTGATGATTCAGACTTTAATATCAGCTACAATTTCACCACTCTTAACAACGAGGTTTTATATGTGAATAGTGAAAATGGATTTCTTACAGGAGGATCTTTTGGTATAGGTCAGGATCCGCCTTCCAGGATGGAAGCCGGGCAACCTCTGGGCTATTTCTATGGATTACAAACCGAAGGAATCTTCCAGTCTCAGGCCGATATTGATGCTCATGCCACGCAGTCTAATGCTGCTCCGGGAGATCTAAGGTTTGTAGATCAAAATAATGACGGAGTAATAGATAGCAATGACAGAGTGAATATTGGAGACCCAATTCCAGATTTGACCATGGGACTTAATATTGGTTTCAATGTTCATAATTTTGATTTCTCTGCCTACGCTTTCGCTTCAGTTGGCAATGATATTGTTCGAAACTATGAACGAAATCAGCCTCTAACCAATAAAACATTGTATCATCTTGACAGATGGACAGGCGCCGGATCTACCGATAGCTTTCCACGGGTAACCGTTGGGGCTAATTCAAATAATCTATTTTCAGATTTTTATGTGGAAGATGGTTCATACGTCAGGCTTCAAAACGTCCAGTTGGGATATAGCCTCAATGAAGATCTCTTAAGTCCCATGGGGATCAAGAGCTTTAGATTATACGCCGCTGTAAATAATGCTTTTACCCTTACCGAATATAAGGGATATGACCCTTCTGCTTCAAGTGGAGCTCCAATTGGGGGTGGTATTGATCAGGGGTTTTATCCTGTACCCAGAGTGTACATGTTTGGTCTTAATTTGAAATTTTAAATAAATGAGAACGAAAATTTTTCAGATAAAATGGATTCTTGCAATGACATTTATTGTCATCGCAGGATGTAGCGATGATTTTGTAGACGTAGATAGTCAGGATGAAAATTCCGAAGACTATTTCAAAACAAAAGAAGATTATGAATTGGCTCTTGTTGGCGCTTATGACCCGCTTCAATCTACCTACCTAAACGTATTGTTGGGGGAGATCGCTTCAGACAATACACTGGCTGGAGGAGAAAGTGCGACTGATGTTCCTGGTTTTCAGGAAATTGACGATATGGTTCATACTCCCGTAAATCAACAATTAAGAGATATCTGGAGCTGGATGTATGCAGGGGTAAATCGCGCAAATTATATTCTTGAATTCAAGAATAATATAGATTTTGAAGGAAAGAATGAGATACTTGCACAGGCACGTTTCCTTAGAGCCTATTATTATTTTGAACTGGTTAAATGGTTTGGAGATGTGCCTCTGGCTGTTGATAAGAGAATTCAGTTTGGAGAGCAGTTTGATATTCCCCGTACCCCTAAAGAAGAAGTATATGCGCAGATAGAAGAAGATCTAAAATATGCTGCTGATAATCTTCCGGCGGTTCAGGAACAAAAAGGGAGGATAACTTCTGGAGCGGCAAATGCGCTGCTGGGTAAGGCATATCTCTATCAGGATAAATTTACTGAAGCGGCTGCGGCTTTCGAGAAAGTGATTGCCGGACCTTACGATTTAGTAGATGATTACAACAGTATCTTCGAGCAGGAGGGAGAGAACGGTCCAGGTGCTGTCTTCGAAATTCAGTATACCGATAAAGAAGGTGCTGGTTTTGGATGTCTGCAATGTAGCGAGGGAAATGTCGCTGTTGGTTTTAACGGAATTAGAAATTACACCGGTCCTGTCTTTGATTCTGGTTTTAGCTTCAATGTTCCTGTTCAGGAAGTCGTTGATGCTTTCGAACCGGGTGATTTAAGAAAAGATGTTGCTATTCTTGATATCGAAGCCTGGGCCGCGGAAACTGGAGCGACTTATTCGGAAGGTTATGAGCATACAGGATATTATAACAGAAAATATATTGCCCGAAAGGGTGATTTAAATACCGGGGATGCTAACCTGACGAATCCCAATAACTATCGTGCTATTCGTTTTGCAGATGTGTTGTTAATGGCTGCTGAAGCCAATCTTCGTAAAACCTCTTCCAATGAAGAGAAAGCACGGCAATATTTGAACAGGGTTAGAGAACGTGCCGGTTTAGATCCTGTTGAGGCTTCAGGAAATGATCTTTTGGAAGCTATTTACCACGAAAGAAGAGTAGAGTTGGTAGGAGAAGGACATCGCTTCTTTGATCTTGTTCGAACAGGAAGAGCGGCCGATGAAATTCCCGGTTTTGTGGCCGGAAAAAATGAATTGTTCCCAATACCTTCAATAGAAATAGAACTTGCCGGAAACAACTGGCAGCAAAATCCAGGATACTAAAAAATAAAATTAATCAAGATGAAAATATTTAAATTTTTAACTGTTTTTGCCCTCTCACTGTTGTTTTTCACGGCTTGCGAGGATGAAGAAATTAATTACGCGTTTCAGGAAATCTCGGCACCATCAGATGTCAAAGCTATATTTGATGTGGCTCAGGACGATACCGGAACAGTGACCATAACTCCAAGTGGAGAAGGAGCACAAATGTTCAGGGTATTCTTTGGTGATACTGAAAATGAAACACCGGTGGAAGTAGCTCCCGGTGAATCCCTGACGCATGTATATGATGAGGGTGAATACCTGGTGAAGGTAATTGCCGTTGGTTCTACGGGTTTAACAAGTGAGTTCAATCAAAGATTGACCATTGCTTTTAAGGCTCCTGAGAATTTAAGTGTAAGTGTTGACCAGTCAGCAAGCAATCCTGCAACAATTACAGTATCTGCTTCTGCCGATTATGCTACTTTATTTGATGTGTATTTTGGTGATGTGGAAGATGAAGAACCTACTCAGTTAATGCCTGACGGAAGTGTGGAACACACATATTCCGAAGCTGGCGAATATACCATACGAGTGGTAGCCCGTGGAGCTGGAGTGGCTACTGCCGAAGATACTGTGACCGTAGTGATACCAGAAGCTAACGATCCTCTTAAGTTACCAGTGACTTTTGATGATCCTGCAGTAGGGTATAATGTTGTTCCTTTTGGATCTGAAACCACTGCTTTCGAAATTGTGACCAATCCGGAATTGACTGGAGATAATTCTACCGAATCTATGGTAGGAGCAATCACTAAAACAGGTGCCGCTTATGAAGGCCTTACTTTCAATTTAAGTGAACCTTTAGACCTTTCAGGAGATAATAAAACCTTAAGTGTAAAAATTTATTCTGAAGTCGCTTATCCTGTATTACTAAAATTAGAAACAGGAGTCAATGGTGAAAGATCCAATGAAGTGCTTGCCAACCACGGAGGTACTGGATGGGAAACACTCACTTTCAATTTTGCTACAGATGCAAAAACAAGTTATTTGAGTAATGATGATCCAGGGGGAGAAGCAATTGTTCCTGAGGGGCAGTATGCCGGACTTTCACTCTTCTTAGATTTTGCAGGTAGTGCTGATGGGGTATTCTATATTGATGATCTTATGCAGGAAGCTGCAACAGGAGATTGTATAGCTGAAACAGAAGAAAATATAGACGCAGCCATGGGGCCTATAAACTGGACTTTTAAAACAGATGATGCAGATCACGAATTCGATTCGTTTGGAAATGTTGAGACAGATATCGTAGCTAATCCGGTTACAGATGGTATTAACCAGAGCTGTTCGGTTCAAATGATTAAAAAATCTGAAGGTTGTGAAACATGGTCTGGCTTGGGAACAGCGATTCCAACTGCTATTGACTTTAATACTACAGATAAAAAGGTCTTTAAATTGAAAGTTCTTGCAGAGGATCAGCTGGCCGGGGTAACTTTAAGATTAGAGAAAGAACCCTATCCAGATGCAGAGCCTTCTGAAGAAAGAGTGGCACAGATCACAGAAGTGGGTGTTTGGCAGGAGCTTAGCTTTGACTTTTCTGATGTTAACGATAAGACCTTCAGAAGTATCATCATTTATTTTGAAAGAGATGTTGCCTGTGACGGGGATGTTTACTATTTCGATGATCTTGTTCAAACCGATGGTGGCACTGGCGATGTGTCTACGGGTAGTACTACAACCGGCTTTCCGGTAGATTTAGAATCTCCAATGAATGGCGGAGCTGCAGAAAACTGGTCAGTTTTTGAAAATGTAGATAATCCTTCCTTAGAAATTATTTCTAATCCAGATATGACAGGAAATACCTCTGCGACTGTGGCTAAATTTACAGCCAGACAGGCCGGTGAACCTTACGCTGGAACGATTACTCAGCTAACAACTCCATTCACCCTGGACGCTTCAAATAGTACGGTTAAAATAATGGTATGGAAATCAGTCATTAGCGATGTAGGAATCAAGTTTGAAAATGGCAGCGGGGGATCTACTGGAGAGATCAAAGTAGCAAACACAAAGACTAACGAATGGGAGGAACTTACTTTCGATTTCTCAGGAGTTATTGGTGATCCTAACAACACCGATATTACAGGCCTCATTGTATTCCCTGATTTTCAGGCAAGGTCTCAGGAAAACGTAGTTTACATTGATAATATTACCTTAAATCCTTCTTCAGATGCAAGTTCTGGTGGCAGTGAAACTAATACGGAACCCACAGCGGCAGCGCCTTCTCCTACAGAAGCAGCAGAAAATGTAGTGTCAGTATTCAGTGATGCTTATGATGATCCTGCAGGGATAAACTATTATCCTGATTGGGGACAAAGCACCTCCTTTGAGATGATCACATTGGGCGGAAATGAAGTGATAAAATATTCTAATGCCAATTATGAGGGAATAGAATTTGGAGAAGATTTAGACATCACTGGTTATAGTACCGTTCATATTGATGTCTGGTCTGGGGATTATACAAGTATTTCTTTTTACCTCATCAACAACGGATCGGGAGAGAAGGCCGTTGATTTAAATGTTACTCCTAATCAGTGGAACAGTATTGAAATTCCATTATCCGATTTTACCAGCCAGGGTCTGCCATTAGACAAGATTTTTCAGATAAAATTTGATGTTCAACCAGACAACGGAGGAACGTATTATATAGATAATATATACTTCCATAACTAGTATAAAATATAGAATATGAGATTTTTAAAAGAAATAGGGATGTTATTTATTCTTTTAGGGCTTATGTCCTGCCAGGATGATGATCTTACCTTAGATACAATTTTAGCCCCCACCAACCTGACGATTAGTTCAGAAATAAGTGATGATGGTTCCGGATTAGTGGATTTTCAGGCCATGGCCAATAATGCCATTACTTATAAATATACTTTTAGCGATGGTAGTTCTGGTGTTGCCCCTGCGGGAAACTACACAAAGAGGTTCACCAGAACAGGACTTAACACTTACCTGGTTACCGTAGTTGCTTATGGTAAAGGAGGGGTAAGTAGTTCAAAAACTATTGAGGTGGAAGTTCAAAGTGATTTTGATGATCCGGAAACTAAAAATTTATTAACGGGAGGCATATCCGGCAGCTCTAAGACCTGGTATATAGCTTCGGCCTTACCAGGTCATTTAGCGGTTGGACCCTCAGCGGTTCCTGAACCGGGTGCATCTTTTGAAGATTTTGATACTAGTTATTTCAGTGCTGCTCCTGATTTTGGCCCTGATTGCTTCTATGAGGATAAAATGATTTTTGGATTGGATGATGACGGAAACATTTTCTATAATTATAACAATAAAAATAGCGAGGATGTTGGCGTCTCATTTTTCAACTGGCAATATACAGCCGCTTTCGGAGGTAGTGGAGCACAATATTCCGATGAATGTTTAGAATATCAAGATCCTGATGCTGTTTCGGTTTCATTAGTTCCTGCCAGCTCTGGTGTAGAAGAAGTTAATTCCGATTTGTCTACAGGTACAGCTATGGAATTAGGGGATGATGAATTTATAAGCTATTACATTGGAAACAGTACCTATGAGATTCTCGAAATCACCGAGGATTATATGTACCTGAGAACTATTCAGGGTAATGATCCTACTTTAGCCTGGTATATAAAACTGACAACCGATCCTGATGGAGGAGGAACAGATGTTGAAGAACCAGATTTTGAATCTCAATATAATGATCTGTTATGGGCCGATGAATTTGACGGAGATGCCCTGGATACCGACAACTGGAACTATGAAACCGGTAACGGTACCAATGGTTGGGGAAATAATGAATTACAATTTTATACCCAGGACAATGTAAAAGTACAGGACGGAAATTTGGTAATTACTGCCAAGAAAGAATCTGAGAGTGGTTTTAATTATACTTCCGGAAGAATTACAACCAAGGATAATATTGAATTCACCTATGGGCGGGTTGAGGTAAGGGCAAAAATGCCTGAAGGAGCTGGGACCTGGCCTGCGATATGGCTACTTGGAGCAGATTTCGATGAGGTTGGATGGCCTGAAACCGGTGAAATTGATATTATGGAATATGTTGGCAGCAATCCTCAAAGAGTGCAGTCGGCACTTCATTATCCCGATCATTCTGGCGGTAGTGCAGAGGTGGGAGACACTGCAATTTCCAATGCAGCTTCTGAATTTCATACGTATACTGCCGAATGGACGGCTGATACAATTACTTTTTTATTAGATGGTGAGGTCTATTTTACTTTTGATAACGATGAAAGTAAACCATTTAATAAAGATTTCTTTTTGATTCTTAACCTGGCAATGGGAGGTAATCTTGGAGGGAATGTAGACCCCGATTTTCAGGAGTCGGCACTTATCATAGATTATGTCCATATTTATCAGTAAATTAATCGTTTAAATTTGAAATAAAATCCCGAAACTTTTGTGTTTTCGGGATTTTTTTAAAGAGAATTATGCATCGGATTGTTTTCATAGTCTTACTTCTTACCCTAAGCCTTCCGGCACAGGAATCCGGTTTTTTACAAACCCGCGGAAAACAAATCGTAGATGCTAAAAATCAAAATGTCCTGCTGCGAGGCATTGGCCTTGGCGGCTATATGCTGCAGGAAGGTTATATGCTGAAATTTCCTTTTCCGCATCAGCAGCAGCATGTGATCAAAGAGCATATTCAGGAATTGATCGGCGAGGAAAAAACCGAAGAATTCTACCAGAAATGGAGGTCGAATTTCATTCAGAAAGACGATGTGGATTCCCTGAGAAGCTGGGGCTTCAATTCCATTCGTTTGCCTATGCACTACGATCTTTACACGCTTCCCGTCGAAGAAGAGCCGGTAAAAGGCAAAAATACCTGGCTCGAAACCGGTTTTAAAATGACCGATTCCCTGTTGAAATGGTGTAAAGCCAACGATATGTATCTCATTTTGGATATGCATGCTACTCCCGGTGGCCAGGGCCATGATCTTAATATCTCAGATCGCGACCCTTCAAAACCTTCACTTTGGGAAAGTGAAGCCAATCAGCAAAAACTGATCGCTCTTTGGAAAAAACTTGCCGAAAGATACCAGAATGAAACTGCCATCGGGGCTTATGATATCATCAATGAACCCAACTGGAGTTTCGAAGGCCGCACCGAAGGCGTTGAGAAAAACGGGGTTGCCGATAAAGGAAATGAACCTTTAAAAAAGCTACTGGTAGAGATCACCAAAGCGATTCGTGAAGTCGATCAAAATCATATTATCATAATTGAAGGCAATGGCTGGGGAAATAATTATAATGGTGTACTTCCTCCATGGGATGATAATATGGTGCTGAGTTTTCATAAATACTGGAATTACAATACTCAAAAAGAGATCCAGAAATACCTTGATTATCGAGATAAATATGATATTCCCATCTGGTTGGGTGAGTCCGGCGAAAATTCAAATGTCTGGTTTGCCAATGCCATTCAGCTTATGGAAGAAAACAATATCGGCTGGTGCTGGTGGCCATTAAAAAAGCTGGGTTTCAACAACCCGTTGCAGATCAAAATGAATCCGGGTTATCAGAATGTTCTGGAATACTGGCGCGGAAATGCTGAAAAACCTTCTGAAGCTGAAGCTTATAAGGCCTTTATGCAGTTCGCCGAAAACACAAAAATAGAGAATTGTATTATTCATTACGGCGTGATCGATGCCATGATGCGTCAGCCGCATACCGATGAAATTCTGAGTTTTGAGCAGGTGAATATTACCGATCATACCGAAATTCCCGCTGTAAATTACGACATGGGAAAGAACGGGATCGCTTATCAGGATAATGATTTTGGCAACTATTATGTTTCCACGGGCGGTGATCGTACCGCTTGGAATAACGGACATGTTTACCGAAATGACGGCGTGGATATATTTGAGAATGAAGATGTGTTCTATGTCGGTGATATCGAAGAGGGGGAATGGCTTCAGTATACCTTCCATGCTGAAAATGCCGGGAGTTACAAGCTCTCTTTCCGGTTAGCTTCTAATGCTGAAGGAATTGCTGAAATTATCCTGAATGGAAAGAGTATGGGAACAATTGAGGTTTCTGATACTTCGGGTGAATGGAAATGGTTCAGCCTGGCAAATGTTCAGCTTCAAAAAGGAAAAAACCAGTTGCGATTTAAAATTAAAAACGGCGGATTCAAATTCAAAAGTATCCGTTTCAATAAATAATTGGTATTCAGATAAATAAATCAATGAACCCATGAAAAAAAGTTATTTTATAATCCTGTTTCTGGTGACTTTTTTGGGTCGCGCACAGGAATCGAACATCAAAAGCTCCGTTAAAAATGTTGAAACCAAAGTTGATTCAGTGCTCAACCTGATGACGCTCGAGGAGAAGATCGGGCAGATGGTGCAGTATAACGGAGGCTGGGATCTTACGGGTCCAGCTACTAACGCAGGAAATAAGCAAAAGGAAGAGCGTATCAAAAAAGGCCTTGTAGGTTCACTTTTGAATGTGCTTTCTCCCGAGGCTACCGAAAGTGCCCAGCGCCTGAATATGGAAAATTCAAGGCTGAAGATCCCCATGATGTTTGGTTATGATGTGATCCACGGTTATAAAACCATTTTTCCGGTGCCGCTGGGCGAGACTGCGAGCTGGGATCTGGAAGCGATGCAGGAATCTGCAAGAATCGCTGCCCTGGAATCGGTTGCTGATGGGGTGAACTGGACATTTTCTCCTATGATCGATGTGTCCCGAGATGCCCGTTGGGGCAGGATCATGGAGGGTTCTGGCGAAGATCCCTATTTAACGTCAAGGGTTGCCGAAGCCAAGGTACGAGGTTACCAGGGAGAAGACCTTTCCGATCCTAAAACCATTGCCGCCACTGCCAAACATTTTGCGGGATATGGCTTTGTGGAAGGCGGAAGGGATTATAATGCTGCCAATGTTGGTAAAATAGAACTGAACAATTTCATTCTTCCTCCTTTCAAAGCTGCGGCCGATGCCGGTGTGGCCACTTTTATGAACTCTTTTAACACCATTGACGGCACACCAGCCACCGCCAGTGAATATCTTCAGCGTGAAATTTTAAAAGGAAAATGGAACTGGAATGGCTTTGTGGTCTCTGATTGGGGCTCTATTGCCGAACTTGTGCCTCACGGAGTCGCTAAAGACAAGATCGAAGCGGCCGAAATTGCTATCAAAGCCGGAAGTGACATGGATATGGAAGGTGGCGCCTATGAAACCGGACTGAAAAAACTGGTTGAAGAAGGAAAAATTGATAAAAAACTGATCGATGATGCGGTGAGAAGAATTCTTCGCGTGAAGTTCAAAATGGGACTTTTTGAAGATCCGTATCGCTATTCCAATAAAGAGCTGAAATCTCAGATCTCTTATGAAGATCATCGTAAAACGGCCCGTGATATCGCGCGTAAATCGATCGTTCTTCTGAAGAATGAAGGAAATCTTCTGCCATTAAAGCAAGATCAGAAAATTGCAATTATCGGTCCTCTTGCCGATGATAAGGATACACCAATCGGAAACTGGCGCGCCCAGGGCGAAGCAAATTCCGCGGTTTCTGTGGTGGAGGGAATGAAGAATCAGAATTCTGAAAATATCAGCTATGCCAAAGGAGTTGAACTGGGCGTGGGAGAAAAAAGTTTTCTTGTTCCGCTGAAAATTGAAGCAACCGACCGCTCAGGAATCCCTGAAGCCATTGAAAAAGCCAAATCTGCCGATGTGGTGGTAATGGTTTTGGGAGAGGATGCATTCCAGACAGGAGAAGGTAGAAGCCAGGCCGAAATTGGCCTTGCCGGACTTCAGAAGGAATTGCTCCAGAAAGGTTTACCAGGTAAATAAAAATATTGTGCTGGTGCTTATCAATGGCCGCCCTATGGAGATCAGCTGGTCTGCCAAAAATATTCCGGCTATAGTGGAAGCCTGGCAGCTGGGAACCGAGAGCGGGAATGCCATCGCCGATGTTCTCTACGGAAAATATAATCCGTCGGGAAAACTTCCGGTTTCCTTCCCTCACGCAGTAGGTCAGGAGCCGCTTTATTATAACCATACCAATACGGGAAGGCCATTTACTCAGGGCGTGGTAACTTCTTCGCATTATACCGATATCGAGAACGGCCCGCTTTATCCTTTTGGTTATGGTCTTAGTTATACCAGTTTTGAATATGGAACTCCTCAGCTTTCTTCTGAAAAAATGAATAGTGGAGAAACAATTACTGTAAAAATTGAGGTTACGAATAGTGGCGATGCTGCAGGTCGGGAAGTGGTTCAGCTTTATTTAAAAGATAAAGTGGCTAGTGTGGCTAGACCTGTTCAGGAGTTAAAAGGATTTAAACTTGTTGATCTTGCTCCCGGTGAAACCAAAACGGTAGAATTCGATATTGAGGAAAAAATGCTTGAATTCTATAATGCTTCCGGAAATTGGGTGACGGAAGCCGGTGAGTTTGAGGTGATGACCGGAGGGAATTCAAAAGATGTGAAAAAAGCCAGTTTTGAGCTTATAAGAGAATAAGAATATGAATTTTAGATACGTATTAATACTGCTATTGCTGGGAAATATTATAAACGTTTCCGCGCAGGAAAAAGTGATTTTTCAGGAAGATTTTGATGGGGATCAACTCGATATGAATACCTGGAATTATGAAGAAGGTGACGGTTGTCCTGACATCTGCGGCTGGGGAAACAATGAGCGTCAAAGCTACGATCGCGATTATGTGAAGGTGGAAGGCGGGAATCTGGTGATCAACGCGGTGAAGGAAGGCGATGATTATTATTCCGGAAGGATCACCACCAAAGATAAGGTTGAATTCAAGTACGGCGAGATCGAATTCCGTGCAAAATTAGCTGCCGGTAAAGGCCTCTGGCCCGCAGTTTGGATGTTAGGTACCGATATAAGTGAGGTTGGATGGCCTGCCAGCGGCGAAATAGATATGCTCGAATATGTGGGAAGGGATCCGCATATGGTTTACACCACTTTACATACTCCTGCCGGTCATGGCGATAACGGCAATTCTAAAAAGACAAAAATCGAAGATATCGAGGAAGGTTATCATACCTATAATGTCATTTGGAATGAAAAATATATCGAGTTTTTTGTAGATGGAAAGTCGCTGTATAAATTCATTCCTGAGAAATATGATGCCGAAAATTATCCTTTCAGGAAAGAATTTTATCTGCTGGTGAATATGGCTATCGGCGGAAATTTTGGCGGTCCTGAAGTAGATGATTCGGTTTTTCCCGCGAAATTTTATGTGGATTATATAAAAGTAACTCAAACACAATAGGTCCAAACGGGATCTGGACGTATAGTTTAAGCCATAACCATCATTCGTTTTAGTTCAGGTTCCGTTTTTCTATAAAAAAGCGTTTGAGCAGCGCACCGCATTCCTCTTCCATAATTCCGGTTTTGACCTCTGTTTTTGGGTGCAGCTGTACTCCGAATTTTCTATAACCTCGTTTTGGATCATTAGCGCCAAAGGCAATTTTCGAGATCTGACTCCAGTAAAGGGCACCGGCACACATCTGGCAGGGCTCGAGGGTGATGTACATCGTGCAGTTGTGAAGGTATTTACCGCCGAGAAAATCGGCCGCCGCGGTGATGGCCTGCATTTCGGCATGAGCAGTCACGTCGTTGAGGGTTTCGGTTAAATTATGGCCGCGGGCGATGATGCGATCGTTGATGACCACCACCACACCTACGGGAATTTCACCTTTTTCATAAGCGATTTTAGCCTCCTCGAAGGCCTTTTTCATAAAATATTCATCGGTATAGGGCGATAACATCTTCGGAAATTTTCGGAAAGATAAAAATTTCAGTCCGCATAATGTAACTTTGTTTCCCATGACCAACGAAATTTTAAATACGATCAATTCTCCCGAAGACCTTCGAAAACTCACCCGGGAACAGCTGCAACAGCTTACCGCGGAACTGCGAAGGTTCATCATCAATATTGTGGCAACCAAAGAAGGGCATCTTGGAGCCAGTCTTGGGGTCGTGGAACTTACCATCGCGCTGCATTATATTTATAATACTCCCGAAGATCTGCTTATCTGGGATGTGGGGCATCAGGCCTACGGACATAAAATTTTAACCGGTAGAAAGGATATTTTTCACACCAACCGACAGTTAAATGGCATCAGCGGATTTCCAAACCGGTCGGAAAGCGAATATGACAACTTCGGAACAGGCCATTCTTCAACTTCGATTTCTGCGGCTTTGGGTATGGCGATCGCTTCTAAATTAAAAGCTGAAAAAAGACATCATATCGCTGTGATAGGCGATGCTTCTATCGCCAGCGGGATGGCTTTTGAAGGTTTGAACCATGCGGGAGTTACCGATGCCGATCTACTCGTAATTTTGAACGATAATGCCATTGGGATCGATCCCAGTGTGGGTGCTTTGAAAGAATATCTTACTAAAGCCAAAATCGGTCAAAAACCCGCCAGTGATAATATTATAGAAGCTCTGAATTTCAGGTATTTTGGGCCCATAGATGGTCATGACCTGGAAGGGCTTCTGGATGTGCTGGAGCAAATGAAAGCCATAGAAGGTCCTAAATTCCTTCATATTATTACCAAAAAAGGAAAGGGCCTGAAAAAAGCCGAAGAAGACCAGGTTAAATATCATGCACCCGGGAAATTTGAACCCGAAACCGGCGAACTGCTGAAAAAAGAAACCAACGGCCTGCCTTCAAAATACCAGGATGTCTTTGGATTAACCCTGGTAGAACTTGCCGAAAAAAATGAAAGGATCATCGGGATCACCCCGGCGATGCCCACGGGTAGTTCCCTTAAATATATGATGGAAGCTTTCCCCGACCGTGCCTTTGACGTGGGAATTGCCGAACAGCATGCGGTGACACTTTCGGCGGGTATGGCGACGCAGGGGTTTATTGTTTTCTGTTCGATCTATTCCACTTTTTTACAACGCGCCTACGACCAGCTTATTCACGATGTGGCGCTTCAAAACCTGCCGGTGATCTTTTGCCTGGATCGCGCCGGGCTCGTTGGGGAAGACGGTGCCACGCACCACGGCGTTTTTGATATCTCTTATGCAAGGCCAATCCCGAACCTGATGATCGCCGCCCCGCGAAATGAAACCGAACTACGAAATTTGCTCTATACCGTTCAGTTGGGAATAGAACATCCAATTCTGATAAGATATCCGCGAGGAAGAGGCGTTTTAAAAGAATGGAAACTGCCGTTTCAGAAAATCCCTTTCGGAAAGGGCGAGCAGCTGAAAGAAGGATCTGAAATTGCGGTTTTGAGCATCGGTAATATGGCGGCAAATACTTCCGAAGCGATTCAGCAGATAGAAGACCACGAAAAAATTGCCCATTTTGACCTGCGTTTTGTAAAACCACTGGACGAGGAACTGCTGAAAAATGTCTTTAAAAACTTCAAAAAGATTGTAACCGTGGAAGACGGAGTAAAAAAAGGCGGATTTGGAAGTGCCGTGCTCGAATTCGCTTCAGAACAGCATTTTCAGGGGCAAATTTCGATCATGGGAATACCAGATCGATTTATTTCGCAAGGAAGTGTGAAAGAATTACAAGAAATCGCCGAAATTCACGTTGAAGGAATAAGGCAAAAGCTGGCATCTCTTTTGTAATTTTTTTATTTTTGCAAATCCGAAAAACCTCATAAATTAATGAAGCTCCGAATACTACTGATTTTAACTCTTTTTATTAGCTTAAAATCATTAGCGACTGACCTGAAACATTTTGCAGTTAACGATACTACCGCCACGGCTTCCAAAGACACTACGGTCTCTGATACCATGCTGGTAACCTGGACCGAGAAAAATACTTTTGGTGTCAACCTTACCGAAGTCGCGTTTTTAAACTGGAATTCAGGGGGGAATAATTCTGTTTCCGCTCTTTTTTATTCCAATTTTGAACGTAATTTCAAGAAAAACCTTACCAACTGGAAGAATTCCGCTTCCCTTCGATTCGGACTTAATGCTCAGGAAGGACGTGAGGTAAGAAAGACCGATGATGAGATCAGATTAAATTCTTCCTTTGGTTTCCGAAAGGATAGCACCTCGAACTGGTACTATTCCGGAAAATTTAGTTTTAATACCCAGTTTTCCAAGGGTTATAAATATCCCGATCGCGAAAAGGCGATCTCTAAATTTATGGCTCCGGGCTATACTTTTCTAGGTGCGGGAACAGAATATTCCGATCCTGTTGAAGATCTCACCCTATATCTTTCCCCAATCACCTTTAAATCTACTTTCGTCCTTGATCAACGCCTTGCCAATGAAGGTATGTTCGGTGTTACGCCGGCGAGAAAAGATGAGTTGGGAAATATTATAGAGAAAGGTGAAAATATGCGAACAGAATTTGGTTTCCTGATGACCAGTGAATTCAAAAAAGAGGTTTGGGAAAATATTGATCTTGATAATCGCCTCAGCCTTTATTCCGATTATCTGAATAACTTCGGAAATATTGATGTGGACTGGCAGTTTAATTTCAATATGAAAGTGAACGATTTTGTCAAGGCCAATGTAGGTTCACACATTCGATATGATGACGATGTGAAGTACAAGGAAGACACCGATGGTGACGGGAAACTGGAGACTTCAGGACCACGTGTTCAGCTGAAACAGATGCTAGGCGTGGGGCTCGTCTATGAATTTTAGAGGCTCTGTCCCTGGTATTTTTTAAAGGAAGCCACCGTCATTCCGTCGGTTAAAGAAGCCGTATACGAACAAATTCCTATCAGTTTTTCATAAACAGAATCCCTATCCTGAAGCGGGCGCAATTGTGGCACTGATTTCAGAACCAGACGTGTAAAATTTGAATTTTCTTCCTGGCCTTCCGCCAGAAGGGCTTTAGTATAGATGTCCAGCAGATAAGAAAGCATACGGTAACCGGCAATCTCTTTGCCGATCACTTCCTCACTCTGGTAGATCTTTTCGATGCTGATCTTGATGATGTCTTTGATCTGCGCCTCATAGCTGCTTTTATCGAAAAGGGATTCATGAAAATCACCATTGAGGATCGCTTCCTCATTCTTCAGAAAGATCTCTGCGGCTTCTGTGATCAGCGTATTGATCGCCAGTGCGCGAAGGTAGGCAAGCCTGTCGGCAGTACTTTTCAGCTGGTTGTATTTGGAAGTATTGATGTTGTCTTTTACAAGTTTGATGAGATATTCCAGCGCATAATCCTCATCGATCAGCCCAAGATTGATGCCGTCTTCAAAATCGATGATGGTGTAGCAGATGTCATCGGCGGCTTCCACAAGGAATGCCAGCGGATGTCGGCAGTAACCAATATTCTTTCCTTCCCGGGTTTTCTTTAAGCCGAGTTCTTCAGCGACTTCTTCAAAGATTTTCCGTTCAGACTGGAAAAAACCAAATTTCTTGTCTTCGATCTTTCCTGAAGGTTTATGCGGAAGGGATTCTTTCGGATATTTGGTAAAAGCGCCAAGAGTCGCGTAGGAAAGCCGAAGTCCGCCTTCGATTCCCGGACGGTTTTCAGTCAGTATTTTAAAACCATTGGCATTTCCTTCAAATTTCACCAGATCCTGATATTCCTTATCGCTTAGCTGATTTCTGAACCTTTTTCCGTTACCGTGACTGAAATATTCACCGATGGCTTTTTCCCCGGAATGGCCAAAAGGTGGATTCCCGATATCATGAGCTAAAGCGGCGGCGGCCACGATAGCCCCGAAATCGTTCATCTGGTACCCGAAAGTATCTCTTAGGTGAGGATGTTTTTCCAGCAGTTTTTGGCCGGTAAGCCTTCCCAGGGAACGACCAACCACCGAAACTTCAAGGCTGTGGGTTAACCGGGTATGAACAAAATCTGTCTTCGAAAGCGGGATCACCTGCGTTTTATCCTGAAGGCTTCGGAAAGCCGAAGAAAAGATGATGCGGTCATAATCAACCTCAAAGCCAAGCCTCGTTTCATTCTGTTCTTTCCTTAGTCGTTTATATTTATCGCCGAAGCGCTTCAGAGATAAAAGTTCTTCCCAATTCATATTATTTTATTTTTCCCGCCGATTACGCTAATTTTCGCTGATTATAGACCATTTTTGAATAAACCCTGAGTGTAAACTGATTCCAATATTTCCGCGCCAAATGTATTATAAACATTGAAAATAGCTCCTCTTATTTTATAAGAGATTTCTTTTTCGGTCATCTTATGCGGTTTTTGTGAAATCTGCAGGAATTTAATATAAAAAGGAAACCGTCTTAGAAGTCTTTCTTTCGTCAGGCTATTGGGGACAGAATGACGTTTCTTCTACTTTTGAGACAGCTTCCTTTTCATCAAATTGAATTAGCCAAAATTTTTATGAGCCGCACATTAGGCAATCATCGCCCTCACTTTCCTTGCTCTGGGCTATGAGCGCGCGAAGCTCTTCGGGTGTTAAAGCGCCTTCACCTTCAGATTGAACGACCGTAGTTTTATTTTCCTGTAGTTTTTCAGCGGCACGAGCCGGTGCTGCTTCCTGTACGGGTTGTTTTTTGGTTTCTTTTTCAAGGGTGAATTTGATCGCGTCAACGGCGCTCTTGGTTCGCAGATAATACATTCCTGTTTTGAGTCCGCTTTTCCAGGCGTAAAAATGCATGGAAGTAAGCTTGCTGAAATTTGCATTTTCCATAAACAGGTTGAGCGATTGAGACTGATCGATAAAATACCCGCGCTGGCGGGACATATCAATGATGTCTTTCATGCTCATCTCCCAAACCGTCTTGTAGAGTTCCTTAAGATCGGCGGGGATGACATCGATATCCTGAACGGAACCGTTATTTCTCATGATCGCATTCTTAACATCATCGGTCCAGAGATCTCTGGCGACAAGATCTTCCAAAAGGTGTTTGTTCACCACGATAAATTCTCCTGAAAGTACTCTTCGGGTATAAATATTAGACGTATAAGGTTCAAAAGCCTCATTGTTCCCGAGAATCTGCGAAGTTGAAGCAGTAGGCATGGGGGCCAGTAAGAGTGAATTTCGAACTCCATTTTTCTTAACCTGCTTGCGCAGTTTCGCCCAGTCCCATCTTCCGCTAAGGTCTTCGTCTTTGATTCCCCAGAGATTGTACTGGAATTCTCCCTGGCTGATTGGAGAGCCTTTAAAAGAGGAATAGGGACCTTCTTCTTTCGCAAGTTCCATTGAAGCGGTCACAGCGGCGAAATAAAGGGTTTCGAAGATCTCTTGATTGAGCTTCTTGGCTTCATCAGAAGTAAATGGCAGTCTCAATTTTATAAAAGTGTCGGCTAGTCCCTGTACACCTAATCCTACCGGGCGATGGCGCATATTGGAATTTTCGGCTTCCTTCACCGGATAGAAATTCCGGTCAATAACCTTGTTGAGGTTTTTGATCACACGCCTGGTGATCTTGAAAAGTTCTTTGTGATCAAATTCATTGCCTTTGATGAACATAGGCAGCGCAATAGAAGCGAGGTTGCAAACCGCGACTTCGTCCTTACTGGTATATTCCAGGATTTCGGTACAGAGGTTCGAAGACCTGATCACTCCAAGGTTTTTCTGATTGGATTTACGATTGGCGGCGTCTTTATAAAGCATATAAGGCGTGCCAGTTTCGATTTGGGATTCCAGGATCTTTTCCCAAAGTTCACGGGCCTTGATCGTTTTACGGCCCTTTCCTTCGGCTTCGTATTTTTCATACATCTTTTCAAATTCGTCGCCGTAGGAATCATAAAGGCCCGGGCATTCGTGGGGGCACATCAGCGTCCATTTTCCGTCTTCCTGAACACGTTTCATAAAGAGATCGGGCATCCACATTGCGTAGAACAGATCACGGGCGCGCATTTCCTCTTTTCCGTGGTTCTTTTTCAGATCAAGAAAATCAAAAATATCGGCATGCCAGGGCTCCACATAAATGGCGAAGGAGCCTTTGCGTTTTCCGCCGCCCTGGTCCACATAACGTGCGGTATCATTGAAGACGCGGAGCATGGGAACAATTCCATTGGAAGTACCGTTAGTGCCCGAGATATACGATCCCGTAGCCCGAACATTATGAATTGAAAGTCCAATTCCGCCAGCCGATTGTGAAATTTTCGCAGTCTGCTTCAGGGTATCATAAATGCCCTCAATACTGTCATCCTGCATAGTTAGCAGAAAACAGGATGACATTTGAGGTTTTGGGGTACCGGAATTGAACAGAGTTGGAGTAGCATGAGTGAAATATTTCTTTGACATCAGCTCGTAGGTCTCAATGGCCGCATCCAGATCATCGATATGTATTCCTACCGAAACTCTCATGAGCATATGTTGAGGCCTTTCCGCAATCTCACCGTTGATTTTTAAAAGATAGGAGCGTTCCAGTGTTTTAAAACCGAAATAATCATATCCAAAATCACGGTTGTAGATGATGGTGGAATCTAATTTTTCCTGATTGTCCATGATCACCTTATAGACTTCGTCTGAAATCAACGGAGCTTTCTCATTAGTCCTCGGATTGATGTACTCATAGAGATCGGTCATCACCTCCGAGAAGGTTTTTTTGGTATTCTTATGCAGATTAGAGACTGAAATTCGCGCGGCAAGCTTCGCATAATCGGGATGCGAGGTGGTCATGGTTGCGGCGATCTCTGCCGCAAGATTGTCGAGTTCACTGGTAGTAACATTGTCGTAAAGGCCCTCGATAACACGCATGGCAACTTTTACCGGATCTACCAGTTCATTTAAACCATAGCAGAGTTTTTTTACCCTGGCGGTAATTTTGTCGAACATGACTGGCTCTTTGCGGCCGTCTCTTTTTACTACATACATAGGCTCCTTTTTTTAAATGATGAATACCTTCTGGAAAAAAGCTGAGTTTTCCTGTCCGACCTGAGAAGGCCGGATCAAGGGGGCATCAAAAATGATATTCTAAATAATTCTCCGATGGCTCCGCCTCGGAATTTCCAATTCACCTCTCTTTGGAGAGGTCAGAACTGCCTTTTTTTGGCAGTTCTGGGTGAGGTAAAATATAAAATTTCGGTTTTGGCCCCGTGGTCAAAATGAAACATGCAAAATACCTCTATGGTTCTACCTCGAGGATAGCTTGTTCAAGAAATTTTTAATTTGAAATTATATAAAGATCAACTTGCGCCGCGTTGGGGGACACGACGCAGTTGCGCTCTAGAAATCAGCATCAAAGCTAATCTCATCTGATTCTTTGTCTTTATTCATTACTCCTGCCTTCTGGTATTCACTAACGCGTTTTTCGAAGAAGTTGGTCTTACCCTGCAGGTTGATCATATCCATGAAATCGAATGGATTTGAAACATTGTAAACTTTTTCACATTCCATTTCCACCAGTAGCCTGTCGGTAACAAATTCAAGATACTGCGTCATCAGTTTTGCGTTCATCCCGATAAGGCTTACCGGAAGGGATTCAGTAATGAATTCCCGCTCTATGTTAAGTGCATCTATGATGATCTTCTTAATTTTTTCTTTCGGAACCTTGTTCACCAGGTGATGGTTGTGAAGGTGAACGGCGAAATCGCAGTGCATGCCTTCATCCCGGGAAATCAATTCATTGGAAAAAGTAAGGCCGGGCATGAGCCCGCGTTTCTTCAGCCAGAAAATAGAGCAGAAAGCTCCTGAAAAGAAGATGCCTTCCACGGCTGCAAAAGCGATGAGGCGTTCGGCAAATGAATCAGATTCGATCCACTTCAGTGCCCAATCTGCTTTTTTCTTGATTGCCGGGAAAACTTCAATCGCTTTGAATAATTTATCTTTTTCCTTATCGTCTTTCACATAGGTGTCGATGAGCAAAGAATAGGTTTCTGAATGGATGTTTTCCATCATGATCTGGAAACCGTAGAAGAATTTCGCTTCAGAATACTGAACTTCGTTCACGAAATTTTCAGCCAGGTTCTCATTCACGATTCCGTCAGAAGCCGCGAAAAAAGCAAGAATGTGTTTTATGAAATAGCGCTCGTCGGCATTTAGTTTATTGTTCCAGTCGTTAAGATCCTGATGAAGATCGATCTCTTCGGCAGTCCAAAAGCAGGCTTCCATTTTTTTATACCAGTCCCAAATATCATGATGTTTAATCGGAAAGATCACGAAGCGATCTTTGTTTTCCTGCAAAATGGGTTCCTGCTGCGCCATATGGTAATTTTTTCGGTCTTTTTAATTTTTTGTGAAAGTGTTTAACAAATATTTAAAAATGAGAAGGATAATGAAAGAATTCGGGCCAAACGTTTTCAACAAAGTTGTCAACACAGGCAGAGCTGTGTTTTAATAGCCTCATCTCAAAGAAAGGTTTTAAATAATTGAAAAACAATTAGTTATAAATTGTTAATAATTTTATGAAGCCGAAACAGAATTGTGGTACGGATGAGTTGTGAACAGCCAGAAGATAAGATTAAAAAAAGAGAAGTTTTTGCCTTTTGCTGAAGAAAATTAACAGAAATTTTAAAGAGAAGTTGCAGTGGCAACTGAAGGAAAAATAAAAAAACAGGTTCCGAAAAAATGTTATTTTTCTGAATCTGAGTAATGGATAAACAGGGAAGTTTTCTAAGAAGATTAGAAAACGAAAGCGCTTTAAAAGATGCCATTTTAAAATCTATGACCCTCTAGTTTCCATACATATCTTGATAGTTGGATTTTTTTATAATCATATCTTCTCTTTTCAAACCTGTACAGACCATGCTTACGTTATTGGCCGGCGCATTTTTGTCGA
Organism: uncultured Flavobacteriaceae bacterium; assembly: GCA_963741865.1. Taxonomy (GTDB): domain Bacteria; phylum Bacteroidota; class Bacteroidia; order Flavobacteriales; family Flavobacteriaceae; genus Christiangramia. Next base: position 173,248 of record CAVUJP010000007.1, read on the forward strand.
CCATTTGTATCTCCATCATAAGGCTGTTGCCGTTCTTTAGCCACTCTTGTTTAATGGCCGGCGGTAATTTACTTTTTTCGTATTTATACATTTGAGTAAAACTAACATCTGCCTCGTTGGTCACATAAAATTGCACAATATGGTTGTCGGTCTCTACTTCATAGCCCTCGCAATTATATCCAAGAATTTTTTTGCCATCGATTTGTTTGACCTGTGCATCCTTGTAGAAATCGTCTTCAGCGCTTGTTTTATTTGCTTTCATTCTGGAAGCCATCAGCATGTTCTTTCCCTGAGAATCAAAGAACATGGCCATGAGGTCATTTTTTGTATCCATGACCATTAAAACATCCGCGCCCTGGTGCATTTCAATACCCATATAAAGAGCTTTGTTCTTGAGTCTATAGATCATTTCCATATTTCCCTGGGTGGTATTTACCTGGGCGTTATATTTCCAGTTGAAATCATATTGCGCCGGTACTTCCTCAAGGCTTACCTGTTCAACTCCCATAGGCATCATGCCAGAGCTTTTCATTTGATTGCCCAACATTTGATTCATCAAACTGTCAGTCTCGTTCGCTGCCTTGTCTGATACCCTGTCGGTAACTTTGTCTTCAACTTTTTTCTCAATCTTATTTTTCAGTTTTTTGAGAATCTGCGCTTCCGCAGGAAAAGAAAATAGTAGAAGAGAAAATAGAATTAATATTAATTTTTTCATGAGCTCCTGGATTTTTAGTTATACCTGGTGTTTACGCCGCAAGAGGTATAAGTAGAGCCGGGGCAAAATTAGGTTTGGAAGATTTAGAAGATGAGTTTTAGCTAAGTTACTAAAAATAAATATGTTGGAAAAAGAAGGGCTGTGAAATAAAAATCGAAGCGGAAGCTATTTCTTTAAATTTTCTGCCACCTTCTGAAGCTCGGCATACCAGCTTTCTCCAAATTTTCTGATCAAGGCATCTTTTACGAATTTGAAGATCGGCACCTGCAATTCTTTTCCGAGGCTGCAAGCGTCATCACAAATCTCCCAACGATGATAATTTACCGCGGCAAAAGAAGTGTATTCCTCTACACGAACAGGATATAAATGACAGGAAACAGGTTTTTTCCATTCGATTTCACCGGCATTGTAGGCCTCTTCAATTCCGCAGAGAGCGGTGCCTTTTTCATCGAAAGTGACATAGGCGCAATCTGCACCATCGATCAGGGGAGTTTCAATTTCACCATTTTCGCGAATGATATATTTCCCCTGCTCTTCAATAGCTGCAATCCCTTCCGGTCTAAGAAATGGCTTTACTTTCGGATAAATTTCTTCCATGATGGAGGTTTCTTCCTCTTCTACGGGAGCGCCGGCCTCGCCGTCAATACAACAGGCACCTTTGCAGGCGGAAAGATTGCATACGAAATCATTTTTAATGATTTCTTCCGATACTAAGGTCTTACCAAGTTGAAACATGCGGCAAAGATAAATTTCCGCATTGTTTTCCCTAGAATTCTGCACTAAAAATTTACAGAAATTTAACGTAGCGGCGCGTCTAGCAAATCGAAAAACATAGACTACTTTTGCCGGCAATTTTAAATTAACCGGCTTATGTTCAGTAAGTTTGATTTGAGAGAGATATTCACCGCTGGAATGGTACTTTTTGCGGTGATAGATATCATTGGCAGTATCCCGATCATCATAAGTTTGAGGAAAAAAACCGGCCATATTCAAAGCGAAAAAGCTTCCATTGTGGCAGGGATTATCATGATCGTATTTCTTTTTTTGGGAAAGGAAATTCTAAACCTCATCGGCATCGACGTGAATTCGTTTGCCGTGGCGGGTTCATTTATCATCTTTTTCCTGGCCATAGAAATGATCCTCGGCATCAGTCTCTATAAAGATGATGCTCCGGAAACCGCGTCTATTGTGCCTTTGGCTTTTCCGCTGATCGCCGGTGCCGGGACCATGACTTCACTGGTTTCGCTGCAGGCAGAATATGCGACCCCAAATATTATTGTTGCTATCATAATCAATATTATATTTGTATTCCTGGTGCTGAAATCTTCTGCGAAAATCGAGCGGATCCTTGGCACCCAGGGAATAAATGTTATCAGAAAAGTGTTTGGGGTGATCCTTCTTGCTATCGCGGTTAAATTATTCGCCGCAAACATTCAGAATTTATTTACATGAAATACCTAATTTATACCTTAATTTTCCTGTCTGTCGTTTTTATTGGAGTGAGCGTAAGTGCACTTGACTTTCATGATCTCCTGAAAGGGGACAGTGCCAATGCGCTGATCGTGATCATGACCAGTCTCTGCGTGATCGTTTTAATGGGCATTCTTCTGGTTTCCCGAAGCATTGCAAAAAAACATAATTAAAACTTTATGGATTTTGACGTACTGATCATTGGCGGAGGGGCTGCAGGAATTTCCTGTGCTCTTGTAATAGGTTCAGCTATGGATAAAACTTACGCCGAAAATAAAAAAGCAGGAATAATCCTGCATCAGAAATCTTCGCATTTACAATCTGCTTTGCTTAATAATGCCCTCGGCCCGACTCAGGGAACCAGTGGAAAAAAGGTGCTGGAACAGGGAGCCTTGCAATTGAAAGAGCTTTATCCTGAAATTATCAGGATCGAAAACGAAAAAGCCAGGGAAGTATCTGCTATTGAAGGAGGTTACCGCGTTATTACCAATAAAAGTGAATATAAAGCCGAAAATGTGGTAATGGCAATCGGTTATAATTCTCCTTTCCGGATTAAGGGCCTGGAACAGTATCTTATTCCGCATAAAAAGGCAAAAGTTTCTAAGGACCGGGTACAGTTAAGAAATGAGGATCATTTGATTTCTCCCGGCCTGTATGTTGCCGGAACCCTTGCCGGCTGGCGCAGTCAGTTTGCTATCGCGGCAGGAAGCGGAGCCGCCGTGGCCACCGATATTCTTACCAAATGGAATGACGGGAAACACACCAAGGTGCATGATAAGCTATAGAAAATAATAAACCGCAGTACAGGCAAGGCTTATTGCTGAAATAATAAGAAAACTTTGCTGTAGGTTTCGAAAGAGTAAAGCTACCTTCAGTTTTCTGATGAATTCCTTGTCTTTACTGGTCTGGATCTGCTCTTTTAGCAGCTTTCGGGATACATTTGAAGAATGCACCAGAATGTCTTTTTGAAGAAATAATAATGTGCTGTTGTCAAGTAGCCTGAATGATACGGCTATTATAAAAAAGAATAAGGGTGAAAAAAGCAGCAAAGCCTGCATAAGATTAGAAAACAGTACAACTGAAATCCAAATTATTGCTTTTGTTGAGACAATTCGATAACTTTCTCAATTATTCGATCATCTTCATTTAAATACCGTTCAAATGCATTAGTTCCGAATAATTGCTGGGCCATTTCAGCCTTTATGTACTTCTTAAGTAAAGATTTATGTTCGTACGGGGTCATTTTCAGCCGTGGATCGATATCCCTAAGATAGCGGGAAAATTTACTCACCATTTCTTCGGTGATTTCCACTTTTTCTTCAAATTCTTTTCTTGAAACAGAATTGTAATATTTCCTGTTTTCCTCTAGAAGATCAAAGACGAAACGGCTCATATATCCGCCACGAAGCAGGTAGGTAAGCTTCTCTTTTTCAGAATCGGTATTTTTGGGCACGAATACATCGGGTATAATTCCGCCGCCGCCATACACGGTTTTGCCGCCGGGGGTAGTGTATTTGAGGGAATCATTCACATGAATACTGTCTTCACTGTTTAATTCGCCATTCTTATAGCGCCGCATATAATCATTGAAGTAAGCTTCATTTCCATTGTCGTAAGGCTTCTGAATTGATCTGCCAGTTGGGGTGTAATATCTGGCGATGGTAAGCCTTACCGCGCTGCCATCCCCGAGCGCCATTTCACGTTGTACCAGTCCTTTCCCATAAGATCTTCTCCCAACAATGGTGCCTACGTCATTATCCTGAAGGGCACCTGCCACCACCTCGCTGGCAGAGGCCGAGTTCTCATTGATGAGCACATAGACCTTTCCGTTTTCAAACTGCCCTTCCCTCTGTGCAAAGGTTTTTTCGATGGCGCCACTCTTATTTTTGGTAAAAAGAATAAGCTTTCCGTCTTTTATGAATTCATCAGCCACATTGATGGCTTCAGCCAGGTAACCTCCGGGATTACCCCGTAAATCCAGAGCGATTTGTTGAGCCCCTTCTTTCTTTAATTCGGAAACTGCTTCGCTGAACTCTTCAAAAGTTGTTTCGGCAAATCGGTTTATTTTTATATATCCCAGATCATCGGCGAGCATATAATAAGAATCCACGCTCTTCAGCGGTACTTTCGCCCGTCGTACATCGAAAGTAAGCGGCTTTTCAATGCCTCTTCGAAGCACCTTCAGGGTTACCCTGGAATTTTCTTTTCCTTTTAACTGGGTGGTGAGGGAATCATTGCTGATCCCGCGGTCGAACAGCGGATTTCCGTTGGCATATAGTATCCGGTCACCGCCGCGAATTCCTATTTTTTCACTGGGACCTCCTTCGAGCGCCTTGATCACTACAATAGTGTCATTTATATTGTAAAAACTTACCCCAATTCCCACAAAATCACCCTTCATGTTCTCACTTACCTGGGCGTATTCTTCTTTTGGAATGTACACCGAATGCGGGTCCAGGTTCTCCAGGATCTTATTCACCGTTACATCAACGATGCTGTCGGTATTCACATCATCTACATATTCGTAATCTATATAGTCGATGAGGCGGTTGAGTTTTTGTTTCTTGGGATTTGAGGAAAAAAGCTGATCTGAAGTGTCAAAATTCATCCTGGCGCCAATGAAAATTCCAATGGCACAGGCAATGCTCAGCAATAAGGGTGTGTATATTTTATGCTTTCCTTTCAATCTTCCAGTTCGGTTATCTGTTCCAGTTCAACGCCGGCTCTATCTAAAAATTGCAATCCGGAGTTATCCTTATAATCAATCTGATAAACCAGGCGTTTGATACCTGATTGGTGGATCAATTTACTGCATTCCTTACAGGGAGACATGGTAATATATAAAGTAGCATCTTTACACGACTGTGTAGAACCCGCCACTTTTAAGATCGCGTTGGCTTCGGCGTGCAACACATACCATTTGGTATAGCCTTCCTCATCTTCGCAGAAATTTTCGAAACCTGTAGGAGTACCATTGTATCCGTCAGAAATGATCATTCTGTCTTTCACAATAAGTGCGCCAACCTGTTTTCTTTTGCAATGAGATAATTTACTCCATTCTTTGGCAATCCGGAGATATGCCTTATCGTACTTCAGCTGTTTTTTCTTATTCATTGGAAGAATTCAGCAATTTTTATTCTGAATATTAAGCACCTGCAAATTAAAAGATTATTAGGAATTCTGAAGAATAAAACACCGGAATCTTACAATGCCTGATAATTTTCAATAAGTATTGGGAGAATGATCCCAATGGTAAATGCGGCCGTTACCAGCACCCAGTCCCTTTTTGAGACATTGAAGATATTCTGAACGATAAAGCCCAGGATCATCACGGCCAGCACAACGATGATCTGCGCTGTTTCAATACCCAGCGCGAAATCTATAAGAGGCCAGAATTTTGATGAAGAACTGGCAGAAATCATACGGAAACCATGTGAAAATGCCAGGCCATGAATGATTCCGAAAAAAACCGTGCTGAAATATAAAAGGTTAAAATTGGCATTTTTCGCCTTTTTTCCGGCGGTAAAAATGTCAAATACAGCGGTGACAATAATAGTAATGGGAATGAGAAACTCCACGTAGGCCGTATCTACCTTAACAATTTCATAAGTAGATAGAAATAGGGATAAGGTGTGGCCCAGGGTGAATAAACTTACCAGGCCCAGTACCCTTTTCCATCCCGAAAAAGTGTAAGACGCTACCAGTACAACCAGAAAAAAGATATGATCATAGGCAAGCCAGTCCAGAACATGGTAAAGGCCAAGTTTATAATAAAGCCAGAATTGAGACATAAAGGGATATTCGCACGAAAAACCGAAATTACAACTTTTGCAGTAAATGCAAAAATTCTTGGTATGATACCTCGCTCCCAAACCAGGAAGCTGGAAAATAAAAAAATCCCGCCGGGGGCGGGACTTTCTTACATCGAAAATGATGAATTATTCTTCGATTTGGCTTTCTTGCTCGGGGGTCTGAAGAGAATCTGCAACTGCAGTAGTGTCAACTTCTTCAGTCTCGACTTCCGGCGTTACTTCAACGGGAGCTGCTTCGTTGATGGAAGCTTCTTCCATAGAATCACCTGTTTTGTCAGATTCTTCACGGCAGGAAATTAAAGAGATCATTAAAGAAAGTGCAAGAGCACCAAAAATTAGTTTTTTCATTTTGTTGTTTAATTAAAAATCGAACGAATATATATCAAAAACCGATTCGTGAAACAAAATTCATAGAAATTATTTTTACTTTTAAACACCTGGTAAACAATCATTTGAACTGCAAATTGTTTGAAATTATCTGCTTATTTTATTCATAAGATCTCACAAATCTTCCGAAAAAGCTGTTACGGAGTCAAAAGCAGAAATATTTTGAAGAATTCTTCCCCGAAATAGGATAAAATTGAAAGAAAAGAATACACGAAATGAGCCTTAAAATTGCCAAAGTGCATTATGGCTATTTTTATTGTTGCTTTGACGAAAAATTTTTGATTTAGGCTTATAAGTAGTTAAATTTAAGAGGATTATAATATAAATTTTTAAAATTTAAGCCTATGGAAATTATTACAGATTTTGTACACAACTACAAACGTGCGCTTGATGGTTTGCATATTTTAGTAAAGATCCTGGTGACCCTGGCCCTGGCCTTTATTTTAGTGGCTGTTTTTAGTGCCATAGTAAACGTTATTGCATAGTTGGTTGTACGCCAGAACACTTAGAATCTGAACTTAACCTGGTTTCTTTCCGCCCTTTTTAAGCTTAAAACTTTTAAGCTTAATATTTTATTGTCTTTTTAGAACTTCATTTCTTCACTGACGTCAATTTTCGATTTTTTGCCATTTTTTTGAAATCCTCCAGCATCAAGTATAAACAGGGGACAATTAACAGGATAATCGATGTGGCGAAAATAATTCCGAAGCCCAAGGATATAGCCATGGGGATAAGATATTCAGCCTGACTTGAAGTTTCCATTATAATCGGGGTCAAGCCTCCGAAAGTAGTCAAAGTAGTCAGCACAATTGGCCGAAATCTTCTCAGACCCGCTTCATGAATTGCATCATAAGCTGACTGTTCTCTTCGCACTTTGTTGGCATAATCGATCATAATAAGAGAATCGTTCACCACCACTCCGGCCAGTGCAATTACACCCATAAGACTAACAAGTGAGAGGTCATAGCCCAGAATAATATGGCCAATAACGGCGCCTACCGTTCCAAACGGAATAGCCGTCATTACGATAAGCGGTTGTAAATAGCTGTTAAAAGCAATGGCCAGCAGCGCATAGATGAGAAGCATAGCCATGATAAAACCACTCCAGAGCGAACTGGTAGATTCCCGCATATCTGCCTGGCTGCCTTCAAAGCTCCAGGTAAGACCGGGATAATCAGCTCGTAATTGAGGCAGCACTTCGGTTTCGATAGATTCTATGACCTGACTTACGGTATTGGCAGGTTCCACATCCATGCCTACGTTTACCACTCTTCGTCCGTCGCGACGGTTAATGGAAGTAAAAGCCTCCCGTTCTTCCACATCTACCACATCCAGCAGCGGAACTTCCATACTATCACGGGTCCTTATCACGAAATTCTCCAGATTTTGAATATCCTGTCTTTCTTTCAACGGAAGTTTTACCCGTATTTCAACTTCATTATTGCCGCGAAGCTGACGCATGGCGAGAGCACCGAAAAAGGCATTTCTTACCTGTCTTCCCACTTCACTGGAGGTGAAGCCCAGATTACTGCCTTCGGGAAGCAGTTTAAAATCATACTGAAGTTTTCCTTTATTATAATTATCACTGACGTCGCGGGTGTTGTCGTAGGCTTTCATTCGCTGAAGAAAAGCCTCGCTTGCCTTGGCCAGTACCTCTATATTGGAGTGGCTCAGATCCACGCTTATTGCCTGCCGCGCACCTCCCGGACCTCTTTCGGCTTCAAAAGTGATCTGATCTACACCCCGAATATCGCCGATGTTATCCCGCCAGAGAGCAATTACTTCCCTTGCGGTCATATCGCGTTCATCGGGAGGACGCATCACAATTTCCACATCGATGAAATTTTGTCCGCGAACATTGGTTTTAATCCCTTCGGCCACTTCATAGAGGTTGTGTTCGTCGAACATACGCTGGGTGGCATGGGTGACTTCTTCAGCCACCGCTGCAGCCTGGTCGGGGGTGGTTCCCACCGGAAGGCGAACGCCTGCCTCAATTTCGTCAGCTGCGACTTCGGGCATCAATATCATTCCCATATGATCGCTGTAACCGTATCCGCCGATCATTAGAAGAAGAGCGAATGCCGCGCAAAGTGTGATATATCTATATTTCAGGCAAAGGTCCAGGAAAGCTCGATAGTACTTTTCGACAAAATGGTCAAAACTCCGGGCGAATTTTTCCTGCCATTTTTCCAGTTTTCGCACCCAGTTTTTTTTCTTCTTTTTTTTGATATGGGCGAGGTGAGCCGGTAAGATGAAAAGTGCTTCCAATAAAGAAACCACTAGAATGACAATTACCACTGCGGGCAGCGGCCACCAGAATTTTCCTGTTTCGCCTGGCATGAAGAGCAGCGGAATAAAGGCAATAATGGTTGTAAGTATGCTGAAAATCACAGGTTTTGAGACATCTTTGGTCCCGGCGATCGCGGCATCCATAATTCCCATTCCCTGCTGCCGGTATTCATAGACATTTTCGCCCACTACAATGGCATCATCAACTACAATTCCCAGCACAACCAGGAAGCCAAACATTGAAATCATATTCACGCTCACCCCGATCAGCGGAAGAAATATGAGTCCCCCGATAAAGGAGATAGCCATCCCGATCATCACCCAGAAGGCCAGGCGGTATTCCAGAAAAAGTCCCAAGATGATAAGAACGATGAGAATGGCAAGAAAACCATTTTCGGTAAGCAGCGACAGACGTTCCCGATAATCTTCGGCGCTATTGCTGTCTATGCGGAAACTAACGCCCGGAGGCAGCTGAAAATCGGCTAAAATTTCTTGAACAGTTTCTTCAATGTCCAGTGGCGACTGGTCTCCAATGCGATATACCTCGAGATCTATGGAAGGGGTGCCGTTAAATTGGCCATGGAAGCCTGTTTCTTCGAAACCATCGGTAATTTCGGCAATATCCGCCAACTTGACCTCCGCACCGCTTTCGGAAGAAATGATACTGATATTTCCGAATTCTCGCGCCCATTGTTTGCGTTCCTTCATCCGTAGCAGGATCTCTCCCGCGTTGGTCTCCACCGAACCGGCTGGCACGTCTTCACTGGACTGAGCGATGATATTGGCCACTTCTCCCAGGGTGAGGTTATATTCCCTCAGTTTATTCCGCGGAATTTCAATCCTTGTTTCATAATCGGGGACATTACCCAGTTCCACCTGTGTGATCTGCGGGTCACTTAACAGGCGATTTCTCAGGCGTTCGGCCAGTTTCCGAAGTGTCCAGATGTCCACTTCTCCGTAAAGGGCGATCTGCATTACATCACGCTGACGATCCTGGAGTCTTACCTCGGGCTGTTCGATGTCGTCAGGAAACGTGCGAATACGGTTCACCGCCTGATCTATATCCTGAAAAGCCTTCATTCGATCGGTACCCGCCACCAGTTCTAAAAGTACATTGCCGGAGCCCTCATTGGCCGTGGAAGTGATTTCCTTAATTCCCTGAATTCCACGCACGGCCTCTTCCACCGGCATTAAGATTCCCTGTTCCACTTCTTCGGGAGCGGCTCCGGGATAGGCAACACTCACTTCCACAAAATCGAGCTGGAATTGAGGGAAAACCTCTTTCTGAATATGCAATATCGTCCAGATGCCTCCGCCAATCAGGATGATCATCAATAAGTTAGCGGCAATAGAGTTCCTGGCCATATAAGCAATGGCTCCCTCCCGGCGCGGTTCTTTTCTTTTTTCTTCCACTATTGATTTTCCTTATTTTCGGTTACGGAATCTTCTTCTGTTCGCAAACGCACCCCGTTGGTTACCGTGCTGAGGTTGGTGGTAACTACTTTGTCATTATCGCTGAGACCTTCCCTGATATAGGCATATTTGGAATCGGTAAGGAGAATCTCGACATCCCGGATTTGCAGTTTCCCGTTTTCCATCACCCATACGGTTTCGTTGTTCCGAACATAATCCCTGTCCAGCTGAATTACATTTTGCACTTCATTAGCCTGAATATGCGCTTCTACAAATCCGCCGATGATCATTTTCGGGATGGAATCATTGCCATTCAAATGTCCCAGCGGATCGGGAACTTCAATAAGCACCCTGGCAAGACGTGTTTGATCGTCCAGGGCACCAATCTGCTGGTCCAGGTATCCAATACGAAATTCATCTTCACCCCAGGCAGAATTACTCTTCAGTTTTACTGTCGCTCCCCTGTCTTCTCTGTCTTTCGGAAAAGAAAGCCATTTGAGTTTGCCCACTGGAATAGTGACATTTACCCAGTAGGTATCGGTTCCCACAAGCCTGCCGAGGTTATCTCCCGGAGCGACCTGTGAGCCTATGGTCACATTCTGGCTGATCACATGTGCATCAAAAGGCGCTCTGATGATGGTTCGTGAAAGGTTCAGCTGAGCCTGATCTACCGCAGCCTGCGCTGAGCTAATTTGTGCCTTGACAGCATTTAGCTGGGGTTTTCTCAAAACGAGCTGGCGCTGATCGCTGGAAAGGGAATCGCCGCCCACAAGCTGAAGGTCCTGTTCGGCGATTTGCTGTCGGCCCATCTCCATCTCAAGATCGGTTTTTGCCTGAAGCAGTTCACTTTTTCTTAGTTCCAGCGCGTTTCGATAATCTGACGGATCGATTTTTAGAAGAATTTCCCCTTTTTTTACAAATCCGCCGGGAACAAAACCAGACGCACGGTTAATTACCTGTCCGCTCACTAATGGACTAAGGGTGACGTCTTCCACAGGACGTACGGTTCCAGTAGCAGTGATCACGGGCTGGAAATCCCCTCTGTTGACGCTCTCCACGCTTACCAGCATAGCCGATTCTCTTGTGGCTCCTTCGCTTTGAGCCGTTGGTTCGGTCAAAAAGATAACAGCAATTACCACCACGGCAATCAACAGAATACTACCACAAATGATCAATATTTTTTTTCTGCTCATTTCAGGTTATGGGTTTGAGTTGGTTTCACGTTGGGTTTCAAAGCTACCGGCGAGGGCTCTGTAAAGTTCAATTCTTATTTCAAGCTGTTGCTGTTGTGCAGCCAGCATATCTCTTCGCAGCTGTTGTTCCTGGTCCAGGGCAAGCAGCACGTCTAAATATTCACTCAGCCCATTGACAAATTCTATACGCAGCTGCCTGTTTGTTTTTTGAGCGAGATCCAGTCGATTCTTTAAAACTTCAATTCTTTCTGCCTGTTTTTGTTCCCGGATAAGAGCATCTTCAACTTCCCGAAAAGCCACAAGCACTGTTTGTCCATACTGATAAAGCTGCTGATTTTTCACTGCTTCGGCCCTGTCAACCTCGGCGCGAAGCCTTCCCCAGTAAAGCAAAGGAGCGACAATATTTCCAGCGAGGGTATAGGCCCAGTCCTGAAACAGGTTGTTATAATTATTAGAGCGCATTTGCGCCGAAAGATCGAGTGAAATTCGCGGAAATTTATTCCGAACAGCTTCAGCCATATCCCTATCGGCTGCCAGGACGAGGTTGAAAGCCTGTTTTACATCGGGGCGACGGCGTATCAGCTCCAGAGGAAGACCGGTTTCGGGCATTTTAGGAAGAGACGGGAGGCTATCGATTATAGTTTTTTCAAAATTCTGAGGAGGGATTCCCAATAAAACCGCCAGTTCATTTTTTAATAATTCGAGATTAGTTTCATAGATGATCTCCTGATCTTTCGTAGATTCCAATAACTGGGTCTGCCGGAGGATATCTACCGCACGAATCTGACCAGCGCCAAAACGAACCCTGATCAATTTTATAATATCTTCATTAGTTTTAATTTGTTCATTAACAAGATGCAGCTGTTTCCTGGCGGTAACAAGCTGGTACCAGGTCCTGGCAATTTCAGCGGAAAGGCTCATCGCTGCCGCCTGGTAATCAAAATAGGAAGCCTGCATCCTGAAACCTTCAGCCGCCACACTGGCTCTGATGCGTCCCCAGAGATCAACTTCGTAGGCAGCAGAAAGCCCCAGCTGGACATTTTCACCGCCGGCGTAATCGGGTTTGGGACGACTGATCGCTGTTCGCGCGTCAACTTCGATATCGGGCAGCAAAAAAGAGGTTTGTCTTTTTTTAATGGCACTGGCTTCTTGGAATTGTTCCCAGGTGGTGGCAAGGTTAAGATTATTGCTAAGCGCCGTATCAATGAGTTTATTAAGCTGTTCATCTTCAAAAGATGTCCACCATTTTTCGGGAAGAATATCGTTACCTGAATAGGTGAAGTTTTTCGGAGTCTCAACAGGCGCATCGATATTGTTCATTTTAGGGGAACAGCCCCAAAAAAAGATCAGAGATAGGAACAGAAAAATCCTCCCGGCAACTGAAGAACCAGTGGGTTTCCATTTTTTATTATATGAACATCGGTACGAGAAAATATTTATATAAAATTAAATGAAGAAGATGGAAAATAATCCCTTCATAATTAAACAATTAGACACTATTTCTCTAAAATATAAGATTTTTCCTGAAAGCAACTATTCAGCTAAGTTTTCCTTAACATTTGTAGAAGGTTTTCAGGATTCATAAAAGAGAGAATTCTTTTTTTCAAGGAGTATGGAAGGAGAGTATGCCAAAACTAATTTCCTTGGAGAATTGTATTCTCTATCTGAATTTTTTTATATTTTTGCCGTCCAATCATGCTCGAGTGGCGGAATTGGTAGACGCGCTGGATTCAAAATCCAGTGACTTCGGTCGTGCGGGTTCGATTCCCGCCTCGAGTACTAGAAAGCTAAAACCCCTGCATTTACAGGGGTTTTGTTGTTTTTTCCGCTGCCATTTTTAATAATGAAAAAAGGGGAGCATTTAAAAGTCGTACACAGAAACGGACATGATATTGTAGAAATTTTCGTGGCAAAGAAACGTTATTCAGATCCTAAGTTATTTATCCCGAAAAAGAACGGGAAAGCTTCCGTCGCCCCCGGTGACTACTGGTATGTATATTTCTGGTGGCGAACCGATCCGGAAGGGTCCCTGGATAAACAATTTAGGTTTAAGAGAAACTTAAATTATCTGAAGTCAGTCAAAGAGCGTAAGGCGGCGGGGAAGATGCTGGCAGAAACTTATCGTGAAGCTCTAAAGAAAGGCTGGAATCCCGAAACAAAATCGGTAGCCGGTGCCAGCAGACGAAAAGAGACGCGATCTTTAAAAGATGCGTTGCAATATGCTTTTGACATTAAGAAAAAAGGAAAAAGCCAGCCAACTATCGATGGTTATAAATTTCATTTAGACAGGTTTAATCAATGGGCTGAAAACTACGGCCTTTCCGGTCTGGATGTGAAACGTTTTTCTATAGATCACTTCTATGAATTCTGGGACTGGTTGCGGTTTGAATATGTAAAGGAGAATAAACAGCCTTTGAGCGGCACCTCTATCAATAATCATAAAAGGTCCCTCTCGGCCCTGTTCAGCACCATGAAGAATGAACGGCTTATAAATGATAACTTTATAATTGGAATTCCGCTGGAAGATGAAGACCCTGTGAACAATAAAGCCTTTACTCCGGAAGAACTTCTGGAGGTGAAGAAAGCCCTGCAGAAAGATGATCCTTACCTTATTCCTATTGTGCAGCTTATCTTCTATGCTATCTTAAGACCCCGTGAGGTGCTGCGTCTACGCATTGACGACCTGAATACCGAAGACTGGATACTCTCGGTGAAAACTAAAACAGAAAGCCGAAGCCGTCGCCGGATCATTGATAAGATAAAACCCACGATCCAGGAGCTTAACCTGAAAGGTAAGCCGGGACATTATCATGTGTTCACTCATTGGAATAAGCCGGGATTATGGGAGCCAAAGAAGCTAAAGACCAAGGTTGACACCATGGGGCGCAGGTTCACTGCCATAAAAACTAAGCTTGGCTTCGGGCGGGAATATGGTCTTTACAGTTTTAGGCATTCTGCGATTATGGACCTGTACCAGTCTTATCTCGATGACGGACTCGCCGAACATGAGATCTACCCGAAGCTGATGGGACACACCGGGCATAAATCTGTAGACGGGGTGAAGAAATACTTACGGCAGTATAGTTATGCATTGCCGCCCGATCACTCGGCTATTTACACCATTGATTTTTAGGCTTCGACTCCGCTCAACCGGACAAATTAACTTATAAGTTAATTTCAAAAAGATCCTGAAACAAGTTCAGGATACCGAAAAAAAGGTAAATTTAACTTAATAACTCACCGACTCCACCTCCAGCTCTGTTTCGAATAGCGCGATGCTGTTCTCCTTATAGTCTATGGCTTTCACCATCCACACCTGGTGATCGACCAGGATCTTTTTATATTTCGAGATCTGGTAAAGCTCTGTTTTGGAAAATGGGCCTTCGAGTACCGCACTGGCGGCGTTGAGCCTGAATAAGATCCATGGCTTATGAAAGTTCTGGTAAATTCCGCCAAGGCCGGGGATCTGTAAATTGATTCCCGCATAGCTTTCCACCGTGCCGGGATGCGTGGCCGGGTCGTAAATGAGCAGTCCATAGCCGTCACGGTCTTCGAGGTCTTTCGATAATTTCGCCCGGCTAAGGTAATAGGGAATATATTTAAAATCGGTCTCTATGATCTTGGTGTTCTCGTCTTTATGCACCTCGGGGTGCAGGGAAACAAACTGGCCAACATCCACGGGATTTGCATATTTCAAATAGTAACTTTCGGCTTCGATATTTTTGGGGTCGGAAATCTTTAGGCTCTTCAGCACCGGCACCAGCTTCCCATTAAACAGGTAGTCTTCTATATTGAAGTTGATGGCGATCGTCTTTTCGATGTCGTCGATATCGATCTTTAAGTTGAACATCTTCTGGAACTTATTCAGGTAATCGGCGGTGGTCCAGTCGGGAAGGTACCTGTCGAATTCGATGGTCGGGTGCATATCGTAAAAGTCCAGCTCGGTAAGATCCTGATACCAGCCAATTTCGTATTCTGCCGGCATATTTTTAATAAAGCTGTGGTACACGAAGGTATAGGTTGGATAAGGCTCCCCGCTTTCCACTTCATCTACGGTGAAATGCAGCTGGCCTTCGAAAGAACCGGAATACTGGCCCACGGCCGACGCCACCAGGGCGGTGCCTTTATAGATCTGCACCCCGAAAAAATTGCGGTCACTCAGGGGTTTTACGATCTCCAGGTCATAACGCAATACATGTTCGCCGGCATTGTTCGGGGTGAACTGCAGTTCTTTTGCCCAGGTCTGGTAGGGAATGTTGTCAATAACACCGAAAACCGCCCGTTGCGTCCACGGTACCGACGAAATTTCCAACGGCTCTCCCGGTGGTTTGCGGGGGATCTTTACCATATTATCAGCGAAGCTGAGCAGCAACAGCCTTTTAAAAAGCGGGTGGTCTGGAACCTTTCCAATCAGCTTATAGCCAATGGAATCAAAGGCGTAAAAGATAGGCGAAAGCCAGAACACCTGTGGGGACACCACGTTGTTATTGTGCACGACGAAATAGCTCGAATTCGATATAAGATCATTTTTCGTGAGGCCGTTGATATCCCTGGCATTAATGAAGCCGCGGTATGAGAAGTGGGAATCATCTTCACTTAGATTAGTGCCAAACTTATCGAAATACCTCATTTCGGGAAGCTGCCACTTTACCTCGGGAAAAAACTTTCCCGCAAGGTCTTTGGCATGATCAAACCATTCCTGCTGATAACCGTATTCTTCTTTCGCTTCCTTTTTATAGGCTTCGGGATATTGAGAGCCGATCACGCTGAAGACAGGGAAGTAAGATGCGATAGGCTGGTCCATGATCTCATTCACCTCGCTCCCGAACTTCACATCGCATTTTCGAAAGCCCGGGATTCTCGTTCTGGGTAAGCACCCCATTGTAACGAATCGCGCCGATCACCACCTTACAGGGGAAATACTTTCTTTTTTTGGCCGTGGCGATCTCAAATTCGCCCAGGGCCTGTAAGGTCTTTTCATTTTCTTTGACACGAACCGGCCGCGTGTTGTGCTTGACTTTTATCTCGTCGTAAAAAGAACTGTTCTCGTCGTGGATCTTGGCGTCTTCACGAACATGAGGCAGCTCTATCCCGTTAACAAAAATCCTGAATGAATTCATATACTGTTTTTTATCCCTGACCGGAGAAGGCTTCGGAAACTTTAAATAGTGCCGGGTCTATCACCTGTGGATCTTCGGCACTTAACAATTCCACTTCGACGCTTACCGAAGATGTTGATCCGTTATTGATCTGGCACGGGATGGTAAGTTCTCCGTTGGCATCAAGCTGCATCTCTATTTCTTCACTGCCATTATACCTGATCTCTTCATCAGCGAGATTATAATTGTACAGCACATACCTGGCGCCGCCAAAAACAACCATATACATGACCACGCTAAACTTGATGGTGACCATTCCGTCAGGCATGCCGTCGTAAATATGGAAATCTACCTGCTCGGTATCGATGCCTTCCGGATAATTTACTTTCTCGATCTTTACCTTAAAAGAACTGGTGTTCACGGTAATGATCTTCTCACTGGAAAGTCCGTTATCGGTGTCGGTTGCCGTAAGCTTTACCTGGTAAGTGCTATTTGGAACAGCATCGGTAAGGCTGAGGGTGGGATCTTCAATAGAATCATCATCGAAGGTGATAGGCGCGGCATTGAGCACCTCCCATAAGATCTGGAGGGTATGACCCGCCGCGATATTAATGGTCGCATCTATCTGGCCACTGCCGTCGTTCCCCGCATCTAATGAAATATATTTAATGCTGTTCACCACGATCTCCGGCGGCAGCTCAGATTCAGGAATATCATTCACATTGTATTTGATCACCGCGATATTGCTCAGGATCACTTCGGTGCCCATCTTGAAGTCCAGCTGTTCCAGCGGAAGGCCGGAGGTTCTCTGGTTGGGGGTGTAGATAAGCTTTACAAAGGTGTCCAGGCTGATGCTGTATGGCAGCAAACCGGGATCGTTTGCAATGATATCGGAAAGGGCCAGGGTTTCGGTCCCGCCGCCTGCCAGGTTCCTTACATAGCTGAGCTTACCGTTTACCGGCACTTCCCTGATCTGCAATACAGTCGCGGGCTGGATGGCCGTATATTTTGAAAGGAAAGCGGCTTTGG
>CAVUJP010000008.1:0-8323 GCA_963741865.1 uncultured Flavobacteriaceae bacterium
TGAAAATTTTAACTCTGTGCAAAAATAAGTGTTTAATTTGAGAATGTAATAATGTGAAAATGGATCAATTCAGTTGACAGTATAGATCTTGAGAATTCAGTACGCAGTATTCAGCCTATGGATTTTTTCCAGATTAAAGAGATTTTTAAAGGATATTCGGTCCAAAATAGTAGATTAGTGCATAAATAACGATAATGAGCATAAAACGTCATATTCCTAATTTTATCACGCTTCTTAATCTTTTAAGCGGTAGTATAGCGATCATTTTTGCCGTAAAGGGAAATCTTATTCTTGCTGCTATTTTTGTGGCGGCCGGAATTTTCTTTGATTTTTTTGACGGCCTGGCCGCGAGGTTACTGAATGTAAAGAGCGAGGTAGGTTTACAGCTGGATTCGCTGGCAGATGTAGTCACCAGTGGCGTGGTACCCGGAATCGTAATGTTCCAGTTGCTCAATAAAGCGCTGCCCAAACAGGGAATGGAGCAGGAGTGGAGCAGTTCACTTTTTTCGGCGAACCTTAACCCCGTGGCTCTAATCGGATTACTGATAATTCTGGCTTCGGCCTATCGCCTGGCGAAGTTCAATGTGGACGAGAGGCAAACAGATTCTTTTATAGGTTTGCCTACACCGGCAAACGCACTGCTGATCTTAAGCCTGCCGCTAATCCTTACTTATCAGTCCGGACCTGTGGTTTCGGACATTATACTGAACAGCTGGTTTTTGATTGGACTCAGCCTTGTAAGCTGTGTAATATTGAATGCCGAACTTCCACTTTTCGCCTTAAAATTTAATGACTGGGGTCTTAAAGAGAATAAGCTGCGTTACTTTTTTCTGCTCAGCTGCCTGCTGCTGATCATCTTCCTGAAATTCATAGCCATTCCGCTGATCATTTTGTGGTATGTACTGCTTTCGCTGATAACAGGTAAAAAGGAAGTGTAGAAAATTAAAATTCCCTGTGAATAAGGTCAAGTTCCAGGTTCACTGATACCCCACTCATTATATCCATATTTGCGAAAGGCCAGCTTTTCAGATTCTTTCTTTTTTGTGCAAGCCATATGAAGGTTTGAGCATATTCTTCTCCAATATAATCAGGGAGATAATAGCTTTGCATTCTTTCGGTAAGCTCAGGCTGCTGATATATCTCGGCCCAGTTCATCCCGGGAAAAAGCTTGGAACGTCCCAAAGGTCTTCCTGATTTTATAGCTTTTTTGACCAGCCAGTCATCTATTCTGGAACGGACTCCCCACAAGGGAATTTTGAGAAATCAGGACTTTGCTGGGGCAGAAGCGGGATCTGACTCGTAGGTATATTCCTGAAGGGTTTTAGTTCGGGAACTTCCTTCAGCATCTTATTGGCAAATCGATAAAAAAGACGGAGGTTGGGATGAATATTGCTTGTTTTTTTGAGCATCTGAAGAGACATACCCGGGCTAAAGGCGTAGAATTTTTCATTGCAGATATTCACCTGGCGGGACAATTCCATTCGGGTAAAGGTAAACCAGGAGAATAATTCATCGTATAACTCCACATAAGGCAGGTGGTGGGCTTCTATCCTTGTGAATATTTCATCAATATCTGAAATGGTATCATCAATTATTTCCTTTCTATTTTCTGAAAACTGAAGCTTTTTAAACCAATTCTCATCATACCAGGAAATTAAATGCTGCCTTTTCTGATCTTTCCATTTTTCGAAAGTTTCCGGATTGGAAGCCGTAAAAGGAAACTGTTCCTTCTTTACATAGAATTTGAGAAAATTCTCCTTCCGAAAATGAGATGTATTGAATTTTTTAATATTTCGCGCAGGCAGGCCTTCGCAAAGTTCTCCAAGTAAAATGGGCTGTTTTTCTTTGGGATGAACATTTTCAAGGATTTCCAGCCAGGAATTCAATTTAACAGCTTCTGTTTCCCGGATATACTCCAGGAGAACCTGTTTTTTCGGAAAGTATAAGCTTAAATCGGAAAAATTAGTATGATGTGCCCCCTTTTTTCGAGCCAGCTTACCTGCGATTCTAACTTCGTAATTCTTAGAAGCTCCAAAGGTATAGGCGTTGATCTTTTTCCCAGAAGGGATAGCTCCGAGAGCGATTCTGCTGTCGATCCCTCCGCTAAGCGCAATATTTACCTCGTCAAAGCCGGCAGTACAAAGAGCCACTTCTTTTTTGTAGTGAGCCCAATAATCTTCAATCATTCCTTTTGATAAACGGGTACCGCTTAAATTTCGATAGAGAGAATTGTCATATCTCTTCTCGAGTAAATTTCCTTTCAGGTCAAATTGAAGCCACTCACCGGGTAAAAGCCTTTTACAATTTTTGAGAATGGTCCTGGAGCCTTTATCCATAAAATCAGGACCAATGGCTCTTTGAACAATACCTGTTTTATCATGTTCTGCTCCGGAATACCGGCCCATGAGGATGATGCTGTTGGAGATGAACAGATCCCCATCTTTCTGCAGATAATAGAGTGGATAAATATTGGCAAGATCACTACAGATGCTGATCTTATTTTCTTCTTCTGAAAGTAAGAATGCCGAAAAAGACCCGGTTACAGAATCTTTAACCGGCCAATTGGAGATAGCCTGAGCAGCGGCGGCAATTCTTGAAGCCCTGTCATCATCAAATTCAAAATCTTTGAGATAGCCGTTGACCACAGAAATTATGTTATCAGAAGAAAGAAGAGTATTGGGATCGTTTATGAGCAGAGAAGCTTTTTTAAGTTCGAACTGCTTTAAACCCTGGAAATCAGAAGCTTTTTTTACGTCAAGTTGTTTTGAAGAAAAAATAAACTTCATGAGATGAAAAATTATAATGGAACTAATCTACGTAAAAAGCTTCTTCTTTCGTAGCTCGAAATTCTGCCCGAGGTACACCTTGCGAACCATCTCATCTTCGGCAAGTTCTTCGGGAATCCCATGTTTAAGGATGCTGCCTTCGAACATCAGGTAAGTTCGGTCTGTGATCGCCAAAGTTTCCTGTACATTATGGTCTGTGATGAGGATCCCGATATTTTTATCTTTTAACTGGGCAACGATACGCTGAATGTCTTCAACAGCCACGGGGTCAACTCCCGCAAAAGGTTCATCGAGCAGAATGAATTTTGGGTCGGTAGCCAGGGCACGGGCAATCTCGGTACGTCTTCTTTCCCCACCACTTAAGAGATCGCCACGGTTCTTGCGAATATGGCTCAATCCAAATTCTTCGATCAGCGACTCCATTTTCATCTCGCGTTCCTTCTTCGAAAGTTTGGACAGTTCAAGCACGCTCATGATATTGTCTTCGATGCTCAGTTTTCGGAATACCGAGGCTTCCTGTGCCAGGTATCCAATACCGTGTTGGGCCCTTTTATACATGGGGTATTTAGTGATATTCACCTTATCCAGGATGATATCGCCGCTGTTTGGCTTAATGAGGCCCACGATCATATAGAAGGAAGTGGTCTTACCGGCACCATTTGGCCCTAGAAGCCCTACAATTTCTCCCTGATTTACTTCCAGGGAGATGCCCTTTACCACATCCCTTCCTTTATAGGTCTTTATAAGTTTTTCTGCGCGTAATTTCATAATTCATTTTTTACAGGACAGCAGAAATCATACCTCCTTCTTTATTTTACTCCTTCCAATGCTTCCCAGTACTCAAAAGCCCTGCGAAGATGTGGGATCACTATGGTACCGCCGATAAGGGTTCCTATACTCAGTGTCTCCATGATCTCTTCACGTTTCACCCCCTGTTCGTAGCTCGATTCCAGGTGGTATTTTACACAATCGTCACAGCGCAGAACTACCGAGGCTACAAGCCCCAACAGTTCCTTGGTTTTTTTATCCAGAGCGCCTTCGGTAAAAGCATTAGTGTCTAAGTTAAAGATCCTTTTCAGCACTTTATTATTTTCTGCCAGGATCTTATCATTCATCCGGGCACGGTACGAATTGAATTCGTCAACCTTATCAATCATAGCTTAATTTTTTAATTCTTCTTTTTGTCTTTTTTCAATGATCTTAGCAATAAAAATACTCACTTCATAAAGCACAATACCGGTATGGCCACGATGATCTGACTTACAATATCGGGAGGCGTAATAATTGCTGACACGATAAGCACCAGTACCAGTGCGTATTTTCTGTATTTTCTTAGAAAACCGGAAGATATGACGCCTACTTTTGTGAGGAAATAAATCACCACTGGTAACTCGAAGATCAATCCGCTGGCAAGTACCGAAGCTCGTACCAAACTGATATAACTGCTCAGGTCAAATTGATTTAATACCATATCACTTACCTGATATTTTCCGAGAAAATTAATAGAAAGCGGGGTCACGATATAATATCCAAAAAGCACTCCCATAAAGAAAAGCAGGGAAGTTATAAAGATGAAGCCGCGGGCATATTTCTTTTCGTTGGTGTGCATGGCCGGGGCAACGAATTTCCAGAATTCGTAGATCACAAATGGAAAAGCGATGATAAATCCTGCCGTTATCGAAGTCCAGATATGCGCGGAAAACTGTCCACCCATCGTACGACTCTGGATTTCGAATGGCATTTTCTGATCGCAAAAGCCGCCTTCGAGTCCGAAAAACCTTGAAATATTACAAAGAACCTGATAAGAGAAGAAATTGGGATGAGCCGGTCCAAAGAGTAAATAATCAAATATAAAACTTTTTAACAGGAAAGCCCCGGTCGCTGCGATCACTACCGCGAGGGTAGCGCGAATCAAATGCCATCTCAGCTCTTCGAGATGATCAAGAAATGACATTTCTGCACCTGTGTCTTCCTGAGGGGAGCCTATTTGCTTCATTATAAAATTCCTTCTCTTATTAGATTATGTATATGTACGACGCCTTTATACTTTCCGGTTTTATCAACGGCCAAAAGTTGGGTGATCTTGTTGTCCTCGAGGACTTCGAGAGCTTCCACGGCGAGTTTATCTTCCAGTATGGTCTTGGGTTTTTCGCTCATGATATCCCTGGCGGTAAGGCCCTTAATTTCGGAATGGTTCTTCAGCATTCTTCGAATATCACCGTCGGTGATAATGCCTACGATCTTCTCATTCTCCAGAACGGCCGTGACTCCCAGCATTTTTTCCGAAATTTCAATGATAGCTGAAGCCACATCGGTTTCAGGAGAAATTTTCGGAACTTCATTCTGGGAAATGATATCATGCACCCTCAGGTATAATTTCTTGCCCAGGGAACCTCCCGGGTGATATTTCGCAAAATCTTTGCTGGTAAAACCTTTAAGATCAAGCAGGCAAACCGCCAGCGCATCTCCGATCACCATCTGTGCTGTGGTGCTGGTGGTAGGCGCGAGGTTATTCGGGCAGGCTTCCTTTTCGATATAACAATTCAGCACAAAATCGGCTTCCTTTCCAAGATATGAATCCCTGTTCGCGGTAAGGGCTATCAGGGTGTTTTTAAAATTTTTGATCAGCGGCACCAGTACTTTTATCTCCGGACTGGTTCCGCTTTTGGAAATACAGATGACTACATCATCCTCCTGCACGATTCCCAGATCGCCGTGAATCGCATCGGCAGCATGCATAAAAATGGAAGGCGTGCCGGTGGAATTTAATGTCGCTACGATCTTATTGGCTACGATGGCGCTTTTCCCGATCCCGGTAATTACCACCCGCCCTTTAGATTGGTATATTTTTTGAACCGCATTTGCAAATTCGTCATCTATGAAATTTTCGAGGTTCGAAATGGCCTCTGCCTCATTGGAAATTGTTTCTTTTGCAGTAGAAATGATTTGAGCGCTAAGTTTCAAATTTGATTAAATTATGAATTGCAGGTACTAAAGAAATATGTATATTTAGTTAATGCAAATGTATGTAAAATTGTAACACAATTGAATGGGTTTGACCGAAATTGATTTACACAAAGAGCTGAAGAAGTACTTTGGATTTAGTCAGTTTAAGGGGCTTCAGGAAGAAGTGATCTCCAGCATCGTGAAAGGTAATGATACGTTTGTAGTGATGCCGACCGGCGGGGGAAAATCTTTATGTTACCAGCTCCCTGCACTGATTGAAGATGGAACGGCTATTGTTGTTTCGCCCCTTATTGCCCTGATGAAAAATCAGGTGGATGCCATACGCGGAATTTCTTCGGAAAACGGAATCGCGCATGTACTTAATTCTTCCCTCAATAAAACTGAAGTTAAGCAAGTGAAAGATGACATCAGGAACGGTGTCACCAAATTGCTATATGTCGCTCCCGAGTCCCTGACCAAGGAAGATTACGTGGATTTCCTGCGCGGACAGACCATCTCTTTTATGGCTGTGGATGAGGCACACTGTATTAGTGAATGGGGCCACGATTTCAGGCCAGAGTACCGTAACCTGAGAAATATCCTGAAAAGAATAGGAGATAATATCCCCATTATCGCACTTACCGCCACGGCGACACCCAAGGTCCAGGAAGATATCCTGAAGAATCTGGGAATTCCCAATGCAAATACTTTTCAGGCCAGTTTTAACCGACCTAATCTTTACTATGAAGTAAGACCGAAAACAAAAAATATCGATGCCGATATCATTCGTTTCGTCAAGCAGAATGAGGGGAAATCGGGAATTATTTACTGCCTTAGCCGTAAAAAAGTTGAAGAACTTGCGCAAACGCTTCAGGTCAACGGGATCAAGGCCGTGCCTTATCACGCCGGGCTCGATGCCAAAACCCGTTCAAAGCATCAGGATATGTTCCTGATGGAAGATATTGATGTCGTGGTTGCGACGATCGCTTTCGGGATGGGGATCGATAAAC
This sequence comes from uncultured Flavobacteriaceae bacterium, assembly GCA_963741865.1. Classification (GTDB taxonomy): domain Bacteria; phylum Bacteroidota; class Bacteroidia; order Flavobacteriales; family Flavobacteriaceae; genus Christiangramia. The sequence goes on from CAVUJP010000008.1 coordinate 6,743, forward strand.
CCGATGTGAGATTTGTGATCCATCATGACATTCCTAAAAGTATTGAAAGCTATTACCAGGAAACAGGCCGTGCCGGCCGTGATGGCGGAGAAGGCCATTGCCTGGCATTTTATTCCTATAAAGACATAGAAAAACTGGAGAAATTCATGAGCGGTAAGCCTGTCGCCGAACAGGAGATCGGTCATGCTCTTTTACAGGAAGTGGTCGCCTATGCCGAAACTTCGGTTTCCAGAAGAAAGTTCATCCTTCATTATTTTGGGGAGGAATTCGATGAAAAGACGGGTGAGGGAGCAAGCATGGATGATAATGTGCGTAATCCCAAGAAAAAACATGAAGCCGGGGAAGACCTGCAACTTCTCCTGAGAGCCGTCAAAGAAACCAAGGAACTTTATAAATCTAAGGAAGTTGTCAAAACGCTGATTGGAAAATCTAACGCGCTGATTCTTTCTCATAAAACCGATGAGCACCCACTTTTTGGAAAGGGCAGTGACCGTAATTCGGGTTACTGGATGGCCCTGATAAGACAGGCCCTTGTCGCCGGTTATCTGCGGAAGGATATAGAAACTTACGGAATAGTGAAGATCACTGAAAAAGGCAGTGATTTTATTGAAAATCCTACCTCTTTCATGATGACCGAAGATCATATCTTTGATGAAACCACCCAGGAAGCAGGAGCTTCCAATAAAGCCACGGTTTCAATAGATGCCGAACTGGTTAAAATGCTGAAAGAACTCAGAAAGAAGGTAGCTAAGAAAAAAGATCTGCCTCCATTCGTGATCTTCCAGGATCCTTCCCTGGAAGATATGGCCATGAAATACCCGGTGACCATTGAAGAACTGGGCAATATTCACGGCGTCGGTGAAGGAAAGGCCAAAAAATACGGAAAGGAATTCGTTGAGCTTATCGGCCGCTATGTGGAAGATAATGATATCACCCGGCCCGAGGATCTTATTGTGAAGTCTACCGGGGCCAATAGTTCATTGAAACTATTTATTATCCAGAGTGTGGACAGGAAACTGCCGTTACCCGATATTGCTTCGGCAAAAGGCATGGAAATGCGCGATTTCATAAAGGAAATGGAGGCTATTGTTTACAGCGGTACCAAACTGAATATCGATTACCACCTCGATGAAATCCTGGATGAAGACCAGCAGGAAGAGATACATGAGTATTTCCTCGAGGCTGAAACCGATAAGATCGATGAGGCCATGGAAGAATTTGACGGCGATTATGACGATGAGGAATTAAGACTTTATCGGATAAAATTCATCAGTGAGGTAGCTAATTAAGCTGTAAGCTTTTTTAGTTCGGAGTTCAGAGTTCAGAGTTGGAAATGTGAGCTTGCCTGAAAAGGGTTGCCTTTTTTCAGTTGACTAAAAAATCTACCGACTGAGAGATTGCTTCTCCGCCTACTGCGGATCGCAACAATTCAATTAACAATTATCAATAAACAATTTTCAATTGCTCTGTTTAACCCTTTAGGCTTAAACTCTAGGAGATCTCTTATTATGATGGATTCTAAAAAGCTTGGAGCTTACAGCTTAGGACTTAGTTATTCCTTATTCCTTAAACATTAAAAGA
>CAVUJP010000009.1:0-26743 GCA_963741865.1 uncultured Flavobacteriaceae bacterium
CGGCAAAATCCACTATATATCCATACCTGAAATCTTTATAACCACGATTCACCCTGGTGAGGGTTTGTAAGAGGTTATGTCTTTTTATTACCCTGCCGAGATAGAATTTTTAAGTCTTTTAGCATCAAAGCCAGTAAGCAGCATATTATAAACAAACAGAAAATCGATTTTTCCGTCTTTGAAATCTTCTACCAATTCCTTGCGTTCATCTTTGGTGCCGATATCGTGAAGAATAAGCGCCGCGGTTTTGACCTTCGCAAAAGTCTTAATTTGGTTTTATAGGTCGTTAAAGGTTCTGCGGCCTCTGGTAATCTTCCACTCATCCTCCTTTCGAACGTATTTGGACTTAAAAATTTCAAAAAGCATTTTAGCCTGGTCTGAACTATCACAAACCACCATTCCACCTACATTAGGGTTATTAAGTTTTCGGAATTTCACAAAATCATCAATAATATAATCCAGAAAAGGCTCGACATGGGCCGGGTGTGCAAATATTTTTTTTCTTTCTACATCGCCCTCTTGTACTTCAATTTCCCGTAAAATCCTTTAGAGTTATATTTTATAATTACTGTCAATGTCTTCTCTAATTAACCTTAGCGTATAACCGTCGGCAATAGAAGCGTTGTAGTAATATTTATGGATATAATCTCCAAAGAGGCTTTTAGAGTTATAATCGGAACCCAATAACGGCGTGCCGGTTAGTCCAATTTTTATGGCGTTTTTATCTGAATTTTCAAGATTAGCAAGAAAGCTACCTTCGGGGTTATAACTTCGATGTACTTCATCAAGAAAATAAACACGTGTACATTAACGTCGTAATCCTAGGCCTGTACAACCTTGGAATCCTCAGAAAATTTCTGGATGTTTACAACGGTAATTTCTAATTCCCCACGATCATTATGAACTGCGGCTTTGGTTTTTATATCCTTTACAAAGTCATCTTTAGAATTTACAATATGAACAACTAAACCACGGCTAGTAAATTCAGCTTTGGCCTGAAGCAAAAGATCCAGTCTATCTACTATAAAGTAGAACTTTGGGATGATATTTTTTCTCTGGTAGTACTCGGTAAGGAATCTGGTATTATAATAAGCCAGGGCTGTTTTACCACTCCCTTGGGTATGCCAAATAATTCCTTTTCTTATGCCATCTTCCAATTTCTGTTCAATAGCCTTGGTGGCGAATAATTGCGGGTAACGCATTATGTGTTTTTGCATACCGCTTGATTCTTCCACATAGGCTAAGGCATATTTCAGGATGAATTTCAATCTTTCTTTGGAAAACAAGGAAGTGGAAACCCGGTTGGTGGGACTATCGGGTTTTTTGTTTGTAATAAACTCCGGTGAATGTTTTATAATCACCAGGTTATTATCCTTTAGGACCTCATCTTCTATTTTTTCGTCCGGGTCTTTAAGTAGTTTTTTAAGATCCAGGTTTTCTTCTTCCCTGAAATAATTAAAGACTGGTCGGGAATAGGATGGGGAGGCATAAAAGGCCCCTTGAATAGGTTCTAAATCTTCAGGATCATATTCCATATTATTGGAAAAGACCATCACCTGCGTAATGTTTACGAACCTTCTGAATTTTTTATTTTGAAAACGGGTGGCAATGCGATTGCGCTCGGCGATGACCCCTTCGCGGTTATTAGGTTTCTTTACCTCGATAAACACTAAAGGCAATCCATTTATTAGCAGTATGATATCCGGTCTAAAACCATCTTCTCCATTTTTGTAGGGAAGCTCGGTTACTACATTAAATTCGTTTTCTTCGAACTTGTCAAGGTCCAGCATTTTAATCCCCGACTGGGAAGTCAGCTTTTCATAAAACTCCTTACCTAAATCTTCATTAGCCAAGCTGAGCTTCACCTCTTCAATAAAACGGGTAATCTCGTCTTCTTCTAAAGTGGGGTTTAGGTCAGCTAATTTTTTCCGGAAGATATCGGTGAAAATGTTGGTTTCAGGATCCCACTTTCTGTTTTTTAAAGAAAGATATTTATATCCCAATCTGGTAAAATGCAGAATTGAAGGGATTTTCACCCGCGAGTCTTCGTTGTGAATCATGCAAAAGTATCGGTTAGTTCAAAATAACCAGTAGGGTGGATTATTTGTAAGGCTAAATTTAGGAAAAAAGTACCTAAAGGTTAAAGAATTGTGAAGGAATATCATAAACCAGAGGAGAGAGGGTTGAAATAGTCACTAGATATTCAAAAACATTCAGCCAATTACTTAGGAATAAAATGCTGTTCAATTAATTCTGCAATAGGCCGACCCTTTTTTAAAGCTTCTGATGAAATTTCTAAACTGTTCAATTTCCTTAAGTTCAGATCTTCAAATTCTTTTTCAAGCAAAACCAAGTCGTTATCTTCTAGGGGCTTTAGGATTTTATAAAATAAAACCTTTTTAGGAGAGCTTGTAATTTCTAATTTCCCTGAAAGATATTTCATTTATCTGAGAAATCTTTGTTGTTCTTTTTGCTTATTAGTTTTAGACAACCCTTTTTGGAAAAAAAATATTTCTTCAAAAATTGAATTAAGCTTTTTTCACTTAAGGCAGTCAGTATTTTGTAGTAATATAGAGAAACTGCAGATTTTTAAGGTAGTACCCAGGTATCTTCTTTGCCCTATTCTTCGCATCTCCGGCAAAATCTACTATTTTATTTTTAAAGGATACCTGCCTTTAAACTGTGAATTATAATATCTTCCAAAAGATTCAGAATTTTTAAATTTTATCCAGTGTGATTTAGGAACTGAACTATGTATATAGGACTGGTTATCTGTTCCTATCACTAAAAATCCTGTGGAGTTATCACAAGAATAATAAGTAGCCCTTCTGATCCAAGAACTTTTGGAAGTATCTTCGGACTCTTCAAATTTGAAATCAGTTTTGTTGATATGTGATTGAGCAGAACTATAACTTTCAAATTCAGTAGGTAGATCGGTACAACTTTGGCTGGAACAAGATGTAAATATAAAGCTGGTAAATACTATGATAAGATACTTCTTCATTTAAAAGCCTTAATAAGTTAATACTTGAATACCAATAGGGGGTATTCAATGGTATACGGTTAATTTAATAATTTTTTTACTTTTTTAAATAGACATTCATTTTCGCAAATCACCCTCATAGCAAGGCCCGCACCTAGTAGTGACGGGGAAATCCCCCACCTTTCTATCTGAGTTTCAAATTTTGTCTGAGAATTTATAAACCAATAAGGAGTTAATTTCAGAATTGATTATGTAAGCTTCCCCTAATTAGAACTGCTTGAAAGACTAATAAGATGATTTATGAAATTCCCAACGATCATATAAGTCATTGTATTTATAGTAACCCACCAATTGTCTATTTGCATTGAATACATCATATCTTTCATACAGGTCATTCCATTTTTTGGTTAGCTTTTGGTTACCGTTAGAATCATATGTTTCATTTTGCTCATAAAGACTATTGTACTTTTCATAACCCTGTTGAGTTCCATTGGAATTATAAGTTTCAGTTCTCTCGTATAGGTCATTGTACTTTTCATATTTGATAAGAGTACCGTCAGCTTTGTAATATTCTGTTCTATTATATAAATCATTTTTTTTTGCGTAAGCAACCATATTACCATATGAATCGTAAAATTCAGTTCTGTCATATAAGCTATTATACTTCTGAGTTAAATCTTGTGCTTGAACACTAAATGTAAAAATGAATAGTAGTGTAAAAATCATTGGAATTTTGAACATGGTCTTGTTTGATTTGGCTAGTAATGGCAAACGATATTATTTGAAACCTCTATAAATGAGATTGTAATTAATATTGTCAGAAACTGCTGTAGGGTAAGATTTTTAAAGTTAGTCAATTATTGTTCTTTCATAAAATTTTTCATAAAAAATTTTGACAAGCAAATAAAAGCATAAACCACCCTCCATTCAAGACCCCCACTTAATTTCAAAAGGGGATACCCCCTACCATTGTTTAATTCAGATTTTAATTTTTTCTCAGGAGTAATTTCAAGGTGATAGCTGAAAACTCTTTGGGGTAAAAAAATCTGAATTCTGTGGTTTTTTGTTCAACTCAAAATTAAAATATTATGGTAACAATTGTTGATTACAAACAGAGAGAGAATGAGGATGGTGAATCTTTTTTCGTATTAGTGATTCAGGGTGGATTGGAAATGGTTAAATCCCAGGAAAGTAATAGGTATTACGCTACTGCAAGAAAAACCAATGTTCCTTCAACCTTTAATGAAATAACATGTAAAGGTTTAGTGGGATCTCAGATGCCAGGAAAAATTCAGAAGGTGGAAACTGATCCTTATGAATATACGGTGGAAGAAACCGGAGAAATCCTGGAATTGAATTTCCGTTATGAGTATGTACCGGAAGAAGATAAAGACAACATACCTACAGATGGTATGAGCTCATCAACTATAGATGACTTTATTCCGCAGAAACCAGAACTATCATTGTCTGCAAATGAAGGATAACACACAAGGCTGGCATTAAGTGTCAGCCTTTAACTTTTTAAAGAAATTAATTATGAAAAATTCAGTTTTATCTGAAATCAAAGTTTCTTATACAAATAAGAATAGTGATGGAATTAAAGTTACCAGTAGTCAATCCGTTTATCAATTATTGCTCTCCTGTTGGAATAAGAGTACAATTGAATTACAAGAGGAATTTAAAGTGCTGCTGTTGAATAGAGCGAATAAAGTTTTAGGCATTTACCCAGTTAGCAGGGGAGGAGTGTCAGGAACCCTTGTAGATCCTAAATTAATTTTTAGTGTGGCTTTAAAGTGTAATTCATCAGGTTTAATTTTAGTTCATAATCATCCATCTGGTAATTTAAAACCAAGTGAAGCTGACAAAGCGCTTACGCATAAAATGGAATCCGCAGCAAAATTTTTAGACATAAAGGTGATTGATCATTTAATCATCACAAAAGATTCGTATTTTAGTTTTGCTGATGAAGGATTATTAAGCGTTTGAGTGTAATAGTCTTCATATTTCCTATTTAAAAGGATAAATTTCAAACTGAAGAATTATTAATATTATTTCTTAAATAGCGGAAACTTCTGAATGATTGATCCACCTTATGAAATAGTGAATAAAATCTTCTGTGAGGTTTATCCTTTTTCAGAAAAAGAAATCGCTATTTATAAGGAGTTCCTTGATTTCAAATCTTTATCCAGGAATAGAAATATTGAGTGGGATTATACTATCATAAAAAGGTTTGAGCATTTATGGGATTGGGAAGTATTGGATAGAAACAGGTCTGTTTTTGACAAACTTACCTTAGGATTATTATTCCCGGAGAAAACTACTTTACCTGAATGTGATTGTTTTCGCAATGAGGATTTTTGTGAGAATATGGACTGTGCCCAAATCTTCAGTAAGTTTTCAGTGAGGAATTCTTTATACGAAACCTATCCGGAATTATATATGAATATTGATTTGAAGATACAATCAAAATATATTGAACAAAGTATGGTCAAGAAGTTCTATAATTCAAAAAAACCTGATGATTTACTTATCTATAAGATCAAATTCTGAAAAGGATATTGGCGGTCCTTTACCTATAAACGTTGGATTAATAGTAATCTAAAATCAACTACTTAACTTTTAAATTATGAATTATGATGAAAAACAACCACGGGACTATGGAGGTGTAATTGTAGGTGCATTTTACCTGTTATTGGCAGTAGCATGGCTTGTGAACTTATGGAAACTTTTCTATTGTGAAGATACCTCCAGATGGGATGCGATAATCCATATGATTGGAGTATTTTCAGGACTTGGCGCGGTTATTACCTGTTGGAAGTAATTTATCGAAGAGGAAATTTTTTAAAATTTAAATAATTCCGAGATCCCTACATCCAAGCCTTTACAAATTTTCTCTAAAGTTAGTAGAGTAGGATTTACTCTACCTGCTTCTAATCTGGAAAGGTTAGACTTTTCAAAGTTACATATTGCTGCCAGTTCTTGTTGAGAAATATTTTTTTCTTGCGTAGTTCAGCAATTCTTTTACCAACTTTTATTTGTATTGAAGAGTCTGACATTGAGTTGTCTTGAATGACAACTCAAATCTTATTATATATTTGTATAAACCGGTTATCATAAATGATAACTATAAAATTTACCCTCAACTAATTAATAATTTCTAAAAATTGATATTATGAAAGATTTTCAAATACTTTATGTGAGTAAAATATTAATATATCTTTCCCCAATTTTCTTTTCGCGAGCTTGGATTGAGCGGGGGCCCAAAAATCCTTTTTCAGGGGAAAATATGAATAGGCTACCTCCAATAATTAAAATGTTTGATTACTTAATTTATATTGGAGTGTTCGTGAGTATGTTCCAGGATTTCACGTGGTGGCGAGCAATACTTTTATATTTAGCCTGTATATTTTTATCAGCATTAATCATAACCCGAGGGATTTCAAATTTATTTAATAATAGAAAATCACTATTGATAATTTCTATTTACCTTAAATATATTATGCTCGTTTTAATATTACTGGACATTTTCTGGTATTAGATAGCTGGTTTAAGTTGAAAAAGTGCAAAAAATGCAACTAATGCAATAGTGTCATTTACGTGCAACAAGTTCTTAAATAAGCACAAAAATTATCAAGTATAGATAACTTAAAAGAAATTAAAGTGCCTGAAAACAGTTTAATATAGCGAAATATTAAAATAAATAAAATAAATATTACTGACTGTTAATCAGAGGGTCCTTGGTTCGAGCCCAAGAGGAGGAGCTCAAAAAACCCCACCAATTTTGGTGGGGTTTTTTGTTGGGAATTATTTTGGCGAGAAGCCTGTCCCGATCGCAGCCAAAAGGCGAAGTCGAGGGAAGTCCAAAAGGAGAAGCAAGCAAAGCCAACCTCACGGCTGGCCTTTTCTATATTGATTTGGGTGAGAAGCCGGTCCCGGTCGTTTTCTATGATCTGGTTAAATAACTGGCGCTCACGAACTACAAAATCACTGGTTAACAGCTGCTCTCAATTTCAATTTTTCAATCATAAGCCAATTCCTTTTCAAGTTCGGCGGCCTTCGGGAAAAGTATATTATTTTCCAGGTGAATATGCCTGTGAAGGTCATTTTCGAATTCCTGAAGCAGCGCCAATGTAACGCGATAGGTGTTACAGGCGTCCTGGGGCGGTGTGTAGTTATTAGAAAGCTCATCAATTAACCTAAAACGTTCACCTTCGGTTTCATGCTCCGCCATCATCATTTGAATGGGATTTTGCACCGTTCCAAAATGAGGTTTTTCCAGTTTTTTTCCGGTTTGTTTTGCTTGTACCATCTTTCGAATTGCCGGGAAAAGAATAATTTCTTCCTTTTTCATGTGTGCAGCAAGTTCACCGGCAGATTTGTTGAAATGTTCGGTAATCTCGAACAATTCTGGATGACGCTCCCCGTGTACCCTGCACAATTTTTCAAGATAAGGTTTTAAAACAGGAATTCTTTCTTCTACATACCGGTGATGCTTTTTTTCTATATAGTCGGCAAGCAGGTCTAAAGGCCAGGATTTAAAATCTATAGTGCCGTCCTGTTCACCTAGCTGTACCTCTTTAATTTCATTTATAAGCACTTGCGCATCTATTTTCTTTTTATTTGCTGCATCCTGTATACTCCGGTTTCCCTGGCAACAAAAATCTATTTTATGATTTTTAAAGATTTGTGCGGTGCGGTAGTCTTCGGCTACTATCTGTCCGATTGGTTTTTCCAGTATTTTTTCCATGGTTTTAATTTTTAGAGGAAGATTTTTTCCAGATCATTCACTTCCGCGGAAGAGGCAATCTTTAAAAACCTAAGATTTCCTATTTAGAATATATAAAAAATGATTAAAGCAGTGTTCAGTAATATGCTCGTAACTAAAGTGTTAAATACTATTTTTGTTTTAAGATTTGCGAGTACCGTGGTGTTGAAACCCATGCAAATACAGGTGATGATAAATAACTGAAACATTTGCGGGAACGCATGGCCATTCATCAACACCATCATTGCTGCGGCGGCTCCAAGACAACTTGACAGAATAATGCCCAGGGTAGCGTGCAAATAAAACGACTCTTCGAAATCTTTTAGAAATTTTTGATAATAATGTTTCATCTCTTTAAATATTACTATAGCAAATTTAGGCTTCACTACGGGTTAATTTTATGACCTGAATCATAAGAAGCGGGAGAGGGTTTTTAAGCTTTTTTCCTTTATTAACTGAGGTTTTACTTTTAATTTTGCCAGATCAAGATGAATCCGGATTTATGAAAAAGAAGACGATCAAAAAAGGTTATTATAGCCTGATAATCGGTTCAATATTAGTAGGAATATTGGCGACTTTACTGGGATATACTTTGAAAAAAATTACCGCTTTTACTGAGGAATTTTTAATAGATGAACTCCGGCATATTCCTTTACTGTTTATTGTTGCTCCTATAATAGGAATCGCTCTGATCTATTTTACCAGAAAATATTTCTTCAGGGGTAAAAAAAACAAGGGAATAAAAGAGATTTTTCAAACCTTGGAGTACCGGAAGGATGAACTGCCGTTTTATAAAGTTCCTTCTCATTACATCAATGGGTTCTTTACGGTCATTTTTGGAGGTTCTACCGGTATTGAAGTCTCTACGGTGGTCTCTACTGCGGCCCTTGGAGCCTCTGTCTATAGGAAGGATACGATCGCCAATATTTATAAATCTGAACTGGTCTGTGCCGGGGTCGCGGCAGGAATTACCGTTTTATTTGGAAGTCCCATTGCCGGATTTCTATTTTCCATAGAGGTAATTTCCAGAAAGGTGACCAGGACCATGGTTTTAAGTTGTGGGATTTCGGTTTTTTTAGCCTGGATTTTTGTGTTTTATTTCGATAATGAACCAATTTTTGACCTTAGGGTTAGTCATTATAATACTTCTGCGCTTCCTTTTATGATATTACTTAGTGTTTTGGCAGGTATGGTTGCGGTATATTTTACGAAAAGCGTAATCTTTTTTAAAGAGGCAATGGCCGGGATACCCGATAAATTCCTTCGGGTGATCAGTGGAGCCTTGCTGGTGGGAATTGCGATCTTCTTTTTTCCCGCACTCTATGGCGATAGTTATCATGCCTTAGCCCCATTAATTTCATCTTTTAACGATAATGGAATTTCGCCAGCTACTATAGGGACTTTGGGTTTGTTAGTACTGCTAAAACCCTTAGCTGCTTCCTTAACTCTGGGCGCCGGAGGAGATGGCGGAGTGTTTGCCCCCAGTATTGTAACCGGAGCTTTCTTAGGAATAACGGTGGCATTGCTCTGTAATTATTTTTTTAATATCCAGCTTATCGTACTCAATTTTGCACTTATAGGAGCGGCGGCAATGCTAAGTGCAGCCATTCATGCTCCTTTAACGGCTCTTTTCCTAACCTGTAATATAGTAGGGGAGGGTTTTATTCTTTTTCTCCCCATCCTTTTAGGAGTATTCATTGCCAAACAGATCGCTAAATTTTTATGTGCATACAATGTATATACCTACCGGAGGAAAAAAAGCCCTATATCTTTCAGATAGCGACTTGGTGCTTTTTCTTATTTAGCGGTATAATTTTCGGTTCCTGATCTTTAGTTCTTTTTTCTTTTCCAGGGTTTTAGTGGCTCGAATAACGGTTTCCACTCTTAAGCCGGTTAAATCGGCGATTTGCTGTCTTGTTAAATCTACTTTGAAGGAAAATGGAAGCTCTAACTTATAAATATCTTTTTTTAAATAATCCAGAACTCTTAAGATTCGGTGTTCCGGCTCCTGGGAAGAAATTTCGGGTGCCATAATTGCCTTATAATAAAGTCTGGTAGCCAGCGCTTCCGTGATTTTTAAATGTATTTCAGGATTCGAGAGAAGAAATTTTATGAAGGCTTTCTTCTCGAGTAAAATAATTTCTGTCGTAGTTGTTGCGATGGCATTAGCAGGGTAGCGGATATTGGCAAATAAAGGAGGCTCTCCAAAACTTCGTGGTGCAGAGAAAAAGCTTTGGATGAATTCCTTACCATTCTCCAGGAAGTTGTTCATTTTCACTTCTCCTGAAACTATCTGATAGTAATAATGGGCTTTTTGACCTTCTTTAAAAATATATTGATTTTTTTCAAAGAGTTTCTTTTTGCCTCCATTTTTCAACAACAAGTCTTCAGGAACCATAACTTAGGTCAGATTGATTATTATTAAGAATATAAAAATATGAAATCACCCAGGAACCGTAGGTGAAAAGCAGACCTCCCGCTTGAATTTATCAGAATTTACTCAGATGATTTTTTTCGTGCTTTTTGTTCCATTGGCAACAGGCATTCATAAATTAACGTATTGACGGGTACTGAAATATTCTCTTTTTTGGCCTCCTGCACCACATAACCATTAAAAGTTTCAAGTTCTGAAGGTCTTCCTTCCATGATATCCCGTTGGGTAGATGCCGTACTTTCCGGATCCTGGCCATCAATGATCTTAAAAACATCTGAGACCGCTTTTTGATCAAGATTGATCCCCTTAGCCTGGGCGAGAAATAAAATTTCATTGGCGGTATTCTCCATCATCTGATATAAGTATGCACTTTCGCGCATGACGCCTATAGGTGCCCGGGTAAGTCCGCCGAGGCCACTTATCGTACAGATAAAAAGGAACTTCTTCCATATTTCCCGCTGGATATCCTCGGCCACTATATAATTTATGCCAGCTTCTTCAAATAAATTGCAAATCGTTTCAATTCGACGCGTTTTGGTATTGGAAAGCTCCCCAAAAGTGATGGTAGGATTAAAGGCAGAATGACGAATGACTCCCGGTGATTCAATGAAACTGATCAAATTGCAAAGTCCGCCCAAAACCTGTTTTTTTGAAAAGACATCCATCAATAAATCAGAATTATTCACCCCATTTTGCAAAGGCAATAAAATGGTTTTGGAATTTATGTAGGGCTTTATATTTTGAGCTGCTTCGGGCAATTGCCAGCTTTTCACACCAAAAATAACCAGATCGGGAGTGGGTATTTGAGTTAAATCATCAGTGACAATTTTGGGAATTGCATGAAGATTACCCTGTATACTTTTCACTGTAATTCCGTTCTGGCGTATGGCCTCCAGATGATTTCCTCTGGCGATGAAGGAAATATGGTTTTTTGTAGTGGCCAGTTTTGCACCGAAAAAGCCGCCAACTCCCCCGATTCCATAGATTAAAACATTCATTTTCTTTGAAATTTTAATTTTTTTGGGTCCTGTAAAAATACGGATTAGGATTGATGAATTGGTTGATCCCGATAAAACTGTTATTCGTTAATCTGTCGATTTGGGAATAAGGCAATGCCATTTTTGAGTTGGGTTTTTAAGATAACCTCGTTTTCTATCTATTTCCTAGCTATTCTTAATTTTTATTTAATAAAGCCGTAATACTATGGTTAAACCACTTTCCTTTATTTGCTATGTCTATAGACGCACACTTTAAAATCGCTTAGTTTTTGTCGACTAGATTTAAGTGTGGGGGGCTGCCCATTTTGGGCAGCCCTTTTTTTAAAAGTCTTAAAGAGTTAACCCTTTGTAAACATTAACTTAACATTACTTCTGTTTCTTTGTTCCCGACAAAAACTAAGAAACCGATTTTAAAATGGAATTAAGAATATTGGCCATATTGGCTTGCGTTTTCCTATCAGTTAATGTATTCTCTCAGGAAATTAGTGACACAAAATTTGGAAAAGGAATGCTCAATTTCACTTCTAAAGATAGCACCTTCAGTGTGAATTTTGCGCCACGTATCCAGTTTAGATCCATAACCACATGGAATTATGACGGTAAAAATTTCGCAGATCCGGAACAGAATTTTCTTATAAGACGGGCTCGATTGAAATTCAAAGGTTGGGCATATTCACCAAGATTGAAATATAAAATTGAAATAGGACTATCTAATAGAGATATATCCGGAGCGAATCAGTTTAATAATAATGCTCCGCGTTTTTTATTAGATGCAGTGGTAATGTGGAATTTCTTTGAGAATTTTGAACTGTGGGCCGGACAAACAAAATTGCCGGGGAATATAGAACGGGTAATTTCTTCTGGGAATCTTGAATTTATAGATCGGTCAATTTTAAATAGTAATTTTAATATAAACAGGGATATTGGCCTTCAATTACATCATCTTACTCACTGGGGAGGAGATTTTTACACTCGTGAAAAATTTGCTTTTTCCCAGGGTGAGGGAAGAAATGTTACCGCCGGTAATCTTGGAGGATTTGAATATACTGGCAGGCTAGAACTGCTTCCGTTGGGGCAATTTGATAAAGGAGGGGATTATTCATCAGCAGATCTTGTAAGGGAAGAGACTCCTAAGTTGATGCTGGCGGTAAGTTATGATTACAATGATGATGCCGTCAAAACCAGAAGTAATCAGGGCTCATATATGTTTCTGAACAACCGAGAGCTTTTTCAAACCGATATTACTACCACTTTTGTTGATGGGATGTTCAAGTACAGGGGCTTTTCTTTAATGGCAGAGTATGCACATCGCAAGGCTGATGAACCGGTGGCAAAGTTTCCGTCAGAAGAGACTCCTACGGGAGATATTGTCCTGGAGGGAAATGCTTTCAACGTTCAGGCAGGTTATGTTTTTCCTAATAATTATCAGATAGCTGCCAGGTACACCGAAGCTAACTATGAAGAGATCACTGGTGAAGCGGGAAGGAAAGAATATACTTTAGGTTTATCTAAATATATAGTAGGTCATAAGCTAAAAGTACAGTCTGATTTCAATTATGATACTCTTGGAGGGGTTAAGGATGAGATTAGCTGGAGAATAGGTTTTGATCTTCATTTTTAATAAAAAGTAAATGAGCAATTTGGACTTTAGTCCGATTTAATTTTAAAGAATGGAAAATTTTTATTTGCTGATACTGGTCGCCCTTGCTGTGCTTGCAGTGGTAGATCTTGTGGTTGGGGTAAGCAACGACGCGGTTAACTTCCTTAATTCCGCCATAGGTTCTAAGGGAATTTCTTTTAAAAGTATCATGATCGTCGCCAGTCTCGGGATCTTTATCGGGGCGGTCTTTTCCAGTGGAATGATGGAAGTAGCGCGAAAAGGTATTTTTATGCCGGGCGAATTCTTTTTCGATGAGATCATGATCATTTTTATAGCGGTCATGATCACCGATATCCTGCTGCTGGACTTCTTTAACACCATAGGACTGCCTACTTCCACCACCGTTTCTATCGTCTTCGAATTATTGGGAGCAGCGGTGATAATGGCGCTTATCAAGATCAGCGGGAGTGATACCGAGAGTTTCAGTAACCTGCTTGATTATATAAATACCGAAAAAGCCACAGAAATTATTTCGGGAATTTTCCTCTCGGTAATCGTAGCCTTTACCGTAGGAGCCATTATACAGTGGCTTTCCAGGCTGGTCTTTTCTTTTGAATATGAAAAGAAAATAAAGAATTTCGGTGCTTTTTTCGGTGGACTCTGTCTTACGGCGATTACCTATTTTATAATTTTTAAAGGATTGAAAGGAACTCCTTATTATGAAGATTTTAAAGATTTCATCACAAATCAGGTGTACTGGATTCTGCTGGTAAGTTTCCTTTTCTGGACGCTTTTCTCTTTCCTTTTTCAGAAAATATTCAACAAAAGCATTCTTACCGTGGTGATCGCGGTAGGAACATTCGGATTGGCCCTCGCTTTTTCCGGAAACGATCTTGTAAATTTTATAGGGGTACCCATGGCGGGATATCATTCTTATGAAGCATGGATCGCTTCAGGACAGCCGGCAACAAGTTTTTCTATGGATGTTTTACAGGAAAAAGTTCCTGCAGAGCCTTTGCTGCTTTTCATAGCCGGCGGAGTGATGGTGCTTACTCTGTGGTTCTCCAAAAAAGCCAGAAGTGTGGCCGAGACCGAGATCAATCTTGCACGTCAGGGACACGGTTCTGAAAAATTCAATCCGAACCTGCTTTCCCGTGCACTTGTTAGCGGAAGCACTTATTTGGTTTCATTTTTAAGGGCTACTGTGCCTGCAGGAACGAAGCAAAGAATCAGCCGTAGTTTCGAAAAACCCGAAGAAGGCGTAGAGACTGTGCTTGAAAAAGACAAACCTGCGTTTGACCTCATTCGGGCTTCTATAAACCTTACTCTGGCCGGGGTCCTGATCTCTATTGCCACCTCTTACAAACTTCCACTTTCCACTACTTACGTGACCTTTATGGTGGCCATGGGTACTTCACTGGCCGATCGCGCCTGGGGAAGGGAGAGCGCCGTTTATCGTGTGGCCGGGGTGCTTAATGTAATTGGAGGCTGGTTTTTTACCGCTTTTAGTGCTTTTGTGGCCGCGGGAATCCTTACTTATATTATTTTCCTCGGAAGAGGTCCTGCCATTGCGATCCTGCTAATTCTGGCTATCGGATTGCTTGTTAGGAATTATCTGGTTCATAAGAAAAAGCAGTCTGCAAAGACCGATACTTCCGGACTGAAAAAATCGGAAAGTAAAACCGTACAGGGGATAATTTCCGAAAGCGCTGATAATATTTCCGATGTTATTAAACGTACAAATAAGATCTATTCCGATGTGATCGAGGGTCTTTCCAAACTGGAAAAATCAAAGCTGAAAAAGAGCAAAAAAGGCGTGGCAAAACTCGATGCTGAAATCGAAGAGCTGCGGGATCATATTTTCTTTTTTATCAAAAGTCTGGATGAGATGAGCGTAAGGGGGAGCAGTTTTTACATTACTATTCTTGCCTATCTTACCGATGTCGCCCAGTCGCTGGAATTTATTTCGAAGAAGAGCTATAAACATGTGAACAACAATCATAAACCTCTTCGTTATAACCAGATCAGCGATCTTAAGGAGATAGATGACTCATTAGAAAATTTGCTGCTCGAAATTGAAGAAATTTTTACAAAGCGGAAGTTTGATAAGATTGAAACCATCATCGCTCACAAGGAGCTATTTCTGACGAAACTTTCAGAAAAGATCGAAAAACAGGTGAACAGGACAAGAACCGAAGAATCGAGTCCAAAAAACACCACGCTGTATTTCAATATTCTGCTGGAGACCAAAGATCTTGTGAACGGAATCATGAATCTTCTAGAGGAATATAATTCCAGTTACAAAAAAGTATAAGGATAACATTGTTTTATTCAAAAGCCGCTGATTTCAGCGGCTTTTTTTTATACGCTTAGCGGAAACTTTCACTTCATCGACAGATTTCCTATCTTTTAAATAAAAAGAAATGGAAGTCATTTTACAGAATATCTCCCTGGAAGTAGCAAAAGGGGACATAGCAAATCAACCTGTATTGGAAGCGGTGGTCAATGCTGCCAATGCCGAACTGGCTCCAGGCGGCGGAGTGGCGGGAGCGATACATTCGGTTGCAGGCCCTGAACTTTATGAAGAGTGCCGACCTTTAGCTCCTGTAAGTCCAGGCGAGGCTGTGATCACCAAAGCCTATGATTTGCCAAACAACTATGTGATACATGTGTTGGGCCCGGTTTATGGAAAAGATAAGCCTGAAGATCGTTTTCTTTCTTCCTGTTACCGGCAGGCTTTAGCTTTAGCGGAAGAAAATAAGATCACTTCCATAGGGTTCCCCGCTATTTCAACGGGAATCTTTGGATATCCGCCGAAAAAAGCCATTGATGTTGTTTTCAATACGGTTTTAAGCGAACTTCATAAGCTCAAACATCTTAAAAAAATTAAATTTGTGTTGTTCGGTGAAGAGGATCTTCATCTTTATGAAAACAAACTGAAAGAAATTTCAGTGGGATAACAGAAATTGAATGCACAATTTTTCAGCTACCTATACAGACCAGTATCAACTGGCAATGGCCGAGGTTTATTTTTCCCAGGGTCATCAAAAACATACAGCAATCTTCGATTATTTTTTCAGGGAACTTCCATTTGACGGCGGATATGCTGTATTCGCTGGCCTTGAAGAACTTTTGGAAATTATCAGCAATCTCAGGTTCACTCCCGAAGATCTGAAATATCTTGAAAAGCAGGGATTTAAGGCCGATTTTTTAAAATATCTTGAAAACTTCCGTTTTTCGGGGAATATCTGGTCGGTAAAAGAAGGTGATATCGTTTTTCCTACCCGGCCGGTCTTACAGGTAGAAGCAAACATCATCGAAGCTCAGATCATAGAAACCCTGCTGCTCAACCACCTCAATTTTCAAACGCTCATTGCCACCAAAGCCAGTAGGATAAGACTTGTTGCGGGTGATGCCATGTTGTTGGACTTTGGTTTGCGAAGGGCGCAGGCAACCGGGGGTTATTTTGCCAGCAGGGCAGCGATGATCGGCGGTTTTGACGGTACTAGCAATGTCGTGGCGGGCCGTGATTATAATATTCCGGTTTCGGGAACCATGGCGCATTCTTTTATCCAGAGTTACGACGATGAACTTCAGGCATTTCGCGATTTTGCAGAGAGCCGTCCCGAAGACTGTGTGCTGCTGGTCGATACCTATAATACTCTAAAAAGTGGAATCCCTAATGCCATTAAAGTGGCAAAGGAAATGGAAGAAAGAGGGCAGAAACTATTGGCGGTGAGATTGGACAGCGGGGACCTTTCCTACTTCGCCAAAGAGAGCCGTAAAATGCTGGATGAAGCCGGACTTTCTTATGTAAAAATAGCTGCTTCCAATCAGCTGGACGAATATGTGATCAAAAGTTTGCTGGAACAGCAGGCTCCCATTGATGTTTTCGGGGTGGGCACCAATCTGGTTACTGGAAAACCCGATGCAGCTTTAGATGGTGTCTATAAACTTTCCTGGTCTGACGGAAAACCACGTATCAAAATTTCAGAAAGCATCGTGAAAGTAACTCTTCCGCATAAAAAACAGGTGTTTAGGATAAAAGATGCTAATGGAAAATGTATTGGTGCCGATGCGGTGGCACTCGTTTCTGAAGAAAGGGTGGAAGAAATGTTTCATCCTTTTGAACCCTACAAATCGCTCAAAATAGGAGAATTTGAGCAGGAAGCCTTGCTACGGCCAGTAATGGAAAAGGGTGAGATCACTGAAACTTCACACTCTTTGAAGGAGATAGCCGAATACAGCCTCAACCGTCTCGCCGAATTCCCCATAGAGTACAAGCGCTTCAATAATCCGCATATTTATAAGATCGGGATCAGCGGAAAACTGAAGGAGGAGCGCGACAAACTCATCAGGCATTTTAAAAACACATAAGATGAAAACACTGATAATAATCGATGTTCAGAATGATTTTATGCCGGGAGGAGCTCTGGCAGTTCCAAAAGGAGATGAAATAGTTTCCCTGATAAATGAACTTCAGCCGAAGTTCGATTTAGTGATCGCTACCCAGGACTGGCATCCTCAAGGCCATGCGAGTTTTGCCTCCAGCCATAAAGGGAAGGAACCTTTTGACGAGATCGATCTTGAGGGTATTTCTCAAACTCTCTGGCCCGAGCATTGTGTTCAGAATTCAGAAGGCGCCGAATTTCACCCCGATCTTAAAACTTCAAAAATTGAAGCGATTTTTCGCAAGGGAACCAGTGCGAAGATCGATAGTTACAGCGGTTTTTATGATAATGCTCATTTAAAATCGACAGGTTTGGCAGGTTATCTTCGGGAAAAAGGGGCAAAAGAGCTTTATTTTACGGGTCTGGCGGGGGATTATTGTGTTTATTTTTCAGCAAAAGACGCTTTAAAAGAAGGTTTTGAAGTGACTTTACTGGAAAATGCCACGAGAGCTTTGGACGCAGAAGGATTTGAAAAAGCCAAAAAAGACCTTCTTTCCAGAGGAGGAAAGATCAGGAGATCATCTGAACTGGATCTTTAGAAATTCAGAATATAGATATATCCTACATTGAACCAGAAGACAAAATCATTGAATTTATTCTGCGGCCCCTGAGGATAAAGCCCTTCAATAAAGTCGGTTTCATAATATTGCCAGCGTCCCTCGATGGTGAAATCACTTCTCCTGGTAAAATGATAGCGGAATCCGCCGCTTCCAACAATGGCAAAACTGTTTCCACTGTCAAGATTAAGCCCGCCCTGGAAGGTTCTGAAAAGGACTTTCGGACTGTCTAAAGGACCAAGATCAGAATAAGCACCCGGATTATAATTGACATAATGTATTCCCAGGCTGATATATGGGCCAAAGAGCACCGAAAAGTCTCGAAATTCCTTGATTCCATAAAAATGATACTCAAGGGAAGTGCCAATTTGCCATAATGCAGATTTTCCATGCATGGCCCGCAACTGTTTTCCACTTTCATCATTTCCCTGAGCTACGGGGCCATAATGTTCCAGTTTGGACTGAAAATAATCAATCTCGTTGCGTATTCTAAAGTGCTTGCTGAAGAACCATTCCCGGCGTTTACAGGTACATTCGGCTCTGTAGGCGAAATCCATATAATGTACCAAACCCACTCCAAAACCTTCATTATCTAGATTGTTTCGCAAATTGAAGCGTTCGCCGTAATCGGTAAAGAAAGCTGCAGGACCGGCCAGAATTCCCACTTCATTAGAAATATGGAATTGGGCAGACATCTTCCCCGGCCAAAGCGCAAGGATAAATAACAACAAGAAAACTACCCTGGGTTGTATCATGATTGACCGGCTTGGAGTAATAGCAAATATAACAAAACTACATTAACGAACTTTTCACAATTTCTAGTATGAAAGCCCTCTTCAAATCTAAAAGTTAATTTTATATCAAAACATAATATGAAACATTTAATCATTAAAGAATCTTTATATTTGCAGCGTAAAATGGATAGATTTTTTATAAATTAATAATACTGCCATTCATTATGGACAAAAACATCAAAGAATTTCTGGATACGGTGTCTGCCCGAAACCAGAACGAACCAGAATTCATGCAGGCGGTTCATGAGGTTGCCGAAACCATAATCCCCTTTATATCTGAAAATAAAAAGTACCAGAACACCAAGCTTCTGGAGCGAATGGTCGAGCCTGAAAGGGTGATCATGTTTCGTGTGCCATGGCTTGATGATAAAGGGAATATTCAGGTAAATCGCGGATTTCGTATTCAAATGAATTCGGCTATTGGACCTTACAAAGGTGGACTTCGTTTTCACCCTTCCGTAAACCTTAGCATCTTGAAATTCCTCGCTTTTGAGCAGGTTTTCAAAAACAGTCTTACAACACTTCCTATGGGAGGTGGTAAAGGTGGTTCAGATTTCGATCCTAAAGGCAAATCAGATAACGAGGTAATGAAGTTCTGCCAGAGCTTTATGACCGAACTTTCCAAACATATAGGAGCCGATACCGATGTTCCTGCCGGTGATATTGGTGTGGGAGCGCGTGAAATTGGATATTTGTTTGGACAGTATAAGCGAATTCGTAATGAATTTACCGGAATTTTAACCGGAAAAGGACTTTCTTACGGAGGTTCTCTTATTCGTCCCGAAGCCACCGGTTACGGTAACGTCTACTTTACGCAGAACATGCTGAAGACCAAAGGTGAAAAGATCGAAGGAAAAACGGTGGTGATCTCGGGTGCAGGTAATGTGGCCCAGTTTGCTGCTGAAAAAGCCATTCAGCTTGGGGCCAAAGTTGTAACCATGTCTGATTCCGGCGGATTTATCCACGACAGTGAAGGAATCGATAAGGAGAAACTTCAGTTCATCATGGAGCTGAAAAACGAAAGACGCGGAAGGATCAGTGAGTATGTTGATGAATATCCTTCAGCTAAATATTACGATGACCAGACCCCATGGAGTATAAAATGTGATATCGCATTGCCTTGTGCCACTCAAAATGAATTGCATGAAGAGGATGCGAAAACTTTAGTAGACAACGGTTGTATGTGCGTAGGCGAAGGAGCCAATATGCCATGTACCCCGGAGGCTATCGAGGTTTTCCATAATGCAAAAATTCTTTTCTCTCCAGGTAAGGCTTCAAATGCCGGAGGTGTGGCTACTTCTGGACTTGAGATGTCACAGAACTCAATCAGGTATAGCTGGACTGCCGAGGAAGTTGATAAGAAGCTACACGAGATCATGAACGATATTCATGAGAAATGTGTGGAATACGGTACTCAGAAAGATGGACATGTAGATTACGTAAAAGGAGCTAATATTGCCGGTTTCGTAAAAGTTGCCGATGCGATGCTTGCCCAGGGTGTAGTCTAACTTTAAAGAAATAAGATTGCTTTAAAGCCGCTTGAAAAAGCGGCTTTTTTTATAAATTCCACTAAAATTTCTGCCGAATGCTCGTTTCCACTAAAGCCATGGTGATCAGCGCCCTCAAATATGGAGAGGCCGATCTTATCGTGAAGCTTTATACGCTATCAGATGGTTTGAGAACCTATATGATTCGCGGAGTTTTGAAGTCTAAAAAAGGAAAATTCAAGACCTCGATGTTCCAGCCGCTTACCAAACTGGAGATAGTGGCGAACCATAGAAATACAGGAAAACTGGAGTATTTAAAGGAAGCCAGAGTAGCCGAACCTTATAGAAGCCTGCATACCAATCCTGTGAAATCGGCAGTGGTGATGTTCATTTCTGAAATGCTGAAAAACACGATAAAGGAAGAGGAAGCCAATCCTGAACTTTTTGGATTTTTGGAGAAATCTTTTGAATTTCTTGATCATGCCGAAAGAATTGCCAGTTTTCACCTGCTTTTCTTGCTGAAGCTTAGCCGATATCTTGGGTTCTATCCCGAAAACCGGAATAATGAGCAGCCTGTTTTCAATCTTCTTGACGGGGTTTTTCAGGAAATTCCCACCAACGATTACTGTATTGAGGGTTCAAATGTGGAACTTTTAAGGCTTTTTCTGAACACCGATTTCTTTTCTTTGCAGGAAATCAGGCTAAACCAGTTACGCCGCAATGAATTTCTGAATATGCTGCTACTTTTTTATGAGCTTCATATTGAAAATTTCAGAAAACCAAAATCGCTGGCAGTGCTGAACGAAATTTTTTAAATTCATGAGATCAAGACTTTTTTTATTCTTTTCTTTTCTGGTTTCAATTTGTGAAGCCCAGGAGATCAAAGTGCTTGAAAAAGATTCCAAACAACCGCTTTCAAATGTGGCGATTTACAATAAAGACAAATCTCATTTTGCAGTTACCGATAGTCTTGGAGTAGCCAGTTTATCTGAATTTGAAGCCAATGAACTCTTAACTTTCAGTTCGGTAAGCCATCAGGAGCTGT
Organism: uncultured Flavobacteriaceae bacterium; assembly: GCA_963741865.1. GTDB lineage: Bacteria > Bacteroidota > Bacteroidia > Flavobacteriales > Flavobacteriaceae > Christiangramia. The sequence goes on from CAVUJP010000009.1 coordinate 21,115, forward strand.
ATCTCACAAAAAAAGATATTCTTAAAAATAATGGGGTTCGTTTTACTGGCACTTGATGAAAATGAGTTGGATCAGGTGGTGATCTCGGTAGCGCGATTTAAGCTGGATAGGGATGAAATTCCGCAAAAAATAATCGAGATTACTCCTTCCGATGTGCAACTGGCGGCTCCGCAAACTTCCGCCGACCTCCTGGAAAGCACCGGACAGGTCTATGTTCAAAAGAGTCAGCTTGGTGGAGGAAGTCCTATGATCCGTGGATTCGCGACGAATCGTTTACTCATCACCGTAGACGGGGTACGAATGAATACGGCGATCTTCCGTAGCGGAAACCTTCAGAATGTGATTTCCATAGATCCTCTTTTTATTGATAAGGCCGAGGTGATCCTTGGTCCCGGTTCGATGGTTTACGGGAGCGATGCCATTGGCGGGGTGATGAATTTTTATACCCTGGAACCACGTTTTAGTTATGATTCCAACCCCTCGTTTTCCGGAAATATTTACACCCGTTTCGCCACCGCCAATAATGAAAATACGGTGCATGCGCATCTCAATATCGGAAGGAAAGAATGGGCATTCATGTCTGCAGTTACTTATTCAGATTTTGGCGATCTGAAAATGGGAAGCCACGGCCCGGATGATTACCTGCGTCCCGATTACGCGGTTCGCGAAGACGGGGAAGATGTGATGGTGGAAAATGAAGATCCCGAAATTCAAAAACCCACGGGATATAATCAGTTGAATTTCCTTCAGAAAGTAAAATATAAACCTGCGGAAGATTGGGATTTTGATCTTGGGCTGATCTATTCTGGAACCTCCGATTTCCCGCGTTATGATCGGCTCTATCGAAAACGAGACGGTGTTTTACGTGCGGCAGAATGGTATTACGGTCCGCAAAAATGGTTCCTGGGAGATCTTAATATTGGCCATTCCGGCAATTCTTCCTTTTATGATAAAGTGAAATTTACCGCGGCTTACCAGTTTTTTGCCGAAAGCAGGCACGACAGGGCTTTTGGTGATTATTTACTTTTTTCCACGGAAGAGAACGTCAATGCCTGGTCGGCAAACCTCGATTATGAAAAGGATTTTTCAGATTCAGAATTGTTTTACGGACTTGAATATGTACTGAATACTGTTAAATCTGAAGGCAATTTTCGAAATATCGAAACCGAAGAAATCGGCGAAACTGCAAGTCGGTATCCCGATGGCTCAAATTGGCAGTCGATGGCCGTATATGCCGGCTTCCAATGGCAAATTAAGAATGATCTTGCCATGCAATTAGGGATGAGGTATAATCAGGTATTGATAAATGCCAATTTTAACGATCAGTTCTATGATTTCCCTTTTAAGGAAGCCGATATCAGCACGGGCGCCCTTACCGGAAGTATTGGCATAAACTGGAAACAAAGCGATTTTCTTAGATTTCGAATGGGAGCTTCTACGGCATTTCGTGCGCCGAATATTGACGATATCGGGAAAATTTTCGATTCTGAGCCGGGATCGGTGGTGGTGCCGAACCCCGATCTTAAACCTGAATACGCTTATAATGGTGAAATTGGCGTGGATCTAAATATTAACGAAAAAATAAAATTGGGCCTTACAGGTTACTATACCTATCTAGATAATGCAATGGTGCGCAGGGATTTTTCACTCGATGGAGAAACCGTGATCGATTACCAGGGAGAACCCAGTAGGGTACAGGCAATCCAGAATGCCTCGAATGCCTATGTATATGGTGTTGAAGCCGGACTGGAAGCTAATTTCACCGAAAACCTCCAGCTAAATTCTCAGTTTTCATATACCTACGGAAGAGAAGATGAAGGTGGGGAATATGTGCCACTGCGCCACGCCGCGCCTTTATTCGGAAACGCACATCTGGTCTGGCAAAAGCAGAAATTCAAATTCGATCTTTTTACCGAATATAACGGGAAATTTGATTTTAAAGATCTGGCTCCGACTGAACAGGACAAGCCTTATCTATATGCCCTGGATGAACACGGGAATCCCTATTCGCCTTCCTGGTATACTTTAAATGTCACCGGTCAGTACCGGATGAATTCAAACTGGCTGGCTACCCTTTCCGTGGAAAATATTACCGATCAGCGATACCGCACCTATTCCTCAGGGATTGCCGCTGCGGGACGAAATTTGATTATTGGTCTTTCCTATGCATTTTAGCATATTCCACCGACAATGTTAAGATTCAGTTAATTAAGAAACGAAAATAGGCAGTTCAGTCTGGTATTTTCCTGTTTTAATCCGCTCTCTTTTGTTAAAAATCATTATTTTCGCACATCATTTTGAAAAATGCAGAGAATGAGCAAAAAGTTTCCTGAATATAAAGGACTTGACTTGCCAAAAGTGGCGGAAGAAATCTTAAACTATTGGGAAGAGAATGAGATTTTCAAAAAAAGTGTGACTATCCGCGAAGGAAAGGAGCCTTTCATCTTTTTTGAAGGCCCGCCTTCGGCAAACGGACTTCCGGGAATTCATCACGTAATGGCTCGTGCCATTAAGGATATTTTCTGTAGATATAAGACTCAGAAAGGTTTTCAGGTAAAACGTAAAGCCGGATGGGATACCCATGGCCTGCCTGTAGAGTTGGGTGTAGAGAAAGAACTCGGCATCACCAAGGAAGATATTGGTAAAAAGATCAGTATTGAGGAATATAACGAAGCCTGTAAAAATGCGGTGATGCGTTATACCGATGTATGGAATGACCTTACCCGTAAAATTGGTTACTGGGTAGATATGGATGATCCGTATATCACCTACAAATCTAAATACATGGAGACGGTTTGGTGGCTGCTTTCCGAGATCTACAAAAAAGACCTGATCTATAAAGGCTACACGATTCAGCCATATTCACCAAAGGCGGGAACTGGTTTGAGTTCCCATGAACTTAATCAGCCCGGCACCTACCAGGATGTGACCGATACTACCGTTACCGCGATGTTCAAAATAAGCCCCCTCCCGGCCTCCCCCGAAGGGAGAGGAGAAGATGTCTCTGAACTTTGGAATGAGTTAGAAGGGGCGTATTTTATCGCCTGGACGACCACGCCCTGGACGCTGCCTTCGAATACCGCACTCACCGTTGGGCCGAAAATTGAATACGTCACCGTAAAAACCTATAACCAGTATACCTTTGAGCCGATCACTATTGTGGTGGCCAAAGACCTGGCTGAAAAACAATTCGACAAGAAATTCAGAAAAGCCGAATCTGAAGAAGATCTGCAGTCTTATTCTGAAGGAGATAACCTGCCTGCCGGCAAGGCAGGAAAGATTCCTTATCTGATATCCGAAGAAAGTTTTGCAGGAAAAGATCTTGTGGGAATCAAATACGAGCAATTGTTGCCATATGCGCAGCCTTTTGAGCATCCGGAAAATGCTTTTCGAGTAATCTCAGGGTGATTTTGTGACCACCGAAGACGGTACCGGAATTGTTCATACCTCCCCGACCTTTGGTGCCGACGATGCTATGGTTGCCAAACAGGCGATTCCCGAAGTTCCGCCGTTACTGGTGAAAGATGAAAATGGAAATCTTGTTCCACTGGTCGATCTTCAGGGAAGGTTCAGGCCTGAAATGGGCGAACATGCCGGGAAATATGTCAAAAATGAATATTATGATGATGGCGAGGCTCCTGAAAAATCGGTTGATGTTGAGCTGGCGATCAAGCTGAAGGAAGAAAACAGGGCTTTTAAAGTTGAAAAATATGTTCACAGCTATCCAAATTGCTGGAGAACCGATAAGCCAATTTTGTATTATCCGCTGGATTCCTGGTTCATAAAGGTGACCGAATTCAAAGACCGGATGTACGAATTGAATAAAAGCATCAACTGGAAACCAAAATCCACCGGTGAAGGGAGGTTTGGGAACTGGCTGGCAAATGCCAACGACTGGAATCTTAGCCGAAGCCGTTACTGGGGTATTCCGTTGCCGATCTGGAGAACTGAAGACGGGAAAGAAGCTAAAGTCATCGGTTCTATCGCTGAACTGAAGAAAGAGATGAATAAAGCCGTGGAAACCGGTTTTATGAACGAAGATATTTTTGCCGGGTTCGATCCTGGCGATATGAGCGAAGAGAACTACGAAAAGGTAGATCTTCATAAGAATGTGGTAGATGGGATCACACTGGTTTCCGATAGTGGAAGACCTATGAAACGCGAGGCCGACCTGATCGATGTGTGGTTCGATTCCGGTTCCATGCCTTATTCCCAATGGCATTATCCTTTCGAGAATAAAGAAAAAGTTGAAAATAAATGGCGTAAAGCCGATTTCATTGCGGAAGGCGTAGACCAGACCCGTGGCTGGTTCTATACCCTCCACGCGATCGCGGCCATGATCTTTGACGATGTGGCCTATAAGAATGTGATTTCCAACGGGCTTGTACTGGACAAAAACGGACAAAAAATGTCCAAACGTTTGGGAAATGCGGTAGATCCTTTCGAAACCCTTGCCGTTTATGGTCCCGATGCCACCCGCTGGTATATGATCTCCAATGCAAATCCCTGGGATAACCTGAAGTTTGATATTGAAGGAATTGGAGAGGTGCAGCGCAAATTCTTCGGAACGCTTTACAATACTTATTCTTTCTTTACATTGTACGCGAACATCGATGAATTCACCTATTCCGAAGAAGATATAGCGCTTAGTGAACGTCCTGAAATAGATCGCTGGATCCTTTCTGAACTGCACACGCTTATCGAAAAGGTTGATAAATTCTATGCCGATTATGAACCTACCCGGGCTACGCGGGCGATTTCAGAATTTGTTCAGGAAAACCTTTCGAACTGGTATGTGCGTTTAAGCCGAAGAAGGTTCTGGAAGGGAGATTACGAAAAAGATAAGATTTCAGCCTACCAAACGCTTTACAGCTGCCTCGAAACAGTGGCCAAACTTGGAGCTCCCGTGGCGCCTTTCTTTATGGACCGTCTGTTCAAAGATCTTAATGCCGCGACCGGTAAAGATAAGTCTGAGTCGGTGCATACGGCTGATTTTCCGATTTATAAACCTGAATTTGTTGATAAATCCCTGGAGCACAAGATGGAAAAAGCTCAGACTATCTCTTCTTTAGTGCTGTCACTCAGGAAAAAAGAGATGATCAAGGTGCGTCAACCGCTGCAAAAGGTAATGATTCCGGTGCTTGATGAAGATCAGAAGCAGGAGATCAGAGCGGTGGAAGATCTTATAAAATCAGAAGTAAATGTTAAAGAACTGGAGTTGATTGACGATGCTTCAGGTATCCTGGTGAAACAAATTAAGCCAAATTTCCGGGTACTTGGCCCGAGGTTTGGAAAAGATATGAAACTGATAGTCAGTAAGATAAATCAGTTTACTTCAGAAGATATTGCTACCATAGAGAACGAAGGCAGCATAGAAGTTGAGATTAACAAAAAATTAGTTAATTTGTCTTCCGAGGAGGTAGAGATCACTTCTCAGGATATTGAAGGCTGGCTGGTTGCCAGCAGTGGCAATTTAACCGTTGCACTAGACGTTAGTATCACTCCCGAACTTAAGAAGGAAGGTGTAGCCAGAGAGCTTGTAAACAGGATACAGAACCTTCGCAAGGATTCGGGATATGAAGTGACCGATACTATAGATGTGACCCTACAAAAAGACGGGATTGTCGAG
>CAVUJP010000010.1:0-176919 GCA_963741865.1 uncultured Flavobacteriaceae bacterium
ATTAGTTCTAAATTGAGTTTGCTTTCTCCCTGAGGTTTATAGTAAAGCCCACTGCGATGGATCTGTAAAAGTTCACATTGACGTTGGATACTGAGTTTAGAATGATCCTTGCTTATCATTGTACGACGTTCTCCTAAAGGTTTTATCGCAAGGCGTTTTTTAAAAAATCATTCTCCACTTTAAGCTCCCCAATCACTTTAAGAAGCTGGTCTTTCTTTTCTTCTTCCTCAGATTTCTTAGATTTCCCGCCTTTTGAAAAAACCGAATCGGCTTCTTTTAAAAATTCCCGTTTCCAGGTGTTGATCTGCTGAGGAGTGATTTCAAATTTTTGGGCCAGTTCCTGGGTGGTTTGCCGCTCTTTCAGGGCTTCCAGAACTACTTTTGTTTTAAACTTGGAGGTGAATTTTCTTCGTGTCATAGTACAGTAAAATTAAGGTTATTTTTGAACTTAACTTACTGTCCTAATTTTGGGGGGATGATCATTTTGTAGTAACTAAGAAAAACAGAATAGAACAAAATAATAGTTTGGAGAAACTCCAGACAAACCTATTTCTTAATGTTCATTATAAAAATGGAAAACAAAATCCAGATGCTATAGTCCACTTCAATGATGAAAATGGAGAAATATTTATTGCTACGACAATAAAATCTAGTAACGCATTCAGTTTATTTAATGATAAAATAAAATCTCTAAAATTTTCATCACTAGGAATAAATGATATTGAAGTAAATCTAAAACCCCTTTTAGGTTACAATTCGGCCATAGACATTTATTTTTCTAATGTGAAATTTGAAAATGCTAATCCTGAAACACAAAAATTCTTAATTGAAAAACAGGCAAATGGGAATTTAAAATTGACTTCATTGAATAAAAAAAATGTTTGGATACTAAAAAAAGTCTAATAAAACTACACACAACAACGGCTCATCGCAAATAACGGGCAGTTTGCTGAAAATTGTTATTTTAGAGATCAATTATTAAAAGAACTAATCCGACAAATCCGCATCCTTACTCCCGCAACTTGCGATAGCCGGGACCGTTAGCTACAAGCGGTTAACAAATTCGTGTAAATAATAAAAAAATAACACGTGTAAATAAAATTCTTCTTTATATTTGTATTTATAACTTTTAATTGAAAAGTGATGAATACTAAACTCACCTTAACGATAGAACAAGAAATCATTAAAAGGGCAAAAGATTACGCTAAAGAAAAAAATCGTAGTCTATCAGATATAATAGAAAATTATTTAAAGGTTCTCACTAAAGAAGAACAAAAACAAAAGGATAAAAAACTGAATCCAGTTGTAAAATCTTTAAAAGGATCTTTTAAAATGCCCAAGAATATGGATTACAAAAAAGAACTTAGAAACCGCTTAGAAGAAAAATATAAATAATGGAAAACGTTCTTATTGATACTGATGTCATTCTGGATTTCTTCTTTGACAGAGAACCATTTTCAGAATTTGCAACAGATATTTTGAACTTATGTGAAGAAAATAAATTAAAAGGATTTACAACTCCAGTAATTATTTGTAACACATATTATTTACTAAGAAAAACGGCCAAACACGATATTGTAATTGAGAAAATAAAACAACTTCTGACAATCATAGATGTAGTAAAAATAGATAAAGAAGTAGTTCTTGATTCTTTAAACTCTGAATTCAAAGATTTCGAAGATGCATTACAAAATTTTTCAGCTGTTAAAAATGGAAAAATAGGCATTGTGCTGACAAGAAATATAAAAGATTATAAGAAGAGTGAATTAGCAGTAATGACTCCTGAAACATATTTACGTGGAACCGCCAGTAGCTAACAACGCATATTCGCAATTGTGGTCAATTTGCTAAAAGAAAATTAATAGAAATCAGGAACAAAAAAACTAAATCGGACAAATCCGTATCTTCACTACCACAACTGACGAATATACGTACCCGTTACCAACAATTGCTCCGTCACGAAATTTACAATTTTGAACCAAAATTTAGTAAGCAGAAAATTTCGAATTTTAAAGCTATAAATTGACAAATTTGAACAAAGAATAATTGAATTTTTTGATTTGAGTAAGAAGTAAAATTTATCTTCTACAGATTAAAAACTGGAAAATATAAAAGGTTAAAAAGCTAAGTTTCACTAAAGAAGAGAAAAGATTTCAAAAAAAGACGAAAATTGAAATTCTGCAGAAAGATTTCCAAATTTCGAGAAGAACAAAAATTGGATTTTTGAAAGGTAATTTTTTAAACAAGATTTGAAAAAAGAACAAACGGACAGCAATATGCCGCAATAATTGTAAAAATGAACAAGCTTTTCTTTCTATTCAAGATTGGATCCTGGAGCGGCAACTCCCGTGATCACTCAAACGTGTCGCAACAGTTGATAACAGCGGTTATCGCAAATGCCGGGTTTTAGAAAAAAGTACTAAATTAGTTTCCATAACAAACCAAAGCGTTAAGCCGACAAATCCGTTTCCATAATTCCGCGGCACTTGTCGTTAACCGCGGCCGTTGTAAACAAGTGCGCTGTAAAATTCTGCTAAGAAGAAAAGTAAAAAAATGCTCTGAAAAGTTCTAAAAATGTGTTCAGTAAAGAACAAAAAAGTTCTATTGAAAGTGTACGCTTAAGAACATAAAAGTTCTGCTGAAATATTGAAAAATGAACAAAATTTAAAAACTGGCGTTCTATTGAAAATCAGTAGAAAGAACTTGAAAAACTCACGTCGGATTTAAAATTTTCTCCAAAGAACCAGGAAACTTCTGCAGAAAATTAGTCGTAAAGAACAAAAAAGTCCTATTGAAAATTTGAACAAAAGAACAAAAAAATAAAAAAGAAAAATCTGAGTAAAGAAGCTTCAAATTTGCCTTTTTTAAAAGATGTATTTCGGTAAATTCAAGAAAAAAACGCACCAGTTTACAACAGCGGTTATCGCAAATGCCGGGTTTTGCAAAAAAGAACAAAATTAGTTTCCATAACAAACCAAAGCGTTAAGCCGACAAATCCGTTTCCATAATTCCGCGGCACTTGTCGTTAACCGCGGCCGTTGTAGGCAATTTATTTCGAGATTCCAGTTCTAAAAATGAGAGTATTTAAATATAGAGGAGGAAAGAAAAAAATCTTTAAAAGAGACTTAATTGCCCTAGAAAGAAATTTTTTCTGGGGTGCAAAAATTGATGGTTTAAATGATCCTTGCGAATCATTGATACTTTCTGACAAATTTGATCAACAATCGAAAGCAATAAAGTATTTCTTAGGTACAAAAGCTCAAGATAACCTAACCCGAGTGAAAGAGGCGGTGTTAGGATTATTAGAAGTTAATAAGAGGTTGGGGATTTACTCACTTTCAAAAACTTATAAAGATGAACTACTATGGGCCCACTATGCATACTCTCATCAAGGATTTTGTATTGAATACGATTTAGAAATTCTCAAAGATGGTTATAGAAATAAAATATTTTCATTCCCTGTAAAATATAATAATAAACCTCCTGATATTGATTTTAGCGACTTGAATTCAAAAAGTCACGAATTAATACATAAGATGATAGGTTTCAAATCTAAAAGATGGGAATATGAAAAAGAATATAGAATAATCACAGATTTCGCTGGAGAATTCTTTTATCCACCAAATGCTGTAAAGGCAATTTATTTTGGTGTAAGAATGCCCGAAAAGAACAAAACAAAATTAATAGAAACATTAAAGGGAAGAGGAATAAAATTTTATCAAATTATTCAAAAACCTAAAACTTATAAGTTTGAAAGAGAATTGTTAACCACGCATAATTCTCTTGAATTGACTTATATGAAAAGATTCAAATTTCAAAATGGCATTATCAACTTTGAACTAATTGAATCCAAATATGCGGAATTAATAAAACGTGGAGATATAGTAATTAAAGTTGATCAAGTAATAAATGAAAATGAAATAAGAGAATTATCAAATTATCTACGGGACCAGCTTTTCTTCAAAGCAGAAAGGGTTCTGATTCAAATTTACCAGCAAGAACAAAAGGATAATATCTGTAATTGGGCAAATTCAAGTTTAATAGATGATAAATGGAGGATCAGTATAAATGAATTTGTTCTATAAACTGCCTACAACATCGGTTATCGCAAATAGCGGGTTTTATCGAAAAAGTGTAATTTAGAAAACAAAGAAATAAAAAGGTTAAGCCGACAAATCCGCGTCCCTACTCCCGCTACTTGTCCATAACCGTAACCGTTATACGCAAGAGCTCCTGAACGATTTTTAGACTTTCAAATAGCAAATTTTACTAGCTAAAAATTAAAAACTTTTAAGCCCAAAATTGACAGTTTTGAGTAAAGAAGATAAAAAACTTTTGTTTTCAGTAAAGAACCAAAATTCGACTTCTACAGATTAAAAACTGGAAAAATTTGAAAGGTTTTAAAAAGCCAATTTTCGGCAAAGAAGAAAAAGGATTTTAAAAAAGAACGAAAATTGGAATTCTGCAGAAAATTTTCCAAAATCCCTGATAACAAGATTTGAACTGCTAAAGCTGACTTTTAAAACAAGATTTGAATAAAGAACAAACGGACAGCAATATGCCGCAATAATTGAAAAAAAGAATAAAGATTTTTTTCTTATTCAAAATTGGATCCAGGAGCGGTAACTCCCGTGATCACTCAAACGTGTCGCTCCAGCGTATAACAGCGGTTATCGCAAATGCCGGGTTTTTCAAAAAAAGAATTAACTTAGTTTCCATAACAAACAAAACCGTTAAGCCGACAAATCCGTTTTCATAATTCCGCGGCACTTGTCGTTAACCGCGGCCGTTGCCACGCATTTTGAAGAAAGTCATCTACATATTAATGAAGTACCCCCATTTGTTAGGACAGCTTAGCTGCTAAATTAAGTTCTATTTTTCATTTATTATGCAGCTTTTCTTTCTTGTTTTAAATATCGATTATAAGGTATTTCGTTTTCTATTCCCTGGTGCCTTCTTTGATGGTTGTAAAAATTAAAATAGGTATTGAGTTGTCGGTAAAGATCTACTCCAGATTCTGGAGGGTTTAAATAAATACTCTCGTACTTCACACTTCTCCAAAGCCGCTCTATAAAGACATTATCGATAGCTCTTCCTTTACCATCCATACTGAGTTTGATATTCTTAGAGAGTACACTGTGGGTAAAGATCTCTGAAGTAAACTGGCTTCCCTGATCAGTGTTGATGATCTCAGGTTGCCCGTGAATATCTATAGCTTCTTCCAGGGTTTCTTTACACCACTGAGCATCCATAGAATTGGATACGGACCAGTTAAGAACAAAGCGGCTATGCAAGTCTATAATTGCTACTAAATACATAAAACCTTTTTGCATAGGAATGTAAGTAATATCGATGGCCCAAACCTGATTGGTACGATCTACAGTGAGATTTCTTAATAGATAAGGATAAACCTTATGCTCTTTATTCCGCCTGGAGGTATGTTTCCCTGGCATAATGGCTCTAAGTCCCATTACCTTGGAATAAAGTCGTTCTATGCGCTTTTTATTGACCTTATATCCTTTATCCAACGTAAGCCAGGTATGCATTCGCCTGGCTCCTTTAAAGGGATGATGAGTATAATGTTCGTCCATCAGGCGCATAAGCTCTAAATTGAGTTTGCTTTCTCCCTGAGGTTTATAGTAAAGCCCACTGCGATGGATCTGTAAAAGTTCACATTGACGTTGGATACTGAGTTTAGAATGATCCTTGCTTATCATTGTACGACGTTCTCCTAAAGGTTTTATCGCAAGGCGTTTTTTAAAAAATCATTCTCCACTTTAAGCTCCCCAATCACTTTAAGAAGCTGGTCTTTCTTTTCTTCTTCCTCAGATTTCTTAGATTTCCCGCCTTTTGAAAAAACCGAATCGGCTTCTTTTAAAAATTCCCGTTTCCAGGTGTTGATCTGCTGAGGAGTGATTTCAAATTTTTGGGCCAGTTCCTGGGTGGTTTGCCGCTCTTTCAGGGCTTCCAGAACTACTTTTGTTTTAAACTTGGAGGTGAATTTTCTTCGTGTCATAGTACAGTAAAATTAAGGTTATTTTTGAACTTAACTTACTGTCCTAATTTTGGGGGGATGATCAGATAAAGATTCAATTGTACTACAATTTAAAGTCTTTGATAATAACGGAAATACTATTCCAAATGCTTTTATTTCATTAGAAAAAAGTAAAATTAAGAAACGGACTGATAAAATTGGAGTGGTTAAATTCAAAATTAAAAAAGAAAATATAGAAGAAGAATTTACCATTTCTTGGGTAGGATTCGAAAACTATTCTTTTAAATTAAACTTGAGTCACAATTACTTCAATGAAATTCATTTAGCTGCTGACTTGCAAGAAATACCAATCAGAAACCAAGTAGATTCATTACAAATAATAGAATTAAATACAGACTACTTTAAAACCGCTAATAAAATCTGGAAAAAGTCGGAACAAGAATACTAACCACAACATCGGTTATCGCAAATAGCGGGTTTTGCCGAAAAAGTGTAATTTAGAAAACCACAAAACAAAAGGTTATGCCGACAAATTCGTGTCCCCTACTCCACGGCACTTGTCGTTAACCGTGGCCGTTGGCAACAAGCTGTACAAAAGTTGAACAATCTTAGAAGTAATAAATTAGAATTCGTATTTTTGATTAAAAGGTGAACGAAATGGACTTACAATCAAGAAAAATAGAATTTGTTCAGGATTTTTTAAAGCTCCAAAGTGAGGAAGCGATTTCCCGACTTGAAAAACTACTTAAAAAAGAAAAAAAGAATATAGTCGAAGAAGAAATTAAACCAATGACTAAAAAAGAATTGAACAAAAGAATTGACCAATCTGAAGCGGACTTTAAAAATAATCGATACAAGAAAACTTCAGAATTATTATCTAAATATAAATAATGAATTTAGAAGTAGTTTGGTCAAAATTTGCAGAAAAACAACTGGATGAAATTTTCGAATATTATGAGGAGAATGCAAGTGAGAGAGTTGCAATAGAAATGATTCAAGGTTTATTAAATGAACCTGATAGATTAAAAACAGATCCGTTTATCGGACAAAAAGAAGGACTTCTCAAAGAAAGAAAAATCTCATATAGATATCTCGTTTTCAAAAGTTATAAAATAATCTATTCCGTCGACGAAGAAAATGGATTTATAAAAATTGCGGATGTCTTTGCAACTAAACAAAAACCTAGTAAAATGAAAAGATTCGACTGACAGCCAGTTGCCAACATCGCATATTCGCAATTGCGGCTATTCAGCTAAAAGAAAGATTTCAGAAACCAGGAATTAAAGAACTAAATCGGACAAATCCGTAACTTCACTACCACAACTGACGAATATACGTAACCGTTATAAACAAGGCTCCTGAACGATTTTTAGACTTTCAAACACAAATTTTGATAAACAGTAAAATTTTGAATTTTAAAGCTTAAAATTGACAGTTTTGAGTAAAGAAGATAAAAAACTTTTGTTTTCAGTAAAGAACCGAAATTTGATTTCTACAGATTAAAAACTGGAAAAATTTAAAAGGTTTTAAAAAGCCAATTTTCGGTAAAGAAGAAAAAGGATTTTAGAAAAGAACGAAAATTGAATTTCTGCAGAAAATTTTCCAAAATGCTCAGAACAAAATTTGAACTGCAAAAGCTAACTTTTAAAACAAGATTTGAATAAAGAACAAACGGACAGCAATATGCCGCAATAATTGTAAAAATGAATCAAGCTTTTCTTTTTATTCAAAATTGGATCCTGGAGCGGCAACTCCCGTGATCACTCAGAACGTGTCGCTCCAGTTTATAACAGCGGTTATCGCAAATGCCGGGTTTTAGTAAAAAAGAACTAAATTAGTTTCCATAACAAACCAAAGCGTTAAGCCGACAAATCCGTGTCCCCTACTCCACGGCACTTGTCGTTAACCGCGGCCGTTATAAACAAGTGCTCCTGAACGAATTTTAGACTTTCAAACAACAAATTTAGGTAAAAGAAAATTTTGAATTTCTAAGCTTAAAATTGACAGTTTTGAGTAAAGAACATAAAAAACTTTTGTTTTCAGTAAAGAACCAAAATTCAACTTCTACAGATTAAAAACTGGAAAAATTTAAAAGCGTTTTTAAAAAGCCAATTTTCGGTAAAGAAGAAAAAGGATTTTAGAAAAGAACTGAAAATTGAAATTCTGCAGAAAATTATTCCAAAATCGCTCAAAACTCTTAAAACAAGATTTGAAAAAAGAACAAACGGACAGCAATATGCCGCAATAATTGGTAAAAAAGAATCAAATTTTCTTTTTATTCAAAATTGGATCCTGGAGCGGTAACTCCCGTGATCACTCAAACGTATCGCACCAGTTTATAACAGCGGTTATCGCAAATGCCGGGTTTTACAAAAAAGAACTAACTTAGTTTCCAAACAAATAAAAGCGTTAAAGCCGACAAATCCGTGTCCCCTACTCCACGGCACTTGTCGTTAACCGCGGCCGTTGGCAACAATATTTTCACGAAAATTTGCTATTGACACATTTTTGGTGCATTTTTACATCAAATCTAAAATGTTATGGCCAGACAAAGTATTTCCTTTACAAAACCAAATGATGAATGGTTAAAATCTCAAATAGAGAGTGAAGAATATTCAAGCAAAAGTGAATTGGTTAACGATTTAATAAGACAGGCTAGAAATCAGCAGGTACAAATTGATTGGATTAAAAGTAAATTAGAAAAAGCTGAAAAAAGCGGATTTACAAATGAAAGTAAAGAACAGATTTTAGCAAAATCAAAGTCTTTACTTAATGAGTAAATATAGATTAAGTAATGTCGCTAAAGAAGATTTAATTCGAATTCATCAATTTGGAGTCAAAAGATTTGGAATAATTCAAGCAGATAAATATTTCGAGAAACTTTTTGAATATTTTAATTTTATTGCTGAACAACCTTTTTCCTTCGAAGCAGTTGATTTTATAAAACCTGGATATAGAAGATGCGTGTGCGGATCTGATAGTATATATTATCGAATAGAAAACAATGTTGTAGAAATAATGACAATTATTGGAAGCCAAGATTTAAGCAATATTTAATCAAAATCCAGCAAGAAAATCAGTTGCCAACATCGCATATTCGCAATTGCGGCCATTCTGCTAAAAGAAAAGTTCATCGAAATCAAGAATTAAAAAACTAAATCGGACAAATCCGTATCTTAACTACCACAACTGACGAATATACGTACCCGTTGTAAACAATTGCGCTGAAAAATTCTGCTAAGAAGAAAAGGAAAAAACGCTCTGAAAAGTTCTAAAAATGTGTTCAGTAAAGCACAAAAAAGTTCTATTGAAAGTGTACGCTTAAGAACCTAAAAGTTCTGCTGAAAATATTGAAAAATGAACAAAATTTAAAACTGGCGTTCTATTGAAAATCAGTAGAAAGAACTTGAAAAACTGAGGTCGAATTTATTGATGCTTATAAAGGTTACAAAATAATCTCTAGTTTGATATTAGATTTTTTTAATGAAAATCTGAAAAATCAGGATAGTAATATTGAAGATTTAGTTGATAAATTTGAGGAAATTGAAATTGTAAATTAAAACTGGCCACAACAACGGCTAATCGCAAATAACGGGTAGTTAGCTGAAAATTACTATTTTAAAGACCAACTATTAAAACAACTCAGCCAACAAATCCGTTCCATAATTCCGCGGCACTTGTCGTTAACCGCGGCCGTTGGCAACAAGCCGATTTCAACTCCAACTGGAGAAATTTCACTCAAAAAGAAATTGATTATATTAGCTTTATGAAAATTAAAGATAGCATACAGGCTAAATTGATTGACTTTACCTCATTATGTAAATTATATAATGTAAAAAATCTATATGCTTTTGGTTCTTCTACAACAGACCAATTTGATGAAAATTCCAGCGATATAGATTTATTAATCGAAATAGAAGAAAATGATCCTTTAGAAAGAGGAGAAAAACTCTTAGCTATCTGGGACAAATTAGAAGAATTTTTCCAAAGAAAAGTTGATTTATTAACACAATCTTCCCTTAAGAATCCGATTTTGAAAAAGAATATTGATGCTACTAAAATTTTAATTTATGACGGAGAAAGGCAAGAAGTATCTCTCTGATATACTTATAGCAATCGATTTAATTTAAAATTTTATAGCTGACACTCCCGACTTTAATCTATACGACTTAAAAACGCAAAGCGCAGTCGAAAGACAATTATTGGAGAAGCATTGAATAAATTAAAACAAAATGAATCCGATTTGTCAATTCAAAATGATAAACAGATTATTGGATTTAGAAACCGATTAGTTCACGCATATGACAGTATTGATAATGCAATTGTTTAGGTAATTGTGAAAAGACATTTGTTAGAATTTAAAAAGGAGATTTAAATTTTATCAAAAGAGTAACCACGGCCAGTTGCCAACAACGATTAACGCAAATGCCCAGTTTTACAAAAAAGAACTAATTAGTTTCCATAATAAACAAAACCGTTAAGCCGACAATGCCTTGTTTCCTAATCCCGGCCACTTGTCATCATTAAACGAGGTCGTTACAAGGCCCAAACGAGAACGTTAATTAGAAAAATACGATTAATTATTTATTTTTAAATTTCTAATTAAAATTAAAACGATCATTGTCTATTGCACATTTTTAACCTCTAAACCTAATCTTAACTTGGAATATAAAAATAAATCAAAAAAATACTATGCCAATTCTAGACCTGAAATGCAGGAGCTCCTTCCTAAAAATGTAAGAACACTTTTAGATGTGGGATGTGGAAACGGGGCAATGGCCTCCAAATTAAAAGAAAAATACAATCTTGAAGTTTGGGGTGTAGAATTTATGGAAAAAGAGGTTCAAATTGCCAGAAATAAATTAGATCATGTGATAAATGCTACCATTGAAAAAGGTATTGAAGAATTACCTGAAAATTACTTTGATGTAATTTATTTTAATGATGTATTAGAACATCTTACTAATCCAAATGAAATTTTAGAAATGATAAAATCAAAACTTTCGTCAAATGGAAAAATAGTAAGCTCCATTCCAAATGTTCGTTATCACAAAGTTTTTCAACAGTACATATTTAAGAAGGATTGGAGATATGAAGAAGCGGGTGTGATGGATTTTACTCATTTAAGATTTTTCACTTCAAAATCAATAAAAAAAATGTACAGTGAAGCAGGTTATGAGATTATTTCCCATAAAGGAATAAATAAAACAAAATCATTAATGCCATACCTCTATAATCTGTTTCTTTTATTTACGGCAAGGGATATGTTTTATGTGCAATATGCTACAATAGTACAAAAACGCTGAAAAACTAAACATTTCATTCGATATAGTTTATAACAACAATTATCTCAGCTGCTGGAATACAACTTGGTGAATTCAAATGAAAATGGAAAAATATTTTTCAAAAAATTAGATTTTATCACTGGAATTCTAAAAAAACCACATATTAAAGCGGTTATCCTAAACTCCCAGTCGACCCGCAGATTAGAGTTTTGTAAAAAAAGACTAATTTGGTTTCTATTCTAACTTTCAAAAATAAATGAAGTATTATTTCCTTTTAATTTTCCTTTCAGTAACTCTTGCAACTCAGGCTCAAAAAATTTTAGAAACTCCTCCAGGAACTATTAAAATAAACGACAGTTTATATATTGATAAAGGACCCGTAGATAACAAGATGTATTTGGAGTTCATAGATAGCGTCAATGCGCTGTGGAATTACACTCTCCAGGATTCATTGAAATCCCTGAATCTTGAAGAAATTGATGATTCCCTTTTAACCCGATCATTAAATCCTCTGCAGAGTGAAAAAATTTATGAGAAAATAACTCTAGTTGAAGATTTAAAAATTTCAGATAAAGTTGATATTGAATACTATTTCAGGCATCCCAAATATCAACATCATCCTATGGTTGGAGTTTCAAAAGAACAGGCTCAACTATTTTGTGAATGGCGCACTGATATGGTTAACTTGAAGTGGGGAAAGGAAATTACGAATAACAAGACTAAGTATCACAAGATAAAATATCGACTTCCCACCAAGAAAGAATATAGAATGGCGAAAAGATCATTTATAGAAAGCGATAAAATTCTTCTTCCGAATACAACTCTCTTAAAAAAAATAGATATGGAAATACTTCAAAGAAAAGATATTTTTATTCTTTACCACATTCCGGAATTTACTTCAACAGAGAAATATTTAGATAGTTTAGAAAAAGCAACAAAAACGAAAAACAACTTTACCTTTTTTCGCTGCATCTGTGAAGTACAATAATAACTATTGCGCCATCGATTATAACACCCTACCCGCCCGGTAGTGGTCAGGTATCAAAAAAATAAGTACAAAATTCTAATTCTTATTTGCTATTATCATTTAAAATAATTCTGAAACGAAGTATAATTCTTCATTTCCTGTATTTGCATTTCCTCCGGCCTTTTATTTTTCATCCATTAATTTTATAATACTACTTGTTTCTATAAATTAGAGCCTATTACCAATATTTTGCCTTATGAATCTAGCAGTTGCCCAATTTGAACCCAAAAACGGGGATAAAGAATACAATCTTTCGGTTATCAGAAAACTTGCAAAAAAAGCACGGGCAATGAGAGCTGATATTATCAGTTTCCATGAAATGTCAATTACGGCTTATACTTTTACCAAAGATTTAAGCCTGGAAGAGCTTACAAATTTGGCAGAGGAAGTTCCGGCCGGAAAAAGTACCCATGAATTGATTGCGATCTCAAAAGAAATTGGTATTCCTATCCTGGCCGGTCTTGTGGAAAGAGAGAACGATAAAATTTTCAATACCTATATATGCGTTACCAAAGATGGCGTGGTAGCCAAACATCGAAAAATCCATCCTTTTATAAGTCAATATATGTCCGCCGGAAACGAATATTGTGTGTTTGATATTTTGGGCTGGAAATGCGGGATTTTGATCTGTTACGATAATAACATCATTGAAAATGTAAGAGCTACCAGTCTTTTGGGTGCCGAACTAATTTTTGCGCCACATGTTACCGGCTGTACTCCGTCTGCAATGCCTATGCGTGGTTATGTAGATGATAAATACTGGCAAAATCGTGAAAATGATCCCGTTTCACTGCGTTTGGAATTTGATGGACCCAAAGGTAGACGTTGGCTAATGCGATGGCTTCCGGCAAGAGCTTATGATAACGGTGTTTATTATGCGTTTACAAATCCTATTGGTTATGATGGTGAACATCTTAAAAATGGCAATTCGATGATCATTGATCCTTATGGTGAAGTTTTATCAGAAATAAG
The DNA here is from genome assembly GCA_963741865.1 of uncultured Flavobacteriaceae bacterium. Lineage (GTDB taxonomy): Bacteria > Bacteroidota > Bacteroidia > Flavobacteriales > Flavobacteriaceae > Christiangramia. Next base: position 13,280 of record CAVUJP010000010.1, read on the forward strand.
GTCTTTTGAAGACGAAATCAGCGTATCAAAAATAACTAAAGAAAAAATAAAACTTTCTGGTGGTTGGAGGTATACAAATGCACGAAGGCCCGAACTATATAAAGACATAATTGGAAAAAAACATACCTCAGATACCAAACCAGTTTGGATGAAGTAATATATTCCTAATCCACCACTGATATTTCAAAGCAGATAAAATCAGAATCATTCAAAATTATAGTTTTTATGAAAACCCTGAAGAAGAATTTTAAATCAAATAAATTTATAATTGTTTTAATTGTCTCTTTTTTACCAGGCTTTGTTGCGGCTCAGCACCAACATAATGCGGCAAATTCTCCTTTATCCATGCCAGGTAATGAAATATTTGGCACTATACAGGAAGTTGTGCAAAAATTAGAAAATGATCCTGATACAGACTGGTTAAAAGTCAATCTGGAGGCCTTACGCCAGCATTTACTGGATATGAAGGCTTTTACCGAAGAGGTAAAAGTTATTTCTCAAAAACCTATAGAAAATGGCATGGAGATCAAAGTTAAACCAGAAACCGAAAGAGCTGTGGGTGCATTGAAAAGATTATTTCAAATGCATCCTATCATGCTGAAAGCAGAAAAAGGCTGGGATATGGTCACCTCCCGGGATACCGATCAATACATTCTTAGGATTACCACAAATAATAACTCTGAAATAGAAAAAATCAGAGCACTGGGATATATAGGTATATTAGCCGAAGGCGCTCATCATCAAAAGCATCACTGGATGATTGCTACAGGACAGATGAAGATGAAATAGAACATTTTATAGAAGGCTAGCAACAGGCTGCTATTGCTATTCTAAAAATAATCTCAACAAGTAACTTCTCCGCCTGATAATGGTAATTTTTTGCACAAAATTATTTATCCGTTTAAAGGAGTAAATATTAATCGTAATATTGCAATTAAATACTGATCCAGTTTTAGCCATATTGAATTCTACAAAATGACAGCCAATAAAAAATTAAGCTTTCTCGACAGAAACCTAACTTTATGGATATTCGTTACCATGCTGGCAGGAGTTGGAATAGGTTATTTTTTTCCGACTTTCCCTAAATTCATCGATTCATTAAGCAGCGGCACCACGAATATCCCCATTGCCATCGGTCTCATTTTGATGATGTATCCGCCCCTGGCGAAGGTTAATTATGCTTTGCTTCCCAATGTTTTCCGAAACATAAAGATCCTGTCGATTTCCCTTATTCTCAACTGGGTGATTGGTCCGGTTTTAATGTTTGTGCTCGCACTCATTTTTTTACAGGATTTCCCCGAATATATGATAGGTTTGATCCTGATAGGTCTGGCTCGTTGCATTGCCATGGTTTTGGTCTGGAATGATCTCGCGGAAGGAAGCAGTGAATATGGAGCTGGCCTTGTAGCCCTGAACAGTATTTTTCAGGTCTTTGCGTACAGTTTTTATGCCTGGATCTTCATTACCGTACTTCCTCCCTGGTTTGGTTTTGGAGGCGCAATCGTAGATATTTCTATCGGAACCATCGCGGAAAGTGTCGCGGTTTATTTAGGAATCCCTTTTTTAATGGGAATTTTAAGTCGATGGATTCTGGTAAAACGAAAGGGTGAGGAATGGTACACTCATAAATTCATTCCTGCCATTTCACCCATTACACTGGTTGCCTTACTCTTTACAATCGTAATAATGTTCTCCCTCAAAGGCGAATTAATAGTGCAAATTCCTATGCATATTTTGATAATTGCCATTCCTTTGCTGATTTATTTTGCTTTAATGTTCCTAATAGGATTTTTCTTCAGCAGGGCCATGGGTGCAGAATATGATAAAACGGCTTCGGTTGCATTTACGGCTGCAGGAAATAATTTTGAACTGGCTATTGCGGTAGCTATCGCCGTTTTCGGACTCAATTCGGGACAGGCATTTACCGGAGTCATCGGCCCCTTAGTTGAAGTTCCCGCACTGATTTTGCTGGTGAGGGTTTCCTTTTGGTTAAGGAAAAAGTATTTTCAACCGGGAAAAAATCTGAAATAAAGAATAAAATTTTGCTGCTCAATTATTCTTACATCACAAAAAAGCCCGACCGGAGTCAGGCTTTGAAATTGAAATAAAAGAATTTATTGTTTCTTTTCCACAGGTTTTTCAATTGTTTCAGTAATCTGATCTTTGATTTTCTCCTTATCGCCTACTATAATGAGGGTCATTTTTTCAGGCTGAATATATTTTTTCGCCATATTCTGAATCTGCTGTGGAGTGACGGCATTGATATTTTTAACCTTATTCACCAGGAAGGATTCCGGTAGATTATGCACGTCCAGGAAATTAAGCTGCCCAATTATTCCCCCTGGAGTTGAATTCTGCAAGACATAAATTCCGGATTCATAATTCTGGATCCCCTGAAGTTCTTCTTTACTGGGTGCTTCGTTCTGTAATCGAACGATTTCCTTTTTAATTTCATCAATAGAAGCTCCTGTAAATTCCGTAGTTACATCAGCATTCTCATACCACAATCCTGTTTTATAATTGGTGACCAAAGCACTTCTAGGCGAATAAGTATAGCCTTTATCTTCTCGTATGTTGCTGGTGATTCGAGATCCAAATGATCCTCCTAAAAGAGAATTCATCACATCAAGAGGGATATAATCTTCACTTGATGGAGAGGCTACCGGCAATCCGTAATAAATTGTAGACTGCGGTGCACCGGGACGGTCCATGATTTTCACGGTAGCATTTGCCTGAGGATTGGCAACAGGATAATTTGCCTCAGGACCTTTTCTCCAGCCGCCAAGCTCCTGCTTTACCATATTCTGTACTTTATTCTTATCGAATTGTCCAACAACATACACCGTAGTTCGCTGAGCTCCAAAATTTTTATCGTAAAAAGATCTTATATCATTTAAGGTATAAGAATCTACCTGTTCAGTAGAAGGATATACTCTACCGTAGGGATGATCGGGATAAATTTCAGCAAAAAAAGCTTTACTTGCCTGTGCGCCTGGTCTGGATAAGGCAACTGTCAAATTTCGCTTCATATTGTTTTTAAGCCGCTCCAGTTCGCTTTCCGGCAATTTCGGATTTACAAGTACATCACTCAGCACTTTTAAGGCTTCGGGAGCAAATTCTGAGAGTACATTTGTATTCAACGAAGTAGTATGTGTTCCTACACCAATATTGATATTCCCGCCCATGGAAGCAAGTCTATCTTTTACAGAGTAATCGGCTGTAGTGCCTTCTTCCATTAAGTCTGCGAGCAGATCGGCAAGCCACACTTCGTCTTCTGCTTCATTGATATTTCCGGTTTTTAGGCTGATTGTAATGGTTGCCTTCGGAAGATTACCATAAGGAACCATTACTAGTTTTAATCCGTTATCAAAGTTTATCACTTGCTTTTCCGGAAGGCTAAAACCTCTTGGTTCGCCTCCCTTTGGTGGAGTTTCTTTTTGAGCCTTACCTGGCAAGGCGATGAACAAGGCAATGAGGAAGAAATATATTGTAGTTTTCATTTTTTTGTTTTTTCGTTATTCGCCAAAAGGGGATTTACAATGAGGATAGTCCTGTTGGTTTTTCTGAGATATTCTGAAATTGTCTTATTGATAAGCTCAGGAGTTACCTTTTTAAATTCTTCTTCTAAATGATTGATTTTTGAAGGATTGTCGTCAAAAAGGGCAAAACTCGCCAGTAGATCGGCACGACCCAGACCAAAAGTACTTCCTAAGTCATCGTAAAGCTGGGAACGCATCTTCACCAATGCATTGTCCAGCATATCCTGTGAAACACCATTTGAAAGATTTTCTATTACCTCATCAACAGCATTCAAAACCTGTTCTTTGGAGGTTTCATTGTCATAAGTAAAATCAAACATCAATTGCATAGGCCCATTGTAGTTGAACATATTTCCGAGATAATTGATCCCCCCGCTGACATTCGAGGTATAACCCAGTTCATCCACCAGTTTTTTCTCAAGAAGGGCATTATCCCCCTGGATTAAGATCTGGTTTAGCAAGCCCATCGCATAGTATTCTGGGGTATTACGTTCTGGCATATTATAAGCAATAGCAATAGCCGGTTTATTCGCTAAAGAATCGTTTTTCACAAACTCCTTTTCCTTTTCCTGACGGGGTTCCGAAATATCAGGTTTAGGAGGAATAGTTGCCGGTTTGATATCACCAAAATACTGTTGTATCCATTTTTTGGCCTGAGCGGTATCAAAATCTCCTACCACTGCCAGTGCTGCATTATTAGGAGCATAATAAGTGTTGAAGAAACTTTCCACATCCTGAAGATTGGCAGCATCAAGATCTTTTAGATCTCCGTAGAAGTTATGCGAATTATACCAGTTGGTATTCGCATACTGTGGCATATCCAGCCACGGAAAACCTCCGTAAGGCTGATTCAGAACATTTACCTTTACCTCATTCTTCACAACTCCCTGCTGATTGGTAAGATTGTCCTGTGTGATGTCCAGCCCTTTCATTCTATCGGCTTCGGCCCATAACATAGTTTCCAGCTTATTTGCGGGAACGATTTCGAAATAATTGGTAAAATCAAACCGGGTAGAGCCGTTTAAAACACCACCATTTTCCTGAACAAGTTTAATAAATTCCATTTTTCCGAGATTTTGGGAACCCTGAAACATCATGTGCTCAAATAAATGTGCAAAACCAGTTCGGTCCCTGGGCTCAATTCGGAAACCTATATTGTAATAGGTGGCAATAATAACGGTAGGGGAAGTTTTGTCCTGCGAAAGTATCACTTTAAGACCGTTGTCGAGCGTATAATACTCCACAGGCACGTGATATTCTGCCTGATCATTTTTTTGCGGTTTATTGTTCTGGGAAAAACCATAAAAAAAGCTTCCCAGAAGCAAAAACAGCATGAATACTTTTTTCATAAGTTTTAGCTTTTCTGTTAATTGTTATAACTATATTCTTACTTAATAGACTTTGAATTGCAAATAAAGTTACAAAATCAAGCGAAGAATTAATTATTTACAAAAAAATAGGAGGAACATGAGTTTCAAAGAATCTTTCAGGCAAGGAAGTACTATTCAAAAGAGAAAGTGCAGTGATAAATATCATCTGCCTAATTATTTTTCTCAAATCGCTTTAGTTTCAGCTTATAAAATGATATACCACATATACCGCAATTACCACACTTAATGCTAAAACGATACTTCGATAGAGGGGTGAATAATCTCTGATCATGACAAAATGTTTTTAGAATATGAAAAGATAAAGGATTAACAACTGTTAAAAACTACGGGGTTTCCCCTATTTTTTGACTAAACGTGTAGGTTTTAAAGAGTAATCTACTTCAATTTTTGTTTTAACCGTATCTGCTTTATTAAAAGTTCAAAAAGATTAATTTTGTCGCAAAGATTTAAAATGAGCGACCAGAATACTACCGGTAATCCTGAGAAAAATCCTGAAGAAAACTTAAATATGGAAAATCAGGTTTTTGAAGATCTTCCAAAACTCTATTCCAAAAGAGTGATCTATATCTTTTCGGTCCTTTTTTCTACCATTTTCGGTACTGTGCTGTTGATGAGTAACCTCAAAAGCCTGGGAGAAAAAAAGGCACGAATCCAGGTATTAATTTTCGGAATTGTTTTTACCATTGGATTATTAATAACTGCTTCCACTCTCAAAACAAGCACAGATTTTACCATTCCGCTCAATATTCTGGGAGGTGTTATCCTTAATGAATACTTCTGGAACAGCTATATTGGCAAGAAGAAGAAATTTGAAAAAAAGAGCTGGCATAAGCCCGCGATCATTTCTCTGGCTGTATGTATCCCTTTTGTTCTTGCCGCAGTTTATGCCATACAAAATCCGGCATAAGATCTGATAAAATCTTTTCCTTTTCTTAAATTTATAGGAATTAAAAAACGGTAGATGATCTGGGATACAATCATTGTTGGAGCCGGCCCCGTGGGTCTTTCCCTGGCCATACAATTGGGTATGGAAGGCAAAAGTATTCTTCTGCTTGAAAAAAAACCATCTACCAGTAAATATTCGAAGGCGATCACGGTTTGGCCTCCCACCCAGGAGATTTTCCAGGAAATAGGCATACTGCAGGAAATTGAAAAAGAAGCCGTACACCATCATAAAATTCAGCTTTACGATAGCGATCATACCAGGCCACTATTAGAATTTCCTTTAGAGGAACTAAAGAATAAAACTCCATTTCCGCGCTTGCTGATCCTTCCGCAGTATAAAACAGAGGCTATTCTTAAAAAGCAGCTGGAAAAAATTGAAAATGTAGAAATTCGGTTCGGTGCCGAGGTTTTTTCGGTTATCAGCCGACCTGATGAAGTGGAAATCCGTTACCGAAATAAAGATTCTGAGCAAAGGGAGTTTGCCAGGTTCCTGGTTGGCAGTGACGGAGGAAACAGCACAGTTCGGGAACAGCTGAATATGAAAATGAAGGGAAAAACCTTTCCTTTTAAAGCCGGACTGGCCGATATAAAATTACGGAGTACACAGAATTTTCACTCGCCGCGCCTCTCTACCAGTGAACATCTTTATATCAGTTTTTATATAGGTGATAACATCTGGAGGATCGTTTTTCTGAAAAAAGAATCGGTTCAACATACGCTGGGTGAAAAACTTGAAACTGCAGTAAAGCTTCTTTTTGAGGAAGAAAAATTTGAGAAAATTTGGGAAAGCGAGTTTCGTCTTCACAGTCGTATCGCTGAAAAATTCTCTCACCAAAACATAGTACTCGCCGGAGATGCCGCGCATCTCAATAGCCCGGTGGGAGGCCAGGGAATGAATGCGGGAATTATAGATAGCCTTTCCCTGAAGAATGCTCTTTTGAAAGCCCTGAAACAGGATTCTGATTTGCCGCTAAAAAAATATGCCGAAAAAAGAAAGAAATCGGTAAAGAAGGGTGTGAACAGGAATACTGCTTTTATAACTTCCCTCCTGCTCCGAAATCATGGGAATTATGCCAAATTCTTTTTCAGAACCTTAAAGCTGATTCTAAGACTGCGATGGATCAGGCATAAATTCCTTTTAAAAATGACCATGCTTTCATAGGTTTTATCGGGATAATTTTTTCGAATTAATTAACTTCACGCCTCGAAAATCCTCGGCATGAAAAACAGAATTAAGGAACTTGAACAAACTTCAAAGATACTGGCCCCTTCCGCAGAAAAAAGAAGGGAATGGAATCATGAAGTCCTGAAATATTCTGAAGCTTTTCTGAAAGATATCGATCACAAAAAAGCATATTACGGCTCTACGGGAAAGGCTCTGGATATTTACCATTTTGATGTTGAGGAAGAAGCGGCACACTTAAAAGATCTGCTTTCGGCCATTGAAGAGAATATTGATAAGGCCGGGATCAATGCGGCATCAGGCGGACATTTAGGCTATATTCCCGGTGGTGGCATTTATCCGTCGGCGCTTGGAGATTATATTGCGGCGTTGAGCAACCGCTATGCAGGCGTTTTTTTCGCGGCTCCGGGTGCAGTTCGCCTGGAGAATATGCTGCTGCGCTGGATGTGCAGGCTGGTAGGTTTCCCGGAATCTTCGGCCGGAAATCTCACTTCGGGAGGTTCTATTTCAAACCTTATGGCTCTTATTACTGCCAGAGAGGCGGCTGGTCTTAAAGCAAGAAATTTTGAAAAGGCTGTTATTTATCTATCGGAACAGGCGCATCATTCAATACAGAAAGCCCTGCGTATTGCAGGCATGGGCGAGGCTCAATTGAGGTATCTTCCGCTGGACAAAAAACTTAGGATTTCGGTAAGCGATCTGGAATCTGCCATTCAAAAAGACCGAAAAGAAGGATTGATTCCCTTTTTCATCAATGCCTCCCTGGGCACCACCAATACGGGAGCGGTAGATCCTATAAAGCCAATTTCAGAAATTGCGAAAAAAGAAAATATTTGGTTCCATATCGATGCGGCCTACGGTGGATTTTTCAAACTGGTACCCGAAGTAGAAGATAAATTTAAGGCTGTGGAAAAGGCTGATTCCATAACGCTTGACCCGCACAAATCCCTGTTCCTTCCTTTCGGAACGGGAGCCGTACTAATCAAAGACAAAAAAGCGGCTTTGAAAGTTCATCATTATCTGGCCGATTATATGCAGGATACACATGCGGCCAACGAAGAAATTTCGCCGGCCGATATCTCCCCCGAGCTTACAAAACATTTCAGGGGAATGCGTTTGTGGCTTCCGTTGAAGCTTTTCGGATTAAAGCCCTTCCGTGCCGCGCTGGAGGAAAAATTATACCTGGCACGTTACTTTCAGCAGGAGATTCAGAAAATAAGTGGATTCGAAACAGGTCCCGAACCGGAGCTTTCCATCGCAATTTTCCGCTATGTTTCCTCATCAGGAGATGCCAACTCCTTTAATGAGAGATTATTAGAGGAAATAAGACAGGATGGAAGGATCTTTCTTTCATCCACCACTATCAACGGAATTTTCTGGATTCGTGCGGCAATTCTTGCTTATCGCACCCACCTGGCACAAATAGAACTCCTTCTGGAAATAATAAAAGAAAAGATTTTTTTCCTAACAGGCAGCGAATCATAATATTAAGACGACCAAACCAAAATTCTGGGTTTTACCTGATTGTTCAAAGGTCAAAAAATGAGGAAAACCTTTCTCTCAATTTTTTTTGATATTTTAGAGGTCAAGTCTCCTAAATGATCAGCAATCCTTTTTTTGTCCTCGGAATTCTTTGTGCTCTCATTGCACTTAGCGAATTTCTTTGCAGGTATACTTTTCTTAAGCATCTGAGCAGTTCATTGCTGGTGATCATTCTCGGCGCCCTATTTGCCAATTTTGGAATTATCCCTACCGCTTCAAATGCCGGCGAACTCTATGATGTTATTTTCACCTATATCGCCCCTGCCAGTATTTTCTTTTTACTGCTCGGGGTGAATCTGAAGAATATACGCAAAGCCGGAGCGCCTATGCTTATCGCTTTTTGCGTGGGAGCGGCAGGCACGATGCTTGGGGTTCTCATCGCCCTTCAGTTTATAGATTACCAGGCCGTCTTTGGCGAGCATTATCAGGCTATCGCAGGGATGATGACCGGTACTTATGTTGGCGGCAGTGCTAACTTCAATGCTCTTGCGATTCACTACGGAATGCTTCGCGAAGGCGCCGAATATACCGGAATTGTAGTTGCCGATAATATCGTTACCGCCGTCTGGATGCTGGTAACTCTAAGCCTGCCGGTGATCATGAAAAAACTGAGGCCTCACCCCGAAGTGGTTAGCTGCAAGACTGAAAATAATATTTTGGAAAAGAAAAGAATGGATCCGCTACAGCTCGCTTTTCTGGCAGCACTGGCAGTATTTTCTCTTGTGATCTCCAATGCAATGGCAGAATGGACAGGCGTTTTAGGCTTTGCCATTCCTTCCATCCTTATTTTAACCAGCCTCGCGCTTTTACTTGCCCAGTTCAACTATTTTCAGAAGCTGGAAGGAGCCGGAATTCTCGGGATGTTCAGTATCTATCTTTTTCTGGTGGTAGTAGGGGCTTATTGTGAGATTGGAGCGCTTAAGGAAGTTGGTGAAAAAGCCTTTGATATTGTCCTGTTTACCTCTTCCATTGTCTTAATTCATGGAATTTTTTTAATCATCATCGCCCTTCTGTTTAAAATGGACTGGGCTATTGTTGCCATTGCCTCACAGGCCAATATCGGCGGCGCCAGCACTGCCCTTGCCCTTTCGAAAAGTTTTAACCGTACCGATCTTTTATTACCTGCTATTCTGGTGGGTTCACTGGGCACGGGCCTCGGCACCTATCTTGGATTTCTGGTTGCGGGAATATTGTAAAATAATAAAGAACTATATTCATGAAGATAACTCTATTGTTTTGAAGACGGAAAAAGAAAAAATGCTCGCGGGAGAGTTTTATAATGCTCTGGATAAAGAACTTGCTCAGGAACGTACGGAATGTCGTTTGCTTTTAAAGCAACTGAATGATTCCCGGGAAGATGAACCAAGGCTCCGCAGGGAGCTTCTGAAGAAACTTATTCCTCATGCAGGGAAAAATCTTTGGATTCAGCCGCCTTTTTACTGTGATTATGGCAGCAATCTTTTTATTGGCGAAAGAGTTTTTTTCAATTTCAACTGTGTCATTCTCGACGTAACCCAGGTGGAGATTGGTTCCCGCAGCATGTTCGGTCCTAATGTGCAGATCTATACGGCCACTCATCCAATGGATCATAAGGAAAGAGCCAGTATGCTTGAATTTGCCAAACCCGTGAGCATAGGTGAAGATGTCTGGATCGGCGGCAGTGCGGTGATCTGCCCCGGCGTGAGTATTGGCGACCGCAGTGTAATTGGTGCAGGCAGTGTGGTCACCAAAAATATACCTTCCGATGTTTTTGCTGCTGGCAATCCCTGCAAGATCATTAAAAGCCTGGCAGCCGATAAACGAAAATAATAAAAAATAAATGTTGAGCTTGAAAATGATGATCCCAATTCCATTCTGAATCATTTCAGAAAAATGACTAAACTTAAAAGTCTCACTGGTTGTGGCCAGGGTAATGAAAACACCTTTTAATCCCTTCTCTTTCCTGTTTCACGAAAGAATATATTTCTGAAAAACAATTAGTTAAAACTATGATTCATTTCTTTTTTTTAATTTTCAGGAAATTATCCCGATGAAAATAAAGACTATGATTCTTGGCGGCTTAATCCTGCTGAAATTCCTTTTTCAATATTTGCTAGTAAGCCCGGTTTATGAGCTGCACCGGGATGAATACCTACATCTGGACCAGGCACATCATCTGGCCTGGGGATATCTTTCGGTACCGCCGGTGACTTCCTGGATTGCCACTTTGATCTATGGTCTGGGAAATTCAGAATTCTGGGTGAGGTTCTTCCCTGCTCTTTTCGGTGCCCTTACACTTCTGGTAGTATGGAAAACCATAGAAAGGCTTGGGGGAAATCTTTTCGCCCTCATTCTCGGAGCTACCGCGATCCTTTTTTCAGCGATTATGCGCCTCAATATCCTGTTCCAGCCCAATTCACTGGATATTCTTTGCTGGAGCCTGTTTTTTTATACCTTCATAAGATATATACAATCAGAAAGCGTTCGCTGGCTCTATATTTCGGCAGTAGTATTTGCGTTCGGGTTTCTCAACAAGTATAATATCCTGTTTCTGGCACTGGGATTATTACCAGCGATTCTTTTAACACCTCATCGTAAGATTCTGCTGAGAAAAGAATTTTATTTTTCATTGCTACTGGCTTTTTTAATGGTTTTGCCAAATCTTATATGGCAGTACCAAAATGATTTTCCGGTGATCCATCACCTCAAACAACTTTCCCGTACGCAATTAGATAATTTAGCAAGAACCGATTTCCTCAAGGAACAGTTGCTTTTTTTCATGGGTTCACTTTTTGTGATCCTCACAGGAATGGTTTCTTTCTTTACCTTTAAGAACTTCCGAAAATACCAGTTTTTCTTCTGGTCATTCCTCTTTACGATTATTATTTTTATCTACTTGAGGGCCAAATCCTATTACGCCATAGGGCTCTATCCCGTTTATATCGCCTTTGGAAGCGTCTATCTTGAAAAGCTCCTTTCCGGAAGAAAATTGAAATACCTTCGGCCGATAGCCGTAATATTGCCGGTACTATTGTTCTTGCCCCTGGTAAAAATAATTTTTCCTTTACAGCCTCCGCAAATTCTTCAGAAACAAATGGCTCCTTATAAAGAGCTCGGCTTGTTACGCTGGGAAGACGGGAAAGATCATGAATTACCACAGGATTTTGCCGATATGCTGGGCTGGAAAGAACTCGCTGAAAAAGTAGACAGTGCCTACAGTCAATTTTCAGAAAAAGAAAGAACGCTCGTTTTTTGTGATAATTACGGGCAGGCAGGTGCATTGAACTACTATTCCAAATTCGATCTTAAGGCTGTTTCCATGAATGCCGATTATATCAACTGGTTTGACTTTTCCCATGATTATAAAAATATAATTATGATAAAAGATATCTGGGATTTAGACAAAAACAGAAAGAGGGAAAAAGCTTTTTTTAAAGAGGTTGAATTGGCTGACAGCATTACCAGTCGTTTTGCCCGAGAAAAAGGAACCCGTATTTACGTCTTAAAAGGTGCCCTTCTCGATATAAGGCCAATTCTTAAAAAAGAGATTGCCTCAAAAAAAGTATATAAATAATTCTGAATTTTGTAAATCAAGAACCTCATGAACCGGAAATGACTTTTTCCATTCAAGGCAAGTCTCGGGGAATTGAACCCCTGGAGGGATTGAATATTCTTACTAAGATTTTCAAAGTTAATGATATAGAAAACTGGGAAATGGAAGATAATTTTAAAAATGCGGTGAATATCTTTAACAAATATGCTGAGGCTTATGAGGAAAAATACATGGATGTTTCATTGTATAAGAGATCCCTTGATGAACTTATCGATTTTTTACCGCGGAAAGCCAGCGTGCTGGATATTGGATGTGGCCCCGGAAATATTTCTTCTTATTTACTGAAACAACTCCCAGAACTAAGAGTAACCTGTGCAGACGGGGCTGAGAAAATGCTCGAAATCGCTGCCAGAAATAATCCCCGGGCAACCTTTAAAATACTGGACATACGAAAGGTGAAAACCATCGGGGAAAAATTTAATGCCGTTATTTGCGGTTTTTGCCTTCCCTATCTTTCCAGGGAAGAGACAGAAGTCTTACTAAAAGATATTTATTCGATTCTCACAAAAAACGGAATATTTTACCTTAGCACTATGGAAGATTCCTATTCCCATTCTGGCTATCAAAAATCAAGTTCAGGAGAAGATCGATTATTCATCTATTATTATGAGGCTGAGTATTTAAAGGATTTTTTACAGGAAAAAGGATTCAAAATAGTGTACGAAGAATTGGTTACTCAGCCAGAAGATCAGCGGTCTTCAGGACAGGATATCATTTTGATCGCCGAAAAATAAAATCTCAATAACATTAACATTTTTATTATTTTAGTCACCGGTCACTAACTAACCAACATGTTTTTCTTCATGAAGAAATCTGCATTAATTCTATTTCTGTTACTGTCAATTTCCCTTACGGCACAGGAAAAAGCTGACGATTATAAAGATGCTTTCAAACTTATTGAAGTCTGGCTGGAAGCACAAAAAGATTACGAGAAACTCCCTGCTATTACTGCAATTGTTGTGGAGGATCAAAAGCTGCTCTGGAGCGGAGCCTTTGGTATGGCAAATATTGAAAATGAAGTGCCGGCAAAGCCTTCTACACTTTTCAGCATTTGTTCTATTTCCAAACTTTTTACTTCGGTAGCCATTATGAAACTATATGATGAAGGAAAATTGAGACTGGATGACCGGGTAAAAGATCTACTTCCTGCATTTAAAATTCAGCAAAAATTTCCCGGTAGCGGACCCATAACTATACGTTCTATACTTACGCATAGTTCAGGTTTACCACGCGAAGCCGCCTACCCCTACTGGTCGGCACCCGATTTTGATTTCCCCAGCCGCAAAGAAATAGACAGCGCCCTCAGTGATCAGGAAACGCTTTATCCTGCTTCCACCTATTTTCAATACAGCAACCTAGGTCTGACCCTTCTGGGTGAAATCGTGGAGCAGGTCAGCGGAGTTCCTTACCAACAGTATGTAAAGGAAAATATTTTAGATCCACTTGAATTGAACGATACCCGCACCGAATTACCCGAAGATCTATATGGAACAAAACTGGCTGTAGGCTATTCTCCGCTAGATCGCAATGGGGACAGTAAAAGAATTAATTTTTTTCAGGCGAACGGTGTACGTCCGGCAGCCGGATTCTCTTCAAATGTTCAGGATCTGGGGAAATTCGCTTCCTGGCAATTTAGATTAAGAGATACTACTTCAAACGAAATTCTTAATTCATCCACTCTAAAATACATGCAACAGGTTCACTGGACAAATCCCGACTGGAAACTTACCTGGGGCCTTGGTTTCCATGTTTATAAAGGTGATAACGGAAATACCTGGGCTGGTCACGGTGGTTCATGTCCTGGTTATAGGACCAGTCTTCAGCTGGATCTGGAAAGGAAAAGGGCTTATTCTGTAATGATCAACGAAGGTGCTGTAAATCCTGATAAGTATATTCAGGGAATTAACGGTATCCTCAAAGAAGCCGAAGAAAAATCTGAAAACCGTGAAACAGCGGAAATAAATCTTAGCGAGTACACTGGCTTTTATAATCCTAATCCCTGGTGGAACGAGGAGTATATAGGCGTTTTGAATGGAAAACTTGCCATTCTTCCTCTTCCCACAGACAATCCCGGAAATGCCATTTCCTATTATAAACATATTGAAGGTGATACCTTCCGCAGAATTAGAGATAATAAAGAACTTGGAGAAACCCTCGTCTTTGAAAGAAATAATAAAGGCGAGATCAGCCGCTATAAAACCCACGGAAACTATGTCAGAAGAATTAAAAAATAATCCCGCTTATACCCAACAAAAGATGGAAACTACCAAACCCATCATCAGGGAAGACATCAAAGCCGGGCTTGCAACCTTTATAAACCGGGTATATAACTGGATGACTCTTGCCCTTCTTTTAACAGGATTGACCGCGTATATTGTGGCAGGAACGCCCGAGCTTGTTATGACAATCATATCAAATAAGCTGTTGTTCTACGGACTTTTAATCGGAGAAATCCTGTTGGTTGGATATATTGCCGGAGCGCTGAACAAGCTGAATTCTTATACAGCCACAGCCCTGTTTCTGTTATATTCGGTGATAAACGGTCTTACACTTTCAGTGATCTTTCTAATATATACGGCTGAATCGCTTGCGGGTACTTTTTTCATTTGTGCGGCCACTTTTGGTGTGATGAGCTTTTACGGTTATTATACCAAAAAAGATCTTACCCAAATCGGCAATATCGCTTTTATGGCATTAATAGGAATTATAATCGCATCTATAGCTAATTTCTTCATGAAAAGTGAAATGCTTTACTGGATCATCACTTATCTCGGGGTTTTAATTTTCATCGGGCTCATTGCTTATGACACTCAAAAGATCAAACGCATATACCATGCAGGATTTGAAGAAGAAGAAAGCGAGAAAAAGGGCGCCATTATGGGAGCTTTGATCCTTTATCTCGATTTTATCAACCTGTTCCTGTTCCTGCTGCGAATTTTCGGAAGAAGGAAATAATCTGGAAACTATGGAAACAAAGCACCACAATCTGGATACCTTTAAAATACTTTTTATCATAAAAGGTATTTTAACTCTCTGCTTTTCGCTGTTCCCGATCTTTTACATTTTTCTGGGTTCCTTTATTTTTACCCGGCAGGCTCCCGATGATGGAGCTCAGGTAGTGGGCATGATAATGGTCGTAATAGGCATTCTTATTTTCCTGTTGCTGCTGGCGGTAGGCATTGTAAGCATTATGGCCGGAAATTATTTGGGCAGGAAAACCCACTATACCTTTATTTTCGTGGTTTCTATCATCAACTGTTTTACCGGGATTTTAGGAATTGTACTTGGTATTTTCACCCTTATAGAACTCAACAAGCCCTATGTGAGACAGCTTTTCGGAAAGAGCGTGTAAGAATATTGTAAGGATAAGCCTTCGTTTATGCAGGCTTTATCTGTTTTGATAGATCTTTAAAAAAAGGTGTGTAGACATTTTTCGGGCATTGTTCTTAGCCCTTTGAGCAAGTTCCCCCTCAAAATTTTCATCGATGGTGGCAAACCATAGATTCAGCCAGATCCCGAAGTGATATTCCGAAATGGAATTCTCATTTTGCTCATCAACCTGATTATGCGCCTTAATGGGATTTCCCTTATACGTCGCCCGGAAGAATAGATTGCTCTCCCAAAAATCGGTTAGCTTCTCCAGGTGTATGTTCCAGTCTTTTATAGTGTTATTAAAGAAAAAACCGATCTCTTCATTCTGCCGAACCTTTTTATAAAATTCGGAAACAAGCAAATAAACGTCTTTTCTCGTCTTAAGGTCCTGCCTCATTCTTTAAAGAAGATTTATGATGATAAAGATAGCACTGACAATAATACTTATCAATAAAGAATTAAAAACAAATTTTGGCTTTAGCTGTGCAAGCACCGATGCGTTGTACCACATGCAAACCACTACAACCACTCCAAGCTGTATCATTTCCAGCAATTCATGGCCGTTCATAAGTATCAACATGGCTGCAATAGAGCCAATACAGCTTGAAACAATGATCCCCGTAGTCGCTCCTGCATAAAAATCCTCTCTAAAATCTGATAATGATTTGTCATAAAAATTCATAATACTGCTTTTTAAATTCAGGGGTAAAATTACAGGTGGTGTTCCCTTTAAAATATGATGAAAATCAGTTTAGGCCGGATTAGAATCTTTATTCTCTGTGGAATTTTTTAATAAAAAGACTTATGAAGAATTTGTATCTTTATGGAATCACTACAACTTAAAAACAAAAAAGATGATGAAATTTGGTATCTCACTCGCAGTTTTTTTCCTGTCTTTTTCCACATTTGGTCAAAATGCCATACTTCCGGCAGAAATCCAGATAAAAACCGCTGTTCTGGCCGCGCCAGAGAATAAACGCGAAGGCGCTAAAGTTTATGGATATGATCCTAACGGAAAAATGACCGTTCTTAGAGAAGGTACCAATAATATGATCTGCCTTGCCGATGATCCTAACCAGGAAGGGATCAATGTAGCCTGTTATTCTGATAAGCTGGAACCATTTATGGCCCGCGGAAGAGAACTTGTGGCTCAGGGAAAATCTGCCCTTGAAAAAAGAGATATCAGAAAACAGGAAGTGGAATCGGGAAAATTGAAAATGCCCGATACTCCAAGTACTTTATATGTTTTTAGCGGCGAGGAAAAAGACTACAATAAGGAAACGGGAGAACTCGCCAACGGGAATTATCGCTATGTGATCTATATGCCCTATGCAACTACCGAATCTACCGGATTGGCTGATAAACCCGAGGCTCCGGGAATGCCCTGGCTTATGGAACCCGGTACTTACCGCGCACATATAATGATCACTCCGCCAAAAAATTAAACTGGAATTTATTCTGAAAAACCAGTCTATGATTTTTTCTTATAACTATTAAAAAATCATATTTTCATAATGCATTAATCCTTATATTAAGAATCAAATTTTTGGTCACCTACACCAATAAAATATGCCTCTTGTCGTTTGAATTTTTCGGAAAGAATATTCGAATCGGAAAAAAAACTAAAATCTGCCAGTAGAGTTGTTAATAACTCCTTGTAAAAATTAATATCATCAAGGGCGATGAAAACAAAAATTTCAAACAATTACGGATGGGAACGACCCGAAATTATGCATAAGTACTCCGTGATGTGGTGCTCACGGCTGAATTTTATTTTAAAAGAACAGGAATTTCTTACCAGAATGCTCAAGGAAAAAGTCTATTCTATTGTAGAATCACACCTTACAGCAAAGGCAGAAAAGCTCATAGAGCAACTTGAAGAACTTAAAAAAGAAGCCCATGATCTGCTGCGCGGAGTAAATATCCACAGAAATGGTTTACGGGTGCTTTTCGATGGAATCCAAAATCAGGATGACTGGGATTATAAGCACGCTCACCGCAAGCTCATGATCAAAATGCATGAATTTGACAGTACGAATCAGTGCCTGAAGAAGGAAATTTTCCATACCATTACAGAGGCTATAAAACACCAAAAACAAAAACGCCTGTCGTTATGATCTCCCAAAAGCTCTAATGACTTTAGGAACCAAAATCAATAATTGGCTTTTGTGTACCATAATTTTAAAGGAATAGGTCTTCGGCTTATTCCTTTTTGTTGGGTCTTTTGTAACCCAGGAAAATCTCACATTATTTCAGGGGACCCTCGCCATGATGCAGCGCATGCCGACCATATACCGGCAGGTGGACGTGGATACTTGCAGATTTTTGCTCACCCAGGAGAAATTAGCCCGTTTACCAGAAAGACTGAAAGCGCAAAGGCTTTATCGAAAATGTTGGAAATAAGGAAAAAGCCTTTCTTTGTTCAAGTGGAAGAAAATCATGATTGATATTTTTACATCTATATCTGAAGAAATAGCCCAATATGCTGATATTTTGGCGTTTCTTGCTTATCTTGGGATTTAAAAGAATTTTCTGCGGAAAAGAATTTTTATTTCTTCCACAGGAAGTGAAAAATTGCAAAAAAACCAACTTTAAAGAATTAATTCTATGAAATTAAATGAAATTCCTGTTTTATACCGGGCATTTATGGCAGCAGGTGCTTTGTTGCTGTTTTCAGCCTGTAATGATAATCCAAAAGACCAGGCCAAAACCAGCGAAGAAGGTGCGGCAGGTGCTGTGCCAAAAAATGAAACTGAACTTAGCCTCCCCGATGGCTTTGGAGCCACCATCTTTGCCGATGATCTCGGGGAAGCACGACATATCGCGGTAAATTCAAAAGGAAATGTTTTTGTGAAACTGGCAGATGCCGGCGATGGCAATGGCATCATTATCCTTACCGACAAAGACAATGACGGAAAATCTGACAGCAAAGAGGCTTTTGGAGATTATGGCGGAACCGGTATCGCGCTTAAGAATAATAAGCTTTATGCCTCTTCAAATTCGGCAGTTTTCAGGTATGATCTGGATGAGAATGAACTTCCGGTCAACCGTGAAAAACCTGATACCATCGTGTACGGACTTCTTAACCGACGTCAGCATAATTCAAAGTCGATCACTCTTGACGATAACGGCCATATTTATGTGAATATTGGTGCATATTCAAACGCGTGCCAGGTAAAAGACAGAACCAAGGGATCGCCGGGACAGCGCCCCTGCCCTATTCTAGATTCGGCAGGTGGTATCTGGAGATTCGAGGCCGCAAAATTGAAGCAAACCTATGACGATAATTCACGTTTTGCCACGGGATTGCGAAATGTGGTGGGGCTTGACTGGAATTCCAAGAACAATCAATTATACGTAGCTCAGCATGGACGTGACCAGTTACATGGTTTATTTCCAGATTTGTACACCGAAGAAGAATCGGCTGTTCTTCCCGCTGAAACACTTTATGCCCTTGATGAAGGTGACAATGCGGGCTGGCCCTATATTTATTATGATCAGCAAAAGAATAAAAAGCTCGTTAACCCTGAATATGGCGGAGATGGTGAAAAAGAAGGCAGCGACGAATATGTTGATCCGGTAATGGCATTTCCTGGCCACCTGGCTCCAAACGGCTTGTTGTTCTACACCGGCGATATGTTCCCCGAAAGATATAAGAACGGTGCCTTTATTGCTTTTCACGGATCGTGGAACCGTGCACCACAGCCCCAGGAAGGCTACTATGTGGTTTTCGTTCCTTTTGCCAACGGAAAACCTTCAGGAGACTGGGAAATTTTCGCCGATGGATTCGCAGGTACTGAAAGTATTGAATCACCAGGTGATGCCAAACACCGTCCCGTAGGTCTTGCTCAGGGCCCTGACGGTGCGCTGTATGTTTCAGATGATGCTCACGGTACTATTTTCCGAATTACACACTAAGCCAGGTTTTAATGAAATTTAAAAAATATCATCTCTTTTTTGGTCTTATAACCGCTGCTATGATTTCCTGTAAACATTCCGATAAAAATAAACAGGAGGAGATAGGCCTCGAAAAAGACCAGGCAGTTGTTGAAAAAGCGGATATTAGCGACAATACCGCCCAGGAAGAAGGCAAGGCGATTTATTCAGAATATTGCGTTACCTGCCATCAGGCCAATGGGAGCGGAGTGCCGCATCTTAACCCGCCCTTACAGCAAACCGAATACGTACTGGGCGGTAAAGACAGTCTTATAAGAATTCTCTTAAACGGTTCTTCGGAAGGACTCGAGATCAAGGGAAAGATCTATTCTAACAATATGCCGGCTTTCAATAACCTCAGCGATCAACAGATCGCCGATGTGCTTACTTATGTAAGAGGGAATTTCGGAAATGATGCCGAGGCGATATCAGCTTCAGAAGTAAAAGCTGTTAGAGAAAAGCAATAAATATGTTTATTGTAAATCTTGAGACCTTCTGCCATCCAGGCAGAAGGTCTTTTTCTTTCAAATAATGATTCCTGTCATAATCTACTGAAGATTCTTTATGTAAATTCAGTTAATAATTCTTTTTGATGAAAAAGAGACGGGAAATCATAAAATCTTCGGGAGAAAAAGTAGTTTTTTCAGCTGCAAAACTTAAAAGATCCCTGCTTCGAAGCGGCGCCGATGAAAAAACAGTAGGTGCAGTGATCAGGGAAATCACAAAGGAACTTTATCCCGGTATTTCTACCAAAGAGATCTATAACCGCGCTTTTTCCATGCTCAAGAAGTATGGAAAATCTTATGCTTCCCGATATAGTTTAAAAAAAGCTATTTATGAGCTTGGTCCTTCAGGTTTTCCCTTTGAGAAATTTATTGCTGAAATTATGAAAAAGGAAGGCTATAAAGTAAAAACCGGGCAATTTTTGCAGGGAAAATGTGTGACTCACGAGGTTGATGTCGTAGCTGTAAAAGATGGACTGAAACATCTTGTGGAGTGTAAATTTCACAATGAAGAAGAGAGGAACTGTGATGTGAAAATTCCACTTTATGTAAATTCCAGGTTCGAAGACATACATTCAGCCGGGAACCAAAACGAGAAAAAAGAAGGTCAGGGCTGGGTGGTGACCAATACCCGCTTTACCGAAGATGCCATGAACTATGGCAATTGCATGGGTCTTTATCTCTTAAGCTGGGATTATCCCCAAGAGGCTAGCCTGAAAAAGCGTATTGACGGCCAGAAAGTGTATCCGGTTACGATTTCCACGCTTCTTTCCCTGGAAGAGAAACAATTCCTGCTGGAAAGAGACATTATTCTTGCGAGTCAGCTAATTAGTAATGAACATATGCTTGAACATCTGGGAATTTCCGAAGAGCGAAGAAAGAAGATCCTCAATGAATTCGGAAGCATTTGTAACACTTGGGAGGATCATGAAAAAACTTGATATTCATTTTTTAGGTGCGGCCGGTACAGTGACCGGATCAAAATTTTTGGTGGAAACTGAAAATATCACTATTCTTATCGACTGCGGACTTTTCCAGGGGCTGAAAGAATTACGGCTGAAAAACTGGGAAAGACTTCCCATTGATGTTTCGAAAATCGACTATGTGATCCTTACCCATGGCCACCTCGACCATACCGGTTATTTGCCAAAACTGAAGTCACAGGGATTTAGAGGTATTATTCTGGGCAATGCTCCCACTCTGGAAATTGCTGAAATTATTCTGGAAGATACTGCCAGCATTCAGGAAGAAGAAGCCGAAAAAGCCAATGAGGAACATTATTCCAAACATCATCCCGCACTTCCACTATATACGCTGAAGGAAGCAAAAGAAATTTTAGAATATTTCAGAACTTTTACCAGCGGGGAATGGAATGAGCTGAATGAAAACATCCGTTTTCGTCACCAGCTTTCCGGTCATATTCTTGGCGCCGGATTTATTGAGCTCGAAATTGACGGAAAAATGCTGGTCTTCTCGGGAGACCTTGGCAGAAAGGATGACCTGCTCCTGGCTCCACCCCAAAAACCTGAATGGGCTGATTATCTCTTTCTGGAAAGCACTTACGGTGATCGCCTGCACCCCGAGGAAAATGTAGAAGATATTCTTGCGGAAAATATTAAGGAGATGATCAACGAAAACGGTATTATGCTCATTGCCTCATTTGCCGTGGAGCGGCTTCAGCTATTGAGCTATTTGCTGTGGAAGATGTTTAAAAAAAATAAAATTCCAAATGTGCCAATTTATATTGACAGCCCAATGGGAATAGATGTTACTCAACTTTTCACCCAATTTCAGCAATTTCATAAAATAGAAAATTCCGAATTTTCAGCGATGAAAAACCATTTCGAACTGGTGAGTTCTTATAAGCGCACCTGGGAGATCATAGATGAAAAAAGGCCGAGAATAGTACTTGCCGGCAGCGGAATGCTCAGCGGAGGTAGGATTCTTACCTATCTCACAAGATTCATCGAAGAACCTGCCACCCAGCTTGTTTTGACAGGATATCAGGCCGAAGGCACTCGCGGGCGTAAAATTGAAGACGGAATTGATGAAATAAAAATCTGGGGAAAATATTATAAAGTAAAGGCAAAACTAATCAGGATAGAAAGCCTTTCGGCACATGCAGATCAGGCTGAACTGCTGGAATGGTGTAGCAATATTAAAAATATTCCGGAAGAGGTTTTTCTTGTGCATGGGGAGAAACATGCGGCTAACAGCCTTAAACAAAAACTGCAGACAAAAAATAAATGGAAAGTAAGTATTCCTGAACTGTACGAGAAGATCAGTCTAATTCCATAAATTCTCAGCCGGAAAATCTTTTGAACATTGACGGATATCATTACAAATCTGCTATAGCTGGATTATATTAGGATGTTAAACCCATTTATTAATTAAAATTTTTAGGTTATGTCATTAGTTAAATCCAACAAAAGAAGATTTCCATGGATGAATGGCGATGGTGATAAGCCATGGGGCCTTGAAGACCTGTTTGATGACGATTTCTTTAAAGTTAAAAGAAATTTGCCCGCAATGAATGTCAAAGAACATGAGGATGATTTTGAGATCGAATTTGCCGCTCCCGGATTCTCCAAAGGAGATTTTGAAGTAAGCATTGAGGACGATCTTCTTTATGTATCTGCCGAAAAAAGCGAGGAAGAAATCGAGGATGAAGATGACTTCACCCGAAAAGAATTCAGTTATTCCAGTTTTCATCGTACTTTCCAATTACCAAAAAGCGTCGATATCACCAAAGACGTCAAAGCTAATTATAAAGATGGAGTGCTCCGCCTTCACCTTTTGAAAGAAAAAGAAGCGAGCAAGAAAAAAAGAAAGCAAATCCAGGTATCCTGAAGTATTCGAGTTGAGTCATTCAAAGCAAAGGCCGGAGATTTATTCCGGCTTTTCATTTTTCCGCTGAATAAAAACGGGCTACGATCTTAGGAGAGCAAGCATGATATTTATCATCGTATAAATCGGGATTCCGGAGTATTTTTAAAGCCTAATTGATTACAGGTCAATTTGTTTTCTAAAACAAGATCAACGATGAAAAATATCCTTCTTCCAACCGACTTCTCTGAGAATTCTATGAATGCCATAGAATATGCGATCGAACTCTTTAAAAATGAAACTTGTAAGTTTTATGTCCTGCATACTTACAGTCCCACCATCTATGATCCCGAGATCTTTATGCTGGAACAGGCTGAATATATGCTTGAAGAAATATATAAGAAGAATGCCGTAAAAAAACTCAACAGGCTTATTAAAAAAGTGGAAAAGACCGCGGGTGAAAATCATAATTTCGTGCCAGTTGCGCTTTTTAATCTTCTTGTACCAGCCATCAGGGATATTGTTGCAGAAAATAACATTTATATGGTCGTTATGGGCACCAAAGGAGCTACGGGAGCCCGCGAGGTCTTGTGGGGAAGCAATACCGTACATGCGTTAAAGAACCTTCGTTGTCCACTACTCATAGTGCCTCAAAAATATATCTATAAGAAACCGAAACAGCTTTTAATGCCAACCGATTTTGATTTTGACTATCCCTTGGAGGTTTTAAAGCCTGTCAGGAAAATTTGTAGAGACAATGATTCAAAGCTTCACGTTCTGCACGTGTTATCGTCAGATAGGCTTGACGATAAAAAGGCAAACAGCAAAAAACTGCTGGCGCGAGAACTAACTTCTGTTCAGCATGTGTTTCATACCATAGAGAGCAGGAGTTTGGTAAAAGCTATACTTGAATTTGAAAAAGATAATGACATTGATCTTCTGGTGATGGTAAATAATAAGCATTCCTTTTTCAGGAATCTTCTATTTTCTTCGGCAGTAAATCAAATAGGTTTCCGTACTTCAAATCCATTTTTGGTATTGCCGACTGGTAATATTTCCTGATCTATGTGCAGAAGAAATCGGTATCTAAAAGGAGGTTTTTTAACCTCCTGACCAAACTTTTACTTAATTTTCTTCAGTTCATTCAAATTTAGAATCTCAATATTTCTTCCCTGTACGCTAATCACTCCGTCATTCTTTAAAATAGAGAGGCAACGTATAAAGCTTTCCTTAGATATACCAGCTATATTAGCTAAATTACCACGGGATATTTTCGTTATTTTCACCTTGCCTAATTTCATGTTTTCGGAAAAGTCCAGAAGAGTATTCGCTGTTTTCCTGAGAACTGAAGCATAGGCAGTTTGTAATAAATGTTTTTTCAAGTCGATTACATCTTCCGATAAATGTTGCGCCCATTCCATTGTTAGGTCAGGATTTGCATTGAACACACTTTGTACATAATCCAGGGGAAGCCGGTATAATTTTGAAGCTTCGATCCCCCGGGCAAATTCCGGATAAGATAAGCGGCCATTAAAGGAATACAAGCCCAGGAAATTCTCTGTACGGTATATCCCGGTAATAAATTCTTTCCCGAATTCGTCGATATTAAAGGTTTTGATCAATCCCATTTCCAAAAGATAGACATACCTGGCAAATTGATTTTCAGAAAATAAGATCTGCCCTTTGGGAACTTTTATTATCTCTCCATTTTTCAGAAAATATTCTTTAAAATCTTTAATATTATTAATAGCAATTGGCTTATCGGAAGTAGTTGAATTTCCTTTTTTCAAAAGAATATTTTTTGCCAAACGGCTATTTATGGTTTCCAGAAGCTCCTCCTCTTCAAAAGGTTTAGCAATATAATCGTCAGCACCAAGGTTCATACCTTTCCTGATTTCTTTAAGATCTGATTTGGCGGTAAGAAAAATAAAAGGAATTTTTCGGGTTTTAAGAACTGAAGATAACTGCTTTAGGACCGAATATCCATCCAGCCCGGGCATAATGATATCACATAGAATTAGATCTATACCTCCTGCCAATGCCAGTTTAACCCCTTTTGGACCATCGGCGGCTACAATTGTTTTATAACCAGCTAAATCCAGAATTTCCTGGGTATTTTCTCTTAGGCAGTTGTCATCTTCTATCAAAAGAATAGTCACCATCCAACTTTCGTTAAAACCCATTCTAAGGTACACAATATAAATACCTTATAAGTATTTATTATAAATAATCTACACGAAATAATGGATAAATTTTTTATTCTTTTATTGCAATATTTTTCCATCCTCCAGGAAGATTATCCTGTCGGTTTTTTTAGCAAAATCTTCATCGTGAGTAACCACTAAAAGCGAAAGCCCTCTTTCTTCTTTTAAAGACTTGAAAATATTAAACAGGTTTTCAGAATTATAACTATCAAGATTTCCAGTAGGCTCATCACCCATAAGAAGTACCGGCTCATTAATTAAGGCGCGGGCGACAGCCACTCTTTGTTTTTCGCCTCCAGAAATTTTGGAAGCTTTTTTGGAAGCGAGATGCCCGATATTCAATGTATTAAGGATATCCATCGCATCTTCTCTGATTTCGGCTGGAGATTTTGCAGCTAATTTTTTTGCTGGAAGCATCACATTTTCCAGTATACTGAATTCGGGTAAAAGATAGTGGAACTGAAAAACGAAGCCTATTTGCTTATTACGAATATGGGCCAGTTCGCGCTGATTTTTTCCTGTAACCAATTGATTCCCCAGGAATAGTTCCCCAGTATAATCGGTATCCATCGTGGATAGAATGTATAATAAAGTAGATTTTCCGGAGCCTGATTTACCCATGATCGTGGCAAATTCTCCCTTGCGTACTTCTAAAAAAATATCGGTCAACACATGAAAGCTCTTTGTCTTTCCGAAATATTTGTTGATACTTTTAGCTTCGAGTATTAGATCCATGGCTTATCAGTTTCCGCGAATTATTTTTACAGGATCAATATTTTTGGCTTTTTTCGAAGGCAAATACCCTGCAACAAAAGTACATAGAAGTGCAAATAAGATCCCGATTATGTAATATCCTATATTATAATTTATAGGGTAGGTGGTGATGGTGGGCAAGGCTTCTGTGTGGAACCCGATATTATCAATCAGACTGGAGAGTCCGTAACCAATAAGAATGCCTAAGAGACCTCCAGAAATCCCTATTATCATTGCCTGACTCAAAAAAATAAATTGTACATCGGTTCCTGAAAAACCTATTGCTTTAAGAATGGCAATATCATTCATCTTTTCATAAATAAGCATGTTCAGGATATTATAAATTCCGAAACCAGCAACAATAAGGAGTGTAATAGATACGGCATAGGTAATAAGATTTCTTATATGAGAACCTGTTTCATACTGAGCATTCATTTCATTGATATCGGTGGCGGTAACATTAAACTGTTTCTCCAGAGAATTGGCCATTTTTGGGGCTTCTGAAATATCTTTTAGTTTAATATTTATATCAGTGATGTAATTTTCAGCCTCTCCCAGTATTCGTTGTACGGTTTTAAGATTTGTAAAACTCTGGATGTTGTCGATATCTGCAATCCCGCTCTGATAAATTCCCACAATCTTTAACGGAAACCGGTCTCCCCTAACAGTACTGATTATTACCCGGTCGCCCACAGTAAGAGACATCTTTTTTGCTACCCCGGCTCCCAGGAGTATCCCATTTTCTGTATTTTTCAAATCTATGTAAGAACCCTGAGTTATATAATCCTGAATATTGGAAAGCGCGAATTCCTTCATGATATCCACACCAATCAGATTCCCTCCCAATTCTATACTTCCTGAGAGATAAAATATCTGAGCTTTTAATTGCGGTGTTGCTCCCAGAACTTTTTCATTCTTTTCCAGGTAATTCAAAATAGGGAGGGCATTATGAATTTTCTGCTGGCTTTGTTTAGGTTTAATGGAATGAATAATTGAAAATGCATCCTTGTAGGACTCATAGATCGCAACGGGCTGCTTTTCGGTAGGTTTCAATTCATTGTAAAGACGCACATGCGGTACCTGGTTTAAAATAAGACTATCCAGCATATTATTCAGGCCTGTCATAAAACTTACCAGGGTAATATAAGCTCCTATGCCAAAAGTGACTCCAATAGCCGCAGTAATCGTTGATTTTAGCCTGGTGACAAGATGTGTTCTTGCAATTCCCAATATGACACTCCAGTCTTTCATTGCTGCGGCTTAATGATTTTTTCTTTTTCGTGAATTCCTGAAAGAATTTCAATTTTATCAAGGCTCTGGAGACCTGTGATGATTTTCTTCGGTCCCTTTTTCGTTAGAACATGATCTGTATCTAAAAGATACTCTTTGGGAATAATTAAAGTATTCTGTTTTTCAGCAATAATGATGTTAGCTTCTCCCGCCAGTCCCGGATATAATTTTGGAGGACTCTTCATAAAATCGGCTTCAATTTTAAAGGTCTGGGTGCGTTCATCTTTGGTAGGATAAATTTTTCGAATTCTCGCTTCGAATAATTTATTTCCATAAGAATCAAGAGTCACTAAAGTTTTTTGTCCCACTTTCAGTTTTACAATGTCGGTTTCATCAACGAGCAGTTCAATGATGAAATTATGGGCACTTCCCAAAAGCGCTACAGGTTCTATCGTATTTACCAGTTCTCCGGGATCTTTATAAAGAGCATAAACCACACCATCAATCTTACTGAATATCGTAAACTCATCTGCAGTGTATTCTGAAAATCTATAATTGTTAAGAGCCTGCTCTACCTGATTTGTAAGTTCTTTGCTGGTACGATCGTATTCTTTTTTTAACAGGTGCAGATTAGTACGGGCAAGTTCAAATGCCAGTTTTCGGTTTTCATATTCTACTTTTGAACCTATTTCCTGGTCCCATAGCCTTTTCTGCCTGAGATAATTAACAGAATCATTATGAAAAGAAAGGCTTGCAGCACGAATTTCCCTCTCCAGGGAATTTAAAATATTACTGTTACCTCTACTATTTTCAATGGCCAATTGAAAATTTAGCCTGGCATTTTCCAGGTTCAACGAAGGTTTAACATTGATGAGTTTTATGATTGGAGTTCCCTCTTTTACACTATCCCCCTCCTGCACCAGGTTACGATCAACTATGGCCGTTACAGTTGCAAAGGCACTGTAAAGACTATCTGGCTGGATTGTAACAGAAGAATAGACCGATTCTACCAATCCTGATCTTTCAGGCATAATCTCTTCCGATTGATTTGAACAGGAAAAGAATGTAAAAAAGACAGGAATGTAAAATGAGACCTTCATAATTCAAAAATTCATATTCAAAATAAATCAAAACTCCCGTAGAAAAACATGATCGAAATCATTGAATTACAAGTATCTGATCTCTATTAAATAAATAGGTTTCTCCAGGTTTTGGAAATAGGAATCGGTTTAAAAAAAGAAATATCATTTTTTATAGTGACATTAATCACTGGAATACACAATTAATATCACTGAAAAATATCTCTAAATCCACCAACTTTAATTAAAATAATAAGTATTATGAAAACCGATAAAGAATTAAAAGTACTGGTTCAGGACGAACTGGAATGGGATCCAAGTTTTAATGGTGAAAACATAGGGGTTGCCGTAAAAAATGGAGTGGTGACAATTAATGGTCATGTAAATTCGTGGGCTGAAAAATTAGCCATAGAAAAAGCTGTAAAAAGAGTTCAGGGAGTTAAAGCTTATGTGGAAGAAATAGATGTGAAAATTAAGAATGCATTCAAAAGAACGGATGAAGAAATAGCTGAAGTGGCTTTAAAAAATCTGAAATGGAATACCACTGTTCCTGATGATAAAATTGTAATGAAAGTTGAGAATGGATGGATTACCTTAGAAGGTAAGGTAAATTGGAATTATCAAAAAGAAGCTGCAAAAAAAGCCTTAAAAGAATTGATGGGTGTTCGCGGTATTACCAATTTAATAGAAGTTGATACCGTCCAGAATACGGGTGATCTAAAAGAAAAGATCCGTAAATCATTTGAACGTAACGCACAAATAGACGCAAACCATATAGATGTTCAAATTGTGGGAGAAAAAGTAATTCTCACAGGTACCGTACAAT
Source organism: uncultured Flavobacteriaceae bacterium (assembly GCA_963741865.1). Lineage (GTDB taxonomy): Bacteria > Bacteroidota > Bacteroidia > Flavobacteriales > Flavobacteriaceae > Christiangramia. Next base: position 42,201 of record CAVUJP010000010.1, read on the forward strand.
CATGGGCAGAGAAAAAACAGGCTGAAAAAGTAGTTTATTTTGCTCCGGGTGTAAAAACTGTGGAGAATAAAATAGTAATTGAACAAAGACAAATGGCCTTTTAAAAATAGACTAAATGCTAAAAACTCAAAAACCGGCTCTACCCGGTTTTTGAGTTTTTAGGTTCAGGGTTATCCTGGCAGATTAAGTAAAACATCAGGTTGAAAATTTCTTTGGCTTTTAAAGGAAAGATGATTTTTATCATCATATTTTTAGCATTTCCAGCTTATCTTGACATATCAAAGATTAAAACTTATCCGCTATGTCTGAACTTCGAATGAGACCGAAAAGTACTTACATTCTCAACTCCGGTTGGAATGAATTACATGTACTTACACAGCACTGGATTTCTGATCTTCACTTTTATGGGGATGACCTCAAATTCTTTCATCACCTGATAGACAAATATTTTATCTGGATCAATGAAAAAGAACATCTTGACGAGATCAGTAAAATAAAGAGCAATGTACAGGAAATGACAAAAAGTTGTAGTGATTTGCTGAAAAGATGCTCTACACATCTTAGTCATATAGAAGCTATTATAGAAGATCCTTTCCCTTACAATTCGCAAAAGTTCAGGGAAGAACATCAGGCTTTGGAAGATGAAATCTCAAATTTCGTCAAAGCCTGCAGAAATCAGAGAAAGGAGCTCTTTTCGGTTATTGAACATCTTGTTGAAAGTGAGCGCTTTCAGGAGACAATTACTTAAAATATACTACCATGGGTGAAATTGCAACTTCTAAACGGCTCATCACCATCTTTTACAATCCCAATTCCATCAGGGCAAAAAAAGCATTGGCCTATGCCAGCGCAGAAGGACTGGATATTCTGGAAGTCAATATTTTAAAGACTTTCTTAACCGGTACTCAAATAGTCGAAATTGCCGACAGGCTTAAGATGGAAGTTAAAGATCTTATTAATCAGGACCATCCGGCTTTCCGGGCAGTTTACGAGCCTTCCGATCTTTCGAGCGATGATTGGATCAAGCTCATTCAGCACCATCCTGAAATTTTGAAACAACCTATTGCGATAAGCGACAAGAAAACCATACTGGTAGAAACCCCCTCTGATATAATTAAAATTTGAGGTCAATAATTCTGTTATTCTTCCGATTATGCAAGCCATGGTTCTCAAAAAGCTTACTTCATTAGAATCCAATCAATTGCCGCTGAAACTTGAAGAGCTTCCCATTCCTGACCCTGGTCCTCAGGATGTTTTGATTAAAATTTCGGCTTGTGGGGTATGCCATACCGAACTGGATGAAATTGAAGGTCGCACTCCTCCGGCTTTTTTCCCTATTATCTTAGGGCACCAGATAATTGGCAGGATAGCTACAAAGGGATCAAAAGTTGAAAACTTCAGTACCGGCCAGCGTGTGGGAGTAGCATGGATCTACTCAGCCTGCGGACGGTGTGGTTTCTGTTTATCAGGAAAAGAAAATCTGTGCGATGACTTTAAAGCCACCGGAAGAGATAAAAATGGCGGGTATGCTGAATATATGGTGGCTTCAGAAAAATATATCTATAACATCCCAGAATATTTTTCAGATGCGGAAGCAGCACCACTTTTATGTGCAGGAGCAATAGGATACCGATCTATTAACCTTACCGGTTTAATGAATGGCCAAAATTTAGGATTAATGGGTTTCGGTTCTTCCGCACATTTAGTATTGAAAATGGTCGGGTATGAATATCCTGATACTAAAGTATATGTTTTTTCCCGGAATGCAGAAGAAAGAAAATTTGCAGAATCTCTAGGTGCAGTTTGGACAGGCGATATTGAGTCAAAATCAACTGAAAAGCTTCATTGCATGATTGACACTACTCCCGTCTGGAAACCCGTAGTAGAAAGCCTGAAAAATTTAGAGAAAGGAGGCCGGCTGGTAATTAATGCTATTCGTAAAGAAGTGCAGGATAAAAAAAGTCTTCTAAAAATAGCATATGAAGAACATCTATGGATGGAAAAGGAAATAAAGACGGTTGCGAACGTTACAGGAAAGGATGTAAGAGATTTTCTCAGGCTGGCTGCCAAAGCATCCATAAAACCTCAATTTGAAGAATTTGATTTAAAAGAAGCTAATAAAGCATTGATCCAATTGAAAAAGGGAAAAATAAAAGGAGCCAAAGTTCTGCGCATCGCTTAGTGGTAAGTCAAAGGGGTTCCTGAAAGAGAGAATGATTATTAATAAATTAAAATATTGAATTATGTTTTTTGACAGAGTAGAAGCAGGTACATTTCTGGCAGAAAAACTACTGAAATACCAAGGAGAAAATGCGGTTATTTTAGCGGTTCCCAGAGGAGGATTGCCCATTGGGGCTGTTATAGCAAAAAAATTAAAGCTACCGCTGGAGGTAATTCTAACCAAAAAATTAGGACATCCGCAGAATAAAGAATATGCAATTGGCGCAGTGAGTTTAAAAGGGCTAATACTTGATAATCAGGCGGCAGATATTTCGATGGAATATATCCTGAAAGAAACTCAGAAAATAAGAACTCTTCTTTCTCAAAAGCGGGAACAGTATTACAAAAACAGGAAATCTCCCAAAATAAAAGGAAAAATTGCAATTATAGTAGATGATGGAGTTGCAACAGGAAATACTCTTTTAGCTACTGCTCAGCTTGTACTGGAGGAACTGCCTTCTAGGATTATTATTGCAATACCTGTTGGACCTCCCTCTGCCATTCTAAAACTTAGATCCTCTTCTTTCATAGATGAAGTAATATGTTTAGAGCAGCCAGAAAATTTTCATGGGGTTGGAGAATTTTATGAAATTTTTGAGCAGGTGACAGATGCTGAAGCTATAGATTTATTAAAACTTAAAAATATTGAGCAGCAATAAATCAATTCCTGATTTAAATTCCCCATGGATAAGTCTCCGGCATTTGATGTCCATCGGGTTCTAGGTGAATTGGATGTAGAGCCTGTGTGTCATCAATATGTATAAACGCATCGTAGCGAAAAGGCATTATACTGGGCACATAGTTTCCATAATGTTCATGGCTGGGATGGTATACCACCCCAATTGCCCTGTGTAAAAACGGATAATTCATTTCTGGATCTTTTTTCCAGGAATCCAGGAATAAATATAGATCCCTGCCTTCTCCTGCACCGTGAAGAAGTTCTTCCCAACTGTTTTCCACGGCTTTAGGAACCTTCATGATACGCATAACATCACCCCAGTTCCTACCAGCTACAACATTCCCTTTGTAAGTCCCAAACCCGATTTTCTTTACCTCATCTTCCCCGTAAGTTTCGGTGAGGAGCTCTCCCACATTTATCATTCCCTCATAAGACATTGATGTGGCCCTTGCATCCCCGATATGGGTATTGTGTTCCCAAACAATAGCTTTTGCATCTGGTCCATGAAAGCTCATCAGCCTCTCTAAAGTGTTAACCATATGTCTGTCGCGAATGTTCCATGATTGACTCCCTCCGCTTATCATAGTACGATAATAATTTTCTGCATTGACCGCAATTAATGCATTCTGTTCAGTGCTAAAGACAGTTTCAGGATCGGTATTATAGGTTTTAATATTTTCCCTTATAGACTTTAATAGATCTACTACCTCTCCCCTGCAGGTTTTAGGAACCAGGCTTACTGACTTTGCATAACCTGTCCCCTCATACCCATATGGTTCAAAACACTGGATCGCAGTTTTAGCTTTTTTAAATGCTAAAAGATCAGTCTTTTTAAGGTACTCGAGAATAGCTTCCAGGGATTCTCCTAAACTATAAACATCCAGACCATAAAAGCCAACCGCTTTGGTTTTAGGATCTTTCTCCTCATTGTACTGTCGCAGCCAATCTATAAATTCAATTACTTCCCAATTTGCCCACATCCAGGTAGGCCATCTGTTAAAATGCTTCGCCAGATTATAAGCACTATTCCCCGCATCAGAATATCCTTTAACATACCGGTTCATCTCATAACAATCTGGCCAATCTCCTTCCACACCCACAAAAGAAAATCCTTTTTCAGCAATTAGTTTTTTAGTAATTATCGCTCGCCATAAATAGAATTCATGGGTGCCATGAGAAGCTTCCCCCAATAAGACATATTTTGCATTTCCAATATTTTCGATTAACTCCTTCAAGTCCCCCGAAGTCTCCATTAAATGGATCTTTTCCCGGATTTTATCATATACTTTTTCTCTATTGATAAAACTAGTAGTGAGCATCTTTATTCTTTTTAATAATCCTTTGAGGAGTGGGAAAATATCTTCTTTCTTTATTTAGGTAAATGTAGCGTTCGTTCTCGAAGACGTACATATTTCCAATAACTGCAGATCATTACGGCTAATTTTCATTTTCCTATTATGAATTAACGGTAAAGCTGTGGTTTTGATCTTTCCGTTTATCGAACCGACCATCACATTGGTTTTTCCTTCTATGAGGCTTTGAACTGCCGATACCCCGAGCCTGGTAGCCAAAATCCTGTCAAATGCTGAAGGAGCTCCTCCTCTTTGTATATAGCCCAAAATTGAAATTCTTATTTCTCTTTCGGGCAGTAATTCCTTCAGTTTTTTGCTTAGCAAAAAGGCGCCTCCTGTTTCATCTCCTTCTGCTACAACAATAACCAAGGGTTTCCCGGTGGGGGTATATTGTTTAATCTGATTAATCAGATAAATAAGATCCATATTTGTCTCAGGAATGAGAATACCTTCCGCAGCCGTTGCCAATCCTGAATCATAGGCAATATATCCAGCATTTCTGCCCATCACCTCAACAATAAAAATGCGATTATGGGAGGTGGCCGTGTCCCGGATATTATCTATTGCCTTTACCGCTGTATTCAGGGCGGTATCAAAACCTATGGAAAAATCGGTGCCGGAGATGTCATTATCAATGGTTTTAGGTATGCCAATGATCGAAATATCTGGATATTCATTAGCAAAAATTCTCGCACCCGCTAAAGAACCATCCCCTCCTATTACTATTAATTTATATATCCCTTTTTCCTTTAACATATTATAAGCCCGCTGGCGTCCTTCTTTTGTTTTGAAGGATTCACTTCTTGAGGTCTTTAAAATGGTGCCACCTAAAGAATTAATATTTCCTAAACTGGCTAAGTTCAGGGGGAAGAACTGACCGTTGATCAATCCATCATAACCAGATTCTATACCAAAGATTTCATGATGGTAAAAATCAGAGGCGTGAACCACCGCGTTTATACAGGCGTTCAGGCCGGGGGCATCTCCCCCCGAAGTAATAATGGCAAATTTTTTTAATTCCATTGCTTTTGAATTTATCATCAGATTAAATCCAGAAATGAAATTACCGGTTTTTGAGGTCAAAAGAAATGATATATATCAACGCCTATTCCAGCCCCCAAACCTAAATGAGATTTTTATAAAACAGTAAGCGGGCCTCTAAAGTCCCGCTTTATCAAAAATTCCTCTTTCAGGAAAAATTTTAAATATCAAATTACAGTTATTGAGGCTTCATCTTCCAACCGAAATTTTCTGATTCTTAACCTGACAACTTTAAATTGATCCCGACTTATGCTCGACGCATATGAATTTCAACAATCTAAATCGGAGTAAGGTTCGGCTTTATTGCCTGCCGTTTATCTCTCATTTGATATTATAAAAGTACTTTAAGAAGATACCATCTTCAATGACTTATGTCATCAAGCAGAGTGACTTTTATCATTAATATGATAGTAACTCATATCCCATATTCAATAAATAAATACCTAAGAGAAAAAGTAGTATATAGAGAACCTGGGCCATTTTGATATTTACCGTGATTAGTATTTCTGCGGTTTTTTCAGGAATTACAAATAAAACTATTCCCAATCCAAAACATATCCAGCCCAATAAGGTGATAATTATTATCCAGGAGGTGTCCCAGTAATTATGAAAGAGAATATTTAGTAATCCAATTATAAAAGCCAGAAACGCGGTTAAAAGAGCAAATTTAGAATCTTTAAAGTCGTTGAAGATCTGTTTAATTCTTTCCGGTTTCACACTTAATACCAGAAAAAATACGAAGAGATACCACCCCCAAAATTTAGCCAGAAAATAAGACGTTTCCATGATTTTAGTTTTAGGAAAAATTATTTGACAGTTCTTTTTTCAGCGGTATAAAAGTTTCGAACCATCGCCTGAAACTGATTATCAGTTAATTTATCGGCTTTTTCAACTGTTTTTAACCGGGTCCATAAGGTTTTATTTTTCACCTGCAACCGGTGCGTGAATAATCTCGGGGTTTGCGCGGTACCAAAAACTGCGATAGCATCAACCTTTTTAATAGTTTTGATTACTTCATCAAAATATTTATTAAGTTGATTTTTTTCCCGTTCTTCAATGGTTTTAGCTGCTAAGACATTCTGCGGACCTCCCCACTTCATATGGGCTCTTGAAAAACCAGTATGTCCTAAAAATTTTAAATTAGAAGGAATTACTTCAAATTTTTCTTCTTTTTCAGATAGAGTGAAAATTTTGGCATTCTTTTTATCTATCCATATTCCTGTTTCTTTCATGACTACGTATTTTTAAATAAATATTTTTGTGGCTTTTCTAATTAGGGGACTTGAATTAATTATTTCTTGGCATGTTTTGCAGTACCAGGAGTGGTATCTTTCCCGATAAAGTGAAATTATCGATGGTTGACTTATACAGAATATTTGAAAGGTAAGTATGTTCAGAATTCACCATAACTAATAGATCTGCCTTTACTTCTTCTATAAGCTGCGAAATAACTTCATTTATCGGAGCATCATCCTGATAACGAAAACTGGAAATAGTACTGTGAAAAATTTCTTTAATTTCCTGTTCATTTGCTTTCTGTCGCTTTAATTCTGGAGGAAATTTTGATACATATAGAAAATGGATGTGTGCTGTAAACTTTTTAACCAGCTCCTTAACTAATTCCAATTCTCTTTTTTGATAGGGCAAAAGATAATTTGTGGGAAAAAGAATATTTTCCAGATCCTTGAATTCATAATTTGCAGGCACACACAATACGGGAGCATTGATAAATTTAATAACGGCAAGGGTGTTACTGCCAATCGTTTTCTTCCGGTCGTCCGATTTACCTTTTGTTCCCATTATTACCAGATCAATATTTTCCTGTTTGCTTAGGTCATTGATTTCATCTACAAGAGTTCCTAATTTTATTTTATAAAAAAATTTATGCCGTGGATTTGCAGAATTCTTTTCAATCTTCTTGATGATTTTTAAAACTTTTTCTGAAGATTCCCTATTAAACCTGTCCTTTATAGATTCGGAAGAATCAGAAGTGATAAGTGAGTCATCATCATATAAACCGGCAGAAAAGGTATGAAGGATATGTACCTCGCATATATCATATTTGAACATTCTTACAGCAAGTAATAAAGCATTCCATGCGGGGGAAGAAAAATCGGTTGGAATAATTATTTTTCTCATTTTCGTGACGAATAGAATTTTGGTACTGGATTAATTAGCTTGCTCTCCCATTAATTTCTAAAATACTGAGCCGGTATACTATAGAATCTTTGCTGTCTATTTTACTGGAGAATTCATTCAGATAATGCAGGCTTCTGTTTTCCTTTGTGCGAATCACCTCTTTTACACCCCTGGAAAATACATGAAGTAATATTTTAGCTTCACTCCTCTGTAATTCCCTGAAAAATCCGTGAAAAACAACAGATTTCCAGTTTTGCAATGTTTTAATTTCATCTACCTGAAAAGAGATCAATGGATTTCTTCGCATACAGGTGATCTTATTTCCTTCTCCCGAATAGCTTAAAACAGCTTCCTGCTCAGGATCAAAAAAATAAGTAACCGGAACAATTTCAGGGCTTCCTTTCGATAAATAACCAATATGACCTATATAATTAGTGCTAAGCAGATGAAAACATTCTTCTCTGGTTAAAGCTCGCATAATCATTATTTTTAAAGAATGGAAACCCTGGAATTTTATTCAATAGTTTTTATTTCCCATTTATTTTTTTGAGCTTTATAACAATCAGGTTTTCATTTAATAAACAGGAATTAGATGAGATAGAAAACCCAATAACGGTGTATATGATTTTTTCATCACAAAATGCCGATTCTTAAAAAATTAAAGTATTTACAGTTCGTCGGTAAGGGTCATCCACCCTTCTCTAAATGAGATGACCCGTTCCGAACCTTCAACTACTAGAGATAATCTCCGTATTCATTCATTTTAACACGAACATTTTTATCTCCGTTTTCCAATTTCAGTTTATACTTTTTATTGGTTCCTGCTTTATCAAAATAAGTGACCAAATAAAGATCTTTGCTGATGGTCCATCCAGGAAAGCGAATGGCTACTGCCTCTTTTATACCCTGAGGTAAATTAATGTCTTTGAACTTTTCGGCAGTACGAAGCAATTTTCCTTCTTTATCATAGGCAGCGAGAATTTTGCCTTCGGGAATGTAAAAGCTAATAATATATTCATCATACTCATCCTGATAAAATTCAGAATTTTTTAGATCGTAATTGGCGACCATTTCTTCCAACATTTTTACAGGAATAGAGGCGACTTCTTTACTATTAACATTGGTCAAATACTTGTAATTAGTAGCATACACAGTAACTTCTGAGAGTTGCTCAGGTTTTGTTATCTGTGAGAACAAAGGGTTGGCGAGTCCCAGAATAAATAAGCCTAATAATAATTTTTTCATGATTTCATCTGTTTTAAAAGTTAATATTATTCTCAGTTGATGAATGGAAAGTATTTCAATAACTACTGAATAACAATGACTTAAATCAACTTTTAAAAAAAGAAGTATCGCATGTGAAAAGAGAAATAGACCTGTTTCAGCTTCCTAGAGAAAAACGGAAAAGAAACATTTCTCAGTGATTGAGATTTGAGTTTGGAAAAGTTTGGATAACAGGATTTACAGAATCCTTTTTCATCCGTCGCTGGAAATATAAAGTTCTGCAGGCATTCGCCTGCGGCTTTTCTTGTTTTCGCCGGTTCTGCAAAACGAGTTTTGCCCACCTCCTACAACAAAAAAAGTGATGCTCTCGCATCACTTTTATGCTTGTCGGGATGACAGGACGCTAAAATATCCTTCGAACCCCCAGTAATTATAGGCTTTTACGTAATCACCAGTTTTTAGACTCACGATTAACTCACAATATCAATAAAACGCATTGAAGTAACTTGATATCTTCATACCTACCAAATCTAATTAATTTTGATAAAGTACAGACCGAAAAAGACCAGATTAACATTGAAAAATTACCATAATTCTGGCATTTTAGTATTAGGTATTTTAGACTTTTTGAAAGAAAAAAGAACCGGCTTTTCAATTATTTAGAATTCAAAAACCATAAACAGTTTTAGCCACGAATAAGAATTGAACTGAAAGCAAATACTGAATAGATTAAACAATAGAAAAATATACGATTTTAAGCATTTATTGGTTTTAAAATCTCTTTAGTACAAAAATTAAATCCATAACACACCGTAAATAATCGAATTAAGCAATAAATTAAAGATACCAACCGCCAAAGGCGTTCCAAATCCATTGAAAATGAACGGCAGATGTAGTATGTGGCTGCTTTGGATACGATATTAGCTGCAATGAAAGGGAAAAAAATATTCGACCGCTTTGGTTTCAATTTACGGGAGAAAGCAAAAAATAATCTTTCAACTACTCAATTAAAATGAGAATTTAACCAAGCTTTAGCAAATTGGCAGAAAATATAAAACGATGAGGTACTGACAGATTATCAACTTCCCTCAGACCTTGCTGCTATGTTTTCAAATAATATTATTGGTAAACTAAAGTGAAAAAATATCATGAAATAGAGATGATCTAAATTCATTGAATATTGAAATTATAATTCGATTGAGTTTAAGTTTTTGATTATAAAAAAAATTACTCTTCAAAACATTTCAAAAATTGATAGAACCAACAAAAATGGATTAAAAAAACACTTTGAAAATGTCTTCAATGACAAAGAAAAAGAAAATTGAAAAAACACCGCAAGATTATTTAAGTTGGGGACGTGATTCTCGCCATCGTCTTGACAATTCTGAAAAGATGCCTTCGTTACCATCAAGAAAACCATTCTTTCTTAGGAAAATAATTGCCTTTAAATTTAAAACCAGATTAAAGAGAAAGAAGATTATTCTTCCAATTTTTCCTACCTACATTTAATATTCTTAGGAAATTCGCTTTATCTCAGTTTTATAACAATAAACCAAACCCGTAGCTGGTTCATTACTTATCAGAGTGAATAATAAAATATATAGGGATGGCAATTCAGGAGTTGTAAGTAATTGGCCCACTTTAGCATTTCATTAATTCTCCCTTAAAAATAAAAATTTTCCAACTTCCGAAATTTTCAAGATAAAATTTAAACTGCTTAGCTAGAAAAAAGGAATATCGTAAAAAATGACAATCGTCATATTTTCTAATAATTAAAACATTGACCTTTACAGGTAAATATTTTCTCATGGACCTAACACATCTTCACTTACTCATCACTCATCTACCTATCTATGGTTCTATTTTAGGCGTTATTGTTTTAGCTTTCGGTCTTTTGACAAAAAGCCAAAGCACATTGATTGCCGCTTATCTAGTTTTTATTATTTCTGCTCTGGGTGCAATTACCGCTTATTCGACTGGGGAAGCCGCCGAAGAAACGGTTGAAAGTATTCAGCTGATTTCAAAAGGCAATATTGAATCGCACGAAGATTTTGCCATTTATGCTCTTTGGTCTTTTATTATTTTGGGAGTGATTTCTCTCTTTGGCCTACTCTACTCGATAAAAAACTGGACAGGAAAAAAATTCATAGGGATCGTATTGCTTTGCATTGCCTGCATAAGCTTCGGATTAGTGGCTTTCACCGGTTATTTGGGAGGACAAATTCGCCATACCGAAGTTGGAAATACCAATCCTACCCATGAAATCCAGGAGGTTGAGGATAATGAATAATTCGATACTTCAGGCTTAAAACAATGAATTCCTAAAGCCACTCCAAAATACAATCCCCGGAATTTGGTCCAATTTTATTTGGAAAAATTTCCAGGGATTAAGAACTGGTAAAAAAGATCCTTTTCCAATTTGTGCGTAAATAAATTCCTATTGAAGAAAGAGATTTCCTGGAATTGATCTAAAAAACTATTGATAAAATCTTCCTTTAAGCAAGCTCTTCTGAACAACTCCGGTATAGACCAATAAAAGAGTAAATGCAAGAAGCAAGACCAGAAGAACTCCGCGTACTGCTCCTGTAGTCATAAAAACTGTCAATTCTGAAGCGATTAAATAGCGTACTGCCACATCTACTTTGCCAATATGCTGTGCTTTTAAATTTCTCATGATTATAGATTTAAAAGTTAATATAAGCTTTTTACACCTTCAAAGTTCGCACATATCTACCTCTTCCCCATTGACTTAAGTCACATAATTTTAATGAGAAACCCTATCTTGAAGTTTAATAAAGGTTTTAAAATTAAATGATTTTATAACTTCGAAAAATGGAAAATAGCTTACGGCACAGCATACAAGAGAAAATTCATATCAGCAAAGAAGAATTTGCATTTGCTGAAAACCTCTTGGTTCGCCGGAAACTGGAAAAAAAAGAATCTATTTTAAATGAGGGGGAAACCTGTTCTTTTACCATATTTGTTAAAAAAGGACTCTTGCGAAGTTTCACTATTGATCCCCAAGGGAAAGAACATATCCTCCAGTTTACCGCCGAAGGAAAATGGACAGCCGATTTATCCAGTTTCTTTTCCAAACAACCCACGCTATATAATATTGAGGCCCTTGAAGATTGCGAATTATTACTACTAACCAACCAGAAATGGGATCTTCTTTTAAAAAAAGTACCTGTTTTTGAAAGATACTTTCGAATACTCATTCAAAATAATCTCATCGCTACCCAGGAACGGCTTATAGGTACTATAAGTTCTAACGCCGAAGAAAGATACCTGAAATTAATAAATGATTTTCCCACTATTATCCAGAGAGTTCCACAACACATGATCGCCTCCTACCTTGGAATCTCAAGGGAAACCTTAAGCCGCATAAGAAGCCAGATCGCTTCTGGCTAAGTTGGCTATTCTGTCTTCAACTTTCTTTCGCATCAAACCATCATACTTTTATTTTCATGATAAATTTGATGTATATCAATGTAAACGACTAATTACTTTCCTATTTTTGCGGTCTCGTTGAAAATATTATCAGAAGAACTACACATCTCTGAAAAGACCGTTTATAATCACTGCAGATCTAAAATAAGAAGGATCTACAATTAAAAGATAAAAAATAGCTTCAATTTGAAGAGGTTTTTTTCTGATCTAAAAAATATTACTTTTCAGGATATTCGAAATACGAAACCGAACGATGGGATCTTGTTTTCAAAAAATAAAAAATTTGCTCAAAGAGGTTCAAAGGAATGGAAAATTAAACACCGCGATTGATTTTCATTTTTTTGAAAATTGAACTAGTGGAGAAGGATGAAATTATTGTAACAATGGAATTGTCCAAGAATGTTTCGGCAGAAACATTAACGGAACATTCTTTTGGATTAGTATTTTTATCTAATTGAAAACAATGTGATTTTTTTTAATATTCCAGACCTGAAAAGTCTCAAAAAGGTCCTACAAAAAAATTTTCTTTTCAAGATAATCAAGGTATAAAATATGAAAAGCAGGGATATTTCCATAGAAAAAAAATTAGAAGAACGCATCAAAGAATTATCATGTCTTTATGAAGTGTCCTCAGCTATTCGGAAACATACAGATTCCATTGCCCACACCCTCTCGGAAATTTGTTACAACACACAGAGAGCCTGGATGTTTTCAGATTTCGCGATCGTTCACCTGAAATATCAGGATCATGAGCTTATTACCTCTAAATTACCGGGTAAGTACATTTCTCAGGAAAGTTTTATTTCTGTTGCCGGCGAGGCAATAGGCTTTTTAAAAATTTATTACGATCTGGCTCTGCATCCACACGCCTATTTCTTAGATGAAGAACAAAAATTACTGGATAAGGTCGCTCTGGAAATAGAGCAATTTTTTGAGCGTCAAGAAACAAAAAAGAAAGAAGAAATCTTAAAAAGAAGTGCGGAACGTAATGACCGCTTATCGATTTTAGGAGAAATCACTGCAGGGATAGCACATGAATTAAATACACCCCTGGGGAATATTCTCGGATTTGCAGAACTGATCAATTCTCAAACTAAGGAAAACCAAATACAGGTGGATAGTGAGAAAATTATCAAAGCCGCGATCTATTCCAGAGAAGTCGTTAAAAAACTTATGTTTTTTGCCTGTGAAATGCCTCAGCATAAAAAATGGATCTCGGTGAAACCGGTCATAGAGCAGGCCTTGCGCTTACTAGGGCAGAATTTTAAAAAAGCGGATGTCGATTATGAATTTATCATAGACAATCCAGAACTTATGGCTCAATTAGACAGCATCCAATTTACCCAGGTTTTATTCAATTTACTTATAAACGCCATTTATGTCTCCCCTCCAAAGACTACAATAACTGTAGAGATCACAAGTAATTCCGAGGAATTTGAGATGAAAATTCGTGACCGGGGACCAGGCATTTCAGAAGACCTAAGATCTAAAATATTCGAACCGTTCTTCACCACCAAACCGGTAGGTGAAGGTTCTGGCCTCGGTTTAAGTGTGGTTCATGGGATCATTAAAAGCCATCGTGGTGAAATCCTTACTTTTGACAATATGCCAGTAGGAACTGTTATTCAAATAAATTTACCTCTAAAAATGTAAGTATGGCATTAAGAAAAGCAAATATTTTAATAGTCGATGACGACTATGATTTGCTTGAATTGGTTGAAAGACAATTGAAGCAAAATAATTTCTATTGCTACAAAGCCTCCTCGGTAAAGGAAGGGATAGCGATATTAAAATCTAATGAAATCGATCTTTTGATAACCGATTTACAAATGCCGGAAATAAATGGGATGGAGTTAATAAGGTATGTCGATGAACATTTTCCAGATGTTCCTAAACTTGTCATTACCGGGTATCCTTCTGTTGACGGAGCTTTATCAGCAATGAAATCAGGAGCTCTTGATTATTTGGTTAAGCCCTTTACATCAGATGAATTAAAAAAGTCGGTAGAGAACTCGTTGCCATTGGAAAAGCTAAACTATAAAGCAAATAAAGCTTCCAGTGAGGGAATTTATGCAGGTATTATAGGTCGTTCAGAAAAGATTAACCAATTAATCGATATTATTGAACGGGTAAAAAACAATCGGGCGACCATTCTAATTGAAGGAGAAAGTGGTACCGGGAAAGAACTCGTTGCCCGTGCCATACATTATAAAGGTTCCTTCGCCGCGAACCCGTTTATTGCAGTTAATTGCGGTGCTATACCAAAAGATCTGTTGGAATCGGAGCTTTTTGGTTATAAAAAAGGAGCCTTTACAGGTGCTGTGGAAAATAGAGATGGCTTTTTCCAGGCAGCGGCTGGTGGAACTATTTTTTTAGATGAAATAGGCACCGCTCCCTTAAATGTGCAAATAAGATTATTGCGTGTTCTCCAGGAAAAAGAGGTGAGAAGAGTAGGAGAACAAAAGGCTAAAAAGATCGAAATACGCATTATAGCAGCCACCAATAGCAATCTAAAAGAAATGATCAAAAATAAAAGTTTTCGTGAAGATCTTTATTATAGATTAAATGTTGTTAATATAACAACTCCACCATTGAGAGACAGAATAGAAGATATTCCTCAGTTATCCCAACAATTTCTGAGAAAATATGGCCGTGAATATGGGAGACCTCAGGTAAGAATTACTGATAAGGCCATGGAAATCTTACTTCGTTATAATTGGCCCGGTAATGTTCGTGAATTGGAAAACGCGCTGCAAAGAGCCATAATCATGTGTGAAACGGAAATTGAAGTCAATCATCTGCCCGATTATCTCAAGTATCCTAGCCCGGAATTAAGCGGTGAGTTGCAAAGCCTGGAAGCAATGGAAAAAGCTCATATAAAAAAGGTTCTGGCCAGTGTAAATAATAATAAAACGAAGGCAGCAGAAATACTTCAAATTGATCGTAAAACGCTTCGCAATAAATTAAAATGATACAATCGGAACATTTTTCCCCGCCCGGGTATATTTTGTTCATTTGTTTTAGCTCTTTGTATTTTTTTAAAAACCTAAAGCACTGTAAACCATATATTTTACATTTTATAACTCCAATTCTTCATTTAAGGCATATGAATTGACCCAGAAAGGTTTTAATACTATAAGGTCAATTTATTATGAATAGGAATTTTATTAGAGTTTGTAAAACATTAGGAGTAGCTTTGGTCATTATCCTTTTTAGATCTGTATATATAAATCAGGATTTATATATTACTTTCTGGGAGAATAACGAACTCATTATACTTTTGGCTGCCAGTATTTTAATTCTGCTTATTTTTATTATTCTTCAATTAGTGAGAAAATGGAATTTAGGTAAGGAATTAAATTGATTTTACAATTTAAGATGATGAGTGAGAAGATTTCATCGGCACGCTTCTTAAATTGCCGCATCCTTTGGTTTTCGTCCCGTTGTGATTTCCTAATTCTCTATCCTTTTTGAATAATTAAACTTTGAGAAATGAGAATTCCATTCCTCGGAAAATGGTTGTCTATATTTTTTTTACATAATTTAGACTTTAAGCATCTGAAATATTCATTTGCTAAAAAATCATCGAATGTTCCCAAAAAAAATAAAGTTCTTTTATGGCTGGATGATTCGATTGATCCGATGGAAGAAAAAATGGACTGGTTATCTTTTAGCCCAGTTGGTAGAGAAGTTGATGTAACCTGGGTTAAAAATTTTCATGAATTTCAAAAATGGATAAGCAAGAAAGGACTTCCTGATGCAATTTGCTTTGATGATAATCTCGGAAAGAATGAACCCACAGGATATGATTGTGCAAAATGGCTAATAAAGTATTGCAGGGAACATAAAATACCCTTACCCCTTTGGACCTCTCAAAGTGCAGATCCCATAGAAAAAGCGAAAATTAAAAAACTTCTAAAAACCTATTCCTAAAGCATAAAAATTGCTGAATAGGTAAAGACACTTAGGAAGGAACTCAGCAGCAAAATCCTTTTGGGATCAATCTGTTAAAATTCACTTGGTTTGCACCTCTTTTTCTTTACTATAAACACAGCGCAACCTGGAGAATATTTCATAATCTTATTTTTCATTTTTTACTTAAACATCTAATTTCCCACAGGCTTATTAACTGGTCCAAAAATCCCCGACCGAAACATTCTTCTCCACTAATCTTAAACCGGAAAATCTTTTTTAAAAATTTAACATTCTTATTTATAGATACTTACACGCATTCGATCGAATTATTTTTTTAACCGGCATGTACTTTGACTTTGATGGTACACATAAAGTTGAAAACAATGAATTTGACAAAAGAAAAAATAAAGCAGGAGTTACGCTCGAACAAATCTTCAACTGAAATACCTCAGGAGATGCTCAAAGGATTGTGCTTTAATTGTGACCATCGAAAATACTGCGTCTGGAAAGAAGATCGAAAATTATTATGTGAACATTTCAAGTAAAGAAAAATGATAAATACCAAAAAGTTAAACCGTCAATCTATGTATGAAACTGTAATGAATCAGTTTAATTCCACTGCAGATATCATAGATTTAAATCCTAACATCCGAAAGATATTAGGGATAACCAATAATGAGCTCATTGTTCATTTTCCAGTGAAAATGGATAACGGCAAAGTGGAAGTTTTCACAGGATACCGGGTGCAACACAATAACGCGCTCGGGCCCTATAAAGGTGGTTTGCGGTATCACGACACCGTAGATATTGATGCGGCTAAAGCATTGGCTATGTGGATGACATGGAAAACTTCCCTGGCAGGCCTACCCTACGGCGGTGCAAAAGGTGGTATTAAAATAGACCCGCGTAACTATTCCGATTCAGAATTGGAACGCATCACCAGGAGGTTCACTTACGCTCTCGGTGAAAATATTGGTCCCGAACACGATATTCCCGCGCCCGATGTAAACACAAATGCACAAACAATGGCCTGGATCGCTGATACTTATATGTCTACCATATCTTCCTCTGAACGATCTCACAATCAGCACGTGGTTACTGGAAAACCTGTTGGAGCCGGTGGATTAGAAGGCCGGGATCGCGCTACAGGTTTTGGTGTTTTTCTAAGTATAAAGCTTCTTTTAGAAACTAAAAATGAAGATTTTAAAAATAAAAAATTCATAGTCCAGGGATTCGGTAATGTCGGTTATTGGGCTTCCCATTTCATCTCCAAAGATGGAGGTACACTAATAGCAGTTCAAGATGCCCATGCCAGTTTTTTTAATGAGAATGGTATCGACGCCGAGGCCCTGGCACAACATTGTGAACCAAGAAAAGGTTCCATCAAAGGATTCAAAGGCGCTACGGAGATTGACCCGGAAGATTTCTGGGGCCTGGATTGTGACATTGTGATCCCCGCAGCTCTTGGGAATCAAATCACCCAGGACAATGCGTTTAAAATTAAAGCAAAAATCCTGGCAGAAGGCGCCAATGGCCCTACCAACAAGGAGGGAGAGAAAATCCTATTGGAAAAGGGAATTACCATCATTCCTGATATCTTTTGTAATTCCGGTGGAGTTATTGGCAGTTATTTCGAATGGTTGCAAAACCGAAATGGTGAGTTATGGCAATTGGAAGAAGTAATGGAAAAAATTGAAAAAAAGATCACTCAAAATTTCCATAAAATCAATTCGGAAGTAAAAAAACGGAAGGTAGACTGGAGAACGGCGGCCTATATTCTAGCCATTTCACGCATTGAAACTGCCTATAACCAACGAGGGATTTTCCCTTAAAATTATCAACGCTAATTAAAAACTTATAAAATGAAATACGGAAATCTTATTGTTGAAAAAAAAGAATATGAGTTTCTAAAACAAATTATGTCTTTGGCCAAATATTATAAAGATAATACCTATAAAGCTTCAATTTACAAATTAAGCGAAGAGCTTAAATGTGCCCAATTGGTTACAAAGAATAAAATGCCCCCGGATGTTATCCGCCTGAATTCCATAGTTACCATAGAAACTCAATATGATGTGGTTAAAACCTATCAGGTCGTCACTCCTGAAAAGGGAGATATTCGGAAAAATATGGTTTCCGTGCTGGCACCAATGGGATTGGCGCTTTTTGGATATGCCGAAGGAGATGAAATAACCTGGATGTTTCCCATGGGAGAAAGCCAGATAAAGATTAAAAAAGTGGCCCAGATTGACCCAGAAATAATAAATAAAAGATATGATAAGGGATATTCAACGACACCATAGGGAAGAGGAAATCCAGATCGTGAAATTCGAAAATCAAAATCATTTTTGGATTAAAGAACTTGGGTTCCTCGCAGAAGAGTTAGATTTTTATAAAGAATTACTCAGCAATCCCTTGAAAGAGAAAACAAAGATCAAACAGGCAAAAGCCGATGTTTTGATCTACGAGTTAAAGAAGCTGAAAAAATGGAATGATCTATACCTCCAGGATTGCTACAATTCGCAGAATATGTTGCAAAACCAGAAGGAATGTGATCAAATTGATTGTGATTATGCATTTATCAAAGCTCAAATGGTGATACGAAGAAAAATTGAAAAATATATTGAGGAAGTTCAGGACTTAAAAAAAGCAATCTTTAGGTTCCTGAAAAAGAATCCAGAAATCATTACTTCATTTCAAGATTAGAATTTTACCGTTTGTTTTATTTTTAAGCCAGGTGGCCCCAAAAATACCATTTAATCCAGGGTCATCTGGTTTCTTTTTTATTTTCAGGAAACTTATTTTATTTGAAGAAAATAGGTATTCATCTTTTATAATATTCTGGTCCTTTTTGATTTTAAAGCCTTTCTAAGGCTCCTCTTGAAACATCCAAAGCGTAAACATTTATGATAACTCAGGTAAAATGGGGATAATTTTCCTAGGTACCTTACTCTTAAAGTAATCTTTTATACCATCATATCTCATTAGGTTCTCCAAAATTAATCATGCAACACTAAAATGGGAATTCGATTGGGCTGAGAAGTAAAAAGTCCGTGTTTATTATGCATGAGTTGATCACATATTTTTAAATTTTTACCATGAATTACTATGAGATTAAATTTTTTTTGAAATTCAATCCAGGTAAGTTCCTTAAAATTTTCAATATCCCTCAGTTGAGAGAAAATTAAATCGGATCTATGAAAATGCTGAGAAATATATTCCCTGATCAGTTTGGATTCATTTGTTTCGGTAGCCATCTCCCAAACATTCAATTTTGCTTTTTGAAACAATCTGTTATTTCCCAAAAATTGTAGGTTCTGACTATGTAAAGCAATTCCATAGTCTAGCGGCATTAAGATGCTATCAAGTGCGTCAAAATGAACATCTTCCGGTATAGCAAGAATATTACATTTTATTTTCGTCATGATTTCATAAGTATGATCTCCCAAAATGGTTGAATGACGAAATTCATTTCCTACTGCTCCCATTACTAAAAGATCCACATGGTTTACCTCCATAAATACACGAGTTGCCTTCACTAACGATTCCTCAGAGTAATGCCCAATAAAAGAATGCATTCTTGTTGAAGAACGTCCGCACAATTTTTGTACTCGCTCTTCCATCTTTGCTATAATCGCTTTTCTCTTTTTTTCCTTTTCTTCTTCCGGCACGTCTGGATAAGGATGATGAATGTTTAGCAATGTAAATTTCACTTCCTCATCTTGTAATAAATCCATCGCATAATGGGTTGCATTTACCGCTACTTCCGAAAAATCCGATAATAATAGGACGTTCATAAACCTAACTACTAGAATCAGCATAATTAGATTAAATCTTAATAAAGGAAAATGATAGTTATCACCTTTCCTTCCTTTTACAGACTTTGCTAATTACTATTTTTATCTAAATCGCTGGTGCTCCTCTTTATTTTTCCTTTTTTGTACCGAACCCCTTTAAGGTGCTCTACCATAAATTTTTGGACCTTCATATAGTGGTCTTTGTGGTTTTTTACGTCAATATGCTTATCTTCAAAGATAGTTCGGATCTCGCTGTCATATTCCTGATATCCCCAGCAGACAGGACATTCAACATCAGAAGAGGTTTCCATTACGGCCTTTTCGGGCTTTTTAAAACAGGAATATAAATTATCTATTAAGTTCATTATTATTATATTTTTTATTCTTTTTTGAACTAATTCTTAGGATTTCCGGGGTTTAGTGGCAACCGGGATTAAGACATGTAACCTTGATATTGAAAGAGCCTGTTTAGTTTTTTCATCTAAAGCACCGGCCTTAAAAACCGTTTTGCTAAAATTTCGCCAGGCTTCTATATTTTGTGGTGCTAGTGCCGCTTTTTTGTCGGCAAGCTCATTTTCGGGGACATTCTTTTATCCTCCATATAATCTTTTTAAATTTTTTCTATTGTAGAGTAGCCCTATAAAGTTGCGGTTTCCACCCTTTAACTTCAAGGATGTTTCTTTATTCAGCTCGATTCCGTAAATACGATTTTGACCTTTTCTAATAAAATATCCATCATGATTATTTTGCAACGTATTCTACACGTTCTCCAGAATCTGCTTTGTTAAGGCTTAATCTAACAACACTTTCCTGTAAGGCTTTCAAATCATGCGGGATATTACCTCCCAGAGCGACTAGATCACCCTATTTAAGGGTTTGATTTTTGCCTTGCAGGCCAAAAGCTATACTTCCTTCAAAAATTTCGACCACGATAGGAAAAGGGGTTTGATGCTCTTCCATAATCTGATCTTTTTTAAATGTGATCCTAATTTCTCTTCTGGTTTTGGTGTTCATTAAAACCTGTAAGACCGGAAAGTTTTCGTGATGTTCAATCCCATTTGTAAGTGATGCCGTTTTCATAAAATATATATAATTAGTTTATGTAAAAGATCCTGGGGCAATTAATCTTCTTTTTCCAGAAACTGGCGGAGCACATATTGTAAGATGCCACCATTTTGATAATAATCTATTTCTATGTTGGAATCCAGCCGGGCGATAACCTGAAAAGCAATGATTTTTCCTTCTTTATTTTTTGCGGAAATATCCAATAATTTTTGCGGGTTCAATCCTTCTGAAATTCCTGATATACTGAAACTTTCTTCGCCTGTTAATCCTAGATTTTCTGCGTTTTCCCCTTTTTTATACTGAAGTGGTAATACGCCTAAGCCAACAAGATTACTACGGTGAATTCTTTCGTAGCTTTCGGCCAATACGGCTTTTATCCCCAATAAAAAGGTGCCTTTTGCCGCCCAGTCGCGTGAAGAACCACTTCCGTATTCTTTCCCTGCTAAAACAATCAAAGGAGTTTTGTCAGCCTTATATTTTTGTGCAGCATCGTAAACGCTCATTTCTTCACCTGAAACTAAATAACGTGTATAACCACCTTCCTTTTGAGCAAGTTTATTTTTGATTCGAACATTCGCAAATGTCCCGCGCACCATAACCTGGTCATTTCCGCGGCGGGAACCATAGGAATTAAATGATTTTTCATCTACCCCATGTTCAATAAGATATTTCCCTGCTGCTGAATCTTTGCTGAAAGCGCCTGCCGGGGAAATATGGTCTGTGGTGATACTGTCCCCTAACACCAATAAAGCCCGGGCATTTTTGATATCCTGAAAGGCTCCAGGCTTATCTGAAATATTCTTGAAAAAAGGAATTTCTTTAATGTAAGTTGAATTTTCCTCCCATTGGTACACTTTCCCTTGAGGAATTTCAAGGTTTCTCCAGATTTCATTTCCTTCAAATATTTCTCCATAATTTTTTTCGAAATCTCCAGGGGAAAGAACTTTTTTTAATATTTGGTTAATTTCATCATTAGTAGGCCAGATATCTTTTAGATAAACCGGTTGCTGGTTTCTATCGTAACTAATCGGGTCATTAATGAGGTCGATATCCACCCTTCCGGCAATTGCGTACGCGACCACTAGCATGGGAGACATTAAAAAATTCATTTTAACCTGTGGATGAACGCGCGCTTCAAAATTACGGTTTCCCGAAAGTACCGACGCCACTACTAAATCGAAGTCATTTACCGCTTTTGAAATCTGAGGAGGCAAAGGTCCGGAATTTCCGATACATGAAGTGCAACCGTAACCTACCAAATGGAATTGCAGTGCTTCCAGATCCTTCATTAAATCGGCTTTTTCTAAATAATCCGTTACTACTTTTGAACCCGGTGCAAGGGATGTTTTCACCCATGGCTTAACATCTATTCCATGTTCACGAGCTTTTCGGGCTACCAGTCCAGCGCCCACCATCACAAAAGGATTGGAAGTGTTTGTGCAGGAAGTAATGGCAGCAATCACTACAGAACCATCTGAAAGCATAAACTTATCCTGTCCTTCCATGATCCAGACCGTTTTAAGTCGTTCTCTATCAACTTCAATGTCAGAATCAGGTCTTTCGGAATGAGCCCCACGCACGGGTTGATTTCCCCCTTCAGACTTCCATCGAGCGATAGAATTTTCCACTTCCCGGCTATCCTGGTCAATGTATTCTCTTCCATAACCTGTATCTAATAAATCAATGAATTTGTTCTTAAATTCCTTGAGAAGAATTTTATCCTGGGGACGCTTGGGTCCAGCAACCGAAGGTTCTATTTTCGAAACATCTAGTTCTACCATAGACGAATATTCTATTTCATCCTCATTTTCACGCCATAGCATATTATTTTTACAATACTCTTCTACCAGTTCTATCTGTGCTTCACTACGGTTCGTCTGCTGCATGTAATGAAGGGTTTTATCGTCGATTGGAAAATAAGTAACGGTGCAGCCAAATTCTGGGGACATATTACCTATGGTAGCGCGATCTGGTACGGAAAGATAATCCAAGCCTGGGCCAAACACCTCTACAAATTTCCCTACCACGTTATGCTTTCGGAGTAAATTGGTAATAGTTAAAACCAAATCTGTGGAGGTGGAACCCAACGGTAGTTTCCCTGTAAGTTTTAGGCCAACTACCTCTGGCATAATAAAATAAATAGGTTGTCCTAAAATAGCGGCTTCGGCTTCTATACCTCCAACACCCCACCCCACAACTCCAATCCCGTTTACCATGGGTGTATGACTGTCTGTACCAACCAGGGTGTCCGGAAAAACTTTTCCGTCACGTTCAACCACACCTTTGGCAAGATATTCCAGGTTTACTTGATGGCAAATTCCCATTCCTGGAGGAACTACACTAAAATTGTCGAAATTCTGCTGTGCCCATTTTAAAAACTGATAACGTTCTTTGTTTCTCTTATATTCCTCGTCCATATTCCTTTTATAGGAATAATTGGTACCAAAATAATCTACCTGTACCGAATGGTCCACCACCAGATCTACAGGAATAAGCGGATTAATACTATCGGCATTTTTGCCCTTTCGGGCTACCTCGGCGCGCAGGGCTGCAATATCCACAACCGCAGGTACTCCCGTGAAATCCTGCATCAAAACCCGGGCTGGTTTAAAAGGAATATCCTTTTCTGAAGCTTTGGGGGTCCAGTTTAAAAGGGTTTCAATGTGTTCTTGAGTAACCGCAAAATCATCAAAATTCCGAAGCGTGTTTTCTAATAAAATACGAATTGAAAACGGTAGTTTGTTTATATTATGCCCCTGTTTATGAAGCTCCCGAAGACTGAAGTAGGTGAAGTTTTTCCCGTGAAAATTGAAAGATTTTTGAGTTTTAAATGGATCTTTAGACATAGCTGCTATTTTATATTTAAAAGAAGATGATTTTTAGCATTCTCCAAAATAGGAGTTTCTAAAGCTACCATTTTCTTTGAAGTTTCAATTTATGGTGATAAATACTTTATTAAGGTAGGCATTTCTTTATAAAGGACAAATTTATCCGAAATAATTTTTATTCTAATTTTTCCTCTTAATATCTTCAACTAACCTGGTGAGTTGAAGAAAGAACAGCATGGTCTTTCTGAAGTTTAATTCTTTCGTTAGGAATAAAGAAGTTTTATACTGAACATAAATAAACAGCCTACTTTGACAACTTCCATTCCCACATAATAGAAATGCAAATGCGTTTTTGGTAATTCTTCGCCCTTTATAGAATTTACCGCTCGAACATCTAAAGCAGGCAACAGCCATATTGTTTGTAAAATCAGAAGTAGGAAAGGAAGAAAAAAGAGTAGGTTCCGAGAATTGGAAATATTCCCAGCCACGATCAAATTAATGATTATCGCCAACGACAAAACCAATTCTATTTTATTAAGAACAGAAAAAACGAGTCTTCCAATACCCAAACCTAAATTTACAGTGATACCCGGTGCTTTAAATTTTAACCAGGATTCCATAAAACTAATAGCACTCACAAAACCAATCCAGAGAATAGCAGCAATTAATGCCACCGGGTATTCAAAGACAGTCATAATAATGGAGTTGAGTTTTTGTAGGAGGCAATTTTAAGCTGAAACATTTCGGCCATTTTATTGGCGCGCCATTTCGCTTCTTCAGCCTTTTCTCCCTCAAATATTTCATCGACGGTAGCGAAAAATAGTTCCAGCCATCGCTGGAAATGGTTTCTGGATACAGGCAAATTTGCGTGCGGCAAAAAGGGACTCCCATAATAGGTATGTTCTTCCAACAAAATGGTTTGCCAAAATTTGTACATTTTTTCCAGGTGTTGAGGCCATCTGTCCTTAATAACATTATTGAAAATATCTCCAAGTAATTCGTCTTCCCGCACTTTATCGTAAAAGGTGTTGACCAATAGTTTTATATCCTCAATATTTATTATCTTTTTCTGCATAATTAAAAAAATGATTTATATAATTCGGGTTTTAAATACATTACCAGGTAAAAAAGGCTAAATGCAAAAATTACAATAATCAATGCCCATATCCAGGAAGGAATTGCTTTAGGATTTTCGGAACCACGAATAATAAATTTATCTTTGGTTTCACTTCCGTAGGCATTAATTACTATAGGCGTCTGTGTATCAATCACTTCGTTATCCTTTAATCCTATAACAGAGATCTCTGGCCCGTTGCGTACTTCAAATGGAATGATCTTTATGGCTTCAAGGTTGTCTGAAGATTTAGCCACTATTTTCAAAGAATGTTTTCCGTCAGGTATTTTGGTGGTGTCCAGGACAAATTTCACTGGTGGCGTAAATTCTCCAAAAGCCTGGTCTTCATCATCCAAAAAGACTTTGATGATCCGTGAATCTTCTTTTTCTTCAAAATCCTTCATCTCTTACAATATTTTTAATGTGGTTAGGATCCTTTTCGCCCGGCTTGAAAATAAATATTAAACTCATTATCAAGGTGAACAAAACGATAATGACCGCAATTCCGATAATGACCGCATCCATAAATCCTTTTGAATCATCTGCACCCGTGGCACCTAAAGGAGACACCTTTTCGCAAGTTAACTGGGCAAAAAGTGAGTTCTGAACAAAAAAGAACCAAACCAGAAGGCTTATTATTTTTTTCATTGTACATCGCTATTTAAGTTGGGATCTTTGAGGATAGAATCCCTTACCTTTTTAACATCTTCCACTTGTACTGCCGGCGCATTATTGCCCCAGCTACTGCGTTCGTGTGTCATAATCGCGGCTATCTCGGCATCGGTTAGTTGTTCAACAAATGCCGGCATAGGTCCGTAACCTTCCATTTCATTATATCCCTTTAGGATGATGCTGATCATTTTAGTTGCGTCCTCATTATTTACAGTTTTGCTACCCGCTAATGGAGGGAATGCCCCCGGAATTCCTTTCCCGTTATTTTGATGGCAGGCTGCGCAGGTATTCATGAAAAGCTTTTCACCATCTAGACTACTTGTGGTAGCGTTTTTTTCTGATTCCTGTCCCTTGACATCTTTTTCGGAAAAGGGAATAAATTCCGGTGCTGAACCGTCCGGTAATTCAGGTTGTTTAAGCGATTGTAGGTATGCTACTAGATTTATAGCATCTTTTGTGGCTATTATTTTCTTTCCCGGTTTATTGAAAATGTCTTTTGGCACTGCCACGATCACGTCTGAAGTGTCGATTTGAGAACTATCGACTTCTTTGAATAGCCAGCGGAAACTCGGCATTATCGAAGCTTTCACCACTGCCCGTGGATCGTATAAGTGAAGCAACTGCCAGGCAGCTCCAGGTTGTCGCTCCCCGACGCTGGTAAGGTCGGGGCCGGTACGTTCACTGCCCAGGATAGAAGGAGTTTGCCTCCATACGTCTATTCGCTGCTTACTGTAATAATAATCTTCAGGTACCGAGGGTCTTTGTCCCCAGGTATTATCCATCTCTATATTACGAACCTGCTGGGTATGGCAGGCCACACAGCCTTCAGAGATAAAGACTTCCTCCCCTTTTATTTCTGCTTTGCTCATCTTAGGTTGATCGGGGATGGGAATATAACCCTCCATTTGATATGCTGGAAAAACTGCTACACCGAGGCTCAGAGCCAAAAATACTCCAAATGCGGTTAATACCAGCGTTTTGTGATTTCTATTAAAATCGAACATAATCTTTCTTTTAAATGTTTACGATTTCTCCTTTAATATCCTGGATTTTCCTTGGATGGTCTTCAGCTTTATTTCTTCCTTTGATCATATAATAGAAGTTATAAGCAAAGAAAATATGAGATATGAACATTAAGGTTCCACCCACTGCACGCCAGACCCAATAGGGCTTCATCAATATTACGGATTCAATGAAAGGATTGCCGTCAATCCAGCTCAAGCCTTTCAAAGTTCCACCAGCCATAAGAGATACCATATAAGCGAAAAGGCCTATGAATGCCAGCCAGAAATGAGCGCCAACAAATAATTGTGGTGGCTCTTTCCCTGTTAATTTTGGAATTATTGTATAGATGCAAGCCCAAAGAATAAAAGAAATGATCCCGTACATAGTCATATGGGAGTGAGCGACATTAAAATCGGTAAAATGCCAGACGAAATTGGTGAACCTAAAAGCCTGAAGACTTCCCTGGGTAGAACCAACAAAGTAAAAAATCACCCCTACCAAAAAGAAGGGTAAGACATAACTTTTTGAAATATGGCTAAAACGTCCTTTCATGGTCATTAAAAAATTTGTTGTTCCCGCAACCACGGGGATGACCATTCCCCCACTAAATACAATGGCAGTGGTTTGAAGCCACCATGGCAATGGACTGAAAACGAAGTGATGCGTCCCTATCATAGTATAAAATAACATCTGGGTCCAGAAAGCGAGCACGCCCAAAGAATAAGAATAGATAGGCTTGTTAAGCGTTGCCGGCAAATAATAATAGATAAGTCCCAGGGTAAAAGTCATGAACCACATCCCTACTCCCTGATGCATATAATAACCCTGTATTACGGTTTCGCCCAACCCGTTCTGGTAAAACGGGAGATACGCTATAATCGCAAGAACAATGGTCCAGATTAGGGAAGCTAGAATAAACCAGTTGGAAATATATATTTCTGAAATTTTTCGTGTTGCCACTGTTTTATAAAAATTATAAAAAGTGATTATCAACCCAATCATAAAGAGAATCATAATCGGCCAGATATATTCCCTGTATTCCCCTCCGCCATTGTTAATTCCACTCATAAGCGCAATATTACCCAATAGCACAGTCAGGTTTATCAAAATCCAGGTAGTCCAGGCTTTTTTATAGCTATGGATCTTGTTGTTAGAAGTACGGGCGATCACAAAATAACCAAGACCTATCATAGCCAAAGAACCCCATCCCCAGAATACCGTATTGGTATGTACTGGACGTAGTCTTCCAAAAGAAAGCCATGAAACATGGTCAAGTTCAGGCCAAACAAATTTCAAACCGAGGTATTCTCCAACCAGGGTGCCGAAAACCAGCCAGAAAGCGGCAGCCCCGATGTAATAGATTACGATCTTTTTAAGTTCGGTCGGAGTCTCTATACTTAATAGCGTCTTTTTCTTTTCTTCAAAAAAACTGTTATTCGGATCGCTTTGTACAGCCTGCACCAGCCCTTTTTTATCAATCACTCTGTTCTTACTCCCTAATTCATGTCCTTTCAATTTATATTTTAAAGCGCTTTTTCGGCTCTCCAGGATTTGATCAATTTCATCGCTCTCCATTGAGATGATATTTTCATTAAAAGCGATCCTTTTCTGCTTGATTTTCTTTTGTTTCAAACGATCAAAATAAGAGTTCATTCTTATTAACAGAATAAAAAAGCTAAGCACCAGAACAATAGCTAATAGCACCAACGTGCCAATAATACCCGGACTGGTTAACCACTCATCAGAGACATTCCCACCTTCCCGGGAAAATACGTTAATAGGAAAAATTACTAGTAAAGCTATAAAAGCTGTAATTTTATTTTTCATACGAAATTTATTCATTTACAGGAATAGGTTTTTTTAAGTTCTTGAATGACTTCAGATTGTGTTCCGATTAAGTGAGATAAAGATTAATGAAAACATTGTTTAAATGATGGTTACCCATAGGTCGCTTACAGACAAATGGAGAGAGTAATGCCTTTCATATCATTTAAATAAAATGACTCTTCAAAATCTATAAGAGTTTAATGATAAATATCCGTCCCTCTGTCAAAACTTTGAGCAAAACTAATCATTAATTAAGGCTTATTTTATGACTTGAATCATATTGAAGTTTACGTCCTTTAGAACATTCTCTTTGGGTAATATTATTTCGCGGCCTTATATAGAAATTCAATAAACTTAATTAGGGCATTTAAATTTCGTAGATTTCCTTAATTTCAAGTTATTTTGAAAAAATCGATTTAAAAAAAGAGCAAATGAATGGTTAAAAAATTCGGCTGAAGAGGGAACTCATTTGTGAGATAGCTGAGAAATACGAATATTGGGGGCTGGTAAAAAAATTATTAATTTCCAAAGAAAAAGAGAACCTGTAAGATAGCTAAAAGATTTAACTCATTCATATAAAAGAATGATAATAAAAGATAAAGACATCCTTTTTAAAACATTTTGTACTTTTGTTTTTAGAAAAAAACAACATGATCTCAAAATCCTGTAAATATGCTATTAGAGCAGCGGTTTTCATCGCTTCTCGTGCCAAAGAAGATGTTAAATTAGGGGTTAAAGAAGTTGCTGAAGAAATTGAAGCTCCTAAAGCTTTTACTGCTAAAATTCTTCGAACTCTTAATAAATACAAAATTGTGACATCCCTAAAAGGACCTTATGGGGGGTTTTATTGTGAAAAGTATCAGCTGGAATTACCAGTCATCGAGATCGTAAATGCAATAGACGGGCTTGCCGTATTCAAAGAATGTGTAATGGGGCTCCATCAATGTTCAGATGAGCACCCTTGCCCGATGCACGCTACATATGCCAGGACCCGGAATGCTTTTTTTAAATCTTTTGAAGAAACAACTATAGGAAGCTTGGCGGCAGATCTCTCTACAGGAGCTGTATACCTTAAAAATCCTTAAAAAGTTATAATGCGAAATTTAAAAAATTAAATTTATAGAGGATAAGTTTATCCTTTTTAAATTTAATTGTAAATTTGAAGTGAAAATAAAAAACAGAACTCATGAAAATTTCAACTAAAACCCGATTAAGAAGTAGAAGGAATCTTGTAATTCAACTTTTCTTTCTGCTCACATTTTTTACTGGTTCTACAGCTTTTGCACATTGTGATTCTTATGACGGGCCGGTAATTCAAGATGCTTATAAAGCCTTAAGGACTGAAAAGATAGCTCCTGTTTTAAAGTGGATAGAGCCAAAATATGAAAAGGAAATCAGTCTTCTTTTTGACAAGACTTTACAATATAAAAAGAAGGATGCCCAGGTCTATGACCTTCTGAAAAAGCATTTTTTTGAAACTCTTGTACGTCTTCACCGAGAAGGTGAAGGGGAACCTTATACAGGACTTAAACCAGCAGGAAGTATTTCTCCTGTTATTCAAAAATCTGACGCAGCAATTGACCACGGTACAGTAGATCTTCTAGTCGAAGAATTAAATGGCCTTACAGGTAATTTTCTTAAGGAAAAATATGATCGACTCCTGGAATTGAAAGCTTATAAAGAGGAATCTGCAACTAAAGGAAGAGCCTTTGTTGGGGCTTATGTTGATTATACCCATACAGTGAAAGCTATATATGATTTATTGACGCAAACTTCAGATGTACATCATGTTCCTGCAGTTGAAAAAATTCACATGAATTAATTAACATAGATATGGAAGCTAAAACAAATTATTCAAAATTGGTATTATGTGCCATTAAAGGAATCCAGGAAATGGAAGAATGTGGGATTCACAATGGGGTGGAGCAGCAAATTTTGGAGCTGGTAAAATTAAGGGCTTTTCAAATTAACTGTTGTACCTCCGGTGAAGCATTGCAAATGGATGATTGCCGGGAACGCGGAGAAGGTATATCTCGTCTGGCCATTCTCGCAGATTGGAATGAAAGCGATCATTTCAGCAAAAGAGAAAAAGCAGCTCTCGCCTGGACCGAAGCACTTAGTTATTCTCCTGTGAAAGTAGATACAGATCAACTTTTAGAGGAAGTGGCAGTGCATTTTATAGAACAAGAGCTTATCTCCATAACCATGACTGTAAACGCTGTGAATTATTGGAATAACCTTTCTCTAATCATAAAAGCTAACTCGGAAAAATAATAAATTTTAGGCGGCCAACATAAATAAGCTATGCAACCCAGAAGAAAGAAAATTGTCATCGTAGGTGGAGGTTTTGCAGGAATTGGCGTGGCCAATGCGCTAAAAGATTCCGGGGCAGAGATACAAGACAAGGGTGCCATGGCTACAGTGGGACGGGCCAGGGCGGCTGCAGAATTCGGTAATATAAACTTTAGCGGCTTCCCCGCCTGGTTTCTCAGGTGCAGTGTGCTCATTCTACTATTGATAGTTTTCGAAACCGCCGAAGAATACTTTCTGAATGGGTTTGGAACTACTTTTTTTTAAATGGGAGTACAGTTGATCACAGATCGTTCTCAATGTCATAACTGCAGTTTACCTAATAAGGATTTATTGCAGCCCTTTCCGAAAAGAGAAATGGAAATTGGTTCTTAAAAGAATAGTTATGAACTTTTAATGAAGAAAATAGAGCTGCTTCTGGGCAGCTATAAAAGTCCAGAAAATATTTATTATTCACCTTCCTGAAGTAAAAAGAAAACTTCGGAAAAAATTAAAAAAAATGAATACATACCTAATTTCAGTTTCAGCAGCACTTGTTATGCTCTTTAGCGGAATCAATTCAGTGGTTATTTCAGAAAAAGAAAACCTGGTAAAAATTGAAGAAAGCAAACCGATTCGTACCATTGTGATTAATGCCAATGATCAAATGCAATTTGACAAAAATGAGATAAGAGTCAAAGCAGGAGATCGCGTCAAACTTACCTTGAACCATACCGGAAAATTAGCCAAAAATGTGATGGGCCATAATTTTGTGCTGCTTACTAAAGGCACCGATATTGCTGAATTTTCACAAGCCGCAATGGGTGAAAAAGACAAGGATTATATTCCTTCAACGGGATTTATCATTCATACAAAACTTGTTGGAGGCGGGGAGTCTACTACCATAGAATTTATGGCTCCAAAAAAGGGAAGCTATGACTTCATTTGTAGCTTTCCAGGACACTATGCAATGATGAAAGGCAAGTTTATTGTCGAATAGGAGAATTTTTGGAAAAAGGCGCCCGATAGAAACAGCTGTTGGGCGCATTTTAAGCCCAAAATTCTTTTCAGCTAAAAACCCTATATTAAAAGAGAACTTTCAATGCCATATCAATTTAAAGGAATAAAAAGGAAAACATGGGAAAGAAGCCGATAAAAAGAAGTCCAAACCTGCAGCCGCTTAGCAGGGACCATCATCATGCCCTGTTATTGTGCTGGAAGATCAGGAAAGGTTTTTCAAAAGGAGTAAC
This sequence comes from uncultured Flavobacteriaceae bacterium, assembly GCA_963741865.1. GTDB lineage: Bacteria > Bacteroidota > Bacteroidia > Flavobacteriales > Flavobacteriaceae > Christiangramia. The sequence goes on from CAVUJP010000010.1 coordinate 74,068, forward strand.
GCCACAAAGAATTAAAGCTTATTCTGACTGGTTCTTTAAAGCCCATATTCTTCCACATTTTAAAATAGAGGAAAAATATCTTTTTCCAGTGCTGGGTAGCGATGACGTCATGGTTAAAAAAGCACTTGCAGAACATCGTCGACTTAAACGGCTTTTCCGGGAAAAAAAAGAGGTAGAGAAAGCGCTAAACCTCATTGAGGAGGAATTGGATCAACACGTGCGATTTGAGGAGCGGGAGCTTTTTGCCAGAATACAGGCAGCCGCAACCGAAGAACAGTTGGTTCTTATAAAGCAGCACCATAAAGAGGAAAAATTCGCGGAGAACACCAACGATGAATTCTGGTATTAATTTAAAAAAAATTCTATGACATCAACAAGAATATTAACCCGGCTCAATGATGAACATGAGAAACTTAGGGAAATGTGTATGCATATCAGGCAGGGATTGAATAGAAGAGTAGAAACCGTGAGAATAAGGGCCTATTTAGACTGGTGCAGTAAAAAATATCTTATTCCTCATCTTCAGAAAGAGGAAGAATTTTTAATTCACCAGGAGAAAAATACACGTATCAAACGGGCTATGGCAAACCATAGAAGAATTCTTCGACTTTTGACCTGCAGCTGTGAAGACCTAAAGGTGCTTAATCTTTTGGAAGAAGAACTGGAAGCTCATATCCGGTTTGAAGAAAAAATTGTATACAAAGAAATTGAAGAAAATTCCATTTCTAAAATAAATGCCGGTGATATCAATGGTGCAGAAGGAAATACCTCAAAATGGAAAGATCCATTTTGGGAAGCATAAGAAATCATTTTTCAGAGGCTTTAGACCTAAAATTTAGATCCTGCTTCAATAATGCAGGAACTCGTAACTCAAAAAATAAAATAAAAATATTATGAAGACAGCATCTCTATTAAAAAACCTCAGTTTTGACGACAAAAAACCTGCAGTACAGGTATTGATGGATACCGATAGCAGTAAGGAAATTCGCATAGCGATGAAAAAAGGTCAGGTAATGAAAGAGCATAAAACTCCGTATCCTATTGTGGTGGAACTTTTTGAAGGAGTCATTTCTTTTGGAGTGAATGGCAAGGTACATTCAGTGAAAAAAGGTGATATATTGGCTCTTGAAGGCAATGTGCCTCACGACCTATTGGCCGAAAAAGATAGCATTGTCCGCTTATCGCTTTCAAAACTCGACAAGGTAGAACGTGTGGAAGGAGTTGCAAAAAATTCGCAATAAGCGACAAATTAATAGAAATGGCTGGGCAGTCTACCCTGAGTTTCCAGCATAACTCTAAGATAAGAAGCGATCACAGAAAATACTCCTTTGAGAAATCTTTTGATAAAAAAGAATTTTGAAGACCGGTATATAGATGCAAGTACCTCTTCATTTTAGAAGATGTAACCTTTCCTTTTTAGTAAATGTGAAAAGAGATAAAAGTTTCATCTAACTGACTTCGCTGCACCATCGAATTTTCCCGAAGCTAAGATGGAGGCCACTATTATTGGGAAATTTCGAAACCAATCTTAAATTCCTACAGCGAATTCGGTAATAACTTATTGCACTTAATCGGGGGCCAACCACAATCACTGAACAGGATCCTAAGTAACTCTTTTACAGAAATAACTCCTAAGGCCCTTTTTCTTATTTGATAATTAGGAATCTGGCGTTTTGGATTGTAAAACTTATAGAACAAAAATTAATAATTTAAAAGATATTCAACTGCAGTAGGATTTGATTCCGTTCGAAGAACTTTAAAAGCTATAATCAAAATGCTATTTAAGCTTTTATCTGCCAGTATTGAAAACTCATCAATTGAATAAGCTGGTGAATTACAATAGAATTCTTCTTGACAAATATTTAGATTTTTACGAATGAGGAGGTACGAATTAAAAAGCATCTTCTCTAAATGTTTCTAAAATTGATAGGCGTCATATATTTCGGACAAAGTTGTCCTTAATTTTATACCCGAAATAAAAAGTAAATCTCACCATGAAAAATATATTTAGATTTCAGAAAACCGATTTATGGTATTTAGCTGTACTTTTTCTTGTTGTTTCTATGCAATCCTGTGTCTCTGATGCTGAAGGTTCGACTACCGAAATAAGTACAGTATCTAAAATGACGGCTGAATTGACCGCCCCCCCAAATGTCCCCCCCCTGTTGGAGCGAGAAAAGCTGCCAGGTTGATCGTAGATATGGAGGTCATTGAAAAGGAGGGTGAAATGACAGACGGAGTAAAGTATGTATACTGGACCTTTAACGGTACCGTTCCCGGAAGCTTTATAAGAACCAGAGTTGGAGATGAAATAGAATTTCATCTAAAAAATAACCCAAACAATAAGTTGCCTCATAATATAGATTTGCATGCCGTTACTGGCCCTGGTGGTGGTGCTGTATCAACTTTTGTCGCTCCGGGGCAGGAAAAAGTGTTCTCTTTTAAAACTCTTAACCCCGGACTTTTTGTTTACCACTGTGCGACCGCTCCCGTTGGAATGCATATTGCCAATGGGATGTACGGACTTATTTTGGTTGAGCCCAAAGGAGGACTTCCTCCTGTAGATAAGGAATATTATGTAATGCAGGGAGATTTCTATACTAAAGGAAAATACGGAGAACCGGGTCTACAGCCTTTCGATATGGAGAAAGCTATTGATGAACGTCCAGATTATGTGGTGTTCAACGGAAAAGTTGGAGCTCTTAATGATGATAATGCACTCACGGCTAAAGCCGGAGAGACTGTACGACTTTTTGTTGGAAATGGCGGCCCTAATAAAGTTTCTTCTTTCCACGTAATAGGAGAAATTTTCGATAAGGTATATGTGGAAGGCGGAGACCTGGTGAATGAGAATGTGCAAACTACCCTTATTCCTTCGGGAGGAGCAGCGATGGTTGAATTTAAGGTGCAGGTGCCCGGCACTTATCTCCTGGTGGACCATTCCATTTTTAGGGCCTTCAACAAAGGAGCTCTGGGAATGTTGAAAGTTACCGGTAAAAAGAATGCTAAAATTTATTCCGGAACCCAGATCGAAAAAACCTATGATCCTGATGGAACTATGGCCAAATCTAAACCGGCTGCTGAAGGAGGAGAAAATATGGCTGAAGCTGCAAAAGACTTTGGAAGATCTCTCGAAGAACAAAAAGAACACGGTAAAAAGGTCTTCATGCAAACCTGTTTCGCATGTCATCAGGCCAACGGTAAGGGAATTCCCGGGGCTTTTCCTCCTATAGCAAAATCTGATTTTCTTAACGAAGATGTTGCCAGGGCTATAGGTGTTGTGAAGCATGGTCTAAATGGTGAGGTAACCGTGAACGGTACAACCTTCAACAGCTCAATGCCGGCCCAAAGACTGAGTGCTGAAGAGATCGCCGATGTACTAACCTATGTATATAACAACTTTGATAATAATAAATCTGTAGTAACACCAGAGATGGTGGAAGCACAGACTAAATAATAAGAAGATGTTTAAAAAAATGCTCAATCCTAAAGTTGGAAGTTTGGTAGTGATGTTGAGTTTTGTTTTTTCAGCATCTTTTGCTCAGAAAGATACAGAGATGGCCTTTATTAAAGGGGGGGAATATATCCCCCTCTATGGGTCAGATTCCACCCTCGTGAAGGTTAATGAATTTTATATGGATAAATTTCCCGTGACCAATGCCCAGTACCTTGAGTTCCTGAAAAATCATCCGGAATGGCTAAGATCGGCGATCAAACCGCTTTTCGCCGATGAACGGTACCTCTCCACCTGGGAAAGTGATCTATCTTTTGGAGAAGATCTCCTGGCTAATGCCCCGGTAACCAATGTTTCCTGGTTTGCTGCAAAAAAGTACTGCGAATGCCAGGGCAAGAGATTACCTAAAATGGACGAATGGGAATTTGTCGCAATGGCCGATGAAAAGATTATGGATGCCAGGAAAAAAAAAGAATTCAATCAGCGTATACTTTCGTGGTACGAGACTGCGAACACTTACGCAAAGCCGGTAGGTAGTACCTTCATGAATTACTGGGGAGTATACGACATGCATGGCCTGGTATGGGAGTGGACCTTGGACTTCAATAGTGTCCTGCTCTCACCGGCTTCCCGCGGTAACGGTGGAGGAGATTCCAATCTTTTTTGTGGCAGCAGCGCCATTGGTGCTACAGATCTTATGGACTATGCAGCCTTTATGCGCTATGCTTTCCGCAGGAGCATAAAAGCCAGATATGATATTAAAAACTTAGGATTCAGATGCGCCCAAAGCATCAATGATAAAAATCAATAATTATGAAAAAAATAATTTTAGCAGGTATTTTCAACGTGCTATTGTTCGCCTCCTGCAATAATAATTCTTCAAAGAGTACTTCTAAAGAAATCGCTTCAAATCAAAAAGAAGCGGTGGTGAAAAATGATATTCCAGATATGTCCCTGTTCAACCTTTCCTCGACCTGGACTACCCAAAACGGGAAAGACATTAAACTACAGGATTTGCAGGGCGATGTACTGGTGATGGTGATGATCTATACATCCTGCACTACCGCCTGTCCTCGTTTGATTTTTGATATGAAAAATATTGAAGAGCGTTTGCCCAAGGCTACTAAAGAACACGTGAAAATGGTCTTTGTAAGCATTGATCCTGCAACTGATACTCCAGAGCGGCTAAGGCTCTTTGCTAAAGAAAGGGATATGGATAAAGATCCATGGCTTTTTCTTCGGTCTAATGAAGAAAATACCCGTGAATTTGCCGCCGTTGTGGCTGTGAACTATAAAGAGATCAATCCCATGACCTTCTCTCACTCTAACATCATAAGTGTTTTTAGCCCACAGGGTGAACTTCTTTATCAACAGGAAGGCCTTGGAGTAAATTCTGACGAAACTGTAGATAACATCCAAGCTGCGGTGAACGAAATATAGGTCGAAGGGTTTATTGCAGGAGGATTTTCTGAGCGTGGAAATAAAAAATGTTCATATTTTTCCCGAAAGTTTTGTTCAAGAAGCAGAAATCTAAAATAAATTCTATAAATTGGATTTGTTGAACCAATTTTTAGCGAATCTATTTATCTCCTTACCTCTTCCACCAAAGGAAGCGAACTAATTAGAAACAAAGAAAATCCTCCTATTCTATTATTATTCTGAGAACAATAATTTACAGCAATAATATGCCTTAATTGTGCCTAACTCTTATAACTTCTATTACTAGTTTCTTTTAAAAAAAATTAACTTTTTAAACAAAAACAAAGTTCGATCCAACCGATAAATTATAAAAATAATTAATACTACTGTCAACTGGGCACTCACAGTTTCCCAGGTAGGGTAAATTCCCAGAAGGTCTAATCTCCAAGATGGATTAAAACTAGTGATAGAAAAAAAACCGGTTTCTTGAAGAGCATGTACACCTTTACCTATCAGAACAATAGCTAAACCAGCTATGACCAGAGAGGAAATGTGGAGCAACCTGATGACAGGAAACTTTTTCGTATATCTCAGAAGAATCCAGGAAAGGAACAATACTAAAACAAAAGCACCTGCGACACCAAATCCAATGGCGGATTGGCTGGAAGTTTCAACCTCAAGATTTAAAGCTGAAAGAAAAAGAACGGATTCAAACGCTTCTCTAAAAACAACAATAAAAGCAAAAGCAAAAAGCCCACATAAGTTGCTGCCATTAAGGAGATTATGAACCTTTGTTTTAACAAAAGAATTCCACTTACCAATTTCAGATTTTTGATGAAGCCAAAATCCCATATAAAGAAGAACACAAGCTGCAAAAACTGAAATACTTCCTTCTACAAATTCTCTTTCGCTACCCCCAATGTTTATAAGTTCTTCGACCATGAACCAGCTGAAAACACCAACTATTACTGCCAATATCCATCCCATATGCACCCATTTTATCGCCCATGGTGCCTTCGCTGTCTTAATAATAGCCAGCACAGTAACTAAAATAAGAAAGGCTTCAAGTCCTTCTCGGAGTATGACAGAAGCAGCCAGAAAAAAAGTTGCCCAGAATGAAAACTTATTATCAGCCAAGACTGAAATTGCTTTTTCAATTCCTGCAACGGCGACTTCCGCCTTGGAACGGACCTTCATATAACTTTGCTCCTGCTCTATTGCAATGCGAAAGCCCTGCATATCTTCTTCTAACTTTTGCATAAAAGAAGGATAGCTCGCTTTAAGTTGTAGTTCCACTGGTTCGACACCTTCTAAATAAGCTCGCAATGCTTTTTCCCGAGCCGCGCTCTGATCCCCATTCTCATAGTACAATACGGCTTCCTTTACAAACTGCGCTGCAAGGGATAAGGTACCCGAAGTTTTTTCAGTAGGTGAATATTTCCGCAATGCCGCTATTAAAGCAGTGGTATCAACAGAAGAATCATGAAATAGATCTTCCAATTTCCGATCTGATAAAATTGCCAGGTCCTTTATACTCAATTCTTTCCTGGAAATTAATTTTTCAGCTAATTTCCTATCCTTTCCTTTTTCATAAGGAAGTGCTTTTATATAAAAAGCAAGGTCCCAGGCTTCCTTATCTGAAAGTTCGTCGAACGCTCTCATACTGGTTTCTGGCACCCCCAACCGAATTGTATTAAAGATTTGGAGAGGTGAGATCTCCAACATTTTTGATGTCCGAAAATTTGTGGGTTTAGGGTTCAATCCATTTGAAAGATTACCATCCCCTTCCCCGTTGCTCCCATGACATGACAAACAGGAGATTTGGTACAGAGATTTGCCGTTAGATATATCAGGCCATACGGTAGGTGAAATTGGAATTTTGGTGTTTTGGAGGACTATTTTTTTCAAAGAAGCTGCTATATCCTTAATCTGATTGGGAGCTTTTTTTCCAGCTACGCCATGGGACAGTTCAGTAATTTCACGAAAAAAATTAATGCTATCTTTTTTGGCCCTAAACCTGAGATTATGACCCAATCCTTCTACAGTCGTAATAAAATCAACCATTTCACTGTATTCATTTTCATTTTTTATTTTGCCATTATAAACAGCAGAATCATAATCCTGGGCTATATAATCCAGTAGATGCACTAAAGTTCGGGCAGGGATGTTCTCCTTTTCTTGGGCAGTAATATTTTCTGATAAAAAAAGAGTGACTAAAACAGGTAAAAATAGGCCCCAATGTAGCTTCATTGCTAAAATTTCTTATTTAGAACAAATCTAAACAATAAGTTGTTCCAAAAGAAGAAAAGCAATGATTTTCTTAAAACTATAAATCCTGCCGAGCTATTAAACCTCTAACAGATCGTGTAATTAAAAGTTGAATTTCTGTTCCTTAAAGTAATAATCCAAGTATAAAACATATTATTTATGAATGCCCCTTTTCCATACAAAAAAGACATGGGAAGATAAGCCAGAAATAAAAGCAAATAACAAAATTGGTTTAAGTCAATATATTTAGCTGAATACTATGGCATTCCCTATTTTTACATATTGAACGCCCGAACTAATTGTAAGTTATGGTACCTGTAGATATATTGTTGGAAAATGGAGGTAAAAAGAAATTGTTTGAGAAAAACGAATATATTTTTAAAGAAGGCAAAAAAGCCCATTTTTATTATCAAATTTTTTCGGGAGAGATCAAAATGAATAATTTTTTAGAAAATGGAAAGGAATTTATTCAGAGCTTTTTCAGCCCTCCTCGAAGCTTTGGAGAGCCGCCTCTCTTTGCTAATATTCGCTATCCCGCGAATGCTATTACAACAACCGCTTCTGAGATTATTTTACTAGAAAAGAAAGCGTTCTTAACATTACTTACCTCTCACCCTTTGATCCATCTTAAGATTACAGAAGCTCTGGCTACACGGCTGTATTATAAAGCAATTATGGCACCCGAAATTTCTTCTCAAGAACCTGAACACCGAATCCTTAGAGTGTTGGATTACCTAAAAAAGGAAATCTACAAACTAGATAAACCCTATTCTTTTAAGGTTGATCTTACGAGACAACAAATCGCTGATTTGACAGGGCTACGTGTGGAGACTGTGATTAGAGCTACAAAAACTCTGGAAAAGAAAAAAGAATTAAAAATCAAGAATCGTAAATTATTCCGATAATATTCTCGTAAATCGGCAATTAAAATTCGGACTTTATTTTTTCCTTATATAAAATTTATAGAATTACGGAAAGCAAAAAGTTCGTATCTTCAAACCGTCAAAAATATAAATTGTCTTTTCCCATTCCTCAGTAATGGATAAAATTGCCTCCCGTTTCTTCTTATGATTTAAGTCATAAAAAATACTTGAAGTCATGTCTATTTTTGCTTCAGTAATTTTTAAATGAAGAAATTCTATCACAAAATTTTATCCGACTTCGCAGAATCATTTTATATACCACGTAACGCTCGATAATATAATTCCGAGCTGCCTTGGAGCTGCAGCAGCCATGTTGGTATTGATGAATGGTCATGCATAATTGCAAATTGTTCAGTTGTTTGTAATTACCTGTATCTGTATTTCCAAAGGCATCGGAACTTGAAAAAGAATTATTTAACTAAACCCCGTAACTGAATAAGATGTTTCCTATTTAATAAAACCTGGCCCTAGCATAGGGTACCGGAGGAAGGTATTTTTCTAGTAGTATAACGAGAGAATTCTGCCTCCGGAGTTAATAACATTTGTGCTTCTTATATTAAAACTTTAGTTTTAACCATTAAACAAATCTAAAAAAGTTGCGAAATTTTTAAATACAAATAAACCAGCTCTCATATAATTGTGCCTCAAACAAGCTTCATAAAAAACGATTACTACTATGTCTAAGGAAAAAAAACTATGGATTGCTTTTATTTTGATTATTACAGCCTCTTTTGCCGTATTGGGATATTACGGTTTTGAAATTTATCAGAAAGCTCCTCCTATGCCTGCTAAAGTGGTTACTGCTGAGGATCAAACTGTTTTCGAGGGACAGGATATTAAAGACGGCCAGAATGTTTGGCAAAGTTTGGGTGGACAAGAAATAGGATCCATATGGGGTCACGGGGCATACACCGCTCCCGATTGGACAGCCGACTGGCTCCACAGGGAAGCCCTATTTATTCTTAATCAATGGTCAGAAGAGGAATTAGGTGTTCCCTATGAAAAACTCAGTAGCGAAGAGCAAGCAAAACTAGAGCGTAGGCTTCAAAAGGAATTGCGTAAAAACACGTATAATCCTCAGGATAAGACGATCAGCATTTCTCCTATCAGGGCAGAAGCCATAAAATATTTGAATTCCTACTACAAAGGATTGTTTATGGACGATCCAAAACTTGACGAGCTTAGGAATAATTATGCCATTCCAAAAAACTCCATCAAAGATGAAAGGAGGATGCGTCAAATGACTGGTTTTTTCTTTTGGACTTCCTGGGCTGCGGTTACCAAAAGGCCGGGCTCGCAGGTATCTTATACTCACAATTGGCCAGCAGACGACCTTGTGGGTAATAAAGCTACTGGAGATCTACTGCTTTGGACAGGTTTCAGCGTCATTCTGCTTCTTTTCGGAATAGGAATAATGATTTTCTATCATGCGCGAATGAAAGAAGAGGAAGGACCTGAAAAACCAGTACAGGATCCATTGATGCGACAAACGATTACTCCTTCCATGAAAGCAGTTAAAAAATATATTTGGGTGGTCAGCCTACTTATATTAATACAGGTGACTTTTGGAGTAATTACCGCCCATTATGGTGTGGAGGGGGATGCTTTTTATGGTCTTAACCTGGCCGATATCCTGCCTTACTCCATTTCCCGAACCTGGCATGTGCAATTAGGTATATTATGGATTGCTACCGCCTGGCTTGCCACTGGTCTTTATATCGCCCCAGCAGTATCGGGTAGAGACCCTAAATTCCAAAAGCTAGGAGTTAATTTCCTATTTATTTGCCTCTTAATAATTGTTCTGGGTTCAATGGCTGGTCAATGGATGGGAGTAATGCAAAAACTTGGTCTCACTCAAAACTTCTGGTTTGGACATCAAGGATATGAATATGTCGATTTAGGCCGATTTTGGCAGATATTTCTACTAGTTGGACTATTTGTATGGCTGGCTTTAATGGTAAGACCCCTGATCCCTGTTCTGAAACGTAAAACTTCCGAAAGGAATTTGCTTTTAATGTTTTTAGTTTCTTCCGCTGCCATTGCTTTATTTTATGCTGCCGGATTGATGTGGGGTCGCCAAACCAATCTTGCTATTGCCGAGTATTGGAGATGGTGGGTGGTTCATCTTTGGGTAGAAGGATTTTTTGAAGTCTTTGCCACGGTAGTATCGGCATTTCTATTTGTACGGCTTGGTTTATTGCGTATTAAAACAGCAACACTTAATATCCTCCTAGCTACGATAATATTTTTATCAGGCGGAATCATAGGAACCTTTCACCATCTATACTTTAGCGGCACTCCAAAAGCGATAATGGCTTTGGGAGCAACTTTCAGCGCTCTTGAAGTGGTACCTTTAGTACTTATTGGATACGAAGTATATGAAAATTACAGGTTGAGCAAATCCACGCAATGGCTTAAAGAATATAAGTGGCCCATATATTGTTTAATCGCCGTAGCCTTCTGGAATTTTCTCGGTGCCGGAATTTTTGGTTTTATTATAAATCCTCCTATTGCATTATATTATATGCAAGGACTCAATACAACTGCCGTTCATGCTCACACAGCCCTCTTTGGTGTTTATGGAATGCTGGGTATAGGTTTGATGTTGTTTGTACTGCGAAGCATCTATAGGGTAAAAATTTGGAATGATAAATTATTGGGTTTTAGCTTCTGGTCTATAAACATTGGGTTACTCCTTATGGTATTATTAAGTTTACTGCCTATCGGATTATGGCAAACAGTTGCCAGTGTAAATGAAGGAATGTGGTATGCCCGATCCTCCGAATTCCTGCACCAGCCTGGTATGGATACCCTTAGATGGCTTAGAGTTATAGGCGATACAATATTCGCAATTGGACTGGTAGCCTTCGTATGGTTCGTTTTTTCTCTTAATAAGAGTAAAGAAATAAACGAGTAGTCCTTTAAATTCTAATAAAAATAAAAGGCTCTTTCGCGACGATGGAAATGCTATTGGGTATTTTATTTCCATCTCTGCAATAAATCAGCCAAATGATTCATACCATTAAAATGGATCATCTGGCTTTTTTTATAATGATCACAAAACAATAGCTAATTGTAATTACCTGTATTTTCTCCTCATCAACCAAAATTTTGATGTCAATCCATTTTATATCATGAATAAAAATTTATCTTTAGGATTAGTGCTTTTTTTTGCATGCAATTCCATTTTTGGGAAGATGTTCGTCCGACATAGTAAAATAAGTAAATAAGTTAATGCGACTTGAAGCAAGTAGCTTATTGCTACTCCAGATCGCTATAATGATTTTAAAACAAGGTCAAAAGAGTATTTTCCGCTACCCATGATCAGCAAAGGCAGGCCCTTATTGATTCTAATTGAATTCAAAAAGGAACAATACGATCTAAATAGAAAAATCAATTCTTTAAAATACGAAAAATAAACTCACGATTAACTCACGATTAACTCACGAACTCACGATTAACTCACGATTTATTTAACAGTATTTGTGTTAAAACATTAGCATTAAAAAAGGGTAACTACATGATTTACATATAATTACCCTTATTTTTTGGTTTTAACCTCTAGGTTAAAAGTCGGGATGACAGGATTTGAACCTGCGACCCCACGCCCCCCAGGCGTATACGCTACCAGACTGCGCCACATCCCGAATTAACAAGTTTGCTCATATTTTCTTTTACCAAAACTCTTAGAAAAAAGCTTTGATCGGCCGGCCTGTCCTGAGCGAAGACAAACGGCCACCTCCCGAAATTGGAAGTGCAAATTAAAAAGGTTTCTTTCAATTATCAAAGGGAAAATTCAATTTAAACTAGCTCTATTTTCCAAAATGATCCATAAATTCATCGGGGTGTGCACCTGTTCTTTCATCTCTGTCTAAACTGCTGATTTTCGCTACTTCTTCTTCAGTAAGCTCAAAATCAAAGACCTCAGCGTTTTCCTCTATGCGATCTCTATGTACGCTTTTAGGAATCGTCGCAACTCCCATCTGCAAATCCCACCTTATAACTACCTGCGCAGCAGTTTTTCTATGTCTTATAGCAATTTTTTGTATGGTTTCATTGGAAAGTATTTCCCCTCGCATTAAGGGAGACCAGGCCTGATAAACAATCTCATTTCTATGGCAGTAATCTATTAAATCTTTCTGTACGAGCCTTGGATGGAACTCATTTTGTACCAGCATAGGCGATATTCCTCCAAGCTTTTTCAAACTTTCCAGATGATGCTGAAGACAATTGCTCACTCCAATAGCTTTCACTTTGCCGCTTTCATAGATTTTTTGAAGCACTTTCCAGCTTTTCAGGTATTTTTCTGGTACCGGCCAGTGAATTAGATAAAGGTCAATATAATCGAGGCCAAGGCGTTCCAGGGATTCGGAAAAAGCCTTTTCGGTATTATCATTCAGCATATCATCGATCCATAACTTAGTGGTCACAAATATCTCTTCCCGGGGAATTCCGCTTTCCCGAATCGCCTCTCCCACTCCCTCTTCATTACCATAAAAAGTAGCGGTGTCGATGAGCCGGTAATCCATATCCAGTGCAGTCTTTACAGCATTTTTGACTTCGCTTCCGTTTTTTGCCTTATAAACTCCCAATCCTAAACACGGAATTTCGGTTCCGTTTGAAAGTTTCCAGCTTTCTTCTATGTTGCTGATTTTCATCAAATAATATGAATTAATATTACAATATAGCCGAAATCTAACATTCTTAAGAGGAAACTACAAAGTCTTTATATCATAAATATACCGCTCCGCATTCACCAGCAAAATTCAGGGTAAACGGAGTGGTGAGAAATGTACCTGAATTTTATGAAGCTTTTTATATAAAACCTGAAGACAGCCTTTATCTCGCGGAAGACCAGCGGGTGAAGATCTGGTAAGAATTTAAGCCGCTCCAAAAAGAGCGGCTTTTTTCATGAATTTTCTTTTAGAAATTTCCGGACTTCTTTCAAATAAATATCGGGTCTGTCCAACCAGCCGTAATGACCGCACTCCGCCATGAGTATTAGTTTAGCATTAGGAAGAATCTCATATGCTTTTCTCGCGATATCTTCTGAAACTGCTTCATTCTTTCCGTTTAAAATAAGAACAGGTTTATAGAAGTTTTTCATTGCTGGTTTCTTATCGAAATGGTTTCGTCTCATGTCGGTCCAGACCAAAGAATTAATTTGTGTATTTCCCTGGGTAAGCCTCTCTGCAATTTCCGGAAGATGCTCTTTATTAATAAGATAAGCATTTGCAAGAATCCTCCCCCTTTTTTGCGCGGTAGCATGTGTGGTATCGCCCTGACTGATTTGTAAGGAATAATACGACAGTGAATCTCTTTGCGCTGGAGTAAGTCGTGAGGTTATATTTAAAGAATTCAGCAATTCCAGATCCATCCCACCGGAATGAGACTGTATCATTGCTTTTACTCTTTCAGGATATTTCGCGGCATAAGCATAGGCCAACATTCCGCCGAAAGAATGTCCTAAAATTATCCACCGATCATATCCGAGTGTTTTTCGTAGATATTCAATATCTTCTACCATCAAATCCATACTTATATTTTCCCGGTAAACTTCTTGTAGAACGGATTCACCGGTCCCTCGCTGATCATAGATAATGGTTGTATTTTTTTCAGAAAGTATCTTTGCTAAAGGAACAAAACCTTCACTACTCATTCCCGGGCCACCATTGATGATAAGAACAGGAAAGCCTTTGCCGAAGCTTTGATAAGAAATTCTTCCACCGGTAGTTTCTATGGTTTTCTTTTGAGCATTGACCTGAAATAAGAAAAAACTAATTAAAATCGGAAAAAAAATTTTCATTTAAGCTAATTTAGAGTACATAAAATAGAAATATCTGCTAAGGGCTTCTTTTTGCTTCAATTTATCAATTAAATTTAACCCGAAATTAGATTAACCTACAAAAACTGTTTATGGTTCTCCAGCGTTATGCTCTTCTGCTCCTGATTTTTATAGGAAGTTTAAACCTTTATTCTCAGGAAATCAGTGAAACCAATACCGATAGTATTTATTTCAAGGCCCTGGAGCTGTATAGGAATAAAAATTATCAGCTCTCTCAAGATTATACCGATAAAGGCCTTGAGTTGGCAAAAGATTATCATGATATAAGAATATTAAGGGTGCGCAATGAATGGGCGCTTCACAAAACTGAAAAGGCAGAACAGGATATTTTCTATCTTATTGAAGCTGCTCCCGAATATCCGGGAGTAAAGGAATTGGCTGAAAAACAGGTTAATTTTTATGAAAATCCTTCACAAAGCCTGGCTTTTATTAATGAGATTGGAAAAGATTACGAACTGGATGATAGGTTAAAAGTATTGCAGGCTTCCCTTCTCTTAAAATCCAAACAGCCCGAAAAAGCCAGGGAAATAGCGCTGGAAATATTTAGAGAACCCGAACTCGATAAAGATCTGCGTTATCAATTGCAGAATATCCTTACCAGAACAGTTTCAGACGAAATAGGTATAAATTATCAGTATATCAATTTCAGTAAAAGCTACAGCCGCAATGATCCCTGGAACACTTTCAGCGCAGAATATCTTCATTACTTCAATAGAACTGCACTGATTGGAAGGGTTCATTATACAGACAGGTCCTATGACCAGGGTTATTTATACGAACTGGAATCCTACCCGGTTTTTAGCGATAAAGCATATGCCCAACTTACCGCGGGTTTTTCAAACGGAGATATTTATCCTGAATTCAGAGGAAGTGCCTCGGTCTTTATAAATTTTCTTCAAATACTGGAAGCCGAAGCCGGAGGTAGGCTGCTTCATTTCAGCAATCAGGATTATTTTACAGGAATCCTGGGACTTACCGCATACCAGGGCAGGTTCTATTTAAATTTCAGAAGTTTTATTGGCCCTGAAAGGAATAATAAACTCGTTCAAAACTATCAGTTCAATGTGCGATATTATTTTAAAGACATAGATAATTATCTTTTTGCCAGAATAGGCAGCGGTATTTCTCCAGATGAAAAGACCATTTTCACGCAAGTGCAGGAAAATCCGGGTTTAGAGGCTTATTATCTCAATCTTGGCCTCAATAAAAGTTTCGGAATCCATCATATTTTCCAGGTTAGCGCCGGGTTTTTAAATGAAGATATCGATCAGGACAACAAGGGAAATCAAATCCTGGCAGCTTTAAGCTATCGCTACAGGTTTTAAGATTCTGAGACCTTGAAGCCTTTTCTAGTCATTACTCCCCAACCTGATTTAATTCGGAAAAGCTTTTTATAATAGCCTTTCATCTGTCCGAATAATAAAATTGGATGGTACACAAAAGGCTCGAGATAAGCTGCTAATATAAGTTCTACGATTTGTCGTGGTTTAGTGTAGTGGTCGAAATTCTTCACATACATGAAAATTGCGGCAGTTGAAAAAATACAGCCTATCAAATATACCAGCGTAAACAGAAGAATTGCCGACGGCCAATTGATCCAACCTATAATCCCAAAGGCCACTATACAGATGATTCCAAGAAATTCTACCAGGGGTGCCCCAAATTCGTAAAAAAGCCAGTAAGGATAATATAGAATTCCCATGAAACGATACTTAGGATTAAGAAACAGTCCCTTGTGAATTTTCATTGTTTCCCACAATCCCCGGGCCCACCTGTCCCGTTGATTTATCAACGTACTATAATCAGGTGGTCCTTCAGTCCAGCAAAGGGTTTCAGGAAGGTAAACCACTCTATATGAAATCTTTAATCTTTCCATATGTTTTCGAAGTCTTATACACAACTCCAGGTCTTCACCTACAGTTTTAGCATCAAATCCACCAACTTCAATAACTCTTTTTCTAGGATACATTCCGAAAGCTCCCGAAACCAGCATTAAACCATTGATCTCTCCCCATGCCATTCTTCCTAAAAGAAATGCCCTGATATATTCCACAACCTGTACCATAGGCACTAAATTTTCAGGCAGGCGCAATTCCTTTAATGTTCCATTTTTAATTACCGAATCATTGGCAATCCCTATACCTCCACCACAGGCGATCACCTCCCGATGGTCTTCTTCCAGGTAGGGTCTTACCATTTTTAATAAAGCGTTTTGTTCAATGATACAATCTGCATCGGTACAGATTACCAGCTCGGTAGTAGCGAAATTGATACCGGCATTTAAAGCATCTGCCCGTCCTCCATTATTTTTATCGATGACGGTTAAATGAGTGTATTTTTTATTTCTGCTTTTATAAATAAAATTTACCGAAGCCGTAGTAATGGGCTGAGTAATAAAAGTGGCGTCCCTTTTTTCCAGTTCAAATTCTTTGATCAGTTTTTCCAGGGAATCATCGGTGCTGCCATCATTAACTAATATAAATTCATAATATGGGTACTGAATGGAAAGCAGGGATTTTACATTCTCAATGATCGTAAGTCCTTCATTAAAGGCCGGCGCCACCAAAGTTACCGAAGGAATATCGGTTGCACTCACAATATCTTTAACCTGAAGAAAGGTTGATTTACGTTTATTTCGTCTTATGGCAATATTGGCAAGAATTACACCTGTACAATAAAAGCTGGTAAGGCTAATTCCATAAATGAAAAAGAAGTAATTAGCCACATTATAAATAAAATAACTGCCAAAAAAAGTCTCTATATTATTCCACATAGAGCTCATTTTTGGGATATTGCTGATAATAGAATTCCTGCACTTTTTCTTTGTAACCGTTATTCCATAATATTTCGGCAATTTTTAATTTTAGATCATCATTGTCTCCATAAAGATGCTTGAGATAAAAATCAATATCTATTTCAGAATTTTCGAAAATATAATCCACCAACTGCGCCTGCTGAACCGGATTAGGAATAGTCTCATACAATTCTTTGACATACTTCATTTTATCATCAGGAATTGCAAAAGTTTGAATACAATAGATCGCTGTTTCTCTAACTTCATAATCTGGATGCTTTAAATGATCTAGAATATAATCTATCTCTTCATGCAGTTGGAATTTTCTTATGATTCTCATTAAAAGCTGTTTTCCGAATAATTTATCGGTTTTATAAGCTTTATGAAGCCATTTCAACTCGGGAGTTGGATATAGATCATTTAGTTTCTCTACGATCTTTATCTGCTGCCAGAGCGTTATTTTTCTTTTCAGGTAAGGCAAAAACCGAAGTGATTCCCAGCCCTGGAATACCACCAATGCAATTTGAGCTTCCCGTCTTACATATATATTCTTATGATCCCTGAAGATAAAAATATCGTCCAGATATTGAGACTGATTCATTTCATAAAGCTCTCTTATTCCCCGAGCTTTTCTGAACCATCCAAAACCAGAAATTTTGGAAATGGAAGCACGATAAGGCGGAATTTGGGCATAAAGTTGTTTCAGTTTAAAATAATTCACCCCTAAAATAGTCCGCTGCGTTCTGATCATGAGTTTGATCAAATACTGAATATTACCCGTATTACCTTGTTTGATGCCTACTGCACGCAAAGCACGTTGAATTTCTATGAGGCTTAGAGGATTTTTAGGATCATTATATAAATATTTGCTTACGATATCAGCAAAAGTTTCTTCAATGATTTTAAGAGTCCTCGCTCTTCTTTTGTGATAAATGAGGCTAAAACCTATGGAAATCCAAAAGAGAGCCAGAACTAAACCAGCAATTTTTATCAGAAATATTAATACTTCTTCATTCATTAGTAGGCTTGGATAATAGCTTCAATTTCATCCAGATCTATGGGCACTGAAAAAAAGCCGCTAATTCCTTTTAAGGCATAAATTTCTTTTTTTATTTTTTCCTGCCCCATATTGGTTACTATTAAAAGTTCTTTATGCGGAATAACTTCCTGAACCTCCGCAACGAATTCAAGGGGTGCAATACCATCAAAAAGTATATCGGTAATGATAAGATCAAAATTAGTTTCCTGATCTTCAATATTTAACGCCTGCAGAGAATGAATGGCTCTAACGCTATAATTGTTCACAGCAACGAGTCTTTCCAGAATTTTACTGATAATTATATCTTCCTGGATCACCAAGACCTTTTTCATTACGCTAAATTTCGGGTGAAATATAAGAAATAAACACAAATATTCTTTTAGAACATACTGTAAAGAAACCCTATAGAAACTTATAGATGAAAAGTAGCCTCAGAAATCTAAACGGAATTTATACCACCTTCTAGATTGAGAAGACCATTTTCCAATATATTCGCCGGCGTAACTAAGGCTTTAAGGTTTGTATTTTGGATGCAAAGCTCTTCTTCAATAGTACAGCATCTGTTTAGCAGATATCAAGGGCTGGATTTTAAGTTTTTATGCCCCTTTTTTCCTGCTAAACGACGAAAATTAGAACGCTTTAACTTCAGCTTTAATTAACCGGTTATTATCAAAGGCATTGGCTATGCGGGTACATTTACACCAAACAAATAGCCGATAAAGGCTGTTAGTCCCATGGCAATTGTTCCCCATAATGTAATTCGAACAATAGCTTTAAATTTACTTGATCCACCGGTTCTGGCCGATACTGCCCCTAAAAAAATAAGAAATAAAATAGAAAAACCGTAAAGGAAATAACCCATAGTCTTCATGGGGGAAAAAACTGTAACCAAAAATGGCAAAATACCTCCTATGGTAAAAGCTGCTCCTGAAGAGAAAGCCGCCTGTATTGGGTTGGGTTGATGTATTTCATGAATTCCCAGCTCGTCTCTTATATGGGCCTTCAGAGCATCTTTCTCTGTTAATTCCTTAGCTACTGTCATCGCAGTGCTCTTTTTTAATCCGCGTTCTTCATAAATAAGAGCCAGGCGCTGCAATTCCAGTTCTGGCGTTTCTTCCAGTTCCTGTTTTTCCCTTTCAATATCTGCTTTTTCCAGATCGGTTTGTGAACTAACCGAAACATATTCACCAGCCGCCATTGACAAGGCACCAGCCACAAGGCCGGCTAAAGTTGCTAAAACCACGGGAGATCGAGCATCGCTGGCAGCCGCTACTCCTACTGCAATACTGGCTGTGGAGAGAATCCCGTCATTGGCACCTAAAACGGCTGCACGAAGCCAATTGCTGCGTTGGATATAGTGGTTATCAAGATAATCATCTAATTGTTCAGTTGGTTCAGACATTTTGTGAAAATTCAATGCAAAAACTAATTTACAATTAAAACAGCTCAAGGGTCAATTTTATAAGTAAAATTCTTTTATTCCTATTCTATTAGAGAGCGAAAAATCGATAGAATTTTTAAAAATAAATTCACCGAATGATTCACCAGACTCATGTTTTTAAATGATCTTCTTTGATATACATTCCATAAAAAAAAGAGTCGGAGTGGCAGGAATACCTCTTTTCAGTCGGTGATCCTTTGAGAGGTAACTAAAATAAGCTCGCAAGCTATCGCGTGTTAGGTCTTTTTTGTTGTTTCTGTGGCTTCCAAGCCAGGTTTGGCTTTGGTTCAACAAAAAAGCCCTGCACAAAAGTGTAGGGCTTTGTTTGGTCGGGGTGGCAGAACGCTTTTAAAGCGCTGGAACACCCAGTAATTATAGGCTTTCATGTAATCACAAGTTTTAGAACTCACGATTACCTCACAATATCAATAGAACGCATTGAAGTATTTTGATACTCCTGTACCTTTCAAAAATAGTAAAAACCATTTACTTTTTTTATCCTGAGCGTTCTCCCTTTTTATCCTGATAGGAAAAACTCTTTTTGAGCAATGGAATGTTTAAAATACCACTTACTTCTTTCAGAGCCTTCACATTCCCCTTTTTTGGCCAAACATATTTCTAGATTTGGAATCGGAAAAAGGGGTTATAAATAGATGCAATCGGCTTTATGCACCCCGCCGAATCCAAATCTGTTCCTTTGGCCTAAAAAGAGAATGTGATCTAATGAGCTTCAATATTGGATAATTGGTCCAGGCGAAATAAGCCTATATTTTTTGTTTTCGTGAACCGCAACAATGAATACCTCCATAGAGTTTTTTTGTAAGAATTCACATGCAAATCTTGATTTTTCCGTGAAAAATTCACCTGTTTATAAGGGCTGTGAGCATTTTTCCGTGAAAAAGTTTTTTACCAGTTTTTGAAACCACAGAATTTAATACCAATTAGCTGCAAAACTAGCTAAAAACTAAGGGGGATTGACCATAACATCGCGCAGCGTGTTATCCTCTTGCTTCCCCTTTAGTTTTTCAGAAAAGTAGAAATCTTTTTTAATCCTTACTTATGGTAAGGGAAAACAAGGAAAAGATGTCATAAAATAACTTAATTTTCGATATTCACCTAAACCATTCAAATGCTAAAGTTTCAGAACACATCAATATTATACCTTTTCCTTTTAATTTTAGGAAGTTGTAGCAAAAATGAAAAGGATTTGAATTCTCTATCGGTCCCGGACCTTCAGATAGAAAAAGCATGGGATGTCCATACCTTTCAAGATTTAGAAAAAGAATTTGCTTTCCAAAAGGCAATGAAGGAAATAAATGCTACCAAGGCTTCTTTCAATAGAGCTAGCTCTGGAAATGAGGCGGACTTACATTTTACTATCGATAGTAGCCGGATTTATAAAATCGAAAGAAAGGGTTATACCTCCTTCTCTACCTATATCTTCAGAGATACCCCTTCCAAGGATTTTTATGAAAATCTTCTTATTGAAATTGATAATACGAAGAAGATCACAGCTGCTCTATTAAAGTTCAATGTCACTACAACGGCTACTCTTGAAAGAGAAATTACTTCTATTGAAAGGACCCCAATATTAAATGCTGCCTCCCTGTTCAATAGAATTCCTATTTATGATGATGATCCCTGTTCTACGGTGGCCATTTTTAGTGTAATAACCTGTGGCTGTGATGGACATCACTGGCCTGGAAATCCAAACTGCACTTGTGATAACGATCCGCCTGAGGTAATAGAAACGATATATACTACTTGTGACCAAGGGGGAAGTGGAGTTACTACAGATGACGTGGGAACCCTTCTTTATGTGGCCTCTGATGATCAAAATGCAAGTTATTTTCAAACCTATAGCTATGCAGTGACAGATCCCTATAACGCGGTGATGTTAAGAAGAAAATCCCTTAAATTAAGTTCTCCAGATGGAATTGGATTATCCAATTATACGTGGTTAGGAAACCAAAGCGAGGAATTTCAGGGTTTCATTTATGACTATTTAGAAGGTACGGTAAATTTTGATGGTTTGTTTTCGGATGCCGATTATTACCCTTTAGAATCTGTCGAATACGTTCAGAATATCATTGAAGAGAATCGGGCGATCTCTGAAACAGATTATCCCGGGAAAGAGGATGGTCTTGACTATCAGTGGTGGAATGATGATGTTAAAATCGAACAAATTTTAGGGGATCCTTACGAGGATTGGAAACATATTTCCGAACAAGAAAAAATACTGACGAAAAATTTTCCGAAAATCGCTTACAGGATCTACCAAAATAGGAATATAGCCATCTCTGCAGCCATTAGTATCTTTGGAGATGTCCCACAACAACTCAATGGTATGCCTGATGCCTTTAGACATGCTTTTTTCCAGGCAATTAACTGCGTCAAAGAAAGAAAATACATGACGCAACTTTTTGCTGATGCTCACGAGAGCGAAGTTCCTGAAAGATGGGAATTAGAAAAAGAAATGGATTTATTTAACAACGAAGAAGGCATGGACTTAATTGAATTTAACCATCCAAGCGAAACCAATCACACCACCATAGCAAATTATATACTTTCTATGCTTAATTCAGGACAATTGGTTTATTTGTCTCCAATAGATTATTTTGATCCTCAATTTTATGATAATTTAGCTACTCCTGAACCAAAGGATGGAAATCATGGTATCAGTACGCAAACTCAAGTAGTGCCCACCAATCAGTAATTATGAAAGCTCAAACGGTCCAGTATTTCTTTATTATTTTCTTAGCCACTTCCTGTACCTATGGAATCCCCATAGAAATTAAAAATAGCTCTGGTCAAACTGTTGAAGATATCAATATCACCAATGGATTCAATGTAGTACATTTGGAATCCCTTCAAAGCAATAAAAGCAAACAAGTCTTTCTTGATTTTAAGGATAATAATTCTAACCAGGATGGAATTTGCTCTTTTAGTTTTAGGCTGAATGATCGCAAAAAAAGCCGGAAATTTGGTTACTACTCCAATGGAATTCCCTTGAATAAATCCTTCCATATTGATATTCAAAAAGATTCTATAGTTATCGAGGAGACTCCAAAAAAATAATCCTGCTGATCATGGATAAGCTGATAGGCCTCCTGCGCTATTTTCAAAATAGTAATACTATTCACATGGACATTAACTTTGTTAATCGACTGGAAAATGAGGAATTTTCGAATCAAGAATTTGCAGATGCTTATTTATTTTTTTTAGGAGTAACTATTCTACATGAATACGTTCATTATGGTGATTATTTAAACGGAAATAATTATCAATATCCAGCAACTGTAGAAGAAGGCTTGCTTTTTGAGACAAGAGTATATGGAGAAAATGTGAACGCAGGTACTTTACTATTTAAAAGTAATGAGTTATGAAAACAAAACTAAATCTAATTTTTTTATCATTCTTTTTTCTTGTAAAAATATTGAAAACCCGAATAAAATTAGTGTGGTAACTAAGGAAGAAGAAAAATGCGACATACAGAAAGACAGCGAATATTATCTCCCGAAAATATTAAATACACCGGATGCCAAATCAACTCTGAAACTTTGGAATTCGAAGGGGCGTCATAAAGTAATGATGAAAACTAATCTGCCCATTTTTTCCGATAGAATAAAGGTAGATTCCCTTATTATATTCCTAGCAGATACAATTAGTGATGAAAAGGACCTCATTTTATCTATTGAAAAAGTTAATTGCAAATCCGGAAATTTCTCTCTTACCACAGCTACACCAAAAAGCTTTTATATTTCTGGTAATTTCGAAAAGAAAAATAAAAAATGGATTGCCGAAACGACTAGTTATGTTGAGCAGTAAAAACGGTCCGATGATTTATATAAAAGAGATTTTATTATTTTAGTTTTTTCCTTAATTCGTTTACATCACTAGAAATCTTAATGTCGATTACTCGTGCATAGATCTGGGTTGTAGTTAGCTTTGTATGCCCTAAAAGTGGATACTGTCTCGATAGGTACTCCATTAGCCAGCGTAACAGTGGTAGCAAAAGTATGCCTGGCGGTATGAAAGCTCAGTTTCTTTTTCACTTTTGCTTTTTTGGTTATCTCCTTTAAGATACTGATTGGTCTTTTGATTTGAATAGACTGGCAACAGAATTTCATTCCTTTCCACTTTGGGATGGTCTTTATACCGGTCCAAAATTTTCTCTGCTTCTTTTAACAACGGAATTCTAACCGGCGTATTAGTTTTACTCCTTCGGGTATAGATCCATTTTTCACCATCAATTCCAATTTGCAAACTGATTTTTACTTAAAGCTTTTACATCGGCATAGGCCAGTCCGGTGTAGCAGGCAAAAATAAAAATGTCACGGTTGAGTCGTAGGGTAGGATTCTCCAGCTCATGTTCTTTAATTTTCTCTAGTTCTATTTTTGATAAATAAACCATATCTACAGAATGGAAGCGAAGTTTAAAACGTCTGGTCGGATTTTTATCGATCCAATCTAGGTGCTCTGCCAGACGCATCAGCTTTTTAAACCGTTCCATATGTTTCATCACACCATTGTTGTGTAAGCCCTCTAAATTACTTCAGATAGCTTTCAAAGCCAAGGGTGAATTCATAATCTATATGCTTGAGATAGGTATCAGCTGTTCGATATTGCACTTTAAGATAGTCCTTGAGATAGGTTTCTGTGGTCGTATAATTCTTTAAAGTCCCATATTTTAGAACCTTATTCATTTTAATGCGATGGTAATCCAAGAAGTTGGACGGAGTGTCTTGTGTTGCTGGTCGGTACCTAAAAATCGAGATTTGATCAAATCCACGGTTAGCACTTTATCTTCTTTTAATAAGGCATCGTGGATTTTAAACAACTGACTCCTGGTTTCATTGATTTTCTTATTGATCTGGAAACTCTCTGAACTGTTTCCGATCATTCTGCAGGAGGCCTGGTTCCATCGATCTACAGGAAAGGTTCTTTTTAAACTAATTTCCTGTTTTTTACCATTTATGGTAATTCGGGCATAGAGGATCGCTAATTCGGGTTGGTTTTTCTTTTTGCGAATGAAAAAAGAAATAGACAAAAGTTTGATTTGTACGCATAATGTTGACTTTAAATGAAACAAAATTCTCAGGTACAAAAGTCAAATCAACAATACGCGGATGGGATCATCCAGATTCTATGAAGATACGAAAAAGGAGCTCACGATTTGACTCACGATTTACTCACGAACTCACGCAAAACTCACGATTTATTTAACATTAATTATGTTAAAATATAAGCATTAAAAAAGGGTAACTACATGATTTACATATAATTACCCTGTTTTTTGTTTCTTAATGAAATGTTAAAAAGTCGGGGTGGCAGGATTCGAACCTGCGGCCTCCTGCTCCCAAAGCAGGCGCGATAACCGGGCTACGCTACACCCCGAGAACACCTTCGGTGTTATTCAAAATTCAATATTTCAGGTTCCAGATTTTCCTTTTTTACAAGGAGTGGACCGGGTACCGGCGGGCAAATATAATAAATATTCATCTCTGACAATGGAGAGATTTATTTTTTTATATCTTAGTTTTTCCTAAAACCAAATACTTTTATTTAATCAATGTTTGCACCTATGAAAAAAGCACTGTTATTATTAGGCATCCTCACTCTAATGGCCTGTAAATCGGATAAAAAAAACGATAATACTGATAAAGAAGAAGATTCCTATGTGATTTCAGATTCTTCCGAAAAGAAAAAAGATGATTCCCCTCTCGCACAAAGTATCGAACGCGGAAAGAAAGTTTATTCCGGACTCTGTGTAACCTGTCATCTTCCAACTGGAAAAGGAATTGCGGGAACTTATCCCCCACTTGATGGCTCCAACTGGTTAACAGAAAAAAGAGAAGCCGCGATAAGAGGTGTGAAATATGGTCTCCAGGGAGAAATCCAGGTAAATGGAG
The DNA here is from genome assembly GCA_963741865.1 of uncultured Flavobacteriaceae bacterium. Taxonomy (GTDB): domain Bacteria; phylum Bacteroidota; class Bacteroidia; order Flavobacteriales; family Flavobacteriaceae; genus Christiangramia. Next base: position 99,163 of record CAVUJP010000010.1, read on the forward strand.
AAACTTATAATAATGTGATGACTCCTATGGGTCTCAGTGACCAGGAAGTAGCCGATGCCTTAAATTATGTGATGCATTCATGGAGCAACAATGTGGATGAAATGGTCACCGCCGATGAAGTTGCCTCGGTCAAAGAAAAATAATAAAAATGGGGTTGAAGTTTCAACCCCATTTTTATTTTCAGCTCATCAATCGTTCCTTCTTTTTTTAAACTTATAACTACCTTTGCGCAAAATTCATTGCTATGCTTATTATCGGGATTGCCGGAGGTACCGGAAGCGGGAAAACCACCGTGGTAAATCAGATCATCGAAGAACTTAAAAATGAGGAAGTTGATGTGATTTCACAGGATTCTTACTATAATGATACCTCCCACCTCTCTTTTGAAGAACGTAAAAAGATCAATTTTGATCATCCAAAATCTATCGATTTTGGTCTGATGGCTACTCATCTTCAGGAGCTCAGAAATGGAAAAACTATTCAGCAGCCTGTTTATTCTTTTAAAGAGCATAACCGAACCGGGGAAACCATAGAAATTCAACCAAGAAAAGTGGTGATCGTGGAAGGTATCCTTATTCTTACTCATCCTGAGATCCGCGATCTTTTCGACATAAAGATTTATGTGCACGCCGATAGCGATGAACGCCTCATCCGCAGATTAAAAAGAGATATCGCAGACCGCGGCCGTGATCTGGAAGAGGTTCTTTGGCGTTACCAGACCACGCTAAAACCCATGCATCAACAGTTTATCGAGCCTACAAAGGAATTTGCCGATATCATCATTCCTACAAACCGCTACAATACAGTAGCTGTTGATATCGTGCAGACAATTATTAAAGATCGATTAACCTAAATTCGTATATTTAGCGAGTATGAAACTTAAAGACCTGCGAAAAAAACCCTGGTTCAGGTTCATTAGCAACAAATATGTGCTGATTACGCTCGTATTTGCCGGATGGATGTTCTTTCTCGACACTAATTCATGGCTGATTCATCATGAATTAAATCAGGAAATACAGGATTTGCAGGACAATAAAAATTATTATCAAATTCAAATTGCGAAAGATAAAGAGGTGATCAACAAACTCCATGATTCTACCGAGCTGGAGAAATTTGCCCGCCAGAAGTACTACATGAAAAGGGATGATGAAGATATTTACATCATCGAGTACGATACCATCGACTAAAGCCTGCTCTTTCGTAAAAAATCAACCGAATAATGAAAGAATTGTTATTTCAGGAATTTGTACAAGTTTCTGCAAAACAATGGAAACAAAAGATACAGGCCGATCTCAAAGGTGCCGATTATAACGAAACGCTCGTTACTCATAGCCTGCACGGGATCGATATTAAACCTTTTTATACGGAAGAGGATGTAGCCGAAAGTCTGAAAATTACAAATCCAGCGGACTGGAAAATCACTGAAAAGATCTATACCCAGTCAGCTGAAGCAGCATCAAAAAAAGCGCTGCAAGTGGTTGAAAAAGGAGCCGAAGCCCTTTGGTTTATCATTCCTTCCGCAGAAATTAACCCGCAAGAACTGCTTCAGGGACTTTCTTCTGGGATCGATCTTTACTTCCATCTTCAGTTTCTCGATTCTGCTTACGTAAATAAATTGAACAAAACTATTGCGGGAAGAAAAGGAAAATCTTTTCTGCAAACCGATATTATCGGTAAACTTGCGCGAAGCGGCAACTGGTTTGATAATCTGAAAAAAGATCATGAAGATTTTGAAGAAATCGTTCAGAATTCAGGCAATTTTAGCTCAACAATAAGTATTGATAGTTCGCTTTATCATAATTCAGGAGCCAACATTCCGCAACAGCTCGCTTATTCTATCGCGCAAATTTCTGAATATTTCAACCATTTTAATGGATCTTCGAATTCGGTAAAAAATATTCCCGTACAGTTTGAGGTAGCGATTGGTTCAGATTATTTCTTTGAAATTGCCAAAATCAGGGCGCTTCGATGGCTATACAACACGCTGGCAAAAGAATTCAATTGGACGGAAAATTGCCATATTCTTGCTTTTCCGGGAAAAAGGAACAAAACTCTTTATGACTATAATGTCAATTTGTTGCGCAGTACAACCGAATGCATGAGTGCCATTCTCGGGGGTGCCGATGCGGTAAGCAATATGCCGTATGATTCTATTTATCACAAGGACAATGACTTCGGAAGCAGAATTGCCAGAAATCAGTTGCTTATATTGAAAAATGAAAGTTACTTCGGAAAAGTGGGCAATATCGCGGAAGGAACTTATTATATTGAAAGTCTCACCAAACAATTAGCTGAAAAAGCGCTGGAAATCTTTAAGGAAATCGAAAAAGGCGGTGGATTTTTAAAAGAACTAAAAGCCGGAACCATTCAGCGAAAGATCAAAGAAAGCGCCGAAGCTGAACAGAAAACTTTTGATGAACAGAAACTTGTTTTGATAGGCACCAATAAATTTGAGAATCCGCAGGATAATATGGAAGGCGAGCTCGAACTTTTTCCATTTCTGAAGAAGAAACGCCGAAAAACCTTGCTGGAACCAATCCTGGAAAAACGGCTTAGCGAAGATTATGAAAAATGCCGTTTGGAAGAGGAAGAAAATTCAAAAAAATAACCGGAATGCCAAGAAAAGATCTACAAAACATACAATTAGCAGAAAAAAAGATCCGTTCTGAAGAAAATTCCGGAAAAAACGACTTTAAAACTCCGGAAGGTATTAAGATAAAAGATCATTACACAGCTTCTGATCTAAAGAATGCTGAACACCTTCATTTCGCAGCGGGAATTCCTCCCTACCTGCGTGGCCCGTATAGTACGATGTATGTTAGCCGGCCCTGGACCATCAGGCAGTATGCCGGATTTTCAACAGCTGAAGAAAGCAACGCTTTTTATAGAAGAAATCTCGCGGCCGGGCAGAAAGGGCTGAGCGTCGCCTTTGATCTGCCTACTCATCGCGGCTATGACAGTGACCATGAACGAGTGGTTGGGGACGTGGGTAAAGCCGGTGTGGCCATAGATTCGGTCGAAGACATGAAAATTCTTTTCGACCAGATTCCGCTCGATAAAATGTCGGTGTCCATGACCATGAATGGGGCGGTTTTGCCTATTATGGCCTTTTACATCGTCGCTGCCGAGGAGCAGGGCGTAAAACCGGAACAGCTTTCGGGAACCATTCAGAATGATATTCTGAAGGAATTTATGGTGAGGAACACTTACATCTACCCTCCTACTCCTTCGATGAAGATAATTTCAGATATTTTCGAATATGCCTCCAAGAACATGCCTCGTTTCAATAGCATCAGTATTTCCGGTTATCATATGCAGGAAGCCGGCGCAACCTGCGATATCGAACTGGCTTATACGCTGGCCGACGGACTAGAATATATTCGGAAAGGTCTTAAAGCCGGAATGGATATTGACAGTTTTGCTCCCAGACTTTCCTTTTTCTGGGCAATAGGAATGAACCATTTCATGGAAATCGCAAAAATGCGGGCCGGGCGTATGCTGTGGGCGAAGCTGGTGAAACAGTTCAATCCGAAGAATCCGAAATCTCTTTCTTTAAGAACACATTCTCAAACCAGCGGATGGAGCCTTACCGAGCAGGATCCGTTCAATAATGTGGCCCGAACCTGTATCGAAGCCGCAGCCGCAGCTTTTGGCGGAACCCAGAGCTTGCACACGAATGCACTGGACGAAGCAATCGCGCTACCCACCGATTTTTCGGCACGGATCGCAAGAAATACCCAGCTTTATCTTCAGAATGAAACAAATATCACCAAAACTGTCGATCCCTGGGCGGGTAGTTTTTACGTGGAAAAACTAACGGAAGAAATCGCTCAGCAGGCCTGGAAACTTATAGAAGAGGTGGAAGAGCTTGGCGGAATGACTAAAGCCATTGAGGCCGGAATTCCAAAAATGAGAATCGAAGAAGCTGCCGCTAAAAAACAGGCAAGGATAGACAGCGGGACTGATATCATTGTGGGCGTAAATAAATATAGACTGGAGAAAGAAGAAGAACTTGTAACCCTTGAAGTCGATAATCAAACCGTCCGAAAGCAACAAGTTTCAGGGCTGGAAAAAATAAAGGCTGAAAGAGATTCTGAAAAAGTAAAAGAGGCACTGGATAAAATTACTCAGGCTGCTAAAGAAGAAAATGCTAATTTGCTTAAGCTTTCAGTTGAAGCAGCCAGACATCGTGCTACTCTGGGAGAAATAAGCGATGCTCTTGAAAAAGTCTATGGAAGATATAAAGCAAAAATCCAGTCCTTTAGCGGGGTGTATTCAAAAGAAATGAAAGATAACAGCTCATTCAATAAAGCAAGGGAATTGGCCGATAAGTTTTCCGAAATGGAAGGCCGTCGCCCGAGGATCATGATCGCGAAAATGGGACAGGATGGCCATGACCGTGGCGCCAAAGTTGTGGCAACCGGTTATGCCGATCTGGGCTTCGATGTGGATATTGGTCCGCTTTTTCAGACTCCCGCAGAAGCCGCCCAGCAGGCGGTGGAGAACGATGTACATATACTTGGAGTTTCTTCACTGGCGGCAGGTCATAAAACACTTGTTCCGCAGGTGATCGAGGAATTGAAGAAAAGAGGAAGGGAAGACATCATGGTGATCGTTGGTGGAGTAATTCCTTCCCAGGATTACCAGTTTTTATTTGATGCAGGAGCAGTGGCCGTTTTCGGACCCGGTACAAAGATCAGTGATGCTGCTATCCAGTTGCTCGAAATTCTTATTGATGAAGATTAAAATTTAAAATTATGGCTGAATACACTCAGAAAATGCTCCGTGACGACGCGTTAAAAGGAAAAAATATTATAGTAACCGGTGGCGGAAGCGGGCTTGGAAAAGCCATGACAAAATATTTTCTTGAATTAGGCGCAAAGGTAGCCATCACTTCCAGAAACCTGGAAAAACTCGAGACCGTAAGCAGGGAGCTTTCAGAAGAAACAGGTTCCACGTGTTTCCCTGTTCAGTGCGATGTGAGACATTTTGACCAGGTGGAGGCGATGAGAGACAAGGTGATCTCCGAATTCGGTTCAATTGATATTCTTTTGAATAACGCCGCGGGAAATTTTATATCACCTACCGAACGCTTAAGCGCAAACGCTTTTGACACCATTATCGATATTGTACTTAAAGGCAGTAAAAACTGTACGCTGGCCTTAGGAAAACATTGGATTGATCAGAAGGAAAAAAATAAAACCATACTTAATATCGTCACCACTTATGCCTGGACGGGTTCTGCCTATGTGGTGCCGAGTGCAACCGCGAAAGCAGGGGTTTTGGCCATGACCCGTTCTCTGGCAGTGGAATGGGCCAAGTACGGTATTCGGTCAAACGCTATTGCTCCCGGGCCTTTTCCTACCAAAGGAGCCTGGGACAGGTTACTGCCAGGTGACCTAAAGGAAAAATTTGACCTCGCTAAAAAAGTTCCGCTAAAAAGAGTTGGCGAACATCAGGAACTTGCAAATCTTGCAGCCTACCTTGTTTCCGATTTTTCTGCCTATGTGAATGGCGAAGTGATCACTATTGACGGTGGTGAATGGCTTAAAGGTGCGGGACAATTTAATCTACTGGAAGAAATTCCGGAAGAAATGTGGGATATGCTCGAAGAGATGATAAGGTCGAAAAAGAATAAATAATAGTTTTTAACAATTTTATTTCTCATTAATCAGCCAGTTTGGGTGTTAATGCAAGACCCGCCGCGCCGGTGCTAAGCCTTTATCAAACTGTTAACAATTTCATTTCATAAACCTATAATAAATTGTATTTTTACCTTTCAAAAATTGCACACAATTAATGGGTAAAATCATTGCTATTGCTAACCAAAAAGGAGGCGTAGGAAAAACCACAACTTCGGTGAATCTTGCTGCTTCGCTGGGTGTTCTTGAAAAGAAAATATTATTGATAGATGCCGATCCTCAGGCAAATGCCACTTCTGGGCTCGGTATTGATGTCGAAGAGGTTGAAAAGGGAACTTATCAGCTGCTGGAACATTCAATTAAAGCTGAAGAAGCCGTCAGGGAGACCAGCTCTCCAAACCTGGATATCATTCCCGCCCATATAGATCTTGTAGCGATAGAGATTGAACTCGTAGATCAGGAAAAGAGGGAATCAATGCTTAAAACAGCTATTGAACCGCTTCGGGATAAATATGATTTTATTCTAATCGACTGTGCACCCTCGTTAGGCCTGCTCACACTAAACGCTTTAACAGCAGCCGATTCTGTGATCATTCCTATTCAATGTGAGTATTTTGCTTTGGAAGGTCTCGGGAAATTGCTGAATACCATTAAAAGTGTTCAGAAAATCCATAATAACAAACTGGATATAGAAGGTCTGCTGCTTACCATGTACGATTCCAGGCTACGACTTTCCAATCAGGTGGTGGAAGAAGTAAAAAAACATTTTGATGAAATGGTTTTTGAAACAATCATTCAGCGAAATGTGCGTTTAAGCGAAGCACCAAGTTACGGGGAAAGCATCATCAATTATGACGCTTCAAGCAAAGGAGCCAGCAATTATCTTAGCCTGGCAAATGAAATTATTAAGAAAAACGAATAAAAATGGCGAAAGCTACCAGAAAACAAGCATTGGGAAGAGGACTTTCTGCTTTACTGAAAGATCCTGAGAATGATATTAAATCTGCTGAAGATAAAAATGCCGATAAACTGGTTGGTCATATTGTGGAACTGGATCTTTCTTCGGTAGAAGTCAATCCTTTTCAGCCAAGAACGAGTTTTAACGAAGAGTCGTTAAAAGAACTTGCTTCTTCGATCAAAGAGCTGGGAGTGATTCAGCCAATTACGGTAAGAAAGCTCGATTTTGGTAAATATCAGCTGGTATCGGGTGAAAGAAGGTTCCGGGCTTCCAAACTTGTTGGACTGGAAACTATTCCTGCTTATATTCGAATCGCCAATGACCAGGAATCGCTGGAAATGGCGCTGGTTGAAAACATCCAGAGACAGGATCTCGACCCCATTGAAATCGCACTTTCTTACCAGCGGCTTATCGATGAGATCAGCCTTACACAGGAACAGCTTAGTGACCGGGTGGGGAAAAACCGTTCTACCATTGCCAATTATCTGCGTTTGCTAAAGCTCGACCCGATCATTCAAACCGGGATGAGAGACGGCTTCCTGAGCATGGGCCACGGAAGGGCGCTTATCAATGTCGATGATCCGCAGCAACAGCTTGAAATTTACGAAAAAGTGCTTCAGAGATCACTTTCGGTAAGAGACACCGAAAAACTTGTACGTGAACTTAATGGGGGCGGAACCGATAAAAAATCGGAAGGTAAAAAAGCGCCGGTCGCCAAAACTTATAAAAAAGGAGTTAAGGAATTTACAGAATATCTGGGAACAAAAGTTGACGTAAAGGTCACTAAAAAAGGAAGCGGGAAACTTACCATCCCCTTTTCTTCGGAAGAGGATTTCGAAAGGATCAAAAAATTAATTCGGGGTGAAGCTTAAATTCGTTCTTTTTCAGTTTTTTTTTCTATTCCTCGTTCTGGGCACTTATGCTCAGCAGGATTCGCTGAATATTTCACAGCAATCTACTACTGAAAAAGAACTTCAGCAAAAAGAATCAGAACCTTATAATGCTCTTGCCCCTTCTAAAGCCGCTTTTTATTCGGCGATTTTGCCCGGACTCGGTCAGGCCTACAACGGCAGTTTCTGGAAAATTCCCCTTGCCTACGGCGGGATGGCCACAGGAATTTATTTTTACCTGAAAAATGATAAAGAATACGACCGGTACAGGGATGCCTATAAAAACAGGTTAGCGGGGCGTCCCGATGAATTTGAGAACAGGATTAGCACTAACGCGCTGATCAGGGCACAGGAATTTTATCAGAAAAATAAAGAAATTTCTATCCTTGTAACCGTGGGAGTTTATATTCTAAATATTGTTGACGCCAATGTGGAAGCACATCTTCGACAGTTTAATGTCAATGAAGACCTTACTTTCAGACCTAATATGGATTATGATGCCTTACTTGGAAAAACAAATTACGGACTCACTTTAAATTACAGTTTTTAAGATGAATATTGCGATACTTGGATACGGAAAAATGGGAAAAGTGATTGAGGAGATCGCTGAAGAACGAGGGCATAAGATCGTGCTCAAAGTAGATGAAGATATTGAAAACTATCCACTGGATGAAGCCGGGATCGATGTGGCGATTGATTTTAGCGTTCCCGATGCGGCTTTTAAGAATATCACCAGTTGTTTCAGAAATAAGATCCCTGTTGTTTGTGGTACCACGGGCTGGCTTGACGATTATGAAAAGGCGCGCAAGGTCTGCGAAGAGGAAGGTACGGCTTTTATTTATGCTTCAAATTTCAGTCTTGGCGTGAATGTTTTTTTTGAGCTGAATAAAAAACTGGCTGAAATGATGAAAGGCCTTCCGGAATATTCGGTGGAAATCGAGGAGATCCATCATGTTCAGAAACTGGATGCACCAAGCGGAACAGCCATAAGCCTGGCACAGCAGATCATTGAAAAATATCCCGATAAGAAAGGCTGGCAACTTAATCATGCCGATAAGGATGAAATTGCCATTCATGCAAAACGTATCAAAGATGTGCCCGGAATTCATACCGTTACCTATGAATCTGATATTGATAGCATTGAAATTATTCATTCCGCAAAAAACAGAAAAGGTTTTGCTCTGGGAGCAGTAGTCGCGGCCGAATTTTTAAAAGACAAGTCCGGAATATTCACCATGAAAGATGTTCTTTCCAGCCTTTTTAATTAAAAATTGTAACAAAATACAATAAATCCGGCCTAACAGGTAAAAAGAAAAAATATGACACTTACAGAATGGTTTATTTTCTTCCTGGTACTTCAGGTAATTCATTTTTTAGGAACCTGGAAACTTTACCAAAGAGCGGGAAGAAAAGCCTGGGAAGCTGCCGTTCCGGTTTATAATTCCATTGTTCTGATGAACATTATCAACCGCCCTCGCTGGTGGGTAATTTTGATGTTCATCCCCATTGTAAATCTTATAATAATTCCCGTGATCTGGGTGGAAACTATCAGAAGTTTCGGCAGAAGTTCTACCGCTGAAACCTTTGCGGTTATACTTACTCTAGGATTCTACATCTTTTATGTTAATTACGCCACCAACGACCCTTATATTCAGGATCGCGACCTAAAACCACGCACCGAAGCCGGGGAATGGATCAGCTCAATTTTATTTGCCGTGATCGCTGCAACCATTGTGCATACTTATTTCATGCAGCCCTTTACCATCCCTACCTCTTCTTTGGAAAAGACGTTACTGGTGGGAGATTTTCTTTTTGTAAGTAAGTTTCACTACGGAGCGCGTGTTCCTGAAACCGCAGTCGCTTTCCCGATGGTGCATGACACTATTCCTATTTTGGGAATTAAATCTTACTTAAACAAACCGCAGATTCCATATTTCCGATTCCCTGGATTTGAGAACGTGGAACGCAACGATATAGTGGTGTTCAACTGGCCTGTAGATACTGTTAAGAAATTTTTCGACGCCTCTAAAGAGCATTTCAACAAACCCGTTGACAAAAAGTCGAACTATGTAAAACGCGCCGTTGGCTTACCGGGCGATTCCCTGCAGGTGATAAACGGTTATGTGCATATCAACGGAGAAAAACTTCAGCTGCCGGGGAGAGCAAGGCCGCAGTATTCTTATGTTGGGAAAACAAATGGTCAGCCATTGAACCCGCGCCTGCTCTACGAAATGTACGATATCACCGATGGTTATTCTTATAACCCGAACAATAATGTGTTCATTATCCAGTCGATGTCTGATGATAGTTACGAGCGTTTCAAGAACAACCCGAATATAGCTTCTGTACAAAGGCTGGTAGATTCTGCCGGAGTGAAGAATCCGTCGCTTTTTCCGAATAATGGAAAACTGAACTGGAATAATGATAATCTGGGACCTATTTATATACCAAAAGAAGGTGTGACCGTAGAAATCACTCCCGAGACACTGCCTTTTTACCGCCGAATCATTGAAGTCTATGAAGGCCGAGAATGGGGAAATGAACGCAAAATCACTATTAACGGCACCCAGGTTTACATGAATGGAGAACCGCTGAGTTCTTATACTTTCCAGCAAAATTATTACTGGATGATGGGAGATAACCGCGAGAATTCTGAAGACAGTCGTTTTTGGGGTTATGTTCCCGAAAATCATATCGTGGGAAAACCCGTTTTTATCTGGTTGAGCTGGGATTCCAACGCTTCCGGATTTGATAAAATCAGATGGGAAAGGGTCTTTACAACTGTTAAAGGTGATGATGAACCTACTTCCTTCCTGCCCTATTTCCTTATCGCGATAGTAGTCTTCTTCGGCTGGAAGTATTTCAAAAAAAGACGCGAACAGGCATAAAATATAATTCCGATGTATAGCATTCTGTTACACCCTTCCTATTTTGGTCCGGTAAGTCAATGGATCGCGATCTCACAGGCCGATAACCTGGTTTTTGAAAATGAGGATAATTATCAAAAGCAAACCTACCGCAACCGAATGTACATCTACGATGCGAATGGAAAGCTTTCCCTCAATATTCCTATAAAACACAGTTCTTCCTTAGGGCTGAAAAACCAAGGTCGACAGAAATACCGGGAGGTGCAGATCGAAAATGATTTTAACTGGCAAATTCAACATTGGAGAGCCTTAAAAACCGCCTATCAGACTTCGCCATTCTTTGAGTTTTTCGAAGATGAACTTTACCCGTTATACCATAAGGAATACAGATGTCTGATGGATTTTAATTACGACTGCATGCAGTTTGTAGCAGATAGCCTTCAGATGGAATTTAGCTACAACAAAACAGAGGAATATATTCTGAATCCAAAAGAAATCACCAATCTGAGACCATTGGCGGATGCAAAAAGGAAAAAAGAATTCAGTATTACTCCCTACAGCCAGGTTTTTGAAGAAAAACATGGTTTTTTACCAAATTTGAGCATACTCGACCTTTTGTTCAATGAAGGCAACAATGCGCTTAATTACCTGCATGAGCAGGAATTAAAGCTTGATCTTGCTTAAAATCGGGAAATGATCGGAATAATCGATTTTAAACCTGTGAAATTCCGTGGTCTTCAGTTCCTCGCTTAGCAGCATAAAATCTATACGCAACGGAAAATAGTTCAGGCTAAAACTTTTTCCGAAACCACTGCCCTGCTGCATAAAAGCGTCATTGAGATCGGCTTCGGTTTTCAAAAGATTATAGAGGTAAGAAAAGGCCGTATTATTAAAATCTCCGGCGATCATTTTTCGGTAAGGCGTATTTTGCACGACCGGCAAAAGCATCTCCACCTGGTCCTGCTGCAGGGAAAATCCGTAACCGATCCGTCCTAATAACTTCCTGGAATCTTCTTTCTGAATATCATCGATTCCCGCATTAATGTTAAGGGACTGAAAATGCACATTAAATACGCGAATTGTATCCTTATTATTGATAAGGATATCGGCATAAATAGCATTGTTATTGCCGTCCTGTGGGAAATTAAGGGAATGCTTCTTGAGAATGGGAAACTTAGAAAATATTGCCGTCCCGAATTCTGAATTCTTTTCTTTGACCTTAATATACTTATAGGGATAAAGCCTGGAAAAATCAGTAGTTCCAACATAATATTCCTGCATGCACAAGACATCAGGATTCTTTTCTTTCACGAAATCGGTAATCTTCTGAGGAATGTTTTTACGCGAAGTCCATTCATATTGATTGAACATTCTAACATTGTAACTCATAATGCTGAAATCGGCCTTTTCGGAAGAGCCTTTGTCTCCACCGATCTCAATAAAGCGGTTCACATATTTATATCCGGCAAGCAGTATTATGAGGGAAATCAAAAACTGACGTTTCAGCCTTAAGACCCAATAGATAAAGAAGAGGAAATTCAGGATAATTAATACGGGTACTCCCAGGCTTAACACCGATAACAAAGGAAAACTCTTCGGTGGAATGAGTGGCAGCAAATAAGACAACAGCAATGCCAATGCCGCAAGGGAATTGAGAATAAATATGAATTTATCAAAGATCCCCAGCTTCTTCATTTAGTCTTCTTTACCTGCCTGAAACAGGAAATCTTTTTCAGCCTTGGTGAGGCTGTCATATCCGCTTTTACTGATTTTATCGAGAATAGCATCCACTTTTTTCTGTTTCTCGTCTTTATCAATCGTATTTCCGGATCTGCTTCGGGTTGAAGTTCTTTTCTTTGTGGTCGTGGTCTTTTTATTTCGGTAGACGGTTTTCATTTTCGCCTTTTTCTCCTGTGGCTTAAAAATAGAAGCAAACCAGTCCATTATATTTTCAAACCATTTCCCTATATCATTTCCTTTCTGAAGCTGGGTTGTGTAAACATATCCCAGAAGCGCACCTCCCAAATGGGCAATATGCCCCCCGGCATTGCTGATAGGAATTTGAACAATATCGACCATCAATAAAAAAGCCGCTATCCACCAGAATTTAACGCTGCCTAACAGCAATAATCTCACCCGCATATGCGGAATTTGAGTAGCGATCCCGATGAGCACCGCCATTACTCCCGCCGAAGCCCCAATGAGATAAGTTCTTCCTGTACCGGCAAAGGCAGGAAAAAGGTTATAACTGAGCATAAAGAAAAGAGCGCCGATAATAATACCCAGGAAATAATAATTCAGCAGTCGCTTGGGAGAAAAATAGTTGAGAAAGTAAATTCCAGAAAAATACAGGATCAGCATATTCGACAAAATATGCCAGATCCCGGCATGAAGAAATCCGTAGGTGATAATAGACCAGGGTTTCAGCAGGAATTCCGCAGGTTCATTCGGAAAAACGAACCACTGCAAAAGAAAATCAGATGGCAGCTGAAATAAAAAAGCGATCAGCCGCGTCAAAAAGAAAATGACAAAAACAAGCACATTCACCGCGATGAGCTTTTCGGTTACAGTGGCAGTTTGTAGTTTATATCTTAATCTATCTGAGGTTCCCATCAATACCAGCGGTTATTATTGAACTGATTCTTTTTCCAGTAATACATCATTATAAAGCCAAAAAGGGCTCCTCCCACGTGCGCGAAATGTGCGATTGAACCTCCGAAAAGTGAATATCCGGTGACTCCTGAAAACAAATCTAAGAGAATTAATCCGGGAATAAAATATTTTGCTTTCACCGGAATAGGTACAAAAAGCAGAAATAGCTCCACGTTCGGAAACATCATTCCGAAGGCGACCAGAATACCGTAAATAGCGCCGGATGCTCCCACCGCAGGATTTGAAAATGCCTGCAGCATATTCCTTATCGTTCCTTCATCAACCCCCATAGGAATACGGAACTGATTGCTGGCAAAGGCCTGGTGGATATAATCGCTGATCTCGGCCGGATTCATTCCGGTGGCTGCCAAAGCATCTATCCCATTCTGATAATAAAAAAGATTTACGAGCGTATGCAATAAAGCGGCTCCAATCCCTGCCGAAAAATAGAAAAAAATGAAACGCTTCTGCCCGAGCATTTGTTCAATAGGACTCCCAAAGGCCCATAAAGCATACATATTAAAAAGTATATGCATAAAACCGCCATGCATGAACATGTGGGTTACCGCCTGCCAGGAATGAAAATTCGGGTTCTTAAAGAACCAGAGCGCAAAATATTCATAGGCAACATCTCCAATAAGCTGGCTCCCTATGAAAAATATGACATTGATGATCAGTAAAACCTTTACAGTTTCTGTTATTCTTCCCATTTAAGCAAATTTTTTATCGAGTTCATCCACCGTAAGTGTAGTGAAAACAGTTTTATTAAAGGGGCTCAACGAGGGCTCCTTACAGCCAAACAGCCGGTTAAGAATATGCTGCTGTTCGGCATCGTTCAGCAAAGTCCCGGAACGTACCGCCATACTATTGGCCAGTGATTTCGCCAGCAGATCGGTTTGTGAAAAACCATTATCTGGTACCTCTTTTTCAAAGTCGGCCAGCAGTTTTTCCAATAAAATTTCCACTTCACTTTCGGAAATCAGCGTTGGAATTCCGGTAATCTCCACTTCATCCTTACCGATTTCAGCAAAGATAAAGCCTGTTTGTTCCAGTGAATCTTTGATCTCCATCAGCATCTCTATTTCGTGATGATTGAACTGAAGCTTCAGCGGAAACAAAAGCTGCTGACTCACTGCGGCAGAAACGGTAATATTCTTCAGCAGTTCTTCGTAGATAATACGCGTATGCGCCCTGTGCTGATCAATAACTAGGAGTCCGCTCTTCAGCGTGGATACGATATATTTTTTATGAAGCTGAAATGTAGATTTTCCAGATTCGCTTTCTTCGGTTCCGAATAAACTTCCGGTCACCTCTTCGCTTTCAAATTCGATTTGTTTGACATCCAGATCAGGTGCTACTTCAGATTCGTTCTGCAAACCAGTATAAATTCCTTCCCATTCGGTATTTTTTTCCGAGCGGAAAGACCTTCCTCCGGAAAAACCTGAAGAGACATTACCTTCATTTCTAAAAGGATTGAAATCTTTATCCACCTCTACCTGAGGCGTGTTGGCTTCCCGGTTCTTATAGTTATAGGGCGTGTCGAGTTCAGAATCTCGGTCAAAATCTAGCATCGGCGCCACGTTGAACTGTCCTAAACTATGCTTGATGGCACTTTTCAGGATCGCGTACAGCGAATGTTCATCATCAAACTTGATCTCGGTCTTGGTTGGGTGAATATTGATATCGATCGATTTCGGATCGACTTCCAGATATAAAAAATAACTGGGATAATTCTTTTCCTTCAGCAAACCTTCAAAAGCAGTAACCACGGCATGATTGAGATAGGGGCTTTTGATGAATCGATTATTTACAAAGAAAAATTGCTCTCCCCGGCTCTTTTTGGCGTATTCAGGTTTTCCAACGAAGCCGGAAACTTTTACAATCCCGGTATCCTCTTCGACAGGCACCAGCTTTTCATTGGTCTTTCCGCCGAAAACATTGGTGATACGCTGCCGAATATTCGTGGTTGGCAACTGAAAAAGCTCACTGCCGTTATGAGTCAGTGAAAAACTAATACTGGGATGTGCCAGCGCCACCCGTTGAAATTCATCGATCACATGGCGGGTTTCCACATTATCAGATTTCAAAAAATTTCGGCGCGCGGGAATATTATAAAAAAGATTCTTTACGCTGATGCAGGTTCCCTTAGGCGTTACACAGGCTTCCTGGGAAGTCACTTCGCTGCCTTCGATCTTGATACAGGTTCCCACTTCATCTTCTTCGGTTTTCGTTTTCAGCTCCACATGTGCGATCGCGGCGATAGAAGCAAGCGCTTCACCACGAAAGCCTTTCGTTTTTAAACTGAAAAGATCATCGGCTATCTTAATTTTCGAGGTAGCATGCCTTTCAAAACTCATGCGAGCATCGGTAAGACTCATGCCCATACCATCATCGATCACCTGGATAAGTGTTTTACCGGCGTCTTTGATCACCACCTGAATGCGCTCGGCATTGGCGTCTATAGAGTTTTCTAAAAGTTCTTTTATAACCGATGCAGGACGTTGCACAACTTCACCCGCAGCGATCTGGTTGGCAACATGATCGGGTAACAATTGGATTATATCACTCATCTATCGGGGAATCGTGAAAATGGACAAATCAAAATCTATAATCCACAGAAAAATAAAAATCAGAATAAGAATAATATAAATTACCGTGCGATTAATACTACGGTTACCACGCGTACGGTTCATTTTACGAGCCTCAGCCCATTGCGAACCAAAATCAATGGCGTTGGTGGCATCTTTATATTTATTGAATTTAGAATCAAAGTCATAGATATTCCCGGTATCCTTACCCTTATAATAGCGGGGAGTATAGTTATACCGCGTATTTTTTCTGACTTTGTAAAAATTGATTTTCAAAATTGTGAATTATTTGCTGTTCCAAATTTACTCAAAATGCTTGAAAATTCCGAAGCATCCTTGTGTTAATAAGCAACGCAATAACAGTGCCGTTAAAAACCGGAAAGAAGAAAAAATTATCCTTTATAGAATTTCGCGTCTTTGCGAAGTTGAGCCATTTTAATGGCGGCAATAGCGGCTTCGGTTCCCTTATTCCCGTGTTTTCCACCGCTACGGGCGCGGGATTGTTCAATATTATTATCGGTAAGCACGCAGAAGATCACCGGAATATCTCCCTGTACATTCAGGTCTTTAATGCCCTGGGTGACTCCTTCGCAAACAAAATCGAAATGCTTTGTTTCCCCCTGAATGACACTGCCCACTGCAATAATGGCATCCAGCATCTCAAAGGTTTCCTGCATTTTCTTACAGGCGTAGATAAGTTCAAAACTTCCGGGAACGTTCCAGCGAACTATATTTTCTTTAAAAACACCATTTTCAATAAAAGCATCGAAAGCGCCCTGGAAAAGGCCTTCGGTGATCTCATCGTTCCATTCTGAAACAACAATCCCAAACCGAAAATCTTTCGCGTTTGGGATTGAATTTTTATCGTATTCCGAAAGGTTTTTACCTTCTGTAGCCATAATTACTGATTGGTACTGTTCGCCTGTCCCAGGTAAACAGGAACTTTTTCGGCTTCGGGAGAATCGGGATATTCATCCTCGATCTTCGTTAGATATTCTTCGGCCTTATCATTTTGATTAATCTGAAGCGCAGTAATCGCAGCTTTCAGAAGAAAACGCGGAGTTGTGAATGAATTAGACGCCTTATTTGCAGCCTTTTCATAATACCCCAAAGCTTCTTCAGGCTGGTCAAGTTGAAGAAAAGCATCTCCAATTCCGCCAATGGCCAAAGGTCCCATGATGTCGTCATCACTTGAAAAATCTTCAAGCTGGTCGATAGCTTCTTTATATTTTCCGGTACGCAAATAGGCAAATCCGGCATTGTAATGCGCAAGATTCGCTGCATCGGTACCTCCGTAATTATCAATAATATCAAGAAAACCGTATTTCCCTTCCCCGCCGTTAAGCGCAAGATTGTATAAGGAATCACTTTCGGCTCCGCTGGCTCTTAATGCGGAGGCCATATATGTTTCGGCTTTTGCCATCTCATTCGCGGCTTCCTGCTGTTTTGGCGCATGTATAAATCGGCTATACCCTATGTAACCGATCACGGCAACAACTGCGATTCCCAGGATCACATAAATATACTTCTGATTTTCGGCTACCCAGGTTTCAAATTTACCTGCTCCTTCGTCAAGACTGTTAAAAACCTCAGCTGTTGTTGATTCTTCCTCAGCCGATTTATCTCGATCCTTCTTGTTGGAAGGCTTGTGTCCTCTTTTCTTATACGTTGCCATAAAAAATTTTTAATGCGTGGCAAAAATATAATATTTTGTGAAAATTAAAAGGGAAAATATTTGTAATTTTTGAATAACTTGGCCATCCTTTTGCCGTATGAACTCAATATTCCATAACGAATTACAAGTGCTGAAAAACAGCTTTTTATGCATTTAAAACACCTCCATCTTCTAAATTATAAAAATCTTAGCGCGGCCGATTTTGAATTTGACGAAAAAATCAACTGTCTGGTAGGTAATAATGGAGTCGGAAAAACCAATGTGCTGGATAGTATTTATCACCTTTCCTTCGGAAAAAGTTATTTCAATCCCATTACCTCCCAGAATATCAATCACGAAGCCGATTTTTTCGTAGCGGAAGGTGAATTCATAAAAAATGATAATCCGGAACAAATCCTTGTCAGCGCTAAAAAAGGACAGAAAAAGATTATCAAAAGGAATAACAAAGCCTATGATAAGGTAAGTGACCATATAGGTTTTATTCCAACGGTGATCATTTCTCCAGCCGATCGAGATCTGATCATTGAAGGCTCTGAAACCAGACGAAAGTTCATTGACGGGGTGATCTCCCAAAGCGATCCGGTGTATTTGAATAAGTTATTGCAGTACAGCAAAACGGTTTCCCAGAGAAATTCCCTTCTGAAGTATTTTGCCGCCAATAACACTTTTGATCGGGACACCCTGGAAATCTATAACGCCCAAATGAATAGTCTGGGCTCCGATCTTTTTCAGAAAAGACAGCAATTTTTAAAGGAATTCATTCCTATTTTCAATAAAAGATATTCCGATATCACCAATGATAAGGAACATGTGGAAATCATTTATAAGAGCCAGTTATTCGATGCCGGTCTGGGAAAGCTGCTGGAAGAAAATCTGCAAAAAGATATGGCGCTGCAGTACACTTCGGTAGGTACTCATAAAGACGACCTCAGCTTCGAAATTGAAGGTCATCCCATCAAGAAATTTGGTTCCCAGGGACAACAGAAATCATTCCTTGTGGCACTGAAGCTGGCGCAATTTGATTTTATCAAACAAATCAGTAAAGTGAATCCCATTCTGCTGCTGGATGATATTTTCGATAAACTGGACGAAAACCGCGTGGCACATATTGTCGCCCTGGTAGCCACCAACGAACTCGGACAGATTTTCATCACCGATACTCATGCCGAACGCACCGAGAAAGTGGTTAAAAGCAGCAATCAAACCTATAAAATCTTTAAGCTTTGAGAAAGTTAATTTTCGCGATAACGGGTCTTTTCCTATTTGCCTGCGGAAGGAATGATCCTTCCGAAGCCTTACAAAACATTAATGGTTACTGGCAGATCGATCATGTGCAGGTAGAAAAAGATTCCGTTATAAAATACGGGTTTAGTCAGTATATTGATTATATTAAAATCACCGACAGTTCAGGATATCGAAAAAAACTACAGCCAGATTTCTCGGGAAAATTTAAGACCACCAGGGATGCGGAGAAAGTAAAACCTGAGATCAAAGATAAAAAACTCTTCCTCCACTACTCCACTCCATATGATAGCTGGACCGAAGAAGTGCTCGAAGCCGATGAAGACGAACTGGTTTTAAAGAACCGCGACGGAAAGATCTATTATTACCAACGCTACGAACCTATAAGCCTCGAAGAACATGAAAAAAAGAAAGAATGAAGAAATGAAACTCAGCGACCTGCTGAAGAGTTTCGTTGATGAAAATAAACTGGACAAAGGGCTGAACCAGGTGAAGATCCGCGATGTATGGAACAGCCAGATGGGTCCCGCCATTGAAAAATACACCACCGGAATAAAGCTGAAAAAAGATGTATTATATGTACAATTAAGTTCTTCTGTGCTTCGGGAAGAACTAAGCTACGGGAAAGAAAAGATCATTACAATGCTCAATGAAGAAATGGGGCATGATCTTATTTCTAAAATAGTACTTCGTTGAAAACCAGTATTTTAACCCATTTATTCTGATCTAATAGATTAACCTTCAAAAACTTAATTTCTTGTTATAAAAGATTTTTACTTTCTCCAAAAGCTTCAGAATTCTTAACTTGAAGTAAGCTGCTTCAAAAAATTAAAAACAAGAATGATGTTGACCACAAAGGAAGAAATGATCGAAGAACAGCTGAAAGGAAGAGGTATTAAAAATGACCGCGTCCTCGAGGCTATGAAAGAAGTAGATCGGGCTCATTTTGTACCCGATGACGTCAAGCCACATGCATATGACGATAGCCCTCTGCCGATCGGAGAAAAGCAAACCATAAGTCAGCCTTATATCGTTGCCTATATGGCTGAAAGGCTTAAACTCTCACCCGATGAAACTGTACTTGAAGTGGGAACCGGTTGCGGCTACAATGCGGCTGTACTTTCCAGATTATGCCGTCATGTTTACAGTATAGAATATGTTGAATGGCTGGCCGATTTCGCAAAGGAGAATCTCTCCCAAACCGATATCGGTAATGTAAGTATAAAGAATGATGACGGCTATAAAGGCTGGCCCGAAAAAGCCCCTTTTGACGCAATTATTCTTACCGCTGCACCGGCTTTTATCCCCAAACCACTGAAAGATCAGCTGAAAATTGGCGGCCGCTTACTGGTGCCATTGGGAAAAACCAGTCAAAGACTGATCCTTCTGGAAAAAACAGGCGAGGATAAGTTCAGGGAAGAAAACCTGTTACCTGTAATGTTCGTTCCTATGAAAGGAGAAGCCGAAAAATAATATTCATGAGTACCAGGAGTTCAGCCATAAAAGTGGAAAAAGCAGCTATGCTGATGGAAGATTTTTCCGAAAGGACAGGAATAACTGGCAACATGGATCCTTCCAGGCGCTATTTATGGACCGATGCTTTCGCGGTCCAGAACTTTTTGGCTCTTTTCCACCAAACATCAGAAAAATCATACCGCAATAGGGCTTTTAAACTGATCGACCTGGTTCATGAACATTTGGGAAAATTCCATCCGCAGGACACGTCTAAAGGCTGGATAAGCGGTTTTGATGAAGAAAAAGCCCGATATCATCCCACTGCCGGAGGTCTCAGAATAGGGAAAAAATTACCCGAACGAAAAGAAAATGAAGATTTTAATGAAAGGCTTGAATGGGAAAGGGATGGCCAGTATTTCCATTATCTCACCCGCTGGCTCAATGCCCTCTTACAGGCGGGAAAGGAAGAGCCACATGGGGATTTTTCCCGCTGGGCCGTGGAGTTACTTGAGGCTTGTTCTAAATTTATCACTCCCGAAGGCTCAAGAATGTACTGGAAAATGAGCACCGATCTCAGTCGGCCGCTAGTAAGTAGTATGGGCGCACACGATCCGCTGGAAGGATTGATTTGTACGCTCAGTATTCTGGAACGCTTTCCCGACCATCTCCCGGAATTCGATTTTATGCTCACCGAATTTGAAAAAATGTGCGAGGGCCAGAATTGGGAAACTCTCGACAGCCTCGGGATTGGCGGATTATTGCTGAATGCTTTAAGAATTAGATTTTATAAAGAGCATCTGCCCGAAAGCATTTCTGCGGAAGAACTGATGCGGCAATCCCTGGAAAGTCTCGATGAGTTTCAACGAAGTTCTCTCGATCAAAACGCGAACCGAAGGTTAGCCTTCCGGGAATGCGGAATGTCGTTGGGAATTCAGGTCATGAAAGGCATTTATGAAAAATATAAATATCCTGATATTTCTCATGCACGATTAAAAGATTATTCAATGCTTGCTGAAGAGATCGAAGATTTCTGGCTAAAACCTAAAAATCAGGAAAGTGCTACCTGGAAAGATCACCTGGACATCAATCAGGTTTCGCTTGCCGCCAGTTTGCTTGGCAATTTGGAACCCGAAGTATTTCTGGCGCTTCCGAAGAAAAAGAAGAAATAAAAAAAGGCTGTCTAAAAATTCTCAGAAACGTCATTCTGAACTTAATACAGGTTGACGAAAATAGAATTTTTAAACAGCCTCTGAAAAATTTTCCAGTTTAACTAGAATATCTCTCTGCCGGCAAAATGAAAAGCGCCTTCAATAGCCGCGTTTTCATCGCTGTCACTTCCGTGAACGGCATTTTCACCAACATTCTTGGCATATTTCTTTCTGATAGTTCCTTCAGCCGCATCTTCAGGATTGGTAGCACCGATCAGCGTTCTGAAATCTTCTACGGCATTTTCCTTTTCAAGAATGGCTGCAACGATAGGGCCTCTGGTCATGAATTCAACCAATTCTCCGAAAAACGGACGCTCTTTATGGATCGCATAAAAAGTCTCTGCATCTCTACGGGTCATCTGCGTAAGCTTCATCGCCACGATTCTGAAACCTGAAGCCGTGATTTGTTCTAAGATCGCACCAACATGTCCGCCTTCAACTGCATCAGGCTTAATCATGGTAAATGTTCTGTTTCCTGCCATTGTATGGTTTTTAAATTTTGCTGCAAAAATAAATAATTCCTTTCCAAATACAAGCCTGTTAGACTTTTATGTGAGATCATTTATAATCAATATGATACTCCTGATATAATTTGTTATTCTTTCCCCTCATTTCAAAGATTACCAGGCCAGTATCAAAATCGAACTTCAGCACTCCAAAACTTTTCTTATTAATCACTTCTCCTTTGCGGAAAAGATTGTATTCCCCACTAAAATCCTCATAAGTATGGGTGAGGCCGCTGGAAGTAAAATCTATCAGCGGGTCTTCCATCCCTTCAACTTCAGTTACGGAATATTCTGAAAAATGACGGTCGCCGCTTAAAATGATCACATTTTCAGCCTCGGAATTGACGATTATTTTCTTCAGTTTTTCAACTTCTGAAGGAAAATTCCCCCAGGTTTCGAAGCCGTGTTCTCCCGAAAGCACCTGAATACTGCTCAGAATAATATTAAAATCGGCATTGCTTTCCTTAAGTTCCTTATCTAACCATCGCCATTGCTGCTTCTCCTAAAACCGTCCCTTCAGATTTGGCATATCTCTTATCGGGATCATCGCTTTCCTGCAACGGACTTCTGAAATACCTTGTATCCAAAAGGATGATTTTGATACTCCCTTCAGGAACCCGAAAGACTTTCGAAGAATAAACCCCTTCCCTGCTTCTGCGTGGACTATCTTTTGGAACCTTAAAGAAATCGAGGAAAAGCTGCTGGCTTTTTTCCTTAAAATGCCATTCCCTTCCGCCATCATTCAAACCATAATCGTGATCATCCCAGGTAGCCAGAATGGGTGTATTCTTTATAAAATCCTGGTATTCTTTATTATTTCCCTGCTTTTCATAATCGGCTTTCATAATTTCAGGATCATCGGTATCAGAATAAATATTATCACCACCCCAGAGAAAAACATCGGGATGATTCTTAAGAATAGCATTCCAGAGCGGCTGGGGTTCATCCTGTTTATTACAACTTCCAAAAGCAAGAGTGAAATCTAAATCTTCAGAGTTTATCTTTGAACTTTTGCAAGCGATAAACAATAAAAAAAAGCAGAGTGAGTAAATAATTTTCTTCATGAACCTGAGATTTGGATTCAAATTTAAAGCTTCTAAAATTTAAAGAGTATTATTAAATTGTATATTTAGCCCCTGATGATTGACACCAGAATACTTGAAATAACGGCCGAACTGGCCAAAGCCGAAAATATTGTTATTGTGCCTCATAAAGGTCCCGATGGGGATGCGATGGGAGCCTCGCTGGGGCTGTTCCATTTTTTGAAAGATAAAGGCCATAAGGCACATGTGATCGCTCCGAATGATTATCCGCATTTTCTCAAATGGTTGCCCGGCAATGAAGAAGTGATCATTTACGAGCAGTCAAAAACCGAGGCGGAAAGACTCATTTCTGAAGCAGAAATTATTTTTACCCTCGATTTCAATGATCTTTCCCGTTGCGGTGATATGGAGGAAAGTCTGAAAGCTTCAAATGCGGCCTTTGTGATGATCGACCATCACCAGGAACCTTTAGATTACGCGCAGTACACTTACAGTGATGTCACGATGAGTTCGACCTGCGAGATGGTCTATCAATTTATTCACAAGCTGAAATCAACTAAAAGGATAACTCCTGAAATTGCCACCTGCTTATATGCCGGGATCATGACCGATACAGGTTCCTTCCGCTTTAGCTCCACCTCCAGCAACACGCATAGGGTTATTGCCGAACTGATCGATCACGGAGCAAAGAATTCGGAGATCCATAACAGGGTCTTCGATACGAATTCAGAAAATAAACTCCAGCTGCTGGGAACGGCCTTACAGAACCTTAAAGTCAACAAGGCACTTCGAACGGCCTACATCAGTCTTTCGCAGGAAGAATTGCAACGACATAATTTTAAAAAAGGAGATACCGAAGGTTTCGTAAATTATGGACTTTCCCTGGAAGGAATCATTTTTGCGGTGATATTTATTGAAAAGGAAAATGAAGACCTGGTAAAGATCTCTTTCCGCTCTAAAGGTGATTTTGATGTGAACCAGTTCGCACGTAAGCATTTCGAGGGAGGCGGGCACATCAATGCGGCAGGAGGAAAAAGTGATCTTTCACTGAATGACACTATTGTGAAATTCAACAGAATCCTGCCTCAATACAAAGAAGAATTAATGAAATGAAATTCAGAATTTTAAGCATATTATCGATATTTCTGCTGCTGGCGGCCTGTAAATCGCCGGAAGCACGCTATCCTGTGAGCCGCAAAAGCGGATCTTATATCGACGAATCGGTAGCGCGAAATAAAAAAATTGTCGCCAATGAAGAAGCGCAGATCAAAAAGATCATGAACGCCGATTCCTCCAACGACTATGAAGCTTCCACCAACGGATTCTGGTATTACTATAACAAAAAAGTTGCAGACAGTATTAGCAACCGCACGCCGGAATTTGGCGATGTAGTGACCTTTGATTACAGTATTTCCACACTGGAAGGAGAAAGTATTTATCCTAAATCCAATGAACCCCGGCAGTATGCCATTGACAAGGAAAAGCTATTCAGCGGCCTGCGTCAGGGTTTAAAACTGATGAAGGAAGGCGAAACGGTCACGTTCCTATTTCCTTCCCATAAAGCTTTCGGGTATTATGGCGATAAAAAGAAGATCGGCACCAATGTTCCAATTATGGCACAGGTGACTTTATATACAATTAAAAAAGAAGAAAACAACGAAAGCAAAAATCAAGAATGAAAACAAAAAGTATCTTTTTAGTATTAGCAGCGGTAGTTTCCCTGATTTCCTGTAAAGAGGAATATCCAGATCTGGAAGACGGTCTCTACGCCGAATTCAATACTTCCATGGGGCCTGTCGTGGCAGAACTTTATTACAAGGAAACGCCCATGACCGTGGCGAATTTTGTATCACTGGCCGAAGGGACTTCCACAATGGTGGACAGTAGCTATAAGAAAAAGAAGTTTTACGATGGGCTGATCTTTCACCGAGTTGTAGATGGTTTCGTCATTCAGGGTGGAGACCCTACCGGCACCGGCACCGGTGGTCCAGGCTATAAATTTCCTGATGAATTCAGCGACAGTTTGAGCCACAATGCCAAAGGCATCCTTTCCATGGCAAATAGCGGCCCGGGAACCAACGGCAGCCAGTTCTTTATCACTCTTGCTCCCGTGCCTCAGCTAGACAGCAGACATACCGTCTTCGGAAAAGTGGTGAAAGGCCTTGACGTGGTAGATTCCATTGGAAAAGTGGAAACAGGTCAACAAGATCGTCCAAAGGAAGATGTTACCATCAATGAAGTAAATATCATCCGCAAAGGAAAAGACGCCAAAGATTTTGATGCCCCTAAAGTTTTCGAACAAAAACTTCAGAAGATAGAAGAAGAAAAAGCGGCAAGAGAAAAAGAGCAGCAGGCAAGAAGAGATCAAAAAGTTGAAGAATTTAATCAGCTTGAATCAAAAGCCGATTCTCTTGACAGTGG
Organism: uncultured Flavobacteriaceae bacterium; assembly: GCA_963741865.1. Classification (GTDB taxonomy): domain Bacteria; phylum Bacteroidota; class Bacteroidia; order Flavobacteriales; family Flavobacteriaceae; genus Christiangramia. The sequence goes on from CAVUJP010000010.1 coordinate 124,310, forward strand.
ATTAAAGATCTATTTTGAAGAAAAAGGTGAAGGTCCAAAACCCAAAAATGGTCAGAAAGTAAGGATCTCTTACGAAGGCTATTTTGAAGATGGTACTATTTTCGACACCAGCGATCCTGAACTTGCCCAGGAAACTGGTATTTTCAGTGAAAAAAGAGCTGCCATGAATCAATACGGCCCCATGACAACCACTTATGGTCCGGACGCTCCCATGATTCCAGGTTTTAAAGAAGCGCTGCAGCAAATGCAGGTAGGAGATAAGATTGTGGTATGGATCCCTAGCGAACTTGCTTATGGCCAAAGAGGAGCCGGTGGAATAATTCCACCAAATACCGATCTTATTTTTAAGATGGAAATGGTAGATATGCCTGAAACACAGGAAGAATAGAAAAACAGAATTCTTTTTAAAAAAAATCCCCGTGTTGAAAAACGCGGGGATTTTTTATGTTACAATATCATTTAAATGTATAAGGTTTAAGAAATAAGGATTAAAGAGATTTTGAATTTTGAATTGAAAATTTCTTTGAACTCTGAACTAAGTTGATGGAATATTCCTCAAAACTTCCAGTAAAAACTTCCAGTACTTCTGTGCCGACGAGATACTGGCTCTTTCATCTGGAGAATGCGCTCCCCTGATGGTTGGTCCGAAAGAGATCATATCCATTTCCGGGTAATGACTGCCAATGATCCCACATTCCAGTCCGGCATGACAGGCCGCGACATCGGCTTTTTCACCATTCAGTTTCTGATAGATCTCATCGATGGTCTTAAGGATTGGAGAATCCATATTTGGTGTCCAGCCAGGATATTCCCCTGAAAGATTTACGTCAAAACCAGCAAGTTCAAAAACAGCTCTTAGTGAATTCGCCAGGTCATCTTTAGTCGATTCAACCGAACTTCGGGTAAGGCACTTGATCTCTGCTTCTCCCTTCCTGATAGTCACATTTGCCACATTATTAGAAGTCTCCACAAGACCTTCAATTTCAGGACTCATCCGGTACACTCCATTATGCGCGGCGGCCAGTGCTTTCAGTATGCTTTCCTGTGTCTCCAGTTTTATAAGTTTTTCTTCGGAAGCAATGCGTTCAAGACTCAGGTTTATATTTGGCTCCAGGGAAGCATATTCTGTTTTGATCTCTCCGGCTCTCTTTTCAAATTCCTTTCGGAAATTTTCTTCTTCGGTTTCTGGCAATGCAATTTTCGCCACGCTTTCTCTCGGAATGGCATTTCGCAATCCGCCTCCGTCAATTTCAGAAACCCTAAGTTTAAATGCAGAAGTATTGATCAAAAGGCGATTCATCAATTTATTGGCATTGGCAAGGCCTTTGATAATGTCCATTCCGGAATGTCCGCCCATCAGTCCTTTGACCTTGATTTCATAAAACCGGTAGCTTTCAGGAACTTTTTCCTGCTCATACTCCATTTTCGCGGTAATATCCACGCCACCGGCGCAGCCAATTCCAATTTCATCGTCTTCTTCAGTATCCAGGTTCAGAAGAATATCTCCTTGCAGCATATTCGGATTCAGACCCTTTGCTCCGGTCATTCCAGTTTCCTCATCGATAGTAAACAGCGCTTCAATAGCGGGATGCTCAATTTTATCACTTTCAAGAACTGCCATCATGGTGGCCACTCCCAGGCCATTATCGGCACCCAGCGTGGTTCCTTTGGCACGAACCCAGTCGCCATCAACATACATTTCAATGCCCTGAGTGTCAAAATCGAAACCGGTATCGTTATTTTTCTGATGCACCATATCGAGATGTGCCTGCAATACTATTTTTTTACGGTTTTCCATACCACTGGTAGCCGGCTTGCGAATCACCACGTTTCCAACCTCATCCACTTCGGTGGGAAGATTCAATTCATTTCCAAAATTCTTTATGAATTCGATAACCCTTTCCTCTTTTTTTGAAGGTCTGGGCACCGCGTTAAGATCGGCGAACTTATTCCATAGTTCTTTAGGTTCGAGGGCTCTTATTTCTTCATTCATAGATTTATAGTTTCAATTGCCGGCAAAGGTATCGTATTTAGACGATTTCTAAAATTTGCCGCCTTCCAAATATTTGTAATTTTAGGGCGTGAGAAAAAAATCTACCTTACTCCTGGCCATTTTGCTGCCGATCCAGATCCTGGTCATAAAACTTATCGCGAGGCATCCGCTGCTGGTGGAAAATTACTATTCCAACGGAATCTATCCGGTAATTTCCCCGATCATGCGATTCAGCCTGGGCTTCATTCCTTTTTCGTTGGGCGATTTTTTATATGCCGCTTTTGTCATTTTTATAATCAGGTGGCTCATAAAACTCATTCGCAACAGGTTCAGAGATCCGAAGAAATGGATTCCGGAAGCGCTGGCCTCGCTCTCGATCATCTATTTTTGTTTTCACCTTTTCTGGGGATTCAATTATTACCGGCTTCCGCTGCATAAAAGCCTAAAGATCGAAAACGAGTACACCACCGAAAAGCTCATCAGACTTACCGATTCCCTGATAGCCGAATCGAACCGGCTTCATACACAACTGATGCATAACGATAGCCTGAAAGTGCCTTATGATTTCACAAAAAATGAGCTTTTTAAGATGACCATTGAAGGTTATGACCATCTTCAGAAAGAATTTCCGCACCTCGCCTATCATGGCCATGCGCTGAAGCGTTCGCTTTACAGCATCCCGCTAACTTATATGGGATTTAATGGCTATCTGAATCCTCTGACCAACGAAGCTCAGGTAAATACCATTATCGTTCCGTATAAGATCCCGACCACGGCAAGTCATGAAATTGGCCACCAGCTTGGATATGCCAAAGAAAATGAAGCGAATTTCATCGCCTGCCTGGCTACGATGAATCATCCGAATATTTACTTCCGTTACTCTGGATATACCTTCGCCCTGAGTTATTGCCTGAGTGAACTCTATCGACGGGAACCTGAAAAAGTCAAAGAAATGACCGCGAAACTTCACCCGGGGATCATTAAGAACTATAGAGAAGTAGATGAATTCTGGCTAAAACATCAAAACCCGTTTGAACCTCTCTTTCAGGCCACTTACAATCGCTATTTGATCGTAAACAATCAGGCGGAAGGAATGAAAAGCTACAGTTACGTGGTCGCGCTGCTGGTAAACTATTTTGACTACGAAAAGAGTTAGATCTTAAAATCTTAAATTTTATAAAAATTTTAGTATTTTGAGCTCCTTTATTTTGAGTAGCAAATTATATTAAAAACCACTTAAATTTTATGAAGCTAAAATTACTGATTCTGGGAGTGATCCTCTGTGCTTTTTCAGCCAATGCGCAGGATTACTTCCCAAAGAACAATGGTGTGAAAATGCGCAACACCAATTATACTGTTTTTAAAAATGCCAAGATCCACACCGATCCGAAAACGGTGATAGAAAACGGTATGTTTTCCATCAAGGATGGCAAGGTAGTCGCCGTTGGAAAATCTATTAATGTTCCTGCCAATAGCATCGTTGTGGATCTTAAAGGCAAGGAAGTTTATCCTTCCTTTATCGATATCTACAGCGATTTTGGAATTGAAAAACCGAAAAGAGCGCAGGGAGGCAATGGACCTCAGTACGACGCGGGACGCGAAGGTTATTACTGGAATGACCATATTCGTCCTGAAACCGACGCTGTTTCTCATTTCAACTACGACACCAAAGCCGCCGAATCTTTTCAGAAAGCAGGTTTTGGAGTCGTGAACACGCATATGCCCGACGGGATCATCCGCGGGACCGGAATGCTGGTGGCTTTGACTCCAGATGTGAGCGAAGGCGACCGCATTCTTGACGACCGCTCTGGCCAATATCTTTCTTTTGAAAAAAGCGTACAGTCCAACCAGTCCTATCCCACTTCCATTATGGGGGTGATGGCGCTGATTCGCCAGGCCTATCTTGACGCCCAGTGGTATGCCGGCGGAAATGCCGATAACACCGATCTTGCGCTGGAAGCTTTAAACCGAAATAAAGATCTTACGCAAATCTTCGTAACCGATAATCTTCTGAATGAATTGCGTGCCGATAAGGTGGGCGATGAATTCGGGATACAATATGTGATCGTGGGTAGCGGTAATGAATACCAGCGATTAGATGAAGTAAAGGCTTCTAATGCCACCTATGTCGTGCCGCTGAAATTTCCTGATGCCTACGATGTGGAAGATCCTTACATGGCAAATTATGTAAGCCTGGAAGAAATGAAAGAATGGAATCAGGCTCCCGCCAACCTGAAAATGCTTCAGGAAAAAGGAATTCCTTTTACCCTAACTACTCATTCTATCGATCCTGAAAAGGATTTCCGCAGTAATCTAATCAAAGGCCGTGGAATACGGGCTTCCTGAAGATGCAGCTCTTGCCGCCCTTACCACCGTTCCCGCCCAAACCATCGGGCAAAGCGGAAAACTGGGTGTTTTAAAAGAAGGTGCCTGGGCGAATTTCATTATCACCTCCGGAGATTATTTTGAAAAGAAAACCACTATCTATGAAAACTGGATTCAGGGAAAAAAGAAGATCCTTGAAAGTATGGATGTGACCAATATTACCGGGGATTATAAATTAAGCCTTAACGGAAAGGATTATACGCTGAAAATTTCAGGAGAAGCTACTAAACCGAAAGCTGAAGTGACCATGGGTGATACAAAGATCGGTTCAAAGCTTACATTTGAAGACAACTGGATCAATCTGCTGTTGTCTTCTCCTGATACCACAAAAACTGATTTCTCCAGACTTGTTGCTAATGTGCCTTCAAAATCTGATAGAATTTCAGGAAAGGCAATTCTGCCAAACGGAAAAGAAACTTCTTTTACCGCGGTAAAGACTTCTTCCGAAGAAAAAGATAAAGACGCAAAAGAAAAAGAGCCAGATCTTCACGAAATCGTTCCGGTAACCTATCCTAATAAAGCTTATGGTTTTAAAGACCTGCCAAAGCAACAGGATATATTGTTCAAAAACGCGACCGTCTGGACCAGCGAAGAGAATGCCGTGCTTGAAAACACCGATGTGCTGGTAAAAGATGGGAAAATTGCCAAAATTGGAAAGGATCTTAATGCGGGTCGTGCAAAAGTGTTCGATGCCACCGGGAAATACCTTACCGCCGGAATTATCGATGAACACTCGCATATTGCGGCTTCCTCCATTAACGAGGCGGGCCATAATTCTTCAGCCGAAGTGCAAATGGAAGATGTGGTTGATCCTACCGATATTGCGATCTATCGCGATCTTGCCGGTGGAGTCACTACTGTTCAATTACTTCACGGTTCGGCAAACCCGATCGGCGGACAATCGGCTATCCTGAAAATGAAATGGGGAAAATCGGCTAATGAGATGATTTTCGATAAAGCCGCTCCTTTTATAAAATTTGCCCTTGGGGAAAACGTAAAGCAGTCCAATTGGGACAGCCATTCGCGCTTTCCGCAGACAAGGATGGGTGTCGAGCAGGTGTATATCGACTATTTCAGCAGGGCCAAAGCTTATGAAACTGAAAAGAAAAACAATCCAAATTTCCGCAAGGATCTTGAAATGGAAACCCTTGTTCAAATCCTTAACGGCGAACGATTCATCACCTGTCACTCCTATGTGCAGAGCGAGATCAATATGCTGATGAAGGTTGCTGAGCAGTTCGACTTCCGCATAAACACCTTCACCCACATACTGGAAGGGTATAAAGTCGCCGATAAGATGAAGGAACATGGCGTGGGCGCTTCCACTTTCTCTGACTGGTGGGCGTATAAATATGAAGTTAATGACGCCATTCCTTACAATGCTTCTATCATGAATGAAGTGGGACTCACAGTGGCTATTAATAGTGATGACGCCGAAATGAGCCGAAGACTGAACCAGGAAGCCGCGAAAAGCGTGAAATATGGCGGAATGAGCGAAACAGATGCCTGGAAAATGGTGACTCTGAATCCGGCAAAACTGCTTCATATCGATGATTATGTGGGAAGTATAAAGGAAGGAAAAATGGCTGATCTTGTTTTATGGAATGCAAATCCTCTTTCTATTTATGCCAGACCTGAAAAGACCATGATCGAAGGTGTGGTTTATTTCGATACCGAAAGGGACCAGCAGTTAAGAGAAAGGATCGAACAGGAACGGAATGAGCTTATCAGCCAGATGCTGAAAGCCAAGAACAGCGGTGTTAAAACCCAGCCGGTTATGAAAAAGGAAAAAGAACGTGTTCATTGCGATCTTCTTGGAAACATTCAATAAAAAAGCTTAGAAAATGAAAATAGTCAAAACATATATTTTACTCATTGCCCTGTTTTTTGCAGGACAAGGCTTTGCGCAACAAACACCCGCACAGGAACAATCTGAACCCGTGACGATCGTGGGTGCGACCGCGCATTTAGGAAACGGAAAAGTGATCGAAAACAGTTTGATCATCTTTGAAAACGGGAAACTCACTCATGTGCTGGATGCCAATTCCACGAAGATGCAGTATCCTGGTAAGATCATCGATGCTTCCGGAAAACATGTCTATCCAGGTTTTATCGCACCAAATTCCACCCTCGGGCTGGTAGAAATCGATGCGGTTCGGGCCACTGATGATGAAGATGAGATGGGCGAAATGCTGCCGAATGTACGCAGTCTAATCGCTTATAATGCGGAAAGCAAAGTGGTGGAATCCATGAGACCCAATGGAGTACTTCTTGGACAGATCACTCCGCGCGGCGGACGTATTTCCGGGACCTCCTCTATCGTGCAGTTCGATGCCTGGAACTGGGAAGACGCGGCGGTTAAAGAAAATGACGGACTTCATATCAACTGGCCCGCCTCCTTTAGAAGAGGCCGCTGGTGGAGAGGCGAAGATCCAGGTCTAAAAAAGAACGAAGATTATGTGACCGATGTCCAGGAACTGTCAGATTTCTTTGCCTCTGCCAAAGCCTGGCTTGCCGGTGATCGCGCTTATAAAAACCTGCCTTATCTTGCCATGGAACCTGTTTTCAATGGGAAGAAAAAAGTTTACGTACATGTAAATGGTGAAAAGGAGATCATGGATGCCATTCAGTTTAAAAAAGAACAAAATCTCAATAATTTCGTGATCGTAGGCGGTTATAATGCACTTGGTGTTGCAAAAGAACTCAAAGAAAATAACATTCCTGTACTTGTAAATCGTCCACACAGCCTGCCAAACCAGGATTTTGAAGATTATGACTATCCATATAAATTAGCAAAATTACTGGCCGATGAAGGCGTGATGGTCGCTTTGGAAAGCAGCGGTTCGATGGAGCGCATGCAAACCAGAAACCTGCCGTTTTACGCCGGTACGGTTGCCGGTTTTGGTATGGATAAGGAAAAAGCGCTTCAGCTTATCACTTTGAATACCGCAAAGATCCTTGGAATTGATGATAACTACGGAAGCCTTGAGGAAGGAAAATCAGCCACTCTTTTTGTTTCTGATGGGGACGCGTTGGATATGCGCACCAACCGGCTTTCACACGCGTTTATCGACGGCCGTGAAGTCAGCCTGGAAACACACCAGACCGAGCTGTGGCATCGCTATTCCAACAAGTATAAAAATCAGGAAGAAAACAGCAAATAAGATCAATCTTCCAAATAAACAGCCTCTGGAAACAGGGGCTTTTTTTATGTTCATTATCTGTGTATTTTTAGCCTTATGTTAAAGAAAATCACCAGCCTTCAAAACAAAGAGATCAAACACCTCGTTCAGCTGCAGGAAAAATCAAGAAACCGCAGAAAAGAAAAGGCTTTCGTCGTGGAAGGTCAGCGGGAGATAGGCCTGGCATTGAAAGGAAACTATCGCTTGTTAAATCTATATTTTCAGCCTGAGATCATCGATTTTGAGAAGGTGATCGAAATAGGAAGGAAAAATGGCAATCCTGAAATCACCGAATTAAACCGGGAGGTGTATGAAAAGATCGCCTACCGCGTAAGCACCGAGGGACTGATCGGTGTTTTCGAAAGCCGGGAAAATTCTCTGGAAGAGCTTCGGTTTAAGAATGAAAATCCTTTAATTCTTGTTGCCGAAGCCCCAGAAAAACCAGGAAATATCGGTGCTCTGCTGAGAACCGCAGATGCAGCTTGCCTCGACGCGGTGATCATTGCCAACCCAAAAACCGATCTGTATAATCCAAATATTATTCGGAGCAGCGTAGGTTGTTTGTTCACCAACCAGGTCGCTACCGGAAGCACTTCAGAAATTATCGAATTTCTTCAGAAAAAGAAGATTGATATATACGCAGCGGCATTGCAGGCTTCTGAAGAATATTATAAAATCGATTTTTCCAAAGCCTCTGCCATTGTGGTGGGCACCGAAGCCACCGGTTTAAGCCAGGAATGGCTGGATAATTCTTCTCAAAATATCATCATTCCCATGCAGGGAGAAATCGACTCGATGAATGTCTCTGTTGCCGCTGGAATTCTTATTTTTGAGGCAAAACGTCAGCGTGATTTCAAGGCATAGAAATTGCTATTTCGAATAATAAATCCCAAACACATAAACTTGAAACCTGAAACACTTTTTTACATCATTATAGCCATCATTGTGGTGGATTTCCTTATCGATAAAATCCTTGATGCGTTAAACGCCCGTCATTTTGATGATCCCATTCCGGAAGGCCTGGAAGATGTTTATGACAACGAAGAATATGATAAATCACAGCGCTATAAAAAAGAGCGCTATAGATTCGGAATTCTGAGCTCCTCTTTTTCGGTCATTCTCACCCTTGCTTTTCTGATTTTCGACGGATTTGCCTGGGTTGATAATATCGCCCGCAGTGCGAGCGATAATGAAATTGTGATCTCGCTTGTTTTCTTCGGAATAATTATGCTGGGCAGTGATTTGCTGATGACGCCTTTTTCGTGGTATTCCACTTTCGTGATCGAGGAAAAGTATGGCTTTAATAAGACCACGAAAAAAACCTTCATTCTTGATAAATTGAAAGGTTTTGCCATGATGGCGGTGATCGGTGGGGGAATTTTATCGCTGATCGTCTGGTTTTACCAGTTTTCAGGGAATAATTTCTGGTGGTACGCGTGGATCCTGGTGGCAGTATTTTCGGTTTTTATGAATATGTTTTACGCGAAACTCATCGTTCCCTTATTCAACAAACAGACACCGCTTAAAGAAGGTTCCCTGCGGACAAAAATTGAAGATTACGCCAGAAGTGTCGGTTTTAAGCTCGATAATATTTTCGTGATCGACGGCTCCAAAAGAAGCACTAAAGCGAATGCTTATTTTTCGGGCTTCGGAAGCGAGAAAAGAATCACTCTTTATGATACGCTCATCAATGATCTTGAAGAAGAGGAAATTGTTGCCGTTTTAGCCCACGAAGTCGGTCATTATAAGAAGAATCATATCATTATCAATCTTTTTGCGTCAGTGATCCTTACCGGATTTACCCTTTGGCTTCTTTCCCTTTTCATCAACAGCCCGGTTTTATCCCAGGCCCTTGGTGTGGAACAGCCAAGTTTTCATATCGGTTTGGTAGCCTTCGGATTGCTTTACAGCCCTATCTCTGAAATAACCGATCTTCTGATGAATTTCATTTCCCGAAAATTTGAATATCAGGCCGATAATTATGCCAAATTCACCTATAATGGTGAATCGCTCATCAGCAGCCTGAAGAAATTATCCAGAAATACGCTGAGCAATTTAACACCGCATAAAGCCTACATTTTTGTACATTACTCACATCCGAGTTTGTTGCAGCGTTACCGCAATTTAAAGATTAAGGCCTAGTTGTTTCATTTTAATCTTAATTGTATTTTTAAACTATGACAGAAGCAGCTATCGAAAAAGAAAATAAGCAAATTGCCAGGCAGTATAAAGAATTGCTTCGCATAAGCTATCAAACCCTCACCGAGGATGATAAGAAGCTTATCCGGAAGGCTTTTGACATTGCCGTGGATGCCCATAAAGACCAGCGCCGTAAATCTGGCGAGGCCTATATTTTCCATCCTATTGCCGTTGCCAAGATCGTAGCTTCGGAAATTGGCCTGGATGCCACTTCTATTGCCGCTGCCCTGCTGCATGATGTGGTGGAAGACACGAAATATACCCTGGAGGATATACAGGAAATGTTTGGCGAGACCGTCGCACGTATCGTTGACGGACTTACAAAAATCTCAAATCTTAAAAAAGACAAGGATGTTTCACTGCAGGCCGAGAATTTCCGAAAAATGCTGCTCACGCTGAATGATGATGTGCGGGTGATCATTATCAAGATTGCCGATCGCCTTCACAATATGCAGACCATGGATGCCATGCGGCCCGACAAGCAGATAAAGACCGCTTCGGAAACCCTTTATATTTACGCACCGCTGGCCCACAGGATCGGACTTTATAATATCAAAACCGAACTCGAAGATCTTGGATTGAAATACACCGAACCCGATGTATATAATGATATTCTTACCAAGATCAAAGAGAGCAAGGAACAACAGGATGCTTATATTAAGGAATTCAGCAAGGTAATTCGGGATTCGCTTGATAACGAAGAACTCGATTACGAGATCAAGGGAAGGCCAAAATCGATCTATTCCATCAATCGGAAGATAAAAGCACAAAATATCTCCTTTGACGAGGTATATGACAAGTTTGCGATCAGGATCATCTACAAAAGCGAACCGGCCAATGAGAAATTTCTGGCCTGGAAGATCTATTCTATAGTTACCGATCATTTCCGTCCAAATCCTACACGTTTAAGAGATTGGATATCTTCGCCAAAATCTACGGGTTATGAAGCTTTGCACATTACCGTTATGGGCCCTAAAGGACGGTGGGTAGAAGTACAGATTCGAAGTGAAAGAATGAACGAAATTGCCGAAAAAGGTTATGCCGCTCATTATAAATATAAACAGGGAGCACAGAAAAAAGAAGAACGCGGTTTCGAAGAATGGGTGACCAGGCTTCAGGAAGCGCTGGAAAGTTCTGATGTCAACGCGGTTGATTTCGTGGAGCAGTTCAAGCTAAACCTCTACTCTAAAGAAATATTCGTATTTACTCCCCAGGGAGACCTGAAATCGCTGCCAAAAGGTTCCACTCCGCTGGATTTTGCTTTCAGCATACACACAGAAATTGGTTTACATACCCGCGGAGCAAGAGTCAATAATAAGCTGGTGCCTTTGAGCCATGAATTGCAAAGCGGTGATCAGGTAGAAATTATCACTTCAGATAATGCAAAACCCAATATCAACTGGCTCGATTATGCCAATACGGCCAGAGCCAGGGCGAAAATTAAATCATCGCTAAAGGAAGAGAAAAAAGAGATTGCCGAAGATGGAAAAGCAGTGCTGGCGCGAAAATTACGTGCTCAAAAGATTCCTTTTAACGAAAAATCCATCAATGAGCTTGTTGTTTTTTTCAATTTAAAGACCAGTTTAGACCTTTTTTATCGAGTAGGAATCGGTAAAATTGATAACCAGATGCTGAAAGATTTCGCTTCTTCACGAAGCAATGCCCTGGTCAGTTATTTTAAGAATAAGATCAAGAAACCAACGGTTTCTACCGACATCCATAAGGAAGAGATCACTTCAAAATACGACCAGCTCGTCTTCGGAAAAGAAGAAGAAAAGCTGGAATACAAACTGGCCAACTGCTGCAATCCCATTCCCGGTGACAATGTCTTCGGATTCATTTCGGTAAATGATGGTATCAAAGTTCATAAAAAAGACTGTCCAAACGCGCTTCAGCTGCAAAGCAACTATGCTTACAGGATCATTCAGGCCAAATGGATAGACAGTTCCCAGCAGGATTTCAGGGCAGTGATCAAACTCCAGGGAATTGATAATATCGGGCTGGTAAGCGAAATCACGCAGGAGATTTCAAGTAATATGCACGTGAACATGCAAAATCTGAATTTTGACAGTTCAGACGGTGTCTTCAGCGGAAGGATCACTTTAGTGGTTAAAAACAATAATATCCTGAATACCATCATCCAAAGGCTTAAAAAAATTAACGGCATAGACAAGGTAAGCCGTGAATAAAAATTTACCTTTGCAGAGCAAATTATGAGCAAAAAAGTCGTAAATAAAAACGATCAGGCGGTCGTAAAAAACGTTTTCACAAAGTATCTTGAAGAGAAGGGCCACCGAAAAACACCGGAGCGTTTCGCTATTCTTCAGGAGATCTATAATTCAGCCGATCATTTCGATATTGAATCCCTCTATATCAAAATGAAAAATAAAAAGTATCGCGTAAGCCGCGCTACTCTCTATAACACCATTGAATTATTGCTGGAGTGCGGTTTGGTTCGTAAACACCAGTTTGGCCAAAACCAGGCGCAGTATGAAAAATCATATTTTGACCGTCAGCACGATCACATTATTCTTACCGATACCGGCGAAGTGATCGAATTTTGCGATCCGCGTATTCAAAGTATCAAACAAACTATCGAAGAGGTTTTTGATATTGAGATCAAAAAACATTCGCTTTACTTTTACGGAAATAAAAAATCAACCAATTAAGTTACAGTTTTCATGGCAGTAGATTTACTACTAGGTCTCCAGTGGGGTGACGAAGGAAAAGGAAAAATCGTTGACGTTCTTACCTCTAACTATGATATTATTGCCCGGTTTCAGGGCGGACCCAATGCGGGACATACCTTAGAATTCGACGGACAAAAACACGTCTTACATACCATTCCCTCAGGAATTTTCCATGACGATAGCGTTAACCTCGTTGGAAACGGCGTGGTGATCGATCCCGTGATCTTTAAAAAGGAACTGGATAATCTGTCAAAACACAATATCGACTATAAAGCCAAGCTGGTCATCTCCCGAAAAGCGCATCTAATTTTGCCAACTCACAGGTTGCTTGATGCTGCTTCTGAAGCTTCTAAAGGAAAAGCAAAAATTGGATCTACTTTAAAAGGAATCGGTCCCACCTATATGGACAAAACCGGAAGAAACGGTTTACGTGTCGGTGACCTAGAAATGGCCGACTGGAAAGACAAATATCGTGCACTGGCCGATAAGCACGAGAAAATGATCAATTTCTATGATGTGGATGTTCAGTATAACCTGGCGGAACTCGAAAAAGAATTCTGCAAAGCCGTGGAAGCACTAAAAGAGCTGAAATTCATTGATAGCGAAGAATACATGCAGCAGGCGATCAAAGGCGGCAAGACCATTCTCGCCGAAGGCGCCCAGGGTTCATTGCTGGATATAGATTTTGGAACATACCCTTTTGTGACCTCCTCGAATACCACTGCCGCAGGAGCCTGCACCGGTTTAGGCGTTGCTCCGAGACAGATAGGCGAAGCTTATGGAATTTTCAAAGCCTATACCACACGTGTTGGTAGCGGTCCCTTCCCTACCGAGCTTTTTGATGAAGTTGGAGAGACCATGGGCCGTGTAGGAAACGAATTTGGGGCCACCACCGGTAGAAAAAGGCGCTGTGGATGGCTGGACCTCGTGGCTCTTAAATATGCCGTCCAGGTAAACGGTATTACCCAGCTTATCATGATGAAAGGCGATGTGTTGAGCGGATTCAAAACATTAAAAGTCTGCACTGCCTATAAATATAAGGGTGAAGAGATTCATCATCTGCCTTATAATATCGAACCTGAAAATATAGAACCGGTTTACACCGAAATTCCCGGCTGGAAAGAAGATCTTACAAAAATGACTTCTGCCGATAGTCTTCCGAAGGAATTCAACGAATATGTTGATTTTCTTGAAAAAGAACTCGAAGTTCCTATCAAAATGGTTTCGGTTGGCCCAGACAGAAAACAAACAATTAACAGATAAAAAAATCCCGCCGGAATGGCGGGATTTTTTCTTTAGTGCAATCTTTCTTTTTCAATTTTCCCTCTTACATATTGCTTTCATCAACGATGAAAAGGCTGGCTATAGCGACAGCAGTATCCCCGCTCATGGGCTCATCAAACGCCTGTGTCACCGCGGCAGTAATATCGCCCACAATCTCATTTGCATAATTAAGAGTCGTCAGGTTAATTCCAGCCTGCATCACATTTTCCTCACCATCATACACCGCCTGGGTAGCTTCGGGCATCCCCTCACCTCTCATGCTGCCGGTAATCCAGCCTTCGAGACCACGAATACTCCTTATCCTGGAAGCATGACGAGCTTCTACAGAATGTATCTGGAGCGCGGGTTCGAGATAAGGTGTTCCCATTAAATTTGGGGCCTGGCCTTTATAGGCACGAACACCGGTATCTTCAAAAGCCTGTGCCAGGGCAAGCAATTGCGCGTAAGCCGTTTCCATTCCAATTCCATTTTCATTGAAAGGATCAAAAGCCCCTCCGGCGGTAAAATCGAAGTTTGGTTTTGCAACAGGAGTGACTCCGGCACCTTCTAGACCCGCTTTCAGAAAATCAACATGGGCCGATTCGTGTTTCGAAATCTGCATATAAGCGGCTTCGGCTTTTGCATGTCCATTTAAAACTCCAGACTCCAAAGATTTCATATAAAACTCAGCTTCGAGATATTCAAGGGTAAGTGCCAGTTGTAAAGCATTGACAGCTGAATTCTCCTGAAACATCATGGTTGTTGCTGCATTTGATTTTGTGGAAGCAAGTCCGAAAGGAATTGCGGCCATCGCGGCCTTTTTTCCGAAGGAAGACAATGTGCCAAACATTTCCCTTCGCGAAGTAGTTTTGCTCGTTAATTTTTCGGATGTAAAATCATCCAGTAATTTTATTATACTCATAATTTTTTATTTTGTGGTTAACAGAATGGATTTGATTAGGAACCTGTCATTGGTGCAGGCGGATTATTCCAGGTGAATTCGGTTACGAAAAAGCCTCCCGCAGCATCGAATACTTCTGAAGGATCATAGGCCAGATCAAGCCCATTTTCATCTATAACATCATCCCCGGCAAAATACCCGGTATCAGGTTCAATCAAACTTCTTATCGCTGAAGCATGTCGAGCTTCCACCGAAACGATTTTTCCGGCCAGGGTCAGATAAGTAGCATCAGCGATGCGATCGCCAGCGCCATTGTAAGCTCCAACTCCGGTATCTTCCAGAACCTGTGCAAACTGAAGCACAGAATCCCGGCTGTCAAAATCGATCATGGAAACATCAAATTCCAACTCTGGTAGGGTCATTTCTTCGCCCACAGTCGCTGTGATTGCCGTTTTAAAGAAATCTCTGTGTATTACCTCATGGTTATAGAGGTCATCAAAAATAGCTTTCTCAGCATCTGAAGCGCCAGAGTAGTATCCTCCTGCCCTGACCTGGGTGTAAAAAGCTGCTTCCAGCTGCTCAAGTGCGTAGGCATAGTTCAGGATTCCCACATCTCCTTCGCCGAGGTCAAACACTTCGGCATTGGGATCTGGCTCCATCCCGGGATCACCTCCCGGATTGAAATCATCATCCTCATTGCATCCGTACATTAGAAAACTCGCTCCGGCAAGTCCGAGGCCACTGAGTCTGATAAAATTCCTGCGGGAATTTTTTTTCGATTTTTTGGAAGATGCATTGACCACATCCACCTTTACTATGGGTTTTTTCATAATCTAAAATTTTAGTTTCATCAAGATATACGCGCAGAAAAGAAGCGCGGTTTTAGTGAATGCGTTAAGATTGTCTTAAAAAGGAAAAGCGCACGATCTACTTCCCGCAATTTTATCAATGCTATTTTCGTTACTTTTGTCAAAAATCAAGTCTTGCTTAAACGAATTTTCCTTTTTCTGCTTTTCAGTTTCACCCTTTTAACAGAGGTTCAGGGGCAAAACCAGAAGATAAATTATGAGTCTGATCGAACCCTGCGGAATGAGGAGCGCTATCCCGGGGCTTTCATCCTGAGTAAGGTTGAAAATCAGGTATATTTTGATCATAACGGCATAGAAGTCTGGTGCGATAATGCCATTTTTTATAAGGAAGCCAATTTCTTTAAGGCTTACGGAAACATTAGGATGCAGCAGGGAGATAGCGTGAGCATGACCAGTAATTACGCTGAATACAACGGAGATACCGAATTTGCCTTTGCCAGTGGAAACGTGAAAATGCGCCGGCCCCAGACCACCCTGGAAACCGACAGCCTATTTTTTGACCGCATGAAACAGCAGGCTTTCTACAGCAGCGGTGGAAAAGTGACCGATACCGCAAGTGTGCTCACCAGCCGGAGCGGTCGGTATTTTCTCAATGAGGATAAATACAGTTTCCTTACCGATGTGGTAGTGAAAAATCCCGATTACACCATACATTCTGAACAATTAGATTTTTATTCGGAAAGCGGTGACGCTTATCTCTACGGTCCCTCGACCATAGAAAGCGAAACCAGTACCGTTTACTGCGAAC
This sequence comes from uncultured Flavobacteriaceae bacterium, assembly GCA_963741865.1. GTDB lineage: Bacteria > Bacteroidota > Bacteroidia > Flavobacteriales > Flavobacteriaceae > Christiangramia. Next base: position 140,540 of record CAVUJP010000010.1, read on the forward strand.
GCGGTTTTTATGATACACGTGAAGATCACGGCTACTTTATAAAAAATTCACGCATAGATTATGATAACCGAATTCTGAAAGGTGACAGCCTGTACTTCAATAGAAAGAACAGCTTTGCTTCGGCGACCAATAATATTAAGGTGATAGACACCATTAACCATAGTAAGATCACCGGGCATTACGCCGAAGTATATAGAGATAAAGATTCGGTTTTTATTACAAAAAAGGCAGTGGCAGCTATGCTTCAGGACCGGGATTCGGTCTTTATTCACAGCGATACGCTCATGATCACCGGGAAACCGGAGAAAAGGATCATTCGCGGATTCTATGATGTTCGGCTCTTTAAAAGCGACATGAGCGGGAAAAGTGATTCTATTTATACCAATCAGAAATCCGGAATTACAAAACTGATAAATTTAAAACGTATGGGAGATAAAACTCCAGTTCTATGGTCGGGAGAAAACCAGATGACGGGAGATACCATTCAGCTTATCAGTGATCCGGAAACGGAACAACTGGATTCGCTACTCGTTTATAATGATGCTTTTCTAATTCAGAAAGATACTATAGAAGGCTACAATCAGGTAAAAGGAAAATATCTGGTAGGCCTTTTTGATGATAATGAACTCTACCAGGTTGATATTGATAAAAATACCGAAACACTTAACTATCTGCGAAACAGCGAAAATAAGCTCATCGGCATCAATAAAACCCTTGCCAGTTCAATAAAAATCCTTTTTGAAGAGCGGAAAATCAACGATATCTATTATTATAATCAAATAGACGGAAAACTCACCCCTGAGCCCGATTTTCCTCCGAACGCGCGTGAATTGAAAGGTTTCAACTGGCGTGGTGAGGAACGAATTATGAGTAAAGAAGGACTTTTTGAAGGTCAGCCGGAACCAAAATTGACCAGGATCCAGGGAATTCCACTGCCTGAAGAGCCCGAAGAATTTTTTGATAAAAGGGAAACCGATGAACCTTTGCTGAATAAAAATTCCAGGCTCGATCCTAAAATTCTTCAAAACAGGGAAAAAGATACTTTAAAATTCAAAAATCAGCATCTGCCAGAAATAAAGAGAGATTCGATAAATAAGAAGGAGAAAGATTCTTTGCAAACCAAAGAAGAAGTAAAGATTGAATAAGGATTTTCTAAAATACCAGGCACAAACCACGCCTCATCCGCTGGGACTGGAAGTATCCCACGCCTCGGGTAGTTATATTTATACCACCGACGGAAAAAAGCATCTCGATTTCGTGGCGGGAGTTTCGGCCTCCAGCCTTGGACATTCTCATCCTAAGATCATTTCAGCCATTAAAGAACAGGCAGATAAATACCTGCACGTTATGGTCTACGGTGAATATTCTCAGGCACCTGCAGTGGAACTGACAAAACTGCTGGCTGAAAAAATGCCACCACCTCTTTCTAAAACTTATCTGGTGAATTCGGGCACAGAAGCTATAGAAGGTTCTTTAAAACTGGCCAGAAGAGCTACGGGTAGAACAGAAATTATCGCTGCACATCATGCTTACCACGGCAATACCATGGGTTCGCTGAGTCTTATGGATTATGAAGAACGGGTAAAACCTTTCCGCCCCTTATTGGGAGATATCTCTTTTATAACATTCAATGAGGAAAAAGATATTGAAAAGATCACCAGGAAAACGGCTGCCGTAATTCTGGAAACCATCCAGGGAGGTGCGGGTTTCATCATGCCTAAAAATGATTACCTCAAAAAAGTCAAAAATCGGTGCGAAGAAGTGGGCGCTTTGCTAATTCTCGACGAGATACAGCCGGGCTTTGGAAGAACCGGAAAATTATTCGGGTTTGAGAATTTCGGAGTGGTGCCCGATATCGTGGCCATGGGAAAAGGTATGGGCGGCGGACTTCCGGTAGGAGCTTTCACCGCTTCGGAAGAATTGATGGACCTGCTGAGCGACAATCCTAAAATGGGTCATATCACTACTTTTGGAGGAAATCCGTTAATTGCCGCTTCCGCTTTAGCCACCTTAAAAGAGATCACCGAAACCAACCTGATGGCCGAAACCCTGAAAAAGGAAAAACTTTTTAAGGAGCTGCTTCAGCATCCGCTAATAGAAGAAATCAGGGGCCAGGGTTTAATGCTGGCGCTTATCTTAAAATCTGACAAAATTGCCGATGAACTTATTCTGGCGGCCAGAGAAAAAGAACTTATCTTATTCTGGCTTCTCTACGAGAAACGGGCCGTGCGACTCACCCCTCCCCTCACAATTTCCGAAGAAGAGATCAGGACAGGTTGTGGCATCATTCTTGACATTCTAAATAATGCCGAATGAAATATTAAAAAGGTGTTAATTAATTTGTTAACAACAATACTTTCCAATCAATAAATCACCTGTAATCATTTTTAACTTTAGTTCAGTAGAAATCCCCTAATCCCTATCTTATGCAGTTAAGCCATAACGATGAAGATAATTTCTCTCTTGCCCGTTTCGAATCTATGCTGAAAACCAACGACGTTCTCTTCTTTGATTCTAATGAATTCGAAAATATTATCCATTATTATCTCGAAAACGGAAAAATTTCCCTCGCGAAAAAAGCGGTGAAAATGGGACTTACCCAGCACCCTACTTCGGTGAACCTTAGATTATTCAAGGTTGAAATACTTGTTTTTGAAGATAAGTTAGATCTGGCAGATGGGATCTTAAACGAGCTGAAAGAACTGGAGTCTTCTAACGAAGAGATCTATATTCAGAAAGCTCAGATTTACTCCAAGCGGGACATGCACCGGGAAGCCATAAAGATGCTGGAAGCCGCCCTGGAAATTACCCTTGAAGATGCCGAAATTTTCTCTCTGATCGGAATGGAATATCTCTTCCTGGAAGATTTCGAGAACGCCAAATATAGTTTTATGAAGTGCCTGGAAGCCGATGAAGAAGATTATTCGGCTTTGTATAATATCATGTACTGTTTCGATTTTCTTGATCAGAAACAGGAAGCCATTGAATACCTGAACATGTATCTTGATAAATATCCTTACTGTGAAGTGGCATGGCATCAGGTGGGAAAACAGTATTTCGATTTAAAGCAATACAATAAGGCACTTGCGGCTTTTGATTTTGCCATCATTAGTGACGATCATTTTGTGGGCGCTTATCTTGAAAAAGGAAAAGTGCTGGAAAAGCTGAAACGTTACAATGAAGCGATCGAAAACTACAATATCACCCTGGAACTGGAAGATCCTTCCTCTTTTGCCTATTTACGAATAGGAAAATGTTTCGAAAAGATTGGCTGTGATGACCTTGCTTTGAAAAATTATAAACAAACGGTAAAAGAAGATCCTTTGCTTGATAAGGGCTGGATTGCCATTACCGACTTCTACATACGCAAAAAGAATTTTCAGAAAGCGCTTTACTATATCAACAAAGCCATCAATATAGATGAAGACAATGTGCTTTACTGGAAGCGTTACGCAAGGATCAACAACCGGCTAAAATTCTTTGAAGAAGCCGAATACGGTTACCAGAAAACCCTCGAACTTGGCAATTATGAACTGGAAACCTGGATAAAAAGATGCGATATTCTTATTAGCCTTGGCGAATTTGAAACCGCTATTTCCTGTATGTTGCAGGCACTTGAATTCTATCCCGATACCGCCGAAATTGAATACCGCCTTGCCGGACTCTTCTTCTGCACAAACAGGGGCGAAAAAGGTTATTTTCACCTTAAGAACGCGCTGAAAATCGATGCCGAATATTATATTATTATCGAGGAGCTTTTTCCGAAGATTTTCAACCGAAAAAGCGTAAAACAAATTATAAATTCTTTCGTAAACCTCTCCTAGTTATTTTGCTACCTTTGGGCGATTGACAAAAAAAGAGAATGCAACGAAACTTACTGGATTACCTTAAGATCACACTAAAGGGAATGGCTATGGGTGCTGCCGATGTGGTGCCCGGAGTCTCCGGAGGAACCATCGCCTTTATTTCAGGAATTTACGAAGAATTGATCGCCACCATCAGCGGGGTCAAAGCCAGCCTTTTTTCCACCTGGAAAGAACATGGTTTTAAAGCCATGTGGCAGGAACTCAACGGGAATTTTATCATCGCCCTTTTCGCCGGAATTCTCATCAGTATTTTTACCCTGATGCGGCTTGCTCATTACCTGCTCGAAACTCACCCTATACTAATCTGGTCGTTTTTCTTTGGGCTGGTACTTGCCAGTATCTGGTACGTCGCGAAACAAATTCCCAAATGGAATTTTAAAGTAATTCTTTCACTCATTTTAGGAGCGGCCCTGGCTTATTATATCGTAAGCCTTCCGCCAATGGCAGCTAACACCAGCTATCTTTTCCTGTTTTTTTCGGGGGCACTGGCGATCTGCGCCATGATCTTACCTGGAATTTCTGGAGCTTTCATACTGGTACTTCTAGGCGCTTATAAAACCATCACCGAAGCCGTGCATGATTTTGATTTTAAGACCATTGCTGTTTTTGCTGTTGGAGCTGTCACCGGACTTTTATCTTTTTCAAAATTACTGAAATGGCTTTTCGATAATTACAGTAATATCACACTTGCCGCGCTGACTGGTTTCATTGCCGGTTCACTTCCGAAGATCTGGCCCTGGAAAGAAGTGCTGGAAACCGCTACTTATGGCGATAAGGAAGTTGTACTGAAAGAAGCCACGATATTCCCGTGGAATTTTGAAGGCGATCCGCAAACGCTATGGGCGGTTTTACTGATGCTTGCCGGCTTCTTTTTAATTATTATCTTAGAATCGTTCGCTACCAATAATTCCGATTCTGCCAATGCAGCAAACTAGAACCTTAACCGACAAACTTCTGCTTTTTCTGAAAGGATTAGGCATGGGTGCCGCAAACAAAGTTCCCGGAGTCTCGGGAGGTGTGGTGGCGTTTGTCGCGGGTTTCTATGAAGAATTTATTTATTCACTGCAGAAAATAAACCTGAAGGCTTTAAAACTGCTCATGGCAGGACGGTTCCGCAGCCTTTATCAATATGTTAACGGAAAATTCCTCGGATTGCTGATATTGGGAATGCTGTTCAGTTATTTCAGTGTTTCCAAACTGCTGGATTACCTGCTTATAAATTACGAATTATATGTCTGGGCGGCTTTCTTCGGAATGATCATCGGCTCCATTTATTATATCAGCAAGGATTTTGACGAATGGGACAGGAATTCGGTGATTTTTGCCGTTTTGGGAATCATGGGCGGGATCGCCATCAGTTTCCTGGAACCCGCAAGGGAAAATGACAATTTGTGGTTTGTTTTTTTCTGCGGAATGATCAGCGTTTCGGGAATGACCCTGCCCGGGCTTTCCGGATCTTTTATTCTCATTTTACTCGGAAATTACGTGCTGTTGCTGGTGGATTCGGTGAACGCGCTTTACGACACCTTTACAGATATCCTCGCTCTTGACCTGAGCTTTACCGCCGATCCCGAAAGAATGAGAATGCTTCAGGTCCTGATCGTTTTCGCCGCCGGTTCCCTGGCCGGACTGGTATCTCTGTCACATTTATTAGGCTATGTTCTGAAAAGACATAAAAAACAGACCTTTGCCGTGATCATCGGATTTATCGCGGGTTCCCTGGGTGTTGTCTGGCCCTGGAAGGAAAAGATATTTAAAAGGAACCGTTTAGGAGAAATACTTATAGATCGCGAAGGGCACAAAATTATCGATAATTATGACCGGTACTTGCCTGATTTTGGTCATTCGCAAACCTGGTTGGCAATATTTTTTATTTTTGTGGGTATCTTTATAGTCCTCGGCCTCGCCTGGTACGAAAAGAAAAACTCAGTAAAATGAAGCTATACGGACTCATAGGAAGAAATATTGACTACTCTTTTTCCCGCAAATATTTTTCAGAAAAGTTCAGCAATGAACAAATCGATGCAAGATACCGCAACTTTGATCTTGAAGATATCGCGCAAATTACGGATATCCTTAAGGAAGAAAATATTGACGGCCTGAATGTGACCATTCCCTATAAACAGGAGGTGATGCTTTTTTTAGACCGGCTTGATCCCGATGCAGAAAAAATAGGCGCCGTAAATACGATCAAAATTGAAGAAAACGGCAAGCTTGCCGGGTATAATACAGATCATTGGGGTTTTAAGGAATCCATACAACCTCTGCTTAAAAAATACCATAAAAAAGCTCTTATTCTCGGTACCGGTGGAGCCTCCAGGGCGGTTGCTTTCGCCTTAAATTCACTTAATATTTCTTATAGGTTTGTTTCGCGTGAACCTTCTTCTGAGGAACAGATCTCCTATTCAGATCTTGATAGAAATATCATGGAAGAAAATACGATCATCATCAACTCCACACCTCTTGGTACTTTTCCAAATATTGAAGATTCCCCAGATATTCCTGTACAGTTTTTAAATAAGAAACATCTCGTATACGACCTCATTTACAATCCGGCAGAGACCGCACTTATGAAAATGGCCATCCAACAAGGGGCCACTGCGGCAAATGGCTTGCGAATGTTGCAATTACAGGCAGAAAAAGCCTGGGAAATATGGAATTCCTGATTTTCGGAATCCGACTTCATCAAATTCACAAATAAAACCAATCGCTTGCCCATTTTTAGGGGAGTTGTTATCTTTCAGCATTAAAAGATATCGCAACGAACCCTAACATTGAAAGATATGTCTCAACAAGAAAAAGAAAATAAGAAAAAGGATCTTTCCGCAGAGGAAGTGAATAAAACGGGCCCCACTAAAAAAGAGGCTGAGAATTCTGCAAAGGAAAGTGAGAAGAAGGTGGAAGATTCTGTTGAGAATCAGGATACTGAACAAAAAGAACCAGAGAAGAAGGAACATAGTGATCACGAAGATGCGATGCTGAAGGAATCGGCTTCCGGAAAGGAAACTTCTGCTAAAAAAGCGAAAGAAAAAGCCAATCCGGCAGAAGAAGATCCTTATCACGATATAGAAGAAAAAGAAGAGGCTGAAGACCCGTTCTTCAAAACGCCAGAAATAAAGGAAGAAGCACTTGAAAAAGAAGACCTTCCAGCCGATAAAAAACCTGAACCGAAACCTGACGAAGGAACCGAACATGAAGACGCCATGGTTTTAGAAGCTGAATCGAAGAAAGAATCAAAGGCAGAACAAGAAGAAGAAAAAGAAGATGAGGACGACGATCTTGACAGCGAGATCGGGGATGCCGTGGTGGAAGAAAACAAGAAATCTTCAGGCAGCCATGAAGAAGACATGGATCGATCGGTAGCCGAAGAAAGTGAGGATGAAAGCACCAGTGAGCGGCATAACATCGAGAAAAAGGATTATCATTCTATGGATAAAGAGGCGCTCACCGATGAACTGGAACGCCTGCTGAAAAAAGAAAAAGTACAGGCCATCAAAGAACATGTGGCCGAGATCCGCGCTGAATTCACGGCGAAATTCGACGAGGAGATGGAAGAGAAAAAAGAGGATTTTCTTGCCGATGGCGGAAATATCATCGACTTCCACTACTCTACTCCGCTGAAAAAGCGTTTCAATTCTTTATATTTTGATTATAAGGAAAAGAGGAATAATTACTACCGTAGGCTGAAAAAAGACCTGAATGAAAACCTGCATCGTCGCCTGGAAATCATTGAAGAGCTGAAAGGCCTGATTGATGTTGAGGAAAATATCAATACCACTTACAATCATTTCAAGGAAATCCAGGAGAAATGGCGTACTGCAGGGCCAATTCCGCGTGATCAGTACAACAATGTATGGAATACTTATCACCATCATGTAGAGAATTTTTATGATTTTCTGCACCTGAACCGCGAGTTCAGGGATATGGACTTCAAACACAATCTCGAACAAAAGCTGAAAGTGATCGACCGTGCAGAGGAGTTGTTGCAGGAAGATGATGTGAACCGCGCTTTTCGGGAACTGCAGATGCTTCACAAAATGTGGAAAGAAGAGCTCGGGCCTGTGGCTAAGGAATATCGTGAGGATATCTGGGATCGTTTCAGTACGGCGACCAAGAAAATTCATGATAAGAGACAGGAATATTTCAGCCAGCTGGAAGGTCAGTACGAAAAGAACTGGGAGCATAAGCAGGAGATCATCGAAAAGATCAAAGCAATTGCCGATCAGGATTTTGATGCGCATAATAAATGGCAGCAAAAGATCAGGGAGATTGAGGCCCTACGGGAAGAATTCTTTAAGGCCGGAAAAGTGCCACGAAGTAAAAACCAGGAGACCTGGAATCATTTCAAGGAACATGTTCGTCGCTTTAACCGAAAGAAAAACGCTTTCTATAAAAATCTGAAAAAGCAACAGTACGAAAACCTTGAAAAGAAGCGGGAACTTATCAAGATCGCCGAAGACAATAAAGACAGTGATGATTTTAAGACGGTAACACCGCTGATGAAGAAGATCCAGGCCGACTGGAAAAAGATCGGCCACGTTCCAAGAAAAGACAGTGATAAGATCTGGAAAGAGTTCAAACAGGCCTGTAATCACTATTTTGACAGGCTTCATTCCCAGCGAAATGAAGACAACAAAGAAGAGCTGGAAGCTTTTGATAAGAAGAAAGAAATCCTTGATAAAGTAAAAGGCCTTGAGCTTTCGGGAAATAAAAAAGAAGATCTGGCCGAGATCAAAGAGCAGATCAATGCCTGGAAAGAGAGCGGAAAAGTGCCCTATAATAAGCGTTTCATTGAAGGCAAATTCAATAAAGCCCTCGACCAGCTTTTCAACAAAATGGACATTGACAATACCAAGGCCGAAATGCTCAAATATGAGAAGAAAGTACAGGCGCTGGATGATGCCGATGATGAAAAGAGGATCAGGAACGAGCATTACTTCCTTACCAAGAAAATCGAGGAAACCAAGGCTGAAATAAGACAACTGGAGAATAATTTACAGTTCTTCTCGAATGTGGAAGACGATAATCCGTTAGTACAGGAAGTTCACAAGAACATCGAAAATCATAAGGCTGATCTTGAAGTCTGGCAGGAAAAACTGCGAAAGATCAAGTCTCTCTATTAGTTGAAGATGCTTTGCAGCTTATGCCGGGGCAGCACCCGAAAATTTGGAATTTTCAGAGAACGGGAATACCTGCAATGCGTGAACTGCAAAGCTGTTCTTCTTCACGAAAAACACTATCCCTCTCCAAAAAAGGAAAAATCGAGGTATCAGCAGCACGAAAATGATCCGGCTGATGAAGGATATATAGCTTTTGTAAAACCGCTTGTAACAAAAATCATTTCTGATTTACCCTCACAATTCCATGGACTGGATTTTGGCTGTGGTACCGGACCTGTAGCGGCACAAGAGCTGCGAAAAGCAGGCTTTTCAGTTGATCTTTATGATCCTTACTTCCGTCCGAAAGAAGGATTACTGGATAAAGAATATGATTTTATTGTTTGCTGTGAAGTGATGGAGCATTTTCATGACCCGGCAGCGGAATTTTCTTTGCTGAAATCCCTGCTGAAAGAGCACGGGAAACTTTATTGCAAGACTTCTTTATGGGAGGAAAGTATTGATTTTAAGAACTGGCACTATAAAAATGATTTCACACACGTGATCTTCTATCATAGAGAAAGCCTGGAGTGGATCAAAGAAAATTACGATTTCAAAAAGCTTAAAATTTCACCGGATTTAATCGTGTTTGACAACTAAATTCCGTTATGATTATCAATAGTTCTCGACTTCCAGCCTAGCGGCAGGGAGGCGCTCGAACCGACATTAACCGATTTTATTTTGGCTGCATTATATTTTTTTTGCCTCATTCCAGAAAACATCCATTTCGGCCAGCGTCATATCCTTCAGCTGTTTATTATTTTCCTTCGCTTTCTCCTCCAGGTATTGAAATCTTTTAATGAATTTCTTATTAGTACGTTCCAGGGCATTTTCGGGATTCACTTTCAGAAAACGGGCATAATTAACCATTGAAAAAAGAACATCCCCGAATTCGGCTTCGATCTCATCCCGGTTGTCATGAGTGATTTCGTGCTGAAGCTCTTCCAGCTCTTCCTTCAGTTTTTCAAAAACCTGCTGCGGTTCTTCCCAGTCAAAACCAACTCCCGCTACCTTATCCTGAATTCGATTTGCTTTTACTACTGCTGGCAATGAACGCGGCACTCCTTCCAGGACACTTTTCTTACCTTCCTTTAATTTCAGGTTTTCCCAGTTTTTCTTAACGTCTTCTTCGTTTTCAACTTTTACATCTCCATAAATATGAGGATGCCTGTCTATAAGTTTATCGCAGATCCCGTTCGCCACATCGGCGATATCAAAATCATTGGTCTCGCTGCCAATTTTCGCATAAAACACCAGGTGAAGCAGCACATCGCCAAGCTCTTTCCTAATTTCCTCCATGTCTTTATCAAGAATAGCGTCCCCAAGCTCATAAGTCTCTTCGATGGTCAAATGCCGAAGCGATTCCATGGTCTGTTTCCGGTCCCACGGACATTGTTCACGAAGTTCATCCATGATAGTCAATAAACGGTCAAAGGCCTTTAGCTGTTCTTTTCTGGAATTCATAGAAAATGGAATTTTGGTAAAAATAGAATTTAGAATCCTGAATACCTCGTTAGAAGAAACAAAAAAAGCTTCCTGAAATTCAGGAAGCTTTGAGAGGGTGGAAGACCGGGTTCGAACCGGCGACCTCCGGAACCACAATCCGGCGCTCTAACCAGCTGAGCTACAACCACCATTTGATTAGCGGTTGCAAATGTAAGTTATTTGAACAATTTCGCAAAGAAAAAATTTCAATTAAATAAGGTCAAATAAGGAATCTACCGCGACATGTTTTTCTACGGTGAATCCTTCGGCATGTTCAGTATTGATAAGCCTTCCAAGATCACGAGCACGGTAGTTAATGCTTTCCAGGAAGTTACTGCTCGAAATAGGTGTTTCAGGCTCACTGCTGTCCTTTTTGAAGAACTGGGATTCATAAGCCTGCACCGCTTCCAGTTTTTTCTCGATATAGCCGCTGATATCCACCACAATATCGGGCCGAAGGTTTTTCCACTGAATATAATGAAAAACATGCTTTGGCCTCCAGGCCTGCTGGGAATTGCCATCCATAATGGTTTCTATTTTTCTAAGGCCGCTTAAAAAACAGGCATCACTAACGAGTTTAGCTCCTTTCCCATGATCGATATGCCGATCTTCCACCGCGTTGCAGAGCACAATATCCGGCTGATATTTTCTCAGAATTTTAATGATCTCCAGTTTATGAGCGGTATTATTCTCAAAGAACCCGTCGCTGAATTCCATATTGTGCCGCATTACCACACCAAGAATCTCGGCGGCTGCCTTCGCTTCATGATGTCGTATTTCTGCAGTACCTCTGGTCCCGAGCTCTCCGCGTGTAAGGTCCAGAATACCTGCTTTTTTTCCTCTGTCTATTTCTTTGGCAAGCGTTCCTGCGCAGCTTAATTCCACATCATCGGGATGAGAACCTACCGCGAGTATATCTAATTTCATAATCCGATTTTTTATTTTTCCATCGCCTGGGCAAGATCTTCCGCCAGGTCTTCAAATTCCTCAATTCCCACTGAAAATCTCATCAGGTTATCACTGATCCCCTGTTTTTGCCTTTCTTCCGGACTCAATAATCCGTGGGAGGTTTTGGAAGGCAATAAAATGGTACTTTCCACCCCGGCAAGGCTCATGGAAGGTTTAATAAGTTTTAGTTTTTTCATGAATTCTGAAGCAGAAAAATTTTCTTTAAGTTCAAAAGACAGCATTCCGCCAAAAGCCTTCATCTGTTTTGCAGCGAGCTCATGTCCCGGATGATCTTTCAATCCCGGATAATAGACCTTTGAAACTTCAGGGCGGGAATCAAGAAATTCTGCCAGTTTTAAGGCATTTTCGTTCTGAGCCTTTACCCGAATTCCCATTGTCTTCAGACTTCTTTCCAGCAGCCAGACGGTATAATCGCTAAGGCTTCCGCCGAAATTTTTAGCCATCTGGAAGATACGATCCATATACTCTTCCGAAGAAATTACCGTTCCCGCGAGAATATCGCTGTGGCCACCCATATATTTTGTCGCGGAATGGATCACAATATCGATTCCGAAATCTATAGGATTCTGATTCACGGGCGAAGCAAAGGTGTTGTCGATCATGCTCACCAGATCATGTTTTCTGGCAAGTTCGGCAACTCCTTCAAGATCGGTGATCTTCAGCAAGGGATTCGAAGGGGTTTCGATATAGATGACACGGGTGTTTTCTTTGATCTCCTTTTCAAGAGCCTCGACGGTAGCATCTTCGGCAAAGCTGAATTCAATTCCGAATTTGCCAAATTCCTCGGTGATCAAATTACTGGTGCCGCCGTAAAGCGAATCCTGGAATACCACATGATCCCCGCTTTTGAGAAAGGCCATCAGTGAAGTACTAACGGCAGCCATTCCGCTTCCGAAGATCAGCGCAGCCTCACCATGCTCGAGCGCAGCCATTTTTTTGGCCAGTGCTACCTGATTGGGTGTGTTAAAATAACGCGGATATCTTTTGGTCTCTACCTCCTCAAAGGCATAGGAAGTTGACATATAAAGCGGGGAAACCGCTCCTTTGAATTCTTTGTCTTCGAGTTCACCAGTATGAGTGCAAATGGTGTTTATTCCTCTGGGTTTATTCATAAAATTCTTTTGGTTCAAAAAACAGAGCTCTAAGGTACTAAGTTTCCTTTAAAAAGCACAGAGAAACTCCAATCGTTAATTATAGTTAAAGCTTCGGAAGATTTTCAGGTAAACCGCCCTGTTTTCGGTACCTTTAAATCAAAATTTATAAAACCGCAAGTATGGGTCTTTTTTCAGCATTAATGGGAAACGCGGGAGCGATCGAGCCTTCTAAATTAAATGAAAAATACAGTCGGCTTCTTATTCCCGAAGAAAGCATAGAAGCCGGTTTTAAAATGATCAGAGACACCTTTATTTTTACTAATAAAAGACTGATCATCATTGATATTCAGGGAATTACCGGGTCGAAAATTTCCTATTTTTCTGTGAATTATCGAAGCATTTCCCGTTTCAGCGTGGAAACCGCGGGAAGCTTTGATCTCGATGCCGAACTGAAAATATGGATATCGGGAGAGCATCAGCCGAGTATTTCTAAGCGTTTCAATAAAAAGGTGGATATCTATGAGGTTCAGAAAATACTGGCCATTCATACCCTTTCATAGCTTACTTAGCCAAACCCTCAAAAAATAATTTCAATGAGATTACTCATCAAAAATATTAAAGAATTGCTTCAGGTTCGCGAAGAGCCGATATTAAAGGTCTCGGGAGAACAAATGAAGGAATTGCCCACTATCAAAGATGCCTGGTTGCTGGTTGAAGATGGCTTAATTGCCGGTTTTGGGGCCATGGAAGAGATACCCGATTTTGTAGTTGATGAAGAAATTGATGCTTCGGGAAAAATGCTGCTTCCCACCTGGTGTGATTCGCACACACATATCGTTTATGCCGGGAACCGCGAACAGGAATTTGCCGACCGCATCAACGGACTCAGCTATGAAGAGATCGCCAATCGCGGCGGCGGCATTCTGAACAGCGCGAAAACCCTGCAGGAAACTTCGGAAGATGAGCTTTTTGAACAGTCTAAAACACGTCTTGAGGAAGTCATGCAACTGGGAACCGGCGCCATAGAGATCAAATCTGGGTACGGCCTGACCGAAGAAGCCGAGCTGAAAATGCTTCGGGTTATCAAAAAACTAAAACAACATTATGATCTTCCGGTGAAATCAACATTTCTGGGAGCACACGCGGTTCCGGCAGAATACAAAAAAAATCCGGAGGCCTATCTGAATTTAGTCATTGAAGAAATCCTTCCGAAAGTGGCCAAAGAAAGACTTGCAGAATATATCGATATTTTCTGCGAAAAAGGCTATTTCAGCGTGGAAGACACGCAAAAACTTTTAAAAGCCGCGGCAAAATATAACATGCGGCCAAAAATTCACGTGAACCAGTTCAACGCGATCGGCGGAATAAAAGCGGGCGTTGAAAATAACGCGCTGAGCGTAGATCATCTCGAAGTGATGAATGAGGAGGATATTGAAGCTCTTCAGAATAGTTCCACGATGCCCGTGGCACTTCCCTCCTGTTCGCTGTTCCTGAGCATTCCTTACACTCCTGCGCGCAAGATCATCGATGCCGGTCTACCCCTGGCTCTGGCTACCGATTTCAATCCGGGAAGCACACCCAGCGGAAATATGAACCTGGTGGTCTCCCTTGCCTGCATTAAAATGAAAATGACTCCTGAAGAAGCGATCAATGCCGCAACCATTAACGGCGCGTATGCGATGGACCTCAGCGAAAGTCTGGGGAGTATCACCAAGGGAAAAAAAGCCAATTTCATTATCACTAAACCCATCAATTCCTACACTTTCCTGCCCTATGCTTTTGGTACCAATTCAATCGAATCGGTCTATATAAACGGAAAAAAGATCTGAAATGGAAAAGCTGAAAGTTTACAAAAAACAGGATATTGAAAGACTGATCTCTAAACGGAAAGGAGAAAAGAAATTCGGGGAGGAACTGATCTTTGCCAAAAACCTGGAGGATCTTGAAAATCATTCTGCTAAATATGTCTTATTGGGAATTCCTGAGGACATTGGTGTTCGTGCTAATTACGGCAAACCCGGAACATCAAAAGCCTGGCAGACTGCTCTGAAGTCGCTGGTGAATATCCAGATCAACCGTTTTAATGATCCCTCTGATCTAATTCTTCTAGGAGAACTGGATTGTAGGGAATGGATGCAAAAAGCTTCCAATATCGATGAAAAAGATCCCAATTATTTTCCCAAAATGGGAGATCTTGTAAAAGAGATCGACCAGGAACTTTCGGAACTGATCGAAGCGATCGTTTCAAAAAATAAGATTCCGGTGATCATTGGCGGCGGGCATAATAATGCCTACGGAAATATAAAAGGCACCGCAAAGGCGCTGAAAAAACCGATTGACGTGCTCAACATCGATGCGCATACCGATCTCCGGCAACTCGAACACCGGCATAGCGGGAATGGTTTCAGTTATGCCATAGAAGGACAGTTTCTTTGTAAATATTCGATTTTTGGACTGCATAAGAATTATACGCCCGAATATATTTTCGAGGAAATGGAGCTTTCGGAAAATATAACATACCAGCTTTTGGAAGAATTACAGATATATCCCGACGAGGTTCCCCAGAAATTTCAGGTGGCAATCCAGGATCTTAAGAGCAATGATTTCGGCCTGGAACTTGACTGCGATTCTATCATGAATTTCCCCAGCAGTGCCATGTCACCTGCCGGATTTACCGTCGACCAGGTCAGGGATTTCATCAGACTAAGCAAAAAAACGGGCTGCTGCCGTTATTTTCATATCTGCGAAGCGGCACCCGATGAAAATAATGAAAGCCAGGCTGGAAAAGCACTGGCCTATTTTATCAGTGATTTTATTCAGAAATAAATCACTGATTCATTCTCTTTTCTCCCGGCTTCCTCTGCCAGGGAAATCTGCCTTCTATTTCAAGTTCTATAGAGAAACTAAGGAAAGTTCTTATTAATACAATTACCGCCAAAGTGAGAACCCTGTTCATTGTAGGTTCTGTAACCACAGTAGCGATAATATCACCTGCGACAAGTATCTCAAGACCTAATAAAATCGCTTTTCCCAGTTCCTGCCTTAGCAACCTGTATGATCGGGATTCCGATCTCTGCATGGAAAAAAGGTATTTAAAAAGGGCTAAGATCGTTCCAATTACAATCGTTAAAATTCCCGTTGCTTCAATAAACTTCGCTGTATATTCTATATAAAGCTGAACATCTTCCATAATTCTAATTTTCCCTAATTTTCATTCGAAAGTTTCTGGTAAACGCCGTTGCTCCATCCAAAACCATCCTGTGTTGGATATTCACCGCCGCCGCTTTCCCGTGAGAGATCAACTACATTGTATTTCTCGGTCATTTTATAGGTGCGATTATAAACATCTTCATTCAATTTAAGCCAGCGGGATTTGATGGTTTGGGCAAGATCGAGATCATAATTTTCAAGGCCTTTGATCGTCATCCATTCCAGTGGAGCCCATCCATTTGGCGCATCCCACTGTTCGCCGGTGTTATTATTGGTGGTTACCACTCCCCCGGGTTTTAATAGTTTTTCACGAATGACTTCGGCTACTTCTTCGGCACGATTCTTATCGGGAATTTCGAAGAAAAGCGGATAGGCTGCAGCCAGAGAATAAATTCCGGTTAACTGCTGTTTTTTAAAGTTATAATCCATGTAAAAATTTTCTTCTCTATTCCACAGATATTTTTGGATGGCTGCTTTACGGATTTCGGCTTTTTTCCTGAATTCTTCGGCTTTATCATCATTTCCGGCGATCGAGGCGGCCCTGGAAATAGTCTTTTCGAGATTATACAACAGCGAATTAAGATCGACCGGCACGATATCTGTGGTATGAATAGTGGAAAGGTCAAATTCCCCGGTTTCATTCCTGCTCAACCAACGGCTCGAAAAATCCCATCCCGATTCGGCTGCCGCTCGAAGATTCCTGTAAACTTCCTCTTTGGTTAGATCAGGATTCTTTTTTACCGCTGTTTCGGCCGTTTGTATGTCTTCCCTGTAACTTTCGGGTCGCGGAGTGGCGTTATCATCCCAGTAGCGATTCAGGATTTCACCGTCTTTCAATTTTACCACGCGCCGGAAAGCCTTTTCCTTTTCGAGATTGTTTGCGCCATCCATCCAGAAATTATACTCTTTTTCAAGTTCCGGCAGATATTTAGGCAGAACTTTTTTATTTTTCGCCTGCGCGAGAACTTTCACCATCATGGCAAAGAACGGCGGCTGGGAACGACCGAGGTAATAGGTGCGGTTTCCGTTGGGAATATATCCGTATTTATTGATGAGATAAGCAAAATTATCGACCATATTCTGAATGGTTTCCACCTCCTCATCCTGAAGCAGCCCCAGCATGGTAAAATAGCTGTCCCAGTAATATATTTCGCGAAACCTTCCGCCGGGAACTATATAGGAATGTGGAAGAGGGATCAAAGTACCCGACTTCTCCTCATCGGCAGGCCTTTTAAGCACATCCCACAGTTTGGAAATATGTTCTCCGATAGAGGAAGAATCGGTCTTATAGGTATTTTCATCATGGCCCGGAACTTCAAAATGCTGTTCAATAAACTCCGAAATAGCAGTCTTACTGGTATCATTGAGCATTGTGTAACGCTGACGAATCAGCCCCACATTGTACTGGGGCACGACATCGACGAAGGTTTTGCTATCGGCAAAAAGTTCTTTGTTCTGCGCATCATAAAAAAGATCTCCGTAAAGCTCATCTGGCGGAAGCACTTCCACTTCCTGGTCGACCATTTCCAGTTCCTGATCGGGATCGGGCCCTGTTCTGCAGGAAAAAAGGCTAAAAAGTATGATTAAAAAAAAGAACCTGGTTGAAATATATTTTCTCATAGACCGAAAATTAAGAATCTTTATAAAGATAAACGAAATTTAAAATTTCAGTAAATGCTGGTTTTATCTGAATCTTTCTAATTTTGTCCTCTCAAATTTTAAGTATGGAAATAATCTCATGGCAGCAGGAATATGCTGAAGATTTCAAGAAATTAAATCTGCAATGGCTTGAAGAATTCTTTTGGGTAGAACCTCATGATGAAGAAGTTTTGGGAAATCCGGGTAAATATATAATTGCGCCTGGCGGAATGATCTTTTTTGTAAAGGAAGAGGATGAGATCATCGCCTGTGTGGCATTGATGAAAATGGAAGAAAATATTTTTGAGCTTACAAAATGGCGGTAAAACCTGAATTCCGCGGAAAGAAGATCGGCCATAAGCTTTTACTGCACACTTTGGAATTTGCAAAAAATCAGCCCTGGCAAAAACTCATTATCTTTTCGAACCGCAAACTTGAAAATGCCATACATCTTTATGAGAAATACGGATTTGAAGAAATTTCGATCGGAGAAAATAATCCCTACAGCCGTGGGGATATAAAAATGCAATTGAACCTTTCTTAAAACTTTACTAATTAGGGGGCTACAGAGATATGCTTTTATAATTTTGACTAAAATTTCAATTATGAAACCCATACTTAGTCTCTTTCTCTTTGCCATTCTATTGACAGGATGCAAAAACGATCACCGGGAAAAAACCCCGGCAGAATCTTCAAAAGACGTGGCAGAAAACACTACTGCTCAGGAAATGTCTCAGGATTCCTCTAATATTGAAATCACTCCTATCTCTCATGCCACGGGCGTATTTCACTGGGGCGATACCGTATTCTATACCGATCCAGTTGGCGGTGCAGAAGCCTTTGAGGGGCAGGACGAGCCAGATTTTATCCTGCTAACCGATATCCATGGGGATCATATGAATGCAGAAACCCTTAAAGCTTTAAAGCTTGGAGACACGAAGATCATAGTTCCAAAAGCCGTTCAGGAAAAGTTACCGGAAGATCTGCAGCCAAACCTGGTTGTAATGAATAATGGAGAAAGTAGAAATTTTATGGGTTTTAAGATCGAAGCAATTCCTATGTACAATATTCCGCAGAGTAAGGACGCGATGCATACCAAAGGCCGGGGCAATGGTTATGTGCTGGAGAAAAACGGGGAGCGACTTTATATTTCGGGAGATACCGAAGACATTCCTGAAATGAGAAATTTAAAAGATATCGACGTGGCGCTGATTTCGATGAACCTGCCTTACACCATGCCCGTTGATCAGGCTGCGGAAGGAGTGCTGGCTTTTAAACCTAAAAAAGTAATCCCGTATCACTACCGCGGAAAAGATGGTTTTGCCGATATAGAAAAGTTCAAGGAACTGGTAAATGAAGGCGATAAAAATATTGAGGTGGAGCTTTTGGACTGGTATCCCAATTCTGAAAAATAAAAAACCGCCTGAATTCTAAAAATCCTGCCTGCGAGGTCCTGCTTCGCAGGCTTTTTTTGGGCTAATCGTTTAGTAGTATTTCAACGCAACAGGAAAGAAAAGAATTCAGACGGGTTTTTAATAAAGTCTTACGTTTTTTTAATTGATGAATTAATTAATGATGATGAAAATTATGCCTGGATTCTTACCGGAACGATATATTCAGGCATGGATTCATGGAATTCTGAATTTAGCTTTTTGTAGTTCAGGCGTTTCATGATAAATTGTTTTACACCATAATTTTTAGTGTCTACTGAAAGCACCACCAGTTCATTCTCCTTATTTACCGTAAAGCTTACATTTACTAACAGATCCTGGTCCAGCTTAAATTCATGATCTTTCAATAGATGGTCAATTTCGGTAGCTATAGCTTTCGAATTGTCGGAGTTGGGGTCACTGTTGCCGGCAAAAACCTGGCTCCCCAGAAAAAGTGCCATTACCAGCACTGCAAATTTCAAATTTTTCATAATAAATAATTTAAAGGTTTCTACTATAAAGACCTGTCAAAATTTATTTTGTTACAAGTGGCTCCGGATTTTACAATTTATTAACATTCTTATATAATTTGCTGATCAGAAAACCATCCAAAGAGAGACTTTTTCAGAAATTTCAGCAAAAAAAAGAGCCACATTGCTGCGGCTCTTCAGTATATAATTTAGATATTTTTTTTTAAGAAAGCACTTCCTGAACTTTATCGGCAGCTTCTTTGAACTCTACGGCACTGTATACTTTTAGTCCGCTATTGTCGATAAGTTCTTTGGCCTGATCGGCATTGGTTCCCTGAAGCCTTACGATAATCGGCACATTTATAGCATCTCCCATATTCTTATAGGCATCAACTATTCCCTGGGCCACGCGGTCACAACGCACGATACCTCCGAAGATATTAACAAGAATTGCTTCCACTTTATCGTCTTTTAAGATCAAACGGAAAGCTTCTTCCACTCTTTTCGCATCAGCGGTACCTCCAACATCAAGGAAATTCGCTGGTTCCCCACCGGCCATTTTAATAAGATCCATGGTTGCCATTGCAAGTCCGGCACCATTCACCATACAACCAACATTTCCGTCAAGGTCAACATAGTTAAGGCCAACTTCCCTGGCTTCAACTTCGGTAGCATTCTCCTCGCGAATGTCGCGCATCTCGGCATAATCTTTATGACGAAAAAGCGCATTATCATCTAAGGTCACTTTCGCGTCAACCGCCAGGATCTTGTCATCGCTGGTTTTTAAAACCGGGTTGATCTCGAAAAGTGAAGAATCAGATTTTTCAAAAGCTTTATAGAGAGCCATTACAAATTTGGTCATTTCCTTAAAGGCTGTGCCGCTCAAACCAAAGTTGAAAGCAATTCGCCTTGCCTGGAAAGGAAGCAATCCTGTTGCCGGATCGATCTCTTCGGTAAATATCAAATGAGGAGTCTTTTCGGCTACAGTTTCAATATCCATCCCACCTTCGGGAGAATACATCACCATATTGTGGCCGGTAGCACGATTTAGAAGAACAGACATATAATATTCTTCAGGTTCGCTGTCTCCGGGATAATATACATCCTCGGCAACCAATACCTGATGAACTTTTTTACCTTCGGCAGAAGTTTGTGGCGTCACAAGGTTCATCCCAATGATCTCACCGGCGATCTCTTCAACCTCCTTCAGGTTCTTGGCAAGTTTCACCCCGCCACCTTTACCACGGCCTCCCGCATGTACCTGAGCTTTGATCACATGCCAGCCGGTTCCGGTTTTCTCGGTTAGTTCTTTGGCAGCCTCCACGGCTTCCTTTGCGTTTCGAGCCACGGTGCCGCGTTGAACGCGAACGCCGAAACTGCTTAAAATCTCTTTTCCTTGATATTCGTGTATATTCATAATCAGGTATTCTACTGTATTATTTACGAAGAGCAAAAGTAACAAATACAATAGGACTGTACCAATATTTTTATAGCAACTTGAAGTTGAAAACCTCTTATTTTTCGGCATTTCTTCAGAAACTGAAAAGCCACTTAGCGAAAAGGTTATCGTAGAAAACAAAAGATTTTCTGTCATTAAAAACTATTCTCTTGTAAATTGGCTTTTTAACAGATGCATATGAAGAAGGCAATTTTAGCGCTGGCGATAGGAGGATTTGGAATAGGAATGACAGAATTCGTGATCATGGGGATCCTGCCCGAGGTAGCCAGCGCGATGAATATTACTATTCCTGCCGCCGGACATTTTATTTCGGCCTACGCACTGGGGGTTGTGGTTGGAGCTCCATTATTAACCGCAGTAGCAAGTAAATGGCCTGCTCACAAGGTTTTACTTGGATTGATGCTGTGGTTTACGGTTTTCAATTCCCTCTCGGCTTTTGCCAATTCTTATTATTTACTGCTGGGCGCAAGATTTCTTTCTGGGCTGCCTCACGGAGCTTTCTTCGGAATTGGTGCCGTCGTTGCCGGAAAACTCGCCAGACCCGGGAAAGACGCCCAGGCCATTGCCATGATGTTTACCGGACTTACCGTTGCCAATGTGCTTGGAGTTCCCCTTGGAACCTGGCTGGGACAGAATTTTGACTGGAGCGTTTCTTTTATGGCCGTTGGCGTTGTAGGTGTGCTGGCAGTGACCAGTATCAAATTATGGATGCCGGAATTGCCAAAAGCAACCGGAAAAGGCTTCCGAAAAGATGTTAAAACGCTAAAACGTCCCGAGCTATGGATGATGATCCTGCTCACCACTATTGGCACCGGCGGATTTTTCGCCTGGTATAGCTATATCGCTCCGCTGATCACCGATGTCGCCGGGCATTCTGAAAGCATTGTCAGTTACGCCATGATCCTGGCCGGCCTCGGAATGGTAGTTGGAAACCTCTTAGGAGCGAAACTAGCCGAAATCTTCAATCCGCTCAACGCGGTTTTGATAGCGCTTAGCCTGATGGTCATCGGCCTGATTTCAAACACCTTCTTCGCCTACGATAAAATTGGAGTTTTAATAATGACCTTCCTGTTACCGGTGATCGCTTTTTGTGTGGCCACTCCTATTCAAATGGCGGTGATCAATACAGCGAAAGGCTCAGAGATGCTTGGTTCCTCGTTGAATCAAAGTGCTTTTAATATGGGGAATGCCAGTGGCGCCTTTCTCGCCGGATTGCCTATCGCTTATGGCTACGGAATCGTTTCTGCGCAATATGTGGGTGCTGCCATGGCAGCAATGGGAATCCTGATAGGTTTTGGTGTGGTTTATCTTCGTAAACAGAAAACTTCTGAAAAGCTGGAAATGAGCAGCAGTTCCTGAATTTTCCAGATATTACAAAAAAAACAAATCGGTTATTTTTGGGATATGCCTTGCCTGCAATTGTGTAACTCATGTATTTTTGCCGCAAAATCTGATTAAAAAATGACAAATAAGGATCTGCTTGCCATTACAGAAGAATTCGGAAGTCCGGTGTATGTCTATGATGCTGAAAAAATTATCAGTCAGTATAAAAGACTTACCAGTGCTTTTAAGGTGAACGAACTCAGAATTCATTATGCGGTAAAGGCGCTTTCAAATATTTCTATTCTGAAACTCTTGAATTCCCTGGGCTGCGGACTGGATACTGTTTCCATCCAGGAAGTAAAACTGGGTTTGGAAGCCGGCGTGGATGCTTCAAAGATCATTTATACTCCTAATGGCGTTTCCCTGGAAGAGATCGAGGAAGTGATGCAGCTGGGAGCGCAGATCAATATCGATAATTTGTCAATTCTGGAACAATTCGGGAGCAAACATCCTGAAGTTCCCGTGTGTATAAGAATTAATCCGCATGTGATGGCAGGCGGAAATTCTAAAATTTCAGTAGGACATATCGACTCAAAATTTGGGATCAGCATTCACCAGATGCCGCATCTGCTTCGAATCGTGGAAAATACCGGCATGCGAATCAACGGCATCCATATGCATACGGGAAGCGATATTCTCGATATTGGTGTTTTTCTTTATGCTTCGGAAATTCTCTTCGAAACCGCCCAGCATTTTAAAGACCTTGAATTTATTGATTTTGGCAGCGGTTTTAAAGTTCCCTATCGCGAAGGAGATATTGAGACCGATATTGAAGATCTCGGAAAACAGCTGACGAAAAAATTTGAAGATTTCTGTAAATCGTACGGAAAAGAGGTTGCCCTTGTTTTTGAACCAGGTAAATATCTGGTTAGTGAAGCCGGGAAATTTCTTGCCAAAGTCAATGTGATCAAGCAAACCACCTCCACGGTTTTCGCCGGTATTGACACCGGTTTCAACCACCTCATCAGGCCCATGTTCTACGGCTCGCACCATGATATTGCCAATATTTCGAATCCCGATGCCAAAGCGCGTTTTTATAGTGTGGTAGGTTACATTTGTGAAACCGATACCTTCGGCAACAACAGGCGTATTCCGGAGATCAGGGAGGGAGATATTTTATGTTTCAGCAATGCCGGAGCCTACTGTTTCTCAATGGCCAGTAATTTCAACTCCAGATACCGTCCCCCGGAAGTGCTCTGGTATAAAGGAAAAGCGCACCTGATAAGGGAACGGGAGACTTTTGAAGATCTCACCAGGCATCAGGTTTTAATGGAGTTATAATCCTTCTGAAAAGAAATTATTAAAGACACAAAAAGCAGCTATAAAAAGTTGCTTTTTTGCCTTTAGATCAATAGTAAGTTGTCGAGGTGACATTTCCGCTTTCATCGTAATATTCACGGTAAACTTCGTTCCCTTCCTCGTCATAAAAATCTTTGTATTCAAGATTTCCATTTTCATCAAAACTTTCAAAGGTGATATAATCAAAATCATTACTATCTAATAGATGTCTTTCTCGCAGAATCCCGGCTATATAATATTCATACTTATAGGCATTAAACGCATAATCATTCCCGTCAAAAAGGTAATAAAAGATCTCATTATAGGAGTCATCCGTATAAGTATACTCTTCTATTTTTTCTTCAATTTCATAGTGGGTGATAAATTTCTCTCCATCATCATATATCGCCATCCATTTTAAATACTTTTCATCTTCTGCAAATTCCATAGATGAAGAACCGGTGGAAAAATCATATACATATTTCTCCAGGGTATTGTCATTTCTGTATGTATATTGAAAATTTTTATAGGTATCACCCCTGGTCAACGAATAACTCGCCGGATCGCCAAATTGTGTATAAGTATATTCTTCAGTACTTAATTCATTTCCATCAGGGCCAAAAACCTTTAGCGTAATAAGATTTCCTTCATCGTCATAGTCATAGGTAGAGGATACCTTAAGCACATTTTCAGCATCGTAAACTTTTACCAATTTCACCCAATTTTTAGAATTGTATGTTTCAAAAGATCGAATTTTCATATTCTCTTTTGGGAGGATCTTTCTTATTCTATAATCTTCATCCATTTGAATGGTATATTCATCGGTGGTAATCTCCTGATAAGAAAAGTATGAATATGGTTTTATTTCTACATCAACTTTGAAGTTGGAAAGATCATAATTGAAAAATTTGAATTCAAGTAAGATTCGGCTTGGATATTTTTCATAAGCTTTAGAAGAAAGAAGGTTCCCATTTTCATCAAACTCATGAATCCAGTTTAATGCTATGCTTGAGTTATTATAAACGAACGTGCCATAATCCCTACCAAAATAAGTAGTAAATGTTGGTAAAAAATTCAAAGAAAAAGAGGGCGAAGTATCAAATTCCACCCCTATAGTCTGCGCTAAATGTGCTGCAGCTATCTCCGGATAGGTTACTTTCAGGCTTATTCCTGTACTTTGGAAAACCTCCAAAGCAATTTCCCCTAAAATCTGAATAATATTTTTAGTAAAGTCAATTTCTGTTGCGGTAATTGCTTCTACAACTTCGGAAGCTATTTTGATCCCGTTGGTAGGATCGCCATCTTTATCAAGTGTTTGCAAAAAAGCGGCAATATTTTGTACCTCCTTGGTATAAATATCTGCATCAGCCGTGGAAGCTATAGAAATGGGAGATAGTTCCCCCGATGCCAGAGTACTGCCTAATTCAATTTCACCAATAAAAAAACTTACTATTTCTCCTTCGGCATACTCATATTGACCTTCAACATCAGTATATCCCGATTTAGTTTCCGTTTCATATCGAACTCCCTCCACTGGAGAGTCGGTAAAAACACCTTTTAAATCAGTTTTAGAATTCGGTTTTTCGGAATCATCATCTTTAGAACATGCAAAAAGAAATAATAATGAAATAATAGGTAATAGAATAACAGCCCTTTTCATAATACAGGTATTTGAAAGACCTGTAGGGGAAGTCTTCGCGTTGGTTAAAAAGTTTAATTATACGATTTTTTTCTTTATCAAATCAATGGAAACGGAAACATTCGGTAACAAGAGGTGTATTCTGAAGATCAGAGAGGGAGATATTTTGTGTTTCAGCAACGCCGGAGCCTACTGTTTCTCTATAGTCAGCAATTTCAACTCCGGAAGCGTCCGCCGGAAGTATTCTATAAAGGAAAAGCTCACCTGATCAGGGAGAGACTTTTGAAGATCTCACCAGGCACCAGCGAGTGATTGAAATTTAATCTTTACTATTTTAAAATTTCTATCGATAAAGGATAATATGGATTTTCTCCATTACTGGCTTTGATCGCATTCATAATAGGAAATATCAAAGCGATTATTCCTATGGCTACGAGCACAAGAATCCCCAGGCCAAATAACAGAATAAGTGGTATGGAAAGAAGTGAATAGATAAAAAGACTTATCTGGAAGTTCATGATCATTTTCCCATGCATATCCATTCCCGCTACTTTATCTTTTTGTGTAAGCCATATCACCAGCGGAACAATAAATCCGCCAAAACCTGTTACCAGATCCAGCAGCTGACTCAAATGTGTTAACATCAATAATTGCCTATCTTCTCTCATTTTTTTAGTGTTGCGTAATTAGTGTTGAGTTACCTCGCGAACTCCAGCCCTACTTTTGAAAAACCTTTCCGGAAGCAATTTTATCCTAAGCCCTGGTTTTTGTGGTAGTTGGTTTTGCAAGGTACTAATAAGACGAATAGTAACAGATTTTGTTACACGAAATATTGAGTTTGTTATTTTCGCAAGTGGAAAGAAAAAAAGTGAAGAGTAAAGAGTAAAGAGTGAAGAGTGGAATTTGCAAAATCACTCCATCACAACAACCCCTGAAATTTCCCTGTTAATTCTTACTTTTGCGCTATGAAAATGAATGACACCATAGTCGCGCTTGCCACGCCTTCAGGAGCCGGAGCTATTGCTATTATAAGAGTTTCGGGGCCGGAAGCATTACAGATCGTTTCTCCTTTGTTCAAAGCTAAAAGCGGAAAGAATCTTGATGAACAGCCTTCGCATACGCTTCACCTGGGGAATCTTATCGATGGGGAAAGAACGCTCGATGAAGTGCTGGCTTCGGTCTTTCTGGCGCCGCGTTCTTATACCGGTGAAGAGACTGTGGAGCTTTCCTGTCACGGCAGTCCGTATATCCAGCAGGAAATCATCCAGTTATTGATCAGAAAAGGATGTCGTGCCGCGGAAGCCGGAGAATTTACCCTCCGCGCTTTTCTTAACGGAAAAATGGACCTCAGCCAGGCCGAAGCGGTGGCCGATCTGATCAATTCTGAAAATGCCGCTTCTCACCAGATGGCCATGCAGCAGATGCGCGGCGGATTTTCTAACGAGATCCAGAAATTAAGAGAAGAACTCCTCAATTTTGCCTCTCTAATTGAACTCGAGCTTGATTTTGCCGAAGAAGATGTGGAATTCGCCAACCGCGATCAGTTTAAAGACCTCATCGCCAAAATACAGACAGTGCTTAAAAGGCTTATTGACTCTTTTGCCACCGGAAATGTGCTGAAAAACGGGATTCCCGTGGCCATTGTCGGGGAACCGAATGTTGGAAAATCAACCTTATTGAACGCGCTCCTAAACGAAGAAAGAGCCATCGTTTCAGAGATTGCCGGAACTACAAGGGATGTGATCGAAGATGAACTGAATATTGGCGGTGTAGGTTTTAGATTTATAGATACTGCGGGCATTCGTGAAACCCAGGACGTGGTGGAAAGCATGGGGATAAAAAAGACCTTTGAAAAGATCGGCCAGGCGCAGGTGGTGGTATTTCTGCTAAACGCGGAAAAGTTCAGAGTTCGGAGTTCAGAGTTCAGAGTTGAGATTGAAAAGATCAGGAACAAATTCCCCCAAAAACCCATACTCGTAATTGCCAATAAAACTGATAAACTTTCAGAAGAAGAACTTGAGAATTTAAGATCTGGCCTGAAAGTCATTTTGAGCGGCAGCGAGAAATCTCAATTCTTATTGCTTTCAGCCAAAACCGGCAGCGGCGTCGAAGAATTAAAACAACGGCTGCTCGAATATGTGAATACCGGCGCATTGCGAAACAGCGATACCATTGTCACCAACAGCAGGCATTATGCAGCACTGCTAAAGGCTTTGGAAGAGATCAACAAGGTGGAAGAAGGATCTCAATCAGAATCTTTCCGGAGATCTTCTGGCTATAGATATCAGGCAGGCGCTCTATCATTTTGGGGAGATCACCGGCGAGATCACTAACGATGATTTGCTGGGGAATATTTTCGCGAATTTCTGTATTGGGAAATAAGCCCTATAAAAAATATTACGCAGCTTCGTCCTTTTGGGTTAGTTTCTTAATCTTTATACCACAAATCTATTTTCTATTGATATAAACCCCATATTTTTTTAGCTTTACTATCTGTGAATCTTCTGAGGGTTTCAGGTAGTCGAAAAAGATATAATTCGCAAAAAAAAATTTTGATTTAAGTGCTATTGAAGAAGAATTATTAGGTCTAATAGAATTAATTCATAAATATTGGATCAGGAAAGATTTATCTGTACGAGCATTTAAATATTTCAGAAAGAAAGCAGAAGGGCAGGCCACATTTTAAGTAGTTTCTTCGTCTAATCGTTATGTTTAGAAAAAAAAGAGAGCAGAATTTTAACTAATTTTTCGGGGCTTTCAATCGCCGGGGAATGGCCAGTATTCGGGAGGATATGAATTTCCTTATTTTCTTCAGACAAGCCGGTTAATGCATTGTAAATCAATTGGGCATGCTCCAGTCCAACCACATAATCCTCGTCTCCCTGTATGACCACTGTTGGAGTATTAATCCTGGCCAGATCTTCTTCTATGTTGATGTTATTATAGTCAGGATTATTACGAAAGGCACGGTTCACTGTTTCTGCCTTTTCCGCAATTTGAGCGTATTCTTCCGGGGTGTATTTCATTAAGTTCATCAATGCAGTATCATTGACAACATCATTAAATGAAATCACCTTAGAGGTATCTGCAAAATAAGCATTGAACCCAAGGATTGGTGGAACTTCATGTTTCATCCAGTTAACATCCTTATGAAAGTCTGCAAAATCACTTGTTTTTATACGACCTAATTCGGCTATAATGAACTCCAGTTCATTTCTTTTTGAAGCTGAAGTGGTAGTATCTAAAATCCCCTGAGCTCTCTTCGTCTCATAATCTATCAGAGAATGGTTCTGATAATTACTGTTTACTTTTCCGTCGATGCAGGCATAAGATTTCACCTTGTCCTGATGCTCGAGCATATATAAAAAACCATACATTCCACCCCAGGAAGTTCCCATGAGGTTAACAGATTTCTTGTTGTATCTGCTCATAAGGCTATCCACCACTATGTCCAAGTCTTCTGTGTATTGTGCTACGTTTAACCTTTTAGAGTCTGAACTTGTCAAAGATTTACCGCAACCTCGCTGGTCGAGATAAGCAATAAGGAATTTATCTTCCAATGCCGGACCCATCAGTTTTATATCTATTCCTGAATAGCCGCCGGGACCCCCATGCAAATTGACAATTAATGGATGGTCGGTATTTCCGCGAACCCTCACATATAATTCAGAGTCCGGAACCTGCAGCATCAACTCCTGATCTATCACTTTTTCCGAAGCTCTCTCCTGGCATGAAAGACTCGAAAAAGTGGGGCCGGTTATGCACAGGGTGAAAAGAACTTTAAAGACTCTCGTTGCGTTGAAAGCTAATTTCATTATGTCGTTTTTAAAGTAATTAGTTTTAAACAGGATTGTAATGTCGTAAATTTCAGCAATTTAACATCATATTTAATAGATTTATTTGAGCACTCTGGTCCTGCCCTTTCCTGGAACCATAATTAAATTTATATAAAGAAGGCCGCATTGATGGCTAAGATAAGTTAATGAGAGGATTCTATTAAATACTATCACTTCCCATATAAAAATAGAATAAAATGGCAAGTTAGAAGATCCATGAAGTGGAATTGCCACAGCCGGAGAACCACAAAATTATCACCAAACCATCAATGAAATATTATTAGTGAAATAACTAAAATACTAAATATTTTTCGGTAAATTCTAGCTTATTTTAAGATGTTGGCAATGCACTTGTACCTGGTTTACACTTCGAAATCCGGCAACGCCAGTATCTATGGGAAAGAAAACTTCTGCATCGGGAAATAAAGTCTGCAAAAATCTTCCGCAGCTTCGTCCTTTTGAGCTAGTTTCTTAGTCTTTATACCACAAATCTATTTTCTATTGATATAAACCCCATATTTTTTTTAGCTTTACTAACCTAAAATCTGCTGCTACTCCTGCCCTACTGGTTAGTAATGCAGTTTGTAACGCTAACGACACTGTATGAACACATCTCAGTACCTTGAGATCATCAACGATAGATACCTGTCTGGAATCTCCAGGGAACATTCCTATCGTGCCGACCTGGAAAATTTAATCAGAAGCCTGGTGCCAGGCATTAATGTCACCAACGAGCCTGCAGATGTTACCGATTGTGGAAATCCCGACTATGTGCTCACTAAAGGTAAAATTCCGGTTGGTTATATTGAAGCCAAGGATGTTGGTAAAGATCTTGCTTCAAAAATTTATAACGAACAGTTTACACCGCTACCGTGATGCGCTGGACAACCTGATCATCACCGATTATCTGTGGTTTCGGTTTTATGAGCATGCCGAATTGGTTCATGAAATACGGATTGGGGAAATTGAAGATGCTAAGGTCAATCCACTACCCGAGAATTTTGAAAAGTTCGAAAACCTGCTTATCAACTTTGGTGGTTTCGTTGGCCAGACGATTCGGTCGCCTAAGAAATTAGCGGTTATGATGGCCAATAAAGCCAGGCTGCTGCAGAATATCCTGGAAAACGCCGTCACCTCTGATGAAAGAACCCAGGAAAACACTTCGTTAAAAGGCCAGTTTGAAACTTTTAAGGAAATCCTTATCCATGACCTCACTCCCAAAGGTTTCGCCGACATTTATGCGCAAACCCTCGCTTATGGGATGTTTGCTGCTCGTTTGCACGATCCTACCTTGCAGGATTTTAGTCGACAGGAGGCTGCGGAATTAATCCCAAAATCAAATCCTTTTCTGCGGAAGTTATTTGGCTATGTTGCCGGGCCCGATATCGATGATCGTATTGTTACGGTGGTAGATAATCTTGCGGAAGTTTTCAGGGCCACCAATATTGAAAAATTGTTGAAGAATTTTGGTCGAGAATACCCAGACCCAGGACGCGATCATTCATTTCTATGAAACCTTCCTTGCGGAATATGATCCAAAACTTAGAAAATCACGCGGAGTCTGGTACACTCCCGAACCCGTGGTGAAATTTATCGTTCGCGCGGTTGATGATATTCTGAAAACCGAATTTGGATTGTCACAGGGACTGGCCGATACTTCCAAAACCAATATAAAGGTCAATACCGATGTTGCAGATAAACGCTCTGCTACCGGATATAAACAAGTGGAAAAAGAAGTACATAAAGTGCAGATCCTGGATCCTGCGACCGGAACCGGGACTTTTTTGGCCGAGGTTATTCGTTACATCTATTCTGCAAAAGTTTGAAAAGATGCAGGGCGCCTGGAGCGGTTATGTGGAAGAACATCTTATTCCCACGGATTAATGGTTTCGAATTGCTTATGGCTTCTTATGCCATGGCGCATTTAAAACTGGATATGTTGCTGAGGGAAACCGGTTATAAAGCTAACGGAAGTACTCAGCGTTTGAATGTCTATCTCACCAATTCGCTGGAAGAACATCATAAAGATACCGGCACGTTGTTTTCCAACTGGTTGAGTACCGAAGCCAACGAAGCCAACCATATCAAACGCGACACGCCGGTAATGTGCGTAATCGGGAATCCGCCGTATAGCGGTAAGCAGCACTAATAAAGGGAAGTGGATTGAGAATCTTAATTGAAGATTACAAGTAATTGATGGAGTTCATTTAAATGAACAGTAAGCACTGGCTTAATGATGATTATGTAAAATTTATTCGTTACGGGCAGCATTTTATTGAAAAAAATGGCGAAGGAATTTTGGCCTATATTTCAACCAATAGATTTTTGGATGGATCATAATTTTCGCGGAATGCGCTGAGAATTTGCTGAAAACCTTTGATAAGATTTATACTATAGATCTACACGGAAATTCAAAAAAGAAGGAAACCACTCCTGAAGGTGAGCAAAGATGAAAATGTTTTTGATATTACACAAGGAGTAGTCAATTAATATTCTTATAAAAACTGAGGGAAAAAATCAAAGAATTAGGAGAAGTTTTTCATCATGATCTTTATGGAAAACGAGAAAGCAAAGTATGATTTTCTAAAGAATGGATTCTTGACAGTAAAGCTTTCAAAGAATTAAATCTAAGCGAGATCCATATTATTTTATTTACTGAAAGGATTTTGATTAGAGAAATATTATGAAATGGTTTTAAAATAGTAAATTATTCCAAAAATACTGTCGGACTGGTATACCTCTAAGTGATACATTTAACTATACATTTGAGTTTGAAACCATAAAAGAACATAAGTTGATAAATTTAAAATTACTGAATTGAAGAATTTGAATGAAGAGAAAATATAATAGGAAAACAGATGCCAGAGATTGGACAGTATAGTACATGCTAAGAAAGATGTAATAGAAAATAGTCTAACAATCTATGTAAAGGTTTCTTTATCGACCATTTGATCGCAGATGGACTTTTTATACTGGTAAATCAAAGGTATTTTGCATTCCAAGGCCAGAAATAATGAACAATTTTGTGTCAAGGAAAACATAGGCTTATTAATTCCAAAGCAAACAAAGTACTGACTTTAACATGATTTATAACAAAACTATTGCAGACCACAATATTCTTTTCAGGATACGATAAGAGCAACTGTCATTTTCCACTTTATCTTTATCCTGAAAAAAACAGATCAGACGTAAATCATTGATACGCCTGAGCGACAAGAACTCCAAATCTTAAATAAGAAGATCGTCGATCAAAATTGCAAAGATCTCAATTATGTCTTTATTGAAGACCATGAAATTGTGGCAAATATCAGAGAAGAATATGATGGGTATTTTACACCGCTATAGATCTGCTGGATTATATTTATGCTGTGTTACATTCTCCCACTTATCGCGAAACCTATAAAGAATTTTTAAAGATCGATTTTCCGAGTGTTCCTTACCCGAAAGATCAGAAAAATTCTGGCAACTGGTGGAACTGGGCGGTGAATTAAGAAGCATACATTTACTGGAAAGTCCGCTCGTGGAAGATTTTATTACCACTTATCCTAAAGATGGAGATAATGAGATCACAAGAAAAATCACCAAAACCTCTCCGGGTTATGAATCCGACGATAGTTAAAATAGGTAAAGTCTGGATCAACGATGAGCAATATTTCAAGAAGTCCCAGAAGTGGCTTGGGAGTTTTACATTGGCGGTTACCAGCCAGCTCAAAAATGGCTAAAAGACCGTAAAGGAAGAAAACTGAGTTTTGAAGATATTCAACATTACCAGAAAATTATTGTAGCCTTAACTGAGACAGACCGATTGATGAAGGAGATTGATAAAATTGAGATTATTGATGAGTAAACTTAAAATTCAAGCTTCAGCAAGATTGGCCGAGGGGTTTTAAAAGAGATATTCACCCACAGTGTCCTCAAAATTATTAAACTCAGTATGGATGGTAAAGGAAGAGCTATTGACCATGCCTTTATAGAACGACTTTGACGAAGCGTGAAGCACTAGAGTACTTATTTAAACTCACCAGAATCTGGAGTAGATCTTTACCGACAACTCAATACCTATTTTAATTTTTACAACCATCAAAGAAGGCACCAAGGAATAGTAAACAAAATACCTTATAATCGATATTTAAGACAAGAAAAAAAGCTGCATAATCAATAAAAATTAGAATTTAATTTAGCAGCTAAGCTGTCCTAACGAATGGGGATACTTCACTTCATTGCTCATTGCAACCAATTTTTAAAAATATCTAATACTAATCCGATTGGTGTTATCATTTAAATGGAATTATAAAATCAGTTCCAATCTTTAAGATAGGAAGTAGTACTGTAAACATCAGCAAAAAAATAATTTAACGCGGCTAAAAAACTATGATGTACATCTTTTGCTGCAATGCTTTCCCCATTTAGCTCAAGCTCCTTGGTGGCGCAGGCATCCTGGATCAATATAATGTTGAAACCATGGTCTTTTGCTGCCCTCACTGTCGAATCTACGCACATGTGTGTCATCATTCCGCAAACGACTACATCAGAAATCTGGAGGGAGCTTAGGTGCTCGAGTAATTCAGTTTCCCTAAAGGAATTGGGATAATGTTTTATAATAACTTTTTCTCCCTGTAAGGGCTTCACTTTGTCGTGAATATGGGAACCAACAGTATCGGGAAGAAAAAAATTAGCCTCCGACCTGGTGGAAATATGCTGAATATGAACTACAGGTAAATTTCTTTTCCTAAAGTTCTTCAGCAATAATTTCGCGTTATCACCTGCCTCTGAAGATCCAACTAAAGGCATTTTCCCGTCCTCGAAGTAATCATTTTGAATATCGATTAATAATAAAGCTGATTTCATGATCAAAGATTTTAGTTGAACAAAAAATATTACAGAACCTGATAAGATTTTTTATAGAAAATGATGAAGTTTTTAAGTTGCAGTACTTCCCTGCCTCTTTAATTTCTTCTGGAAACATATACTGGTATGGATCCCGAAATACTGTCCATAGTTGGGAATAACCTTATAACCATTCTTACTATACATTCTGACTGCTCCTTCTTGCTGAACCCCGGTTTCTAAAATGCAGATTTCGTAGTTGAGCTCAGCCGACCAGTCTTCTAATTCCGAAAGAATTTTTGAAGCCACTCCATTCCGATCTCTGGAGCTGTATACATTCTTTTAAGTTCCACAGTATGATGGTCGTATTGTCTTAAGGCCCCGCAGCCAACCGCCATTCCATCTACATAGGCTACAACAACCTGATGGATTTTGTCTATTTTGTTGAATTGATTAAAAAAAGAATAATCCTCCCCATCACTCTCTTTTAATTCCAGATCCAGTTCATTCACTAAATCAATAAAATCCTCGTTTCGAGCCTCAGTACGTACAATTTCTATCATTATAACACAATCTCAAATTAAAAAACATACCCGTCGATTCAGGTAAGGTGTCCCGGAAACCGTACTGCTCATACAAATTCCTGGCTTCTCCGTCGGCGATTAAACTGATATAGCAGGATTCGGGCAATTCTTCCTTCACAAAATCAATAAGATTCTTAACAATGATCTTTCCCAGACCACGCCCCTGAAATTCAGGTAACACAAATGTCGACCACTGACAAAAACAACCGCCGTCTCCTACGATCCTGCCCATCCCAACTACCCGACCTTCTACTTCTAAACTCACACAGCAAATACTGTTTTTCAAACCTTTTTCAGCAGCCTCATCCGTCTTTGGGGACAATCCACATTGGATTCTCAGGTCCTGGTAAATTCTTCTCGAAACTATTTCAGTAGAAACTTTAAAACTCAAAATTTTTGCATTTTTAATGATGCATTAAAAATACTACTTGTCAATCCCAAATATTCGGCCTTGATATCCCGGCTTGTCTTAAATAATTAAGAAGTTGGCCGGTATGAACCGCCTCGTGATAAACGATCCGGTTCAAATAATCACTAAGTTTTTTGCTTTGGCCGACTTCTTTTCTTTCTATAATGATGTCATTCAAATCCCCGGAGGAAAAACTTCTCTAACATGGTTTAAAAAATCCTTGTGGTACGGTTCCGCAAAATCCAGTTCATCCTGAACTGTAGAAAACTCAAGTCCGCTCCAGGGGGAAATGTAATTTCCCAGATTTCCACGGTTTTCAACGATCTTATGAAACAGGTGTTCCCCTTCAAACAGAGTATGGATTCAATGACAGTAAACGCCTTCTCATCGGGCTTCCAAAACAAATGATCCTCGGGTATTGCATTCCAAAGTTTAATACTGCGTCTTCTTGTTTCGGAGATGTTCCATTCTATAATTTCAGTTGCTCTCATTTAATGTTTCCATATTTCAAAATTCCTAATTCTTCTTTTTTCTCAAGATGATCTTCAATTTCACATTCCCTCCAAGGATTTTTGCTGTCATTTCCGGTGAACTAGTTGCCGACCTTTTTTTCGATTAAATAATGGAATCTACTTTTGTATGAGTATCACCTACAGCAATTACTCGCTGATTTCTGGACGCCCATCCCACAAGGAACAGAGTGATCAAAATTTGAATTAAAATGACGGCAGAAATCAAGACCGGTTTGCCCGCCATGTAGAATTCCAGACCTTTTATTTGAGGGATGAACATGGTAAGATTGGCAAGGTTGAAAAGCAGGATGATCCAAAACAAAGATTTACTCCCTTTGTAGTACCACCAACAAAACAATCCAAAGGCTAATTCCACCAAAAAACCTATTAGGGGCGCAGTAGAATATAGGCCCATTCCAATAACATGATCGTAACTGTACTCAACAGGAATATCGACGGCGTGGGTAAAAATGTCGAGTATGATATGCGACAAAAAAGCAATGGTCATCCAAAAAGTGATGCGCCAGGACCTTTTCCAGAAATAGAACAAACCACCCATAACAACACCAAGAACCAGGGAAGAAAAAGGGAATGGGAAAAAGGCATATAACTTAGATGAATATCTCCTACATACCTGACCGTAGTCTCTGTAACGGTTTTTTCAATTCCAAGGAAATTTAAAACAACCCAAAGAACTTCTATCAACTGGACGGCAATTAAGATCCATACCATTGAAACCTCATTTTTTAACTGCTTTTTAAAGAGCAAAGCAGACGCAGCGTGATTAATTGCAAACATGACTTAAGAATTTGCAGAACCCTCAGTTTCCTTTTTTTGAAGAGGATCTACATGTTGGGCTCTAGTTAATAAAAAGTAGTTCTATATCATCCTTTCCTTTTCTTTCTCGACTCTTCTAAACAATCCAGGATATTCAGTCACTATACCATTTTCATCGACTGAAATGGTAGTACTAAATCCTGATAGGTTTTCATAACTATATTGATTAGGATTTAATCGTTGGTACCTTTGCTTAAGTTTTTTAAAACCTCCAAATACTCCGTCAAGTTTACTGCATCATAACGTCCGTCATTTAAACCGGTTAAATCAGCATTTAAAAAGATTTTAAGTTTAATTT
>CAVUJP010000011.1:0-169170 GCA_963741865.1 uncultured Flavobacteriaceae bacterium
CCGCCAAAAAACCCGCAACGAAAATTGCGGGTTTTTTTTATAGTGCTCCGGAAACTAATAAAGTGAACGGATTCTTCCAATTTTCTCTCTGGAAGTCAAATTTCTCATAGCCGTCTGTTTTATTTATGAATTACAGTGCCTCCTGGTTAAAACGGTTTTTAGCCAGCTTTTTCGGTTTTTCAGATTAACTTATCTATTGGTGTGACTCTTCCTTTTTTGAGGTTTCTTGCGGAGGCTTGTTAACACTTTTAATTCCCGAAGAAGGGTTTCTGTAAAGGTTTCATTCAGCTTCATCATTTTAAGCCAGAGAAAAACTCCTGGTACCACAGTTAATCCGCCTACGATATAATAAATCCATAATAACATCATCCCATTGTTTTCAGAACTAAAAAGTAGCCGATCCTTTTTTCTGTGTGAGATAAAAAGATAGACAGGTTTCTGCTGAAGAATAACTCTAATAAGTATTTTTTTTACCGCAAAAGGGAACTATGACTACAAATGATAAATTCGGGAAAATCCATAATATTTAAGAGCCTCTTAACATACATCCCCTCTTTTAAGCCTTACCTTATTATTGATAATATTGCTGTCATGGTTTTTTAGGCTGAAACCTAAGACAAACAGTTTTCCGAAGTCATCTGCCAGGAAAATTCCCTACACTGTCTAACCTCCGGAATCCGTAAAATTATACCCTGTGCTATCACATGGCTGAGTTATAAACACTAACTACTACACCGCGACAGAATTTAAGAGGAAAGGAAAAGTAAAGTTTATAAGATGAAGGAGAAAGAGGCTTTTATGCCCTTTATAAATAAGAAAGCTCAGGCGGGATTTATCAGGCATTTTGGTGAGAAAGAAGCAACAGAAGACTTTGAATACTACAGAATTCCGGGATTCATCCCTGCTGAAGACACCATGCTGATCGAAGTGGAGGGAAACAATATGTTACCCACTGTTTTATCGGGCGATATCCTCATTTGCCAGGCGCAGAAAGATCGCGATTATATCCTCGATGATTCTATTGTAGTGATCATTAGCAGAGAGAAACTCATCTCCACACGTGTCTTTGAACATGAGAACGAGAACTATCTGTGGATGATCAGTGACAATCCGCAACAGTCTGAAAGGGAAAGGATCAGAAAGAAAGATATCCGGGAATTGTATATGGTCGTGGGGAAGACAGGAGCAGCTTTGATTTCTCATGAAGAAAAACAAGGAAAGAGAAAGCTGAAAACTTTGGAAAAAGAATTCAATTCTTTAATCAGCGAAGTATCCAAATTGAAAGAAAAGCTGAATGATCTTTCCTGATATTTGATTTTATGAAATATCAATAATAAACTCTCTTGTTTAGCTGCAATAGATTCCTTTCTTTCGGAAAAAACATTCGAACTGACTTCAAAAAAACTCCCGGCCTTTACCGGGAGAATCTTTTATTTTGTAAAATTCTACAGATTTCTGGGCTTACAATCTCCTTATCCAGATATTTCTGAACTGTACTGGCGTTCCATGATCCTGTAAAGAAAGCACATCCTCTCCATGAGCTTCGGGATAATGATGCAACCCAATATAGAGCGTCAATCCGTGGATGGTGGCGTTATTTTGAACCACCACGCCATTATGCAAGACAGTGATCTTCGCTGGAATGTCTATTCTTCCATCGTCCTTAAACCGGGGTGCGTTATAGATCACGTCGTAGGTATTCCATTTGTTCGGCGGACGCATGGCATTGACCAGCGGCCTGTGGTCTTTATAAATACTGCCCGCCTGCCCGTTAGCATAAGTGCGGTTATTATACGAATCGAGGATCTGCAGCTCATACCTGTTTTGGAAAAATAATCCACTGTTGCCACGTCCCTGTCCGCCATGTTCCACTTTATCGGGAGCACTGAACTCGAGATGTATCTGGCAGTCGCCGAATTTCATTTTCGTCTGAATGCCACCGCTTCCGGGGACCACCTGAAAATATCCATCTTTGATTGCCCAGGGCGCGGCTTTGGTGGTATCATTCTGACTAACCCACTGGTTCAGATCCTTGCCATCAAAAAGTATAATAGCATCTGAAGGCGCATCACCAAGTTTTTCTCCGGGAGTGATAACTTCTACCTCGGGTTCCCAAATTTCGGTCATTTCGGGTTTCATGGGCATGGGTGAGACTTCCGGCGGAGTGGTAGGATATTCCTGTGCCGAAGCATAACAAAAGCTGAGGACTGCCGAAATTGTCAGCAGCATTGAATTTGATCTTTTCATTGGTTTGGATTTATTTGAATTTGATCAGTTGCGATACCATAAAAAAGCTCTCGAAATATCGAAATTTTTTCATGGCTATTCCCAATCGGAAACATTGGCAAACTGAGATTATTGACGTTTTTATAGCTGTTCATACAAGAGCAGAGAACTTTCGGGATTTTACAATGGCCGCGACAAAATAGCCAAACCCTGCCAGATAAAATGGATAAGGCAGGTATTCTTTTCCGCTTAAAAAATAAATATAGCCGGCAATGAGCAATCCCGCTCCTTCGGCCAGCATGCTTAAAGTTTTTATATAGCCGTCACTGCTTCTTTTCTTCCTGCTTAGAATACAAATCGTGATCAGTCCCATTCCGATAAGAATATTTACCATAGCCGCGCCGGGAAACTTTTCATAATTATTCAGACCGTTCACGACGAGCAGAATCCCAACCACGATAAATTGAAGAGAGCTGATCAATGATTTTTTATTTTTCAAGCCGAAAAAAACTTTTTCATAAAGATAAATCAATTGTAGCTGAAATAGGGCCTTGCGGAATATAATTCTTGAAAATCGGGTTGGGAAGTCTTTATTTCTATTGAATTTTTCTGAAAAATTCGAAAAACCAGAAGAAGGGTTATAAGCTGATGCCTGCGCCAAAATTCAGATTGGAAGTGAATTCATCGGTATTCAGCGGTGTTTTACTGTCGAAGTAATAATTATATATCGCAAAGACCTTAAACCATTTTGCCAGCGGAATGTCCAGGCGAAACTGTTCAAGAATCCGGTAATCGCTAAAATCTATATACAGTGGCTGATAATAAACCGTGTTTGCGACCGAGAAACGCTGTGATTTCGGAAAATAGGAGAGGGTGAGATACGTGCTGTTGCGGTGGTTATAATCGGTAGTTCCTGCCTCATCACTGTATTCCACTTCATACATATAAGAATTGCCGGCGTAACCGGTAAAATTTTCCTTATCCATCCACTTCACCCGAAGTCCGACTCCGGTAAGATTGCGTTGCTCCACTACCAGCAGTTGGTTATACTGCCCCTGCAGGAAGGCCTCAAACCTTAGCAGATCACTGAATTTATAATTAAATCTGCCGTGGAGAAACCAAGCGTTTTGCAGGTTTTTATTCTCACTGTCGATGAGTTTATAAGAACCGATAAAGAAGTAGATCTTTTTCAGGTCTTTAGATTTCAGCTGAGTTGTTAGCGCCGCGTCCATCTGGTTCACCTTTCTGCCGTCGTTATTGGTGTAATTAAAAGCGAAATCGGCATTCAGGGCAAAACGCATCGAATCGGTTTGCATACGTTTAGATTCGATGTTCACCAGTTGAGCATTTACCAAAGCAGGAATTATCACCAAAAGAAGAAAAAGAAAGTGTTTGATCAAAGTAATGAGAGTTGAGTTAAAAGTTGAAGGTTTAAAGGTAAAAGGAAAATGTATTAATGTGAAAATGTATTAATATGAAAATGTAGCAATGAATTAATGTACCAATGTAAAATTGCAAATTTGATAATTTGAAAACGGACCTTCAAAATCCAACATTTAAAATTCAAAATTTGTAATCGTACCTCCACCTGTACTTGTACTTCGAACTTCCTCCTATGTAATTATAACTTAGATAATTGTCTTGTTTCCTGTTTCTTAATTAATTCGTAATTTTACTATTAGCCTGTTTTTTTATTGCCCTAAACCATCTTATCTGTGGCCATTGATAAAAAAACCACATTTTATGCAAAGGCTGAAGCAACAAAGATCCCTTTTTTACCTCGCAGGTGCCCTGGTGGTTATTGTCATAGGTTTTGGCCTGTATTTTCTGTATAATAAGTCTTCTGCAAAAGAGGAAATCCTTAAACCGGTAGAGCCTGTCCTTGATCCGATTCATGAGAATTATGATACTTCGGTTTTAGACGATTCCGAAGAGAATCGCTTAATAAAATACGGCTACGAACTTTTTACCCACACCCCGCAATACATTGGTCCGGAAAACGGAAATCCCGAAATGGTATATTCCGGCAATAATCTGGCCTGCAATAACTGCCATTTACAGGCTGGAACCAAGCCTTATTCTGGGATGCTCATTGGAGTGGTCAATCGTTTCCCGCAATATCGCGGCCGGGAAGATAAGATTGGTACTATAGAGGAGCGCATCAACGGCTGTATGGAGCGAAGTATGAATGGCCGCATGATGCCGGTGGAAAGTAAAGAGATGAATGCTTTTGTGAGCTACCTCAAATGGCTCAATCGTGATGCGCCCGAGGACGGAAAAGTGAAAGGTACGGGCTATGTGGAAATAGAACTTCCTGAACGACCTGTCGATCTTCAAAAAGGTAAGGCGCTTTTTATAAAGAACTGTGTGACCTGTCATGGTCCCGATGGACAGGGAATGAAGCTTACCGATGTGCCCGGTTATCAGTATCCGCCGCTGTGGGGAGATGATTCTTTCAATAATGGCGCGGGAATGGCACGGGTGATCACCGCCGCCCAATTCATAAAAACCAACATGCCATTTGGGGTTACCTATGAGAATCCGCAGCTGAGTGATGAAGAATGTTATGACCTCGCCGGATACATCAACCAGCATTCACGTCCGTTGAAAACTCACCCCGAAAAGGACTTTCCCGATCTTACCAAAAAGCCAGTTTCTACTCCTTATCCGCCTTATGCCGATACTTTTTCGATGAAGCAGCATCAAATAGGGCCTTTTCAGCCTATTATGGATTATTACCTGGAAAAGTATGGAATCAAAAAGTCAAAATAGTTTAAATAATTGAATTTAAGAGTCTTATGTGGCGTCAAATGTTTAAATTTATAGGTGTCCCACTTCACTTATTAGAAATAATTGTATCATTTAACTCTTCTTTAAAATGAAAACCAATCAGCAAAATTCCAGAAGGGACTTTCTAGGAACTCTGGTATTGGGCGCAGCAATGGGCAGTATTAGCCCGATGATGGCTGGTCCCATCGAACGACAGCTAAATTTTTCAGACTCAGGTGATCTTAGCGATCCTGAAAAATGGATGAATAACATTAAAGGCACACATCGTGTTGTTTTTGACGGCTCCACCGTATATCACAATTTTCCGGTGATCTGGAACTGGGCTTTTTATTACACTAACAATGCAACCGGAGTTGCTGACGAAGATATTACCGCTATGACGGTTTTAAGACATGATGCCATTCCTCTTGCTTTGGAAGACCGCGTTTGGGAAAAATATAAGCTGGGAGAATTCTTTAAGGTCGATGACAATATCTCTAAACAACCGGCAGTTCGCAACACGGTTTATGAGCCACAGGAGGGAGATTTCCCGCTTCCCGGTATTGATGGTATCAAAAAGCTTCAGGATAGGGGTGCGATGTTCTGTGTTTGCGACCTGGCACTAAAGGTGAATAGTTCTTTTGCCGCCAACGCCATGGAAATGGATCCCGATGAAGTTTATAACGACTGGGTGAGCGGTGTGCTGCCGGGAATTCAGATAGTCCCTTCGGGAGTCTGGGCTTGCGGAAGAGCTCAGGAACATGGTTGCGGCTACATTTACGCAGGCGGATAAAATTCAATTTTAAATATTTAACAACATGAAAAAGTATCTGGTATTAATACTGGTCTGTTTTCTGGCGTACCAAAGTTTCGCGCAGGAAAAGCCGGTGAAGATCGTCTTTGATGTGACCAGCAGCGATGTGAAGGTACATCAGTCGGCGGTTCGGCATATTAAATCGATGGCTGAGGCTTATCCTAATTCCCAGTTCGAACTGGTAGTGTACAGCGGCGGACTTGATATGCTGTTGAATGATAAATCTACTGTGGCTAATGATATCCGGGCGATGACCGAAAAGGATAATATTTCGGTGGTGGTTTGCAAACAAAGTCTGGATAAACATAACCTTACAGAAGCAGCGCTGATTCCCGGTGTGAAAACAGTTCCCGACGGGATCCTGGAGATCGCCAACAGGCAGCAGCAGGGATGGAGCTATATTAAGGAGCAGTAGTTCAATTAGCAATTATCGATGGAAATGCAGCAATGAATTAATGTACCAATTTAGAAATGCAAATTTGATAATATGAATAATTGAAAATGGACCTTCAAAAAATTCAAAGATTCTTAGTTATTAGGAAATATTCAGCAATGTGTAAATGAACCAATTAGAAATGGGATAGTTGTTTATTGTGAGGAACTGTTTGACCTGCAGCCTCATTTATGTTTATTCATACATTAAATCCTGATGGAGAAAAATCCTTTATCATAATATCTTTCAGAAACAGGTTTTTAGAAAAAGATCTCAGTTCTAAGAGCCTAAAAAAACTTAATTTTCAGCAAATCCTTTGCTGTGGCTAAGGTTTATTGCTGCAATTTTAATATGGATACCAGGCGATGGGAATGATTTACGAATTTTGGATGGAATTGAGCAGTTAGGCCACATGTTTCTCCCTTACAGGTCTTTTATTTATGTACTGAAAACAATTCATGATTTTTGATTGTCTTCTCCTTTAAACCAGTTCGACTTCTATAAAAACTTTTTAAACCCAATTTTTTCAAGAATTTTTTACCTTATCCTGAAGGTGCTCAAAACAGGCCGATCAGAGGTAAGGTTAAAATATTCCCAAATAAAAATTAGCAAGGTTTTTTTTCGTAAATTCATAAGGTCATTCAGGGTGCTACATTAAGCTGGGCTGAGATCAAACCTGTTGATTGTCCGGGTAATTCCAGATAAAGAGTATGACATCAAAGGGAACACTTAATGTGAAATATTCATTTTTGTTCCCTTTGTTCTTTATAGACTTCCAATAAATTTCGTACCTCAAGTTCAATAGATTTCTCAGTCGTCCAGATAACTCGGGACTCCCATCGAAATAACCCTAAAATGTTATTGAGTGAAAGAGTGAAAATGGAAATTTGAAAACTTGGGAACTTTTGAGGTAAAGAGCTAAATTTCGTAATTCTAACTTCGCACTTCGTCCCTCGCACCTCGAACCTCGTAATTCGTCCTTCAATTTAATTTTCAAAACTCTTCTCCATCTTTCCGTTTCCCAACCTGAATTTGGTTTTTAG
Source organism: uncultured Flavobacteriaceae bacterium (assembly GCA_963741865.1). Classification (GTDB taxonomy): domain Bacteria; phylum Bacteroidota; class Bacteroidia; order Flavobacteriales; family Flavobacteriaceae; genus Christiangramia. Next base: position 7,286 of record CAVUJP010000011.1, read on the forward strand.
TTTTTGTTTTCGGGCTTTGTCACTGTCTTTATCCTGCAAAAGCTGAATATAGAATTTAGCGCCGGCCTCCTCAAAAGAGGTTTTTTTGGGAAGCTCAAGTCCGCTGGTGCTTTTTAAATTATGCCAGGGCAGGGAGAGCCAGATATTTACATATTCTCCTATGCGCAATTCTCCTTCCACGAAAACCTGCAGGGCACTCGACTGGATCTGCGTTCTGGGGATAATGATCCTGCCGTTTTCTACTTTAAAGCTTTGTTGTATTGGTCTAAACTGCAGTTTTTCAAATCGCTCGTCCTTCATCAGCGGCGTTTTCTCCATAATGGGTTTGAAATTATACAGCGCCAGCTCATCAAGGTCCAGCTGCAGCGTTCCATTCAGCGAATTCATATCCAGGTTCCCGTCATCGTTCAGCCTTCCGCTGGCATTCAGTATAAAATTCAGACTGCCGTCAATGCTATCAGCTTTTTTAAGATCCTCATTCCCGAAATAATTCAGGTCTTTCGCCAGTTTTTTCAGGTTGATGGCTTCGGCATTCACATGTATATTCACCGGCAGATTTTCTGAAGTCCGCACTCCCGCTTTAATGGAGAGGCCAATTCTTCCGCCGGAATACTTCAGCCGGGTATCTTCAATTTTAAATTCGCCGTTATTTTCATAGCCTATTTGTGACCCGAAACCCGAAACGGCCAGCCCATCAAAGACCAGGGAATCGATCTCCATACTAACCGAAGGGTAGTACGAGGTGTGGATATTGCTCAGGATCTCCTTCAGGTTTTCTAATTTAAAAGCTTTACCGGCGGAAGTGTCGCGCTTCCTGTTCGAAGTTTCAAGAAAGCTTTCAATGTCTTTGTTGTTCAGGTAATCTGATTTTATCGTAAAGGAAGAAACATGCGACTCAACCGCCTGCTCGTTATTGATAAAACTTGAAAAATTATCGATGGCTCCTTTGATATCCAGGGAACTCTTCCCGGGAAGGTCAATATCCAGCCGGTCCAGGCTCGCCAGGTTATTCTTTATTTTTAAATGCAAACTGTCCACCGGCACCAGTAGATCGGCCTCCTTAATATCTACAATCGACGGTCCCAGCCTCAGGTCGCCCTCGAAATCGGAATTCAATATTTTTACATCTTTTGCCTCTCCCTGGTAACTGCCTGTAAATTCGAAATTTCCCGATCTAAAGACAAAATTTACCGTTTTAAGAAAATCGTTCAAATCCCTGTTCTTTCCCTTCATTTCTGCGGAAAAATCAAAATCGAACGGATTCTCAGAAGCTGAATTTTCGGTGTTTTGCGCGGTGACTGTTCCGTTGATACGAGCATGGGAATTGCCATATTTAAGATCAAGATCGTCCAGTTTCAGCACCTCGTCATTTTCAAAATAAACATGTGCGCTGAGGTCCCGGGAAACCAGGCCTCTGAATTTCAACGAATCTACCGCCAGGCTGAATTGCGGATGAAATTTATAGAGGTCTTCAAAAATGGCATTAAGATCAGCTTTTTTCCCAGTTTCCTTTGTTTCGTCAGTTTCCAGGCTACTGATAGTCTGCATCCATTCATCCATATCTATATACGGCGCGTCCAGTTGAACGGAAATACTGCCCTGATTCTTGAGATCATCCAAAAGGAATACGGGAAAATTCCTGATCCCCGCGGTCAGGGAAAAGGGATAATGCTCCCCGAATTCAACCTGGAATTTATCCACGCTGATATCTGAATTATTCACAGCCACCCTCAGGGAATCCAGTTCAATAGGTGATTGCGCGTTCGTATAATAAAAACGGGCATTGCTAAGCTTCAGATCCCCCTGTACATTATTCAGGATTTCTTCCGGTTTCCGGACATTGCCTGTCACTTTTCCTGAAAATGCAAAGTCACCGCCATTGATTTTCATCAGTTTGAGATTGAACAGGTCCTGAAAGACACCTAGTGGGCCGGAAGACGTGGTTTCAACATTTAAATAGATCGGTTCTTTTACCCCGGCTTCCTGTACAGGCACTTTCAGGGTACCGTTAAGCCTGGAAACCGCCTGCTGATACTTAAAATTTAGATCCTTAAAAAGAAGGGTTTCCGCATCGGCTAAACGAATATCGGCATCAATATCTGTAAAAGTAAGTCTGTTATATTCCAGGCTGTTCAAATCGAGTTTTAGCTCCGGTCGAAATTTGTTATAAACGGCCTTAAAGGTCTCATGCAGCGTTTTCAGATTGCTGGTTTTCTTCCTGTTTTTCGGCATAGCTTCCATGGCGGTGTCCAGGAGCTCGTTAAGGTTCAGATCATCTGAATCCAGTCTTACCGAAGCCAGCGCCGGATCTTCAGGATTATTGGAGAGGAGGGCGCCTACATTTTTTATGGTTCCGCTAAGCAGCAGGTTATCTCCGCCGGGCAGGTTCACCTTTAATTTATTCAGAACCGAAATCTCTTTGTTTAAAAAAAGATCTACAATCTCGAGAGGAAGCTGAAGCTGGTTCTTTTGAAGCACCACGCGGGTATCTCTGAGGGTGAACCTTCCCGTAGCCGAATTTAATACCTCATTAGGTTCAGAAATATCGCCGTTGATATGCGCCGCAAGATTGAAATTACCGCCTTTAAAATTGAAATTTTTGTTCCGCATTATTTCTGTCAGGGTCTCGTTGGATCCCGACATCTTCAGGTGGGTATTTACATAATTTCGGGCGGTATCTGATGACTGAAAAAAGGAATTTTGGGCCGATATTTTCAGGTCTTTAAGTTCGGCATCAAAATTATCGAAAATTACCTTTATGTCGCCCCGTGTGGGTTTCTGTCTCGCCGGGTTTATTTCTTTGTTGAGGTTGTTGGTGAGGTAAGCATCGAATTTCACATTTTCGAGCCAGGTGCTGTCGCTGATTGACAACCGGTTATTTTGGGTGGAAAATTCGCCATCAACAAAAGGAACATCTCCATAACGAAACCTGCCTTTGAGTTTCAAACTGCTGACTATGGGTTCAGAAATTCTATAATTGGAAAGTTTTCTTGAAAGACTGTCGGGGAGAAATTTTTTGATCGCCTGGAAATCGGTTTCAGGATTGTCAAAAGAAAGATCGTAGGCAGTATTGCTGTTAAAGTCGAAATTTGCAGTCACCCTGAATTTCTCATCATCGATATTCAGAAAAAATTCAGATAGAAGCAGCGTATTCTTCTCCTTGTCCAGGACAAATTTGGGATCCCCGCTAACTATCGCCCCATTGATATAACTGCCTTTTTTGGTGTTGAAGCCCAGGTCATTCACCAGGATATTAAATTCCAGCCTTCCGTAAGATCTTTGGTCATTAGAGAGGATCGCGCCTTTTACATCCCGGGCCTGCAGGTCAAAATATTTATTCAGCACAGTGTCTTTGGAGATGAACTTTACATCTTTTATTCTGAAATTCGTTTTTTCAGGATGCAGCCAGCCGGGAAGTTCAATTCCGGCTTTCGGATTCGCCTGCGACTGCTTTTTGATCTTTTTATACTGAGCGGGAGTTTTTTTGGTAATAACTTCGGAATGTATCCTGGCTTTATTGATATAAATTGTCTTAAACTGGAGATCGCCTTTTAACAGGTCCTGAGCGCCAATGCTTACCCGGGCCTGGTCTATTAAAATAGAAGATTCCTTATCCAGAATAGTATCAAAATCCGTCTGGTAAACATCATTTATGGTAAAGCCCACATTCGGGAATCCGCTTAAAAAATTAGCGTCCACCCTTCCAATTTCCAGGCTGCCGTTATGGTTGGTTTTATACCATTCCTGTAGTCCGTCTATAATAAGGTTTCTGTTAGACCAGCCTATGATAAATAGTACGAAGGGAACCAGTAAAAGTATGCCCACGGCAATGCCAGTGCGCTTAAGCCACCAGGAGGAGGATTTTGGGTTTTTTGGAGCGGCTGATTTCACGCGGTAATATATCTATAAATTTTGTTGTGGCGCTGGGAATTAATTTGAAAATGGAAATAATGTAATAATGAATCAATGTGAAAATTAATTTGAACATGAGATAATTGGAAAATTTGAAAATGAAAATTGGATCAATATACCAATGGAGTACAAAATCAAAAATGTGATAATTGTTTAATGATAATCGTATTTTAAAAAATATATATTAAGTGTTTCTACTTTATAAATATTTCTTGAAACTTTATTATTCTTGAATAATTTTTTAATAAAAAAATTGTAAATTGTAGCACTAGTTTAAATCACTTTAATAAATTATTTTAATGAGAACCAATCCAACCCGTTTAAGCCTTTTTTCAGTGGGCTTGCTAATGATAGGGCTGTTATTCAGCTTCAGCTCCTGTAATTCTGCCAAATATACCGAAAGGGATAATCAGGAAGCTGATTATTATGTTGTACCTAAACCTTCCAAACTAATGCCTGATGAGGGTGCTTTCCTGCTTTCAGATAATGTTTCCATAGAGGCAGGGGAATTTGAGAATGAAGCCGATTTCCTGAAGAAATATGCTCAGTCTGATTTTCAGAAGGAAATAAAAGAATCTGAAGGCGGAAAAATGATAAAATTTGTCCAAAATAATTCTTTGGGTGAAGAAGCCTATAATCTTAAGGTGACTCCCGAAGAGATTAGTATTGAAGGAGGTTCGGCCAAAGGAATTTTCTATGCGGTGCAGACTTTGAGACAGCTTATGCTTCCCGAAAACGGTGATCTTATAGTTCCTTCCGTAGAGATTAATGATTCTCCCGAATTCGCTTACCGGGGGGCGCATCTTGATGTGGGAAGGCATTTTTTCACAACAGAAGAGGTGAAGAAATATCTTGATATACTCGCTCTACACAAGATAAATACCTTTCACTGGCATCTTACCGAAGACCAGGGATGGCGAATAGAGATTAAACAATATCCAAAACTTACCGAAGTAGGGGCTTATCGCAACGGTACTATCGTCGGCCATCATCCCGGTACTTCCAACGATAATGAGCGCAGCGGCGGATTTTATACCCAGGAAGAGGTAAAAGATATTGTGGCCTATGCCGGAAAAAGACATATCGACGTAATTCCCGAAATTGAAATGCCCGGCCACAGCAGCGCTGCCATTGCTGCCTATCCGTATCTAAGCTGTTTTCCTGAAGAGAAGACCGTGGTTGATAATGATATGATGTCAGACAAAAGCAGGGAACAGCAAAAGGAGGGAAGGAATAAGATCGTTCAGGAAACCTGGGGGATCTTTGATGATGTTTACTGCGCCGGAAAGGATTCTACCTTTACCTTCCTTGAAAATGTGATTGATGAGATCGTGCCGCTTTTCCCTTCAAAATATATACATATTGGTGGCGACGAATCTCCAAAGGCCAATTGGGAGAGATGTCCCAGCTGCCAAAAGAGAATGGCAGAGCATGGCCTGAAAGATGAGCATGAATTACAGAGCTATTTCATTCAGCGAATGGAAAAATATATCAACAGCAAAGGCAAAAAGATCATTGGCTGGGATGAGATCCTTGAAGGCGGACTGGCTCCTAACGCCACCGTTATGTCCTGGAGAGGGGAAGAAGGAGGTATCGAAGCCGCGAAACAGGGACATGATGTGATCATGACACCTACAGATTACAACTATTTTGACTATTATCAGTCCGAAGATAAAGAGAACGAACCACTGGCCATTGGAGGCTATCTTCCTGTAGAGAAGGTATATTCTTATAATCCGCTTCCTGAAGAACTGACTCCGGAACAGCATGAGCATATTTTGGGAACCCAGGCAAATATCTGGACGGAATATATTCCAGATATGGATAAGCTTGAATATATGCTGCTGCCGCGTCTTGCTGCTATTGCGGAAGTAGGCTGGACCGAAAATTCGAATAAAGACTGGGAAGGTTTTAAAGCCCGCCTTTCTGAATTAAGAAATAAATACGACCAGATGGACCTGAATTATGCCAAGCATGTTTTTTCAGCAGATGCAGAAAATAATGACAGCAAGTAAGACTACAACTCGTTTTAGTGTTTAATAGTTTGTTTGTTTACATCGAAAGAGCCTTTTCAATTGAAGAGGCTTTTTTTTTACAATAAAAAGTTAAAGAGGGATAATTCAATATCCAACATTCCTTATTCAATATTTTTAATTGAAAATGCAGATTTACTCCAATTCCTTCAGAATAAGTACAGGAACTTTTGGATTGAAATCTAGATCGTCCACCCGGGCTTTGCCAAAAAGACGGGAGAAAAATCCCTGTTTTCGCTGGTAAAGAGCTAAAATTTCGCTTTCCCGGCTCTGAATGAACAAATGTACTCCGGTGGTGGCGGTGGTTTGGGTCAGGGTATGAAAGCTAAAATTAATATCTTCCAGGTGTTTTGCCAGTTCTTCCCTATTATCTTCCTGTTCCTGGGTGAGCGGTTTACCTTCGCTGTTGATGTAAAGCACCCGAACAGCGGCCCTGAGATTTTGCGAGAGTTTTATGAGCGCGTCCAGCTCTTTCATTTTAAAAGGGATCCTGAAGTTGGAGGGGAATACGATCTCCAGTCCGGATTCTTCCATTAATTTAAATTCTTCGGGAATAATGAGTAGTGGACATTGTTCAATTTCCTCAGAAATCTTTGAGATCTTATTATCGTACGCGGTATTGATCCCCGCTGAATCTCCGGGAGCACCAAGGATGATAAGATCTATGCCATTTTTATCCACATTCTCCTGAATGCCATCGATCAGAGAACCCTGCCAGGAAATGGTTTCGAACCGGTGCCGCGGATTCTCCTGCCGGAAACTCAAACCCTTCATGATCCTGTCAAGGCCGATTTCCGAATTCTCCTGTTCGCTATTCTCATTTTGTTCGTTCTTGTTCAACGGGATGGCTTCACTTAAGAATCCGGGGCCCTGGTAGGCATTCAGCAAATAAAAGGTGCAGGGGGATTTTCTGTAGAGGTTCAACGCGAAGACGAGGGCGTTCCAGGCATGTTTGGAAAAGTTGGTAGGGATCAGGATCTTTTTTTCCATATAGGGAGATTTTCTCTATAAATATACTAAGACTTCTTTAAAAGGAAATTATGCTAAGGGAAGATAAAAAATTCTGTATACCCCATACCCAAAATCGGGGTAAAGGGATAGAATATTCTTTCCAGGGGAACTTTTGATTTTAAAAGAAATTATTAAATTTTTTGAATTTTAAGTATTATTTTTAGTTATATTGTTGCTAATGAGCACATACCTGTTTTTTTTGAGTTAAACAATTATTAAAATCAGGCTTATTTTAGCACTCATTAAGTGTAGGGCTTAAACAGATTTAATTTTCTGTATCAGGTTAGAACCTAACCAATGAAAGGAGGACAAAGCTTTGCTTTTCCTCCTTTTTTAACCAAATTCCTTTTGAATGGATATTGTGATTGGCTTCTTTATTATTGGTTTCCTGCTCTGTGCCGGTTTTTTATATATCGGCATATTGATGTATCTACGCAATTATACCCTTGGAGAAATTTTCCGATTTATATTTAAAAAGGAAGAAAAAACTCCCGATAAGCCCTCTCATTAAGAAATTCATCAAAGTTAATTTATTAACACCTGTTTAATTTCGCTGTTAAACTTCCATATAACTATTGATTATGTAATTCTTCGCCGTACCTTCAAAGAAACAGGAGGAGAAAATGGATGATTCGGAGTTGGTTTTTTTAGCAGTTATTTGTCTTATCGTCGCCGTTGTGGCCCTTTTCCTCCTATATCGTATTTATCAGAAATAATTTTCCTTTTCTATACCCTTTCTCAAGCATTCTTTAAAAGTTAATTTGCAAATTTTTAGCAAATCTTCTCCCGTGATCTTTGTAAATTCTGAAAATAAAAGCGAATGATCATGCAGGAGAAAAAAAATCCAAGTAAAGGAAGAGGTAACCCCGGCGGAAGTCAGAGCGGTGCCCAAAAAGATAAAAATCAGGATAAAAACAATCCAAAGAAAAAGAAAAAGGAAGGGGAATAACCACGAATTTTAGTCTTTCTTTTCATTCTGATACTGCTCATTTTTGGCTTCATCTTTTACAGGTTCAGTCTGGTATTCCGGATTGAAATCTTCCTTTTTGGCCTTATTAGAAGTAAGCTTCTTCTTATTCTTCGGCCAGAAGATCAACAAAAAAATTAACAGAAATATTAGGATGTAAACGAGAGTCATAATGCCTGCTTTTTATTTACTGAAACTACAAAAAAGCGGCTGAAGATACTGGTTTTAAAATGGTAAAAGTCCGTTAAATCAATTGCTTATATTTTTAATTTTTCTTTAAATGTATCAAGGTAATCTCCAAAATGAACGAAGATATACAAACAGAATTTTATGAAAGCAGAGATAGGTATTTTACGAAAAGGATACGATTATTTTCATGAAAAGTTCAGGAAGCGGAATAAGAATCTTCTCACGCAGCGCCTGTTCTTCACCAAAACCATTATTATGAAAGGCGAAGCGGCGGCTTCGATCTTTTATGATACCGAAAAATTTCAGCGTAAATCGGCCACCCCGAAGCGTTTTCAAAAAACGCTCTTTGGCGAAGGCGGCGTTCAGGGTCTGGACGGAAAAGCTCACCTGCATCGCAAGGAGCTTTTTATGAAATTCATGACCCCTGAATCTATCGGAATACTTGAGAATATCTTCAGAAAAAACTGGATCAGAAGCATTTCTTCATGGGAAAAACAGGAAGAGGTGAATCTCTTTCATGAAGCCGAAAAGGTCCTGCTGCGCTCAGCTGCCGAATGGGCAAATGTTCCGTTAAAGGAAGAAGAAGTTACACTCCGTACCCGGCAGATGTCTGAGATGATAGATTCTTCGGGAGCTATTGGCCTGCGTCATTACAGAGGACGAAAAGCCCGGAAAAAAGCGGAAAAATGGATTGAAAAAATCGTGGAGGATATCAGAAATAACAAAACGCAAAAATCCGAAGAGTCTATTATGTATGCTTTTGCCATGCATCAGGATGTTGACGGGAACTTTCTCGACAAAAAAGTGGTCGCCGTCGAAATCCTGAACCTGTTAAGGCCTATAGTGGCGATCGCCCGCTATATTGTCTTTGCTGCGCATGCCCTTCATCAAAATCCTTCCAGTAAACAGCGCCTGGAAAAAGAGGAGATGAGTTACCAGAATTTTGTGCAGGAAGTAAGAAGATTTTATCCGTTTTTTCCTTTTGTGGCAGCCAGGGTTAAGGAAAGTTTCAGCTGGAGAAATACGGAATTTCCCAAAGGCCGAAGAGTGCTGCTGGACCTGTATTCCACTAATCATGATGCTGAAAAATGGAAAGATCCAGGGCAGTTTATCCCGGAACGTTTTGAAGACTGGAAGGGAGATCCTTTCAGCTTTATTCCTCAGGGCGGGGGTGACCATTACCACAATCACCGTTGCGCGGGAGAATGGATCACCATAAACCTTACCCGGGCTGCTGTGGAGGCCTTAATTCATAAAATGGAATATGAGCTGCCGCCTCAGGATCTGAGCATCAGTAAGCGAAGAATTCCCGCAATTCCTAAAAGCAGAATGATCCTGCAGTCGGTAAGGTCGAAAGTGCTGGAGACGGTTTAAAAATTTTCAGCCAGCATTTCCAGTTCTTTGATAGATCTTACTATTTGTTGCTCCTGGCCTTTCAACATTTTATGAACCTCAGGCTCAGAGATCTTTTGAAGTAGTTTCTGGCATAGGAGCAAATTTCTCTCTTCGCGATGCCTGCTCCATTCCAGCACAGAACTTTCCGTTATTTTCTCGTCGCGGAAGTAATTTTCCTGATAATTGTCTTCTTTTTCTTCAAGCTGATTATCGGTACCTTCCATTTTGTCAATTTCGCGGCATATCATCCTTTCAAAGTTACTTTTCCGCTCCTGCTGTTTCCGCAGGAATTTTTTCAATTTCCCCTCCGGCATAGTTGCTGAAGCACGCGCATAGTCACGCTGATCTAATGAAGTGGTTATTTTGAGTTTATATAGCAAGCCTGTATTTTTATTCTTCATCTTTCTTTGATTTTAACTTTATGACGCTGCCCGCGATTTAAAGTTAGGGACAACATAACAGAGCCTGAGTTAAGCAGATTTTAAAAGTTTGTTGGACTTATGCTAAAAAGAACATGAGAATCATAAAAAAGCCGAAGGAAATGCAGTTTTTTACCCAAAGAGAGAATTTTTTTCATTAAACCGAGGCATTTTATGAACCTGCCGATAAACGTTGAGGATACATTTTTTTGTTCCGTCTTTTTTATAGGTGTCCTGTTGCATCACTACTTCCCCAAGGAGATTACTTCTGCAGCCATAAACAGAAGGGTCCTGGATAAATTTTTTAGACGATCATGGCTGATTTTAAGTTCTGAAAGAAGAGGAAATGAAGATAGTAGTTATTTTCTACTTCCTCATAAAAACCTCCCATTTTCGGAATCAATCTGAAAATAATTTTTTAAAAAGACCTGTGCTTCCTTCAAAAAAAGACCCAAAAAAACAGTAAAATTTTATAGTTCTAAATATTATAGCTTTTATTTTGAAGATACTGTAATTAACAGATTTTTACTGCTCACTCCCTGTTTTTAAATGCTTTAAAAAGACTTAGCTTTACTGTTTCAATTTTAAAAACGGAAGCAATTCTTTATGGAAACCAACCGGCATTTTGTCATCGATTTCGACAGTACTTTCACACAGGTAGAAGCCCTGGATGTGCTCGGAGAGATTTCTCTCGCTAAAAACCCTAAACAGGAACAGAAACTTCAGGAATTAAAAAACCTTACCGACCGTGCAATGACCGGAACGCTTCCCTTTCGCGATTCCCTGCAGCAGCGGCTGGACATCCTGGAAGCTCATAAAAATGACCTGCCGCAACTTATTGAGCGCCTAAAGGAAAAAGTTTCGGTTTCATTTGTAAGAAATGAAGGCTTTTTTGAAGAATATCAGGACCGTATCTATATTATTTCCAATGGATTTAAAGAATTTATAGTTCCTATTGTAAGTCAGCTGGGAGTGAATCCCGAAAATGTCTTTGCCAATACTTTTGAGTTTGACGAGGAGGGAAATATCACCGGTTTTGATCATGATAATGTGCTTTCTTCTAATAACGGCAAGGTGGAACAGCTGAAGCAGCTGGAACTTAAAGGTGATGTTTACGTGATCGGAGACGGCTATACCGATTATGAGATCAAGGCCGCGGGACTCGCCAATAAATTCTATGCCTTTACCGAAAATGTCGAGCGCGACAACATCCTCGAAAAAGCCGATCATATCACCCCCAGTTTAGACGAATTCCTATACCTCCATAAAATGAATAAAGCGATCTCCTATCCCAAGAACCGTATCAAGGTACTGCTTCTTGAAAATGTGCATGCCGATGCGGTGAATATCATGAAGAATGAGGGATATAATGTGACCACCATTCCCGGTGCCCTCGATGAAGATGAACTTTGCGAGAAGATCAAGGATGTGTCGGTAATTGGAATTCGCTCAAAAACACAGCTTACCGCCAGGGTGCTGGAACATGCTAACCGGCTTATTGCTGTGGGCGCTTTTTGTATAGGCACCAACCAGATCGACCTGGAGGCCTGCCTGAAGAAAGGAGTGGCGGTGTTCAACGCGCCTTTCAGCAATACCCGTTCTGTGGTTGAACTGGCCATAGGGGAGATCATCCTGCTGATGAGAAACCTGCCTGACCGCATTGCAGAAATGCATCGCGGAGAATGGAACAAGTCCGCTAAAGGAAGCTATGAGGTGAGAGGCAAGAAACTCGGGATCGTGGGCTACGGAAATATCGGCGCCCAGCTTTCGGTAGTTGCCGAAGCCATTGGTTTTGACGTCTATTATTATGATCTGGTGGAAAAACTCGCCCTCGGGAATGCAACCAAATGCAATAGCATGCAGGAGCTTTTTGAAACCGTAGATATTGTAACTCTTCACGTGGACGGAAGACCTTCGAATAAGAACATGATCGGCGACAGGGAGTTCAGCTGGATGAAAGAAGGTTCTATTTTTCTGAATCTTGCCCGCGGACAGGTAGTTGATGTCCAGGCATTAAAAAAGCATATGGAAGCAGGAAGAATTACCGGTGCCGGCGTGGATGTCTTTCCGAAGGAGCCAAAAACGAACCAGGAAGAATTCGAATCTCCGCTTCGCGGACTCCCAAATTTGATCCTGACGCCACACATTGGTGGTAGCACCGAGGAGGCACAGGAAAATATTGGGAATTTTGTGCCCGGGAAGATCATTAATTATATCAATACCGGCGGAACCACGAACAGCGTGAATTTTCCCAATTTGCAGTTGCCTTTGCTGGAAAACGCGCATCGTCTTATCCATATTCACCATAACAAACCGGGGATCATCGCTCATATCAACCGAATTCTTGCCGCGCATGACATCAATATCGTGGGGCAATACCTGAAGACCAATGAAACAATTGGTTATGTGATCACCGATATCAACAAGGCTTACGATACCGATGTAATCAGGGATCTGAAAGGAATAGAAGGAACTATAAAATTCAGGGTACTTTATTAGACTCCAGGCTTTAGAAGAATAAATTTCGACTTAAATATTTCAGGATTAACCGCCAAAACACCAATTATGAAAATACCAGCCGAATTTCAGATAAACGAGCTTCTGCATCAACAAACTTACCTCTCTAATGGAGAGCTGATCAGATGGAATGGGAAGACCGATGAGGTCTTTTCCACGATCTCTTCTTCCGAAGAATATAAACCAACTTTGCTGGGAACTGTTCCGCATATGGATAAAGATACGGCGCTGGAGGTATTGCAATCTGCCTGTAATGCCTACGCGAAAGGGCAGGGTGACTGGCCAACGATGAAAGTTGCCAACAGGATTGCCTGTATGGAAGCTTTCGTGGCTAAAATGAAAGAGCAGCGGGAAAAGGTGGTGAAATACCTGATGTGGGAAATTGGCAAATCCCTGCCCGATTCCCAAAAGGAATTTGACCGGACGGTGGAATATATTATCGATACGATAGAAGATTATAAAAAGCTGGATCATGACAGCGCGAAATTTCATAAAAAAGAAGGTGTTTACGCGCATATTCGTCGGGGACCACTTGGAGTGGTGCTGTGTCTGGGGCCTTATAATTATCCGTTGAACGAGACCTTCGCCCTGTTAATTCCCGCACTGATCATGGGAAATACGGTGGTCTTTAAACCTGCTAAACACGGGGTGCTTTTACTTTCTCCCTTGCTGGAGGCTTTCAGAAGCTCATTTCCTAAAGGCGTGGTGAATGTGATCTACGGAAGGGGCAGGGAAGTGGCTGCGCCTATCATGCAAACCGGAAGAATAGATGTGCTGGCGCTAATCGGAAACAGCAAATCGGCCATTGCCCTGCAGGATCAGCATCCGTATAAAAACCGATTAAGACTGGTACTGGGACTGGAAGCTAAAAATCCGGGAATTGTCCTGCCAGATGCCGATCTTGATTTGACCATAGAAGAGTGTATCTCGGGAACTTTATCTTTTAACGGACAGCGTTGTACGGCTTTAAAGATCCTGTATGTTCACGAGGATATCAGGGATGAATTTCTGAAGCGTTTTGCGAGACGTGTAGATGAACTGAAATTTGGGAATCCGTGGGATGAAGGCGTGATGTTAACTCCGCTTCCCGAGCCCGGAAAACCTGAATATATTCAGGAGCTGATCGATGATGCGAAAGTTAAAGGAGCTAAGATCATGAACGAAAGAGGAGGAGAGACCACCGATAATTATATATTTCCGGCAGTGTTATTTCCGGTGACAGAAGAAATGAGGGTATATCAGGAAGAGCAATTCGGGCCGGTAATTCCGGTAAAACCTTTTAATTCTATCGAAGATCTGCTGGATGAAATCGCCGATTCGAATTATGGTCAGCAGGTAAGTCTTTTCGGAAATGATATTAAAGAACTGGCGCCGCTTATCGATACGTTGGTAAACCTGGTTTGTCGCGTGAATCTGAACAGTTCCTGTCAGCGTGGTCCTGACGTTTTCCCCTTTACCGGAAGAAAAGATTCTGCCGTAGGAACTCTTAGCGTTCATGATGCCTTGCGCTCTTTTTCGATAAGGACCTTTGTCGCCAGTAAGGATAAGGCTTATAATAATGAGATTCTTCGGAAACTGCTCGACAGCAAGAGCTCGAATTTTGTAAGTACGGATTATATTCTTTAGGAGTGAAGAGTGAAGAAGTTTTCTAATAAATGTCAGTCATTGCGATCCGCCAAAGGTGGAGAAGCAATCTCTTTTTCGGGTTTTAAGCTTCAAACAGATTTCTCAGTCGTCCCGATAGCCCTCGGGACTCCTTCGAAAGGACTGAATATAATGAATAAAAAATAAAAAAAGCCCAGCGCAGTTCGCGCTGGGCTTTTTTAATAACCAATAACCAATGAAATATTAAATTTTTACCAGTCCTCTGTTTTGAAGCATCGGAGTGATATCGGGTTCATGTCCTCTGAATTCCAGGAACATTTTCGCATAATCTTCGGTGTTTCCTTTGGAAAGGATCATCTTTCTGAAACGATCCCCATTCTCGCGGGTGAGTCCGCCGTTTTCTTCAAACCAGGTATAGGCATCATCATTCAGCATTTCTGTCCATAAATAAGCATAATATCCTGCCGCATACCCATTACCCCAAATATGAAGGAAATACGTGGAGCGGTAACGAGGCGGAACCTCTTCCAGAGCCAGGTTTGTCTTTTTCAGGGCTTCTTTTTCAAACTCATCAACATTCTGTATGGAGTCTGAAGCTGCTAAGGTATGCCATTGCATATCTAGAGAAGCCGCTGCGAGCAGTTCGGTTAAAGAATATCCCTGGTTAAAAGTCGCGGCTTTTTTAACCTTTTCAACAAGTTCCTGTGGCATGATCTCTCCAGTTTTATAATGCTTCGCGTAATTCTTGAAAACCTTGGGATAGGTCGCCCAGTGCTCGTTAAACTGAGATGGAAATTCCACAAAATCACGGGCTGTATTGGTCCCCGATAACACAGGATATTGCTGATTGGCAAAAAGACCGTGCAGGGCGTGACCAAATTCATGGAACATCGTTGATACATCATCAAAACTGATCAATGCAGCTTGTCCCTGTGCAGGTTTGGTAAAGTTACAGACATTATAAACCACCGGTTTGGTATCAAGCAGTTTCGACTGGCCTACGATATTGTCCATCCAGGCACCGCCCGATTTATTGTCTCTCTTGAAATAGTCGGTATAGAAAAGTCCCACCGAGGTGCTGTCTTCATCGAAAACCTCGTAAACCCTCACATCTTCCTGGTAGACCGGTAAATCATTACGTTCTTTAAAACTAAGACCATAAAGTTCATGCGCGGCATAAAAAACTCCGTTCTGAAGCACATTATCGAGTTCGAAATAGGGTTTCACCTGGCTTTCATCAAGATCGTACTTTTGTTTTCGCACTTTTTCGGCGTAATAATTCCAGTCCCAGGCTTTTAGTTGGAAGTTTTCTCCCTCTTTGTTGATCATTTGCTGAATATCTGCAGCTTCGGCTTTTGCCTTTTTGGTAGCGGCAGGAACCAGTTTACTTAAAAATTCCTTTACATTTTCAGGAGTTTTAGCCATCTGGTTCCGAAGTTTCCACTCGGCAAAATTTTTAAATCCTAATAATTTTGCCTGATCAGCCCTAATTTCCGCCAGGCGTGAAATGATTTTACGAGTGTCTGTACTATCACCGTGCTCGGCACGATTCCAGGAATGTTCAAATAATTCCTGGCGTGTTTTTCTGTTTTTCAAAGACTGCAGGGCCGGCTGCTGAGTGGTATTTTGCAGCGGAAGGAGAAATTTGCCACTATAATTATTGTCCTCAGCGTTTTGTCTCGCTGCCTGGAGTTCATTTTCGGCGAGGCCTTCTAATTTTGAGAGATCATCAACCACTAAAGCACTTTCTTTCGCCGCCGCAAGTAAACGATTAGTAAACTGGGCGCTAAGCTGTGCTTCTTCCTCGTTGAGTTTTTTTAACGCTGCCTTATCTTCTTCATTTAAATTGGCACCGGCAAGTTCAAACCGCTGATAATAATATTCCACCAGGCGTTTTGATTCTTTATCCAGCTGAAGACTATCGCGTTTTTCATACAGGCTTTTTACCCTTTGAAATAACTTATCATTTAAATAGATCTTATCCTGGTGAGAGGCGAGTTTCGGTGCTTCCTCTTCCTGGATTTTCTGCAGTGTGGGGTTGGTATTGGCACTGGCAAGCAGATTGAAAACTCCATACACACGGCTCAGGGTTTGTCCGCTTTTTTCCATTGCCACCAGCGTATTTTCAAAAGTCGCAGGTTCGCTGTTGCTCGCTATTTTTTCAATTTCCTCCAGCTGTTCTTCCATGCCTTTTTCCATGGCTGGCTGAAAATCGCTGTCTTCGATCTCATCGAAATTCGCGGTAGCATAAGGAAGCTCGCTGGGTTGTAAAAGAGGGTTGTTTTCTTCGGAAGTCATGTTTTGATCTTCCTGCTTCTCACCATTATTACAGGCACCCATAACGAGCGCCAGCGCAACGGCAGGAGCGAAAAATATTCGTTTCATAAAAAATGGTATTGATTTTTGAAAAGTTTTATTTCTTTTTCCGTGTTCAATAATTGATAGAAAAAGGGAGCCTAAATTTAAGGGGATTTTTTGACTTTTTCTCTAAATCGGAAGCTGTGGGGGTAGGATTTTCTGAACCTTTTAAAATAACTCGCTAATAATTAATGCTATAATTAACGATTTCTTAGTATTTTCGTGAAATAGAATTAATGATCTTTAGATATAACTTTTCTAGTTTTACCATAAATAGCTAAGAAAAAGAAAAAGGGTCAATTCTGAAATGATAGTCACGGCCCTTTTTTTGTGGGCTTAAATTAACTGAAATGGTTTTTATACTTACCCTGATCCTGGAATTGCTGCAATCGCTTTTTTAATTTACTGCTGAAAATACATATTTCATTTCCCCGGCGATCTGTCGGTTACGCTCGTCATACTTTTCGTCGGCGAGAGGATTTTTATCAAAATTTTTGGGATCCTGATAGTTCAAAGGCAGCCTGAGTGAGGCTCCTGGAATAAACGGACAATTTTTTTCGGCTTCAGAACAGGTCATAAGAGCGGTAAAGTTTTCTTTCGGATTTTCTTCGGCATCGTATAATTTGGAAAAACATTTTATGGGTTCGGCATTTTCAGAATAGTACACCAGAACTTCCGGATTTTCTCCTTTTTTCCTTTCAATTTTCAACCCGCTTCTTTCCAGGGCATTGATCGCATTATTATGAAAAGCGGTCACTTCGGTTCCTCCCGAAAAAGCTTTTACCGGAACGCTATAAACTTCTGAAAAGACTTTTGCCCAGGCCAGTGCCAGCTGACTTCTCCTGGAATTATGGGTGCAGATAAAGGTGAGATTTATGATTTCTTTTTTTTCCTTTTTTTGCCGTATATAATCTATTAATGGCTGAAGGACTTTTTTTCTGGTTTCTGAAATTTCAGAAATTTCCAGGGAGTCTGTGAATGATTGAAGTTTCGGAAATAGATTCATAAAAGTATCAATTTTAGCAACAGCCGCTACCGGGAGCACAGGAATTGGTTGGTAATTCGGATAATCTGACTTTTGGTTTTTCGGGTATTCCGCATTTATCTTTGGCCAGGCAGTCGGTTTTGGTGTGAACCAGAAGAAACTCCCCGCTCTTATAATCAAGGTGATATTTAAGAATGCTTTCTCCCTGGTATTCAACTTCGATCTCTTCATCAGGTAAATCGAGCTTATCTTTGGCGAGTTCTATGATATGAACCAGTTTTTCGGGATTCAGCCGGTGATTGTAATCATTTGCGGCAAATAACTGAAAGGAAATGCGGTCTTCTGTGCGGATATTGCCGCCACAATCGATAAAATCTTTCTGAATCTTCCCAATTTCGGTAATATGAAAATTTTCTGGAACTAAAGTATCATCGGGCAAACGAAATCTTATTTGATCAAGGTCCTGGAGATATTTACTGAATTCTGATATTTTCATAACTGATGTTTTATTGTAATATTACGATTGATTGAGATAAAAATTTTAGCAGCAATCAGAATTTTTTGGAGCTTCAAAGCTGTTAAACAAGGCATTGAACAATTGCCGGACCTGTTGCCATTTTTGGGGGTTGATGCAGTAATTCACCGAAACTCCTTCAATAGTGCCCTGAATGATGCCGGCGCTTTTCAGCTCTCTAAGATGCTGACTAATCGTCGCCTGAGCCAGGCCAAGTTCTTCCACAAGATGACCGTTAATGCATTGTTTCTTTTTCAGAAGATGCTGTATAATGGCTATCCTGGCGGGATGAGCGAGGGCTTTGGCCAAACCCGCGAGTTCATTTTGTTGTTCGGTGAAGAGATCTGTTCTGGTGACACCCATATTTTTATATATTATATTGCAATATTACGATAATAATTAAAGTTTCGGCTATTATTTAGCTAATTTTTCAGAAATCAAGAACCTCGTGGAAAGTCGCCCTTTGTGGGTAGACCGGCCCTCGAGGTATGAATCGGAAATTACTTTTTTCATTCAAGGCAGGCCTCGGGGAATTGAATCCTCTGGAGGGATTAAAGCAGGATTCTTTCTCCTCTTTTTGAGGCCGATTCATTGATCTTCTCCACGATGAGCACGTCTTTTAGGCCTTCCTCCCCGGGAACCATCACCGGTTTATTATTAATTATCGCCAGGGCATCATCATCCATTTGTACTGCCTGTTGCATTTTGTCGCTCATCGGATCCAGGATTTTGCCATCGCTGGTTTTTCCCTTAACACCGGAGTAGGCTTGCATGGGGTCGAGATAATACCAGCCATTTTCGCAATTCACCTTCAGCCTGTTGATGTTTTCACCGAAGCTTGTTTTGCAATCGGCAAGAATACCATTGGGAAATTCCAGTGTGAATCTGGTGGTTTCGTCAACTTCATCGAACATCTTCGGCCGCGTGGTAGACTGAGTGGCCGTCAATGCTACTGGTTCCATATTTGTAGAATACCTAGCGCCGTTGATGCAGTAAACCCCCATATCGTAGATCGCACCGCCGCCCATTTCCTTTTCCAGGCGCCAGGGAGTTAGGTTTGATCCGTGAAAACCGGCATTGGCGGTAAGATTTTGAATGCTTCCGTAGGGCTGGGTCTTCGCCCATTCGATAATTTGCCTGGTGTTCTTTTCATGCTGCATGCGATAGCCAATGGAGAGCTTTACCTTATTCTTATTGCAGGCCTCGATGATCTTTCGGCATCCTTCCGAAGTTCTGGCCATGGGCTTTTCACACCATATATGTTTTCCGGCATTGGCGGCGATAATGGCATATTTTGGATGTAAACTATTAGGAGTCACCACATACACTACATCGATCTCATCATTATCGGCAAGGCGGTGCATGTTTTCATAGTTATAGATGTTGCGGTCTTTGATGCCGTATTTTTTCTGCCATACCGGAATTTTTTCAGGACTTCCGGTAACAATTCCCCTAAGTTCGCAATGCTGGGTTTGCTGAAGTGCGGGAGCCAGGAGTCCGGTGCTGTAATTTCCAAGACCTAACAGAGCAATTCCCAGTTTTTCAGAAGGATCTCTGAATTTATAAACCGGAAAGGGCAGGAGAGAGGCGGTAAGGAAAAGCCCTGATTTCTTGATAAAAGTTCTTCTGTTATCCATAGCGACTTGTTTCCCTGTAAATTAGCGAAAATTTTGAAAAGGAATATAACTTCTTCTGATGTTATAAAAGACCTTTCCGTTTGGTACCTAAAAATGTGAATTAATTTCTAATAATACTCAAACTTCATATCATCTCCGTTATTGGCCTCACCTATTACAGGTTTTCCTTCAGAATCATATGTGTAAGTATAGTGCACAACCCCTTCATATTCATCTGGTGCCCCATACCTCCATTTAAATGTGCCGTAGAGGTTTGTCTGCACCCTTAATCCTGGAATGATTTCATTTAATGAAAAAGGGTTAATGATCTCAGAATAATCTTCGTAGGTGGTATCGCCATATTGCTTATATTCATTATCTGAATCATTCCAACTAAACCAGTAGACCTTATAAAGATTGCCTTCTTTATTAAATAAATATTCTTCCCTGGAACTAGTCTTATAACTTTGGGAGGTTTCCTCAAAAAAATATTGAGTTTTCGAAGAGATATGTCCCTTTTCATCATATTCGTATAAGTTATAGGATCTTTTTAGCCCATCTACTATTTCTTCCGAACGAATAATTTTATCATCTTCCCAGATATAATCCCAGTGGGTGACCATAAGTTCATCATCAATTCTTATAAGATTTCCATCCTCTGAATAATTATATACGCTTGTTCCTGCGCCTCCTCCCACCAGACTACTGGTATATGTGGTTTCACTTATTTTCCCGTCGGCTCTGTAAAAATATTCTGTAGTAAGTGCATTAAAGATGTACTTTTTGGGTTTTCCTTTTAATTCATCATCCAGGATTCTTATGGTGATCCCTTCACTTGAGGATTTTTTAAATCCTTCACTGACAGAAATTATCGCGGCGCTTAATTTCATCATGCCTTTTATAATATTGTCATCAATTGGTGTAATGTTAAATGAAACTGATTCGGCTCCTCTTTCTACAGAAAGTGTTAGGGTATCGCCTATTGCTTCTGGAGAAATTTGTAACACCAAACCTTCTTGTAAGTGTATCATAATCTTGAATTCGCCGGAAGTATTTGCTGGTTTGTCAAAATAAATTTTAACCTGTTTTGTCCCTTCATTCTCCTTAATGGAAAAATCCTCGACAAATCTGACGGTAACCATTTCTGAAACTGGACCATCAGAAGGAGGATTAGATTCTTTGGGAATGAAATTCGACAAATCGTCATCTTTAGAGCAACCTATTAAAAAGGAGCATAAAAAAAGGTATAGAGAAATTTTTATGATTGGTGTCATATTTTAAAATTGATACGTTTATAAAATGGAGGGTCTGAATTTGGGAGGAATATTTTCACTTATTCCTGATCTCCAATAATATTCAGAGATTAGAAATTTTGTGAAATAAAATCCACTTCTTTTAAAAAATGTGGATGCAGGTGGCCTGGAAGGGGTAAAATGGAAATAGCGGAATTTCCCGAATATCATAAATGATATCACTCTGAAGTTATTTCCTGAAATTCAGAAGAACGGGAAGAAAGTTGCGATTCTGTTTCGTGTTTTTAATTGCTTAATTATCATCAAATTAAGTAAATTTTTTCATTCGCTTAGCGTATCGATCTGTTAAATTAAGAACGTGTTTCTCTTAAAAACAGTTAATTGTTATTTCTTCAACATAGGATTAACGCTCTCTTAGTAGCCTGTTATCCTGGATGTATGTAATTTCATACATAACCTAACTACTACTTTAATGGAACGCTTTGATAAAGCTAAATTATTGATATCTTTCTTCGTCGCCTTTTTGTTGCTTGGCTGTAATACCAATCCGAAGATCACTGATTCACTTCAGGAGCCTACTATCAGTATGCGAAATCCTGTGGTTAAATCAGAACCAAAGATCAACCGTCCCGATATAAAATACCGGCTGGATTCCCTGGGAAGTGCGGCAGAAATAGACAGTCTTTTCAATTCTTATACACAGGATGAACTGGAAACCATTCTGGCTCTTAATCGTACAGACAAAAACAGGTTGAGAGCGCATCAAAAATTGATCATTCCCGATTGTGCGGCGGCCAATTTCAATGATTACAGCCCGTTTCCGGAGTATCTTCCCGAAATAGGCTGTCTTTCAAAAAGCGTGCTCATAGCCCAACGAATTCAGGCCTTTGCCTTGTATGAAAATGGATATCTCGTAAGATGGGGGCCGGTGAGTACCGGAAAGAATTCTACCCGTACTCCTAATGGATTGAATTATGGAAATTATAAGGCCCGCCGTAAGATCAGCACCATCGATCCATCGTGGATCATGCCTTACTATTTTAATTTTATGAATGGCGAGGGAATTGGTACGCATCAATATTCACTCCCCGGATATCCCGCCAGTCACGGCTGCGTTCGTATGAGACTTACCGATGCAAAATTTATTTATGACTGGGCAGAAATGTGGCAAATCAAAAAAAGTCGTATCCAAAAGAACGGCACGCCATTTATAGTTTTTGGAGAATATGATTTTTCAGCCGATAAGCCCTGGTATAACCTGTCGCAGGATATGCGGGCCAATGATCTGAACAAAGCAGAGATCGATACTCTCAGGGAATATATAAAAACCTATCAGAATGATCCGCGTAATTTTGAGCCTCCGCGTTCTGATACTGTGAAGCTGGCGAATTCGTAGTCTGTCTTATTTCATTAAATTAGCAACAAATACTTATTCTAATGAAAAATATTCTGATAAAAGCGATTTTCAGTCTTTTAATACTATTTCAGGTAAACCAAATAGTGGCGCAGGAAACCTCGATTATGATAAGAGCAAAGGCAAAAGATGCCAAATTTATTGGTTCTTCAATTGGAGGAGCAAAGATCATTGTAAGAAATAGCCTGACCGGTGAAATCCTTGCGGAAGGTATTACGAAAGGTAGCACGGGAAACACCGGTAAGATCATGAAGGAAGACTGGAGGCGGGGAGAGGATCTTTCCGAAGAAAGTACTGCAGGTTTTCTGGCAAGGCTGAATATCGAAGAACCTCAGTTTGTTAGTGTTGAAGCCTATGGCCCTTTCAACAAAAAACAGGCGACGGTTAAAAGCAGCACCCAATTCTGGGTAATTCCCGGAAAGGATATTCTGGGAGATGGAGTAGTTCTTGAAATTCCGGGTTTTGTGGTCGATATACTTTCACCTCAAACCCATGAGGCGCTTTCTTCCGAAGAGAACATTGAAATAAAAGCAAATATCGTGATGATGTGCGGTTGCCCGGTTACTGAAGGCGGAATCTGGGATGCGGCTACATATGAGTTAATGGCAAAGATCACCGGCGATGACGGCAAAACTTCGGAAATCGCCTTGAAGGCTACCGATAAATCCAGCACTTTTTCCGCAGAAACAAAACTCGAACCAGGCCTTTATGAAGTATTGGTTTATGCTTTTGATCCCGAAACCGGAAACACCGGCGTGGATAAGACCAATATTATCGTGCAGGGAAATAATTAATCCTCCAGCAGTCCCAGAGCTTCAATGGTTCTGAGAACCCCGTTTTCGTTGTTATCGAATTCGGTAATATGATTGCTCACTTCCTTTATTTCGGGGTGGGCATTTTTCATGGCATAACTGTGAGTGGCGACTTTCATCATTTCAAGGTCATTAAGATAATCGCCAAAAACCAGCGTTTCCTCGGGTGAAATTCCCAGTTCTTCCTGCACTCCTTTGATCGCATTCCCTTTATTGGCATCGAGAGCGGTGATATCTATGTAAACTTTGGCAGCGATGGCTACTTTATATCTGTCGGTGTAATTCACAAAATGAGGAAAAGTGTGGTCCTCAACGCCATTAAAGTTGCAAAGGGTAACTTTAAGAATGGTGTCGTTAACATTGGTCAGGTCTTCAACATGTTGAAGCCTTTTATAGAATTGTGATACTTCCGCGATGAATTCTTCGTCCTTGGTTTCTATATAAGCCGATTCTTTTCCGCATAATACCAGATGAGTGTGATCCAGTTTCCGCCCCATTTTAATAAAACCTACGGCAGCGTCATGCTCAAGCGGATTCACATACAGCTCTTCTCCTTTATGTGAAACGTAGGTGCCGTTTTCGGCAAAGAACATGGTTCGGTGTTTGATCCTTTCCACGGTAGCCTCGAGATTATAGAACTGTCGGCCGCTGGCGATAGAAAAAAGAATGCCTTTATCGGTTAGTTTCTTCTCTGCTTCCCAAAATCCGGGAGGGAGTTGATGATTATCATTCAATAGAGTGCCGTCCATATCGGTCACAATCAGTTTGATCATAGATTCTTTTTTTGAAGCCTTAAAAATAAGGGAATAGCACGGGAATAATTTTAAATCGCTGTTATTTTTTGAAAAGTATTCACCGACGATTGAAATGTAAGTGTTTCTATTTCAAAAAAATGTAGAATATTATTTGAATTTAATCTAAATAAACTTTTAATTTCAAAATCTACAACATATTTTTGCGGCGTTATTTATAAACAATCTAAATAAAATTAACGAACCGATGAATCTAAAAATTCTGCTACTTCTACCCATGCTCGCGCTTATCCAGATGGCCTTTTCCCAAAGTACGGGGAACCTCTCGGGAAAAGTGATCTCCCGGAGTGGGGAAGCTTTTGCCGACGTGAATATTGAAATCGAAGGTACTGCTCTTGGGGCTGAAACCGAAAAATCAGGAAATTTCAGGATCAATAATATCCCTACCGGCAATTATTTTCTTAGGCTTAGTTATGTGGGATATTCCCCTAAGGAGATCGCTTTTAGCATCGAAGGCGGAAAGACTGCAGAACTTGCGAATATCATTTTGGTTTCAAGGGAAGAACAGCTGAACGAAGTCGTGATTCGCGGCAACGGAAATGCCAATAAATTCAATCGCTCCAAAAGCGCTTACGTATCCAAACTTCCGCTGGAGAAGATAGAGAATCCGCAGGTGTATGATAATATCACTTCCGAACTGCTCAAAGAACAGGTAGTGACCAGTTTTGACGATGCGATTAAGAACAGCGCCGGGCTCACCAAACTATGGGAATCTACGGGCCGTGGCGGTGATGGCGCCGGTTATTATTCGCTTCGCGGTTTCCCGGTGCAGCCCACCCTGGTCAATGGTCTGCCCGGAATTACCAATGGCAGTCCCGATCCTGCAAATATCGAGACCATCGAGGTGATCAAAGGCCCGTCGGGAACGCTTTATGGCAGCAGCCTGATCTCTTATGGCGGTCTTATCAATATCGTTACCAAAAAACCTTATGATTATTTCGGCGGAAATATCACCTACACCTTGGGAAGTTTCGGTCTCAATCGTATGGCTGCCGATGTGAATACTCCGCTTGACGAAACCGGGAACGTTGCCCTGAGGCTGAATACCGCCTATCAGACTCAAAATTCATTTCAGGATGCAGGCTTTTCAAGATCTTTTTTCGTGGCCCCTTCGCTGAGCTATAAGGTGAACGATCGACTTTCATTTTTTATAAACACCGAATTCTATAACGGGGAATCTACCAATCCCACGATGTTGTTCGTAGATCGTGGCGCACCGCTTCGCGTTCATAATATTGACGAACTGGGTTATGATACACATCGCTCTTACACCAGCAACGATCTCACTCTGGAAACTCCTAATTTCAGCCTGCAGGGACAGATGAATTACCAGCTTTCTGATAACTGGACCTCACAAACGGTGATCTCCCGCGGAAGCGCAAAATCCCAAGGTTATTATTCCTATTTATATGAGACCACCCGTTTTTACCAGGGAAGGGAAGAGGAGGAAGGAAGTTTGACCAATCTTGATGAAGGCGTGGTTTTCACCCGATATATGAATAACCAGAACTCCACGACGCTTAGCACCGATTTCCAGCAGAATTTCATAGGAGATTTCGAGATTGCCGGCATGAGAAACCGAATGGTCGCCGGGCTGGATTATTTCCAGAGGAATATTATCGATAACGGAACCGGGTATCGTGCAAACGGAAACATTTATATCGGCAATGCCGGCCTGCAGAATGTCAATGAAAGTGTCTTCGGAATTTATGATCCTGATAATTATATCACCGATTACGACAGCGGGATCCTTTCTACACAGGCGGTTGATGCACTGCTTGCTGATGCCGACCGAAATAATCGCAAAACACAGGAAGATATTTACAGCGCCTATGTTTCGAATGTACTGAATATCACTCCGCGACTTTCGGCAATGGCAAGTTTGAGGATTGACCAGTTCGAGAATGAAACTAACAGCCAGACGGCGCTTTCCCCGAAATTCGGGGTGGTTTACCAGCCCATACTGGAAAAAGTTTCGGTATTTGCCAATTATATGGATGGTTTCAGCAATGTGGCTCCGGGCGAAACCATTGATCAGTCTACCGGCGAAACCCGAAGGATCACTTTTGATCCCGAGCATGCCACCCAGTTTGAAGTTGGTACTAAACTGAATTTCCTTGATGACCGCCTTTTTGCCACTTTGAGCTATTATGATATCCAGGTTTCCAATATCGTACTCGGCAGCGGTTTTGAAGTGACCCAGGATGGAGAACAGTACAGCCGTGGTTTCGAAGCCCGTTTAACAGCGAGTCCTGTGAAGGGTTTCAATATCGTGGCCGGTTTCAGCCATAACGAGAGCAAGGTGACCAAAGCGGCTGAAAATGATGATTTCCGCGGAAAAAGACCCGAATCTGCAGGACCTGAAAATCTTGCCAATCTCTGGGCCAGCTATCGTTTTGATTCCGGGATCGCTGAAAGTTTTGGAATAGGCTTCGGCGGAAATTATGCCAGTGAGAATATGATCTTTAACAGGAATCTTGGCGGAGCCTTTACTTTGCCCTCGTACACGGTAATTAACGCTGCAGTTTTCTATGATGTGGATAAGTTCTCGATCAACCTGAAGCTGAATAATCTTACCAATGAAGATTATTTCAACGGCTGGTCCACCATCAATCCGCAGGCACCTAGGAATTTTGCCGCCGCACTGACCTATAAGTTTTAACGAATTTGAATTAGCCACGGAATCCGCTTTTTTTTAGCGGATTCCTTTTTCAATATGAAGAAAAATAAGAAACATAATTCCCTGAGAAAATGGGCCGGTCGCATTCACCTGTGGCTGGGCCTGCTCACCGGCCTCATCGTATTTATTGTGGCGGTAACAGGTTGCATTTATGTTTTTCATGATGAGATAAAGGATGTGGTCTGGGACTGGCGAACTATTGAACCCAAACAGCAGGATTTCATCGAACCTTCCGAACTTCAGCATAAGCTGAAAGAGAAATATCCCAATGCCAGCGGTGCTTTTGTGATTTATACCGGAAAAGATCGCCCGGCTGCCATTTACAGTGTAAAAGAGGCGACTCCTTATTATTTTTATTTCGATCCCTATACCGGAAAAATGCTTTATGAGCAGAATTTTAAGACCGATTTTTTCGAGATCATCAAGGCACTTCACATGTACCTTCTGCTTCCGCCGGCAATTGGAAAACAGGTGGTTGGGATATCTACCCTGGTATTTATCCTGATGATGATCACCGGGATCATCTTATGGTGGCCCAAAAAATGGAAGAATCTAAAGAACAGCCTGAAAGTAAAATGGAGCGCCCGCCCTAAAAGGCTCAATTACGATTTCATAATATCACCGGATTTTATATTCATATCCTCGCGATCCTCATTGCCATTACCGGACTTGTCTTTTCTTACGAATGGGTTGGCGAGGGCTTGTACCTGCTCGGAAATGCCGGTAAAACCTATGAAAGCGATCAGGAGCCGGTAGGAATTAAGGCTTTAGCAGCTACAGTTTCAGAAGACCCCATTGATATTGCTTTTTTCAAAACCCTGACCTTGAAACCCGATGACGAGATGTATTTTGTCTGGGATAACGGAAAGCAAAATCCTATTGAAACAGGCTCTTATCCTTATTCCCTGCGTTTTGATCACCAGTCTAATTTTTATTTCCACCCGCAATCGGCTGAACTGCTGCAAAGCCATGAATATGAAAATAAGAGTTCCGGCCTGCAGCTTCGGGAAATGAGCTACGGCCTGCATACCGGACAGTTTTTCAACCTGCCGGGGAAAATCATCGCTTTCCTGGTAAGCCTGTTCGTCGCTTCGCTTCCTGTCACCGGATTCATCATCTGGTGGGGGCGAAAACATCCCATGAGGCATCTTACATGGTGGCGCTCTGGAAAATAACCGCGTCTATTAATCCGCTGAAAATACTCATGATCACCGCCAGCCATACCGAGGACCAGAAGCCGTGAGTTTTAAAGTCGGAACTCATCTTATCGGCAATTTCAATAACAATGGCATAAGCGATCACTCTTGTGATAAAACCAAGCCCGAGGAAATAAAATATTCCCAGCGTTGCGAGATTGAGTATGGCGGTAAGCAGCCAGCTTAATAAAAAGCTGAGAATCCCGATGATAAAAGCAACGATTACGGCCGATCTGAAGCCTTTGAGTTCAATGCTGGAAAGCAGTCTAGCCATGATAAGCAGGATGATGGCATCTGCCAGGATGTGGACGATCCATTGTAACATAATAGCAGGTTTAAAAGTTAGTTGTTCCTACTAAGATAACAAAAATGATCGTAAGCTATTCAGCTTCATCCTGTTGAAGCCGTGGTTTCAGGGTGGCGGGTTTCTTATTAAAAGCGACTTCCCATAGTGCCTTGAGATTGGCAAGTTTTTCCCTTTGTTTCAGTCTGTATTCGGTTTGATAAGCGCGCTGATCGGCTGCGAGGCCTTTATAATCGAGGCCGAGGTGAGAAGCGATATAAAGTGCGCGGGGAAGATGAAATCTTTGAGTTACCACAATGGCATTTTTGATTCCGAAGAGTTTCCCGGCGCGGTACATACTGTCATAGGTGTCAAGCCCGGCGTGATCGGCGGTGATATCGGAAGCATTAATTCCCCGGTCTTCTAGGTAGTTTACCATTGCGGCGACTTCATTATAATCATCACTGCGATGATCACCGGTGACGAGGAAATTCTTAACTTTTCCCGATTCATACAAACGAATGGCAGTATCTACGCGATCCTGTAAGATGGGGGAAAGTTGTCCATCGGCATGAACACTGGCTCCCAGGATGATCACTGTATTGGCGGGAGGAACTTTGGAAATCTCGCTGTAGATAAGAGGAGAGGTCTGACGCTGAAAAATTGTTTCCACAGCAAGAATGGCAAAGATGACCAGCACAAGCCCAATTACAAAAGACAGAATAAATTTTTTTAGCCTTTTCATAGCAATTTTGCCGATTTTACAGTCGAAGATAACCATAATAATTGGATGTATTAGGATAATTTATGCCATAAGGCGGGAGGATGACACGGCATTATGTAAATTTGTAAATAAAGGAAAAAGTATAATATGAGCAATCTCAAGGCTTTAAAATGGCGTTATGCGACCAAGAAATTCGACAGGGAGAAAATTCTTCCGGAAGAGAAGGTTGATGTTTTAAAGAACACCTTTAATCTTACCGCCACTTCCTATGGATTACAGCCTCTTAAAATGCTGGTGATCTCCAACAAAAAGATTCAGAAGAAATTAAAAGAT
The DNA here is from genome assembly GCA_963741865.1 of uncultured Flavobacteriaceae bacterium. GTDB lineage: Bacteria > Bacteroidota > Bacteroidia > Flavobacteriales > Flavobacteriaceae > Christiangramia. The sequence goes on from CAVUJP010000011.1 coordinate 36,314, forward strand.
TTTTCTTTCGGACAAAAACAGATAGATACTGCTTCTCACGTACTGGTGATCTGTATTGAAAAGGAAGTGGACGAACAGTTCATAAAGGATTATTTTAAACGGGTGAAACATGTTCGGGAAACTCCAGAAGAAGTGCTTGAACCTTTTCAGAAATTTCTGGTAAAAGATTTCCAGGCGAGAGCAAAAGAAGAGATCGAAGTATGGGCAGTAAATCAGGCCTATTTGGCGCTGGGAACTCTCTTGACCGTCTGTGCCGCTGAAGAGATAGATGCCTGCCCAATGGAAGGTTTCGAACCCGAGAAGTATGACGAACTTCTTAATCTAAAAGATAAAAACCTGAAGTCGGTACTGGTATTGCCTGTTGGTTACAGGGCAGAAGACGATATGTTCTCCACGATGAAAAAAGTGCGTAGGCCTCTCGAGGAGGTGATCATCCATGTAGATTAATAATTCACGTATTCGGTAATTTCAAGTCCGTAACCTATCATTCCTACCCTTTTGGTCTGGCCACTGTTAGAAAGAAGCTTTATTTTATGAATTTCAAGGTCGTGCAGGATCTGTGCCCCGATTCCAAAATCCTTACTGTCCATTTGTACAGGAGGAGCCTTTAGTTCCCCATTTTTCTGACCTTCTTTTAATTGGGAAAGTCTGTTCAGCAGGTTTAGTGACTGCGTGGCGGGGTTGATAAAAACGATTGCTCCCCGACCTTCATCATTGATGGCCTTGAACATGCTGTCGAGTTTCTTATCGGCATCATTGGTAAGCGTACCCAGAATGTCATTATTCACCTGGGTGGAATTTACGCGTACGAGCACATCTTCATTGGGTTTCCAGTGGCCTTTGGTAAGCGCGATGTGCACCTGAGAATTCGTTGTTTGTTTGTAGGCGCGAAGGCGAAATTCCCCAAACCTTGTTTGCACCTCAAAATCTTCCTTTTTCTCGATTAGCGAATCATGCTGCATACGGTAGGCAACGAGGTCTTCGATCGAAACAATTTTAAGATCAAATTTCCTGGCAACTTCCATTAGCTGAGGTAGCCGGGCCATGGTGCCGTCTTCGTTCATGATCTCCACGATCACCCCGGCCGGAGCAAAGCCTGCCAGTCTTGCAAAATCGATGGCTGCTTCGGTATGACCTGTTCTTCTCAACACTCCACCTTCCTTTGCCTTTAGAGGAAAAATATGTCCAGGGCGGTTCAGGTCCTGAGGTTTGGTGTCGGGATCTATAAGCGACTTCACCGTTTTGGCACGATCGGCAGCCGAAATTCCCGTAGTGACTCCTTTTCCGCGAAGGTCTACTGAAATGGTAAAAGCGGTCTCCATGGGATCTGTATTATTCCCAACCATCATTTCCAGTTTCAGCTGTTCGCAGCGTGGTTCGGTAATAGGCGCGCAAATGAGTCCGCGGCCGTGAGTAGCCATGAAATTGATCATTTCGGGCGTTACTTTTTCGGCGGCGGCAAGAAAATCTCCTTCGTTCTCACGATCGATATCATCTACCACGATGATCACCTTGCCGGCACGAATATCATCGATGGCTTCCTGAATACTGTCTAATTTAAGGGAATATTGATTTTGGGTTTCCTGCGCCATGAAGTGTTTTCTTTATGGCTGCAAAGATATTTATTCTGTTTTACTTTTCCTGATAAGTCCCAGCTTTTTAAAGAGTTTCTTAAAGGGTTCGATAAAGTTGTCGAAAACGAAAAGTCCCTGGTCGGTAGTGGCCCGATATGTTAGAAAGACCCCCAGCGGCAACATGATCCAGGTGGAAAGCCAGGTAGCCACAAACGGACTAATACTTCCGTTTTCTGCCGAATTTTTGGCAAAGATCCCGATAAAATGATAGGTAAGAAATAAGAATACAGCCACTACAATGGGCAATCCCATTCCTCCCTTGCGGATGATCGCTCCCAGAGGAGCACCCACAAAGAACAATACAATACAGGCTACACCAAGAACATATTTCTCATGCAGGGCAATTTCAAATTTATTGATCTGTTTGGTGCTGATCTTGAATTCCTGTTTCTTCATTCCCAAATGAGCCTGTGCCGAATTGATCGTACCCAAAGCGAGATTTGCGACCTGGGAAGCATCATAAGGGCTTAACTTATCAATAATAGAATTTTCAACTTTTACAGTAGTATCTGCAGGAGTAAAATGCTGGTCCATGGTGGTAATTCCCGAGCGACGGTACATGCCTTGTTGAAATTCCTTCATCCGGGTATTGTAGCTTACTGAAAAAGAATCGATACTTTCTCTCAGTTCTCCAATTTTCAACATTCCGTGGGCAGAATTATAGCTTTCTTCCTCCAGGTCTACATTGTTGAAATTGGAAAGGTCAATATTAATAACGTACCTGTCGAAATAGCTTTTTGTAAAAGGCTTGCGCTGTCTTTTGGAAAAATCGCTGGGTTGAACTTCGTCGTAATAATTTCCTTCCTTCAGTATAAGGGAAAGCACATCCGAATCGGTGCTTCCCACGAGTTCCCCTTCTTTTGCTTTGATCACGGTATGATTGCCTCCGGTTGGCGTTTTTTTATGAATGATCACATTGGTTAAGTACCGGTCATTTTCCCCGTGCTTGTCTTCCACCTTTATATTGAAATCACCCAGATCATTGAAAACCCCTTCAGTAATTGCCATGGCAGGTTTCAGCTGGGCAATGTTCTTCCGCAGGTTAATCGATTTGAATTCGGCTTCAGGGATGACATTATTGGCGAAAAAGAAAGCGGTAAGGCTGACGAATAAAATAAAAACGGTAAGTCCCCGCATAGCGCGCTGCAGGGAAATACCTGATGATTTCATCGCTGCAAACTCATAGTTTTCGGCAAAGCTTCCGAAGGTCATGATGGAAGTGAGCAGGATGGTGAGCGGTAATACCAGGGGCACCAGTTTCGGCGAGAAGTAAAGCAGGAATTTAAAGATCACTTCCGCGTCGAGATCCTTCCCGGCCAGTTCACCTATGTACAGCCAGATCGTCTGGAGCACAAAAATGAACATGAGAATGATAAAGACCGAAAAGAATGTTTTTAAAAAACTGGTTAGTATGTACCGGTCGAGTATTTTCAATTTAGTCCAGGCGGTTGATATAGTAGTTACTGTAACGATCCTCGTCAAATGTAAAAAGATTTTTGGCAAGGGGCTGATTGGTCTTAAAGCTTTTTACAGTAATGGTCACTTTAGTGCCATTTTCCTGGGTCTGGATAAGATTATAGATATTCTTGGTTTGTTTGTCTATTCCCAAAAGAATGTTTTTGATCTCGGCATTCGTGTCTTTAGGAGTAAGTTTTACATACTGAATTTCGCGGCCATTCACATTCTGCGCTATATCCATATCATAATTGTAACCGTCTTCATAGAAAGTGAACATTTTTGAAGGCGTAATACTGTTGGTATCTTCTTCGGAATAGTTTGAAATATTGATCTCTTCATCTTCAGGAATGATGGTGTAAATCTTTTTTCCGTCGAACATTTGGGTAGTTCCCATCAGGTTCAGTACATATTTATCTCCGTCTATGCTTACATCTCCTCTCGTTTCCTGGTGTACATTTTCCTTGCTGTTGTCAAGCGCGTATTTAAAATCAATGACCATATTATCATACGATCTAACCTTGGTAGAAACCTCGTTAAGAAGTTTTTCTGCCGGTTTTGAATTTTGTGCCTGCACATTAAAGGCCATTATTGCGGCCAGGATAAATAGTAATTTTTTCATTTTGTGTTTTTAATTGTTTGGTTCTCCATTTAACAGCTGATCGAGTGCCGCGAGATCACTTACCAGAACCTGCCGTGCCTTACTTCCTTCAAAAGGGCCCACAATTCCTGCGGCTTCCAGTTGATCAATAATTCTACCTGCACGGTTATAGCCTAATTTGAGCTTTCTCTGAAGAAGTGATGCCGAACCCTGCTGGGCGGTGACGATCACTTCAGCGGCCTCGCGGAACAGTTTGTCCCGCTCGCTCACATCTATATCAACTCCTGTGCCACTTTCCTCGCTTTCGTAGGCCGGAAGCTGATGTGCATCGGGATAGGCTTTTTGAGAACCAATGAATTCGGTGATCTTATCTACTTCTGGTGTATCTACAAAGGCACACTGAAGCCTTCTTAGCTCGTTGCCCTGAGTGAAAAGCATATCCCCGCGACCGATAAGCTGGTCGGCACCCTGGTTGTCGAGGATAGTTCGGGAATCGATCTTTGAAGTCACCCGGAAGGCCACCCTCGCCGGGAAGTTCGCCTTGATAATTCCCGTAATAACATTAACCGATGGCCTTTGTGTGGCGATAATTAAATGAATACCAATAGCCCTGGCAAGCTGTGCCAGACGTGCGATGGGTGTTTCCACCTCTTTGCCGGCGGTCATGATAAGATCGGCAAACTCGTCAACCACAAGGACGATATATGGCAGGAATTTGTGACCGTCATTGGGATTGAGTTTCCTGGCCCTGAATTTTGTATTGTATTCCTTGATGTTTCGGCACATCGCGTCTTTCAGGAGTTCATAACGGTTATCCATCTCGATACAAAGGGAATTCAGTGTATTGATCACTTTGGTGTTGTCGGTAATGATCGCCTCTTCGGTATCGGGGAGTTTAGCCAGGTAATGTCTTTCTATTTTGTTGAAAAGCGTCAGTTCCACTTTTTTGGGATCGACCAGCACAAATTTCACTTCTGCCGGATGCTTGCAGTAGAGCAGGGAAGTGAGGATGGCATTCAGTCCAACCGATTTACCCTGGCCAGTCGCTCCCGCCATCAACAGGTGAGGCATTTTAGCCAGATCGACCACAAAAGTTTCGTTAGAGATCGTTTTCCCCAGTGCCATGGGAAGTTCCATCTCGGCATTCTGAAATTTAGGTGAAGAGATCACCGAGCGCATGGAAACAATGCTGGCATTTTTATTTGGAACTTCAATCCCGATGGTTCCGCGGCCGGGAATTGGCGCGATAATTCTAATTCCCAAAGCCGAAAGCGAAAGGGCGATATCATCTTCCAGGTTCTTTATCTTAGAAATACGAATTCCCGCTTCAGGCACAATTTCATAAAGGGTAACTGTAGGGCCTACCGTGGCTTTGATCTGCGCGATCTCGATCTTGTAATTTTTCAGCGTATCAACGATCCGGTTCTTGTTTTCCTCGAGTTCCTCCTGATTGATGGTAATGCCACCGCCATAATCTTTCAGCAGGTCGATAGTCGGGAATTTATAGTTCTTCAGTTCCAGGGTGGGGTCAAATTCCCCAAAATCCTTCACCAGTTTTTTGCTGAGGTTATCTTCTTCCTCTTCTTCGGGAGCGGCTTCCACTTCCATAGAGACATCTTCCTCGGGTTCTTTTTTCACCGGTTCTTCGGGCTCAGATTTAGTTTCTACCGGAGTATTTTCTGAAAGATCGATCGCTTTTTCAGGTTTTTCTTCCTTGACGGCCGTTTTTTCCTTCCAGTCTGTTTCCTCTTCTGTTTCAGAAACCGAAATTTCATCCTGGAATTCATCTTTAAGTTCCTTTTTTCCCGATCGGAAAAAGTCAATTACCATTTCGGGCGTCATTTTCAAACGAAGGGCGAGGTAGGCCATGAAAAGGAAGGTCATGAGAAGAAGTGTTCCGAAGAAGCCTAAATAATCCTGCAGAAAATCATTCATTTCAAAGCCAATACGGCCACCGAGAATAGCGTAGGAACCGGCAAAGAATCCGAAGAAAATAGAAAGCCAGATCATCACCAGTGTGCCCCAAAACCAGAATTTTCTCAGGTTATTATTGTTAAAGCCCAGGAAAAGATAAATTCCGCTTAAAAAGATCAGAAAAGCGATGGTAAAAGAAGCAATTCCGAAGCCTTTATAAATGAAAAAATCACTGACCATGGCGCCAAACTTGCTCAGCCAGTTCCGGGCCTCGGCCTCGCGATTGGCAAATTCGTTCAGCACGCTTTGATCGGCCTGCCAGTTGAACAGAAAAGAAATAAAGGCGATGATGAGGGCAAGGCCGAAAAGCATAAGGAAACTGCCAAAAACCACTTTTTGCTGCCGATTGAGTTTCAGCGAAAATTTACGAGATGGGGTGGTAGTTTTCTTGCTTTTAGCTTTCTTTTTAGCCATAGGTAGCTCGACGGGTTTTGGCAAAAATACAAATTAGGCTCATCTAAAATAAAGAAAAGATCGTGTATTTAAAATTTAGAAGAATTATCTGAAAATTGGCGTTATTATGATAATCGTCAGTTTATGGTTTAGGGCAGGCTGTAAATTTGTAATGATAATTTCAGGATTTATAAATACAGTACTATGAAAACTATCATTGTCGCTACAGATTTTTCCCCGGAAGCTGAAAACGCTCTGAACTACGCCGCGAACTTTGCACAAAAAGCCGGCGCACGTATTATAATTTTTAATTCGTTTATTATTCCTTCACACTTTGGAAATTCACTTTTACCCGCTGAGGCACTACGGTCACTGGAAGAAGAAAATAATTCCCTGCTGAAACTGAAATGTAAAAGCCTTGGTTCAAGATTCGGGATAGAGACACATTTTGAATCAAGCCTGATGGCTGAAGTTCCCGATGAACTGGAGTGGCTTTATCATAAATATGAGGCTGATTTGATCGTGATGGGAATGACCGGGAAATCTGTGGAACAGGAGCTTTTTGGGAATACCACTACGGCAGCTATTATGAAGCATAGTTTTCCGGTGCTGGCAATTCCGGCTGAAGCGAAATTCAAAGGCATTCAACAGATACTTTTCGCCTATGACAGGCTGAAAAACGGTCAGCAGCAAATTTCAGAAAAAATAAAAAACATTGCCGATTTCTTCAGTGCGAGAATTGAGATCTTTCATGTGAAGCGTGGGATCGCGACCGGAGCTTCCCGCAGCATAGAAAAGGAATTCGAAGATGCCGACTATGATTTTAAGGAAATTGAATCGGAAGAAATTCTCAGGGAAATCAGGGAAGAAATAAAAAGACTACCCGCAGATCTGCTGGTAATGATCCCTCAGAAGTACAATTTTTGGGAATCTTTGTTGCACAGAAGCAAAACCAGGATTATGGCTTCAGAAGCTGCCATTCCGGTCTTATCAATTCCACCTGCTTTAGATGAAGAATAAAGAATGAACCAAATGAGGTTTAGGCATAGGCACTAATATAAGGAAAATATATAAAGGCGGCGATGATTACGGCGATCACTGCGGCGATAAAGACCGAACCCGCGGCGACATCTTTAATATGGCCAATGCGGCTATGAAAATCGGGATGCACGAAATCGGCAATGGCTTCGATCGCGGTATTCAGGCCTTCGACGCTCATGACCAGGCCAATGGCAATAAACTGTGCAATCCATTCGGCTTTAGTGATATCGAAGTAAAGGCCTGCGATACATACCACGATGGAAATTACGAACTGCACCTGGATGCTGGGTTCGTGTTTCAATAATAACCATGCGCCCTTGATCGCATAACCACCTCCTCTGATCCTTTTTCCGAGGAAACTATTTCTCATTATAAAAGTGTTTTCAGGGCTGCAAGATAATCAGGTTCCTGCTCAATTTTAGGCACCTGTTCAGAATAAATTACTTTTCCGCTCTCATCGAGCACCAAAACAGCCCGGGATAATAGAGCTTCCCAGGAGCCGTCGATCATTTCCACGCCGTAATCCTTTCCGAAATTCCGGTCTTTAAAATCGGAGAGGTTTACTACGTTTTTCAAACCCCTGTCACTTACAAAACGCTGTTGTGCAAAAGGAAGGTCCCGGGAAATGCACAGTACCACGGTTTTATCGAGTTTAGTGGCCCTATCGTTGAAATTTTTTACTGAAGTGGCACATACGCCGGTATCTATACTGGGAAAGATATTCATGATCACACGCTTGCCCTTAAAATCTTCGAGAGTTGCGATGGAAAGATCTGATTTGATCAATTCAAAATGTGGGGCTTTCTCTCCAACAGGAGGCAAACTCCCGTAGGTTGTCACCTTTTCATCTTCAAAATCTATTTTCGCCATGTCAGGATTGGTTTTAGTCTTTTATAAATTTAGAAGATTGAGAACTGCTTATTACTAAAATTTTCATAAAACAGAAAAGGCTGCCTTCTCTCGAAAACAGCCTTTATTTACTGGGTTGAAGAAAGTTATTTGTCTATAGAACCTAACACTTTCTTCACAAAATTGTTGGCGGCATCCTTTTCCGGAACTCCGTCTTCAATCATTTTATGAACTTCCACAGCGCCACAGAGGTTGGTCAGTAATTCGCCGATCACATCCATTTCTTCTTCAGAAACCGAGCGGTGTTCGGTGAAATTTTCAAGCACTTCTATGGTGTGCTCGAGCTTTTCAACCTCATTATTCTTCTGCAGATGTCTAATTACTGGTAACTTCATCAACTAAGTTTTTTAACGGATCAAACTTATTGGTTTGAATCTGATTTTTAAAACTTCCATTTTTGAAAGTAGCGAAGGTAGGCAGGTTATCAACCGTTGCCAGTTTACGTGACTCCGGATACTTTTCGGCGTCTACCAGCACGAATTTCGCATTCTCATTTTCTGAAGCCAGTTTTTTAAATTTCGGCTTCATCAAACGACAGTTTCCGCACCATCCGGCCATATACTGCACAACTACGGTGTCATGAGCCTCTACCAGTTCGCTTAAGTTATCCTTTTCTAATTCGTGAATCATAGCAATAATTTTCCCTTTTTCTTAATTTAAACTCAGGTAGTTAGCAACTCCTTCGCGGTCGGCGTTCATCGCTTCCTTACCTTCTTCCCAATTCGCAGGACATACTTCTCCTTTTTCCTGAACGTGAGTATAGGCGTCGATCAAACGAAGGAATTCATTTACGTTTCTTCCAAGCGGCATATGATTGATGCCTTCGTGGAAGATGGTTCCTTCTTCATCGATAAGGTAAGTAGCGCGATAGGTTACATTGTCACCTTCCACGACCAGCGCACCGGTTTCCTCATCATAAGATTCATTCGAAATATCAAGAATATCAAGTCTTGAACTGAGGTTACGGTTTGAATCGGCAAGGATTGGGTAAGTAACACCTTCGATCCCTCCGTTGTCCTTCGGAGTATTTAACCAGGCGAAATGAACTTCCGGAGTGTCACAGGAAGCTCCTATCACCATTACATTTCTTTTTTCAAATTCTTCAAGAGCCTTCTGAAAAGCGTGAAGTTCAGTAGGGCAAACAAAGGTGAAATCTTTTGGGTACCAGAAAAGCAATACTTTCTTATTGTTTTTCTGAGCCTCTTCCAAAACGTTAATTTTGAAAGTGTCTCCCATTTCATTCATTGCGTCTACGCTAAGATTTGGAAATTTTTTTCCTACTAAAGCCATATTGTTAGATTGTTTTAAAAATTAAACTTTTTATCTTTCTTTTTCACCTGCAAAATTAAGGCTTAAGCTCGTTTTTTAAAGCGCGTAAAATTCTAAAATTTTATTGTTAAATAGGAGTTGTTTATAGCTTTCGATCTTTACAATAAAAATAATTTATAATTAACAGATTGACAGAATTTTAAGCTGAAAATTACAGACTTCTTAATCTTTTTTCGAAGCGAGTTTCCTGATCTTAATATTTAAGGCCGCATAGGTAAGAGTCATAAACGGACTCAGGTAATTGAAGAACGCATAGCCAATGTAGCTGAGGGTGGGAACGCCAAGAACGCCGCTGTGATAGGCACCACAGGTATTCCACGGCACCAGTACCGAGGTCACCGTACCGGAATCTTCCAAAGTACGGCTGAGGTTTTCGGGAGCAAGTCCCTTTTCTTTATAGGCTTTGGCGAACATTTTCCCCGGTACCACAATCGCAAGGTATTGATCTGAAGCAGTCGCATTCAGTGCCACACAGCTTCCTACCGTACTGGCGAATAAGCCGAAAGTGGTATGAAACATATTTAGTAATGCCTTACTGATCCTGGCCAGTGCCCCGATAGCTTCCATAATTCCGCCAAAGACCATGGCGCAAAGTATCAGCCAGATCGTGCCCAGCATTCCCGCCATTCCGCTGGAAGCGAAAAGATCGTTCAGTGCTTCAGAATCGGTTTGCACGGCTGTATCTACCGTTATCGCTTTCATGATTCCTTTATATCCGCTGATAAAATCAAGATGCTCACTGCCGCTGATTGCCATCACGATATTTGGCTGAGCGATAAGAGCCGCAATGGCTCCCAAGAGTGTTCCTATTAAAAGAGCTACCAGAGGAGAAGTTTTTTTGATAATCAGAAAAATTACGATCACCGGCACGAGGAACAGCCAGGGACTGATATTAAAAGAAGCATCGATAGAATTTAAAATTGCCGAAGTATCGGTGCTTCCATGAGTTTCCAGATTAAAACCAATAATTACAAAAATGATTATGGTGATGGTAATCGTGGGAACCGTGGTGATCGCCATATAGCGGATATGTGTAAAAAGATCGGTGCCCGCCATGGCAGGTGCCAGATTGGTGGTGTCGCTTAATGGAGACATCTTATCTCCAAAATAGGCTCCGGAAAGTATGGCTCCTGCCGTCATTCCCAAAGGAATTCCCAATGCGTCGGCAATTCCTACGAGGGCAATTCCCACGGTCGCCGAAGTGGTCCAGGAGCTTCCCGTGGCAACAGAAATTATTGAACAAATTATTACCGTGGCGGCCAGGAAAATAGTGGGATTGAGTATCTGAAGTCCGTAATAGATCATCGTGGGAATGATCCCGCTGATAAGCCATGTTCCTGCCAGCGCGCCTACCATAAGAAGGATAAGGATGGCTCCGGCAGTACTTTGGATATTCCGTGCCACTTCATCAAGCATGGTTTCAAATTTCACTTTATTGAAATACCCTACAATAGCGGCAACAGCTCCTCCCATTAACAGAATAAACTGGTTGGAACCATCAAGAGCGGCGTCTCCAAACACCCAGACGTTAAAAGCAAGCATTCCGATGAGAGCAAAAACGGGAATGAGCGCTTCCCAGATATTCAGCTCACGGTTTTCAATAATTGGTTCATTTTCAGGATTCGCAGTAGATTGTTCCATTAAGGCTGATAAATATAAAGACCTTGCAGGTATTTAAAACCTGCAAGGTCTAATTGTCTTTAAAAAATTAGATTTTCCATTTAGTCGTGTAATTTTACGACTTTCGGTTTAATCCTGCAAAAATTTAGACTATTTCAGCCTCGAGCACTCCAAGCTTAATCATACATTCCTTCATTTTTTCATAGGTTCTTTCAATATTATTGTCCAGACCTATGGAAAAGCGGATGAGCCCATCACTTAATCCCATTTGCTTTTGCTCTTTTTCCGGAATCTCGGAAGATGTGGAAGTGCCGGGAGCGCTGAACAATGTTTTATAGAAGCCAAGGCTCACCGCCAGGTAGCCAAGGTTTTCTTTCTGCATCAGCTCCATCAGTTCGTTTGCTTTGTCAAGAGAACCAACATCGATGGTGAGCATTCCGCCGTAACCATAATCCTCATTCATTATTTTTGTGAAAAGATCATGGCCCGGATGCGATTTCAGCCCCGGGTAAACGGTTTTGAAGCCGTCTTCCTGGAATTTTTCGGCTAAAAACAATGCGTTGTGGCTGTGCTGTTTCATGCGGATGTGAAGGGTTCGCAGGTTCTTCAGAATAGAAGCCGCACGAAGGCTGTCCATAGTCGGTCCCAAAAGCATGGCCGCCCCGTTATTCACATTCCGAAGATCGTTGATAAAATCTCTGGTGCCGCAAACCACGCCGCCAACAGTGTCGCTACTGCCGTTGATGAACTTGGTGAGGCTGTGGATCACCACATCGGCACCCAGTTTTGCCGGACTGATCGAAAGAGGCGAAAAAGTGTTATCTATCAACAACTGAAGCTTATTCTTTTTTGCAATTTTCGAAAGAGCTTCGATATCGGCAACTTCCAGCAGCGGATTGCTAACGCTCTCGCAGTAGATCACTTTCGTGTTTTTCTGAATAGCTGAATCAACCGCTTCAATTTTAGTGATATCAACAAAGGTGGTGGTGATGCCAAATTGCGGGGCGAAATTTTTCAGAAAAGCATAGGTGCCGCCATAAATCGTGCGGCTGCAAACTATATGATCTCCATTTTTGCAAAGCTGTAGCAGGGCAGAGGTGATTGCACCCATTCCCGAAGCCGCTACATTTGCAGTTTCGGTACCCTCCATCGCGGCCAGTGCTTCTCCAAGATAAAGATTGGAAGGCGAGGAGTGGCGCGAATATAAATAACAACCTTCAGCATTTCCTTCAAAAGTGTCGAACATGGTCTTGGCCGAAAGAAAGGTGTATGTTGACGAATCGGAAATGGAAGGATTTACACCTCCAAATTCTCCGAAATATTGTAAATCCTGAATGCGGTCTGCGGGTTTGTACTTCATGATATGTGGTTTTGTTCTTCAAAGTTGAAAGTAATCAGAAGAAAAAACAATGATCCTGATCATATTCCGATAATAAATCTTCAAAATTGAAATCAGCGTGTTTTTTTATCCTATTTCCGCCTCATATTCCTATTTTAGGTGAAAATTTTTTGGATGAAAGTTGACGAATTCGATCGTAAGATCCTGATGCACCTTCAGCAGGATAGTAAAAAAACGAACAAAGAAATTTCCAACGACCTGGGACTTTCGGTAACCGCGGTATACGAACGCGTGAGAAAACTGGAAAAAGCCGGGATCATTTCAAAATACGTAGCCATTCTTAAACCCGAAAAACTGGATAAAGGTTTTATGGTGCTTTGCCAGGTGAAACTCATTCAGCATAAAAAGGATTTTCTGCACAAATTCGAAAAAGAAGTAGCCCATCTGCCCGAAGTGATCGAATGTCTGCACGTTAGCGGGGATTACGATTATATCCTGAAAGTTCTGGTCAAAGACATGGAGGCTTATCGAGAATTCATGGTGACCAAACTTACCGGTCTCGACCATATTGGCAGTACCAAGAGCATCTTTACCATCAGCAAAGTCAAGGAAAGCACTCAGATCCATTTGTAAAATTTTCAGCATAGAGCTGTATTGGTCATTGTAGAGAATAGTCGTACTTTTGTTTTCAATTCGTAAAAAAATCAGTAAAAACAAGTGATTATGAGTACATATGATGTTGCAGTGATCGGTTCGGGCCCCGGAGGTTATGTGGCCGCTATTCGTTGCGCACAGTTGGGAATGAAAACTGCAATCATTGAAAAATATTCTACTCTTGGCGGTACCTGTCTTAATGTAGGCTGTATCCCGAGTAAGGCTCTTCTCGATTCTTCGCATCATTACCACGATGCTATTGCCCATTTTGAGGAACACGGGATCGATATTCCGGGAGAGGTAAAAGTGAACCTGGAGCAGATGATGAAGAGGAAATCTTCAGTGGTAAGCCAGACCTGTGACGGTGTGAAATTCCTGATGGACAAGAACAAGATCGATGTCATACACGGCGTGGGCTCTTTCAAGGATAAAACCCATATCAATATTGAAAAAGACGGGAAAACCCAGACAATAGAGGCAAAAAAGACCATTATCGCCACCGGTTCCAAACCGGCGAATCTTCCGTTTATCGAACTGGATAAAGAACGCGTGATCACTTCAACAGAAGCACTTAAGCTGAAGGGAATCCCGAAACATATGATCGTAATTGGCGGCGGAGTGATCGGCCTTGAACTCGGTCAGGTTTATCGCCGATTGGGAGCCGAAGTTACCGTAGTTGAGTTTATGGATCGCATCATTCCTACTATGGACGGAGCCCTTTCCAAAGAACTCCAGAAGGTGTTGAAAAAACAGGGAATTAAATTCCATGTGAGCACCAAGGTGAAATCAGTGGAGAGAAATGGCGATGAGATCGTTGTAAAAGCCGATGATAAAAAAGATAAAGAAATTGAGCTGAAAGGTGATTACTGCCTTGTTTCTGTAGGTCGCCGTCCGTATACCGACGGGCTTAATGCCGAAGCTGCAGGAGTGGAGCTGGATGATAAGGGAAGAGTAAAAGTGAACGATCATCTTCAAACTTCAGCCGATAATATTTATGCGATAGGTGATGTGGTTCGCGGCGCGATGCTCGCCCATAAAGCCGAAGAAGAAGGAACTATGGTGGCTGAATTAATGGCCGGCCAAAAGCCACATATTGATTATAACCTGATTCCAGGCGTTGTTTATACCTGGCCTGAAGTTGCCGCGGTTGGAAAAACCGAGGAGCAGCTGAAAGAAGAAGGTGTGAAATATAAGGAAGGTAAATTCCCGATGCGTGCCCTTGGCCGTTCCCGGGCAAGTGGAGATTTAGACGGATTCGTAAAAATTCTTGCCGATGAAAAGACCGATGAGGTGCTTGGCGTACATTTAATTGGCGCCCGTATGGCCGATCTTATTGCTGAAGCGGTAACCGCTATGGAATTCCGCGCTTCTGCCGAGGATATTTCGCGAATGAGCCATGCTCACCCGACTTTCGCTGAAGCCGTGAAGGAAGCTGCACTGGCAGCTACAGAAAATAGAGCTTTACATATATAGTTATAAATATTCTTAATTAAAAGCCTCGCCCTGGCGGGGCTTTTTTTATTGAAATTTTTCAAGCTCTTTTACCACTTTATCTTTATAGGTTCTGCTGATTGGTATAGATTTATTTTGAATGACCACTTCCTCATTAGAATAAGATTCAATCTTGTCTATAGCAATAATAAAAGATCGATGTATTCTGATAAATTTAGAGGGAGGAAACTTCATTTCTATAGAAGAAATTGTTTCCCTAATAACCTTTATGCCATCACAGGTTTCGATTTTTATATAATCGCTAAGGCTTTCAATCCAAAGAATACTTGAGAAATCGATCTTATGCATCTTTCGATCGATCTTTACGAAAATAAAATCGGTGAGATTTCCATTTGGAATTTCCACTTCATTTTGATCTAAATGAACCTGCTGAAAATTATTGACAGCATCCAGTAAGCGTTCAAAAGAGATCGGTTTTAAAAGATAATCTACTGCGTGAAGGTTGAAACCTTCTATCGCATATTCGCGGTATGCGGTAGTAAAAATGATCTTGATGTTTTTATTGATGGATTTCGCAAATGAAATTCCGGAAATTCCTGGCATATTGATATCCAGAAATATCAGATCAGTTTTGTTGGTATTGATCATATTAAATGCTTCCGTGGCATTTCTACACCTTCCAATGATATCGATCTTATCGATCTTTGAAAG
Source organism: uncultured Flavobacteriaceae bacterium (assembly GCA_963741865.1). Lineage (GTDB taxonomy): Bacteria > Bacteroidota > Bacteroidia > Flavobacteriales > Flavobacteriaceae > Christiangramia. The sequence goes on from CAVUJP010000011.1 coordinate 51,426, forward strand.
GTGATTTTCCATAATATCCAAAGCTACCGGTTCATCGTCAACAATAATACATTTGATTTTATCTGACATCAGTAGAAGTTATTGCAGTATTTAATTTAAGTGATACACTGAAAAATTCTTTGTTATTCTGAATATTCAGTTGATAATCATCATGGTAAAGAATATCTAATCTGCGTTTTATGTTTTGAAGACCAATTCCTTCATTATTTGTAGTTTCGGAACTGTTGCGGACGGAATTTGCGATTTTGAAATCAAGTTCTTCTGCTTTTAATTTTATAGAGATCGATATTTTAAGTTTTCCATCAGGCCCTTTTCCGTGCTTAAAACTGTTCTCCACGAAGGGTAAAAGCAGCATGGGTGCTAATTCAATATCAGAAGGAATTTCGTCACAATTAAATTCAATTTCCAGTGAATCCTGAAAGCGTTTTCTTTCCAGATCAATATAATTGCGAATGTGATGGATCTCGTCTTTAAGTTTTACCAATGGTATTTTGGTCTGATAAAGGATGTAATCTAAAAGATCTGCAAGTTGAAGGATCATTTCAGGGGTTTTTTCATTTTTCGATAAACTCAAGCCATAGATAGTATTTAGCGTATTAAAAAGAAAATGCGGATGGATCTGCATTTTCAAATACTGCAGCTCCTGTTCCTTCAGTTTTAATTGGGCTTCCAGAATGCGGTTCTTCAATTCCTCATTTTTTGCAACAGAGGCATAGTTATTTTTCAACAGGCTAAAAGCCGAAGCGATCGCAACCACCAAATAAATAGTGATCATGATGTAAAAAAGGCTTTTGGAAATAGGGAAATTATCGTTCCACTCCAGGCCAAACGAAAGTACAAACCCATAAAAGGCCGACATAATGATGAAAACTGCCGATATTATAAAGCCATAGATAGCATAAAGTATGAATTTGAAATATCTTTTAGGAAGCAGGTAGTTTGGAATGAGGTTGTAAATAAAAACATAGGTCGTGGCCATCGTGACCGGAAGGAAGAATATTGAAAAAGTGAATTTAGAAATGTTGTCTCTACCTTCAATACCAATAAAAAAACTGAAGAAAATAAGCACGATGATCCATAATGCGATGTGGATCAAAATACGTTTTCCAACTTGGATCTTGGTATTCCTTGATTTCATTAATGAATAAAAATGCGATTAAAATTCAAATACTAAAAGTTTTTGCGACAGATTACAGTTTTAAAGCGGTAGAAAATAAATCTCTGTAAGAACCGGTAAAAAACATGCCGTATCTTGCAATCCATCGCAAATTCTATAATGCCACGCGTTTAAAAAATAGTTTTGGAGTATTAACCACTAAAACTTTGTTATGATTTTATTAGCTATTTCTTTATTTCAGAATCCGGGATTTTTTGGACAGCTTATGTCCAGGATTCAGGAGGGAGGGCCTTTTCAAATGACCTTAATACTTCTACTTTTTATTTTAATGCTAATTCTGGTGGTAATCACCGTATTAAAATTAAAAAAATCAGGTCTTCAGTTTAGAAAATATCTTTCACTTATAAATCAAGTGGGATTGCTGGCATTGGTTATTGGCTTATTTGGTCAGCTTTTAGGTCTAATTCAGGTTTTTGATGCTTTTGAATCTTTGGGAAATATAAACCCTGCTTTGTTTGCAGGAGGAATAAAATTGACGTTGCTGCCCTCGGTTTTTGGTGGTTTTACTTTCTTACTGGCAAGAATAGCCATCCTGGTATTAAGCTGGATTCGCAGTGAAGAACTGGATCATTCGGAAATTCCTGCATGATCTTCAGAAAAAAATTGTGTGGGCCAATGGAAACTTTCACTACATTTAAAAGTTAATTCTAATTATAGAAACCATGGGAAAAGAAAAATCACCCTCGAAGAATTCGGCTAAAAAAGAGCCGACGATGAGTTTAAAGGAAAAACGTGCGGCCAAAGCTGCGAAGCGTAAGAACAGAAGTTAATATCAAAACTATAAAGATAAAAAGGCATCATTTTCATGGTGCCTTTTTTTGCTTCCGCTTAAAAGTGAAAATTTTCGGTATTTTTATCCAAAACTTTGTATGAAAAAGATTCTTGCCTTTGCGGGTTCCAACAGCAGCACTTCCATAAATCAGCAATTGCTTGATCATATTCTCGACCGCATAAATGGGCATGAAATCACGAGAATTAAATTAACCGATTATCAATTGCCGTTATTTGGCGTCGACCTGGAAAAAGAACAGGGATTTTCAGAAAATCTTAAAGAACTTCACCGCCTTATCAGGGAACATGACGCGCTGATCATTGCCGTAAATGAGCATAATGGCGGACCTTCAGTTTTCTTTAAGAATACCTTAGACTGGCTTTCCCGGCTTCAACGCAATTTTTTGGAGGGAAAAAAGATACTCCTTTTCAGTACTTCGCCCGGAGGCCGTGGCGCAAAATCATCTTTGGAATACACGAAGAATATATTTCAGAGATTCGGAGGTGAAGTGATTGAAAGTTTCAGCCTGCCTTCGTTCAAAGATAATTTTCGCGACGGAAAGATCACAAACGAGGTGCTCGATATGGGAATTGAAGATGTGCTTACTACCTTTGCGCATCAAATTGAGGATTAAGTGCGCACAACGCAGATTTTTCAGATAGAGGATTTTAAAATTTTTAAGCAACGGATGCTCGAGTGGAGCCGGCAGTTTGCTGAAATCGCCTGGCTGGACAGCAATGAATATCATTCGGAAACTGGTGAATATGAGGCCGTTCTTGCCGTGGAAGCTTTTACCGCTTTCAAAACCGATTATTTCAACGCTTTCGATAAACTGAAGGAATACCAGGAAACCACTGCCGACTGGATCTTTGGTTATTTGAGCTATGATCTTAAAAACGATGTGGAAGATCTTTCTTCGGCTAATTTTGATGGCCTGAAATTCCCTGATCTTTACTTTTTTCAGCCTCAGAAACTAATTTTTTTAAAAGCCGGAAAGGCCGAATTTCATTATCTGCGGGTGGTAGACGATGAAATAGAAGCCGATTTAGAACAAATAAACGCTACCTCTGTTCCAGAAACATTCCTTCGTGCAAAAATTGAAGTCCGTCCAAGAATTTCAAAAGAAAGATATTTTGAAAAAGTGAATGAAATGCTGCGGCATATTCACCGCGGCGATATGTATGAAGCCAATTTTTGCCAGGAATTTTACGCGGAAGAAGTGTCGCTTGATGCCCTTGATCTGTATCATTCGCTGAACAGGATCTCGAGTCCGCCTTTTGCCGCTTTTCTGAAACTGGAAAATTATAATCTGATTTCTGCTTCCCCGGAACGTTATCTGAAGAAAAAAGGAAATGAGCTGCTTTCTCAGCCAATCAAAGGTACAGCGAGGAGGAGTGGTGATCTGGAGGAAGACCTGAAGATTGCCGGGGAACTGGCATTGGACCCAAAGGAATATTCAGAAAACGTGATGATAGTCGATCTCGTTCGAAATGACCTGTCGAGAATTGCCGAAAAAGGGAGTGTAAAGGTAGATGAGTTGTGTAAAGTCTATACTTTCCGGCAGGTGCATCAGCTAATTTCTTCGGTACGCGCGAAACTTGCAGAAGGAATCGCTCCGGTAGAGGCGCTGAGAACCAGCTTTCCCATGGGAAGCATGACCGGAGCACCGAAAATTTCAGCAATGAAGATCATCGAGGAACTCGAGGAAACCAAACGCGGCCTCTATAGTGGCGCTGTGGGCTATTTTTCACCCGATGGTGATTTCGATTTTAACGTGGTGATCAGGAGCATTCTCTACAATTCTGAAAATAAATACCTGTCATTTTCGGTAGGTGGCGCCATTACTTCAAAATCTGATCCCGAAAAAGAGTATGAAGAATGCCTGCTGAAGGCGCGGGCTATGCGGGAAGTTCTTATTAATTAGTAAGGAATTCAGAATTATACAGATATTGTCTTATGCAGTACTGAAAAAATTTCCTCCCTCTGGCGAGGATTTAGGTGGGGCAATTGTATCTTTGAGTGAACATGGAAAAAGCCTTTAAAAATCTCATTAAAACACGTTTTCCTTATTTGTGTAATGGCCGGCTGTTGCTGGCGGTGAGTGGTGGGGTGGACAGCGTGGTGCTTGCCCATTTGTGTCATGATGCAAAGCTTGATTTTGCCCTGGCTCACTGTAATTTCAATCTCCGCGGGGAGGAAAGTGATGCCGATGAGGCTTTTGTGATCGACTTGGCCGATTCTTTGGATGCCGAAATTCATACAGAAAATTTTGATACCGAAAAATATGCTTCTGAAAAAGGAATTTCCATACAGATGGCGGCCCGGGACCTTCGTTACGAATGGTTCGAGCAGCTTCGGAAAATCCTGAATTTTGACTTTATACTTACCGCACATCATGCCAATGATAACCTGGAAACTTTTCTTATCAATCTTATAAGAGGAACGGGTCTGGAAGGGCTTAGCGGGATAAAATCTGAAAATCAGAAGCTGATACGGCCATTACTGACGTTCAATAGAAAAGAGATCGAAGATTTTGCCCGTGCCCATAATTTGAAGTGGAGGGAAGACAGCAGCAATGCTTCCGAAAAATATCTGCGGAATAAAATAAGGCATCAGATTGTTCCCTTGATGGAAGAGGTCAATCCGCAACTGTTGGATTCCTTTGGTAAAACCCAGCGACACCTTCGGGAAAGCCTGGATCTTGTGGAAGATTATATCAGTCTTCTATATCCCAAGGTGGTCGAAAAAAACGATTTTGGCTATTCATTGGATATCGATTTCCTAAAAAAAATACCAAATCAGAAACAAATCCTGTATCAGCTTTTAAAATCTTTTGGCTTCACCGAATGGAATGATGTTTATGGGCTTTTGGAGGCGCAATCGGGAAAAGTGGTGTACTCCAACACACATCGTCTTATCAGGGATCGGCAAAAATTATTGCTGACCGAAAAAAGAAAGCGTTCGGACACTATAGAATTTGTGGTGAAAGAAGGAGAAAATTTCATGATGATCCCGCCGGGAACTTTCTGCATCAGTGAAACCGATTCACTGGGAAAAACTTCAAAAAACTGCATTTATGTTCCTAAAAGAAAACTTCAGTTTCCGCTGGTGATCAGAAAAAAGCAAAAAGGCGATTATTTTTATCCCTTCGGAATGCAGGGAAAGAAAAAGGTAAGCCGTTTTTTTAAGGATGAAAAGTTCTCTCTTCTCGAAAAGGAAAACACCTGGCTGCTTTGTTCGGAAGGCGAAATTGTATGGGTGATCAATCATCGTGCTGATGACCGATTTGCTGTGGAAGAAGGCGATAAGGATATTTTTAAGATATGTATAACCTGAAAAATGCCATAAATGCTGATATTTTCAGAGAATTCTTTTCCTGTTTTAGAGGCTACTTTTTATCTTTAGGGGCTTAAATAAAACCCCGTAGATGAATTTTATAAAAACCTCTCTGCTTGCAATCCTTATTTTCTTCGTTGCAAACCCAGTTCTTTCTCAAACCGAAACCAAATATGATGTAAAAGAGCATTATACTAAAATGGAAGTGGATATTCCCATGCGTGACGGTGTAAAACTTCACACCACCATTTATTCCCCAAAAGACAAGTCGGAAAAATATCCTATTTTGATGCAGCGCACGCCTTACAGCTCCCGGCCTTATGGAGAAGGGCAGTTTCGCTCTAAAATTGGTCCTAACGAGATTTTGATGAAGCAGGGAAATATCATTGTTTATCAGGATGTTCGCGGGCGATGGATGAGCGAAGGCAAATACGATAATATGCGCGCCTATATACCGAATAAAAAAGGCAAACAAACCGATGAAGCCAGCGATACTTACGATACCATAGACTGGCTGGTGAAAAATGTGGCCAACAATAACGGCCGCGTGGGCACCTGGGGAATTTCATACCCCGGGTTTTATGCAACTTATTCCTTATTAAGCAGGCATCCGGCTTTGAAAGCGGTCTCTCCACAGGCGAGTATCAGCGATTTCTTTTTTGACGATTTTCATCATAACGGAGCTTATTTGCTGAGCTACTGGAGGGCAACGGCTTTATTTGGGTACCAAAAAACTCAACCCGTAGATTCTTCCTGGTATGATCTGCCGAAAATCGGCACTCAGGATCAATACCAGTTTTTCCTGGAACATGAGCCTTTGACCACCCTGGATAAATATTATAAGGAAGACAATGAATTCTGGCAGCAGCTGAAGAATCATCCCAATTATGATGAATTCTGGCAATCCCGAGGGATCATTCAGTATATGAAAGATATCAAACCCGCGGTGATGCTGGTTGGAGGACTCTTTGACGCGGAAGATCTTTACGGGCCTTTCAATATTTATAAAAGCATAGAGAAAAACAGCGATAACTACAACATCCTTGTATATGGGCCCTGGAGCCACGGGGATTGGGCACGAGACTATAAAAGACAGTCGGTTGGAAATGTTTATTTCGGCGATAATATTTCAGCCGATTTTCAGAAAAATAAAGAAACTGTTTTCTTCAATCATTTCTTAAAAGGAAAAGAAGAATTAGGTCTTCCGGAAGCTTCCATTTACGATACAGGCTTGCGTAAATGGAATGAATACGAGCAATGGCCCCCAAAGAATACGGTCGATACCACTTTTTATTTAGGAGCTCACCAGGAATTTACAACTTCGGCGACCGATCATACAGAGAGTTTTGTGAGCGATCCTGAAAAACCAGTTTCCTATAACGATGAGATTAAAGTAGTATTCACTCCACGGGAATATATGACTGGTGATCAGCGATTCGCCGCCAGAAGGCCTGATGTACTGGTTTATGAGACCGATGTTCTTGATCATGATATGAAACTCGTGGGGCCGATCCAGGCAAAACTGCAGGTGGCTACTACCGGGACCGCTGCTGACTGGGTGGTGAAGGTCATTGATGTCTATCCGCCAGATGCCGAAAATTATGAAGAAACCATGCCGCACCTTAAAATGAGCAATTATCACATGATGGTTCGCAGCGAGATCATGCGCGGCAGATTTAGAAACAGTTTTTCCAATCCGGAACCTTTTACTCCTAACAAAAAGACAGAGGTTGACATCACTTTACAGGGAATAAATCATACCTTTAAAAAAGGACATAAGCTGCAGATCCAGGTTCAGAGCACCTGGTTTCCGCTTATAGACCTCAATCCTCAAACTTATGTAGATAACATCTTTATGGCCGAAAAGGAAGATTTTCAGAAACAGACACATACAGTTTATGGAGATTCTGCCATTGAATTTTCCCTGCTGAGGGAATAATAAAAAAAGATCATTTTGAAAAGAACAGAAGTTTCAGATCTGGAAATCATTGAACTTCAGAATTCGAGAAAAAGCAAGTTGCAAATTCTCAATTTTGGAGCCACGATTTTCAGCTTTAAGACCAGGAATAATAAAGGGGAACCGATAGATGTGATAGTAGGGCCCCGGCAGCCGGCCGACTATATCAGCAGCGATTATCGCGAGGAAAATAAATGTTTCGGTGCCACTGTAGGGCGTTTTGCAGGACGAATTGCCAGGGGTAAGTTTAAGATAGGCGAGGAGGAATATGAGCTGAATGAAGAATATGAAGGAGTCCATTTGCATGGTGGCGCCTACGGATTTCAGTACAGGCTGTGGAAGGTGGAGAAAGTGGAGAAAGGAGAGAATCCTTCAGTGAAACTTTCCTATGTCAGCGAAAATATGGAGGAAGGCTATCCGGGCAGGCTGGAAGTGGAAGCGGTTTATACACTTACCGAAAAAGACGAAATAAAAATTTCCTATAAAGCTAAAACCGACAAAACCACGATTGTAAATATCACCAATCACAGCTACTGGAACCTAAATGGAGGTGGAAGTGTGAGCGATCATTTTATGAAGGTAAAGGCTTCTAAGATCCTCGAACTGAATGAAGATCAATTGCCCACTGGGAATCTCGTCAAACTGAAGAATAATGCAAAAGATTACAGGGAGAGCAGACTTCTGGGGAATCGTGAGCTGGATGATGTGTATGTGCTGGATGTAATGGAGAATGAGACCCAGGCCCAGTTATTTGCTCCGCTTAGTGGGATCAAAATGAAGGTGAAAAGCAATCAGCCGGTGCTGGTGGTTTATTCGCCGGAAACGCTTTCTCAGGACTTTACCTATCTCAGCGCGATCGATTCAAAATATCCCGCGGTGGCTCTGGAGGCACAAAATTATCCCGATGCGCCAAACTTCAGGAATTTTCCCTCGAGTTTACTGCAGCCGGGTGAAGTCTATGAGAATCAGATAGTTTTTTCGTTTAAGGTGAAATAGTTGGTAGAATCTCCCGGTGATTCATCCACTTTCACGAATATAATTTTATATTTAGCAAAATTTAAGAAAATATTATGATTGGAATTCTTTCTTTCGTAGGTTTTACCGCACTGGTGGCCATTATCGCGTATTTAGCCACAAGAACTACTGATGAAACAACGAGTGATGGATATTTTTTAGGAGGGCGTAGCTTAACTGCCGGTGTCATCGCAGGTTCAGTTCTCTTAACGAATCTCTCAACAGAACAGATCGTTGGATTAAATGGGCAGGCTTACAGTGAAGGAATTTTAGTGATGGCATGGGAAACTCTCGCCGCGCTTGCCATTGTAGTTACGGCCTTATTTCTCCTTCCCAGATATCTAAAGGGAGGACTTACCACAGTGCCCCAGTTTCTTGAAAAGCGTTTTGACCGTACTACCAAATCTATAGTTTCGGCTCTTTTCCTTTCCGGTTATATGATCATCTTCCTGCCTATCGTACTTTATTCGGGTAGTTTGGCCATCAGTACCATGTTTAATGTTCCAGAACTCCTTGGTGTTAGTGATACTGTAGCTTTATGGATCTGTGTATGGGGGATAGGTATTGTAGGTTCTATCTATGCGATCTTTGGTGGGTTAAAAGCTGTTGCAGTTTCCGATACTATCAATGCCATTGGTTTGCTGGTAGGAGGTTTAATGATCCCTGTTTTTGGCCTTATGGCTATAGGAGACGGCGATATGATGATGGGCTTATCAACATTAGTAGATTCAAACCCGCAAAAATTTGATTCTATTGGTGGCCCGGATGCTTCAGTACCTTTTTCAACCATATTTACTGGTATGATGCTGGTGCAGCTTTTTTACTGGGGAACCAACCAGGCTATCATACAAAGGGCGCTTGCCGCCAAGAACCTTAAAGAAGGTCAGAAAGGTCTAATGCTAGCCGCCTTTATAAAAATATTAGGGCCTATAATCGTAGTGCTTCCCGGGATTATCGCATGGCATTTATTCCAGGGAAATCTGGACAATGCAGACCAGGCATATCCTGCACTGGTTAATGAGGTATTGCCGCCGGTGTTGGTAGGATTTTTTGCCGCTGTACTCTTTGGAGCTATTCTGAGTTCCTTTAACTCGGCTCTGAATAGTTCTGTCACTTTGTTCGGAATTGATATTTATAAACATCATTTTAATCCGGAAGCTTCTGAAAAGGAAGTTGTAAAAAAGGGAAAAAGATTTGGTATCGTTATCGCCATAGCTTCCATGTTCATCGCTCCACTTATTGCAAATGCTCCGCAGGGACTATTTGGTTATCTCCAGGAGGTAAACGGGTGTTATAGTATACCAATTCTTACTATTGTGGTAGTGGGTTATCTTTCGAAAAAAATCCCTGCGATAGCTGCAAAAGTGGCACTTTTTAGCGGAGTTGGATTATATCTGGTCTATCTTGGTCTTAAATATTTCGTCATGGGAGAAGAGGCTCTCCCACATTACCTGCATGTGATGGCAATTCTTTTCGTGCTAAACGTTCTTATTATGTGGGTGATTGGAAGGGTAAAACCACGCAAAGAGGATTTTGTGTTAGATTATACAAAACAAGTTGATATAAATCCCTGGAAATTCGTACTGCCTGTTGGTTTGGCTATTTGCGCGTTGGTAGTTTTCGTTTACGTTTACTTTGCCCAGTAACAGCCTTTATCTTAATTTCTAGTGGAATCCCTGTGGATAATAGAAGATTTCAATTTATAATCCATAGACTCCTCAGGCAATTTGTTCTCAATCCTGTCAATGGCTGTTTCCAGTGCAAGTTTTCCCTGTTCCTCTTCGTGCTGATCGACCACGCTCAGGGATGGTCTGAAATTTTCTCCCATCACGCCGTTGGTAAAACCTATTACTGAAAGATCTTCGGGAATTTTGAAACCTGCGTTTAGGACGCTTTTCATGATCTGGATGGCAGAAAGTTCGTCGGCAACAAGTACGCCATCGATCTTTTTTTCCTGAAGCAGTTTTTTGAACTTCTTATGGGGAAACCGGTCATGAGTGAATTCAATGATCTGCTTTTTCATTCCCTGTCGTTTTGTGGCTTCAGTATACCCATGCTGGCGTTCGTCATCGACACTGGTATGAGGGATTCCACTGGCATAGGCTACTTTTTGACAACCTGTGGATACCAGTTCCATAGTCGCCTGTTCGGCCTGTAGAGAATCATTGATGCTCACCTTATCGCAAGGAATTGTTGACAGCACTCTGTCAAAAAGAACCAGCGGAATATTATATTCCTTCAGCGCCTTCAGGTGTTCGATCTCCATTTTAGCCTGGGTTTCCTGGGAAAGCGACATTACAATCCCATCCACGCTGCCAAAAACAAGGGTTTCTATACTTTCTTTTTCCTTTTGGAGGGATTCATTAGAGATACAAATAATAAGCCTATAACCAAGTTCAGTGGCCTTGGCTTCCATTCCATACAAAGCCTTGGCGAAGAAATGTGGAAGAATATCGGGAATGATCACTCCAATGGTCTTTGTTTGGCGGGATTTAAGATTTCTCCCCAGCGAACTGGGAATATAATGTCTCAGCTGGGCGGCCTCTTTGATCCTTTCGCGAGTCTTGGGACTTATTTCAGGGCTATCATTCAAAGCCTTGGAAACCGTACTGATAGAAACATTCAGCTGTTTCGACAGTTCTTTGAGAGTGACCTTTTGTTCCATTTATGAAAATTATTGCTTAAGATAATGAACTTCCGGCAAATCATTTAATCTTTTCGCGGCCTGCTCGGCGGTGATGTCCCGCTGAGGTCCAGCAAACATCTCGTAACCAACCATGAATTTCTTAACGGTGGCGGAGCGCAGCAGTGGTGGATAAAAACTCATATGAAAATGCCATTCGGGATACTCCTTTTCGTCTGTGGGAGCCTGATGAATTCCCGAAGAATAAGGGAATGAGGTCTTAAACAAATTATCATACTTGATAGTGAGTCTTTTAATAATTTCGGCATAAGCTTTCTCTTCCTCTTCATTTAACTGTCCTATATGCTGAAGGTGTTTCCTCGGGATGATCATCGCCTCGAAAGGCCAGACGGCCCAGAACGGAACCAAAGCGACAAAATGCTTATTTTCTGCCAGTATTCTTTCTCCGGTTTCCAATTCCTGTTCGAGATAATCAGCGAGTAAACTTCTTTTATTGGCCTTCCAGTATTCACTGAATTTTGCCGATTTTTTCAGAATTTCTGTCGGAATGGATTTCTGAGACCAGATCTGTCCATGTGGGTGCGGATTGCTACAACCCATGATCGCTCCCTTATTTTCAAAGATCTGCACGTAATTGATAAAGTCATGGGAACCGAGTTCCTGAAATTCTTTTTTCCAGGTTTTAATGACCTCGGTAATATCTTCCACTTCCATCAAAGGCAGGGTAAGGGAATGATCGGGAGAGAAGCAAACCACCTTGCAAATGCCTTTTTCAGATTCGGCATGAAACAATCCTTTTTTGTAATCAAAATCTTCAGTATCGGGCAGAAGAGAGGAGAAGTCGTTAACAAAAGTGTAGGGTCTTTTATATTCCGGTGTTTTCTCCCCTCCGGCCCTTTTATTCCCGGGGCAAAGATAGCAACCGGGGTCATAATTTACTTTTTTTGGAGCTTTGGGATCTTCGGTCTTTCCCTGCCACGGCCGTTTGGTACGATGCGGTGACACCAGGATCCATTCTCCGGTAAGAATATTGTATCTGCGATGTGCGTAATTATCGAGCTTTTCTTTCATATTTTATTTTTTTGAAATTTGCGTGCCGGCATCGGGCAATACTTTTATTATATCGGTTTTAATACCGAATTTTTTGAAATAAGCTTCGGAAGCCTCTTCAGCATAAGCCTCAATATGTTCGTTTTCGATAAGGTTGATGGTGCAGCCACCAAAACCGCCGCCCATCATCCGCGAGCCATAGATATAATCCTTTCCTCGCGAAAAATCTACCAGGAAATCGAGTTCCTTGCAGCTCACTTCATAATCGTGTTGCAGACCTTCGTGAGACTGGTACATTAATTCCCCAAATTTTCGAAGGTCCTGTTTTTTTAGGGCTTCGGTCGCATTGAGAACACGCTCATTTTCCTGGATCACATAGTGACATCTTCGGAAAATGGTCTCTCCAAGCTCATTTCTGTATTTTTCCAGTGTCTCTTCATCCACATCGCGCAGGCTTTTTACTCCGGGATTTTCTTTCTGAATAAGAGCCACTGCTTTTTCACATTCCGAACGGCGGGTATTGTATTCACTGTCGGCCAGGCTGTGGGAAACATTCGTGTTCAGCAGAAGCAGACTGCAGTTCTTAAAATCGGCAGGAATATATTCCGAATGCAGGTCGCGGCAGTCGAGAAGGATAAGATTACCTTTTTTGCTCAATACCGAAGCAAACTGATCCATAATGCCGCAGTTATTTCCCACAAATTCATTCTCGGCCTTTTGTGACAGCTTTACAATATCCAGATCTTTTAGACCAAGCTGGAAAAGTTCATTTACACCGGCGGCGAGACCGCATTCCAGAGCGGCAGAAGAACTTATTCCGGCTCCCACCGGCAATTTACTTTCAATAATACAGTCGAATCCGCCGGGAACTTTTCCGGCTTTTTTCAGCTGATCGACCACGCCCAGAATATAGTTTTCCCAGCCCTTTCCTTTTTCAAGGTCCCGGTCGATCTTGAATTCAAAACCTTTTCCAAAGGTCTCGCTATAGAACCGCGCAAGATTTTCGCTGTCATTTTTTCTAAACCTGAAAATGATCTTTTTATCGATGGCGCAGGGCAATACAAAACCGTTATTATAATCGGTATGTTCCCCGATAAGGTTGATGCGGCCCGGCGACTGTACCGTTAGCTCTGCCTTGAAATTAATGAATTCTTCAGGCTTTTTCTCAAAGGATCTTCTTTGCTGCAAGGTGTAAACTTTTGTATTAGAAACTCAAATATAATAAATGTAAAATTTACGTTCATTATTTATTTTCTTAAATTTATTATTGGCTATATTTAATGAAAATTTAGATTATGCCTGTATCCTCAGAAACTGATCTCTATCAGGTGAAGGAAAAAATGTATGTGGCGACCGATTGTATTATTTTTGGGTTTGACCACGGAAAACTGAATCTTTTATTATTCAAACGCCGGTTGGAACCCTTGCGTGGAGAATGGTCTTTAATAGGAAGTTTTGTGAGGCTTGATGAAGATATAGACGTAGCCGGAAAACGCGTATTGAAAGAGATTACAGGTCTCGAGAATGTATTCATGCAACAGCTGAAAACCTACGGCAAAAAGGACCGTGATCCCGGTTATCGCTGCATTTCGGTGGCTCAGTATGCACTTATCAGAATTCAGGAGCATGATGAGCAGCTGGTGGAACAGCATGATGCCCATTGGTTTGAGATGGATAAACTGCCGGAGCTGGTGCTGGATCACGGGCAAATGTTTGAAGACGCCCTGGAACAGTTGAGACAGAATGCCCGATTTCACCCAATCGGGTTTGAGCTGCTGCCGGAAAAATTCACTATCCCGCAACTTCAGCTGCTTTATGAAGCCATTTTTCAGAAGGAGCTGGATTCGCGAAATTTCCGAAAAAAGGTCTTGTCGCTGAATGTTTTGGAAAAGCTTGATGAAAAAGACAGGAGCGGAAGTAAACGCGGCGCTTTCCTCTATAAATTCAATTATGAGAACTATCAGAAGCTGTTGCAGTCGGGTTACAATTTTGAGATTGTCTAATTGCAGGTCCTTGAAATATTTCTGATTTTTAATAGTATTTTTTACGTATAACCTTATTTTTAGTGAAATTTTATCGCCATGAGCCACAAGATCAACAGAAGAGACGCGCTTAAGAATATTGGAATGGGAGCTGGTATGCTCGGACTTTCCGGTATCTCACCCCTATTTGCTTCGGAAGGAGCAGAGGAAACTTCATTTTCCGAAAAAATAAAACATGCCGTGTGCCGCTGGCCGTATCAGGATATTCCCCTGAAGGATTTCGCGCAAGCCTGTGCGAAAATGGGTATTTCAGGGATCGATCTTCTAAAACCTTCAGAATGGGAAACGGTTGAAAAGGAAGGTTTGGTGTGTTCCATGGCTACCGATGATTTCGCCAGTATTCCCCATGGCTTCAATAATCCCGATAATCATGCGCATCTCCAGGAATCTTATCGAGGACTTATCGATAAGGCTTCAGCTCATAATATTAAAAATGTGATCTGTTTTTCCGGTAACCGTAACGGAATGGATGACCAGACAGGCATAATAAACTGCGTCAAGGGACTGACTCCGTTGTTGGATTATGCCGAAAAGAAAAATGTGACACTGGTCATGGAACTTCTAAACAGTAAAGTTGACCATAAAGATTATATGTGTGATCATACAAATTGGGGAGTGGCACTGGCGAAGAGACTCGAGCGGTCGAATTTTAAATTTCTCTACGATATTTACCATATGCAGATCATGGAAGGCGATGTGATAAGGACCATTCGCGATAATCATGAATATCTCGCCCATTATCATACCGGCGGAGTACCCGGCAGGAACGAGATCAACGATAGCCAGGAGCTAAATTATCCCGCCATTATGCAGGCGATACATGAGACCGGCTTCGACGGATTTGTGGCCCAGGAATTTATTCCTACCTGGGATGATAAACTGGCCGCCCTGAAGCAGGGAATTGAGATCTGTGATATTTAATTTTTTTTATTAATCTCACTCACTATACCATCCATATGAAACCTGTCTAACAAAAAATGCCCCCGCTCAGCGGAGGCATTTTTTTGCAGTATAACAGAAAAATTAACCACACTTAGAAGAACCGCAGTCCTTACAGGTTAAGCATCCTTCCTGGTAAATCAGATTTGAGGAATTACAATTACTGCATTTTTCTTTCCTGGCCACGGTACCATCGGCGATATAACGTTTTAACGCGCGTACCACCCCATTTTTCCAGGTGTTGATAGATTCACTGTCCAGTTGAAGGCTGTTGATGAGGTCAACCACCTTATCAATAGACATTCCATGGCGGAGGGTACTGGAGATCAGTTTCGCGTAGTTCCAGTATTCCGGATTGAATTTATGGGAGAGTCCTTCGATAGTGGTTTTGTAACCCCGTTTGTTTTCGTACTGAAAGTCATAGCGGGAATTTCCGTCTTCATCATAATTCTTAATGATAAGCCCTTCATTTACCCAACGCGGGATTAAAATACCTTCTTCATCATCGGCAAAACCGGTGAAGATCTCATACGGCCTGCCATCCACAAGACCGATAAAAGCGATCCATTTGTCTTTATTATTCTGAAAACGTACCACATCGGCAGTCAGAGTTTGCGGACGCTTCAGCGGAAATGCTCCTGCTGTTTTCTCTTCTTTTCCCTCTTCTTTCTTTTCTTCGTTTGAAATTAAAACACCAGATCTTGAACCATCGCGATAAACGGTAACCCCTTTACAGCCTGCTTCCCAGGCTTCGAGATAAAGCCTGCCTACAAGATCCTCACTTACATCTGCCGGAAGGTTGATAGTCACACTTATGGAATGATCGATCCATTTTTGAACTGCTCCCTGCATTTTCACCTTGCTCAGCCAGTCCACATCGTTGGAGGTCGCCTGGTAATAAGGAGACAATTTTACCAGTTTATTAAGTTCTTCCTGGGTATAATTTTTATCGGTATCATGGCCATTTGCCTGCATCCATTGTTTAAAACGCTGGTGGAAAACCACGTATTCTTCCCAGGAATCGCCCACTTCATCTACAAAATCAACGCGGGCGTCCTTATCGCCGGGATTCACTTTTCTTCTTCGTTTGTAAACGGGAAGGAAAACCGGCTCAATACCCGAAGTCGTCTGCGTCATTAAACTAGTGGTTCCGGTTGGAGCGATGGTAAGCAGGGCGATATTCCTCCTTCCGTATTCGAGCATATCGTAATAGAGCTTTTCATCAACTTCTTTAAGACGCAGGATGAACGGATTGTCTTTTTCTCGGTCGGAATCAAAAATTGAGAAAGCACCACGCTCTTTTGCTGTATCAACCGAAGCTCTATAAGCGGCAACAGCGATATTTTTATGGATGTCTACTGAAAAATCGATTCCTTCCTTACTTCCGTAGCGAATTCCCATGGCGGCAAGCATATCGCCTTCGGCGGTGATACCAATTCCGGTTCTGCGGCCCTCATAGGCTTTTTTGCGGATGTTTAGCCAAAGATTTTTTTCTACCGCTTTGATTTCCTCGTTTTCAGGGTCAGCATCGATTTTCGCCAGAATATTATCGATTTTTTCCAGTTCCAGGTCGATAATATCATCCATGATCCGCTGCGCTTTCCCAACATGCTTTTTGAAGAGTTCGTAATTGAAAGTCGCCTTTTTGGTGAAGGGCTCTTCCACATAAGAAAAAAGGTTGATGGCCAGCAGTCGGCATGAATCATAAGGACATAAAGGAATTTCACCACAAGGATTGGTGGAGACCGTTTTGTAGCCAAGATCGGCATAACAGTCAG
Source organism: uncultured Flavobacteriaceae bacterium (assembly GCA_963741865.1). GTDB lineage: Bacteria > Bacteroidota > Bacteroidia > Flavobacteriales > Flavobacteriaceae > Christiangramia. The sequence continues at coordinate 68,135 of CAVUJP010000011.1, forward strand.
GTACCGATTCGTTGATTACCGTATCCCAGAAAAGTATTCCTGGTTCAGCCGATTTCCATGCGTTGTGAACGATCTTTTTCCAGAGTTTTTCGGCTTCGATCTCTTTGGAAAATTTCGGATTTTGACTGAAAACCGGATATTTTTGGGTATAACTACCGTGATTTTTCACGGCTTTCATAAAATTATCATCAATTCTTACTGAAACGTTTGCGCCTGTAACTTTCCCCTGCTCCATTTTTGCATCGATAAAATCTTCGGCATCGGGGTGATTGATAGAAACCGAAAGCATTAGTGCTCCACGACGTCCGTCCTGTGCCACCTCTCGGGTAGAATTGGAATAACGCTCCATAAAAGGAACAATTCCGGTAGAGGTAAGTGCCGAGTTCTTCACCGCAGATCCTTTGGGACGAATGTGCGAAAGATCATGGCCAACTCCGCCACGGCGCTTCATAAGCTGCACCTGTTCCTGGTCTATTTTCATAATACCCCCGTAAGAATCGGAATTTCCATCATTTCCAATCACGAAACAATTGGAAAGCGAACCCACCTGGTAAGGATTGCCAATGCCGGCCATAGGACTTCCCTGAGGCACGATATATTTGAAATTTCTGATGAGTTCAAAAACTTCATCCTCACTCATCGGGTTAGGATATTTTTTCTCGATCCTGGCGATTTCTTTCGCGATACGGCGATGCATATCATCGGGAGTAAGTTCAAAGATTTTTCCGTTAGAATCCTTAAGGGCATACTTGTTCACCCAAACTCTGGCGGCAAGGTCATCGCCTTTGAAGTATTTAAGGGATGCTTCATAAGCCTGTTCCGGGGTATACGACTTTGGAACGACTGGTTTCTCTTGTACAGGCATATAAATTAGATTTTTAGGTTGAAAATTAGGTTTCAGAGCAGTATAAAGCTACGCAAAGAAATGAAACAATTAACAAAGTCTTTAGAAAAAGTTATCAAAAGAAAAGTGTTAATTCACTGAAATACAAGAACATAAAAATTTACTAACAATAAAAAGTTGACAAATAATGAAAATTTTATTTATAGTACTTGGAAGAAAGCATCAAAAGCTTACCTGAGATTTTATTTTTGAAAAGCCAAGAAAAATTTGCTGCATTTGCAATCAAGAAGCTAAAAAAAGAGGCTCCGCAGTACGCAGAGCCTTCTTTGAATTAACACCTATGAAAATTCAAAAATAAAGCGTTTGTTCTGTGATCGACCAAACAGCATAGCCATTGGCTGGTGCTTCTATGGTCACCGCTCCATTTCCATCGGAGGTAGGGTGATATATTGAGTTACCGCTATAATCCATCAGGGTAACTTTATTTCAGTTTGAACTTTTGCAACGGCGTTTTGTGCCATTGTCGATGCTAATATAAAGAATTAATCCCGGGTTTGAACCTGTGCCGTTTCTTTTCATTCCATATTCATCCTCGGGAACATCAAGAACTTCGTTTGTTCCCGTGTATAGAATTATGAATGCTTATAAGATCTATAATTTTATGCTCAAAATCAGTATTTTCAAAATCTGAATAAAATATGGACGGATAACCAGCATACCTTAAAATAAAGGGGGGTAAGCCTTTAATTTTTTCTGAAGAGGTAAAATTGTCTTCATTAGAATCTTTTTCGGTGTCCTGATTTGCCGTAAATTTCAGGTCCACCGTTTAGCTATAGAAAAGCCTTTCATCAAAAATTAACTAATTCCATTATATTTTTACTTCCTACCTTTATTAAGTTTTGATAAGTATTCGTGCTTATCGTAATTAAAAACTTACGGTATGCGTAAACGCACATTAAGCTTCTGGGAAATCTGGAATATGAGTTTCGGTTTCCTGGGAATCCAGTTTGGTTTTGCACTGCAAAACGCCAACACCTCACGAATTTTTGAAACCCTGGGCGCCAAAGTCGAGGATATCCCTATTCTCTGGATCGCGGCTCCGGTTACCGGCCTGGTGGTTCAGCCAATTATAGGCTATTTCAGCGACCGTACCTGGACACGACTGGGAAGAAGAAGGCCCTATTTTCTTGCGGGCGCGATTCTCTCTTCGATAGCCCTTTTTATTATGCCAAATTCACCCACGCTTTGGGTGGCGGCGGGAACTTTATGGATCATGGATGCTTCCATCAACATTTCCATGGAACCTTTTCGGGCTTTCGTGGGGGATAACCTGCCCGACCGGCAGCGAACTTTAGGTTTCGCGATGCAGAGTTTTTTTATAGGCATAGGTGCCGTGGTGGGTTCACTGTTGCCCTATATGTTCACCAACTGGTTCGGCATTAGTAATACCGCGCCAGAAGGTATTATTCCAGATTCTGTCAAATGGTCATTTTATGTAGGCGGAATTGTCTTTTTTAGTGCCGTTCTCTGGACGATCCTTCGCTCTTCGGAATATTCTCCCGAGGAGCTGAAGGCATTTGAAGAAGCTGCTAAAAAGGAAAAAGAGCAGCGCGTGGAAGTCGTTGATAAGTCGAAGAACATCCGCAATCAGTTTCTTACCGGTGTGGGGATGTTTCTTGCCGGAGCGGTAATCACCTTTCTCATTTATGAGAACGGCCTGACCAAAGAACTTTATATTCTCTTTGTAGGCCTTATGGTGGCAGGATCCCTGTTTATGATCGTTTCCCAGCTTCGGAAAAAGGAAGTCCGCAACGGTTTTACCATTATTATCACCGATATGCTGAATATGCCCCCGGCGATGAAACAGCTCGCCTGGGTGCAGTTCTTTTCGTGGTTCGCCCTCTTTTCGATGTGGATTTATACCACACCCGCGGTGACCGGCCACGTTTTCGGAGCCTTTGATACCACAAGTGTTGAATATAATGATGCCGCCGACTGGGTAACGGTAATGTTCACTATTTATAATGGTGTGGCCGCGGCCGTGGCATTCTTATTGCCTGTACTGGCACGCAGGACCAGTAATAAAATAACACATTTGTTGGCATTGACAGTGGGAGGAATTGGATTGATCTCTATATATTTTCTTGGAGACAAAGCCGGGTTACTTCTTGCGATGATAGGAGTGGGAGTGGCCTGGGCCAGTATCCTTTCCATTCCCTACGCGATGCTTTCGGGGACTCTGCCTTCAGCTAAAATGGGATATTATATGGGAGTTTTCAACTTTTTTATAGTAATTCCACAAATAGTGGCGGCAACTATTTTAGGATTTCTGGTAAAAGGATTGTTTAATGGAGAACCTGTTTACGCGCTGTTGGTTGGCGGCTTTTCTATGATACTAGCCGGCCTGCTCACACTAAGAGTTCAAACCCATAAAAGAATAAATATTGATGAACACTCATAAAGCATTCATATTTGACCTTGACGGAGTTATTGTAGATACGGCCAAATTTCATTTTCTGGCCTGGCGGAAGCTTGCCAACGATCTTGGCTTCGATTTTACCGAGGAACAGAACGAGCAGCTAAAAGGCGTTAGCCGGGTGCAGTCGCTTAAGAAGATCCTTAAATGGGGAAATATGGAACTTTCCGAAGAAGAATTCAAAAACCAAATGGCGCTTAAGAACGAGAATTATCTCTCTTATGTAGCTAAGATGGAAGAAGATGAAATTCTTCCCGGCGTTCCAAAGCTGCTTGATTTTCTGAAAGAAAAAAACATACCTATCGCCCTGGGTTCAGCGAGTAAAAATGCCCGGACGATCTTAAAGAAAATTAAGCTTTACAACAGCTTTGATGCGATTGTAGATGGTACCGACGTGAGTAAGGCTAAACCCGATCCCGAAGTTTTTCTGATCGCTGCGCAAAGGCTTCAGACAAAACCTGAAAATTGTGTGGTTTTTGAAGATTCGGTAGCCGGGATTGAAGCCGCGAACAACGGTAAAATGACGAGTATAGGGATTGGAGAAAAAGAAGTGCTTCATGAAGCCGATTATATATTCTCCGATTTTACCGAGATTAAAATTGAGTTTATAAAAAATTTATTGAGAAAAGAAGAAGAATGAATCAGGATTATATAAAACCAGATGACTGGTCGATCATTGAAGAAGGATTTGACCCGGGAAAAGTAAAATCTTCCGAAAGTCTTTTCAGCATTGGGAACGGAGCCATGGGGCAACGTGCCAATTTTGAGGAGCAGTATTCGGGCCCCAGCTTTCAGGGAAGTTATATCGGCGGGGTTTATTATCCCGATAAGACCAAAGTGGGCTGGTGGAAGAACGGTTACCCGGAATATTTTGCCAAGGTGCTGAATGCCCCCAACTGGATCGGGATAAATGTATATGTGAATGAAACTCCACTAGACCTTCATAGTTGCACTGCTGTGAAAAATTTCAGAAGGGAACTCAATATGAAGGAAGGCTGGCTGGCCAGAAGTTTTGAAGCTACGCTGCCAAACGGCCTTCAGGTGGAGGTGAAAGCGGTTCGTTTTCTTTCCATTGTCAATGACGAGCTGGGCGCGATCAAATTTGAGGTGAAGCCGCTGAATAATTCGGCTAATATTCGCTTTGAGCCCTATCTTGACGGAAGCATCACCAATGCCGATGCGAACTGGGAAGAGCGTTTCTGGCAAAGCCTGGAAATGAAAACCGACGAGGATAAAGCCTTTATTGTTTCAAAAACTTACAAAACCGGCTTTCATGTTGGAACTTATATGCAGTCTGAAATCTTTAAAAATGAAGAGAAAATTTCGGCTAATCCGGAGGTGAATGGTGATGAAGACCTGATTTTCTTTAATTATTCGATAGCTGTTTCTGAAGGAGAGACTGCAGGAATCGTAAAATACGCGGGTTATGTAACCGATATGAACCATCAAAAAGATGAATTAATTCAGGCGGCCTCTTCCGTATTGAAAAAAGCCAAAAACAAAGGGTTTGAGAAACTGAAGGAAGAACAGAAAAATGCCTGGGCGAAGATCTGGGAAATGGCCGATATCAGCATTTCCGGAGATGTCAGGGCGCAGCAGGGCATCCGTTTTAATATTTTTCAGTTAAATCAGACCTACCTGGGGAAAGACGCAAGGCTGAATATCGGCCCCAAAGGATTCACCGGCGAGAAATACGGCGGAAGCACCTATTGGGACACCGAGGCCTATTGTATTCCTTTTTATATGGCGACCAAAGATCAGCAGGTAGCCAGGAACCTGCTCACCTATCGTTACAATCAGCTTGATAAAGCGATTGAAAATGCCGAAAAACTCGGCTTTTGTAATGGTGCGGCATTATACCCGATGGTGACGATGAACGGAGAAGAGAGCCATAACGAATGGGAGATCACTTTTGAGGAAATTCACCGGAATGGTGCCATGGTCTTTGCCATTTACAACTATGTGCGTTTCACAGGTGATTTCAGCTATATTCCAGAAAAAGGCCTGGAAGTGATGATCGCAATCGCCAGATTCTGGCAGCAGAGAGCAAATTTCAGCAGTCAGAAAAATAAATACGTGATCCTGGGCGTAACCGGCCCCAATGAATACGAAAATAATGTTCATAATAACTGGTACACGAATTATATCGCAAAATGGTGTATTGAGTATTGTCTGGAAATGATCGATAAGGTCAGGGACGGCTACAAAAGTGATTACGAAAGAGTGATGGGTAAAACTTCGCTCAACGAGGGTGAACTTGCCAATTGGAAAGAAATAGCTGAGAATATGTATTTCCCCTATTCCGAAAAATATGGGGTTTTCCTTCAGCAGGATGGCTTTTTAGACAAAGAGATCATTCCGGTTTCCGAACTTGACAAAAAACAACGGCCTATTAACCAGAAATGGAGCTGGGACCGGATCCTTCGTTCCTGCTATATCAAACAGGCCGATGTGCTGCAGGGTTTCTATTTCTTTGAAGACCACTTCAGCCGCGAGGAGATTGAAAAGCATTTCGATTTTTATGAGCCGCTGACCGTTCACGAATCTTCACTTTCGCCCTGTGTACACAGCATTCAGGCGGCATTGCTGGGAAGAATGGAGCAGGCTTATAATCTGTATCTCAGAACTTCGAGGCTTGATCTTGATGATTATAACAATGAAGTGGAACAGGGATGTCACATCACCAGTATGGCCGGTACCTGGATGAGTATCGTAGAAGGTTTCGGGGGAATGAGAGTGGTGGATGATCAGCTTTCATTCAATCCGAGGATCCCAGAAAACTGGAAGGGATATTCATTTAAAGTCAACTTCAGGGATAGGATATTAAAAGTGGATGTAAGCGCTGAAAAGACCGGTTTCAGCCTGGAAGGAGACGATTCTATAGAGATCATGGTGAAAGGAAAAAAAGTGGAAGTACAGCCAAATAGGACCGTTAATTTTTAACGAGTTGAAAACTGAACTCCGATAATTACATGAAAAAGTAGATCCTATCTGGAAACAGATCAGAAGATAAAATTTGAAGCCTGGCAGTATAAAATATTGACGAATAAATAATTAAAGTCATAAAATTTTGTAAAAAGCTACTGGAATGTGGCTTTTTTTATTACTTATTAACCGAAAACGTTTTAGTTTTTTCCGAAATTAGGTTATCGTTCTTAAATGAAATAGTTTTGAGCTGAAATGGCTGAAAATATTAAAAATATCGCTGTTCTTACTTCCGGGGGAGATGCTCCCGGAATGAACGCTGCAATTCGTGCGGTAGTGCGCGCCTGTTCATTTTACAAACTGGATTGTACGGGGGTTTATCGCGGCTACCAGGGGCTTATCGAAGCCGATTTTGAAAAACTGGATGCGCGTTCGGTACGGAACATTATAAATAAAGGCGGGACTTTTCTCAAATCTACCCGCTCAATGGAGTTTAAGACCGAAGAAGGTCGTAAGAAAGCTTATGATAACCTTGTCGCTAACAATGTGGATGCGTTGGTGGTGATCGGTGGGGATGGCACCTTTACAGGTGGACAACTCTTTAGTCAGGAGCATAATTTCCCTATTGTGGGAATTCCTGCCACTATCGATAACGATATCAATGGCACCGATTATACGCTGGGTTACGATACCGCACTGAATACGGTGGTCGAAGCGATCGATAAGATCAGGGATACCGCCAGCTCACATAACCGTCTCTTCCTTGTGGAAGTAATGGGTCGCGACGCAGGAGATATTGCCTTGAATAGCGGAATTGGCGCAGGTGCGGAAGAAATTCTTATTCCGGAAGAAAATATGGGTGTGGAACGCCTGATAGATTCTCTGCGGAAAAGTAAAAAATCGGGAAAGACCTCCAGTATCATTGTAGTGGCTGAAGGTGAAAAGAGCGGAAAGAACATCTTTCAACTGGCGCAGTTCATTGAACAGAAATTTGACGAATATGAGATTAGGGTTTCTGTGCTGGGACATATCCAGAGAGGAGGCTCTCCAAGCTGTTTTGACCGGGTGCTGGCAAGCAAGCTGGGAGTTGGAGCAGTAGAGGCCCTGATGAACGGAAAATCTGAAATTATGATAGGTATCCACCATCAGAAGGTGGTGCATATAGACCTGGCAACCGCCATTAAAGGCGAAGCGAAAATAGATAAAGAATTACGAAGGGTGGCAGACATCACTTCAGTATAATTAAAAACCAAAGAAAATGAGTACAAAAATTGGAATTAATGGATTTGGGCGTATCGGAAGGATTGCCTTTCGTATTGCCGCTCAAAATGAAAATGTAGAAGTAGTTGCGATCAATGACCTGCTGGATGTTGATCATCTTGCCTATATGCTGGAATATGATTCAGTACATGGAAAATTCAACGGAAGCATTGAAGTTAAAGACGGAAAATTGCATGTGAATGGAAAAGAAATCCGTGTGACTGCAGAAAAAAATCCTGCCGATCTCAAATGGGACGAAGCAGGAGTAGATGTGGTGCTTGAATGTACCGGTATATTTAAAGAGAAAGATTCTGCTCAGGCACACCTTGATGCGGGAGCCAAAAAAGTGGTGATCTCTGCGCCTTCAAAAACAGCTCCAATGTTCGTAATGGGAGTGAACCATAAAGATGTGAAGGCAGATGATCACATCGTTTCTAACGCTTCCTGTACCACCAACTGCCTTGCACCACTGGCCAAAGTGGTCGATGATGAGTTTGGAATCGTGGAAGGACTTATGACTACCGTTCACGCGTCAACTTCAACTCAGTTTACCGTAGATTCTCCTTCCAAGAAGAACTACAGATTGGGTAGAAGCGCTCTTGCCAATATCATTCCTACTTCAACAGGGGCTGCGGTAGCAGTAACCAAAGTAATTCCCGCGCTTGAAGGAAAACTAACAGGAATGGCATTTCGTGTACCTACTACCGATGTTTCTGTGGTAGATCTTACGGTAAGAACCGAAAAATCGGCTTCTTATGATGATATTAAAGCTGCTTTCAAAAAAGCTGCAGACGGAGCGTACAAAGGAGTGATCTCTTACACCGAAGAGGAAGTGGTAAGTCAGGATTATGTTTCCAATCCACATACAAGTAATTTTGATGCCGGTGCCGGAATTGCCCTTAATGACAATTTCTTCAAGCTGATTGCATGGTATGATAATGAATACGGATATTCCGCAAAACTTATCGATCTTGCTGCTCACGTAGCAAGCTTATAAACTTCAAATACAGAGGCTCGAAGAATTAAGATTACCGGATTATAATTATATTATCAATCCTGTTTCTCAATATCTTCGGGCCTTTCTTAATTCAGAAAAGATGATTTTAATAGCTGATGGAGGATCCACCAAGTGCGACTGGATACTTCTGGATCATGAAGGAGAGCAGGTTTTTAAAACCAGGACCAAAGGATTGAATCCGGCGGTTTTCAAAGAACCTGTACTTGAAGAGAGACTGGCCGAAAATGCTGAACTGGCCGAAGTGAAGCACAAGATCGAAAAAGTTCATTTTTACGGTGCAGGTTGTGGAACTCCCACGCCCAGGGAACTTCTTAGAAGCATATTCGCCGCTTATTTTACCAATGCCGGGGAGGTACTGGTTATGGAAGACATGGTAGCCGCGGTTTATGCTGCGACAACCGAACCCGGAATCGTTTGTATTTTGGGAACCGGATCCAACAGCTGTTTTTATGACGGTGAAAAACTTCATCAGTCCGTAGATTCCCTGGGATACATCCTCATGGATGAAGCCAGCGGAAATTACTTCGGAAAAAGACTGATCAGGGATTACTATTACAAAAGAATGCCTCCGGAACTTGCCCGAAAATTCGAAGAAACTTTCGATGTAAATTCAGATGTCATTAAGATGAATTTATACCGAAGGGAAAACCCGAATACCTACCTGGCCAATTTCGCCGAATTCATTTTTACCAATGAACGCAACGGCTATTTTTACAAGCTGCTTCATGAGGGAATGAATGATTTTGTACAGTCACGGGTATTATGTTACCCTCAGGTAAGGTCGGTTCCCGTTCATTTTGTGGGAAGTATTGCCTATTTCAGCCAGGATATTATTCAGGCTGTGGTGCAGCCTTATGGCATCGAATTGGGCAATTTCGTGAGAAGGCCTATAGATGCGCTCATTGAATATTATCGCAATAATGTGATTAAAGTGTAGTTCTTATTCCAATATAGATTTTCTGAAAAAGAGGTTGTTTAAAAAGCTCTAATCTCGTCAAGCTGAAATAAATTCAGAAGGACGATTTAAAAAGGCTTTTTAAATAACCTCTTTTTTTTATTCATTTTTATAACTATAAGCTATTGTCAAATTTTGTTAAGAAAAAATCTAAATATTATTTTTAGGTACTAACCAATTTTCACGATGAGACAAGCTGCCGAGATCTTGAAAGAGGAGAGTTCTATAATTGTGGAGGCTTGGGAGAAAAAAGTAAAGAAGGAGATCCCTGCTTCCAGGATATCAAGCGATCTTGCCTTACGTAACCAATTACCGCATTTAATCGAAGATATATCAGATATCTTAAAGCGATATGAGGGGATTGCTGAAATCTATCAGGATGAAAAATTTGAAGAGATCATCAAAAATAGCAGTGATCATGGGCGCCATCGAGCCACCTCTTCCCACTATACAATTAAGCAGATCCTGCGGGAATACATTGTTTTTCATCAAACCCTAACCGATTTTTTCAGGGAGAAAGAATTATATTCTAAAGAACTGGGGATGGTGCTTAAATATTCCCTGGAAACTGCCATGATCAATTCGGCAAGTTCTTTTACCGCTTCTCTACAGGAAATGAGGGAAAAACTGGTAGGTACGCTGGCACATGATATTCGAACCCCTATTTCTACTGCTTATTTTGCACTGGATATGATAGGAACCGCTCCCGATAAAGAACGCTTTACCAATCTGCAGGAAATGGGCAAGAAGAGCCTTAAAAAATCCCTTGATCTTCTGGAGGGTTTGCTGGATGCAATCTCGGTAAGGGCCGGAGAAGGAATTACCCTGAACTTTAAAGAGACTGATATTGTAAAGGAAGTGAAATGGGTATATAATGAGGCTTCAGAAATTTTCAGCAATAAGATATTTTTTAAATGTGACAGTGATGAGATTTCAGGGATTTTTGACGGCACCGCGATACGAAGAGTCGTGGAGAACCTTGTGACCAATGCTATAAAATATGGTGCCCGCAAAGAACCGATAACCATCCAATTGAAGGATTCTGAAGATCAGGTTTCCATAAAAGTACATAATTACGGAGAGCCGATTCCAAGGGAGAGTCAGGAAGATATCTTCAGGTTCTTGAATCGTAACCATAGCGATCAGACTATCAATCTGCGAAGCTGGGGCATGGGCCTTACCCTGGTTAAAAGCGTGGCGCAGGCGCATGGCGGGAAAGTAGAGCTGGAAAGCAATAAGAAAGAAGGAACTTCTTTTTATATTTTCCTCGGAAAGAATTCCAACGAGCCGGGAAAGGTGCGTACAGAGCTGAATTACTTCGAAAACGAGGATCAGCCAGAAGTATAATTTCTGAAAATATCTTTAAAAGTAACCCGCTGATTCATTACCGGTTATAAAAAAATGCTACTTTTATTCAAATCATTTTTTAATGCTGGTAAAGGTATATGGCAGCGCCGTTTTTGGAGTTGAAGCCACCACAATTACAGTAGAAGTAAACGTAACTTCGGGGATTGGCTATCATTTGGTAGGCCTTCCCGACAATGCGGTTAAAGAATCGAGTTATCGTATCACCGCGGCTCTTCAGAATAATAATTATAAACTTCCGGGGAAAAAGATCATCGTGAATATGGCGCCAGCAGACCTTCGCAAAGAAGGATCGGCTTATGATCTCACCTTTGCCCTGGGTATTCTTGCCGCTTCCGGACAGATAAAAGCTGAAAATATTTCAGATTATCTGATCATGGGCGAACTTTCACTGGACGGCAGCCTTCAGCCTATAAGGGGAGCATTGCCTATCGCCATCCAGGCAAAAAAGGAAGGCTTTAAAGGCTTCATCCTGCCCGAGCAGAATGCCAGGGAAGCAGCGATAGTCAATGGTTTTGAGGTTTTTGGGGTTAAAAATATCACTGAAGTGATCAGGTTTTTTGATGAAGGAGAAACCCTGGAAAGAACCGTAATCAATACCCGCGAGACCTTCTACAATAACCTGAACCATTTCGATTACGATTTCGCCGATGTAAAAGGGCAGGAATCCATCAAACGCTGCATGGAGATAGCCGCGGCAGGAGGACATAATATTATTTTAATAGGGCCACCCGGTGCCGGAAAAACCATGCTGGCGAAACGTTTGCCGAGCATACTTCCGCCAATGACGATACAGGAAGCCCTTGAAACCACCAAAATTCACAGCGTAGCTGGCAAGATCAAAGATAATGTTGGATTGATGTCCCAACGGCCTTTTCGGAGTCCCCATCACACGATTTCAGATGTTGCCCTGGTCGGAGGCGGGGCCTATCCTCAGCCCGGGGAAATTTCCCTGTCTCATAATGGTGTTCTTTTCCTGGATGAATTGCCAGAATTCAAACGTGGGGTTCTGGAAGTGATGAGGCAGCCGCTGGAAGACCGGGAAGTGACCATTTCCAGGGCGAAATTCAGCGTCACCTATCCGTCGAGTTTTATGCTGGTGGCCAGCATGAATCCCAGCCCCGGTGGATATTTCAATGATCCTTCGGCACCGGTAACCTCTTCGCCCGCAGAGATGCAACGATATTTGAGCAAGATAAGTGGTCCTCTTCTGGACCGTATCGATATTCACATCGAAGTAACACCGGTTCCTTTTGAAAAACTCAGTGAAGAAAGGCGTGGGGAAAGCAGTATCAAAATTCGGGAAAGGGTGACTGCGGCAAGAGAAATTCAGTCAGAGCGATATAAAGATAAAGAAAATATTCACTCCAATGCCCAAATGGGACCGTCGCAGCTCCGGGATTTTTGTAAGTTGGATGATGGGGGTAAAAACCTGCTGAAAACTGCCATGGAGCGACTAAATCTTTCTGCCAGGGCTTATGACCGCATTTTAAAAGTATCCCGTACAATTGCCGATCTGGAAGCTTCAGAAAATATCAACGGCACCCACATCAGTGAGGCGATTCAGTACCGCAGCCTTGACAGGGAAGGCTGGTTTGGATGATTTCTTCAGTATCTTCGGTTTTAATTAACTAATCCTTTAAAGGCTTTTTTATATTTTTGGAAGAACCTAAATAACAGAGTCGCCGGTTATTGCCGGTTTTTACAACCATAGATCCATGAAAAAACTTATTTTGCTGCTAGTTTTTGCAGGAATTATTTCCTGTAAGGGAGATCAGTCTAAAGACATAGAAAAAGAAACCGATAAAACCGATACTATTTCCACCGAAGATTTCATACCGGATAGCCTGAAGGATGTAGATCCCGTTGTGCTCACTACCGAAGAAGCCAATAAACTGGTGGAATTGCCGCTGAACTGCGTAAACACCGAATATCCTAATAAACTGGGGCAGACACTTGAAAATAAAGCAGCACTGGGAGAACCTCATGAGCTGCATCCGGCTTTTTACGGTTGTTTTGACTGGCACTCTTCTGTCCACGCTCACTGGTCGCTGGTGACCCTGCTGAAAAATTTTCCGGAAATAGAAAAAAAGGAAGCCGTACGTGAAGCCCTTGAAAATTCCCTTTCCAGAAAAAATATCCAGGGAGAGCTTAAATATTTTAAACGTGAAGAAAGCGATTCTTACGAACGTACCTATGGCTGGGCATGGCTGCTAAAACTTTCGGAAGCTTTGAAGACCTGGGAAGATCCGCTGGGGCAGGAGTTGTACCAAAACCTTCAGCCTCTTACCGAGATCATTATTCAGCGTTTTGAAGAATTCCTTCCAAAGCTCAATTATCCCATCCGCGTTGGTGAGCATACCAATACGGCTTTTGCGCTGTCTTTTGCCTATGACTATGCCAAAACCACCAATAATGAAGACCTGATGCAAGCAATCAAAAAACGGGCAGAAGATTTTTACCTGAAAGATGATAACTGTCCGGTGGACTGGGAGCCCAGCGGTTATGATTTTCTTTCCCCCTGTCTTCAGGAGGTTGATGTGATGAGAAAAGTGCTGCCTAAAAATGCCTTTAATCTCTGGATGGATGATTTTATGCCTCAGCTAAAGGAAAAAGATTTTGATATGGAAGTAGGTGAAGTTTCTGACCGCTCCGATGGGAAACTGGTTCACCTGGATGGATTGAATTTTAGCCGAGCCTGGGTTTTTTATGGTCTCGCCAATGAATATCCCGAACAATACGGACATTTAAAAAATCTGGCAAATAAACATGTCGCTAAATCTTTTCCGAACCTGGTAGGAGACGACTATGAGGGCGGGCACTGGCTTGGAACATTCGCGATTTATACCCTGATGAAATCTGGAAACCCTGAAAAAGAGTGAAGGAATTCCTGAAAAACCTGGGGCCGGGAATTCTTGTTTCAGCGGCTTTTATCGGCCCGGGTACAGTCACTGTTTGTAGTCTGGCAGGAGTACATTTTGGATATTCGCTTTTATGGGCGCTTCTTATTTCGATAATAGCCTGCATAGTCCTGCAGGAAATGTCTGCCCGTCTGGGGCTTATTACCGGAAAAGGCCTTAGCGACTGTATTCGGGAGGAACTCGGAGAATCCATTTTTTCGTGCTCTAACCCTGATCCTTATCTTTTCTGCAATTGTAATAGGCAATGCTGCTTATGAAGCCGGAAATATAACCGGGGCTGTTTTGGGAATGGAAGCGATCACGGGTGATTTTGATCTTTCTCTGGGCAGTTTTTCTGTTAACTTGTGGAGCCTGATCATCGGCGGATTTGCTTTTTTGCTCCTGTGGCTGGGTAGTTATAAAAAACTTGAAAAGGCCTTTATCGCCCTGGTTTTCCTGATGAGCCTGGCATTTATTATTACAGCTTTTCTTACCCGCCCCGATTTTTCAGAAATTCTCCAAGGTTTTATTCCGCAGAAATTTGATGAGGGTATATTGACGATCATTGCCCTGGTTGGCACCACCGTGGTGCCTTACAACCTGTTCCTGCATGCTTCCCTGGTCAGTGAAAAATGGAAAGGAGCGCAACAACTGGGAATGCTTAGAAAAGAGCTGGTGTTTTCGATCGTTCTTGGCGGCCTGGTTTCCATGGCTATACTTATTTGTGCCGCATCGGCTAACCTGCAGGATATTGAAAGTGCTGCCGATCTGGCTGCCGGTCTGGAACCGCTGTTCGGGAGTTCTGCAAAGTTCTTTCTCGCTCTTGGCCTTTTGGCTGCAGGCATTACCTCCTCCATCACCGCGCCCCTGGCTGCTGCCTATGTGGTGAAAGGTTGTCTTGGCTGGAAAGGAGGACTGTCTTCGGGACGTTTTAAAGCAGTTTGGATCATCGTTTTGTTACTCGGGATCCTGCTATCGGGAATTGGGCTTAAACCGGTGCAAATCATCAATTTTGCACAAATTGCTAACGGACTTGTGCTGCCGGTTGTGGCATTTTTCTTATTTTGGGTAGTGAACCGCCGTTCCCTGATGGGAAAGAATAAGAATAATCTGTTTCAGAACATTCTGGGGCTGGCGGTCATAGCCCTGAGCTTATTTCTGGGCTTGAAATCGGTGTGGAATGTAATTGAGAACTGGAAATGAAAAAGAAAATTCATCTAAACTGTGACCTTGGCGAAGGTGGGAAATATGACGCGCAGCTTATGCCGCTTATTTCTGCCTGCAATATCGCCTGCGGAGGGCATGCTGGGAATATAGATACGATGCATCGCACCGTGCAGCTGGCGATGGAACATAATGTAGAAATAGGAGCGCATCCCTCATATCCCGATAAAGCCAGCTTCGGAAGAAAAAGCGTGGATATGTCGGCTGAAGATTTAAAACTTTCCATTGAATCCCAGGTGCTCAGTTTAAAGCAGATCGTGGAGGCAGAAGGAGGAAAACTCACCCATATAAAACCTCATGGGGCGCTTTATAACGATGCCGCGAAAGATGAAAATATCGCCAAAATTGTCATTGATGCGCTTGATTTACTGGAGGAAAATTACCGGCTTTTTGTACCACTGAAATCCAAAATTTCTAACCTGGCGATGGGGAAATATGAGGTGTTTTTTGAAGCCTTCGCGGACCGAAATTATGAAGCCGATTATAGCCTGGTTTCAAGGTCAAAACCTCGTGCGGTTATCGATCAAAAAGAGCTTGTTTTTGAACATGTTTTTTCCATGTTTCGGGAGAAAAAAATCACCGCTTTATCTGGAGAAAAATTGGCCTGTAAAGCCGATACTTTTTGCGTGCACAGCGACACGAATTCTGCGGTCGAAATTCTCCAGTTCCTGCATAAAAAATTTGCCGAAGAAGGTGTTTCAATTATCAATTCCTGATGCCTGATTTTCCTCAAATATTGCCGATGGGGGAAAGGGCGATTCTGATAAAATTTCAACCCGAAATCAGTCCTGACCAGCTTGAAAAGCTTTTATTCTATAAAAAGCTATTGGAAAATTCAAAGTTTAAAGTAAATGTTGAGATAATTAATACATACGACTCGTTATTAATTAATTATGTATCTACTATAGAGGATGCTTATAGTGAGTTTTCGCGTATAAAAGCGCTTCTGAAGACTGCTAAAATAGAAAAAATTACTGACACACGTCTTTTTCATATTCCTGTATGTTATGATGAGAAATTTGGTCCTGATCTTCAATTGCTTTCCGAAGAGAAAAATATGGAAATCAACCAAATTATCGCTTTGCATACAAAGCCGATTTACCAGGTTTATTTCTTAGGTTTTTTACCCGGATTTCTATACCTCGGTGGGCTGGATAAAAAGCTTCATTTTCCGAGGAAAAAATCGCCCAGAAAATCGGTTGAAAAAGGATCGGTTGGGATCGGTGGAGACCAGACCGGAATCTATCCGAAAAACAGTCCGGGAGGATGGCAGATTTTGGGTAAGACTCCGGTGGAATTATTCGATAAAAATCGTGAAAATCCGTCTCCTTTTTCTGCTGGTGATCGTTTGAAATTTTATTCTATTTCTGCGAAAGAATTTGATTCTATAAAGGAAGAAATTGAAGCGGGAACTTTTCAGCTAAAAAATGAAAAATTATGAAAGCTGAAATTGAAATATTACATCCCGGATTATTTTCCACCATTCAGGATCAGGGGCGGTTAGGATTTATGAAATTTGGTGTTCCGGTGAGCGGAGTGATGGATATCTACGCAGCGAAAATTTGCAATCTGCTTTTAGGGAATCCTCTTGGCGCGGCCGTGATGGAAATTACGCTGCAGGGCCCAAAACTTAAATTCCATCATAAGACCAATATTTGTCTGAGCGGGGCCGATCTTGATGCCCGCCTGAATGAAGATCCTGTAAAGCTGAATGAACTACTACGGGTAGAAAAGGGAGATATTCTGAAATTTGGAAGGCGAAAAACCGGTTTTAGAGCCTATCTTGGAGTCGCCGGTGGATTTGATACCGAAATGCTCATGAACAGCCGCAGCTGGTATGAAGGGATTACAGAGAGTACAAAGCTGGAAAAAGGAATGAGCCTTCGAATTAAGAATTTTCCACTTAAAGCCACAACCACCAATTCCAGCATTAAAGTTGAAGAAGATTATCTCTCTGAAAAATTAGTGGAGGCTTTTCCGGGTCCGGAATTTGAGAATTTATCGGAAGAACAGCAGTTAAAAATATTTCAGAAAGATTTCACGATTGAAGGTTCCAGCAACAGGATGGCGATAAGCTTCGGGGAAAATTTTGAAAATGAACTTCAGTCCATGATCACCGGACCAGTCCTCCCCGGGACGGTACAGCTTACACCCGGTGGAAATGTAATAGCACTTATGCAGGATTGCCAGACTACCGGTGGTTATCCGAGGATTCTTCAGCTAAACGATTACGGCAAACAGGTGCTTTCCCAGAAAATACCGGGTGAAAAGATTCAGTTTAAAAAAGTAAATTATTAGTGAGTTGCCGGGTAAGATAGGGGCAAATAAAAAAGTGCCGCATTGCAATTGTTATAGAAAAGACCCTACTCAGAACTATAACTAACAAAGCTGACACTTTTTTGCCCCAAAACACTTTAGCTTTACTAAAATGACTTTAACAAAAGTAGAAGGTGGTTTTTCTTCATACAAGGGTATTTTTCCCCTTTTTTAAGTTGACAGCTTTATTAAAGTTGTTAATTTTCTAACTTTAACTCGATTTCCTGCAAATTTTTATACCGTCCAATTGAAAAAATAAGGGTTACAGGCTTAACCTGAGGCGGCTACAGAAGTGAAAGTAATAACTTCATAAAGGATTGCTAAGAAATAACATTTGAAAATAATCTAAAACTCTAAAATTTTAACCACTAAAAAGTAGCAATATGAAACCTACAAAATGTATTTCTGTTCAGCAGGCGAAGACTTTGCAGCAGGAATGGTGGAAGACCCGGCTGGAAGTCACCACGAATAATAACCGGCACAAAGACACCTGCGAATTCCATTTTACGCTAGAGGAGTTGCAGGAATATCTGGATTACGTAAAAGAAGCATCGGCGGCAGCGGGCCTTAGCAATCCCGGTATCAATATCTGGTTTGGAGCCTATCAGGCAAAAGATAAGCGGCCTAGCCTGAGCACCATTTTTCTATCGGCCACTAAAAGGAAAAATTCTGAAGCAGTAGATGAGAGCGGGAGAGATTACGATGAAAATCCTGAGATTGACCCGTTGAATCAGAATAACGGGCCCTGGCCGCCACTGGAATATAATCCATGATTGATTATATTCTCAAAAATAATATCCATATTCCAATGATATTTGAGTTCCTGGCAATGTGCGCCGGACTTATTTATTATTTTCGGTTTAAAGGAAATATAGAGAAGGGACTTAAAATTTTCATCTTTTATCTGGTGTTCATTTTTTTTATTGAATGCATTGCTTTATATGCACTATGGGCTTATTTAGATAATTACGAGACTTTCCCATTTCTTAAAGATTCTGGATTTACCAGAAATTTTTGGTTATACAATATCGCCAACGTTATTAAATATGTTTGCATTGGGTTTTTATTTACCTCGCAAATAGATGAATTGGGTAAATATCAGGTAAAAAAGATTTTAAATGGATTGTTAGTAGGACTGGTTATTTATAGTGTAATCTGTTTCAGCACCTTTGGGAGTTTTTTTGATACGTATGATCCCTCTGTCATGATCATCGGCACCCTGGTGATACTGAGTTGCATTATGTCCTATTTCTTCGAGATATTGCTGTCTGACAAAATTTTGAATTTTCGCAGTGATGCATTGTTCTATTTCGCGGTAGTAATCCTGATGTGGCACCTTCTCATTACACCTCTGGATTTTTATATGTCCTTTACCGGCCTGGAAAGTATGGAGTTTCGTCAGCTTTATATCAATTTTTTGCGGGTGATGAATATTCTCATGTATTCTACCTTCGCGTTTGGTTTTTATATCGACTACCGCAAGCGTAAAAAGCAGGAGTTCATTTCGGTTTAATCTTTTCGGTTTAAATACGTATACTTGCTTTAGAAAATCTAAGCATGCTCCGGAAAGAAGATATTTTTCTTATCATCTATTTTATTATTGTCATTTTCTTTCTGGCGGCATTCACCATTATTTTTTTCGTTGTTTATCAGAAGCGTAAGAATAAGCTTCTTATGGAGCGATTTGAAGCGGAACAGAAGTTCAGGAATGAACTCTTTAACGCCCGTGTTGAAATTCAGGAGGAAACCCTGAAAAACGTGAGCTGGGAACTTCACGACAATATTGGTCAGTTGCTTTCCATCGCCAGTATGCAGATGAAGCTGCTTGAGAAAAAAATTCCGGAAGGCAATCATGAGCAGTTTTCAGAGGTGCAAAACCTCGTGAAAAATTCACTGGAAGAGGTGCGGGCTATTTCCCGCTCCCTGAACAATGAGGTGATTGACGATAGGGGTCTTGAGGCCTCGGTTCAGAATGAAATCGATCGTTTTAACAGATTAGATGTTCTGAAAGCCAAATTTCGCATAAAAGGTGAAAAGGCCGAGCTGCGCCAGGAAGATAAAATCATTCTTTTCCGCATATTACAGGAATTCTTTTCGAATGTTATCAAGCATGCTGGTGCTTCCAGGCTTGAAGTAGCCTTTAATTACCAGCCAGGTTTTTTGGAAATTACCGCAGCCGATAATGGTAAAGGTTATGAGGTTGAAAATGCCAAAACAGGTTCCGGCTTGCTCAATATGCAAAGCAGGGCGAATATCCTAAATGCCGATTTTTCTCTGGAATCATCAGTAAATAAAGGAACTTCCTTATCTTTACGTTACCCAACCAAAACATAGCTTTATGAATAATGAGATCTTCATTGTTGATGATCACAGACTTTTTGCCCAGTCCCTTCAGGTATTGGTAGATTCATATGAAGGCTTTGAAGTAAAAAAGCTTTTTAAAAATGGGGAAGAACTGGTTATTTATATGGAAGATGAAAATCCCGTGCCCGATATCATCCTGCTCGATATGCGTATGCCGGTGATGGATGGAATTGAAACTATGGAATGGCTCAAGGAAAACCGGCCTGAGCTAAAGGTTCTGGCCCTTACCGTAGATCAGGAAGAAGAAACAATTATCAGGATGCTGAAGCTGGGATGCAGAGGGTATCTGTTAAAAGATATTGATCCCGAGGAGTTTGAACATGCTTTAAATACGATCGTCAAAAAAGGTTATTATTCCAATAAAACCATTTCTGAAGC
Source organism: uncultured Flavobacteriaceae bacterium (assembly GCA_963741865.1). GTDB lineage: Bacteria > Bacteroidota > Bacteroidia > Flavobacteriales > Flavobacteriaceae > Christiangramia. The sequence continues at coordinate 88,160 of CAVUJP010000011.1, forward strand.
ACTAAATCATGAAGAAGAAAATAAATACGAGACACTTACTACCAGGGAAATAAAATTTATCCGCAATGCCTGCAGTGAAATGACCTATAAAGCGATTGCTGAAGAGATGAATCTTAGTCCCAAGACCATTGATGGTTATCGTGAAAGTATATTTTCCAAGCTCCGGCTTAAAAGTCGGGTGGGTCTCGTACTATTCGCCATTAAAGAAGGGATCTACAAAATAAACTGAGTTATTGACTTATATTACAAATTGCTTTTTCTGGAAAGCTTTTTGTGCTGTATCTTCGCAATTTAAAACTTATTTGATTTTGATAGATTCGGCTAAGATAGAATTAAGGAATTTACGGGTAAAAGATTATGAAGAGCTGAAAGAGTCCATGATCAGGAGTTATCATACCATGCCTCATGAATACTGGACCAGGGGCGAGATCAAAACTCTTATCAATAAATTTCCCGAGGGGCAGTTGTGCATCGTGATCGATAATAAGATTGCCGGCTGTGCCCTATCTATAATCGTTGATTACGGCCAGTTCGAAGATGATCATACCTATGATTCTATCCTCGGCGGCGAAAATTTTTCCACACATACCAAAAATGGCGATGTGCTCTACGGAATTGATGTGTTTATTCATCCCGACTACCGCGGAATGCGCCTGGGACGACGACTTTATGAGGCACGAAAGGAACTTTGCGAACATCTTAACCTGAAATCTATTATTTTCGGTGGTCGTATTCCGAATTATTCAAAATACGCCAAAGAGCTTACTCCAAAAAAATATATCGAAAAGGTAAAATTACAGGAGATCCACGATCCGGTGCTTTCCTTTCAGCTTTCTAATGATTTTCACGTGAAGAAGGTCATTCAGGGATACCTTCCAGCCGACAAAGAGAGCAAGGAGTATGCGACCCTGATGGAGTGGAATAATATTTACTACACCAAACCGCAAAACCTGGTGAAAACCACAAAAACTGTGGTAAGACTGGGACTGGTGCAATGGCAGATGCGTCTTTTCAAGAATTATGAGGCACTGGTTTCGCAGATAGAGTTTTTTGTAGATGCGGTAAGCAATTACCAGAGCGATTTCATTCTTTTTCCTGAATTGTTCAACGCACCGCTGATGGCCCAGTTCAATCATTTGAATGAAGCAGAAGCCATTCGCGGACTTTCGGAATATACCGATCGTTTACTGGAAACTTTCCGCGATTTCGCGATCAAGTATAACATCAATATCATTACCGGCAGTATGCCGCAAATGGAAGGTGAACATATGTACAACGTCGGATTTTTATGCCGTCGGGATGGCAGTTATGAACGTTTCGAAAAACTGCATATCACCCCGGCTGAAGAATCGGCCTGGGGGATGAAGGGCGGAAATAAACTCGAAACCTTTGACACCGACTGCGGAAAGATAGGTGTTCTCATCTGTTATGATATTGAATTTCCGGAAGCCTCCAGATTATTGGCAGAAGAAGGGATGAATATTTTGTTCGTACCGTTTATGACCGATACCCAGAATGGCTATTCCCGGGTAAAAATATGTGCACAGGCCAGGGCTGTAGAAAACGAATGTTACGTCGCTATTGCCGGCTCGGTGGGTAATCTTCCTAAAGTTGATAATATGGATATACAGTATGCTCAAAGCGCTGTTTTGACGCCTTCCGATTTTTCCTTTCCCGTAAACGGAATCAAAGCCGAAGCCACGCCGAATACCGAAAGTACCCTGCTCGTAGATGTGGATCTCGATCTTCTGAAAGAGCTTCACAATTTCGGAAGCGTAAGAAATATGAAAGATCGCCGCAAAGACCTCTATTCGCTGAAAAAGAAAAAATAATCAGCAGAAAATATCTGTAGAGGTAGTTTTATCATATTTATTTTATTTCAGCTAAAAATTACCAAAATCGTATTTAAAATCAGCATATATGAAGGTTTTGAAATAGCCTGTCCATATTGTTACTTCTGATTAATAAATTCTTATTTCCACTCCTCGCTCCTTCAAAATTCTTAGCTATCGTAACCTGAAACCATTTAGTATACTGAATATCAGTTTATTGCCTTTTGTTTTTTTGCTTTGGAAGTAATTTAAGACTCTTTTCGCGGTTCTTGCTGCCGTATGAACATGCTAATTTTAAAAATTAGTTATGGAAAAAACAGCAAAAATCAACAAATACAGCAGTGCGATCACCCAGAGTGATTCGCAACCTGGTTCACAGGCAATGCTGCATGCAATAGGTTTAACCAGGCAAGATTTTAATAAGCCATTTGTAGGGATCGCGAGTACAGGATACGAAGGTAATCCCTGCAATATGCACCTGAACGACCTGGCGAAAGAAGTAAAAAAAGGGACTGAAAATGCTAATCTGGTGGGGCTTATCTTCAATACCATTGGAGTGAGTGACGGGATTTCCATGGGAACACCGGGAATGCGATTTTCTCTGCCATCCCGCGATATTATTGCCGATTCCATGGAAACCGTGGTTTCTGCCATGGCCTATGACGGGCTTGTTACCGTGGTAGGCTGTGACAAAAATATGCCCGGTGCACTGATGGCTCAGTTGCGGTTGAACCGTCCTTCGATCCTGGTATATGGTGGGACTATCGCTTCGGGTTGTTATAAAGGAAAAAAACTTGACGTGGTTTCGGCTTTTGAAGCCTGGGGCGCGAAGGTTTCCGGGGAAATGAAAGAAGACGAGTACCAGGCGGTAGTTGAAAAAGCCTGTCCCGGTGCCGGAGCCTGTGGCGGAATGTATACGGCGAATACCATGGCTTCTTCTATTGAAGCCTTAGGGATGAGCCTGCCTTACAATTCTTCCACTCCTGCGGTTGGCTCGAATAAAACCAATGAAAGTTTGAGAGCCGGAGAAGCGATGAAATTGCTTCTCGAAAAAGATATAAAGCCAAGAGATATTGTTACCAGAAAATCGCTTGAAAATGCCATACGTTTATTAACAGTTTTGGGAGGTTCGACAAATGCTGTCCTTCACTTTTTAGCCATTGCCAAGGCTGCGCAGGTTGAATTCGGCCTGGATGATTTTGAAAAGATTTGTGACAGTACGCCATTTTTAGCCGATTTAAAGCCCAGTGGGAAGTATGCTATGGAAGATATCCACCGAATTGGAGGAATCCCGGCCGTATTGAAATATATGTTGGAAAACGATATGCTCCACGGCGATTGCCTGACCGTTACCGGAAAAACTTTGGCAGAAAATCTCGCCGAAGTGCCAAATATGGAAGAAGGACAGGATGTGATCCGGCCGTTGGATAACCCAATCAAGAAAACAGGACATATCCGCATTCTTTATGGCAATCTTGCCGAAGAAGGTTCCGTGGCCAAGATCACTGGAAAAGAAGGACTTGAATTCACCGGCAAAGCCCGTGTTTTCAACAGCGAATATGAAGCCAATGACGGGATCTCTGCCGGAAAGGTTAAAAAAGGAGATGTGGTGGTGATTCGTTATGAAGGCCCTAAAGGCGGCCCCGGAATGCCTGAAATGCTCAAGCCGACTTCCGCTATTATGGGCGCCGGCCTCGGAAAAGAAGTAGCTTTGATCACCGATGGACGTTTTTCAGGAGGAACTCATGGCTTTGTAGTGGGGCATATCACTCCCGAAGCCCAGGAAGGAGGCCTTCTGGCCATACTGAAAGACGGAGATGAAATTACGATTAATGCCGAAACCAATACTATTGATGTAGCGCTTTCGGAAGAAGAAATAACAGAAAGGAAAAAAAGCTGGCAACCGCCTGCCCTTAAAGCCAAAAGCGGCGTGCTTTATAAATATGCCAGAACCGTGTCATCAGCTTCCAATGGCTGTGTGACCGATGAATTTTAACAGGATGAATTATGGAAGTAAAAACAGCAAGTTTTGAAAAGGTGAAGACTAAAGCAACCACGGTTTCGGGAGCCGAAGCGGTGATAAAATGTTTGCTTGAAGAAGGTGTGGAAACTATTTACGGCTATCCCGGCGGGGCGATCATGCCCGTCTATGATGAGCTTTTTAAATACCAGGATAAGATACACCACGTCCTCACCAGGCATGAACAGGGCGCTACTCATGCGGCCCAGGGTTATGCCCGTGTCTCGGGAAAAGTAGGAGTTGCTGTAGCTACTTCAGGTCCCGGGGCCACCAATCTTGTTACCGGAATTGCCGATGCGATGATAGATTCAACACCCATGGTTTGTATCACGGGGCAGGTTGGATCGCACCTGCTGGGAAGTGATGCTTTTCAGGAAACCGATATTGTAGGTATTTCCACTCCTATCACTAAATGGAATTACCAGGTAACAAAAGCTGAAGAAATTCCCGAGGTGATAGCAAAAGCCTTTTATATCGCAAAATCGGGAAGACCCGGCCCTGTTTTGGTCGATATTACTAAAGATGCACAGTTTGCTTCTTTGGAATTCACTTATAAAAAATGTTCGGGAATCCGCAGTTATAAACCTTTTCCTGAAGTGAATCTGCTGGAAGTGGAAAGAGCCGCGGAAGTGATCAATAAAGCCAAAAAACCTCTGATCGTATTTGGCCAGGGAGTGATTTTGGGAGGGGCCGAGGAGCTTCTGAAAAAAATAGTTGAAAAAGCCGGAATTCCGGCCGCCTGGACCATACTGGGACTTTCCGCTATTCCCACCGATCATCCGCTGAATGTTGGTATGGTTGGGATGCACGGGAATTACGCCCCCAATATGCTCACCAACGAATGCGATGTTTTGGTCGCCATTGGGATGAGGTTTGATGACCGTGTGACCGGCAACCTTGAGCATTATGCGAAGCAGGCTAAAGTGATACATTTTGAGATCGATCCCGCAGAAGTGAATAAGAACGTAAAAGCCGATTATCCGGTTTTGGGAAATGTGAAAGAGACTCTGAAGGTATTGCTGGAGCTTCTGAATAAGAATGAACATACAGACTGGCATAACCAATTTAAAGAACTTTATAAGGAAGAATATAAAAAAGTGGTAAGTCAAAATCTCGATGTTTCCAAACCCGAGATCCATATGGCGGAGGTCATTCAGAAGATCAATGAATTTTCTAAGGGAGATGCGGTGATCGTTTCTGACGTGGGACAGCATCAGATGAAAGCCTGTCGTTATGGAAAATTCAACCAGACCCGCAGCAATGTAACTTCGGGAGGTCTGGGAACTATGGGATTTGCCCTTCCGGCGGCTATTGGAGCAAAAATGGGAGCTCCCGAAAGAGACGTGGTTGCAGTGATAGGTGACGGCGGTTACCAGATGACCATTCAGGAACTGGGCACGATTTTTCAGACAAAAGTTCCGGTAAAAATTGTGGTTTTGAACAATGGTTTCCTCGGAATGGTGCGACAGTGGCAGCAATTGTTTTTCGATAGACGCTATGCTTCCACCGAGATGATCAACCCCGATTTTGTAACCATTGCCAAAGGATATCATTTAAAAACAAATAAAGTTACCGAAAGAAGTGAGCTTAAAGATGCCGTAAAAGAAATGATGGAAAGTGACGAGGCTTATTTTCTTGAGGTAAAGGTAGAACAGGAAGAAAACGTATTCCCGATGATCCCAACCGGGGCTGCGGTTTCAGAAATATTGCTTGAATAATGGAAAAGAAGAATTATACCGTTTCAATTTACACAGAAAACAATCTCGGCTTACTAAGTCGTATTGCCGCGATCTTTCTGAGGAGACATATCAATATCGAGAGTATTACCGCTTCACCCAGTGAGGTGAACGATGTGATGCGCTTTATCATTGTGGTGAACGTAAGTGAAGAACATATCAAGAAGATCGTGGGCCAGATCGAGAAACAGATCGAGGTGATCAGGGCTTTTTATCATACCGATGAAGAGACTATTTTCCAGGAGACCGCACTTTACAAGATCAAATCGGAGGAATTCCTGGACGATCACGACATTCAGGACTTTATAAAAAAGACCAATGCGAGGATAGTGACGGTGACCAAAAAGTTTTTCGTGATTGAAAAAACGGGAAAACGCACCGAGGTCGATCAGCTTATATGAAACGCTAAAACCCTATGGACTTATGCAGTTCGTACGTTCGGGAACCATTGCGGTGACCAAGAACGAAATGCCAATATCAGGAATCTTAGAAAAATTTAATACTACAAATTCAACATCATGACCAACTACTTTAACAGTCTTTCTTTAAGGGAAAAACTGGCTCAGCTCGGCACCTGCCGTTTTATGAGCCTTGATGAATTCGATGAAGGAGTGACTGCTTTAAAAGGTAAAAAAATAGTAATTGTGGGCTGCGGTGCCCAGGGCCTTAACCAGGGACTAAATATGCGCGACAGCGGTCTGGATATTTCTTATGCGCTGCGGGAAGGCGCTATTAAGGAAAAAAGACAGTCCTGGAAAAACGCCTCAGAAAATAATTTTAAAGTCGGGACCTATGAAGAATTATTGCCAGATGCCGATCTGGTGATCAACCTTACTCCCGACAAACAACATACTCCGGTGATTAAGGCTATTATGCCTTTTATTAAAAAAGATGCGGTGCTTTCTTATTCCCACGGATTCAATATTGTGGAAGAAGGAATGAAGATCAGGGAAGATATCACAGTCATCATGGTGGCGCCCAAATGTCCGGGTTCTGAAGTTCGGGAAGAATATAAGCGCGGTTTTGGGGTACCAACGCTTATAGCCGTTCATCCCGAAAACGATCCCCAGGGGATTGGCCTTGAATGGGCTAAAGCTTATGCTGTATGCCACCGGTGGCCACCGCGCCGGAGTTCTGGAATCTTCTTTTGTGGCTGAAGTAAAATCAGATCTTATGGGTGAGCAAACCATACTTTGTGGAGTGCTTCAAACAGGATCCATTCTTACTTTCGATAAAATGGTGGCTGATGGTATGGAAGCCTCTTATGCGGCAAAATTGATCCAATATGGCTGGGAAACCATCACCGAAGCTTTAAAACATGGTGGGATCACTAATATGATGGATAGACTTTCGAATCCGGCGAAAATTCGCGCCTATGAGATTTCCGAAGAATTGAAACAACAAATGCGTCCGTTGTTCCAGAAACATATGGATGATATTATTTCCGGGGCTTTTAGCGAAAGAATGATGAAAGACTGGGCGAATGATGACAAAGAACTTGCTGGAATGGCGTGCGGCTACCGAAGATACAGCTTTTGAAAAAACCGACGCTACTTCCGAAGAAATAAGAGAACAGGAATATTTTGATAAAGGGGTATTGATGATTGCTTTTGTAAAGGCAGGAGTGGAACTGGCATTTGAAACCATGATCGAAGCAGGAATTATAGCAGAATCGGCTTATTATGAATCACTGCATGAAACACCGCTGATCGCCAATACCATTGCCAGAAAGAAATTATTTGAAATGAACCGGGTGATTTCAGATACCGCTGAATATGGCTGTTACCTCTTCGATCATGCCGCAAAACCGCTGATCAAGGATTACGTGAACGGTCTGGAACCTGAAGTGGCCGGAAAATGTATCGTAATGGCTTATACTGGAGTTGATAATCAGGAGTTTATTGCTGTAAATGATTCCATCAGAAATCATCCTGTGGAAAAAGTAGGAGCAGTTTTGAGAAAAGCGATGACTGCAATGAAGAAAATATATGAATAGATGAAGTTGTTACAGGAAAAAGATACATATAGACCAGGCCTGAAAGCAGTAAAAGAGGCTGCCGGACGAATTTCAAAAGTTGTGGTGAATACACCGCTTGCTGAGTCATTTACCTACAGCATGAAGTATGAGGCCAGCGTGCTTTTAAAAAGGGAAGACCTGCAGCAGGTGCGTTCCTATAAAATTCGCGGAGCTTACAATAAGATCGCCAGTTTATCGAAAGAGCAGCTTGAGAAAGGCGTGATCTGTGCCAGTGCGGGGAATCATGCGCAGGGAGTGGCTTTTGCCTGTAATAAACTTAAGGTGAAAGGGGTTATCTACATGCCCGGCACCACGCCCAGACAAAAAGTGGAACAGACAAATATGTTTGGAGGCGAGTGGGTGGAAGTGGTGCTGAAAGGGGATACTTTTGACGATTCCTATAAAAATGCCATAAAGCATGGGGAGAAATTCGGACAGGTTTTTATTCATCCTTTTGATGATGAAAAAGTAATTGAGGGCCAGGCGACCATTGCCCTGGAGATCCTGGAGCAGGCCGATGCACCTATAGATTATTTGTTCGCGCCTCTTGGTGGCGGTGGATTATTAGCCGGAGTTTCTTCGGTTTTTAAACAACTGAGTCCACAAACGAAAATAATCGGGGTGGAACCTGAAGGTGCACCTTCCATGAGCTCTTCCCTGAAAGCCGGAAAAGTGGTGGAGCTTTCCCATATCGAAAGATTTGTAGACGGGGCTGCAGTTCAAAAAGTAGGTTCCCGAAATTTCGCTATATGCAGGGAGAATCTTGATGATATGATCACGGTTCCTGAAGGAAAAATTTGTCAGACCATCCTTGATCTGTATAATAAAGATGCGATTGTGGTGGAACCTGCCGGTGCCATGGCAATTTCCGCGCTTGATTATTATGCCGAAGAGATCAAAGGTAAAAAGGTGGTGTGCATGGTAAGCGGCAGCAATAACGACATCACCAGAACTGCCGAGATCAAGGAGAGAGCGCTTCTTTATGCCGGACTTAAACACTATTTCATTATAAGTTTCCCACAAAGAGCGGGTGCTTTAAAAGAATTTGTTGAAAAAGTACTTGGGCCAAATGATGATATTACCCATTTTGAATATTCTAAAAAGCATCACCGGGAGAATGGTCCTGCGGTGGTGGGAATAGAGCTTAATGATCCGAAAGATTTCGGTCCGTTAGTGGCAAGAATGAAAAAGAAGAATTTTTTTGGGGAATATTTGAATGATAAACCTAATTTATTTCAATATCTGGTATAGAAAATGATTTTAATTAAAAAAATTTATACATTTACAACGTGAAGAATATCAGACAAATAATATTGCCCTCTTTTCATTTCAGGCCCCGCCGCAGTTAATCCTTGGGCAGTTTTTTTATTTTTTAATATTATTTGACTTTTACATTTTGAACATTTCCAGCAGCATATCATTCAAATTATATATCAGAATTTTTTCTGATATATCACCTATGCGCCGCTTTTTCCCCCGCCGCACGTAAGTGCGTGTATATTTTTATGGAACTTAGGTGAGTCCGGTTCCCCCTTCGAAAAACTCAAAAATCATTTTTTTAAAATTAAATTTCTTAGCAGATGAAAATTGTCATTGCTAATAAGTCTCATGCTTCTTACGCAGAAGAGATCTGTAAAAACATTGAAGAATCGGCCAAAGTTCGCGGTACGGGTATCGCACGTCGTACGCCTGAATATATCATCAGCAAGATGGAAAAAGGCAATGCGGTGATTGCACTTGATGGTGAGAAATTCGCCGGTTTCTGTTATATCGAAACCTGGAGCCATGAGAAATATGTCGCAAATTCAGGACTTATCGTGCATCCCGATTATCGTCAGCATGGTCTCGCCAAAGATATCAAAAAGGTCATTTTTAAGCATTCCAGGGAAAAATATCCCGATGCGAAGATCTTCGGAATCACAACCGGGCTGGCGGTGATGAAGATCAATTATGAGCTTGGGTATCAACCGGTGACTTTTTCTGAACTTACCGATGATGAAGCCTTTTGGAAAGGCTGCCAGACCTGTAAGAACTATGATGTGCTTACCCGGACAGAACATAAGATGTGTTTGTGCACGGGAATGCTTTACGATCCGGCAAAAAAGGATGAAAAAGTGGAGAAAAAGAAGCAAAGTAAGTTTAATGATAAAGCCTTTCAAAGGCTGAAACATATCAAGCAAACTCTTTTCTATAAAAAGGAAAAAGCCGGAAACGAATAGTATTTCGGTTTTAAATAAATATAAAAATGAAAAAAGTTGTAATTGCCTACAGCGGCGGACTCGATACTTCTTATTGTGCAAAATACCTTTCGGAAGAAGGCTTTGAGGTTCATGCGGTGAGCGTGAATACCGGAGGATTTTCTGAAGAAGAGATCGAAAAAATCGGTTCAAACGCTAAAAAAATAGGAGCCAGTACTTATAAAAATATTGACGCAGTTTCCAGTTTTTACGAAAAAGTCGTAAAATATCTAATTTTTGGAAATGTCTTAAAGAATAATACTTATCCGCTTTCGGTAAGCGCCGAAAGGATCGTACAGGCCATCGAAATTGTGAATTATGCTAAACAAATAGGCGCGAAATATATCGCCCATGGCAGTACCGGCGCTGGTAACGATCAGGTGAGGTTTGATATGATCTTTCAGATCATCGCTCCAGAAATTGAAATTATCACCCCAATTCGCGATAAAAAACTTTCCCGTCAGGAAGAGATCGATTTTCTGAAGTCAAAAGGAGTCGAAATGAACTGGGAAAAAGCAAAATATTCGGTCAATAAAGGACTTTGGGGCACCAGCGTGGGAGGCGCAGAAACGCTCACTTCTGAGAAACCACTTCCCGAAGAAGCTTATCCTTCTCAGTTAAAAGAAGAAGATCCGAAGCAGGTGAGCTTGAAATTCATTCAGGGCGAACTGACTGCGGTAAATGGAGAAAAAGATGCTCCCGAAAAGAATATTCAGAAACTGGAAGAAATCGCAAGGCAGTACGCAATTGGGCGTGATATTCATGTTGGTGACACCATCATCGGGATCAAAGGGCGTGTAGGTTTTGAAGCCGCCGCGGCCCAGATCATCATCAAAGCCCATCACCTGCTGGAAAAACATACGCTGAGCAAATGGCAGCTTCAGCATAAAGATTATCTGGCCAACTGGTATGGCACTCATCTGCACGAAGGTCAATATCTGGAGCCTGTAATGCGAAATTTAGAGGCTTTTCTTGAGTCGTCCCAGGAACATGTGACCGGTGAAGTTTTTGTCACGCTCCATCCCTACAGATTTCAGCTGGACGGTATTAAATCGAATTTTGATCTTATGAACTCCGGCTTCGGAAAATATGGCGAAGAGAACAATGCCTGGACTGCCGATGACGCGAAGGGTTTTATCAAGATCCTTTCGAATGCGGGAAAGATCTATCAACACGTAAAAGAAGAAGGATGATAAAAGCAGGAATAATAGGCGGAGCGGGTTATACGGCAGGGGAACTGATCAGGATACTTCTTAATCACCCCGAAGCCAAAATTGATTTTGTGTACAGCACTTCGCAGCCGGGAAAATCGGTTTCGACAATCCATCAGGACCTTTCGGGAGAAACCGACCTGAAATTTACCGATACCATCAATAAAGAGGCTGATGTGGTTTTTCTTTGCCTGGGGCACGGAAATTCGAAAAAGTTCCTTTCGGAAAATCAATTTTCAGATAAAACGAAAATAGTCGATCTGAGTACCGACTTCCGAATGACCGGAGATCATGATTTTGTATACGGACTTCCCGAATTCAACAGAAAAGAAATAGAATCTGCCAAAAATATCGCTAATCCGGGATGTTTTGCCACCGCGATCAGCCTGGCGATACTTCCTCTGGCGAAGGCCAAAAAGCTGAGCGGCGAATGGCACATCAATGCGGTTACGGGAGCGACCGGTGCGGGAACTTCCCTCTCGGAAACAACTCATTTTACCTGGCGGGATAATAATTTCTCTTCCTATAAATCTTTTGGACATCAGCATTTGCATGAAATAGGGCAAAGCCTGAAAAAACTGCAACCCGATTATGAAAAGGAGGTAAATTTTATTCCGAATAGAGGAAATTTCTCCAGAGGAATTCACGCCACGGCTTATACAAATTTTGAAGCTTCCCTGGAGGAAGCAAAGGAAATTTATTCGGAGGCCTACAAAGACGCAGCTTTTACGCATATAACAGAAGGCGAATTGCATCTGAAACAGGTGGTGAACACCAATAAATGTTTGCTGAAACTCGAGAAGTTTGAGAATAAACTACTGGTCACCAGTGTCATTGACAATCTGCTGAAAGGCGCTTCAGGACAGGCGGTTCAGAATATGAATCTGATGTTTGGTATCGATGAAAAGGCGGGATTGAAATTAAAAGCTAATTATTTTTAAAATGTCATTTCGAGCGAAGCGAGAAATCTCAGATTTCTCAGTCACAAATTCCTTCGAAAGAACCAACTGATTAAAACTAAAATATGAAAATAGCCATTCTTGGAACCGGTAATCTTGGCATATCGATCGCAAAAGGCCTGATCTTCAGCAATGCCTTTACCAGCCTGAATCTTACCAAAAGAAAAACGGAGGGAATTAAAGATTTCGAGGAATATTCAAAAGTAAAAGTGACTTCAGATAACAGGGAGGCCGTGCAGAATTCGGATATTCTGATCCTTTCGGTACAGCCCACACAACTGGAGCGAATCCTCGAAGAGATCAAAGATCTGCTCACCGAAAAGCATGTTTTGATCTCCACTGTCACCGGTTTCAAAATTCCGCGTATGGAAGCGATTATAGGCGAAGATCAGTTTATCATTCGCGCTATGCCCAATACGGCGATTGCCGTGGGAAAATCAATGACCTGTTTGTGCAGCAATGAAAAAGGCAAAAAACGTATCGCCATAGCCGAGGCTATTTTTAACCGTCTGGGAACCAGCATTATAATCCCTGAAAATAAGATGCAGGCAGCAACTGTCATCTGTGCCAGCGGAATCGCTTTCTGGATGCGCCTGATACGCGCTACCACTCAGGGGGCCGTGCAGTTGGGTTTTGATGCCAAAGATGCACAGGAGCTCTCTATGCAAACCTGTCTGGGTGCTGCAAGCTTGCTCATAGAATCAGGGAATCATCCCGAAGAAGAGATCGACAAAGTTACCACTCCACGGGGTTGCACTATTGAAGGTCTCAATGAAATGGAGCATAACGGCCTCAGTTCTTCACTGATCAAAGGACTTCAGGCTTCTTTCAGGAAAATCAATAATATTTCAGACAATTAATATGGATCTATTTGACGTATATCCGCTTTACGATATCACTCCGGTAAAAGGAGAGGGCTGTTTTGTTTTTGACGAAAAAGGAACCAAATATCTCGATCTATATGGAGGCCATGCAGTAATCTCTATCGGACATTCACATCCCGATTATGTGAAAGCGGTTTCTGATCAGGTTTCAAAATTAGGATTTTATTCGAATTCTGTTAAGAATCCGCTACAGCAGCAACTTGCCGATAAACTTGAGGAACTTTCCGGAGTAAGGGATTATTCTTTATTCTTATGCAATTCGGGTGCCGAAGCCAATGAAAATGCGCTGAAAATGGCTTCTTTCCATACCGGTAAAAGCAGAATCATTTATTTTGAAAAAGCTTTCCACGGAAGGACTTCCGGAGTGGTCGCGGTCACCGATAATGAAGGGATCAAAGCCCCTTTTAATAAAGATCACCAGGTTACGAGAATCGCTTTTGAAGATTCCGAAGCTTTGCAAAAGGAATTGCAGAAAGGTGATGTAGCCGCGGTAATCCTGGAAGTGATCCAGGGTGTGGGAGGTCTAGAGGAGGCCACTTCTGAATTTTATCAAAAGGCGGAAGAACTATGCAAAGAAAATAAGGCTCTGTTGATTACCGATGAGGTGCAGGCAGGTTATGGGCGTACCGGAGATTTTTTCGCTTTTCAGAAACATGGAATTCGTCCCGATATTATTTCCATCGCCAAGGGAATGGGAAATGGTTTTCCTGTGGGTGGAATTCTTATCGATAAAAACATACAGTCAAAACATGGAATGCTGGGCACGACTTTCGGTGGAAATCACCTGGCCTGCGCCGCGGGAATAGCGGTGCTGGAGGTGATCAAAAAAGAAAACCTGATGGAAAATGCCGCGGAATTATCAGAATATATTCTGCAGAAGGCAAAGCAAATTCCGCAGATCAAAAAAATCAAAGGTCGTGGCCTGATGATAGGCCTTGAATTCGATTTTGAAGTGGCAGCGCTGCGGAAAGAGCTGCTGTTTAATTATCAGATTTTCACGGGAGCCGCGAGTAATAAAAAATTATTGAGAATCCTGCCACCACTGAATATTCAGAAAAGGCATTTTGATGAATTTTTCGAAGCTTTAAAATCTGCATTAGAAGAGAATAATTGAGGTCATTTCGAACGAAGTGAGAAATCTGAGATTCCTCAGTCGTAAACTTCTTCGGAATGACAATTAAATAATACGTAGGAATGAAGAATTACATCACCTTATCAGACATTGAGAATTTAGAAGATTTAATAAGTGAAGCAAGGGAATTAAAAAAAATCGACTGGCCTCTGGAAACAGGAAAAGGAAAAACCCTGGGAATGCTGTTTTTTAACCCGAGCCTTCGCACCCGCCTGAGCACCGAAAAGGCTGCAAAACTTTTAGGTATGGAGGTGATGGTGATGAATGCCGATAAAGACGGCTGGGCGCTTGAATTTCAGGACGGCGCGGTGATGGATTCTGATAAAGCCGAACACATTAAGGAAGCAGCCGGAGTTTTGTCACAATATTGCGATGTGATCGCGGTGCGGGCGTTTCCCGGTCTTGTCAATAGGGAAGAAGATAAAGCAGAAACTGTTATAAATGCTTTTCGCAAATATGCTTCGGTGCCTGTGATCAACCTGGAAAGCGGGACAGGTCATCCCTTGCAGGCGCTCACCGATGCGATCACTATTTCCGAATTAAAAAATAAAAAGAAGCCTAAAGTGGTTCTAAGCTGGGCACCACATCCAAAGGCTTTGCCACAATCGGTACCCAATTCTTTTACTGAAATCATGCAAAAAATAGAGGTGGATTTCGTGATCACCAATCCCGATGGTTATGACCTGAATCCTGAGATCACCAGGGATGTTTCTGTAATTCATGATCAGGAAGAAGCCCTGAAAAATGCCGATTTCGTGTATGTAAAGAACTGGAGCAGCTATGAAAATTACGGAAAGGTGCTGTCAGTAAAAAAGAACTGGACGCTGACCGGTGAGAAATTAAAAGGAACCAATAACGCAAAGGTGATGCACTGTCTTCCCGTACGTAGAAATGTTGTGATTGCCGATGAGGTTCTTGATAGTGAGAATTCAGTGGTCATACAACAGGCAGGGAACAGGACATATGCCGCGCAGGCAGTTTTGAAAAGATTATTAGAAAATTTGGATGATTCCAAAGATAAAATATAAGCCTCATTGCAACCGCCGAAGGCAGAGAAGCAATCTCCTAATAAAAGAGACTGCTTCAGTCGGTTTATTCCTTCGCAGTGACGAGTAAGATAGAGTTTCCTCAAGAATTGTCATCTAGAGCGCAGTCGAAGGATGATAAAAGACGAAAATTTTAATAAAATGAGAAAATCACTTAAGATCATCAAAACAGGAGGGAAACTTATCGAAGACAAAGATAAGTTCGGAAAGTTTCTGCAGGATTTTGCCTCCCTGGAAGGACCAAAGATATTGGTACACGGCGGCGGAAATATGGCTACGGAAATCGCCGACCAGACTTGGTTATGAAACCAAAATGGTCGATGGCCGCAGAATTACTGATGCCGACTCGATAAAAGTTATCAGCATGGTTTATGGCGGCCTCATCAGTAAAAGTATCGTGGCTCACTTACAGCGGCTGAATGTGAACGCCGTGGGACTTTCGGGAGCTGATGGCAGGAGCATAGTTTCGGTGAAGCGTCCTGTACAGGATATAGATTATGGCTTTGTGGGCGATATTGAGGAAATAAACACCAGTTTTATTTTGACCTTGCTGAATAGCGGAATTACACCCATTTTTTCTGCAATTTCCTGGAGCAGGGAAGGAGAATTGCTCAATACCAATGCCGATTCCATCGCAGCCGAAATAGCAAAAGCAATGAGCGATCATTACGAGACCGAACTCTATTATTGCTTCGAGAAAAAAGGGGTTCTCGCAGATGCCAGTGATGATGAGTCGGTTATCGAACTGGTGGACAAAAAAAAATATCGCGAATTACAGGAAAAAAAGATCATCAGTGACGGGATGCTTCCAAAACTGCATAATTGCTTTCAGGCACTGGACGCGGGAGTGGAGAGAATTTACCTGGGCGATAGCCAGTTGCTTCAAAAAGGATCGGTTCATACTAAAATCGTTAATTGATGGAAATTCATAAATTACAGCAGGAGGCGATAGACCTTCTTAAAAAACTGATACAAACCCAGTCCTTTTCCGAAGAAGAAGACCAGACGGCCGCGTTGCTCGAAAATTGGATGGAATTCCATAATATTTCTTATCAGCGCGACAGGAATAATGTCTGGGCAAAGAATAAGAATTTCGATCCTGATAAACCCACTTTACTACTGAATTCTCACCACGACACGGTAAAACCGAATAAAGCCTATACCAGGGACCCTTTTAAGGCAGAAGTTCAGGATGGGAAGTTATTTGGTCTTGGAAGCAATGACGCTGGCGGCTGCCTGGTTTCCCTGCTGGCGACTTTCACTTACTTCTATAATTCCGAAGACCTGAATCATAATATCATTTTTGCCGGTACCGCGGAAGAGGAAACCAATGGGAAAAACGGGATTTCGATGATGCTGCCTATTATGCCTAAAATCGACGTGGCCATTGTGGGAGAACCTACTTTGATGAACCTGGCCATCGCCGAAAAAGGCCTGGTTGTTTTTGATGCAAAGGTCAGGGGAAGGCCCTCGCATGCCGCGCATCCCAATGATGATAATTGTATTTATAAGTCGGCTAAAGCCCTGCAATGGTTTGAAAAATATCATTTTCCGAAGGTATCAGAGGTTTTGGGAGAAGTAAAGCTAACGGTGACGCAGATCAGTGCCGGCAGCCAACATAACGTAGTGCCCGCTGACGTTGATCTGGTGATCGATGTTCGGGTGAATGATTGTTACAGCAATGCCGAGGTGGCCGAAATTTTGGAAAAGGAAGCTCCTGTTGATGAAATCAAGCCACGCTCTTTAAGACTCAATTCTTCTTCTATCCCGAAAGAGCATGCGCTGGTCAAAGCTGGAATTGATCTGGGGATGGGAACTTATGGATCTCCTACACTTTCTGACCAGGCAATGCTGAAATGTCCGTCATTGAAATTTGGACCGGGTGATTCCACAAGATCACATTCGGCAGATGAGTATATTTACGTAAAAGAGATCGAGGAAGGAATTGAAAAATATATAAAATTGCTTGAAAGAGCATTGATGTAAAGAAAAAAACGTTCCAACAAACCTTGCAGGTTTTTAAAACCTGCAAAGTTTAAAAAACAAAAAAAATGAAACTCTGGGATAAAGGTATTTCCATAGACAAAAAGATCGAAAATTTTACGGTGGGAAACGACCGTGAGCTGGATATGCATTTAGCCGAATACGATCTTATCGCTTCCGAAGCCCATGCGAAGATGCTTGGGAAAGTCGGAATTTTAAAGGAGGAAGAAGTCAGGAATATCTCTTCGGAACTGGAAAAATTAAAGCAGCAACTCGCGGAAGGAAAATTTATCATTGAGGAAGATTTCGAAGACGTGCATTCCAAGATCGAATTTGAACTGACCAGAGCTTTGGGCGATACCGGAAAGAAAATACATACGGCTCGTTCCAGGAATGATCAGGTTCTGGTAGCCATGCAGCTTTATTTTAAGGAAAATATTCAGCTGATCATTGCAAAAACGAAAGAACTGATCAATGTTTTGCTTGATCTTGCCGAAGAGCATCAGGAAAAACTGCTTCCGGGTTATACGCATTTGCAGGTGGCGATGCCTTCTTCTTTCGGGCTCTGGTTTTCGGCTTATGCTGAAATCCTGATTGATGATCTTTATCTTCTTGAAGCCGGACTGAAAATTGTGGATCAGAATCCGCTGGGTTCGGCGGCCGGTTATGGATCTTCTTTTCCGATAGATCGTGAATTTACCACAGGAGAATTGGGGTTTTCAGATTTAAAATACAATGTGGTTGCCGCGCAGATGAGCCGCGGAAAATGTGAGAGAACTCTAACATCGAATATCGCTTCCCTGGCGAATACGCTTTCCCGGTTTGCCATGGATATCTGCCTGTATATGAGTCAGAATTTCGATTTTATTAGTTTTCCCGATGAATTGACCACCGGTTCCAGCATTATGCCCCATAAAAAGAATCCCGATGTTTTCGAGCTTATCCGCGGAAAATGCAATAAACTTCAGTCAATTCCGAATGAAATGATCCTGATCACGAATAATCTGCCAAGTGGTTATCACAGGGATTATCAGCTTATCAAGGAAAACAGCATCTATTCGGTGGAAAATATTAAGGAAATTCTGGACATTTTCAATTATTCCATTCAGCAGATTCGCGTAAAGGAAATCGACCTTTCCGATGAAAAATATAAATATCTGTTCACGGTAGACAGCATCAACGATCTGGTGATGCAGGGAAAATCCTTTCGTGATGCTTACAAAGAAATAGGGGAGCAGGTTCAGAATGATTCCTATAAACCCGCGGCGCTGAAAGATCATTCTCACCTGGGAAGTAAGGATAACCTGGCGTTGGATAAGATCAGGAAAAAAGCTGATATTTGATTTTATTGACAGACCTGCCAGGTTTTCAAAACCTGGCAGGTCTTTTTAAACAGGAAACCTGATTAAATAAAAACCTCCCGAAAACCGAAATTCCCGGGAGGCAAAAACATCATAAACAAAAAGATTAAATAATGGTCATTTGACCGAGTGTTAGATTATCATTATTAATATTATGATCTTCTGGATCGCTGATCACGCTTTCCAGAAAATCACCCACTTTCGCGGTGGAATAGTGATTGTCTTTATTGATATCAGGAGTGCAAACATTCAGCGCGATACTCATTTCAACTGCTTTTCTTACCGCCAGCGCCTCTGCGGTCAGTCCAAAATGCTCGAGCAGCATGGCTGCGGAAAGGATCGAAGCTACAGGATTGGCGATTCCCTTGCCGGCGGCCTGTGGATAGGAACCGTGAATAGGTTCAAAAAGGGCTACTTTAGAGCCTACAGAAGCCGATTCCAGCAATCCGATACTGCCTCCAATCACGCTGGCTTCATCTGAAATGATATCACCGAACATATTTTCGGTCAGGATCACATCGAACTGTTTTGGGTTGAGGATCATCTGCATCGCGGCATTATCTACAAACAGAAAATCCAACTCTACATCTTCATAATCTTTAGCGATCTCTTTTACCGTTTTTCTCCAGAGACGTGAAGTTTCCAGTACGTTCGCTTTATCTACAAGCGTTACTTTTTTGGAACGCTGTTGCGCGGCCTTAAAAGCCAGGTGGGCAATTCTTTCAATTTCTTCCACGGAATAGGTGCAAAGGTCGGAAGCAGATTTCCCGTCTTCAGAAGTGCTTTTTTCGCCGAAATAGATTCCGCCGGTAAGCTCACGGAAGATGACCATATCGGCTCCTTGAATATTTTCAGCTTTTAATGGGGAACGATCCACGAGCTTATCATAAGCCTTTACAGGGCGTATATTGGCAAAAAGGCCGAGTTCTTTTCTCAGTTTTAAAAGTCCTTGTTCAGGACGAACTTTGGCGGAAGGGTCATTATCGTATTTAGGGTCTCCAATCGCCCCAAAAAGCACAGCGTCAGAATTCTTACAGAGCTCCAGTGTGGCATCCGGAAGAGGGTTGCCCATTAAATCTATTCCGGCTGCTCCTACCACGGCTTCTTCAAAATGGAACTCATGATCAAATCTATCTGCAACGGCATTCAGCACTTTAACTGACTGCTGTGTGATTTCGGGACCGATCCCGTCACCGGGAAGTACAGCTATATTTAGTTTCATTTGGCAATTTTTTTAGTATGTTTTTTCCAGTTCTTTAGTTTCACCGGAGTTCTTTTTCTCAAATTTTCTGATCGCGTCGAGTTTGCTTACCAGAAAATCAATATCATCATACCCATTCAGCAGGCAGGTTTTTTTGTAGGGATCGATGTCGAACTGTTCTTTCTGGCCGGTTCCCATTAATTCCACTTCCTGATTTTCGAGATCTATCTTTATTTTTTCTGAAGGATTTTCAGTGACCGCTGTAAATATCTGCTGAAGGAATTCCGCACTTACCTGAACCGGAAGAACCCCGTTGTTCAGCGCGTTTCCTTTGAAGATATCGGCAAAATAACTGGAGATAACGGCCTTGAATCCGAAGCCTTTTAGAGCCCAGGCAGCATGTTCACGACTGGAACCGCAGCCAAAATTATTTCCGGCCACAAGAATACTTCCCGAATAGGTTGGATCATTCAGCACGAAATCTTTATTTTCTGACCCGTCTTTTTTGTAACGCCAGTCCCTGAAGAGGTTATCCCCAAATCCGGCCTTATCGGTAGCCTTTAGAAAACGCGCGGGAATGATCTGGTCGGTATCCACATTTTCAGAATCAAGGGGTACCACGGTATCTACTAATGTTATAAATCTTTCCATCTGATTAATTCAAATTTTGTGTAAAATCTACCAGTTTTCCGGCAATGGCTGTAGCAGCAGCAGTTAACGGGCTGGCAAGGATAGTTCTTGATCCCTGTCCCTGGCGGCCTTCGAAATTCCGGTTACTGGTAGAGACGCAATATTCCCCTTCCGGAATTTTATCATCATTCATCGCCAGGCAGGCCGAACAGCCGGGCTGACGTAATCTGAATCCGGCTTCCTCAAAAATCTTATCCAGGCCTTCGGCTTTGATCTGGGTAGCGACCTGCCGTGAACCGGGAACAATCAATGCATTCACATTTCCGGCTTTTTGTTTGCCTTTGATGTATTTTGCGGCTTCTCGGAAATCTTCAATTCTCGAATTGGTACAACTGCCAATAAAGATCCAGTTGATGGATTTTCCCAAAAGGCTTTCGCCCGGTTTGAATCCCATATAAGCCAGGGCTTTGGCATCGCTTTTTCCACCTTCCAGCGGAATGGCGCCGGTGATCTTAATTCCCATCCCCGGATTGGTTCCGTAGGTGATCATGGGTTCAATATCTTCCGCGTCGAAATTGTATTCTTTATCAAATTCGGCACCAGCATCGGTTTTTAATGATTTCCAGGATGCTACCTGTTTTTCAAATTCGGCTCCTTTTGGAGCAAATTCTCTTCCTTTTACATATTCAAAAGTGGTCTCATCGGGAGCGATCAAACCGCCGCGGGCACCCATTTCAATGCTCATATTGCAAACCGTCATTCGGCCTTCCATAGACATTTCCTCAAAAACATTTCCGGCATATTCACAAAAATATCCTGTTCCCGAATTCGTGCCGATCTGGCTGATGATATAAAGGATCACATCTTTGGGTAGCACTCCTTTTTTCAGCTTTCCATTGACATTCACTCTCAACTTTTTCGGTTTTTCTACCAGCAAACACTGACTCGCGAAAACCTGGGAAACCTGGCTGGTGCCAATTCCGAAGGCAATAGTTCCGAAAGCGCCGTGAGTGGAGGTATGGCTGTCACCGCAAACGATGGTCATTCCCGGTTGAGTAATACCCAACTCGGGAGCCATCACATGAACGATGCCATTGTAGGGATGGCCAAGTCCATATAAAGTAATATTGTTTTCTTCACAATTTTGAGAAAGTTCCTTCAGCTGTTTTCTCGACAACAGGTCTTTTACCGGCAGATGCTGATTTTCTGTGGGCGTGTTATGATCGGCAGTAGCAACGATCTTATCAGGCCTGAAAACCGGCACATTTCTCTCTTTTAATTCATTAAACGCCTGCGGACTCGTAACCTCATGTATCAAATGTTTATCTATATACAGGATGTCAGGTCCGTTGGGAATGCTTTCCACCACATGGGCGTCCCATATTTTATCAAATAAAGTTTTTTTCATATCATTTAGGCTATTGCCCTTGCACTCTTTCTGTAAATATCCATTATAGTGTGAATGTCATGATCGCCTACCTCTTTTTTCGCATCGGCAAAATTGAGGAATTCGGCATATACGACATCCAATTCAAGTTTAGTAAGATTATAGCCCATTTTCTTGGCTTTATAGGCCAATGCAGCTCTTCCGCTTCTGGCGGTAAGTACAATAGCCGATTCGGTGACACCTACATCGGCAGGGTCTATGATCTCATAGGTTTCCCGATTTTTAATCACTCCGTCCTGGTGAATTCCCGAACTATGTGCAAAAGCATTGGCACCTACGATGGCTTTGTTAGGCTGAACCAGCATTCCCATTTCTCTGGATACCATTTTACTGGTATCAAAAAGAAGTTGTGGATTAATCATCGTGTTCAGCATCAAGGTTGGATGCTGGCGAAGGATCATCACCACTTCTTCCAGGGCAGTATTTCCGGCACGTTCGCCAATACCGTTGATGGTACATTCGATCTGGCGCGCTCCGTTTGAAACTCCTGCAATGGCATTAGCGGTGGCAAGACCAAGATCATTATGACAATGACAGGAAATAGTCACATTTTCAATTCCCGGCACATGGTCTTTAAGATATTTGATCTTTTTCCCGTATTCTTCCGGAAGACAATATCCGGTGGTGTCGGGGATATTTAGAACGGTAGCACCTGCTTTGACGGCTTCGGTACAAACCTTAGCCAGAAATTCATTTTCGGTACGGCCGGCATCTTCAGCATAGAATTCTACGTCATCAACAAAAGTTCGGGCATACTCCACGGCCTTTGCTGCGCGTTCCAGAATTTCTTCACGGCTGGCCTTGAATTTATATTTTATATGGGAATCAGAAGTTCCGATTCCGGTATGTATTCTTGGTTTTTTTGCATATTTCAGGGCCTGGGCGGCTACTTCTATATCATGTTTAACGGCGCGTGTGAGTCCGCAAACAGAAGCATTTTTTACCAGTTTGCCGATCTCGGATACCGAAGTGAAATCTCCCGGACTGGACACCGGAAATCCGGCTTCTATCACATCTACTCCCATTTCGTCAAGCCTGGCAGCTATTTTTAATTTTTGCTGAGTGTTTAGTTTGCAGCCTGGTACCTGCTCGCCATCTCTCAATGTAGTGTCAAAAATTTCTACCTTTTCTGTGCTCATAAGCGGTTTTTTTTACTTTATCTTTATCTAAAGTATTGGAAAACATATGTTTCACAGTCTGTTTTTGAACTACTGTTACGACACTAACGACTGGTTTTATATAAATAACACCTTTAAAACCAATGCTTTAAGAATATTTAGATTACAATGACCAATGACTTAACCGAAAATCTTTTTTCTCTTATTAGATCTTTATCATCTTCTGAAAAAAGACAATTCTCATTATATGTAGGAAGGATCGGGGTGAATACCGACAGTAAATTTCTGAATCTTTACAAGATCATTTCCCGACAGAAAAAGTACGATGAGGAAGAGATTTTACGAAATACGAAAATCAGTAAACAGCAGCTTTCTAATGTGAAAGCTCATTTATACAAACAGCTGCTAATTTCCCTAAGACTGAATCCCGCGCACCAGGATGTTCCGGTACAGATACGGGAGCAGCTTGATTTTGCATGGATCCTTTACCACAAAGGACTTTACAAGCAGAGCCTGAAGCTGCTTGACAAGGTAAAATCTCTGGCGCTTACCTATGAGGAAAAAAATGTGGCTTATGAAATTCTCGAGCTGGAGAAGATCATAGAGTCGCAATATATCACCCGCAGTATCAAGAACCGCGCTGAAATCCTTATAAAACAGACCGAAGAGTTGAATCGCCTTAACATGATTTCAGGAAAACTTTCCAATCTTTCCCTGGAGTTGTATTCTATTTTTCTGAAGCTGGGTTACTGCCGTACAGCGGCCGAGGCTCAGGAGATCAAGGATTATTTTCATAAACAGCTTCCCGAATATAATTTTAGTGAACTCGGTTTTCGGGAACGTTTGTGGCTCTACAAGGCTCATCTCTGGTATAGTTTTCTTATACAGGATTTCCTTGGCTGCTATCGTTATTCCATGAAGTGGAATGACCTTTTCAGGGAATATGATCATTTAATTCCTATTCATCCGGTTTCCTATTTAAAAGGAAATCATTATTTGCTGGAATCGCTTTTCTATCTTAATCATACCGCGCTTTTCGAAGATACGCTGAAGCATCTTGAAGAAGCTTTACGAAATCCGAAGATTCCGCATGACGATAATATCGCGGCGCTTTCCTTTTTATATGTCTATTCCAATAAGCTGAACCTTCGTTTTATGAAGGGGCAGTTTGGAAATGCCGATGAGCTTGTGGAAAAGATCGTTCAGAAAATAGACAAATACAAAGATCGTGTGGACGTTCATCATATCATGATCTTCTATTATAAGATCGCCTGTTTATATTTTGGCGACGGAAACAATAAAAAATGTATCGAATTCCTGAAAAAGATCATCAATAACAAATCTCTGGAAATGCGGGAAGACCTGATGTGTTTCGCGAGAATCCTCAATCTTGTGGCGCATTACGAGGCCGGGCTGGATTATCACCTGGATAGTTTGATCAAATCGACCTATAAGTTCCTGATCAAAATGAACGACCTTCATGAGGTTCAGAAAGAAATGATCAGGTTCCTACGGAATTTACCCGATGTCTCGCCGCTGGATATCAAAGATGAATTTAGAAAACTGCATTCGAAACTGAAAAAATTTGAGGATCATCCTTATGAAAAACGGGCGTTTTTATACCTGGATATTATTTCCTGGCTGGAAAGTAAAATTCAAAACCGCCCGGTAAAAGAGGTCATCAAGAAAAAGAATCAGGAAATATCCCGATAATTGAAATTTTTTGGTAAGAGATAACCAGTATTTTACAAATGTCCTTTTTCTAAACCTGGCGGTGCTTTTTATAAGTACTTCCGGGGTTTTGGGGCGTTACATCACTCTTGATCCCATAGTGATCATTTTTTACCGTAGCCTTCTTGCGGCAATGGTCTTTTATATTCTTATTCGCTGGCGAAAAATCGATCTGAAAATCTCCGGAAAAAGAGACCTTCTCAAGATTATTCTGGGCGGGATTTTGTTCGGCGCTCACTGGATCACTTATTTTTATTCGCTTCAGCTTTCGAATGTGGCTATAGGACTGCTTTCATTATTCACCTATCCTGTAATTACTGCTTTCCTGGAACCTGTTCTGCTAAAAACCTCTTTCAATAGGATCCACCTGGCGTTGGGGGTACTGGTTTTGGGCGGAATTTATTTACTGAGTCCGGAACTGGATTTTGAAAACGACTATTTTATCGCCGTGATTTTGGGAGTTATTTCCTCCGTTTTTTATGCGTTGCGGAATATTTTGATGAAAAACCAAATTTCCAAATATAACGGCACCACGCTGATGTTTTATCAAATATTGACTATTTGCATCTGCCTTTCCCCGGTACTGTTTTATTCTGAAATTACTCCGGTTTTAGTGCAATGGAAGCCTCTTCTTACTTTAGCGATTCTTACAACCTGTATCGGTCATACTCTTTTCCTGAATAGTTTCCGAAATTTCACGGTGACCGCGGCGAGTATTATGAGCAGTATTCAGCCGGTATACGGAATTCTACTGGCGGTGATTTTTCTTGATGAAGTTCCGGGAATGATGACCATTTTGGGCGGAATTCTGATCATCAGCGCCGTGGTGATTGAAAGCCTGGTTTCCTATAAAAGAGCTTAAAGACAGGCATTCCAAAGGGAATCATCGGGTGGGGGAGCGGTGATGTGAATGGGTTCTTTTTTCACGGGGTGAATAAACTTCAGCTCGCGGGCGTGCAGGTGAATACCGGCGTCTTTGTTGCTACGGTCAAAACCATATTTAAGATCTCCCTTTATCGGGCAACCGATAGCCGAAAGCTGGCTGCGGATCTGGTGATGACGACCTGTATGAAGATTTACTTCCAAAAGGTAATAATTGTCGAATTCCTTCAGGATTTTATAATCGAGGCTTGCTTTTTTACTACCGGGAACTTCCTTAAGGTGAGCGTATGATTTGTTCTGCTTTGGATTTCTTTTCAGAAAATGTACCAGCTCGTCCTGTGGTTTTGGCGGTGCATTTTTTACAATGGCCCAATAGGTCTTTTCAGCATCTTTATTCTGAAAAAGCTTATTTAATCGTGGGAGAGCTTTGGAAGTTTTCGAAAAAAGAACGATTCCGCTGGTAGGCCGGTCAAGTCGGTGAACAACGCCCAAATAAACATTTCCGGGTTTGTTATATTTTTCCTTCAGAAAAGATTTCACCACTTCGCTCAGCGGTTTGTCACCGGTCTTATCGCCCTGCACGATGTCTCCCGGGCGTTTGTTCACCACGATAATGTGGTTATCTTCATAAAGAACCTGAAGATTATCCTTATTGGAATGCCGCGTTTCTGAGTTCAAATCTGGGAAATGTTTTCAGAAAATTTTGAAAATATCAATTCGATAATTATTAACTGTCAATTGTAATTTGAATAATATTGTTCTTTATCTGAAGGGAAGTTTTTGCTTTTCACATCATCCCGATAATTCTCAAAAGCTTTGGTCATTTCTGAATGTAGATCGGCATATCTCCTTAAAAAACGCGGATTAAATTCATGTGTCATTCCCAGCATGTCATGAACTACAAGCACCTGCCCGTCAACCCCGTTACCGGCACCGATCCCAATTACGGGAATGCTGATACTTTCGGCAACCTCTTTAGCGAGTTTCGCGGGTACTTTTTCGAGCACGATCGAAAAACATCCCATTTTCTCCAGCATTTTAGCGTCGCTTTTCAGTTTTTCGGCTTCCTGGTCTTCTTTGGCGCGAACGGTATAGGTTCCGAATTTATAGATAGACTGCGGAGTCAGCCCCAGATGCCCCATGACAGGAATTCCCGCATGCAGGATCTTTTTTATGGAATCTTTGACTTCTTTTCCGCCCTCCAGTTTTACGGCATGGGCGCCGCTTTCTTTCATGATTCTGATCGAGGAACGCAAAGCTTCCTTGGGATCGCTCTGATAACTTCCGAAGGGAAGATCAACGACCACAAGCGCACGATTAATAGCTCTTACCACACTGGTAGCGTGATAGATCATCTGGTCCAGCGTTATAGGAAGCGTGGTTTCATGCCCGGCCATCACATTACTCGCGGAATCGCCCACCAAAATCACATCGATGCCTGCACCATCTACGATCTTCGCCATGGAATAATCATAGGAGGTAAGCATGGCAATCTTCTCGCCGTGAGCCTTCATATCTACTAAAGACTTGGTGGTAATTCGCTTGTACTCTTTTTTCGCAACAGACATCCGGTTTTCTTTAAATTTGAGTAAAAGTAGTAAATTCGGGCACCACAATCAAAAACAACCCATTCATGAAAAAATTAATTTTTCTGAGCTTAATTCTCATCAGTATGTCATCATTTTCTCAAAGCAATGATCCAGCAAACACTCCTAAAAAAATGGTAGAAGACTTTTTCGAGGCTTTTCATCGGCAGGATACTGTAAAACTAAAAGAATTTGCGATTGAAAGCACACTGCTCCAGTCCATTTCTATAGATGCCGATGGAAATACGGAGTTGCATACCGACAGCTACGAAAAATTTCTGAAAGGAATTGCTTCTATTCCGAAAGATGCCACTTTTCAGGAAGAATTACATGAGTTCAAAATTGAAGAAAATAACGGGGCTCTGGCCACAGTAACCACTCCATATACCTTCTACTACAATGGAAACCGAACGCATTGCGGTGTAAATAGTTTTACGCTGGTAAAGCTGGACGGAAATTGGAAAATTTCTTACCTGATAGATACCCGCACCAAAAACTGCAATTAGGAGCTTTTTTTAACATCTTTTACGCAACGGAATCCCGTGTGTTCGAGTCCGCTATCCGGGGCAGAACTCATGCGGGTAGAGGTGCGATAGCCTTTACAATAGCTTTCACTGCAGAGAAAAGAACCTCCGCGAATCACTTTCTGCTGATCTTTATTCACATAATCCTTCAGATATCCATCTTCCCGCTGATTCAGCATTAAATAAGCATTGGGATGATAAGTATCCAGGCACCATTCCCAAACATTTCCGGTAGTGTCGTAAAGGCCGAAATTATTGGGAGGAAAGCTTTTCACCGGAGCTGCTTTTTCAAAATGGTCTTCATTGAAATTCTGAAAAGGAAAATCACCCTGGAAAAAATTGGCTTTTTCCGTAGCTATTGAAAAATCATTTCCCCAGTTGTAAATAAGTGTATCGTTTCCGGCGCGGTTGAGGTATTCATACTCGGCTTCGGTAGGTAAGCGTTTGCCTGCCCATTTGGCATAAGCCATAGCATCATACCAGGAAACCTGCACAACGGGATAATTATCCTTACCTTTTATATCGGTATCCGGTCCTTCGGGATGCTTCCAGTTAGCTCCTTCAACAAATTTCCACCAGTACCTGGGATTGGTGGGGTCAAAAACCAGTGAACCGGGCTCGTATTGTTTGCCCTGAATTTCAAAGCTGCGTTCTGCAGTGGTAACATAACCTGTGGCCTCAACAAATTCTCTGAACTGGGCATTGGTCACCTCGGTCTTATCCACCCAGAGGTCTTTCACTTTTTCCATATGCCGTGGATATTCGTCCCGTTTCCCAAGGCTGTCACTGGAACCCATCATATAGGAATCTCCTTTTATTTTTACCATTCCTTTAGTAGAAACCGAATCCGGACTGGTTTTTAAAAAGGAAATTTCCCGCATATACTTTTTATAATAATCGTTCTGCGGTTTTTGAGGTTTACTTTCAACTACCTCGACGGGTTTGTGCTTTTGGTTATCCTGACAACTTGTGAATAGGAGTACAGAAAAAAAAGCAAGTATAAAAAAGGGAAATCTGAAGCTCATTTTTTTAAATAATGGGGCAAAGATAGGTATAAAAAAACCGAAAAATCAAGGGAATGATTTTCCGGTTTTGATAATTTTGAGCCTTTTTTCTTAGGGTTTCAATACCACTCTGAAACGCGCTTCATTATCCATCATTTTCTTAAAAGCTTCGTTTGCCTTTTCCAATGGAAATTCTTCGATCATTGGAGTAGTGCCGGTCATTGCACTGAAATTCAGTGTATCTTCAGAATCGATAGCAGTACCGCTGGGCCATCCCGCTGCCGATTTTCTTCCCATAAGTAATTGCATGGGTGAAACTTCAATAGGCTCACCGGTAGCCGCTACCATTAGAAGTTTTCCATCAATTCCTAATCCGTCAACTACCGAAGTAATGGCATCGCTGTGAGGAGCGGTAGCCAGGATAAGTTTGGCACCTCCCAAATTTTGTAATTCTTCGGCAGCATTGTTTTTTCCGGTATTGATGAAATGATGAGCGCCTAATTTTTTTGCCAGCTCTTTTTTATCATCGTTATGAGAAATGGCAACGGTTTTCATACCCATTTTAGAAGCATATTGTACGGCCAGATGGCCAAGACCTCCAATTCCCTGAATAGCAACAACATCTCCTGCCCGAATTCCAGAATTTCGCAGGGCATTAAAAACAGTGATACCCGCGCATAAAAGTGGCGCAGCATCGGCTGAAGATAATTCATCGGGGACCGCGGCTATTGCTTCTTTTGGGGCAGTCATATATTCTGCATATCCACCATCGTAGGAGATCCCGCTTATTTTTCCGTTTTCGCAATTAATGAAATCACCGCGGCGGCAGGGTTCACATTCAAAGCAATGTCCTCCATGCCAGCCCACGCCCACGCGTTGACCTTTTTTCCAATTGGAAACATTCGAGCCGACTTCCTCTACAATTCCTACTACTTCATGGCCGGGAATTCTTGGATACTCAAGGCCGGGAAATCCGCCCTGTTTAACAAAATTGTCGCTGTGACAAATTCCGCAGGCTTCCACTTTGATCAAAACCTCATTTTCATTGGGCCTGGGTTTACCAACATCTTTAATGATAAAATCACCGCCTGCTTTTTCAATAACTGCTGCTTTCATAGTTGTTTTTTATTTTCAATCTTTTGAAGCCAGAAGTTACAAAAGGAAGCATTAAATAATTTGTAATGCTTTGTTAAACCGTGGAAGAAACAGGAAAAATGAATAACAGAACCATGGAGTTGTTCATGCTGTGCAGCAAAATTGGCCAGAGGATTCCTTCATTCTCAATTTTGATCTTTCCGAAGAAAAATCCGGCGATGATCCGCGGGAAGATGAGAATGAAAAGGACAAAATCGAAATACAGTCCTTCCACATAATTGAAGACATGCACCAGGCCAAAGACAATGGCGCCAAGAATCCATACAGGCAGATACCAGCGGCCAAGAAAACGGCAAATTATAGTAAGATATTTTTCGGGAATTAACCTTCCCATGGCATAATAAAAAAGGGAAAGCGTGATAAGAATTATTGAATAACGAAGTACCCAGTGAGCTTTTTCAGGCATTAAGGCGAGGCCGGTAATATATAAAAGGGCACAAATAAAGAGTTTGATGTTCGCTGCGGAAGGTTTCAGCAAACTTCGGAAAATACTTTCTTCCAGAACGGGAGCGGCAATGGCCGCCAGAAAGAAGAATTTAAAGGGATTTTCTTTCAGTAACTCGAAAAGCTCTGACTGCTGATATTGTTCCAGGTCCAGGCCGGGAAAAATAGAATGCAAGAAGCTGAGGAGCATGAAAAACAGAAAATAGGAGCCAAGCATCAAAGCGAAATTCCGGAACAGGTTTTTTAACTTGTCATTGAATTTAAGGCTGCTATTTTGTAAATTCTCCAAATTTGAAATTAACAGTCACTCAGGCTCACTTTCACGGCGAGGCCTCCTTCTGAAGTTTCCTTATATTTCTTATTCATGTCTTTAGCCGTATCCCACATGGTTTCGATCACTTTATCCAGCGGAACTTTTGCCCGACTGGCATCGCTTTCCAGGGCTATTTCTGCGGCATTGATGGCCTTGATCGCACCCATGGCATTGCGTTCAATGCAGGGCACCTGAACCAGCCCGGCAATGGGATCGCAGGTGAGTCCTAAATGATGTTCCATGGCAATCTCGCTGGCCATAAGCACCTGCTCGGGAGTACCGCCCAGGAGTTCGGTGAGGGCACCGGCAGCCATGGCAGAAGATACGCCAATTTCGGCCTGACAGCCACCCATAGCAGCCGAAATGGTCGCTCCCTTTTTGAAAAGGCTGCCAATCTCGCCTGCCACCAACATGAATTTTTTGATCTCCTCAAAACCTGCCTCGTGGTTTTCGATAACTATATAATACATCAAAACGGCGGGAACCGTGCCTGCGCTACCATTAGTAGGCGCAGTGACCACACGGCCCAGCGAAGCATTCACTTCATTGACGCTCAGAGCGAAACAGCTTACCCATTTCAGGATCTGACGAAATTTTACTTCGGTTTTGCGGATGGCAGGAATCCATTCCTCGATACTCTTATATTCGGTTTCCCCCATAAGTCGCTGATGCATTTCAAAGGCGCGGCGTTTCACATTGAGCCCACCGGGAAGGGTGCCCTCGGTATGACAGCCAATGTACATCGATTCCAACATCACATTCCATATTTGTCGGAGGCCGGCATCGATATCTTCGTCTGTTCGCAGGGAACGTTCATTCTCCAGAACTATTTCAGAAATGTTTTTATTTTCAGCTTTGCAATAAGCCAGAAGTTCGGTGGCTTTTTCCACGGGAAAGGGAAATTCCTCGAATTTTTTCATTTTTTTGCTGGCATTCTTTCGTTCTTTTTTCACCACGAATCCGCCGCCGATGGAATAAAAGGAAGAACTGGTCTTTTTTCCGTCTTTCAGAAGCGCACGGAAGGTGATCCCGTTAGGATGGAATTCGAGAAATTTCCTGTTGAATTTCACGTCTTCCATGAATGAAAAAGAAATCTCACGCTCCTGATTAAAATTAAGAATTCCTGTTTGTTTTAAATTCTCGATTTCCGATTCTATAAGGGAAATATCCATGGTCACCGGATCAAAGCCTAAAAGCCCTAAAACAGTGGCAATATCTGTGGCGTGGCCTTTTCCGGTAAGGCTTAACGAACCATACAGGTCAACATGGATTTTTTCCACTTCTTCAAAGCGATTTTTAGCTTTCAGTTCGCCAATCCAGCGTTGAGCAGCCCGCCAGGGCCCTAAAGTATGAGAACTTGAGGGTCCCACACCGACCTTCAGCATATCAAAGACACTAATGCATTCAATTTTTCGCATTCAGGATAAGAATTTTGCTGCAAAAATAGGCAATTGTTAATCCTCAGCATGAAAATTCCAGAAAATAATAATTAGAACATAAATCAGTTGTGAAGATTAGAAATGACAAGGAATTACAAAAATGTGACAACCTGTCATAAGAATTGTGCTGGCACAGTGATTGACTTCAAGTGAGTGTAAAATTGAAAAACTAACGTAAAAAACAAGTTATATAATTATGAGTAAAGTAATTGGAATTGACTTGGGTACTACCAACTCCTGTGTTGCCGTAATGGAAGGTAACGAGCCTACGGTAATACCCAATGCCGAAGGAAAAAGAACAACACCTTCAGTTATTGCTTTCGTTGAAGGTGGTGAGATAAAGGTAGGAGACCCTGCTAAACGTCAGGCGGTAACCAACCCACAAAAGACTATTTCCTCTATAAAAAGATTTATGGGGAACAAATATTCTGAATCTTCAAAAGAAGCAGGAAGAGTTGCCTATACTGTAAAGAAAGGTGATAATGACACGCCACGTGTAGATGTGGACGGGCGTTTATATACTCCGCAGGAACTTTCAGCGATGATCCTTCAGAAAATGAAGAAAACCGCTGAAGATTATCTTGGTCAGGATGTGACCGAAGCGGTGATTACCGTACCGGCCTATTTTAACGATTCTCAGCGTCAGGCAACCAAGGAAGCCGGTGAGATCGCAGGCCTTAAAGTAAGAAGAATTATTAATGAGCCTACTGCTGCGGCACTGGCTTACGGACTGGATAAAAAATCTCAGGATCAAAAGATCGCTGTTTATGACCTTGGTGGAGGTACCTTTGATATCTCTATTCTTGAATTAGGAGACGGAGTGTTTGAAGTGCTTTCTACTAATGGTGATACACATCTTGGTGGTGATGATTTTGATGAAGTATTGATCGATTACCTGGCAGAATCTTTTCAGAAAGCCGAAGATATCGATCTAAGAAAAGATCCTATGGCGCTTCAGCGTTTGAAGGAAGCTTCTGAGAAAGCGAAAATCGAGCTTTCCTCTTCAACTCAAACCGAAATTAACCTGCCATATGTGACTGCTACTGCCAGTGGACCAAAACACCTTGTGGAAACGATCACCCGTTCAAAATTTGAACAATTAGCTCATGATCTTGTAAAACGATCTATGGATCCTGTTCAAAAAGCACTTAGTGATGCCGGGCTTTCCAAGAGCGATATCGATGAGGTAATTCTTGTAGGTGGTTCTACCCGTATTCCTAAGATTCAGGAAGAGGTGGAAAAATTCTTCGGAAAAAAACCTTCTAAAGGAGTAAACCCAGATGAGGTTGTGGCGATTGGGGCTGCAATTCAGGGTGGTGTATTGACTGGAGATGTGAAA
Source organism: uncultured Flavobacteriaceae bacterium (assembly GCA_963741865.1). Classification (GTDB taxonomy): domain Bacteria; phylum Bacteroidota; class Bacteroidia; order Flavobacteriales; family Flavobacteriaceae; genus Christiangramia. The sequence continues at coordinate 121,391 of CAVUJP010000011.1, forward strand.
GATGTATTGCTTCTTGACGTAACTCCGCTTTCTCTTGGTATTGAAACCATGGGAGGAGTGAATACAAAACTCATCGAAGCGAATACCACTATTCCTACCAAGAAATCGCAGGTATTCTCTACAGCGGCAGATAATCAGCCATCTGTTGAGATCCATGTGCTTCAGGGGGAACGTCCGATGGCGACCGATAACAAGACGATTGGTAGATTCCACTTAGACGGAATTCCGCCAGCGCCAAGAGGGACGCCTCAAATTGAAGTGACTTTTGATATCGATGCTAACGGTATCATCAAGGTTAGCGCGACAGATAAAGCAACTGGTAAGTCTCAGGACATTCGTATCGAAGCTTCTTCAGGATTGACCGAGGAAGAGATCGAAAAAATGAAGAAAGAGGCTGAAGCGAATGCCGAAACCGATAAGAAAGCGAAAGAGAAAGTTGATAAGCTTAACGAAGCTGATGCGATGATCTTCCAGACCGAAAAACAGCTGAAAGAATTTGGTGATAAACTCTCAGATGAGAAGAAAAAACCAATTGAAGACGCGTTGGAAGAGCTTAAGAAAGCTTACGAAACCAAGGAAGTTGAGACCATTCAGCCTGCTTTAGACAAGATCAACGAAGCCTGGAAAACAGCTTCAGAAGAAATGTATAAAGCACAGGCAGAAGCTCAGGGCGGACAAGGACAGGCCGGAGGACCACAGCAAGGTGCAACCGGAGCTCAGGGCGAAAGCGCTGAAGGTGGAAGTTCTAAGGATGGAGATGACGTGGAAGACGTAGATTTTGAGGAGGTTAAATAATTAGCCTGTCTCGAGCGAAGTCGAGAGACTTATCCTGAGCTTGTCGAAGGATCTTCTCTTACGAAAAAAGAATGGAAAGCACGATTTAACAGATCGTGCTTTTTTTTATTGAAATAAAGTGCAAATATAAATCAGGTTAAAAACCACCAGAAGAACCAGGCACATAATACTGAAAATGCGGTAGGATTTTCCAGGTTTAGCTTCTTCAGGTGTTTGTTTTCCGGTGATAAGTTTATAGTTGAACCAGGCCAAAAAAGGAGCGGATATGAATGAAAGAGCCGTGGCAAAATCGATCAGTACGGTAAAAGAAGCCGTAAAGAAATACAAAATCAGCAGGGAAAGACCGGGAATGAGAAAAACATTCCATTTATAATTTTTCCATTTTTGAGATTCTGTCCAGTTCTTTTTTTCTTCCGTCACTATCTCAGCGATAACGCGGGGAAAGGCATCAGTTACCGCCAGGGTGGTAGAGAACATAGCTATAAACGCGGCCACGGCGATGATTGGTTTGCTCCAGTCTCCAAGCGTTTTTCCGTAGAGATCGATCAACTGACCAGAGAATTCAACGGCACTTCCCGAAAAACTGATCCCGCTCCCAAACATGACCAAAACTCCCATTAAAAAGAATAATAATCCTATGAAAGCAGCTGAGAGATAACCAATATTGAAATCGGCAAAAGCTTCTTTTATGCTCGTTCTTCGCTTATTTGAAACAGCTTTTTCTTTCGTCCATATAGAATGCCAAACGGCGGCATCAAGAGGAATGGGCATCCAGCCCATAAAAGAAATAATAAAGGCGATCCCAATTTTATTCCATACCTCCGGAGTATCCATTTCTACGGCATGACTTAAGCGACCTTCTCCAAACGCCAGGATCACCGCGGTTAAAGTAGCAAGCCCGAGTACGCTTACGATGATCTTCATCGCCTTATCCAGTGCCGGATATTTTCCTATCAGCAGTAAGGCGATACAGATGCCGATAATCACAAAACTCCAGGTGAAATTATTCCAACCCATTCCGAAAAGCCTTTCCGCCAGTCCGGCGGTCACTATGGTGACGGCCGCCTGAATGATGAACATACTGCCGAGGGTAATTATAATGAAAGTCCAGTAGGGAAATCCCCCCATTTTCTTATAGCCGTGTATCAGATGGTTTCCGGTGGCGGCCGCATAGCGGGGACCGAATTCCAGAAACGGATATTTGGTCACGCAAGCCAGCACCAAAACCCATATAAGTAAAAACCCGTAATCGGCACCGGCCCGTGTTGCCTGTACCAAGTGGGAAACGCCAATGGCGGCACCGGCAAGTAATAATCCGGGGCCGAGACTTTTAAAAATCGAGGTTTTCGGGGAAGAGTTTTGTTTCATAATTATATTCACGTCAAGCTGAACTTGTTTCAGCTTCTATAAAAAAAGAGGCTGTCTAAAAAATGTATTTTCAGTCATTTCGAGCGAAGTCGAGAAATCTCACGGCCTCGACTATTTATACCAAATTAAGCAAATTTTGAGATCATTGCTGTACTTACCTCATGCCCGCCTTTAAAAGTGAGTATTTTCAGGTTGTTTGGAAATAACTTTCGCAGCCTTTCTTCCTCCACTTTTACTATCCCAGAATTCAAATATTCATCTTCGGAGCCGTAGATAAAACTGAAATTCGTTTCCTTCAGAAAAGTAAAATCTTCAGCCTTCAGTTCTTCCGGAACTTTTCCCGAATGCATGATGAGATTTTTACACCGGATTTTTCTTCGAGCCACAAACCTGGTAGCGACCGAAACTCCCTGGGAATAGCCTAAAATACTCAGGTTTTCGACTTCCGATAAATTTTCGGCTTCAAAGACCGCATCGAGGTAATTCAACATGTTTTCAATGCCTTCCTCCAAATTTTCCCTTGTAAGCCAGGAGGCGCCCACGTGACGATATTCACCGTTCAGATAATATTTAGATTGTGCCTGCGGTGCAATGATGTAATTCTCATTTTCATCAAGATGCCGGAAATATTTCAGAAAATATCGGCTTAAATAACCAATTCCGTGGAAGACCAGCCAGACATTTTTGGTTTTAGGTGTAAATTCATATAAAGTGGAATAGCTGTTTTTGATCTGGTAAGAAACACTTTTCTCGCTGCTCATCTGTTCGTTGTTTTGTATTTTTACTGAGATGTTAATCTGCCGGCTACAGAAATTAATTTTATTTTATTTCAGTGGCTGAAGATAACTTCAAAGTTGTTAAAATAACCAATCTTTAAAAGATGACGAAAGAAGAAATTATAGCGCTTGCCGAAAAAGCCTGTAAAAATACGCTGATGGAGACGCTGGATATCGAATTTGTCGATGCCGGCGAAGATTATATGATCGCGAAAATGCCGGTGACCTCAAAAGTGCATCAGCCCGATGGGGTGCTTCACGGCGGAGCCAGCGTGGCTTTGGCCGAAAGTGTGGGCAGTATGGCGAGCTATGTTTTTTTGAATACCGAGGATTTCTTTATTCGGGGAATAGAGATTTCGGCCAATCATCTTAAATCGGTCAGAGATGGTTATGTATACGCCAGAGCCTCATTTATTCACAAAGGGCGCACCACACAATTGTGGGAAATTAGGATTACCGATGAAACCAATCAGCTGATTTCACTGGTAAAATTAACGACCATCGCCCTTCCAAAAGAAAAAAGATGACAGATGCCGCGCATTTTCATAGTCTTGCCGTTGAGCAGATCCATAAAAAACAGCCCTTTGTGGCTTACCGGCAACCGAATGTAACCGATAATAGAGTTTTTGCCCTTTTTCAGAAAGACGGGAAGACGCATTTTTGTTCTGATTTTTCGGAAAGCGGATTTGTATTTGCGCCTTTTTCTACAGATCAAAACCCTTTTCTGATTCCCGCGGAAACTTCTGAAAAAGTCGAATTTCATCATGAAGCCTCTAAAAAAGTAGATGAAGATCGGGCTGAGGTTGTGGTTAAAAAAGGAAATTTTCCGCAAACGGAAAAAGATCAGAAATCTTATGAAAAACTGGTACAGCACGCCATTGATGAGATAAAAAGGGGAGAGGTTGAAAAGATTGTTCTCTCAAGAGCTGAAACCACCGAAGTCCATGATCCCGATCCGCTTCGAATTTTTAATAATCTGCTGGATAAATATCCGGCTGCTTTTGTGTACCTGTGGTATCATCCGGAAACAGGATTCTGGCTCGGAGCCACGCCCGAAACTTTACTAAAAACGGAAAGGAACCGTTTTAAAACAATGGCTCTGGCGGGAACTCAGCTTTTCAAAGATCAGTCGGTGGTAAAATGGGGACAGAAAGAGATCGAGGAGCAAAAATTTGTGACCGATTTTATTACTGAGGTGCTTAAAAAAACTTCTGAAACCGGGGATATCAGCGTTTCCGATCCTTATACTTTAAAGGCCGGAAACCTCCTGCATATATGTACCGATATTTCGGGAAATTTTCAACAGGAAAAGGGATTACGGCAAATAGTGGAATCTCTACATCCCACTCCCGCGGTATGTGGACTTCCGAAGGAAAACGCCAGAAAATTCATTCTTGAAAATGAAGCTTATGATCGGGAATTTTACACCGGATTTTTAGGCGAACTTAATATGAAAACACAGGTTCAGCGAAGCCGCCGCAGAAAAAATCAGGAAAATCAGCAATTTTCGGCAGTTTTTCAGGCTAGTAATTTGTACGTTAACCTTCGATGTATGAAATTAAAGGATGGTCTGGCCAAAATTTTTGTGGGCGGCGGTGTGACCAAAGATTCAGTCGCTGCCGATGAATGGCTGGAGACAGTAAATAAGGCCCAGACGATGAAAGCCGTACTTGTTAAATAAGCTCAAAATCGAAGTTTGAAGTAAGTTGTAAATTGTAATTTTGATCGACCAACGAAAATTGAAAGGTCCAAAGACATTTCTGTTTGTTGAAAAAAAGAAAAAAATTTCTGTGAAGTATTCTAAAATACCTGTGGCCCGTTCTATTGTGGCTCTTTGTGTAGCAAAAAATATCAATCATGTAGTAATTTCACCCGGTTCCCGAAATGCGCCGCTGACCATTGGCTTTACACATCATACCGGCATAACTCCCTACAGTATCGTTGATGAGCGTTGCGCGGCCTTTTTTGCCCTGGGCATGGCTCAGCAGCTTAAAAAACCGGTTGCTTTGGTTTGCACCTCAGGTTCTGCTTTGCTGAATTATTATCCGGCGATCTCTGAGGCATTTTACAGCGATATTCCCCTGGTGATCATTTCTGCGGACAGGCCTGTGGAAAGGATCGATATCGGGGACGGGCAGACGATTCGACAGAAAAATGTCTTTGAGAATCACATTCTGTATTCTGCGAATTTATATTCGGAATTGGTTCTGGAAGAAGAAACCCAGGATTCCAAACTTCTGCAAAAGCAGTTCGAGGCGCGAAAACACAACGAAAGGGAGATCAATCTCGCGCTGAACAAAGCGATCGAAGAAAAAGGTCCCGTTCACATCAATGTGCCTTTTTATGAGCCTTTGTATGATACGGTGGAAGATATCGTGGTGGAGCCACTGCAGATATTTCCGGAAATAAAAGAGAGGCATTATTCTGCCAAACAGCTGGATCCTTACGCGAAGGTGTGGAACCGCGCCCTTCGGAAAATGGTCATTGTTGGAGTAGAGCAGCCTAATGCCGTGGAGCAGAAATTTCTTGATAAACTCGCGGAAGATCCAAGTGTGATCGTTTTTACCGAAACCACTTCAAATCTCCATCAGGAAGAATTTTTCACGCGTATAGATACACTTATCGGGCCCATTGAAAAGGATATGAATCGAAATGATCTTTTTATAAAGCTGCAGCCCGATATTCTTCTCACCTTCGGCGGAATGATCGTTTCAAAAAAGATCAAGGCATTTCTGCGGAATTTCAATCCTCAGAATCACTGGCATATCGATCCGAAGAAAGCTTATAATACTTTCTTCTGCCTGAATAAACATTTTGAAACAGAAGTAAATCCCTTTTTCACTGAATTCTTTCCGTTAACCGAAAAAATTGACAGTGATTACGCTGAATTCTGGAAAGAGGTGCGCAAAAAGCGGCAAAAACGTCATGAAGAATATATGGCAGAGATCGAATATTCCGACCTTAAAGCCATGCAGCTAATAGTACCGGAAGTGCCTGAAAATAACATTCTTCACTTTGGAAACAGTTCCACCATTCGTTATGCACAGCTTTTTCAATGGGACAAAAGTCTGAAAATATTTTGTAACCGCGGAACCAGCGGGATTGATGGGAGTGTTTCCACGGCGGTGGGAGCAGCGGTAAGTTCAGAAGAACCTGTGCTTCTAATCGCCGGCGATCTAAGCTTTTTCTATGACAGCAATGCTCTTTGGAACAATTATATCCCTCCGAATTTCAGGATAATTATTTTAAACAATAAGGGTGGGGGAATTTTCAGGATTTTACCGGGTAATAAGGATACAGAAAATTTTGAGAAATATTTTGAAACAGTGCATGACCTGAAGGCGAAACCGCTCTGTGAAATGTACAGTTTTGACTACCGAAGTGCCGATTCTGAAGAAAGTCTGAAGAATGCCTTAAATGGTTTTTTTGAAGATTCGGAAAAACCACGTTTGCTGGAGATTTTCACTCCGCGAAAAATCAACGATGAAGTCTTGCTTGAATATTTTAATTTTATGAAATAATAATTTCCTGTTGACCGACTGTTTTTTCGGAATTCAGGAATATCAGATTATTATATTAATTTAAAGCTATCTTTGTCGGCTAAAAAAATTAAAATGCAGATAGGCGAATATCATGAATTGAAAATAGAGCGTGCCACCGATCACGGTGTATACCTTGAAAATGAAGAAGGAGAGGAAGTTCTGCTTCCCAATAAATATGTTCCTGCAAAGTGGGATCAGGGTGATATGATCAATGTTTTCGTCTATCTTGATCACGAAGAACGTCCCGTGGCGACCACTCTGGAACCTAAGATCAAATTGGATCGTTTTGGATTGCTAGAATGTGTTGAAGTGAGCAAATTCGGAGCTTTCCTGGATTGGGGACTCGAAAAGCATCTTTTCGTTCCTTTTAAGGAACAGGTGGTGCCGATGCAAAAAGGAGAATCTTACCTGGTGTTTTGCTATCTCGACCTGGAGACCAGTCGACTGGCGGCTTCTTCAAAAGTACATGCCTTCCTGGACAATACCGAACTTACTGTGAAGCCCTTTGAGGAAGTGGAGCTGCTGGTAAGCAATGAAACCGAACTCGGATTTAACGTGATCATCAATCAGCTGCATCTGGGGCTTATCTATAAAGATGAAGTGTTCAAACCTCTTAAACCGGGCGATGCGCTGACAGGATACATAAAAAAAATCAGGGAGGATAATAAAATAGATGTTACGTTACAAAGGCCCGGGTACAGAAGTATTGAGCCGAATGCTGAAAAGATCCTTACAGAATTGAAGAACGCAGGAGGTTTTCTTCCGCTTACCGATAAATCTTCTCCCGAGAAGGTCAGAAAGCAGCTTCAAATGAGCAAGAAAAGCTTTAAAAGAGCTGCGGGAAATCTTTATAAACAACGACTGATAGACATCAGGGAAGACGGTTTACATCTTAAGGATTAGTAATTATAGCGGTAAAGTGAATTACGCCTTAACAGGTAAGCCTTGTTGTATGGATCCAGAATAGGAGCCACAAAAGGGTTTATATAAGTATCGCTATTTCGCGGATCGGTATTTCCCGATATCTGAAAAAACTTTTTCTTTTTTTCCTCTCTTTCCCCAAGTGGCGACCCAAGGTCTATTTTTCTTTGCGGCTCATTTTCGGCATTTATCCTGTCGATCGTCGCGAGCATATCGATCTGCTTGTTCTGAGCATCGCGGGAAACGTTCAAAAAAGTGCCGTCAGGAAGGCTGAAATGTGATTCTGCCTTCTGCCAGCTGAAAGCGAGCGCCTTCCAGGAAGCATCTATATTGCGGTCTCCTATCTCAAAATCTTCCCGATCCCAGTATTCCTGTGCACTGGCGACCGAGCAGACTAGAAAAAAGAAGAATAATAACCTGATTTTCATTTTGGTTTTTTTTATTCTAAACCGAATCAAAAATAATGCAAATTTCAAAAACAGCAGGGATTTGTCGTTGAAATCGGGATTTCACCCAGGTTAATTCGGGGAAATAGCTATTTTAGCATCCAATTTTAAAACTCAATAATGAAAAAATTAGTATGCCTTTTCTTCCTTATTGCCATAGGATTTCAATCCCAGGCACAGGAAGCTAAAAGTTTTCAGGAAAAAACCATTAAACTTATTAAAATGACCTCGGGTCAGCAATTTGACATAATGCTGGAACCGGTTATGAAAATGATTCCTGAAGAAAACCAGGCGGCCTTTAAAAAAGAGCTGATGGCAAGTATGGACAATCTTTATCAGCAATTCGCCGACATTTATATGGAAAATTTTACCGAGGCGGAAATTGATAAGATCCTCGCTTTTTATAACACCCCGGTGGGCAGTAAAATGGTTGATATAACTCCAAAACTGACCAAAAAAGGTATGGAAATTGGGCAAAAATGGGGTCAGGAGCTTCAGCCTATCATGATGAAATATATGCAAAATTAATTTCTTCAGAATAAAAAAGGAAAGTCCGCCATTGCGCGGACTTTTTTATTCGGCTTTCTGATGTTGACGGAAAGCTTTATTTTTACCACAAATTGAGGACTATGGTTACTATTGACTGGAAAACAGCAAAAGAATACGAAGATATCACCTATAAAAAAGCAAATGGCGTGGCGAGGATTGCCTTTAACCGCCCGGAAGTACGGAACGCTTTTAGGCCGCAAACCACCTCTGAACTTCTGGATGCTTTTCACGATGCCCACGAAGATACCTCGATAGGCGCTGTGTTGCTCTCAGCGGAAGGGCCTTCTTCAAAAGACGGAAAATGGGCTTTTTGCAGTGGTGGCGACCAGAAAGCCAGAGGCCATCAGGGCTATGTAGGAAAAGATGGATACCATCGTTTGAATATCCTGGAGGTGCAGCGATTAATCAGATTCATGCCCAAAGCGGTGATTGCCGTGGTTCCCGGCTGGGCTGTTGGAGGCGGTCACAGCCTTCATGTAGTTTGCGACCTCACTCTTGCCAGCAAAGAAAACGCGATCTTTAAACAAACCGATGCTGATGTCACCAGTTTCGATGCTGGTTATGGCTCTGCGTATTTAGCAAAGATGGTGGGACAGAAGCGCGCACGCGAAATTTTCTTTTTAGGCCGAAATTATTCCGCTCAGGAAGCCTATGAAATGGGAATGGTCAATGCGGTTATCCCACATGATAAGCTGGAAGATACCGCTTATGAATGGGCGCAGGAAATACTTGCAAAATCGCCTACTTCCATCAAAATGCTGAAATTTGCGATGAATCTTACCGATGACGGAATGGTTGGGCAACAGGTTTTCGCGGGAGAAGCTACAAGGTTAGCTTATATGACTGACGAAGCTAAGGAAGGCCGTGACGCATTTCTGGAAAAGAGAAAACCTAATTTTCCGAAAAAATGGATTCCGTAAAACAGTATTCAGTAATTAGTATTTAGAAGTCGAAAATTTTTGAATGCTTTCTGCGATTTCAGAAAATACTTCTTCCTGTAAAAGGTGCCGGGAAGGCAATTCCGTAATATTCCCGATATCGCCGAATTTTTGAAATTCGGGAATAAATTTCTCGGCTTTTAGCGCCGGATCTTTGGCTCCCCAGATAAGCTGAACGGGATATGGGACATCTTTTATTGCGGCGATGCAGGATTCCCTGAACTTTGCGGAATTGTTATAATTTCTCATGAGTTTTAAAAATGCCTTTCCTTTGTCTTTACTTTTCAAAAGATCCACGTAAACAGCAATTTCCTCATTTGAAATTTCCTCTGTACTCAAAACGCCAATTTTCGAGAACATGATATACCAGGAGTAATAATTGATACTTTTAAGTTCAATTTCGCCTAAAAGATCAAATTCGAAAGGCTTCATCATCCAGGGTTTTCTAAAATTTACCACATCGATCCAGGTATTGAGAATACTGAGGGATTGAATTTTTTCGCGATGCCTTGCGGCGAAATGAAACCCAATGGGACCGCTGGCGTCATGCACCAGCAGATGAAATTTTTCAAGCTTCAGAACATCAATTGCTTTTGTCAGGAAATCAGAGAAGCCTCTAAAGCTGTAGTTAAATTCTTCAGGTTTATCTGATAGTCCAAATCCCGGAAAATCGATTGCGATTCCGCGAAATCCTTTTTCGCCCAAAGATTTCAGGAGTTTTCGATAAAGAAAAGAGGAGGTTGGAACGCCGTGCAGGCATAAAACCGGCTCTCCCGCTCCAAAATCCAATCGGAAAATATTCAATCCGTCTATTTCAAAATAAGAGCCTGACTGCTCATGACGATCTATAAGTCCTGTTATTTTATTCTTATCAAAATTCAGCATGTATTAAAAATAAAAAAGCCATGAGAAAATCATGGCTTCATATTCTAATAATTCCGAAGAAATTATTTCAGTTTTGGATATTTTGCGGGATTGCTTTCATGCATAATGCCGTAGATCTTTTCAAACATATCTTCGGCAGAAGGTTTTGAGAAGTAATCCCCGTCACTACCGTATGCAGGCCGGTGATGTTTTGCTGTTAAGGTATGTGGTTTACTGTCCAGAAACCTGTACGCATTCTGCGTTTCCAGAATTTGCTGCATGATATATGCAGAACCAGCGCCGGGAACATCTTCATCGATCACAAGCAAACGGTTTGTCTTTTCCACACTTTTCACGATGTCATGAGCGGTATCGAAAGGTAGCAGCGATTGAACATCGATCACCTCGGCATCAATATCGACTTCAGCAAGTTCTTTCGCCACCTGCTCCACAATTCGCAACGTAGAGCCGTAGGAAACCAGGGTGATATCATTTCCTTCCTTCAGAGTTTCCACAACACCAATGGGCGTTTTTAATTCGCCAAGGTTGTTGGGAAGTTTTTCTTTTAATCGATAGCCATTCAGGCATTCCACAACAAGTGCAGGAGTATCGAGGTCGAGCAGCTGATTGTAGAAACCGGCAGCTTTAGTCATATTTCTTGGAACGAGCACATACATGCCACGCAGAAGATTTATAAATCCGCCCATTTGAGAACCGCTATGCCAGATTCCTTCTAGCCTGTGGCCACGGGTTCTTACGATCAAAGGCGCCTTTTGTTTCCCATTGGTACGATAATGAAGAGTGGATAAATCATCGCTCATGGTCTGTAGGCAGTACATCACATAATCGAGATACTGAATTTCGGCGATAGGCCGAAGGCCTCGCATGGCCATTCCGATACCCTGACCGAGAATTGTAGATTCACGAATTCCCGTATCTGAAACGCGGAATTTCCCATATTTCTTCTGAAGGCCTTCCAGTCCCTGATTTACATCGCCGATTTCCCCTGAATCCTCTCCGAAGATTAGAGTCTCAGGTCGGTTCTGGAAAATGGTATCAAAATTATCTCTTAAAACTATTCGCGCATCCACTTCCTGCGCACCCTCATCATAGGAGGGAAGTATTTCGGTGGTGATTTCCTCTTCTTTGTAAAGGTTGGAATTATAGTCTGAATCGGTTAATACAGAAAAACGGTCTAACCAGTTTATAAGTTTTTCCCTTGCAGGATTATTCTCTTCTCCTAAAATATATCTTAAAGTCTGTCGTGCCGCAGTGGCAAGATCCTTTTTAAGAGGTTCGCGATTGTCTGAAAGTTCTTTCTTCAGGGAATTGATGAAATTAGCATTCGGACTTGCCGCCGCTACTTCATCAAGAATTTTTATAAGTTCTTTTTGATTTTGGAGCGCCGGTTTCAGGTAATTGCTCCAGGCTCTTTGCTTGGCGCCTCTTACCTCTTTTTTAATATCTCTTTCCAGTTTTTCGAGCTCCTCTTCGTTTGCGAAATCATTCTCGATAATCCAGTTTCTGAATTTCAGGTTGCAATCGTGTTGTTTTTCCCAGTTCAGGCGTTCTTCGCTTTTATAGCGTTCATGAGATCCGGAAGTAGAATGGCCCTGAGGCTGCGTAAGTTCCACTACATGAATGATCACAGGGCAGTGTTCGTTTCGGGAAATTTCAGAAGCGCGTTCATAGGTTTCAACCAGCGCAGGATAATCCCAGCCGTTCACCACTAACATTTCGTATCCTTTTTCCTCTTCATTTCTCTGGAAACCCTTCAGGATCTCTGAAATATTCTCTTTGGTAGTCTGATGTCTGGCGTGGACCGAAATTCCGTATTCATCATCCCAGATACTAATTATCATGGGTACCTGAAGCACACCGGCGGCATTCACGGTTTCCCAGAAATGTCCCTCACTGGTACTGGCGTTTCCGATGGTTCCCCAGGCAATTTCGCTACCATGGTTAGAAAATTTCTCGGCGGGAATCCCCGGAACATTCCTGTAGATTTTTGAAGCCAGTGCAAGTCCCAGCAATCGCGGCATTTGTCCCGCAGTGGGAGAAATATCTGCACTGGAATTCTTTTGCTCCATCAGGTTTTTCCATTCTCCATTTTCATCCAGGCTGAAGGTCATAAAATGCCCACCCATCTGGCGTCCTGCAGACATGGGTTCGTTCTCCATATTCGTATCGGCATAAAGACCGGCGAAGAATTGTTCGGCAGATAGTGCGCCGATCGCCATCATAAAGGTCTGATCACGGTAATATCCCGAGCGGAAATCTCCGTTCCGGAAGGATTTTGCCATTGCAAGCTGAGGTATTTCTTTTCCATCACCGAAAATTCCGAATTTTGCTTTCCCGGTCAGAACCTCTCGTCGTCCCAAAAGGCTGCATTCGCGGCTGGTTACCGCAATGCGATAATCTTCTAAGACCTGTGATTTGAATTCGTCAAAAGAAATTGAATGTTCAGTTTGTGTTTCGCTTTGCATGCAATAGTTTTTGAATCGTAACAAATGTAACGAAATCTATGATTAAATACAATTCATTATTTCGCTATAATATTATTAATAATTTAATTTTAACCTTTATTTATTATTTATATCAAAATTTAACTGATCTTTATTATAGATTTCTTGAAAATAATGAAATAGAGGTATTGATATGCAAAAAATCTAATACCAGCGTCGGGTAAAGAGTCTGATAAGTGTATTCAGGTCAAGAGAGACTATAAACCTTATCTTCTGATCATAGTTAGAGTCGCCAACTTCCCAGCCCAGGTTGGAGTAAACAGGAAAGAATACTTCAAAATAATCCTGCACCAGGCTCACCCGTAAACCTGAATCGTAGAGCAATTCCCCGTTAACGCCTTTATTTTTTACAATTCCCACATCTCCATACACATAAATCCATTTCCACAGATTGGTGCTGGTGTTCAGGCTCATCAGCCATTGATCGGCATATTCCGGCTGAAGCTGTGACTTGAAACCTCCTTCGGCCATGATGATCTGTTGGCTGAAAAGTCCGCTACCCTGGCTTCTTCCGTAGTAATTATAATCGAAAAGATAATCGGTGGGACGGTCGAGTGCAAAGCTGAAGTAATCGTTGGATTTTGCATCATTATATAAGAAGGAGCCCATGAAAAACCGAATGTTCAGCTGACGGTTATTTTTAAAAAGATTGCGGTATTCAGCGGTAAATGACACCTTGCTGAATTTATCAGATAACTGGTAATCCAGCGAAGTAGTGAAATATTTTATAAAATTAGGATTGCTATACCTATAATTGACATTAAAGACGTTGTAGTTTGGCTGTAGCAGGGGAGCCGCGGGATTCTGATCGCGCTGCACATTTACATTCCTGATCAAAAGTCGCTGCCTTTCATTGCTTCTCAGGTATGAATTCCTGAAACCAAAAGTTAGAAAAGGAGTGTATTTTTTATAAAAAAGATCATAACCGTAAGAAAACCGCGTTCCACTGATACCATAGCTGATCGCATACAGCTTTTTATTTTCAAACTGATGCGTGTTTACCATTGCCGCCGATCCCACCAAAGTCTTACTGCTGAACCCGAATTTCGGAGCTATCGTAAAGTTAAAGGTCTTGCTGAGCACCGTCTTATTGTACAGTTTTGGGCCAATGGAGACACCATCGTAAAGGTTATATTCAAATTCTGGCATCACAAAAACCTGATGGTAACGCGGGTCTTCCACGTCCTGAAGCAATCTTACCTGGACAGGTTTATCAAACAGAGAAGTCACGGCTTTGTAGTTATTCCTCTGGTTGTATTCCGGGATTTCCTGTTCATAATTCAGGGCCAGCCTTTTTATGTTTTCGGAAGGTATTTTTACCTCTTTGGTATTGGGAATATCTTCGATCCAGGTTTTATAGACGATACTGTCTTTGTCAAGACCATAAAGGCTAATTGGCATATGATTATCCTCAAGATTTTTAACGGTTACGAGCAAAGAATCTTTCTTTGTGACCACATGCGTGATCTTAAAGTCAATTTTTTTATTGGTTTTGACATAATCATCAAAGAACCAGGAAATGTCTTTAGAAGCGTTTTTCTGAAGAATTCTCTCAAAATCTTTATCGCTCACGGGTTGAAGTTTATACTGAGAATAGAATTCTGAAATAGACTTTTCCACCGTTTCATCCTGAAGAAAATTTTCGAGATATTTCATACCGACACCGGCTTTATAGGCATTGGCGATATTTTTATTGAATTTCACCAGGGAATCCTGGGAAGTAGTTAGGGGCTGATCCAGGTTCAGCCTCACCATGTTCATGTACAGAAACTGGTACTGATCATTGAACTGCAGATCGGCAGCATGGAACCAGCGAAGACCTATCACCTCACTGAGATTGCCCACAAGACTCATTTTGGGGTAATATTTGTCAACATAATCCATCATCAGGGAGATCATAATGGCATCGGACACCCATTTTTCGGTGCGGGGATTAAGCAGGAGGGTGTTATCAAGATAGTAACTGGACAGGGTTTTAAATATCTTGACGTCGTACTGAAATCCATCGGGAAACGGCCTGATAAAATCGGGTAACTGGTTAAGACCATAAATTGGGCTATGCTCATAATCTTCCTGAGTGACAAATAAATTCTGATGTGGATACTCACCCAGCCGTTCCTGAAGGAAACCCATTACTTTACGCAAAATTGCCTGTTTGGTTTCGAATTCTATTCCTCCATCTTCAATATTGGTGATCACATGTTTGGAATTGGCAGTTATCGACTCGAAAATGTAGGATTTAGTAATATACATTTTGCTTTCCAGCCGGTTATTCCCATCAAATTTCAGGGTTTTGTAGCCTTTGTGGGTTTCGGTGCGGAGGAGGTTAAGGCCGCAAATCGCGTAAAATTCTGTAGGAATATCCAGTGAAATGTTGATGTCGTAGGGCTTTACATATTGCAGTCCCAGATCCTGGTGATTATAAAGTTTCCAGCCATTATCGAGAGGAGCCGGCACTAAATACCAGTAACGAAGTTTATAATTTCCCTCGTCATCATAGCCGTAACGGGTGAATTTGTCAACAGGGATCTTTAGGCGGTAATTGAAATTCAGGGTTACAGTGTCACCTGGCGCCAGGGGTTCATCCAGTGTTACCCTAAGCAGATCGGGGAGATTTCCCGGCCGATCCCATTCCATCGATTTCCCATTGACATCTTCAACGGTCGCAATATCTGTGCGTCCACGTTCCTCATCCCGGGCAAAATGAAAGCGTCGCTTGTAATCTTCAGCAAATCTTTTTGCCAGGGTGGAAGTTTTGCTACTAAAGGCGTTATTCCAATCGTTGAGGTAAATACTTACCAACTCCCTATCTTCGGTATTTACAAAATTTATCTGCTGGTTCACTTCCAGGCTGCGCAGGCTGTCTATTAATTTTGCGTTTATACTAATGCTATTCTGAGCAGAAAGGCATCCACAGCAAATAAAGAATAAAAGGAAAACACGTAGGTTTTTCAAGGGAATATGAAATTAGGCTGCTTTTCTATCAGCGCTAAATATAATCAAAGTTTCAAACCTTCAATAGACCTCTTAACTAGAAATTAGGACTTAGATTATATTCGTCATAGAATTTGTCAAGGATCTCCAGTACCTCATCTTCAGTATCAACCACCTGGACAAGATCAATATCGGCTTCATTGATGTTTTTAAAGCTATCGCAAAGTGTAGTTTTGATCCAGTCAACAAGTCCGCTCCAGAATTCACTGCCTACCAGGATGATGGGGAATTTATCAATTTTATGCGTTTGGATAAGGGTGATCGCCTCGAAAAGTTCGTCCAGAGTTCCAAAGCCGCCGGGCATTACCACAAAGCCCTGAGAATACTTTACGAACATTACCTTTCTTACAAAGAAATAGTCAAAATCGAGACTCTTATCGTTGTCTATATATGGGTTATCGTGTTGCTCAAAAGGAAGCTCAATGTTCAAGCCCACAGAGGTTCCTCCGGCGAGATGCGCACCTTTGTTCCCGGCTTCCATAATCCCCGGTCCTCCGCCAGTGATGACTCCATAACCGTGATCGACGATCTTTTTAGCCACCTTTTCGGCAAGCTTATAATATTTCATATCGGGTTTGGTTCTTGCAGAACCGAAAATAGAAACACAGGGACCAATCTGGCTTAGTTTTTCATAGCCGTTCACGAATTCCCCCATGATCTTGAAAATTGCCCAGGAATCATTGGTTTTTATCTCATTCCAGGCCTTGTTGCTTTGATGTGCTCTCATATTTTTTAGACAGTCGGCTCCAGTTCCTTTTTCAGAAATTGAGCCGTATAACTTTTTTTATTATTAATAATTTCTTCGGGAGTTCCGGTAGCTATTATTTTTCCGCCACCTTTTCCGCCTTCATAACCAATATCGATAACATGGTCTGCCATTTTGATCACATCCATATTGTGCTCAATGATCAACACCGTATTGCCTTTATTGGTCAATCTGTTCAGTACCTCCATGAGTACTCTTATATCTTCAAAATGCAATCCCGTGGTAGGCTCATCTAAGATATAAAAAGTATTGCCGGTATCGCGTTTGGAAAGTTCGGTCGCGAGTTTAATACGTTGTGCCTCTCCACCTGAAAGCGTGGTGCTTTGCTGGCCGAGGCTGATGTATCCCAGGCCTACATCCTGAATCGTTTTTAGTTTACGATAGATTTTTGGGATATTTTCAAAAAATTCGGTCGCTTCATTAATGGTCATTTCCAATACATCGGCGATAGATTTTCCCTTATAGCGTATCTCGAGAGTTTCCCTGTTAAAGCGTTTTCCCTGGCAGGTCTCACATTCAACATACACGTCGGGCAGGAAGTTCATCTCTATCACGCGCAAACCGCCACCTTTACAGGTTTCACATCTGCCTCCTTTGACATTAAAGCTGAAACGCCCGGGTTTGTAGCCGCGAATCTGCGCTTCGGGAGTTTTGGCGAAGAGACTGCGAATTTCAGAAAAAACACCGGTATAGGTCGCCGGATTAGATCTGGGAGTTCTTCCGATAGGCGACTGGTTGATATCTATGACTTTATCGATATTATCCAGCCCCTTGATCTTTTTATAAGGCTTAGGTTTTTTTACCCCATTAAAATAATGAGCGTTCATGATCGGGTACAGTGTTTCATTTATCAGAGTAGATTTACCACTACCCGAAACTCCCGTCACCGCGATCATTTTTCCCAAAGGAAGACTGATGCTTACATTTTTTAGGTTATTACCCGTTGCCCCGGTGAGTTCTATGGTTTTTCCGTTTCCTTTTCTTCTTTTCTTCGGAACAGGAATTTCTTTCTGTCCGTTCAAATACTGCGCGGTAAGAGTTTCATGTTCCTTCAGTTCCTGTGGTGTGCCTTCGCTAATGATCTCCCCGCCATGTTTTCCGGCACGGGGACCAATATCGATCACGTGATCGGCACGTTCTATCATATCTTTATCATGTTCTACCACGATCACCGTATTGCCAATATCCCGTAGAGATTCCAGGGAATTGATGAGTTTTTCGTTATCCCGCTGATGCAGCCCGATACTGGGTTCATCCAGAATATAAAGAACTCCCACGAGCTGAGAACCGATCTGCGTGGCAAGCCGAATGCGTTGTGCTTCACCCCCGGAAAGTGACTTGGAACTACGGTTGAGATTGAGATACGTGAGTCCCACATCGATCAAAAACTGAAGCCGGGTACGAATTTCCTTGATCACTTCGGAAGCGATCTTAAGCTGTTTTTCGCTAAGATGTTTTTCAATATCCCCGAACCAGGCGCTGAGATCGGTAATATCAAGGGAAGAAAGTTCTGCGATATTCTTGTCATAGATACGGAAATAAAGGGCTTCTTTCTTCAATCTTGCACCTTCACAATCGGGACAGGTGACCTTGTCCATATATTCTTTAGACCATCTTCTAAGGGAGGAAGAGTCATTATTCTTATAAGTGGTTTCAATAAAATTGGCCACTCCTTCAAAATCTATCTTGTAATCGCGGGTGATGCCCAGCGACTTTGATTCCCGGGAAAATTTTTCTTTTCCGCCGTAAAGGATCATTTGAAGGGCTTCCTCAGGAATTTTTTTGATCGGATCGTTCAGGCTGAACTCATATCTCTCGGCAATCAATTCCAGCTGAGAAAAAATCCAGTTTTTTTTCTGCGGACCATGTGGTGCAATTCCGCCATTTTTTATCGATTTTGAGCGATCCGGAATGATCTTATCAACGTTTACCTGGTATAAAGTTCCAATTCCGTTACAGGTGGGACAGGCTCCTTTTGGCGAATTAAAGGAAAAAGTATTAGGCTCAGGACTTGGATAACTGATGCCGGTAGTGGGGCACATTAAATTTCGGCTGAAATAGCGAACATTTTCGTGGTCCTGTTCCAGGATCATGAGCGAATCATCACCCTGATACATGGCGGTTTTAATGCTTTCTTCCAGGCGTTTATCGGCATCCTTTTTATCTTCGATTTTAAGCCGGTCAATAACAATTTCAATATCATGGGTCTTGTACCGGTCGAGTTTCATTCCTTTTTCGATATCGACTACCTCACCATCCACGCGGACTTTTAAAAATCCCTGCTTCGCAATTTGTTCGAAAAGTTCCCGATAATGACCTTTTCGGCTTCTGATGACTGGTGCCAGAATGTTAACTCTTTTATCTTTAAAATTGTCCAGAATAAGCTCTTTGATCTGTGAATCGGAATAGCTTACCATCTTCTCACCGGTGTTGTAGCTATAGGCATCAGCGGCGCGGGCAAAGAGCAACCTCAGAAAATCATAAATCTCAGTAATCGTACCCACAGTACTTCGTGGATTCTTACTGGTGGTTTTCTGTTCGATTGCAATCACCGGGGAGAGGCCTTCGATTTTATCTACATCAGGTCGCTCGAGACTTCCCAAAAACTGCCGGGCATAGGCAGAAAATGTTTCAATATATCTTCTTTGTCCTTCCGCATAAATGGTATCAAAAGCCAGCGAAGATTTTCCCGAACCGGAAAGACCGGTGATGACCACTAGTTTTTCGCGAGGGATTTTTACATCTATATTTTTGAGATTATGAACTCGGGCTCCTAATACTTCTATTGTATCTTCATATTTCGCCATAAAATTCTTCAAGAGGGCAAAGGTACTTATTGTATTGAAAACTAGAAAGTATCTTCTCTGTCACTGTGTTAAGATCTCAATAAAATTTTTTCCGTGGAAAAAGCAGAATATAAAAGTTTCTTAAAATGAATTTACATTGTTCCCAATACCTTATTTACAGCTTCTAAAAACAAAGATCATCCTTATTTTTAAGGATTTGAATGTCAGTATATTATTACGAATTAAATGCAGAAGATATCCGGAAATCACTTATATTTGATATCTCTATCATTCACCCCGATCTGCCATTATTATTTCCTTAAATCTTTTGTTTGATAACCTCACTTCTTACTGTTGTGCAATTTCTTAATGCTGATGGAGTAAATTATTATCAATTACAAATGAATCGTGAGAATGGATAAGAGAACACTTTTAATAATTAGCCGCAAGCATGAGCTTGTGGGAGCTATAAAAGAAAAAATAAATTTATTATACGAAGTGATCTGGGAAAAATCGGTGCATGTAGGATACTCTATGGCCCTGAATATATTGCCCGATGTTATTTTCTTTGATAAAACCAGTTATACCCAAACTTCCGACTTCAAAAATCTTAAAAATTTCAAATCCACACATTTTCTTACAAAATGCTATCTCTTAGTTTATGCAAATAAGGAGGAGACCCGACTTTTGAAAAAAAAGTATGACTCTATAATCGATGAATTTGTGTTGGAAAAAACCGGCACTGAGATCATTGCCGAAATTCTTAGGAAATCTGGAATCAATAAGTCCAATAATTTTAACTACTGGCATGAATGTTTTATGGGGCTTTTCAACATTATAGCAAAACCGGTGGTGCTTTTACGGCAGAATAATATTATTGCCATGAATGACAATTTTCGGCAAACTTTCAAAATAGAAAAGACCGAAGGTTTAAAATTAACCGATTTTGTTAATATTGAGAATAAAGCAAAAGTGAAAACGAGTCTCCGCAATTTCTCCCGGGGAAAACATCTGAAAGCGGTCACCAATACTTCTCTTCTCATCCAAAATGAAAAACTGCGAAATGCGCGGGTAAATTTTTCAAAATTAAGCCGCAATATCAATGATCAGTTTATTATGCTTATAGATTTTATGGGCGACGAACATGTAATCATGGAAGAAGTTGGCAGCCATTCCAGCCAGATCGAAAAATGCTTTCAGGAAAACAGTGAAATGGCAGATTTCAGTTTTACAAAACGGGAAAAAGAGATCATTAGTCTCCTGTGCAAAGGCTATAAAACAAA
Organism: uncultured Flavobacteriaceae bacterium; assembly: GCA_963741865.1. GTDB lineage: Bacteria > Bacteroidota > Bacteroidia > Flavobacteriales > Flavobacteriaceae > Christiangramia. The sequence continues at coordinate 141,944 of CAVUJP010000011.1, forward strand.
GGAAATATCAGAAACCCTTTTTATCTCTCCAAAAACAATAGAAAAACATCGTTCTAATATTATTAAGCGCACAAATTCTGAAACCATTCTGGAAAGTGTCGTTTATGCCATCAACCATAACATGATCGATAGTAGTTTTTCATAAATTTAGGAAGAAGCTTATGCTGAAAATGTTGTAAATACAAGGGATATAGGAACGGAAATTATCTCTGGAGGATTTTTAAAAGTAGAGGATTTAGTGGAAGATGTTGGTAATATGTATGATGCAGTCCTTCTTTTTAATTTTAAAAATTATTCTCTTTTTTGATATACAGGTTATTTATTTTGAATCACGGAAGACTTTATTTACTAAGTTTGTGAAATTGTTGTGATGCAGAGATACGGTATAATGTTGTAAAATATTTCGTAGATTTATAGTTTACAATCTTTTTTGTAATACCTGTTATACGGCAAGATTCTCAATCAATTGGAAAAGGCTTCAATATTTTTTTAGTTCTGATGAGGAAAAATGCTTGAGAGAGATGTATTCCAATGAATGTGAAGATGCCTATCTGAAGCGTTTTATGTGATGGATATCTTTAATAAATTAAAGATATCTCTAGTGCAGCTCAGAAATACTTCTGGTAAATTGGAAGAATCAGAGCCAGCTGATAGGGCTAAGTCGTTTTAGATGGTAACTATGGTGAATACATTAATGTTATTAAGAAAATTCAAAACAATTTTTATTAACCCGACTGAATTATTTGACCGGGGGGTGACTAATTTTGCGGGTTAATATACTCATCCCTCTTATGGATGATGTAGGAGCTGTCCGAATCTTTTCGGGCAGCTTTTTTTATGAATATATAAGTGGGGAAACCTTTAACATTGCGTGACTTTTTTTACTGTCGTTGGAGATAGAAAATACTCAGCGAAAATTATATTTAAAAGGGCAGTTTTACCGGTCTTTCTTTTTTAATTCATCAATTTTTGAGCTGCTAAATTCCATTAGTTCCTCAAAAAATAATCTAAATTCCCTTTCAAAATCGGTATAGAATTCCTCTAGCTCCTTTACCGCTTTATCCATACCCGATTTTTTTCCGGTTCGACGATTCATGCCATTCAGCACTTTCTTGATTCCTTCAATTTCACGGTAACTGTAAAGCCAGTTATCTTCGATCATAAACGGTAAAAAATTAAGGACCTTCGGGGGTAATAATTTTAAATTTTCCCTGAGCAACCTATAAAAATCTTCAGAATACTCTTTTAAGGGAATATCGCAATAGTCTTCCCAGTTAGCGGCTAAAAAATGATCATAAAAAATATCGACGATAATACCGCTGTAATGCCCATATATAGGAAAAAGTCGTTGCAGACTTTTTCTGAAGATCGGATGAGTATCGGTATAAAAATCGATCGCACGGTGAAGCACAATTCCATCCTGAATTCGGGGAGGATACTTCAGATATTTCCTGCCTTTTATGGAGTCGGCCATAAAATTGCCAATTTTCAACAGATCGTCATCACCGGAAAGAAAGATATGCGCCAGAAAATTCATGGCTTCAAGGTACAAATTACAGGGGTTAATTTTTGTTAAGGTTTGGGGCATCGGGCTTCAGGCGTGTATATTTGTCAAAAATTCAGAAAAAATCATCATGAGCTTAATAAAATCCATTTCAGGAATTCGCGGAACCATAGGCGGAAGGGAAAAAGAAAACCTTACTCCAATAGATACTGTAAAATTTGCCGCTGCTTATGGCACCTGGCTGAAACAGGAAACACGGAAAGATAAAATAAAAGTAGTGGTTGGAAGAGATGCACGGATTTCAGGAGAAATGATTCAGAATCTCACGATGAATACTCTAATAGGCCTTGGGATAGAGGTTATCGATATTGGCCTTTCCACAACTCCTACTGTTGAGGTGGCCGTTCCTATGGAAAAAGCCGATGGCGGGATTATTCTTACCGCCAGCCATAACCCCAAACAGTGGAATGCACTGAAATTATTGAATGGCAGGGGGGAGTTTCTTGATGCCGAAGCCGGAGCAAAAATTTTAGAAATAGCCGAAGCCGGAGAGATTGAATTTGCTGAAGTTGATGAACTCGGAAATATCTCTGTAATAGAAAATTATATTGACCGCCATATTGAGCAGGTGCTCAATTTAAAATTAGTGGACGCTGAAAAAGTTAAAAGTTCAGGATTCAAAGTGGTGGTAGATGCCGTGAATTCTTCCGGAGGAATTGCCATTCCGTCTCTTCTTAAAAAAATGGGGGTTGAGGTGGTAGAGCTTTATTGTGAACCTAATGGCCATTTTCCACATAATCCCGAGCCATTGAAAGAACATCTTACCGATATCTGCGAACTGGTCAAAAAAGAGAAAGCTGATCTTGGGATCGTGGTAGACCCCGATGTTGACAGACTGGCCTTTATTGATGAAAACGGCGAAATGTTCGGAGAAGAATATACCCTGGTTGCCTGTGCAGATTACATTTTGTCAAAAGAAAAGGGAAATACGGTAAGCAATCTTTCTTCTTCCAGGGCTTTGCGCGACATCACTAAAAAGCACAACGGCCAATATCAGGCCAGCGCCGTGGGTGAGGTTAACGTGGTAAAGCTGATGAAAGATAGTCATGCGGTTATTGGCGGGGAAGGGAATGGAGGTATCATTTATCCTGAAGCCCATTATGGCCGCGACAGTCTCGTAGGAACAGCTCTTTTTCTGACTTATTTAGCCGAAAAACGCAACAAGGTATCAGAGATCAGGAAGGAATATCCTTCTTATTTCATGAGCAAAAATAAAATTGAACTAACGCCCGACCTCGATGTCGATGGAATCTTAAAAGCAGTTGAAGAAAGGCATAAAGAACAGGAAATCTCTACGGTAGACGGAGTTAAGATCGATTTTCCTGAAAACTGGGTGCATCTTCGAAAATCGAATACCGAACCCATCATTCGTATTTACACCGAAGCGAAATCGCAGCAGGAAGCCGATGAACTTGCGCAAAAAATGATAAAGGAAATCAAGGATATTATCGCCTGATCTAAATTATTTTCCGAGGCCGAGCCTCGGAGGTTTTTAAAGTCATCTCTCCTTTGGAGAGGTCAGAACTGCCTTTTTTGGTTCTTCTGGGTGAGGTAAATATAAAATTTCGGCCCCGTGGTTGCAACAGGCAATATGCCTCTATGAGTCTATCTAGAGATAGTTATTTCAAGAAATTTTTTAGTCAATAATTTCAGCACTTCTAGGAACAGGCTTGTCGCGATGTTTCCAGCGCTTGTGAGTCCATAAATAATATTCCGGTGCTGAATTGATCTGCTTTTCGAGTAGCTTTATAAACCGCCTGGTAATAAAATGTGGAGGATCATTGCGGGCATCGGTGGTAATGGGAATAAAAGAGGCTTCATAATGGCCTCTTTTTACTTTTTCCACATGCAGGTAAACCACGATCATATCCAGTTTTCTCGCCAGCCGGTCAGATCCCTCAAAAACAGGAGCTTTAATTCCCATAAAATCTATCCAGTATTTCGCCCTTTCCAGCTTGGGAGACTGGTCGGCGATCATGGCGTAATTTCCTAAAATCCCATGTTCCTGGTTCCCCCGAATTGTTTCGGTGGCGTGGTAGGTGCTGATGAGTTCGGCATTGAATCGACCTCTGATTGATTTTATGAGTCTGTCGAAATACTTATTACGAATGCGTTTATATATGCCATAAGATCTATGTTTAAGACCGTAAAGCTGAAGCGAAAGCATCCATTCATAACTCGCATAATGCCCGCACATGACGATGATACTTTTATCATGGCTTTCCAATTCTCTTAATTCCTCAAGATTGCTGAAGGTGAAGCGTTTTTTCAGTTCTTTTTCTGAAATGGAGATAGTTTTGATCATTTCCAGGAACATATCGCACATGTGGCGATAGAATTTTTTTCGAATCGTGGCGATCTCTTCCGAAGACTTTTCCGGAAACACAAGCTGAAGGTTATCGGTTACTGTTTTACGGCGGTATCTGATGAGGTGATATACCATCACAAAGACAATATCAGACACAAAATAAAAAACAGGAAAAGGGAGGATGGAAATAAACCAGAGCAGCGGATAGACTAACCAAAAAACTATTCCTTGCATAAAAATTCTTTCCGCAAATATATGGTATATTTGAAACTAAACTTCAGTAAAAATGGGAGAATTGAGCCTTGTAACCCTTGCAATTATTGGTATTACTGCCGTAATTTCCTTCAAGGGCTTCAACGATGAAAATTTCTTTAATAAATATAAATTCAATATTGCCGATGTGCGTTCGGGGGCGTACCATCAAATTTTCACTTCCGGATTTCTGCACGTGGACATCAGTCATTTGCTGGTGAATATGCTTACCCTCTATTTCTTTGCCAATGTGGTGATCTACGGCCTTGGCGCCACGGCTTTTCTGGTGATCTATCTTGGCAGTCTGCTTCTGGGGAATTTCCTTTCCTACTATTTTCATAAAAATGATTACCAGTACACTGCAGTGGGAGCGAGCGGCGCAGTAATGGGGATATTGTATTCGGCGATTCTTTTGCAGCCCGATATGATGCTGGGATTGTTCTTTTTTATTCCTATTCCGGCTTATGTTTTTGGGATTGGATACCTTCTTTATACCATCTACGGAATGAAACGCCGAAGGGACAATATTGGCCATGACGCACATTTTGGAGGTGCCATGGGCGGTTACTTTATCACTATGATATTCGCTCCCTGGGTTTTCAGTGCTCATTTACTGATGGTTATCCTGCTGGCAGTGCCTATCGTGATATTATTTTTTCTTCAGCGTACGGGAAAAATCTAGTTTGGTATTTTTCTTGGTTATATTCAGAAAACTAAATCAAAATAATATGAAAAAATTTGCATTACTCCTGTTGTTCTGTACAGCTTCGTTGATGGCTCAGGAAAATTCTTCACGATCGGTGGTCAGTGTGACCGGGGAAGGCATCGTTAAAGTTCAGCCAGATGAGGTGGTTATAAAATCCCGCATTGAGCATGAAGGTCAATCTCCTGCCGGGGTAAAGGCTGAAAATGATAAGGTTGTAGATGCTATTATCAAATACCTGAAAGCACAGGGAATAGCTGAAAAAGATATTGAAACCGATTATATGAACCTTAACAAAAGGTATATTTATAACAATGACGGGCAGGAACGCACCGAAAAATATGTGGCCAACCAGGCGATCTCCATCACTCTTCATGATATCAAGAGTTATGAAAAGATCATGAAAGGCCTGCTGGAAAATGGTTTAAACCGAATCGACGGCATCCAGTTCAGGTCTTCCCAAATGGTGAAATATGAAAAAGAAGCCAGGAAAAAAGCTGTTTTGAATGCGAAAGAAATGGCAGAGCAGTTAGCGGCTCCACTGGGACAGGAAGTGGGCAAGGCCGTTTCTATTAGCGAGGTTGAGTACAATAATGTCCAGCCTATGTACAGAATGGATGCTGTGGAAATGAGTAAAGCTGCTGATGAGCAACAAACTATTGCGCCGGGTGAGCTGGAAGTTAAAATTAGAGTCAATATCAGTTTTGAACTGAAATAAAAAAAGCGCCTTTTTAGGCGCTCCTCTTTTTTATCTTTTTTAGGAAGAAATCAATTGAGCAATTCCCCAATTTTTTCTGAAAGAGCATCACCACGAAGGTTTTTCGCAACGATCACCCCCTGTTCATCAAGAATAAAGGTAGCTGGGATCGCAGTCACGCCATATTTTCGCGCGATTGGCTCTTTCCAGAATTCAAGATGCGAGATATGATCCCATTCTCCTAAATTATCTTCTTTTATTGCTTCCACCCATTTTTCTTTTTGTCCCGGGCGGTCTAAAGAAACACTGATGATATTAAGACCTTTGTCTTTATATTTATTATAAACTTTAACCATATTAGGACTCTCGGCCCTACACGGCTTACACCAGGCGGCCCAGAAATCAACGATAGTCACTTTTCCAAGATTTTCAGAAAGACTTATTTCTTTTCCTTCGGGAGTTGGGCCGGAGAATTCAGGGGCTTTGCTGCCAATATCAGAGGCACTCATCTGGTCAAGATTTTCCTTCAGCCTTTTCCCAAGTGCAGTTTCCTTTAGACGGTCAGATAATTCAGCGTACATTTTCTGAACTTCATTAGCCGAATGGGTTTTCATATTCAGCATATCGGTAAGGATCATAAGGCCGACAAAAGAATCTTTATTTCTCTCGAAAAGTTCTTCTTTTTTCACTTTATCGTTATCCCTTAGCTCAAGCTGAGCCTCCTGAAGTTGCTGCAGTTTTGCGGTATCGCGCTTCATCATAGCCTGTCTTGAATCATTCTGGATCTTCATGAATTTGCGGTTAAGATCTTTAAGATGGCCCATATATTCATTAAGAGCTTTATTTTCCTTTCCACCGGTCACTATGGAATTTCTAATGCTGTCTTTATTGATGTCAAAGCCGATCTTCTGGTTTTCGGCAATGTAGATGACGTTTCCATTCACACCTTCAATTTGTAAGAAAGCAAGATTTGGCACCTCATTATCTTCAAGATCGATCTCGAAACTTCCGTTTTTAACCACCGCGGTATCCACCACTTTTGGAGAGGCATTGGCCTGGTCAAGTTCCGAAATATAAACCTGAGTGCCGTCTTCAACGCCTTCCACATTTCCAGAGAGATAATATCCTTTATCCTGATCGCAACCTGTCAATAACAATGTGATTGCAGAGAGTACAAAAATTAATTTTTTCATTCTTAAATTTTATTTTCCACAAAAGTAAAGAACTCTAAAGTCTTAGTCATGCCGTTTTAATAAAATATTGTTAATTTCCCAGCAACTACCGGGCCCGGCCTTTATTTAAAATTAATTTTACCTTAAATTATCGGGTTATGAAGCAAAAGCTGAAAGATTTTCCTTTCGTTATCAAGATCAGTTTTCATAAGGTCATTGAGCAGTACGAGCAGGAGATCGGAAATATAGAAAACGACATTTCCAGGGAATACCTGGAGAAGGTGCTGGAGCATGTTTCTCAGTTTCCGCAGTTGCGCGAAGGCTTTGAAGATCCGAAGCTCCTGGAAAAATATAAAGAGCCGATCAATATTTTGCTGGATGACCTTTTTCCAACGGTACTTACCAATAATGAGATTAAGGCCGCCTCGGTGCCTTTTCACAATATCATTTTTAATTCTTCCAAAAGGCTGAAACAGATCCTGAAATCTGCCGGTGATGATTTTGAATTGAAAATGCGCAATATCGATGAAGATAAAATTTACATTTTCGCCTGTATTCAGATTTTGAAAAATAATGGGTATAAAGTTGATATTTCACGACCGCTGTATTATGATATCCCTGATGAGGAAGGAATTCAGAAACATTATCGACTCGCGCTGAATGCCGATTTTGTGGAGATTTTTCCCACCGATGATGCTCCTGAGATCTCTCAGGAAGATGTGGATCTGCTGGTGCAGAATGTTGAAGATGTCAAACTTTGGAAAGAAAAGATTCCGCCGAACAGTTATGTTTTTAAAGGTTTTACCATCGTAAACCTAACCGATGTAACGATCGACGACGCCATTTCAGAATTAAAGACTACCCTGCTTTTTGAAGAGGTCAACGAAGCCGAGGAACTCCGAAAGCTGGAAGATATTTTCCGTTCTATTTATAAGATCTCCGATCTGCAGGTAGGATTTACGGTCTTCAATCGCCGGGATAAGATCTTTGAAAGAATGAATAATAAAGAGGCTAATACTTTTATTCTGGATAAGGAAGTGGTAAGTGATTGTGAAACGGGTATCTGTGAACAAGGTTTTCAGAAACTTGTAGAAGAGAATTCCTATTTCACTATTTCTAATGTGGATGGTTACATTAAGAAAAATAACAATCTGCTGGCCAAGAACCTTAAGAAGAATAAAATTAAAAGCTGCCTGCTTGCGCCTGTTGCCAAAAATGGAAAGTTACTGGGCATTCTTGAACTGGTTTCACAGCGTAAGAACGAGCTCAACAGCATCAATGCCATCAAGCTTGATGACATCCTTCCATATATTGTGACTACGGTCGAGCGCAACCGAAATGAATTTGAAAATAGGGTAAAAGCCGTGATTCAAAGCGAATGCACTTCCATTCACCCCAGCGTGCTTTGGGTTTTTGAGAAGGAAGCCAAAAAATTCATCCATGATATGGACAAAGACGGGCTTGCTTCTTTTAAAGATATCGTCTTTAAAGATGTGTATCCCTTGTACGGGCAGATCGATATCGTGGCTTCTTCGGAAGCCAGGAATGACGCAATCAAAAAGGATCTGCTGGATCAACTTGACCTGATTCTTGATATTATAAAAAAGGCTTATGAAATTGAGGAATTGCCGATATATGATCAGGTGAAATACAGAATTTCCGATTTTCGGGAAGAACTGGAAAATAAACTGAACGCGAGCAGTGAACAGAAGGTTTTCAATCTGCTTCAGAAAGAGGTGAATCCACTGATGAGTCATTTGAAGAAGCAATCAGATGAAATAAAACAACTGGTCAAAGAATACAAGGAAAAGCTAAATCCTGAAACCGGGATTTTGTATAACTACCGAAAAAAATATGATCAGACGGTTCAGCAGATCAACCGCACCATGTCCCGTTATATTGACAAAAAGCAGATACAGGCGCAGAAAATATATCCGCATTACTTTGAAAGATATAAAACCGATGGTGTTGACCACAATATTTATATCGGCGCTTCCATGGCCTATAAGAGGCCTTTCAATAAGGTCTACCTTTTCAATATGCGACTGTGGCAGTTAAGCACTATGTGTGAGATGGAGAATCGTTTTTACCAGCTTCAGGAAAATACGCCCATTCAGCTTGATGGCGCATCCTTAATTCTTGTTTACAACAGTACGATGAGCATTCGCTATCGCATGGATGAGAAAAAATTTGATGTTGATGGCACTTATAATGCCAGGTATGAAATCATTAAAAAACGAATCGATAAGGCTTTTGTAAAAGGAACAGAGGAGCGGGTTACCCAAAAAGGAAAAATGACCATTGTTTATTCCCAGCAAAGCGATGAACGGGAATACCTTCAGTATATAAAATACCTGCAGGCCAAGAAGTACCTCGGCGAGGAAGTAGAATTGCTCGAGCTTGAAGACGTGCAGGGAGTGGTGGGCCTACGCGCAATACGGGTAAATATCCTTTATTCTAAGCATTCTGATGATGACAAGGAAGAAACCATCACTTACGAAGATTTAATGGAAGAATTACATTAGGTAAAATGCCCCAATGAAAGTAATCACCGAAATGATGATTCCTACCATAAAAACTGTATAAGTAAGCCTTAAAAGTCGGTATTTTTTATGTAGCACTTTTCCCAGCAGGTGAAGGTCCAGCATCAGCATTTCATAGACGTATTCTTTGTCTCTAATTAATTCATTCATTGCCCATTTGAACTGGTCAAAAGGCATTTTATGATAATTGCCGAAAAACAGGAGGTTAACCTGTCTGTTTTTTACCTGGTCACGGGTAAATTCACCACTGGTTACATTTGGCCGGGTTGACAGGATGGAAAGTATGATAGAGGCGACACTGAAAAGGATAAGCACCAGCGAGGGAATTAGCAGATGTTTGTTAGATGCCGCTTCAAGTTTCGGGATGAGATTGGCGATGGCAAGAGAAATAATGATCGCATTTACCGAAAGGAGGATATTCGCCTTCGTATCGGCGATATCGCTTAGTTTTATATGGTTCCTTAAGGTGATTCGGAAGAGGGTCTGTATACTTCTTTCGGGATTGTCATTTTTGAACTTGGCCTTCATTCGCGCCTTATGTTCTTCCTTTTTTAGCTTTTTCTCCTGTTTGTTTTTGCTTTCGATAAGCTCAAGCAGGTTTTCTTCTTTTTTAGGCTGCCATTTTTCCAGGGCATAATCTGTGTAATACTGATGTTTTTCAGTTAATACCCTGATATTTTCCTGCAACCATTCAGCATTTGTATAGTATTTAATATTGTGCATTTCCAGCTCCTGTCGCAGCAGTTCGCTGGTTTCTTCAAAATAGTCTTTTCCGAAGTGAGAAGAATCGGCATCTCTAATGATTTCTTCCTCCTTTGTGTTGGGTTGTGAAGTGAATTTGGTGGCAAGGATGTATTGTTTCACCTTATCGATAAGCTCAGGAGTAGCATTGTTGTCTTTGAGAAAGGCTTCGGCAATTTCAGCACTCTTTTTTTCGTGCCCTTTGTATGCCTGGGTATAACCGGTATCATGCAGCCATGCGGCCAGTATTAGCGCCTCTTCCTCTTTAACATTAATTTCAGAATTATCGACTATTTCTTTAGTACTTTTAACCACACGCTGCGTGTGTTGGTAGTTATGATAAATAAAGGTGTTGGATAGTTTTTCCTTAAATAATTCTTCTACAAATTTATCAGCTTTCTCAATGAGGTTGTTCATACAATTGTTTGTTAGAATGCAATGCCAAAATACAAAAAAAATCGACCAAACTTCTTTATGAAAAAAATTAACCTTTTGGCTGCGTTTGCAGTGCTAGTAGTCGTTTTATCCTGTTCAACAGTACAGCCACAATACCGGGAAGGTGAACCAGAATCAAATTTCAATTATCCTCAAAATAAAGAAATAGAGAAGTCTTTTTACCTGATTGGAGACGCCGGTTATTCGCCTCCCGGAGGAACTTCGAAAGGCTTACTGGCCCTGAAAAGTTATTTAGATTCAGTGCATAAACCTGAAAATTACACCATCTTTTTGGGAGATAACATTTATCCCGCCGGAATGCCCGCCAAAAATTCCTCTGGGAGAGAGGCTGCTGAATATCGTCTTGACGCGCAATTAGATGCCGTTGAAAATTATGATGGTCATGTGATCTTCATCCCCGGAAATCACGGCTGGTATAGTAAAAAGATTGCTGGGCTACGCAGGCAGAAGGAGTATTTAAAGGAAACCTACGGGGATTCACTCATCTGGACTCCGGAAGTTGCCTGCGGATTTGAATCTATAGAAATTTCAGATAACATCCAGTTGCTGGTGATCGATTCTCAATGGTATCTGGAAGACTGGGATCGAAACCCTACCATCAATGACGGCTGTGACCAGATAAAAACCCGGGAAGCGATGTTCCTGGAACTCGAATCGGAAATTAAGAAAAATCAGAATAAAACAATTGTCATCGCCATGCACCATCCCATCTATACCAACGGGATTCATGGCGGACAATATAATTTCGACAGGCACCTTTATCCTTCACAGAAAAAGATTCCGGTTCCCATCCTGGGTTCACTCGCTACTTTGATAAGAACCACCGGCGGTGTATCCATCCAGGATGCGCAGAACAATCGCTATAAATCGCTAGCCAACAGGGTGGAGGCCATAGCCAGCAGTGGAGAAAAAGAGCGATTGATCTTTGTTTCGGGTCATGAACATACGCTGCAGTATATTGAACATGATAGCATTCACCAGGTGGTTTCAGGATCTGGCTCCAAAGCTACTTATGTGACCCTGAGTAATGACGGGCTTTTTGCCTACAATGGGGAGGGTTTTGCCGTACTTGATGTTTTCAAGGATGGTTCTTCCTGGATCAGCTATTACGGGAATGAAAATAATAAACCAAAATTATTATATCAGAAGGAGGTTTATAAAACACCTGTTCCCTATCAGTTGCAGGATTATCCGGATCATTTTCCACAGACGATGACCGCTTCCATTTACTCAAAAGAAGAAGCAGATTCGGAACAGGGGCCGGTTCATCGCACGGTTTGGGGCGAACGTTACCGTAAACTTTACGCGACCGATGTCACTTTGCCTGTTGCAGATCTGGACACACTTCACGGAGGTTTGGAAGTGGTAAGAGAAGGAGGGGGGCATCAAACTGTTTCTCTTCGTTTGAAAGATAGTCTTGGCCGGGAATACAATATGAGGAAGGTACGTAAAGACGCGTTGCGTTTTCTTCAGAATGTCGCCTTTAAAAATCAGCCAGTTGAGGATAAACTTGACAATACGGTAGCAGAAAACCTGGTTCAGGATTTTTATACCGCAGCGCATCCCTACGGTTTTCTGGCCATCCCCACCATGAGTGAAGCAGCTCATGTTTACCATACAAATCCCGAATTATATTATTTACCGAAACAGGAATCTCTTGGAAAATACAATGCCGTGCAGGGCGATGCTATTTATATGCTCGTGGAAAGGCCTGAAGAAGGCTGGACGGATTATGAGAGTTTTGGAGCTCCCGACCATGATATCGTTAGCACCTCGGGAATGCTGGAACGCCTGCGCCGGGATGAAAAATTTAAACTCGATGAACCCGCTTATGTGCGGGCACGAATTTTTGATATGCTGATAGGAGATTGGGACCGGCACCAGGACCAGTGGCGCTGGGCCGAAATTGAAGACAGTGAAGGAAACCATACTTTTGAGCCCATTCCCAGGGATCGCGACCAGGTATTTTCGAATTTTGATGGCGCTTTTTTCGGAACGCTTCGCGCAATTACCGGTTTTGCCAATCAGTTTTCCGTTTATGGTAATAATATTAAAGATGTAGAATGGTTTAATATCGCCGCGCTGGGACTGGATCGCTCACTGCTTCAGAATACAGGAAAAGAGGCATGGCAGGAACAGGCGAAATTCATTAAAGAACATGTGACCGATGAGGTGATCGAGGAAGCATTTTCACATCTGCCCAAAGAAACACAAGGGGAAACTACCAAAAAACTTATTGAGAACGTAAAAGGCCGTCGGGATAATATTGTGGATATCGCCGAACGATATTATAAACATCTGGCCAAACTTGCCATTGTTACCGGCACCGATAAAGATGACTTCGTGGATGTAGAGCGCAGAAAAGACGGAAATACAGAAGTTACCATTACCCGTAATAAGGAAGGAGAGCGTGCCGAAATATTGAGTCAGAAAATTTATAAACCCGATGAAACCAAAGAAATATGGATTTATGGACTGGATGATGAGGACCGCATTACAGTGAAAGGAGATGGTCCGGGAAATATTTTCGTAAGAATTATCGGTGGTCAGGATAATGACATCTATTCTATAGAGAATAATAAGAATCTTAAATTATATGATCATAAATCACTGCCAAACACGATCAGGAAGGACGGCAATGCGAAATTCCGCTTTACAGATGATTATGAGATAAACACCTATGATAAGGATAAAAAGACCTTTGCATCGGGAACAATTTTACCTGATCTGGGTTATAATCCCGATGAAGGATTTACTGGCCGACTGCAGTTCATTAAAACCATTAATAAATTTAAACGAAATCCGTTCACTTCGCAGCATACCTTTGATGCCGAATACCATTCGGCGACCGGAGGCGTAAAAGTTGCTTATGAAGGCGAGTTTGCCTCCATCATGGGGGAATATAATTTACTGGTAGGCGCTCATTTAACAACTTCAGACTGGAGCGATAATTTTTTTGGCTTCGGAAATGAAACTCCATACAATGATGAAAACACCGATTTTGACTATAATCGAATAGGATTAAGCCAGATTGGAGTGAAAGCCGGATTTGTAAATAAAACTCCTTTTGGTAGCCTTTTCAGATATATGGCGAGCTTTGAAAGTATCAAAGTTTCAGATGATGAGAATACCTTTATCACTGAAGAATATGTTTCGACAGATTCTGAAGTTTTTGAAAGGAAATATTTCGCAGGTCTGGATGCCTTATACCGGTACGAATCTTATGACAATGCTCTGAATCCTACGCGGGGAATGCTCTTTGAACTAAATTTGGGAGGAAAAGTGAATACGGCGCAGGCAGACAGGATGTATGGCTATTTTCGTCCTTATATGGGATTCTATAATGCACTTTCAAGAGACAGAAAGCTGGTATTGAAAACCCGTATAGATGCACAATTCAATATCGGCAATGATTTTGAGTTTTACCAGGCAGCCAGACTGGGTGCAGCCACCGGTTTACGCGGATATCGTTTTGACCGGTTCAGCGGGAAAAGTGCCTTTGGAACCGGGGCAGACCTTAGATACAGTTTCAATACAATAAAGACAAATTTTTTACCTCTCCAAATTGGAATTTTTGGAGGTTATGATTTGGGACGGGTCTGGGCTGAAAATGAAGAAAGTGATCGTTGGCATGACAGTTTTGGGGGCGGTTTCTGGATAAATAGTACAGAAGCAATCCAGGGAAAATTCAGTTTGTTTGCAGGTGGAGAACATACGAGGTTCTCTTTTAGTCTTGGGCTGAAATTTTAAGGAAGAAAGAGTGTGTCTAAAATGCCTAATATTAGTCAGGCTGTCCCGGAAATTATTGGGATTGTTTCAGCTATTAAATTGATCTTGTGTTTGGAGGCCCTGAAATAATTTCGGGAAAGGTTCTTTTACTCCTTTTTGTTCAGGCTTAAAGGATTTGTAAAATCGATGGTCCTGATTGGGAATGGAATATTCACTCCATGGGCATCGTAAGCTTTCTTGATTTCAATAATAGCTTTATGCTGCGCAACAAGGATATCTCGATTTTTGGTGACATCTGCCCAAAACCTCACCACATAATTTATAGAACTGTCACCAAAACCCTGGTACAGGAATTCAACCTCTTCATTACCTCTTTGTGGAAAATTATCCTCAATGGTCCTGGTAGTTAGATCTCTCACCATTTCAAGATCAGAACTATATCCCACACCGCAACTTACAAAGATCCTTGAACGCGGAGTTCGGGAAAAATTCTTGAAAGGCTCTTCCACAATTTTGGAATTAGGAATGATCACATAGTTGTTATCAGACTGCTTGATAACAATATTTCGCAGGTTAATTTCTGTGACAGAGCCTGCGAATCCATTGGTTTCTACCCAGTCGCCAATTTGAATTTCCGGTAAAAAACTGAGGATAACTCCCGAAAAGGTATTGTTAAGGGTCCCCTGTAACGCAAGACCTATCGCCAGACCAACGACTCCGGCACCTGCAAGAACTGAGGTGAGTACCTTATCCAGGTTCAATAAACCTAATGCGATAAAAAAGCCCACCATGACAATGACGGCTTTAATCACTTTAATGGCCATCAAACGAATGGAATTCTGCTTGATCTGGCGTTTGAAGAGTCGGTCAAATATTCGTCCTACGTATTTCGCTACAATGATAAATAGGATAAAGACGATGACCGCCAAAAGAAAATTAGGCAGATTTAGGATTAAAGAATCCAACCATCCGCCTAATTTGTCCCAAATGCCTTTTACTGAATTTTGAATATCAAATTCTTGCATAAATGAATTTATGAAAAACCGCGTTTAAGCCTGTTCATGATGATCGGTAGTCTTCATTTTCCAGGCATCCAGCATCCAACTTGTTTTTTCTAGTTCTCTAATGTAGGCGCCTATAAGATCAATTGTACCTTCATCTCCGGCTGCATCGGCGGTTTTCACCACTTTTCTCATCTGCTTCAGCAACAAACCATGATCTTTTAATAATAATTCTATCATTTTACTATCGGAAATATCTGAACCTGATTCTTCAATATTCGAATGCTGAAGATAATCGCTCATATTACTCATGGGCTGATGGCGCAGCGTGAGAATTCTTTCTGCGATCTCATCTACTTTGAGTTTTGCATCATCATAAAGCTCTTCGAATTTTTCATGTAGATCAAAGAAATTTTTTCCGATAACATTCCAGTGAAAGTTTCTCAACTTCTGATAATATAAATGGTAATCTGCCAATAGAACATTCAGTTCTTCAACAGTATTTTTAGTTTTTGTAGAATCCAAACCTAAATAACTCATAGTTTTTTTTTATTGTTTTTATTTTTTCAATTCAAAAATACAATGATTAAAAAATATGCCAGGCAGCCCCTTCAGCTTTTAATAGAAGTTTAACTTATTTGTCACTGATGGGGCGATGACCTTTTAGGTCAAGTTTTTTAAGCAAATCCTGGGAGACCTGGCCGGAGGAATAGTCAAAGCCATCCACTAGAACTCCTTTCCTCCCAGAAGAAGTGCTAATGGCGTATAAAATGGCTTCGTCGCCGGGATTAGAGGGTCCTTCAAAGCGATACACTTCATCTACCACAAAATCTTCTGATAAAAATTTTTCTTTTTCAGCTTTAGACTGGAGTTTTTTATCGAGCAGATTAAAATCTTCTTCATATCCCTCTTCCAGTCTCAACATGTTTATTGTCTGCGACAATGTACCTTTACGTTTCATGATTGGTTATTTTAAACTTTTACTTTAAAATACATCTGTAGCGCCTCATTAACAAACTCTGTTGCCTGTTTAGGATAAGTTTAACTCTGGTCTAATGTGTAATTTATTCATCTTCAGAATCCTTCCTGTTTCGGCTGAATAACCCAAGCGGAAAAATGATCAGGAGGAAAAAATACCAGCCCGTAACCAGGCCAATAATGGTGATGATTGCAGCAATAATATAAAACCAGTAGGATTTGGGGATTTTCATAACAGGAGGATCAGGATCACGATTACAATCAGAAACAAAAGCCAGTAGGCTTTAAAATTCAGAGAATCACGTCCGACAAGTATTTTGGTGAGTCTAAAATAAAAATGTCGGTTTTTGGCGATATGATTATAGCCGTGGTCACTTAATTTTCTGAACCATGCAAGGGAAATATACCATTGATGCCATTTTTTATTTCCCTGGTGCCATAAAATTCGATAGGCTGAATCGGGACCGCTGTAAACACTCCCATCTTTTTCGATAAGGCGGCTGGCTTTTTTAAATTCTTTCAGCGGAATGTCGGGAAATTCTTCAGCACATTCCTGATAGCTGCAGAACCGGATTTCAGGCGGTGAATGTGCTTCCCACCTTGTTTTCCAGAATTTGCAGAAACCGCATTTCCCATCCCAAACCAGGGTGGTTTGAGCAGGTAAATGTTTTGTGTGACTAATTTTCCCGAACACTGAATTGCTTTTGGAAATATAAAGTACAGAAAATAAAGTTCACTGTGCAAACCTGAAATTTGCTATTTTAATTGCTCCGAACACTAAATTTTTTAATCTTTATGAATTAATTTCGTGGCCGTTTATGAAAAGCAAGATCACATTAAAAGAATTAGCAAGGTTACTGAATGTTTCGGTTTCGACGGTTTCAAAAGCACTCAATGAAAGTCCGGAGATAAGTCCGAAAACAGCTGAAAGAGTCAAAGAACTGGCAGCGCTTCATAATTACAGGCCAAATCCGGTGGCGGTCAATCTTAAAAAGAGCAAAACCGGAACCATAGGAGTTGTTATTCCGAATATTTCCAACAGTTTTTTTGCCAGGGTGCTTTCGGGGATGGAAGCGGAAGCACAGAAACATGATCTTCAAATTATCACTTACATCTCAAACGAATCTCTGGCGCGTGAAAAACAGATTTGTGATCTTTTAACTTCGGGATTTGTAGATGGTGTTTTGATCGCTGTATCTGAAGAAACCCAAAAAAAACAGGAATATGACCATCTTTTTTCCCTTGTAGATTATGATATTCCCATCGTTTTGTACGATCGTATTAATGTTAATATTCCCGCCGATAAAGTTGGAGTGGATGACGAAAAAAGTTTTTTTGAAGCCACTCGTTTTTTCAGGGCAAAAGGTCTGGAAAATATTGGCCTTGCTTCGGCAATTCATCATCTGGGAGTAGGGAAACTTAGAATAAGAGGATATGAAAGAGCTTTGCCGGAAGGCAGCGAACTAAAATTTGCTACCAGTACAAAACCGGCAGATCTTAAGGATAAAATTAGAAAATTAATTACAGGTGAGAAGGTGGAAGCGCTCTTGTGTACCGATTTTGAAAGCGCAATCATGTCGGCAAGAATTGCTTATGAAGAGAAGATAAAGATTCCTGAAGAGCTGAAGATCATCGGTTACATCAGCAGGGAAGTAGCTGAATTTTTAACGCCTTCCATAAGTTATGTTGAGCAACATCCGCAGGAGGTAGGAGAGAAAGCACTGCAACTTTTGAGCGATAGGCTGGAAGGGAAAGCTTCTCCCGGGAAGTACAGCGAAAATATTATCGCTACCAATCTGGTACATTTGGAGTCTACTTCTTTTTGAGAAATAAAATATGGCTGTAGAAAAAAAAATATTGATCACCGGTGGGGCCGGCTTTATTGGTTCACACCTTGTTCGCCATTTTGTGAAAAAATATCCTGATTATCAAATTTATAATCTCGATGCGCTCACCTATGCGGGAAATCTCGAAAATTTACGAGATATTGAGGATCGCGAAAATTACCATTTCATTAAAGCCGATATAACCGAAGCAGGTGTTATTAACAATTTGTTTCAGAAATATCAATTTCAAAAAATTATTCATTGCGCAGCCGAATCTCATGTAGATCGCTCTATTGCCGATCCTCTAGCATTTGTGAGAACTAATATTATAGGAACTCTGAATCTTCTGAATTCTTTCAGGGATTTATGGAAAGATGATTTTGACGAAAAGCTGTTCTATCACATCAGCACAGACGAGGTTTATGGAACACTTGGAGAAACAGGATATTTTACAGAAACCACTGCTTACGACCCCAATTCGCCTTATTCCGCATCAAAAGCCGGATCAGATCATTTCGTCAGGGCTTATGGAGAAACCTACGGATTACCTTATATAATTTCAAATTGTTCTAATAATTATGGTCCGTTTCAGTTTCCTGAGAAATTGATTCCGCTGATGATCCACAATATTATTGAGAAAAAGGAGCTGCCAATCTATGGAGACGGAGCATATACCCGCGACTGGCTTTTTGTACAGGACCATGTCGAGGCAATCGATCTTATTTTCCATAAAGGAAAGAATAAAGAGACCTATAATATTGGCGGAAACAATGAAAAAAAGAACCTGGAGGTTGTGAAGTTGCTCTGTAAAAAACTCGATGAAAAGCTGGATCGTGAAAAAGGGACTTCAGAAAAACTGATGAAGTTCATCAAAGACAGGCCCGGTCACGACCGAAGGTATGCGATAGATTCGAGTAAACTTCAGGAAGAACTGAGCTGGCAGCCTTCTCATAATTTTGAAGAAGGAATAGAACTTACCATTGAATGGTATTTGAATAATGAGAAATGGTTAAAACATGTAATTTCCGGAACCTACCGGGAATATTATGAAAAACAGTATTCAGAATGAAAGGAATAGTACTCGCCGGTGGAACCGGAATAAATATTGGAGTACTTGGTACTTTAAATATTACAATTTTTTCCTTGAAAATTTTAAGTCTGCTTTTAGTGTTTTTGGATACGAAATACACGTCTAATTCTTTAAATATTATTCTTCCTGTAGGTATTAGTTTTTATACATTTCAAACGCTAAGTTATACAATAGATGTATATCGGAGAAAATTTAAAACCTACCTCCAGATTTTATTGCTTTTGCGGCTTTTGTAAGATTTTTTCCCTCAATTGGTAGCTGGACCCGATTGAAAGAGCGACAAATCTTTTACCTCAATTTACTCAAAGACGGATCTTTGAATATTCATCTGCCGTTAACGGGATGCGGCAAATCCTTTGGGGCTTGATAAAGAAAATTGTAATAGCAGATAATTGTACCCTATACCAATAAGAGTTTCAAAATTCATCAATTGTTATCGGTTTACATTGATAAACCTATGATCTACTATCCAATTTCTGTACTGATTGGCGGGGATCAGGGAAATGTGATATCCACTCCGCAGGATCTTCCAAATTTTAAAAAATTGCTTGCAGATGGTTCTCATTTAGGATTGAAGATTCAATATGCCGAGCAGCCTGAACCAAAAGGTCTGGCAGAGGCTTTTATCATTGGTGAAGATTTTATTGGGGACGGAAGTGTGTGTCTTGTCCTGGGAGACAATATTTTTTATGGCCAGGGAATGAGTGCTTTGCTTTCGGCTGCGGCAAAAAATTGCGAAAAAGAGCAGAAGGCAACTGTCTTTGGATCAAGAAATTTAGTAGTAATTATACTGTATTTCTATTATGTGAATGAACCACAGCGTTATGGAGTGGTGAATTTTGATTCTAAAGGGCACGCATTAAGTATCGAGGAAAAACCTGCAAAGCCTAAAAGCAATTATGCTGTTACCGGACTTTATTTTTATCCGAATTCTGTTATTGATATTGCAAAACAAATTAAGCCGAGTAAAAGAGGAGAGCTGGAAATTTCGACGGTAAACGAACATTATCTGCAAAAAGACCAGTTGAATGTTGAGCTCATGGGGCGAGGCTTCGCATGGCTTGATACCGGAACTCATGATTCGTTATTGGAAGCAGACAATGTGGCTCAGTGCTCAGAAATGTAGAGGCAGAAGGGGATCTGTAAAGAAGCGAGAGAAATGTTTATCTCATGGGGAGAATCTTCGAATGGCTTGATACCGATACTAATGATTAGATATTGACAGCACCAATTTTATTCAGACGATCGAAAAACGTCAGGGTTTGAAGATTGCCTGTTTGGAGGAAATAGCTTTTCGTAAAGGTTTTATTACAAAGGAAGAGTTAAAAGTGCTAGCGGAAAATTTACAGGCGAGTGAATATGGTAAATACCTTCTTGCCCTCAGATAAACACTCAAAATTTGATTGTTTTTTGGCAATTCTTTAAGATGGCCTTTAACAAATCTTAATTGAGATATTTTATATTTGCTGACTGCGAATGTTAAAATAAAAATCTCTTGATTACTGAAGCACAGAAAAAAGTAATTTCTTACTCTAAAATTTTAGTTACCGGCGGAGCCGGGTTTATTGGTTCTAATTTATGTGAAACCCTGCTGAAACTTGGTGCTCAGGTTAGGTGTTTGGATAATTTCGCTACCGGTCATCATAAAAATATTGAGGAATTAAAAGATAATCCTTCTTTTGAATTGATCGAAGGTGACATCAGAAGTATGGAAACCTGTCAAAAAGCTTGTGAAGGAATGGATTATGTTCTTCATGAAGCCGCTCTCGGTTCCGTGCCTCGTTCCCTTAAAGATCCTGTTACAAGTAACGATGTAAATATTTCCGGATTTTTAAATATGCTGGTGGCCAGTAGGGATGCAGGAGTTAAGCGTTTCGTCTATGCCGCAAGTTCTTCTACTTATGGTGATTCTGAAAAGCTTCCGAAGGTGGAAGATGAGATAGGAAAACCCTTGTCACCTTATGCTATTACTAAATATGTGAATGAATTATATGCGGATATTTTCCATAAATCTTACGGCATGGAAACTATTGGCCTGCGATATTTTAATGTTTTTGGCAGAAAGCAGGATCCGAACGGAGCCTATGCCGCTGTAATCCCGAAATTTGTAATGCAGTTTATGGAACATGAGAGCCCGGTGATTAATGGAGACGGAACTTATTCTCGCGATTTCACTTATATTGATAATGTGATTCAAATGAATCTGCTGGCATTATCCACTGAAAATAATGCAGCTGTCAATGAGGTATATAATACCGCGGTTGGTGACCGTACTAATTTGAAAGAACTAACTCAGTTATTGAAGAAATATCTATCAGAATATGATGCTGAAATTGCCAATGTTGAAGTAAAACATGGTCCCAATCGTCCAGGAGATATTCCTCATTCCCTGGCTTCCGTGGAAAAAGCCGAAGAACTTCTCGGTTATAACCCCACCCATAGAATTGAAGATGGGATTAAAGAGGCCGTAAAGTGGTATTGGGAAAATCTTCGGAAAAAAGAAGTGAAGGAGTAACGAAGTGATGAAGTCGTGAAGTGCGTCAGGGTCACAAGATCACAGCGTCACGACCATAGCGTCACTTTCTCACCACATCAAAATAAGTAATAATAAAACATAAATGGAGAGTAATAAAAAAATAGCCGTTATTGGCCTTGGTTATGTGGGACTACCACTGGCAAGATTGTTTGCTACAAAATATTCAGTGGTTGGATTTGATATTAATCAGCCCAGAGTGGACGAATTGATGAGCGGAAAGGACTCCACTCTTGAGGTTGAAAATGATCTTCTGCAATCTGTACTGAAACAGGAAAATTCTTCGGAAAATGGTCTTTATTGCACCACTGTTCTTGAAGAAATTGAAGAAAGCAATTATTACATTATTACTGTTCCTACTCCTGTAGATAAGAATAACCGCCCCGACTTAACTCCTCTTTATAAAAGTAGTGAAACCGTAGGTAAAGTTCTTAAAAAAGGTGATGTAGTGGTTTATGAATCTACCGTATATCCAGGTGTGACCGAAGAAGAATGTGTTCCTGTACTTGAAAAATTCAGCGGATTTAAATTCAATGAAGATTTTTATGTGGGTTACTCACCAGAAAGAATTAACCCTGGAGATAAAGAACATACGGTTGAAAAAATTCTTAAAGTTACTGCCGGTTCGACTCCAGAGGTTGGAGAGAAGGTAAATGAACTTTATGCTTCCGTAATTACAGCAGGGACCCATTTGGCTCCGACTATTAAAGTTGCTGAGGCTGCAAAAGTGATCGAAAATTCGCAACGGGATATCAATATTGCTTTTGTCAATGAACTGGCAAAAATCTTTAATATGATGGGCGTGGATACCCAGGATGTGTTAGCTGCGGCCGGAACAAAATGGAATTTTCTTCCATTCAAACCCGGTTTGGTTGGGGGGCACTGCATAGGTGTGGATCCCTATTACCTGGCTCAGAAAGCGCAGGAAATTGGCTATCATCCCGAAATCATTTTGGCCGGACGTCGAATGAATGACAGCATGGGGCAATATGTAGCTGGGGAGGTGATTAAATTAATGCTTCAGAACGATCTTAAAGTTAAAGGAGCCAATATTCTGGTATTAGGAATCACCTTTAAGGAGAATTGTCCTGATGTTCGAAATACCAAAGTGGTGGATGTGGTGAGAAACCTTAAGGAGTATGGTGTGAATCTTACAATTTATGATCCGCTTGCAAATCCTGATGAAGTAAAACATGAATATGGACTGGAAACCATAAATAAACTTCCAGCAAAACAAATTTGATGCTATAGTTCTTACTGTCGCTCATAAAGAATTTCTCGATCTTGAATTAGATCCTCTAAAATCTGAAGGAGCGGTTGTTTATGATGTTAAAGGAGTTTTGGGATCAAAATGTGATCGAAAACTTTAAAATTAAATTTGCATTTTTAAAAAATAAGAAATGAAAATAAAAAACATCTGTTGCATTGGTGCAGGATATGTTGGAGGGCCAACTATGGCTGTTATTGCACAGAAGTGTCCTGAAATTAATGTTACTGTAGTTGATATCAATGAAAAGCGCATTGCCGCGTGGAATGATGAAAATGTGGAAAATATTCCCGTTTATGAACCTGGCCTTTCTGAAGTAGTTAAGGAAGCCAGAGGACGAAATCTCTTTTTTTCCACCGATATCGATGCAGCCATAGATAAAGCCGAAATGATCTTTATTTCGGTTAATACTCCTACCAAAACCTATGGGATTGGAAAAGGAATGGCAGCAGATCTTAAATATATTGAACTTTGCGCACGACAAATTGCCAGAGTTGCAACTTCTGATAAGATAGTTGTAGAAAAATCTACCCTGCCGGTAAGAACTGCCCAGGCACTCAAAGATATACTTGATAATACCGGAAACGGAGTGAAATATCAGATTCTCTCCAACCCGGAATTTTTAGCGGAAGGAACTGCGGTAGATGACTTACTGGACCCTGATCGCGTACTTATTGGAGGAGATATAGATACCGAAGTCGGTAAAGAAGCGATGCAGGCTTTAGTTGATGTTTATGCACATTGGGTTGATGCGAGTCATATTCTAACCACTAATGTATGGTCTTCTGAATTGTCAAAATTGACTGCGAACGCCTTTCTGGCGCAGAGGGTTTCAAGTATCAACGCCATGAGTGAACTTTGCGAGAAAACTGGTGCTGATGTCAATGAAGTGGCAAAAGCAGTGGGAATGGACTCGCGCATAGGTTCTAAATTCCTTAAAGCTTCGGTAGGCTTTGGAGGCTCCTGTTTCCAAAAAGATATTCTGAATCTCGTCTATATCGCTAAAAGTTTTGGCCTAAATGAAGTGGCCGATTACTGGGAGCAGGTGATTATTATGAATGATCATCAGAAGAAAAGGTTTGCAGCTAATATAGTACGTACTCTGTTCAACACAGTTTCCGGAAAGAAAATCGGATTTTTGGGTTGGGCCTTTAAAAAGGATACCAATGATACCCGCGAATCAGCGGCTATTTATGTGGCTGATTATCTGCTGAATGAGCAGGCCGAAATTGTGGTATATGATCCAAAGGTAAAGGAGGAACAAATCTATGCTGATCTGGATTATCTCAACACCCGTTCCGAAGAAGAGAACAGGCAACGGGTGCGTGTGGTTAAAGATCCCTACGAGGTTACTAAAGAGGCTCATGCAGTTGCTGTGCTCACCGAATGGGATGAGTTTAAAAATTATGACTGGCAGAAAATTTATGATGAAATGCTCAAGCCTGCTTTCCTTTTTGACGGCCGAAGAATGTTGGATAGAAAAACAAAGGAAAAAATAGGTTTTGAATTTTATGCGATCGGATCTTAAAAATTAGGAATGGATAAAAATTTAGAAATAGCTATAAAGGCAGCCTTGGATGCAGGGAAGGAAATTATGAATATATATAATTCCGGGGAATTTAATGTGGAAGAAAAAGGAGATAATTCGCCTTTAACTACTGCCGATACAGCTTCTAATGTTGCAATTAATAGATATTTAAAAATACTGATATTCCAATAATCAGTGAAGAAAATAAACAGACTGATTATGAGCAGCGGAAAAAGTGGACAAGAGTGCTGGATCGTGGATCCTTTAGACGGAACCAAGGAATTTATAAAAAGGAATGGAGAATTCACGGTGAATATTGCCCTGATTAAAGATCAGTTGCCTGTGATGGGTGTTATCTATGTACCCGCTCAAAATCTGCTCTATTATGCCGATGAAAAGAACGCTTATCGACAAAAAGTAGAAGCTGATTTTAATTCTTTTGATCATTCAAAATCTGAAAAAATAGGTACTAAGGACCCTTCTGAAAAAATCCAGGTTGTAGGTAGTCGGTCCCATATGAATGAAGATACCAGGAATTTTATTTCTGAGCTTGAAAAAAAATACGGAAAAAAAACAGAAGTGGTATCCATAGGGAAGTTCTCTTAAATTTTGTCTGGTAGCAGAGGGAAAAGCTGATGTTTATCCGAGATTCGCACCTACCATGGAATGGGATACTGCGGCCGGGCAGGCAATTTGTAAAGCAGTTGGTTTAGAAGTTATTGACCAGAAAACAGGAAATGAAATGCTTTATAATCGGGAAGAACTTTTAAATAATTATTTTTTGGTTTCCGCTCTTGGCTAAATCCTATAAAAGACATATCGCTAAATCTATCACCTGGAGAATAGTTGGAACTTTAGACACAATTATTTTATCCTGGATAATTACCGGGAAATCCGTGGATGGGATTAAAAATAGGGTTTTCCGAGGTAGTAACTAAAATGATATTGTATTATTTTCATGAAAGAATATGGTTCAATATAAAGGCAGGTGTAACCAAAAATGGGGATAGCAGAAAAAGGCATATCGCAAAAACGGTCACCTGGAGAATTGTAGGTACTTTAGATACCATGGTATTAGCCTGGATCCTCACGGGAAATCCAATGACCGGATTAAAGATTGGAGCTATAGAGGTGTTCACTAAAATGCTGTTGTATTATTTGCATGAACGTGTTTGGTACAATTCCGATTATGGTTTAAAGCAGCGAAGAAGTCGTGAAATAAAATCAAAAGATGAATAATATTATTCCCCATAACTTTCACGTAAGTCGAAAAGACCGTGAAAAATTAAAATCTCATAATTCTTTTGTGGTATGGTTCACCGGGCTTTCAGGCTCTGGCAAATCTACCCTGGCTAATATGGTTGAAAAGAAGCTTTTTGAGCTGGGATACATACATTTTCTCTTGATGGAGATAATATTACGGAAAGGTTTAAATAATAATCTCGGATTTACAAAAGAAGAACGAAAAGAAAATCTTAGAAGAATTGCAGAAGTTGCCAAACTTTTTGTAGACTCCGGCAATGTGGTAATAGCTTCTTTTATTTCTCCCTTGCATGAAGATCGTGCGATGATCAAAGCTATTGTTGGTGAAGACGATTTTGTGGAAGTCTTTGTGAATACCCCTCTTAAAATCTGTGAAGAAAGGGATGTGAAAGGATTGTATAAAAAAGCACGTGCCGGTGAGATTAAGAATTTCACAGGTATTGATGCTCCCTATGAGAATCCCGTGCAACCTGATATAGAAATTAAAACAGATAAGGAGGAAGCTGAAGATTCGGCAGACAGAATAATTGTATTTTTGAAAAACAAACTGGAAATTAAAGAAAATGAGTAAATATTATCTGAATTATCTCGATGAACTGGAGTCGGAGGCAATTTTTATTCTCCGGGAAGTATGGGCTCAATTTGAGAATCCTGTAATCTTATTTTCGGGAGGAAAGGATTCGATAGTTGTTACCCATCTGGCAAAAAAGGCATTTTATCCCAGTAAGATTCCATTTGCTCTGATGCATGTGGACACAGGTCATAATTTTCCTGAAACCATAAAATTCAGGGATGACCTTATTGAAAAATTAGGGAGCTGAAGCTTATTGTTGGTTCGGTGCAGGAATCTATTGATAAAGGACGAGTCGCTGAAGAAAAAGGAAAGAACGCAACTCGAAATGCGCTTCAAATAACCACCTTGCTCGATGCGATAGAAGAGAACAAAGTAGATTGTGCCATTGGTGGAGGCCGTAGAGATGAAGAAAAAGCGCGTGCTAAAGAGAGGTTCTTTTCCCACCGAAATGATTTCGGAGAATGGGATCCTAAAAATCAGCGTCCGGAGCTTTGGAATTTATTGAACGGGAAACATTTTGAAGGGGAACATTTCAGGGCTTTTCCTATTAGCAACTGGACCGAAATGGATGTCTGGAATTACATCAAAAGGGAAAATATCAGCATTCCTTCCCTTTATTTTGCCCATGAGAGAGAAGTTGTATTCAGGAATAATTCCTGGATTCCGGTTTCAGAATTTCTGAATTTGGAAGAAGGAGAAAAAATCGAGAAGAAGAAAATAAGGTTTAGAACACTTGGGGATATTACTATTACCGGAGGAATCGAATCGGATGCCGATACTCTGGAAAAAATCGTGGAAGAAGTTTCGGCGATGAGGAAAACGGAAAGAGGAGATCGATCAGATGATAAACGAAGTGAGACCGCGATGGAGGATAGGAAGAAACAAGGATATTTTTGATTACGCGGATTTAAAAGAAGATTACGCGGATTAATGGATTTCACGGATTGGATGGAGAATAATAAATTGCTTTTTGAGGAAGAAACCTGTAAGATTATTGGTGCG
>CAVUJP010000012.1:0-67612 GCA_963741865.1 uncultured Flavobacteriaceae bacterium
CAAACGTTTTCGAAAAAAGGCTAAATAAAAGCTTTCTCTTTTTTCAGAAAAGAATTAAGATTTCCCGCGATCTCGAAGCAGCCGCTAACCTTAGAAATGCTGTTACAGGCCCTGGAATCGGGTTTGTATGATTTACAGGTGAAATCGGAAAGGTCAATTTCGCTGAATCTATTATTCAAATTCAGGCATTTTTCATAAAGGGCACTGATATTTTTATAATTTTTGGGATCTACATCGTTCTTTAAAAGGTATCCTTTTAAGAAATTTTCTATGGCTGTTTGTGAATGTTTGCAAACAAGAAAAGAAACCACATCTTCTTCAGGCCTGCAAAGTTCCTCATTGGCAGCTTCCAGTTTTTGAAAGGCTTCTTCAAATAAGCCTCTGGCTTTAGTTTCCATAATTAATGAATTTTAGGTTAAAAAAATACGTTTTTAGCTATACTTCTGAATTACGATGTCCTGAACATATAACTAAAAACGTATTTGAATTGATTAGAAATTGGTAATTACATGTCTCTGAAAAGTTCCAGTCTTTCCCATTTCACTTCAACTTCTTCCTGGGCCTGTTTCAGTAAAGCTTCACCCACTTCGGCATTTTCTTTTGCCACCCTGGTAAAGCGGGTCTCATTATACATAAAGTCTTTCACCGGGATCTGCGGTGGTTTTGAATCCAGTTTAAACCGTTTTCCTTTTGGCTGTGCAGGATTGAACCTGAACAATGGCCAGTAACCCGATTCTACCGCTTTTTCCTGATGTAAGGCACCATCTTTAAGATCATAGCCATGTTCTCCACAATGTGAATAAGCGATGATGATAGACGGTCCCGGATAGGCCATCGCTTCTTCTATCGCTTTCAGCGTTTGCAGATCCTTGGCGCCAATGGCTACCTGGGCTACGTATACATTCTGATAGGAAACTGCCTGCAGCGCAAGGCTTTTTTTCGAAGTCCGTTTACCGGAAACCGCGAATTTCGCGCTTGCTCCAAGCGGAGTGGCTTTAGACATTTGTCCGCCGGTATTGGAATATACCTCGGTGTCCATCACCAGGATGTTGATATTCTCGCCCGATGCCAGCACATGGTCTACTCCGCCATAACCAATGTCGTACGCCCAGCCGTCACCGCCGAGTATCCATACCGCTTTTTTGCGTAGGTATTCGCTCAGCTCATTCAGTTTTCTGGCGTCATCAGAATCGATGTTTATCAGAATAGCTTTCAGCATTTCAATATTTGCCAGTTTTTCTTTTTTCTGAATTTCATCCTCTTCGGGATTCGTAAGAATAGCTTCTACAAGTTCTTTTCCTACCAGGTCTTCGAGCGATTTCAGAAGGTCCACGGCGATCTCCTCTTTCTTGGTGAGAGCGAGTCTCATTCCGAGGCCGAACTCCGCGTTATCTTCAAATAGAGAGTTCGCCCAGGCGGGTCCCTGTCCCAAAGCGTTCTTTTTATAAGGAGTGGTGGGCAGGTTTCCTCCATAAATAGAAGAACAACCGGTCGCATTCGCGATTAATATCCTGTCGCCATAAAGCTGGGTGAGCATCTTGATATAAGGAGTTTCCCCACATCCGGAGCAGGCACCGGAAAATTCAAATAATGGTTCCAGGAATTGTGAACCTTTCACATTGGTGATCTGCAATTCGGTACGATCGTAATAAGGCAGATCTACAAAATAATCCCAGTTCTTATTCTCTTTCTCGGCAACCTCAAGTTTATTGCGCATGTTGATCGCCTTGAAGTTCTCGATCTCCTTGCTTTCGGCAGGACAAACTGCTACGCAAAGATCGCAACCGGTGCAGTCTTCGGGAGAAACTTGCAGCACGTATGAATCGGTCGCACTTGAAAACGGTCTTCCTTTTGCAGGAACCGCTTTCAGGGATTCGGGTGCGTCGGCCAGGTCTTCTGTAGGAACAACTTTCGCCCTGATAGCTGCATGCGGACAGATAGCGATACACTTGTTACACTGCGTACACAGATCTTCACCTTCCCAAACAGGAATGAAATCGGCGATACCGCGTTTTTCATATTGGGTGGTTCCGGTTGGAAAAGTTCCATCCACAGGGAAAGCACTTACCGGAAGTTCATCACCATAACCGGAAAGGATCTTGCCAAGCACTTCCTTCACGAAAGCATCGGCTTCGCCGTTCATCATTGGCCTGAGCTGACGATCACTTGTAATTTTTTTAGGATATTCCACTTTCTGAAGATTTTCCAGCGATTTATCCACCGCATTGAAGTTCATCTTGACGATCTTGTCTCCCTTGTGAGAGTAAGATTTCACAATGGCATCCTTGATCTTCTGAATGGCTTCCTCTTTAGGTAACACTCCCGAAATCGCGAAGAAACAGGTTTGCAGCACCGTATTGGTTCGTTTGCCAAGTTTAGCTTCGTGCGCCACTTTTGTGGCATCCACCACATAAAATTCCAGCTCTTTCTCCACGATCTCTTCCTGCATTTTCTGCGGAAGATGATCCCAGATTTCTTCATTTGAAAAAGGAGCGTTCAGGAGGAAAGTTCCGCCTTTTTTTATCTTTTTCAGAATATCATATTTCTCGATAAAATTAAACTGATGGCAGGCGAGAAAATCGGCAGTATTTATAAGGTAACTGGAATAAATAGGTTCAGGCCCGAAACGCAGGTGAGAAACGGTTTGCGCCCCGGCCTTTTTCGAATCATAAACAAAATATCCCTGTACATAATTATCGGTTGTTTCCCCGATGATCTTGATCGAGTTCTTATTAGCGCCAACGGTACCATCAGATCCCAGGCCATAGAACATACAGTTAAAAGTAGTCTTTTTGGTCTTAAAAACCGGATTGTAAAGCAGGCTGGTATGGCTAACGTCATCGTTAATACCAATGGTAAAATGCTTCTTCGGTTTTGGCTTTTCCAGCTCGTCAAAAATTCCTTTTACCATCGCCGGATTGAATTCTTTGGAAGACAATCCGTAACGGCCGCCGATAATGACCGGAATTTCTCTTCCGCTTTCAGCAAAGGCTGTAACCACATCGAGATATAAAGGTTCGCCAATACTGCCGGGTTCCTTGGTACGATCGAGCACAGCGATCTTTTTCACTGTCTTCGGTAATTTATCGATGAAATTTTCAATAGCGAAAGGCCTGTATAACCGAACGATCAATACACCGACCTTTTCATCAGAATTCAGCAGCGTATCTACGGTCTCTTTTACCGCGCCTTCCCCGGAACCCATGATAACGATCACTCTTTCAGCTTCGGGATGACCTACATAATCGAACAGGTTATAACGCCTGCCGGTATACTCATAAAATTCATCCATCACCTTCTGAACGATTCCAGGAACCTTCTCATAATGAATATTCGCGGCTTCCCGTGCCTGGAAAAAAACATCTGGGTTTTGGGAAGTTCCGCGCATCACCGGAGAATCGGGATCAAGGGAACGTTTTTTATGCTCCATGATCTTATCTTCCGGCATCATTTTTTTAATAATATCATCAGGAATTCCATCGATCTTGGAGATCTCATGGGAAGTTCTGAAACCATCAAAAATATTCAGAAAAGGAATTCTGGACTTTAAAGTTGCGACCTGAGATATCAATGCGAAATCCTGAGCTTCCTGTACCGAGCCTCCAAAAAGCATCGCAAATCCGGTTTGCCGAGCCGCCATCACATCAGAATGATCTCCGAAAATAGAAAGTGCATGGGTGGCAATCGTTCTCGCTGCCACATGAATGACCGAAGGCAGTAATTCCCCCGCTATCTTATACATATTCGGGATCATCAATAACAGTCCCTGAGAAGCCGTAAAAGTGGTAGTTAGCGCTCCTGCCTGCAGCGACCCGTGAACGGCTCCGGCAGCACCGCCTTCGCTTTGCATTTCAACAATTCTTGGGATATTGTTCCAGATATTTTTCTTTCCTTTTGAACTGAAAATATCTACATGTTCTCCCATGGGTGAGGCCGGCGTAATGGGATAGATCGCGCAGACTTCATTTGTTTTGTGTGCCACTCGTGCTACTGCCTCATTGGCATCACAAATGAGCTTGGGGAATTCCTTGGTCATCACTTCAGATTTAGATTATCATATCGGTTATTCTCCGTGAAGCCAGACTTTCTTCTCGAGAAGCTCTTCTTCAGATTCCCGGTGATCTTCATCGGGAATGCAGCAATCCACAGGACATACCGAAGCACATTGGGGTTCATCGTGAAAACCTTTGCACTCGGTGCATTTTTCGGCGATAATAAAGTAGAATTCATCAGAAAGAGGTTCATTTTCGGCATCAGCGTCGATCTCTTTTCCTTTGGGGGTAGTAACCGTGCCACTTAAAGTGGTCTCATCAGAATAAGACCATTCCTGATCTGGTTCATAAATGGCGTTGTTTGGGCATTCTGAAATGCAGGCATCGCAATTGATACATTCATCGGTTATAATTAGTGCCATAATGGTAAAATTTTAATTTAAACTTTCGTATAAATGTAC
The DNA here is from genome assembly GCA_963741865.1 of uncultured Flavobacteriaceae bacterium. GTDB lineage: Bacteria > Bacteroidota > Bacteroidia > Flavobacteriales > Flavobacteriaceae > Christiangramia. The sequence continues at coordinate 4,454 of CAVUJP010000012.1, forward strand.
CCAGCTCTTACCTGCATTAATATGACTTTCATCATATTTCAGTTAAAAGGAAAAAAATATTTAAGCTTTATAATATTCGCTTAATATGACAACGATCATATTTAATGGCTTATAGTGAATCTAAATTTGATACCGATATCTTAAAAAATCGGTTGTATAACTGATCCTTCTCAAATAAGCCGAATATGATTACTCTAGAAAAGAAAAAACCTCAAGCAAAAGCCCTGGACAACGTCGTGATACGATTTGTTGGTGATTCAGGAGACGGAATGCAGCTTACCGGTACTCAGTTCTCTGATACCTCAGCCATGTTTGGAAACGATGTGGCCACTTTTCCTAATTATCCATCTGAAATCAGGGCTCCCCAGGGAAGCCTTTATGGAGTCTCGGGATTCCAGGTACATATTGGTAGTGTGGAGGTAAGCACCCCGGGCGATAACGTCGATCTTTTGGTAGCGATGAACCCGGCGGCATTGAAAACAAACCTCTATGCGGTGAAACCCGGACATACTATAATCGTAGACGCCGATTCTTTCACTAAAAAGAATCTCGAAAAAGCATTGTATGAGAAAAATCCGCTGGAAGACGGAAGTCTTGAGAACTATCGGGTGATCCAGGTACAGATGACCTCTCTGACCAAAGAAGCTCTCAAAGACGTTGAAGGCTTAGACAACAAGAGTATTACGCGTAGCAAGAACATGTTCGCCCTGGGGATGGTGTATTGGCTTTATAATCGCTCGCCTGAACATACCATTGATTTTTTCAAAAAGAAATTCAAAACAAAGCCACACCTTATAGAGGCCAATAAAAAGGTGCTCAATGCCGGTTATTTTTATGCGGAAACCATAGAACTTATTCCTAATTCCTATAGTATTTCTCCGGCCAAAATGGCGAAAGGCACTTATAGGATCATCATGGGAAATACCGCAACCGCCTGGGGCTTTTTAGCTGCAGCAGAAAAATCAGGATTGGAATTATTCCTTGGCTCTTATCCTATTACTCCGGCTACCGACATCCTTCATGAACTTGTCAAACATAAACATTTTGGAGTGAAGGCTTTCCAGGCTGAAGATGAGATCGCCGGAATTACCTCGGCTATTGGGGCTTCTTTCGCGGGTGATCTTGCCATTACCACCACTTCAGGACCGGGGCTTGCACTTAAAGGCGAAGCCATTGGCTTAGCAATGATGATCGAACTGCCTCTTGTAGTGGTCAACGTACAGCGTGGGGGACCTTCAACAGGATTACCTACTAAAACCGAACAATCTGACCTTCTTCAGGCTTTATACGGTCGCAATGGGGAAAGTCCGGTTATCGTGATCGCGGCGAGCACTCCTTCCAATTGTTTCACTTTTGCTTATGAAGCCGCGAAACTGGCTCTGGAACATATGACGCCGGTTATTCTTTTAACCGATGGCTATATCGCGAATGGTTCGGGTCCCTGGAGGATCAAAAGTGTTGAAGAAATGCCCGAGATCAAAAATAATCTTATCAAACAGGCTAAAGAAAACTGGCATCCCTATGACCGGGACCCTGAGACTTTGGCTAGAAACTGGGCAATTCCCGGAACTCCCGGCCTGGAACATCGTGTTGGTGGTCTTGAAAAAGATAAGGTGACCGGAGATGTGTCACATGTACCCGAAAATCATGAAATGATGGTGCATACACGTGCCGAAAAAGTGAAAAGAGTTCAGAATTATATCCCGTCCATGATGCCGGAATTCAATGATGAGGGCGACCTGCTTGTGGTAGGCTGGGGGGGAACTTACGGAGCACTTCATTCCGCAGTAAAACAACTATTTGAAGAAGGCCACCGAAATATAGGCTTCGCCCATTTCAACTATATCAATCCGCTGCCTAAAAACACCGAAGAGATCTTCAGAAGATTCAAGAAGGTGATCGTTTGCGAGCTTAACAGCGGTCAGTTCGCGAATGTGCTTCGCATGAACTTCCACGATATCGAATTCTTACAGTATAACAAAATACAGGGATTGCCTTTTGCCAATTCCGAGCTTGTTGAAAAATTTAAAAGCCTTATCTGATTATGGAAACTGTAACTGTCAATAAAAAGTACACCTATAAAGATTTCGCCAACGACCAGGAGGTAAGGTGGTGCCCCGGCTGTGATGATTATGTGATCCTTCGCTCTGTTCAAAAAGCACTGCCCGAAATGGATGTAAAAAAGGAAGATGTAGTCTTTATTTCAGGGATAGGTTGTTCCTCGAGATTTCCTTATTATATGGGAACTTACGGGATGCATGGTATCCATGGTCGTGCTCCCGCGATCGCTTCAGGGGTGAAACTGGCAAATCCCGACCTTAGTGTGTGGGTGATCACCGGTGACGGCGACAGCATGGCTATTGGCGGCAATCATTTTATCCACGTTCTCCGCAGAAATATAGACCTAAATATCATTCTGTTCAATAATGAGATCTATGGTCTCACAAAAGGCCAGTTTTCTCCAACATCCTTAATTGGGCAGAAGACGAAATCTTCGCCTTACGGAAATACCCAGCCACCTTTCTCTCCCGGAGAACTCGCTATAGGTGCACAGGGAAGGTTTTACGCGAGGATTTCGGGTAATACTCCCAAAGAAATGACCGATACTTTCGTGGAAGCACAGAAATTTAAAGGCACTTCTTTAGTCGAGGTCATGCAGAACTGCGTGATCTTCAATGACGGCTGTTATCTGAAATATACCGATAAGACGGTAAGGGAAGACAAACAGTTATATGTAGAGCACGGTAAACCCATGATCTTCGGAAAAGATCGCGATAAAGGGCTTATTCTGAACGGACTGAAACTGGAAGTGGTCACTATTAGCGAAAATGGAATTACTGAAGATGATCTTCTTGTTCATGACGCCAAAGAAAAAGATCCGACCTTACATCAGATGCTCGTACGCCTGGAATACCCTTTAGTAACCGGGATCATAAGGAGTTTTAATGATACAACTCTTGAAGAAAGAGAGAATGCGCTTACCGAAGAGATTAAATCCAGATCTTCATTCAGGTCTACCGATGACCTCTTCTTTTCCGGTGAAACTTATGAGGTAAAATAGGATGATAACTGACATTGGTCAGTTTCTGCCTGCCTTAATACTGGTAAATTTAATACGAATTAAAGTCTGAAAAAATGGGTTCAGAAGCTATCATAGTATTCTTTCTCGCCGGAGTTCTTCTCGTGGCCGGAGCGAATTTTATTTCAAAATTAATCTCCCCAAAATCAGATAATCCTCAGAAAAAGGAAGCTTACGAAAGCGGTATGAAAACCATCGGGCCTACCTGGGTTCAGTTTAAGGTGGGATATTACCTGTTTGCGATTTTATTCCTTGTCTTTGATGTGGAAGTAGCATTTTTAATACCCTGGGCCGTGGTTTTCCAAAAGATAGGAGGCACCGCCTTTATTGAAATACTCATCTTCCTGCTCATTCTGGGATTAGGCCTGGCTTATGCGTGGAAAAAAGGAGCTTTAAAATGGGAATAGCAGTCAAAAATAATAAGATCCCGAAAGATTTTCCCGGGGAAGTGATCCCTGCCGGAAACGGAGGCAATATTCTCGTCACTTCTCTGGACAAGATCATTAACTGGGGGCGCGCTAACTCGCTTTGGTCGCTGTATTTCGGCACAAGCTGTTGCGCTATAGAAATGATGCAAACCGGGGCGGCCCGTCATGATTACTCACGATTTGGTTTTGAGGTGGCCAGACCTTCACCAAGACAGGCCGACCTGATTATAATTGCCGGAACAATTACTACTAAAATGGCGCCTGTTCTTCGGAGACTTTACGACCAGATGGCAGAGCCTAAATATGTGATTGCCATGGGCGCCTGCGCAATCTCCGGCGGCCCGTTCTTCTACAACTCTTATTCGGTTGTAAAGGGTGCAGATCATGTTATTCCTGTAGATGTATATGTACCAGGTTGCCCTCCACGGCCCGAGGCCCTATTAGAGGGAATGCTGATGCTTCAGAAAAAAATAAAAACCGAAAGCAGGCTTAAAAAGAAAAATCCTGTGGATGGTTTTGATGAAGGACTTTAAAACTAAAGGCCATGACCAATCAAGAACTTCAAGAGCTCATCACCGGCTGGTTTACCGATCCCGCCGCAGTGAAACTGGAATTTACCGAAGAGGGCTCACAATACCTAAATGTAAGCATTCATCCCGATTATCTCCACGAGATGATGTATTACCTGAAACTTAACAGGTATACGAGTTTTGATTATCTGTTTTGTCTTACCGGAATAGACTGGGGGAAAGAACTGGAGGTGGTTTACCATCTTGAATCTACAGATCATCGGCATATCATGGTGGTCAGGTCAAAGATCGAAAACAGGGAAAATCCCGTGATCGAATCGGTTCAGGATATCTGGGCCACCGCCAACTTTCATGAACGTGAGGCTTTTGATTTCTTCGGAATTAGGTTTAAAAATCACCCCAATCTAAAGCGGCTCTTCCTCTATGAAGATTTTGAAGGTTTTCCGCTTCGGAAGGATTTCACCGACGAAAAAAATATGGTCGTAAAATAAGCAAGTCATGGAAACTGCCACAATAAACAACAATTTCAAATCTGAAGAATACTTCATCAATATGGGGCCGCAGCACCCTGCCACTCATGGAGTTTTGAGGCTGCTGCTAACCATTGACGGAGAGATCATCAAAAAGGTGGAGCCGGATCTTGGATATATTCACCGTTCCATAGAAAAAATGTGCGAAAGCGACAGTTATCAGCAAATCGTACATCTCACCGACAGGATGGATTACCTTTCTTCCCATATCAACAATGAAGCGGTTTGCCTTGCAGTAGAAAATGCTCTTGAACTGGAGATCCCGGAAAGGGTAAAAGTGATCAGGACCATTTTAGACGAGCTTACCAGGATTTCTTCTCACTGCCTCTGGTGGGGAGTGATGGGAATGGATGTGGGCGCGCTTACTTCCTATTTCTATGGCTTCAGAGACCGGGAAATGATCAATGATATTTTTGAGGAAACCTGCGGGGCACGGCTTACCATGAATTACAATATTCCCGGTGGACTCATGCAGGACATACATCCTAATTTTGTAAAAAGGGTGAAAGATTTTATAGCTCATTTTAAAACCAAAATCCCCGAATATGATCGGCTTTTAACCAACAATGTGATCTTTCAGAAAAGAACAAAAGGAGTAGGGATTCTGGCCATTGAAGATGCTATTTCTTATGGAGCCTCCGGGCCCGTGGCCCGCGCTTCGGGTTATTCCTGCGATGTAAGAAAGTATCATCCCTACAGCGCCCTGGACAAAGTTGAATTTAATGAGGCCCTGCATTGGGATGGCGATTCCTATGCGCGCTACCTGGTAAGGATCCAGGAAATGTGGGAATCTATTTCCATTATTGAACAACTAATAGATAATATTCCTGAAGGTGAACACAAGGTGGCTACCAATGCCGTGATCAAACTTCCAAAAGGTGAATATTATCAGAAAGTGGAAACCGCCAGAGGAGAACTAGGGGTTTACATTGTAAGCACCGGAACCAGGAACCCGTACCGGATGAAATTTCGCTCCCCGGGACTTTCCAATCTCTCCCTGCTCCATCACATTACTGTGGGCGGAAAGATAGGCGACCTGGTAGCTACTATGGCCACTATAGATATTGTTGTACCGGATATTGACCGTTAAATCTTGAACAATGGATAGATTCTTAAGCACACACGACTGGTTTCTGGGCCTTATTCCACTGGAAATAACAGGAATCCCCAAAATGATCCTGATCGCCCTTAGCTATCTCACCCTTTTTGCGGTACTTGGTCTTTATCTTGTATTGCTCGAAAGAAGGGTTGCCGCCTGGTTCCAGTTAAGAATTGGGCCAAACAGGGTGGGTTATCAGGGATTGCTGCAAACCATGGCCGATGCGCTGAAATTACTCACAAAAGAACTGACCGGCACCGTAAAAGCCGATAAGTTTCTTTACAATCTTGCTCCTTATTTTGTGATTATAACTTCCCTGATGGCATTGGGAATCTTCCCTTTTACTAAAAATCTGCAGGCGTATGATCTCAATATTGGTATTGTTCTTTCTCATCGCGATCTCGTCCATTGGGGTGATAGGAATTCTTCTGGCAGGGTGGAGCAGCAATAACAAATACTCCCTTATTGGTGCCATGCGTAGTGGCGTGCAGACCATCAGCTATGAACTTTCCATAGGACTTTCCCTTTTAACTATGGTTTTGATCACGGGAAGCCTTCAGCTTTCAGAGATCATCGAAGTACAGAAAAACGGATGGCTGATCATCCAGGGACATATTCCTGCCATGATCGCATTTATGATCTATATGATAGCCGGAACCGCGGAAACAAACCGTGCTCCCTTTGATATGGTGGAGGCAGAATCTGAACTGGGTGCCGGCTTCCATACCGAATATTCCGGGATGAAGTTCGCCTACTTTTTCCTGGCCGAATTCATCAATATGTTCATCATCGCTGCCATTGCGGCCACGGTTTTCTTTGGAGGCTGGCTATCCCCTTTTGGCATTACCGAATCTATTCCCTGGCTGGGAGTGTTCTGGTTTCTGCTAAAGACATTTATACTGGTATTCCTGATGATGTGGTTCCGCTGGACCTTTCCGAGACTTCGGGTTGACCAGCTGCTCACCCTGGAATGGAAATACCTGCTGCCAATCAACCTGGCGAATATCGTGCTAATGGGCCTGATAGTGTGGCTTGGCTTAACCTTTCAATTATAGGATTATGAATTATTTTTCTAACATATATCAAGGAGTAAAAAGCCTGCTCACCGGGATGAAGGTCACCGGAAACCATTTCCTGCATTCAAAAAAAGGAGCGATAACCCAGAAATACCCCGAAAACCGCGAAACTCTGCAAATGTTCGAACGCTTTCGTGGAGAGGTGGTGATGCCTCACGATGAGAACAATGAACACAGCTGTACAGGTTGTCAGAAATGTGAACTGGCCTGCCCCAACGGTAGCATAGAGATCATCTGGGATCGTGTGGTAGATGAGGAAACAGGCAAAAAGAAAAAGATTATAGACAAGCATATCTACCATTTTGGAATGTGTACCCAATGCGGGCTCTGCGTAGACGCCTGCCCCAGCGATGCCATTAAATGGGCGCAGAATTTTGAGAATTCGGTTTATGACAGAACTCAGCTAACCAGAGTATTAAACAAACCAGGCTCCAAAGTAAGGCCCGGTGTAGAAGAATAAGATTATGGAAAGAATCATTTTTTATCTCCTAGCCGCCATAATGGTAATTTTCGCGATCGCTTCGGTCAGCAGCCGGAAAATGCTGCGATCGGTGGTTTACCTGCTCTTTGTGCTTATTGGAGTTGCCGGGATTTATTTTCTGGCCGATTATAATTTCCTTGCCGCGATACAATTGACCGTTTATGCGGGTGGCGTGGTCGTGCTGATCATCTTTTCGGTTTTACTGGTGCATCATATTGAGATGGAGCTGGAAATCGCAAGTAAAAAAAGGCAAATTCTAACCGCGCTGCTTTGTGTTGCCGGGCTTGGCGTTTTCCTTACTACGATCTATTCCTATCCATTTGAAGTCAGCGGAAAAGCAGTGACTACCACCACGGCACAGATCGGCGAAAAACTTTTGGATTATGGCCCCGGCGGCTTTATCCTTCCTTTTGAAGTGATAAGTGTACTTCTGCTGGCGGTGATGATCGGGGCGATTACTATTGCCAAAGGAGGAAAGGATATCGAAAACAGGCCAAAGCATACAGATCCCGAATCTGAGAAAGAAGTGATCCTTCAGAAAGAACAGGAAATTCAGCTAAAAAAGATCCTGAAAGAAAAAGCTGCGATAGAAAGCGATTAACAAGAATATTATAAATATTAAATTTTTAAGATATGATCCCAGGCGTAAGTATAACCGAAATTCTCACCCTCACCTCGATCCTTTTCTTTATCGGGATCTATGGGTTCATTACGAGAAAGAACCTCGTCTCGATCCTGATCTCTGTAGAACTGATTCTGAACGCATCGGTGGTCAATTTTGTGATCATCAATAAATATCTTTTTCCTGATGTCTTAGAGGGAGTGGTCTATTCCATTTTTATAATTGCGGTGGCAGCAGCCGAAACCGCACTGGCCGTGGCGATCATTATCAACCTCTATAGAAAAGTGAGTTCTGTGGAAGTGAAAGACACTGAAGTAATGAAGTATTAAAATCCGGAAATTATGAACCTCAGTTATATACTTTTAATTCCATATTGTTCCGCTGACCGTATTTCTGGTTTTGGGGATCTTCAACCAAAAGATAAAACCCGCCGTTTCGGGTTATGTGGGCGTGGCCGGACTGACTATTTCTGCTCTGCTTATCCTATTACACTGCTTTTCAGTATTTTTTTATCTACGGGAAAGCTGACGGGGTTTATCAGACCTTTGTCAGATAAGATTACCTGGATGCATTTTACCGGAAACTCTGCACGTGGATATGGGTTATCTGATCGATCCCATTTCGGTGATGATGCTGGTGGTGGTGACCACAGTTTCCCTGATGGTGAATATTTACAGCCGCGGATATATGAAAGGCGATGATGGTTATACCCGATTTTTTGCCTATTTGTCCCTCTTCAGCTTCTCAATGCTCGGCCTGGTGCTCGCTACTAACCTGTTCCAGATCTATATCTTCTGGGAACTGGTGGGAGTTTCCTCTTTCTTATTGATCGGATATTATTATACCAAAACCTCAGCCATAGCTGCAGCGAAAAAGGCATTTATCGTGACTCGTTTTGCCGATTTCGGATTCCTTATCGGAATATTTATAATGGGATTTTACACCGGAACTTTCGATTTCCAGGAACTTACCAATCCTGAAGGAGCGGTGATCCTTAACTGGGCATCGACGTTCGTTTATGGGGCTTTCGATGATCACCTGGGCACTTATTCTCATGTTTATGGGAGGTGCGGGAAAGTCGGCAATGTTCCCCCTACATATCTGGCTTCCCGATGCGATGGAAGGGCCAACCCCGGTTTCAGCCCTTATTCACGCTGCTACTATGGTAGTGGCGGGTGTTTATCTTGTGGCCAGGCTCTTCCCGATGTACTATTTGGTGGAAGAAGGTTTTGCACTTCAGATAGTCACTTATGTGGGCGCCTTCTCCTCATTATTTGCCGCGATCATCGCCATTACACAAACGGACATCAAACGGGTGCTGGCATTTTCGACCATGTCACAGATAGGATATATGATGATGGCACTGGGAGTTTCGGGATTCGACGGCCACGAAGGCGTAGGTTTTATGGCTTCGATGTTCCACCTCTTTACTCACGCGATGTTCAAAGCCCTGTTATTCCTTGGAGCTGGTTCCGTTATTCACGCGGTACACAGCAATTACCTGAAGGATATGGGCGGACTAAGAAAGTACATGCCGGTGACCAATATCACCTTTTTGATCGCTGCTTTGGCAATCTCTGGAGTACCACCTTTGGCGGGTTTCTGGAGTAAAGATGAAATATTACTGGCGGCCTATGAGAACAGTCAGTTTATCTATTTTGTTGAAGTGTTCGTAGCCGGACTTACCGCCTTCTATATGTTCAGGATCTACTTCGGAATATTCTGGGGTAAGGACACCCAATATGAACATACTCCACACGAATCACCTTTATCGATGACAATTCCGTTGATGATCCTGGCAATTCTAACCCTGCTTGGGGGATTTGTCCCCTTCAGCGAACTGGTGACCGCCGATAAGATTGGTTTTGAATCGCATTTAAACCTTCCGCTTGCGGCTATTGCGGTAAGCGTGGGGCTTCTTGGGATTATCCTGGCCTGGCTATTTTACAAAAAAGAAAATGACCTGGCGACAAGATTTTCTATCGCTTTTGGTACTTTTTACAGGTGGACAAGCCATAAATTCTATTTCGACGAGATCTACCTTTATATGGCCCGTAAGGTCTTTTTTAAAAATGTAGCAGCACCAATTGCCTTTTTCGATAAGAAATTCGTGGATGGCACCATTGAAGGAATCGGAAATAAAACAGTGTTGATCTCCAACAGGATCAAAGGCATGCAATCAGGAAAAGTACAGGATTACGCCTTCGGATTTGTAGCCGGAGCGGTGATCATCGCCTTCGTATTCATTTATATATGGACTAACTAATAATATTATGGACATTTTATCACTTTTCGTAATAGTTCCCGTTTTGGTCATTTTGGCACTTGTATTTTCAAAAGGACTGAAGCAGGCCCGTATTATCGCGATGAGCGGAGGGATCCTTCAGCTGGGAATGGCAATAAACCTGATCTTTTCCTATCTAAGGGAAAGGGCAGTAAATGATTCGATCATGCTCTTCACCAAAGATCTAATGTGGTTCGAGCAGCTGAACATTCATTACAGCATTGGAGTTGACGGAATTTCCGTAGCGCTTATCACACTAACTTCCATAGTAGTGCTGGCGGGCGTGTTCATTTCCTGGAAGATCGAAGACCTTCCTAAGGAATTTTTCGTTTCCCTGATCATCCTTTCCACCGGAGTCTATGGGTTCTTCATTTCCATAGACCTGTTCACCATGTTCGTCTTCTATGAGATCGCGGTGATCCCGATGTATCTTCTTATTGGAATATGGGGAACAGGGCCAAAAGAATATTCAGCAATGAAATTAACCCTGATGCTGATGGGAGCTTCAGCCGTCTTACTGGTTGGGATCCTTGGGATTTATTTCAATTCCAATGCCGATGGAGGGGCTCTCACTTTTAATATCCTCGAGATTGCCAGGGTGAACATTCCATTTGCAGCCCAGAAACTGTTCTTCCCAATGGTATTTATCGGATTTGCGGTTTTGGGAGCTCTTTTCCCGTTCCACACCTGGTCTCCAGATGGGCATGCTTCCGCACCCACAGCGGTATCGATGCTGCACGCCGGAGTACTGATGAAATTAGGGGGTTACGGAATTTTTAGAGTGGCGATGTATCTTTTACCTGAAGGCGCCCTCACCTGGTCCTGGTTCTTTATAATATTATCGGCTACAGGAGTGATCTATGGAGCCTTTGCTGCCCTGCGACAAACCGATCTTAAATATATCAACGCTTATGCCTCGGTTAGTCACCTGGGAATGGTGAGTTTCGCCCTGCTGATGCTGAATAAGACCGCCTGGAATGGTGCAATCTTACAATCTCTTTCCCACGGATTTATGACCGCGCTTTTCTTTGCTCTTATTGGGATGATCTACAGCCGAACCCATACCCGGGATATCACCAAACTTGGCGGACTGCTGAAAGTGATTCCTTTTATCTCGGCTATTTATGTGATCACGGGACTGGCGCTTTTAGGACTTCCAGGTTTCAGCGGATTTGTAGCCGAAATGAACATTTTTGTAGGCGGCTTCCTTAAAGATGATATGTTCCATAGAATTTTGACGGTCGTTACTGTTTCCTCAATAGTAGTTACTGCGGTCTATGTGCTCAGAGTAGTAGGAATCATGCTGATGGGCCCGGTGAAAAATCCGGAATATCTGAAATTACCCACAGTCACCTGGTATGAAAAAGCCGGGGTGATGTTACTGCTTATTCCTATTATTGGTATTGGAGTGGCTCCGCTTTGGCTAAGCAATATGATCCTGGAAAGTCTCGAACCTTTTATTCGGGGCGTACTATAACTTTTAAAAAGAATTGAAATGGACCTTAATAGTTTTTTCCTGATGCGCCACGAGCTCACACTGCTCGCCATCATACTGATTCTTTTAATCGCTGAAATTTTTATCCCGGCAAATAAGAAGAGCCGCGTTTTAGCTCTTGCGCTGCTCCTCTTCGGAATTCATACGTTTTCCGGATTTTTCCCGCTGGCCGAAAGCAAACTTTTCGGCGGAATGTTCAGAAGCAATGAGCTGATACATTTCTTTAAGAATGTGCTGAATCTGGGAGTTTTTATCCTACTCCTGCAATCGGCCGATTGGGTTAAGGAAAAAATGACCAGCAATGACCGGGCGACGGAATTCTTTATTCTGTTGTTCGCTTCCTTATTCGGAATGTATTTTATGATCTCGGCCGGGGACTTTTTGATGTTCTACATCGGCCTGGAGCTTTCCACGCTTCCTGTAGCCGCCCTGGCTGCTTTTGAAGTGATGAAAAGAAAATCCAGTGAAGCAGGGATCAAGCTGATCCTTTCGGCTGCGCTGGCTTCGGGAGTTTCCCTTTTTGGGATTTCGATATTATATGCCACAGCGGGTTCTATTTATTTTGATGAGATCATTCTGAATATCACTGCCAATAATCTCACCTTACTTGGGTTTATCTTGTTCTTTGCCGGGCTGGCCTTTAAGATCTCACTGGTTCCTTTCCATTTCTGGACTGCCGATGTGTATGAAGGAGCGCCTATAAGCATCGCCTCCTATCTTTCGGTGATCTCGAAAGGAGCAGCGGTATTCATTTTAATGATATTATTATTCAGCGTTCTGAAACCGCTGATGGAAGTTTGGGAAAATCTCATCTATGTACTGGCACTGGCAACGATGTTTACAGGTAACCTTTTCGCTCTGCGGCAGGAAAATATGAAAAGATTTCTGGCTTTTTCCTCTATTGCCCAGGCCGGATTCATTCTATTAGGACTTATAACAGGCACTCAATTAGGAACAGCCACCGTAGTTTATTTCGTGACCATTTACATCTTTTCTAACCTGGCAGCTTTTGGAGTGGTGCAGGCTATTTCTTTGCAAACCGGCAGGGAAAATATGAAAGATTATGAAGGTCTTGTACAGGACCAACCCAAAACTAAGCCTGGTGATGATGCTGGCCTTGTTCTCTCTGGCCGGAATTCCGCCGGTAGCGGGATTCTTTGGGAAATTCTTCCTCTTTACCGCCGCGGCTAGCCAGGGTTATTACCTGCTGGTATTCCTGGCGGTGGTGAACGTAACCATCTCACTTTACTATTATTTACTGGTCATCAGGGCGATGTTTTTACGAAAAGGAGACGATCCCATCCCCTTTTTCAGAAACAAAATATATATGAGAATCGGTTTATTGATAACTGTTGTTGGAATCCTGGTACTGGGATTATACAGTCCGCTGTACGATTATATTTACCAGTTAAGTGGGGTCTTTAAATAAGAAATTATGGCACTAGAAGGAAAACATACATTTGGTAGCATCGGCGATACTCGCGTAAGTTTCATTGAAAAGAAGATCGATGAAATCCGCAGAGATTTTCTGAAAAAACTCCTGGAACACAACGGTTTTGAAGTGGTGGAGGAAGAGGAAAAACGAAAAAGTGAGGAAGAACCTCAACTCTTTACACTTGGTGTGACCGATATCACCTTTAATCCCGTGGTAGCGGTTTATGAGCGAAAACTAAAGACTTTCGACGGTCATAAAGTGAGTCCGGAATACTGGAATCAGGAAAGCGAAAATACGGCCCCTCAATATTGGGAAAAGAAATAAGGATTTCTCTTTAGGTCGATTCCTGTGCATGCAGGAAAATCAGCCCTGCAGATAAAACTGCCGGGTTTTTTTATTCAGTTCTGTTAAACCATTCCGATACTCTCCCGATTCCTCGGAATAAAACATAATTTTCTGGGCTTAACATAATTTAACCTGAGGAGCAGCAAGTGAGAAAAAAAATTAAAGAACCTTCCTGCTATTGCATTTTCTTAAAGTCCCTCCTTTGTAATGAAAACCTTTCTATTTTTCTTATTTTTCGAGTGATCCTTTACCAATAAAAGGTAATATCAGCCTAATCATTTGGTACAAAGGCCTGTTAGTTTTATCTTTTAATCATTCTATATTTAGATTATCTGTAATATCAATTTTTATGTTTGAGAACTATAAGACCCTCGAGGAGATCGGGGCTACGGAATGGCCTAATATCATTCTTTGGGCAGCGCCGGTCATGTTTTTGCTTGTTTTTGCAGAATGGGGTTTAAGTATTTATAAAAACAGAGATACCTACGACGGAAAGGATTTCCTGGCAGCGACCAGCATTGGGTTGATCAATGTGGGAATCAGTGCTCTTATTAAAGTGGCACTTTTTACCGCCGTGCTTTTCTTTTGGAACCTTGTTCCCTGGAAGATACCTCCTACCTGGTGGTCGTTTATACTCTGCTTCATAGCCATTGATTTTGCGAGATATTGGGCGCACCGGATTGCACATGAAAAACGATTCTGGTGGGCAACACATGTGACCCATCATAATTCAGAAAAATATAATTTCTCTGTTTCTTTCAGGTTAAGCTGGACACAGCATATTAAGTTCATTTTCTTTATCCCTGTGGTGATGATCGGCTTTGATCCTTTTGTTTTCTTTATCTGTCACCAGATCGCAGTTTTATATCAATTCTGGATCCACACAGAATATATCAAAAAGCTGCCAGCTCCTGTCGAATATATTTTCGTGACACCTTCCCATCATCGGGTACACCATGCCCGGGATGAACATTACCTGGACAAGAATTATGGATCTACCCTTATTATCTGGGACAGGATTTTTGGCAGCTTTATGGCAGAAGGGGAAAGACCTAATTACGGTATCACAAAACCTGTAAACACTTATAATCCTGTTACGCTGGTCTTCCATGAATGGTACGATATCATAAAAGACCTTAAACAGGCAGAAAGCAAAAAAGAAGCTTTTAAGATTCTCTTTGGCAGACCCGATGAGGAGGTTATAAAGAACCGGGAATTGAGAAGAAAAGCAGCTGTAGAAAAAACGAGAGTATCTAGACCGACTCCCAGAAGGTCACCCAGGATGACAAAGAAAGCAACTCCCATTCTTCAGAAAGAAGAATGAATCACAAGAAGCCTTCATTTTTCGGCACAATTGTACAATTTTGAAAGCAATTCACAACGAAAATAAAAAGATTAAGCGTAAGGGAATGCCTGTAAATCCTGATTACTTGTCTAGTTACTAATAGGGTAAATTAAAAAATCAGCGACACCACGGTTCCACCGTTTTCAGGTTCATCAATCTGTATCTTACCGCCGTGCAGGGTCATGATCTGTTTGGAAAGGCTCAGGCCAATTCCGCTGCCTTTTTTCTTGGTTGTGAAGAATGGGACGAAAATCTGATCTTTGATTTCTTCCGGAATCCCCGGTCCGTTATCGGCTACAGCAATATAAACACGTTCGTCTGTTTTTTTGCCTCCGTAGATCTTGATCCTTGCATTGGGAGTATTTTCACAGGCTTCCAGCGCGTTCAGAATTAAATTAATAAGTACCTGTTCCAGTAAATAAGAATCGGCTTCAACTTCCAGTTTGGTATCGGCCACTTCAAAATTCACTGTCACATTGCTGGTTTCAATGCTTGATTGCATCAATTGGCGAATGTCTCTGAAAAGTTCCTTTATTAAGATGTTTTCTTTGGAAAGACTGGTGACTTTATTCAGACTTCGATAAGTTTTGGCAAATTTCATCAGGCCTTCGCTGCGTTTACCAATGCTGTTCAGGCCAGCATGGAGATCTTCAAGTTCCAGATAATGGCCGGGATTCTTTATACGCTGGTCAACTTCATTTTGCAATGTATTTGCCAGGGAGGAGATGGGCGCAATGGAATTCATAATCTCATGGGTCATCACACTCAGGAGTTTTTTCCAGGCTTCAGATTCGGTCCTGTTCACCGTTTCGTCAATATTATGGGCAACGATCAACTTGCAGCTCTCACCATTGATCTTGAAAATACTGTTGGAAATGAGCATTTTCTGATTTTCCCTGTGCACTTTCAGGTCTACGGTAGCAGGTTGGGTATAATATTTTTCGAAGAGCTGCTGGTAGGTTTCGGGAGCACGGGACTTTACGAATTTGATATTTTTAAACTCCGGAAAATCAAGCGTTTTCTGAAAAGCCTCATTCTGCCAGATTGTTTCCCCGCTTTCCATATTATAGGCAAGCAGGCCAATATCAACCATTTCGAGGATCTTCTGAAGGTACAGGTATTGAATCTCTTTTTCAGAATTCATTTCCCGTACCACACGATTCACCGTATTGAAACCATTATACAGGCGCCGAATATCGCTGGATTTGTTCTCTTCCAGATAATTCCTTGAAAAATCACGGTATTTAACGGCTTCAAAAAAGTCGTCGATTACTTCAAATCTCTTACTGAAATACCTGAAAAAAGAATAGATCAGGAAAATAAACAGCAGAATGAGTATGCTGGCCACTGTCCAGTAATTTTTTAAAATGCACCAGGACAGTCCCAGTGTGATAAGGGCAAGAAAAACAGCCCTGAGAAAGATCGCGGTATGATAGCTCTTAAAGGTCATATTTATCCAGCCTGCGGTAAAGGGCAGCACGTGTGATACCCAGTTCTTTTGCCGATTTTGAGATATTTCCCTTATTCTTATCGATCACCTTCAGAATTGCATTTTTTTCCACGGTTTCGAGACGCATATCGTCAATTTCACGAAGATCGGGTGCGGTTTCAATCGCTGAAAAAGACAGATCCTCCGCCTCCAGTATATTTTTTTCAGCCATGATCACCGCCCGTTCAATCACAAACTGAAGTTCCCGCACATTGCCGGGAAAAGAATGTTTTTTAAGCTTTTCCAGAAAACTTTTTTCCATTTTAAACGGCCCTTTGGAATATTTTTCTGAATAGAAATCAAGAAAATAACGGGTGAGCAAAGTCACGTCTGTACCTCTGGCTCGCAAAGGAGGAATAATAACATCTACCGTATTGATGCGATAAATAAGGTCTTTGCGGAATTTTGATTCATCTGAAAGTTCTGAAATCTTCAGGTTCGTGGCACAGATCAGCCGAATATCTACCGGAATTGACTCATTCGAGCCAAGGGGAGTCACCGTCCTGTTTTGTAAAACCGTAAGCAGCCTTGCCTGTTGCCTAAGGCTGATATTTCCAATTTCATCCAGAAAAAGGGTGCCTCCATTAGCGGCTTCAAATCTGCCTTTGCGATCTTCCCGGGCATCGGTAAAAGCTCCTTTCTTATATCCGAAAAGTTCACTTTCAAAAAGCGTTGAGGTCAAAGCTCCTACATCTACTTTTACAAAAGGCTTATTCTTTCGGTTAGAATTTTCATGAATAGCCCTTGCGATCAGGTCTTTCCCGGTTCCATTTTCCCCGAGAATAAGAATATTGGCATCGGTGGGAGCTATTTTTTGGATCTTTGAGAAAACATTCTGAATTTCCTCGCTTTCGCCTATAATTTTGGTATCACCCGCTTTGGGGTGTAGACTGGCGCCGGGTTTTTTCTTTTTCTTCAGCATTTCGGAAACCGATTCTATCACCTTTTCATTTTGCCAGGGTTTGACGATAAAATCGGAAGCGCCTTCTTTTAATGAACGTATGGCAAGATCAATATCGCCATAAGCGGTGATAAGGATCACATCGGTCTCCGGGCTTAGTTCCCTGATGCGGTTCAGCCAAAAAATGCCTTCGTTCCCTGTATTTACGAGTCCGTTAAAATTCATGTCCAGGATGATGAGGTCGAATTTTTTTTCGGTAACCAGCGAAGGCAGGTTTCCGGGTTTTTTCTCCACGGAAATTTCAGAAACATGAGATTTTAAAAGCAATCTCATGGCGATGAGCACATCGGGATCATCATCGATCACCAGAATTTTGGCATCTTTTAGCTGCATATCACAATATTACGATTTATTCAAAATTTCCCGCCTTCTGAAAGCAGGAAAAAAAATAGGATATAAAACTGTTGTAAAACCGAACAGGAAGTGTCTCAATACCGAACACCTTTATATGGATGTAATTTAATAAATTACTGTTAATCAAATAATTATAAGTTTGGCATCAATTTGCTTATAAGTAAAAGGAAATACAGACCTAATTATGGACATACCTTTAGAAAAGAAACGCTTTACCCCAAAAAAGATCGCAATGATCGGTGGAGGAATATTACTGGCCGCACTGCTGGTATTTATCCTGTTTTCCTCTACCGGAAATTCAAAATTAAACGTGGAACGTGAGCGTATAAGTATTAATGAAGTAAAAAAAGGCAATTTCCAGGAAAATATACCCGTGAACGGAGTGGTGCTGCCCATTAAGACCATTTATCTCGATGCGATGGAAGGCGGCCGGGTGGAAGAGCGTTTTGTGGAAGATGGTGCCATGATGAAAAAAGGGGAACCCATTATTCGCCTTTCGAATACCGATCTTGAACTGAGCCTCGTGAACCAGGAAACAGCGGTTTATAATTTACTCACACAGTTACAACGTACCCAGAACGCCTCCCGTGAAAATACCATCAATAAGCTCAATCAGCTTACCGAAGTTAAGAACAGCCTGAAGGAAGCGCAACGGGTCTATAAACTGAATAAGAAATTATATGAAAAAGGAGCTATAGGAAAACAGGATTACCTGGAATCAGAAAATAATTATAATTATCAGAAAGATCGGCTGGACCTAACCCAGAGAGTACTTGAACAGGATTCTATTTCAACTAAACAGGAAACAAAACAGGCGCGGGAATCTTATGAAAGAACCCGTAAAGCACTGGAACTGATGCGTAAGAAAGTTGGAGATCTTGTGGTGCGCGCTCCTGTTGACGGGCAACTTACCGCCCTTGACGCTGAAATCGGGCAGTCCAAGGCCAAGGGAGAGCGTCTCGGACAGATCGATGTGATTAGTGGTTATAAAGTTCGCGCGGAGATAGATGAACATTATATCTCCCGGATCTTTAATGGCCAGAGAGGAACTTTTTCTTTCAACGGAAAATCCTATCAGCTCGAGATCAGGAAAGTGTATACGCAGGTGAGCAACGGTCGTTTTCAGGTAGATATGCACTTTGTAGATGAGATTCCTGAAAATGTTCGCCGCGGACAAAGCCTTCAGATAAAATTATCCCTGAGTCAGGAGAAAGAAGCTGTTATGGTAGCTAAAGGAGGATTTTTTCAGCAAACCGGCGGAAACTGGATCTTCAAATTATCGGAAGACGGTGAATCTGCCTATAAACAACCTATTAAGCTGGGCAGCCAGAACACAGAATATTATGAAGTTCTCGAAGGCCTGGAACCCGGCGATAAAGTCATCACCTCCAGTTATTCCAATTTTGGAGATATTGACGAACTTGTTATAAACGAATAAAAAATCAATCAATTAACGACCTAAAACCATTCAGAATGATAAAGATCACCAATTTAGAGAAGTACTACAGGACCGAAGAAGTCCAGACCATAGCCCTTAATAAGCTTTCCTTTGAAATAAAGGAAGGCGAATTCGCGGCTATCATGGGGCCTTCCGGTTGCGGAAAATCCACTTTACTGAACATTCTGGGAATGTTGGATGATCCCGACGGGGGCAGTTATTTGTTCAATGGAATAGAAGTTTCCGGATTCAATGAACGAAAAAGGGCAAAGCTGAGAAAGCACAATATCGGTTTTGTGTTTCAGAGTTTTAACCTTATCGACGAGCTCAGCGTTTATGAGAACGTAGAGCTTCCGCTTATCTATACCGGTATTAAACCCGCCGAGCGTAAGGAAAGGGTTCACGAAGTGCTTGAAAAAATGCAGATCATGCACCGCAGGAAACATTTTCCGCAGCAATTATCGGGAGGACAGCAACAACGTGTCGCCGTGGCCCGGGCGGTAGTCAACAATCCGAAAGTGATCCTTGCCGATGAGCCTACGGGAAATCTTGACAGCAGCAATGGGAACGAGGTAATGGACCTGCTTACCGAACTCAACGAAGCCGGAACCACCATTGTGATGGTTACTCACAGTGAACATGACGCTAAGTTCAGCCACCGTGTCATCAGGATGCTGGACGGGCAGAAAGTTACCGAAAATGTGTTAGTCTAGGGATCATTCATCAACCTGTCTGCCAACATCCGGCAGATCAAAAAACGAACAAATGTTTAAGAATTATATAAAAATCGCCTGGAGGCATATCTTAAAAAACAAGGGTTTTTCTGCGATCAATATTGGCGGTCTCGCCATCGGGCTTGCCAGCTGTTTACTGCTTCTCCTGTATATAAACTACGAATGGGGCTATGATAAGCAGTTTGAAAATATTGAAAACATTTATACCATTGAAAATAACCAGACCGGTGACGGACAGGTTTTTACATTCATGGCTACGCCGGGAGTAATGGCCGAAACCATAGAGAATGAAGTTCCCGGGGTTGTGAGGAGTATCCATGCCACCTACCCTTATACCGAACTTTTGGGATATGGAGATAAAAGTATGAAGAAGAAGGCTATTTTCACAGATCCTGAATTCTTCTCCATGTTCAGTTATAAGTTTATTTCAGGAAATCCCGAAACTGCTCTGGAAGATGTGAATAATGTGGTTCTCACCCGCGACCTTGCAGTGAGTCTATTCGGAACCGAGGCTGAGGCGATGGGAAAAATTCTTCGTTTTAAAGATAAAAACAATCTTAAAGTTACCGGAATTGTAGAAAATCCGCCGGTGAATTCGAGCCTGCAATATGATTATGTAGTGCCATGGAAAGTGTACGAAAATGAGAATCCGTGGACAAAAACTGCCGGATGGAACAGTAATTTCTGTATGACTTTTGTTGAATTGTCTTCGCAGCAGCAGTTCGAGCAGGCCGATGCCCAGGTGCGTACCCTTATCAATTCCAACCAGGATGGTTATAAGGGAGAAGCCTTTTTATTTCCGTTTTCAAAACAGCAATTATATTCAAAATTTGAAAATGGGGTATCTGTTGGCGGTGCGATAGACCAGGTAAAACTTTTCCTCTGGCTTGCTATCGGAATCCTCCTTATCGCCTGTGTGAATTTCATGAACCTTTCTACCGCCAGATCACAGAAAAAAGCCCTGGAAGTTGGTGTTCGTAAAACCCTTGGATCTTCCAGGAATGCCCTGCTGTGGCAGTTTATGTCAGAATCAATAATGATCAGTGCCCTGGCGATGATTTTGGCGCTTTTGATCGTGATCGTGAGCATGCCCTATTTCAACCAGCTTTTAGAATTACAGTTAAATGTCCCTTACTTAAGCTGGGAATTCTGGCTTTTCATCATTTTCCTGATCCTTTTCACAGGTTTCACCGCGGGCAGCTATCCTGCTTTCTACCTGTCTTCCTTCAATCCGTTAAGTGTTTTAAAAGGAAAGCTGAGCGAGAAAAAAGCTCTGTTCTCACTTCGAAGGGTGATGGTGGTTCTCCAGTTCGGTTTTTCCATTTCGCTTATAGTTGCCACTATTTGTATTTATCAGCAAATAAAATTTATTCAGAATAAGCCCATAGGCTACGATCAGAGTAATCTGGTGCAGATCCCTGTGGAGGGTGATCTTCGGGATCATCTTGATCTTTTCAAAAATGAAGTGGAAAAGGAGGGAGCGGTTGTATCGAGTTGTGTTTTCTCTCAGGATATAACCCGAGGAGGTAATAATGGGTGGGGAGTAGAATGGCCCGGGAAAGATCCCAATGCCAGAATATTATTCGATTTCTTTAACGTGGGAGATAACTTTTCTGAAACTACCGGCGTAAAGATCCTGGAAGGAAGAGAGTTTTCTGAAAAATTTCCAGCCGATACTCTGGGTTCTAATGTCATGGTCAATAAAACAGCGGCCGAATTAATGAATGTTCATGTGGGCGATCAAATTAGCAGCGGTGATGAACCGGCTACCATTGTGGGCATTTTTGACGATTTTGTTAAAAATTCTCCTTACAGTAAAGTGGCGCCTATGCTTATTAGCTATGCCGGGGATGAGGGTAATTTTGTTGCCCTGAAACTGAATCCTGCGCAGAACATCAGTTCTTCGGTAGATAAGATCAGCAGTGTTTTACAGGAACTAAACCCGGCCTATCCTCCCGACATTCAGTTTGCCGATGAAAGCTTCGAAAGAAAGTTCAAGAATGAGAAGGTTTTGGGCAGCTTATCTATAATTTTTGGCGGCCTGTGCATTTTCATCTCCTGCTTAGGTTTGTTTGGTCTTTCTGCCTTTTCGGCTCAGCTAAGAATTAAAGAAATAGGCGTGCGAAAGGTCCTGGGTGCAAGTGTGCCGCAGGTTGTGGCGATGTTATCTAAAGAATTCGTGGCGCTGGTAGCAATTTCGTTCCTGATCGCATTTCCGCTTTCGTGGTTCATCATGCAAAACTGGCTTCAGAATTATGAATATCATATTGAACTCAGCTGGTGGATCTATGCACTGGCCGCTGTTACGGCCTTGATAATTGCGCTTTTCACGGTCAGTTTTCAGGCGATCAAGGCAGCGGTTTCAAACCCGGTTAAAAGTTTGAGGAACGAATAAAATCCAGACCTCCAAGGTCCCGATAGATATACCGGATTAAAACCTGAGGGTCTCTTAAAATATCATAAATAATGTGTTAGAAATTATTTAAAAACAGCCTGGCGGAATATCCTTAAAAATAAGGATGTTTTCTCCATCAATATCATTGGGCTGGCTTTAGGCATCGCTTCCTGCCTTCTCATCCTGCTTTTTGTTACCGATGAGCTTAGTTACGACAGTTTCAATAAAAAAGCCGATCAGATCGTACGTGTTGTTTTTCGGGCCAAAGTAAACGGAGAAGAGATCAAAGAAGCGGTAGTGATGGCTCCGGTAGCGCAAACCCTGCAAGAGGAATTGCCCGAAGTCATTCAGTCCACACGCCTGGCCAAATCATACAATAATCGGCTTCAGTATAAAAATCAGTATTACGGACAAAGCAGCCTGGCCTACGTCGACCCCAATTTTTTTGATGTTTTTACTCTTCCTGTTATTTCGGGAGACCGGAAAGAACCATTGTCACGGCCTAATACAGTGGTCATTTCAGAATCGCTGGCCAAAGAATTGTTTGGAAGTTCCGATCCTGTAGGAAAGGCAATAAACATTACGAACCGTGACGAGCAACTTACGGTAAGTGCGGTAATGAAAGACATTCCCAGAAATTCTCACTTTCATTTTGATCTCCTGGTTTCCAGTCTCGGCTATGATCAGGCAAAGGAAACCAGCTGGCTTAAATCAGATTTTTTTACCTATCTCGTGCTAAAAAAAGGAACTGATATCGCTGAAGTCGAAGCGAAACTGCCGGCAATTTCTGAAAAATATATGGGGCCGCAGCTCAAGGAAGCGATGGGAATGAGTTTCGCTGAATTTACCAAAGACAATAAAATCGGCCTTTTTCTGCAACCTCTGAAAGATATTCACCTGTATTCCGATTTTTCTGATTCCACCAACCTGGAACAGGGTGGAGACATCAAATATGTCTATATTTTCAGTGCCATTGCCATTTTTATGCTGCTCATCGCCTGTATCAACTTTATGAACCTGGCGACCGCATCGGCCTCGAAAAGGGCTAAAGAGATTGGGATTAGAAAAGTGTTGGGTTCGGGAAAACAGCAGCTTATTTACCAGTTTTTATCGGAGTCTTTTATCGCCACCTTTATTGCCGCTGGCATCGCAATTCTTATTGTAGCCATGGCATTGCCGGTTTTCAATGATCTGTCTGGAAAAAATCTGCATTTCGAATACCTGCTTACTCCCAGCCTTATTTTTTCAATAATTGCCCTGGTAATATTGATAGGTTTCCTGGCGGGAGCTTATCCTGCATTTTTCCTTTCGTCTTTCAAACCCATTGCTGCGTTAAAAAACCGTTTTTCGGGTGCTTCGAAAACTTCGGGATTGCGCAGCGGACTCGTGGTATTTCAATTCGTGATTTCCGCAGGGCTTATTCTGGCTACGCTGGTGGTGAATGAGCAGATGAATTATATTCAGAATAAAAATCTCGGCTATGATAAAGATCAGTTGCTGGTAGTGAGAAATTCCTATTTATTGGGAAATAATGAGGATAATTTTATCGATGAGGTGAAAAATGATCCGCGGGTGGCGAATGTAACCCATTCAGCCTATGTTCCTGCCGGGGAAAGCGATAATGAGGTAGGAGGAATTTTCCTCAATGGCGAATTTCAACGGCGTATGTTCTTTTACAATGTGGATGAAAATTACATTCCTACCCTGGGCATGACACTTTTGGACGGGCGAAATTTTTCAACCGAATTTGGGGATGAGGCCAATAATGTGATCATTAATCAGAAGGTTGCAGAAGTACTCGGGTTTGGAGAAAATGCCGTTGGGAAGATCTTTCAGCGGGATACCGATAAAGGTTTGCGCGATATGAGAGTAGTCGGAATTGTTAAAAATTTCAACTTTAAATCGCTTCACCAGGAGATTGAGCCGCTGATCTTAAAATACAATCCTTATGGAGGAGTGATCATTCGTTCAAAGGTGGCCGATATGTCGGCCCTTATTGAAAATCTTCAGAAGGAATGGAACAGCTATAATCCCAAAGAGGCTTTTAATTTTAGTATTCTCGACGATTCCTACAACCATACCTATCTGCGAGAGCAGAAAATGGGCGATATTCTTAACATCTTTGCCGTGCTTACCATTATCGTGGCGTGCCTGGGCTTATTTGGGCTGGTTACATTCACTGCAGAACAACGTTTTAAGGAAATAGGAATCCGGAAAGTGCTCGGTTCTTCGGCTACACAGATCGTAGCGCTCCTTTCCAAAGATTTTATCAAACTGGTGGGAATTTCTTTCGTGATCGCCTTTCCGCTAAGCTATTATTTAATGAACAAATGGCTACAGGATTTCGCCTACCGTACGCAAATTCACTGGTGGCTGTTCCTCATTGCCGCGGTGACCACTATTCTTATCGCTTTTCTTACCATCAGTTTTAAGAGTATTAAAGCCGCAAATGCGAATCCTGTAAAAAGTCTAAAAACCGAATAAAATTACAACTATGAAAAAATCAGTTTTAATCCAGAACAAACCGCTCATCGCTCTTATAATAAGCATTCTAAGCTTCAGTTTTTCGAAGGCACAATCTGAAACAGTGAAAGTTCCCGGTTTTTCAGAAGTCACTATAAGTCCTTATATCGAGGTTGTTTTCAAACAATCTGAAGAAGAATCTGTTGTGATAGAAAATTCTAAAGTAGATCGTGATAAGATCAATATTGAAAATGACGGAAAGGAGCTTCATATTTATCTGGAAGGCGCCAGGATCATTTCCAAAGAAGAGGAAGTGATGGTGAACGGGCGGGAACGCGATCGTTCCATTTATAACGGTACCGAAGTTCGCATCACGGTGAATTATAAAAATCTTGAAGAAGTTGAAATTCGAAGTGAAGAACGTATCAATTTTGAAGACCCGGTAAAGACCAAAGAATTCGACCTGGATATTTATGGTTCGCCAAAAGTCTATTTTGAAAGCATCACTGCGGAAGAATTTAAAGTGGCCCTTTACGGAGAAAGTTATCTGGAAGTTAAAGGAGGGAATGTAGATTTTCAGCGCTATCGCACCTACGGAAAAAGTGAGGTAAATACGATTGACCTGCTATCTTCCGAAACGAAAATCGCCGCTTATGGGAATAATCATATTGTGGTAAATGTTTCAGAAAAACTGAAAGTTTCAGCTTTTGGCGAAGCAAAGATCCAGTATAAAGGAAACGCGAAGGTCAACAGCGGGCTCAAAATTGGCGAAACCATTATTCAAAAAATAGATTAAAACCTGAAAATCAATCATTCATGTTTAAAAATTTCATCAAATTATCCTGGCGAAAAATAAAGTCAGACAAAACATTCTCATTCATCAATATTGTTGGACTCTCGATAGGTCTTACGATCACTATTCTTCTTTTCTTATTTGTCATGCAAGAACGCAGTTTCGATAAAATGTACGCAAATAAAGATCGTATTTACCGGGCTCTGCTGAACACCACCGAAAAAGCGAATAACGAAACATGGTCTACGGTTCCTGCTGCTTTGAGCCCCAATGCAAAGACAGAGATCCCCGAAATAGAAAATTCCACAAGGTTATGGGATCATGATTTTGGCAGCACAGCCTTCATTGAAGCTGAAAATGAACAGTATGTAGAGCCGAAAATGTATTATGCCGATGCTGCCTTTTTTGAAATTTTTCAAATTGAATTTATTTCCGGAAATCCATCGACCGCACTGGAACGCCCCAACACCATAGCCCTGTCTGAAACTACCGCAAAAAAATATTTTGGAACCAGCAATGCCGTGGGCAAAACACTGGTAGTTGATAATGATGAGGTGATGGAAATTACCGGAATTTATAAAGACTTTCCAGAAAATTCCAGTCTTGACGGCGATTTGATAGCCTCTTTTAGTTCTGTAGGGTTCTATGAAGAACCCTCCTGGAGCAATGCAAGTTTTGAGACCTTTTTTCTACTGAAAAAAGGTTCAAAAATGGCAAATGTCGAAACGAAACTCTCCACTCTCCTAAACGAAAAAGTTAAAAAGGAAGATCAATGGTATACTTTCGGTTTACAACCACTCGAAAAAATACACCTGTTCTCCTCTAATATTCAAAAAGGGAATTCATCAAAAAAAGGAAGTATCGAGGAGGTGCGAAATTTTAGCCTGCTTGCTATTTTAATTTTGTTGATTGCCTGTATCAATTATATGAATCTGGCTACAGCGAGGTCACAGAAAAGTACCAAAGATGTTGGTATCAATAAAACACTTGGAGCCTCAGGAAAGGTTCTAATATTTAGATTTTTTATTGAAACCGGATTCGTAACACTTATAGCAATTATAATAGCTGTTATTTTGACCTTTATCACCATTCCTCTTTTCGAATCGGTCACCGGAAGTGTGTTAAGTAATCGCCCGCTCACCTCTCTTCCATTTATTGCAGCCATATTAATCATCTGGTTTATGACCACCTTGATCGCCGGTTCTTTCCCGGCTCTGCATTTATCCAGGTTTTCTCCAATGGAAGTAATGAGATCTTCAAAAGAAACAAGGAATTTTTCTGCAGTTCTTAGAAAAGGATTGGTGATTGTTCAGTTTTCAGCATCGGTGGTTTTGATCATCAGTGCACTGGTAATCTACACTCAGCTTCAATTTATTCAAAACAAAAATCTTGGATATAATCCTGAAAATATCCTGGCTATTTCCACTTCCGCAGTAAAGAAAAATAGTGACAAAGAATCACTTATAAAGCGATTTCGACAACTTCCTGAAGTTTCCAGTGCCACCATGTCTCAGGGTTATCCGGGACTTAGTGTGAGTGGGAGAACCTTATATAAAAATATAAATTCTGAAGAAGGAATTAATATTCAAACTAACAGAAGTGAAGACGGAATTAGCGATGTGCTACAACTGCATTTTCTTGCCGGGCGTGGGCTTCCTGAAAACAAAAATGAAAAAGATAGCGTTGTGGACGTGGTTCTAAACAAAAAAGCTGTCGAGTTTCTAGGAATTAGCCCTCAGGAAGCAGTAGGAAAACATATTAGCTTACAATTGGGAGCCAATTCTTATGTGGTTGGAGTTGTAGATAATTTTAATTTTTCTTCCCTGCATTCCCCCATTGGCGCTTATGCTTTCAATAATGGCCACGAACCACTTCGATATTTACTCGTTCGGTTTAAAAGTTCAGAAATGCCTTCCACTCTGGATAAATTCGAAAAAATATATAAAGATATTGTTCCCGCTTCGGCTTTTGATTATTCTTTTTTGGACAAAAACGTAGAGCTAATGTACGCTTCAGAGCGAAGGACCGCCAAAGTCGCTCTAATTTTTTCGGGTTTGGCAATTTTTGTAGCCTGTCTTGGATTGTTCGGACTTGCAGCTTTTATGGCAGAACAGCGAACAAAAGAAATTGGGGTACGAAAAATACTTGGTGCCAGCGTGACCGGAATTACCGCGCTATTATCTAAAGATTTCATCAAGCTGGTTTTAATTGCTCTTATCATTGCTTTTCCACTGGCTTACTGGATTGCAGAAAAATGGCTTCAGGAATTTGCTTATCGCATAGAAATTAACTGGCAGATCTTTGTTTTTGCCGGTATCATATCGGTATTTATCGCTTTTGTTACCGTAAGTTTTCAGGCGGTTAAAGCAGCAATTTCCAACCCAATAAATTCATTAAGAAACGAATAAATTAATTAAATCAAAATGCTAAAATTAGAACATATCTATAAATGGGTGACTAACGGCGGGAGAAGGATTTTTCTGCTAAATGATCTGAGCCTGGAAGTGAAACCGGGAGAATTCCTTTCTGTCATGGGTCCTTCAGGCTCTGGGAAATCCACTTTACTGAATGTTATCGCCATGCTTGACGAATTCGATGAAGGTGAATATTTCTTTGAAGAGGAAGCCATTCATCATCTGAAACAGAAAAAAAGATCGGCGATCTTCAATGAAAATGTCGGCTTTATTTTCCAGGCCTATCACCTGCTCGATGAACTCACCGTCTATGAAAATATCGAAACTCCGCTGCTTTATAAAAACGTGAAATCTTCAGAAAGAAAAGCCCTGGTTGCCGATATGCTCGACCGCTTCAATATTGTGGGAAAAAAGGATCTTTTTCCACATCAGCTCAGTGGGGGGCAGCAGCAACTTGTGGGAATTGCCCGCGCCCTGATCATCAAACCAAAGCTGATCCTGGCCGATGAACCCACCGGAAATCTCAATTCGAAGCAAAGCGACGAGATCATGCAGCTCTTTAAGCAGCTCAACGAAGAAGATGGGGTCACCATCATCCAGGCCACACATTCTGAAAGCAATGCCGCTTATGGCTCAAGAACCATCCACCTTTTAGACGGAAGCCTTAAACACTTAAAATCATCATTTTGAAGACAATAATCACGCTTTTATTATTATTCATCTCATCAATCTTAAGCTCACAAAATGAGCAGCTTGATCTTGACCTGTGCATAGACCTGGCCTTGAAGAACAATATTGGTTTGCAGCGCAGTGAACTGGAAACCGATGCGTCGAAGATCTATTTAAATAAGTCAAAATCGGCTATTTTACCGGGCATTAATGCCAGTTACAGTTATGGCACCAATACCGGCCGCAGTATCGATCCCTATACCAATGATTATATAGATCAGAAACTCGATTTCAGCAATGTGGGAGCCGCCCTGGATATGAGACTCTTCAGAGGTTTTCAGCTGCTGAATTCCGTCCGTCGAGACCGCTTCAACTGGAAAGCTTCAAAGGCTGAAACCGAGGAGGCGAGACAGGAGCTTATCCTTAAAGTTAGCCTTGCGTATTTTCAGGTTTTGAACAGCCGCGACCTGGTGGAACTGGCAAAATTGAGATTGCAGGCCAGTCGGGATCAGGCCGGTCGTCTGGAAAGCCTTTATGAAGAGGGGCAGGGTAATCCCGCCGATTATACCGATATAAAAGGCCAGGTAAGCAGCGATGAAACCAGCCTGACCGAGGCGCAGAATAATTTTGAAAGTGCCAAACTGGAACTGGCGAACCTGCTTAACAGAAATGAAAATTTTGAAGTCACCCGGTTTGAAACCCTGGAGACTATTACTCCTTATACCCTTAGCGCTAATGAAGTTTATGAAGACGCCCTGGAAAGTTTCCCGGGGATCGAGGCCAAACGTTTCAGGCTCGATGCGGCTCGAAAGGATATTGCGGTGGCGAGTGCGTTATATATTCCCGAAATTTCCCTTTTTGCCCAGCTGAACAGCAACTATTCCAGCGTCGCGCGTATTTATACCGAAACCGGCACCGACATTGTACAAACGGGGCAGTTTATCAGTATCGATAATGTGAATTATCCGGTGTTGACCAATCAGTCACAGTTTTCAGAAGATAATATTTCCTATTTCGATCAGCTCAACAACAACCTTAATTCGGTAATCGGGATTTCTGTGAATATTCCTATTTTTAATGGATTTCATGCAAGACAGCAGGTTGGGCTGAAGAAAATTCAGATGAAGGATTCTGAACTTGAACTTGAACAGACTAAAAATGACCTCGAACAGGAAATCAAGACAGCCTATAACCAGATGCAGGCGGCTTATAAAAATTATTTTATTCTGAAAGATCAGGTAAAGGCTTATGAAGATTCCTACCAGGTAAATGAGACCCGCTTTAAGAACGGAGTTTCTAATTTTGTGGAATATATCGTGAGTAAGAATAATCTCGACCGCTCCCGGATCAACCTCGTGAATACATATTACGAATTTAAGATCAGGAAAAAGATCCTGGATTATTACAGGAATTCAGTTTATTAAAATGCTGTTTTGCTCAATTCCATTCTGAAATTTTTACCAGGATCTAAGGTTAAAATTCCTTTAAAATCGATGCTTCTTTGGCATCAAAACTGAAAAAATCTTTACTTTCAATTTCAGTTTTTATCGACTTTAAAAGAAGATTTTGAACGGCATTGTTGATTTTTTACTTAATCTTGACAGTCATCTTTTCACGATGATCACCGATTATGGCATCTGGGTATATCTCATTCTCTTCGGCTTTATTTTTATAGAAACCGGCCTGGTGATCATGCCTTTTCTTCCGGGGGATTCCCTACTTTTTACCGCCGGTACTTTTTGCGCGGGAGTTCAGAATGATGCGGGAGATACAGCACAACTGAGTTTATGGGTAATTTTACTCGCCATGTCAGTAGCTGCCATTTCGGGCGATAGCCTGAATTATTACCTTGGTCGAACCGTAGGGCTGAAGGTATTGGGATGGGAGATATTTGGAAAGCAGTTGGTTAGTCAGAAGAATATTGACAAAACGCATGATTTCTATGATAAACATGGCCCTAAAACAATTATTATTGCACGTTTCGTGCCCCTAATTCGAACTTTTGCCCCTTTTGTCGGTGGGGTGGGCGATATGCATTACGGGAAATTTATCCGTTTTAATATAATTGGCGGACTTGGCTGGGTGCTGTTGCTGGTCTTTCTGGGTTATTTCTTCGGAAATCTGACCTTTGTAAAAGAAAACTTTCAGTTTGTATTGCTGGGCATAATTATATTATCGCTTATTCCGGTGGCTGTTGAATTTTTCCGAAATAAACGCAAAAAGAGAAAACAAAGACAGGCTTAATCAGGAGTTTGTTCTAATTAGGCTACTTTTTTGGACCTGTTCCTGTTGGTATGAATGTGAAAAGGCGCATACAACGGACAAAAACTTACAAGGCTTGTCAGTACAAAAATGCCTGCAAGACTTACTAAGATTATTCCCAAGGTGCCTTCCACGACTCCAGTTGCATAAAGAATCAATAAAGCAGCAGCAATTATCAATCTGACAATTTTATCTACTCTTCCCATGTTTTTTTTCATTGTCTTGGATTTTAAGGATTCATACAATTCTTAAATTTCAGAAATAATAAATTCGAAAACGGTGATAAATATCATATAAAGGCAGATTTAAAGGGAAAATTGCTAAATTCGGGTTTGATTAAAATGAAACAGACAAAATACCTTTTTGGTTCTACCTCGAGGATAGCCTGTTTCAAGTAGTTTTTTATTTTTAGAAAAAGTCAATTATGATCTTGCGGAGAATCCTTCTGGTTTTTACATTTTTTATCTTCCTTTCTTCTTATGCTCAGGATGAAGTCTATGAGCTGAGGGTTTATCATATGAAGTTTGGAACTTCAGAAAAACCCCTTAACGATTATTTTGAGAATGCGCTTATTCCTGCGTTGAACCGTAAAGGGGTAAAAAACGTGGGTGTTTTTGAAGAAGCTTCCGCTACTTTGCCCAGAAAATTATATCTTTTAATCCCTTATTCCAGTATCCAGGCTTATAAAGAAATGCCGCTTCAGCTACAAAAAGATGAGGAATATCTGTCCGCCGCTGAAAATTTCTGGTCTCTGCCTGCTGAAAAAATTCCTTACCGGCGGTATGAAACCAGTTTAATGAGTTCTTCCGAAGGTTTCCCCCATTTAAAGAGCCCTTCAGAGAGCGCTGAATTTTTTGAACTTCGTACTTATCATAGCGATAATGAAGACGCGCTGAGGCGTAAGCTAAAAATGTTCAACGAGGATGAATTTGATATTTTCGAGGCTATAGACTTTCCTATTGTTTTCTTCGGAAGAAATATTGCCGGGGATCAAATGCCTTCTTTAACTTATATGCTGGCTGCAAAAGACAAGGCTGAAAATGCCGAAAACTGGGGGGAATTTGGAAAGAATTCTGATTGGCAGCGAATTTCAGGTTTGAAGGAATACGCCAATACGGTTTCTGATATTACAAATATATATTTAAGGCCTTTGCCTTACTCTCAGCTTTAGCTGAATGTTTCCAACCTTTAAATCTGTTTATTAGAAAAATCACGGGTTATTTTTTACGGTCCATGGCGTAGTGGTTTCTGAGAATATCTTCTCCAAAGTCATTTCCTTTTCACGCCAGATGGTATGGATATGATTTCCGTTTTTTTGAAATCCAACCTCATACTCGATGATAAAATCTGGAGCGTTTACGATAATAATGTGGCTTTTGGCATTCATAACTGCCAATCCAGGCAAAATAGACATTATCAATGCCTGATTTTTCGATTTTATTCAAATATTCGGCTGCTTTTTCGTGCTCAAGATTATTTACATATTCTTCAATAATAAATTCAGAAGCTGTTTTTGCATGGCATTCATCTGGTTTCCTTTTATACCGTTTTATTCTATCAACCTGCCCTTGAAATTGGGATTTGAGATAATGTCTGCCGGAACTTCCTGACTCAGTGTGGCAATTGATTTTTGATTTTTTGGAAGGGAATTGATAAGATGAAAGCCATAATCTTCTTCTTTGTTTAAGATACGCCATCCAGCATATTTAGTGGTATGGACTTTGGCCGGATCGGTTCCCAGGAATAAAGGAGTGATGGAAAATTCATCTCCCGAAGCGGTTAAATTTAGAGAGATATGATGGCCTTCCAGTTTCATTTCCCAGGGGGCAGTTTTTCATGATCCCTGTTTTGAAAAGAGGAAGAATAATGACAGGGATTTGGGTTAAATACTTCGGTTTTTCCTAAGAAAAGAAATTCACTAATTGTAGTTATAAAAATATTGATTTTCCGGGATTTACGGAAAATTTTCAGAATTTATCTTCTTATATCCACTTTTCAAATCTTACTTTCCTTATTCCATGATCGGTATCGAATTCTTCTATTTTCGAAAAACCGGTACGAAGATAAAGTTCAGTGGCCGGTGCGTTCTCGGCACCTGTTTCCACGGTGAAAATAGGAGTTTCATAATTTTCTAATACGAAGTTCACCAGTTTTCTACCTATTCCCCGGCGGAAGAATTTTGGCTGTACTACCAGGCTTTGAATATGTACAGAATCTGTTTTTTGATCTACTTCAATCACTGCCGCTAGTTCTTCTTTGAAAAAATAGCCAAAGAAATCATTATTGCTTTGGTTAAAAGCTTCTATTGGCCTTTTCAGTGGAGGAAAGTCGACAGCGTTTAAAAGTTCGGCTTCCACGGCATAGGAAATTTGAAAAACAGCGCGGATCTTTTTCGCGGTACTTATTTTGTTATGATCGAGCGTCTTTATCATTTGAAAATAAAGGAAATTTCAAGTTTAGCTTTTATTTCGTTGCTTTTTTTAAATTCTTTTCCGGAAAGGGCGGTTTTCGATGTTTTGTAGACTGCTCATAAGAATAAGCAAGTTTAATCAATGTGGGTTCATCATACATTCTTCCGAGAAACTGAAGCCCCGCAGGTAAATTACCTGAACTAAATCCCATGGGAACGGTAAAGGCCGGCTGACCTGTATGAGGTGCGATAACCTGGCTATTATCTCCTTTATATTCCTCATCAAAAAAAGCTATTCTGGCAGGCTTGTTATTCCAGGAAGGATAGACGATGGCGTCTAATTTTAAAGAATCCATCACTTTTTCAATAGCCTCTCTAAAGGCGATCCTTCTTTTATCGTGATAGGCATCAAGGCATTCAGAAGTGCTTTTTCCCCAACGGCCGGTGAAATTTGCAGCTTCCTTTAATCTTTCTCTGGCAAAATCAGAAGATGTGCCTATTCTAATTATGTCTTCTATGGTTTTAAGGGTGTCGTTTTTTACATAGGTCGTTAAAAATTCTTCTACATCTTTCCGAAATGTTGAACACCACTGGTCCTGCCTCAAACTTTCAAAATTTGGAATGACTACCGGATCAATTATTTCCGCTCCAAGAGAATCCATGTCTGCAATTGCTTTTTCAAATAAACTTTTTATCT
Source organism: uncultured Flavobacteriaceae bacterium (assembly GCA_963741865.1). Classification (GTDB taxonomy): domain Bacteria; phylum Bacteroidota; class Bacteroidia; order Flavobacteriales; family Flavobacteriaceae; genus Christiangramia. The sequence goes on from CAVUJP010000012.1 coordinate 38,282, forward strand.
CAGGATCGGTATTATGATCACTTAATTCTCTTAAGATTCCAATTCTAGAACCCTTAAGGCCATCTTTCTGAAGAAACTGGCGATAATTATCTGGTGTTTTGTTTCGGGAATAAGCTGTAATGGAATCTTTGGGATCATATCCCACCATGATTTCCATGACTTTGGTGGCATCTTCTACGCTACGGCACATAGGACCCACAACGTCATTTCTCAGGTATAACGGAACAATTCCTTCACGGCTTATCAAGCCGAGAGTCGTTCGAAAACCAACAAGTGAACAATGAGAAGAAGGCCCGCGAATAGAATTTCCTGTATCGGTTCCTAATCCCGCGACTCCAAGATTAGAGGCGATTGCGGCTGCTGTTCCACCACTGGAACCCGCGGGAACATAATCGAGATTATAAGGATTATGAGTCGTGCCTGCGGTAGAGCTTTTGGTGTGCATTGGAGAAAAAGCCCATTCCGCCATGTTTGACTTTGCAAGGATAATGGCTCCCGCATCCACTAATTTTTTAATGACAAAGGCATTCTCTTCCGGAATAAAATTCTGAAGCGCTAATGAGCCCGCAGTGGTGGGAAGTTCTTTGGTGTTGATATTATCTTTTACAATAATTGGGATTCCATGAAGTGGCCGTAGTTTGCCCGTTGATTGAAATTCCTTATCAAGCTCTTCCGCAACTTCAAGAGCCTCCGGATTTATGGCGGTAAGGGCATTTATCGTATCATTTTTTTCTGAAATAGCGCTGATATAAGCCGCCACCAGATCTCTGCTGGTATAGCTTCCGTTCTTATAGGCGGTATGAATTTCGGCGATGCTTAATTCTGCAAGATTTATTTTTTGGGAAGGATCATTTTCCTGGCAACTGCAAAGGCAAAGCATCAATAATGTCCAAAGGGAAAGGATTTTAATTTTTATCATTTATTTTCATTTGTATATGCCTCCCACTTTCTTTTGCAGAGGCATGCTAAGCGTGAAGTTACTTATTTTCTTTAGAATTATTCCGCTATTTGCGATAGCAGTCGAAGTGATAAATAATCTGTTTGAATTCTGATGTCTTCCATTTTAATGCATAAGGGCAACGAATAATTTTTAAATTTGCAACAACTCAAGCTCAACACAACAAACACAACACAACATGCCTACCACCGAAGCGAAGATTTTTAATTGTAGCCAAAGCCGCGAATTAGCAGAAAAAATAGCCGAACATTACGGGAGCAAACTGGGAAATGTCATCACTTCTACCTATAGTGACGGAGAATTTCAGCCTTCTTTTGAAGAATCGGTAAGAGGGTCCCGCGTTTTCATCATCGGGTCCACGCATCCGGGAAGCGACCATCTTATGGAAATGCTTTTAATGCTAGATGCCGCCAAACGAGCTTCTGCACGACATATTACTGCAGTAATGCCTTATTTTGGCTGGGCACGACAGGATCGCAAAGACAAGCCACGTGTTCCTATCGCCGCGAAAATGATCGCCAGTATTCTTGAAACTGCCGGAGCTACACGAATAATCACCATGGACCTTCATGCTGACCAGATCCAGGGATTTTTTGAAAAGCCGGTAGACCATCTTTTCGCAAGTACCGTATTTCTTCCTTATTTGAGAAACCTTAAGCTTGACAATCTCACTATTGCATCTCCCGATATGGGAGGTTCAAAAAGAGCCTATGCCTACTCAAAGGCACTGGAAAGCGATGTGGTAATCTGTTATAAACAACGAGCGAAGGCAAATGTTATTTCCCATATGGAACTTATTGGCGACGTAACCGGTAAAAATGTAGTGTTGGTAGATGATATGGTAGATACCGCCGGAACGCTTACCAGGGCTGCCGATTTAATGATGGAACGTGGAGCTTTGAGTGTTCGCGCCATCTGTACGCATCCTGTCCTTTCTGGTGACGCCTATAATAAAATCACCAATTCCAAACTTCAGGAACTTATAGTTACCGATTCCATTCCGTTAAGGGAAGAGAATCGAAAGATCAAGGTGGTAAGCTGCGCCGAACTTTTTGCCGATGTGATGAAAAGGGTGCATGATAACCGCTCGATCAGTTCTAAATTTATTATGTAAGGCGAAGTTCGGAGTTCGAGGATTTTTAAATATTTCTTAAACAATAAGCCTAAAGCTGTAAGCAATTTTCCATTATCCATTTTCAATTGTTTTGGCATCGTGAGCCTGCCTGCCATTTGGCAGGAGCGAAGCGACGAAGCAACCTCATTAAATTCTATGTAGCTATTGGTTTGTGTTCTTGAGTTACGGCGAATATTTCCAGTTGCTTGCCGGTAACATCTTTGAATAGTTCCGATTTTCGTTCGGCTCCCCATATTTCCAGCTCGGGATCACTTTCGGTAGTGATGAGAAGTTTTACTTTATTGGTGCCGTTTTTTATTTCCAGCCTTCTCACGTTCTGGTAATGGCTGCGGTCGAGTCCGTCGGCAATACGAAGGATCCCCGAAAGTTTTTTGATCCTTTTCTGAAGGGGTTTGTCAAGATCTTTATAAAACGGATGTCTTTTCTTCGGCGTAGAACGGCGATGGTAGCGAGCCACATTTGCCATAATATTGATCTCATCTTCGGTGAATCCGCGCAGATCGGAATTCCTGATCAGGTAAAGCGCATGTTTATGATGTTTTCGATACGAAATATAATAACCAATATCATGCAGCAGAGCCGCATAATTCAGTAATTCCCGGTCATTTTCTGAAAGACCAAGTTCTTTCTGGAATTCGTCAAAGAGCTGCATGGCCAAATTGGCGACATGAGTGGAATGCTGTTCCATCCAGTTTGTCTTCCGCAATAGTTCATAGATGCTGCGCTTACGCGGATCGGGAAAATTGGCGACCAGTGACAGTTTTGGTTTTTCCCTGTTGATAAAATCCAGGATCATACCGTCTCTTAAGGCTGCTTCAGAAATTTTTATATTCTGTATATTGAATTCGTCGATTAAAAACTTCAACAGTACCATTCCGGGATTGATAATATCCACTCTTTTATCTTCCAGCTGCTTTTCCTTTAGCCGCTTTTTGCGATCTAATTTGATGAATTTTTCATAAAACGGAATGAATTCATCATCATGAAAGACAAGTTCATTGAGGGTGATGGAAGCATTGATCGAATTCCGGCTGGCGATCATCGCACCAATATTCTCCATGGTTCCCGAAGAGCCGATAATAGTCTTTACCGAATGCCTCTTGATGATCTTCCCAACTTCACTTAAGGTTTTGCGGTAATAGTCCTTCAGGTTCTCGATTTCTTCTTCGGTAATAGGATCATGATTCACAAATTTCGCGGCCATCCTCGCCACACCCAGTTTAAGGCTGTTGTAATAGAGGAATTCGTCAACATTTCCCACTATAAACTCCACGCTTCCGCCACCAATATCCACCATCAGTACCATTTCATCAGAGAGGGCAATACTGTGCCGCACGGCCAGACCGATCATTTCGGCTTCCATTTTGCCGGAAATCGCCCGCGCCTTGATATTCACCTCGTCGATCATTCGCTGAATGAAATCCCCGCCGTTTCGTGCTTCCCGGATCGCGCTGGTGGCGTAGGCCAGAATTTCTTCCACACCCTGACTGTCACAAAGGAATTTGATTCGTTTAAGAGCTTCTAACCCGCGCTGCATTGCTTCTTCGCTGAGGTGATTATCCATGCCTTTTTCGGCCAGGATCACCATTTCTTTTAATTTATCGATAGTGCGAAAACTGCCGTCGGGATAGATGTCCACGATCACCGCGTGAAAGGAATTCGTGCCAAGATCGATCGCGGCGATGCGTTTTGTGGGGGATTCATTGTCAGAAAAATTGGTCATGGTCTTATTTGATTGACTATGACTTCAATTTACTTAAAATTATGGGGAATAATTGATAAGACTTTGTGAAATAAAAGCTGGAAGTTAGGAAATTCAGTTCCTGAAACTCCCATTTTCAAAAGCGGTACCGATCACTACCAGATCGGCGCCTGCCTCATACGATTTCTGAAGTTGCTGTGTGCTGCGAATGCCGCCTCCAACGATCAGCGGGATATCAATTTCTTTTTTTACAGCAGAAATTATTTCAGTAGAAACAGGAATTTCCGCCCCGCTTCCAGCCTCCAGATAAATAAGCTTTTTTCCTGAATATTGTCCGGCAAGTGCCGTATTCACAATATTCTCAATATCATTCTGTGGCAATGCTTTTGTGTGACTCACCCGGTGTACCGCGCATTCTTTTCCACCGTCAATAAGAATATACCCGGTAGGAATGATCTCCAGAGAGGTGTTTCTGATTTTCTTTACCGAGCGAACCTGCTGTTCAATAAGGTATTCGGGATTTCTTCCCGAAATCAGGCTTAAAAAAAGCAGGGCATCGGCATGAGGGGAAATCTGACTTTGATCTCCCGGAAAGAGAATAATGGGCAAATTGCTGACATTTTTCAGAAATTTTGCCACTTCACAGGTACGCCCTTCTTTTACCGTGCTACCGCCCAGGAGTAAAAAAGAAGTTTCTACAGGTAATTTTTGTAGAAATACGGCGGCTTCGTCTTCAGAAAAATTTTCAGGATCGATAAGGGCTGCCAGCTGTTTTTTCTTTTCCAGCGCCGCCTGACTGATCTCGTAATAACACTGCTGAAGTTCTATCACTGCGATTTTTTGGTATTTTTAGGTCTGGCATAGACACAGGTGAAATTTTCAAATTCCAGAAAATTGATGTTGAACCAGTATTCCTTTCCCTGGAAATTCACTTTAGCCGTAGTTTTTGCATCGTCAAAATCAAAATCGGTCACATTGATGTGCTGCAGAAATCCGAGGCCGGGTTCGGCCATCAACTTATAAACCGATTCTTTGGCGCCCCAGACGATGGTGAGTTTTCTAATTAAAGCATCCTCATTGGCAAGGGTGTGATATTCGTTTAAGGGTGTGAATTTATTGGCGATTTTGAGGATTTTATCACGTTGTTTTTCTATATCTATCCCTACATGATCGTCTCCCACAATGATCGCCGTAAAATTAAACGAATGGGTGATCGAAATATATTTCTCGTCTTTAAGATGAGGTTTTCCTAATTCATCATAATAAAGGTCAGAATCGGTATATCCCGCTTCGGCCATCAAATGCCTGATGCTCATGAATCCGCGGCGGTGAATTTCAGATTTCATACCGTCCACTCTTTCCTGGCAATGCCGTGTGAGATCAACTCCTTCCGCCAGCCATTCATAAGATTCTTCCACCTTCCAAATGAAGGCTTTAGTGTGTTTATCAACTGTTATAGTTTTGAAAAGAGGCATAGATTTTCTGGGAGTTTACTTATTTTTGCAGCTGATTAATCGCTAATATTCAAATATAATAATATGTCGACTAAAACAGTGCCTTATACCGAATACAAAGTTAAAGATATTTCCCTTGCAGAGTGGGGGCGAAGAGAGATAGAACTTGCCGAAGCAGAAATGCCGGGACTTATGGCACTTCGTGAAGAATACGGTAAAGAAAAACCGCTGAAAGGTGCCCGAATTGCCGGTTGTTTGCATATGACCATTCAAACCGCCGTACTTATTGAAACCCTTGTAGAACTAGGCGCTGAAGTGACCTGGAGCTCCTGCAATATCTTTTCGACTCAGGATCATGCCGCTGCGGCCATCGCCGCTGCCGGAATTTCGGTATATGCCTGGAAAGGAATGACCGAAGAGGAATTTGACTGGTGTATTGAACAAACACTTTTCTTTGGTGAAGAGCGCCAGCCGCTGAATATGATCCTTGATGACGGGGGAGATCTTACCAATATGGTGTTGGATAAATATCCCGAACTGGCTAAAGATGTACGTGGACTTTCAGAAGAGACCACTACCGGTGTTCACCGTCTTTACGAAAGAATGAAAAAAGGAACGCTGCCTATGCCGGCGATAAACGTGAACGATTCGGTGACCAAATCAAAATTTGACAATAAGTATGGATGTCGTGAGAGCGCGGTAGATGCAATTCGTCGTGCGACCGATGTGATGCTTGCCGGAAAAAGAGTTGTTGTGTGCGGTTATGGAGATGTGGGTAAAGGAACGGCTCAGTCATTTAAAGGTGCTGGTTCAATCGTTACCATTACAGAAATCGATCCTATTTGTGCACTTCAGGCTGCTATGGACGGTTTTGAAGTGAAAAAACTGGAAACAGTACTTCCAAAAGCCGATATTGTGATCACCACTACCGGAAACAAGGATATTGTACGACCTGAACATTTCGAGGCGATGAAAGATAAGACCATCGTTGCCAATATTGGGCATTTTGATAATGAGATCGCTGTTGCCTGGCTGAATGAAAATCATGGAGATACCAAAGTGGAGATCAAACCACAGGTTGATAAATATACCATCGACGGAAAGGATATTATTCTTCTTGCTGAAGGGCGTTTGGTAAATCTTGGTTGTGCCACAGGCCACCCTAGTTTTGTGATGAGTAATTCTTTTACCAACCAGACCCTGGCGCAAATGGAACTTTGGAATAATTGCGGAGAATATGAAAACAAGGTTTATATGCTTCCGAAGCATTTAGATGAAAAGGTTGCCAAGCTTCACCTGGAACGAATTGGTGTGGAGCTTACCGAGCTTCGAGCAGATCAGGCTGAGTATATTGGCGTAGAAGTGGAAGGTCCCTTTAAACCGGAATATTACAGATATTAGATCTTCGATCAGGATATTGTAAGAAGCCCCACGCTCCAGCGTGGGGCTTCTTTGTTTAATAAGGCTCGGGAAAATACTTATCTTAGTGCCTCTTAAAGAAACATTTTTATGCTTAAAAATTTTTTCATTACCCTTTTCATGGCTGTTGCTCTTTTAGGCTGCAAAAATGATCAGGGAAACAGCGAAACTACCCCCAATGAAAATGCCCGCGCGCAGCTGGATACTATCCTTCATAATTATTATGAAGACGGACTTAAGCTGAATCCCATCAGAGCCACTACCGCCGGGGATATGCGTTATAATGACAAATTCCCCAATTTTCTTTCCCAGGATTACCGCGATAGCCTGAAAGCTTATTATCAGAATTATCAGGAAAAAGTCGCAGCCATTGATACTTCAGCACTTTCAGATACTGAAAAAATGAGTGTCGCGGTTCTTAAATGGGAATGCGATCTTAATCTGGAAACACTTCAGTTTAAAAAAGATGAATATATGCCTATAGACCAGATGTGGTCTGTCAACCTTTTTATGGGACAGCTGGCAAGTGGAGCAGGGGCCCAGCCTTTTAAAACTGTGGAAGACTATGAAAACTGGCTGAAAAGAGTGGACGGTTTCCTCACCTGGATGAAAACGGCTGAAGAGAATATGCGACAAGGTATGGAGCAGGGATATGTGCTTCCGGCTTCATTGATCAGAAAAGTGATTCCCCAGATGAAAGCCATGACCGGCAATGATGTGGAAAATCACCTGTTTTACGGTCCGGTGAAAAATTTTCCAGATAGCTTTTCCGAAGAAGAAAAAGAAAAGCTTACTCAGGAATATAAAAAAATGATCACACAGAAAGTGATTCCTGCGTACAAAGAAATGCATGCCTTCATGGAAGATGAATACCTGCCCAGGGGAAGGAAAACCAGTGGAATTGCTGATATTCCGAATGGAGAAGAATATTATAAGCATCAGATAAAACTGTACACAACCACCGAAATGACCGCAGATGAGATTCATGAGCTCGGGCTCAATGAGGTGGAGCGTATTTCGGCAGAAATGAAAAAAGTGAAGGAACAGGTTGGCTATAAAGGCGATCTGAAATCATTTTTTAATTATGTGCGCAACAATAAAGATTTGATGCCTTACACGAAACCGGAAGAAGTCATCGCTCATTTTCAGAATATTTATGACACTATTAGGCCAAATCTGGACAGACTTTTCAACGTAAAGCCGAAGACACCTTTTGAGATTCGAAGAACCGAAGCTTTCAGAGAGAAATCGGCCAGCGCCGAATATAATCCAGGCTCGGTGGACGGTAGCCGTCCAGGAATTTTCTATGTACCTGTTCCAGATGCAAAAAGCTACAATGTGTACAGCGACGAATCTTTATTTTTACATGAGGCAATTCCTGGCCATCATTACCAGATCTCTCTTACCCAGGAGAGTGAAAATCTGCCCGATTTTCGGAAAACTTTATGGTATAGCGGTTACGGCGAAGGTTGGGCACTGTATTCTGAATCACTTGGGGAAGAGCTGGGATTATATACCGATCCTTATCAGTATTTCGGGATGTTGAGCGCAGAAATACACCGTGCCATTCGCCTGGTAGTAGATACGGGGCTTCACAGCAAAGGCTGGACACGTGAAAAAGCCATTCAGTATTCACTGGACCACGAGGCCGATTCAGAAGCCAGCGTCACTTCAGAAATAGAGAGGTATATGGCGAATCCCGGTCAGGCCCTTTCTTATAAGATAGGACAGCTGAAGATACAGGAACTTCGGGCTAAAGCAAAAAAAGAGCTGGGGGATAATTTCGATATAAGAGAATATCACAAACAGGTTTTGGAAACCGGTTGTGTGCCGCTGGAACTGCTGGAAAATAAGATCGATCACTGGATTGATGAGGTAAAGTGATCTTTTTAAAGACAATTAATAAAAGCCCTTGAAAAAGGGTTTTTTTATTTAACACGGTTGATGAAAGTATAGCTGTTATACCTGTTCTAAAAAAAACATCCTAAAATTTTAACATTATTAATTATAATTTTCTATTTCTCAGTAAATTAGATGGTAATTTTAAATAAGCAACCTATGAAAGTATTGAAATTAATTCCATTATTTACGCTTTTGATCTTTGCTGCCTGTGATAATTCCAACCGGGAAGCAAATGATCAGGAAGGAATGGCCGATGAAGCCAATTACACCAATCCTGGGGAAATGAATCGGAACTGGATCGCTGCCTGGAATACCAATCAACCCGACAGCCTTGAAGCAATGACCGCTGATGATGCTGTTTTAATGATAGAAGGCGGGAAAATGTATAATCGTGATAGTATTTCTTCCTGGTACAAAAATGGCGCGGCTATGATGAGAGACCTTAAAACAAATGCTGAAGCCCAGAATTCAGATGATCATTTTGCCTATGAAGCCGGCACCTATTCCCATGGGTATAAGAATGACAGTACAAATACCAAATATGAAGGTACTTATGTGGTCATTTGGGAAAGGGACAGCCTTGACTGGCAGGTGAAGGTAATGAGTATTACCGATAAAACTCCCGATAGCACTGCTGCAGATATGGAATAAATAAAAGAGTTGAATGGATTAACCCGCGGGTAAAACTGATGAAAAGTCCTTTTCTTAGCTACGGAAAGGACTTTTTATATTTTAATTCAGGGAAGTATGGAAATTACGCATCATTTTATAGATACAACGAAAAATGATCTTTTTAGAGCGGTTTGATTTACTGCCCTTTTCCAACTTGAATTTTATAAAGCGGCTTTCGGGATTATCGGCAGAAAGATGAAAATTTGTTCCGTCAATCACAAAACGCGTGCGCTCTGAAAAGATAAAATCGGAAACGTATTTTTTTACGAGTTTGCGTTTGCCTGAGCCTTTCATATCGTTTGGTTAGTCGTTGAGCATATTAATTTACAAAAAATTATTAAGGTGGTACAATTCCTTCGTCTTCATTATTTGGCGGTTCCAAAGGAAAGTATGCCGAAGGAGGGACAAATGCTTCAGGAAGCAAAAGACGTTTTTCTCAAAATTTGACTATTAAATCGTCTAAAAAAGGCTTTAATCCAGAGCTTCATCATTCTTTATAAGTGGTTTAAAATTGTATTTTTGCAGGCATTAGTGATTAAAAGTCACTGCGAAGGAATAAAATGACTGAAGCAGTCTCTAAATTTGAGATTGCTTCGCTTTGCTCGCAATGACCACTAAAAATGTATTAAGATAAAGTAGAAGATGAGTTACCACTTTAATAAGATCGAGGAGAAATGGCAGAAGTACTGGGCCGAAAATCAGACTTTCAGAGCTTCAAATACTTCAGATAAAGAGAAATATTACGTGCTGGACATGTTTCCCTATCCGTCGGGAGCGGGACTTCATGTGGGGCATCCGCTGGGTTATATCGCCAGTGATATTTATGCGCGTTTCAAGCGTCACCAGGGATTTAACGTCTTGCATCCGCAGGGATATGACAGTTTTGGACTTCCCGCCGAGCAATATGCGATACAGACGGGGCAACATCCTGCGCTGACTACCGAAAGAAATATCAAACGCTATCGGGAGCAGCTTGATAAGATTGGTTTTTCCTTCGACTGGAGCCGGGAAGTTCGTACCAGTGAACCCGATTATTATAAGTGGACACAGTGGATCTTTATTCAGCTTTTCGAAAGCTGGTATGATCAGGAAGCCGAAAAATCCAGGCCGATAACTGAACTGGAAGAAATATTTTCTTCGGAAGGAAATACAAGGATCAATGCCGCCTGCGATGACGATACCGAAAATTTTTCAGCCGAAGAATGGAATGCTTTCCCTTCCGTAGAAAAACAAAAAATTTTACTGAAATATCGTCTTACCTACCTCGCTGAAACCGAAGTAAACTGGTGCCCGCAATTAGGAACTGTTTTAGCAAATGATGAAATTGTAAATGGTGTTTCTGAGCGCGGTGGTTATCCGGTGATTCGTAAAAAAATGACACAGTGGAGCATGCGAATTTCGGCTTTTGCTGAAAGGCTGCTTCAGGATCTTGATAAAATCGACTGGACAGAAAGTTTGAAAGAGAGCCAGCGTAACTGGATAGGGAAATCGGTTGGCGCAATGGTTGAATTCCCCATCCTATCCTTCCCCAAAGGGGAAGAGAAAGCAACGCCCGGATATATGACAGGTGGGAATAATGCTCATTTACTTCTTGAAAAAGCAAAAGAGAATAGAAATAATCCTACAGATGCTGAAAGGACGCTTTGGAATTATTTACGAAATAAAAATTTAGGTTTTAAATTTCTGCAACAACATTTAATTGATGATTTTATAGTTGATTTTGTTTGTTTGTCAAAAAGATTGGTGGTCGAAGTAGATGGAGATAACCACGATCTGCAGGTGGAACAGGACGAAGAACGGACAAAAATTCTCCAAAAAAAGGCTTTTAAGGTCATCAGGTTTAGAAATGAAGAAGTTATTGGAGAAATAGAAACTGTATTAGAAAAAATAGAGGCTGTTCTTTCCAAGCAACCTGATTTTTCAAACAATCAGGACCAAAAAGCTCCCCCTTCGGGGGCTGGGGGGATTAAAGTCTTCACTACTCGTCCCGATACGATTTTCGGAGTGACCTTTATGACCCTTGCACCCGAACATGAACTGGTTGAAAAGATCACCACTCCACAACAAAAAGCAGAGGTAGAAGCTTATATCGCGGCGACCGCGAAAAGAAGTGAACGCGATCGTATGGCCGATGTCAAGAGCATCAGCGGAGTTTTTACCGGTGCTTATGCCGAACATCCCTTCACCAAAGAACCGGTGCCGGTCTGGATCGGGGATTACGTGCTGGCCGGCTACGGAACCGGGGCTGTGATGGCCGTTCCCTGTGGAGACCAGCGTGATTATGATTTCGCGAAACATTTTGATCTGCCTATCAGGAATATTTTCGAAAATGTGGATATTTCAGAAGAAGCCTTTGCGGGAAAAGAAGGAACGGTGATCGCTAATTCCGATTTTCTCAGCGGACTTAAATATAAAGAGGCCCTGAATAAAGCAATTCTGAAGCTGGAAGAAACCGGCCAGGGTTATGGCAAAACGAATTACAGGCTGAGGGATGCGGTTTTCAGCAGGCAGCGATATTGGGGAGAACCTTTTCCTGTTTATTACGTGAACGGAATGCCCCAGATGATCGAAGAAGAGCATTTACCGCTGCGTTTGCCCGAAGTTGAGAAATATCTGCCCACCGAAACCGGGGAGCCGCCTTTAGGGAATGCAACCGATTGGGCCTGGGACACAAAGAATCATGAGGTAGTTTCTAATAAGATGCTGAAACCGGTTCAGCATGACGGCTCTAATGCCAATCTGAGCGTAGAAGAGGGATCTGAAGATAATGGAGTTTATCCTTTAGAACTGAATACCATGCCGGGCTGGGCGGGAAGCAGCTGGTACCTTTTCAGGTATATGGATGCCGGAAATCCCGATCGATTTGTTTCTAAAGAAGCTCAGAAATACTGGGAAAATGTTGATCTGTACATCGGGGGAAGTGAACACGCAACCGGGCATTTATTGTATTCCCGATTCTGGACAAAATTTTTGCATGACCGCGGCTGGCTTAGCGTGGAAGAACCTTTCAAAAAACTGATCAACCAGGGAATGATCCTGGGAACCAGTGCATTCGTTTATAGACTTGAGGGAGAAAATGTGTTCATCTCTAAAAATATGATCGGGGATAATGCGGTTCAACCAATACACGCTGACGTTTCACTGATTAACTCTTCAGATGAACTGGATATTGAAGGCTTTAAGAAATGGAGACCGGAATTCGCCGATGCAAAATTTTTAACTGAAGAGGGAGGCAAATACCTTGTGGGAAGGGAGGTAGAAAAAATGTCCAAATCCAAGTATAATGTCGTGAATCCCGATGATATCTGTGAAAACTATGGAGCAGATACTTTAAGAATGTATGAGATGTTCCTTGGGCCGCTAGATCAGGCAAAACCCTGGAATACCGCGGGAATCACGGGAGTTCATAGTTTTCTAAAAAAACTATGGAAACTCTTCCACAAGGGTGAAGAATTTTCTGTTTCAGAAGAAAAAGCTTCTGCTGATTCTTTAAAGACACTTCATAAAACGATCAAAAAAGTTACTGAGGATATTGAAAATTTCAGTTTTAATACTTCGGTTTCTACCTTTATGATCTGTGTGAATGAGCTTACCGCTCAAAAATGTAATAGCAGGGAAATACTAGAGCCGCTGACAATTCTTATCGCTCCTTATGCGCCACATATTGCCGAGGAACTATGGGAAAAACTCGGGCACTCTGAATCGGTGGCTTTTGCGAAATATCCCCAATTTGAAGAGAAATATCTGGTGGAAAGCACCAAAAATTATCCTATTTCCTTTAACGGTAAAACACGCTTTACCATGGAACTGCCATTGGATTTGTCGAAAGAAGAAATTGAAAAAACAGTGGTGGATGATGAAAGAACGCAGAGGCAACTTGACGGGCGAACTCCGAAGAAGGTGATCGTCGTACCCGGAAAGATCGTGAATATCGTAGGCTGATTCGTGTTCTTTAAATGGATAATTTCAAAATCGCTTTCGAAAGGAGGCGGTTTTTTTTATTGTAAAGGTGAGATTGCCACGGCGCTCTGCACCTCGCAATGACGTCTCTATCATGTTCCTAAATCGGAATTCAAAATTCTTTTGGAAGTAAATAACCTGAAAGTTTAGCCCAGGTACAAATCCACCAAACCTTCGGGGGTTTGCAGATAGATCTTCCTGTTAGTTTTATCTATTTTCTGAAGGAATTCATCGTTCATCGGAATGAGAATTTCCTTATCTCCTTTTTTAATCTCAAATAAAGCCTGGGCCGTAGAATCATTTATCGAAACCACTTTGCCTATGTTGCCGTGTTGAGAATCGATCACCTCAAAGCCGATGATCTCGTGGAAATAGAATTGATCATCTTCCAGTTTAGGAAGAAAAGAAAGCGGAAGATACAATTCGGCGCCTACAAGGTCTTCGGCATCCTCTTCGGTATCGATGTCTTCAAATTTTACCCGAAGCAGACTGCTTTTGTGAAGCGAAGATGAATCAATAAAAAATGGAACCAGGTTATCATTATAGTCAATGAACACTGATTCCATTTTAGTGTAAGTTTCGGGTTCGTCGGTATCGAGTTTGATCAATACTTCGCCCTTAAAGCTAAATTTACCAACGACTTTTCCCAGGTAGAAGCATTCTTCCTTTGTCATCGCCGGTCGCTGTTTTAAGCGTCTTTTTTCTCTTCGGTTTTAGCTTCTTCAGCAGTTTCAGCTCCAACTTCTTCTTCTGCCTGTTCGACAGTAGCATCGTCGGTAGCCTCAGCAGTTCTTTCGTTCAGGGCAGCTTCTGCTTCTTCAGCTTCTTTGGCAGCAGCTTCACGCTTGGCGTTCACTTCTTTTTCTGCCTCAAGAGCTTTAGCTCTAGCTTCTTCTTCTTGTTTTGCGAGATTCTCTTTCTTAGAGCCGATCTTACCTTCTTTTTCCTCTAACCAGGCTTTGAATTTTTCTTCAGCCTGCTCTTCGGTCAAAGCTCCTTTACGCACACCTACAGCAAGGTGTTTTTTAAGAAGTACTCCTTTGTAAGAAAGGATCGCGCGAGTAGTATCTGTTGGCTGGGCACCATTTTGCAACCATTGTACCGCACTGTCAACATCTAAATTGATGCTTGCAGGGTTAGTATTAGGGTTGTAGGTTCCGAGTTTTTCCAGGAATTTACCGTCTCTTTTTGCACGTGAATCTGCAGCGACAATCCAGAAAAAAGGTTTTCCTTTTTTACCGTGTCTTTGTAATCTTATTTTTACTGGCATAAAAATTAAATTTTGGGGTTCCCGACCCCGGTTATTAATAAGTGCGCAAAGATACTACATTTTTCTAATTTTCAATAGTTTCTGTTTCTATTTTATCTTCTGAAGCCGTAGCCTACTATTTCTCTTTTAAAATTTAAGAAGATCCTTCGATTTTCATAGGAATCTGAACACCTCCTGTTAAAAGCAGTTAATTAGTGCTAAACCCTGTTAAATAGGTTGTTATGTAGGGAAGGCGGACTTATATTTATCCGAAGAAAAATCGAAAAAAAGAGCTATGAGTTATTCAAAAGAAATTTCCGGAAAATTGAACAGTTTGCTGGAAAAAAACTATGATGCCGAAAAAGGTTATAAAAAAGCGGCGGAACATGTTAAAAACGAGCGACTGAAGAAGTTTTTTACCGAAAGAGCAAAAGAAAGATATGATTTTGGACATGAATTAAAATCCGAGATCCAGAATTTTGGCGAAAAGCCAGATAAAGGAACGAGTTTAAAAGCCGATGCCCACCGTTCATGGATAAATTTTAAATCCAGCCTGACCGGGGATAAAGACGAAGCAGTGCTGGAAGAAGCCGTTCGGGGAGAAAAGGCAGCCGTAGATGAATATGAAGAGGTATTGAAATCGCCCGATATTCCCGCTTCAACGGGAAATATATTAATGAA
This sequence comes from uncultured Flavobacteriaceae bacterium, assembly GCA_963741865.1. GTDB lineage: Bacteria > Bacteroidota > Bacteroidia > Flavobacteriales > Flavobacteriaceae > Christiangramia. The sequence continues at coordinate 53,414 of CAVUJP010000012.1, forward strand.
GCAGAAAAATGCTATTGTTGCTTCACTGAATGAAGTCAAAACTTTGGAAAAAGGAGCTTAAGCTTCTATAGGTATGTCTTTCGAAAATAACCCCAAAGACGCTATACCGAAAAGACATCATACAGATGCGAGCAATGTTTGATTGAAGTAGTAGTAGTTTTAGTGTTCGTATCAGGCCTCACAGGCAATCTGAAGATTCAGGTTTCTGTGAGGCTTTTTTATGGTTAATAATTCCTGAAAACTAAGTTTTATTTCAGCCTTAAAGTTCCTTATTTTAGCCGGGATGGTTTATTTTTGAAAACCATTTTTGACTCTTCGTAAAGGCTTAAAATACAAAGGAATGTACCTGATTTTTGACACTGAAACCACCGGCCTTCCCAAGCGCTGGGATGCTCCACTAACCGATTCGGATAACTGGCCACGCTGTATCCAGATCGCCTGGCAGCTGCATGATGATATGGGGCGGCTGCTCGAACATCAGGATTATCTGGTGCAGCCCGACGGTTTTGATATTCCTTATGATTCGGAAAGGATTCATGGAATTTCGACTGCCCTGGCAGACGAGCAGGGAATCAGCCTGGAAGAGGTGCTGGAAAAATTCAACGAGGCACTCGGTAAATCAAAATTTATCGTTGGGCAGAATGTTGGTTTTGACGTGAATATTATGGGAGCCGAATTCATTCGCATGGATGTGGAAAATAAGCTTCAGGAATTGCCAGTTTTGGATACCTGTACTGAGGTGACTGCCGAAATGTGTAAAATTCCCGGCGGACGAGGGGGAAAGTTCAAACTTCCCACGCTTACCGAACTTCATGAATTTCTTTTTGAGGAAGCTTTCGCCGAAGCACATAACGCCACTGCCGATGTGGAGGCAACCACCCGTTGTTTCCTGGAACTGGTAAGAAGAAAGGCCTTTGCTCTCGAAGAACTTGATGTGGCGCCCGATTATTTTCAGAATTTCTCGGAAGTCAATCCGCAGCCGATAGAACTGATTGGTCTAAAGCATATCAATCTCAAAAAAGCTTCCGAAGAAATACGAAAAAGGCTTGAAAAACAACAGCCTTCCGATGAAATTTCCCATGAGGAGATACAGGAAAATCTCGAAAAACTTGACGAGGTTCCCTTCGCTCATCTTCATAATCATTCCCAGTTTTCGGTACTACAATCGACCCTCAGTATTCCTGATCTGATTCAGGCTACAGCCGAAGAAAATATGAATGCCGTAGCGCTTACCGATCATGCTAATATGATGGGAGCCTTTCATTTTGTTAAGGAAGTGGGCGTCTATAATGGGAAAATAAAGGAACATAATGCCGAAGCCGAGGAGAAAGGTGAAGCTTTAAAGGAGCCGATGAAGGCCATTGTAGGCTGCGAGTTCTTTGTATGTGAAAATCATGCCGATAAAACCCGGAAAGACAACGGATACCAGATCGTGATGCTTGCAAAAAATAAAAAAGGATATCATAACCTGGCCAAAATGTCTTCGCTGGCTTACACCGATGGATTTTATTATGTACCGCGAATCGACCGCGAGATCGTTAAAAAATATAAGGAAGATGTGATCGTCCTTACCGGAAACCTTTACGGGGAAGTACCGAGCAAAATTCTGAATGTGGGGGAAAATCAGGCCGAAGAAGCACTGCTCTGGTGGAAAGAACAATTCGGTGAAGACCTGTATATAGAATTGATGCGGCATGACCAGGAAGATGAAGATCGCGTCAATCCCGTATTGATCGATTTTGCCAAAAAGCATGAGATAAAAATTATTGCGACCAATAATACCTATTACTGGAAACAGGAAGATGCCAATGCCCATGATATTTTGCTCTGTGTAAAAGATGGGGAAAAGCAGGCGACGCCGATTGGCCGCGGCCGTGGCTATCGCTACGGATTGCCTAACCAGGAGTATTATTTCAAGAGCGGCGATGAGATGAAGAGTCTTTTTAAAGATCTTCCGGAAGCGATCACCAATATTCAGGAAATTGTAAGTAAGGTAGAACCTTTTGAGCTGGCGCGGGATGTACTGCTTCCAAAATTCAATATTCCCGAGGAATTTTTACATGAAGAGGATCTTTCCGACGGCGGGAAAAGAGGTGAAAATGCCTATTTGAAACATCTTACCTATGAAGGCGCTAAAAAGCGGTACGGTGAGATTGTCCCAGATATAAAGGAGCGGCTTGATTTTGAGCTTTCGGTTATTGAAAATACGGGTTATCCCGGCTATTTTCTTATTGTAGAAGATTTCATTCGCGCGGCAAGGGAGATGGGTGTTTCGGTAGGGCCGGGCCGTGGTTCGGCGGCGGGAAGTGCCGTGGCTTACTGCCTGGCGATCACGAATATCGATCCCATTAAATACGATCTGCTTTTTGAGCGTTTCCTGAATCCCGACCGGGTGAGCATGCCCGATATTGATATCGATTTTGATGACGAGGGCCGAAGTCGGGTGATGGAGTATGTGATCGAGAAATACGGAGCGAATCAGGTGGCGCAGATCATTACTTACGGAACCATGGCGGCGAAATCTTCGATACGGGATACAGCCCGTGTGCTGGACCTGCCTTTGATGGAAGCCGACAGGATCGCAAAACTGATCCCAAATACCAAGCTGGCGAAGATCTTCGGAATGGACGAAAAAACCATCCGAAGCAAATTCCGCGGTGATGAGGTTGAAAAAATCAACGAGCTATTAAATATTTCGGAAGGTGATGACCTGGAAGCAGAAACGGTAAACCAGGCCAGGGTGCTGGAAGGTTCCGTTCGAAATACGGGGATCCATGCCTGCGGGGTGATCATTACCCCCGGTGATATTACAGATTATGTGCCTGTTTCGGTAGCTAAAGATTCGGAACTGTATGTTACCCAATTCGACAACTCGGTGGTGGAAAGCGCAGGGCTGCTGAAAATGGACTTTTTGGGATTAAAGACGCTTACCTTAATCAAGGATACGGTGAAAATTGTCAAAGGGCGTCATGATATAGAACTCGATCCGGATAATTTTCCGCTTGACGATGAAGAAACCTATAAATTGTTCCAGAGGGGAGAAACCATCGGGATATTTCAGTATGAATCACCTGGAATGCAGAAACATATGCAGGCGCTAAAACCCACGGTTTTTGATGACCTTATCGCCATGAACGCATTGTATCGCCCGGGACCGATGGAATACATTCCAAGTTTCATTGCGCGGAAGCATGGGGAGGAAGAGATCTCTTATGATCTTCCGGAAATGGAGGAATTCCTTGAAGAAACCTACGGAATCACGGTTTACCAGGAGCAGGTGATGCTGCTGTCGCAGAAACTCGCGGGATTTACCAAGGGTGAAGCCGATATGCTGCGGAAAGCGATGGGTAAAAAGATCGCCGCGCTGCTGGCCCAGTTAAAACCAAAATTCATCGATGGCGGAGTAGAAAAAGGCCATCCTCAGGAAGTGCTGGAAAAGATATGGAAAGACTGGGAAGCCTTTGCCTCTTACGCTTTTAATAAGTCGCATTCTACCTGTTATGCCTGGATCGCCTATCAAACAGCCTATTTAAAGGCTCATTATCCCGCGGAATATATGGCGGCGGTGCTTTCGAACAATATGAACGATATCAAACAGGTGACCTTCTTTATGGAAGAATGCAAGCGCATGAAGCTGAATGTACTCGGGCCTGATGTAAATGAATCTTATTATAAATTCTCGGTAAACAGGAATAACGCGGTTCGTTTCGGGATGGGCGCTATTAAAGGTGTTGGTTCCGGAGCAGTGAAGACCATTGTCGAAAACCGAAAAACGAAAGAAGGTCCTTATCGCTCCATTTTTGATATGGCCAAACGAATCGATTTACGGGCTGCCAATAAAAAAGCCTTTGAAAACCTGGCTCTGGCCGGTGGATTTGATGGTTTTGGCGGAACGCACCGTGCACAATATTTCCATGATGATGGCAGCGGAATGAGCTTTTTGGAGAAAGTGATCAAATACGCGGCGAAATTTCAGGAAAATCAGAATTCTTCGCAGGTGAGCCTTTTTGGGGAAGCCAGCGATGTGCAGATCCCTGAACCAGAAGTGCCCCCATGCGAGGGATGGGGAACCATGGAAAAACTGCGCCGCGAAAAAGAAGTGGTGGGAATTTATATTTCGGGCCACCCGTTGGATGATTTTAAGATCGAAATGAATTATTTCTGTAACGGAAAACTCTCCGATTTTAGAAACCTGGAAGCTATTGTGAACAGGGATCTTAGCATTGGCGGTGTGGTGACCGATGTGCAGCACCGTGTGTCTAAGAACGGGAAAGGCTGGGCCATATTCAGCGTCGAAGATTATGACGATTCTTATGAATTCAAGATTTTCGGGGAAGAATATTTAAGGATGAAGCATTTCTTTGTCCCAAACAATTTCGTGCATATGAAAGTCTTTGTAAAGGAAGGCTGGACGAACAAGGAAACCGGAAAAAAAGGCGAACCCAGAATACAATTCAGGGAAATGAACCTGTTGCATGATGTAATGGACAAATATGCTAAAAAACTCACCATTCAACTGAATATTGATGATCTTAAGAATGAAAAAATAGAATGGCTGAAGGATACTTTTCAGAGCCATAAGGGCGAGCATCACCTTAATTTTGTAGTCTATGAAATGAAGGAACAGGTGAAGTTGCATATGCCCAGCAGGAAGCACAAGGTAAAGATATCACAGGAGTTACTGGAAATGCTGGAAAAGGAACAGTTTATGTACAAATTAAACTGACCACTCCTACGTCCCCTGGAAGGGGAGGAGGTGGGGCAGGGATTGGAGCAGGCTACCGCGTAGCGCGGAAAGCCCGGTCCCGCATCGCGGGAGCCCCCGACATAAAGCTCAACAATGAGCGAATAGCTAAATAAAATATTTGGGCTGTAAGGTTTCAGAATATTATTGACTATTTTTACGAAACATTTTTAAAATCAGAAAAAACAGATAATTATGGCTGTAGAAATAACTGACGCAAACTTTGAAGAAAAAGTGCTTAAAAGCGAAAAACCGGTAATGGTAGATTTTTGGGCTGCATGGTGTGGACCTTGCCGAATGGTTGGACCGATCATCGAAGAAATCAGCTCTGAATACGATGGGAAAGCCGTTGTTGGGAAGCTGGATGTGGACGCCAACCAGGAATTCGCTGCGAAATATGGTGTAAGAAACATTCCTACTGTGCTGGTATTCCAGAACGGGGAAGTTGTAGGACGCCAGGTAGGTGTGGCTCCAAAGCAAACTTACGCTGAGGCACTTGATCAATTGTTGTAAACACGCGTTGATACAAAAAATATTAAAAGCTCCCTCTCGGGGGCTTTTTTTATTGATGAAGTATCGCTATTTTCAGGTTTCCAATGGATATAAGCAAAGAAATTCACGAAACGGGAGGTTTTCTCCACCTCGACCTGCTCGCCAAACAGGTAGTGGAAGGTTATATTTCGGGGATGCATAAGAGTCCGTTTCACGGATTTTCGGCGGAATTTGCCGAACATAAAATTTATAATTCGGGAGAAAGCACCCGTCATATAGACTGGAAGCTTTTTGCCAAAACCGATAAGCTTTACACGCGGCGTTATGAAGAGGAAACGAATTTAAGATGTCACCTCATTCTTGATAATTCTGCGTCGATGCATTATCCGAAGTTGAAGGAGCAGAGCTTACATTCTCTTAATAAAATTGGGTTTTCGGTACTTGCTTCCGCCTGTTTGATGCAGATCTTAAAACGTCAGCGTGACGCTGTAGGATTGAGTATTTACAGCGATGAATTTGAATATTATGCGCCTGAAAAGGCCAGTGAACGGCATCACCATATGTTGCTGGACAAGATGAATGAGATCTTAAAGACTCCGCATAAAAACAGGAATACCGATACCTATACCTATCTACACCAGATCGCGGAAAAGCTTAAACGAAGATCACTGATCTTTCTGTTTACCGATATGTTCCAGGCCGATGCCGGGGAAGACATGCTTTTTGAGGCTTTGCGACATTTAAAATACAACAGGCATGAAGTCATACTGTTTCATGTGATGGACGAAAAAAGGGAGCTAAACTTTGATTTTGAGAACACCCCCCGACGTTTTACCGATGTGGAGACCGGTCTGGAGGTAGATCTGTATTCGGATAATATCAGAGAGAATTATAAAAAAGAAGTGGAAAAGTATCTTGGTGACCTTAAAATGCAGTGCGCAAAATACCGGATAAAGTACATGCCAGCCGACATCAATAAAGATTTTGATAATATTCTCACCACCTATTTAATTGAAAAACAAAAGTTTGGTTAGAGGGGGTATTTTTATTTCTAAAAATCTCAAAAAAAGGTTTGGTGAAATTAAAAAGGATAGTATATTTGCCCTCGCAATAAAGCAATGGTCTGGTAGTTCAGTTGGTTAGAATACCTGCCTGTCACGCAGGGGGTCGCGAGTTCGAGTCTCGTCCAGACCGCTTTTAACAAAGCAAAACAATACTAAAAACCTCTAAATCAATGATTTAGAGGTTTTTTTATTTTATTTAATGTCATTTTGAGGCAAATAAATAGAAGTAATTGGTGCTCAATTCGGTGCGTCTTTTTTTACTTTTAAAAGACGCACCTCGAGGCTCATAACATACTGTTAATAAAAGCCTTGCGTCATTTTTTTAACACTTTTACATACCTTCATTTAGTATCTTTCGGGTGAGTAATTAAAAGACGCACCTATGGCAAGTACACTGAGTATACTTTTTTACCTTAAAAAAGGAAGATCCACACCTCAAGATATGTCTATTATTTATACTCGAATTACTATAAATGGTAAGCGATGTGAATTTAGCACTGGTAGGCAGATCGAGGTCCGAAAATGGAATAAAAAAGGAAGTATCGCTAAGGGTACTTCAGATGAATCGAGGTCGATTAATAGATATTTAGACTCCATTCGAGCCAAATTATATGAAATTCACGATAGGTTATTAAGAGATAACCAGCCTATTTCCGCTAAGGTTATTAGAGATATTTATTTTGGCAAAGGAGAAGAGCAACGTATGTTGATGGAAATTTTTCAAGAGCATAATGATGAAATGGAAAGGCTTATTGGAAAAGGCTTTACCAAAGGAACTATGCAGCGATACAGAGCCTGCAAAAAACATATTGAGAATTACCTCTGGTTCGCTTACAAGAAAAAGGATATGCCTGTTCAGGATGTTGATCACAAGTTTATTACAGGATTTGAACACTATATGAAGGCAATCAAAGAATGCGCCCATAATACTACTGTAAAGTATATAGTTAACTTTAAAAAGATCATCCGTATTGCTTATGCAAATCAGTGGATAGATCGTGATCCATTTTTTCACTGGAAGGGCACATGGAAATCTACAGAAAGAGAATATTTAACTGAACTTGAACTTCAAAAGTTAGCAGAGAAAGAATTTGATATACCGCGTTTAGAGCTGGTAAGGGACATTTTCCTTTTTTGCTGTTATACAGGTTTAGCATTTGTAGACGTGAAAAAACTTTCTGAAGATGATATTGTACTGGCTGTAAATGATAAAAAATGGATAAAAACAAAACGCCAAAAAACAAAATCTTTAAGTAGTATACCTTTATTGGATATTCCAGCTTCAATTCTGGAAAAGTATAAAGATCATCCTCGGGTAAAAGGGAAAGGAAATTTATTGCCTGTTCTGACCAACCAGAAGTCGAATTCTTACCTCAAGGAGATAGCGGATGTTTGTAAAATAAAGAAAACCCTTACTACGCATTTGGCTCGACATACTTTTGCCACAACAGTCACTCTCTCGAAGGGAGTGCCTATTGAAAGTGTGGGAAAAATGTTGGGTCATAAATCTCTAAAAACTACCCAAATTTATGCAAAGGTATTAGATGAGAAGTTAAGCAAGGATATGGACATTCTTCAAAAACATATTGATTCAGGACGGAATGTAAATCAAGGTACTTCAGCTAAAATTTCTGAATAATTAAACGGAAGATGGAAAAAAGTCAAATCTAGGAAATTTTAGACAAGGCGTCAATTGATATTAAAAGGGTTTATTTACTGCCGGGATAAAATGAACTTCTTATCATATTACATTATTTTCAATAAAAATAAATGTTTTGTAAATAATATTTAATTTAACTATCATTTTTGTAATTTTCATTGAAGTATTGTCAACACTTTGGCAATTATTAAATTACAAAATGAAAGATCAATGTTCCTATATCCGAGTCGGTACCCAGTACTATAAAAAGGTACAAATTCCTACCATTTCCGGTCATACTAATTACAGTTTGATTCCCTGGACTATGGAAACGATTCGCCAGGATCACGGGAAAACCTTTCTGGGTCAGATTCCAAAATACGATGGCTTTACCTGTATCCCGGATCACTTGAATTTTCAATCCACTTACCATACTTTTTATAATACCTACGCCCCGCTTAGTCATGAACTAACGGAAGGCAGTATAAAACGATCCCTTAAATTTATAGGTCACATCTTCGGAGCCCACCGGGAGTTGGGCCTGGATTACCTGCAATTGCTTTTTACCCGGCCTACTCAAATTCTTCCCATCCTGTGTCTGGTCTCCCAGGAGCGATCTACCGGAAAAAGCACTTTTTTAAAATGGCTGAAGAATATTTTCCAGGGAAACCTGACTTATCTGGTCAATGATGATTTTAGCAGCCAGTTCAATTCGGATTGGACCAACAAATTACTGATCTGTATTGATGAAGTGCTGTTTAATAAAGAGGAGCTGACCGAACGTATCAAATACCTGAGCACCACCAATTATAATAAACTCGAAGCAAAAGGAAAGGATAAACGAGAAGTAGAGTTTTTCGGCAAGTTTATTCTCTGTAGTAATAATGAAGAAAACTTTATCAAGATCGATCAGCATGAAACCCGGTTCTGGGTACTGAAGGTTCCAAAGGCTAAAAAGGAAGAAACAGAATTACTCGAAAAGCTCCGCCAGGAGATCCCGGCATTTCTTTATTTCCTCTCTAAACGGAAACTGCATACCAGCAAAAAGACACGGATGTGGTTTACGCCCGACACAAATTGAAACCAAAGCCTTACGACAGCTGGTGCTATAATAATAGAAACAGGGTAGAAAAGGAACTGGCGAGCCTGCTCTTTACCATTATGGAATCGGATGATGCAGATGAGATTAAATTATGTCCAGTGGATGCCTTAAATGCACTGGGTAAATCCAGGGTACGTACGGATCTTACACAGATCCGGAAAATATTTAAAAAAGACTGGAACCTGACCAACCAACCCAACTCCAACCGGTACCTGAGATTTGTAATGTACGGTGATGGAGATATCAACTGGAGAGAAGCTAAAGGACGCTATTTCACCATAACTAAAATGTTTTTACAGCAGCAGTTCGGAGACCACAAGTAGGCAAAATGATGCCAGGTCAAACAAAAATGATGAATTGATGACAAAATGATGACAGGGAATCCTCAGGATTGACGGGGGTTCCCATGCGCTGTCATCGTTTCATCATTTTTGAAGCGGATATTGGAGGGTACGCTTATAGTTTTTCTCTTTTTTTTGATGAATTGATGACAGAGTATCATAACATCAGTAATAATAAGGGTTTTGGCTGTCATCATTTTGTCATCAAACTGTCATCAAAATGAAAATGATGACAGAAAATAAGAAAAGACGTACAAGATACTAAAGCCGTCCAAATTTCATCATTTGAAATGCTGTTGAAATAAATAATGAAGAGCGCCTTTCCACTACTTACCTAAACAAAACCCCGTCCATGGGTGAGGGCTTTGTTTAGGTAAAAAAAGAGAAAGTATGAATAAGACTAACACCAATATATATTTTTCATTTCAACAGCAAATTCACACGACTGGTTTGGATAGCATTAAAAATAACGATCATGAGGCAGCGAAAACTAACCTGTGAAAAAGCCCGCAGTATTTGCATCGTAGATACGCTGGCAAAACTGGGGCACTTTCCCAGTAGGAGAACGGAAAAAGAAGCCTGGTTCCTGAGTCCCCTTCGGTCAGAAACACAGGCCTCTTTCAAAGTGTCTTTAAAACTGAACCGGTGGTATGACTTCGGAATTGGTAAAGGTGGGAATGTGATCGACCTGGTATGCCAATTATGCGATTGTTCGGTAGGTGAAGCCTTGCAGTATCTTATCTGATGAATTGCCGATTTATTAACTTCCAGGGTCCTATATCCGATACTTCTACAAAGAAGAGCAGTAATACCATCCTAAAAGTGAAATCGATCACCAAAAGTCACCTAAAGAAGTATGTTCGATCCAGAGGAATTTCCCTTAGAAGTAGCTAAAACCTATTGCAAGGAAGTATGGTATGAATCTCACGGGAAAACCTATTACGCCATCGGACTTCAAAACAACGAAGGCGGTTGGGAACTTCGTAATCTGTATTTTAAAACTTCCAGCTCCCCTAAAACCTATACTTATCTCCAGAAGAAAAAGGATAAACTGATCGTCTGCGAAGGAATGTTTGACCTGTTATCCATCGCTGAATTATATCCGGAGGAATTAAATAGCTCGGATATCATTGTTTTAAACTCCTTATCATTTTTACCCCAGATCACCTCCTGTTTTACGAAGTACACATCGGTAGAACTCTATCTGGATAATGATAAGTCCGGAAAGAAAAACACAAACGAATTACTACGGTATTATCCGAATATAAAAGACCAAAGTCATCGCTATAAAAACTATAAAGACCTCAATGAAAAACTGGCTTGTGGACACCGTATTTCCACAGGCTAAAAACCTTTTTTGAGTAGCAAAGCAAGATGTGTCATTGTCATGACAATCTTGCTTTGCGCCCGGAGGTTGCAAAGATTAAAAAAAAGTAAAATGAAACGGGAAGTCATCCAGATTCGATGCTCGATCTATGAGAAAAAGCTACTCAAAAAAAGAGCGGCCAGGGCCGGAATTTCCCTTTCCGAATATCTTAGAGCCACCGCTTTTGAAATCAATATAGTGGAACGGCTAACACCTGAACAACTGGAATGTTACCAGATGCTGGTCCAGTATAAAAACAATTTTATTCGGATCAGTAACATGTTTAAAAAAAGAGATCCCCAATTGGCCAAAAATGTTGAGGCATTGGCCGAAGAAATACGACAACACCTTTACCATTTTAAAAGATGATCGGAAAAGGACAATCCATATCACGAACCCAGGCCTCTATTGAATATGGCTGGAACCAGGAGAAAGAGGCTGAAGTGGTACTTAAAGAGCACCTGGCTGGCGACACTCCCAAACAAATCGCCGATGAATTCCAGATCATTCAATCTCAGAATGATCGCTGTACTAAAAACACCTTAAGTTTTGTGGTGAGTCCGACGGTCAAAGACGGAAAAGAATTAACTCATCGGGACCTGGAGAAGATTGCCCAGCGATTCATCAAGGAGATGAAACTTCAAAATCACCAGGCAATAGGTTTTGTACATCGGGATAAACAGCATACCCATATTCATATCTATGCCAACCGGATCAGTCTCACCGGAGAAACCTATAAAGACAATTTTATCGGAAAAAGAAGCCAGATCGCAGCGGATAATGTGGCAAAACAATTAGGACTTACCCGCGTAAGAGAGGTGCAACAGGAAAAACAGCAGGCATTAAACTGGCAACGACTGGTCATTGGTAAACACCATCAACAGGTGATGGAAACCAGACCAAAATCTTTGGATGAATATATCAGCAAAATGAAGACCTGTAACGTAAAGGTCATTCCCAGTATCAATAAATCCAATCAGCTTCAGGGGTTTCGGTTCGAATATAAAGGAGCCAACTTAAAAGGGAGCGAGGTTCACCGGTCCATGAGTGGAAGTAAGCTGATTGCAGCTGTTTCCCAGAATAATAGTTACACCAGACTACGCGAAGCGCCAAAAACTTTGAAGCTGCTGAACAACACGGTGCAACTTAGTACGAACATGGCTGGCAAAATAGCTAAAGACCTGGCAAAACAAGTTATCAAAAGAGGGATCGATACCGGGCTGGGCATGGGATTTTAAAATGGAAAAATTATGAAAAAACTAGACGAAATCATGGAGCTGATGGCCGATGAAATGGCAGATTTTAAAAATGCCCTTTTAGATCTTCGAACCTTGAAAAATGAACTGGATGAAAAGAGTATTCCTATTAGTACAGAAGCCTTAGATAATCATCTTCAATCATTTCTTAAAAAACAAGAGGAGATTCAAGAATACCAGGCAGACGTCCTAAAAGGAATTGATCAAAAATTGAAAAAAGCCATTCATATCCCAAAGTATATTCTGATATTATTCGGAAGTGCCCTCCTAATTCTTATATGTTTAAATGGATACCTCATTTTTTCCAATTGAAAGTTGGAGAAGGATAACCAGCTATTGGAAAGGAAAGCAAAAGCATCTGTTTTTTTATCGGAAAACTCTTATGATTCAGGTTCTTTAATTATTTTATGCTTTCTTTTCTACCCAATGCTAACAGTAAATAGTCCTAGCTCAGAATTAAGAAAAAATAACTTTGTTTTTACTTAATATGGATAAAAAAGCACAAATAAGCAAAAATAAATTTCTTAATTATCTTATATTTGCTAAAATAAGGAAAATATGATAGAGAAAATTTCTAAATCTCAGGTTTTAGACCGTATTAAATTCGAAAATTCTTGGTGGGTAAACGGTCAAATAGATGAAGACTATTTCGTTATGCAAAGAAGGTTATATTTTGAAGCCTTTAAACCTATGGTCTTCGAAACGGACATAAAAAGAGCTGTGGTTTTAATGGGTCCGCGCAGGGTTGGAAAAACTGTCATGATGCATCACAGTATTCAGGAACTCATTGATCAGGATATTCCTCCCACCAAGATCATTTTCATTACGGTAGAGAATCCTATATATACTAATATAAGCCTGGAGGAGCTTTTTCGGTTAGCATTAGAGGCATTGGGGACAAAATCCAATAAGGGATTTTATGTGTTCTTTGATGAAATTCAATATTTAAAGGATTGGGAAGTTCATCTAAAGACCATGGTGGACAGTTATAGAGATTCAAAATTTATTGTTTCAGGCAGTGCCGCTGCAGCCCTTAAATTCAAGAGTAACGAAAGTGGTGCTGGAAGATTTACAGATTTTCTTTTACCTCCCTTAACTTTCTATGAGTACATTCATATTAATAAATTAGAGCATATTATGGTACCAGGAACTCTTACCTGGCAGAATAAAGAAAGGCCCTTCTTTAATACGACTCAAGCTACAGTACTTAATGAACATTTTATAAAATATATAAACTACGGAGGCTATCCTGAAATTATTTTTTCGGAAAAGATGCAGAAAAACCCTGGGAGGTTTATTAAACAGGACATAGTGGATAAGGTTCTATTAAGAGATTTGCCAAGTCTTTATGGAATAAGTGATGTACAGGAGCTTAATCGTCTTTTTACTACCATTTGCTTTAATACTTCGCACGAATTTGATTATGAAGATTTAAGTAGGAAATCAGGTGTACAGAAGCATTTGATAAGGAAATACATTGAATATCTACAATCTGCTTTTTTGATAAAGAAGGTTAGTCGGGTCGATCATTCGGGGAAGCAGTTCAAAAGAGAAGTTAAGTTTAAATTGTACCTTTCCAATCCTTCCATTTATGCGGCTTTATTTGCACCAATTAATATTACTGATGAGAAAAAAATGGGTGATATGGTTGAAACCGCCATTTACGCTCAGTGGATGCACCGGGAATGGTTCGAACCTTATTATGCTCGCTGGAGTAAGGGTGAAGTGGACATGGTAGGAATAGATGATGCTACCTTAAAACCAGTTTGGGCACTGGAAATAAAATGGAGTAATCGCTATTTCGATAAACCTGGCGATTTAAAAAGTCTGCTGAAATTTTGTAAAACTAATCAATTAGAATCAGCCTTAGTAACTACTATTGATATTAAGGATAATAAGAATGTGCAAGATATTGACCTTCAATTTGTGCCAGGAGCAACATATGCGTATAATGTAGGAAAAAATACTTTGGACAAAAAGTTGTAAATAATGGGTTAAACAGAAAAAGTTTTTTTTAATTCTATTCTCAAGCAGTTGAGCAGATAAATGCAAAATTGTATAGTTTGGAATTTCCCTCAGGATTAAATATTGCTACGATATTTCCCATCTTTGCCTTATCTGGCAGCTTTTCTTTTCTCTAATCAGAAAACTGAGAAAGCGAAGCAATTAATAAACCGTTAGAAAGGTCCTCTCTC
>CAVUJP010000013.1:0-8452 GCA_963741865.1 uncultured Flavobacteriaceae bacterium
TAAATCTTACAGACTAAAGCCTATAGCCAACAGCCTAAAGCAATTAAATGAGAGATTTTAAGAAATATGAAGTTTGGGAGCTTGGACATAATCTGGTATTAAAAGTTTAAGATTTGACCTCTAAATTTCCGGTTTCTGAAAAATATCAGCTTATTTCTCAAATGCAGCGAGCTGCTTATTCTATTCCTTCAAATTGTGCAGAAGGATGCGGAAGGGAATCCGATAAAGATTTTAACCGATTTGTTCAAATTTGTTTAGGTTCCGCACATGAATTGGAATATTTTTTCATCTTAAGTAGAGATTTAAAATTTATTAAGGAACCTTCTTTTGAAATAGGGATTAAGAAGGTAAAAAAAATAAAGAGAAATTATAAAATTAAGTCAAAACTTATAATTAACGGCTAAACCTTAAAGCAAATAGCTTAAGGCATATTGCATACAGCCTAAGGCTTAAAGCAAAGAAAAGAGAAAATGGAAATTAATAACAACCAACTTTTAAGATTTACAACTGCCGGGAGCGTCGATGATGGAAAGTCAACCTTAATAGGACGGCTTTTATATGATTCTAAATCGATTTTTGAAGATCAATTGGAATCGGTAAGCGCTACCAGTGAAAAGAAAGGCCATGATGGAGTAGACCTCGCATTATTTACCGATGGCTTAAAGGATGAACGCGAACAGGGTATAACCATTGATGTTGCCTACAGATATTTTACCACGCCAAAAAGAAAATTCATCATCGCAGATACTCCGGGGCATATTCAATATACCAGGAATATGGTTACGGGAGCTTCTACGGCCAATGCGGCGGTAATTCTTATTGATGCGAGGAACGGAGTCATTGAGCAAACCAAGCGGCATTCCTTTATAGCTTCTCTATTAAATATTCCACATCTTATAGTTTGTGTGAATAAAATGGACCTGGTTGAGTATTCCGAAGATCGGTTCAATGAAATTATTTCAGAGTTTGAGGAATTTTCATCAAAACTCCTGATGAAGGATGTTCGTTTTATTCCGATCAGCGCACTTATAGGAGATAATGTAGTGAATCGATCCGAAAATATGTCATGGTATGGAGGAGGAACTCTACTGAATATTCTGGAGACACTCCATATTAGTAGTGATATTAATAAGATCGACGCCCGTTTTCCTGTACAAACGGTGTTAAGGCCACAAAGTGATAGCCATAGGGACTACCGTGGTTATGCCGGAAGAGTGGCAAGCGGTATCTATAGAATTGGAGATGAAGTTGCTGTATTACCTTCCGGATTTACATCTAAGATCAAATCTATGAATGCGGGAGAAAAGGAAGTTGACGAAGTATTTGCGCCAATGTCTATTTCTATGACCCTGGAAGATGATATAGATGTAAGCCGTGGAGATATGATCGTGAAGAAGAATAACCAGCCGGAGGGTGAACAGGAATTTGACGTGATGCTATGTTGGTTGAACAATCAAGCGGCAAAGCCCAGGGCGAAGTATACGATTATGCATACTTCTAATGAACAACGAGCGATGATTAAGGAAGTGGTTTACAAGATTGATATCAATTCCTATAACCGTAATATGGAAGATAAAGATCTTAATATGAATGATATCGCCCGGGTAAAAATAAGAACCACCCATAGGTTGATGCTGGATTCTTATCGGGATAATCGAATAACAGGGAGCGTCATTTTGATTGATGAAAGTACTAATGAAACCGTTGCGGCGGGGATGATCATATAATTTATTAATTAGAACGATCAAAATTCAATAAATTTGGTGTAGAAAGAATTTTAAATTTGCATAAACCTTTCTAATTTGAATAATAAAACTATAATAAACTTCTGCCCAACAGGAATGATTCCGACAAAAAAGCTGACGCCGCATGTGCCGGTATCAGTATCCGAAATTGTGGAGCAAACCCATGAGGCATATGAAATTGGAATTACAATCGCTCACCTGCATGCCCGTGAAGAAGATGAAACGGCTTCCTGGAAACCGGAGATATATCAGGCTATTTTTGAAGGCGTGCGTAAGCATTGTCCCGATCTTGTAATTTGTGGGAGTACTTCCGGTAGAAGATTCCCCGAGTTCGAAAAAAGATCAGCGGTTATAGAATTACAGCCCGATATGTGTTCTTTAACTCTTTCTTCTTTGAACTTTCTGAATCAGGCTTCCATGAATGATCCCGATATGATAATTCGGTTAGCTGAAAAAATGAAAGAATATGGGGTTACGCCAGAATTAGAATGTTTTGACCTGGGAATGATCAACTTTGGGAATTACCTAATAAAAAAAGGAATTGTAGAAGGTCCCTATTATTGGAACCTCCTATTTGATAATATTGCGGGCTTTCAATCAAAATTTTCTCATTTCGGAACAGCTATAGGCGAAATTTCTGAAGATCATCATATTGCCCTGGGAGGATTGGGAAGTGCCCAACTTGAAGCCAATGCAGCAGCTATCGCAATGGGTTATAATGTCAGGGTTGGACTGGAAGACAATATTTGGTGGGATAAAGAAAGAAAACGGAAAGTAAAAAATATCGAGCTTATAAAGCGTACCCATGAACTTATTGAATTAAACCAAAAAGAATTTTTTCAACCTAAGGAATTTGGAAGCCTGGGCTTTTATAATAGAAAAAAGAGTGTATAATAAAATCCAAATATTAGGTTTAGGACCTTTTTATCTGCCGGTAGTCTATGATATTTTAATTGGAAATAATATAACTGAAAAAATTGAAATATTTCAAAATCTTAGTAAAGATGTAGAACCTGCCTGTCCTGTTAAATCTTTTCCATTTGAAATTTTACAACCTGGAGAGTTAATCGATAAAAAGCATCCCTGTATTTTTGGTGTTTCAGGGGCTGAAAATAAAATTCCGGTTTTTGAATATTTTTCTGAAAATCAGAAGATAAAGAGAACTGATTTTATTACTGTAACAGATGAAACCGCGGCGATTAGTGCAAGCACAGAAATAGGTCTGGGATGTTTTATAGAACAGAACGTGAGCATTTCTGCTCAAAGTAGCATAGGTTTTGGGGTGTCGATAAAAAGAAATGCCAGTATTGGGCATCATTCCAAAATTGGAGATTTTGTAGATATAAATCCAGGGGCAACCATTCCTGGAAAAGTGACTATCGGAAATAATTGTACTATTGGAGTAGGAGCAGTTATACTCGACGGTGTTAAAATTGGAGAGAATACTTTTATTGGTGCCGGAAGTGTGGTTACTAAAGATATTCCTTCAGGAGTGATAGCCTATGGAAACCCTTGCCGGGTGATTAGAAATAGAACTGGGCTCTAGTGAGTTTGTTTATGTGAACCTTAGTCTAAGTTACTTTATTAGTATATTAGACGACCGAAATCTAACAGAAGAATAAATTTGGGGCATCTTTACTCTATAATTATTCCCGTTTTCAAAAGCAGCAAAAGTTTAGAAATTTTAGTTTCTAAACTGGAATTGGTTGCGCAGGATTTTCATTATTCTTTCGAGATTATCCTGGTGAATGACAGCCCTTTTTCAGCTGAAACCATAGCCAGTCTTCAGCAGTTAAGCAGGGAAAATAATAATGTCAGAATTATCAGCCTGAGAAAAAACATGGGACAGCAAATGGCTACCCTGGTTGGGATGTCGCAGGCTAACGGGGATTATGTGATCACGATGGATGATGATCTTCAGCATCCTCCTGAAGAAATTCCAAAACTCATCAATAAAATTACTCAAAATCCTACACTCGATGGTATTTTTGCGAAGCCTAATTACCTGGAAAAAAAACATAGTTTATGGAGAGTTGCCGGAAGTTACTTTATTAAAAAGATAGATACCATTTTCCTTAAAAAACCTAAAGGACTAATGCTTTCTTCTTTTCGGATAATGACTAAGGATCTATGTGATTTGGTGGTAGAAAATTATAATGCAATGCCTTCCGTTTCCAGTTTAATGGTAAATGCTTCTCATCATCTGGAAAGTTTTGAAGTAAAACACAGTGAAAGAGATTTTGGGAAGACCAATTACACCCTATCCAAACTCATTCAGCTTGCTCTAAACAGCATACTTCATTATTCTTCATTGCCTTTACGGATAATGGCTTTTGTTGGCCTGCTGGGCTTTATAGGATCTATGATATTTATCCTGATCATCATTACCAGAAGGTTAATGCTGGACATCGAAATCCCAGGCTATGCATCTACCGTAACTCTGATAAGCTTTTTTGGCGGATTGAATTTGTTTGCAGTAGGATTGATTGGAGAGTATCTGATTAGGGTCATTCGTGAACAGCAAAAAACAAAACTTTCAGATTTAATTAAATAGCCTTCAATGTCCAGAATTCCTTTTAATATTCCCTATACGACCGGCAATGAAGTGAAATATATTCAACAGGCTATTGCAAATGGAAAGCTTTCCGGAAATGGAGTTTTTACAAAAAAATGTCAGCAATTCTTTCAGCAAAAATATGGTTTTGGAAAATGCTTATTAACCACTTCCTGTACTGATGCGCTTGAAATGGCGGCTATTCTTTTGGATATTAAACCAGGTGATGAGGTGATTATACCTTCTTATACTTTTGTGAGCACAGCGAACGCGTTTGTATTAAGAGGGGCAAAAATTCAATTTATAGATAGTCGGTCTGATCACCCTGGTCTTGATGAAGATAAAATTGAACAAGCCATTACTTCCCGAACGAAAGCAATTGTGGTTGTGCATTATGCAGGGGTGGCTTGCGATATGGGAAAAGTGATGGAAATAGCTCGAAAACATTCTCTCTGGGTAGTTGAAGATGCAGCACATTCTATAGATAGCTTTTATGTAAAAGATGAAAAAAAGATCGCACTGGGAAGTATTGGACATTTAGCGACATTTTCCTTTCATGAAACGAAAAATATAAATTCGGGAGAAGGGGGAATGTTAGTAATAAATGAAACTACTTTACAAGAAAGAGCTGAAATTATTTGGGAAAAAGGAACTAATCGATCCGCTTTTTTTCGTGGTGAGGTTGATAAATATAATTGGGTAGATATAGGAAGTTCCTTTTTACCTTCTGAAATCATTTCAGCATTCCTATGGGCTCAACTGGAAGAAATTGATGAAATTCAGCAAAAGAGGATAAAAATATGGAATCTTTATCTTTCTAAAATCAAACCTCATCCAAACATAAACCTTCCTATAATTCCCGATTATGCAACCAACAATGCACATATTTTTTACATAATTTGTAAGGAAGCCGCTTTGCGGGACGAAATTATAGCCGAATTAAAGCAACATAATATTCTGGCGGTTTTTCACTATTTAAGCCTTCACAAAAGCCCTTATTATAAAAATTTGTCTTCAAAAAAAGAATTAAGAAACGCTGAAAGATATTCAGAATGTCTCGTTAGGCTTCCCTTTTATGCCAATTTAAGAGAGGAAGATATTTTAAGAATCAGCGAAATAGTAAATCATGTCGTTGAAAATCACTAATTATTTTTGGGGAGTAGTGCTTTTGGTACTGCTGGTATTTAGTATTAAATGGGCGTACATAAGTACAGATGCTCCTTATTATCTTTCCGTCGCTAGAGATATAAGCCGGGGGAATGTGCCCTATAAAGATATTTATCTGAGCTATACGCCGGTCATGATGTATCTCAATTCTCTTATTCACCTGATTTTTAAAGATCCATCTTATTTTATTTTTCTGAGTTTTCAGTTTTTAATGATTGCTATCTCTTCCTGCTTACTTTTTGATATCAGTTATAGGAACAATGGGAATAGATTAAAAAGTATTTTTCTTTCTCTTCTTTTTTTTATGAGCGTTTTGGCTTCAGATGGAACCTATATTAATTTGGAAGTGTATGTTATTCTTTTTGTTATTCTGGCCTTTTGGCTTTATCAGAAAGAATATTTTTTCCTATGCGGAATGGCATTGGCCTTAAGTTTTTTTTCAAAACAATATGGAATTTTAAATTTTATTCCTTTTTTCCTTCTTATACTGTTTCGCAGTGATTACAGGAAGAATTATTTAATAAAATTCATCAGTGGAGGTTTGGTGCCTTTGGGTATTTTTATTTTATATTTTTTCCTTCTTCAAAAGACAGATTTAAGAAATGTACTTCTTCAACTAACAGGTGCAGGATATGATCAGGATATGATTGAACTGGAAACAACCTTATTTAGTTTTCTGGCAGGAGCGAAAATTTTCCTTTTACTATTGATCCCCCTCGCTTTAATTTTTATTCAGCGAAGTCTGCTTAGCGATAAGGTCAATAAGATATTACTTCTGGGACTAGCGGTAAATCTTTTGCCTCTTTATATTCAAACGGTCTCTCACTATTTTCTCCTGACTTTTCCGTTTATTTTTATACTTCTTGGCAGGAATGTAGGCCCTTTTAATAAAAAGCTCTTCCTGGGAGCTAATATTATATTTTTCATAATCTTTTCCTTAATAGCATCGAGAATTTACAGATATAGACACGTATACGACGACCAGTTAAAACTAGCTGCAGAAACCAGAAAAGAATATCCTGTAGGTTCAACTGTTTTTCTTTACAAGCACTACAGGTTTTTATATATTCTAAATGACTATCAAAATCCAGTACTTAAAGAGGTGGGATATAGGTATGGATTTGAGCCGGATGAGAAGTTTAAAAAAATTATACAAGTTTTATATATGGAATAGCTCTCCAAATTGAAACAAAGTATGTTACTTTGTATTTTCTTTAAGAAATTAAAATTTTTCCCTGCTGTAGAAATTCTATCTTTGTGAAATTATTTACGGAGAGTGAAAAGCTTAGCTTCTGATGATGAATCCTGAATTACTTTCCTTTACATTAAAGAAGCTGTATTGTTAAAAAAAATTGCCTATAAATATTTTGAAAGCCTGGTTTATTTTTACAGGCACCTGAGGTATAAGGTTTTTATTGTCTTTATTTTCAGTATAGTAATTGGGCTATTTTGATAGCTTAGGATTAACTATGTTTTTACCTTTGCTTCAGATGGTCAATGATTCTACTCCAATGGCTGCTGAAGAGCTTGGAAAATTAAGCTTTTTACTTGATATTTTTAATTCTACGGGCATAAGCTTAAGTCTGTTATCGGTTTTATTAATAATGGCTTTCTTTTTCCTTATGAAGGGACTAGTATATTATTTCGGTGGAATTTACAGGGTAAACGTTCAAGAGGGATTTATTGAACGTTTAAGAAGTATAAATCTCCAAGGTTTAAATACCCTTAAGTATAAATATTTTGTAATGGCGGATGTAGGACGTATTCAAAATACCCTCACTGGGGAAGTTGATAGGGTAGCTAATTCTTTTAAATTTTATTTTCGGGCATTACAAAATGGGATTATGATTCTCATTTATATGGTATTTGCATTTCTTATAGATGCCCAATTTGCAGTATTGGTAACCATAGGGGGATTAATTGCTAATTTTTTATATAAGCGCTTTTATGAAAAAACAAAGATGGCTTCGCGTACATTAACAGGGGAGGCTAATATTTTTCAAAGTTTAGTAATTCAAAATGTATCAAACTATAAATATTTAAAAGCAACTGGTTCTTTAGAAATTATCAAAAAAAGTTATTTAGATATATTGAGAAAATTAAAAACAGCAATCGCCGCATTGGCCAGCTTGATGCTCTTTTAACTGCGGGAAGAGAGCCTTTATTGGTGATTATTGTGATTAGTGTTATATATATCCAAACAAGTTTGTTAGGATCTGGCTTAGGGCCTATTTTAATAAGTCTAATATTTTTCTATCGAGCCTTGAACTATTTATTGCAAATGCAGATGGATTGGAATCGTTTTTTAGCATTATCTGGATCAGTTGAAAATATAACTTCCTTTGAAAAAGAAATGCGCAGAAATAAGGAAGCCTTAGGTGGTGAAGAATTTACGGGCTCCATAGAAAACGCTAATACTTCAGCATATTTATTTTGGGTATGGTGATAATCTTATATTAAAAGATATTAATCTCGATATTCCAAGCCGCCAGACTATTGGCTTTGTGGGAGAAAGCGGAAGCGGTAAAACTACCCTGGTTAATATCATCGCGGGATTACTTACCTTAAAAGAAGGAAAATATTTGATCAATGGAAAAAATAGTAAGCAGCTGAATCTAAATAATTTTCAAAAAAGGATCGGGTATATAACACAGGATTCAATCATATTCAATGATAGTTTATTTAATAATGTCACCTTCTGGGCAGAAAAAACTGAAGGAAATCTGGAAAAATTTTGGGATGTGATAAGAAAAACTGCTCTTCATGACTTTGTATATTCCCTTTCACACAAAGAGGAAGAAATTCTCGGACATAATGGAATTAATTTAAGTGGAGGACAAAAACAGCGAATTTCAATAGCGAGAGAACTATATAAAAATGTGCAAATACTCATTTTAGATGAAGCTACTTCTGCCTTAGATTCCGAAACAGAATCGGTTATTCAGAAAAGTTTGGAAAAACTAAAGGGAGAACGTACAATTTTGAT
>CAVUJP010000014.1:0-26360 GCA_963741865.1 uncultured Flavobacteriaceae bacterium
CTGCTTTTCAGGGTTTTGCGTTTTTGTGAAATTGTGGTCCTTTACGGCCAGGATCTCGGGGTTGAATTCCACTGAAAATCCCATGTTGCGGCCGTGACTTTTGTAGTTGATCAGGATGCCGGCTTCCACCAGATTGTGCACATGGTTCAGGATCGCGTCATTTTGAAACGGACACTGCTGCACTCCCTCGATCTTGTACCTCTTGATGTTCTCGCTATTGGTGAGCATGCGCGGGAGGGTTCCTGCCGTGGTCACTCCCGAATTGAGCCTGGGTCACTCTTGTCCCTGATCTGCGCCGCGTAAAAATTCACCAGGTAAGAAAAGGTGACCGCGATCTCGTTCTTTAAATTCCGGTAGATCTCAGTAGAAAGTGCGTGCCGTGCTCCCGGTTAAATTCCAGTACCTTCTGATTGTAGCCCATAGGTTCCTTGCTGGCCAGCTTGTGTTTTTGTTTGAATTCCAGGAATTTACTTTTGCTCGGTCGTATGCGGACTCTCTTTTAAGGCGATGCGGAATTCCCGATTAATCCTGTTGATCCCCGAGCTCTTCTCATCCTGGTCCTTATTGAATTCGGTTGCTAGTTTCTTGGCATTCTGGATCGTCGGTTCATCGCTTCTTTATCCATATAAGGATACTTATAGGTCTTTTTCTCAGGGACTATCTGGGGTTTCTTGGGGGAGGACTCCATATTCTGGCGGACAAGTGTCCCAGGGAAATATTTTGAGGGGATTGCTTTGGTTGCATAAATTAATTTTTGGGGTGCATATGCTGGCGGGGAGAGGTCTGGCCATCCCGGCGGCATTGCAGGGAGGCTAGGCCTCGCTCTTGGTGTTTTTAGGTTCAACTTCAGTTTCTTTATTTCGGATATATTTTTCGCCACAAAAAGACAGTAGGTGTGTGCAATACTCGTTTTCACCGCAGTCTTTCTTCCTTCGACCTTCAGCTCCAGGGGTTGCATGGTGATCTTCCCAGTGATCTTAAGGTTGGACATTGGAAAAGTCACATTCTGAATGGATGCCGAGAGGATCTTCTTTCCTGTTATATTCCCCGGTTAGGTCTGGAATATTTTTCTGAATTTCATTAATACAATCGCACATGCTTTTCGTTTTAAAAAGGGGTAGGTAGGGCCACCCCGAGTTATTTCAGGTTTTAAAAATTATGTTCGGGGCATACGAGCCCTTACCCCATTAGGGGTTCAGCTTACCAAACTTACCGCTTAAAACATTTCTTCGTGGAGAGGGCAGGGGTCGAACCTGCCTGATTGCCGTTCTACGTTCTCCATTCGTTACTCTCCGGTTTCAAATGATCCTTTCCAATTATAATTTAAAAAAACCGACCGTACTTAAAACAATTTAAATTACCTTTCGCCGACTGATGTTTCCGCATTCGATAACAAAAAGGCGAGACCGAAAAGAACGCTTCGGGTCGGTTTTTGAATTACTTCTTATGATCTCGCGAGTAAATTTCGGAAATTCATCATTCATTTTATACGAGTCCCCATCTATAATCCCCAGGATATAATTCATGTGATAGGCTGCCCCTTCTTTGGTGAAAACTGGGGCAAAAACATCAGGTTCCGCGTTATAATTTTCATGATAGATCGCCTGAGCCTTTATAAGGTCTTCCCGGGAATAATATCCCGTTGTTTTCTTTTTACACGTCTGACCAGGCCGAAAGCGAGGGTAGAAATTACGCTCCCTATAAAGATTCCGATAGTGATCCATTAAAGTGTATTCATATTTTAATTAATTTCCGTTTATGATATCGGCCAGCAGCATTGTCTTCGTTCCCCGGGCGCCATTCTTCGCCCAGCTGGTCTGCTACCTTATCCATTACTGATTTTCGTTTTTTTGTTTTCGGTTTTGGTTTGCCAAGTTTCTTATCGCAGTAATCGCGAATCATCCGCAAGTCCTTCTCTGGTAGGGCGGAGAGGAGTGGCATAACCATATTTGCAGATACCTGGCTCATTAACTAATTGCTTTAGCGCTTAAAAATGTTTTAGCGGTCCTTTCGGCTAAAGAAGGGTGGACTCGGGATACTAAAAGATATTTCTGTACCCTGGAAACCTTCCTTCCGGTGGTTTCGAAATCGCCTGGCGAAGTTGTGAGAAATATTCGCGGTCATACGGGATGTTGTCCTTAATAGAGATCGAGATCTCCGATCGCTCACCGAAGCTGGGATTCCAGGTCGCAATGGCCGAGTAGCATTTCGATAATTTTAAGATCATCCATATGTCAATTTCTAGTTGCTAATTACCTTAGAAAAGGACGCCAGTTTCTGCTCATTTTCCCTTCAGCTGAGCCGTATAGATCTGTTACAGTTTCTTCTTTTCCTATGGCCGTAAAGTTCGAGATCCGTACGCTCTCCATCTGCTTCTTGATTCCCATATATTGTATCTGTAAAAACCGTGTCGTTCCTTTCTATAACCATTACCTAGCATTATTAAAATTCCTTATTACTCCTTCCTGAGTGGCTTTCATTAACAAGGGCGTGTTTATTTTGCTCACTCCGGCTCTTATCCTTTAATTCCCTGTTGTGCTGGTTAAAGGTGCTGCGGGAGATCTTCATGGCGATGGCAATGGTCTTGGTCTACAGGATCGGCCTTTGAGGCCATCTCGTCCAGCATGAATATTTCACGTGGTTTAAGTGGCTTGCCTTCGATCTTAAGTTGTTTGAATCGCAGGGAAATACAATCACGGCAATGCCTGAAATTTTCCATTTCCTGAAGTACGCCATTGATCATGTCGGGTTTTCCATCTGGAGAGCCCCAGTCCCAGGGACATATATATTTCCAGCTGGCGGTCTCTTGAAACAGGTTTCCCGTCTTCTTCGATCCCGCCGAGGACGGCCCTCGCCTTTTCGTTTTTGTTGTAATGATCCATACAAACCGCGTAGAGCGGAATTGGGAGTTCTCTCCAGGTATGGCTTTGGCCGTTCTGGATCCAGTGCGTTTTTGAGGTTGCCGACGCAGAAAAACTCGACCGAGTTGTCTTCCGGTAAAAGCCCTGCAATTAAATGTTGCGGGGAAGCGGCAGAATGTTGTACTTTTGTCTTGCATCGATTAGAGATATTGCGTTAATAATTATGTGAACCGGCCTGAAGTTGCAGCTTCGGGCTTTCTTTTTGTTGCGGGCAGTGTAATCGTTTTGCAGGGATACCAGGTATGCCAGGAAGAGACACGCGGCCAGCATCGTTAGCCATAACACCCGTCGTTCGCCTCTTTTTAAAGAATCATCTACATATTGCTGTTCGAGTTCAATCGCATTATTTTTCATCGTTCAGGGCTTTATCGCGTTTTAAAATATCTTCCTGGCGCTGTTTTTCCTTCTCCTGCTCCATCAATAATTCTTCGCTAAAATTCCAGATTTCCTTTTCGGCTGCTTCATGAACTCTCTCGCCATTTAACAGAAGACTGATGAACGGATCGAGAAAGTATGCCTCCTTTCTGGTTGGTGATCTTCTTCTTAATTAGCCTTGCAGAGATCTTCTCTAAAAAGTTAGAACCGATGATCGCTTTCATTTGATTTCCAGACTCTTTCGTTATCATACATTTCTACTATTGCGCAAACCAACCTAATTAACTATGTTTGTTAATAGCTGGTAAACTATCGGTTAAGCAAATATATAGATTAAAATCTATTTCATGCAATTATAATCTAATAAAAATAGTCTTTAGGCTAACATTTTTATTTAATCCTTTGACTTTGAGCATATTAAAGAGGATAAATATTTTACGGGAAGACTTGGGTCTTTCTAAATCAGCTTTTGAGAAGAAGATCTCCAAATCAAATGGCTATTTAAATGGCCTTGAAAAGCGAGAAGGACAGCCTGGAGCCGATGTGGTTGTGGATATAATCAATGCATTCCCTGATTATAGTCTAAATTGGTTAATGACGGGTTCAGGAGATATGAAGATCCAAAAAGGCAAAATAGCCTCAGACGAACAGGAAGAATACCAGCTGGAACATAAAACTACCCTGCTGGATGTTCGGGATGACCTGAAGAATGATGTACACGGGGTGAATGAAAACATCCTCGCTTTGTCCCGGGCTTATGAGAAAAAGAGTATGGAGAGCTCTAGCAGAAGGGCTTCTTCAAAATCATGAAGAACCAGTTGAAGATCATAAAAGTGGTGGAGAAGGTAAATCCCGAGAAATTGATGAAGACTACTGAGCTGCTGGATGATTTTTTAGCAAAACAGGAAAAATAAAAAAGAGGACCTAAAAGTCCTCAAAATAGCGATCGAGTTTTTCCCGGTCTTCGGGTGGGTACTGGTCCCTATTTTCAAAATAAGAAACAAAAAGATCAAGGCGCTCTAGATCGGAGAGTTTTTCTAGATAATCAAACATGTTGGTTGCATTGGTTAATATTAAGACTGCTGAGTAGGGGTGCTAAAATTAATTTTTTAAACCTAAGCGATATGAAAAGATTTTTTGCGTTCGCCTTTTTCATTTGTAGTCTATCATTAAATGCTCAGGCAATTTATCGAGGATTAAATACAGGGATGACAAAAGAGGAAGCGAAAAATCAAGAAAAAACAGGGAGCAATATATAACCATTGATACCGGCAATGAGGTTCTCTATCGTATTTACCAGCAGAATTTTAAATATGATACAGGGGGAGGTTTGGTTGGTGTCGTGTTCAGCGCTAAGGGAGCAGCCTTTGGTCTTGGATATGAAAATACGGTTCCTTACCTGGAACACACGAGGAGTTTTTTATCTCAATTAGGTTATGAAGATTTTTTTATTCCAGATTACTGGAATGCTCCAGCAAACTACAATAGTAAATATGGAGCATTGATCATTAATCCGGAAAAAACCGTAGTGGCTCAATTTTATCCGATAAAAAGTGAAATCTACAATTCGATAAATTATAACGTACTACTTGATCTATATAATTATGACTATTTCATGAAACGGTATAATAATGACCTTGAAGTTCAAGAGGAGAAGATAGAGAATTCAGGATTTAAAAAGTAAAAAAATTATAAATCGTAAAATATGAATCCGCTTTTCACACTCGCCTTAGTAATTATAGTCTCTGTAGTTGGTATTTATTTTTTAATAAGAAACTCTTATAATGAAGCTAATCCTCCTAAAAAACATACAAAAAAATCATCAAGTTCCTGGTCGCAGTCCTGAAAATTTTTCAGTTGGCAGAACAGAGCGTCAACAATTTACCAGCAGAGCTGAGGCCGACAAAGCTGTTAACTCCCTTCGTGGAATTTTAGAAGGAATGCTGATGGATGGAAAAATAAACGACCAGGAGGTCAATGAACTTCAGAAGTGGTGTGAGCATCATCAAAGGCTGGATCATATGAATCCGTTTCGAGATTTTATTCTCAGCATTCGTCATCGACTCATTAAAGAGCCTGATCCAAAAGAAACCCTGGAAGATCTTTACTGGGCTGCACAACAATATCAGGAGTCCAATATTTACTATAATGCCATCACGTGCGATATGCAAACTTTACAGGGAATTTGTCACGGAATTCTTGCAGACGGAATAATTGAAGATGAAGAAATAGACTGCCTGCATGAGTGGATGGAGCAAAATAGACATTTAGCCGATCTTTATCCCTATGCGGAACTTCATCTCTACTTCAAAAGATTCTAAAAGACGGAAAGATAGATGAAGATGAAAAAATGGAATTAAAAAAATTCTTTCAGGAATTTGTAAAACTGAAAGATAATAAGTTGATGTCCGAAATTCAAAAGGAGACTGCAAAAACCTCATTAAGTTATGTAACAACCATGAGTAAAGATGTTGCAATAAATGGGAAATGGTGTTGTATTAGCCGGGGATCTTTATAAGGGAACAAAGGAAACTTTATATTATAGAATTGAAAGAAATGGCGGAATTCGAAAGAGCAATGTTTCGAATAAACTAAACTTTTTAATCATTGGAGGGGCCGGTAGTCCTGCCTGGGCGTTTTCTACCTATGGAAGGAAAGTGGAGTGATCTTTGAACCGGAATAAAAAAAGGTCATAATATTCAAATCGTAAAAGAGAAAGAATTTTACAGTTACCTGGAAAGAACGGGTTCTTAATAATTTGTACACAAGATCGCATCACAAAGTCGTACACAGATTTAAAAATTTATTTAAAAAGGTATATACTAACACATTGATAATCAATAAAAAATAGCGGGAAATTTTCTTAAGCTGGGATTCAAAATCCAGTGACTTCGGTCGTGCGGGTTCGATTCCCGCCTCGAGTACTAGAAAAACCCATTCCGATGGGTTTTTTCTTTGATGGAATCTACTTCCTTAGCCGGTTTTGGCCATATCTATTACTTTGAAATATTTGCATATCCTGTGCGCTTGTTATTTTTTATATTTGCAATCGTGAAATTAATAGTATACATATTATCCCTTTACTTATTAGGACTGACATTTTTACCCTG
This sequence comes from uncultured Flavobacteriaceae bacterium, assembly GCA_963741865.1. Lineage (GTDB taxonomy): Bacteria > Bacteroidota > Bacteroidia > Flavobacteriales > Flavobacteriaceae > Christiangramia. The sequence goes on from CAVUJP010000014.1 coordinate 6,407, forward strand.
TAACGATCCTCAGACCGAAAGAAATAGCGATGATTTGGCAAAAACGGTTATGCTCATTTCACCTTCAGATAACGCGGGAATAGATCATTCCCATTCTCCAGTGTCTGATCTATGTCCTCCATTTTGTTCCTGTCATTGCTGTCATGTACATACTATAGATTTTGGAACCATCAGTTTTGAACCCATCAATCCCGAAACATTTATAACGAAGACTCCATATTTCGAAAATATTGGGGATGAGGTGCTGCGTTCGTTTTTAGACCCTCCAAGAGTTTAATTCAGTTCAGGGATACGTATGTCCATCGCCAGGTCAAAAATTGACGCCTGGTCTTTCTTTTTAAAATCTGAATTAAACTTTTAAGCTTTTATGATTAATAAGATCATTGCTTTTTCCATTCGGAATAAGCTAATCATCGGACTCATGGTACTTACCCTCGTCGGAGTGGGTTTGTATTCTATGACCACTATCAATCTGGGTGCACAGCCCGACATCACCAATAACCAGGTACAGGTAATTACACAATCTCCTAATCTTTCAACAGAAGATATTGAACAATTTGTAACCTATCCCGTTGAACTGGCTATGGCTAATTTACCGGGAGTTACCGAAATCAGGTCGGTTTCTCGTTTTGGTCTTTCGGTGGTTACCATTGTTTTTAAGGACGATATGGGAACCTATTTACCGCGGCAGCTGGTTTCAGAAAAATTAAATGAAGTCAAATCTGAAATTCCGAAGCAATTCGGAAGTCCAGGGATGGGGCCCATTACCACCGGTCTTGGGGAAATTTACCAGTATACCCTGGTGCCGCAGGAAGGCTATGAAGACGCATTTTCTCCTACCAAGCTCAGAACGATCCAGGACTGGATCGTTAAGCGCCAACTTGCTTTAACCGAAGGCGTGGTTGAAGTGAATGCCTTTGGCGGTAAGATCAAGCAATATGAAATAGCCATAGATCCTGCCAAGCTGAATGCCATGGATGTCACCATGACCGATATTTTCAAGGCTTTGGAAGAAAATAATGTAAATACCGGTGGTGCCTATATCGAAAAGAACAAAATGGCTAATTTCATCCGTGGGGAAGGTTTGGTACGTTCCATTGATGATATCAAACAAATAGTGATCAAAAATGAAAACGGTTTGCCGATCCTGGTAAAAGATGTAGCTGAAAAAGTAGGTTTCGGCAACCAGGTGCGTTACGGTGCTTTCACTCAGGACGGCCATGAAGCAGTAGGCGGAATGATCCTGATGCTGCGTGGAGACAACCCGAATGCGGTGGTGAACCATGTAAAAGAACGCATTAAAGAAGTTCAAAAATCACTTCCGGAAGGACTGAAAATAGTACCATTCCTGGACCGAAGTGAACTGATTGCCCGAACAACTTCTACCATCGAAAAAAACCTGATGGAAGGAGCCCTGATCGTCATTTTTGTCCTGGTGTTGCTCCTGGGAAGTTTTCGCGGTGGGCTCGTGACTGCGTCCCTTATTCCGTTGTCACTCTTGTTCGCCTTTATTTTGATGAAAGCCTTCGGAGTATGGGCAAACCTGATGTCGCTTGGCGCCATTGACTTCGGAATTATCGTTGACGGGGCGGTGATCATTGTAGAAGGAACCGTGCATGAAATCGAAAAGAGGATCAAAGCAGGAAAGCACAAATTCAACCGAGTCGAAATGGACGAAGTGGTTTACGATGCCAGTAGTGCGGTGATGAATTCGGCGTTTTTCGGGCAAATCATTATACTCATCGTTTTTACCCCTATTTTATTCTTAACGGGAATTGAAGGTAAGATGTTCCGTCCCATGGCTTTCACCTTTGGATTTGCCGTGCTCGGAGCGATCATTCTCTGTTTGACCTACGTTCCAATGATCACAGCCCTCACCATGAAACCGGCGGGAAAAAAGAAGAACTGGTTTCACAAAGCCGAAGATAAAATTTCAAATTTCAGCAACGGCATGATGAAAAGGATTAATAATGGGTATCGGCCGGTAATTCTGAAATCACTAAACCACCGTCTTTCTGTTCTAATTATCGCTGTGGTTTTGCTTATAGGTGCCGGATTCACCTTCAGCAGAATGGGAGGGGAGTTCATCCCGAGTATCGATGAAGGAGATATTGCCATGCAGGCCCTTTTAAGACCCGGTAGTTCCCTAACCGAATCAATTGAAACTTCCAAGAAAATAGAGAATATAGTCCTGGAAAATTTCCCGGAAGTCGAAACCATGGTTGCACGAATTGGAGTGGCCGATATCCCTACCGACCCAATGCCGATGGATATTGCCGACACCTATATCATCCTGGATAAGAACAAAGACAATTGGGTTTCGGCCGATACCAAGGAAGAACTGGTTAGCAAGATCAAAGAAAAACTTTCTCTGGTGCCGGGAGTAAATTTCGTATTCAGTCAGCCGGTAGAATTGCGTTTCAATGAACTGCTAACAGGTGTTCGAGAAGACGTGGCGATCAAATTATACGGGGAAGATCTGGATGTGCTCTCAGAAGAAGCGGCAAAAATGGCCGAGATCATTAAAACTGTTCCGGGGGCAGGTGACGTGAACATGGAAGCCACCGCCGGCCTGCCGCAGATGACCGTTCGATTTAACCGCAGAAAAGTGGCGCAATACGGCTTAAAGATTTCAAAGCTGAATCAATATATCAGTACCGCTTTTGCCGGAGCTTCTGCCGGGGTTATCTTCGAGGGAGAAAAGCGATTCGATATGGTCGTGCGCCTGGACGAGAAACATCGTCAGAATATCAATAATCTGAAAAATTTGCTGATAGATCTCCCCAGCGGAAACCAGATTCCTTTAAAGGAAGTTGCTAACATTAGTTATCAACCCGGCCCGATGCAAATCTCGCGGGACAACACCTCCCGAAGAATTTACGTGGGAGTGAATGTACGTGGGCGCGATGTGGAGTCGATGGTACACGATATTCAGAAAAAACTGGATGCCCAACTGGATCTTCCCCCTGGCTATCGCATTACTTATGGAGGCGCTTTTGAAAACCTTCAAAAAGCCAAAGATCGCCTCGCGGTGGTAGTTCCTATCGCCCTGGCACTGATCTTCCTGCTGCTTTATTTCGCGTTGGGATCTTTATCACAGTCCATTATGATCTATATGGCAGTGCCTTTGGCGGCCATCGGCGGAATATTTGCGCTGGCGATGCGGGGAATGCCTTTTAGTATTTCAGCCGGTGTAGGATTTATTGTTCTCTTTGGAGTGGCCGTACTGAACGGACTTGTGCTGATAAGTCGCTTGAATTCTTTAAAAGATGAAGGAGTTATGGACCTGAAAGAACGAATATTGACAGGGACTCAGGAACGAATTCGCCCCATCCTGCTAACCGCCCTGGCAGCAATTATGGGCTTTACCCCAATGGCGCTTTCCCATGGGGCCGGAGCATCCGTTCAGCGGCCATTGGCTACGGTAGTTATTGGCGGACTCATCTCTGCGACCCTCCTTACACTTATCGTCGTTCCCGTGCTTTACAGTTTCGTGGAAAAAAGGAAAGGAAACAAAAAGGCCCAACTTAAAAAGCAAACTCTAAGTTCAAAATCTGTTCCGGTCATTCTGGTTTTACTTAGTTTAGGTTGTTTTGCTATTCCTAATACTGCGGAAGCTCAAGACAGAATGGGAAAAACTATAATTACACAGGAACAGGACCTTCAGCCCATTTCATTGCAGGAAGCGATGGAAAAAGCAAGAGCGAATTATCCAAAGCTGAAGGCTGCCCGGCTGGAAGTCGATAATCAAAAGGCACTGAAGAAAACCGCCTGGGACCTGGGAACGACCAGTGTTTTTACCGGCGGGGAAGAATTGCCTGATTCCGGTTCTGGCGACGAAGGCATTTATACCACCATTGGCGTTCAGCAGCAGAATATCGATTTGTTCAGTATAGGCGCGAAAAATAAGCTGCAAAATGAAAGGGTCGCGCTGAGCAAAACCGCCTATGACCTGAGTTTGCTACAAGTGGAAAGAGAAGTGAAGATCGCATGGGGAAATACCTATACAGCCAAACGCAAATACCAACTGTATGTAGAACTGGATTCCGTCTTTAGCGATTTTGAGCGGGCAGCCCAGATTCGTTTTGAAACCGAAGCCACTTCAAAACTGGAATTTTTAACGGCCACCAATCAGTCCCGTCAGGTAACTTTGCAGAAATTACAGGCTTACAGGGATTATTTGGCCGCTTTACAAAGGCTGAATCTCTGGTTGGCAGATGGTGAAACATTTACGGTTGCCGAAACAAATGTGGAAGCGATAGTCGATCCGGTGATGCAGACCAAAGATTCGATCTCGCGGCATCCCATGCTTCAATATTATAAACGGAAGATAGAAGTAGCAGATGCTGAACATAACCTGAGCACCAAAGCTTTTTTACCAAAACTGAATGCGCAGTACGGCCGGCAGAAAATTGCTGGCCAGGACGGGTTTTTTAATTTCCAGGTAGGAATTTCGATACCGGTGTTCTTTGGGCCTGAATTGGGAAAAGCGCAGTCTGCAAAAATTCAAACCGAAATTGCCGAACAAAACTATAAAGAAAAACAGCTTCAGATAAATTCAAAATATCAGGATCTGCGGCAGCAATATCTCAAATGGCTGGAATCCTGGCAGTATTATGTTCAGGAAGCCCTTCCGCTTGCGAAAGAGCAAAGGGAGGGTGCAATTTTCGCCTATAAAGAAGGCGGAATTGATTATACCACCTTTCTGCAAACGGTTCGGGACGCCATTGGCATTGAGAATCGGTCCTGGGAAGCTTTGAACAATTATCTGGAGTCCAAATACGAACTCGAGTTTTTCCTTAATTCCACCAAACAATAAAAACGAAATTATGAATATCAATATAAAATCAATTTTTTACGCAGGGCTTATCTTATTCAACCTGAGCGCCTGTAAACAGGAAAATTCCAATGAGAACGCCGGCGAGGCTGAAGCCATGGAAAACGAGGGACAGCAGCCTAAGGATGCTGGGCTGGAAAGCCAAAAACTGCATTTGTCACCGCAAAAATTTGAAGCAATGGGCATCGAAGTAGACAGTCTTCCTACTAGAAGCCTTACCGGCCTTGTTGAGGCGAATGGTCAGCTGGAGGTTCCACCTCAGAATGAAGCGGCCATTACTGCTATCATCGGCGCAAATGTGACGAATATTGAAGTAATTGAAGGGGACAAGGTAAGCAAAGGTAGTATTTTGGGATATTTAAGTCATCCCGATCTTATCAGGTTGCAAACTGATTTTACCAATGCCTATAACCGAATGCAGTTCCTGAAAAAGGAATACCAGCGACAGAAGCGCCTGTATGAAGCAGAAGTGGGTTCAGGAAAGGATTTTCAGCAGGCCGAATCGGAATATAACAGCAGCAAAGGCCTGGTCAATGGTCTGAAATCGCAAATTCAGCTGCTGCGTTTGAATTTAGATCGAATAAAAAACGGAACGATTCATAATCAGGTGCCGGTTGTGAGCCCGATTGAAGGATACGTTGAAAAAGTGAATATCAAGGTTGGCCAGTTCGTTCAGCCTCAAACCGAAATGTTCGAGATCGTGAATACCGAACATGTACATGCCGACCTGATGGTTTTCGAAAAGGATGTAAGCAAGGTAAAAGAAGGACAGACGGTAGAATTCAACATTGAAGCCCTTCCCAAATCAAATTTGAAAGCGAAGATATATTCCGTAGGTAAGACATTTGAAGAAAATCCTAAGGCAGTTCATGTACATGCTGAAATCGAAAACACGCATGGAGATCTGTTCCCGGGAATGTACCTCACCGCGAAGATTGCAACTTCTGAAATTAAAGTTCCCGCGGTACCTGAAGAGGCAATTATTACTGAAAATGGAGAGTCCTATATCTTTACCGCTAGAAAGATAACAGAAGAAGGCAACGAGAAATGGACTTTAAGTCCACGTAAGATAGTAACCGGACAGGAAGATGATGGCTGGGTTGAGGTGAAGCTTCTAAAACCTCTTCAGAATGACGAAAAAGTTGTTATGAACCAGGCCTATTACCTGATTTCAGAAATGAAAAAAGGTGCGACGGAACACGGCCATTAAGCTTTGGATTTGCAATGCCATCGAATAAACTAAAGAAATGGCTATTACGAAAGCGGAAGAAAGATTAGAAAGATAACGCAATGCGTATCGTTGTTTTGAAAAAATCAGAAAAGTCGTCTATCGACCTTAGTCTGGCAGAACTTGAAAATTTATTGAAAACTTCGGAGAGAAGCACTCTATTTCGCCATGCGCATAAGTTTTGGTAGATTTAGGACTTATTTTAGTAGCTGTCAATTATTGATAAATGAATGTTATTCTTTTATAAAGTAATAATGCTGAAATACCAGATTGGCCATACTTTATTGTACTTCGATTTATCTGGATACTAAATAAAAAATTATTATTTAAATAGTTTTAGGTAATCGTCAAATACATATAATTTGTCACGCTTTCCTCCTGTAATCTCTTTTAGTATTTCCAGATTTTCGGGGATACTTTACATTGATAACACATTTTTCTTAATCCCAAAGGATCCAAAAAAATAATAAAAGCCGGAAATAGAAGAAGTAATGTGCCCAGTTCAAAAATGAAGACGTGCTTATTTTTAAAAATGAAGTTTCCGGAGGTTTATTTTAAGGTACCGGCATATTCACTCGGGCTAACCTCTATAAAGCTTTTAAAAGTTTTACTGAAGGAAGTTCTACTGGCATATCCACACTCCACGGCTAAAGCATCGATGGTATTGTTCTCCAGGTAGCCCTCTTCAATAAGTTTCTTCGCATGCTCCATTCGCAAAGTATTCTTGTAGGCAGTAAAACTTAATCCGTATTGTTGCTTAAGAAAATAGGAAATGTGATGAGATGGCATATCCAGTTCTCTGGCACATTCAGTAAGGTTGAAGCTTTGATGGAGGTATAATCTATTTTCTTTTAAGCCTTCAAGTTTTGCATTTACTACCTGCTCATCAAGACCAAATTTCAGGTCATCATGTTGTTCTTCTGTGGTGGAGTTTGAAGAAGCTTTTTCGGGCTGTGGATATCCGTGTAAAATACTGGGGAAATAAATAGGGATAATTCCAATTAGAAAAAGTGCGATATAGAGAAAGAAAGTTACAATTCCACCGTTTTTTCCAATGATTATTAAAGATCCAAAAATATTTGCCACACTCATTTTTTCTATCGCATAGATAATGGCCAGGACAGCCATAACCATCAGAATACCCCAAAAAACAAGAAGCCATTTATTAAGAATAGATTTGAGTTCATCGTCCTTTCCTTTTTTAATAAAAGTCCTTATTTGTGGTATTAATACCACCAGGACACCTAATTGCCAAACATGTCGCATTAGTAGGTGTTGATCAAGGCTTAGGAGCCAGTATTCGGCCCCTAATCTTTTCTCAGGGGAAGAGATAGCTTCGGCAATAATATTATTATAATAGCTCTCTGGTTGAAGATAAACGTAGACTACATCTATTAATCCCAAAATAAATGGAATAAATAGAATTAACTCTGCTTTTTTCCAACGGAGTTGATCTGTCAGGATTACTTTGAAATAATAATAAATTGGAATGAATATCAGATGATAGGGAAGTAAAGGCCACAGAAAAAACCAGGTAAAATGTTTTAAATATCCGCCATCGATAATATAAGCCTGTAAGGCATAAACCGATAACAGAAAATAAAAACTTCCTAAAATACGTGTTGCTACTGTGTTGGTAGATTTTTTAAAAAATAAAGTGGTAGATAAAACAAAGCCGAATATGGCGGCTATAAGTAGAATTAGAATCAAGCTAATTTTTTTAAGAATATTAGGCTTTTAACATTTATTTCAGCAAATAAAGTAAGATATAGTCTTATAAACTTCATTAATTTCAACATCATTAAGTAAATATCTAAATATCAAAGCTGTCAAAAATAAAAAAGTGATAGTTTTCCTACAAGTTAATTCCGCAATTTATAATACTGTAATAAGTTAAAGAAGAGGGCTTACCAGCATCATAGAAGAATGCGAAAAACTTAAAAGAGCCAAAGAGAAGGGGAATATTAGAAAAAATATTAAACAATTAAACCTATTGAGCATCACCTTCATCAGTCCTCTAAATTTTCTGTTCAGTAACAACAAGAATATTATTTACTCCACAAGATTCAAATTTGGTCTATTAAAGTTGTGTTCAGATTTAATTTGAACACCACTAATCTGATGTTTTATAACTACTTATTATTTTTTTTAGCGTTGTTTTGCTGTTACGGATCTTATTTTTCTTAACAGATATATGACGCAGAAAAACAGTAAATTATTCTCAGTTACACCTATGATGCCAGCTTATGAAGTTCCTGCCCCTCACCCCAGTACAGAAAATGTAAAGAACGATAATGTTGATTGTATGGCAGCGGTGGGTCATGAAATCCGAAATCCATTAAATGCCATCATCGGGCTTTCCCAACTTCTACATTCCGCCAATTCTATGGAAGAGGTGAAAAACTATACTGAAGGGCTGATGCAGACATCTGAGCACCTAATGGAAATGGTAAACAACCTCCTCGACTTCAGCAAGCTCCGATCAGGAAATTTGGAAATAAAGCCCAGAACGGTTAGCCTTAAGGAAAGCCTTGCGTCACAATTGAGCGGACAACGTCTGGTGGCAGAGGGAAAAGGGCTGAGTTTTTTTGTGGATGTTGACAGAGCTATTCCTGTAAGAGTGGTCCTGGATTCGCTTAAGCTGGGGCAGGTGATGGTAAATCTCATTTCCAATTCCATTAAGTTCACCAATTCCGGTTATGTAGGTGTACGGGTAAAATTACTGAGAAAAACAGCTTCAGATGTTCAACTGTTGTTTTCAGTGGAGGATACAGGAAAGGGAATTTCCATGGAACATCTTGAAAATATTTTTAGCGCCTTTCATCAGGGCGATAGAGACACCAATGTTAATTTCGGGGGAACCGGTCTTGGGTTGACCATTAGTAAGCAACTTGTGGAGATAATGGGAGGCAGGCTTATGGTGGAGAGTGAATCTGGGAAAGGTTCGAAATTCAGTTTTATACTTACCGCTCAAATCAAGAAGCAGCAGGAGGCCCGGCCTCATACATTCCAATCCTGGAAGTCTTTAAAACACCTGAGGATCCTACTTGTGGACGACAGTAAGCTGAACCGCATGGTCATTCAAAAATACCTGGAATCTAAAGAAATGCTGTGCACTCCCGTCGAAAATGGGGCAATAGCGCTGGAGTTAATAGCCAAACAGGATTTTGATGTGATTTTAACAGATCTCAAAATGCCACAAATGGATGGATATGAATTCCTCAAAAAATTTAGGGAAATTGATCCTGCGATACATCAAAACATACCTGTGGTCGCGTTAACTGGCTCGTTACATAATCAGGAAGGGGAAGAGCTGAGAAAAAAAGGATTTTCCGATTACCTTCTAAAGCCATTTGGCCCCGAAGAGTTATTCACTACCATTCTGGAACAGACTCAGAGATATTCCGTAACGAACTGAACCATATCCCTGGTCTGTGGCACTAATTATTCCACATCATTCTCTTCTGGTTTTCATTTTTTCAATTGAGAAATATCTGTAAACTCTTATTTAAAGTGTTCTGTTATAGGATTTCTGAGCATCAGTGAGCGAATTTTCAAGAACAGGAGAGTCAAATCCAGTAATTCCATAGCTGGGTATCCTAAAAATTTCTTCAATTCTTGATAAGACTGATAAATATCAACATTTTTCTTTCTGCATAATCGTAACTTCATCAGTGTTTGTACCCGTGTTTTCATCTGATATCTAAAAGTTCTGCGGAAAAAGATTTTTCTTCGGAGAAAGGTGAAAAATGAACAAAATTCGGCTAAAACCCTCCGGATTTATTACTGCTGAAATTGGCTTTTTTTAGCGGTCGCTGATTTTTTCTTCGGAATCAACATCAGGCTTACCGATGGGAATGGAAGGAGGTCCAGATAAGGAGATCATCAATTACGGAAAGATCATTTCGGTCAGGGGAAGTATTGTCGATGCTTATTTTGAGCAGAATTTGCCTCCAATCTACGGCCTGCTCCATGCGGGAAAGGAAAACGAGATTTCTATCGAAATCTTGACACAGCTGGATGTTCACCGCGTGCGGGGAATTGCCCTTAATCCCACACAGGGCCTTGCCCGTGGAATGAAAGTCGAAAGCCGCGGGAATGAACTACGGGTGCCGGTGGGAAAGGAAATTGTTGGGCGTATGTTCGATGTCTTCGGAAATACCATTGATCACGGGCAGCCCCTGAAGAATGCCAGGCAGCGTAAAATTCACCAGTCTCCGCCTCCGCTTCAGAACAGGTCCACAAAATCTGAAATTTTCGTTACCGGGATCAAGGCTATAGATGTGCTGATTCCCCTGGAGCGCGGCGGAAAGGCCGGCCTTTTTGGTGGTGCCGGGGTTGGTAAAACGGTGTTGCTCACCGAGCTTATCCATAATATGGTGGAACACAGCAAAGGCATCAGTATGTTCTGCGGCATTGGGGAACGCTGTCGGGAAGGTCATGAGCTTTACAACGGAATGAAGGAAGCCGGTCTTCTCGACGATATGGTGATGCTCTTCGGGCAGATGAATGAACCGCCGGGAGCGAGATTCCGCGTGGGACATGCGGCTCTCACCATGGCAGAATATTTCAGGGATGAGGAAAACCGCGATGTGCTGTTGCTTATCGATAATATCTTCAGATTTATCCAGGCCGGCATGGAAGTCTCCGGGCTCATGGGACAGATGCCTTCCCGCCTTGGATATCAGCCTACATTGGGAACAGAATTGTCCAAACTGGAAGAACGCATTGCCAATACCGAGACCGGGGCCATTACTTCCATTCAGGCGGTGTATGTGCCTGCCGATGATCTTACCGATCCGGCCGCAGTGCATACTTTTTCACATCTTTCGGCTTCGATCGTGCTTTCCCGTAAAAAAGCGGGAGAAGGACTTTATCCGGCGATCGATCTGCTGCAGTCAGATTCAAAAATGGCCACACCGGGAATCATTGGCGACAGGCATTATCACCTGGCGCAGGAGATAAGACAAACGCTGGCTCAATATCAGGAGCTCAAGGATATCATTGCCATGCTTGGGCTGGAGCAGCTTTCGGTCAATGATCGAAATGTGGTGAATCGAGCCCGTCGTCTGGAGAGATTCTTCACTCAGCCCTTCTTCGCTACGGAACAATACAGCAGTATCAAAGGAAAGGCAGTAAGCCTGGAGGACGCACTCAATGGCTGTGAAAGGATACTTTCCGACGAATTTAAAGACCTGCCTGAAAGTGCTTTCTATATGATAGGAAATATTGAAGAGGCCAAAACAAAAGCGGGGGAAGAAAAAAAGAAAAATTCTTCCCAAGAAAAAGACAAAGAAGAAGGAATGAAGGAGGAAATTTCAGAAAAGGAAAATTCAGATGGAAGAACAGTTCATGCATCTTAAGATCCTGCTGCCTTCGCGAATTTTTTCCGAAGTGAAAAATGTGAAACGCATTGTGGCAGAAACCGGCGAAGGGCATTACGGATTTCTGCCGCAACGGCTGGATTGTGTGGCTGAACTGGAACCCGGTATTTTCAGCTATGAAACGGCTTGAAAATAAGACGGTCTATATGGCTGTGGATATTGGGGTGCTGGTGAAAGTAGGTTTAGAGGTGACTGTTTCGGCAAGACATGCAATAGGCGGCGTCGATCTGGGGAAATTGCAGGAAACCGTGGAAAAGGAATTCCTGGAACTGGATGAGGAAGAAAAAAATGTGCGTTATGTCATGGCAAAACTGGAAAGCAGCTTTTTGCTCAGGTTACAAAAACTTAAAAAAAACAGGAATGGAGTCTGATAAAAGCCAAAAACGGGACTTCAGCCGAAAGGTTGGCGAAAAAGAGGGAAGGAAGATCAGGAGCCTCAGGGAAAATAAAAGAAGCGTCTGGTTTGGCCTTGGGATGATGGGAATGGTCGGCTGGTCGGTGGTGGTGCCGGCACTATTGGGAGTCATCATAGGATTATGGCTGGACAAGAAATATCCCCAGGATTTTTCCTGGACTCTTGCAATGCTGGTGGTTGGGGTTTTCATCGGAGCGATCATCGCGTGGTATTGGGTAGAAAAAGAAGACAGAGAAATACATAATAATAAAGATCAGGAAAATGAATAGCAGCTTTTTCATTATCATTTTTTTAGGAGGCTTTGCCCTGGGAATATTCTTCTTTGGCAGCCTGTGGTACAGTGTTAAAAAAGCCCTGATCTCCACCAAACCTTTTTTATGGACCTTCGGAAGTTTCTTTGTGAGAATGAGCATTACAGTGCTGACCTTCTATTTCCTGGGAGCTGAAGACTGGCGGCGGTTCCTGGCAGTCCTTGTCGGCTTTATGGCAGCCCGTTTTGCAGTTATCTACATAACCAAGATGGTCGAGGCGAAACAGGCAGAACAAAAAACTGAGAATTATGAAACTGAGTCCTGACGATACGATCTTCTGGTCGCAAGGGTTTGTTACTATCAACCTGACCATCGTTACCACCTGGGCGCTTATGCTAATCATGGTGGTTGGGGCGTGGCTTATCACCCGCAATCTGCAGACGGGGATCAAAATCTCCCGTTGGCAATGCATTCTCGAAATGATCGTGCTCAGCATCAGCAGCCAGGTGAAAGAAGTTGGTCTGGATAAGCCGCGAAGATATATTCCCTTTATAGGGACGCTGTTCCTATTTATCGGAATTGCTAATTTGTGCATCATTTTCCCCGGCTATGAACCGCCTACAGGTTCGCTCTCTACCACAACTGCCCTGGCGATATCGGTCTTTCTTGCAGTTCCTTTCTTCGGAATTGAAGAAGGCGGCCTTAGGGGATATCTGAAAACTTACCTCGAACCCACCTGGCTCATGTTGCCTTTTAATCTTATCGGAGAGATCACCCGCACCCTGGCTTTGGCTGTGCGGCTCTTCGGAAACATCATGAGCGGGGGGATGATCGTGGCGATTCTGCTCAGCATCGCGCCCTTTATTTTTCCGGTACTTATGGATGTGCTGGGTTTATTGACAGGCATCGTTCAGGCCTATATTTTCAGCGTATTGGCCACGGTTTACATAGCCGGCGCGGTGCAGGTACGGGAATCGAAGCGAAAAAAACTGAAAATTCAAAAAAATAAAAAGCAACTTGAAAATGGATAATATCACAATCATCGGAATAGCATCGATAGTCACTGCCGGAATAACCACGGCTATCGGCACCATGTTACCGGCACTTAGCGAAGGAAAAGCAATCGCCGCGGCCATGAGTTCGCTGGCGCAACAGCCAGATGCTTCCTCAACCATCACGCGAACCCTCTTCGTGGGGCTGGCAATGATCGAATCGACCGCTATCTATTGTTTTGTGGTCTCCATGATTTTGATCTTCGCCAATCCTTTCTGGAACTTCATCATTGCAAAATAGACTGAAATGAAGATCAACTGGTTTACGGTAATAGCACAGGTGATAAACTTCCTGGTACTTGTATGGCTGCTGAAACGCTTCCTGTACAAACCTATTCTGAAGGCAACCGATCAACGGGAGAAAAGCATCGTGTCGAAACTGAAGGATGCCGATTCCAAAAAAGCGGAAGCCAAAAAGGAACGGGATGAATTTCAGAAGAAAAATGAACAGTTCGAGGAAGAAAAAAAGCAGATGATGCAGAAAGCTATAGCCGAAACCAGGGTACAGAACGAACATGCGAAGGAGGAGGCGAGGAAATCGGCTGCTGTACTTCGGGAGAAACAGGAAAAAAACCTTCGGCAGATGGAGGAAAACCTGAAAAAGGAACTGGCCGAAAGGACCAGCCGGGAAGTGATCGATATCAGCCGAAAAGTGCTGGCCGATCTTGCTTCCGCAGAACTGGAAAACCGAATCCTGACAAAATTTACTGAACGCCTTGAAAGAATGGACGAATCCGGAAAACAGCAGTTTTTAGAGGCTTATAAGGATCTTTCGGGTCCTGTAATCATCCGAAGCGCCTTTGAATTGAATCCTGATCAGCAAAACGGGATCAAAACCGCTATAGACAAATTGCTGAACAAAAACAGCGAATATCAGTTTGAGAAGGATGAGAAACTCGCCGGCGGTATCGAACTGTTGGCAAACGGGTATAAACTTTCCTGGAATATCGCTTCTTACCTCGATGCCCTGGAAGAAAAGATCTCGGAAGTTCTCAAAGAAAAGCCGGAACAGAAAAACGGAGAGCAGAACGTGAATACTGCGCCAAAAGAGAAAGCGGAAGCTCAAAAAGAAGAATATGGCAGCGAAGGACCTGAATAATATCGCCGGGCAGACTTTTGCAGCGATGGAGCGGGTGCGGGGACAATATTCCTTTCCCTTTGCCCCGCGCGAAATTGGTGAAATCTCCAGCATCACTTCCGGAGTCATAAAGGTGAAAGGTCTACCCGGAGCGGCTTTCGAGGAATTATTGAAATTTCCACAAGGCTTGTATGGAATAGCCTACAATATTGACGAAAATGAGATTGGTGCCATTCTTTTAGGAGAAGATTCGCTGCTCAATGCAGGAGATGAGGTTTTGCGCACCGGCCGCGTAATGGATGTACCCGTGGGGGAAGATCTGCTGGGGAGAGTGCTGAATCCATTAGGGGAGCCTGTAGATGGTAAAGGCGCAGTTGAAGCAGAAAAACGTTTTTCCATTGAACGCCCTGCCCCAGCTATCATGGATCGGGATCCGGTTTCGGTCCCTCTGCAAACCGGTCTAAAGGTCATCGATGCTCTGATCCCCATTGGCCGCGGGCAGCGAGAACTCATCCTTGGCGACCGGCAAACCGGCAAGACTGCCATTGCCCTGGATACGATCATCAATCAAAAGGGAAAGGATGTGCTTTGCGTGTATTGCGCGATAGGGCAGCGGGCTTCTTCGGTGGCCAGGGTCGTTGCTACGCTATGGGAAAAAGAGGCTATGGAATATACGGTGGTGATCGTTACAGAGGGCAATGATTCTCCGGGCCTGAAATATATCGCTCCTTACGCTGCTACCAGCATTGCCGAGGCTTTTATGGAACAAGGCCGCGATGTCCTGGTGGTTTATGACGATCTTACCCATCATGCCCGCGCCTATCGGGAACTTTCACTTTTGCTCAGGAGACCACCGGGGCGGGAGGCATTTCCGGGAGATATTTTTTATATTCATTCCCGGCTTCTGGAGCGGGCGACCCACCTGAATTCAGATTCGGGAGGCGGTTCTATGACCGCTTTACCCATTATTGAAACCGAAGCCCAGAATATTTCGGCCTATATTCCCACCAATCTCATCTCGATCACCGACGGACAAATATATCTGTCTCCAAAATTGTTCGAATTAGGCATTCTTCCGGCTGTCGATGTGGGGAAATCGGTTTCCCGGGTTGGTGGAAAAGCCCAGTTATCAACCTATCGCTCGGTGATTGGTGACCTGAAACTGGCGTATTCTCAATTCGAGGAGCTGGAAAATTACGCCCGTTTCGGCACCAGGCTTGACGAACACACACGGCAGACGATAGAGCACGGAAAGCGAATTAGAAGCTGGCTGAAACAGAAAGAACTTCAGCCTTTTTCAGTGGAGGAACAAATCGTGGAGTTGTTAGCTCTTACCAGCGGGAAATTTGATAAGATTCCGACAGAAAAAATGAAGGAAGCTGAAGCTGCTTTGCTGAAAAGCCTTCCCGACCTGCCGGAAGACCTGAGGAATAGGCTGATCTCTGTTGAGCCGCTGAAGGATGAGGACAGAGAAGCTATCCTGAGGCATTCGGAAGAAATTTTATCAGGTTTTGAACAAAAACCTCCAAAAACAGAAGCAAATGGAAACCCTGGAAAGTCTTCGGGCAAAGCTGGATAGTGCTGCCGATATTGATTCTGTAGTAAGGACCATGAAAGCGGTCGCAGCTTCCAATATTGGGCAATATGAACAGGCGGTTACTGCCCTGGCCGCATATTACCAGGCGATCACTATGGGCATGGTGGCTTATTTCAGGGAGAAAAAGAGAAATGGAATTGCTACAGCCCCGGCCCCAGAACCCGATGCTGCAGGAATCCTCGTCTTTGGGTCAGATCAGGGGCTGGTGGGTAGGTTCAACGATTCTCTTGTTGAATTTGTTTCTCGAAACCACGATAAAATCCCACCTATAAAGGAAATCTGGACCGTGGGCGAAAGGATCGGCCTCTTGATGAAGGATGCGGGCTTTGATCGTACCCGGCAGTTTTCGGTTCCCAATGGGGTAAATGCCATCACACCACTGGTGGGCGAAATTCTTTTGAAAGCTCAGGAAAGCATCGAAAAGGGGGAGATCAGAAGTTTTTACGTATTTCATAATCAGCCGAAAAAACCTGCAGGATTTGCTCCTTTCAAACAACGGCTGCTGCCTCTTGACGAGAAATGGCAACAGGAGTTCGAAGGGCTGAAATGGCCTACGAACAGGCTGCCGCAGGTAGTAGGGAATATTGAAACCGTACTGCTGGCACTCATCAGGGAATTTCTGTTCGTCTCGCTGTTCCGGGCCTGCGCGGAATCTTTGGCCAGCGAGAATGCCAGCCGACTCAATTCGATGCAACGGGCCGAAAAGAATATCGAAGAACTACTTGACGAGCTTCACAACAGTTTCCACCGGCTTCGGCAGAGCAGCATTGATGAAGAGCTCTTTGATGTCGTGGCAGGCTTTGAAGCCCTTAAACAGGCCCCTGAATAGACTTTTCTTCCTGAAATTATAAATTTTTCCACTTTATATACAGAACAATTTGTTGTACAACGATGCCTAAAGTTGACTATACCAGGGTTCATAACAATGTTCTATTAACTTCATAAAAAGCAGATTCATTTAAAATAAACTAAGAATACTATTGCCCATAATTCTAAAAAAACAAAGCCTGTCATAGAAGTTTATTGTAAACAAATCCGAGGGATTAACAAACTTTTATATTGATGAATTGCCAGATTGCGCTTCATTAAGACTATCTTTTTACTTCCATAAATCTGAACCCTATGATCAGAAATTTTTGGAAAATAACACTGCTTTTTATCGCCGGCTGCCTTTATTCCCAACAGTCTGCGGCACAGGAGAAACCCGAGATAGATATTGGCGGAGCCTTGAGGTTCAATTACAACCTTTCTTCCTGGAAGCCGGAACAAAAGAAAAGAGGCGGGGATTTTGGCTATGACCTGTTCAGGATAAACACCGTGGTCTCTTACCATGATGTGTATGTGAATGCAGAATACCGGCTATATTCCGACTCTTTCGGGGGAGGTATGCTGAAGCAGGGCTGGTTCGGATACCGTTTCAATGAAATTGATGAAATTCAGCTGGGCCTTACCCAGGTGCCCTTCGGAATCCAGCAGTACAACTCCCATAACTGGTTTTTTAACCTGGGCTACTATATGGGGCTGGAAGACGATCACGATATGGGCGTGAAATTCATTCATTTTGGAGATAAATTTGAATATCACCTGGCTTATTTCAAAAATGCCGAAGAACTCCGGTTCGGCAATAACTCAGAAATTTCTCCCAGCCGATATTCCTATGATGTGGCTGGAAATAATAAGGAAGTGCACCAGGCCAATGCGAAGTTCATCTATAAATTTGGTGACACTCTAAAGTCCCAGCTGGGACTTTCTGCACAATATGGCGGCCTGTATAACTTGAATACCACCCAAATTGGCAACCACTATGGCTTTGGTATACATTACGAAGCCGATTATAAAAAATGGAACCTGAAATCGGAGGCTATGCTCGTTGCTCATAACCCGGCAAACGAAGCCGGTGTTTCAGATGAGGTCATTACAATGGCTGCTTATGGAGCACCTTACCAGGTAGCTTCAGATTTTAATCTTTACACGCTTGCGATTTCACGGGATGTGGAGGTAAGCTGGGGCCCGATCTCTTTTTTGCAGTTTTATAATGACTTCGGGTATATGCAAAAGCATAATTCGTCATTTGCAGGTTCTTTTATGAATGTCACCGGGATTGGAGTGCAGGCAGGGAAGCTTTACACTTATATAGACTATGCTGCAGGTTATAATCATTCCTGGTTAGGCGGGAATTTTATTGATGATTTCGCGGAAGGTAATCCCGATGCCAAATGGGAGGCAAGATTTAATATCAATTTTGGTTACTATTTCTAGTGATTAAGATTGTGGTAAATGCAATTTTTAATGGAAAAAAGATACAGTTATGGCTAAAAAGATCGTCAGAAGTGATGAACGAAAATCAATAATGGGTTTAGACGTTAATGGCCCGGTATTCTTCACTTCTTCCATTTTTATAATTATCAGTATCACTCTTACGCTTATTTTTGAAGAGCAGGCCGAAACTTATTTTGATGCCATCCAGAATTTCGTGGCCAACAATGCTGGATGGTTCTTTGTGTTGTGCGTGAACATCTTTCTGTTGTTTGTGGTCTACCTTGCCTTCAGCAAATATAGCCATATTCGGATTGGAGGGAAAGATGCGAAACCCGAATTTAAGACCTTATCCTGGTTTGCTATGCTCTTTAGTGCAGGGATGGGAATTGGTCTTCTCTTTTGGAGTATAGCTGAACCCGTCACACATTTTATGACTCCTCCCCTGGGCGAAGGTGGTACTCCTGCAGCCGCTCAGCAGGCAATGGATTTCACTTTTTTACACTGGGGGCTTCACGCCTGGGGAGTTTATGCGCTGGTGGGGCTTTCCCTGGCCTATTTCACCTATTCCCACGGCCTGCCCTTAACGATACGCTCTGTGTTTTATCCAATTCTGGGAGATAAGATCTACGGAAAAAGAGGCGATCTCATCGATATTTTCGCAGTGCTGGCAACTTTATTCGGACTGGCAACTTCATTGGGATTAGGCGTGCAGCAGATCGCAGCTGGCCTTCATCATGTGTTTGGCCTGGACAGCGGTATTGTAACACAGGTGATCCTAATTGCAGTGATTACCGCCATTGCTACCACCTCGGTGGTGCTCGGAGTGGATAAAGGAGTGAAATTCCTAAGCGAATGGAATATGAGAATAGCTGTCCTTCTTCTGGTGCTGATAGTGATTCTGGGGCCTACCATCTTCATATTCCAGTCCTTTGTTCAGAACACCGGAAGTTATCTCTACAGTTTTCTGGATATTTCTTCCTGGACGGAAAGTTATACTGGAAGGAACTGGCAAAATGCCTGGACAGTCTTTTATTGGGGCTGGTGGATCGCCTGGTCTCCCTTTGTAGGAATGTTCATTGCCAGGATCTCCAAAGGCCGGACTATCCGCGAATTTATCCTGGGAGTGCTGCTTGTTCCATCTCTTATTACCTTTTTCTGGATATCGGCTTTCGGAAGTTCTTCCATTCAGCAGGCGCTTTTAGGCGATCAGACCATAGTGAACGCCGTGAATGACAATGTAGCCACCGCCCTCTTCGTGTTTATGGAAGATCTGCCATTTTCCACAGTTCTCAATGTTATAGGAGTTATCCTTATTGCCGGCTTTTTTGTTACTTCTTCAGACTCCGGTTCTCTTGTTGTAGATAGCCTTACTTCCGGCGGAAAGATAGATGCTCCCGTGGGACAGCGAATTTTCTGGGCTCTAGCCGAAGGGGCAGTGGCGGCAGTGCTTCTCATTGGAGGAGGCTTACAGGCCCTGCAGACGGCTTCCATAGTTACAGGCCTGCCTTTCGCTTTTATCCTCTTGTTCATGTGTTACTCGCTTTACAATGGGCTAAGGGAGGAATACCTGAAAATGGAAGAGAAGAGGGCTCAGAAAGAGATGGAAAGTTATGAAGAAGTGATCTCTGACATCATTAAAAAGAGAAGCGCTAAACAAAATAAAAATAACCAGTAAGAAAAATCAATTATGAAAAAGATCAGAAACATTCTGGTGGCACTCGATCTGTCTGGAATAGACGAAAAACTTATAAAATATGCTTCCTTTATCGCCACCAAGCTGAAGGCTGAAAACGTATATTTTGTTCATAATATCAAGAAGTACGAGATCTCTGATCTCTTCGAGGAACACCTAT
>CAVUJP010000015.1:0-353665 GCA_963741865.1 uncultured Flavobacteriaceae bacterium
CAAAAACCATTATAATAGCCCGTTTTATCCCTCTTATCAGGACTTTTGCACCTTTTGTTGCCGGAATTGGTGATATGAACTACAAAAAATTTATCCTTTATAATATGATAGGTGGTACTGGCTGGGTGCTAATCCTGGTTTTTCTTGGTTATTTCTTTGGAAATTTAAACTTTGTCAAAGATAATTTTCATTTTGTGCTTTTGGGGATAATAGTCTTGTCATTGGTTCCAGTAGCTGTTGAATTTTTTAGAAAGAAAAGCTAAACTATTATTTTACAATAGCTTCAATGATTGTGCTATCAATAAGAAAAAATATATTGAAATAGTCACAAAAATCTAATAATTAGAAATTTAGCTAGTGTTCTAATGCAAATTAAAAGATCAAGCATTGATAAAGAAGCGGCGTTCGCGGACGCAGTGAAATTTTTCAACTTACTCTGTTAAAAAAGAAAAAAATTATATATTTGCCGACCCATTTGAATTTTATATTTTTCACGGGTAAGTTCTTAAAAATAATCTAATCGAATTAAGTGATTTCATTTAATTATAGATGATATTAACTCCTTGCGGCAATTGTTAAATTTTTCTTAAAGGTGCGTAATTCGGTGACAGAAAAATTATGACCTCCGGGAGGGGTTATAAATAAAGGCATTGGGAGATTCGTTCGAGTCTCGTCCAGACCGCAAAGTACAAATAAGCTCCTACAAAAACAGGGGCTTTTTTTGGCACTAAAGAGTAGTTGTGTTGTTTGTCCCAGGAGACTGGGATGTGTAGTTAGCGCTGAGAGGTGCTAGCCAATGAGAAGCTTTTTTCCGCTTTGCGGGAAGAGGCTTTTTTGTTTTTAGGACTTTCCCATTAATTCCTTTTTGGAGCCATTTGATATTATTGAATTCAAATATGGATGCTTAAAGAGAGTTTTATAAGGTCATAATATATTTTATACTCTATTTTATCATTATCAGTTAAACTTTCATCTATCCAGCCCAGGCTGGTTATACGTTTAAAATAATTGATCTCATAGCCTAATTTTAGAATAGGAGTATATCTTCCTATGGTTTTGCCAATACCAAGATCTAAATTGGCAATTAAGCCTCCTTTTTCTTCAAAATTATATTCATCATTAGAATATCCATATAAGAACTGGCTTAACTGATGTCCGGCATTTAAATCGGTGATAAAAAGCCAGTTTCCTGAAAATTGATTTTGATATCTTAACTTACCAAAGAGAGGCAGCATTATTTTGTCGTAATATTCATTGGGCAAAACTGGATGTTTATCTTTATGAACAACATTAATTCCTGATCCAATTCCCACCACGAAACTTTTGCTGAGTTGATAATTAACAGAAAGATTTAAACCAAAAACTGGGGAGTCAAATTTTGTACTTTTCGGTACATCAAAATTGATATTATGGTATTCAAAGTTGTCTCTCGTTTCTTTTCCAACTGAAAATTTTTTTACCGCATCTCCCTCTAAGTATAATTTGTCTAATATCTGAGCCTCTAAAGAATTTGAAGCCAGGCATAGAAATAATAAAAGGACTGATTTATTTAAAATTGAAATTATTTTAGTTTTCATAACGAAGCTTATAAAATTATGAAGAGCATTCCTGTTCACCTTTATAACAAAGCGTTGATGATTATTGATGTAGCGATATATTTATAAAGCTTCAATTTCCCACTATTCTTGATTCTTATTTTTTAAGCATTTTATTCAATATCAGCTTATCTTGCAGTCAATATATGTTATGATCTCTCCTTTTAACATAATATTCGAGATCCAGAAATAATATTCTAGTCAACTTCCTCTTTTATCAGGAAATTAAGAATAATAAACTACTAACATATAGTAATTTAACATTAAATGTTAAGATGGTTTATTTATTGAAGGGGTTCTATAGAAAACATTCGAAAATGCAGATGTAGTTTTTTTTGATTTTTTAAAACCTTGCCATTAAACTGGAAATTTTTTATAGCAGGGAAAGCAGAAGAATTCACAGTTTATTGAATATTCTACAAACTAACAGAAATCTCAAAAATTAAAAAAATAAATAAATGATCGTTGTTTATCGAAAAAATATTACATTTAATCTGTTATCCTCAAAACTAAGAATATGAACAGTCCTTCTACGAACCTATTTGTTGAAAATCGGGATCTATTTAAAAATTCCGATAATACATTTTCTGCAAAAGATAAAAATCCTGTTCATGATCACGGAACCGATTCTGAAAAAAGGAAAAAGAAAACAATTCTGGGAAAATTTTGGGAAAAATTAATTCATAATCCTGGGGCTATAAATAAAACTCCTCAGACCAGCATAAGCCGGATATTACAAGAGGGGAAAGGCATTTCAAATACTCAAATAATAAAATCAGTACTCGCAAAAAAATTGAATTTACCTGAAAATTCAGAGGTTTTGCTTAGCGCTATTGAAAAAACAAGAAAGATATTTCATGAGGATTTCCCTGCTGATTTTATCTTAGAATATAAAGGTGAACGTTTAGGAATGGCTTTATTAGATGTATGTTATGACTGCCATAATAATCAGAAACTTGTTTATAAATTCAATGAAGAATTAAAAAGCTTTAAAGGTATGTATTAAAATTGTAATTATTTTCTTACATTTATTATCTTCTCTCATATTCAGAATTCCCGACTGGGAATTCCTTTTTTATAAGTATTCCTGAAAATAATTTCTTTTCAATTATAAAATTATAACCATAAATCATCACTGAAAGCCAAAACTGGTATTTATTAGGACCGTGTATTATCTCCACAAAAAGAAAATAAATTCAACACCTTCTCAACAGTTTTTTCTTATCTGATTTTTTCGAATAATAAATTTTTCTTCCAAAGTAGGCTGTAGCACTGCGTTAAAATTTTAGCATTCTCTTTTCTCTAATTCTGGCATAAAATTAGAATTTTCTTAACTATAAAAATTGTATTTAATTTCTTACAAAATAATATAAAAAACTGGTTTTAAGAGGTTAATACAGCAGTTTATCGTGTTAAATAAATTTTTTAACGATAAAATTACATAGTTTTAGATCCCAATCTATAATAAAATTTTTATAAATGTTTCTATTACCTACTTATGAAAAAGACCTTATTAGTATTTCTTGTACTTATACCATTTTTGGGTAAAAGCCAGGAACAAAAAAACTTCAAAACGAATCCACTGCATCTCAGCACCAATTTGGCCGGTGGAGATATTACAGGTAGCGGAGGAAGTGTTTCATATTCAATGGGACAGGTATTCTTTTCACATTATTCCACTGACGATTATTATTTGGGAGAAGGTGTGCAACAACCTGTATTTACCCATGAAATATTTGAAAAGAAGCCAGAACCCGAAGTTAATATTAGAATTGCAGCTTACCCTAACCCGGCAACAGATTATTTTGATATTAAAGTTACCGGATATAAGAATGGTCCTTTGCAGTATGGGCTTACCGATTTGAATGGGACTTTAATCGAAGCAGGGCAGATGGAGAAACATAATGCCCGGGTAAGTATTTCCAGGTTACCAGTGGCTGTTTATATGTTAATGGTTTCAGATAATGGGAAGCATCTCAAAACAATCAAGATTATTAAAAACTAAGATGATGAAAAACATTTTTAAATTTTTGTTACTCCTGCTAACCATGACTTCTATTAGTGGTGTAGCACAGGCTCCTGAAAAAATGAGCTATCAGGCTGTTATCAGGGACAACTCAGATGTACTCGTTAAAAATTCTCAGGTTGATCTAAAAATTAACATCAGAAAGAGCTCTCCAGATGGCGCGAGTGTATATGAAGAAACACATAGTGTAAAAACTAATATTAACGGCCTGGTCTCTCTTGAAATCGGCACGGGTAAGATTACAAGCGGGAAATTCAGCGATATAGACTGGTCAAATGGACCGTTCTTCATTGAAACCCTTATAGATCCTGAGGGCCATTCGAACTATACCATTAAGGGAGTCAATGAAATGCTTAGCGTACCTTTTGCCTTGCATGCAAAAACAGCCGATTATTTTACAGGCAAATTCACTGCAGATCAATTAAAAGGTATACAGGTTTATAGTGATGATGATATAGATGGAAATGAAAAAGCTTTCACCAACTGGGATAAAGATGCTACGGATGATTTTTCAGGAGATTTTAATGATCTAATTAATGTTCCCAATCTTTATACTGCAGATGAAGTTGACGAACTGTTAATTTCTATCGAAAAGGCAGATGGCGGAATCCCTCAGAACCTGACTCTCGATAAAAATACACTTTCTATTTCAGGAGGAAATTCCATCTCTTTTGCAAACTGGGACACTGATGCTTCTGATGATTTCTCCGGTCTTTATGAAGATCTTCAGAATAAACCAGAGTTGTACAGCAAAACTGAAATAGACAATCTTATTAATGGCATTGAAACCGCAGGTGGAGTACCGCAGAACCTGACTCTCGATAACAATACGCTTTCTATTTCAGAAGGAAACTCTATTTCTTTTACCAACTGGGATACTGATGCTTCAGATGATTTTTCCGGCTTGTATGATGATCTTCAGAATAAACCAGAGCTTTACAGCAAAACTGAAATAGACAATCTTATTAATGGCATCGAAACCGCAGGTGGAGTACCGCAGAACCTGACTCTCGATAACAATACGCTTTCTATTTCAGAAGGAAACTCCATCTCTTTTGCCAACTGGGATACTGATGCTTCCGATGACTTTGATGGGAATTACTCGAGTTTAACTGGAATACCAGACATTTATACAAAATCTGAATTGTATAACAGAACGGAGGTCGACAATATTGTTTCGGGAATTGTAGGTGGTGCTGGAAGTACCCCCCAAAACCTGAGTCTGGATGCTAATGAACTTTCTATTTCTGGAGGTAATACTATTTCTTTTGCCAACTGGGATACTGATGCTTCTGATGATTTTTCCGGCTTGTATGAAGATCTTCAGAATAAACCAGAGCTTTACAGTAAAGCTGAAATAGATAATTTGATTAACGGCATCGAAACTACGGGGGGAATCCCTCAGAACCTGACGCTCGATAATACCATGCTCTCTATTTCAGGAGGAAACTCCATTTCTTTTGCAAATTGGGATACTGATGCTTCAGATGATTTTGATGGGAATTATTCGAGTTTAACTGGAACACCTGACATTTATACAAAATCTCAACTCTACACCAGAACGGAGGTTGATAATATTGTTTCCGGCATAGTAGGAGGGACTGGAAGTACGCCTCAAAACCTGACTCTCGATAATAACACGCTTTCTATTTCAGGTGGTAATACTATTTCTTTTGATAATTGGGATACCAATGCAAGTGACGATTTCTCGGGCTTATATGATGATCTTCAGAATAAACCTGACCTTTACAGTAAAGCTGAAATAGATAATCTTATTAATGGTATCGAAACAACGGGTGGAACTCCACAGAATCTCATTTTAGAGAATAGTACTCTTAGTATTTCAGGAGGAAACTCAATTTCATTTGAAAACTGGGATACTGATGCTTCTGATGATTTTGATGGGAACTATTCCAGTTTAACGGGAGCACCTAAGATTTACACCCAGGAAGAGGTTGATAATATAAAAGCTGAGATATTACAGGATGTTCAGAAGAATTATGTAAAAAAACCCACTGTAATCTCATTTACATCTTCAAGAAATATTAATAGTAGTGATGTTGGCAATACTATTGCATGTACCTCTTCGGCTACACTAACTATTGGCAGCGGATTTTCCAGCATGAATGTGGGAGATGTTATAAATGTAGAAGTTCACGGAACTACTTTTACAGTAAAAGGGGCTTCGGGTGTGGTAATAAATGGAAGTTCTGGCGGTTCTACCAGTATTGGAAATAGTAAAGTTTATACTGGTGGCTTGATCAGAAAAACAGGTAACAATTCATATATTGTATTATAATGAAATATCTACTTTATATATTTTTCCTTTTTTCACTATCTGCATTTTCGCAAAATTATCATTATGCACTTAGTGATAAGGAATCAACAGCTCCGGCACCTCCGCCAGCGAATAGGAATACAGCTAATCTATTTTATGTAGAGACTTTCGAGGATCCTAATCTGGATAATAATCCCGATTTAAGTGATTTTTATCCTGAATTTGCCGTGGATCATTCTTTTTCGCAAGATCCTAACATTAAAAGGGAAGGTAATTTTTCAGGACGTTTTGAGATAAACAAAAATGATCCAAAAATCTGGGGAAGTACCAGATCTGAGTTGTCTCAGGCTCAAAATACAGCTCGTCCTGAAGGATGGTACGGCTTTTCACAATATTTTCCAGATACCTATATATTTGATACTTCTGGAGAAGTAGTTGCCCAGTGGCATGATCAGTCAGATGTTGGAGAAGCCGTAGACAGGAGTCCCTCAAATGCTATCATAACTTCTGATGACAAGTTAAAATGGATGATTCGATGGGATGCCGATAAAATTATGACAAGTGGAACATCTGATGGTCTTATTTATATAGATTTAGGGTCAATTCCCAAAAATCAATGGATAGATTGGGTAGTACATATCAAGTATGCTCCTGACAACCGCGGAATTCTTGAGGTATGGAAAGATGGAGTTAAAGTAATAGACAGGCAAAATATGCCTAATTCTTATAATGATGATAAATATCCGTATTTCAAATTTGGTCTTTATAAGTGGGAATGGGGAACTGCTACATCAAAAAGGGTAATGTATTTTGATGAAGTTAGGATTGGAAATGAAAATAGTAGTTATGATGAAGTTAAACCCGGAGGCTATTAATTAAGATGCCTTATTTTTTTTTGACGAACAGATTTTTAGCTCTAAATATGTATCAAAGATAATTATAAGTCGCCTACAATTTTATGGAATTTATTCTGATCATACAGATCAGCAGAATTATTTATTAATTTCATTCAGACAGTATTATGACAACAAAAGAACAACAGGAATTTGAGAAAAAAGTGCTTGACCAGTTTATGTCAGGTAAGAGCTTATTTGGTGCAGACGGAGCTTTTGCTCCCATGCTAAAGAATGTCATCGAAAAAGCCTTGCAGGCAGAGATGGATGCTCATTTAGACAAGGAACAGCGTTCCGGGGGTAACAAACGTAACGGCAAAGGAAAGAAGAAGCTTAAAAGTGGCTTTGGCTCCTTTGAGATCGAGACTCCTCAAGACCGTCAGAGCAGCTTTGAGCCGGAACTGGTCAAGAAACGACAAACTATTTTAGCGGATAATCTCTCCGATAAAATCATTGGCCTATACGGGCTTGGAATGAGTTATCGTGATATCTCCGGGCACATCAAAGAAATGTATGATACCGATATTTCTCATACCGTTCTCAGCCAAATAACTGATCAGATCATTCCAGATATAAAAGCCTGGCAGAGCCGTCCTTTGGAGTCGCTCTATTGTATTGTGTGGTTGGATGCCATGCACTATAAAGTAAAAGTGGATGGAAAGATCACTCATAAAGCCCTTTACAACATTTTAGGTATAACTAAAGAAGGAAAAAAGGAAGTCCTTGGAATGTATATTTCTGAAAGTGAAGGTGCCAATTTCTGGCTACAGGTCCTGACCGATCTGCACAACCGAGGTCTTGAGGATGTCCTTATCGCCTGCACCGATAACCTCAAGGGATTTACCCAGGCTATTTTAAGTGTTTTTCCAAAAGCACAGGTACAACTTTGTATCGTGCATCAAATCCGTAATTCACTGAAGTATATCGCTTCCAAGGATCAAAAGGAATTTATGAAAGACCTTAAAAAAGTCTATCGGGCAGTAAATAAAGAAGTAGCTGAAGATGAACTACTTAATTTGGAGGAAAAGTGGGGCAGCAAATATCCCGTGGTCATTGAAAGTTGGCAACGTAATTGGGAACAGCTCTCTCAATATTTTCAGTACACAGAACCTATTAGAAAGATCATTTATACCACAAATGCTGTAGAGGGATTCCACCGTCAGATCAGGAAAGTCACTAAAACCAAGGGTGCCTTTACTAACGATATGGCACTCCTCAAGCTGGTTTACCTGGCTACAAAGAACATTGAGAAAAAATGGACAGCTCCTTTGCATAACTGGAGCCTGACCATTCAGCAATTTTATATTAAATTTGGTGATAGGATACCTCTGGAATTAAATACCAGCACATCCGAGATTTCTACTAGAGATATTAAAAGTTCAGACAGAGTTTAATTTACAGACCTCTTAATTACAAAGAACATTTCATTATTTCTAACTGCTCTATTAAAATAATTATCGTTTCCCTGCTTTATATCTCTTTTAATATTGTCAAACGCATTTTTAATTGATCCACTAGAAGTAAGCCATTCAGTATCCAATCTTAAATCATTATTTGCTTCTAAACATAAAAATTTATCGTTCTGCTGGTCGGGAGTCAGGGTATATGAATAAATACTATTGAAATATACACTTTCTTTAAAATTAGGAGGAAGAGAAATTATACCTCCCGTCTTCCCGTAAGGATAATATTTATTTAATAAATAATGGTTTGCATAAAGAAACAAATCTCCATTTTTAATATTAGATTTCTTTATTGCTTCGAATAAAGCAATTGATGATAATTTGTGGTCGCTATGACTATCTAAGGCGGGATAGGGTGTAACTATTATATCAGGTTTAATAGTTTTCAAGAGATATTCGAGATTTTCTACCAGAGAAATCCAGTTTGCTTTTCCCGACAACCCCGTTTTTAGACTAGAAATATTTTGTTTTCGGAAGGTGTTGATATCTGAAACATTTGTAAACAAGCCCTTTACTGGTTCAGATTTATGCCGGAACATCTCCTGTAACGTACCGTCAAAAAAACCAAGATTTAAACAATGTTCAGGTTCTATACCTCCAAGCATGGGAACGGTTATACTATTCCACGTTCTTAACTGCCCCTTTTTTAAAAATTGCTTGACTTCATTTGTGTAGAGTTCATCATATTTGTTCTCTCCTGCTTCTCCAGCTGTTACCGTAATAATATATGAATTCTTATTGCTGTAAAAACTAAATGCGGCTATCTCGGCATCGTCCGGATGTGGTGAAATAACCAGTATCTTTGAGTTTTTTGCATCCTTATTATCAAAGACCACCAGTGAAACTGACTGATCTTCTATGGAAAGACGATGGGTTTCAATTTTAATTTCTGATTCATTTTCAGATATAAATTGGCTTACGTTCAAATATCGAACACCTTTTGCTCCTTTTTCAAAGTATTGAGTATGAGAAGACCTGTCTATGATGTTAATACTAGGTACAAAGTATTTTCCTAAAAAAGTAGATTCAACATTTACTTTAAGAAAGCTTGTTTGTCGATCACCAATATTTTCAGGTAAAGAAATAATTCCATTTTTTAGGCTCAGATTAAAAATCCGGGCATTTGACTGCTGAAAAGAATATTTATAATCTTTCTCCACATCATAAGTATAGATTGAAGATCTTTTTTTAATGATGAAAAACCCAATAATAATTGAAGATAAGATTAGAAAGCCAGCTGAAATGATCAGACCTTTTTTAGAAAATATTTTTTTACTTTTCATATATAGTATAGATAAACCCCTTTGTAGGAATAATTAAAAACCTTCGGAAAAAATTTAAAATTTGGGGGTATCTACAATTCGGTAATTCAATCTACTTAAAGCCTCAAGGGTTTTTGACAGGTATGAAAAGAAAAAACGAATAAAGTAGAAGTTACAACATAATTTTACAAAAGAAATAAATTGTGACCTTTATGTTGATATTCTTGATTTTTAGATAATAGGAAAAGTAACATTGTTTGAATTTAGGTGCTTCAATCTGCTATTTTCTCCTTATCAAAATGTCTAATATTGGATACCGTGTTTTGGATATTCGCTTTTGATGAAGCCCCGAAAAGAATGGATTCCACATTTGGCAATTTAGAGACATATTCCAAAGCTTCTCCAGGAGGAATAGCCCCGCCACCTAACACCTGCATAACAATAGCTCTCAATTTTCTTGTTTTGAGGGTTTCTTCGTAAAGATCCTTTCCCCCCGACATCCTAAAATTTATCTTATTCATTGAGAAGCAAATAATTGGATTGGTGATCCCAGCTCCCTCAAGGGTATCCAATAATAATGGCATATTCATAGTAATAAAGCCAGGCTCAGCATCATACTTCTTCAATATATAATCGTGGAAAGCTTTCAATACTTCTACCATTCCCAGGCCTAAGAGCAAATCGGTAATGACATTTTGAAGAAAAATAACCGGTGTTCTTACTCCTTTAAACATTTTCATTTCAGCATCTACAAGGAGTTCCATAATTTTCAGGAAATCTTTAGAAACGAATGCCATTCCTCCTTTAAACATCGTTCCGAATATGTTTCCAGGAACATATTGTTTAATGGTTCCCTGAATACCCAGTTCGGTCACTGCATTTGCATATTTGTGAGCGTATGGCATACACGGATATATTTTAAATTCTTTATATTTTTCCGGGTTTGCCCTGATGACCTCACAAATTCGTGCGATTCTATCATGGGTCGTACACATGAAAGTATTAATGCCGGCCTCAATAGCATAATCTAAAGTTCGAATAATGGCTTCATCATTTTTAAATTTAATAGCCTGAGCCATAGATTTTGCATCAGAAATATGATTTACTGCGAAAAACTGGTTGTCACCGAATAATATTCTTTCCATTCTATTTTTACTTTTGATTCTTGATTATTGAAATAGCCCTGTCGGTAAGCCAGGCACTTTGAAAATTATTGATGTTGTTTGGAACATTACCAGCCACTGCATTTATAAAGTAATCAACCTGGGCCGAGTATTCTTCCCCTCTAAGATAAAAATCTACCTGATCGGTTAAATCTGTTACGTATTTTACATTCCAACCTTTAGAATAAGCTTTGGGACAGGATTCCTCTTTAAAATAAACCTTCATTTCATTGGCATCAGAAACGATCTTTCCTTTGGAACCATTTATGGTAATCGATGTAGACATTTTTCTATAAGTCTCATCACTCCAATTTACCGATAATACGCCTGTGGTTTTATCTGAAAGTTCTAGAAGCGAATAAACGGCATCATCGACCATTTTAGAATTTATTGATTTTATTATACTACCTTTTGAAGCACTAACAGGGGAAAGAATATCATTAATAAGATCAATAACGTGAGAAGCATAATCCATAAGACAGCCTCCTCCTTCAGCAGGATTGGAACGCCAGGTTCCTTCTTTCTTTTTAGTGACTACGGGGCCATATGCTTCCCCTAAAAAGTGATTTATTTCTCCAAGATATCCTTCTTTTATTAATCTCTTAACCTCTTTAAAAGTTCCCACGAATTTATTATGATATCCTACCTGGTTTTTCAAATTCTTCTCTGATGCCATAGACACTAATTCCATTCCCTGCGCCTCTGTAAGGCAGAATGGTTTTTCAACAAAAACATGAATATTTCTGGAAAGAAGTTCCCTGACAAGATCAAAATGAAATTTGGTGGGGGTGGCAACGAAAACAGCATCCGGCTTTTCTTTCTCTACCATTTTAATATAATCTGTATAACAGTTGAAGTTGCTATATTTTTCAAGTGCACTGAGAACAAGTTTTGAAGTGTCACAAACACCTACTACCTGTACATTGGGATGGGCACCTAATATAGCCAAGTGAGATATCCCCATTTTCCCTGCTCCGATTAAGCCTACTTTTATCATATGTTTTATCTAACTAATTGTGAGTAAATGATTTTCAAAGGGAATCAATATATTCCTGTAAATGATTTATAATTTTATGTTTGGTTGAAATGAAGCGGGAAGGTTCAAAATCCTTGATTTTTCTTAGTGCATTTTCCAATGGTTTATCTTCTGTCCATGGCAGGATATAATTCTGTGTTGCAAATTCATGTAGAATTTCTTCCTGATGATCATCTACAACTTCGCCATACTTTGCTAACCTGGGAATGGCAATTATTTTTTTCTGTAATTTCATTCCTTTGATTAAAGAGCCTGTACCAGCCTGCGTTATTACTATACGAGCCTCCTCATAGAGTTTGGTCAATTCATCTGGAGCAATAAAAGGCTTCATTTCTAAATATTGAGAATCAAATTGAGTATGTCCATTTTGAACGATCACTTTTTCCTGAATTATTCCCTCTCTACAAAGCCTTTCTATTTCAACAAGAGGCCGTTGAAATGCTGTGGGGAAAGTTCCTAATAATACTAGAATCATATATTAATTTTTAGTAGATACCTCCAAGGTAAACTGCTTTTTTATAAAACTTCTGAACGCCTGGCCATTGAATAATGAATTTATCAGCTATTGGATAAATAATGTCTGCTGAAAATGCCCGGGAATTGATCCTGGCATAAGAAAGGATCCAAATAATTTTTGCTCCGAATAATTTCCCTAATAAGCACATTGGAATCGCAGTATGACTCCCCGTGGTAATTATTGCTTTTGGAAAATGCTGAATTAATAACTTTAACGATAAGAAAGCATTTACTACTAAAATTAAAATAAATGAAAGATTTCTTTTCTGACCTTTAGATCTTCCTTTCAAGTATTTAATATTATACTTTCCTTTTAATGGAAGTGTTGCGGGAGATTCTTCTGTAACTATAAGATAATCATATGCAATAAACATTTCTTTCAGCTCTAGAATTTGAGCTAGATGACCTCCATCAGAGCCAATAAGTATGATTTTTTTCTTGCGTTTTTCCATTGTTTGAGATCTAAATACTTTTAATGAGTCCCAATTATTAACTTTTTAAAACACTTTCATAAACTTCGTAAATGTTTGAGGAAACTGTTTCCTGATCTAATTTTAATTGCTTTATTTTTTCCCTTCCATTGGTTATTCGCTCTGCAGGTTCTAAATTCAAAATTTTAACCACCTTATCTGCTAAAGTTTCAACTTCAAAAGAATCTACTACATAACAATTCCTAACTCCTTCCAATAAAAATTCCACATCCCCAACTTTTGTGGTGACAATTGGAACCCGACATACCATGGCCTCTTTTATGATTTGCGGGGAACCTTCGCTGTGGGAAGTCATCAGCAGGCAATCTAGTCTACTTAAATTTTCTGCCATCTCTTCCCTGCTAAAATTAGCAAATTCCACACTATCCACGTCATAACCCTTCTTTATTAAATTGTCTATGAGAGATTTGAAAAGGGGGTAATTTTTCACCTCGCGAGTTCTATGGGAGGGGAAACCAATTAAATAATTTTTGTTTTTCAAATTGTTCCTCTCCACTTCAAAAATATTGGTATTTATTCCACAAGGTATTTTTACCAATTTGTGCTGATATTTTTTTAGAATAGCAGCCATTTTAGTATTCAGAATAATAATTCGATCTGCATGGAAAGCAGCCATTCTGCTTATTTTCTGCATTAAACCTTCTCTTTTTTTAAAAGAAAGTATATCGCTTCCATGAAGGGTTAGAATAACAGGAATCTTAATAAGGGGTTTTAAGACGAGGAACGTTCCTGATAAACCAAAATGAACATGAATAAGATCAAAATTATCTTTTTGAATAAGCTTGTATATTTTAAATATACTGGTGAAATAATTTAAATATTTATTTCCTGAACGGTCAATTACAAAAACCCTGTATTCAAAATTATATTTTAAATGGCAGTACTGAATTTGTTCTTCAATAAAAATTCCCTCAAAAGGAGTGTCTTTTGAAGGGTACATATTAGTGACAAATAAAATTTTCATAAGCAACTAATTCTAAAATTGAATTACATATTGACCTTTCGATTTAGTTTTTGAAGAAGCGTTGCCAGACTCCCATCATCCGGCAAACAGCTTCTGCATTTGTCACTCCTTCATAGATACAGAATCTTGGCAATTCATAAATTCTTTTAATTCGTTCATTTGTTAAATAATCAGGCAGTGTAGTGTATGCCATTAAAAAATTTAACTTCTCCAGATATTCAATCTCCCGACCAGAATAGTCGCCATTAGGATAGGCAAAAGATACTACTTCTTTGTCTAACCATTCTTCAATTTGTTCTTTGGATTTTTCAATTTCAAGGAAGGCTTCTTCATCCTCGCAGTTGGGTAATATGGGGTGATGAACTGTGTGCGCGCCTATATTTATAAATTTAGAACGTGAAGCTTTTTTTAGCTGTGAAAGGTCTAAGGCCTGTCTTTCTAATACGATCTCTTTTTTTATTTTCGTTAAAATAGCTTCACGTTTCCTATTCGGAATTTTTTTTAGCTCTTCAATACTGGGGTAATTCAAATTAAGATCATGAGCTTTTAATACATACGGCCACCAGAAGTTACCCTGTTCTATGGCATCTGTAGTGACGAAAATGGTTACAGGCACATTATATTTATTGGCAACCTCAATAACATTTTCATCATTGCTCCGCCAGCCATCGTCAACAGTGATAATTACTCCGCCCTCCGGAAAAGCAGATTCTTCGTTAGCTATACGCAAGACATCTTTTTCAGAAAGAAATTTAAACCCATTTTTCTGAAGCCATTTAATACAAAACTCAAAAAGGGATCTATCAGGAGAATGGAAATAAAGTGATATTATAAAATCACCGCGAAGAGCTTTCTTTTTAACACGATTAGAAAAGCCTGATGCAATAAGCAGTCTTGCAATAATATCTGCATTAATATTTCTAAATCTATTTTTCATTAAGATTATTCGGTGAGTTTATTTATCACGGGAATAAAAGAAGTTTTAACCGTTCTTTCCCAGGTATGATTTGCGTACTCTTTTCTAATTCTATTGCTGTCGAAATTTTTCTTCTGTTGGTGAAGTAAACGAAGACCTTCATAAAATGAATCGGCATTATCTTCAATAATAACTCCTGACCATGGTTTAATGATTTTTTTGTTTTCATAAGTACCGGTTGCAATTACAGGCAATCCGGAAATTAAGTATTCGAATGTTTTTGTAGGTGTTTGAAATTCATAATAAGAATACATAGGAACATAACATACACCAATATTGGCACTTTTAAAATGGGGAGCTAAGGCTTTTTGAGGAAGATAGCCAAGAACATGAATATAATTCGATAAATGATGTTCATTGACGTAATTTTTAATTTCTTCCAGCTCATTTTTAAAACCTTCACCAATAATCTTAAATATGATCCTTTTTTCCGGGTTCTCTTCTTTCTGAATGTATTTATGAAAGCCCTTTACGCAATCAATCATATTTCTATTATCAAGCGTTCCCACATAAAGTAACTCAAGCTTTTCAAAAGATTTCGTATCCTCATTGAAACATTCTCCTCCTAGGGGTAAGATTTCAAATTTTTTTCTCCTCAAAAGCCGACCAAGTCCTTCGTTAATAACTGCCAGATTAGAGAAAAACATGACCTCAAACCTAAGCATGCTGTCATAGATAAAGCGCTTTAAAGAATTACGCATTACTCCAAAGGTATCGATGTAAATTAGAAAGTTAGCGCTGGGATTTAATAGTTTCACTAAGGATATACCTCTAACATACGTTAAAAAGATAAGGTCGTAAGAATTTTGAGCTTCTTTGTGAAAGGCATGAAGTAAGTCATAATTTCTTTTTAATAAATTAGATTCTCTACTTACGTACTTCACCTTTACAGATGGAAGTTCTATCCTTGGTAATTTGTAATCCCAGCCAACATAAGTGATATCTATATTTCCAATGGCATATTCACAGTATTTATAGGTAGTTGTAGAATAACCAAACTGCGCAGATGCCAGAATAAGGATGCTTTTTTTTTTAATCACTTTGGAATTTTTATTGTGTACAAGATACCTATTATTTTTAGTTATTTTTCCATGATAATAATAGTAAAATTAGAGTTAGTTTTTATAAATTTAAAGAATTCCAATAGCCTTTTATTACTCATTCTAACATGTTTTCTTAGTATACCTGTTTATGAAAATAAGTTATTTAATTCTTGCTCATAAGAATCCCTCCCAGTTTCACCGATTAGTTAAAAGTTTGAATTCCAGTAACACCTATTTTTTTGTACATGTTGACAAATCTATTGATGATACTGCCTTTAAAGAACCTTTTATTGAGGCAGAAAATATTTTCTTTATGGAGGAAAACCAACGGAGGATAACCCCTTGGTCAGATATTGCTATTAGCAAAATAATCCTTACTCTGTTGGGAGAGGTATTTAAGAAATTTGACTCCAATAATTACTGTGTATTATTATCGGGTCAGGATTATCCCATCAAAAGTAACGCTTATATTTACAATTTCTACAAAGCCAATTATGGAAAAAATTTTATAGCCGTAAAGGATATTACCGAGATCTGGCCGGAATGGTATGATCGCTTTGAGCGGTATAACTTTCACCTTCCGAATAAAAGAGTAAATAAAGGAGTCTATCCTTTTACTGATGGCAGGTTTTACAATTTCAGAAATTTTAAAAATGCCTTTTATCTCATCAAAAATGTGGATCCTAAAACAACGGTGCGCACTCTCCTTAAGTCAAAAAGGAAGCACCCTGAATATATAGTTCCTAAAGGAGGTGGAACCTGGTGGGCCCTCCCCATTGAAACCTTTATAAGCATTAATAATTATTTAAAAAAACATCCAGATTTTCTGGAATATCATTCTTTTACGCATGTCCCCGATGAAACCATATTTGCCAGTATGGTAAATAATCTAAAAGAGGATAGTGAAATAAAAGAAACGACTACCTATACAAATTGGGGATTTGAAGATGAAAGTTCACCTGCTACTTTTACCTTGAATGATTTGCCCGAATTATTAAATGCAGGGCCGGATTATCTGTTTGCGCGTAAATTTGATTTTGAAAAGGATATCAAAATTTTGGACAAATTAGATGAAAATAACAGAGTGTAGTAGGCTGTTTTTTTAGATTATGTCAATTTGAACTCAAATTTATCATACTTAAGAGCGCATCTTACAGCAAGTTTAAAATAATTTTTAGGATGGATTTTCCATTTATTTTCTATGGATCTATTTATATAAAAAACCAGGGTTTTGATCCCAAAACAAGAAGCTTTCTTTGAAAGAAAAAAGAATTGGTCGGCTATAATTTGACAAAATAGATTTTTATTATAGACCTCTTTTTGGTCATTCGCCTCTTGTAGCTTTTGTAACCAGAAATAACATCTTTCATACTCTGAAAATTGAGTAAAAATATTTCTGGAAGATATCTCATAGTGTGTTCGCAACTCATCTTCGCCTGGAAAAATATCAAGAGTGGCCAGAACTTTTTCGAAAACAGTTTTTAAGATATCAAACGACTTTTGATCCTGATCTTCATATTCTTTCATAATACTTGTTTCAGAATCTCTGTATTTATATAAGACTTCCTGAATATTTGAAAAGTTAAATTTTCTTGAGCATCTAAAAATAAAATCATAATCTTCGGCTATTTTTAATTCTTCATTATACCAAAGCTCATGTTTTTTGATTTCATTCATTCTTAACATCGCGGTAGAATTAGGAATACTTGCAGGTTTAAAAAGCAGTGCTGCTCTAATTTTTTCTGAATTGGCATATACTTTTAAAACATACAACGTCTTGTCTCCTTTAAACCGTGAAAGCCATGTACCGCATCCGCCAAAATCCTGATTTTCTTCAAGAAAATTTATCTGTTTTTCAAACCTGGTAGGTAAATTAATATCATCACTATCTATCCAGGCAAGATATTCCCCCTTTGCTTCTTTTAAGCCCAGATTCCTGCAATGAGCAATTCCTTTATTTTTAGAAAGCTCGATCAGTCGTATTCTTTTATCATTAAATTTTTTAACGACTTCAGTGGTACCATCGGTAGAGCCATCATTAATTATAAGAAGCTCAAAATTCTGAAAAGTTTGATTAAGAACGCTATCAATAGCTTCCTTAATATATTTTTCGGTATTGTAAGCTGGCATGACTACAGTTAACAATGGCTGTTTCATAATTAAAATACATTTTTTTTGTCCTCTATTGAAGCTTCATCCTCACTGTCTATATACATTTCGTTCTCGTGGGTTTGGAGGTAAACAGCATGATACATGTAAATAACATAAACAGTAACTACCAGATAGTGATAATGGTACGTGGTATACCATGTGAAGCTGGTAAGGAACATAAACCATAAATAATATTTTAAATATTGATATTTTTCAGGCAGAGGAATCAATAAACTCTTTCCCCAAATTAAGACATAAGCGAGAATGGCAGGAATTCCAAACATGACATACATTGCGATAATCCCTACATCAGATAAAAAGTATTCATAATTAATTCCTAATAAATCGGTATAATAACCATAGTTAGAAACTCCAGTGTAAGGAACTCCATTTCCAAAAAATTGAGTAATGATATTTGGAGAGAAATCGGTTAAAAAAAACTTACCCGCCAAAACCCTGATATAGTTTTCCCCGAGACTGGCATCGCTTCGAGTGGAATCTATTAGGCCCTGAATAATAGATATATCTGAATTCAATAAAAAAACAACTCCCGCAATGAAAGTTACACCGATTAGCACCTTTTTTCCAAGGCTGAGGGTTCTTGTTAGATGATAGGTATAAATTAGAAGTATACCGGCAATAAATTGACGAGTAACTTGCATTACGGGGATAACCAGACCTGCTAATGATAAAAACAACCAGAAATATTTATTTTTTTCCTGGGATGTTAATTTGTTGATAGCCATAAAACTAGTTAAAACAAATACTCCTCCTCCCGGAAAAATAATCCTAATAATCCCTCTCGATTCTAAAAATTCATCACCCCATAATGGTTTTCCAAAAAAAACTGTAGGACTATTGATGAATTCAAAAGCATAAAAAAGTAAATACATTACTCCGTAAATGGCAATTATTTTTTCCATGATTCCCACCGGAAATTTTACGTGCAATAAGTAGAAAAAGAAAAAAAATATAAAATAGGGTGCGGTTGCAATTAAACTGTGTAAAATTTTTTGATCCCAGTATAATCCCGCCATGATCATTGAGATAAGTAGAGAAAACAGAAATAATTGTACCGGAAAAACAAATCCATTATTCGCCGGTACCGTAAAGGGTACAGATATTACTACCGTAAAGATTAGTGTTAAAAATAACAGATAGTTTAATAAACTATCGTTAATAAATGTCGCATCGAAGAATCTATATGATATAATTACCAACAGAAAAACAAACGCTATTTCTAGTTTTCTTCTCATTTATAAAAGAATGGCTTATACACTTTGATAGAATAGGCGGTTAATATTCCTAAAATAACGGTACATATTAAAATTTTATAGATAAATGACGTTCCAGAGGTAAGATAGTAGGATATTATAAAAAGGGCGACAGCTATTAACCATATAGCTGCGTCATATTTAATTTTTATTTTAAGAGCCTTTTTAAAAGTAATCCACACATAGATTAAGCCTACACCATAAGAAATTACATATCCGTAGGCGATACCCAGAGCGCCAAAATTGCTGCTGTAAAAAAGAGCAGGAGTGCATAACAAAAAGTACACTACACTAAACCTCAATATAAGTTTTTCCCGATTTGCAGCTCCTAAAATCACTCCTACCAGACTGTCTACTGAAGTAAAAAATAGATACCATACCTGCATTTGGCATACTTTTATGGCAGGCAAATAATTATCAGGAAATAATAATATTACTATCTCTTTAGAAAACAGAGTAAATATGAAACAGGTGACCATAGACAAAAGCATATATAAACCAAAGCCAACGGATAGATACTGATGAAATTTCTGTTTATTATTGGTCCACATGGCCGACAAATTTGGAAACAATGCGCTTAAAGAAATTCCTACAACCAGGGAAATGGGTCCCAACAATCTTTCAGATAAATTAAAATATCCAATTTCTTCTTTAGTGGAGTTAATATCTAAAAAGTTATTTGCAAGGCTAGTCAAAGGTAAAAGGATAAGTATTATTAAGAAATAGGGCCAGCTCTCTTTAATGATTTGTAAAGAAGAGACCTTAAAGCTTTTAATTTTACCTTTAAATAAGTTGTAAAATTTAATAAAGAACAGGTATAGAACTGCTTTAATAAATGTCGTTAAAATATAAAGAAGAAAGATAAAAGTTATATTGTTTCCTTCCTTTAAAACGAAAAAAACTATGATAAACCAGGTAAGACTATATGTCAAATTGATTAATGCCGAGGGCAACATTTTTTGATTGCCGTGAAAAATGAGTTCAAAGAGATTAGCTAAACAGCTGAATAGAGAAAAGACAAAAATCAGAAGAAGATTGGTAAAGGAAAGACTTCCAAAGAATTCATTATAAATAGAGTAGAGAAAAAAAAGTATAAGTAAAGCAAGTATCCTTATAACTGCGCCATTAAACAATAAATCATTAGTGCGAGATGGATCTCTTGCTATTGTTCTTATAACAATATTTCTATTTCCCAAATCTCCTATCCTTAACAAGAGCATTCCCTGAGCAATTAAAAAAGTAAAGAGACCGTAATCATCAGGATTTAAAATACTGGTGATTCTTAAGACTGTGATGAGGCTGATTAGTTGGGCAAAAACAGTACCTATTGTTAAAAAGGAGAAATTTTTAAAAACTATGTTTCCCAGGATTTTTTTTATCATTGCCCTTATCTAAAATGAAATCCTTCTAACTATTTACCATAAAATTATAGCTTTTAACGAAAGAATATTTTTAAACGTTTATACATCTTCTTTTGCATAGGAAGACATCATATGTTTCAAGTCATAGCCATATCCATAATTTGTGGTTACCAGACCTCTGTTTTTAATTCCATTAAAAACAATAGAGATATTATTAAGAGATTTCAAAAGCGCAGAATCATCAAGTCTTTTTATTGATTCTTTAGGCGTGTAACCATGGCGAATGACAAATAAGGTCCTGTCACTGTATTCGGCCATCAAATTTACTTCGGCTAAAATTTTAATAGGTGCTGAATCTATAATTAAATAATCAAAATCTTCAGAGAGTGAATTCATTAAATCTTCTATTTTGCCATTCAAGAGGGTAGAGGTATAGTCATCTCCTTCGGCTCCTGTTGAAACTATAAATAAATTAGGACTAACTTTAGAAGGTTGAATGATTTCCTCATAAGAAACTTCCTCTCTTAAGAAACCAATTATACCTTTTGAGCTGGAAAGATTAAATAATTTAGAAGTGTTTCCTTTCCTGAAATCCAT
Source organism: uncultured Flavobacteriaceae bacterium (assembly GCA_963741865.1). GTDB lineage: Bacteria > Bacteroidota > Bacteroidia > Flavobacteriales > Flavobacteriaceae > Christiangramia. The sequence goes on from CAVUJP010000015.1 coordinate 21,090, forward strand.
ATCTAATAGCGCTACCTTTTTGCCGGAATTCGCAAGACTGTACGCTAAATTTGAACTGATAAAACTTTTTCCCTCACTAGAACTTCCTGAAGTAATAAGGATTCTTTTCTGATCAATATTCCTTCTGAATAAGCCAAGTCTGGCACTAAGCTGTCTAAACTGCTCAATGATTACAAAATCTGTAGGTTTGGTAAAAATATTTTTCTGTGGTTTTTTTATATTGAATATTTCAGCAATTATAGGTAAAGAAGTATGTTCTTCAATTTCTGACCTGAAAAGCACTGCTCCGCTTAATAATTCTCTTCCTTTTACAATACTCACACCGGTACCTAAAGCTAAACAAAAAGCTATTAAATAAACTAAAAGGGGCTTTGGACTTACGGGATCTAAGGAAGCCTCAGCTTTGTCAACCATCTCACTATTCTCATTAGTTTGAATGTTAGCTAAAGCTGTTTCTTCTCTTTTTTGCAGGAGATAGTTGAAAAGATTATTTTTAATGGTTTTTTTTCTATTAATTTCAAGTAAGGCTCGTTCCTTTTCGGGTAAATTACTCAGACTTGAATTATATTTTATATTATTTGAATTTAAATTGCTGAGTCTGGATTGTAGATTTTGCTTCTGGCTCTTTACGTTTTCCAGAATGCTGGGTCTGATTTTGTTAATCTGATCAGTGATAGAAGTCAAGACCGGGTTGTTCTCTCCAGTGGTTTGTTTTAATTTCTCATACTCCACTTCAAGATTGTACAATTTTTCTATAAGTTGGGATAGTATAGGATCTTCTATCCCGAGGGTGGAAGGAACTATTCCTCCGGCACTACCTTTAGAAACTACATAATTTTGCACATTATCTAAAACAGTGAGCTGAAGTTCTATTTCAGAAATTTGCTTATCATTATCTCCAACATCCTGTAAATATAATTTCCCTTGCTCACTTAAATCGATCACTCCCTGATTTGATCTGTAATTTTCAATTTTATATTCCAACTGGTCCAGATCTTTTTCAACATTATCAATTCGGTCCTGGATGAATTTCATGGTATTCAAAGCCAGTTCATTTTGATCTTCTATAATCTTTTGATTGTATTCCTTCAGTAACTGATTTAAAATATCTTCAGCTCTTTCCGGAACCTGATCTTTTAAAGTTAATGTTACCACAGACGATAGCTTGTTGGTAGTACCAACCTCTAATTCCTCAATCAAATCATTAGAAATTATCCTTGGGTTTAACAGGTAGAAAAACAGCTTTCCTTCCGCCTTTCTATTTAACTCATCATTTTTAACGAATTTTATTTTTTGTCCGGTATTAAAATCAACCCATTCATTTAAAGGATATTCTTTACCCGATAACTCCACTTTTCCATCTTTAATATGGAAAAAATGTTTTTCAGGTTTCTTGTTATAGATGCTTATATTTTCAGGATTCTCAACAATAATCCTAACAGGACTTGAAGTATATGCCGGCGTAATTTTTATTCCTTTATCCTCATAAACCGGGGTATAAAGATCTAATTCGTTCACCACCTTCTTCATAAGGCCCCGGGATTTTATAACCTCCATTTCATTTTCAACGATCTTTTTAGAATCAAAGGGGTTAAGGCTTTCCATTATTTTGGATTCATCAACCCCCTTTTCCTGATCTTTTATCATAATGGAAGCAGAAGCCTCATATACGGGGGTTGTAAATTTTATATAGGCCCATCCAACCAGTAGGAAAGCTAGAGTAAGGACTAAGAAAAGTGGCCAAAAGGGAAAGAATGTCTGAATAATATATCTAAAAAGATTATCATCCTTTCGGCTATGTGATTTAAAATTCATATCCAAAAATGGTTAATTAAAAGAACCTGTCGAAAGCTATCACCGCAAGCGATAAGGAACTCACAATGATTGGCAGCCACAGGGTAATTCTGCTTGTGGAAGCTACTTTTGTTTTGTTTGCTTCAACATAGATAATATCATTGGATTTTAATACGTAATAAGGGGAGGTAAATATTTCATCTGAAGTAAGATCTAATCTTATTAGCTTTCTAACATTATCTTCTTCTCTAATGAGTAAAATATTATCACGTCTAGCATAAACAGTTAGATCTCCTGCTAATCCAAGAGCCTCCAATAATGTTACTTTTTCGCTTGGGATAGTAATCACAGAGGGCTCTTTAACTTCACCTAAAACCGAAACGCGGTAATTTAAATATCGAATATCTACTATGGGGCTTAATAAAAGTTTGCGTTTTACCAATTCGCTGGTTATCTCCTCTCGGAGTTTCTGTTTAGTTTTTCCGGCTGCTTTTATTTTTCCCAAAAATGGAAAACGAATAAAACCCTCCTCGTCCACTAAATAGCCAGAGGCCTGAGTGGTAGTTCCAGTAGCAGTACTGGTTTGAGTAACGGAGATATTAGAAGCATTAAATACTTCTGTGGCTTCCGGGTTTGGACTGCTTACGGAGATGCTGAGTAAATCGTTTTCCCTTATTACTGTTTCCAGGTTTTCTATATTCGCAGGATATTGAGTATCTGAAATCTGATTGAAATAGGTCGCATCTTTTACATTAGCACAGGAAGATAGAAATAATATGGACCCAAATAGAATAACTATTCGAAATTTTAAAACTCTTCTAAAACTAAAAGCTACTACAGGAGATAAATTTTTCATATAAATTGGAGGCTAAATAGTGGTTTTGGAAGCAAAATTGGCTAATAGGCCTTTGCATCTCCATGAAAGCAATTATAAATAGTTTGATAAATTATTTTAAGTTCCAGCAAAACACTCCATCTTTCTAAATAAAGGATATCCATTTTTGTTCTGTTAATAATGTCAGATTTTTGTAAAATTTCTCCTCTATAACCGTTTACCTGGGCCAGCCCGGTTATGCCTGGTTTAACAAGATGCCTTATTAAATAACCATTAACATCTTTTTCATATTGATAGGTGTGCAATTCCATATGTGGTCTTGGACCTACTATACTCATGTCTCCCAAAAGCACATTGAAAAATTGAGGCAGTTCATCTATACTGGTTTTCCTTATAAATTTACCAATTTTTGTGACTCTAAGGTCATTTCGCGTACACATTTGAGAATTTGCCTGTGTATTTATAGCCATGGATCTAAATTTATAACACCAAAAGGACTTTTTGTTATACCCATGACGCAACTGTTTAAAAATCACCGGGCCTTTGGATTCCAATCTGTTTAATATGTATAACAAGGGAATTAACCATGATATTATGAAAACTATTACAAATGAAGAGACAAGAATATCGAAAATTCTTTTTCCATATTTCGCATAATTTTTTTCCAGAGGAGATTTTCTAAGATTCAAAACCGGAACCTTATCGAAAATCTCAAATTCCATATTATCAGAATAAAAACCTTTATTATCTGGAATTAATTTTAATCTGATTAAGTGATTATCTGCAAATTTTCTTATTTCATCTAATTCTGATACCGAAAATTGGCTTACCGCACAATAGATTTCATCTACTTTTTGATCAAGTATATATTGAAAGGATTCAGTGATTAAACCTAGAAATTTAGTATGAGCTTCCCTTTTTTCTGCACTTGAATCAAAAAAACCGAGATATCTATAACCATAGTCTGGTTTCTCAAAAATTTCTTCCAGAAATTTAAGATTTTTATCCTTTCCTAGAACAATTACTTTTAGATAATTACCACCTCCAATTCTATATCTTCTCCTAAATTCGAAGAACATCCAACGATAGCCAGACAATAAAATTAGAAGAGTGGAAAGTACAAGTATTTGCTTTTGAGCATCAAAATCAATCTTGGCGAAGGCAAGAACTGTAAAATATGATAAGACAAAAACAAAATAATGACGAAGAAATCTATGAAATTTGTTAATGAATTTTTCCTTCCTGTCTATACGATAGAAATTTAATCCAATTCCTATAAGTAGCCATGAGATATTAACACTAATACGCACTACTAGAAACATGTAAGTTTCCGGTGTGAATGCATAAAGAATCACATTGATGATCAATAAGCTAAATACAACAGAAAATGGTATAATAAAATTTGAACCTTTCATGATCTAGTACTGGTTATAAGATTTAAACCAATGCTCAAAAAGAGCAGTAATCACATAAAAGGTAAGTCAATAGTAATGGGGGGACGGAAGAGTTATTATTTTATCTCATGCACTATTAAAAATTTTGATAAAAGTAATATATATAATCAAAAGAATTTTTGTTAAACAATGTGTTTATCAATTTGCACTATGAATATCCTTTAAAGGATAACACATTAAAAATATCTTGGGGAGAATAGAATTAAAAAATGTGTGGGGGTGATATAATTCATTCTTATATGTAAAATTGTAACCTTTTTTCTAATACACAAAATTTAAGATGTTAAAAAAATAAAAATTATTTTTGTTTTTATTTTTAAATTACTTTTGAGTAAATTATTACCTATTTCGTTCTCTTTACTAAGAAGAGGTTAGTATCCTCTCCTGGTGACAACTTCAATCGTTTTTTGAAGTTTTTTCAGCTCAATGAGTTTAATTTAAAGCATAGTAAAATGTCAAAAATACAGTATACATTCCCCGGCGGCAGACTATTTTTGTTTCTGCTTTTACACATTTTTTTCTATGGTTGTAGTTCTGACAACCCTACTCCTGAGGAACCCAATACAGAAAGGACAGAGATCGTTATGGAAATGCCAGGGGGAAATGGAAGTCGCGATGACATTAACTGGGAAAATGCCTCCTTGGTTTGGAGGGGAGATTTTGATAATTCTACCTCTTTTAAAAGTAATTGGGCTTTTGAACCTAATTCCAATAATCCCGATGCAGCTGATCAATTACAAACATTTAGTGAGAAGAATATTGAACATGATGCGGGTATTGTAAAATTGATTGCTAAAAAAGAAGGCCCTGGGGGTGGAAAGGGTGATTATACATCAGCAAGGATAACAGCAAAATATGCCTTTCAATATGGGCGTTTGGAAATTCGGGCTAAGCTTCCTTCTGAAGAGAAAAAAGGTCTTTGGGCTAAAATAGCCTTAATCGGGAATAACGAAAAAGAAGTAGGATTCCCTATGAGTGGAGAAATTGATATAATGGAATACTTAAGCGCTACTCCAAATCAGATTTTTGTGACCCTTCATAGCGGTGAAAATAATGCTGATAATGGAACTCTTCTAAGATCTATGGAAGATCTTGATACCGCCGAAGAAGCATTTCATAATTATGGAATATTATGGACAGATCAGTATATCAAATTTTATATCGATGACGTAGATAATGTTATTTATGAATTCAGGCGTCCTGCCGTTGCTAACGAAGAAAACTGGCCTTTTGATCAGCCTTTTTATCTTTTGATGGATTTAGTGGTAGGTGGCAGGTACGCAGGAGCTGAAGGAGTAGATGATTCTCAATTTCCTACTGCAATGGAAATAGATTATGTTCATCTTTACCATGCTCAATAGTTAAAGTCAATTGGGTTTTATTTCTAGCCTGGTCAAATCACTAAAAAAAATGCGTTGTTGTTATGTCTAAACGTGATATATAGTTGGTGTTTAAAATCGCCAACCAGTGAGAAGCTTTTTCCGCTTTGTGGGAAGAGGCATTTTGTTTGATAGCCTTCCTAACTGTTATTGATGTTTTTTAATCATCCAATAAAATCTGTTAAAAAAATAATAAGATAAATACTTTCCTATTAAGTATATTGTAGGCAAATTATTTTCTTTTTATGCTTTCCCGATCTTCTTCTGTTATTCTCCTTTTTTCAGTATTCTTCTTTATTATTCATGGCTGCAATACCACCGAAAAAGAGAAGGATAAAGAACCCGCCGCTAAAAATCGACTGGCAGAAGCCAGTAGTCCTTATTTACAGGAACATGCCGATAATCCCGTGGATTGGTATGAATGGGGGAATGAAGCGCTGGAAAAAGCCAAAAAGGAAGATAAACCAATTGTCATAAGTATAGGCTATTCGGCCTGTCACTGGTGCCATGTGATGGAGGAAGAAAGTTTTATGGATTCTACGGTGGCGGCTATAATGAACAATAATTTTATTTCTATTAAAGTAGACAGGGAGCAGAGGCCTGATCTCGACAAAATTTACATGAATGCCGCTCAGCTTCTCAACGGGAGCGGTGGCTGGCCATTGAATATTCTTGCCATGCCCGATGGAAAACCTTTTTACGCGGGAACATATTTCCCAAAAGATAAGTGGAAAGAACTTCTGAAAAATACCGCTGTTGCCTTTAATGAAAACAGGGATGAACTGGAGAGCACGGCAAATGCACTTACACAGGGAATTAAAAAAACCAGTAAGCTTAACAGTTTTTCTGTAGATTCACGGGAATTTAGGAAAGAGGAATATGTCTCTTTGCTTTATCCCTGGAAAGGTCAATGGGATGATCGAAGAGGGGGATATAAAGGAGCTCAAAAATTTCCGCTTCCAATGTCATGGGATGCGCTTTTGGAATATTATTATTTAACTAATAATGAAGAGGTGCTGCAATTTGTAAATACAACATTAACAAAGATGCTGCGTGGTGGGATATATGATCAGGTTGGTGGTGGCTTTTCCCGATATACAACAGATAATAAATGGAATGTACCTCATTTTGAAAAGATGCTGTATGATAATGCGCAGTTAATAAGTCTTTATTCTCACGCCTATAAGCTCACTAAAAATGAAGAATATTTCACGGCGATAAAGGAAACCATAGATTTTGTGGAAAATGAATTGTCTAATGGAAGCGGGGCTTATTTTTCTTCTGTTAATGCAGATAGCGAGGGGGAGGAAGGAAAGTACTATGTTTGGACAGAAGAGGAAATTAGAAAGATCCTTCCAGAGGAGGAAGCCAAGCTTATTACCGATTTCTATAATATCACTTCCTATGGAAATTGGGAAAAAGGAAAGAACGTACTTTATCGCACTTATTCCTATAAAGAATACGCCAGGAAAAAAAATATCGCTATTTCCGATTTTAAACAGAGAATGAGTAATGCTATGGAAAAGTTGAAAGCTGAAAGAGAAGCGAGAAAGGAGCCCAGCGTCGATAATAAAGTGCTTACTGCCTGGAATGCTTTAATGATCAACGCCTATCTGGATGCTTATACAGCTTTGGGTGATAAAAAATATTTAGATCAGGCTGTTAAAATCGCCAATTTCATAAAAGAAAACATGATCGCTGCCGATTATAGTCTTCGCCGCAACTATACTACAAAGAACATCGCCGGGATCGCAGGTTTCCTGGATGACTATGCTAATTTAAGTGAAGCTTATATCAATCTCTATCAGGTGAATTTTGATCTTAAATGGCTGAATCTGGCTGCCGGTCTTTCGGAATATGCCGTGAAAAATTTCGGTGATGCCAATAGCGGAATGTTCTATTATACGGCTGAACAGTCTAATGATCTTATCTCGAGAAATTTTGAATTTGAAGATAATGTTTTACCTTCTTCAAATTCTGTAATGGCGAAAAATCTGTACGTGTTAGGTGAATTGACAGAAAACAAGGAGTATTTGAAACGAAGTGAACAAATGCTTCAAAATATGAGGAAGAATATCGAGGAACAACCTTTCCTTTATGCGAATTGGACAAAATTAATGGGTGTAAAAGCTTTTGGAGCTTATGAAGTGGCTATTATGGGTAAGGAAGCTGTAAGGAAAAATCTGCAAATGCAGGAGAAATATTTGCCCACCGCTCTTTTTATGGGAGGAACTTCAGAAAATTTACCACTGTTGGAAGCAAAACTGGTACCGGAACAAACACTTATTTATGTATGCCAGAACAAAACCTGCAAATATCCTGTTTCAGAAACAACAGAAGCATTCAAATTGTTAAACCTATATAATTCCGAAACTTCAGTCTTTTCTCAATTTTAAAAGATAGCTTTTTCTCTTTTTTAATCTTACTGGTGATCATTTTCTTATTGGAGGGCGGGTACCGAAAAAAATTAATTTATTTTTAAGGACAATCTGCCAATTACTGAGACTATGAATCAAAGAAGTATTTTTTAATCCTACATTTTTTTATAAAAGTTTATTTATTAAGTAAAAATTTTAATAATAAGTTTGTACATTAGTTAAAATAAAGTCTGTTAAAAATGAAAAATACGCGTCGAATTTTTATAAGAAATCTAGGTCTGGCAGGTGCAGCTTCAGCGATTGCACCTTCCCTCTTTGCTGCAGAAACGAAAAACAAGGAATATCTTCAAAGAGGCTATTTTGGCAGTACCGAAAAAACTATTCGAATAGCCCTGATAGGAGCTGGAGGTATGGGTACAGCCGATACTAAAACTGCCCTTGAACATCCAAATATCGAGTTAGTGGCAGTTTGCGATCTATACGATGGGAGACTTGAAGAGGCACGGGAGAGATGGGGTGACCATCTCTTTTTAACCAAAAAATATGAAGATGTTCTCAGTCGTAACGATATTGACGCCGTCATTGTTGGTACACCCGATCACTGGCATAAGAAAATAAGTGTGGATGCTTTGAATGCAGGAAAGAATGTGTATTGCGAAAAGCCTATGGTCCATTCCGTAGATGAGGGAAAAGAAGTGATAAACGCCTGGAAAAGTTCTGGAAAAATAATGATGGTAGGAAGCCAGGGCCTGTCTTCTTTAGGAAATGAAAAAGCAAAAGAGCTCCTGGCGGAAGGTGCTATTGGAGATATAAATTATGCCGAAGGCTTCTGGGCCAGAAATTCCCCATTGGGAGCATGGCAATATCCCATACCTGATGATGCTTCTTTAAAAACTGTAGACTGGGAAAGGTATGTAGCCACTACTACTAAACGTCCTTTTGATCCACTTCGCTTTTTTAGGTGGAGGAATTATCTGGATTACGGCACCGGAATGTCAGGAGATCTTTTTGTTCATTTGTTTTCTAGCCTGCATTTCATTACTAATTCCATGGGCCCTACAAAAGTTTCTGCCATGGGAGGCCTACGTTACTGGAAAGATGGTCGCGAAGTCCCGGATGTTCTTTTGGGGATGTTCGATTATCCTGAAACCAAAATGCACAAACCCTTTAACCTCTCTCTGCGTTGCAATTTTGTAGATGGCACCAGCGGCAGCACTTATCTTAAGATCGTTGGGAATAAGGGTTCCATGGATGTGGAATGGGACAGGGTGACATTAAAAAGAAATGTAAATGTGCAAAGTGATGACCCTTTTTTTGCCGAAAAAGGGAAAGAATTTTCGGGTAGAGAAGACAGAAAGGAAATGCTACCTCCCTTAGAAACGGTATATACTGCGCAGGAAGGTTATAAAGGTGCTCATTATGATCATTTTGCCAACTTTTTCGATGCTATCAGAAATGACGGAAAGGTAGTGGAAGATCCCATTTTTGCCTTTAGAGCGGCTGCACCGGCACTGCTTTGCAATCAAAGTTATTTTGATAATAAATTTATCAACTGGAATCCGGAAGAGATGTCAATTTCATAAAACCAAAATACATAAAAGATGAAACGAGTTCTATTTTTTTTAGCAGTTACGGCTTTGTTTTTTTCCTGTAAAAACAATCAAAATTCTTCAGTTTCTGAAAAAACTTCAGAAGAAGCCACTACAAAAGCACCACAGGAAGATTCCGAATGGACTTACCTGTTTAACGGGGAAGATGCCGAAGGCTGGAGAGGATATAATGAAGAAGAGGGAAGTGGCCTTCCGGAAGGCTGGGTGATAGAAGAAGGAACGCTTAAATCTCTTGGAAAGGGAGGTGACATCGGTGGTGATATTATCTATGGAAAAGAGAAATATGGCAATTTTGAACTGTACCTCGAATGGAAATTATCGCCTCAGGGCAATAGTGGTGTATTTTATCATGTAGTTGAAAATGAGAAATATGAGGCCCCCTATTTTACCGGTCCGGAATACCAGATTATTGATAGTGAGAATTTCCCCCAAAAACTGGAGGACTGGCAGAAGATCGGTGCCGATTACGGGATGTATGTGCCCGATTATGAAAATCTCGAGCTTCCCGACGTGACCAACTGGAATACTACCAGAATTCGCGTCACTGATGATAAAGTCACTTATTGGCTAAATGGTCAAAAGACAGTGGAATTTGATCCCGGATCAGAAGAATGGAACAAGAGAAAAGAAGAGGGAAAATGGAAAGATTATCCCGATTACGGAAAAACCAACACAGGATTTATCGGCCTGCAGGATCATGGCAGTGAGATCTGGTTTCGAAATATAAAGATCAAAAAATTGTAAGTTTATGAACTATCGTTTTAAGCTGCTGGCTCTGTTGGTTTTGTTGACAATTAGTTGCAAATCGGGAAAGGAACTTTATAATGGCTCAGACCTGGAAGGCTGGAAAATATATGGTACTGAAAAATGGTACAGTGAAGACGGTTTGCTTGTAGGAGAAAGCGGTCCTGATAAAGAATACGGTTACCTGGCCACTGAAAAGAACTATAAAAACTTTGAATTGAAGCTGGAATTTTTGCAGGAAGCCGATGGAAACAGCGGGGTGTTTTTCAGGTCTGAAATTGAAGGTACTAAAATTGACGGCTGGCAAGTCGAAGTTGCGCCACCGGGACATGATACAGGTGGTATTTATGAATCTTATGGTCGTGGGTGGCTAAAAAAGCCTGATCCTTCTAAAGAAGATGTATTGAAATTTGGAGAATGGAATAAACTTAAGATCCGCGTAGAGGGAGGAAAAGTTACTACCTGGTTAAACGGAGTAGAAATGGTGGAACTCACCGATGAGAAGATAGCCGAAGCAACAGGAAAAATCGCCCTGCAAATCCACGCCGGAGGCGGCATTAAAGTTTATTGGCGTAATATTGTAATAAAGGAAATTCATCCTTAAAAAAAATCGGAATTTCCCTAAAGATGGTTTATGAAAAAGATACTGATAGGTATAGATATTGGAGCTACAAAAATTCAAATAGGAGCTATAAAAGATTCAGAGATTGTAAAGGAACTTACCTTGCCCACCTCGTCTAATGCGCCCAAACAACAAATTATCGATGAACTCATAGAAGGCATAGAGACTTTATGCGGGCATGATTTTGAAGGCATCGGGATTGGTGTGCCGGGATTGATCGATGAGGAACGGGGGATAGTCTATGACCTCTGGAATATTCCTTCCTGGAAAGAAGTTTTTTTAAAAGATAGCCTGGAAGATCATTTTCATAAACCTGTCCAGATCACTAACGACGCCAATACTTTTGCGCTTGGAGAAAAAAGATATGGGCAGGGGCGAAATTTCAGAAATTTTGTAGGTGTTTCTTTAGGAACGGGTTTTGGCACGGGGATCATTATTAATAATGAACTTTATTCGGGAACGCTTTCTGGTGCAGGAGAGTTGGCCGATATTCCCTATCTAGACCGAACGATTGAAGATTACTGTAGCGGAAAATTTTTCAAACTTCAGTATCAGCGGGAAGGAGCCGAAGTCTTTCAAAAAGCAGAGCAGGGAGACCCTGAAGCACTGAAGATCTTTGAGGAATTCGGAAAACATCTGGGAGAAAGCCTGAAATTGATTATGTATATTTTATCACCTGAAGCCATTATTCTGGGTGGATCGATAAGCAGGTCTTTCAAATTTTTTGAAAAATCCTTAATGGAAAGTGTACAGTCTTTTCCATTTAAAAGAATCGTGGAGAGGATAAAAATTTTCCCTTCCGCCATACCTAATATTTCTGTATTAGGTTCCGCAGCTATGCTGGATAAACAAATATCGATAGATTGAACCAAAGCTTTTAATAATCCTTATTCAATAATTTAAATGGCCAATTCAAATACTTCTGTTCAAATGGAGACTTCTTCAGCAAAATCTAATGCCAGTAATGCAATTATCATTATCGGCGCCCTGTTCTTTATTTTTGGTTTTGTCACCTGGCTTAATTCCCTGCTCATCCCATATCTTGCGATAGCCTGTGAATTGACTACTTTCCAGTCTTTTTTCGTGACTTTCGCCTTTTATATCGCCTATGTGGTGATGGCGCCTGTTTCCACACGTACCCTGAATATCTTCGGATTTAAAAATGGGATGTCTATCGCGCTGATCGTAATGGCTTTCGGGGCTTTATTATTCATTCCGGCCGCGATTACCCGAACCTACCTGTTATTTTTACTTGGACTATTCATAATGGGAAGCGGGCTTGCTATTCTTCAAACCGCTTCAAATCCTTATGTTACTATCGTGGGGCCTGCTGAAAGTGCCGCCAAACGAATTAGCATAATGGGGATTTGTAATAAACTCGCGGGAGCCCTGGCGCCAATTCTGATAGGTTTCTTTCTGCAACTGGATAAAGCCGATGCATTGCGCGCTGAAATCGCAAATCTTTCTGAAAGTGAAAAGATCACAGAGCTGAATGAAATGGCTTCCCGGGTGATTCCGCCATATATAGGAATTATAATCGTCTTGCTTGCTTTGGCATTTTGGGTTTATAAATCTTCTCTGCCAGAAGTTGATACAGAAGAGGAAGATGAAGAATTAACCTCGACCAATGCCGGTAAAAAGAGCGTTTTTGATTTTCCGCATGTGATCTTGGGAGTGATCAGTCTTTTCCTTTATGTGGGAGTAGAGGTGATTGCTGCCGATAGTATTATTAATTATGGTGCTTCCCTTGGACTGCCTCTTACCACCGCAAAATATTTTGCTACGGGAACCATGTTCACGATGGTAATTGGTTATATAATAGGGATTTTCACCATTCCTAAATACATAAAACAGGATAAAGCCTTAAAAGTTTCGGCTATTCTTGGAGTTGTTTTCGCTGTTCTGGCCCTGGTAACCACAGGCTATGTTTCTGTAGGTTTTATTGCACTGCTGGGACTGGCAAATGCTCTAATGTGGCCTGCCATCTGGCCCCTTGCTCTTGCTGATGTAGGAAGATTTACGAAGGCTGCTTCTTCGCTTTTGGTTATGGGGATTGCCGGTGGTGCCATTGTACCTTTATTATATGGCGCCCTTGCCGATAACTGGAGCGTACAATATGCCTACGTGATCTTGTTACCATGTTATATCTTCATCTTTTATTTTGCGACTTCAGGTCATAAAATCAGAAAATAATGAGACCCTATATTCTTGCCGAAACCAATTGGAAAGCTGTAAAAAAAGCTGATATAGAAGTGGCAGTTCTGCCATGGGGGGCTACAGAAGCTCATAATTATCACCTGCCTTACGCCACCGATAATTACCAGATAGATGCCATTGCGGCTGAGGCGGGTAAGTATGCTTCAGAAAAAGGAGCGAAACTGACTATTCTGCCCAATATTCCTTTCGGTGTCAACAGCGGCCAGCCAGATATTGATCTGGATATCAATCTGAACCCCAGCACGCAGCTGGCTATTTTAGCCGATATTATTGAAGTACTTAACAGGCAGGGAATTCATAAGTTAATCGTGCTTAATGGGCATGGCGGCAATAATTTTAAACCGCTTTTGAGAGAACTAGGATTGAAATATCCTGATATGTTCCTTTTGATGACTAACTTTTTCCAGGTGGTAAACAAGGAAGAATTTTTTGAAGAAGCGGGAGATCATGCCGATGAAATGGAAACCAGTTTGATGCTGTATCTACGACCAGATCTTGTTTTACCATTGGAAGAGGCAGGTGATGGAAGGGAAAAAAAATCAAAAATTAAAGCCGTCAGAGAAGGATGGGCCTGGTCGGAAAGAAAATGGTCCTCGGTTACAGAGGATACCGGTATCGGAAATCCGAAAAAAGCGACCAAAGAAAAAGGAGAAAAATTTTTCAGTGCGGTTTGTCAAAAACTGGCAGAACTTTTCAAGGATGTTTCCGAAGTGAAAATTAATGACCGGTATGAAAAATAGTATCTAAAGTCATTTAAATATAACCAGTTAATTACTAATTCTATGAATGCAAAATTTTACAAATATGCCGTCTTGTTTCTTTCGGTTGCTCTTATTATTTCCTGTTCAGGATTAAAAAAAACTGTGGAAGAGAAACAAATGACCACACCGGCCATCATTCCGCTGCCTATGAAAATTGCATGGGAAAATGGAAATTATACGGTCCCTAAGGAAAATGTGATCTGTTATACCAATGGAAGTGAAAAAACACTTAGCTGGTTGAAAAAGTTATTGAATAGTGCCAATTTAAAGGTTACTACCTCAAAAAATGAGGGAATGGCCTGTGGGAACTGGAAAATTATAAAAGACGCAACTTTAAAAGGTCAGTTAGGAGAAGAAGGTTATATTCTGAATATCGGGAGCGAAGGCGTTACTTTGAAAGGAGCTACTGATGCCGGATTATTTTATGCTGTTCAGACCTTAAGACAATTCTTCCCTCCGGAAGTTGAACAACAACAGCTAAATAATGAAAATTTCAGCTTGAGATATGTCAGTATAGAAGATAAGCCCGAATACAGCTGGAGGGGAACCATGGTGGACGTGGCCCGTAGCTTCTTTGGCCTGGATTATTTGAAGCGTCATGTAGACAGAATGGCGCTTTATAAGATGAACCGGCTTCACTTACACCTTACCGATGATCAGGGGTGGAGGATTGAAATTAAAAGCAAACCCAAACTTACCGAAGTTGCCTCTAAAGGATCTGTGGAAAATGGCCGCTCGGGTTATTTAACTCAGGAAGAATATAAAGAGTTGCAGGATTATGCATTAGAACGCAATATTATAATAATTCCGGAGATCGATATGCCGGGCCATATTTATTCCGCACTCCTTGCTTATCCTGAATTAAACTGTCCGGAAAATGCGAATATTCATCCTAAAAAAGCCCTGCCTCCCGATCTTTTCACGGGACATGATGTGGGATGGAGCAGGTTCTGCCTAGAAAACCCCGAGACTTATGATTTTGTTTCAGAAATAGTGGGAGAACTGGCAAGTATCACCAAAGGACCATGGATACACATGGGAGGTGATGAGATCGAGGATCCCTTATATACAGAATTTGTGGAAAAAGCAGATTCCATCGTGCACCACTACGATAAAATTTCGATAGGATGGGAAGAAGTGACGCAGACGAAAGTCAGCCCCGATTTTATAAGCCAGGAATGGAATGGAAAGACAGAAAGTGTCATGAAGGATGTGAAAGTAATTGAATCTATATGTTCTAATTTTTACCTGGACCATGGTAATACCGCAGATCAGGAGAATACCGCAACCTGGTGTACCCAGGGAATCACCATTGAAGAGGTGTACAGCTTTTCCACTTCAAATCCACACGTAATAGGGGTGGAAGCTCCGGTTTGGTCAGAACAGGTGTGGACAGATGAAGCTATGGATGACCGCTTCTGGCCAAGAGCCGCGGCAGTGGCAGAAATAGGCTGGACCGCTTCAGAAAAACGAGAGATCAGTGATTTTAAGAACCGACTTGCGAAACATGGTCCCCGCCTTGGTGAAATGGGAATTCACTTTTTTAATAGCCCCGGAATACAATGGGAGAGCAGCGAAGGTATAAAGGAAGTGAATGGCGTATTTAATAATTTTACCCCGGATAAATAATAGGAATTTAGACTTAAAGTATAAATAAAAAACCTCCGGTTCTCCCGGAGGTTTTTTATTGAAATAAGTCAATTATTCTTTCTTCAACAACAACCTATTCTTCTTTAAATTTCCAGCGCACAAAGGCCTCCATAGCTTCATAATTAGCCAGGCCTAATTTGTGATAATTCACCGCAGTTTCGCGATTTCTTTGTTCAGCTCTGACCCAAAACTCCCTTTCATCATCTCCGGGGAAAACAGGTCGGTCTTTTTGTGACTGGTGTTGGAAAATGGCATTTCTTTTTCGGTGCACTTCATTAGGTGATAAAGGTACAGCCATTTCGATCTCATGGGTTTCAAATTCATTCCATGCTCCTCTGTACATCCAGAGCCAGCAATTTTTAGCCCATTCTTCTGTCTCCCTTAGTTGAGTAAGGGCTTCAAGGATTATTCTGAAACAAACCACATGGGTGCCATGCGGATCATCGAAATCTCCGGCAGCAAAAACCTGGTGAGGTTTTATTTCCTGAAGCAGGGTCTTTGTTCGTTCAACGTCAATATCAGTTACCGGATTTTTCACCGTTTTTCCTGTTTCATAAAACGGAAGCGCCATGAAATGGATGTTTTTGTCTTCCAGTCCGGCATATCGCGCGCCGGCATAGGCTTCAGATTTTCTGATAAATGCCTTGACATTTCTTATTTCTTCAAGATCAACATCATTGGGTTGTTTCTCTTTGAAGAAGTCCCTCATTTCATCATAGACCTTTTCTAATTCTGAAGTGTCCTTATTGATACTTTTATTAAAATCGATGGTAAATTCAACATAACGAAGAACATCTGTATCCCAAACCGCCGTATTTCCCGATGTTTGGTAAGCGACATGAACATCATGGCCCTGATCTACAAGCCGGATGAAAGTTCCTCCCATAGAGATAACATCATCGTCTGGGTGGGGAGAAAAGATAACAGATCGCTTACGGGAAGGTTCGGCTCTTTCGGGCCTTTGGGAATCATCGGCATGTGGTTTCCCGCCCGGCCAGCCTGTAATGCTGTGCTGCAACTGGTTAAATACATTGATATTTATATCATAGGCAGGGCCTTTTTCGGTCACCAGTTGTGCCATTCCATGATTGTTGTAATCATCATCTGTTAGCTTCAGAATAGGTTTATTGATTTCAGAAGAAAGCCAGATCACCGCCTTTTTTATAAGGTTTTTGTCCCAAACGCAGTCTTTTACGAGCCAGGGAGTGTTGAAACGGGTTAATTCGGAAGCGGCATCTTCATCCAGAATAAAATTAACATTATCAGATAACTGAAGATAGGTAGCAGGGACATTTCCCGACATTTCACCTTCCACGGCTTTTTTAATAATGGAAGCTTTCTTTTTGCTCCAGGCCATAAGAATGATCTCTTTAGCCTTAAAAATGGTTCCTACTCCCATGGTAATAGCCTTGGTAGGAACATTCTCTTTCCCTCCAAAATCCCGGGCGGCATCCCTTCGGGTAAGATCGTCCAGGGTGACAAGTCGGGTTCCTGAATTCGGTGCTGAACCCGGTTCATTGAAGCCGATGTGACCTGTTCTACCAATACCCAGGATTTGAAGATCCAGACCGCCTAATTTTCCTATTTTTCTTTCATATTCCAGGCAATATTCGGCGATATTTTCTTTTGGAAGGGTTCCATCGGGAATATGAATATTTTCTTTTTTTATATCTATGTGACTGAACAGGTGTTCATCCATAAAAGTAACATAACTCTGTTTTGCATCTGGCTGCATTGGATAGTATTCGTCCAGATTAAAAGTTATGACATTCTTAAAACTTAAACCCTCCTCCCTGTGCATCTTAACCAGATTCGCATATACCTGAATTGGGGTCGCCCCGGTCGCGAGACCTAAAACAGCCATTTCATTGTTTGCCTGTTTTTCCCTGATAATGTCAGCTACATGCTGTGCGACTTTTCTTGCAGCCACAGCTTCTTCGGGATAAACAGTTACCGGTAATTTTTCAAATCGGGTTTCTTCGAGAAAGTTTAATCGCGCCATAATTATTGAAACAGTTGTTGTGTTATTTTCCTATATCATTCTCCAGTTTCAACTGATTTTTGAACACATTGTTGACCACCGCAGCGGTAGAACCCAATAAATGGGAATTCTTGCCCAGCTTTGAAAGCACTATTTTTGTTTTTTCCTTAAGCTGAATCATACAAAAAATGTTCATTGCCTGTTGAATAGGAGTAGTTATAAATTTTTTAGCTTCTGCAATTTTTCCTTCGAGAACTATCAATTCGGGATTAAATATTTGGATGAGTACAGCGATTCCTTTTCCTAAATTACTGCCGATTTCCGAAAGAATATTAATAGAAAATTGATCTCCGCGGTTTGCAGCTTCTATGATCACTTCCGGATTTAATTCGGAATAATCATTTACCATAGAGCTTAATAAGGAGGTTTCTCCTGCTGCTAAACCTTTTTTAGCTTTATTTACAAGGGCAAGTCCTGAAGCGATAGTTTCCAGGCAACCTCTTTTTCCGCAATGGCAAAGTTCGCCGTCTTCCACCATGGGGATATGGCCAAATTCTCCTGCAAATCCCGAGGTACCTGTATGCATTTTCCCTCCCATCACTATTCCCAGGCCTATACCCCAATCCATTGAAATAACAAGTACATCCTGCCTGTTCTTTGCCTCTCCAAATCTGAATTCTGCCAAACACGCGCTTTTCGCATCATTTAAGATGTATACTGGTTTGTTAAATTGTTTTTTTAAGGCTGCCTGCAGCGATAAGGATTCCTGTCCCGAAAGAAAATAAGTGAAGTTTTTTCCTTCTTTTGATGAAACCAGCCCCGGCATGCTTATACCGATGCCCAATAATTTATTGGTGTCTATCCCTGAATCACCTATCAAAGTTGTGGCAGAATCAAAAAGGATGTCCACGATATCTACATCTGAAGAAATTTTTGAAGGTATGTTCTCTTCGAAGAGAATGGAATTGGTATTATCTACTATTGCGAATTTAATATTGAAGCGGTCAATATGGATGCTCAGAACATAGAAAGTTCCGGGTTTTATAGCAAACAAATCGGGCTTTCTTCCGCCTACAGATTCACCTCTTCCCTGTTTGACGATTAGTCCTTCTTTTATGAGGTGATTGATCAGACTCATGGAAGTAGGAAGGCTGAAATTAAAAGCATTACAGATTTCGGCATTGGTAGTAGGCCCCTGTAGATAAAGGAATCTGAGGATTCGCAATTTCTGAAAATGCTTCTTCTTTTCTACATGAGATAATCCCTGCAAAGAACCTGTATTGATAAAAAAATCTTCTAATAATGTATTCATTGTTACTTCTTTCTCTTTACAGGCAAAAATAATTACTCAGGTCTGTATTTCACTAAAAGTTAAAGACAAATTTAAGCATTTCTCCTTTTTTTGCAGAACTTTATAAAAAAAATTATTAAAGAAATTAAATTAACTAAAAAATAATGTAATACAGGTGTTTTTAAATTAATTTTTGTTTATTTGTAAAAGGCTGTTAAAATAAACTTATGGAAAACATAAAACAAAGATACCTCGCTCTGGATATTTTACGTGGATTGACCATAGCTTTAATGATCGTGGTAAATACTCCCGGAAGCTGGGAGAGTATTTATGCTCCTTTTGAGCATTCTGCCTGGCACGGATTTACCATTACCGATCTCGTTTTCCCTACCTTTCTTTTTGTAATTGGAAACGCGATGAGCTTTAGTCTTAAAAAATATGAGGCTAAAGGAGAAAGCGCTTTTTTAAAGAAATTATTTAAAAGAACACTCATTATCTTTTTGATAGGACTGTTTTTAAATGGCTTTCCTTTTATTTATCAGGATGCTCAGGCCAGCTGGCATTTTATAAATTTTGCCGATATAAGAATTCTGGGGGTGTTGCAAAGAATTGCCCTATGCTATATGATAGCAGGTTTACTGATAAGGTATTTAGAAATGAAGCCTTTGCTGATAATAGGAGCCTTGCTTCTATTGATATATTGGGGAGTGATGTACTATTTTGGTGATCCCCAGGATCCTTTTAGTCTTAAAGGTAATGCAGAATTAAAATTAGATTTGCTGGTTTTTGATCCTGAAAATCTTTATCACGGGTATGGAATTCCCTTTGATCCCGAAGGTTTGTTGAGTACTATACCTGCCGTAGTGAATGTTATTGGCGGCTATGTGGCCGGGATCTTTATTCAGAAATCTGGAAATAACATAACAACTGTTGGTAAACTTTCTATAGTGGGTCTTGTATTATTGGGAGTTGCACTGGTTTGGGATATTACCTTTCCCATCAACAAACCAATATGGACCAGCTCTTATGTGCTCTATACCATTGGCTGGGATCTTCTTATTTTAGGAGTCTTGATCTATGTTGCTGAGGTGCTGAATTTTAAAAAAGGAGCTTACTTTTTTGAGGTCTTCGGGAGGAATCCACTTTTCATTTACATCCTTTCAGGAGTTATAATTTCTATTATAGCTTTGATTCCCATACATGGGGAGAGTTTGAAAGCTGTTATTTACGAAAATGTATTTCTGAGTTGGTTGTCGCCCCTCAACGCTTCCCTGCTGTTTGCGTTTTGTTATATGGGTATTCTGTGGCTTATTGCCTTTTGGATGGATAAACGATCAATCTATATTAAGGTATAAATACCTCTGAATTAATCTAATTTTGTTAAAATATTACTCTTGTTAATTAAAAAAATAGGATTATTAATTTAATCTTAAATATTTTTACTAATTATACATATATTTAACACCAACTAAATTAACTACTAAATTATGAACATGAGGATTACTACTATTCCCGTGGATTTTTCTCCGGGTTTGCGAAAAAAAACGCTCCTGTGTATTTACATGTTGTTTGTATTTGGCATAGGAAAGAACCTGCAGCTTTATGCTGCTGAAGGGGAAAACTCTGCTTACATGCAACAAACAATCACTGGAACGGTAACAGATCAAAATGGAGTTCCCCTGCCGGGAGTGAATGTATTTGTAAAAGGCACCAGTACTGGTACCCAAACAGATTTTGATGGAAACTACAGCTTAGATGCTGCTGCAGGTCAAACCATTGTTTTTAGCTATGTTGGCTATAAAAACCAGGAAATTGTTCTTGCAGACCAACAGGAATTAGACGTGACAATGGAAGAAGATACCAGCCAGTTAGATGAAGTGGTGGTAATGGGATATACCGCACAAACGAGAGGCGATGTGACCGGATCGGTATCATCGGTTGATGTTTCTGAGGCTACCAAAGCTCCCATTGTAAACGCTGCTGAAGCCCTTCAGGGAAGGGTGACTGGGGTAACCGTTCTGAACGACGGTTCGCCAGGTTCCTCTCCCATTGTTAGAATTCGCGGGTATGGAACAAGCAATAATAATAATCCGCTTTACATTATAGACGGAGTTCAAACCGATGATCCGGCCATTTTAAATAGTTTGAACTCGAACGATATAGAACAAATGAACGTTCTTAAAGATGGTGCTGCCGCTGTATATGGCGCAAGAGCATCTAACGGGGTTGTAATTATTACCACTAAAGGTGGTGGTTACAGTATGCCTAAGCCAACTGTATCGGTAAATAGTTACGTTGGATTTGCTCAGGCATCCAATCTTCCTGATCTTTTGAATCCGCAGCAGCATGGAGAGATGATCTTCCAGAGCCTTCGTAATGATGGTACTGATGTAACTCATGCTCAGTATGGTGATGGTGCTGAACCCGTTGTGCCTGGTACAATTCTCGGGGCGCCTGTTCCAGTTACTGTTCCTGAAGGTGGTACAAACTGGCTGGATGAAATTTTCAGAACGGCTCCTACGTACAATGCTTCTGTGAGTTTGCAAAATGGTAATGAGTTTGGGAAATACCTGATGTCTATTAATTATCTTAAAAGAGAAGGTGTTCAGCTGGAAACCGGATATGAAAGAGGGGCTTCCCGATTAAATTCAGAATTTAAAATCAGGGAAAATCTGCGAGTAGGAGAACATTTAAATGTTTCTTTCAGTAAAACCCGTAGTGGTAACCAGATAAACTATGCATTAAGAGCTTCACCATTGCTTCCTGTAAGAGATGATAATGGTGCTTATACGGGAACTTATTCACCATCGCTTGGTTTGGGTAATGCGAATAACCCGGTTGCAAATCTTGAGAGAGCTTCAAATAATTATAACAAGTCGCTCCGTATGTTTGGTGATATTTATGCTTCTTTGGAAGTGCTCGAGCATTTTAACATCAAAACATCTATTGGTGCCGATGTCCAGTATTATAATGGTAGATTTTTTACCGCTTTAAATCCAGAACATTCAGAACCTATTTCCACAAACACCCTTACCGAACAGGATGCTCAAAATTATCAGTGGACATGGACTAATACGATACAATATGATAATAATTTTGGAGAACATAGTATTGATGCGGTTGCCGGTATTGAGGCATTGTCTCAAACTGGAAAAGGTAAAGGAATTATAAACAGTGGATATCTTTTTGAAGATCCTGACTTTTATCTGATAGAAAACGGAACGGGTTCACCTATTGTAGATTATGCTTATGATGGTACATCTACCCTCTATTCTCTTTTTGGAACGGCAAATTATAATTATGCCGGAAAATATTATTTAACTGGAACTGTACGGCGAGATAAATCTTCCCGTTTTCGTGGAGACAATCAAAGCGATATATTCCCTTCTTTTAGTGTAGGATGGGTAATAAGTGAAGAAGACTTTTTCCCTACCGGTGCGGTGAACCGATTAAAACTGAAAGCTTCCTGGGGTGAATTGGGTAATCAGACACTTCCCGTAGGTAATCCTACCATAAATATTTCTAACCTTGACAACCAATTTGCTTACTATGCTTTTCAAGGAAGTGGAACTCCGACAACCGGGGCAATTCTTTCATCAGTTGGAAATGCTAACCTAAAATGGGAAACCAGTGTAACCAAGAACATTGGATTGAATTTAGGGATGTTTGATGACAAACTTGATGCTACCTTAGAATTTTATGAGATCACAACGAAAGACTTAATTACTCAAGATAATAGTTTGATCAGTACCACCGCTATTGATGCGAGTGCACCTTATGTAAATCTTGGGTCTATTAAAAATACCGGGGTTGACTTCAGCTTAGGCTATAATAATACCACTGCTTCTGATTTTTCTTATGGCTTTAATTTAAATGTATCACATTATAAGAATGAGGTCACTGATCTTATCAGTGCTTTTCAAGCAGGAGATGCTGGATATAGGGTTGGTGCTATTACCAGAACTTCGGTTGGCGAACCGCTTTCCTACTTCTATGGTAGAAAAGTAACGGGAATTTTTCAGTCTGAAGCAGAGGTTTCGGCTGCAGCCGACCAGGGATTTACTACTCCTGCTGATGGTGTAGGACGCTTCCAGTATGCTGATATCGATAATAACGGTGTTATTAATGATGATGACAGAACAATTATTGGTTCACCTCACCCCGATTTCACCTACGGTCTTAATTTGACTGCAGCCTATAAAGGTTTCGATCTTTCTGCCTTCTTCGCAGGATCTCAGGGTAACGATATTTACAATTATCAAAAATTATTTACCGATTTTCCTTTGTTCTTTGATGGAAACAGAAGTACTCGTGTGCTGGATTCTTGGACGCCTGAAAATCCGAACGCCTCATTACCTGCATTAAGTGCTACTATCCGTAATAGCGAAGACGGTCCTAATTCTTATTTTGTAGAAGATGGTTCCTATTTGAGATTGAAGAACCTTCAAATAGGATATAACTTTGCAGATAACATTGTTGAGAAGCTCAGGGTACAGGATCTGCGCATATACGTTCAGGGTACCAATTTATTTACTATCACCGGATATGACGGGTTAGATCCTGAAATAGCTTCTACCAGCAGTTTAACCTTAGGGGTTGATGGAAACGTTGGGTACCAGGTTTATCCTGTTTCCAAGATATATACATTGGGTGTTAATATTAAACTTTAATTATTATGAAGAAGATACTTTATTATATACTTCCTCTTTTTACGCTTATTGCGTGTAACGAGGATTTCACAAAAACTCCGGCGGTTGGGGCCCTAAGTGATGAGGCTCTTCAAAATCCTCAGGGAGTAGATCTATTGCTCACAGGTGCATATTCTGCTTTAGATGGTCGTGTATTGGGAGACTTTGGTGATGGCGCATTTGCTGTTAGTCCCGATAACTGGTGGTTCGATGTATTATCGGATGATGCCCATAAAGGAAGTACCGATAGTGACCAGGCGCAACTTTTCTTGTTGGAAACTTATGCGTTTACTCCATCGAATATTTATATTCTCGGAAAATGGAAAGCTCTTTATGCAGGAGTAAATCGAGCCAACGCAGTGATCTCTGTTATTGAAGGAATAGAAGACCAGGATTTTACAGAGAAACTGGCAGAAGCCAGGTTCCTAAGAGGCTACTTCAATTTTGAATTACAAAAAATCTATGGGAATCCGGCATTCATTTCTGTCGAAAATTATCAGAATAGCGAATTTAACCAGCCTAATCCGGGGCCTATCTGGCAACAAATAGAAGAAGATCAGAAATTTGCGATGGAAAATCTTCCTGATACTCAGGCAGAGCCAGGAAGACCAACCTCCTGGACCGCGAAAGCATTTTTAGGAAAGACCTATCTGTTTCAGGAGAAATGGCAGGATGCATTTACAATTTTGCAGGATGTAATTCAAAACGGTCCTTATGCATTGAACGATGAATTTGTGACCAACTTTACGGCAGCGGGTGAAAACAGTCCTGAATCAGTTTTTGCAATTCAATTCGCTGCTGATGATAAATTCTCCTATAATGGAAATGTTGGAAGTACTTTGAACTTTCCGAATGCACAAGGGTGGTGCTGTGGTTTCTATATGCCTACGCAGGATCTTGTAGATGCTTTTCAGACAGGGCCTGACGGATTGCCCCTTCTTGATAACTATAGCGACCATCATGTGGCTTCAGATTTTGGACTTGCAAGTTCCGATCCTTTTACGCCCGAAACAGGTCCTCTTGATCCACGCCTTGATTATACAGTAGGAAGAAGAGGAATAGATTATAACGGATATGGTATTAATCCTGGAGGTGACTGGATTCGAAATACTACAACCGATATCTCTGGAAATTACCTTCCTAAAAAGAACGTATATCATGCCGGAGAAGAGGAAAATATGGGAACTGCAGACTGGGGTCAGCAGAGTCCGGGAATCAACTATAATGTGATGCGTTTCTCCGGCGTTCTGTTGATGGCTGCTGAGGCTGCTGCAGAATTAGATGATCTTGATACAGCTCTGGATTATGTGAATAGGATCCGAAACAGGGCGAAGAATATGACTCCTGTACTGGCTGAAGATGGTTCGCCGGCGGCTAATTATGAAATAGAACCTTATACATCTTTCTCTGATAAGGCATTTGCTTTAAAAGCGATTAGATTTGAGAGAAGATTGGAATTAGCAATGGAAGGTCATAGATTCTTTGATCTTGCTCGTTGGGATCTTGCTGTACCAGTTATTACAGAATATATCAATAACGAGACAGAGACTATTTCTAACTTTGGTCCAAAAACATCTCCTTTCCAGGAGTATATGACCGTAATGCCTATTCCAACTACAGCGATTGACCTTTCTGGAGGTATTTTAACACAAAATACAGGTTACTAGTAGGTTGGTCTACTAAAATGCACAACGGTGTTTATTTAAAATAGTTTTAGTTGTTTTATAAAGAGCTTGTCTTAAAATCTTTTAAAAGAATTTACGGGCAGGCTCTTTATATCTTATTGAAGTGCTTACAATATTTTTTTTGAAACGGTAAATGATGGCTATGAAAAATTTTAATCTCTATTATATAACCTTGCTTTCTCTTTTCTTTTTTTCCTGTTCCTCAGGAGATGATAAGGATGTAAAAAAAGAAAAGAACTTCTCCCGATTGACTGCGGAGCAAACCGGCATTGACTTCCGAAATAATTTAAAAGAAAATGACAGTCTGAATTACTTTAGCTATTCCTATCTCTATATGGGAGGTGGCGTGTCTGCTGGAGATATTAATAATGACGGTTTAACCGATCTATTCTTTACCGGAAATATGGTTCCCAATCGGCTGTATCTGAACAAAGGCGGACTTAAATTCGAAGATATTACCCAAAAGGCCGGGGTTCAGGGAGATGACAGATGGTACACCGGAGTCACCATGGTAGATGTTAATGCCGATGGCTATCTTGATATTTACGTTTCTGTTTCAGGAAAATTTGAACCTCGCGATAATCAGCTGTATGTGAATAATGGCGACGGAACTTTTACCGAAAGAGCCCGGGAATATGGGGTTGCAGATAACGGGAATAGTATCCAGTCAACTTTCTTCGATTATGATATGGATGGCGATCTTGATCTGTATGTCGCCAATTATCCTCCTACCCGTTTCGATGCACCTAATCAATATTACCGGTTTAAAATGGAAAACGTCAAAGATGTGGAGACCAATAATCTCTACAGAAACGAGGGAGGTCATTTTACCAAGGTAACCGATGAAGCCGGGCTAAGGTCATTTGGCCTTTCCATAAGTGCGACAATCGCCGACCTGAATGAAGATGGATGGCCAGATATTTACGTGGCCAGTGACTTCAGCACTCCCGACCTAATGTACCTGAATAACCATGACGGCACCTTTACCGATGTTTTAAAAGAGGCTACCAAACAAACCTCTTTTTACGGGATGGGCGTTGATATTGCCGATTATAATAACGACGGACTCCTGGATATTCTGGAAATGGATATGGCCGCAAAGAATAATCGCCGTGCAAAGGCAAATATGGCCAGTATGAATCCGAAACTTTTTTGGGGAACGGTGAATTCCGGATTTCATTACCAGTACATGTATAATTCCCTCCAAACAAATTCCGGAAATTTAAAAGGAAATATCCCTGTTTTCAGTAATACTTCGCGTCTGGCCGGAGTACAGGCAAGCGACTGGAGCTGGGCTCCTTTATTTGCCGATCTTGATAACGATGGCTGGAAAGATATTTTTATTTCCAATGGTACCAGAAGGGAAATAAACAACAAGGATTATTTTCATGATCTGGAAAAAAGGCCCGTCCAGAATGATAGCCTTTTAGAAAAATCATTGGGAATGCCTTCTGAAAAGATCGATAATTTTGTTTTCAGGAATAAAGGAAACATGAGCTTCGAAAGAGCTAATGAAAAATGGGGATTATCTTTTAAAGGTTTTTCCAACGGAGCTCTTTACGTAGATCTTGACAATGATGGTGACCTGGAGGTCATCACCAACAATATAGATGATGAGGCTAGTGTTTTCAACAATAATAATACAGAGAAAAATCACTTTCTTTCCTTCAGGTTTAAAGGTCCTGAGAAAAATAAATTCGGAATCGGCACCAGGGTCTATTTAAAACAGGATAAGAGTTCCCAGATGCAGGAACTCACTCTTTCCCGCGGATTTCAGTCTTCGGTTGCTCCAGAGCTGCATTTTGGGATTGGCCAGAATGAAAATATAGAGGAAGTGAAGGTTATATGGCCCGACCAGAGAATTCAGGTGATGAAAAATGTACCTGCAGATCAGCAATTGGTGGTGGATTATGCGAATTCTGAAAAAACTGTTATTGCGCCGCCTGAAGAAGAACATAAACTGTTCTTAACGGCAGCTCCAGATTCCCTGGGAATCGACTATAAGCATACAGAGAATAGCTATGATGATTTTGAAAAGGAAATACTTCTTCCTCATAAAACTTCCATGTTTGGGCCAGGTCTGGCGGTGGGAGATCTTAATGGCGATGGTCTTGATGACGTCTTCATCGGGGCAGCTTCTCAATATCGCCCGGGAATTTATTTCCAGACTGCGACAGGATTCCAAAAAAAGGAATTCGACGATATCTATAACGATAATAAATATGAAGATCTTGGCGCGCTGATATTTGATGCCGATAATGACGGTGATAATGATATTTACGTGGTAAGCGGCGGAAATGAATTCGATAAGGATTCTGAAATGTTACAGGACAGGCTGTATGTAAATGAGAATGGAAATTTCAAAAGATCGACTTCCGCTTTGCCTCAAATGATCACCAGCGGTTCCCGGGTATATGCCAATGATTATGATAAAGATGGTGATCTGGACCTTTTTATAGGAGGCAGGCTGGTTCCCGGTCATTATCCTTCACCGGCTAATAGCTACATCCTGGAAAATCAGTCGGAAAAAGGCGTTCCAAAATTCGTAGATATCACTTCCGAAATCGCTCCCGAACTTAAAAACCTCGGAATGGTGACCAGCGCAAGCTGGACCGATTTCGATAATGATGGATGGACAGACCTTGTGCTGACCGGCGAATGGATGCCAATTAAGGTTTTTAAAAATGAACATGGTGATTTTACCGATGTTTCCACACAGTTAGGGCTGGATGATACTACCGGATGGTGGTTCAGCCTTAAAGAAGGAGATTTTGACAATGATGGCGATATGGACTTTATCGCCGGGAATCTTGGACTTAATTACAAGTACCAGGCCCATGAAGATGCCACTTTCGATGTTTATTATTATGATTTTGACGGGAACGATACCAAAGATATAGTTTTGAGTTACTTTAATGATGGGGAAAAATTCCCGGTACGCGGTAGGGAATGCTCTTCTCAGCAAATGCCTGCTATTAAAAACAAGTTCCAGGATTATAATTCTTATGCCAATGCAAATCTTGAAGATATTTATACCGAAGATTACCTGCAAAACGCGCTGCATTATCAGGTAAAATCATTTGCGAGCGTATTTATTGAAAATCGTGAGGAGGGTTTTAAAATACATCAGCTTCCGGTTGAAGCGCAAATCTCCAATATCAATCAAATTCTTGTAGATGATTATGATAAGGATGGGAATCTGGATGCACTGATCGCAGGAAACCTGTATGCTTCAGAAGTAGAAACGCCACGTGCTGATGCCGGAATGGGGCTTCTGCTAAAAGGAGATGGAAAAGGACATTTTGAACCTGTAGCGGCCAGAAAAAGCGGATTTTATGTTCCGGGAGATGTGAAAGACATGGCCCGCGTGGAAACACCAAATGGCGATTTTATAGTGGTTGCGAAAAACAACGATTATCTTCAACTGGTAAAAGTAAAATCTGCAACACCTATTGATCTTGCCGCGTCATCTGCTGAAAATAAATAAATCGGGACCGCGGAATTTTTTAGTAACTGAATAATAGAAACCTTAAGAACACTACTATGATAACAAGAAGAAATTTTCTCAAGCGATCTGCAATGGCAGTAGCAGCCACTTCTGTTTTACCATCCCTGCTTTACAGTTGTGAAAATCAACATCCACTGGGTATTCAGCTGTATTCATTAAGAGATACGATTGGAGATGATGTGGAAGGGACACTGGCGCAGATTGCAAAGGTGGGATTTAAGGAAGTGGAACCTTATGGATATTCCCCTGAAAATGAATTCTGGGGCGTAAGCGTCAATCAGTTTAAGAATATGCTGGATGCAAACGGCCTTAGCTCCCCAAGCGGGCATTATGAGCTGGGGACTTTTTTGAGTAGGGAAGGCACCAGGAGTGATTTTGCCTATACTGTTGATATAGCCAAGAAATTAGGTCAGAAATATATTGTCATTCCTCATATTTCTGAAAATCTGAGAACGAATCTGGATGATTATAAGCGCCTGGCTGAGAAAATGAATGAAGCCGGGGAAATATGCAAAAATGCAGATTTGAAGCTCGCGTATCATAATCATGCCTTTGAATTTGAAGAATACGATGGAACAACTGGTTTTCAGGTGCTTTTAAATAACACCGATAAAGACCTGGTAGATTTTGAAATGGATATTTACTGGGTAGTTCGTGGGGGAAAAGACCCTGTAGCGATGATGCAGGCGAATCCGGGTAGATTTCCGTTATGGCACGTTAAGGATATGAGTAAAACCAACCATGAATTAAATACCGAGATCGGTAGCGGTACCATAGATTATAAGGAGATTTTCCAGGCAGCAAAAAAGGCAGGAGCCAAACATTTCATTCTTGAACAGGAAAATTTTGAAATGGAACCCTATAAAAGTCTTGCTCAAAGCTATAAATATATGAAGGAAGAGCTTTTAGGCTAGAATAGCAGATCACCCAAACATTTTTAATCAAGAAATCTATGATGCGTTTCCTCACCTTATTGATAATTTTTTCCGGCAATCTAATTTTTTCGCAAGAAACTGTAGGGATCTTTAATAATAACAGGGATATAGGCAATCCGAAGAATCAGGGAGCTGCCAGTTATGATAAGGAAAGCCAGATTTATTCCCTGGAAGGAAGCGGATATAATGTATGGTTTGACCGGGATGAATTTCATTATCTCTTTAATGAACTGGAAGGCGATTTTATCATAACCGCGAATTTCCAATTTAAAGAGAAAGGGCAAAATCCGCATAGTAAAGTAGGCCTGATGATCAGGCAGTCTGCCGAAGAGAATGCCGCACATATCAGCGCTGCACTTCATGGAGATGGATTGACTTCCCTGCAATGGAGGGAGAAGAAAAGCGATTCTATGAAAAATCCTCAGAATGAAATTTCGGCTCCAAAAACGAATTATCAAATACTTCAGCTGGAACGAAAAGGGAATGAAGTGGTCATGCGTGCAGCCCATCCCGGAGAGCCACTGCAGGAAATAGGGAGACAGTCCGTGAAAGCCTGGGACGATCAGGTATTGGCGGGAATCTTTATAACTTCACATGACGAAAATTCAAAGGCAACAGCGAAAATCTGGAATTTACGTATAGACAAACCTGTGCCCGATGATTATAATCCGGGCGAACAGGGATGGATAGGTTGCAGGCTGGAAACAATAGATATTAGCAACGGAAAAAGAAAGGTGATCTATAGAAAGAAAGGTCGTTTTGAAGCTCCAAACTGGATGCCCGATGGAAGTCAGCTACTTTTCAATATGGACGGTTCTTTATATACAATTCCAGTAGAAGGTGGTAAGCCAGCTAAATTTGATACGGGTTTTGCCAACAACCTTAACAATGACCATGGGATTTCTTTCGATGGAAAAATGCTGGCCGTTAGTCATCATAGAGAAAACAAGCGAGGTGGGGGATCTTCTGTTTATGTGATGCCCATGTCGGGTGGTACTCCACAGCTTATAACCGGGGAAACTCCTTCTTACTGGCATGGATGGTCCCCAGATAATGATACTGTTGCGTATGTGGCGACACGGGTGGATAATCCTACCTATGACATTTACAAAAAATCGATACATGGTGGTGAAGAAATAGCTCTGACCAATACCGGAGAAGGAGAGCATGTTGACGGCTCGGAATATTCACCTGACGGAAAGTATATTTACTACAATGGAAGTGCTTCCGGCACTATGCAGATATGGAGAATGAAACGAGACGGATCTGAAAAGGAACAGATAACCTTTGACGCTAATAATGACTGGTTTCCGCATATTTCACCTGACGGAAAATGGATCGTGTATATCTCTTTTCCGCCCGATATCCCGGTGAACGATCATCCTTCTTATAAAAGGGTAACTTTGAATTTACTACCTGCTGAAGGTGGCGTTCCAAGAGTGATCGCCTACTTGTACGGAGGTCAGGGAACGATCAATGTTCCTTCCTGGTCTCCCGACAGCAAATATTTTGCCTTTGTAAGTAACTCGGGGGAAAAGGAGGAATAGAAAAATTTATTACCTAAAATAGACCAGTATTATTTACTTCTGGGATCCAGGTTGTTTTCCAGTAGCATCATATCAATGTCATTTTTCTGCCATTTCTCTTCCGCGTCTTCGGGAACAGGGTTAAAAGAATAAGAAAATGCGCTTAGAATGATGTCGAGATCGCCGTCCTGATCCATATCACCGGCATCCATTAAGAACCACCTGGCGTTTTCAACAGCTTTAAAAGTGGAAGTTTTAAACTCAAAGTTTTTAGGATCTTCATTTTTAAGGTACACAAACGATCTTTTTGGCTCCTTTTCATAATCGGGAAACGTGGCGATGAGCGCAAAATCTACATCCCCATCCTTATCAAAATCCCTGGCAAGAACGCGGGTGGCACCGTTCAGCGGATAGAAATAAGCTTCTTCAAAATTATTGTTTCCATCGTTCAAGTGAATCCTGAGACCGTGATAAGGTTTTGGAACCTGTGATTTATCAGCATTGTCCCCATTTACTGTTGCAATATCAATGTCCCCATCATTATCATAATCTAATAACTCGAACCAGCTGCTTCCATAAACCGGGCTAAATCTAATGGCTTTCTCTCTTCTGAACACCAGGGATTTTTCCTGATATAGAATAGTAATGCTTTCATCTCCCTGAGAAGTCATGATCACCAGGTCTTTTTTGCCATCTTTATTCATATCTTCTGCCACTACACGAATAGCACCGGGTTGGGAAAGTAAAATGCTGCTGTGATAGCCTCCGTCTTCTTCTTTTGTAATCAGACTTACTTTTCCTGTTAAATGTCCGAATTCACAGATGACGAATTCATTATCGCCGTCCATATCTAAATCTTCTGCAAGAGAAAAAACAGGACGGTGTAAACTGTCTTTTATTATATTAACCTTTCCATTGCTGAATGAGGAAAAAGATCCGGTGGCGATCTCTGAAGGATTCAATCTCCCAACCTGAGTAAGATATTCCTGATCATCGATCTTATTGTACCAGGTTATTGGGCTGGATGTGGTCACTCTTGTTTGGATGCTGTCTTTTATAAAATCGTACATCCTCAACTGGTTTTGGATGTCGCCAATGGCAATTTTGTTGGCCTGCGGAAGATATTTGAGATAGGTGATAAAAGAACCTGGAGTATCGTCCAGCTTTATAGTTTTGGCATTGAATTGTTGAAGTCCTACATTCAGTCTGGGAAGTTCTTTATTTTGTTTTAAGCTGTCCGGAGCGAGTGAAAGAATATAATCTTTTAAAGTATTCCATTTTTCTTCACTGATTACAGGGGTATTGATATAGGTGTTCGTGGCCATCATAGCCATGGTTTCCTCATAAGAATATCCTTTATAGGGATTATAGCCCGGAGTGGACATTCCCATTCGGGCACCCATGTCGGGAAGGATTTTTTCTTTCCAGATATCGTAAGGTAAATCCTCAATATCAGGGGCAATATGGCATCGGGTACATTGCTGTTGAAACAATACCTCACCTTCAGATTTTTGTTTTTTCTGGCAGGAATAAAATAGAATTAGAAAGAAAATAGAAAGAAAACTATTGCGAATAAGTTTTTTGGTCATTGGCTGGAGCTGTGGTTGAATAAAATAAAATCTTAGGATAATCCTAAATTAATCGATACCCACCGAATCATATACCTGGACTCTCTCCCATAAATGTTCAGACTCTTTTATAAATAACAAATGTGCAGGCTCCTGTTGATAGAGGTTTTGGATTTCCTTAGAAGGAAAACTTAAAATCAGCGAATAGGTAAAAGAATTATCTACCACCTCACGCGGAGTATTGGCAGGAGTTCCGATAAATTTTGTCTCGGCATACTGACTGTTTTGCAGAAATTTCTTTAATGATTTCTCAAAATCCTTCCGGTCTTCCTTATTATCAGGATTTTTCAGCCAGAAATAGACCACGTGCGTAAAATTCTTATTTAGCTCAAGTTTCTTTTCTGTTTGACTGAATAATAAAGAGGAAGAACTGATGAATATTATTAAAGTCAGTTTTATTAATCTTTCTGTACCCATAAATGTTTGAATTTATGTGAAAATAAAAACTTTTTGCGATAAGATACCGGAGTTTCTCAAAATTAATATAGATAAAGAATTTCATTATCTTTAATCACATTAAAATCTTCGGCAAATTTCCCAAAATTCAATCTATGAAATTAAAAACCTGTCTGCTGTTTTTCATCGGCTGTCTATTCGTTCAACATATCCTCGCACAGGAAAACCTGCAAAAAACCACTCCTGAATTCCTTAAATACGAAAACAGCAAATGGGTAGATTCTGTAATGAAGAGCTTGAGTCCCCATGAGCGTATCGCCCAGCTTTTTATGGTTCCGGCCTATTCGAATAAAGATGAAGAACATGTTCAGGAGCTTCTTGAGCTTATCGAAGAACAGCAAATTGGCGGAGTTATTTTCATGCAGGGAAATCCCAAAGACCAGGTAAAAATCATGAATCGCCTGCAGGCAGCTTCTGAAGTTCCTTTGATTGGAGCCATAGATGCTGAATGGGGCTTGGGGATGCGCCTGGAGAACACCATCAGTTTTCCCTACCAGATGGCTCTTGGCGCCATACAGGGAGAAGATCTTATCTATGAAATGGGGAAAGAGGTGGCTCGCGAGCTTAAGCGCAGCGGATTGCATCTCAATTTTGCCCCGGTAGTAGATGTCAATAATAACCCAAATAATCCCGTTATAAATTACCGCTCCTTTGGGGAGAATAAGAATAATGTGGTGAAAAAAGCACTGGCTTATATGAACGGAATGCAGGACCAGCATTTGTTAACCACTGCCAAACATTTTCCCGGCCATGGCGACACCGATACCGATTCTCATCTGGCCCTTCCGCAGATAAATCAAAGCGTGGAAAGGCTGGACACCCTGGAGATATTTCCTTTTAAAGAGCTTATTAATGCCGGAGTAGGCGGGGTAATGGTCGCCCATCTTGACATTCCCGCGCTGGATAGCACTCATACTCCTTCTACACTTTCAAGACCCATTATAACAGGTTTGTTAAAACAAAAACTGGGATTCCAGGGGCTGATCGTTACCGATGCCATGAACATGAAAGGGGTTACCGAAGGTCATGAACCCGGGGTGGTAGATAAACAGGCCGTCCTTGCGGGAAATGATCTTATAGAATTCACCGAAGATGTTCCGAAAGCTATTGCCGAAATTGAAAAAGCCATCAAACAGGGACTTATCACTCAGCAGGAAATAGACGAAAAATGCCGAAAGATCCTCGCCGTAAAACAGTGGTGCGGTCTTGATGATTATCAGCGGATTTCGCCCAAACATATTGAACGCGATCTCAATACTCCGCAGGCGGAATTATTGAAAAGGAAACTCGCAGAAGCATCCTTAACGGTGCTTAAGAATGAAAAAGACCTTATGCCCCTGCTTAGGCTGGATACCTTAAAGATCGCTTCAGTTTCTATAGGGGCCGGAGAAAAGAGCATTTTTCAAAATACGCTGGACCTATATGCAAAAGTGAAAGATTTTCAGTTGCCGCGGGATGCCGCCCAAGCTGAGGCAGATTCCTTAAAAGAAGCTCTTCAGGACTATAATCTTATCATAGTAGGCCTGCATGACTTCAGCATAAGACCTAATAATATTCTAAAACTTTCTGATGAGGTAAAAGATTTTATTTCTGAAATAGCCATGAATAAAAATGCTGTTTTCAGCATCTTTAAAAATCCATACGTACTGAATAAGATCAATAATATTGAAAAAGCCGATGTTCTTATTGAAAACTATCAGGATTCTCCACTGACGGAAGAATTAGCGGCTCAGTTGATATTTGGAGGTATAGGCGCAAACGGGAAACTGCCGGTAAGCATAGGTTCCAAATTTAGATCGGGAGATGGTCTGGAGGTAAAAGGAGGCATCAGGTTTGAATATACTCTCCCCGAAGAAGCCGGGATGGATTCAGAAATTCTCAATTCCCGCATCGATTCCCTGATGCAGGTCGCGATGAATGCGAAAGCCACACCCGGTGGTCAGGTTTTGGTGGCCAGGAATGGAAAGGTGGTATTTTACAAGGCCTATGGGCTTCATACCTATGATGATACTATAAAAGTGCATAAGAATGATCTCTATGATCTTGCCTCGATCACGAAAGTTTCATCAACGCTTCCGGTGCTTATGCAGCTTTATGATGAAGGGAAATTTGAACTTTCTGCAGGAATTGATGATTATTTACCCTACTTTAAAAATTCAAATAAAGCGGGAATTCCTTTTCGGCAGATACTGGCTCACCAGGCCCGTTTTAAACCCTGGATTCCGTACTGGAAAAACACGCTAAGAAAAAATGGAAGTTTTAAATGGTTTACCTTCAAGAAGGATTCTTCTGCACGATTTCCGATTAAAATAAGCGATGAGCTTTGGCTCCATCGTCATTATAAAAAGAAGATCTATAAAGCCATCAAAAAATCTCCCCTGGAAAAAGAGGCAAAATATAAGTATTCCGGACTTGCTTTTTATCTCACTCCGGCTATTGTCGAAAAACTTACCGGAAAGGATTTCCGAACAGCTTTGAACGAGCGAATTTTCGACAAATTAGGAGCGACAACTCTGACTTACAAGCCTCTTGAAGAATTTCCTTTACGAAGAATTGTGCCTACAGAGCATGATTACTTCTTTAGACATGAACCTATTCATGGTGTTGTACATGACGAAGGCGCTATCATGATGGGCGGAGTTTCGGGGAATGCCGGGTTATTCGCTGATGCCAATGATCTCGCGAAATTAATGCAGATGTATTTGAACATGGGAGAATATGGAGGACATCGCTTTATTGAAGAATCCACTCTCAAAGAATTTTCCAAAACACAATTTCCCGAGAATGATAACCATCGCGCGCTTGGTTTTGATAAACCTTACCTCGAATACACTGGCGAAGATAGCAATACAGCGAAAGATGCGAGCAAGGACAGCTTCGGGCACACCGGATTTACCGGCACGATGGCCTGGGTCGACCCTGCTGAAGACCTGCTGTATATTTTTCTCTCTAACCGCGTTATCCCTACCCGTGAGAATACCAGGCTTTATAAGCTAAATATCCGAACCAAAATCCAACAGGTTTTATACGATGCAATTAATGAAAAGGATTAATTGAGTAAAAAAATCCTCGGGGAACATCTCACGAATAACGGCAAGAATAAAAGCAATACATACAAGCTTAATCTATCCTTTGCTCTAGTTTTGTGCTTTAATTACAAAATGTAGATAACATTATCATCTGAAAGAAGGTGTATGTGTAAACTCAACTAAACCAGATGTTATGATGGATTTTCTCTTGTTTTCTTCCTTTGTTCTTGCTTTTGTATCGGTATTTATTTCAATTTACCTCGTAGGTATTCATTTTAATATGGACAAACGCTTAAAAAAATATAGTTCTTTCTCCTTTAAAATTGTACTAAAGAATATATGGTCGAATTTTACTTAA
The DNA here is from genome assembly GCA_963741865.1 of uncultured Flavobacteriaceae bacterium. Classification (GTDB taxonomy): domain Bacteria; phylum Bacteroidota; class Bacteroidia; order Flavobacteriales; family Flavobacteriaceae; genus Christiangramia. The sequence continues at coordinate 57,619 of CAVUJP010000015.1, forward strand.
TATCGACCACGGTTTAGAATTTCGGAACCATTTCTGATTTTTTTTCTTTTTATACTTACCGAAACTGAAAAGCTTTCATAAAATATCTGCTTAAAAAATTAATTTTTTTGCGTCTTTTTCAGTATTTAAATGTCCTGATAGTGAAACGAATTATTAATCAAAAACTATCATTATGAAAACTTTTCATGTACATATTAAAGTAAAGAACCTTCAGGAAAATATCGATTTTTATTCAGCACTTTTCGCTGCTAAACCAGCCGTGCAAAAAGCAGATTATGCCAAGTGGATGCTGCAGGAACCGAGAGTGAATTTCGCGATCTCCCAGAATGAGGAAGAAACAGGCATAGAACACCTGGGTATACAGACCGGAAGCCGTGAGGAACTTCAGGAAGTTTATGGAAACCTGGAAAAAGCTAAAGGAGCGATCTTTGAAGAAGGCGAATGTTCCTGCTGCTATTCCAAAAGTGAGAAATCATGGATCAAAGATCCGCAGGGAGTGGAGTGGGAAGCTTTTTATACCCATGGCGAAACTACGGTCTATGGCGAAGGCCGAAATGCCAAAGCAGTTTTGAAAGAAACTCCAAAGCAGGAGCAGGAAGAGCTGGTCAAAGCCGAAAGCAGCTGCGATGGCTCATGCTCTGTAAGTTAATTGTATTTTAAAATTTAGATAAAAAAAGCATCCGAAATCCGGATGCTTTTTTATTTAGGGTATCAGCAAAACTTTACCCTGACTTTTCCCTGATTCCAGAAATCCATGAGCTTTTCTTCCCTCTTCCAGTCTGAATTTCACGGGATCTGAGATTCTCAATTTTCCCCGAGGTTCTTGATTGGAAAAGGCCGGGATTTCCCCCGGCCTCGATTTCAGTTTTTATAAAAAAGATTATTTGTAGAGCAGCCAGTTCTGATTCGCTTTAGGGATCAGGAACATGGAAATCTTTTTTGCTCTTTTGGAAACTTTCGAAGGACAATCACAGGCCTTGTCTCCTCTTTTTTCTTTTGTGTTCATAACAATGATTTTTGGTTAATAATTCGTTTCACTATCATGACGTAAAAAACTTTAAAAAGACGCAGGATTATTGACATTTTTTTACATGTTCCTGCAATGGCGGACAGCTTCCCTTTACATTGAAAGCCATGAGGTTTCCTTTTTTATCAACTTCCACATGTATACATTCGGTGATCTGTTCTTTTAGAAGGTTTCGCGCCCGCTGGATTCTGCTCTTGGTGGCGGTAAGGCTTAAACCCAGCTTATCGGCTACTTCCTGTTGTTTCATCCCCTTAAGATCAGACATTTCCAGTGGCTGCGCGTATTTTTCCGGCAGCAGTTTGATAAGAGGTTCTATGAATTCACCTGCCTCCTTATAAATAAGATCTTCTTCGGTGGCGTGGATTTCTGTCTTTATATCGGTTTTTTTACTCTGCCTGCGGAAGTAATCCATACAGGTATTGTATGCGATCTGGAAAAGCCAGGAACGCACATTTTGTATGTTCCGGCCTGAACAGCAGGAGGAATAGACCTTCATCAACACCTCATGGGAAAGGCCATTGGCGGTGTCTTCATCTTTGATGATCTTCAGAATATAATTTCGCAGCGCATCTTTATATTCCAGCCAGACTTCTGAAATATCCTTATATGTGGTAAGTTTCTCCATAATGTTGTTTTAAAGGTACAAATTCGTCCTGTTAAAAAGTTACTTTTAAACAGGACGAAGCATCCGGGAAAAAGACGCAGAAATTTTCTATTTTTTTAGGAAGATTTCCGATCCAGTGCATTTTTTAAATCCGAAAGGTTTACCGGCGCCAGGTGCATACCGTAGATCTTTTCTGCCTCCAGTTTATTTTTTTCGATCAGCTCCAGCGCCTCTTTCCAGTATTCCCTGAAATAAACGGGAGGCTCGGAATTTGTAATGCCCTGCACAAGGTCGCTGGTATAAAGTAATTTATATTCCGGAAAATATACCATCAGCATGCCTTCACTGCCTTCGGAATTCATCGGGTAGATTTCCATTCGGTTTTTGCCCGACCCGATACTGATTTTTTCAGAAACAGTCACCGATTTTATCTTTTTTGGGTTTTTCTGAAGTTCATCAGGATTCACCGAAAAATCAGCCGTGGAAAGTTCTTTCAGCACCGGGCTGATAATTGGCGAATGATAAACTGGAATTTCCGAAGCTATAAAAGGTCTTAGTCCTCCCACATGAGGCCAGGCACCGGAAGAACTGATCACGGCTTTGACCGGAATATCAGGATAGCGTTTTTTAGCGATTTCGAGAATGCCGCTGCCGTATCCTGAATTGATAGGGGCATCGATAATTATCAGGCCGTCTTCCTGTTTTACAATGGCGGTAAACCAGCTTCCGGGAATGATCAGCAGGTCTTTTTGTTCTTCAATGGCTTTATCGGCCTGCGGTTTCCTCACAGGTTTATTTTCGTAATACTGCAGGATCTTTTGTCTGGAGGCTTCAGGAATCTCCAAACTTTCGGTGATCTCAGTATTATGTGTCAAAGAGGTGAGCATGATATTTTCAGAATGCTTTCCGTTGATAAAAATATCCTGCTGGTAGGGATAACGAAGTCCGTTTTTCTCCAGCCCGTACAGCGAATAATAAGTCGTTTTTTCAACCTCTCCCCAGACGTGATAATTGTTAAAAGGATAGATTTCCTTCACCTGTACCGCGGTGATCAAATGGCTGTTTTGGTTGATAAAAACCTTTACCGGGATTTTCTTCCATTTAAAAGCTATTACCGAGTGCTCCATATTTTGAAGCAGCGTATCTTTTTCACAATGCAGATCTTTTGCTTATTAAAGCGGTTTGAAGTACCCTCACCGGATTCAGAACCAGCTCTTCTTCCAGGCTTTTTTCGGCAGGGAACCAGTTACCGTTGTTGTTGAACGACCTGGCGGTAAGTGTATCATTGACCAGGTAATTTAGCGAATAACCAAAAACACTGAAATCTTTGGAAGAGGACCAGTGTTTTTTGCTGAAATCACTGGTTTCCTTTAGGTCGAAATAATCGGTGATATAAGGTCCTTCAGGCCTTTCAGACTGCTCTCTCATCAAACGATAGCCTTTGCCCGAAATTTGAAGGTTCTGAACCGAATTAAGCAGTTCTTCCCCTCCCAAGGCTTCCATCGATGCTTCGATCTTTGAAACCGCACAGGATTTCTTCGCATTTTGGGCATTCATTAAAAAGGGAAAAAGCAGGGCCAGATAAAGTTGTTTCATTTTCATGTAAGATTGGATTTTTAAAAATTCTTCCTTTTAAAAGACGACCAAAATTCATTTTTGTTATCAAAATCCTTAAAAAAATCATTTCAGGAGTAGATCTGCCGGTATCTTTCCAAAGATTTTTCGAATATCTTACCCGCTCCTTCATATAGATTCTGCCAGGAAAAAGCACCGAAAAAAACATCAAAATTAAGCGCTTTCAGCTTTTCAAAACAGCTGAAAAGTTCCTTTCTATCCAGGGCGATATTATTGGGATAGCTGTACATGGCGCTGAAGTGCTTTTTATGAAGGGATAGATAGAGCGTGTCGCCGCCGAATAAAGTAGCGGGTCGCTTTTCAGTTGTATAATGCAAGACCGTACTCCCGGGAAAATGTCCGCCGGTATTCACGATTTCGATGCCCTCGGAGAGCTTCAGTTTTTCTTCTGAAAAGAAATGAATATTCTCTTCATTATCAAACACCCATTTTCGATCTTTTTCATGCAAATAAATGGGGCAGCCAAAATAATTTGCCCATTCGGCCATAAGGCTGTAATAATGAGGATGCGAGATGGCAATGGCCTTCAGGCCGCCAAGTTTATTGATAAAAGAAGCCGCAGCCTCATCGAGAAAGGGCAGGCAGTCCCAAAGCACATTCCCTTCCGGATGCAGGATGAGATGGCCCTTCTGGCCGATGGCAAAAGAAGGCCTGATGGAGATTTCATAAATATCATCCCGCAATTTATTGAAATAAAGGCTGTGGGAATCTTTCATTTCTGCATAGCTGGTCCATTGCTGTCCGTTGAGGTTTACATACTGGCGGTCGTCTGCGCAAACCGGACAAATTTTCTCATCAAAATGTTCATTATCATATCTGGTGCCGCAGGTAGTGCAAATGTTTCGTTTGTTCTGATTTGAAATTTTCATGCTTCTGGTTTTTAGGTTATTAATTGTAAAAGAGGAGGCAGGACTCATAAAATAGAGTGCGCTTGCCGTGATCCCCGTTTGTTTTACAAAATCTCTTCTTTTCATATCTTTTCTTTTTGCATTTTCAAAATTGGCGGATTTTTACCGCAAAGAGATGGACAAACCGGAAGAGCACCTGTACAAACCGGAAAAATGTAATTATTTCAGAAAAGAAGAGGGATTTTTACCCGTGTGTTTCTTAAAGAATCTCGAAAAATAGGAAGGATCGCTGAAGCCAAGTTCATAAGCTGTTTCCTTTACATTTCCAGAGCTGTAAAGCAGTCTTTTTGCTTCCAGCAGCAGGCGTTCATTGAGCAGTGTTTTAGCTGATTTCCCTGTGAATTCGGAAGAGATAAGATTGAGATTTCTATGTGAGGTCGCCAGTTTTTGAGTATAGAACTTTATCTCATGTTGCTGCCGGAAATTTTCGCCGATCAGCTTTTTAAAATCAAAGAGTGTTTTATAGCGTGGCGACCTAAATCTTTCATGATCGGAGTTTTCCCGAAGTTCATAGATACGAAGAAGAAAGATCTTAAGGTAAGAGACCAGGATTGAACGTGAAAATTCTTCATTCCTGTTGAATTCCGTAAGCATTTTCTGCATCAGTTCATCAAGAATTTCCACTTTCTGATCGTCCAGGCTAAAAACCGGTCTTGGATGAATATCATCAAAAAGGCCATTTCTGATGATCTTTACCGCATTCGCTTCTATCTGGTTCAAAAAAGATTCGCTGAACTTCGCCACATAGCCTTCCGTAGGGCCGTCTTTATGGATTTTATGAACTACCCCGGGATTCAGAATAAATAAACAGGGCCCCTGGAACTTATAATCTTTAAAATCGATGAAATGATGGCCACTTCCTTTTTTGATCCAGATAATCTCGTAGTAGGTATGGCGATGAGGTTCGGTGCGGTTCAGTTTTTCCTGCGGCTCATCGCAATAAGAAGAAATATTATAGTCTTCATAGAAATCTTTGTGAAAGCTTTCTTCTTCGCTAAATACCGGAATTTGGAAGTTCATGCTGAATCTAAATTTCTTAAAATTAAAAATTTCTGAATAAATTCCGGGGGTCAGTGGGAGCTATGACTGATAAATTTCTTCATTTTTTTGTTGTTTTTCAGAAAATAGGCCACACCGAAAGTACTGATGAGGGAAAAGCTGCCGTACAGAATGGCAATAAGGCTAACATCCTGGTTTTTTAGTAACTGGTTACCTATATAAAGGGCAAGCACACTGTTTTGTAAACCAATTTCAATCGCGATGGTATAGGAAGATTCATGCTTCAGTCTCATCATTTTCCCCGACACCAGAAAACCGGCCAGCATCGTGGAAAAATTGAGTATGAGCAACGGAGCTAGAAGTGGGATATATTTAATATAATCGATATGCTTCTGGTCTTCATCAAAAAATACAGCCGTAACCGCGGCAATGAGCATAAAACCGGCCAGGATATAATTCAGGGGTTGATGTAGTTTTTCCTTTTGCTTTTCACTGAGCAAATATCTGCCAAAAAGAATTCCAGCAACTACCGGTATTACCACACTTGTAAAAACTTCTTTCATAGTTCTCCAAAAATTGAGACTTACACTCTGGGCTTCCACACCAAAGACGCTAAAGCTCATCTTGAGAATTAACGGAATGGTAAATAAAATAACGAAACTGTTAAAAGCGGTCATGGAAACAGCGAGGGCTACACGACCTTTTAAAATTTTCGTCACCAGGTTAGAGGAGGTCCCTCCCGGACATGCTGCCAGAAGCATGATTCCCACTTTATAAATTGGCTTCATGGGCCAGAAATATACAAGAAGCAGTGCGATGAGTGGTAGAAGGATGATCTGTAAGGAAAGTCCGGTGAACACTGCTTTAGGGCGGAAAAGAACCCTCTTAAAGTCTTCAAATTTCAATTCAAGCCCGATCCCGAACATTATAAGTGCAATGCAGGCGGCCATAATAAAATCGGTAAGACTCATTGAATGTGATTAATTAGATGAAAGTAAAACTAAATTAAACAAACCAAATTTTCGGCCTGAATTTTGACTTTAAGGAAGTTTTAAGTATTACTCAAAATTATAAAGAAGGAAAAATCCTACATAAAAATATTTTCATAATAGATAAAATCAACTTATTTTTAGACAAAATTAACCTTTGTTTAAGAATATTTAAAAACGGCTTTTATATAGAAGTTAAACATGTTGAAAGGGATGAGGTATGGTGAATTATATGAAAGTATTTGAGGTGCTCCCTCAGCCTTGTTTACTATTAGAGCCGGTTGAAGATGATTTCAGAATATGGAATGTGAACAGAACATTTTTGAAATTGTCGGGTTTGAAAAAAGAAGAGCAACTTGGAAAAAGTATTGAAGAAATATCGGAAGATATTAGACTTTTAAAATCCTGCGCAAAAAAAATAACAGAATCCGCTCGGAAAAGTTTTGTGACCAGGCAACCTGTTACACTGGAGCCCGTGAAGTATAGTTTCGCTAAAGAAGCTGTGGCCGAAAAGGAAGGAAATTACTGGAGTGTCATGCATATTCCGGTAGATTGCGAAACCCCAGTTTCCAGGCATATGGTGTTAATTATCTGTACCGATATCACATCGCAGGTTAACAGGGAAAAAGAACATCTTCTCACCCTCGAAGAACTGGATCGCAGTGCCGAACGAAGCCGTTTTTTTATTGATAAGAATTCTGATGGTCTTTACTCTCTGGACAAAAGGGGGAATTTTATAAGTGCCAATGAAGGCTTGCTGAATATCGCTGAAATTTCTGAAAAAGAATTATTGAAAATGAATTTTCTTCCTTTTTGTGCAGATTATCACAAAGAAATGATTTGGAATCATTTTCAAAAGGCATTGGAAGGAGAAGAAACAAATTTTTCGTGCCGATTTTGTTTCGGCAAAGGACAGCGAGATGGTGTATGGATGTTTCTTTGATGCCCCTGAAAATTCAGAATGAAATTAAAGGAGTTTACGGGATAGTCAAAGATGTGACCGAAAAACTGAAAGCCCAGGAAAAGGCACGGCGAAGTGAGGAAAAGCTTATGAAAAGTGAGACGAAAATTCAAGTCGCTGGTGCAGGATGCATCTGATATGATTTCAATTGTTGATGAGAAGGGTTATTATCATTTTGTTAGCGATTCGGTGTATAACATCATTGGCAGGAGACCCAGAAGAATATCCAGGAGAAATTAGCATTTCGATTTTATGCATCCCGAAGATCAGCAAAGAGTGTATACTCAGTTTCTTGAACTTTTGAAATCGAAACAAATCAAAGTTTCCCCATTCCGGATTAAGAACGGAAAGAATGAATGGTGTTGGATCGAAAGTAGGGCCACTAACCTTCTTGAAGATCCAAATGTTGAGGGAATTGTAGTGAATTCAAAAGATATAACCGAAGCTTTTTTACAGCAAAAAAAGATTGAAGAACTTAATGAGCGTTTTTATTTGGCTTCCCGTGCTACAGAAGATCTGATTTATGACTGGGACCTGGTCTAAATAACAGATCATTAGAAATCAGGCGTTTGAGAAGAATTATGGTTTCAGTCCCCAGGAATCAAAAATTCGCAGGAAATATTTGGGTTCGACAGGATCTATAAATCGGATAAACAGCGGGTGTTTACAAGGTTTAATGCTGGGCGCTGAAGGATCAAAACGAAAAACAAATGGACGCAGGAATATCGGTTCCTTAAAAAGTTGATGGCCAAATGGCCTACTTGGTTGATCGTGCTTATATCCTAAGGGATTCCACGGGGGAAGCAATACGTGTGGTCGGTGCGGTGATGGATGTAACCGAATCAAAAGAGTTTTTAAGAAAATCGAGAAACAAAATAGCCATGTTAAAAGAAATTGCCTGGGAACAGGCCCATGTAATCAGGGCTCCATTGGCCCGGTCTAAAAACTCTGGTCGATACCCTGGAAGACTCATCTTTTGAAATGTGGAGCAAAGAAGAATTAATAGGACTTATAAAATCTTCAGCTGATGAACTGGATGAAATTCTTCTGAAGCGAATTCAAAAAATTGAAAGTTTAAATGCTTAAAATGCAAGAGAAGGAGATTGCGAGACGTGCTGGTGATCGAGGATGATAAGATTTTTGCGACCGTTCATACACATATGGTCAGAAAAACACTCGCCTTTGATCCTAAAGTTTTTGAAAAAGCCGAAGAAGCTGTCGAATATCTTGATTATGGAAGGGAAAAAAGAGATCGCTGCCTAATTTTGCTGGACCTCAATATGTCCGGGATGAATGGCTGGGAATTTCTCGATGCCATTTCAAAGAAAGATTATAAGGACGATATTTTAGTTTTAATCGTGACTTCCTCCCTGTTCTGGGAAGATCAAAAGCGTTCCCAAAATTACCAGCAGGTAATTGCTTATTTAACCAAGCCCATGAAAATGGAGCAGTTCCGGGAATTGGTAAATGATAAAACACCTGGTGGTGAGAAGAAAGACAAATTCCTGATTTTTTTCTCTCGTTCTTAAAAATTCTTTTATTAACCTCTCCTCTGGAGAGGTATCCCGAGCTATCGGGATGGGTGAGGTAAATATCTCTGTGGTTCAACCTTGTGGATAGCCTGTTTCAATAAATTTTTATTTCCCTGTTCTTACCACTCCCACCATACTGTCGGCGGTTCCGTAATATAGAAACCATCTGTTATGAAATCTTACAAGACCTTCAATAAAAGTGGTTCCATCTTTATACTGTCCCGATTTTTCGAAAGGGAGTTCGGGTTTAATAAAAGGTTGATCGCTTCGGTCGAGTAATTTCCAGGGCTCTCTGGCATCGAACAATGCCTGGCCTCCGGTATAGACCCGATTTCCCAGTTCTTTTACACCGATATTTTCAGAGTTACCGGCATTATAAAGCACTACAATGCCTTTTTCTGTGAGCAGGGGAGGCGGTCCGGCTTCTACCAGCCAGGAGTCAAAATATCCCGGCCTGGGATTTAGTACCGGAATCAGGTTTCCATCCTGGTCTTCAATGGGGTTCCAGTTAACCAGATCCTTGGAACTGGCAAGGAAAATATGAGGAACGCCAAAATACATCCAGTATTTTCCGTTGATCTTCGCGGCCACGGGTTTTCCCTTTTTAAGCCGGGTAACTATGGCTCCCGATTTTGTTTCCATGTCCAGGTATTTCCCATTCTCGAAATTTCGAAAAACAGGACCTTGTTTTTTCCAGGTCTTTAGATCGGTTGAAGTTGCTACGGCAAGTCTGGGTGTTTTCCTGTTCCACTGGGTGTAAGTAAGTATGTATTTTCCTTCTTCGGTGATCACAATTCTTGGGTCTTCCACACCACCTGGCCATTCATTTTTAAATTGATCATCTTCTTCAGGATAAAATACGGGTTCCGGTAATTTTTGATAATGCAGGCCATCTGTAGAATAGGCCATTCCTATTCTGGAACGATGCCCTCCAATTTCCTTATCACCCAGTTTTTCCTCGGCGCGAAAAAGCACAAAAATGCTATCATTTTTCAAGATCGCCGCGGGATTAAAAGTCGCCATGGATTCCCAATTGACTGTTTTTCCTGTAACCGGATCTTTAAAATGGGAATTTATGTCTTTGCTGATAATTGGCTTATTGCCGGTAAACCTTTCAAAAGGCCCGAGCACCCAGCTCTTTTCCTGGGAAAAAGCCTGGAATGAAAAGAATAGAATGATAAAAAAAATGCTGAATTTGAACATCATTGGATTTTTAACTAAATAATTCTTCTATGGCTCTGCCTCGGGATGGGTGAGGCCAAACCTGAATTTAATAAAAATAACAGCTCCTGTAGCAAAATCAAAAAGCTATTCGATTAAAGGCCCGCGATTTCTTAAAGAATTGATACTTTTGCCGAAGTCGTTTCATCTTAAGCAAACGAATTTTTCATGAGAAAGCAATTTTTACATAAACTTCCTGTACTTTTTTTCTTTCTGAGCACTTTTTTTTCTTACTCCCAGATCCTCGAACCTGTAGAGTGGGAAACCGAAGTAAAGCAGATTTCAGATACCGAATATCAGCTAATTTTCAATGCTTTTATAGAGGAACACTGGCATTTGTATTCGCAACATCTTCCCGAAGGTGGAGCGATCGCTACCGAATTCACTTTTCCAAATGCCGGCAAGCAATATGAACTGGTTGGGGAAACCACCGAAAATGAGCCGGTGACCGAATACGACCCGGTTTTTGAGACCGAGCAGTCATATTTTTCAGAGCAGGCGACTTTTAGCCAGAACATAAAAGTGACCGATCCAGATTTGGGAACGCTGGATGCGAAGGTCGAATTTCAGGCTTGTGATGATCAAACCTGTATTTTCGGATCTGAAGATTTTACACTGGTGATCAATGAAAAAGCTGCTGCGAATGCTGCCAAAGATGATTCGGCAGAAGCAGAAAAAGCTTCCGTTGAAGAAGAAACAAAAGAAATTAATTCTACACCTGAAGATCAGGATTTTTGGGGGATTTTTATTGTGGCCTTTTTATCAGGTTTTGCAGCCCTGCTTACGCCCTGCGTTTTCCCAATGATCCCCATGACGGTGAGTTTCTTTACCAAACAGAGTAAATCCCGGGTCGCCGGGATCAGAAATGCTATTTTCTACGGCGTTTCCATCGTGGTGATCTATGTGCTTTTAGGAACTTTGGTGACCGTGGTTTTCGGTGCCGATGCCCTCAACGCGCTCTCGACGAATGTCTGGTTTAACCTTATATTTTTCATCCTCCTGCTGGTTTTTGCATTTTCATTTATGGGGGCTTTTGAGATCGTTTTGCCGAGCAAATGGGGAACGGCTATAGATTCTAAAGCCGATAAAGGCGGGCTTATAGGTATATTTTTTATGGCGCTGGCACTGGCGATCGTTTCTTTTTCCTGTACCGGCCCCATTGTGGGAACGGTGTTGGTTCAGGCAGCTACCAAAGGTGGTTGGGCGCCGATCATTGGGATGTTCGGATTTTCTCTGGCCATTGCTTTGCCTTTTGCTCTTTTTGCGGCCTTTCCGGGCTGGCTTAACAGCCTTCCACGATCCGGAGGCTGGTTGAATACGGTAAAAGTTTTCCTCGGATTCCTGGAACTCGCACTGGCTTTTAAGTTTTTATCGAATGCCGATCTGGTTTTACAATTACACCTGCTGGAAAGGGAGGTTTTCCTCGCTATCTGGATCGCGGTGTTCGGGCTTTTGGCTTTCTATCTCTTCGGAAAGATAAAGTTACCTCATGATTCTCCGGAATCACATATTTCTGTAGGTCGATTGATCACGGGATTGCTGGTACTCTCCTTTGTAATATATCTTATTCCCGGCCTTTGGGGCGCTCCCTTAAAAATGATCAGCGGCTTCCCGCCGCCGCTTCAGTACAGTGAATCACCAAATGGCCTGGGCACAAATGCCACGGCTGCGGCTGATGACTCTGAACTGCCCGAAGGAGCGGTTTACGGTCCTAATAATATCGTCAGTTTTCACGAATATGATAAAGCGCTGGCCTATGCGAAAAAGAAAGACATGCCACTGATGATTGATTTTACCGGTCATGCATGCGTGAATTGCCGGAAAATGGAAGAGCGCGTTTGGAGCGAACCGAAGGTGCTGGAAACATTAAAAAATGATGTAGTGCTGGTTTCTTTATATGTCGATGACAAAAGGGATTTGCCGAAATCTGAGCAGTTTATTTCAGAAGCTACGGGGAAAAAGATCGAAACCATCGGCAATAAATGGAGTGATTTTCAGATTTCCCGTTATGGCGCCAATGCCCAGCCTTACTACGTACTGGTAAATCACAACGAGGAAAACCTGAATGCGCCGATTGCCTACGAGCCCGATGTGGATGCTTATTATAACTGGCTGCAGGAAGGTATTTCTAATTTTAAAGGCGAAAAGACTTCCTTCGAAAGCAAACAGGAAAATGTCTTCGGGAATTAATTTTTCCTTCTGTAGATGCCTTTGAAGGCATTGCTAATTTTTTTTCCGTTTTCATCAAGCAGTTCCCAGTTTTGGGTTACGCTGCCATCTTTATTCTTGGTCCAGGTGATCTGGTTGTAAAATTTGCCTTTTTCGTTTTCCTGTAACTCGCTTTTCAGTAGCATTTTTCCTTCGGAAGCTGTGCCTTTCAATTTCAGGATATTTCCCGAATTGCTTATCCAAAGCTGATTCCAGGTTCTATCTTCAGGATCGTAATAATTAAAGCTTTTGCCACTGTTTCCCTGAAGGCCTTTCCAGTTCTCACTGATGATGCAATGATCTTCCAGGGGCTCGACGAGATTTTCCCCTATTTTCTGTCCTTTTTCATTAAATACTTCCCAATCCCCGATCCAGAAATCAAACTGTTTATTTTCAGGTGCACAGCAGGCGCAATCTTGCTGCGCCTGACTTGAGAAAGTTATAAAAGAGAGCAGCAGTAATAAAAGAATGGTTCTCATACCTGCCAAAATAAGGATTTTGAAAGCTTAATTTTCAGGTATGAACTGAAAAGGCAGAATTCTGCTGTGGATTTATAAATTTTTGATGCAGATCAGACCACAATTTCTTTTTTCTTCGTGGTGATCTTATTTGCCGGCCGTTTGTCCTCTTTACGCTCCTTCCACATATTGTAAGCCAGGAATCCTCCCGCCAGCAAAGCGCCGGCACCAATTCCTGCCTTTCCTCCTTTTTTAGCTAAATATTTTCCAACTCTGAACATGGTTCCTTTTGCCAGGATTTTTCCTGCTTTTGTCATCAAGTAATTAAAATTCATAATATTATTTTCTGTTTAAGCTTTTCCTGTAGGTTTTACGAGTAATTCATTTACGTTCACATGTTGCGGCTGCGATAGGGCATAATAAACTGCTTCAGCGATATCTTCGGCTTTAAGTTTAGGCTCATCGCCGCCATAATCTTTATCCTTCAGCAATTCCTTATCGGTAATATCTTCCCGGAGACTGGTTTCCACCGTTCCCGGTTCGATGGCGGTCACCCGTATGTTGAATTCGGGAGAGAGTTCCATTCGCATCGCCCGCGATAATTCTATCATTGCAGCCTTGGAAGCTCCGTAAACGGCGCCACCTTTAAAGATCTCCTTTCCGTCAACCGAAGCAATATTTACAATATGTCCGCTATTCTTTTCGGTCATGGAAGGCAATACGGCATCGATACATCGCAGGCTGCCTTTCACATTCACTTCAATAGTGCCTAGCCATTCGTCAAGATGCCGATTCTTGAGATAGGTGAGCGGCATAATTCCCGCACAATTCACCAGAATATCAACACCCTCAAATTCCTTATAGACTTTTTCAAAAGCACTTTTAACACTTGTAGTGTTACTCACATCCATTTCCACCACAATACTTTCCGAAGAAATTTCTTCCTGAAGTGCCCTGAGTTTGTCAACACTCCGGCTTGCAAGGGCGACCCTGCAGTTCTCTGCGGCCAGTTTGCGCGCAATGGCTTTTCCTATTCCGCTGCTTGCACCGGTGACCACGGCTGTCTTTCCTTTTAGTTCCATAACTGAAATTTTAAGCTTAAAATGTCATTTTTCAGCGGAAATTGCGTTAATAATATTTCAAATAACACATATTTAACGACTAAAAATTCTTCCTTTTGGCTGATTTTGGATAATATTGAAGTCGATTCCGGAAGTATGAACAAAATGAGATCTTCTTTAATTCTAATTTTCAGCGGAATAATTGCTATTTGCTGTGTGGCCTGTGGAGGCGATAATTACCCTAATGGGCAGGTACAGCTTTCAGAAAAAGCCTATCTTTTTGCCGCCACCGATGGGGGAGTGGTGAAACGCTATGACATCAATAATGCGAATAATAAACCGACGATAAATATTTCATCTTCGTCAACTGCCGATATTATTGCCGAGGGCACGACTTCTTTTACGGTTCTTTCTATACAACCCAGCCGAATAGAGACTTATGAAGACCTTTCCATTCCAGATAAGACAGGATCGATCGATGCGAATACCGATTTTATTAATACTACTACACAATTTCAGAATCCCACCGACCTTGAAAAAAGTGAAAGTTTTTATGTTGTTTCAGACACGACCGAATTTGATGGCGATCCCATGACTAAAGAAGGGAGGTTTCTTATTTTTAGAAAAGCCGCCTCTGGGTATGAGTTTCGCAATATGGTCCTGACCGATTTCCAGGTGGCCGCAATGAAATTTGTTGGAGATGATCTTTTCGTGATCAAATCTCATTCGAATGAAGTAGCCGTATTCCGGGATTTCCTCGATTCTTATAAGGTATTTTCAAAAGCAGTAGCCAATAAGACAGTCAGCATAGAAACTGCGGTACAGTTGAGCAGCCTTGATTTTGCGAACGGCACCATGTTCATAGCTGATATGGGTGATCCTACAGTTGACGGTGACGGAGCTGTACATATCATTAGTGAATTTAACTCCAAACTCACCAATACTCCCGGCGGAAATATTATTCCCGTAGTGGGCCAGTTGAGAATATCTGGTAACCGGACGCAATTAGGAAACCCTGTCGATATTAAATATGATGCCGCTTATAATGCCATTTTTATAGCTGAAGCTTCCAATGGGGGAGGCCGGGTCATCGCTTTCAACCGCGGAGAGACTGCCGAAGGTAATATTTCTCCAGATCTTAGCTATAAACTTTCCGGGGTGACTTCTGTTGATTTTTATACCGAATAAAATTTTCCTGAGTTCTTAAACGGCTTTATTTTCAAGGTGTTGCAAAGGTGTTGCCAACGGATTTATATTCAGTTTAACGGCGAGAATAAAAATTTGACATACTTTTGCAACTACAAACTCAAAAATTTATGGCAAAAAATTTAGTGATAGTAGAGTCCCCGGCGAAGGCAAAAACCATCGAAAAATTCCTGGGCAGCGACTATAAAGTAGCTTCCAGCTTTGGTCATATCGCCGATTTGCCTACCAAGGAGATCGGTGTGGATACGGAAGGGGATTTTACGCCTAAATATATAGTTTCAAAAGACAAGAAGGATGTGGTAAGGAAGCTGAAGGGTCTCGCCAAATCTGCAGAAATTGTATGGCTGGCAAGTGATGAAGACCGCGAGGGAGAGGCGATTGCCTGGCATCTGGCCGAGGAGCTGAAGCTGAAAAGCGATAAAACCAAGCGCATTGTTTTTCATGAGATCACCAAACCCGCAATTCTTAAGGCTATTGAAAACCCACGAAGTATAGATTATAACCTTGTAAATGCCCAGCAGGCGCGCAGGGTGCTTGACAGGCTCGTTGGTTATGAACTGTCTCCTGTTCTCTGGAGGAAAGTCAAAGGTGGACTTTCTGCCGGACGGGTACAGTCTGTAGCGGTGAGACTGATCGTGGAGAGGGAGCGTGAAATTCAGGAATTTCAGCCCCAGGCTTCTTACAGGATAGACGCAGAATTCTCTACCGATGACGGGAAATCTTTTAAAGCTCGCATTCCGAAGAATTTTGACACTAAAGAGGAAGCGGAGCAATTTCTTAAAGATAATATAGCTGCGAATTTTAAAGTAGCCGAGCTTACCACCAAACCGGCGAAAAAGAATCCGGCGCCGCCGTTTACCACTTCCACACTTCAGCAGGAAGCCGCCCGAAAACTGTATTTTTCAGTAGGAAAAACCATGACTCTGGCACAGCGTTTATATGAAGCCGGTCATATTACTTATATGAGGACCGACAGCGTAAACTTATCTGATGAAGCGCGAAGCGGGGCAAAAAATGAAATTCTGAAGGCCTACGGTGATAAATATTCGAAACCGCGCCAGTTTAAAGGGAAATCAAAGGGAGCGCAGGAAGCTCATGAGGCGATTAGACCTACGAGTTTTCAGAAACATAGCATCTCTGGGGAAAGAGATCAGCAGAGATTGTATGAACTTATCTGGAAAAGGGCGATCGCTTCCCAGATGAGTGATGCGCAGCTGGAGAGGACCAATGTTAAGATTGAAGCCGATAAACATGACAATTTATTTACTGCCAACGGTGAAGTCTTGAAATTTGACGGATTTTTAAAGGTATACCTCGAGGGCAGCGATGAGGAAGACGAAGAACAAAGCGGAATGCTTCCGGCATTAAAGGAAAATCAGCCGCTTCTAAATAATTATATCACGGCAACCGAAAGATTCACGCGGCCGCCGTACCGTTATACCGAAGCATCTCTGGTAAAGAAACTGGAAGAGCTGGGCATCGGCCGTCCTTCAACTTATGCGCCGACGATTTCCACTATTCAGTCCAGAAATTATATCGAAAAGGGCTCTATAGACGGAACGGAGCGCAATTATGTGCAGTTTAAACTGAAATCTGATAAGCTTTCAGAGAAGACCTTAACCGAAACCGTGGGAAGTGATAAAGGTAAGCTGGTACCAACGGCAACGGGAATGGTTGTAAATGATTTCCTTGTAAATCATTTTTCTAATATTTTGGATTACAATTTCACGGCTAAGGTCGAGGAAAGCTTTGATAATATCGCCGAAGGAAAAAGGGAATGGACAGCGATGATGAAAGAATTCTATAAAGATTTTCATCCTCATGTTCAGGATGTTGCAAAAAATGCCGATCGTGAAGTTGGGGAACGTGTACTGGGTGAAGACCCGGAATCTGGCAAACCCGTTAGCGTACGTTTGGGGAAATTTGGTCCCATGGTTCAGATTGGAAGTGTAGAGGATGATGAGAAACCAAAATTCGCCAGCTTAAGTCCGGACCAGAATATGGAGACGCTTACCTATGAGGAGGCGATGGCGCTTTTTGATCTTCCGAAGAAACTGGGAGAATATAAAGGTGAAGCGGTTGAGGTAAATAATGGTCGATATGGGCCTTATGTAAGATTCGGAAAAAAATTCGTCTCTCTTGAAAAAGGAGAGGATCCGTTTGATGTGGATTTTGACCGCGCTATGGAGCTGATCAAAGAAAAAGAAAAAGCCGATGCGCCGATTGCTGAGTATAAAGGTGAACCCGTGCAGAAAGGTGTGGGAAGATTTGGGCCTTATCTTAAATGGAACAATATGTTCATCAATGTGAACAAAAAATATGATTTTGATGATCTTTCCAAAGACGATATTGAGGAGCTGATCGAGGATAAGCTGAAGAAAGAGCGCGAAAAGATTATTCATAACTGGGAAGAAGAAGGCATTCGTGTGGAAAAGGCGCGCTGGGGCCGTTTCAATGTGATCAAGGGAAAGACCAAGGTGGAGCTTCCAAAGACCACAAAAGCCAAAGAACTTACGCTGGATGAGGTAAAGGATATCATTGAAAAAAGCGGAAAGAGCTAAGAAAACCAGCAGGAAAAGAAGTACAAAAAAGAAAACTACGAAAAAGAAATAGGCTATGGAGATCGATTTTCTGAGTCCGATAAATCCCGAATTATCGGATGAGATCAAAGAGTTCAATCCGCATTCCATAGGTGCTCAAATCCGGTTGCATACCGAAAGGTCTGGTTTGCCGGATCTGGAAGGTGTGCAGCTCGCGATTTTTTGCGTTAAGGAGAATCGTCGTGCAGTCAGAAAGAATGAAACACCCGACTTTGATGAACTGCGGCGTGCTTTCTACAGATTGTTTCCCGGTAACTGGAAACTCAATCTGGCTGATCTTGGAGATGTGGAGGCCGGGGCCACGGTGGAAGATACTTATTTTGCCGTTCAAAACATCGTTGAAAGTCTTATAAAAAAGGATATATTGCCCATTGTTTTAGGAGGTAGTCAGGATCTTGTTTATGCACAATATCGAGCGTATGATAAACTGGATCAAATGGTTAACCTTGTAAATATCGATTCAAAATTTGATCTTGGTGATGCCGATAAAGCAATTTCCAGTGAAAGTTATGTAGGAAAAATCGTAGTCGATAAACCTTATAATTTATTTAATTATTCTGCGGTTGGATTTCAAACTTATTTTAATTCTCAGGAAGAGATCGAGCTGATGGAAAGATTATTTTTTGAAGCTTACCGATTGGGTGAAGTGACCTCTGATCTGTCCCTGATGGAACCGATCTTCAGGAATGCCAATCTGGTAGGACTGGATCTCGGAGCTATCGATTCGGCTTCCTTTCAGAATGGTTATTTTCAGACTCCTAATGGTTTCAACGGCAGGGAGATCTGTGCGCTTTCAAGATATGTGGGGATCAGTGATAAAGTGTCCTCTTTTGGAATTTACGAGTACCAGTCGGGCCTGGGCACGCTTGCAAATACACTGATTGCCGAGATTATATGGTACTTTATTGAAGGGGTGAATTATCGCACCAATGAAAATACTATTTCGGCTAAAAAAGAGTTTATAAAATATCAGGTGCCGATAGATGATGAGATTCTGGTCTTTTTTAAAAGTCCGGTGAGTGGTCGCTGGTGGATAGAAATTCCATTTTTAGATCATGTAAATACTAAATTAAAAAGGCATACGTTATTACCATGCAGCGAGGAAGATTATCTAGAAGCCTGTAATCAGGTAATCCCCGAGAGATGGTATAAAGCCAAACGAAAAAACGAAGTCTAAAAAAAATCAGGCATTTTTTGGTTTAGGGTATTTTTATCGTAAATATTGTTTTTTAAAAAATATTTAGATAGGTTTACTGCCGTAAATCAAATTGTCTTAACCTAAGAGAACTATGAAGAAGTATATTTCGCTCATTGCTGTTCTGGCCTTGCTTTCGAGCTGTGGTCGTGGCGATCGTGGACAGCTAGTAGGTGCGGAGGGGAAGAAGTGGAATCCGGAGAAGCCTTATGGTATGACATTGATTCCGGGCGGTTCTTTCATCATGGGTAAATCTGATGATGATATTGCCGGCCAAAATGACGCTCCACCAAAAACCGTTTCGGTACGTTCATTCTATATGGATGAAACCGAAATAACAAATGCGGAATACCGACAGTTTGTTGATTATGTAAGAGACTCCATTGTGAGGGTCAATCTGGCTATTATGGCAGAAATGCAGGGAGCTGTACCGGGAGATGACGGAATTGGTGAATACGCTTTTGCAGATGCAGACCCCGATAATCTTACTCCTTACCAGGAATACATGCTGAATACCTATGGTCAGGGTGGTCCCACCGATGACTATGAAAACAGAAAGCTCAATACCGATGTAGATCTAATCTGGGATACTTCGGAATATCCCGATGTGTATTATGCCGAGGTGATGGATTCTATGTACATCCCGATGGACGAAGTGTACAACGGTCAGCGTACCATTGATGTGAAAAAACTGAAATTCAAATATTCCTGGATGGATATACAATCTGCTGCCAAGCAGCAGGGAGACCGAAGCGATTTCATTCATAGTGAAGTCGTTCCTGTATATCCTGATACTACTGTTTGGATCAAGGATTTCAATTATTCTTATAATGAGCCGATGCATAATGACTATTTCTGGCATAGCGCTTATGATGAATATCCTGTAGTGGGAGTTTCCTGGAAGCAGGCGAGAGCTTTTACGCAGTGGAGAACAAAACATCATAACGACTACCGCCGTTCCAAGGGAGATGCTCAGGTGCCTTCTTACAGGTTGCCTACCGAAGGAGAATGGGAATATGCGGCGCGTGGAGGTCTTGATGGAGCTTCATATCCGTGGGGTGGCCCTTATACCAAGAATGACCGTGGGTGTTTTATGGCTAATTTTAAACCCTTACGCGGAGATTATGCGGCCGATCAGGCTTTATATACCGTGGAGGCGAAATCATACGACCCTAATGACTATGGTCTTTACAATATGGCAGGAAATGTTTCCGAATGGGTAGATTCATCCTATGATCCAAGTTCTTATGAATTTATGTCTACGATGAACCCAACAGTGAACAATCCGGAAGATGCGCGTAAAGTGGTGCGCGGTGGTTCCTGGAAAGATGTCGCCTATTTTCTTCAGGTGAGCTCCAGGGATTATGAATATGCCGATTCCGCCAGAAGTTACATCGGTTTCAGAACCGTTCAGGATTATCTCGGTACCGATGTCACCCTGAATCAATCCAATTAAGACAACACGAATATCAGAACTTAAACCTATAAAAATAATTAAGAAAATTTAAACTTTAGAGTTATGGCAAAATCAAGAGGAACAAAGAAATTGACCAACATGGTGTATGGTCTTGGAGCGTCCGTTGTAATTTTGGGTGCCCTTTTTAAAATCATGCACTGGCCGGGTGGTAATGCGATGCTGATCATCGGTCTAATCGTGGAAGCACTGGTGTTTGCATATTCTGCATTCGAACCGGTAGATGACGAATTGGACTGGTCTTTAGTGTATCCTGAATTGGCAGGAGGAGAACCCGCACGAAGAAAAAATGCGATTGCTGAAGAGAAAGAAGCTGAAGGTCTTCTTTCCAGAAAACTTGATGATATGTTGAGAGAGGCTAAAATAGATGCCAGTCTTATGACCTCCCTTGGAGAAAGTATCAGAAATTTTGAAGGAGCCGCAAAAGGAATAGCCCCTACCGTAGATTCCATGTCTTCTCAGAAAAAATACAGCGAAGAACTTAGCGTGGCGGCAGCACAGATGGAAACCCTGAACAATATTTATAAGGCTCAGGTTGAATCGGCTTCCCGTCAGGCAGAGATCAATAACGAGGTTGCAGAAAATGCAGGTAAGCTTAAGGCTCAAATGAATTCGCTTACAGAAAATATGGCTCACCTTAACAATGTTTATGGTGGAATGTTGACCGCAATGAACGGAACAGCTAGAGTCTAATTATATAATTTTATCTACTAAAAAGAACTAATTAGACATGGCATCAGCAAAACAATCGCCAAGACAGAAGATGATAAACCTGATGTATCTGGTTTTCATCGCTATGATGGCACTAAATATGTCCAAGGAGGTACTGACGGCCTTCGGGATAATGAACGAAAAGCTCGACAAGACGGCTTCGACCTATTCTGAAAGGAATACCTCGTTGATGGCCGGCCTTGCTTCGAAAGCTGAAGAACAGCCTGGAAAGTATACTTCTATTAAGAAAGATGCCGACAGGATTCACGAATTATCAAATAATCTTGCCCAATACGTTGAGGGGATAAAAAAAGAACTTATTGCTTCTGTAGAAGATCCCACCGATTATGAGGAGATGGATAAAGCGAACGTAATGGACGAAATGTTCTTCGCCAGCGGAAGAGTCTCTCCCAAGGGTGAAGAATTTTTAAATCATATTAAAGAGTACCGTGAAGGAGTTTCGGAGATTCTGAACAGTAGATATAACACTATTGCTCAAAAAGTGAATGTTCGGCAGGAATTTGCAACAGAGCCTCAAAATGTTGAGGGAGCTAAAATACCATGGTTGCAATATAAATTTGAAGGATTCCCTTTAATTGCTTCTATTACTCAGCTTACTCAAATCCAGGCTGACGTGAAAAGCACCGAAAGTGAAATACTTTCTTCCATGTTCTCAGGGCAGCTGCAAAGCGACGTGTCCTTAACTAATTATGAAGCCATTGTAGTTCCAGATAAGACCGCTTTCTTCTCTGGTGAGAATTTTAAAGGAAAAGTGGTTCTTGGACGGGTTGATAAGACCTTACAGTTCGAGAATGTGACAATTAATGGTAAAGAAGTTGAAAGTACCGAAGCAGGACAGGTAATGCTGAATTTCCCTGCAGGGAATGTAGGAGAACAAAAGATCACCGGGGAACTTCAGTTTCAGGAAGGTGACTCTATTGTGAAAATACCTGTTACCAGTTCTTACGCAGTAATTCCGAAACCAAATTCAGCAGTAATATCAGCCGATAAGATGAACGTGGTATACCGTGGGGTGCAAAACCCTATGACCATCTCTATTCCAGGGGTAGGAAATGTTTCTGCGAATGCGCCGGGGCTTAGGTCTGCCAGTGGAGCCGGGAGTTATGTTATGGATGTGACCACGCTTCAGGCCAGAGAAGTTACCATCAATGTGAGTGGTCAACTTCCCGGAGGTGAAACAGTATCAGATAGCAAGACTTTTCGTGTAAAAGATATTCCAAGACCCGTAGGAACCATTCGTGGAGAAGACGGTTCGGTTTCTATGCAACGCAACAGTCTTGAAATCGCAACTGTTGGAGCTTCATTGCCAGATTTTGACTTTGATCTTAATCTTAACGTTACTGGTTTCAAATTTAAGGTTCCGGGCCAGCCGACTATCGTGGTAAATGGTAGCCGATTGGATGATAGGGCCAAGGCCGCTTTAAGACGTGCCGGCCGTGGGGAATCTGTGCAGATCTACGATATCGAGGCTCAGCTTGCTGGAAACTCCAGCTATAAGCTGAAAAAAGTAGCGCCTGTATTTATTGAACTTACGAATTAAAATTATTCATAATGAGCTGGAAAGGATTTTTAGTATATGGTTTTATGATGATGGTGGGAGCAGCCTCTTTCGGTCAGGCTAATATCCTTAATGCCGATTCGCCTGATGAAATTGGAAAGAAATCTGAGGCTCAGGCAAAGGTAGATCGCGAAGATAAACCTCTTGAATACGGCTATGTGGGAGATCGCGATATTCTGTGGTCTAAAGGAACCTGGGAGATCATCGATCTTGATGAAAGAGTGAATTTTCCGCTTTATTACCCTATAGATACCAATAATATTGGCCAGAATCGCAGGTCTTTGTATGACGTGCTTATTAAAGCGGTCAAGGAAGGAAAGATCCAGAATATCTATGCTGATTCTTATTTCAATGAAAAAAGAACGCTTAAAGATATTCGTGCGACACTTTCCAAAATTGATACTACCGACCTCGGTATTGAACAGTATAATGCTGGCGAAGAAGTAGATCAGCAATTTATCGATCGTCGCGATCTTGGATCGGCCGATATTCAGGAATACCATATCAGGGGTCTTTGGTATTTCGATAAAAGACAGGCAGAGTTGAAATATCGCCTGCTGGGAATCGCGCCTGTAGCTCCCGATGTTAACTTTATCGATACCGGCCAGACCGATCTTGTGGAACTTTTCTGGGTATGGTATCCAGATGCGCGGGAAGTGCTTAATGAAGCCAAAGTCTTTACAGGAAATAATACTTCCCAGACCATCTCTTTTGATCATTTACTGAACTCAAGACGCTTTGACGGAGTGATCTATAAAGAAGATAATGTTTATGGAGACCGGGAGGTCGATGAATATATTACCGATAATGCCTTTATGCAGTTGCTGGAATCACAGCGTATAAAAGAACAGATAAGAAACTTTGAACAGGATGTTTGGAGTTACTAGAAAATAATTTTCTGAATATTTGAAAGCGCTTCTGCAAAGAAGCGCTTTTTTTGTATGGAATATAGATGTTTCCCCGATGCCTCTGCACCTCTCCTATGGAAAGGTCATCCAGAGCTATCGGGAAGATTGAGGTAAAGTACAGTATAAAATTTTGATTTTGTCCTCCTGGTCATAATTGAAACCAATAATATTCATCTATGGAACTACCTCCAGGATTTCCTGTTTTAAGAAATTTTTAATTTTACAGCTGCCTTAATATCTTTACACTATGCTTGATTATATAATAGTAGGTCTAGGGCTTAGCGGAATTGCCATAGCTGAAGAGTTGGAAAAACGAGGAAAAAAATTTCTTGTTTTTGATGATGACTCTCAGAATTCTTCTTACGTCGCCGGCGGAATTTTCAATCCCGTTATTCTGAAGAGGTTTACGCTCGCCTGGAATGCCGATGAACAATTAAAAACCTCTATTCCCTTTTATGAAAAGCTGGAACAGAAATTAGAAGTTCGTCTGGTGAATAAGTGGGATATTTACCGGCGTTTTCATTCGGTTGAGGAACAGAATAACTGGTTTTCTGCTTCCGATAAATCACGTCTGGCTCCTTTTCTCGATGCAGAATTGAAAAAGAATACCAATTCCAATCTTATCGCGCCTTTTTCCCTTGGGCGTGTGAAACATACCGGAAATATAGATACCGAAACCCTTCTGGTTGCTTATACCGAATATCTTTCGGAAAAAGGGATGCTCTGCACCGAAAGTTTTACTTATGAAGCACTCACCCAGGAATCTGAAGCCTGGAATTATAAAGATCTGAAGGCAAAAAACATCATTTTCTGCGATGGTTTCGGATTAAAAAAGAATCCTTACTTCAATTACCTGCCCTTGCATGGAAATAAAGGAGAATATATCAGTATTTATTCCGAAGAACTGAAACTCGATTTCGCGGTAAAATCGAATATTTTTTTGATGCCGCTGGGGAATGATCTTTACAAAGTGGGCGCGACCTATAATCCCAAAGATTTGGATCCCGAACCGACTTCTTCCGCCAGGGAAAAACTTGTGGCTGAAATAAAAAACCTTATCAAATGTGATTTTGAAGTGGTTGATCAAAGTGCCGGGATCAGGCCTTCTGTAGCCGATCGTCGTCCTTTGTTGGGTGCACATCCCGAAAAAGAAGGTTTATATTGCTGTAATGGTTTCGGAAGCCGTGGAGTTTTACTGGCACCCGAAATGGCGACTCAGCTTATCGCTTTCGCGGAAGGAGAAGGAAAGATCGATCCAGAAGCCGACATCAGCAGGTATACCCAGAAATATTACAAAGATTAAGGCTCTTTCTTTGCCGCTTCGGGATCGTAGTTAAAAAAGAAATTTATCCAGATGTTTCGCGACAGTCTCATGATCACCGGCATGAAGACGATCAGCGTGGCGATAATTGCCAGAAATGCGGTAAGCCGGGTCGAACTAAAGAAAAAGTAGGAAATGATGAAAGCAGCCACGGCAAAGGCGATTCCCACCGCATAACTCACATACATGGCCCCATAGAAGAACGAAGGCTCTATTTTATACTTGGTGCCGCAGTGGGAGCAGCGTTCATGCATTTTAAAGACCTTATTAAGCTTGTAGGGATTGCTTTCCTTATACATGCTTTCTTCATGGCAAACCGGACAGGTGCCGGTTAAAATGCTGTATAATTTAGTTCCTTTAAGGAATTTCATCTGATTTTTTTTGCAATACAAATTTAAGCATCTTTGCAGCAATCAAAAGTCACATTTGTTACAATAATGCTCAATATTCATAATCTTTCGGTGTCCTTTCAGGGCGAATACCTTTTTAAGGAAATAAGTTTCAGGCTTGGTGCCGGGGATCGCGTAGGTCTTATAGGAAAAAACGGTGCGGGAAAGTCTACTTTGCTCAAGATCATCGCCGGGGAACAGGAATATGATTCCGGACAGATCGCTAAAGATAAAGAGCTTAAAATCGGATTTCTGAAGCAGGATCTTGAATTTGAGAAAGGCCGTACCGTGCTTGAAGAAGCTTATCAGGCTTTCGAAGAGATCAAACGACTGGAAGCTAAAATGGCTGAGATCAATGAGCAGCTTGCCACCCGAACCGACTATGAAAGTGAGAGCTATCATCAGCTTATTGAGGATCTTAGCGAAATCACCCATCAGTATGAAATTATTGGCGGCTATAATTATGAGGGCGAGACAGAAAAGGTGCTTCAGGGATTGGGTTTTGAAAGAGATGATTTCGATAAACTCACCGAAACTTTTTCCGGAGGCTGGAGAATGCGTATCGAGCTCGCCAAACTGCTGCTTCAGAATAATGATATTCTGCTTCTGGATGAGCCTACTAACCACCTGGATATCGAAAGTATAATCTGGCTGGAGAGTTTTCTGAACAATTATGCGGGTTCGGTGATGCTGGTTTCCCACGATAAAATGTTCCTGGATAACGTTACCAATCGTAGCATTGAGATTTCCCTCGGAAATATTTATGATTACCGGAAGCCCTATTCCGAATTTATCGTATTCCGAAAAGAACTTAGAGAACAGCAGCTGGCCGCACAAAAGAATCAGCAGAAGGAAATCGAGCAGACAGAAAAACTGATCGATAAGTTTCGCGCCAAAGCCTCTAAGGCTTCTATGGCTCAGTCGCTGATCAAAAAACTTGAAAAAGTAGATCGTATTGAAGTCGATGAAGATGATAATGCCGTGATGAGCGTGAATTTTCCGTTGTCGGTAAATCCGGGAAAGGTGGTGATCGAAGCCGATCATGTGGAAAAATCCTATGGCGATAAAAAAGTGCTTCGCGATGTAAATCTGCTTATCGAAAGGCAGAGCAAGATCGCTTTTGTGGGGCAGAACGGACAGGGAAAAACCACCCTCGCGAAAATTATTATCGGTGAAATTCCGCATGACGGAAAGCTGAAGCTGGGGCATAATGTGCAGCTGGGTTATTTTGCTCAAAATCAATCTGATTATCTCAATGGTGAAAAAACCGTGCTTCAGACCATGGAAGATGCCGCCAATGAAAGCAACCGGACGAAAATACGGGATATGCTGGGGGCTTTTCTTTTCCGAGGGGAAGAAGTAGAAAAGAAGGTTAAAGTGCTTTCTGGGGGCGAGAGAAATCGCCTGGCACTCTGTAAAATGCTTCTGGAGCCTTTCAATGTGCTGGTGATGGATGAGCCTACGAACCATCTAGATATCAAATCGAAGAATGTGCTTAAACAGGCTTTGAAGAATTTTGAGGGGACGCTTATCATTGTTTCCCACGACAGGGATTTTCTGCAGGGACTAACCGGAAGGGTTTACGAATTCAGAGATCATAAGATAAAGGAATACCTTGGCGATATCGATTATTATCTGGAGCAGCGAAAACTTCAGGATATGCGACAGGTGGAGAAAAGGGACAAGCCGAAAACTGAAAAAATCAAAACTGGCGGAGCAGAAAAGAGATCGTTTCAGGATCAGAAAGATTTGAAACGTCTTAAAAACCGCCTGAGCAAGATCGAAGCAAAAATCACCAAACTGGAGAGAGAACTCAAGTCAAAAGACAAGGAGTTGGCCGAGAATTATGAAGCCATCGCTACCCAGCCCGATTTTCTTAGCAGTTACAATAAGTCAAAGAAAAAGCTCGAGAATTTGATGAAAGAGTGGGAAGAACTTCAGCTGGAAATTGAAGCCTTCAGCTGAATTTATTAGCTTTATTTAAAAAGCGGAAGAATGAACGAGCATTTTTTTCAGTGTCCTTACTGCTGGGAGGAAATTTCAGTTCTCCTGGATTCTTCGGTACATGAACAGACCTATATTGAAGATTGTGAAGTTTGTTGCAGGCCTATTGAATTTCATATAAAATTTGAAGATCAGGAGTTGATAGAGTTCAAAGCTCTTGATATTGAGCAGTAAAGAAGCCGAACTCTATAGAAAGCTGCCTAAATATTCCTTATTTTTAGGAGATAAGAATAATCTATGGCAACAAGTTTTGAACTCGCTGGTCATGTTGTGGGATTGATGATAGATCGGGACATTACCTCAGAATATTTAAAGGAACTCCATGAGCTGATTCGCAACAAACTGCAGCAGCATGAGAAGATCAATCTGTTCTGCGAAATCATGCCCGGAAACAAGGTGTCCTTCAAAACGGTTCTTGAGAATTTGATTTTTAAGTATGAGAATTCCGCCCGAATCGAAAAGATGGCCTTTGTTACAGACATCAGCTGGCTGCGGGGGTTAATGGATATCAATAGTTTAGTAATAAAATCAGAAGTCAAAACCTTTGAATTCGGGGAACGGCTGGAAGCCATTCAATGGATTTCTCAATAATTTATTTTGAAAAAGTTTGGAAGAATCCTTTTTTCTGTCTTATATTTGCCGTCCAATATCGCGGGATAGAGCAGTAGGTAGCTCGTCGGGCTCATAACCCGAAGGTCACTGGTTCGAGTCCAGTTCCCGCTACTAGTAGAAGACAAGCCACCTTTTCGGGTGGCTTTCTTGTTTTCAGAACCTTTGTTATCCTTTGCTATATCTGAGATTACAGAGATAAGACTATTCATTTTTTTGGTTCGATATTGTCTTGTTTCTGGATTTATTATTAAACCCTCAGGAAATAGTGCTTTTTGTATTTTAAGTTTTTGGTGCACATCACCTGAAGCCCAGTTATCACTGATGTTCTGGCAAAAATTCAATGCTCTATCAACTAAGTTTGCTTGGTTCGATAAATTTTCTGGAGTCATTTCTATTTGCTCCTCTATCTCTCTTATTTCTCCTTCTAATTTTCTCTTGATTTTGTTGTAAGCAACCTCATCCACGCTATCACTTAACAGGAACTTCTCATTTACTTTCTCAAGCTTCTGTTGAAGCCTCTCAAGCTGCTTATCTAAGGCTTTTACGCTCTTTTCCTTCTCTTGATGGTGCTCTTGAGTTAGACGCTCAATTTGAGCCCGTAGAAGCCGTCTATTGCGGTCATTCAAGTTAAAGGCGGTGAGGAATTCTATAAACGAATCATTTACTCCAGGTTTTAAACTACGTGGTGTGGTGTAGGCATTCATGTTGCCACCTTTACCGTGCTGGCATTTATAATAATGAACTTTTTTCTTTTTAGCTATATAGCTGGTAATTGGAGCTCCGCATTCAGAACAATAGATGAAACCTGTAAGAGGTCTATCTTCACAAATGGGGGCTTTTTCATATCCAGATTTTCTCTTAGCTCCATCTAATCTTCTTTGCACTTGGTCCCAAATATCCATACTAATGAGAGCTGGCCATCTACCCTTAACTGGTGCTTCTAACATTGCATTTGTACTCACCCCCACGTAAAAAGGTCTTCTCCACATTGCAGATAAATTTTGTTTCGATATTTTGAAATGGAATTTATCCAACAGCTTGTAACGTATGTCAGCATCAGACATTCCTTCCGATTTCCATTGCCAAGCCTTCTGTAGTAAACGTCCATCTTCATTTATTACTACTTTTTGGCCCTGAATTCTGTTATTAAAGTTACTTACTCGCTCACCATACATTGTGTATCCTCTTGGTGGCTTGCCCAACCAGAAACCATCTTCTAAAAACTCTTTCATGGCAGGCAGTGTCCGCTCTAACCGTACCATATTTTCTCTTCGGGAATCAAGGAGCTTATCATATATTTCCAGGCGGTCCTTTTCATCTTCTGTTGTTAATCCAGTGCTGGTTTCAATAAGATGTACTCCCACAATATTAACAAGCTCTTCAACAAGCCCTATGGCACCACCACCAGAACGGGAGAACCGACTTATGAACTTAATGGCAATTGCATACGGCTTTTGCTTTGCTTTCTTGACACTGTCAAGCAGTTGTTTGAATTCTTTTCGGGTTAAATCTCCCTTGGCACTTTCATAGGTGCCACCATGCTCTCTGGTGATAATGTACCCATTTCTATTAGCATAATCACGAATGCTGGAGATTTGACCTTCAATACTGTACTTTTTTTTAGTTTGTTCTTTACTACTCACTCTGGTGTACATCCAAAGTTCTTTGCTCTTATTTGTTATCTCCTGGGTTTTACCCAATTTCTTATATCTATAAAACTTTTTTAAATCCATCTCTTCTATTATTTATTTTAATCTAAAACATCCAGAATCATTCTGGCCAGGGATATGGCATCATCTATTATAATTTCTGCTTCTTCCTCGGCTATTGATTCAAATCCTGGTAAATTTCTTAACTCCTCTATTGATAACCGCTTATCTTGGTTATCATCAAATACGGAATTTTGCATTGCAATCTTCTCCGCTATTGTCTTCTCTGTTTATTTTATCTGGGCGGAGAGAGAAATCGTCCCCTCGGTTGGGGTTATTCCTTTATAGTCTGCTCAAAGCCAAGACTTCGTCAGAATGGCCATCTCTAACACTATCAAACTTACTACACTTTCTCGCCATCAACAATACCAATGGAAAATTCTTAACCTGCGGTTAAATTATAAACTCTACAATTTGTTCTTAGGATAAAAAAAAAGCCTCCTTTTTGGAGGCTTGTATTGGTTAGTAATAGATTACAAAAGAAAATCCCAGTCAGCACCTTGGATGCCGTGTTTAGTCACGTAGAACACTCCAGTATTGTCTCTATCATATGGCTGGAGGTCTACTTGATTTCTTTTAAAAGTATTTTGAATGGCGGTTTGAATGATTGGTAGTAAGGATTTATTACTACAATAACACACGAAATGATTATGATGGCCATTCCTGTTTCCATAGGATTCAGTAGTAAAAAATAATCTTACCTCTGCTTCGCCCACCAATACCTTTAATTGCTCATGTAGCTTAGTCATCCTATCATAACAAGATAATGAGCTCATTAAATCTTTATATGAAATAGTACCATATAAATCCCATTCCATTTCCCACAAGAAATTTTGCATGTCGTCTCCACGTCTAATACAGTCCAACAAATTCTGCATTTGGTATATTTTCTTCCTCAGGTTGTGTTCATGTTCAATCATCATATCCAGAGAAAAGTATTTTATGTGGTTTTCTGGTATCAACATATTTCTTCCATCCTTTTGACGTTCCTTCTTTAAAGCCTTGTATTTCTTATAAAATCTATTTACTGTACTTCTACTCGTATGTACGGTCTTAATAAATTCATTCATTGTGTAATAATTCATTGATGTTTATTCTTTCTGCTCTATTATACCTTCATGGACATAGTCCATAAGGGGATTTAAAGGAAAATTTTTCCTTTGGTTCTTTAGAATAAATATGTCATATCTGAGTAAAGTGAATAGCTTGGGTGTTTTTTTTTAAATTTTTTTTCTGGTTCAAAAATGAAACACTTAAAGAGTTTTGGTAGTCATTTGGGTGTAAAAAATTTTTGAACTAACCTGGATGCTTTATATACAGATGTTCCAAACACCAGGGGAGAGGGGTGTCCGCAGAGAACATAGGGAGGGCCAGAGAACTCCTCTCAACGGAGGGTATTAATTTTACGTCTATCACCAACTGGTCCAGACAAAGGATACTCGTTTCTCCAAACATAATACCTCATTATCCAAAGGACCACCTATTTTCAGTTTGACAACATACGAATGAAATAGGCAGCTCCTAATACTTCCTGTATTGTTAAAACTCTCGAAAAATAATTACCTTAGGTGAAATTAAAATTAGTTCCAGCCATAACGTATGACCTCTCTCAATTCCAACTCCATTAAAAACAAATATTCAATTGATTTCATTATTGATTATAAGGACCCAATTGAGGTATCAGAATTCACTAAAGCATTGAACGCTTTCTCAAGTGAATATAAAAAGTTCATAAATGACGCTTATGGTTCAGAACAACCAGTTGATGCCAAACTCCATATCGAAAAAATCCAGGAAGGAAGTATTTTAACTACTCTGGTGGAATATAGTTACATGGCAATTCCCTTTCTTTCTGATGTTAATACAGTGCTGGAGTTCGGAAAATTTTTGCAAGGTTCCTATAAGTACTTTCAGAACCAAGGAGATGATAACCAGGATTTAAAACTGGAGGTTAAGGACCTGGAGAATTTAGCGGCCATTCTGGCACCTGGTACTGGTGCGGGAAACCATACCACCATCAACATTACTGGAGACGGAAAAACGTCACCGTTCTCAAAGTTGATGATACTGAAGCCAGTGCTATTACGCATAGAATAGATAAGGAAAAGAAGGTTTTGGATACTCCAGATTCCAATATCCACAGGAAGCAGTTGTTCTATTTTTACCAGACAAAAAAGGATATTAACAGTGACACTGGAAATTATGGTATTATAGAAAACTTGTATCCCCACAAATTACGAGTGGTTTTTGAGGATGACCACACTGATAAGAAACAAATGCTAATGAGTTCAATAAATCCACTAAAAGCTTCTTTTGAAGTTGATGTAGAAGTGCAAACAAAAAGGGGTGAACCCATTGCTTATAAGATACTGAAATTACACGAGGTAATTCCTGACGATGAATAGAAATCCTTAAGATTTTTTTAAGTTTTTTCATACCTTGTCCACGCTAAGAGCCCTACTCAAAAGCCCACCAAACATAGTAGAATATATCATTGTTGACCGTAATACAGTCATTGCGGACAGGCAGTAGATTTATTAAATAAAAATCTTATGAGCTTCCATAAAGTACTTGACCACTACCGCAACTATTCTTTTTCAGAAAGAGATAAAGGTGACAGGTTTGAAAGATTAATTCAGGCATACCTGCAAACCGACCCAGCTTATTCTCAAATACTCTAAAATATGTATGGATGTGGAACGAATTCCCTGGAAAAGCTGACTTTGGTGGTAAGGATACGGGAATAGACTTAGTAGCTCTGACGTACGATGGGGATTATTGGGCTATCCAGTGTAAGTGTTATGCTGCAAAAGGTCGAATAGATAAAGCTGAGGTTGATTCGTTTCTTTCGACTTCCAGCCGTGATTTTAAGAATGAGCAACTACAGACTACTTCATTTGCCAGACGAATATGGGTGTCTACTACAAATAACTGGAGTAGCAATGCTGAAGAAACAATAAAGAATCAAAACCCGCCTGTTACCAGAATAAATCTTACTGATTTGGAACAAGCTCCAGTCAATTGGGAAACACTAGAAAAAGGAATCACTGGTGACTTGGCCAGAACAGAAAAGAAGACTTTGCGATTGCACCAGCAAGAAGCCTTAGAAAAAACCATGATCATTTCCAGAGCAACGACCGTGGTAAACTTAATAATGGCGTGTGGAACTGGGAAAACATTTACTTCACTTACGGATAGCTGAAAATGAAACCAGAAACAATGGTCTGGTGTTGTTTCTGGTGCCGTCTATTGCTTTGTTAGGTCAAACTTTAAGGGAATGGTCTTCAGATGCTGAAAAACCCATTAAACCTATTTGAATTTGTTCAGATTCCAGGATTACCAGGCAGAGTGGAAATACAAACGATGATGATGATTCAGTGTAGTTGATTTGGCATTTCCTGCTTCTACTGATGTAAAGAGTGTTATAAAGCAATTCAAAAATATTGATAGAGACAGCTGAAGATGGTATGACGGTGGTTTTTTCTACCTACCAGTCAATTGATGTTATTGCAAATGCCCAACGACCATTTATTAAATGAGGGCAATAACAATGCAGTCTTTGATTTAATTATTTGTGATGAAGCTCACCGCACCACTGGCGTAACTTTAGCTGGTAATGATGAATCTGCTTTTGTGAAAGTTCACGATAATGATTTCTTACAAGCTAAGGTAGGCTTTACATGACCGCAACGCCACGTTTGTATAGTGATGATTCTAAGTCCAAGGCAGACCTGAGTGATGCAGAGCTGTGTTCAATGGATGATGAAGAAAAATATGGTAGAGAAATATATCGAATTGGGTTTGGTGAAGCTGTTGATAGAGGGTTATTAACTGATTACAAGGTACTGGTCCTTACCTTGAGTGAAAATGATATACCAACTTCAGTTCAAAAGATGGTTGCTAATCCATATAATGAAATAAATTCTGATGATGCTTCGAAATTCATAGGTACCTTAAATGCTCTATCCAAACAAGTACTTGGAGATAACGGACTAATTAAAGATGTAGACCCAGAGCCAATGAAACGAGCCGTTGCGTTCTGCCAAAACATCAAAATTTCGAAGAAAATAACTGATACCTTTAATGGTACCTCAGATGTTTACTTAGATTCAGTGGAACCACAGCACAGAGAAAAGTTAGTAAGTGTAGCTTCCAAGCACATAGATGGAAGTATGAACGCACCCCAAAGGGATGAGCTTTTAGGCTGGTTAAAATCACAGTCCGCTGATTCCAGCGAATGTAGAATTTTAACCAACGTTCGTTGTTTGAGTGAGGGTGTAGACGTGCCTTCACTGGATGCAGTATTGTTTTTGTCAGCAAGAAATTCTCAAGTAGATGTTGTGCAATCGGTTGGACGGGTCATGCGTAGAGCACCTGGAAAAAAGTACGGTTATATTATTATTCCTGTAGTTATTCCATCCAGACGTGGAACCTTCCAAAGCTCTAAATGATAATGAAAGGTTCAAAGTGGTATGGACAGTTCTAAATGCGTTGAGAGCTCATGATGACCGATTTAATTCTACAATTAACAAAATCAACCTGAACAAGAACAAACCCAGACAAGATTTTGGTAGGTGGAATTCCTGGTTACGGTGACAGATGGTGTAAACGAACCAGGAAAGCAAGTATGGTGATATCAGTGACCAGTTCGCTTTACAATTTGAAGAACTGCAAAGTGTGGTCTACGCCAAAATGGTTCAGAAGGTAGGTGATAGAGTGTATTGGGAAAAATGGGCTAAGGATGTAGCCCAAATTGCGGAAAACCAGATAGACCGCATTAACAACTTAATAGCTTGTGATGAAAGTCACAGAACAGCTTTTGATAAGTTCCTGAACGGATTAAGAAAAAATATTAATCCGTCCATTTCGGAAAGCCAGGCAGTAGACATGTTGTCTCAGCATATCATAACAAAACCCGTATTTGAAGCACTTTTTGAAGGCTACAGTTTTGTTAAAAACAACGCCATTTCCTCTGCCATGCAATCCATGCTGGACATTCTGGAAAACCAGTCCATAGGCAAAGAAACTGAGACTCTGGAGAAGTTCTATGAGAAAGTAAAGATGCGTGCTGAGGGTATAGATAATGCCCAGGGTAAGCAGCGAATTATTATTGAACTCTATGACAAGTTCTTCAAGACCGCTTTTCCCAAGATGGTGGAACAGTTAGGAATTGTTTATACTCCTGTTGAAGTTGTTGACTTCATCATACACTCCGTTAATGATGTGCTTCAAAAGGAGTTTGGCCGTACAGTATCAGATGAGAATGTTCATATTCTGGACCCATTCACTGGAACTGGAACATTTATTACCAGACTTCTCCAGAGTGGATTAATTAAAGAACATGACTTGCTTCGCAAGTACACCAAGGAGCTACATGCTAATGAGATTATTTTATTGGCTTACTACATTGCTGCGGTTAATATCGAAAATGCATTTCATGACCAAACCCTTGACCCAGATGATGGTATTGGAAAAGAGAAATACATCCCATTTGATGGTATTGTATTGACTGATACATTTCAATTAGGAGAAACGGACCACAGTGAAAAATTATTCTCTGAGATGTTTCCGAAGAATTCAGAGCGGGTTCAGGCACAACAAAAAGCCCCAGTCAGGGTAATTATGGGTAACCCTCCGTATTCTGTAGGTCAAAAAGATTTTCATGATGATGCCGCCAACCAGCAATATTTAAGATTGGAAAGCAGAATTGAGAAAACCTATGCATCCGAAACAACTGCTTTTAAAAAGTCCTTGTATGATGCTTACATCAAAGCTTTCAGATGGAGTACTGACAGATTAGACCCTCATAATGGTGGTGTTATTGCTTATGTAAGTAATGGCTCCTGGATAGATGGAAACGCAACAGCGGGATTTAGAAAAGTTATTGAGAAGGAGTTTTCAGTTATTTACGTCTTAAACCTGAGAGGAAATCAACGAACTTCTGGTGAGTTGTCAAGAAAGGAAGGTGGGAAAATATTCGGTTCTGGTTCACGCACACCGATATCCATAACCTTAATGATTAAAAAACCTGATACTTCTAAAAAAGCCAAAATCTATTACCACGATATTGGTGACTATC
This sequence comes from uncultured Flavobacteriaceae bacterium, assembly GCA_963741865.1. Lineage (GTDB taxonomy): Bacteria > Bacteroidota > Bacteroidia > Flavobacteriales > Flavobacteriaceae > Christiangramia. The sequence goes on from CAVUJP010000015.1 coordinate 93,009, forward strand.
TCAGTCGAGAGGATAAGCTCCAAATTATATCGGATTCAAAATCTATAAATGGCATTGAATGGAAGACACTGAAGCCTAATGAGCATGGTGACTGGATAAACAAACGAAATGACAGCTTCAAAGAGTTTGCTGTGTTAGGTGATAAAAAAGGTGACCGCCAAACTTTTTTTAACACTTATTCCTCAGGGGTAATAACCAATAGGGAGCCCTGGGTTTATGATTTTTCAAGTCAAAAATTACTTAAAAGGGTTCGGGATATGGTCACCTTTTACAATGAACAAGTTGAAGTTTTCAAGGAGAGTCTGAAAAGGAACCCGAGTTCTGAATTAAAAGAAGTTATTTCTGCTAATCCTAAAAAAATCAAATGGGACCAGGGTCTTCTCAAGGATGCTGAAAATCAAAAAACATTAGATGTCGATTCTACTTCATTTAGAGTTGGACTTTATAGGCCATTCTTCAAGCAGCACTTATACTTTAACAAGAATCTGAATTGGAGTAGATATTTGCTCCCCAGTTTGTTCCCCGCACGGGATAGTAAGAACTTGTTAATAGGAGTAACTGGTGGTGGTTCGAAAAAAGATTTTACAACCTTAATTACTGATTCTATACCTGATAGGCAAATGCAATTTAACGGACAGTGTTTTCCTCTCTACTATTACGAAGAGAAGGAACAAGTTCAAGGAAATTTGTTTGATGGTGGGACACAGTCCAAGTATATACGTAGAGATGGTGTGAGTGATTTCGTTTGGGAGCGGGCTAAGAAGCAATATGGGTCATCTGTAACCAAAGAAGATATTTTTTACTACGTGTACGGCATATTGCACAATCCCGATTACACAGAAACTTTTGCAAATGACCTTAAGAAAATGCTACCAAGAATTCCTTTGGTGGATAGACCTAAAGATTTTAAAGCTTTCAGTGATGCAGGCCGCAAATTAGCTGATTTACACATCAATTATGAATCAGTTGAAGCTTATCCTGGTGCAGAGGTTGAAATGCCTTTAGAAGACTCGAAACTGGATAATTTTGATTATTTCAAGGTGACCAAATTGAAATTTCCAAAGAAAGACCAGAAAGGCACCATTATTTATAACAGTCGTATAAAAATTCATAACATACCTGACCAGGCGTATGAGTATGTTGTTAACGGCAAGTCTGCTATTGAATGGATTATTGATAGATACCAGGTGAAAGTTGATAAAAAGTCTGGTATCAAGAACGACCCCAACGATTGGAGCAAAGAAGTTGATAACCCTCGGTACATTCTGGATTTATTACTGAGCGTCATTAATGTTAGCGTACAGACCGTTGGTATAGTTGAAAACCTACCGAAGTTGGAATTAGAAGCCCAAAATGAGGAAGCGGTGACGGTGTAAACCATCTTGTAAAGGAATAAAGATGTTGGGATATAATTTTAGTTTTAGACTATACTTAAAAATTAAAGCGTATAATTAGCTGCAACTTCAATAAAAGTGTCTGCTTTACTTTATTTTAATTGTGAGTCTAAATCTAAATTATTATATTGCAGTCTCTAACAACGACCGCAATGAAATTATATTTCTATTCAAGAATATCCTCCATTTCCCAGAATGCCACAAGACAAATTCACAACTTCAGCAAAATTCCTGGGTATCATGCTAACCGAGTATTTGTAGACAAGGTTCAGGGCAATGTACCTTTTATTGAGCGACCTGAAGCTCAAAGGTTAGTGGACACATTAACCTCTCGTGATAGTACCGAAGATGTAACCATTGTTATTGATTCAATTGATAGACTTGGGAGAAATCTGATAGATATCCTACACACAATTCAATTATTTACTGATAACTCCATTAACATCCAATCTCTAAAAGAAGGATTTCAAACTTTAATTAATGGCAAGGAAAATCCTATTGCCAAGGTGGTAGTAAGTGTTATGGGTTCAATAGCCGAAATGGAGCGTAATAGGATAAAAGAACGCACTCAGGAAGGAATTGAAATAGCAAAAGCAAAAGGAAAATTCAAGGGCAGAAAACCTGGTTCTGGACAGTCCGAGACCAGATTACTACAGCGTCATCCTATTGTTGTCCAGAAATTAAAAAAAGGATTGTCCTACCAAGAAATATGTGATATTACTGGCAAGAGCACAGCAACTATTGCCAAAGTCAAAAAGGTAATGGAGAAAAGAGGTTCGTTCAATACTGAAGACTAACTACTGTTCATTTTCCATCCTGGCCGCTGCGACCTAAAAAGCATAATCGCTTTACACGAACACCTGCTTAAAATCATCCTAATCACCTCATAAAGGCCAAAAAGTTGTAAATTAGGTGTGCAGTTACTTGCGGTACCAGTGTGTTATGGAACATATAAAACCAGTTCATATGAACTTCTAAGATAACAGTAAAGCCAGCATTTGCTGGCTCTACTATTGAAGGTGGTGGTATATACTACTCAGACCATTCCGTTTTCTTTGCATATGATTAGAGCTTGAACAAATTGCCAAGTGTCCTCATCTATTGTATGGTCTTGAGGGAGATTCAGATTTGTCCGCATTACTGCCATTATCTGCAACAAATCTTTCATTTCATCTAAAGTGCTCCAGTCTTTTAAAGCAAAGTGCACTGGTAGTGTCCAAAAAGTGGTTTTACTTATTGTTCTCTTCTCCTGGACATCAAGGCCATTTATATATCGGTCGATATTTTTATGTTTAACGCAGCGGATTACACCGTCTTCAATCCACCAGATTCCAATTTTTAAATTTAACATGACATTAAGGTTTTTAATCTAATCAAACATATTACATCTTTTGCCCAACGCCAATATAAATTCAAGAATTTTTTAGATGTATGTCACTGGTTAACAATTGTTTGCCACCAAAATAAAACTTGTGTTTTTTTCAAAATGAACTTTTTGAATGAGTGGACTTTCTAAATCTTAACATTTTATTATATTGTACTAATTCCCTACAGCTTAATTTCTATGTCTAATTAGCTAATAATTAAATGTCTAAATCGAAATTTATTGGTGAAGCAGGGGAACATTATGTCGCTTATAAGCTTGCCCAGAAACAATTTTATGTAGGGTTGACCCTTGGGAACATGCCGAACGTGGACCTCTTGTTGAGTTCAAAAAATGGACTAAAATCAATTTCTATCCAGGTTAAAACAAGTGGTTTTGCCTATCGCAGAAAGAGATACGGTACGGAGGGTTATGAGTGGGATGTGAACTCTTCTGTAATAGGAAGACACTCATTAGATTTCTGGTATCTATTTGTTGACCTTAAGGGAGAAGAGTTTGAACCAGATGTTTATGTAATTCCATCTAAGTGGGTGTCTGAGTTCGTAAGACCCACTTTTTCCAGAAAACTTTTTTTCATTCCCAAATCCGCTGCAGACATAACCAGGAACAGGTGGGACATTATTGAGAAAATTTTTGAAGGGGATGAGGGAATCATGAAATGGGCCTCTACGTGGGATGATGAAAATCTGGTCCGCTGGGGCGTTCCAAGTGAAGAGCAAAACTAATTATTAAATACCTTAATCATGGCAAAACCATTATACAGAATTACAGCTAAGCAAAACAACGGAAGTTTACTAAAAGGAATGACCACTGACGTAATTGCTCAATATAGTTCAAGGCTACGCCAGCAAGAAATTGCTGATGCTTTAAACCAGAAGTACAACACTCAAATTCACCCCAGTAAATGCGGATTATCGTTGTTTGAAATCCAGAAATTGAACTAATAACAAGTGTATGGCAACTATGACCATTTTAATAAGGCATCCTGAAGAAGAAAAAAAAATTATGGATTCCATTATTGAAAAGATAGATATCAATGGAGAATATAGGCACCAGGTAAAAAACAATGTGCGAAACTATAGACTTATTCTGAATGAAATGGTTCAGCACGACATTGTGAGTAGGGAATATGAAAAGGCTATGTCCAAATCTGACGAAGACTTCTACGTCTATCGAGAAGGACCAAATTTTTTGCAGGCAAAATTACAAGGTGCGAAAAAATTTATCAAAAATAGAGAGAATGAACTTAATCCAAGTGAATCAAAAAAAGCTTGGGAGTATAGTAGTAATAATCCACTTATTTCTGGACTAATAGGTGCCATTATTGGAGGATTTATTGTTGCTGTACTTATTTATGCGCTGGATATACAGTGATTCTGGTGGAGTTGGAAAATATCGGAAAACACACCATTAGTCATCAGCATCAGCCAACCTGGCAATTGCAGCCAAGTCTCTAATGAATTGGTTCGATATCACAAAAGTTCCCGCTACAACGAAAGCTCCAGTAATTCTGGGGCTTTTTTCTTTTACGAAATTGGGTAAGATCTTGCTGGACGAGAAGTTTATCCTGAGCGCAGCCGAAGGAAGGCCAGTTCCCGCTACTAGCAAAGATAAGGCTTTCGAGAAATCGAAAGCCTTTTTTTATTTCCTGGGCCACCTCCTAGCCCTTTGCGTTTCGCCAGCATTTCTAAATATTGATTTTCGATGCCGCAGAAATTTCCAGGAGCTGCGCAAAAGTTAAATGGTTAGTTTGCGACCATTATTTATTTATCTCCAAAAACCAAAGCTTCAACCTGTTTTGCGATCTCCAGTTCTTCGTTAGTAGGGATCACCAGGATCTGAACTTTTGAATACTCAGTGCTAATGGCCCTGAGCTCCTTTGAACGGAGTGCGTTTTTTTCATTGTCCAGTTCAATTCCGAGGTAATCCATATCCTTACAAACCAGTTTTCTTATCACCTCACTGTTTTCGCCAATTCCGGCTGTGAAGACAATAGCCTCCACGCCATTCATCGAGGCAGCGTAGGCACCAATGTATTTTTTGATACGGTAAGCATTCATCTCCAGCGCAAGCTGGCACTGCTCATCTCCCTGGGCGGCCTTTTGTTCAATATCCCTAAGGTCACTATAGCCCGTCAGGCCGTACATTCCGCTTTCATGGTGCAGAATATCACTTACCTGCTGAGCAGTATAGCCCAGGTGTTCTATCATATAAAAGATCACCGACTGATCAATATCACCGCTGCGGGTGCCCATAACCAATCCGTTTACCGGGCCGAAACCAAGGGAGTGATCAGTGCTTTTTCCGTCTTTTACTGCCGTAATACTGCAGCCATTCCCAAGGTGGATGCTGACGATCTTTAACTTCTCTTTTTTCAGATATTTCTGAGCCTGTTCGGTTACGTATTTATGGCTGGTTCCGTGGAAACCATACACCTGGATATGATTTTCTTTATAAAATCTGGTAGGGATGGCATACTGCTTTGCTTTCGACGGAATCGTACTGTGGAAAGCAGTGTCAAAAACCGCAACCTGTTGCGCGTTGGGGAACAATTTTTCTGCCACTTCAATTCCTTTCAGGTTATGCGGATTGTGAAGCGGTGCCAGGGAAAACAGATTTTTAACCGCGGCCTTTACTTCTTCATCGATCACGATAGTCTTTGAAAAGGTATTGCCTCCATGAACCACGCGATGACCTATGGCATCGATATCTTCAGGAGTTTCTATCACTCCTCTTTCTTTGTCCATCAACAGCTCTGTAACCGTTTTCAAAGCCATGCCATGGTCAGGAATTTCCAGTTCTTTGGTGGTGGAAGAATCTTCGGTTGTGTAATGTGTTTTGGCACCTTCCAGCCCAATGCGTTCCACAAGTCCTGAAGCCAGAACCTTTTCCGAAGGCATTTGAATAAGTTGGAATTTGAGGGAAGAACTTCCCGAATTTATCACGAGTATATTTTTCATTTTGCGTACTTCTATTTCTTGTTTTTCCTATGCAGTGAAATTGTTCATTTTGAACGTGCTTCCGAAGCGATTCAAATATAAAATGAAACTTATCCCAGATGAGACCCTGTAACAATTCAATAATTATTAGCACAGGATGACGTTCTATTAAAAGCATCTCAAATCTCACATCTCAATACTAACATCTAATCAGATTCCTTGGGCCTGGATAGCGGTTAAAACTACGGTGTTGAAAACATCGTCGACGGTACAGCCGCGGCTAAGGTCGTTCACCGGTTTATTCAGTCCCTGCAGCATGGGGCCGATGGCTACAGCGCCAGTTTCCCGCTGTACGGCTTTATAGGTGTTGTTCCCGGTATTGAGGTCGGGAAAGATCAACAGGTTCGCCTGTCCTGCAACTTCAGAATCGGGTAATTTACTTTTTCCAACGCTAATATCAACGGCCGCATCATATTGAATAGGGCCTTCGATCTTGAGATCGGGCCGTTTCTTTTTCACGATTTCCGTAGCCTGCCTTACACGATCCACATCGGCTCCTTTTCCCGAAGTTCCCGAAGAATAGGAGAGCATGGCAATTTTTGGTTCTATTCCGAAGGCCACACAGCTTTCTGCGGAAGAAATTGTAATTTCAGCCAGTTCTTCGGCAGTTGGATTCGGATTGATCGCGCAATCGCCAAAAACTGAGACCCTGTCTTCAAGGCACATAAAAAATACTGAAGAAACCACCGAAACACCTGGTTTTGTCTTAATAAACTGAAGGGCGGGCCTTATGGTATGTTGAGTCGTGTGTGCTGCTCCCGAAACCATTCCGTCGGCATCGCCTTTGTAAATCATCATGGTGCCGTAATATGAAACATCGGTCATCCAGTCGCGGGCCATATCCATATTAACACCTTTGTGTTTTCTAAGCTCATAAAGAGTTTCCACGTAATTCTGGAAGCGATCAGATTTGGTAGGATCAATGATATCGATCTTTTCCAGGTCAAGGTTCAGTCCCATTTTCATCAGCTTTTTCTTGATTATTTCGGGATCTCCGAGCAAAGTGATCTTCACAAGGTCCATGGCCACCAGGCGTGCAGCTGCGGTAAGAATTCGTTCGTCCTCACCCTCGGGCAGGACGATATGTTTTTTGCTTTGCTGCACCCTTTTTACGAGGCTGTACTGGAACATTCGCGGCGTCATTCCGTGAGCCTGGAAATTCACAAGCCTTTCTATAAGCGGATCAAAAGACACGTAGCGTTCAAAAGTACTAATGGTGGTTTGTATCTTCTGAATACTGTCTGCATAGATATTCGATTTTATTGCTCCTACGCGGTTGGTCACATTAAAGGTTCCTTCCTGCACCGAAATGATCGGTACGATCTGGGAAAGTCCGTCGATAAGTTTCAAAATAGAAGGTTCGGGAGTGAGTCCTCCGGTGAGGATAATTCCTGAAATACGTGGATAATTACTGGAGATATTTGCCTGCAGGGCGCCAAGGATAATATCGGCACGATCTCCAGGGGTGATCACCAGGCTTTCGTTCTTCAGGGTTGTAAGGTAATTGCGCAGCTGCATGGCTCCAACCCCAAAATTCCCTGTCTGATTATTAAGGAATTCCTCCCCGAAAAGGATCTTTCCTTCCAGGGCGGTCACAATTTCCTTCAGGGTAGGATTGTCTAAAGTGTCTATTATCGGTATAGCGAAAACTTCAATATTCTGCGGAAGGAATTCCCGCATATATTTTTTCGCCGGTTCAATATTCTCTTCCTGAACCTTATTGCTCACCATGGCGATCACGTCAACCTCCTTATTTTCAAAGGCGTGATAGGCCATCTGAAGGCTTCCAAGCAGTTCTTCCCAGGTCTTATTCTGGCCGCTGGCGATAATGATAACTGGAAGTCCAAGATTCTTGGCGATCACCACGTTCACATCGAATTCAAAAACGCTGCCTTCGCCAGAGAAATCACTTCCTTCTACAAGAACAAAATCAAACTCCTCTTCGAGTTTTTTGTATTTCTGGATAATGGTGTCGATAATCTCTCCCGATTTTCCTTCATTTCGCTTATGGATCACTTCACTCCTGGTAAAGGCATAGGCATCTTCGTAAGGCATTTTTACATCAAAATAGCTCAGGATGGTATCAATATGATTATCTTTTTCTTCTTTAGAAACATCGTTGATTATCGGCCTGAAATAGCCCACTTTTGCTGTTTTTCCAAGTAGTGTTCGCATTAAACCCAGTGAGATCATGGATTTCCCGCTGTGGGGCTCCAGGGTAGCAATGTAGATTCCTTTGTTCATAGTTGTCAATTTATGGTACAAAATTAAGATGAATAAGAATCAAGGACAGAGTCGTAAGCTAAAAATGCTCTAAAATCTGATTAATATCACCAATTTTTGAATTTTTCATAATGGGAGCAAAGCCGAAAATACGGATGAAGCCTATAGTTGATCATTGAATTGCCTCCAGCTTTTTGTCGGTTTCAGGTTAAAATGTTAGGGAATTTCAATAAAAATTGATAAAAAACAATAAAAGACCTCTTTTTTAGAATCTATTACTGATATTTCAGTGTTTTTCCTAAAAAATATTGGAATTATGAGTTATAATGAAATACTAAAGAAAAATGTTTATCAACAGTTATCTTCGGAAGAATTAGAGAAAATTATACTGGAGAATAATTCCGGAGAGCTTACCCAAAGCGGTGCCATTGCCATTCGTACCGGTAAATTTACCGGAAGATCACCCCAAGACAGGTATATTGTAAAAGACCCTCTAACCCGGGATTCGGTTGACTGGGGAGCGATTAATCAGCCTTTCAGCAGTTCAGATTATGAAAAGCTGGAAAGGGAAGTTTTGGAATATTTAAAGAATAAGGAGATCTACTCCCGATTTTGCTTTGCCGGGGCTCTGGAAAAATATCGACTGCCTCTGGAAATACTTACCGAATATGCCTGGTCCAATCTTTTTGCTTATAACATGTTCATCAGGCCTACCCAGGAGGAACTTAAAAATTTTCAAAAGGAATGGACTGTGATTGACGCTCCAGGTTTTAAAGCAAATCCTGATGTTCATGGGACACGACAGGAGAATTTCTCTATTATTAACTTCAGTAAGAAAACAGTGCTGATTGGCGGCACCGGTTATACGGGTGAAATTAAAAAGGGAATTTTTTCGGCTTTAAATTTTTTGCTGCCTACACAAAAAGACGTTTTACCCATGCATTGTTCCGCGAATATTGGAACAAAAGGGGATACCGCGCTGTTTTTCGGATTGTCGGGTACGGGCAAAACCACTCTTTCAGCCGATCCTGAAAGAGAATTAATTGGTGATGATGAGCATGGTTGGACTCCCAATAATGAAATTTTCAATTTCGAAGGGGGCTGCTACGCAAAAGTGATTGATCTCTCTGAAGAGAAGGAACCGGATATCTTTCAGGCGATTAAAAAAGGAGCCTTACTGGAGAATGTGATCATTCATGACGGGAAAATTGATTTTTCTGATGCCAGTATCACTCAGAATACCCGCGTGAGTTATCCTATAGATCATATTCAAAATATAAAAATACCTTCCGTAGGTGAAAATCCGAAGAATATATTTTTTCTTACTGCTGATGCTTTTGGGGTATTGCCGCCGGTTTCTAAACTTACTCCAAGCCAGGCAGCTTATCATTTCATTTCGGGATATACCTCGAAAATTGCAGGAACCGAAGCAGGAATTGCAGATCCTGTTCCGTCATTTTCGGCTTGTTTTGGGGCCCCTTTCATGCCATTGCATCCTTCCCAATATGCTGAAATTCTCAGCGAAAAAATTAGGAAACACGGGGCAAATGTGTGGCTGGTCAACACCGGTTGGACAGGCGGACCTTACGGAGTTGGCTCACGGATTAAGCTTTCTTATACCCGTGCGATTATCCACGCAATTCTTTCCGGGAAAATTCACTCAAAATATTCGTATGAAAATTATCATATACATTCGGTCTTTGGTGTTGCTCAGCCAAGATCATGCCCGGGCGTACCCGATAAAGTTTTGAGTCCCCGCGCGACCTGGAATGATGATGAGGCGTATTACCAGGCAGCTTTTAAATTATCGAATGCCTTCAGAAAGAATTTTGAAAAATTTGAAGCGGGGACCCGGGAAGAGATTCTCAGGGCCGGGCCGCAGCGTTTTGACTTTTAATTACCGACAATAATTATTTATATACTGGTCTTCCAGGATAAACACTTTTTCATAATCTACCAGAAATCTGCCGGTGGTGAACTGACATCTAAAAGTTAGTTCATCACCTTCTTCCACAAAGTTAAAATCTTCTTTCGGAACAGGAGAAGGTTCGCAGTTGATAGGCTTTGAAAAATCTTCCAGCCTGTTCTTTGCGATGGAATTGATCTCATTTTTTAGTTCGTCAACCAGCTTTTCGTCTTTTAGATTTTTCAGCAATTCTTTTTCGGGAAGAAATTCGATATCCCTTCCAATGGCTTTTCCTTTTCGATAGACTTTATTGCTGTCAAGTTCGAATTCATTTCTGAAAAAGGTATGCACATAGGCAATTTTCACAAAATTCTCATCCTTGCTGAAATCGGAGTTATTGTATGCTTCCCTGATCTTTGCAGGATTTTTAGGCTGAAGAAATGAATCGATGGGAAACTCTCTTTTATCATACCATATCTCATGTTTCTGGTATTCATAACCTTCCATGACCTTTCCGCTTTTATCGCTCTCCTCCATGCAGCGCACATACATGGTAGCATCTTTGGCCACGTAATGAAAACCATTCCGTTCACGGAAGAAAGGAATTCTGTATTCATTTTTCAGGCGCCATTTCCCCTGATATTTATAACATGGGAAATTACAATCTGCGGGAAGCTCCTTTAATTTTACGTAAGGCTTGATATATTTATTCTCAAAGCTCCATTGTAACATATCAAACCTGGAAGGTTTTTCTGCGCTTTTTGCCATGGAATTTTCCTGGGTTTGCTGCCAAATGATGAAAATACTTAATAGTAAGATGATAAGGCCAAGAAGGTAAAAAAGCCACTTTTTACTGTTCTTTCTTACAGGTACCGAAGATTTACCCTTTTTTTGCAGCTCGTTCTCATTCAATAAACGGGTTACATTGCGAACCGCACGTTTAAATTCGCCTTCAGAAGCAGTATTATTGACCAGTCTCGAAAATTGAGAATCACTGTAGCATAAATCACGTGCAATTCTCGAATTACTCGTAGATTCAAACTTATTCCTGTCGGGATCAAATCTTCCGTACAGAACTTCCAGTTTTTCAATAAATGTTTGGTGATACTGATCAGTGTTTCCCTGATAACTCATCGAAATAAAATCAAGTATTTTTAATAAAAATCAATAAAAATCGCTAAAAGTTAATAAAACAATAATTTTTAACAACATATTTTATATAATTGCTAAGAATCAATCTTAAAAATTAAGGGTTTAATAAAGTAATTCAAAGGTACAATTAAATCACTAAGTACTTAAAAAATCCAAAGAAATGAAATACCTCATTCCTAAATCAATTCTAATCCTCTTAATTATTATCCCGCAGTGGGTACTGGGGCAACAAAAAGTATCCGGTACAGTTCAGGATGCTAATGGTATGCCTCTGGCAGGTGTTACGGTCATCGAGACTGGAACCGATAACGGAACGGCAACCGATTTTGATGGTCATTTTACGATAACGACTTCGGAGCCAGATGCCAGTTTAAGTTTTAGCTATATAGGTTTTAAACCTCAGAAGGTTCCTGTAAATAACAGGGAGAATATTACCGTTACCATGGAAGAAAGTGCCGAAATGCTTGAAAGCGTGGTGATCAACTCCCTTGGATTTAAAGAGGAACGCGATGAACTGGGATACGCGAGCTCGAGAGTAGATGGTGAAGAAGTGGCCGAATCGGGAGAAAGCACTTTATTGAATGGGCTTTCGGGAAAATCTTCGGGGGTGCGTATCAGTCGTAATTCGGGAGATCCGGGTGCGGGTTCTTATATTCAAATTCGGGGTTTGTCTTCCATTACCCGAAATAGCCAGCCGCTCATAGTTGTAGATGGAGTTCCTATTAGTAATGATGTTAGGGGAAATTCCGAAAGCAGTGGAGTAAGTCAGGAATCCAGGCTTAATGATATAAATCCCAATGATATTAAATCGATTTCAGTGTTGAAAGGAGCTTCAGCCGCTGCTTTGTGGGGAACACAGGCGCTTGGCGGAGTTATTATCATCGAGACTAAAAATGGAAGTTATAATCAGGGCCTTACCATTAATTATTCTTCTACCTATTCTATAGATGTGATTAATCAGAAATATCCGTTGCAGACCAGGTTCGGGCAGGGGGATAATGGCGTTTATGATCAGCGTGCCCGCGATTCTTATGGTGATTTAATTGCCGACCGAAGTGGAGCGATGGATGATTTTGATACTAACGGAGAATTCTTTGTAGATCAAAACGGACAGATCTTTTACCCGATCACCCAAAAGAATTCCCAGAGAATTTATGACGATGAGAATTTCGACCGAATTTTTGATAACGGTTACTTTTTTGAAAATAACCTGAGTATTAGCGGCGGAAATGATAAAAGTACAGTGTTTTTCAGCATAAGTGATCTGGATCAGCAGGGAATTATTATCAATAATTCAGATTACCGGAGGACTACAGCGAGAATGAATGCCCAGCATAAATTCAACGATGTGGTAAGTCTGGACTTTAGCTCAACCTATGCGCATACAAATTCAAATCGTATCCGTAAAGGTTCCAGTTCTTCAGGACTATATCTTGGACTTTTGAGAACTGCCCCTGATTTTGACATTTCAGGATACCGCGGAGATTATTATGCCAGCCCCGATGCGTCTCCGGTTTCCAACAGGCATCGTTCTTATCGTGAGCCTTTGGGAGCAGATGGTACTCCTACCTATAATAATCCGTTGTGGACGATCAATGAGCAGGAAAATGAAGCCGCAGTAAACAGGTTCATCAGTAATTTTGAGCTGACAATCGAACCAATGAGCTGGCTTGATTTGATCGCCAGGGTGGGAATAGATCATTACAGTGAAGAACGTGGTGAGTTCTTTACACCGGGATCGGCAGCCGGAGCCTATCGCGCTGGTCTTCTTGAAAATAATCTTGCTACAAATACCATTTTCAATATGGATTATATCGCCAGGACACAATTCGATCTGAACGATGATTTTGGCGGAACTTTCCTTGCCGGATTTAATTATAATTCCAAATCAAGAACGGTTGAGGGAGCTACTTCTACCAATTTCATTCAGTTTGTAGATGTTGACAGCGGAATTCGGGATATTAGTAATGCCCTTCCTGAAAATATCTCGGTAGCCAGCAGCGAAGGACATGAACGCACGGCGGCTGTATATTCTTCATTGTCACTTTCGGCTTTAGATATGTTTTATCTGAATGGGACACTTCGTGTGGAGTCAGCTTCCACTTTTGGCGATGCGGCCGACAATACTTTCATGTTTCCTTCAGTCTCCCTCGCATGGCAATTCACCGAATTGCTGGATCTCGATGATGATTCATTTTTATCTTTTGGTAAAGTGCGAACCTCTTATGGAGAAGTGGGAGTGCAGCCTTCCCGATATAACACCTCAAATATTTATGTTTCCCCGGCCTTCGGAGACACCTTTGGTGGAGACCTTGACCCTACACTCTACGGAAATGGTGGATTTGTCCCTGCGGCAAGCCGGGGAAATAACTCATTAAAACCTGAACGCAAGAAGGAGCTTGAGTTCGGAGCAGACCTTAGATTCTTCAAAAATCGGCTTCGATTAAGCGCCACTTATTTTGAAAACAAAACCGAAGATGTACTGCTAGATTTCCCGGTGGCGAATTCTACAGGATATAGTTCTATATATGCCAACGGTGCCGAAATTCAAAACAACGGAATTGAACTGGACCTGGGTTACCAGTTTTTTCAAACCGAGGAGTTTTCCTGGAGCGTGAATGCCAACTTTACTTCTGTAAATAATGAAGTTACCGATCTTGCGGGAATTGAAAGTTTCGATTTAGGCGGTCTTTCTGCGGTAAGTTCCAGGGCAGTAGAAGGTTTTCCCTTAGGGGTGCTTTGGGGTTCCCGTTATCTGCGTGATGAAAACGGTGAGGTAGTTCTGGATGAGAACGATTTCCCCGTTCAGGATCAGGTAGAAGGAGTGATAGGAGATCCAAATCCCGACTGGCAGGGAGCGCTTTCTACAACTGTTCATTTTAAGAATTTCACCCTTTCGGCATTGCTGGAAACTTATCAGGGAGCCGATATTTTCGCGGGAACAAAATCGGTGCTAAAAGATCTTGGCCGCTGGTATGATACTGCGAATATGATAACTGCTTCCAGAAACTATCTTGATTATGAAGGAAATGTTATTCCTATCGGAACAACTTTCCGCGGTAATGTTGCCGATTTTGGAGGTGGGCCTGTGGCGCTTACCGAAAGCTGGTATAATGGCCCCGGCGGATTCTTCAGCGGCGGAATTGATGAGATCTATATCGAAGATGGGTCCTGGACAAGATTGAGAGAATTGAGCCTGGCTTATTTATGGAAATCTCAATGGTTGATGGAAAAAACCCATTTGCAGTCGGTTGAATTTACCGTAACAGGCCGCAATCTGTTCTTATGGACCAATTTTGAAGGAAATGATCCCGATACAAATCTTTCGGGTGTCAGCCCGGCCAGAGGAATTGATTATTTCAATAATCCGGGTACCAAGTCGTATTTGTTTAACGTGAACATCAAATTTTAATCATACAGAGATGAGATTATCAATAACATTAGCAATAATAAGTCTTTCTTTATTGACCTCCTGCAGCCAGATGGTTGAAGGTATCAATGACGATCCCAACAGTATTACCGAAAGTTCCTTTGGAAATATTCTTACCGGAGCGGAAGTGGGAAATACGCTTTTTCAAACAGGAGAATCGGCAAGAAGATCGGGAATTTTTGCGGGACAGTACACGGGGATTGACAGGCAGCATCTGGGATTTACCCAATACCAGGTTACGACCAGTGATTTTGACGGACTTTGGTATGACGCCTATGTGAATGCCTTTCGAAATGCAGTGGTTGCAGAACAAAATCTGATGGATAATGGCCGGGGCGGTATCAGCCTTGGGATTACTCAGGCGCTGGAAGCATATGTAATAGGAATGCTTACTTCATTATATGGGGATGTTCCTTACCAGGAAGCGGCTAATATCGAACAGCAAAATCCGCAGTTTGAGGATCAAACCGAAGTTTATGCCGAGGTGCAGAACCAACTGGACATGGCGATAGAAAATTTACAATCGGGGGAAGGCCGGCCTGCGGGTGGCTCTGAAATTTATTTTGATGGAGATCCGCAAAAATGGATTCAGGTTGTCTATACCCTTAAGGCCAGGTTTTATATGCATACACAACAGTATGCCGAAGCTTATCAGGCTTCCCAAAACGGAATCAGTTCTTTTGAGAACAGTATGTATGCGCCCCATGGAACGGCTGATGATAATTCTAATTTAAATTATCAGTTTTTTGCCGTTCAGGTGCGTCAGGCAGATTTGGTAGTTTCCGATTTTATGACCAGCCTTTTGCAGCCGGGTTCTGCCAATCCTATTCCTTCTAATTATCGCGGAAATGCAAAAACCGATGAAACAGCGCGGTTTAATTTCTTATTCAATACTACCAGTGTAGGAGTTCAGCCAAATACGGTTGATGGATTTGCAGCTCAGGCCGCACCGGCTCCATTGGTGACCTATCAGGAAAATTTATTGATTAAAGCAGAAGCGGGATTGCGTTCGCAGGGATTTGAAACTGGCCTTGCTGCTCTGAATGAATTTCGAGCATTCATGAACAACGGTGGATATTTAGTGAACTATGATGCGGCCAATCTAAAATATGAACCTTATTCGGCAGAAGATTTTCAGAGTGGAGGCATAGAAAATAGTGAGGGATTAAGCAGCGAAGATGCGTTGTTAAGAGAAATTCTTCAGGAACGTTATGTGACCTTTTTCGGACTTATTGAACCCTTCAATGATGTACGAAGAACACAGGGTGAAGAAAATGTAAGGGTTCCCGTGGAACCTAATACCGGCTCACAGCTTCCGCAGAGATTCCTGTATCCTCAAACCGAAATTGATCGAAACGAGAATATACCTAATCCCATTCCCAACTTTTTTGAACCTACTCCTGTTAATTCTTAAAAAAATAAACTGTGAAGAAGAAATTTAATTACCTCAACATATTTTTTATTATATGCCTGTTTTTAGGAGTTACGGCTGTGAGTTTTGCACAGCAGCAAACGCCTGAGAAAAAGATTCTTTTCGTTGGCAATAGCTTTACCTATTTCTGGAATATGCCAAACCTGGTGGAAGCAATGGCGGCTTCTCAAAATGTGAAGCTGAATACCTCACAGTCAACTGTAGGCGGGAGTACTCTTCAGCAACATTGGAACAAGGAAAAAGGCACTGATACCCGAAATCTTTTGGAGAAAAATACCTATGACTACGTGGTACTTCAGGATCATAGTCTGAGTACGATCGATCATCTGGAACGTTTTAGAGAGTCAACAAAAAATCTGATCGAACTGGTCCGTTCCAAAGAAGCAACGCCTGTATTATATATGACCTGGGCTTATGATTCGAATCCTTTAATGCAAAGAAATATTGAAAAAGCCTACAATGAGCAGGGAAAAGCGACTAATACCGCTGTAATTCCTGTGGGCAATGTTTTTATGAAAGCGCAAAAGGAAAGGCAGGATCTTGATTATTATTTTGATAACAAACATCCGTCTTCTATCGGCTCCTACCTTATAGCCCTGGTTTTTTATAAGTATTTCTCCGGAAAATCGGTAATGGATATTCCCAACCGTCTGACTTCAGTGAATGATCAGGGGGAGCAGATATACCTGTGTTTTATCCTACCTGAGACCGGGGATTTCCTGCGTCAGCTTGTAGAGGAATACGATATGGACCCTCTTAAAACCGTTGAATAATGGAGATAAGAAAAAAGATATTTTTGCTCTTAGGCCCGACCCTTTTTGTATTGCTTCAGCTGCTGGATGCTCCAAAAGGAATGTCGGAAAGTGCTTACAGCGTTATGTGTTCAACAATTTGGATAGCCGTGTGGTGGGTCACAGAGGCCGTTCCTATTGCGGTGACGGCTTTGCTTCCCATCATCCTGTTTCCGCTTACCGGCGCACTGGATTTATCAACCACCACAGCTTCCTATGGCCATAAATATATTTTTCTGTATATGGGCGGGTTCATGCTTGCAATAGCAATTGAAAAATGGAATCTGCACCGGCGAATCGCACTGCATATCATCCGTTTAATCGGCACTAATGTGCGGAGTATCATTTTGGGTTTTATGCTTGCAACCGCTTTCCTGTCAATGTGGATTTCCAATACCGCCACCTCGGTAATGATGTTGCCTATTGGAATGTCTATCGTGAGCCAGCTTAAAGACAATCCTTCTACCAAGGAAAATGAAAATAAGATTTTTGGAAAGGCTTTGATGTTAAGTATTGCCTACAGTGCGTCGATAGGAGGAATTGCTACCCTGATAGGAACCCCGCCTAATTTAGTGCTGGCCGGCTATGTGCAGGAAATCTATAATATTGAAATTACCTTTTTTCAATGGCTGAAATTTGGTTTGCCAATCGCTGTTGTACTCTTGTTGATTGCGTGGTATTACCTAACACATTTTGCCTTTAACTTCCATCAGAAGGAATTTCCCGGTGGGCGAGAGGAAATCAGTCGGCTGATCCATGATCTGGGGCCGATGAAACGCGAAGAAAAAATTGTGCTGGCGGTTTTTATAGCTACAGCGGTTTGTTGGATTTCCCGTTCCTTCATTCTTGAAAGGTTCCTTCCGGGAATTGACGATACTATTATAGCCATGACTGCAGGAATACTGCTCTTCACCATCAGTGCGAAAGGAAAAGGAAAACGTATCATTCACTGGAAAGAAGCCGTGAAAATGCCCTGGGGCATCATACTTCTGTTTGGCGGAGGAATGGCACTGGCCAGTGGTTTCGAGGTGACGGGTCTTGCCAAATGGTTTGGGACTCAGGTTACTTTATTAGATGCGATTCCCCTTCTAGGATTAGTCTTCCTAATTGTTTTTGGTGTCAATTTTATTACAGAACTAACCTCTAATCTTGCCACAACAGCCATGTTATTGCCAATTCTGGCCCCGGTAGCCATAAAAATGGATCTTAATCCATATATGTTACTGGTGGCTACAACAGCGGCGGCATCCTGTGCTTTTATGCTTCCCGTGGCTACACCGCCAAATGCGGTAGTTTTTGGCTCAGGTTATTTGCGTATTCCAGATATGGTGCGCACCGGCCTATGGATGAACCTTATCTCCATTCTGCTATTGGCAGGAATGGTATATTTTCTACTGCCCATTCTGTGGGATTTCAACCCCTATGGGTTTAGCGAACATTTTGTCATTAAGCAACCATAAATAGCGATACAAAAAATTTATATTATGAAATCACTTATTATAACGTATCAAAAACTTTCTAAAATTGCCATCTGCCTTCTCACTTTCGGTGTAATGATCGGCTGTTCAGAAGATGACGAAGTCCTGCTCGATGATGGGGTGCTTCGGGTTTTGAAGGAGTCGTTCAATGGGACTGAATTTTCTTCTGAAATGGGAGATGTCACTCCTGAAGTGGAAATCCATTTGGTGTTCTCACATAGTTTGGAAACCGCGGCTGTTTCAGAAGCTATTAGCCTAAATTCCGGAAGCGGTTCTGTACCGCTGGATTTCAGTTTTTCAAATGAAAATTCTGAAGTAAGCATTATTCCACAGCAACCTCTGGATTACGATACCTCATATACGCTTAATATAACTGCAGGAGAATACGGAACTTCTGGAGAATCCTTGCAGGAAGATCTGTCAATTCCGTTTCAGACGGCACCCTATATTCCGCCAAATGTAAAATTAAGCGCAAATGCCGAGCAGCTTAAGGAAAGTGCCGAAAGCCTGACGGTGACTGCCACTTTGGATAAAGAAGGAGATTCAGATGTAAACATTGAACTGAACTTTGGAGGTGATGCTATTCTTGATGAAGATTACAGTGCCAGTGCCACAACGCTCACTATTCCCGCCGGAGAACTTTCTGCCAGCTTTGACGTTATCAGTATTCCCGATCAGATAAATGATGATAACGAAACTATTACGATAGGCGTAGGAGAGATCGAAAATGCTACCGATAATGACCAAACCAGCGTAAATATATTAATTACCGAAGCTTTGCCTCCGCTTTCTATAAAGGGTGTGCTCGCATTGACATGGGATGGCTCGGGTACCAATGATGGAAAAGCAGTACATGTTGTAGCCAATGAAGATATTGCAGATTTGAGCATTTACGGCCTTGGGATCGCAAATAATGGCGGCGGAACCGACGGCCTGGAATATAGCTTCCCTCAAATGTCTGTTTTGGCCGGTGATGATATTCTTGTGGCCCGGACGCCCGAGGCATTGACCGCTTATTTTGGTTCCTGTGCCGATGAATTTGAGTACATTCTGGAATCCAATGGTTCAGTTAGCCAGAATGGGGATGACGCCATTGAACTTTTTAAAGGAGAAACTGTAATTGAAACCTATGGAGATGCCGATGTTGATGGTACTGGAATGGAATGGGAATATTCAGGATCCTGGGCTTATAAGATTGGGCGTACCTGGACCTACGGAGGTGTAGATTGTACCATTGGAGCAAGTACAAATTCAGAATCCGGTTGTCCATATCCAATTTGTAAGGAGGCGCTGCAATTGCAGGGAGTGATGGCTCTATTGTGGGACGGAAGCGGCACGAACGGCGGAAAAGCCATCCATTTACGAGCGAACAAAGATATTGAGGACCTTAGTATCTACAGCGTGGGAATAGCCAATAATGGTGGAGGAACCGATGGAATAGAATATACTTTCCCACAGATCTCGGTATCTGAAGGTGAAGATATTCTATTGGCCAGAGAGCCTGGAACTATTGCCGCATACTTTGGCGACTGCATTAACAATTTTGATTATGTACTGGAATCGAATGGTTCGGTAAGCCAGAATGGGGATGATGCCATTGAACTCTTTAAAGGAGAAGCAGTAATTGAGACCTATGGAGATGTAGATGTAGATGGAACTGGAGAGTTCTGGGAATATTCTGGTTCATGGGCCTTTAATTTGAACGGAGACTGGACGGTTGGCGGATTGGATTGTGCAGCCGGCAGCACGAGTACCCAGAATTCATCCTGCGTTTATCCTTTATGTGATTAATTTGATTAACAGAAATTTTAAAATAATGAAAAATATAATCTGTAAAATAATTCCGCTTTTTATTCTGATCATGCTCACAGGCTGTTCCGAAGATAACGAAACGCCAGTGATAGAATTGATGGGAGTTTATATAAATGGCGCTCCATTTTCTGACGGTGCCGCCGGGGAAGCGCCGCTGTCGGGAGAAATTGAAGTAGCCTTTTCACGCGCGATCGATCCCGAAGCTGCCGAAGTCGCAATTTCATTAACAGGGGGAAATGAGGCTTCCTATTCTGTAAATCTTGAAAATGCAGGAACAAAAGTAGTTATTGACTATCAGGATTTGCAGCCGGCAACCGAATATACTTTAGAAATTCAGCCAGCAAGAATAGGGAAGGAAGGTGAATCGCTTACCGATCTAATCTCCCGTTCCTTTACAACAGTTGAGCAGGATCTGCCCGATACCACTCCCTGTACTTCAGGCACAGAAAATTGCCTTAAAACTATTGAGATCAGTCATAATGATCAAACTTTTACTTTCAGCTATTTTTCCAACTATGATATCCGGAATTCAGGAGATTATCAGTGGGAAAATATAGAAAAAGCAGTGGTGGTTGTGCATGGGCAGAATCGTGATGCCGGGGATTATTTTCAGTATATGAATACAGCGGTAACCAGTATTGATGAGCTTTCAAAAACACTTGTGATCGCTCCCTATTTTAAGGAGGAAAGTGCTGCTGAAGATGGAGAACTGTTCTGGGATGATAACTGGCGTTTCGGCGCTGACTCCGGAAATTCTTCAGGTGCTGTAAGTTCTTTTGAAGTGATGGATGATTTACTGTCAGCTGTTTTTGAAGCTTCCTTGCCTTCACTACAAAAAGTGTATATCACAGGGCACAGTTCCGGAGCCGCCTTTGCACAGCATTATGCGCTGGCGAATCCCATTGAAAATGATTTTTCTGAATATGACTTTACTTACCTTGTGGCGAATAACCAGTATTTCTATTACCCCGGGGAGGAAAGATATGATGAGGCAAGCGACAGTTTTATAGTTCCATCAGATTGCAGCGGGTATAATTACTGGCCTTACGGATATGAAGTCGCAGTGCCTTATGTTCAGCAAATTGATGAAGCCACGGCTAAGGATCAGTTTTTGAATCGCAAAATTGTTTATTTGCTGGGAACAGAAGATACTGTTACCACAGGAACCCTGAATACTACCGATTGTGCTGCCACACTTTTAGGAATAAATCGTTACCAGCGCGGGCTTAACATGTATGATTACCTGGAAGAATTTTTTCCAACAGTACACCAGCACCGGATATTGGAAGTGAATGGAGTGGGACATGATGCGCAGGCGATGTTTGGTTCAGAGGTTTTTAAAGATTTTTTGCAGGAGTAGAACAAATTCCATTTGGTGTATTTGAAAAGAGAATCAATTCCGGTTAAACTAAATGAGCAAATAAAGATTTAGGAAAATCTTATAAATAAGACCTGAAGGTCGGTACAAACTTTGCTTTTTTCTAGTATAATTAAAGCCGAGCTTAGTTTAGTTGGAATACTTAATTAAAGCTCACAACAGAGAACCCGCGAATTTTCGCGGGTTTTTATTTTCATTTTAAAAACAAGCCTCATCTTTCCGGTAAACTTAACGGTCTCCTTATTCAAGGATTTCAATTTCTGAAATAAATTTTTGTTTCGATCTGCTTCTCTGGAATAAACTTATCAGAAACCAGATAAATCCTATCCCAATCACCCCGGCAAAAAAATATTCTGAATATTCTATATGACTGCGAATTATCCTGAAGTTTACAATCATGAGAACGGTTGTAGTGTAGAAGAAAATCACCATTTTTTCTGAAAACAGGAAATATTTAAATTGAATTAGGTTAAGAGCTATGAGCAGTAAAGTAATGCTTGCCAGGATATCGAGTTTAATTCCCCCTTTTTCGGCAAAAAGGATAGAAATCAGGGAAAAACCAAAAATTAAAGACGGGAGTTGTATAGATGGGAAAAACCTGATGCTTTTTGCGGCTTCTGAAGAGGAAGTCTTCCGTAGAAATAGAATTTTGATGGTATGGAATTCATAGAACACACATAAAAGATTCAAAAGCAGTAAAAAAGCATTGATATAGGGTGTTCCCTGCCATTCCTGTGAAAGTGTAACTCCCAGAATGCTGATATTCATTGGAATAAGTGCGATAAGACCTGGCAGTGAAAAACGCTGGGTAAGAATTAAAGTTCCTATCAAGATCTGGGAAATAGCGATCAGTTTGCCAAATCCAGCCAGCCCATATTCGGCGAGATCTGTAATAAGGTGTGGCGGACCGATTAGCTGACCAAAATTTCCATCGGTAAGTTTACAGAGACCCGAAGAAAAAAATACGAAACCTAGAAATAATCTGATTATAAGCACTATAAAATCGGTAGTTTTCATAAGAGTGTTTTCTTTACGACGAATCTTCCTGAAATTTGTAACTCTAAGCGCAGTTTTCTTTTTAGCAACAGCTTTGCTCTTTACTACAGGGGGGGATTTTCCCCCTTTTTTATAACCGGTTAGGGTTTTTACTCTGGTTATGAGTACCTTAAAAAGCAACATCAGAAATATTTTCTGATAAAACCAACTAACTAATCATTATGAAATCAAAAAAATTAAAAGTACTGCTATTGTTTTTGGCAGGTTTAAACCTATTTCCAGGTTGTAAGAATTATGCACAAAATCAGCAAGATGAGACTTCGAAAACTTCTGGATATGTAGTAGAAATCAAGGTTATAGATTATGCCTTCCAAATGCCCAGTGAGATCAAATCGGGTTGGGTTACCTTTAAATTTGATAATATGGGGCATGAGATGCATTTTGCCCAAATTTTTAAATTACCTGAAAATGTTATCGAGGAGGGATTTCTAAAATTTACGGCTAATCCGGGGAAAGAAATTTTCCAAAAATATATTAAAGGATATCCTATTTTGATAGGAGGCCCACGCTTTCATGCTCCCGGACAGGAAAGTGAATATACCATTCAGCAGCAGTTTGTAGTTCGGTAAAATAGAAAATATGAAGAAAATAACAATCTTATCGCTTTTCCTATTAATTAACTTTTGCGGGAAAGCTCAGGGAAACAAAAAATTTACAGAGAATACCAGCAGTATTGAGAACATTGTATCCTCGATTTATGAAGTGGTTTCCGGAAAGAAAGGAGAGGAGCGAAACTGGGAATTAATGAAGATTATTTTTCATCCTGATGCCCGGCTAATTATGAATTATACGAATAAGGAAGGAGAACACGAGATCTACTTTTACAGTGTGGAAGACTATATCTCTACATTCCGTGAGGGACTAAAACAAAGTGATCTTTATGAGAAGGATGTGAAAAACCAGATCGATGTCTTCGGAAATATGGCTCAGGTGTTTAGCACTTTTAAAAGTTATAAAAGTAAAACTGATGAGGAGCCTTTCAAAAAAGGAATGGCAAGCATTCAGCTTTTTAATGATGGCGAACGATGGTGGGTGCTGAGCATGTACTGGAAAAATGAATCTGAAGACTCAAAAATACCCTCTGAATATCTTCCGGAAGATTAACTCCTGTT
This sequence comes from uncultured Flavobacteriaceae bacterium, assembly GCA_963741865.1. Classification (GTDB taxonomy): domain Bacteria; phylum Bacteroidota; class Bacteroidia; order Flavobacteriales; family Flavobacteriaceae; genus Christiangramia. The sequence continues at coordinate 116,556 of CAVUJP010000015.1, forward strand.
ACTGGTAGGTCTTTAGCTGAAAGGAATTGTCCTGTCCAGTATTATCAATTTTTCTTAATTCGGATAGTTTTTAACTATAGATAATTAAAAAATATAAGAAAAAATTATTATATTTTTAGTGTATTAATAATCAACTTAAAAACTTTCCGCAATGGCAAATAACAATTCAAATCATCCAGACAATCACAAGGTCTGGGAAGTAAACGAATCCAGCAAATGCCCGTTTATAGGAGGTGCCGTAAAATATACTGCAGGTACCGGAACCTCTAACGAAGACTGGTGGCCAAACCAGTTGAACTTAAAGATCCTTCGTCAGCATTGCGCAAAATCTAATCCTATGGGAGACGATTTTAATTATGCCGAAGAATTTAAAAAATTAGATCTTAAAGCTGTCAAAAAGGATATTTTTGACCTGATGACCGATTCTCAGGACTGGTGGCCAGCAGATTATGGCCATTATGGTCCGTTTTTTATACGTATGGCATGGCACAGCGCAGGAACCTACAGAATTGCCGATGGTCGTGGCGGGGGAGGTTCAGGTTCACAGCGTTTCGCACCTCTCAACAGCTGGCCCGATAATGCAAATCTCGATAAAGCCCGCCTGCTGCTGTGGCCGGTTAAACAGAAATACGGAAGAAAAATTTCCTGGGCAGATTTGATCATTCTCGCCGGAAATTGCGCCCTGGAATCTATGGGCTTAAAAACCTTCGGATTTGGCGGTGGACGTGAAGATATTTGGGAACCCGAGGAAGATATTTACTGGGGGTCTGAAGGTGAATGGCTGGGAAATAAAGAACGTTTCATGGGCGACAAACTTGAGAATCCCTTAGGAGCAACTCATATGGGACTTATCTATGTGAATCCGGAAGGGCCCAACGGAAATCCTGATCCTGTGGCCGCAGCACGTCATATTCGTGAGACCTTCGGGCGTATGGCCATGAACGATTACGAAACTGTGGCTCTTATTGCGGGAGGACATAGCTTCGGGAAAACCCACGGCGCGGCCGATCCCGAAAAATATGTGGGTGCGGAACCCGCCGGAGCAGCTATCGAGGAGCAGGGGCTGGGATGGAAAAACAGCTTTGGAACAGGGAATGCCGGAAGTACTATTACCAGTGGTATTGAAGGAGCATGGACCAAAACTCCTACAAAATGGAGCAATAACTTTTTCGAGAATCTATTCGGATTTGAATGGGAATGTGTAAAAGGTCCGGGTGGTGCCTATCAATGGCAGCCAAAAAATGGAGCCGGTGCCGATATGATCCCAGATGCGCATGACTCATCTAAAAAACATGCGCCTTTTATGCTGACGACTGATGTAGCCTTAAGGGAAGATCCAGATTATGAAAAGATCTCCAGACATTTTTATGAAAATCCTGATGAATTCGCCGATGCATTTTCGCGTGCCTGGTACAAACTGGTACACCGTGATATGGGACCAAAACAACGGTATCTGGGACCCGAAGTTCCCGAAGAAGAGCTGATCTGGCAGGACCCTATTCCGGCTGTAGACCACGAAATTGTAAACGATGAGGATATTGAACATTTGAAATCTAAACTTCTCAGTTCAGGTTTATCAATTTCTCAACTGGTAACCACTGCCTGGGCATCGGCCTCTACTTATCGCGATTCAGATAAACGCGGCGGTGCCAATGGAGCGCGCATTCGTTTTGCTCCACAAAGACATTGGGAGGTAAATAATCCGCCAAAGCTTCAAAAAGTTCTGGAAACCTATGAAAATATTCGAGAAGAATTTAATAATGCTCAGTCTGACAACAAAAGAATATCCATGGCCGATCTTATTGTCTTAGGCGGATGCGCAGGTATTGAAAAAGCTGCGGAAAATGCCGGGCATGAAATTAAGGTTCCTTTTATCCCGGGACGTGGAGATGCCCTTGAAGAGCAAACCGATGTGGAAGCATTTGAGGCACTTGAACCTAGCGGGGATGGTTTCAGAAATTATGTGAAAAAACGTGAGAATATTTCGGCTTCCCCCGAAGAGATGCTCGTTGACAGATCACAGTTATTGTCACTTACTCCGCCGGAAATGACCGTGCTTGTTGGAGGAATGCGTGTGCTGGATACAAATTATGACGGTTCAAAACATGGAGTTTTTACCAGGAATCCCGAAACGCTTACCAATGATTTCTTTGTGAATTTACTGGATATGGGTGTGAAATGGAAAGCGACTTCTGAAGCCCAGGATATATTCGAGGGCCGTGACCGAAAGTCTGATGAGATTAAATGGACAGGGACTCGCGTAGATCTTATTTTTGGTTCAAATACAGAATTGCGGGCTTTGGCTGAGGTTTATGCTACCGGAGATTCACAAGAGAAATTTTTAAAAGATTTCGTAGCGGCATGGGACAAGGTGATGAATCTCGATCGATTCGATCTGGGTTCTAAATAGGTTCGGAAAATTTGATCTAAATAATTCCCCGATGGTTCTGCCTCGGGGTTTTTAATTTACCTCTCCTTTGGAGAGGTCGAAATTTTCAGAGAAAATTTCGGGTGAGGCCCGTGGGATGAATTTTTTATTTCAGCCTGTTTTATTGATTCCTGGAAAATGGTATAAATGGTAAGAAACAAGACTCAGCCAGATCACGATGATGGCACCGACCAGCCGCTCATAAGCCCCCTCAATCGGATCGGGAATTATTGGCATCAGAGGAGCAGATATAATCCATATACCCGCGATCCACCAACAGAATTTTTTCAGGAAAGGTTTTAATATTTTCAGTTCCGAACTTATTAAAATATTAAGGACAAAAAAAAGTGCGGCCAGCGTATACACCAGCTTTCGATGAATGGTATAGCCAGGCCTTCCCGCATATTGATTATGCTCTGCAATCAGAATAAAATCCACTCCTATGAGTGCCATAATGATGAGGCTGATTATCCATTTTGTGCCGGTTTGTTTTAAGGTGTAGAGTCCTGCGGCAAGGGCAAAAAAACCTACAGAAAGAAGATCCAACCCGTAATCCTGGATGTATCCGTATTTTCCGATAGCCAGCATGCTAATGGTATCATCAATAGGGTTATGCGCTTCATGAACCGCAATTCCTATAATATCACTAGCAATAACTGCTACACAACCAAAAATGCCAAGAATACCACAGATAGTGTAAATCTTCTTTTTATGCACAGACAGTTTTTATTTTCAAGTTAATAAAAGTTTTTCCGGAACTGTGAATTCTAAGGAAATTTTAAGTTCTATATACTAATCAATTTGAAAGGAGACACTAAAAGCTGAGTAGCAGGGAATTTTTTCATCCCCAGCCCTATTAAAATCGATATTGCACTTCCTTATTTTTTCAAATCCGTCCTGATGAGAACCATAATGGCATCTATTTCACTTTTCATTTTTTCTAATCTATCCTCGGATTCCTGTTCAGAAATACTTTTCCAACGATGTACTCCCTCATAAACCAGTATCAACTCTTTTAAATTTTCATCAATATTAAAAAAAGCCTTTAATTTGGGCTTATTTTCAGTCTTTCAGGTAGCGTTATTGATACTTATGGCGGGTTTAAATTTTGAATGATTCCATTCTTACCCAAATAACTTAATCATGGATTACTGCTTCTAATTCCTCAATTAAGTTTTGAGTAGATTGCCTTGAGTCTTGCATTAATCCCAAATGGCTTAAACTAACAGTATGTCTCATGTTTATCATATTCATGAGGTCCAATTTATTTTCTGGTTCATTAAGCAATTCCTGGGAAATTTTTGAGAGCTCTGGATAATAAATAGAGGTGAGTTTCAGTGATTTTACCTGGTCTACATGGATGTTTTCTTCGTTGGCAAGGTTGGTATAAAAGTATCCAATCTCTAAAAACCTGCCTCCAAATTGTTCATCCACTAAAAATGAATTGTTATTTTGAATTACTTTTTCAATGCGTCTCAATTCCTGGTAATATCGGATAAGATTATCTTTAAAATCCTGGGATCTAATAAGGTCTATATTACCAGAAGATAGCAAATCGGTTAGTGTGGGGTCATTAATAATGAAGGTTTTGCGGCTATGTAAATACGATAGCTTAGAAAAGAAAATACTATCTAAACCTGCAAAGGCGTTGTTGTTGAAATATGTAATTAAATAACCGGCATCTTCAGTAAATCTGGTTTCATATTCTATTTGGCTGTCAATAGATAGTAACTGGTCGTTTAAATCTCTTCGTAAATTTTTAAGATAATGGGATTCTTTGTTTTGTTCAATGGAATTATTATTCCAATTGTTAATCTGAAGTGCAATTAATATCCCGATCACTACTAAAACTATTTCTCCAAAAGCGTATTTCAGATACCTCGCTGTTTTTCCTTCTACCAGAAGATCTTCTCTGATTTTTCTGAAGAATTTTATCATTGATAATCAGTTAGTTGAATTAAATTTAAACTAAATAATTCAAATTATTGGCAATGATTTCAATTTGGAATGTTGGCTGAAGGATGAAAAGGAATAGCTATGCCCCCGGAACCGTACATTGGGATGGAGCAGGTGAGCGAGATTGGTAGACTTAGCCGGGCAGGTGAAATTTCTATGGTTAGTGCCTCTTTCTATGACCGTGGAGTGGGTTCTCCTCTTTTTATCCCATTAAAAACTTGAGTTCCTCACAAGTTTTACTCGGCATAAATTCGATTATTTCGTAATCGGCGAAATCATTTTTCCGGAAAGGGTCTTTTTCGATGATCTTCTTCAATTCAGCTTCCTTTGTGACATTAGCGAGTATTATCCCCCCGGTTCGCGGAATTTTTCGACCAGAAGCTAGAAAATTTCCCAATTCATATTGCTCATTCAGAAATTCAATATGTTCGTTTAAAAATCGGTCAATTTTTTCCAGTTCCGTTTTGTAGGTAAGATTGATAATGAACATATGGTACGTAATTTACTTTCCTTTTCAATTCCTGCTTTTTTCTGTAAACAGACGGGTTAAAATTGCTAAACCTGTAACGGTTAACTTCTTCATTTCTGGAGTTTTTATTATTTAAAATGTTATAATATTTACCCACTTTAAAAGAAACAGAAATAAGAATGTTCCCCCGGTTCCAACGAATACGGCGCCTTGCCAGTAAAATGTTCTCGTTCCCCATTTTTCCCACATTTTCTGACCATAATCTTTCCTGAAATGATCTTTAGTCAACTTCCAAAAAAGAAAGCTTATAATTGAGAAAAGCGCGATCGCTAAAATCCAGATTAATTCCATTTGTTGAAGTTTTTTGTTTAATTAGAAACTTTCTTTTTAAAATTTCCTTTTATTAATGCGATTAACATTACACCCAATCCTAATCCTTCCATAAGACCTATTGCGAAATCATAATTTTCACTAATGTTTAGAAAATGATTGGCGAACTGAGCAATGGCGATAATAAATATCCCTGCTGAGATAAATAATAAAGTTTTAGTTTTTGTCAGGTTGTTCATTCAAATGGTTTTTAAATATGACTTTTTAATAAATACTGATGCCAGCGGGTACTTTATCGTAAGTTGCGGAAATTGGCTCATAGATTTGCCGGCTTAGCCTTTAAATTCTTTGGAAGCTTAGTTATTCCTTTTCTGCAAAACCCGATCTTTACCTTAATCGATGTTATAGGCATTTTTTTCTTAACTAGTTTTAATCTTTATTAAGATCATTAAAATTACACATATAATTGATAAAGCTATTACTAATTTCGGTTTCCGGTAATAAAAAGCAATTACCATAATTAGTGTAAACAATCCAGAAATTAATGCTCCCAATAAAAATGGCGTTAAAGCCTGAAAATCTGTTTTTTCATCTATATAGTTTAACCTAAAAGGTTCTATTAAGGATCTTATTAATGCCAAGTAAATTATAAGAATCGAAACTTTTGCGATGATTCTAACTTTATTCCCGTCCAATATTTTTTTCATTCCTTTTAAAGGTCTGTTGTTCGTTTTTTATCACAAGAGAAAGAAGCTCTGCAGATTTTTAAAGTTAATGCCTATCTAGCCTTAAAAACTTTAATCCAATTGCCAGTAGGAGAACCGAGATTGGAATGATCAAAAATTCCCATTTCAAATCATGGATATTTTCAACAATAACTTCAAGAAATATCACAAAAAGAATAATAATAATAACTTCTGAAAGTATGCTTTTTAAATGCCCGATATTGGGGACACTAATCCATTTTAAAACACCATCGTCTCCAATGTCATTTTTGTTGGAAATAAATAGTTTAAAAATTCCATAAGCAAAAATGAAAAGTGCCAATGCAATTAAAAATGTATCTAATGCTTTCATTATATAAATGGTAGCATTTTCTTTAGAATCTAAATGTTCATTTCCTACTGGGATATAATCAAAAAATATAATTTGAATGGCATTTAAAGTTTTCCAGGCACCCATGAAGAAAAGCAACAAAGAACCTATAATAGAACAAATAATAGCTATTAGGCTGATATAGCGTAATATATAAAATAATTTCTTCATAATATTTTATATTTGGCAATGGTATTGTTCTAGTAAATCTACAACTTTAGATGAGATATCTATTCTTTATTTAAAGCTGATTTTTTCAACTCCCAGGTAAGAATTTATATTAAAAAAAGCTTTATTAAGTTGCCACTTTTCTATAAAATCGTTCACTCTTGGGCTTGTAAAATTAAAAGGGTGAAAATCCCCGGGGGAGAGAAGATGAAAAATAAAAAAGCGCATAAAAAAAGACCACAGAGGTAGGGATGTGGTCTTTTGTTTTTCTACCATTATGTTAGGGCAAAAAAGGGTCAAAAAAATTCGATTTTCAAAATATACTGCGAAACGATAATAAACCAGAAAATCATGTTAATTAACCTCTTTTTAACGAAATTATTTTGAAATATGAGTGGGGCTGGCCGAAAATATTTCAGCAGCCTCCATAATGGTTTCCGAAAGTGTGGGGTGAGGATGTATGCTTAGCGCAATATCTTCTGCGGTAGCAGCCATTTCAATGGCCAGGGAAATCTCCATGATAAGGTTTCCGGCGTTATAACCGGCCACCCCGCCACCTAGTATCCTTCCGGTTTCCTTTTCAGCGATGAGTTTAGTGATACCGTTAGGATTTCCCACGGCGACTGCACGACCCGAAGCGCTCCAGGGAAACTTCAATATTTTCACTTCCATATCCTTCTCTCCTGCCTGTACTTCGTTGAGTCCGCACCAGGCGATCTGCGGATTGGTAAAGACGATGGCGGGAATAGACCGCGGATCGTAAGCCGCGCCGTCATCTTTAGCGATAGCTTCGGCAGCTATTCTGCCTTCATGAGTGGCTTTATGTGCCAGTAGAGGCTCACCGGTGAGGTCGCCAATGGCGAAAATATTCTCCACTTTTGTTCTTCGTTTAGCATCGACTTCAATAAAGCCATTTTCATTAGTATCGAGTCCGCAATTTTTAAGTTTCAGGCTTTCAGTAAGTGGTTTTCGGCCAACGGCAATAAGGATTTTATCAAATTCCTTTTCCTTTGTTTTATCATCTTTTCCGGTGAGTTTGACCTTTACCTTTTTATTCTTTACAGAAACTTCTTCCACTTTTGTATTGAAATATAATTCCTCAAAAGGCTGTTCCTTTTCGAAGATCTTTACCAGGTCCCGATCGGCTCCCGGAAGAAAACCTTCAGTCATTTCGACTACCGAAACTTTTGAACCTAAAGCAGCATAAACACTTCCCATTTCCAAACCTATATAACCGCCACCGATCACCAGCAGACTTTCGGGGATTTCCTTTAATTCCAAAGCATCGGTGGAGTCTAAAATGTATGTATGGTCGATTTCCACATCAGGCAGAGAAATGTTTTCTGAACCCGTGGCAAGAATGAGATTTTCGAAGCTCATTTCTCTTGTCTCATCTCCTTCAGTTTTGACTTTCAGGATATTTTCAGATTTAAAGGCTGCGGTGCCTTTTATATATTCAACTTTTTTGCTTTTGGAAAGCTGGCCGAGTCCCTGGGTGAGCTTTTTCACCACACTTTCTTTCCATTTTCTTATCTTCTTAAGATCGATCTCCGGATTATCAAATTTGAGCCCCCATTCCCCGGCTTTTTGAGCCTCCTGTTTCACCTGCGCAAGATGAAGCAAGGCTTTGGAAGGTATGCATCCGCGATAAAGGCAAACGCCGCCGGGATTGACTTCGGGATCGATAAGCGTGACTTTTATTCCCAGATCGGCTGCTCTGAAGGCCGCGGCGTATCCCCCGGGTCCGGCCCCGATGATGATCAGTTCTTTTTTCTCTTTTTTAGCCATAACAAAATACGTATTTCTAATTTTAATTACCTCTCCTCTGGAGAGGTCGTGCGGGTGAGGCTTAAGCTCCCAGCAGGGCCTGGTATGGATCTTCCAGCGCATTCGAGATCCAGGTGATAAATTCGGCTCCTTCGGCTCCGTCTATCAGCCTGTGATCGTAGGAAAGGCTCAGTGGCAGCATATCCCGGGGCTCGAGATTTTCATTTATGTATACAGGTTTTTTCTGCGCTCTGGAAACACCCAGAATTGCAACCTGCGGGTGTGGAATGATAGGAGTGAAATTTGTGCCGCCTATGCCGCCGAGATTTGAAATCGTGAAATTTCCGCCTTTCATCTCCTCCGGCTCCAGTTTCCCTGTTCTGGCCTTGTCGGCGAGACTTCCTATTTCAGCAGCGATCTCGATAATTGTTTTCTGATCGACATTTTTGATCACCGGCACCAGCAGGCCTTTTTCGGTATCTACGGCGAGGCCAATATTAATATATTTTTTCAGGATCATCTCTTCATTCTCCATATCGAGACTGGCATTGAATTTTGGAAACTGTCGCAAAGCCGTAGCGGTAATTTTTACCAGAATGGCCGTAATTGTGATTTTCACCCCGGCTTTTTCGGCTTTATCGCTGAGCTTTTCCATATGTTCTTCGATCCCTGAAATATCGGCTTCGTCAAACTGAAACACATGCGGAATATTGCTCCAAGCGGCTGCGGTATTTTTGGCGGTCGCACTGCGAATTCCCGAAAGTGGCTGCCGTTCAGTGGCGCCCCATTTGCTGAAATCAGGCAGCGAAAGTTCAGTTTTTGAGGCAGTCTTTCCGGAAGTTTCTTTGCTAAAATTTTTCACATCTTCCTTGCTTATCCTGCCATTGTCACCGGTACCGTCAACTTTTGAAATATCCACGCCCAGTTCACGCGCAAATCGTCGCACACCCGGAGAAGCGGGAACATCAGCTGCACTTTTCTCTTTTCCTTTTTTTCCTTTTGACTCTTTGTCTTCAGATTCTGAATCTTCTTCCTCTTCGGAATTCTCATTATCAGAATCATTATCTGAACTTTTCTCTTTTTCTTCAGTTTGATCTTCAGAATCGGTGCTTTCCTCTGAAGTTTTTTCTTCATCTTCAGAATCAGCCTTAGCAGAATCCTTCTTTTCCTCTTTTCCCTCTTCGCTCTTTTCCTTTTTATCTTTTTTACTTTTTTTCTCTTTTTCTTCAGAATCTCCTGCTTCCAGTTCTAAGATCACATCGCCCACCTTCACTTCATCGCCTTCGCTAACCGAGATAGATTTAACCGTTCCCGCTTCGGGACAGGGAATTTCCACGGAAGCCTTATCAGATTCTACCGTGATGATGGACTGATCTTTCTCTACGCTGTCACCTTCGTTTACCAGTATTTCAGTAACGGTAGCCGATTCAACGCCTTCAGCTATCTGCGGAATTTTGATTTCTTTTGCCATTTTTTATGCTTTTAAATTTCGAATTCAGGAAGTTCTGGGATTTGGTTTTTTGGGTTCTATCTTCAATTTTTTCGCCGCTTTTTTCAAATCTTTGGAATCGAATTTGTCTTCCAGGCAGAATTCATACAATACCGCATACACGATGTGGTTGGCGTTTACTTCAAAGAATTCCCTCAATTCTTCCCGGGTATCGCTTCTCCCGAAACCATCGGTTCCCAGAATGCATAATTCCTTCGGAAACCATTTGGCTACCGAAGCGGGCACTGCCTTCACATAGTCTGAAGCCGTGACAAATACGCCTTTCTCATTTTGCAGACATTCCTGTATATAATTGTTTTCTTTATTGAGCTGCGCTTTTAAACGGTTTTCCCTTTCGGTATCGATGGCGTCATCATATAAAGCCTTATAACTGGTTACGCTCCAGATATCGGCGCTTATGTTATAATCTTTTTCAAGGATTTCCTGGGCCTCAATTACTTCTTTCATGATCGCCCCGCTGCCAAAAAGATGAGCTTTCATTTTCCCTTTTTTATCAGATTTCAGGTAGCGGTACATACCTTTTAAAACTCCTTTTTCAGCATTTTCGGGCATTTTGGGCATGGGATAAGTGGCATTGCCCACGGTGAGGTAATAAAAGAGATTTTCCTTTTCGATATACATTCTTCGAATACCATCTTTCACGATCACGGCGATCTCATAGGCAAACGCGGGATCATAAGCAGCGAGGTTCGGGAAGGCCATAGCATATAAATGGCTCTGCCCATCCTGATGCTGCAGACCTTCACCCGGTAAACTTGTGCGGCCTGAAATTCCGCCGATAAGAAATCCTTTTGCACCGGCATCGGCCGCAGCCCAGATCAGATCGGCAGTTCGCTGAAAACCGAACATGGAATAGAAAAAATAGAAGGGGATCATGTTCAGTCCCTGGTTGAGGTAGGCCGTGCCCGCGGCGATAAATTCGCTGGTGCAGCCGGCTTCTGTGATCCCTTCCTCGAGTATCGCTCCTTTTGCGGTTTCTTTATAGTAAAGCAGGCTGTCCTGATCTACGGGTTCGTATTTTTGTCCGCCTTCTGCATAGATCCCGACCTGCTGAAAAAGAGATTCCATCCCAAAAGTTCGTGATTCATCGGGTATAATTGGTGTTACCAGTTTTCCGATATTCTTGTCTTTCAGAAGTTTCCCCAGGATCTGTACCAGCACGCTGGTGGTTGCCGCGTCATCTTCGCCCGAACCTTTCAGGAATTTATCGAAAATAGCATTATCTGGAGCCTTCAATTTATCGCTTTTATCTTTTCTGCTGGGCATAAAACCTCCCAGCTCTTCGCGCCTTTTTTGCAGATATTTGAATTCTTCACTGTCCTTGTCGGGCCTGATAAATGGAATTTTCTCCAGGTCATCATCGCTTACCGGCACATTAAAATAATCGCGGAAATGCTTCAGGCCTTCCTTTTTCATTTTCTTGGTCTGGTGTGCCACATTGCTGGCCTCTCCCGATTTTCCCTGTCCGTAACCCTTGATGGTCTGGGCAAGGATGATAGTAGGCATATCCTCGGTTTCCACCGCTTTTTTATAGGCATTGTAGATCTTCACGGGGTCATGGCCTCCGCGTTTCAGTTTTTTCAGTTCTTCATCGGAAAGATTTTTTACCAGTTCCTGTAAATCCTCATCTTCCCCGAAAAGATGCTCTCGCATATAGCTTCCTTTCTCAAAAGCGAATTTCTGAAGCATTCCGTCGGGCAACTCATTCAGTTTTTGGATGAGCTTATCGCTTTTGTCTTTTTCGAAAATATGTTCCCAGTCACTGCCCCAAAGAACTTTTATCACATTCCAGCCGGCTCCCATAAAAAGCCGTTCCAGTTCCTGGATTATTTTCTCATTTCCGCGAACGGGGCCATCGAGACGCTGCAAATTGCAATCCACGACGAAAATGAGATTATCAAGTTTATCACGCGCGGCTATACTAATTGCGCCACGTGCTTCCGGTTCATCCATCTCCCCATCGCCGAGGAATGCCCATACTTTCTGGTCATTTTCTTCAATGAGTCCGCGGTGATGAAGGTACTTATTGAATCGTGCCTGGTAGATCGCCTGGATTGGCGCAAGTCCCATGGAGACTGTAGGGTGACTCCAGTATTCCGGCATTAATCGCGGGTGTGGGTAAGAGGTCAGCGACTTTTTAGCATACACATCCCTTCTAAAATTTTCAAGATATTCCTCATCAAATCTGCCTTCCACAAAAGAACGGGCATAGACGCCGGGGGAGGCATGGCCCTGAAAATATACGGTATCACCCGGGCCTTTGTCATTATTTCTGAAAAAATGATTGAAACCCACTTCCCAAAGATTGGCGATGGAAGCATAGGTGGAAATATGGCCGCCGATGCCCGTATTTTTTAGATTGGCCTTCGCGACCATGGCCATGGCATTCCAGCGGATCATGGAAAGGATCTTTTCCTCCAGCTCCAGATCGCCGGGATAAGCTTCTTCTTCTTTCTCGGGGATGGTATTGATATATGGGGTGTTTAGCGGATTGTGAGGCAGCACGCCTTCCCTGCTGGCTTCATCTTCAAGAAGTGCAAGTATTTCGCGGGCTCTTTCAGGAGATTCATTTTTTAACACCCATTGAAAGGAATCCAGCCATTCCCTGTTTTCAGTCTCAAAACTGGAAGATTTTTGTTTGCCGGCCATAGAAAAGTATTAGAAACGAAGAATTAGAGGAAAGGAAATAAAAAGAGGAAAAGATTCAACCTTTCCTCTTATTGATATTATTCAACTTTAAACGAAATTTTTGCGGTTACGCCATAAGAAATTATGCTGTTGTTCTCAACTTTCGCATTCATGTCTTTCACGTAAACCGATTGGATGTTTTTAACCGATTTGGAGGCTTCTTTGAGAGCATTTTTTGTGGCTTCTTCAAAACTTTTATCTGAAGTTGCCAGAACTTCGATCACTTTTACAATACTCATAATTCATTATTTAAAGGATTATACATTCGGTTTCCTCTTCAAATTATAAATTAAACAGGCCTTACTCAAATGATTAACAAAAGATTATAGGCGAGTATGAAATTGGAGTTAAAGCAGTAAGTGTAAAGATTTCGTGAATTTTACTATTTTTATTTTCTGCGGAAGAAATTTGCAGGATTTTACCCGGGCTTCCTTCCGGAAAACTGTATCTTCTTCAAAAGCAGTAACTGTTTATGGAAAACAATATTCAGATTATACTTCCGGTAAAAATCGCTTATCCTGTTCTGGAAAATTACCTGCGGGAAAAGATGGTAGGGGAGATCATAACAAAAGAAAAACGCAATGGTGAAAAGCGCAATTTCGCGCAGATCCTGGAAATTTCGCTGTATCAAAGCAAACTGGAGAAGTACGATATTGCCCTGGAACTGGAGGTGCAAACCCTTACTTCTTTCTGGAGAAACAAACATATAAATCTCATTTTTCACGCAACACTGGAGTTCAACAGTGAACTACAGCAAATCTCTATTAGCAGTTATAAGCTGGAGGCGAAAAGCAGAAGCAAGCTCGCCGATAAACTTCTCCACGGGATCTTCAATACCTGGCTGTACAAAAAGCTCAAAAAAAGGATGAATTTTGATTTCCTCCCGAAAATTTCCACACATCTTGAAAAATTCAATGAAAGACTTAGCAATCAGGTTGAGGCGGTGGAAGGGGTTCATCTTAGCGGATCGCTGCAAAGCATTGAGATCGATAGCATCCAGGCTTCAGAAGATCATCTTCATATTACCCTGGACATTCGCGGGGATACTTCCATAGAAATAAAAAAGATAAAATTCTGAAAATCTTTCAATTGGCCGAAAGCTGATAATTGTCATTTTTCATGCGCAGCCCTCCCTTTACTTTTGACAACAGGTAAATGAGGAGAAAGTGTATTTGAACTTAATCGAAAAATATAATGTAGCGGGACCTCGGTATACGAGTTATCCTACCGTGCCTTACTGGGAAGATCAGAATTTCATCCTGAAAGCATGGAAAGAAAATTTGAAGAAGAGTTTTGCCGAAAGCAATTCCACAGAAGGCATTAGTGTATATATTCACCTGCCATTTTGTGAGAGCCTGTGCACCTTTTGTGGCTGTAACAAACGCATCACAAAAAATCATAAGGTGGAAGAGCCTTATATCCAAACGGTGATTGCGGAATGGGAACTCTACTGCGAGATGCTCGGCGAAAAGCCAATCGTAAAGGAACTGCATTTGGGCGGTGGTACTCCCACTTTCTTTTCTGTGAAGAGTCTTAAAGCGCTCATCAATGGCATTTTTAAATTTGGGAAAAGACATCCCGAAGCCGAATTCAGTTTTGAAGGCCACCCCAATAATACTACCGAAGCACATTTACAGACACTCGCTAAACTTGGCTTTACACGGGTGAGTTTTGGTGTTCAGGATTACAATCCCGCAGTTCAAAAGGCGATACATCGAATTCAGCCTTTCGAAAACGTAAAAAAAGTAACCCAGGGCGCCCGCGCAGCCGGCTTTACTTCGATCGGGCACGACCTTATTTTTGGGTTGCCTTTTCAGACTGCCGAAGATATTGTTCACTCGATCATGCGAACCCGCGAATTAATGCCCGATCGTATCGCTTTTTACAGCTATGCCCATGTTCCATGGATCAAAGGCAATGGTCAGCGTGGTTTTAGGGATGAAGACCTTCCCTCGGCCAACGAAAAGCGGCTTCAGTATGAAATAGGAAAGAAAATGCTACTGGAAACCGGGTATGTGGAAATAGGTATGGACCATTTCGCCCTGAAAACCGACAGCCTGTATAAAGCTCTTGTAAATAAGGAGATTCACAGGAATTTTATGGGTTATACCTCTTCCAGCACCAGGGTGATGATCGGCCTCGGCGTTTCGGCCATCAGTGACTGCTGGTATGCCTTCGGCCAGAATGCGAAGGGAGTGGAAGAATACGAAGCTCTGGTTTGTAACGGAATTCTTCCTGTTTACCGCGGCCATATTTTGAGCGAAGAAGACCTCATTATAAGGCGACATATTCTAAACCTCATGTGTAAACTGGAAACAAGCTGGGAAAACCTTTCAGATTACACCCCCGAAATAGAAAATATTAAAACAAGACTCTTTGAAATGACAGTGGACGGGCTGGTGGAACTTCAGGAAAAAGGCATCAGGATTACCGAAAAAGGAAGACCCTTTGTTCGCAATGTGTGTATGGCTTTCGACCTGAGGCTGCAGCGGCATAAGCCGGAAACACAGTTATTCTCAATGACAATTTAAATTTTAAATATAAATATTATGGAACTTACACCAGACAGAACAGTCGCAGAAGTTGTAACCGACAATATAAAGGCTTCTCATGTCTTCAAGAAATACGGCATAGATTTTTGCTGCGGTGGAGGCATAAGCCTTGCCAGGGCCTGCGAGAAAAAAGGGATCGATTATTCTATTATAGAAGAAGATCTCAGGAAGATCGATACCGACAACGATATTTCGGTTGATTTTAAAAAATTTCCGCTCAACACCCTTATAGATTATATCGTGGAGGTGCATCATAAATATGTGATGGCAAATATCCCGCTGCTGCTTCAGTATTCCGATAAAGTTGCTAAGGTTCATGGGCCTCATTACAGCGAATTGATAAAAGTTCATCAACTCTTTAAAAAGGTAGCCGGAGAACTTTCAGCACATATGAAAAAGGAAGAGCTTGTTCTTTTTCCTTTTATTAAAAAAATGCTTAAGGCTGAAAAAGAAGGGAAAGAGATGCATTTTCCGCACTTTACTACCGTAGCCAATCCCATAGTGATTATGGAAGATGAGCATGAAGAAGCAGGAAATATCCTTAAAGAAATAGCGCGTTTAACAAATAACTATACGCCGCCCGAAAGTGCCTGCAACACCTTTAGAGCATTATATGATAAGCTGGAGGAATTCGAACAGGATCTGCACCAGCACATACATCTTGAAAATAATATTCTTCACCCTGAAGCCCTCAGGCTGGAAAGAAGATTAAAAAATTTCTTAAAACAGGCTAACCACGAGATAGAACCATAGAGGTATTTCATCTGCTTAATTTTGACCACGGGGCCAAAACCGAAATTTTTTAAGTTACGGGCAAACCGCGTTAAGTCATTTTTAAAAAGCTTTGGCCCAGATCCACTTTCTCTGCCAGTTGCTGCACAGTGGTATTTTCCAACATTATTTTAAGTTCGTTCCTGACCCCAGAGAATTTACTGTGCAGGGGACAGGGATGATCTTCAGAACATTTTTCCAGTCCGAGCGCACAACCCTTATAAATATTATCCCCGTCTATGGCCGAGACAATTTCAGAAAGATTTTTACTGTTATGTTCGGGATCGGAATAGAAACCACCTTTCGGACCTTTTTTTGATAGAATGATATCTGTTTTTACCAGTTTCTGAAGGATCTTTGCGGTAAATGATTCGGGAGAATCTATAGCCTCTGCAATTTCTTTAAGAGAAGCGCGGTTGCCGTTATTAGATTCTTTAGCAATAAAAAGAGTCGCTTTTATTCCGTATTCACAGGCTTTTGAAAACATGCATTTTTTTCTAAAAATACAAACTTTAAATAAAAAAAGGATAAATTTGTCCTCTATTATATGAAAATAGCCCGCAAGCATATATTTATAGCTCTTGTTTATTTTTTCATGATCGCCTGCCTGGGATTATCATTGAGGCTTTTTGCAGTTGCAGATATTCCCGCCAATTATAAATTCCTGGTGCATACGCACTCGCATATCGCTTTGCTGGGCTGGGTTTATACCGCCTTCAGTACGCTGCTGGTGTATCTTTATTGCCGAAATGAGCTGAATTCTTCTTTGTACCGGAAGATTTTCTGGTTCGCCCAGATCTGCATTATCGGCATGCTTTTTACCTTTCCATTTACAGGTTATGCTCTTTTTTCCATTATTTTTTCCACGCTTTTTTTAATAGCTACCTATTTTTTTGCCTGGTTCTTTTTAAAAAAGGTTCCTGTTCGCCAAAAAAACCGGAATTCTTATAAAATCATCAGAGCTTCCTTATGGTTTTTGATCATTTCGAGTGTGGGGCCATGGAGCCTTGGCTATATTATGACGGCCCTGGGAAATACTTCTTCCTGGTACCGCAATGCGATCTATTTTTACCTGCATTTCCAGTATAACGGCTGGTTTCTGGTGGCCCTGACGGGAATTTTTCTTTTTCTGTTGGAGGAAAGAGGATTTCACATGAAAGAAAAACTTTTCAAAACCTTTTATTACCTGTTGAATGGAGGAGTAGTGCTGAGTTTTTTCCTTTCTATTTTATGGATGAAACCTGCGCCAATTTTCTACATCCTCGCTGCGACAGGAGGTTTTCTGCAACTGGCGGCTTATTATTTGCTTTTCAGGCACATGATGATGGAAAAGGTTTCCGCATTCTTTCCGGCTAAGCTGCTTTTTATATTAAAACTCACCGGTGTCTTCTTCACCATAAAACTTGTTGCCCAGCTTGCCGGAGCGATCCCCGCAGTAGCAGAAATTGTCACCCTGAATACAGACCTGGTGATCGCTTACTTACACTGGATCTTTTTAGGGATAATCAGTCTAAGCCTTCTCGCCATACTGGATCACTACCGTCTTCTGAAATTCAGCAAAAGCAGTTTTATCATCTATATTTCGGGGTTTATGTTGACCGAATTTTTTATCGCCTACCGCGGAATAGGGTATAAGGCCGGGCTTCCGGTAATTTCCGAAATTTCGGTATACATCATCCTGGTAAGCGGATTACTCGTGCTTGTAATAGGAAAAATTCTTCTCAGGCAGATTCCTCTTCTAAAAAAGCTTAAGTAAGCAGGGGAGAAGGATTATTTTCCAACTGTTCCTCAATTTGCATCAGTTCATCGATCATATGCCTGCCTTTATCTTTATTGTACCAGACCTGTAATTCTGTTTTAAAAGTACTGTCAATACGGCCGTGTTCTGCTTTGTAAGCTTCCACGAGTTTGGTTGCAGCGGCCGACCTTGGGCCCCAGGTTTCAAGAATTTGCAGGTCTTCATCAAGAATAATAAGCTTGGGGATAGAGCGGCTGCCGTTGGTAAGAAACTGGTCCATCAAAGCTTCATTTTCATCCCTGATCACTATTCTGAGATCTATCTTTCCGGAAACTTCGGCGATCTTGTTCAAAACCGGGATGGTCTGGGCTCCATCACCGCACCAGGATTCAAGAATGACCAGCCAGGTTTGTAGAGTGTTGATATTTTTAAAAATTTGGGCTTCTTCAGGTTGAAGATTTAGCTTACGGTCGAGCCTGCTCATACGCTGCAGGTTTATTTTGGTAAACGTAATTTTCTCTTCGTTGGGAATACCCGTGCTTGAACCTTCGTCGGTGAGTTTTTGCACCAGATCCTGGAATCCTGAGTAGCTAAAGGAGTTTGCAATAGCATTTTTTATAATATTCTTCATGATCGCAGATTTTATGTTGGGAAATAAAATTAGCCTACTGAAAGAAAAACGGCTATGACCATCGTCATGAAATCCGTATTTTTTCTGCTAAAAATCTTTCCGGGCAGAAATTCTTTTGATGAAAAACACCGGAAATACTACCCAAAGCAGAAGCATGCAGAAGGAAAGGATCATTCCCAGGTTGGTTCCGAAGAAATTCTGAAAAACGGCACCGGTATAACCAAGCAGTGCAGAAATATCCATTTTCAGGATCACCAGAATTCTCGAAAGATCAATGGGATTCAGCATGGTGGCGAATAAAGAAAAGCGGTCCAGCGGATAATCTTCAAAAATGATCAGGCTCATCAGGAAAATTCCGTCATAGATCACCGCCAGGAACAGCCACAACAAAATCGCATAGCCAAAACCCTTGATCTTATTGTCATTCTTCAGGGCAATAACAAAGGCCAGCGCAGTAAAAATCAGGGAAAGGAAAGCGCCGGTTACCAGCAATAGTAAAAAATTCCCGATGGCATTGCTGTTCAGCACTCCATAGAAAATAAATGGAATTCCAAGACCAATGATCAGGCTCATCGCCAGGGAAAGTGCCACCCCAAAATATTGTCCCAGGAAGATGGAACTTCTCCTAATTGGTTGTGCCAACAGCAGTTCAGTGAATTCCTTGGAGTTATAATAATACATTACCCCGAAAATTGTTCCGATGAGCGGCACCAGAATGATGATCACGTTCATGAGCGTGATCACTGCTTTTGAAAGATCGTTATTCAGAAAAAGCAGGACGAATCCCAGCAGCAGATAAAATAGAAAGTACACATAGCTCCAGCGGCTTCTTACCAGGTCGTAAAAACTGTATTTTAATATCTTAAGCATAACCCGAGGTTAAAATTTTAGCAATGGCGTGTTCAAAATCCTGTTCTTCGGTCTTTTCATTGAGACTTTTTATATCTCCCTGGAAATAAATTTTACCTTCCAACAGGAACACGATCTCTTCGGCGATCTCTTCCACAAAACTCATGATATGAGAAGTGATAAGAATTGTTTTTCCTTTTTTGCGCTCCTCCTGGATGAGATCTTTCAGGATAAGATGAGCAATGGGATCAAGCCCGCTCGTGGGCTCATCGAGAATGATCAGCGGACTGTCGAACATGAAGGTCAGCAACAGATTCACTTTCTGTTTGGTGCCGCCGGAAAGGTTTCCGAGTTTCTTATCTAAAAAAGCCTCTAAATGAAATTTTTGGATGAGTTTTTCGGTTTCGGCAGGTTTCGAGCGCAGGTCTTTGATCATTCCTATTAATTCTGACACTTTTAAATTTCCGGGAAAATTGGCCATTTGTGGCAGGTAATCGATATTGTTGCGGTAACTCCAGTGGCGTCTGACGCTTTTCCCATTCATTTCTATGCTGCCGCCATCGGGAATCACCATCCCCAGGATACTTTTGATCAGCGTGGTCTTTCCCGAACCGTTTGGCCCGAGCACCGCAATGATCTTACCTTCCCCTATTTCAAGGTCGATGCCTTTAAGCACCTCGTTTTTGCCAAATTTCTTCTTAAGATCTTTTATCAGTATCATGGTTCACGGGTTTAAGAAGTGGATGTTCATCTTTCAGGTTATCGGGTGTGAATACGGGGGAAACCTTTTCAGAAAAATCAATGATATCAATGAAAAGACTCCGCAATAAAATGATGGTTTCCGGCGTACGGTTCACGATATACGAGAACAGTTTAACGGGCCGGTAAGGCACATCACCAATGCCGTTGTGGTCAAGATCATAGCCGGTGTACTCGCTCCAGTAATTATGGTCAAATTCATTATCATTGAGATTGCTGTTGTAGGAAATCTCAAAGGAATTGTTCAGAAAATTATTATTTCTGAAAATATTCGTATAGCAGGCGCCCCGGACTTTTACAGCCCAGCCGTTATTTCTGAAATCGTTGTGCTGGTACTCAATGCGGTTGGAACCTTCAATATTGATCCCGATGGTGTTTTCTTCAAAGGTGTTATAGCTGATCTCTGAATCATAGATCTCTTTCAGAAGGAGTCCGAAAGAAGCGGTGCCCCAGTTTTGACGGAATCGGTTTCCTTTCATGGTAATAAACTTAGAAAACATCACCGCCACTCCCGCGCCATTATTCTGAAAAAGATTGTTCTCATAGGTGTCATAGTTTGAAAACATGAAATGCAATCCGTACCTCAGGTTATCTTTACTTTCATTGTTTTTTATAAGGATATTATCAGAAAATTCAAGATAAATTCCATCACGAACTTTCGTGGCTGTATTACCGATCACCTGTACATCATGGCAATACCAAAGATGGATGCCATTGCCCGAGTTGAATTCTTCTTTCGCATCACCATAAATACTGTTATTGATCACCCTGCCGTTGCTGGCTTTTTCAAGATAGATTCCAAAGAAGAGCCTTTCTAAATGAAGGTTTTCGATGAGGAAATTTTTACTTTTCACCACTCGTATGGCTGCGAAATCAGCAGTGTAGCTGGTGCCTACGTTCACTATTGTCAGGCCCTTTACAGTAACACCATCAGCCTGAATGGTGATGATTTCTCCTTTATCTTCCCCATCGATAACAGGATTATCAATTCCGATGAGACTAAGAGGTTTGGTAATTCGAATATTATATTCTTTATAATTTCCTGATCTTACAAGAATAGTATCATTGGGTTGGGCATTTTCCACGGCATTTCCAATGTTTTGATATTTGCAGTTTTTGCAAACCTCAATTTGGGTACTCCAGCCCGAAAAGCTGAGCAGGAGAGAGAGTATTAGAAAGCTATATTTAGAAAATAATCCCATTATTTTAGAGAATCAGATATTTTACACCTGCAGAAAAGCTAAGGTTTTCATCCATTTGAATTCCATTATAGTTCTCATAAACAGGAGCTCCCACTTCGGCCGCCAAACGCCAGTTCCGCATGGAAGAAGTGGCCGGGAAAGAAATATTCATCCCTCCAAAGGCTTTTATCTTTTCTCCCCCATAATTAGAAGGATTTGCAGTAGGAGCCATCATAGCATTTAATTCGCTGTCACGACCATGAATGTCATTTTGAACAAGCCCTAACAAACGCCCGGAAAAGCTGAAATTATCAGAAGCGCGATAGGCTCCCCAAAGGTTTAACTGGTAAAGATCTCCCCAGCGGTAACCTTCAGAGTTCTCTCCTAATGGAAATGTAGCCAAGAATTGTGTTCCCCAGGAGGTGTTGGTGTACATTTCTTTATAAGTGAATCCGGCGGTTGTATTCACGGTGCCGGTTCCCGGTTGCATGGCATATGGCAGTTTTGTCCCATTGCCCATGGGCGTATCATCTCTTTTTTGGATATTTCCTATAGGCAGGGCCAGGCCGAGATTGAGATGCAGGTATTTTTCATTTTTCGAGTAAAGCCCATATAAGGCGCTTAATTCTAGATCGCCAATACCCCTGGCCCTGGTACTAAAATTATTTTGCATCTGCGTGGCATTGGCCAATATCATGGCGTTGAAATCCATGTCCATACTGTTGTAAATATAACTTTGCATAAGAGCGAGAGTAAGCCGTGCAGACGGAGCGTACATTACTCCAAGCATCAGCATTTGCATTTGCATGCTCTGGGGAACGATCATATAATTTTGAAAAGCTTCAGTAGTGGTTATCGCGCCAGTTCCTTTTTTCAAACCCCCCATTTGCATTTCCATATAACGCAAAGAGAACATCCATTCTCCTTTTGGGTGAAGGTGATCACCCATCACGCCGTTAGGGGCAAAAGCGTCGGGGCGAAAATGGTCATGGTAATGCACTGCTCCCGAACCGGAATTTTTTGATTGATAAAGATCATAAATTTCCTGCCAGGTATAAATTTTATCATTTTTTCCGCTGCTGAAATCTTTTGCTTCTGCTTCGGAATGAAAAGCTGCAAGATTCGCGCCCATCGGACTGTGAATTTTGTCGCTTTTCAGATAGGTAGCCTCTTCCGCGGAAATTTTATTTTGGGGATGCAGATAATCTGAAACTCTGATGTTTTTATTTTCTGAGGAATTCTTTTCAACGAGATAATTCAGGAGGCATTCAATAGAGCCAAAACGAATTGTTTCTCCTTCAGAAGTAGAAATTTCAGAAACAAACTCTTCTTGATGTAGTGCCATTTGGCAGTAGGCGCAAGCATTATAATTCTGAGCTTGAGTCACCTGGGCAAAAATAAAGAGGAGTAAGAAAAAGGTTTTTTTCATGATTCTAGTGTAAAAAAATATGTGTAAAGATTAATGCCGTGAGGAAACAGAATTAGCTTTCGAAATTGAATCTGCCAGTTCGACATTTAGGTTTTCCCACGAATAAATATCGCCTCCAAAGAGATCCTGGATCTTTCTGGCTTTTTTTTCAGAATTAAATGCGGCAAGATTGGCGCCCATCGGGCTCAATATTTCTTTACTGATAAGGAAACTTGCCTTCGAAGCGTCGATAAGTTCTCCGGGGTTTTCATAATTAGAAACCAGATAAAGTTTAAAATTTTTATCGGGGTTTTCCCTGCGGAAATTGATCATACATTCAATGGCATCGAAATTATAGGCTTTTCCTGTGCCTGCTACCATTTGGGAAGCATATTTTTTATCTACAATGGTCATTTTGCAATAGGAGCAGCCTTCATGCCCATAATTGATCTTTTGAGGCGCTACCTCACATCCCATGATCATCAAAAAAAACAGCATTAAGGTTATGATTTTCATAATATATGTTTTTCCGGTGCCTTTTTTATTCCGAGGAAAAAAGCCAGCAGGGTGAGCAACATTCCAAAAAACATGAGGTAAGCTCCAGTTGCGGGATAAGAATCCACGTCAAAATTAAGCATTTTTTGATGACCGAATAATGGCGGTTTATAAGTCATGGGTGTACCATCAGGATAGGTCATTTTCATGATTGCATGTGGATTAAGATCAGTTCCATATTCGGTAAGCCAGTTGTTGAAGTCCTGCATTCCAAGAATGCCCAGAATTGCCATTACACCCAGCCAGCCAAGAAACCAGTATGCGTTGATTTTTTTAAAGTATCCTAACAAACCTATTATTACTCCTAAACCTGTCATTGAGGCTATAACGATTGGGAATGCAGTGAACTCCCACATTTGATGTGGTTGTGGAATTTTTTTCATTCCTATATAATGATTGATGCCATCTATATTCTGGAGGTCGAATTCTTTCACGCCCTGGATGCCATCAATGAAAATATTCATTCCTAAAGGGTCGGGATATTGGGGAGCTCCAAGCATGATATTCCACAATGGGAATTTAAAAAGGCCAAGTAGCAACAAGCAGCCAATAATCATAATTATTCCAGCTTTTTTCATCTTTATTGTTTTGAATTTTTAAAGACGGGAGCCGGGAAGTTCGGCTCCCGTCTTTTAGAGAATCCCTCTAAAGAGATTCTCTCTTCAACTAACTAAATTTTTTATTCGCCAAGTGACCAGCTCAAAGGAACATCAGAATCTTTTGGTGAAACTCTCACGTAACCCTGCATTTCCTGGTGAAGAGCCGAGCAGAAGTCGGTACAGTAGAAAGGCCATACTCCAACTTCTTTTGGTTCCCATATAAAGGTTTCAGTTTGTCCGGGCATAATAAGCAATTCTGAAGTGTTTGCGCCGATCACCGAAATTCCGTGGGGAACATCATAATCCTGTTCATGGTTGGTGACGTGGAAATAGACTTTGTCTCCAACCTTAACTCCTTCAATGTTATCTGGAGTGAAATGGCTTCTGATCATGGTCATGTAAATATGAACTTCGTTTCCATCTCTTTCCACTCTTGCATCAGAGTTTTTAAGGGTGGCGTATTTATGCTTATTTTCAGATAATTTGAAGATCTTTCTGGAATTCTCTCTAATGATATCGGCAGGAATACCAGCCGCATAATGCGGTTCACCAATGGTTGGGAAATCCAGCAGAAGCTGCATCTTTTCTCCAGTGATATCATATAACTGTGCAGATTGTGTCACTTCAGGTCCTGTTGGTAAATACCTGTCTTTGGTGATCTTGTTCATTGCCAGGACGTATTTCCCAAAAGGATGCGCAGAGTTTCCTCCCGGAACCATTACGTGTCCCACTGAATAATAGCAGGGTTTCCTGTCGATCACCTCCTGGGTTTCTACTTTCCATTTTACAACTTCTGAAGAGATAAAGAAAGAAGTATAGGCATTTCCCTTATCGTCAAATTCGGTATGTAAGGGACCTAATCCAGCCTGTTTAACGGTTCCGGCAAGTACATCTTCAAATTTCAGAATTGGAATTCCATAGGCATCTCCATCAAATTTTTTCTTGTCGATGGCATCTATCATTTTTGTGAACGAGTGCACGGTAAGATCAGCTGAAAGTTTCCCGTTCCCTACAATATATTCTCCGGTTGGATTTACGTCACATCCGTGAGGTGATTTTGGGGTTGGCAAAAGATAAATAGCTCCGGGAACTTCGGTAGGATCTACTACTGTAACTTCATTTTCCATGGTTGAGGTGGCAGAATGAGTTTCATCATTATAGATATTATGAGCATATTTCGCAGGCATTTTCTTTCCGCCGCCATTGTTGACATATTCTTCGATCTTTTTCCAGTTTACAGCTGCGATAAAATCCTTGTCATTTTGAGAAGCGTTCACTTCTAAAAGAGAATTGGCTTCTTCACTATTGTATGTTGAAAAGAAGAACCAACCATGTGATTTCCCTCTTCCGGGGTGGGAAAGGTCATAGTCAAATCCAGGCATAATGATCTGAAATTTAAGATCCATTCTGCCTGTTTCTGGCTCCACACTTAAAAAAGATAAAGAGCCTTTAAAATTTCCTTTATAATCTTTAATAGGCATATCTCTTTGAGGAATTGGAACAGAAAACCTGGTGCCGGCAACTACATATTCTGTATTTTCGGTCACGAAGGAAGAGCTGTGGTTCCCGGCGCTGTTGGGGATCTCAATGATCTCTGTAGTTTCAAAGTTTTGAAGATCGATCTTAGCGATACGTGGGGTGTTGTTCCCGTTGATGAACACCCAGCGGCCATCGAGTTTTCCGTTAGTCTGTGAAATGTCAGGATGGTGCGCGTCGTCCCAGGGAATAAATCCGTGGGAAGTTTCGAGCATAGGTTTGGTTTCTTCGTTATAACCCCAGGCTTTTTCAGGATCCTGAGAAAATACGGGGATCACCTTCAGCAGTCTTCCGGAAGGTAATCCGTAGACTGAAAGTTGTCCGCTAAAACCTCCGGAGACGAAGGCATAAAATTCGTCATACTCTCCAGGAGCCACATAAACTCTTTCTGCGGCATTAGAAGCGAGAGCTCCGCCCTGGCTTTCACTGCTTTTATCCTGTTGCTTATTGCAACTAAAAATACCCACCGTAGAGAAGAGGAGTATCAGGATTTTTATTGAATTCTTCATAATATATTTCTGATTTTGATTATTTAATTTTCAGGCAGAATAACTTTATCTACCACGTGTACAATACCGTTTCCGGCGGGAATGCTGGCAATGATCTTCGCGCCGCCCACATACACATCGTCTCCCTTTACCTCTACCGGAACATTGAGATCACTGGCCTGACCGAGTTTTTTGAAATTCTTCAGGAATTCTTTGTCGTATTTTCCTGGAGTCACATGGTGCTTCAGAATGAAGGCCAGCTGATCTTTGTTTTCGAGTTTCATAAGGTTTTCGACGGTTCCCTCAGGAAGTTGAGCAAAAGCCTCATCGGTTGGAGCGAAAACCATCAGCGGTCCGGCATTTACAAGCGCATTCTCCAATTCTGCAGCCCGAATGGCGGCTGTTAGGGTAGTGTGATCTTTTGAATTTACCGCAATGTCCAGCACAGTTGGTTCGGATACGTCGTCTTTGATAAAAGCCTGGCCTTGTTTTTCCGGTACTTTCTGATCTGCTGAAGAAGAAGTGGCTTCCGTGGCAGGTTCACTGCTTTCCTTACAGCCTGCAAACAATATCAGGATGAATAGCAGGCTCAAAAAATGCGACTTGTTTTTCATAATGAATGATTCTTTTGGTTCGTTATTTTAAGGTTCTGAAATATTCTAGAATTGCCCGGGCCTGCTCTTCAGTAAGATTCTGATCGGCCATTGGAGAACCATTATTCTCTACTAGCAGCTGTTTTGCAATGGGGTCTTTCTGGATCATTTCTGTAGGGTTGAGGATCATGTTCATCACCCATTCAGGTGCCCTTCTGTCAAGAATACCCTGTGGAGCGGGGCCTATAAATTTGGAAGTAGGCTTATGACAGGCAGTACAATTTGCCTGGAAAAGCTCTTCCCCCTCATGGGCGAGATCCATATTGATCTCTTCAGATAATTCTACGTTTTTTACCGGCCCGATGCCTTTATCATTCATATCGATACCGGCGGTTGCAGGAGCGGTTTTTTCTTCCTGTTTAGCCGGAGCGGCCTGATAATCTCCAATCTGGATATCATCTTTTTCTTTTTTTTCTTCTTTGCCCCCGCAGGCAATCAGCATTGCAAGGCCAAGTATACCAAAGCTTCTTTTTAAGTAATTCATAAGGATGAGATTTTAATTTCTTTTCAAAAGTACCGGGGAAGCAGGGCAGAAAATATGATAAAAATCATATTTAAGACAAAAATGTCCTTTTTTATAAAAATTGAAGAAATTCTGGCTAAAGAACCTTAAACTGACAAGAATCATATTTGGCTTAACTTAGTAGCTCTAATTTTGAAAATCACATTCCGTTAAAAATTTATCTTATGGAGCTTAGGTCTTATATAGATCATACCTTGCTTGCGGCTACTGCTAACAGGGAAGACATCAAAAAACTTTGTGAAGAAGCGATTTCTTATGGCTTTTATGCTGTTTGCGTTAACAGCTGCTATGTGAAATTTGCCAAAGAGCAACTTTCGGGAACAGAAGTCAGACTGGCAGCCACAGTAGGTTTTCCACTTGGTGCGGCTTCTTCTAAGTCTAAAATGACCGAAGCCGAAGAGGCAGTTAAAGACGGAGCCGACGAAATAGACATGGTGATCAATGTAGGTTACCTAAAAGAAGGTCGATGGGAAAAAGCGATGAGCGAAATCGCAGAAGTTAAAACCATTATAGGACAAAGAATTTTAAAAGTAATTCTGGAAACCTGTTATTTAACCGAAGATGAAATAAGGAAAGCCTGTGAGATCGCTCTGAAAGCAAATGCCGATTTTGTTAAAACCTCTACGGGCTTTGGTAGCCGTGGTGCGAGCTTTGACGATATCCTTATTATGAAGAGAGCGGTGGGGGATCAAATGCTGGTAAAAGCTTCAGGCGGAATAAAAGATGCCGAAACAGCCAGAAAATATATCAGCCTGGGAGCAGACCGTATAGGAACTTCCTCAGGAATCAAAATAGTTTCAGAAGAATAGTATGAGCATACATATAGAAGCAAAGAAAGGCGAAATTGCCGAAACAGTCCTCCTGCCGGGAGACCCTTTAAGGGCAAAATGGATAGCTGAAAATTTTCTTGAAAATACTAAACAATATAATAACATCAGGGGAATGCTCGGTTATACGGGCAGTGTGGGCAATCAAAAGGTTTCCGTGCAGGGTACGGGAATGGGAGTGCCTTCCACGCTTATTTATTGCACCGAACTGATCAGGGAATATGGGGTAAAGAATCTCATTCGCGTAGGAAGCGCCGGCTCCTTTCGGAAGGACATCGGACTATACGATATCGTGATTGCCATGACCGCTTCCACCACTTCCGGAATTAATCGCGGTGTTTTTGGTGATGCCGGTTATGCACCTACCGCCAGCTACGAGCTTTTCAGAAAAGCGGTGGCATATTCCGAAGAAAATAAAATAAAATTTCACGCCGGAAATGTGCTTACTTCAGATGTATTCTATGAAGATGAAGCCGATTATTTTCAAAAATGGGCAAATTATGGAGTTCTTTGCGCCGAGATGGAAACGGCAGGACTTTATACCATAGCTGCAAAACACCAGGCAAAAGCCCTGAGTATTCTCACAATTTCAGATTCCCTGGTCACTAAAGAAGTGACCACTTCTATTGAGCGGGAAACAAGTTTCAGGCAGATGATCGAAATCGCTTTAGGAACTGTAAGGCTTTAAACCTTCATGGTCAATACAGGCACCTGCGCGTTATTTGCAACATTCTCTCCAATGCTTCCGTAGAAAAAATGGGCAAGACCTTTCCTGCCATGAGTGGGAACTATGATAAGATCGATATTTTTTTCGTCACAGTAGTGATAGATCCCGCTTTCCAGGGTATAATCACTATAGAAATCTACCTGCTTATAAATATCGGGATTTTCCAGGCCTGCATTCAGAAGAAACTCTGAGGCCATGCTTTCCATTTCCAGGCTGCTCATGAACTTTTCGGGAATATTGATGAACAG
This sequence comes from uncultured Flavobacteriaceae bacterium, assembly GCA_963741865.1. GTDB lineage: Bacteria > Bacteroidota > Bacteroidia > Flavobacteriales > Flavobacteriaceae > Christiangramia. Next base: position 145,012 of record CAVUJP010000015.1, read on the forward strand.
CGGCTTTGGTTCCACTCCAAATGGTTTTAAAAATCTTCGGGTTTTCTGAAATGCAGCCAGATAATCATCTTTAAAGTCACAGGCGAAAATTGCATTTTTGATCCTGAAATTCGGAATTCGGGATTTGATCACCAGTACCGGAATTCCTGAGGAACGCACCACCTTTTCGGTATTTGAGCCCACAAAAATGTCTTTCATGCCGCTCAGCCCGTGGGAGCCCATCACGATAAGTTCTGCGCCACGGTCGAGGGCGATATCATCGAGTTCACTGAATTTTTTATCATTATGAACGGCATCGGTGACCTTAATTTCTTTCAGGTAGGGTTTATCGAGAAATTTTTCGAAACGTTCTTTGGTGATTTTCATATAACTGAGCGCATTAAAAACTTCGCGCTCTTCATCGCGGCTAAGAAAAGGCTCCTTGAGGCCCATCATATGAACCACTACGATTTCACTCTTTTGATCTTTGGCGATCTTTGCCGCCACTTCCAGCGCATATTCCGAATATTTCGAAAAATCTACCGGGACTAGAATACGTTTCATTTCCTGTTTATTTATATGCCAAAGCTAAAGGCGGTTCAGCTGCTAAAAAATGATCATTATCATTAAAAGCCAATTCTTTAGCGGCCTGATTTTAGCGAAATCTTAAGAAGGAGTTGAGCTTCGATTTCTTAAATTAAAAGAAAAAATATGAAATCGACCGGAATTATTTTACTTTCTATAGCAACGCTCCTTCTTATTGGCCTGGTTTTTCTTTCAGCGGCCAATGTGGCTTTTCCCTGGGTGTTTTATCTTACGCTAATAGGGCAGCTGATCTTCATGCTGAGCGTTTACAAGATCCTCACTGAAAATTATCAAACTGAAAAGACTTTTGATGACTGGTATGAAGACTGTCCTCGCAACTGAATAACTTTTCTCATTTAGGATATTATTTCCGCATTTACTCTTACTAAAAATTTATAACTTAGTTGCTGTTTTAAAAACCCACAAAACCGGCTTAAATAAATTAGTTTGGAAAATTCTCTTCTGAATAATTCGAAGATTTTCAATGTTCTTTTTCAGGCAGCTTCTGAAGGTATTATCGTTGTAAATTCTAAAGAAACTATTGTTACTGTCAATGCCGCTGCCGAAGCCATGTTCGGGTATGATACCGGAGAGCTGACGGGAAGGCCGCTTGAAATTCTCATTCCTAAAGAATATCATGAAAGACATCATCATCATTTCGATCAGTTTATAGATCACAGTGAGAAGCGGCAAATGGGACATGGCCGGGACCTGCATGGGGTGAAAAAAGACGGCACAAGATTTCCTGTTGAGGCGGGGCTGAATCCTTTTCAGATCGATGGAGAGGATTTTGTAATGTCTCTGGTGATTGACATCAGTATTAGAAAGGAAACTCAGCGCCAGATCAGGGAACTCAATTCACAGCTGGAAGAAAAGATCAAGGTTCGTACTGCAGAGCTGCGGCAAAGCATTCAGGATTTGCAGAATTTAAATCTTGAACTGGAAGAAGAGATCAAAAAACGAAAGGAAGCGGAACGGCGCATCAAAACGGCCCTTCAAAAGGAAAAGGAACTCAATGAGCTAAAAACCAAATTCCTCTCCCTGGTTTCTCATGAATTTAAAACACCACTCAGCGGAATTCTCACTTCTGCCACTCTTATCGAAAAATACACGAAAGAAGAACAGCAGGAAAAACGGGAAAAGCACCTGGTCACCATTAGAAATAAAGTACATTATTTAAATAACATTCTTAACGACTTTCTTTCCATTGAACGTCTCGATAGTGGGAAAGGTCAGTATAAATACACTCCATTTGGCTTAAAAAGGCTTATAAATGAAGTGGTTTATAATGCAAATATTACTCTAAAGACTGGTCAGGAGATTCTTTATCCAAAAGATATTGAAGATATTACCCTGCATCAGGATGAGAAAATACTGGAGTTGATATTGTCCAATCTTCTGGGCAACGCTATAAAATATTCTCCTGAAGATACCGTAATAAAATTTGATATCTCCTTTACCGACAGGAACATAATTTTTGACATTAAGGATCAGGGCCGCGGGATTCCCGAAAAAGATAAAAAACATATTTTTGAAAGATATTTCAGGGCTGAAAACGCGCTGCTGGATCAGGGGACAGGTATTGGGCTGAATATTGCGAAGACCCATCTTGAGAACATGGGCGGCGATATCAGTTTTGAAAGCCAGGAGAACAAAGGGACCAGGTTCAGGGTAGAAGTCCCCATGAATATGACCTGAACAGAAAAAATCAAAACCAGAGTATGAAAAATATTTTGCTTATAGAAGACGACGTAACTGTTCGCGAAAATACTGCGGAGTTGCTGGAGCTTTCAGATTATGAGGTGACCACCGCCTCAAATGGAAAAGATGGCATTGAAAAAGCCAGGGCCCGGCATCCCGATATTATCATTTGTGACATTATGATGCCCGAAATAGACGGTTACGGCGTTCTTGAAAGCCTGAGCAAAAATCCAGAAACGGCCAATATTCCCTTTATATTCCTTTCGGCTAAAACCGAACATAAAGATATTCGAAAAGGTATGGATCTTGGAGCCGATGATTACCTTACCAAACCTTTTGAGGAGGAGGATCTGCTAAGCGCTATTGAAAGCCGGCTTGCAAAAGTTGCCATTTTGAATTCCTTTAAAAAGAAACCAGCAGATAAACCTTCAGAAGCAACTCTGAATAATTTAGATGACCTGAGAGAAGTTTTCAGCAATTACCGGCTGCATGAATTTAAGAAGGGAGAAACGATTTATGAAAAAGGGAAACAGTCCAACTTCTTCTACCTGGTAAGAAGAGGTGTTGTAAAAGCGCATCGTATGGACAGTCAGGGCAAAGAGCTTATTACCGAACTCTATAAACAGGATGATTTTTTCGGAAATCCGGCCAGTGATCCCCAAAGTTCTTATGAAGATTACGCTACGGCCATGGAAAATTCACAGCTTTATGCAGTTTCCCGAGAAGAATTTCATAAACTCCTCTCAAATAACCCTAAAATTACCATTCAGCTTATAGAAGTGCTGAACCATAATTTATCTGAACTCAAACAGCAGCTTATGGATATGGCCTACGGCTCTGTGCGTAAAAAAACAGCAAATACGATTCTTCTTTTTGCTGAAAGGATTGAGAAACATCCGCTAAAAAGCATTCGTATTTCCAGGGCCGATCTTGCCGGAGTGGCGGGGATGGCACCCGAAAGTTTGATAAGAACTCTTTCCGAATTTAAAAAAGAAGCTCTTATCGAGATAGAAGGAAGGAATATAAAACTACTTGATTCTGAAGGCCTTAAGAGTGTACGCTAATAATTAATTTTCCCTTAAAGCTTAAGAACTGACATTCGTCATTTTTCTGAAGGAGGTGTTCATTTAATTTCGCTGTGTATTAAGTGAATACCTATGAATGCTTTAATCCTGACCGATTTTTCAGAAGTATCGGAGAATGCCGGAAAATATGCTGTGGACTTTCTGCAGGATTTTCCTGCAAACTTTTACTTGCTGAACATTCAGGACTTCAACTTTAATAAAACCGCAAGCGGAAAGCTTGAAAATCAACTGCTGGATACCTGGGAAAAGCTGCAATCGGGAATTAGCAGCCTGGAAAATTACAGCCGGAATGAAAAACATCATTTTAGCTATGTGCTTTCTTCAGAAAATTTAATCACTGCAGTTAGAAAGACGCTGGAAGAAAAAAAGATCGACCTTATCTTTATAGGAATGGCGAGCCATGAAAAGCATCACCACCCGATTCTGGGAGATCATGCTTATGAGGTGATAAGGAAAATACGCTGCAATATTATGGCGGTGCCGGGAGAGAGCAGTTATAAAAAAACTGAAAAAATTGTGCTGCCCGTAGATTTCAGTGTGCTTTCAGGAAAAAAAGTGCATGAACTTCTGGAAAGCAAAAACTATATAAATGCCTCCGCTATTACGCTGATAGAGCTTGATGAAAAGCACGCAGGCAACAAGGCACTGGCCATCCACGATGCCGTGAATGCAGAGATAAAAGACGCTAGCGTAAAGTCCCTGAAGATGGCTCAAAGTGAAATTTTCACTGAAAGCCTGCTCAGTGAAATCCAGAATGGTTTTGATATGATCGTCATCCTGGGCAAGAATCTTAGTGTATGCGATCGTTTGCTGCATACGCGCCACGGACTTTTTGCAACTACCGCCAATTCATTGCCCATTCTTGTAATCCATCAATAGCCAGAATTATGGAGGTATGCTATCACTGCGGAGAGAATTGTGAAGAAATACTGGAATATGCTAACAAGTATTTTTGCTGTAACGGCTGTAAGACGGTATATGAAATCCTGGAAAGTAACGAGCTTTCTTATTATTATGAACTCGAGGAAAGGCCCGGGGTTTCCCAGAACAGAAAAAAAGCCAGTTTTGCTTTTCTTGATAACGAAGAAATAGCGGCAAAACTCCTCGATTTTGATGAAGCAGGAAAACAGATTGTTACTTTTTATATTCCTTCCATTCACTGTAGCTCCTGTATCTGGGTTTTGGAAAATATGAACCGCCTGAACAGGGGGATTCAAAGTTCTACCGTAGATTTCCCGAAGAAGAAGGTACGTATCAGTTTTTCCAAAGATGCTGTTACTTTAAAGGAAATAGCGATCCTGCTCACTGCTATTGGCTATGAACCCTCAGTTTCTCTGGAAGATTACGAGAAGCCGGTAAAAGATATAGATCGTTCGCTGATCTATAAGTTAGGAGTGGCCGGTTTTGCCTTTGGGAATATCATGTTCCTTTCTTTTCCCGAATATTTTGAGGTGAAGGAATTCTGGTTGGATCAGTTCAAATACCTGTTCCGTTGGCTCATGTTTGCCTTTTCCCTGCCGGTGGTCTTTTATTCCGGCAGCACTTACTTCGTTTCGGCCTGGAAAGGACTTAGGTCAAAAATCCTGAATATCGATGTGCCGATCGCCCTGGGAATCCTGGTGCTTTTTGTGCGCAGCAGTTTTGAGATTATCAGTGATACCGGCACGGGTTTTTTTGATAGCCTGAGCGGACTCATTTTCTTTCTTCTCCTCGGTAAATATTTTCAGCAGAAGACCTATTCCTATCTCTCGTTCGAGAGGGATTACCGCTCGTATTTTCCCATTGCGGTGACAAGAATTTCAAGATCTGAAGGAAAAGAGATCGAAGAGCAGATTCCCGCCTATCAGATCGAAACCGGAGACAGGATAGCGATCAGAAATGAAGAGCTTATCCCAATGGATGCTGTGCTTATCAGCGGTGAAGCTACCATCGATTACAGTTTTGTGACCGGGGAAGCCGAAGCCGTTGAGCGTAAAACAGGAGAAAAACTCTTTGCGGGGGGCAGGCAAAAGGGCGGCCTAATTGAAGTGGAGGCCTTAAAACCCGTAAAACAGAGTTATCTCACCGAATTGTGGAGTGATGAGGTCTTCCGGAAGAATAACAGAAAAGCTTATCATTCTGCCACCGATAAGATCAGTAAATATTTTACCATAGCCGTGCTGAGCATTGCCATTGGTGCCGCAGGTTTCTGGCTGCTGGTGGATCCTTCAAAAGCCGGAAACGCTTTTACCGCCGTATTGATCATCGCCTGCCCCTGCGCGATCGCCCTGGCTGCTCCTTTTACCCTCGGAAATATTCTCAGGATCTTCGGAAGAAAAGGTTTTTATCTTAAGGAAGCCGAAGTGATAGAACAACTCGCCGGAATCGATGCCGTGGTTTTTGACAAAACCGGTACGATTACCAATACCTCAAAACAGGAAGTGAGTTATGAGGGAATGAAGCTCAGCGATGAAGAACTGCAGCTGCTTAGCGGAAGTTTACGGGCTTCAGGACATCCGCTCAGTCGTTCTCTTTATGGGATTTTGAAAAAAAATGGGATTAAAACACCCGAACAATTTGAAGAAGTTACCGGGCAGGGAATTTCTATAAAAGATGGGGCAAGATCGATGAAAATCGGCTCTGCCAGGTTTGTAGATCATGCTGGATTCTCTTCCGAAGAAGTCATCGAAAGAACTTCGGTCCATATAAGCAGCGATGAGATCTATAAAGGCTGCTTTACCTTCAGAAATTCTTATCGTGAAGGTACCGAGACATTGTTTCAGGAGCTTTCTAAAGACAGGGAGTTGTTTATTCTTTCCGGAGATAACGAGGGGGAAAGGCAAAAACTGGAAGATTTTCTGCCTGCCGGCACCAAAATGTTTTTTAATCAAAAACCTGGAGATAAACTGGAATTCATCAAGGATCTTCAGAAGAAAGGAAAAAAAGTGATGATGGTCGGTGACGGCCTTAATGATGCGGGAGCTCTGGCTCAGAGTGATGTGGGTGTCGCGGTTTCAGAAGACATCAATATTTTTTCTCCGGCCTGTGATGCCATTATGGATGCCGGTATTTTTGGAAAACTTGCGGACTTTCTAAAAATTTCAAAAAAAGCGGTTTGGGTGATCTACCTGAGTTTTCTGCTTTCCATTCTTTACAATTTTATAGGTCTCGGTTTCGCGGTGACCGGCAATCTTAAACCCGTCTATGCTGCTATTTTAATGCCGCTAAGTTCGGTGAGCATTGTTGCTTTTACCAGCCTGTGTTCTTACTGGCTTGGCAGGCGGCTACAGATCAAAAAAAGTGAAAGCTGACAATCGTCATTTTTTAGCTGCGCCCATAAAAATACTTTTACCTCAATATTTTAGAAACTATGAATATCATCTATCTCCTACTGGCGGTAAGTCTTGTTGTTGCACTGATCTTCTTTGTAGCCTTCATCTTTTCGGTGAAAAATGGTCAGTATGACGATGTATATACGCCCTCGGTGAGGATGCTTTTTGATGATGAGGTTCGAAATGCAAAAAAGGAGAAATCTGAAAACAAAGAAACTACTAATTAATTATGGAAGTACAGCAATTTTATTACGATAACAAGATCGTAAAGAAATTTATCGTGGCGACCCTGTTTTGGGGAGTTATTGGAATGAGCGTGGGCTTGCTGCTCGCCTTCATGTTCTTATTTCCCGGAATGACTGAAGGGATATCCTGGCTTAGTTTTGGCCGGCTAAGGCCACTGCATACCAATGCGGTGATTTTTGCTTTTGTGGGAAATGCCATCTTTGCCGGTGTTTATTATTCCACACAGCGACTGCTGAAGGCAAGGATGTTCAGTGATGCGCTGAGCAATATAAACTTCTGGGGCTGGCAGCTCATTATCGTCGGAGCTGCGATCACACTTCCCCTGGGCTATACTTCTTCTAAGGAATATGCCGAACTGGAATGGCCTTTCGATATTGCCATTGCTATTGTATGGGTTGCTTTCGGCATTAACCTGATAGGCACCATGATCAAAAGGAGACAGCGTCACCTGTATGTTGCCATCTGGTTTTACCTGGCCACTTTTGTGACCGTGGCTGTGCTGCATATTTTCAATAACATTGAATTACCCGTAAGTTTTCTGAAAAGTTATTCGGTGTATTCTGGTGTTCAGGATGCGCTGGTGCAGTGGTGGTACGGGCACAATGCCGTGGCATTCTTCCTTACCACTCCTTTTCTGGGACTGATGTATTACTTCGTTCCGAAAGCAGCAAATCGGCCTGTTTACTCGTACAGGTTATCTATCGTGCACTTCTGGTCACTGATCTTTATTTATATCTGGGCCGGGCCGCATCACCTTTTATATACTTCTTTACCTGAATGGGCTCAAAACCTTGGAGTCGCTTTTTCGGTAATGCTGCTGTTTCCATCATGGGGAGGTATGATCAACGGCCTTTTGACGCTTCGTGGAGCCTGGGATAAGGTAAGAACAGATCCTGTTTTGAAGTTTATGGTGGTTGCCATCACCGGTTATGGAATGGCCACTTTCGAAGGTCCGATGCTCTCGTTAAAAAACGTAAATGCCATTGCGCACTTCAGTGACTGGATCATTGCTCACGTACATGTGGGAGCTCTGGCCTGGAATGGATTCCTGACTTTTGGAATGGTGTACTGGCTGGTGCCAAGGCTGTTCAAAACCAAACTCTGGTCAATAAAACTGGCAAACACGCATTTCTGGATAGGAACCCTGGGAATTATCATGTACACTTTACCGATGTATGTCTCCGGATTTGTTCAGGCTTCTATGTGGAAACAATTCAATCCCGATGGAACTTTAACTTATGGAAACTTTCTTGAAACAGTGCAGCAGGTCATCCCCATGTACTGGATGCGTGCCATAGGCGGCAGTCTTTATATCCTTGGAACCTTCGTGATGTTGTATAACATCGTTAAAACTGTTAAACATGGGCAAAAGGTGGAAGATGAACTTGCTGAAGCCGAAGCCCTGCAACCGGTTACCAGAAAACGTACCCGTGGGGAGGCATGGCACAGCTGGCTGGAAAGACGTCCTGTAAAACTTACGATTTATGCTACCATCGCCATCCTGATTGGAGGTATGGTGCAGATCATTCCATCGCTGATGGTGGACGAATATGTGCCGGTAATTTCCAGTGTAAAGCCCTATACGCCGCTCGAACTGGAGGGACGCGATATCTACATCCGTGAAGGTTGTGTAAGCTGTCATTCGCAGATGATCCGTCCATTTAGAAGTGAAGTGGAACGCTATGGGGAATATTCCAAGGCCGGCGAATATGTTTATGACTATCCTTTCTTATGGGGAAGTAAACGTACCGGGCCTGACCTGCATCGGGTTGGTAAGAAATACTCCGATAACTGGCATCTGAACCATATGTATGACCCCCAGAGTACCTCGGCAGGTTCTATCATGCCTTCTTATAAATGGCTGATCAAAAACAGGCTGGATAAATCGAATACCGAAGATAAGATGCGGGCCATGCAAAGTCTTGGCGTTCCTTATTCTGAAGAAGAAATTGCAAACGCGCAACTGGCTATGGATACCCAGGGTTCAGAGATCGAACAGAATCTATATTCCGATCCCGATTTTGCTTCTACTTATGAAGCCGATAAAAAATATGCCAAAGAAAACGGCCAGGAATTTACAGATATGAAAGATCGTGAAATTGTAGCGCTGATCGCGTACCTGCAGAGGCTGGGAACCGATATCAAGGCTGAGGACCTTTCAAATGTCAATAATTAAAAAATCACAGGACCATGCTTAAATATATAAAAGGACCTTTGGAAAGCATCGATGGGGTAGAAATTTACCCCCTCATTTCCCTGCTCATTTTCTTCATTTTTTTCGCTGCTCTTTTTTTCTGGGTGATGACCGCCAGAAAAGAATATATCAAAGAAGTTAGCCAGCTTCCGCTTGAAGATATGGAAGAGGAGAACGATTTCAGGGCAGACCTAACCATAAATAATTAACTGATGAAACTATTATTTTCCTTTTTAAGAATAGCAGGGCTCACTGTCCTGGCAGTGATTCTGGTAAATATTACCCTCGAGACCGGCGATCAATCGGCTTTTGAAGTCTATCCTGTATTATGGCTGATCCTTTCGGCAATTGTGGTTATAGCGATCGGTATAGAAGTTTCAATTTCTTCCCTCGAGAATATTCTTTACAGGTCACTTACTTCCGAAGCCAGAGAAAGATATGATGCTTCGGTAATTGCCAAAAAAGAAAAAAGGCTGGGATGGTTTAAAGAAACCTATAAAAAACTGGTAGACAAAAAACCTTTAGAGAAGGAAGAAGAGATAGTTCTTGATCATAACTATGACGGGATCAGGGAACTTGACAACAACCTGCCGCCATGGTGGCTTTACGGCTTTTATGCCAGTGTGATCTTTGCCTTTATATATCTGGCGAAATATCACATTTTTGATGGCACTACCCAAACCGAAGAATATACCCAGGAAATGGCAGAAGCTAAAGCTGCGGTGGAAGAATATAAGAAAAATGCCGCAGATCTTATAGATGCCAATACCGTTGAAGAACTTACCGATGCTGCAGATCTGAAGGCTGGGCAGGCGATTTTTGAATCCAAATGCTTTGCCTGTCATAAGATCGACGGTGGAGGAGGAATAGGCCCTAATCTTACCGACGATTACTGGATCAACGGTGGCGGTATCAAGAATGTTTTTCATACTATTTCTGAAGGTGGACGTGCCGGAAAAGGAATGGTCGCATGGAAAAGTGAGTTGAAACCAAAAGAAATAGCACAGGTGGCCAGTTATGTGTTAAGCCTGCACGGGAAACAACCGGCAGATCCAAAAGAGCCTCAGGGCGAACTATGGGTAGATCCAGATGCGCCCCAGCAGGAACAACCAGTAAAACAACCTGATTCCATTAAAGTAAGCGCCGGTATTGGAGCGACTCAAACTATAGAATAAAAGTGGACGAAAATTTTAGAAATAGTATTTCTACAGTAGACAGTAAAGGAAAACGTTCATGGGTTTATCCTCGCAAACCCGCGGGAAAACTCTATGAATACCGAAAGATAGTGAGTTACGTGCTATTGGCATTTCTGTTTCTATCACCTTTTATCAAGCTAAACGGCAAGCAATTTTTAATGTTCAATGTACTTGAACGCCGATTTAACATATTTGGGGCAAGTTTCTGGCCACAGGACTTCTATTTATTTGTGATAATAATGCTGATAGGTGTGGTTTTCATTCTTCTTTTTACCGTCGCCTTCGGAAGGATATTCTGTGGCTGGATATGCCCTCAAACTATTTTTATGGAAATGGTCTTTCGCCGAATTGAATACTGGATCGAGGGAGACCGCGGTAAACAGATAAAGTTGGATAAACAGAAATGGAATGCGGAAAAAATCAGAAAAAAAGGATTGAAATGGACGGTCTTTTTTGTGGTTTCTTTCCTCATCGCCAATGTTTTTCTTGCCTACCTCATAGGTAGTGACCGATTGCTGCTTTATATAAAGGAAGGTCCGGAGGCGCATGTGAGTACCTTAATGTCGCTGCTGATCTTTACCTCTGTTTTTTATTTTGTCTTCGCCTGGTTTCGGGAGCAGGTTTGTGTAATTGCCTGTCCCTATGGAAGGCTGCAGGGCGTCCTCTTAGATACCAAATCTATTGTGGTGGCTTATGATCATAAACGCGGCGAAAAGGAGAAGGGGAGAGCAAAATTCAAAAAGAATGAAGAGCGTGCCTTAACCGGAAAAGGAGATTGCATTGACTGTTTTCAATGTGTGCAGGTATGTCCCACGGGAATTGACATCAGGAACGGAACTCAGCTGGAATGCGTGAATTGTACCGCCTGTATCGACGCCTGTGACAGTATGATGGAAGCGGTGGATCTGCCAAAAGGCCTGATTCGCTATGCCAGTGAAGAAAATATCGAAAAGAAGGCGGCATTTCGTTTCACACCCAGAATGAAAGGCTATGCCAGCGTTTTGGGTATATTCATCACGGTTTTTGTAGGATTGCTGTTTCTTAGAAGCGATATCGAAGCCGATATTTTACGACTGCCGGGGCAGTTATACGAACATAAAGAGGGAAATATGATTAGCAATGTCTATACCTTTAAACTTATCAATAAGACCAACCTCGAATATGACGATATCCATTTCAGGCTTCTTTCACCAAAAGGGAGTATTGAGATCGTAAAAAATGATAAAATTCATGTGCCGGCCAACGGTCTTTCAGAAGGAACTCTTTTCATCAATATCAACCAGTCGGCCTTACGTGATGAAAAAGATAAAGTGGAGATAGGTGTGTACAATAAAAATGAATTGATAGAAACCACCCATACTACATTTATGGGGCCACGGAGCTATAATTAAAAATTTAAGAGATGAAGATTAAAATGAACTGGGGAACAGGTCTGGCGTTAGTGATGACAGCTTTTATAGGCTTTATCATGTTTTTCGTGATCCAGATGCTCAGCGATAAGAAATATGATCACGATCTGGTGACCGAAGATTATTATGGAGCAGAATTGCATTATCAGCAGGATATCAATGCAGAGGAAAACGCGCTTTCCCTTTCAGAAAAAGTAAAGGTCGAGAGAGAGCAAAACGGATGGAAGATCATTTTTCCTCAGGATATGGATATTACAGGAATCGATGGGAAAGTCATTCTTTACAGGCCTTCAGACAAACGCCTGGATTTTGATATTCCTCTGAAGGAAATGAAAGAGCATCAGCTGCTGGTAAAATCCGAAAAATTACTTCCCGGCCGTTGGAATATGAATATTTCCTGGAAGATGGATGGAAAGGAGTATCTGGTAAGAAAAGAATTCACCTGGTAATGTTTTACACCGCCCTCATATTTGGCCTTTTAGGAAGTTTTCACTGCATGGGAATGTGCGGCCCCATTGCCTTTCTTCTGCCGGTAGACCGAAGCAATATTTTTAAAAAAAGCTTTCAGATCTTTATGTATCATTCCGGGCGCTTATTTTCGTATGCTATTATCGGAGCTATCTTCGGATTGCTTGGAAAAAGCATTTCCTTATTCGGACTTCAACAGAAATTATCTATCATTATCGGCATTATTATGCTTTCGCTGATCTTTATCCCAGCCGGTAAAAAGGGACTGGATCGGTTGCTGAACCCGGCTTTTTCGGGAATCTCCAATATTAAGAATCAGATAGGTGCGGAATTAAAGAAAAAACGTCCCGATACTTTTTTTAGCATTGGTTTTTTGAATGGACTCCTTCCCTGCGGGCTTGTTTATATGGCTGTTCTGGGTGCCACAGCCGTTCAGGGAGTCTTGGAAGGTGCCATGTATATGGCAATTTTCGGGTTAGGAACCATACCGCTTATGACGGCGGTGGTCTGGGCCGGGAATTTCATTTCGGTTAAAATGAGAAACGGGATGAAAAAGATCATTCCGGTGATGATCGCGGTGATGGGATTACTGTTTATAATAAGAGGAATGGGGCTGGGAATTCCGTATATGTCACCAAAACAGGTCTCCAAAGTTGAAGCTTCTATAGAATGTCATCCAGTAAATTTTTCATCAGAAAAATAGAACTAAGGGAAAACCCGTAAAACTTGCTGAATTTGTTATTCGAATAGGTTTTTTTGAAAATCGTTTTTATTTTTAAAATGTTATTACCTTCAAATGGTAAAACGAAGGCTAACTGGTTATGCTTTTGTGTAGCGGTTAGCCTTTTCTGCGTTTTATACCTTCCTGAAACCTTTCAGTTTTACATCTCTCATTTCCTGTTGTTGCTTTGGAAATAGGCTTCGATCTATGGAAGATATAGAAAAATGAACCTTTTTCAAAGATTTAACAATAGTCTGAAGCTGTTAATATCGTCTTAATAAATACTCTTCAAAACTTTATGAAACAGGGATTTAAGACCCTGATAATTCCTAAATTATCCCTGTTTACATAATTAAAAATTTAAGATTTGGGGCATTTTAAATTGAGAATTCTGTATTCCCTGATCTTCGTTTTGGGAATTACCGGTACAGTTATCGGGCAGGATGTACGATCGGTTCAACGCATAAAAAAAGTTGAACCCTTTGAGAAGGCAGAAAAGGTTTCCATTCAACAGGATTTGGATCAAAATCTCTGGATTACCACACCTGTCAAGATCATTAAGTATAATTCTGCAGAAATGCAGATCTACAACCGCTTTAAGGGCGTGCCTAAAGAACTTGGGCTGGAACTGATTTCCACTTACACCGATTCAGAGAACAAAATATGGCTCGCGGGTGAGAAAGGAATCGCGCTCTATAAACCGAAGCAGGACCAATTTGAATTTGTGAGCAGCACCACAGGCCGTATCTATAAGATGTATGAAGATAGCCTGAAACAGCTGTGGATCGCCGCTGAAAATGGTGTTTTTAAGCTGAAGATCGATTCTTCGGAAAAAGATCATGCACTCTCCCGCTTTGTTTCTGAAAATACCCTTGCCAATGGGATCACCGCTTTCGGAAATCAAATTGCGATCGCCGGACCTAATGGCGTCCTCAGCATCAATCTGAAATCCGGGAAATTTGATAAGGTGGACCTGGGTTATTATCAGAATATAGAAATAACCAGCATTCTCGCACTGGATGATAAGATTGTCTTCGGCACTAAAGACCACGGTCTTTATACCTCCGATCTTCAGTTCAGGAATATCAAGCGTATTTACACTTTGCCGTATGCCGTCTCACAATCAGAGATCACTTCACTTCAGAAATTCGAAGATGAGGTGGTGGTGGCCACCCGCGGCGCAGGTATCGTAAGGCTTTCAAAAGATATGGAACTGCTTTCAGGTCCTTCCCCCGCTTATCCTGAAAATATCTACAATACTTATCTCGATAACCAGAACCTGCTTTGGATGATCTCCAATAAAGGATTGTTTCTTCAGAATTTTTCAGGTTTTGGGGTAAAAAGACTGGAGCACGATCCTTTCAAGTATTCCAGCCTGGCTGATGATTTTGTGACTGCAGTTGTAAAAGATTCCAGGGGAAGTCTCTGGGTAGGAACCGGCGAGGGCATCAGTATCTGGAATCCGGCTAACCAAAGCTGGAGGCATATCAAAAATCTGAATTTTGAGCACACTTTAAAAACACCCGATAATATCACCGATCTTGCCGCGATAAAAGATTATGTGTGGGTTGCCACATCGAATGACGGCGTGTATAAGGTCAATATCAATACCATGCTGCGGGCGCATTATTCGGTTGATGCAATCTATAAAACTCCTATACAGTCGGCGCAAAGTATTTTTATAGATTCCAAAGAAAATATCTGGGTTGGAGGTGATGATGGTTATCTAACCGAAATTCTGGCAAATTCCCAGATCAAAACCTTTCCTATTAAAAATGTCATGGCAGTGGCCGAATTGGGTCCTAAAGATATCATTGTGGCTACAAAATCGAGAGTGCATTCCCTCGATCCAAATTCCGGCAGGATTACCGACCTTTCTCATTTGAATGCGGGACAGGACCTGTTGTATTATGATATCAATGATCTTAAGATCACCAATAAGGGCCTGGGGCTGATCGCTACCGAAGGAGAAGGCCTGCTGCTTTATAATTTTGAATCCGAAAAATATGATAAGCTGAATGAGGAAAAAGGGCTTCCTTCTAACAATGTGATCGCGGTGAAATGGAATCATGAGGATGAATACTGGATCTCTACCGACAAAGGCCTGGCTTTTTATAATGAAAACACCAAAGATCTGAAGATTTTCACCGATCTAAATGGACTGAGTTCTATAGAACTAACCACTGGTTTTGCCGTTCTTGATGATGGCAGCCTGGTAATTGGCAGTGTGAAAGGTCTCAATGTCTTCAAACCGCGAAGTATGCTGGCGCAAACCGAATTCAAACCGGAACTGAAGCTGCAAAGCGTTTTGGTGGCATCTAAAGAAAAAAATGAAAAGCAAAATCTGGCCATCGCAGGAAAAGAGAAAATCGAACTTGCCGACCGTGATAATTTCCGCATCAGCTTCAGGGGAATTTCCAATCTTGATCCGGAGAGCATTCAATATTCCTGGAAAATGGAAGGTTATGAAAATAATTGGAGCGAAGCTTCTTCGGTCAATAATGTGAATTATGCCAGTCTCCCACCGGGAAGCTATAATTTTATGGTGAAAACCAGGCTTGGTGACGGGGGATGGAGCAATCCGACAAATCTTAAAGTCGACATTCGCGATACCGGAGGCACGGTTAGTTCGGTCTATCTCTTTATGGGAATTGGAATTATTGCCATGATAATCATTTTCGTGGTAGTATTCATCAAAAGATCCCGTTCTGCTGAACGCGCGGCCAAAGCCGAATTGCGCAACAAACTGAAAAAAGAATTCGGAAAACCCATCGAAAGTGCGGTGAAGTCACTGAGTAAGATCTCAGAGACCGCTTCCGAAGAACAGACCGAAGACCTGCAGCGCTATGCGGCACGATTTGATGAATTATTTCAGCAGATCCTGAATTTCAATTATGAAGAATCTGTGTATGAAATTTCAAAGATCGAAATGCATAAGCATGTTCCTGAGCTTATCGGCGAAATAGAACCGCTATTCGAGAACAAATCGCTTGAAATAAGTCTGAATGACCAGTGGGGAGAAAATGCTTTCTTTTACAACCGGGAATATCTCGATAAGATCTTTTTCAGCCTTGTTTCTACCAGCGCCTGTTACTTCAATGAATCGGGCAAGATCATTGTCAATCTCATTGAAACCAGTGTGGGAGATCTTAAACTTCAGATCACCGATAACGGCCTAGGAATTCCGTCTTCACATATCCGGATTTTAGAGAAGAAGACCGCTCCGCCTAAGAACAGGAAATTCAGGAATGACAGCGGCCTCAATTTTATCCTCCAGGCGAGGGAGCTTATTCAGCAAAGTGGCGGAAGTTTCAGTTTTGAATCTGAAAAGAATGAAGGTTCCACGTTCACCGCGATTCTGAAGAACAGAAAAAGTGATTACCGCAAGGTACCGGAAAGAGCCGCGAAGATTTTTATGGCTGAAAAGCAGAAAACGAATCCGAAAACCGCTTTTCCAACAGAATTAACCAATTTCAGCGAGAACAAGATCCTAATTATCGATAATGATAAGGAAACCAAAGAATTGCTGATGAAGAATATTGGTAAATACTGCCAGATCTATCAGGCTTCTACTGCCGAGGAAGGTATTGAAAAAGCCGGAATGATCTTTCCCGATATTATAATTTCTGCAACTGTACTGCCAGATATGAATGCTTTTCAGCTCACAAAAATGCTGAAGCGAAATATTGGACTCAACCACATTAGTATCTTTATGGTTGCCGATGAGGACCTTTCTCTGGCTAAGGAACAGCTGGAAGGTTTCACAGAAATCATCAGGAAACCCATAGATATTAATTTGATGCTTACAAAGATCACGGAGATCCTGGGATGGCAGCGAAATATCAGGAACAGCTATGTGAAATCGCATATCGAAGAGGCTCCGGTACAGTATAGAAGTAATAGCGATGAGCGTTTTATTGCCAATCTTACCGATATTATTATTCAGAATATCAAGAATGAGAACTTTACGGTACACGATATAAGTGCCTCTGTAGGAATAACCAGTAATGCGCTGTTCATGAAGCTGAAGAGCCTTGTGGATCTTTCACCCCAGGATTTTATGGAGTTCACCAGGTTGAACTATGCCCGGGAAATGATGGCCAAAGGCGAGTATAATATTATGGAGATCGCTTATAAATCTGGATTTTCGAGTCCTAAACTGTTCTATAGTTCCTTTAAGAAATTCTTCGGATACACCCCCACTGGCTCCGTAGAAAAACCAGGTTAATTTAATATTTACCCCAACAAAAACGCGGCGGTTTGGATTTTCCAAACCGCCGCGTTGTTTTTAGAATTTCAATAAATTTAACCTACCAGGTGCAGTTCGCTGAATTCTTTATTCAGGATCATTGTCTTCTCCTCATGGTTATACTGAAGATCATGCAACTTCACCTCTTCATTGTCATAATAGATCTTTTTGATATCGAAAGGAAGTCCGTGGAACTTCAGCTTGAAATTATTATAAGATGCTGAATATTTCCCATTCTTATGCTGCTGAATGATTACTTCGTCTTCCTTACCGGTAAATTTGAAGGTACGGTGACTAAATATACTCTGGCGGTATTCATATCCATCATGAGAATCTTCATAAAATTCTGAATTTTCTTTTCCAATCTTATAATAAACATCCAGCTGTACTTCTTCAATCTTATGCTGATCTACGTACTGTTGTACCGGATATTTTGGAATAATGGCTCCTTCTTTTATATAGATCGGCATCGTATCCAGAGGTGCATCCACCCATATCTCCCGGCCGCCGGAAACTACATTGTTATTCCAGAAGTTGTACCATTTTCCGTGAGGGAAGTACATTCTTCTGCCCTGTACGTTTGGTTCCTGAACAGGACAAACCAGGATTTGGTTTCCAAAAATGAATTCATCAGAGCGGTGATGTGTTTGTACATCTTCCTGGTCGTAATACACCAGAGGTTTCAGGATAGGCATACCTTCCTGTACATATTTATAAAAAGCGGTGTATAAATAAGGAAGCAGCTGATATCTTAAATTCACAAATTTTCTGGTAATATCCAGCACTTCTTCGCCAAAGAACCATGGCTCCTGCTCCCCGTGATCTCCTGAAGAATGTACGCGGCAGAAAGGATGAAAAATCCCAAGCTGCAACCAGCGGGTAAAGAGTTCGCCTGAAGGCTGCTCGGCAAATCCGCCAATATCAGAGCCTGCAAAGCTCATCCCACTCATACACAGGCGCTGGATTTGAACATTTGCCAGCCATAGATGCTCCCAACTCGCCACATTATCACCTGTCCAGGTGGAAGTATATCGTTGTCCACCGGCATAATTCGCCCTGGTAATAATAAACGGACGTTTTGGGAAACTGAATTTTTTCACTCCCTCATAGGTCGCGCGGGCCATTTGCATTCCGTAAACATTATGCGCCTTCCGATGGCTGCAGGGATGATCATCATAATTATGTCTTACATCCAGCGGGAAAGTCTTTCCGGGAACTTCCATCACAGCCGGTTCATTCATGTCGTTCCAAACACCTTTGACTCCTATTTCGCCGATAAGTTCACGGTACAGGCCGCTCCACCATTCGCGTACTTCAGGATTGGTAAAATCGGGGAAATAACATTCTCCAGGCCAAACCTTTCCGCGCATATAAGGCCCATCGGCGCGGCGACAGAAATAATCCTTTTCTAGCCCTTCCTTAAAAATGGAGTAATTCAGGTCTATTTTGATGCCCGGGTCTATGATCGAAACGGTTTTAAAACCATCTTCTTCGAGTTCCGTTACCATTTTCTTGGGATCGGGAAAATAATCCTTATTCCAGGTGAAGCACCTAAAATCTTTCATATAATCAATGTCAAGATAGAGGGCATCACAGGGGAAATCCAGTTCCCTGAATTTAGCAGCGATCTCTTTTACCTTGCTTTCGGGATAATAGCTCCACTTGCTTTGGTGGTAACCCAATGCCCACATGGGAGGCAGCTCAGGTTTTCCGGTAAGATCGGTATAGGTCGTTAACACATCCGACATCTGCGGGCCGTAGATGAAATAATAATTCATTTCACCGCCGTCTGCCCAGAAGCTGGCTACATTCCTTCGTTCCTGGCAAAAATCGAAATGTGTCTTAAAAGTATTATCGAAGAAAACTCCGTAGCAGATGTTGTTGTGGAGTCCCATATAAAATGGCACGGCTTTGTAAAGCTCCACGGTATCTTTTCCAAAGGCATACTGATCGGTATTCCAGAGGCTGAGACGCTTTCCTTTTAAGTTGAAATTGGTGGGTTTATCTCCCAGACCAAAGAAATTTTCCTGGTCTTTGGAAGATTTGCTCATCTTGACGAAATTCCCTCCGAACTCGAAGGTCTCTTCCCAGTGAAACCCAAGCTCGTCTTCAAGAATTGTCTTGCCATCGAGTTCATACATGCCTACGCGAAGATCGTCCTTGGCGACGCGGCAGATAATCTTTTCGGTGATGATCTCTATATGTGAATCTTTATCTTCAACATTAAGCTGGTTGAAGCCGTGCGGATGATCTTCATCCACGGCATAGGAAAAATCATTTTCAAAAATTCCGTTGGTTGAATAACGGAAACGGAACATGTTGTCCCTAAGAATGGTCACTTGTAATCTTACTCCATTCTTGGAAATAAAATTTATTGTGTCCTGATCGTGTTCGTATGATATTAATCCGGCGGGGAATAAATTCCCTTTCTGTTCAAGTTCTGTATTGGTAATCATAGGCCTACATTCATAATTTGTGAATACAAAAGAAACTTATTCGAATGAAAAATTGGAGAAATGTTTATAAAATTTTAAAAACAACAGTGCCTAAAGGCGGAATGGTTATCTCTGCGGAATGTTCCCTGCCGTGACAGGTTTCCTTCCTGATTTTAAGTTGTTTGTTTGCCACTCCGGAACCGCCGAATTCTTTTTTATCTGAATTGAATATTTCTTTTAATTTTCCTTCCCGTGGCAAGCCAATTCCATAATTTTCAAGGACACTTGGGGTGAAGTTACACACCACAACCAGATCATCTTTGCGATCATTTCCTTTTCTGATATAGCTGAGCACCGAATTTTGATAATCGTCATAGGCGATCCACTCAAAACCTTCGGCTACAAACTGCTTTTCATGTAAAGCCGGCTGTTTTTTATAAAGTTTATTTAGTTCTGTTATTATATTTTTAACCCCTTTATGAAGATCGTACTGCAATAAATGCCAGTCAAGGCTGGTATTGTAATTCCATTCTTCATACTGGCCAATTTCGGCACCCATAAAAAGCAAATTTGTGCCGGGATGGGTGAACATATAAGAATAAAGCAGCCTTAAATTTGCAAATCGTTGCCATTCATCGCCAGGCATACGACCGAGCAGGGAATGTTTCCCGTAAACCACTTCATCATGACTTAGCGGAAGTACGAAATTTTCGGTAAAGGCATAGGTCATACTGAAGGAGATATCATTTTGATGATATTGCCTGTAAACAGGATCTTTTTTGAAATATTCCAGTGTATCGTGCATCCATCCCATCATCCATTTCATTCCAAAACCGAGTCCGCCGAGGTCTACTGGCCTGGAGACCATGGGAAAAGAGGTAGATTCTTCGGCGATGGTCTGTACGCCATCGAAACTTCGGTAAACTTCCTGATTCAGGTCGCGAACGAAACTGATGGCCTCCAGGTTTTCTCTTCCGCCATGTTCATTGGGTTCCCATTCACCGTCTTCCCTTGAATAATCAAGATAGAGCATAGAAGCCACTGCATCCACGCGCAGACCGTCGGCATGGTATTTATCAAGCCAGAAAACCGCGTTACTGATCAAAAAGGAACGTACTTCGTTTCTTCCGTAGTTAAAAATGAGGCTTTTCCAGTCGGGATGATAACCACGACGGGGGTCGGGATGTTCATAAAGATGCGAGCCGTCGAAAAGTCCCAGGCCGTGTTTGTCTTCCGGAAAATGCGATGGCACCCAATCCAGGATCACACCTATTCCTGCGGCATGAAAGGCATCCATAAGCTGCATAAGGCCCTGCGGATCACCGAAACGAGAGGTAGGCGCGAAGTACCCGGTTAACTGATAGCCCCAGGACGGACCGTAGGGATATTCCATGATGGGCATGAATTCAACATGGGTGAAACCGCATTCTTTCACATAATCTACCAGCTCTTCAGCCATTTCAGAATAAGTGAGAGAGCGGTTTTCGTCCATATTTTTTCTCCAGGAGCCCAGATGGAGTTCATAGATCGAAAATGGCTTATCCAGCGAATTCTTATCTTTTCTGGAAGCCATGTATTTTTTGTCTTTCCATTTATAATCAAGATCCCACACAATAGAGGCAGTATTGGGTGGCCGCTCACATTTTAAGGCATAGGGATCGGCTTTTTCAAAAGTCCTGTCATTGATGTGAGACTGTATCTTGTATTTGTATTTATCCCCTTTTTTTACTCCGGGAATAAAACCTTCCCAGATGCCGCTATCATCCCATCTCACATTGAGGTGATGTTCTCCCTCGAGCCAGTAATTAAAATCACCAATTACAGAAACCGATTTTGCGGAAGGAGCCCACACGGCAAAATAAACACCTTCTTCTCCGTTTACCTCAGTAATATGCGAGCCGAATTTTTCATACAGCCGGTAATGTTTTCCGGCCCTGAAAAGCGATATATCGAAATCTGAAAAAAAAGAATGTACCTGTACGTCTTTCTTCATAATATGTTTTAGTTTTTCTTGTGTTTTAATATACTGGCAATTCCCCGCAACGGAATAATTGTCCAGCGCGGTCGCGAATTCAATTCATAGCCAAGTTCATAAACTGCCTTTTCCAGCAGACAATAGTCCAGCAAAAATTCAATTTCCTGTTGATATCCAATATTCAGATTTTCTTCCTGAACTTTTTGAACATAGGTTTCCATAAATACCCCGATCATATATTTATAAAGGATTTCACCTGCCTGGAAAAGCTCTTCCTGTGAGGTGCCAAAATTTTCCTCGCTGTTAAAAATAGTCGAATATATGGCATAATGGAAAGAACGGAACATTCCCGCCACATCTTTTAAGGGCGGCTGCTTCACTTTACGGTCCTGAATAGTGCTCTCCGGCTCTCCTTCAAAATCCAGCAGATAAAAATCATCATGATCAACCAGTACCTGTCCCAGGTGATAATCGCCGTGGATGCGAATACGTTCACTTTTCATCCGGGTCCAGTTGAAGTTGAGGAAATGCTCCCTGATCTCTTTTTTGCGATCCAGGAATTCCTTGGCAAGTTCCAGGGCTTCACCTTCAAGCTTGTGCATATTGTTCTCCACCGTGTTCAACCGATTTTGGAACATATAGATAAGCCTGTTCTTTAACCATACGGCATAATCACCATTATATTTAGCCGGCGTAAAGGCGGTATCCTGCATATCGCTTCCAAGGGCAACATGCATTTCAGCAGTTCGCAGAGCGAGTTTGGAAACTTTTAGAAACAGGTTTAGTCCCGCGAAATCAATAATTTCAGGAGGGATAGTGTTAATTGGTTGTCTTTTATAAAGTGGAAGATCGGGTAAACGACTCACCTTTATCCGTTTATTTTTGAGATTTGAAAAGACATGTTTAAGTTCGTTCAGCATATATTTCCATGCGTCCCCTTCATTTTTTATAAGATCCTGCATGAGGGCAAGGGTAATGGTATCGCCATTATCCAGGGCCAGGTTGACACTCCCCACATAGGCAGGAATGTTCTTGAACTTGCTTTTTTCAGTCAAAAACCTGATGATCTCATAATCGGGATTTTTACTGGTATAGATCCTTCGGAAGAATTTCATCACATAGCAGTCATTATAGATAATGGAGGTGTTGCTCTGTTCCCCACCCATGAACCGGGAAGATTTATATTTACCGGGCTGAACGGTCTCAGATCTGTGGAAAAGCACCTTATTCTCTGTCTGCTCAGAAGAATATTCCATGATCTTGTCAAAGATCAAAATCCTGAAATCTTCAATATGAATGGCGTCTATCAGGTATCCGTTAACGCCTTTAAAATTGACACGGGCGATGACCGTGTTGGTTTCAAGGTCATTTTCTTCTTCTGAAATAAAACTTAGGGGAATAAAATAATTTTGAAAAAAGGCTTCGCTAAAGTTTATTTCTATGAGTACGCCGAAATAGATATGTTTTTCTGAAGCAAGTTTTCCATGATCTACTACTTCTATGTACTTGAGAGTACTTGATTTTCCTGCATACCACCGCTTCTTCAGAATATAATCCTCAAGGATCTCTGTGCTGAAGGTCTTTATGAAGTCTGAATCTTCAAAAGCATTTTTCCATTCGCTCTTGAATTGAAATTCCGAATCTTTCGCATTGGTGGGTGCCTTGTCTGCCATATTTAAGATTTATGAATTTTAAATAAATGAAAGGGCATCGCGGGATGAAGCTCTATATAACACCATTCCTGATCCCAATTATGGGAATTCCCGGTGATCTGGTCTTCGACCCTTATATTCTGTCCCTCATGCAAACCTAGTTCATGGCGCGGCACTTTTACCGTTCCCTGCTTCTGGTAATAAGGATCGAGGCTCACCACCATCAAAGTTTCATTTTCATGATCCTGGTCCCATTTGTAATAAGCCATCATTCCGTCATCGTGAATTTCACAAAACCGAATATTATTGGTTTGCTGAAGCGAGGTATTATTTTTTCTGGCTTCATTTATCCTGGTGATCACGCGCATCAGCTTATTTTCTGCCTGCCAGTCCCAATGGCGAATCTGATATTTTTCTGAATCGTGATATTCTTCCCTTCCGGGAATGGCATCTGAGATTTGAAATTCATACACCGGGCCGTAAATTCCGGTATTAGAACTCAGAGTTGCCGCCAGAAAATAGCGGATCATGAACATAGACTCATTGGCGCCCTGTAAATGATAAGGATTGATATCTGGCGTATTTGGCCAGAAATTGGGCCTGAAATATTCTTTTAACTGCGATTGGGTGAGCTCCTTCACATATTCTGTAAGCTCATGTTTGTTGGTGCGCCAGGTGAAATAGGTGTACGACTGGGTAAAGCCCTGTTTGGCGAGCTGGCTCATGATCGTAGGTTTGGTAAAGGCTTCAGAGAGAAAAAGAATATCGGGATGTTTCTTTTTTATTTCATTGATCATCCAGCCCCAAAAATAGAAAGGTTTGGTATGCGGATTATCCACTCTGAAAATTTTGATTCCTACTTCTTCGATCCAGTAAAGCATTATCTCCAGAAACTCCTGCCACATTTTTTTCCATTCTGAAGACTCGAAATAAAGGGGAAGTATATCCTGGTACTTTTTCGGCGGATTTTCGGCATATTGTATAGTGCCGTCGGGACGCCACCTGAACCACTTTGGGTGCTCTTTTACATAGGGATGGTCTGGCGCTACCTGAAGCGCATAATCCATGGCAACCTCAATACCCATTTCATGGGCTTTTTTAACCAGATGCCTGAAGTCATCGATGGTGCCCAGTTCAGGATGAATGGACCTATGACCGCCTTTTTCCGAACCGATACCCCAGGGTGAACCCACATCTTCGGGCGTAGCATCAGGAGCGTTGTTTTTTCCTTTCCTGTTCACCTCTCCAATTGGATGGATTGGCGGAAAATAAAGAGTGTCAAATCCCATTTCTGCCACACGGGGAAGTATTTTTTCGCAATCTTTAAACGTGCCGTGTTTCCCTTCTTCGGAAGAAGCAGATCTGGGAAAGAATTCATACCAGGTGCTGAATCTTGCCTTTTCACGGTCAACATACACCTGGTATTTATCAGATTCATTGGGAACGGCCTTATGCGGATATTTCAGAAACAATTCTTCCAGTTCAGGCTGCAGGCAAATGGAAGCGGCTTCTTCATGCCTGTTTTCATCAGAAAAAGCCTCGATGGCTTTTTTGATATATTTAGCTTCTGAAGTGGTGCATTTTTTCAGAAGAGGTTTCAGCAACTCCGCTCCTTCAAGCAATTCAGATTTCACCTTCTGTCCATCCTCAATTTTTTTAATGATTCCATGCCGCCAGTTGAGTCCGTGATCTTCCCAGGCTTCAAGGTAATAGTCATATAAACCCTGTTTTTCAACCTGAAAACGACCTTTCCAGTTATCATTAGCCTCCGGGTGCATTCGGTTTTCACTCCAGTTGCGAGCTTTGTGAGGTTTATAATGTACCGAAGCCTGGATAAGGTCATGACCGTCACCAAAAATATCGGCGCTTAAATTCACAATTTCATTAACTACTCTTTTTATGGGATATTCTCCGCAGTTAACAGCGGGTTGAATGTTTTCAATAATTACTCTGCTCTGATTCACTTTATTCTTTTGTTTTGCCTGGTAATTTGCTGATTCACAATTCGAAATTACCTAAAGTTAATAAAGAGAAAGTTATTCAAATAAGGTTTTAGATAATGTTTGCATATTATATGCGAAGATTAAGAAAAAATATCTGCTAATTATTCTTTGGGAATGAAGAGATAGAACTATGATGTTTTTTTACTTCTCTATCTGGAGTCGCAGTTTCCAAAGTTAGAGAATACTAAAATTCCTGGTAGGAGGTAACGAAAGAGGCTGTCTAAAAAGTAAAAGAAACGTCATCCTGTCCCGATAGTTATCGGGATCAGGATCTTAATAACCGGATTACCAGCATATATTAGAAGCTGAATCAAGTCCAGCTTGACGAAAAATCCACTTTTTAGACAGCCTCTTTCTTTTTTATCCCTGTGCAAGACTGTCTAGTTTATTAGGCGGTATTGGTGCAGGAACTGCATTTTTAACAGGAGGAATAGTTTGAAGATATTTGAACATCGATTCAAGATCTTCATCGCTTAGTTTAGCAAAGTTAAACCACGGCATGGGAGGTAAAAGATCCCTGCCGCTTTTCTGGCCTTTTAATTTTCCTTCGCGAAGTGCTGTAATGAATTGTTCTTTGGTCCAGGTGCCCATTCCCGTTTCATCTGGAGTGAGATTGGCCGCATAAGAAACTCCCCATGGACCTACACTACCGGTGAAATTAGGAGAAAATAGAGTCCAGCCACTGTTAAGAGTCTCCATATTTAATGGTGGGAGGGGGGAATCTGCCGGATGCCCTGCTAAAAACATATCAGGCATATCTTCCGGCCCTCTCTCACCCATCCTTTTAGGAGTGTGACAATCGGTACAACCAATGGCAGCAACGAGATATTCACCTCTTTTTATGCTATCGGCTTTGGTCATTGCCTTTTCTTCTTTTACCTCCTCATATTTCTGATCATTACAGGAATAAATAGCCAGTATGGCGGCGGCAAAACAAAGCGGGTACAGGATTTTTCTGAAAAACACCATACCAGTGAGTGATTTTTTGATCATTTTTTAAGTATTTGGTTAGTTTATCACTCTAAATTATTCTAAGTTTTTGAATTTTAGATAGTTATTCGATGAATATCTTTAAAATTCTATGAAAGAATTCAGATTGGAACTTCTGGTTTTTTTCCGCAGAGTCTTACTTTTGGAAAATGAAAATTGATAATCTGGAACAGGGTTTTTTCGGAATAGGAATACAAAACGGTAAAACTCCCGAAAATCTTGGGGTTTTATGGCGTTCAGCTCAGAATATGGGTGCCAGTTTTATTTTCACCATCGGCAATCGTTATGCTAAACAGGCCAGCGATACTCACAAAGCCGTAGGAGCGATGCCTTACTTTCACTATGACAATTTTGAAGATTTTTACTTACATCTTCCTAAGGGTGCCATGCTGGTGGGAGTGGAACATGATGAAAGGGCCGAGCCGCTGGAAACTTTTGTTCATCCAAGGCGGTGCGTTTATTTACTGGGAGCCGAAGATCACGGTTTATCTAACGAAGCCATAGAAAGGTCTCATTTTCTGGTTAAGTTCAAATCCCGGCTTAGCCTCAATGTTTCTGTAGCCGGAAGCATTGTGATGTACGATAGAAGTTCAAAAACAGATTTTTCTACCTAAGATTCGGCTGAACCGGTAGATTCTTCTTTCTTACTGAAAAGATGTTTTTCCTTGATCAATTTTGCGGTTAGATCAGGCACCATTTTTTCCCATTTCGGGTCGCCTTCTATGATCATATCGTAAACTTTTCGGGAATGGATGGAAAGATATTCCTTTTTATAATCGGTAATATCAACCACGCGTTTGTTGTCTTTGAAGAATTTGTAGAGTTCCTTTATTCGTGGATGTACCTTCAGATTATTGCTATTGATGATCTCTCCTGTTTCCGGATCGAGCATTGGGTAGAGATAGACCTTCAGGCTCTTAAAGAAAAGTTTTCCGAAGGCCTCGAGAATACCGCCGCTAAGCTGACGGTAATATTTCTCATTGAAGATGTCCTCCAGATTATCCACACCCATGACCAGCCCTAGTTTGGCTTTTGTGTACTGAGAAAAATACTCCACCACCTTATAATATTCCTGAAAATTGGAGATCATTACCGTCTGCCCCGAGGCACATAAAAGATCGGCACGATCAAGAAAATCCTTTTCGTCAATTTCACCTTCTGATTTCAGGTTGTTCAGTGTCATTTCAAAAATTACGACGGTATTTTCCTTTTTTACATCCTTTTCCTGCAGAAAAAGTTTCCGCGCCGTACGATACATATCCAGGTTAATATTCGTCACAGGCCTGAAACTTCCGCGAAGGGTTAGCAGATTTTTTTTGTACAGTGCATTGGCCGGCAAAATATTATTGCCTTCTTTAGAAAACATTACCGCATCGGTAATTTCATTTTTTACCAGGTGCAGACTCATCAAACGATTATCTACTTTTTCAAAGATCGGGCCGGTAAAATTGATGGCATCGATCTCGATCTTACCGGTATCTAAATGGTCATACAGATGTTTGATCACCTCTTTTGGATCATCGCTCTGGTAATAGGCGGCATAGATTAGATTTACGCCCATGGCTCCAAGGCTTACCTGCTGGTGCGCAGCGCTGTTTTCATGAAGCTGGACATGCAGAATGATCTCACTATATTCCTGTTTGGGAGCCCTTTGGAATCTTATCCCCAGCCAGCCGTGACCCTTGTATTTTTTTGCCCAGTCGATCGTGGCGATCGTGTTGGCAAAGCTGAAGAACATTTTATTGGGATGCTTGATGCGGGAAATTCTTTTTTCGATAAGTTTGGTTTCATAACGCAACATACTCTTCAGGCGGTATTCAGTTACGTAACGGTTCTGGGGATCCAGCCCGTAAATCGCATCGCTGAAATCCTTGTCATAGGCACTCAGGGTTTTTGCAATCGTGCCTTTGGGATTTTTAGCCCGAAAAAAATGCCTGACCGTTTCCTGTCCCGCTCCGATCTCGGCAAAGGTTCCGTAAATATTCTCATTGAGATTGAGCCGGGTGCACTTGTTCTCTATTGAAAAGATATTTTCAAATTCTTCATCATTTTCAAAAGCTTCGGTCATAGAGAGCTGAATTTATCGTTGCTGAAAGTTAGGAATATTTAATAAGGCTGGCCCAAATTTTAAGTAATGTTTAAAATTTAAATAGTTAAAGATCAGCCTTGTTCCTGGGGTGAAATTATTGCAGGACGTGTAACATTCTATTCTACAGATCGTCATAAAGAAAATGCTGACCATGAAAAATTTTCTTTTTTCCCTCTTCTTTTTCGGGATAGTCATTATTCCTGGTTTTTCCCAGGACTTTTCCGCCAGACTTCTTGATCTCGACACAAAAAGACCTGTGCCGTATGCCACCATCCAGTACGGTGCGCATAAGGGAACCATCAGTAATGATGAGGGAGTCTTTGCGATCAATGCTTCCGCGGAAAAATTTGAGAAAATAGTGATCACTTCCATGGGTTATGAACCGCGCGAGATCATGGCTTCAGAATTTACAAAGGCCGATATTTTTCTGAAGCCACAGGTGATACAGCTTGATGATGTATTTCTGAGCGATAAAAAGCTCAGCGGCCGGGAAATCTTGGAACGCGCCAAAGAAAAAGTGAAGGAAAACTATGATTTTGAACTTTCTAAGAAGCGCTTCTTCTTCAGGGAATCCAGCCTGAACCGGGTGAAACGATTTGACATGAACATCAAAAAAAGCAGCATTGCCGATATCAGTCAGGAATTGATGGACAGCATTTCTGAAAGTATTCCAAAAAATTCCGATTCTTATAAAGAGGTGCTTGGCGATTTCTACGGAAATTATTCTGACCAGAAAATTACAATTCTGAAGGCAGCGAACCTTTATAATCCGCAGAGTACCGCATCACTTGATAAACTTACTGCCAGGCTGAATGATATTTTTAAGGCTAATGTGAAGAAAAACTCTTATTTAAAGGTGAAATCGGGAATTTTTGGGGTCAAGGTCGATCCCGAGGAAGTTCAGGATGAGATAAAAGAAGAAAAGGAAGCCGAAAATAAACAACCCACTCCCGAAGAAATTGAAAAATCGGAACTCGCCAAACGTGATGATCTTAAATCTGCCACCGTCAACGGGATAAAATCTGTAATGAAAAATATGTTCTGGAAAGAGGAAGGAATTTTTGATCTTTTCGATAAACTGAACCGCTATAAATATAAGGTAGAGGGCTATACTTACCTCGACCAGGAAATTGTATATGTCATTGAATTTGCTCCAAAACGAGCTGCCGATTTCAGGGGAAAGATATACGTGAATACTTCCGATTTTGGAGTGCATCGCATCGATTTCAGCAATGTGAAACCTCTGAAAAAATTCAGATTGCTGGGCATTAGTGCTATCGATGATGTGTATCGCGGCAAAATGATCTTCAGTAAAAATGAAAATGGGAAATACGTACCGCGGTATATCGAAAAAGAAACCGGTGAAAGTTTCGGAATTGATCGGCCCTTAACACTCATAGAGAAAAATAAGAATGTCATAGGAAGGCGAAAACAAAATGAGCTGGATATGGATATTCTTATCAATGTAGGTCAGCTGAATAAATATCAGTTCGTGGTTTACGATTCTGAAGCATTGTCAAAATCAGATTTTGAACTTCAGGAAGCCGGGAAAGAATTTGATTATAAGACCTTTAAAAAATACGATCCTGCATTCTGGGAAGGCTATAACACCATAGAACCCAATGCAGCCATAAAAGAATTTACGGCCATTGAAAAATAGAGTGAGATTTTAGACCGAAAATAATCTTTATCTTTAGTTGCAAAAATTTCTTATTAATGAAAACTTTTTATTTTTCCATTATCAGTATTTTAATCATGAGCTTTTCGCACGCGCAAAAAAATCCATTCAATCTTTACAAAGATCACGACGCAATTTTAGTGGAAGATGTAGATGCTTCTGCCGATTTCTACGGAAATATTCTGGGATTAAAGGAAATTCCCAACGGCGGTTTGCCAGATCATATTCGCTGGTTTGCCCTGGGTGATGATGTACAGATCCATTTAATTGAAAGTGATGAGGTTCCCGAAAAGAACAAAGGCGTTCACCTGGCACTGCATACCGATAAATTACCCGATCTTATGGAGTTCCTCAAATCGAAAAACATCCATTTCGAGAATTGGCCGGGAGAGGCAGGTACTACCAACACACGACCCGACGGAATAAAACAAATTTATTTTCAGGATCCTGACGGCTACTGGATCGAAGTCAATGACAATCAGTTTTAGATCCTGTCGGTCGCTACTTTGTAGGTTGGATCTTCCAGAATATTTACTTCGATGATCTCTTCAGCGTTGTCCAGCAATCTGCGGCAATCACGGCTGAGGTGTCGTAAATGCAGCTTTTTTCCCTGTTTCAGGTAGCGCTCCGTAAGCTTGTTCAGTGCTTCGATTCCCGACATGTCTACCACGCGACTTTCCGAAAAATCGATGATCACCTCGTCGGGGTCATTGAGTATATCGAATTTGCTGTTGAAGGCGGAAACAGATCCGAAGAAAAGCGGGCCGTAGATCTCGTAATGTTTAACCCCATTTTCATCAATATGCTTCCTGGCACGAATACGTTTGGCATTGTCCCAGGCAAAAACAAGCGCCGAGATGATCACTCCAATCAGCACGGCCAGGGCGAGATTATGAAGAATGACGGTTACCACTGTTACCAGAACCATGACGATAACATCAGATTTTGGCATTTTGTTGAAAGTTTTCAAACTGGCCCATTCAAAAGTTCCAATAGCTACCATGACCATTACACCGGTAAGGGCGGCCATGGGAAGTTTTTCGATAAGATCGGCGCCAAACATGATAAATACCAGCAGCATTATCGCAGCGGTAATACCCGATAAACGCGCTCTGGCACCCGAAGAGATATTGATAAGGCTCTGGCCAAGCATTGCGCAGCCACCCATTCCCGAAAGGAATCCGGAAAACATATTCGCCGTTCCCTGGGCGATACATTCTTTATTCCCGCGGCCGCGGGTTTCGGTGATTTCATCGATGATATTCAGGGTAAGCAGGCTCTCAATGAGTCCAACTCCAGACATGATCAGCGCGTAAGGGAATACAAGTTTAAAGGTATCGAGGCTGAAAGGGATTTCCGGGATATGAAAAGGTGGGAATCCACCTTTGATCGAGGCGATGTCACCAACACTCTTGGTATCTATTCCGAAGATGATCACAATGGCAAAAATCGTAAGAATAGCCGCCAGGGAAGCCGGAAATATTTTAGTGAGCTTAGGCAGTCCCCAAATGATGAACATGGTGATAAGCACCAGTCCAAGGAAAATATACATTGGCGGTCCAGTCATCCAGACCATTTCACCGGCTTCATTTACTGTTTTAAACTGAGCAAGTTGAGACATGAAAATAATAATTGCCAGGCCATTTACAAATCCGAAGATCACCGAATGTGGTACCAGGCGTATTAATTTTCCCAATCGAAAAACTCCAGCGAGGATTTGAAGAATACCGGCCAGCACCACGGTCGCAAATACATATTCTGGCCCGTGAGTGACCGAAAGTCCCACGATCACCACGGCTACGGCGCCGGTCGCTCCAGAGATCATTCCCGGTCTCCCGCCTAAGATGGCGGTAACAAGTCCCATCACAAAAGCGGCATATAATCCTGTAAGCGGGGAAAGCTTTGCGATCATGGCAAAAGCGACTGCTTCTGGAATAAGAGCAAGTGCTACGGTAAGTCCGGCAAGAATTTCGGTTTTATAATTTACCTTCTGGGAAAAGTCGAAAAGATTGAAAATTTTTGTCATCACAGCTGCTTTTGAAAAACTCTTGAAACTCCTGATATTGAACCTTTTGATCCATAGTTGTTCGGGAATTTCCTTTGTTTTTTAAGCCGGCAAAAATAGGCAATTTTTCCGGATAGAAAAGCGCTTCCTGTTTTAAGTGATCTCTTTTACGAATATGCTATTCAAACCTCTTACTATTTATGGATTTGAAAAAGTATCAGCCGGTAACCAGTTGTTTTTCAGCAAGATCTTTGGGTCTTACCGAATGATACATTTTCGGAGATTCTTTTTTGGTAAGCACCAGCTGCCAGAGATTCAATCTTTTTGAGCGGAAAGCAGCCGCCGAGGAACATAGATAGAATT
Source organism: uncultured Flavobacteriaceae bacterium (assembly GCA_963741865.1). Taxonomy (GTDB): domain Bacteria; phylum Bacteroidota; class Bacteroidia; order Flavobacteriales; family Flavobacteriaceae; genus Christiangramia. The sequence continues at coordinate 177,346 of CAVUJP010000015.1, forward strand.
CCCACATTTTGAAGAAGATGTTGCCATATTCGTGCTTCAGTTTTGGCCATGAATCCTGAAAATTCTGATACCAGGCCATTAATGTTTTGTCATAATACGGGCCGAAATTATGCCAGTCCTGGAGGATAAGTTTATCTTCAAGGGCCTTCCCTATTTGCGTGATGGAAGGAATGAGACCTTCCGGAAAGATATATTTATTGATCCACGGATCGGTGCTATATTTGGACTCGTTACCGCCAATGAAGTGCAGCAGGCAAATGCCATCATCTTTCATATTCTTCTTAACGATCTCCATGAACGGACGGTAATTTTTATGACCCACATGTTCCAGCATACCTATAGAGACGATTTTATCGAATTTTTCATCAATTTCACGATAATCCTGAAGCCGAATTTCTACAGGTAGATTTTTGCAACGCTCGGCAGCCAGTTTCTTCTGTTCTTCAGAAATAGTGATTCCCACTACTTCCACCCCATAATTCTTAGCCGCATACCAGGCGAATCCACCCCAGCCACAGCCAATATCAAGGACTCTTTGTCCCGGTTTCAGCTTCAGTTTGCGACAGATCAGTTCCAGTTTCTTTTCCTGTGCCTGGGAAAGTTCTTCGGTTTTTTGCCAGTATCCACAGGAATAGATCATCAGCGGGTCCAGCATTTCCCGGTATAATTCATTTCCGATATCATAGTGGTGGTTAATAGATTTTTTCGATTTATGAATCGATTGCCTATTGAACAATCGTGACTTCAGAATTAGCCATTTTAGCCTAAGATTTTTCCTGATCTTTTTCTCCAGTTCAGCATTAAAAAGTAGATAGATAAACTCATCCAGTCGCTTACAATCCCACCAGCCTTCCATATACGACTCTCCAAGACCCAGTGTGCCTTCCTTTAAAAGGCGCTTGTAAAAATTCTCATTTTTAACCCTGATGTCCCAGCTTTTGTCTCCGTTAATGTTAATTCCGGCGGAAGTCAGGAGGTTCTTTACAGCTTTCTGGTATTTATTTTTCATATGATTTATTTTTTGAAGTAAAACCAATTAACTGTCTAAGAGAAGGCATTCCGGCGAAGGAATGTCACTTAAAATTAATTCATTTACAGCATATTATAAAATTTGAAGCGGCTTTTGTAGTCAGGGCCGATTGAACTTGTTATTTTTGTAGCCTTAAATTCAAACGAAAATTTATGGCACATAAGGCTGGTTTTGTTAATATCGTAGGAAATCCCAATGTGGGAAAATCCACGCTCATGAATGCCTTTGTGGGTGAGCGGCTTTCCATCATCACTTCAAAAGCGCAGACCACGCGCCACAGAATACTTGGGATTGTCAACGGAGAGGATTTTCAGGTGATTTTGAGTGATACGCCGGGAATTATCAAACCTGCTTATCAACTTCAGGAGTCGATGATGGAATTCGTGAAATCGGCTTTTGAAGATGCCGATGTGCTTATATATATGGTTGAAGTTGGTGAAAAGGCACTGAAAGACCAGGATTTTCTCAAGAAGATCATTCATTCTAAAGTTCCGGTTCTACTGCTGCTGAATAAAATTGATAAATCAAACCAGGAGCAGCTGGAAGAGCAGGTGCAGTACTGGCAGGAACAGGTGCCCAATGCCGAGATTCATCCAATCTCTGCCCTTGAAGGCTTTAATATTCCGCAGGTTTTTGAACGGATCGTGGAGCTGCTTCCTGAATCGCCGGCTTTTTATCCAAAGGACGCACTTACCGATAAACCCGAGCGTTTTTTCGTCAATGAGATCGTCAGGGAGAAGATACTGATGCACTACAAAAAGGAAATTCCCTACAGTGTCGAGATCGATACGAGTGAATTCTTCGAGGAAGAAGATATTATCAGGATGCGCAGTGTCATCATGGTGGAACGGGAAACTCAGAAAGGTATCATCATTGGCCACAAAGGTTCGGCTCTTAAGCGAGTAGGGGTAGAAGCACGCCAGGATCTCGAGAAATTCTTCGGAAAACAGGTGCATCTGGAACTATATGTAAAAGTCAATAAGAACTGGCGAAGCGATAAGAACCAGTTGCGCCGATTCGGTTATACCGACAATAAATAAAGTTCTGCCAGATTTCAGTATATTTTATTGACTGAAAACCATTAGTTTTGCAGACTGAAAAATTAGAAGTATGGGCAATATTGTCGCGATTGTAGGAAGGCCGAATGTAGGAAAATCAACTTTTTTTAACCGTCTCATTCAGAGAAGGGAAGCTATTGTTGATGCCGTAAGTGGCGTCACCCGTGATCGCCATTATGGAAAATCTGACTGGAACGGGAGGAAATTTTCCCTTATCGATACTGGCGGTTATGTGAAAGGCAGCGATGATATTTTCGAAGCAGAAATCGATAAACAGGTAGAACTCGCCATCGATGAAGCTGACGCGATCATTTTTATAGTCGATGTGGAAACCGGAGTGACACCTATGGATGAGGAAGTTGCGGTGCTGCTAAGAAAGGTTGATAAGCCCGTTCTCTTAGCGGTAAATAAGGTAGACAATAACAAACGGCTTGAGAATGCGGTGGAATTCTATTCTCTGGGTTTAGGAGATTATTTTCCTATAGCCAGCACCAATGGTAGCGGAACGGGAGATCTTTTGGACGCGCTAATAGAAGCACTTCCTGAAACACACGAGGAAGAGGAGTCTGAACTGCCGAGATTTGCCGTGGTTGGAAGGCCTAATGCCGGAAAATCTTCCTTTATCAACGCGCTAATCGGTGAAGAAAGATATATTGTTACCGATATCGCAGGGACTACCAGAGATTCTATGGATACGAGGTATAACCGCTTTGGTTTTGAGTTCAATCTTGTAGATACAGCGGGAATCCGCAGAAAATCAAAGGTCAAGGAAGACCTGGAATTCTATTCGGTAATGCGTTCGGTACGTGCCATAGAAAACTGTGATGTTTGTTTGCTGGTGCTGGATGCCACACGTGGATTTGATGGGCAGGTGCAGAATATTTTCTGGCTGGCTCACCGCAACAACAAAGGTATCGTCATTCTGGTTAACAAATGGGATCTTGTTGAAAAGGAAACCAATACCATGAAAGAATATGAGGCTCAAATTCGCCGGGAGATAGAGCCTTTCACAGATGTGCCAATTCTTTTTATTTCAGTTCTTACGAAACAGCGGGTTTATAAGGCTATTGAAACTGCAGTGAAAGTATTTGAAAACCGAAGCCGCAAGATCAAAACCCGGGAGTTGAACGACATCATGCTTCCTATTATTGAAAGTAACCCGCCACCGGCTTATAAAGGCAAATATGTAAAGATCAAATTTTGCACACAACTGCCAACGCCTTATCCGCAGTTTGCTTTTTTCTGTAACCTGCCACAATATCTCAGAGATCCTTATCGCAGGTTTATCGAGAATAAACTTCGCAGTAAATTTGAATTTACAGGTGTTCCGATGAGTATTTTCTTCAGAAAAAAATAAATGTAAATTAAACCTTTTATAATAGCGGTGGTCAAAAGTATGACGACGAAAGTCTAAACTGTTTGACCTAACCTGCTTTATGAAGAGTTATTTACTATTCCTGTTTTTATTTTTTACCAATTTTATTTTTGCCCAGCAGTTTTCGATTAGCGGAAAAATTGTTGATGAAAATGAGGCTCCTCTGGGTTCTGCTACCATTTATTTGGAAAAGCAAACAGATAGTAGCCTGGTTACCTATACAATTTCTGAAAGTGACGGAAAATTTGACCTTCAAGGTTCTTCGGAAGCTGAGAAAGCGAATCTCTTCATTTCTTATGCAGGTTATAAGCCTTACCGTAAAGTCATAGAAATCGACCGGCGAATGCAGCTCGGCACCATTCAAATGAAAGTGCTGGACAACGAACTTGACGAAGTGATTGTGGAAGGGACTCGTGCTCCAATCACCATAAAAAAAGATACGCTGGAGTTCAATGCCGGTTCTTTTACCACCAGGCAAGATGCGAACCTGGAAGAACTTATGAAAAAACTTCCGGGAGTTGAAGTCGATAATGACGGAAATATCACCATCAACGGAAAACCAGTTTCCCGTATCCTGGTGAACGGAAAAGAATTCTTCGGAAATGATCCAAAAATCGCCACCAAAAACCTTCCGAAGGAAATAATAGATAAAATTCAGGTGACCGATACCAAGACCAAAAGTGAGGAATTTACCGGGAAAGCCGGTGATCCCGACAATAAAACGGTCAATATTACCATCAAAAAAGATAAGAATAAGGGATATTTTGCACGGGCAACTGCAGGAGGAGGAACCGATGATCGCTATGAATTGAGCGGGATCGGAAATTATTTTAAAGATGATCTGCGGGTCACCGCTCTGGCAAGTTCAAATAATATCAACTCCTCGGGTTTTAGCTACGATGAGGTCTTTGGAATGATGGGAAGGAATGCCGGCAGAAATATTTTTAGAGGCAATGGCGGTGGAATTACCAAAGCCGAAACTGCCGGCCTTAATTTCACCAATGAATGGGAAAATGATCTTGAACTTAGCGGTGATTATCTCTTTGAAAGAGGGGATACTGAAAGCCGTACGAAAATAGCGCGGGAAAATATCCTACCCGATTCCCGATATTTCACTAATTCTGATGAACGAAATAATCAGTTGAACGATAGCCATGACGCCAGTGCTGAATTTGAAGTTGAATTCGATACGCTTACCCGGCTTTCTATCAGGCCGCGTTTTAGTGCTGATTATGGGGAATCACACCGAAGCAGAATTGCTGAATCCCTCGATGAAGATCGAAACCTGATCAACAGTACCGAAACCTTTCAGGATGAGGATCTTGCCAATGAACGTTTCAGAAATAATATTGATTTCATAAGAAGGTTCGGCAGTCGCGGTTCTTACCTGCAACTGGATTTCTCCAACAGCCATCGTTCTCAGACCAACGATAACTTTTATTATTCGGAAAGTGTCTTCAATCAAAACGGCGAGGAAATGGCCGAAATCAGGGATCAGTTCATAGATGAAGATGAAAAGGAAAATTCTTATTCATTTAATGTTAGTAAAAGAACCGTTCTGGCTGATCAGCTTTTTCTCGATGCCGATTACAACTTTGACTATTCAGGTTCCACTAATAAACGTTATGTATATGATGCAGAAAATGGCCTGGGAAACTATAATATCCTGGTAGATTCTTTAAGCAGTGATTTTGAAGTCATCAGCAGGAAACATACCCCAAGTCTTGGAGTTAATTATGAAGGAGATATATGGAGGATAGGTTCCAGGTTTGGTCTCGAACATACCAGTCTCGAGAATACGAATTTTTTGAGGGAAGTTTCTTTTCAAAATAGTTATAATAACCTTTTTGTGAAGGCTGAAGTTCGATACGAGGTGGAGAGATCAAAAAGTCTGTCACTGCGTTATGGTACCGATGTAGAAATACCTTCGATCAGGCAGTTGCAACCGGTTAGGGATGTGACCAATCCTTTAAATATTGTTATGGGGAATCCTGAATTAAAACCTACATACAACCAAAATATTAATCTTCATTACCGGAATTTTGATTTTTCCACTCATACGGGAATTTTCAGCTATATGAATTTCAGGTTTACCAAAGACAATGTTGTTCCCGTGACCACTATAAATGAAGACCTGGTGAGAACCACCACTTTTACCAATGTTGACGGAGCTTTGAATGCTTCAGCAGGATTTTTCTACAGCAAACGCTATAAGAAAGATACAAGAACTTTCAGGTATCAGCTTGGATTAAACACCAGTTATGACAAGAATATCGGGTTTACCAATGCGGTTCGATATGAGGCCCAACGGTATTCTGCGAGTCCGCGTATCAGGCTCACCTATGAAATTGAAGATTTTCTTACTATTGAACCCAGGTATGATCTGTCATTTAATAGCTCGAAATTTGATATCAATCCCGATAGGAACGAAGACTTCATCAATCATAATATAGACCTGGAAGTTACTGCTTACTGGCCTAAAAATGTAATCTTCGGAAATGATCTTTCCTATAATTACTACGGAAATGTCTCACCAGGTTTCGATAATACCTCATTGCTTTGGAATATGAGTCTCGGCTATGAATTCTGGAATGAGAAGGCTTCAGTAAAGCTGAAGGTGTATGATCTTTTGGATCAGAACATAGATACCCGAAGAATAATTGGAGATGATTATATTCAGGATACCAGTAACCTTATCCTTACCCGCTATGCCATGCTGAGTTTTACTTATAAAATTAGCAGTTTTGGTGGCGGAAAAATGCCGGATCGGGGAGGAAGGCATCATAGATAATTAGCATTTATATTTGCTTAAAAATTCTGTCTCTTTTAGAATTTTCATGGATATTCCATTCTATGTGAACATTTCTTTTTAATAAATAAATCATATTCTGTTAAACCATTTATTTTTTATCAGGTCTAAGCTTTTGGAATAGCACAATAAATAACTAAAAATATAGTTTATAAACTATTAATATAGTTATATTCGCTGCTTTTACCATTTAATCTTAGAATTTAATGAAATATAGAATTCTCTCCCTGTTCTTTCTTATCAGCGCCCTGGGCTTTTCTCAGGATTTCGAGATCACCGGAAAAATTGTTGATTCTGCCAGCGCTCCATTGCAATCGGCTACTGTATATGCCGAAAAAGTTGCTGATAGCAGCCTTGTCACTTACACAATAACAGAAAAGGACGGAAGTTTTTCTCTTCAGGGAAGTACAAAGGCCGAAAGGCTTAACCTTTATGTGAGCTATACCGGATTTATTCCTTATAAAAAGATTATTGAGGTAAAACCTATGCTGAATCTTGGCAATATCCAGCTTAAGGTGATGGACAATACACTTGATGAGGTTGCTATTGTCTCCAGTCGTCCGCCAATAACTGTGAAAAAGGACACTTTAGAATTCAATGCGGAATCGTTCGATACAAGACAGGATGCGAACCTGGAAGATCTTATGAAGAAACTTCCCGGGGTCGAGGTTGACACCGATGGAAATATCACCGTGAACGGAAAACCTGTTTCCCGAATTCTGGTGAACGGAAAAGAATTCTTTGGAAATGATCCCAAGATCGCCACTAAAAATCTTCCGAAAGAGATCATCAATAAGGTACAGGTGACCGATACCAAGACGAAAAGCGAGGAATTCACCGGTAAAGCTGGCAATCCCGATGATAAGACGATCAATATTCAGCTAAAAGAGGATAAAAATAAAGGCTATTTTGCACGTGCCACGGCTGGCGGCGGAACTGATGAACGTTATGAACTCAGCGGGATCGGGAATATTTTCAAAGATAAAATGAGGCTGAGCGTACTTGCCAGTTCCAATAATATCAATAGTTCGGGTTTCAGTTTTGATGAGGTTTTCGATATGATGGGCCGCAATGCCCGCTCCATCAACTTTAACAGCAATGGTTCTTTCGGCATAAATGGGGTCTCCTACGGTAGTTCCGGAGGTATTACCAAGTCTGAAACCGCTGGTTTTAACTACACCAACGAGTGGAAGAATGATATTGAGCTTAATGGCGATTATTTCTTCGGAAGAAATGATACCGAAAGCAGAACAAAAATAGAACGCGAGAACATTCTGCCCGATTCCCGCTATTTTGTGAATTCCCTGAGCGAGAGTAATCTTGAAAATGACAGCCACCGCGCCAATGTACGGTTCGAAGTAGAATTTGATACGCTTACCCGACTTTCCATTAATCCGCGTTTTAATGCCAATCTTGGAACTTCAATACGCAGCAGGGAAGAAGAAACATTAGATTCTAATAAAGAGCTTCAGAATTCTACGGCTACCAGTGAAAAAGAAGACCTGGAAAGCGTGAATTTTTCAAATAATGTTGATTTTATCAGGCGCTTCGGAAGCCGTGGCTCTTATCTGCAACTGGAATTTAACCATTCTCACGATCAGCAGAAAAATGACAACTATTATACTTCAGAAAGTCTTTTTGTGACCGATTCCGGAGAAAACCGGGAGTTTCAGGACCAGTATATTGATGAAGATCGAACAGAAAATACTATAGAAACCGAAATTGCTAAGCGAAGTGTGCTGGCCGATAAGCTTTTTTTGGATGTAAAGTACGAACTGGCAACTTCCAATTCAACAAATACCCGCAACGTCTATGATGCTGATAACGGCGCATTCACCGATTTAAATGAGGCGCTGAGCAATAGTTTTGAAGTGCACAGCTATATTCATACACCTAACGCGGGTATAAATTATGAAGGTGAAAAATGGCGGGTGGAATCTGAAATCGGGCTTTTAAGCACCACCTTAAAAACCGATAATTTCATGGAGGATGTCTCTTTTAATAATACCTATAACAATGTGTATGTAGATGCCAGTGTACGCTTTAATCCCGAGCGCTCCAAAGGAATTTATTTTGGCTACAGCACTTCTGCCGATGTGCCTTCGATCAGGCAACTGCAGCCGGTGGAAGATCGCACAAATCCGCTTAATGTTGTGGTTGGAAATCCTGAACTGGAGCCAGCATTTAATCAGCGGTTTAGGTTCAACTATCGCAACTTTGATTTTGCCACCCGTAGCGGAATTTTCAGTTACTTTAACCTCAATTTTATCGATAATCGTGTGGCCGCCGTAAGTCAGGTGAATGAAAATTTTGTGCGCAGGACCACTTATACCAACGTTGACGGAGTGATAAATGCCAATTTGGGCGCTACCTATTCAAAATCTTCTAAAAAAGATGCACGGGAATTTCGTTACCGCCTTAGTTTCAATGGCAGTTATAACCGCAATGTCGGGTTCATCAATGCCGTGAAATATAATTCAGACCAGTTTAGCCTGAGCCCGGGAGTGCAGTTCACTTATGCGATCGAAGATGTTTTTGAGCTCAGCCCGGGTTACAGTTTTAATTATAACGACATCAGTTATGATATTAACCGCGATCGCGATCAGAGCTATGCAAACCAGACTCTTTCCCTGGAAGCCACTTCTTACTGGCCGAAAAATGTGGTTTTCGGGCATGATATTTCTTTCAATAAATACGGAAATGTCTCTCCGGGATTTGATGACACCGCCTTTCTTTGGAATGTAAGCCTGGGTTACCAGTTTTTAAAAGATAAAGCGACGCTGAAAGTGAAGGTTTATGATCTGCTCGACCAGAATGTGGATACCCGAAGAATTGTAGGCGATGATTATATACAGGATGTGAACAATCTTATCCTTCAGCGCTATGCCATGCTGAGTTTTACCTATAAGATCAGCAGTTTTGGTGGAGGAGAAGGTTCGCAAAGTAGAGGCGGCCGCCGATTCATCAGAATGTAAATAATACAATTATCAATAATAAGTCAGAAAAACTTGCGTTTTAAACTATAATTATAGTTATTCGTACTCCTAAATTTTTAATCCAAACCTAACCAATTAATGAAATTTGTTCTTTTCGTATCCCTGTTTTTAGCCACAGGGATACTTTTTTCCCAGGAATTCCAGATAGAAGGTAAAGTAACCGATAAAGAGGGAGAGCCGCTGGGATCGGCTACCGTATACGTTGAAAAACCTGTTGACAGCAGTCTTGTTACTTACACTATCTCCCAGCCAAACGGCGAATTTGTTCTCGAAGGCCGTTCAAACGTGCAGAAACTGAATCTCTATATTTCTTATGCCGGCTTCAGGCCCTATAAGACTCAGCTTATGAATGAGGATAAAGATTTGGGGAATATTATTATGGAAGTTGTGGACAACCAGTTAGGAGAGGTAACCGTTACGGCGACACGTGCTCCTGTATCCATCAAGAGCGATACCCTGGAGTTCAATGCTTCCTCCTTTAAAACCCGGGAAAACGCGAATCTTGAAGATGTTCTGAAGGAATTACCGGGAGTTTCGGTAGATAATGATGGCAATATCACCGTAAACGGAAAACCTGTATCTCGAATTCTGGTAAACGGCAAGGAATTTTTTGGAGATGATCCTAAAATCGCGACTAAAAACCTTCCGAAAGAGATAATCAATAAAATCCAGGTAGTCGATACTAAGACCAAATCCGAAGAATTTACGGGAAAGGAAGGTGATTCAGAAAATAAAACCATAAATATAACCATCGAAGACGACAAGAATAGAGGGTATTTCACAAGGCTCACCGCCGGTGCCGGTACTGATGATCGATATGAATTAAGCGGAATTTCTAATTATTTTAAAGATAAGCTCAGGGTAAGCCTGCTGGCCAGTTCCAACAACATCAATTCTTCGGGATTTACTTTTGATGAGGTCTTTGATGCCATGGGGAGAAATGCCTATTCCATTGCGAGGAACAGCAATGGTGCCTTTTCGATCAATGGTAATATGTATGGGAATATGGGTGGCGGAATTACGGCTTCTGATAATCTTGGTTTCAGTATTGTGAACGAATGGCCGCAGAAGACCGAACTCGGTGTGAACTATTTTTACAATCATGCCAATTCCCGCAATGAGACGAAGATCGAAAGAGAAAATATTCTGCCAGACAGGCATTATTTTGTGAATTCCAATTCGAACTCAAACCGGATCAATGATAATCACCGTTTCAGCACAAGTTTTGAAATAGAGCCCGATACGCTTACTCGCATTTCATTCAGGCCGAATTTCAATGTGACCAGGGCCAATTCTTATAGCGATTCCTTTACCGAATCTGTACAGCCAGATGGAGCGCTTATCAACAGTGCCACCACTGAAACCAGCAGTGATATTTTCAACAGCAACTTCTCCAATCGACTTTACTTCAGCAGAAAATTTGGCAAAAAAGGAGGTTTTTATAGTCTTGGTTTCAATAATGAGAATACAAATCTTGCACAAAAAGACTATTTCTATTCTGAAAGGAATTTATTTGAAGATGGAGAAATTTCTAATTCTCAAATCCAGGACCAGCTACTGGATATCGATCGGAAGAATAATCAATATGGCCTAAATCTCTCGGCCCGTCTGCCACTTTCGGAAAAATTCGATTTTGATGTTGATTTGGAATATGAAGATGAAAATGTGAAAAATCAGCGATTTGTCTATGATGCCGACGGTACCGGAGAATATGAAAACCTGAATGAATTGCTGAGCACCGATTTCAAAACCGATATGAGTACGCTGCGTCCAAGCGCTGGGCTCGTTTTCAATAATGATACACTTTTGGTGAGGTTTCAGGCCGGGCTTCATCATACACGCCTGAAAAACAATGAACTTATCACCGGTGTTGGAATTGACAAGACCTATGACAATTTCTACGGAATGGCGTATATGCAATATAAATTCACAAAGAGCAAGTCGCTGTACATCAATTTCAGCAATCAGCGGGAAATGCCCGATGTAGATCGTCTGCTTCCGGTGAATATCACTACGAATCCGCTGAATATCATCAGGGGTAATCCGGATCTTGCCCCGAGTCTTACCAATCGTGTCTATCTTAATTTCAATAATTATGATTTTGCCTCACGCTCGGGCTACTACCTGTATTTGAGCGGACAATATATCAATGATGATATTGTGCCCATCACTTTTACCGACGAAAACCTGGTAAGAACGACCACTTACACAAATGTAGACGGAGCTTATAGTTTTTACGGGGGCGCGAATCTGAATAAAAAGATAGAGATCGACAGCCTCAATTCTATTAAGATAGAACCAGGGTTCTACGGAAATTATTCCAAGCGCCTCGGATTTTCGAATGAACAGCGCTATGATGTAAAGAACCTGAGCGCTAATCCGCATATTGGGTTTCAGTATGACTGGAAGGAGGTATTAACTCTGGAGCCTTATTACCGAATGGGAATCGTACATGCGAATTACAGCCTAAATAATGTAGAGGAAAATTATATCAATCATGAACTCAACTTTCAGGCTACTTCTTACTGGCCGGACAAGTTCATTATCGGGAGTGACCTGAGCTATCAGAAATATGGAAATATTTCACCGGGTTTTAAAGATTCCTTTCTGTTATGGAATGCCAGCCTTGGCTATAAACTGCTGGGAGATGAAGGGATTCTGAAGGTGAAGGTGTTCGATATTCTCGATGAGAATACTTCCACACGGCGAGTTACTGGCGATGACTTTATTCAGAACACACAGGAACTGGTGCTAGAAAGATATCTCATGTTCAGCTTCACCTGGAAATTCAGCAAATTCGGAGGGAAAGACCCTAATAAGAATAAATCAAGATTCTTTTAGACTTTTTCTGAAAATATCAGTTAAAAGAAATCACGCCCCCGGTAAGGCATTTTGCGATAAGTTCGGCTGTATTGTTGCAGCCCGTCTTTTTAAGGATGTTTCGGCGGTGGGTGCGAATGGTATGACCCGAAAGGCTCAGTGAATCGGCTATTTCCTGGGCACTGAAACCTTCTCCCAGCATTGAAGTGATTTCTTTTTCGCGATCGGAGAGCAAGTCGGTTAAGTTAGTTCTTCCAAATTCTGTTGCCGCGGGATCGAAAATACCCTTTGAGGTATCGATGTTGTAGTAAGATTCACCATTTTCAAGATGAATAAAGGAAATATCATCGGTACTGTTGATCTTTAAATGGGAAACATCTGTGTGCAGACAGAAAACGTGCTCCAGGATGCCATCCTCACTGGCCGAAAGTATAGTCGCCTGGTGCAGCATAGTGCGAATTTTTCCCAGTAGATCTTTCAGTTTATAGGAATAGATCAGTTTGTAATTGAGCACTTCGGAAGGTTCCAGAAATCTTCCGTAGAAATCTTTTATCACCGCCTCTTTATTGACAATGCCCTGCATCTCGTCTGCAAGGGGAGTTTTCAGAAGGTCTGCCATAGAGATATCCTCAGGATTCTTATCTACAAATTTTGTTACCGATTTGGAAATTTCGTCGAATTCCAGATTATGAAGATTCAGGATGTAATAGTAAGAGCAGGCAGGAGACAGCAAGGAAGCTATTTGCCTGAATTGGGCATTGACTTTATATGATTGGTAATGAGGTAACTTTTCGGAATATTCTACTTTCCAGTAATTTATTAGCTGCTCTAAATCTTCACTCATGAAGTGATATTGATTTATCTGAAAAGTTACTAAATAATTAACAGTTATAGTTAGATCTGTGTCTTTTTCAGCTGAAATACCTTAAAATTAGGTAAGCTGCAACGCATAAAAATACCCCTGAAGAAATTCAGAGGTATTTTATTTTTTCTGATAATCTGCGGTGTATTTAAGCCCTACACCATAAATACATCTGCATCTTACCATCAGTATTCAAAGATAACTGAAGCCGCAAAGACTGCAAATACCACAAAAAGGGTATTTTAGCTATAAGCGGGGAAGTTTTTTCAGCTGGTTTTTATCGGCTGCTATTATACTAATGGCATAGCCTCCACCTTCTACCGACTCCTGGGAAAGCCTTGATTTACTGGTCACACGGTATTTTTTAATGCTGTAAGCCTGCGGATTTGTCTTGTAATCAGCATCTTTAGCATCAGCATAAACAGTAGCGATATAAACCTTCCCCGAGTCTAGAAAATCAAATTTTATCTTCGAAGATCGAAGTTTTTTGCCATTCACATTCCCCACAAACCAGTTATCGCTGTTTTTTTCTTTTCGTGCTACGGTTATATAATCTCCGGGCTCGGCTTCCAGATAAATACTTTCATCCCAGGCCACGGGAACATCTTTGATGAACTGGAAGGCATCGGGGAAACGCATATAATTTTCAGGAAGATCGGCCGCCATTTGCAGCGGGCTATACATGGTTACATATAAGGCCAGCTGATTTGCGATCGTACTGTTGACATGGGAATCGTTATCGGGATTGAGCTTGCTCAGATCCATTTCAAAAATTCCAGGTGTGTAATCCATTGGGCCGCCGAGTAGTCGGGTAAAAGGAAGCACCGTCACATGATTTGGTTTGGAACCTCCAAAAGATTGGTATTCGGTCCCGCGAGCCGATTCATTGCCGATCAAATTCGGCCAGGTACGGGCAAGTCCGGTTGGGCGAACTGCTTCATGAGCATTGACCATAATATGATAATCGGCTGCTTTTTTTACGGCATATAAATAATGATTCACCATCCATTGATTGTAGTGATTTTGCCCTTTGGGAAGTATGTCTCCTACATAGCCACTTTTCACGGCATCATAGCCGTATTTTTTCATAAACTGATAGGCGGTATCTAGATGTCGCTCATAGTTTCTAACCGAAGAGGAAGTTTCATGGTGCATGATCATTTCCACCCCTTTGCTTTCGGCATATTTTTGAATTTCGGACACATCAAAATCTGGGTAAGGAGTTACAAAGTCAAAAACATATTCTTTAGAGTGCCCAAACCAGTCTTCCCAACCAATGTTCCAGCCTTCCACCAGAACCCCGTCAAAACCATTATTCGCGGCAAAGTCAATATATTTTTTCACATGCTCTGTAGTGGCTCCGTGTTTCCCGTTAGGCTCGGCGGCTTCATAATTTGTTTCGCCTAGTTTTACTGCCTGAAATTCATCGGTATAGGCCCAGGTGCTTTTTCCGGTGATCATTTCCCACCAGACGCCCACGTATTTCATGGGTTTGATCCAGGAAGTATCGTCGATTTTTGAAGGCTCATTCAAGTTATAAGTCATTTTAGAAGCCAAAATGTCTCTCGCATCATCGCTAACGATGATGGTTCTCCAGGGAGTGACAGTAGGAGCGATCATAAAAACCTTGTCTCCATTTACGTCGGGAGTTAGCCAGGCTTCAAAAACCATGTTTTCATCATCTAAATTAAGGTGCATGGTGGAATATTCCTTTAAGGCTGCTTCGTGAAGATTGATGTAAATACCATCATTGGTCTTCATCATCAACGAAGTCTGCACACCTGTGGGAGAGAAGGAGGTTTGTGAAATATTTTCGGTTATTGATTTTTCTAATAATCCCCGAATTTCCGAAAGTTTTGATTCGGTATAATCATATTCCTGCGTATCGTAATCACCGGGGATCCACCAGGCGGTGTGGTCTCCGGTCATAGCGAATTCGGTTTTTTCATCTTCGATCACGAAATGGCCGAGACTATCCTGTTGCGGGAATTCATAACGAAACCCCAGGCCATCATTGAAAAGCCGGAATCTTACAATCATGGTTCGGTCGGTACTTTCCTGGTTGAGAGTGACGGCAAATTCATTATAATGATTTCGTATTTCCTTTTCCTCTCCCCAAACCGGTTTCCAGGTGTTATCATAACTGGAAATAGTTGTATCGGCAACTGAAAATCCCTGAAGCAGATCTTCCTCTTCCTTGAGATCAAAGCCAAGAGCACTGGGTTTTATGATCGTTTCTTCTTTATATGAAAGCTGGTAAAAAGGCTTTCCGTTTTTATCCAAAGAAAAATTCATTTCAAGATTTCCGTTGGGTGATTGCAGGCTTTGGGCGAGTATATTTTGCTGTATTCCGAGTAATAGAAAACAGACAATCAGCAGTTTTTTAGTCATTTTTAGCGCTATTAGAGATAGAATTCATTGAAAAAATATGGAAGACTAAGATAAAACTTAATGAAGAATGTTTTTTATTTTTTAAATATCTATTTTCAAAGTAAGACCACTTTCTTTAGGATTTCCCAAACGAACTGCTCCAAAATTATATCCATAGCTGATATATTTCTTATTGGTCAAATTCCTTATCCAAAACCTGAGGCTTAGGTTATGATAGGAGATCCCTGCCTGTGCCGCAAAAAGATGATAAGGTTCCTGTTTCATGGTATTGAGAAGATCGAAAAATTGTGTGCCGATGTACTGCCATTCAGCGCGGGCAAAAAGACCAAATTCGGAGTCCCCCAATTCTTTATCGTACTGAAGCGCCAGGAGTGAAGTGGTTTCAGGTGTAAAGATCTGGTGGTTTCCTTTAAGATTCACTTCGTTGCCTTGCCGGGAAATTAGCAGGGAATTGTAAGTGGCATGAGTAATTCCGAGATTGTAATCAACTTTCCACGCCCTGGCAGGAATTATCCTTAATTCAAGTTCTCCCCCGTAACTTGTCATTTTTCCGGTATTTTTCGTTACTGTCACAGCATCGGGTAATATTAAGGTCGGCACCTGTATGTCTTCTATCTGAGTGTAAAAAATGCTGGTGTTCAAAATTAACCTTCGGTCAAAAAAGCTGTTTTTGGCACCTGCTTCATAATTATTGCTGTATTCTGGCCGAAATTCATGGAGGGGAGGTTCGGAGGGATCGGAAGAAAGAGGGGATAAACCTCCGGCTCTAAAACCCCGGCTATACATGAGGTACGCCATGTGATTTCCAGAAAACTTATAGTCCATTCCTATTTTTGGGGAAAAGGCATTGAAATTTGCACTTGCAGTAGAATCGGGCTGAAATTCGTAAGAAGGTTGTGTATCGGTATTCCTTTTATATTCCCCTAAGATCGACTGTTTTGTAGATTCATGATCATACCGAATTCCTGCAGTCAAATTAAGCTTTTCATTCAGTTTATAGCTCGCCTGTCCATACATGGCCGCTCCCTTTCCGGTTTTTGTGGAAGAACTTATTAAAGAAAAATCCTTGTCTTCCATTCCTAATAAATCGGCATCCTCACCAAAAACTGTGGCCTGTTTTACAGGACTTTTCTGATAAAAAAGGAAAGCTCCACCAGTCCATTCCCACGGACTGTTTTTCACTGCAGGCGAAGAAAACCTGAATTCCTGGGTGCCTATGGAAGCAATATTCCAGTTATTGCCATAGTTATTGTAAATGGAAATGGCATCTAAAGGAGAAAAATCGGCATCGATGGCATCTTCATAATAACGGTGGTTGAACTGGTAGGCTGTCTGGGAAGAAAAATTAAATGTTTTTCCTTTATAATCTATTGAAAGAGACGCGTTAACCGAATTGTCTGTCATCTCAGTTTTTTGATTCTGGTTGAGCGTAAAGGGATTGTCAAGCGCCGCTTCGATTCCGGTTGAAAGAGGGAAGGCTCCTTTGTTTCTGTTGCTCAGGTGCTTCACATTGAGCAATATTTCCCATTC
This sequence comes from uncultured Flavobacteriaceae bacterium, assembly GCA_963741865.1. GTDB lineage: Bacteria > Bacteroidota > Bacteroidia > Flavobacteriales > Flavobacteriaceae > Christiangramia. The sequence continues at coordinate 194,217 of CAVUJP010000015.1, forward strand.
TTTATTCAGCAAATAATCCAGGTAATAATTTCCGGAGAAACTGTGTTGCCGATCGTAATAAGAATTGTCATAAAGATTGGTGTAATAACCATCTTTTTCTTCATATAAACCTGCAGCTCCGAAAAAAAGCTTCTGTTTAATAAGAGGCGTTTCGATTCCTGCCACATATCGCTGAAAGCCATAACTGCCCGAGGTGGCTTCTAAAAAACCGGAAGTTTCCTCGTCGGGTCTTTCTGTAATGATGTTCACAACACCTCCCATTGCGTTTCTCCCATAGAGCGTTCCCTGCGGGCCGCGCAGAATTTCGATTCGTTTGACATTATACAGCTGTGCAATATAGGTATCGAGGTTGAACTGGTTCACCCCATCTATATAAGTAGCTACAGCAGGCTCATAAGAGGTGGAGACGATCCCTCTTACCGAAGTTATATTTCTTTTGTCACCAGGATCGCTGGAATAAAGGTTAGAGGCTACAGCGGTAAGATCTTTGGCATTCCAGATTTGATTATTCTGAACCTGCTCTGAAGTGAATCCTGTAATACTTCCGGGAATCTTTTGAAGAAGTTGTTCTCTTTTTTCAGCCGTAATGAGTATTTCTTCCAGTTGATCAATTTTGGGTTGAAGGATGATTTTTAAATCAGAAAGATCGCTGTTGATGTTGATTTCTACACTTTTTCTCGCAAAATTCTCTTTTTCTATTACCAGCAGGTAAGTTCCTTCCGGAATATCATCAAGGCTAAAACTGCCGTTTTCATTGGTGTAAACGGAATACTTTCCATTAAGGATTTTTACAAAAGCTTTCTCTATGGGGTGGGAATCAGGATCTAATACTTTTCCTTTAAGAGTAAAGGACTGGCTAAAAACAGAAAATGGTAAAATAAGTAAAGAAAAGAGAAAAATAGTGGCTGATTTCATTCAAAGTCTTGTTGAGGATATAAAAAGATAACAAATATATTCACTTTTTACCGGGAGAGAGTTCTTCGTGAAGAAAATGTGGATTTTTGAGAATGTTTAAAAAGAGAGAAAGTCTTCAGGTCAAGTTGTGAGAATTTGAAAATCGTATTAGAACCGGAGAAGTTTCATTTGTTATTAAATACGAAGATGAAGATAACAAAAAAACCCGCAACATCGTTACGGGTTTCTTGGGTGGTGCCTCCAGGACTACTTTTATTTTGCTAGTAGATAATTCAGTTTGGTAAAACATCTTTTAAAACCCTCGTAATAAAGACGTTTTCAAGATAATCCGTAAAATTCGATTAAGCAGGTATTAAATTAATTAAGACTTATTTGCACCCTATATTGCACCCTTTTAGTATTTTTGATATCAGATTCTACAATTATGGGGGCAATTATTGAAAGGGCAAAAGGTACTGTAAGGTTCGCGTTTAAGGATTCGGTGAAAACCTTAGAACTGCAAAAGAATAAAGATAGCCTAATTTATCTTCACTTTACCTACGGCAAAAACCGCTTTAAATATTCTACTGGTTATAAATCCTGTTTCAATGATTGGGATTTTACGAAGCAGCGTATTAAGAACAAATCTGCAATACTTAATAAGGACGAAATTAACGCCCATTTAAGCGATCTTGAGTCTTTTATCCTCAAAGAGTATTCTCAATTAAGTTTAAAGCTTCCAGAGGTGCCTAAGGCAGTTCTCAGAGCTAAACTGGATAAATTTCTGAAGAAAAACCCTGGCAATTCCACTAATGATGATCCGCTTTCATTTTTTCAGGTGATTGATAAATACATTGATGAAAGAAAAGGACATATTTCTGTAGTAACTGAAAGGTCTTACAAGCAGACAAAAAAAAGACTTGAAGAGTATGAGAAATTTTATGGAGAGAAGCTGGAATTTGATAAAATTGATATGTCTTTTTATTTCCGGTTTAATGCTTTTATGGAGAAACAGAAGTATTCACTAAATACAATTGGGAAACATATTAAAAGCATTCGAACCTTTGTGAATTATGCCTTTAATGAAGATTATACCTCCAATACTAAATTCAGAAATAAAGATTTTAAGGTAAAGAAGGAAATTACTACTGAAATTTATCTATCGGAGATAGAAATTCAAAAATGTATGAAAAGGATCTTATCTAAATATCCGGAATTAGAACACGCAAGGGATATTTTCCTAATCGGGTGCTATACAGGTCAGAGGGTTAGTGATTATAATTACCTGACTAGGGATGATATTATCGAAAAAGACGGCATCACGTATTTCAAGATTAAGCAGAAAAAGAACCGCAAATACAGCCGCACTGTTTTCTGTCCCATAACTAGGGAAATAACTGAAATTATGAATAAACGGCACAATGGGGAACCTCCTCAAACAATGCCGGAAAGTATCTTAAATGAGAAAATAAAAGAAGTAGGGCAGATGGTGGACGTCGACCAGCTCATTAAATGTGAGTTTACCAAAGGAGGAAAAATAGAATCTGAAATGACTCCAAAATATAAACTTATAAAAACCCATACCGCCAGGAGAAGTTTTTGTACCAATAAATATAAGGCCGGAATGGGAGTATTTGATATTATGCTTTTTTCAGGGCATAGTACAGAAAAGGAATTCTATAAATATATCCGTATCAAAGATGAGGAAAGAGCCTCACATCTTGCTAAAAGTGGCTTTTTTAATCTATAAATTTCTGCTGTTCAGTAAATTGTTCGAATGCTTTTCTAAACTTTATCTATATTTACTCAACCCTACTCCAAATTGTTTAATCTCAATTTTTCCCTACGATATTGGCTAAAATGGTAGTATTTGAAAGCATTCAGGAAGTTTCATAAATCTTTATCCAAAAATTATTACAAGACTTTTCTTGTAGAGAATCCTTTTGGTGAGGATATTTCTTCCAATCGCTTTTATATTCCGGTAGAGTATGAAAATAAAGTCCTTTATGAGATGGATGTAGAGGATATATATTATAAAGTGAAACCTATAGTTTCAGGATTAAGAGATGAAAGAGATGATGCTTTTGCGGAAATTATGCAAAATCTTTCCGGAAAAACTACAGGTGAAATTCGGAGCATTATTTTCTCTTCAATTCAAAGTCTTCAAGTGACATTAGAAAAACTAAAAAAAGATTTTGAAATAGATGACAATGCTTCCCGGTACTTCTCAAGACCGCATTTAAATGATGGCCTTCTAAATATAAGGGATACAATAATTAAATATAAAAAAGGATATCATTTAGCTGATTCTTTGGTCAAAATTGAAGAAGTTTATTCTGCAGAATATGAAATATTAGAACTGCGTTTAAAGATTCTTTCCGGCTTTATAATGTCTTTGACTTGCATTGGGAACGACTTTATTATCCGTTTGGAAAGATTATTAAAAAAGGCAATTCCTAGTGATGCTAAATTTGAGACTTCTTCAAGTAAGTTAACAACAAATCAAATTGTTTTATTACTGGACCAAATAGGCCTTTTTAGAACTGACCAGCTTGAAGATTGTACAATACGAAAAAAAGCTCAAGTGCTCAATTTACTTACCGGCACCAATCAGAAGAACCTGGAGAAATTCTTGGGGAAATTAGAAAAGTCTCCTCAAAAGAACGGTAAGAATTATCAGGCCGATATGGAGAAAATAACTAAAAGCTTATCTGAAATTTTAAAATAATTATGGAAACAATCCAGCTTGAAAGATTTTGTGAATTATTGGATGATAACTTACCCCTTGATAATTCTTCAGCTATTAGCTTTTATCATAAGATACATAGGGAGTGTATGCCGAAATTAAAATCTGAAATTTCAAAAAATCTGGTGCCGCTTTCTGATGGATCTAAAAAGGATTATTTGGATTACGTTATTAGCGAAATTGAGAGTCAGGATTATATTAAAGACGTTAAGGTCCAGTCTTTGGAAGAACACTTTCAAAGGCATAATGTTGACTTTGAAAAAGTAACCGAGATTCTAAGGTTCGAATTTGATAAAATTGATCCAAAGGTTTATAGACTTCTTGAATCCAATTATAAGTCCTTTGAGCCATATTCCCAGGAAAAAGATGAAGCATATTTATTTCAAAGCGATTTCGTCAATTTTGTATGCTCCTTTTGTGCTGAAATAGTTATAGGTGATTGTAAGAAGAAGTACCCAAAACCAATTGAAATACCTAAACCTGTAAAACCTAATTTGCCATTTGACAGAGAATATCTAAATGTTTTCTGCGAAGTAATAAGTGATGAACGTGAATTGAATACGACTAGTTTAATGATGTTATTCGATACCAGTTTAACTCATTACGGACCTTATCTTGAAAAGGAAGTAAGAGAGAATCTTTTAAAATTAGATAATGAAAAGAAAAACATTTATTTAGATTATGCTATTGATGTTATTGAAAAGACTCCTTTTGCAACACAGGATAAAGATTATATTTCTAAGTGGTTAAAGGAATATAATTCATCCGCAGAAAACTTCCCCGAAAACATATGTGAGGAGCTGAAGAAAAAATTAAATACTTATTGGAAAGCTAGATATCTTGAACCGGAAGAACAATGTCATCTGCAGGATATTCAAATTGATTTTTTCGTTCATCTCGCCAGGGAACAGGCTCAAAATATGATCACATTTTTAAAAGCCCAAAAAGAACCTGGGGTACAAGAAATCTGGAGTTGTGGAAAAAACGAACCTTCAAGCTGACTTCTAATCAAATTATTTTACTGCTTCAGGAAACAGGCTTTTTTAGTCATCCAAAAATTGAAACTGCAAGTCAAAAACAAAACAAGCTCAACTTGTAAATATGTTTACCGGGCTTAATGAAAAGAATATTAAAACTATATTCAGAAGCTTGATAGAAGTCCGAAAGAATCACCAAAATACCAGTCCGACATTGATAAAATTGACCAAATTTTAAACAGTTTAAACTAAGTCTGGAGTAACCTTTGGAGTTACTCCAATTACCTTTTTTGCATAAACCGGGCATAATTTAGCAGCGTTGAACTTCTAAAAACATCAGCGATGCAAACAAACAACATTACCCAGCTTCACGACATTACTCCCGAAGAATTTAAGGAAAGTATTCTTAGCGATGTAAGGAACGAATTAAAAAATCTAAGCCAGCACTTTAAACCCGTTACTCCCCCGGAGTATCTTACCAGGCAGGAAACCGCAGCTATTCTCAAAGTTTCACTGGTCACTTTATCAGACTGGAACAAAAAAGGTATTTTAAAGCCTTATCGTTTGGGAAATCTTATCCGGTACAAGAGAACCGAATTAGACGAAGCCTTAATCAGCATTAACCAAAAAAAGCTAAGTAAAATGAAGAAGCATCCATTTTTGGTAAGTCTTAAGGCCCTGGAAAACAAGATAGATGTAATTATCAATCAGGTTAAGAATTCTCAGTTGCAAAAATCCGGTGATATTATTCTCGATAACGCAGATTTTATGCAGATGTTTAAAATAAGTTCCCGAACAGCTCAGAATTGGAGAGAGGAAGGAATAGTGCCTTATTCCCAGGTAAAGGGGAAAATCTACTACCGGCTTCAGGATATCAGGAATTTGATAGACAGTCATAAAAAAAAATAGGTTTTTTAAAGCAGTACGAGAATTGTTCGGTTTCGGTGCCTATACAAATGTTTATCGATGCCCAGCAACAGGGATATTCAAAAAAGCTCAGGTTTTTTATCCTTTTAAAGCTGGTATATCCCGAAGGGAAAACCAGATTCAGCAGTACGGATTTGCAATTCCTGGAATTATGTGAAAATATTAACCGCAAAACCACCCTCGCGTACCTGGAGTTTTTGGCAGAAAATGGCTGGATCACTTTGAATACTAAAACGGGCTATTATCTTATAAAATCATTTGATAAAATAAGAGAGGAAAATGAATGGAATAGCAGACTGGCATTTCCGGCAGATTATTCCAACTATAATAATATAAAAGCAGTTACGGGAGCCGTACTATATAGTTATCTCCATAAGGGGTTTTGGAGAAGCCTGGCCAAGAGGAAAAGCGTGCAAATAATGGGAAGCACCTTTAATTTTCCTCACGCCAGGTTTAACTATAAAAGAGAAATGGCTCCTGTTTCTGTTTCCCGTGTACATAAGTTTTTTGATATTTCGCAAGCTACGGCATCCACTCTTAAAAATGCCGCAGCCAAAAGCGGCTTATTAAAGGTGAAGAAAAATTACGGCAGTATGGTTTATAATAAATCGGTGATGTTGAGGTCTTTAAAATATGATGATAAAAAGGCTAATATCGTTTACCATAACGGGAATTACCATTTTCAGCTTATTGATACAGTTTGCCCTCTTTTTTATTTCACTGAACGGAAATCTCTCGAAGCATAAAGAATGGGATAGGGAAGAAAGAGAAAAGTAAATTACTCTCTTCACAGACCTTTAACAATTACTCAAAATTTCCTAAATTGTACCTCGATTAACAAGTCCTACATTGTTAAGCATTGCGATCACCTAATCCTTAGGGGTGAATGTGATGCTTTTTAGTTTATAAATACTATTCATCATGAAATGAATAAAAAAGAACTGCTCGATAAAGTAAAAAGCCTGGAAGGTTTATCTACCGAAGAAAAAGCCTATCTCATCAATCTGGTAAATACCAAAAAGAAATATGGCCTGGTTTGGGAGGATAAACAGGAAGATGTAGAAGAGCAACTACGAACTCATTTACCGGTTTTAAAAGAGGTAAAAGAACGGGCTATTATAAATGATACCGAAACCGAAAAGCATCCAAATCATATCCTTATAGAAGGAGATAACCTTCACGCCTTAACTTCCCTAACCTTTACTCACGAAGGAAAGATTGATCTGATCTATATAGACCCTCCTTATAACACTGGAGAAAAGGATTTTAGATATAACGATACATATGTAGATAAGGAGGACGCTTTTAGACATAGTAAGTGGTTATCTTTTATGGATAAGAGGTTACAAATGGCTAAAAAATTGCTTTCGGATACTGGAGTATTCATCTGCCATATTGATGAGAATGAATATGATAATTTAAGTGTATTGCTTAAAGAGGTTTTTAATGAGCAAAACAATCTCGGCACAATAATATGGAATAAAAAGAATCCTAAAGGGGATGCTAAAGGAGTGGCTAATATGCACGAATATATTTATTGTTATGCCAAAAACAAGAATGAGTTTCTTAAGCTTGAGCATCCTTTAGAAAGAAATAAGCCCAATGCTTTAAAAATGATAAGAAAGGCTCAAAGACTATTTTCAAAAATTGGAAAAACGGAGATGCCTGAGGATATTAAAGAAATTATCAAAAGTTACAATCTTGATAAAGAACATTTTGAAGATTTAAAATATGAATATGACCTTTCCAATGTAAACGAAGAATTTCAGAAATGGCTGAAAAAATCTGATTTTTCAAAAGGTGAAATTGCTTATAAGTATATAGATGAAAAAGGTAAACCATTTCAACCTGTTTCAATGGCTTGGCCTAACAATAAGCCAGCTCCTGAAGATTATTTTCTTAAATTGAAACATCCATTAAATAAAAAGTTTTGCCCAATACCAGATAAAGGTTGGAGAAATCCATCAAGTACAATGCAAAAATTATTGGGAGATGATTCCTTTATAGAATTATCAGGAGGAATGGTTATTCAAGGCGAAATAACATTTACTCAAAAAAAAGATGGGACTAATAATCAACCACGAAGAAAATATTTGTTAGAAGAAAATCTTTCTGAAAACATTCCTTCAATTTTTGAATTTGGTGCAAGTGATGATGCATTATTAAAAGAACTAAAAATAGTCTTTCCGTATGTTAAACCTGTGGATGTTGCAAAGTATTTAATTAAATCTATACACCCTAACCCGAATATTTTACTTGACTTCTTTGCCGGTACTGGTCCTGCTCTTCACGCCACTATGGCTATTAATGAAGAAGAAAATAGAAATATTACTTGTATCACTGCAACTAATAATGAGAATAATATAGCAGATGATTGTTATAAAAGAAATAAATTGGTAATAAATGGTTATGAAGATAAAAAGGGAAAAGTAATAAATGATTTAACTTCAAATAATCTTCGCTATTATCAAACTGATTTTGTAGAGCGGGAAACCACTCTGAAAAATAAGCGTAAACTCACACAACTTTCTACCGAGTTATTATGTATAAAAGAGGATTGCTATATAGAGGTAACTTCTCAATTGGAAAGTGGCAACTGGCATAAGTTTTTTACCAACGGCAATGGGAATTATGTCTATGTAATCTATGACGATATTTATATAGAAGATGGGGTAATCATTTAATAGGTTTATTGAGAAGAACCCCGAAGCCCAAATTAAGGTATATGTTTTTGCCAACGGACCCTACCCGTATACTGAGGAGTTTAACTCCATCGCAGACAATATAGAACTGGCTGCCCTGCCAGATGCTATTTATAAGGCGTATCAAAATATATTACCTAAACAAAACAAGGAGTTCGTCCCCGAATTGGAAGAAGAATCCCCCGTAAATTTGACCAATAAGCAATGATCCAACTGAAACAATATCAGGAAAAAGCGGTGAATCGCCTCCTGGAAGATACCTACCTTTTATTAAAAAACCCGGCACCCGTCACCGTATGGTCTTAAAAGCTCCAACAGGAGCCGGCAAAACCGTGACAATGTCAGCCTTTCTTAATCAACTGGCTACTGAGCTGCCAGACAAACTGGAAATCCATAAGGCAAGGTTGCTTTTATATGGTTTGCACCAAATCAGCTGCACTTGCAGTCCTACCAATCCCTAAAAGAATATTTCAAAGAGTTGCGTACCATTAAACCCATACAATTCGAAGATGTAACCGATAATTGCCTGAAACCAAACGAGGTCTTTTTCTAAACTGGCAATCAGTGAATAAAAAGAATAATCTTTACATTAAGGAAAATGAGCAGGAAAAAGACCTGAAGAAGTTTATTTACCAGGCAATGCTCAATGATACAGAGATCATTTGTATACTTGATGAAGCCCATTACCACGCAGATGGAAAGAAGGCTCAGGAGTTACTAAGAGATTTAAATTCAAAAATAGAAATTGATGTTTCTGCCACTCCTACGTACAAATCAGATTACGGCCATACAATCAAAAGACAGGAAGTAGTAGATGCTGAAATGATCAAGAAGAATGTGGTTCTAAATCCTAGCTTTAGATCATCATACTCAGCAAGGAAGAAGCCTCAACCAGGTGCTTCTTAGAAGAAGCTCTAAAAAAGCGAGAGGAGATAGCCAGGGCATATAAAGATCAAGGATCTGACATTAACCCTTTACTCCTAATTCAGCTTCCCAATGATAATAAAACGGAAAGTTCATTAGATAAAAAAATGATAGAGGAAGTGGAAACCTTCCTTGATTATAAAGGAATTACTGTTCAAAATAATAAACTTGCTGTCTGGTTAAGCAACGAAAAAACAAATCTCGAAGGAATTGAGGACAAAAATGCCTTTACCGAGGTTTTTTTATTTAAACAAGCTATTGCCTTGGGTGGGATTGTCCTCGTGCTGCAGTATTATTAATCTTCAGGGAAATAAACCAGGAAACTTTCGGCATCCAAACAGTAGGAAGAATTCTTAGAATGCCGGAGCAAAAGCATTATCCCGTCTTCTTTTGAACAATGGATATGTCTATACCAATTAAGTAAAGATATTATCAAATTGTTCAGGAAGATATCGATTATATTGTTCAGAATAAGGCAAAGCGAATAGAAACCTATGAAGAAATTGCTTTAAATCCTATTTTGTTAATTCTACCGTAATCCCGTAACCGTTTAGGTTCAGACTTCAGAAGAGTATTTTATGCTTCCGCAGAGACAAATTGGAATGTAACCCTGATCCTTCTAAAACCGGTGGCAATGGATTATATCACTACAATAGAGAGAGATTAAAGGAAAGAGGGATTGAAACGGATATTGAAAAAATTGAAATTTCAGTTCCAAAAGATGTGCAAATAGCTGCAGAGGTGGGAGTGACATGGTGGAAGATAAAGAGCGTTTCGCAAAAACTCAGAGAGAACTAGATATTCTATTCAGCCAATTCTGCAGGGAACACGTAGGAGGTTTTGCCAAAGTAGATTCTACACCACAAATGGAAATGGCATTAAAACTATTCTTTGAATCTTATTTCCAGATAGGAGAGTTTGAAGCTGTAAAGATCATTCTAAATGAATATAACAAGCCGAAATTTGTTGCCCTGATTGATAAGGCTTTGGAAGACTATCAAGAAAAAGTTACACAAGAAGGCAGCTGAAACTTCCAGAAGAATAGAGGAAACTAAATGGGATGTGCCACCAGAGCGTATTTATAATGAATACTACCAATCAAGGGATACAGACAATCATGTACTGGAACCTTTTTATGAAATATCAATCCTGTTTCTAAACCTGAAGATCGTTTTGTGACCTTCTTGGAACAGCACCGGGAGCATATAGAATGGTGGTATAAGAATGGAGAAAACAACAAAGAACATTTTGCCGTTCCTTATGAAAACAGGAAAGGTTTTATGAGTGGATTTTATGTCGATTTCGTGATCAAGCTTAAAAATGGAACTGTTGCCTTTTTGATACCAAAACTTTAGGTTCTGATGAAGATTTTGTCGCTAAGCATAACGCGATGGTAGATTATGTTGCGAAAATAACATACAGATGAACAACCATTAGTAGGAGGAGTTATTGTTCCAAGATCAAGTACCGATTATAGTGTTTGGAAGTATTGTGAAAATAAAATTGAAAACAATTACGATTCAACTGGTTGGTCTGATTTTGACCCTGCCAGAAAAATTAAAATTCCGGATTATGAGCAAAAAGGGCTTGGATACATTGTTCGTGCATTATGGCATACGCCAGGAAGATATGCGAGTAATAGAAGCTTTATGTGAAGAGTATGAAGTGATTTTGACTGGCTTCAGGAATATATTCTAAAGGTTTATCACGAGAAAAAGATCCGTAATGAAGATCTGGATGAAAAGGCGCTAAAAAAGTTATTGGAAAAAGCTCTTCAAAAAATGTAAGTCTATGCTCATAAAAAAAATTAAAGCCCGGAACTTCAAAACCTATCTCAATCTGGACCTGGAAATATCTACAGATCCCGAAAAACCCATTGTTCTCATAGGTGGAGCTAATGGTGGTGGAAAAACCACTTTTTTTGATGCCATTTATGGTGCTTTATACGGTTTAAACATTAAAGGCCGACAACATTTCGAAGAATTGCTTAATGCAGGTGCCTTAAATGAGGTAGAGAAAAAAATTGAATTGGAAATACATTTTGCAGGTAAGGTACTGAACGAAGAGCAAAGCTATGTTCTACATAGGGAATACATGCTCAATACTGCCAAGAAGGTGGTAGAAGGAGTAAGACTTAATATGAATGGTACCATTTTTTCCTATGGTAGTGCCACCCCTCCTACTCAAAGAGCTGATCAGGAAGCCCAGGTCAACAAAATAATTAAGGCAAATTTACCTGAAGAGCTCAGTAAATACTTCCTTTTTGATGCTATGGAAGCAGGAAACCTTCTAAAGGAAGATCGTTTAAAAAGGGTAATAAAAGAAAACATTGAAAATGCAATGGGTTTCAACAAGTACCTTTCTTTGGCAAAGGCGGCTGAAGCTCTTAATCAAGACTATACCGCTCAAAGCCTTGAGTTAGAAAAAGAAAAACAGGAATATTTGAAAATTGTAGAGGAGAAAAAAGAGAAAGAAAGAAAATCCATAAGCTTGAAGAAAAGCATGAGGAAGCCATTGATTATTCCGTTTCCAATCAGGAAGTTTATGATAATTTAAAGGCAGGTTTAAACCAGGAGTCTACTTTAAAAACCAAAATAAGCAGTCTTGAGACCCAACTGGAGCAACTCAAGGAAAAGGAGCAGTCTTTTAGGACAGATCTTAATGATTTCAGTGGAAGCCTGGAAACTCATATTTTGTTACCCAAATTATCTCAGGCCTTCAAGAATCAAATCTCCCTTATCCTGAAAGAGAATTCTGAGAATGAACAAATGGCCAAGGAGAAACTTTCTGAGCCTTTCCTGCAGGAAATCCTTTCTAAGGCTGTAAATTATTTGACTAATAAAGGTTTTCAACTTGCCGGAGTTTCTGTAGCTGAGGTAGCAGAAAATGTCCTGAGCGAATTAAAGTCTGAAAAAAGATCCGCTAAATATGACTTTTTTGAACCTGCAGAATTAAAGGCTCTGGATAAACTTGTTAATGACCCTTATTACAATCCTTACCCGGCACTGCATCAAAAGAAAGGCAGAACTTGATCTCGCAATAAAAAATGCTAAAAAGACCCAGCAGGAACTGGAAGGTATAAAGCCCAAGTTTCGGGGAAAGACTTTTCATTTATTCAGAAGTATGAAGCCAACGAAGCAAATATTAAAGACTAAAGAGCGAAATTGAGAATCAAACGGGGAATTAGAAAAACTGGAAAGGCAGATTCACCAATACGACATTCCCACAACAGAGGAGCCAGATCCGAAATTCGAAAGATTGAAGAAATTACAACCTCTTTTTGAAAAAATTGCAAACACCTGCTAAAGAATAAGAAAGACAGATTCAGGTGAGGATGAAAGAAGATCTCAACTCGAATCTTGAAGCCTACAGGGATGAATTAGTAAAGTAGAACTTTCGGAAGATCTAAAGAACCTCAACTTTAAGTTATATCACAAAGCAGGTAATGAGATCTACTTGAGCCAACTTAATACAGCGTCAACCCAAGTGGTAATACAGGTACTTCTTAAGTCACTTCACGAATTTGGTGATTATGACCCACCTGTAATGATAGATACTGTAATGGGAGTGTTAGATGAGAAAAGTCGAAGTACCTTATTAGAGAATTATTTCCCTACACTTTCTCATCAAACAATCTTGCTGAGTTCAGACAGTGAAATACGGCCACAATCAGATTTACCCAAAATAGAACCTTTTATTTCCAAAACATTTACACTGGAAAGAGATAAGGAATTACAAAAAACAGAAATAACCGAAGGTTATTTTAATTACCAAATAGTGGAATAATGGAAAAACTTTCACTTCAAAATATTAGGCAGAGCGAAGGTTTGATTGAAAAATTAATTCCCTTAAAAAATAGGATGGAGAGAAAACTAAACCTAAAGGAGTACAGAAGCGACACTAAGCCTGTTAATATTAGTAATAATACTCTGCAACGTTTTGCACTGGCTGCAGGCCTCACGTTATCTGATAAACGAGCTATTGAGGAAGTTGAACAAGTTCCTATGTCAAAAACTGGTCTAAGAATTCACGAAACTACCTTTTCAAAATTTGATCTCCAGAACACCTGGATTTCCCTGCTGAAATTACGTTATCATCAGTTTGAAGATCTGGATTGGGAAAGTCAGGCATTTAGAAGCAGAGTGGTGAATTATGAAATGTTGAGGGGCTTAGAATACCTCTGAAGGATGAAAACTGGAAGAGTGGTTAAATGTTTCTGCTAATGAATCCAAGGCATCTTTTGGTGAAATACCTCAATTAAAGTTAAATATAGGTTCTTATGCAGATGACATTCCTGCTATACTGGACTTAAACGGCAGAAATATTACCTAATACCCAAATATTAATTGCAGGAACTACAGGTTCAGGAAAGTCGAATTTATTAGCAGTACTTATGAGGGAAATGCGAAGCTTTAACTGTAGATACTTCTTACCCGGTGAATTTCCTATTTTTCGATTACAAAGGAGAGTTTTCAGATCCTGCAAACCGTGGCTGGTTCTCTCATTTTGAAATAGATGATTCCGCTATTTTAGATCCTATACGGGAGCCATTACCTTTTTCCCCTTTTAAGGATTTCAACGGAAAAACTCAAAACGAAATAAATCTCTACGCTACTCAGTTGGCCAATGCACTTTGTGCAATAGACAATACGCGTATTAGTGCTAATATGAGCAACAGGTTAGCTGAAGCTGTAATTGAATCATATAAGGACGACGCACAACAGACCAGTAACTTTTGAAATAATATTAAAAGATTATCAGAATCTACAGACCGAAAAGGATCGGCAAAAGGATGATAGTATTAAGTCGGTTCTAAAGCAACTCATTAGAAATAATTTATTTTCAGAAGTGGATTCCATCGACCTCATCAAGGACAGCTACATAGTCAATATGAGCAATTTCCCAAAAGACGGTCCTCTGGCAAAGGCAATTGTTTACTTCATAATTTCCAAGCTTAATACCATTTATGAAACCTTACCAAAACAAGCAGTAAGTGATGAATGTGTAGAAATAAGGCACTTCACGATAATTGATGAGGCACACTATATGCTTGATTTTGATAATAAACCACTTCGAGATCTTATTGCAGTAGGAAGAAATAAAGGATTGAGCATCATTCTGGCTACTCAAAACATGGAGGCGTACAAGTCTAAATACTTTGATTTTTATGCGAATGCTCAATATCCTTTAATTATGAAGCAACAATCAATTGCCGATTCAGTAATTAAGGATTTATTTGGGGTTTCAGGGAATGAATTCCAGGAAATAAAAGAGGCCATTTCAGGTTTGGCCTTGGGGGAATTGATAATAAAGAATCCAACAGCAGTACTTTGGGAATGGGTAAGAAATATAAGAAAATTAAAACGAACCATTTGATATAATGTAAAACGTTTGATGAATTCTTCTAATATAAAAAGACAATAATGAGTCGGGAATCACAAAATATAGAATGGAAGGAATCCTGGAGAGATGATTATTTTAAATGGATTAGTGGGTTTGCTAATGCCCAAGGTGGCACGCTGTTTATTGGTAAGGATGATGAAGGGGTTGTGAAGCATTTGCCGAATGCCAGAAAATTACTGGAAGATGTTCCAAATAAGGCCAGAGATATAATTAGGTTTAATGCTGGACGTTAACCTGCACTCAGAAGATAAAAAGGAATATCTGGAAATTGTTGTAGAACCTTACCCCTTTCCTATTAGTTTAAGGGGTAAATATTACTATCGCTCCGGTAGCACTCTCCAGGAATTAAAAGGAGCGGCACTAACTAAGTTTTTATTAGAACGCCAGGGTAAAAAATGGGATGGAGTTCCGGTTCCAAATGTTGAGATTGCAAGTTTGAAAGACGAGACTTTTTCCTTTTTTAAATCTAAGGCCGCCAAAAGTAATAGGTTAGAGCAGGAGGATTTGGAGGAGTCTAATCAGGAATTATTAGAAAGTCTGCATCTATATCTGGAAGATGAAAAGCTATTAAAACGTGCGGCGATTCTTTTGTTTCATCCAAACCCGGAGAAATATGTAACTGGTGCCTATATTAAAATTGGGTTTTTTGAATCTGATGATGACTTAAAGTTTCAGGATGAAGTAAAAGGCAATCTTATAGAACAGGCCGAAGAAGCGCTGGATTTGCTTAGAACAAAATATGATATGGCTACCATTTCTTATAAGGAAGGTAGTAGAGAGGAAAAGTATACTTTTCCACAGGATGCAATTCGGGAAGCTCTTTTGAATGCTATCGCTCATAAGGATTACAGTAGCGGGATACCTATTCAAATTAGTGTATATCGCGATAAAATCATTTTTTGGAATGAAGGTCAGTTACCGGCAAATTGGACTGTAGACAGATTAACACAGAAGCATCCATCTAAACCTTTTAATCCAGATATAGCAAATGCATTATTTAGAGCTGGTTATATTGAATCTTGGGGGAGAGGAACTATAAAAATTATTAATGCTTGTAAGGAGCATAAAATTGCTCCTCCATTATTCTCTAATAATCCGCCCGATTTTCAAGTAGAACTAATAAGATATTCTGAGGAAAGCCTTAAAGAAAGAGGACTTAAATACGAGCTAATACAAATAATTCTTTATGTGCAGGCGAATGAAACTATTACAAATTCTGAAGTTCAAAAACTTTGTGAAGTGAGTAAAGCCACTGCAACCCGCTATCTTAAGGAGTTAGAAGAGAATTTTATTGAGAAAATGGGAACTACTGGAGTAGGGACTGCATATGTTTTGAAAGGGCTCAATAAGGGCTCATAATCTATAATTTAAAGGGCTCAGTAAGGGCTCATTGATAAGGATCTAAGAAATTAAAAAGACTGTAATCTTAGTGATATCAATGGGTTTCAGTGAATGGGTAAGGGCTCACTAATTTCTTATAATGATAAATATAAGGGCTTATAAAGGGCTCAATAAATAGGGGCTTATTGAAAATGAATGGCTATTTAGATATTGAAAATAGGTGTATTTGATGGAGAATATAACGGCTGAACTTAAAGACATAATACCAAATTACAAGGAAGATAAAGAAATTGATAATGAAAATTATTTATTAAGTTATCATACCCTGATTACTGAGAATATTAGAAATAATAATAAGAAAATTACCCGAAATTCCTTGGGAATGGTAATTGTTATTACCGTCTATTTTTTGCTGTTTTTCGAA
The DNA here is from genome assembly GCA_963741865.1 of uncultured Flavobacteriaceae bacterium. Lineage (GTDB taxonomy): Bacteria > Bacteroidota > Bacteroidia > Flavobacteriales > Flavobacteriaceae > Christiangramia. The sequence continues at coordinate 210,555 of CAVUJP010000015.1, forward strand.
GGTCCTTCTGCTTTGAATTTTGAATCTTATTTTGGAATACAAGATCCTGGAATTCTTTTCAATTTTCTGCCGGTTATTTTTTCTTTTTTATATCTCCAGAATATTACTCTGTGGAATAATAATATTAATCTCATACCGCTTTTTGAAAGCTCAAGTAGGAAAATGTTCAATTTGGGAGAGTTGACTGATACGGTAAATGTTATCAAGCCCTTTTCTTTGCTTTACCACATACTTAATTACCAATATGAGAATGAAAAAGTGAATGGGAGTCTTGAAAATTCCTGCTGGTATAGCCTTTTTCACAATACTGTTTTCACCTATAGTTTTAGATATGATTTTCCTGGTTTTAATTAGGCCTTCAATAATTATTTAGAGATTATACCTATAGTCTGTTTTAGCATAGTTTCGATATTAACTATAGCAACCATTGTACAGGCTTTAAATTCCCATAAAGATTAATAAATGGTAGACTTAAAAAAATTACAATTAAGTTTTAAAAAAGAAAGTAAAATATCTTGGCCTTGTCCTAATTGCAATTCTTCCACCTTAAAAATAAACAAGGATAAAATCATAGAAGAACAAACGGCAGAATCTCAAGAAGTTCACGATCATCCCGATTGGGGACCGGAATTTATCAGCAAAAAGTTTGTCGCCTATTTAAAATGTTCGAATTGTCAGGAAGCAGTAATGGTAACCGGAGATTGCTTTTTAGACCCGGAAATGATATTATGACCCGGGAGACCATATACCTCAAGAAGTATGGAGTAGTCAATACTATCCTACCTTTTTTGAGCCGCCGCTGCATTTTTTTCCTTTAAATGATAAATTTCCTGAAAACATTAGGATTGAAATTACTAAATCATTTAGGTTGTTTTGGTGTGATTTAGCTTCCTGTGCCAATAGAATTAGAACAACTCTGGAATTATTAATGAATGAACAAGGGGTCAATAAAACTTTTCTAACCAGAAGGCGTAAAAGAAAAAAATATACACTTCACGATCGTATTGAAGAATTCAAAAAGAAGAATAAAGAGGTAGCAGATTATCTTTTAGCTATAAAATGGATTGGAAATACTGGCAGCCATCCGGGAGAGTTGGAAAAAGAAGATATCCTGGAGGCATACCAGTTATTAGAACATTCGCTATTATCCCTATATGACAATAAGGAAGAGAGATTAAGAAAGATCTCTAAGGAAATTAATTCAAGAAAAGGGGTTAGAAAAAGGAAATAGTCAGTAGTGTTTTAATCATTTCATCGATTATCTGGTACTATATTTGTTTATGAATAATTATTATAAGTACTTTTGTACAACATTTAAATGATTATGGCAATAGCGATTAAATCAATTCCAGTATTAAAAAGTAAGGCAGCAGCTAATTTTAGCAATAAAATAGCTGAAAATAATGCCCGCCGTTCTTCTATTGATTTTTCTAAACAAACTTCTGTGGCCAGTAAAATTTTAGCCAAAGCCAAAATCTAAAACTCTCCCCTTTGGGTTTTCTCTTAGATAAATGTACTCTTAAGCCTTATAATGAAGAGGTAATTGGTTCTTGCAAAGCATTTGACTGTGACCACGCAGATTTAAATGATTTCTTTCAAAATGACGTTTTAGATTATTCTGAGCAGCTGCTAGGTAAAACCTACTGTTTTACACTGGATGAAGATCCTTCAATTATTGTTTGTGCTTTTACGATATCTAATGATAGTATTAAAACCACTAATTTACCAAATAGTCGTAAAAAGAAGCTTATTAAAGAGATTCCTAGACCAAAACAAATGCGAAGCTATCCAGCAGTTTTAATTGGTAGACTTGGTGTTAATAAGGAGTTTAGGACTATTGAAGGAGAGGAAGAGCGTATTAGTAAACAATTAATGGATTTCATAAAATCCTGGTTTATTGATGGTGCGAATAAAACCGGCTGTAGATTTGTGGTGGTTGACTCTTACAATGAGTTTGGTCCTCTGAGATATTATAAGAATAATGATTTTATAGAATTATTTTCAACAGAAGAGCAGGAAAAGGAATTTACGGGTTTAAGATCTGAGGATGAATTGAAAACAAGGTTAATGTTTTTTGATCTGATTCTTTTAAAGGCATAAAAGACTTATAGATACAGAGCAGGTAAAGCGGTGTTCGTCAGTCGTTACATTTTGTTCCATAAAACATATCTGCAAAGGTTTTCTTGGTTTAAGTATTACAGGTTAAATTAATAGGGCTCCAATGCCTATCTTAAGTTGTTTGTCAATCCTTTGCATATACCGCTCATTCGCTTTCGTTTCGCTCGAAACTCGCTCACCGGTCGCTATTCACTTGTTTTATTTCACACATTACACTCCTTCCTCACCCGTTGCTTTCTTTACCCCCAAACCCCAAAAAGGTTAAGCGCTATCGCGCTAGTCTTTTTTATTGGGGGTAAACCGCAACTTCACTTTATGCGAGCCTGCGGGTCGCTGCGGCCGTAATGGTGTCACATTTTTTGATGATTTACTCTCATTAGTGTTTTTGGTAATCATTAAAATTCAATTAAGGGCATACAAGCCACGCCCTTCTTATTATAAGGGCTATGAAAAGGAATTGATTCTAATCCTAAATAATCCGATTTATTTCTTGTTACGTGGCCTGTATTATTGCCCTCACCCGGGCACAAGCCTGGTCCGTAAAGCTGTCTCCTTTGTCGCCAGATTTTACTAACCAGTCTTAAGCCCTAGAAGTGTGATAGTCAAAAAATGCGCCACCCGCGTTACACGTAGCCCCGGTTCGCACTCCGCTATCGCTTCGTGCTGCCACCGGTGCAGCCTTGCTCAACTCGCAGGCGGCTCGCGCCTTGGTTTACCTGCTTTGCCGATGGAGAAGAAATTAAGGATGTAAAATTAAGAGTTGTATAATAAAAATCAAAAAAAGAAGCCGAAGGTATGATAGCTCGCTGGCGCAGATCAAGTTCAAGCCTTTCGGTTTCGGAAAAAATCTCCATCCTGTATGATGTATATCTTTAAATTTTCAATTTTTTTCGGATAGTATTTTTTCCAAAAAACTTGCCTGCTTGCTCGCTATCATAAATTAGTAGCTTTCTTTTTCTCTTTTTTTCTTTTGAAAAAATTTATTATTAACAGGAATAATAAAGCAGAACACGGAAAGCTAATGCAATCGAAATTCAATACCCGTTTTTCCCGACTGAAAGCAATATTTTAAGCGCCAGGATATTAGGTCTGCTTCCGGCCAAAGCCGTACCAAGTCCGAATAAAAATTGTTTCACCCCCTAAAAATCATATAATGGGAAAAATATCACAAGGGATTCTTGGCGGCCTATCTGGAAAGGTAGGTAACGTTGTCGGTGCAAGCTGGAAAGGAATCGATTATGTTAGAATTAAACCTTCAAGCGTGGCTAATCCACGAACTGTTGGTCAGGTAAATCAAAGAACCAAATTCTCAGCCACATTAGAGTTTTTACAGGCGAACCTTGGATTTGTTCAAGTTGGCTATAAATTCTTTGCAATTAAAAAGACAGCGTTTAATGCGGCTATGTCCTATGTTCTCAATAATGCCATTACAGGTATCGAACCTGATTTTGAAGTTGATTATGCCTTAGCTCTTTTGAGTAGAGGAACTCTTTCAGGACCATTAAATCCTGGCGTAGATTTAGGAACCGCTGGAGAGGTTTCATTTACTTGGGATGATAACTCCGCTGAAGGTAATGCAAACGCTACCGATAAGGCTATGCTTTTGGTGTATAACCCTTCAAAGAAAGAGTCTATTTATAATCTAGAAGGTGCTGAAAGGCCTGCAGGTTATGAAAGCCTAAGTATTCCGTCGACCTATGGTGGAGATACGGTAGAGCTATTTATGGCTTTTGTTGCAGCTGATGGCAGCAAAGTTTCAAATAGTATCTATTTGGGATCAGGTACTGCAGCCTAATACCATCTTTTTTTGCCTCCCGAAAAACCGTCTCCCCCATAAGACGGTTTTTTAATATCCAATCCTCTGATTATTTCTTCTCTTAAGGAATAGTCATCTTTCTCATAAAAGTGCATAAAAGGAATTTCTCTTTTTTCCATAGCCTCATCTTTTCTAATGTGCCAGAAAAGATTGTAATCCCCTCCCTCCAGTTCAATTTCTATTATTTGGGTATCTCTTTCGAAGTTGTGTCTTATCGAAGTAATATGAAACCGATCTGTTTGAAGTTTGGCTCTCAAAAATGGCATAGTAATATTTTCTCCAATTCTTAAGTGAACAGGGAACTGATCTAAAACCATAAAATGATAATTTTTAAAATAAGAAAAGGATAATTCGTATTTTACTTTCGTGAACTTTAGATATTTATGCTCCATAAATGGGAACATCAATTCATACAGTTTCTGAATTTGTTTTCTGATTTTATCATATCTGATATTGGTTGCTTCTGCAGCTTCTTTTATTGTTGGATAGGGAACATCGTCATCATCCAGAGATCTATGGGTAACTATAAAATTTATCAAGGTTTGATATTCCGGGAAATCTTTAGCTACTTTAGGAAGATGTACGTCAACATATAAGAGATCTAGTAGAGCTTGTTTAACAGAAAATTTTTCCATTTTCTTTTAAATATACTATGGAGATAACCTAAAAGGCAAATTATTGATGAAATCTAAGTTAATTACACCCTAAGTTGCACCCTAAAATTAAAAAAGCCCGAAAACACAATGTGTATCGGGCTTTTAAGGTGGTGCCTCCAGGAATCGAACCAGGGACACAAGGATTTTCAGTCCTTTGCTCTACCAACTGAGCTAAGGCACCAGTTGCTTTTGAAAGCGGTGGCAAATATAATTTCATTTTTAGTAACTGACAAAACAATTTTTATAAAAAATGCTTTTGTAAATTTGGCAACCGAATTCAAAAGATATGAACCTGGTTATCGATGTAGGCAATACGGCTGTAAAAATGGCTGTTTTTCAAAATGATAAGCTTTTGGAAAAAGCTGTTTTTCGGGCAGAAGATTTTTCAAAAAAGTTTTTTCATTTCCGAAATTCTTTCCCCCGAATAGAGAAAGCGATCATCTCGACGGTTTCAAAAGAGAACCGGGAAATGATTCAAACAATAAAAGAACATTTTCCCCTGTTGGAGTTCGACCAGCATGTAAAATTGCCTTTTAAAAATAAATATGCCACGCCGCAAAGCCTGGGGAAAGATCGTATCGCCCTGGTGGCAGCTGCGGTTGAAAAGTATCCCTCACAAAATGTGCTGGTTATAGATGCGGGTAGCTGTGTAACCTATGACATAAAGACAAATGAAGAGGTTTACCTGGGCGGCGCGATCTCGCCGGGTCTGGAAATGAGATTTAAGAGTTTACACAAGTTTACCGCTAATTTGCCGTTAATAAAACCGAAGCCGGACTCCCCGCTGGTTGGTAACTCTACCGAAACCAGTATTTTATCCGGAATTATTAACGGTCTGGAAAAGGAATTAACCGGAATGATTGATGCTTATCGCGCTGAATTTGAAGATTTAACAGTAATTTTTACCGGTGGAGATAGTCATTTTTTGTCTTTACCATTAAAAAATAGCATATTTGCCAACTCAAATTTTTTATTGGAAGGACTTAATTTCATTCTAGAATTTAACATAGCTCAATGATAAAACGATTTATAGTAATCGTAGCCATTTTTTCTGCTCTATTTGCTGAAGCTCAGGAAAACGTATCTTCACCTTATTCTTATTACGGGATCGGCCTCACGAACTTCAAGGGTACAGTCGCCAATCGCTCTATGGGAGGCCTGAATATCTATAACGATAGCATCCACATCAACCTAATGAACCCTGCTGCTTACGGCCGCTTGAGGCTTACAAATTATGCGGTGGGGGCAAGCCATGACCGTGTAAGTTTGAAATCTGATGTTGCCAGCGATAATGCAAAGATATCTTCGCTGGATTATCTGGCCCTGGGCCTTCCGCTTGGTAAAGGTTTAGGAATAGGGCTTGGATTGATTCCTTATACCTCGGTTGGTTACCGTATTCTTGATATTGAAGATGAAACTTCCAGTCGGCTTTACGGACGAGGGGGAATGAATAAGGTCTTCCTTTCTGCAGGTTATGAGATCAATAAGAATTTTAGTGTAGGGGTAGATGCAAGTTATAATTTTGGGAATTTTCAAAATAGCCGAACGGTTTTGCGAAATGAGATCCAATTCGGAACAAAAGATGTAAACCGCTCTGATATCAAAGGCTTTAATTTCAATTTTGGAGCTGAATATCGCGCAAGTCTTAGCGAAGAACTTCAGTTTAGTTTATCGGGAACTTATTCGCCTGCCATCGATCTTACTTCAGAGAATTTCAGGGAGATTTCAACCATCGCTTTCTTAAATCAGGGAGAAACAGTTGTTGATTCCGAGGAAATTGACGTAGATAATACTACCTTTACGTTTCCGTCTCGATTAATGTTCGGGGGCGGAATTGGTAAAAGGAACAAATGGTTTATAGGTGCCGAATATGTAAGACTTGGGAGCTTCTTCTTATGAAGATAGTTTCAGTTTTAGAAATGATGGAGGACAATTTGAAGATGCCTCGCAGTTTAAGATCGGAGGTTTTTATATTCCCGAATATGATTCTTTTACCAGCTATTTTAAGAGGGTTGTTTACCGTGCCGGATTTAGATATGAAGGTACCGGGTTATTAATAGACAACACCTCCATTAAGGAGTTTGGCATGTCTTTTGGACTAGGCTTACCAGTTGGACTAAGTTCAAGAGATATTTTCTCTAATATTAACCTTGGAATTGAGCTCGGACAAAGAGGTACCAGAGATTCAGGCTTAATTCAGGAGAACTTTTTAAAGCTTTCCATAGGATTGTCTTTAAATGACAAATGGTTCACCAAACGTAAATTTGATTAACCACAATAAAACAAGAAAATGAAAAAGAGATTTCTAGCACTATTTGCAGTTGCTTTGTTAGGTTCGGGAGCTGTGAGTGCACAATCTAACGATTGTGTTACCATGGCAGCATTGGCTTATGATGATGCCAAGGCTAAAAATTATGAGGCGGCATATCCTGCTTTATTAAAAGTAAAGGAGAACTGTCCTAAATATAGCCTCGCCACTTATCAATACCTCGAAAGAGCCCTCGAATACAAAATTGACAAGGCTTCTGGCGAACAGAAAAAAGAATTCATCGAACAATTGATCGATACCTGGAACAAAAGACTGGAACTTTATCCTGAAAAAACCGAAAAAGGTAAAGTGTTGTCAGATATCGCTCTTCTTAAGTTCGATAACAAAATTGGAGACAAAGAAGAACAGTATGAGGCTTTTGATAAAGCTTATACTGAAGATAAAGAGAATTTCACCAGCCCGAAAGGACTGTACGCATACTTCGACCTTATGGTGGATATGCAGGATGCCGGTGAAAGAGATCTTCAGGAGGTATTCGATGTATACGATCGTGTGATGACTAAGATCGAACAGGAAGAGAATAATGCCGCTGAAAATCTTGCTCCGCTTGTGAAAAAACAGGAAGATAATGAGAAGCTTACTTCAAAAGAGGAGAAACAAATAAAATATGCTGAAATTAACCTTTCTAACTATGCTAAGGTAAAGGAAGCGCTGAATGCTAAACTTGGTGCGAGAGCCGATTGTGATAACCTGATTCCTCTTTACAAGAAAGATTTCGAAGAAAAGAAAAATGATATTGACTGGTTGAAAAATGCCAACGCAAGGTTGTCTGCTAAAGATTGTACCGAAGATCCATTATTCGTGCAGGTATCTGAAGCCTTGTATAAGTTGAAGCCATCTTCTTCTGCGGCTTATTCATTAGGTCAGACAGCTGAAGCAAACGGAAATAGCGCTAAAGCACTTCAATATTATAACGAAGCGGCTAATCTGGAAACTAATGCTTCTGACAAAGCAAAGATCTATTACAGAATAGCTAATAATTACAAGGACAAAGGAAGCTTCTCTCAGGCGAGAAATTATTACAGAAAAGCTGTAAATGCAAGACCTTCTTTGGGTAGTGCTTACCTTCAAATAGCAAGTATGTATGCTCAGAGCGCCAATAACTGTGGTGACGATGCCTTTACCAAACGTGCGGTTTACTGGTTGGCTGCCGATTATGCTTCGAGAGCTGCAAGGGTAGATCCTTCTCTCTCTGGCAACGCGAATCAGGCTGCAGCTGCCTATAGAGGTAGAGCTCCACAAAAATCTGATGTATTCCAGTCAAGTTACAATCCTGGTGATGCGATTCAGATTGGCTGCTGGATAGGAGAGACTGTCCGCATCCCGAACCAATAAGATGAAAATTACATATAGTAATATAATTTCAGGCATTGTCACGCTTCTCGGCGTGACAATGCTTTTTTCATGTGAAGGTAACCTGCAGGAAGTGCGTGCCTTCGATCTCGAGGAAGATGCCCCTCAGGCGATTGCCGAAGGCATTAATTTAAAATTTACCGATTCCGGTAGGCTGGTGGCGACGCTAAAAAGTCCGAAAATGCTCGATTACAGCAACAAATCTTTTCCATATCGTGAATTTCCCGATGGTCTGGAAGTCGAGTTTTTCGATGAGCAAAACCGAAGCAATACAGTCACCGCTGAATATGGGATCGTTTACGAAAAGACAAATCTTATCGATCTTCAGGGAAATGTGGAGATCTTAACCGCCGATAGCACGCGTCTTGAAGCAAGCCAGCTCTTTTGGGATCAGAGCCAGAGCTGGGTTTTTACCGATAAGGCTAATACCATCCGTTTTCCAAATGGAGCTCTTAACGAAGGGCAGGGTTTTGATTCTAATCAAAATTTCGGTAATTTCAGGTCAAGAACGAACACCGGCGTACAAATAATTGAAGAAAACAAGGATGAATAAATATTTCAGATATTTTGAATACGCGTATCTTTTTTTTGCGGCTTTTTTCATTTTTGAGGCTGTCAGGATCTGGAATACCGAAAGAAACAGAGCTTACTTATTTCTGTTTTTCGTGTTGATCGCCGTTTTTATGTTCTTCTTTAAAAGGCGTTTTCGCCATAAATTCGAAGATCGTAACAAATAACCCGAATGGAGGTTGATATACTTATAATTATTACTTGCCTTCTTCTTTCTGCTTTTTTTTCGGGGATGGAGATCGCTTATGTTTCTTCCAACAAGATCTTTATTGAGATCGAGAAAAGACAAAACGATTTTCTGGCCAAAGTCTTAAAGAGACTCACGCGTAAACCTTCTAAATTCATAGCAACCATGCTGGTGGGGAATAATATTGCCCTGGTGGTATACGGTTTTTTTATGGGTGATCTTTTAATGCACTGGATCGAATCACTCAGGCCATTGGAAAGCGGGTTCCTTAATTATATCGTGACCGATCTCAGCCTTTTCACTCAAACAGTGATCTCTACGCTGATCATATTGCTCACTGCGGAATTTCTCCCCAAAGTATTCTTCCAGATCTATGCGAATTCGATGTTGAAGTTCTTTGCCGTGCCGGCCTATCTTTTTTATATTGTTTTCAGCTTTATTTCTTCTTTTGTGATCTGGATCTCAGATCTTATTCTGAAGCGTTTCTTTAAAACGGAAGGTGACGAAGTGCAACTCGCCTTTAGCAAGGTGGAATTGGGGAATTTTATCACCGAGCAAATGGAAACCGTCGAGGAAAATGAAGAAGTAGATAGCGAAATTCAGATCTTTCAGAATGCGCTGGAGTTTTCAGATATCAAGGCACGTGAGGTAATGATCCCGCGAACCGAGATCATTGCAGTAGATCAGAATCAGGATCCAAAGGATCTCGTGAAGACCTTCACCGAAACCGGACTTTCAAAGATCCTCGTTTACAACGAGACCATTGATGATATTATAGGTTATGTTCATTCGTTTGAACTTTTCAAAAAACCACGATCCATAAAATCAATGCTGCTTCCAGTGATTTTCGTTCCCGAAACCATGTGGGTCAAGGATGTACTGAATATTTTGATCAAAAAACGCAAAAGTATCGCTGTGGTGATCGATGAATATGGCGGTACCAGCGGGATGATGACCGTGGAAGATATTGTGGAAGAATTGTTCGGGGAGATCGAAGATGAGCATGATTCAGCGGTACTTATCGAAGAGGAAATGGAAGATGATCACTATAAATTTTCTGCCCGTCTTGAAGTAGATTACCTGAATGAGACCTATAAACTGGATATTCCGGAAGGAGAAAACTATGAAACACTGGGTGGTTTTGTGGTGAATCACACCGAAGAAATTCCTCAGGAAGGGGAGGTGATCCATATTGAAGATTTTGAAATTAAAATCCTTGAAACTTCCAATACTAAAATCGAATTGCTGGAACTGAAAATCAAACCCGAAGATTAAAGTTTAAAGTTAAGATTTTGCTAATTTTAAATTTTATTATTAGCCTAAAAACCTTATTTTCGCCCCCTGTATTTTGATAAATTTTAAATTCGAATGGCTGTATTAAATAAGATCAGACAAAGGTCTGTTTTTCTAATCATCATTATCGCCCTGGCGCTTTTTTCGTTTGTTTTGGCCGATTTGATCAGAAATGGAGGTTTTAGCTCCAAAAATTCACAGAATGTGATTGCTACCGTGAACGGTACCGATATAGATCGTGCTGAATTTGCAAAAGAAGTAGATGCTTTCGAGAGGAATATGGGCGGACAAATGAGTACCACTCAGGCGGTGAACCGCGTTTGGGATCAGAAACTTCGCCAGGTGATCCTGGAAGACCAGATCGAAGATCTTGGAATTCGTGCCGGTGAGGCTCAGATTACAAGTATTCTAAGCTCGCAAATGGCCGGTGATCCGCGTTTTACCAATGCAGCCGGAATGGTTGACGAAAACAGGATCAAGGAATATATGGCAACTCTTAAGAGTACCTCTCCCGAGATGTATGAGCAGCTTACCCAGAATATCGCCCGCAGCGCGCGCATCAATGCATACTACAATATGATCAGTGCCGGCGTGGGCGCGACCCTTCTTGAAGGAGAGCAGGCGTATAAGTTCAAAAATAACAATATCAGCCTTGAGTATGTGAAGATTCCTTATACTTCAATTTCAGATGATAAGGTGGAAGTCACAAAATCTGATATTCAGAACTATATCAAGGAACATTCGGCAAAATTTAAGACCGATGCCTCAAGAAGCATTCAGTATGTGGTGTTTAATGAAGAAGCTTCATCTGAAGATGTAGAGGAAGCAAAACAATCTATTGCCGATCTTCGTAAAGAACGTGTGGAATACAATGCGGCAATCGGTGCGAACGATACTCTTCCCGGTTTCAACAATGCCGATGATTATGCCGAGTTTATCGATAATAACTCAGATCTTCCTTTCGATAACACTTTCAAATTCAGAAATGATATAAAAGGGGAGTACACCGATTCTATTTTCAGCCTTAATGAAGGTGAAACTTTTGGTCCGTATAAGGAGAATGGCTACTGGAAACTTTCCAAAGTGATCGAGGTGAAAAATATGCCCGATTCTGTAAAAGCAAGTCATATTCTTATCGCTTATCAGGGTTCTGCTCCCGACGCTACAAGAACAAAGGCTCAGGCAAAAGAACTTGCCGACAGTATTGCCGGGGTAGTTAAAAGTGATAAATCAAAATTTGCCGATCTTGCTTCTGAATATTCAGCAGATACTCAAAGTAAGGAAAACGGAGGTGACCTTGGATGGTTCATTCCCGGAATGATGATCCCTGAGTTTAACAATTTTGCATTTGAGAATTCAACAGGAGATATCGGCGTGGTGGAAACACAATACGGGTATCATGTGATCTCTATTGAAGATCAAACCGAACCTGCCCGTGCGGTGAAAGTGGCTACACTGGCCCGTGAGATCAATGCTTCTGAAGGAACTATGAACAGATTGTTCAATGAAGTTACGAAATTCGAAATTGCCGCTAACGAAGGTAATTTTAACGATGTGGCCAAAGAGAATAATTATCCGGTGAAAACGGTGAGGGGCATGAAGGCTCTAGATGAGAATATTCCCGGGGTTGGATCTCAGCGTCGCGTGGTCCAGTGGGCTTTCAATGAAGATTCTGATGTTGGTGATGTAAAAAGATTCGATACTTCCAACGGATACGTGGTTGCACAGCTTACCGCCAGGACTAATGATGGTTTGATGAGCGTGGAAGAAGCTTCTTCTATCGTAACTCCCATACTTCAGAAAAGAGAAGAAGGCTGAAATGATCAAAAGCAATATCAAAGGAAATACACTTCAGGAAATAGCTTCAAATCACAGCGTTCAGGTTGAAAAAGCCGATGCCGTAAACCTGAATACTCCAACGCTTCCTGGTTCCGGAGAGGAACCTAAAGTGGTGGGTACCGTCTTCGGACTTAAAGAAGGTGAGCTTACGCAGCCAATCGCAGGCGAAAAAGGTGTTTATGTGGCCAAACTGGTGAATCGTTTTGAGGCTCCCGAAATGGAAACTTACAGGCCTTACGCGCAACAGGAAAGCATGGCGAGAAGAGCACAGGCTTCAAGCAGGGTTTTTGAAGCTCTTAAGAGTAAGGCAGAAATTGAAGATAACAGGTCTAAATTCTACTAGGATTTATTCTGTAAAAAATATAAAGCCTCACTTTAAGTGGGGCTTTTTTTATTTGATCAATTCCTCAAAATTGAAAATGGTGTCGTAGCCTTTTCTTCGGAAATATTCTTTTTCCTTTTCTCCGCCAACTGCAAGTATAAAATCCCCGCCCCATCCACCAAGGCTTTTGATGCTGCCGTTAAAATCGGGAAATAACTGATTCTTTATCTTCGGAAGGTTTACCGCTTTTGAAATGAGGTTTTCATGAGCTTCCAATAATAGACGGAATTCTTCCAAACTCTCAGATTTCAAAAGTTGGGTGGTGATCCCAGATATTTTTTTAACGAGAATTTCCATCTGCTCATTCGGCTGATTGCGGTAATGGGCAATTGCTTCCCTGCTGTTCTGTTTCCGGTTTAGATAGACAAAGAATAATTCGTTCTTAAAATCCGGGTCGAAATGAGTCGCTAAAGCTTCGGGGCCGTGTTCGGTGATTTGGTACAGCACCGGCAGCTCACTCGAAGCTATTGCAATATCATATCCGCTGCCTCCAAAGGTCTTTTTTAGCAGAAGGTATGGATCGATCTGCAGCCACTGCGCCAGGTTGTTGATGAGCGTTGAAGAAGTTCCCAGGCCCCAATTCCGGTTGAAATCAAGGCGGTTGGTGATCTTAAACCCAGTTTCTGAAAAAGCAGACTTATTCAGATTAAAAGCAGCATTTAGAATCTGTTCAAGGCGTTCGTTAATGACTTTTCCTTCCGGATCATCAGAAAATTTATCTTTTTCAATTGATTTTATACCCTTTTCTTCGATCTGGAAATGAGATTCAAACCATGGTTTTTGATTTTCATCAAGATTAAGCCATGAAATTTCTCCTTGCCCGCTTTCTTTCACTTCCATGCTCTGACCCATTTTACAGGGTAGTGCGAGTGCAAGTGCGCCATCAAGTACCGCATATTCTCCGGTTAATAATATTTTTCCGTTGCTGTTAAAAATTGCCATCAGGAACGTATTTTTTTAAGTTGTTCCACAACACTGCTGTGGGTGATGGTATGGTGCGTGAAGAATTCGATCATCTCTTCTTTTTCCTCGCCCGTAGCTTTATACTGGTTGAGAATATTCATGAGGTGCATTTTCATATGTCCCTGCTGGATTCCCGTAGTGACCAGGGAGCGCAATGCCGCGAAATTCTGGGCAAGTCCGGCCACGGCAGTAATTTTCATCAGTTCTTCGGCAGAAGGTTCCTGAAGGATCTGTAATGCCAGTTTTACCATGGGGTGAAGACTGGTGAGCCCTCCTACGGTTCCCAAAGCCAGCGGAATTTCTATCCAGAATTTAAAAATTTCGTTCTTAATTTCAGCATGGGTGAGACTGGTATATTTTCCGTTTCTGGCTGCAAAAGCATGAACTCCCGCTTCTACCGCCCTGAAATCATTACCGGTTGCGAGAACCACAGCGTCGATCCCGTTCATCACTCCTTTATTATGAGTGACCGCACGATAAGGCTCAATTTCTGCTATTTTCACTGCCTGCAGGAATTTTTTGGCAAATTCTTCGCCGCTCATTGCGCTGTCTTCAGCTAGATCTTCTACTTTGCAGGAAACCTCGGCTCTTACCCGGCACTCAGGAACATAATTTGAAAGTATGCTCATGATCACCTTTAGCTCTTTCTCTTCGGAAGTGAATTCACTCTCTTTGGATGCTTCCCTTCTAAGAACTTCGGCAAATTTTTCAAGGCATGAATTAATGAAATTTGCGCCCATCGAATCACGGGTGTCGAAAGTGACGAACAGCTGGTAATAATTTTCCAACTCCGCAGTTTTGTCTTTCAATTCGATATTCAGAATCCCGCCGCCGCGTTTCTCCATATTTCGGGTGATTGGCTGTACCGCCTCATGAAACAGGGGTTTTATCTTTTTAAAAAAAGCCTGTAATTTTTTGAAATTTCCCCTGAAAAGGAAATGAACCTGTCCGATCTTCTGGGTGCCCAGGATTTCGGCTTTGAACCCCCCGCGCTCGCTCCAGAATTTAGCTGCCTTACTGGCAGCGGCCACCACCGAACTTTCTTCGATCACCATGGGCAGGGTGTAATAACTTCCGTTGATAAGAAAATTTGGTGCCAGCCCTAAAGGCAGATAAAAATTGGTTATTGTGTTCTCGATGAATTCATCGTGCAGTTGCTGCAATTTTTCATCAGAATTCCAGTACTGCTTTAGAGTCTCTATCGCAGATTGGTCATTCTGAAGATAATTTTTAGCAAGCCAGGCTATTTTTTCATCCTTGCCCAGTCTCGAAAAGCCGCTAACCTGTTTGTTCATTTTTAGATGTTTCAGAGGCTCAAAGATACAATTCCTATTTTTTTACAGGCGTAAACACTTCAGCATACTTTATTCAAAATAGCCGTATATTTTAACAGATTGTTAGTATTTAACGCAGCAGCATTATAGTTTTTTGATGAAATTTTATTAAACTTGGCCTTCGTTAATTATTCTTGAATAATATGAAGTTCCCCGAAATACTTATTGCGTTCCAAAATGCAATAAATTCATTTCTTTTTTACAAGACAGGCCTTCAGCATTTCTTTCATTGTCAGTCTGTTTACTTCTTCGGGGGAATTATTAACAATTTCAATGCATATAAGCTCATTCCACTGTTGAAAACCCACGGGAGCGGGATGCATTTTTAAATCAAATTCAGAAAAACAAAACAATCAATGGCAACAAGAGAGGTAAGAGTTAATCAAAAAGAGCTTTTCGGGCATCCCGTAGGGCTTTATATTCTATTTTTCACGGAAATGTGGGAGCGTTTTTCCTATTACGGGATGCGCGCCATTCTCGTACTTTACCTGGTAAGTGAAACTACCGCGGGAAATGCCGGCCTTGGCTGGCCCGAAGCCGATGCGCTTGCTCTTTACGGATGGTATACTATGTTGGTCTACGTGGCTTCAATCCCCGGAGGAATTATCGCTGACAAACTTCTCGGCCAGAAAAAAGCTGTACTTATAGGAAGCCTGGTGCTCGTTGCCGGTCACGGAATTCTCGCGGTCGAGGAAATGTGGGCTTTCTACACCGGTCTTACGCTGATCATTACCGGGGTTGGTTTCCTGAAACCGAATATTTCGACCATGGTCGGCGGCCTTTATAAGGAAGGTGACATTAGAAGGGATAAAGGTTTTACTATTTTCTATATCGGGATCAATCTCGGTGCTTTTCTTGCCAGTCTTATTGTTGGTTATGTTGGAGAAAATATCGGCTGGCATTATGGTTTTGGTCTTGCCGGAATCGCCATGGCTTTTGGGCTTATCGTTTATATTGGGGGGCAAAAGCATCTCGCAAATGTTGGGAATCTATTGGCTAAAACCGAACGCGACAGCGGAGCTTCCCTGGGGCACCTTTTCAGCGATCTTTTTAAATCCCCACCACAGCTTATTATTTCCCTTGTTCTTCTCGGGGTGTCTTTCTACGGAATGTTCCTGATGGGATTGGCTTATGGTTTATTATTTATCTTCCTCACTTTTGTGATCGCTATGATGATGATGGTTTATAAAGATTTGACAAGCAAAGTGATGAAAGATCGTTATGTGGTCATGTTGCTGTCATTTATTTTGGTGATTGTTTTTTGGGGAGCCTTTGAACAGGCGGGAGGACTTATGAATATCTATGCGCTCGATAATACCAACAGAACTCTGCCTTTCAGCCTGCCGTTGATCGGGAACGAAATTCCCGCTTCCTGGTTCCAGTCTTTGAATGCGATGTTTATCATCATTTTTGGGTTAATTGTGGCTAATTTCTGGGCAAAAAGAAAACTGAAGAACAAGGAGGCTTCGTCAATATTTAAAATGGCGATTGGTGTGATTATAATGGGGCTTGGTTTTATTTTTATGGTATTTGCCGCTTTACAGTTTCAGGAAAATGGTTCATCTGCGATGTACTGGCTGGTGCTGGCTTATCTTTTCCATACCATCGGGGAACTTTGTTCTTCACCGGTAGCCCTTTCCTTTATAACCAAACTGGCACCGGTAAGATATGCTTCCCTGATGATGGGGGTGTATTTTGCAGCCACAGGACTGGGGAATAAGGTAGCCGGAATTGTAGGAGAAGCAGCTTCAGAAGCCGGTGATATCACCATTTTTGCTGGAATTACCATTTTTACCGTTTGTTTCGCTACCTTAGTATTGATCATGCTCAAGCCATTGAAGCGCCTGACACATGGAGCTGAAGACAATGAGCGGGAGATGCTGGAGCAGGAGAATTATGAAATTTCTGATACCGAAAAGAAATAACCTTTAATATTAGCCGCCATGGATATCACTTTATGGATCATGATCATAGGGTGGGCTTTTGTGCTCATCTGGGTTCCTTTTATCATCTATACGAATAAGGATACTCATCCCAAAGCGCTTTTTGTACTCTTTTTTGCCGAAATGTGGGAACGCTTTTCCTATTACGGAATGAGGGCTTTGTTGGTGCTTTACATGACCAAAGTACTGTTCATGGACCTGGCTCAAAATGTGGCCGAAACCCAGGCTTACGGAATTTACGGCTCTTATACCGCCATGGTGTACCTGTTTCCGGTGATCGGTGGTCTGGTTGCCGACCAGTTATTAGGATTTAAAAAAACGATTATCTGGGGAGGTATTTTAATGGCTATGGGTCATTTTACTTTGGCGCTGCAGGGCATTGAATCTCTCGAGGGAAATATGCCTTTTTTCTTTGCCGCGCTGGCACTGATCATCGTTGGGAACGGATTCTTTAAACCTAATATCAGTTCTTTTCTCGGTACTTTTTACGATCCGAATGATGCGCGAAAAGATGGGGCTTTTTCCATCTTTTATATGGGGGTGAACATCGGGGCTTTTCTTTCTACGCTTACCTGCGGATATGTTGGCCAGGAGATAAACTGGCACTACGGATTTGGTCTGGCAGGAATTGGAATGACCTTAGGACTCATTGTTTTCTATCTTTTCACCAGAAAAAGCCGCGATTTTGAAGGCAAAGGTCTTCCGCCGGAAGAAGTGCAGCGAGGAGAAAAGAAATTTATCGGGATGAAACCTGAAATAGGGGTCTATGTCCTTTCAATTATTGCCGTTCCTGTTTGTGCATACATGCTCGATCTGGATGAATTTATGGCCGGGGCGCTTATCGTCGTTTCCCTGGGAATTATTGTTTACCTTATTTATCAGGCGTTAACTGCCAAAGATAAAGTTGTGGGACAGCGCTTGCTGGTAGTGGTGGTTTTATTCTTTTTCCATGCCGTTTTCTGGGCGCTTTTTGAACAGGCCGGCGGTAGTCTTACCATTTTTACCGATAAAAATGTGGATAGGTTTATTGGCGGTACCGAAATCCCTGCTTCGATCTTTCAAAGTCTGAACCCATTATACATCATGTTGCTGGCTCCTGTATTTTCATGGCTATGGCTTAAGCTCAACAAGGCAAATAAAGAGCCCAGCACTCCAATGAAATTCGTTCTTGGATTGGCGCAGCTCGCCCTTGGATTTGCGGTAATCGTTATTGCCGCGAAGTTCTTTGCTTCGGGTGAAGGCCTTGTTCCGGTAATATTCCTGGCTTTAATGTATTTGCTTCATACCACTGGCGAATTATCGCTTTCTCCTATCGGCCTTTCCATGGTAACAAAATTATCACCCGCCAAAATCGTCGGATTTGTAATGGGAGCGTGGTTCCTGTCTATAGCTCTGGCAAATAAAATGGCCGGTATCATAGGTACGCTTACCACGAATGAAGAAGTTACAGATGATACTCCTGCTTCAGTCACTTTGTCTTTCTTTTCAAACACCTACTTTATATGGGGAGTTTGTGTGGTTGGTGGTGCGGCGCTGCTGCTTTTGTTACTGGTGCCATTGCTGCGTAAATGGATGAACGGAATTCATTAATTTTAGGAATGCTTTTTGTTTACATTTAGAAAAAAATTGATAAAATGAAAAAATTATTCTTTTTCCTTTTTTTGATTGCCGCTGGAATTGTGAATGCTCAGGAAGTAAACTGGATGAGCATGAACGAAGCTCTGGAGGCTCAGAAAAAAGATCCTAAAAAAATATTGGTCGATGCTTATACCAACTGGTGCGGACCCTGTAAAATGCTGGAGAAAAATACTTTTCAGAATAAGCAGGTAGCCGAATATATCAATGAGAATTATTACGCGGTAAAGTTCAATGCCGAAGGTAACGAGACTATAAATTATAAAGACCAGGTTTTTAAAAATCAGAATTATGATCCAGCCAGGGAAAATACCCGCAATGGCGTTCATGATTTCGCGCGTGCCATGGGTGTGACAGCCTATCCTACCATCGTTTTCTTTGATGAGGAAGGCAACTTTATTAGCCCAATTAAGGGTTATATGTCTCCGGGCCAGATCGAGATCTTTCTGAAGGTATTTGCAAAAGATGATTATAAAAAGATGACAAGCGACGAAGAATGGAAAAAATACCAGAAAGATTTTGAAGGCACTTTTGCCGGCTAGATCTTAGCGGGAATTTAAAATATAGGCTCCCTTTTCACCGGTATAGTGAAAAGGGATTTTTTCATTCTTACAGGTATTTCGCCACTTTTTGACCAGCCAGGGGGAATTGGAATTATCAGCGACAATTTCCTGTGGCTTTAAGCTGTTGATGAGCCTTTCCAGGTTGATCTTCGGGGAATCTTTAAGAATAACAATTTCAGAAGATAATTCCGGGATTTTATAGATTCCCATGCTGTCAACGATCAGGATCCTTTTTCCTGAAAACTGAACTGCGGAAGGAAATTTTTCAAATTTCACATTTTTTATGCTTCTTTCTCTCAGGTAATCTTTGATCGGCTCCTTTTTATTTCCATGGAAGATCAGAAGATCTCCCCTTTTTTCCGCAATTATCGAACCTCTGTTTTTCTGAAAGACAATGAATTCTTCCGAAGGAACCGTTTTGATTTCAGCGAAAGTGATAAGCTGAAAGATCAGAACCGAGATTAGCAAAAAAAGAATATTTCCGAAGGCTTTGCGGTAAAAGAACAGTAGCAGTGCGGTGAGTACAAAAAAATATGTCAGTACCTGAAAAGCTGAGAATCTGATATCTGTGAAGACAAAATTTTCAAAGCCGGCGACCTTTTCTACAAAAGCATTCATTCCGGAGAGAATTGATCCGAAAACTTCTGCCATAAAGCCTGGTAAAATATCAAAAATAGCCAGTAGAATGATCAATATTCCGAAGCAAAGAATAAAGGCGAGAATGGGCAAAATTACAAGGTTCGTAAGAAGGAACAGACCGGGAAACTGGTGGAAATAGAACAGCGAAAGTGGCAGGATCGCGATCTGTGCCGAGATGCTTACCGAAATGAGTTTCCAGAAATAATCCAGCCATTTTTGCCGTATTTCGAATAGTTTGTAAATGATCGGATAAAAAATGACAATCCCGGTAACTGCCAGGTAGCTCAACTGAAATCCAACCTGGAAAATGTAATAAGGATTGATAAGCAGCAGGAAGAACAGGGAAACAAAAATGCTGTTTAAGGTGCTGGTTTTCCTGTTAAGCTGCATTCCCACGGCTATAAAGCTGAACATGCAAACCGCTCTTAACACCGACGGACTTAGTCCTGTGATGAACGCAAAGCACCAAAGCAGCAGAATGATGACCGTCGTTTTTAAAATTTTACCCTGCCTGATATTTTCCAGTGGTTTAAATAGAAAATTGAGCAGCCAGAGGAGAATTCCTATATGCAGGCCCGAAATTGCCAGGATATGGATGGCTCCTGCGGCAGCATAATTTTTATACATTTCATCGCTTATCTCTCGTCGTTCTCCTAAGATCAGCGCCTGAAAAACCGCCAGTTCAGAAGCCGAAAAATCCTGGTGGCGGAGCTTGTTTATAATTCGCATTCTAATTTTTTCGGCCTGTTGCTTTAGCGAAAAGGAATGGGAGTTTAATTTTTTAACCTGTGCTCCCGTCAGGTTCAGCTGCCTCTCGATCTTCATTCGACTTAAATAATCTTTATAGCTAAACTGAAAAGGATTTAAGGGCGGGCGAATTTCTTTTGGTTCAAAAGGGATCAGTAACTGCATGCCCGGAGTTAAGGAGGCCAGTTCAAAGCTTTCTGGCAGGTTCAGCAGGATCTTTCCATGGGTTTTCTGAGTCGAGTGGGGAAGAACCAGTTCATCGGCTTCAAGAATATAACGCCTGCCAAATGAAGTAGTCTTCAGTTCTTCGCTGATATGAGCTTTTAGTAGAATGTCTCCTGTGCTTTCTTCAAATTTCAGGTAATGAGAAGGCTGAAATTGTGGCTGAGAGAAATGGGCGCTTCCGTAGCCAACACTGAAAACCAGTAAAAAAGTGGCGACACCGGGAAGGCTTCCGTAGAAGATCTGTTTTCGGGCAATTAAGTAAGCAGCAATAAAGAATGCCAGGCATACACCAATGAAGAAAAGGCTGAGAATATTTCCGGCAGAAATATAAAACCCGGCAAGGAGTCCAAGTATTAAATAGAGGCAGAGCCTGAAGAAAATAAAACGAAAGCTGTTCAATCGCAGCGAATTAGCTTCCGAATTTATGAAAAAATCAAATCACTTTTCGAGCCATCACAAAATTATTTCTCCAGTAATCTTCTGAAAGTGAAGAAATTATAACACCCGCTGAAGTTGTGGAATGTATAAAATAGATCTCGCCTTTTTTGACGTTTACCACAAGCCCGACATGATTGATCACTTTGCTGTTTTTACTGGTTTGGAAGAAGAGCAGGTCACCCTCTCTTACCTCCCTCAGGTATAAGTCTTTCCCCCTGCAAAGACATCGCACGGGCTGTTCTGGGCAGGGAGATGTCTTCTTCAAGGAAGCTCACATATATGAGGCCGGAGCAATCCATTCCTCGTTTGCCGGTGCCTCCATATTTGTACCTGGTGCCTTCAAATCTTTTTGCGTTTTTGACAATTTTAGAGACAATTTCAGAATTTGCTGAAGCAGAACTGTTTTCAGCGATATTTCTGTTTTCTTTCCGGGTCACCACATGATGCCGTGCGCCGCAGGAGCTTAAAAGCAGTACCGCGAGAATGAGAAAAACAGGAAGAAATTTGCCGATTTTCATGAGTTTTTAGCTGCTAAAAGTTTTTGAAAGATCAGTTCAGCGGTTTTTTTGCTGGCACCCTGCCCGCCTAATTTCTTCTCGAGTTCGTAATAATCTTCGAAAATTCGTTTCCGCACTTTCTCATCCAGGATCTTTTTCAGTTCGGCTTTTAGGTTTTTCGTATTAAGATCATTCTGAATAAGTTCCTTTACAACTTCTCTTTCCATGATAAGGTTTACCAGGGAAATATAATCAAGATTGATGATCTGCCTGGCGATATGATAGGAAATAAAACTGCCTTTGTAACAAACCACTTCCGGCACTTTAAAAAGAGCGGTTTCTAAAGTAGCGGTCCCCGAAGTTACCAGCGCCGCGTGAGCCAGGCTTAATACATCATAGGTTTTGTTCATCACCAGGTTTACATTCGATTTTTGAATGAATTTATGATAGAACTCCTCGTCCTGGCTGGGCGCTCCGGCAATCAGGAACTGATAATCCTTAAAATCTTCGGTGATGCTGAGCATGATCTTCAGCATTTTTTCGATCTCCTGTTTTCGGCTACCGGGAAGCAATGCGATAATAGGCCTGTCGTCAAGTTTATGTTCAGCTTTAAATTTTTCTGAATTCAGAGGCGGCCTGTTTTCAATGGCATCGAGAAGCGGATGGCTCACGAAATGCACCGGAAACTGGTGTTTTTTGGTATAAAAATCCTCTTCAAAAGGCAGGATCACATACATTTCATCCACATCGCGGCGAATTTTCCTGATCCTGTTTTCTTTCCAGGCCCAGATCTGCGGAGAAATATAATAATGGGTCTGAAATCCCTTTTTTCGGGCCCATTCGGCGATGCGCATATTAAAACCCGGATAGTCGATAAAAATAATGGCATCGGGCTGATATTCCTGAATATCTTCTTTACAAAAACTGATGTTTTTAAAGATCGTTTTCAGGTTCATTACCACTTCGGCAAAGCCCATAAACGCGAGTTCCCGATAATGCTTTACCAGCGTACCGCCCTGCGATTTCATAAGATCACCTCCCCAAAACCGGAAATCGGCTTCTTTATCGGTCTCTTTCAGAGCCTTCATAAGATTAGATGCATGCAGGTCACCCGAGGCTTCTCCGGCAATGAGGTAATACTTCATTTTAAAAGAATTTATAAATTGCAACCGCAATGGCGACAGCTACGGTAGCCATTAATACGCCGCGGGCATGATAATTCTGTTTTTTCTTCAGAAAAACAAAAAACGGAAGGAAATTAAATACAGCTCCTAGGGCGATGATCTTCCCCAGGTAACCATTGGCCATGGCATCCTGCAAAGTGGCATCCATCCCTGCTTTTGAAAAGATGGATACATAGAGCAAAACCCCGGCGATATTGGCCGCGATTCCTGTTAAAAATCCGGTAAAGATATTTTGTTTAATCATCCAGTGGCCAGCTTTTCAGGTCTTTTATAAATTGATGTGCCGTAAGATCAAATTGAATAGGCACCAAAGAAACAAAACCATCCTGTAGTGCCTTCTCATCGGTATCCTCGCCTTCATCTTTATTGACAAATTTACCGGTGAGCCAATAATAATCGCGTCCCTGCGGACTTGTTCTTTTATCGAATTCCTCTTCCCAGTGAGCATCGGCCTGTCGGCAAATTTTAATTCCTTTGATCTCAGACTCTTTCAATTTAGGAAAATTCACATTAAGAACAACTCCTTTGGGTAACCCGTTTTTAAGCACATTTCGCGTGATCGCCTTGACATATTTTCGGGTAGGCTCAAAATCGGCGTTCATCGAGTAATCGAGCAGTGAAAAACCTATGGCGGGAATGCCTTCAATTCCGGCTTCCACAGCGGCACTCATGGTTCCCGAGTAGATCACGTTAATAGATGAATTGGAGCCATGATTGATCCCGCTCACGCAAAGATCGGGTTTGCGGTGAAGGATCTCCTGAGTGGCGATTTTAACACAGTCGGCGGGAGTACCGGAGCAACTGTATTCCTTATGCTTAAAGTTTTCTTTGATACTCACCTGTTCGCAAAAAAGCGTGTCACTTATGGTGATCGCGTGTCCCATCCCGCTTTGCGGACTGTCAGGTGCTACCACCACGACATCTCCCAGTTCTTTCATTACTTCAATTAGAGTCCTTATTCCCGGCGCCGTGATGCCGTCATCGTTGGTGACAAGAATAAGCGGTTTTTCCTTTTTCATGCAGAATATTTTGGTAGCGCTAAAATAAGAATTTCAATAGGAAAGCTTATATTAGTCTTTTAACAAAAAAATGACAGATAAAAAGCGTGGTGTTGGCACAGTTTTTACTATAATTATGGTAACCACACAATGAAGAAATTAAAACGTGTTATGAAAAGGAATTTTAAACTTTTAGCGGTAATCCTCCTGATGGCTGCCGCTGCCTGTAGTTTTACTACCAAAAATTTTGACGATCCCAATAAAGATAAACTTCTATTAGATCTTATTACCTACGTGATCAACCAGGGACATTATGATGCCAAAGACATCAATGATAATTTTTCTGAAAAAGTATACGATCATTTTCTGGAGTCTTTAGATCCTTCAAAAAGGTTTTTTTATGCAAAAGACATAGAGGATTTTTCAAAATATAAAGATCAACTGGACGACGAAATCAAGGAAAAGGAGATCAACTTCTTTGATCTTGCCTATAATCGCCTGAATACCCGAATGGAAGAGGCTCAGTCTATTTATAAGGATATTCTTTCCAAACCTTTTGATTTTTCAGAAGATGAAAACATCAATACCGATTATGATGAGCAGGAATATGCTTCTTCCAAGGAAGAAATGAGGGACAGATGGAAAAAACAGCTGAAATTCAATTCGCTGATCAACTATTACGATCTTAAACAGAGCGAAAAAGCCAAAAAAGAAAAGGAAGCTTCTTATGAAATGAAATCGAATGCCGAGCTGGAAAAAGAAGCCAGAGAATCTACTCTGTCGAACCTTGATAACTTCTACAGCTTTACAAACGACCTTGAAAGGGACGATTATTTTTCTATATATATCAACTCTATTGTAGAGGAATTCGATCCGCATACCTACTATTTCGCGCCACAGGATAAAGACCGGTTCGATATCGCCATGTCTGGTAAACTGGAAGGTATCGGCGCGAGATTGATCAAAGACGGAGATGAAATTACCATCACCGATGTGATCTCAGGCGGACCTGCCTGGAGAAGCGAAGATATTGCGGAAGGGGATGTGATCATGAAAGTGAAGCAGGAAGATGAAGACGAAGCCGTGAGCGTTGTGGGAATGAGATTGGACGATGCCGTTGACCTGATCAAAGGCCCAAAAGGCACCAAAGTCACTCTTACCGTGAAGAAAAAACTGATGGGAAATATCGAAGATGTCACCCTTACCAGAGATGTGATCGAACTCGAAGAAACCTATGCGAAAGCTTCGATGGTTGAGAAAAACGGAAAAAAATTCGGCGTGATCAATTTGCCAAAATTCTATTTCGATATGACCGATTACGAGAACCGTAATGCGGCTTCAGATATCAAGAAAGACATTATCCGCCTGAAAAAAGAAGGCATGGAAGGCTTGGTGCTGGATTTAAGAAATAACGGCGGCGGTTCCCTTAAAACTGTGGTTGATATCGCGGGTATGTTCATTAAAGATGGTCCTATTGTACAGGTGAAATCTAACGGCCAAAGAAAAGAAGTGCTGAAGGACGAAGATCCTCAGATTGTGTGGGACGGGCCGCTGGTGATCCTGGTAAACGAACTTTCTGCTTCAGCTTCTGAAATTCTTGCGGCAGCTATGCAGGATTACAAACGAGCCATTATCATTGGTAGTAAACAAACCTACGGTAAAGGAACGGTGCAGAACGTGATCGATTTGAACCGCTGGCTGAGAAATAATGATCTTGGCGATATGGGAGCTTTGAAGATTACCACCCAGAAATTCTATCGAGTAAACGGTGGATCTACCCAGCTGGAAGGAGTGAAGAGCGACGTGGTGGTGCCAGATCGTTATAGTTATGTTGACGTTGGCGAGAAGGATAATGAAAATCCGTTGCCATGGGATAAGATCGATCCTGCCGATTATTCTGTCTGGAACGGGTATGTTGGCTTTGAAGATGCGATTCAGGAAAGCAAGAAACGTATGAGCGAGAATACCCAGCTCAAACTTATCGATGAAAATGCGAAGTGGATCAAAGATCAGAGCCAGGAGTCGGTTTATCCTTTAAATTATGAGGAATATGCGGCAGAAGTTGAAAAAGATAAAGAAATGTCCAAGCAATTCGATGCTTTGAGGAACTATGATACAAATCTCACATATTCTTCACTGCCTTATGAAAAAGAACTTTTTGAGACCGATACTATTCTTAAAGAGAAAAGGCAAAGATGGCATGAGAGCCTGAGCAAGGATGTTTATATGGAAGAGGCGATCAACGTGCTTAAAGACATGAAAATGAACAATATCACCCATGGAAAGGTGGCCGATGCCAACAGGAATGAAAAAGTGAAAAATTAAATATTTCTGAATAAATTTACAGCCCCACGCATTTGGCGTGGGGCTTTTTTTATTTCAAATTATGAATGATGAAAAGAAAATATATCTATCCAGTCGTTATTCTGATCATTGCAGCTATCATTCTGATGGTCGACAAGTGTTCTTAAAAGGAAAGTCTTTCGGAATCGAGCTTTATAAAAATGAAGAGCAGGATGGTGAAACCCCAGAGGGCAGAGCCTCCGTAACTGAATAACGGCA
This sequence comes from uncultured Flavobacteriaceae bacterium, assembly GCA_963741865.1. Taxonomy (GTDB): domain Bacteria; phylum Bacteroidota; class Bacteroidia; order Flavobacteriales; family Flavobacteriaceae; genus Christiangramia. The sequence goes on from CAVUJP010000015.1 coordinate 236,826, forward strand.
GCGGAATTCCAACTGTTGGGAAAACTCCCACCACCATGCCGATATTTACGAGAAAATGAATGAAAAGAATTCCTATAACCGAATATCCATATACCCTGTTGAATTGGGAACGCTGCCTTTCGGCGAGCTGTAACAGCCGCAGCAGCAGCAGGACAAAAAGAATGACTACCGCAGCACTTCCCGCAAAGCCCCATTCTTCTCCTACCGTACTAAAAATATAATCGGTGTGCTGTTCGGGCACAAAATGCCCTTTGGTTTGTGTACCCTCTGTCCAGCCTTTTCCCAGCCAGCCACCGCTGCCGATGGCAATCTCACTTTGATTGGTGTTGTAGCCAATCCCGCGGGAATCAACCTCCTTCCCAAGCACGATATTGAAGCGGTCTCTGTGACGCTGCTCAAAAACATTATTGAAGATATAACTTACCGAAAAACTGAGTCCGATAGCGAAAATTGCAAAAAGGCTGATGAGAATTCTGCCCGGCCGTTTTTTTCTTTTTCTGAAAAAGATTAAAAGAGCAATAGAGATTACGCCCACGCTTACCCAAACTGGACCTATAAGCAGTGTCAGGATAAAAACGGCCACAGCCGATAGTCCCGTGACCAGGTAGAAGCCTGATAAGCCTTCGCGGTACAGCGGAAAGAAAAATGCCGCGTACACCAGGGCACTCCCAGGATCGGGCTGCGGGATGATAATAAGTGCGGGCAACGCGATAATAACAAATGCCTGCACCTGATGACTGAGACGCCTGATATTAGTTTGTATATCGCTAAGGTATTTCGCCAGGGCCAGGGAGGTGGCAAATTTGGCAAATTCGGAAGGCTGTATACTTAGACCGCCGAAGGAATACCAGGAGGTAGCCCCGGAGATCGTCTTTCCGAAGATAAACAGTCCCGCCAGTGATAACAGGGAAATTATATAGATAACACTCGCGAAACGCTGATAAAATTTGGCCTCAATAGAAAGTACCACCACGATAATGAGAATGCTGAGAAGGATCCAGAGAGCTTGTTTTCCATACACCTGATCCATGTCAAAAAAAGAACCAGCAGCATCACCTCCCAGGGAAGCAGAATAAATATTCGCCCATCCAAAGCCTACAAGAACCAAATAAATTAAGATACTAATCCAGTCGAAGCCTGCGCTGCTTTTCGCCATTTACTGATTGATTATAAAAGGTTTCCCACTCAGGGGTTTCGCATATTCTTCCTCGAGACTGTGGCTGAGGATCCAGTCTTCCATATCTGTCCGGCTGATTGTTCCTTTCAGATATTTCTCGATCATCAGGCTGGCAATACGGCCTGCATACCGGCTGCCCCAGTACCCATTTTCCACGAATACGGCGACCGCAATTTTGGGATTATCTACGGGAGCAAAAGCTACGAAGATAGAATGGTCGGTAAGCTGAACCCTTTTTCCGCCAATTTTTGTAAAGTTTTCGGCGGTACCAGTTTTCCCTGCGATCTCTATTCCCGGGATCTGAAGGGAGGAGGCGGTACCATTTTTATATACCTGATGCATTCCTTCCACAACGGGTTTAAAATTTTCAGGATCTATGGTGGTATAATTTTTAGTGGTGAAACCTTTCTTCTCGATATCCTGCCCGTTTATTTTCTTCAGAATATGAGGAGTGTAATACCAGCCGTGGTTGCCAATGATAGCAGCCATATTCGCCAGCTGGATCGGGGTCATAAGAACCTCGCCCTGCCCAATAGCGTTCGAAAGCGTGGCGGTGGCATACCATTTATAGGTGGGATAGTCGTAGATCATGTTATAATAATCGGAATCTGGGATTTTTCCCGGCCGGCCTGTGTTGAGGTCAGACCCAAGATAATCTCCCAATCCGAAACTCTTTAAATGCGCGTTCCATGCGTCAATCCCTTCCTGAGGGGTGGGATATTTTTCGATGATCCTGCGGTAAACATTGGCAAAATAAGAGTTGCAGGACATGGCGATCCCATCGATCATAGATAATGGACTCCTATGCGAATGACAGCCTAGTTTCCTGCCCCGGCCATAGCTGTAGCCGCGATTACAACTGAATTTATCTGAAGTGTCAACCACTCCTTCCTGAAGAGCGATCAGCGCGTTCAGGGTCTTGAAGGGAGAACCTGGAGGATATTCCGCAAGTAGACCACGATCGTATAACGGCTTGGCGATGGAATCATAATAAAGCTTGGTGAAATTTTTGGATCGCTGTCGGCCCACAAGATCGGACGGATCGTAATTTGGCGCGGTCACCAGGGCAAGAATTTCCCCGCTTCCGGGTTCAATGGCTACGATACCTCCGCGCTTATGCTCCATGAGTTTTGCGCCGTACTCCTGTAATTTGGCATCTATGGTAATGGTGATATCCTTGCCTTTTTCGGGGAGGGTATCATAAATACCATCTTTATAAGGGCCAATATCCCGATTAAAACGGTCTTTCTGAATATATTTTACACCCTTAACCCCTCGCAGGGTATCTTCATAAGTTTTCTCAACCCCGGCGCGACCAATAAGGTCCCCGGAAATATAATACGGATTGGTTTTTATTATATGCTGGTTTACTTCAGCGATATATCCCAGCACATTAGCGCTGTGATGCACCTGGTAATCCCTCAGAGAACGTTTCTGAATATAAAAGCCTTCATATTTCCTCATTTTCTCCTGCAACACCGCATATTCACTTTTGGTAAGCTGCGGAATCACCACCGAAGGCAACATTGGGGAATAAATCCGCGCTTTGTCCAGTTTTTTCTCAAGGTCTTCCCTGGAAAGATTTAAAATTCCGCAGAATTCGGTAGTATCAAAAGGTTTAAGGTTTCGTGGAATCACCATCACATCATACGAGGGTTGATTGGAAACCATGAGATTTCCTTCGCGGTCGTAAATATATCCGCGTTGCGGGTAATCATACACTACTTTGATCGCATTGTCACGTGAACGTATCGCCAGCGAAGTGTCTATTACCTGAAGGTAAAAGAGCCTTCCTATAAAAAGCAGGCCTGTGGTTAAAATGGTGATGTAGAGTAGTATTTTTCTCATCGATATCTCTTACTGAATAATGTGAGGCTGAGGAACACCAGAATAATGGTGAATATACCTGAAAATAACGTCTTTTTTAATATGAATATTATATGAGTTAGACTAAACATTTCCAAGGAAAAAAGCACAAAATGATGAATAAAAACCATCAGGGCCACATAGCTCAGTTTTGCGCCCAGGGGCGCATTGTAGAGGCGTATGTTCTGGTGGTCATAGCTTATTCCGAAAGAGAAACGAAGCAGGTAGGGCCTTACAAAGGCCGCCATGAGACAGGCTGCGGCATTGATCCCGCCGCTGTCTTCGAAAATATCGATGCTAAGGCCAAGCAAAAACGCCAGGAAAAGGAACAAACTCTGGTTGCCGGTGAACGGAAAAAGAAGGATGAAAAGAATGTACAGATACGGATTGATATAACCCGCAAAATTGATGTTATTAAGGATCAAAACCTGCAGGAAGATCAGAATTACAAATCGGCCGATATTTGAAAGCAACGTACTATTCATTATTTTCCTTCTCTAAAGCTTTTACCTCGTCTTTATTCACATTTTCGATCACATATACGTAGCCGATATTGGTCATATCGTTGAAGAGTTTTACGTCAATGGTGTAATAACTCTGGGTCTGGTCAAGACTGAAATCTGTAACCTCGCCAATAGGTAATCCCTGTGGGAATATCAAAGAGCGACCGCCGGTGATGATAGTGTCGCCTTTTTGAAGCGGTGCCTGCCGTGGCACATCGATCAGCTGCACAACATTAGGATCTTTGCCGTTCCAGACGAGGCTTCCGAAGTGACTGGTTTTTTTAAGCTGGGCATTGATACGGGAACGACTGTTTAAAATTGAGATCACCCGGGAATAATTTTTATTCACCCGGTCTACGATTCCCACAATTCCCTGACTGGTAATGACTCCGTATTCCTCTTCAATACCCGATTTTTCTCCACGGTTCAGCGTAAGATAATTATCTACCTTGGCGAAATTATTATTGATAACACGGGCAGTACGGAACATATAATCGCCTTCGAAGGAAGTGCTGTCCAGTTGTTTTTCTACCGAAATGCTGTCGTTGATATTAGAGATAATATTACGCAGTTTCTTATTCTCTTCCAACAGCCGCGCATTATATTCATCCAGATGTAAATACTTGTCAATGTTATTGGCCCAGGAATACACACCGCCGGTCACAGAATTGGCAGAGCTGATAAATCGGCTTTTATGAAAGGCATGATTCTGAATAGTGAGAAACACAGATACAGCAAGGAGGAACAGGAATAGTATGTTATTCTTATTCCTTATAAGAAAATTGAAAATCTGCTGCATAAGTTAAGCTTCTCCTACTTGATCAAAATCCCTTTGTAACGGTTGAGGGTCTTCAGGCAAATTCCGGTGCCTCGAACCACGGCACGCAAAGGATCTTCGGCGATATAAACCGGAAGGTCGGTCTTCTGGGATAAACGTTTATCCAGACCTCTCAACATAGATCCACCACCTGCGAGGTAGATACCGGTATTGTAAATATCGGCGGCAAGTTCAGGCGGAGTTTGCGAAAGAGTCTCCATCACCGCGTCTTCAATTCGTAAAATAGATTTATCAAGGGCTTTAGCGATCTCCCGATAAGAGATATTCACCTGTTTTGGCTTTCCGGTAAGGAGATCCCTTCCCTGAACGCTCATTTCTTCCGGCGGAACCTCAAGGTCTTCAGTAGCCGCGCCGATCTGGATCTTTATCTTTTCCGCGGTACGTTCACCCACATAGAGGTTGTGCTGCGTACGCATATAATAAACGATGTCGTTGGTGAATACATCACCGGCAATTTTAATCGATTTGTCACAAACGATTCCGCCAAGTGCGATCACCGCGATCTCGGTAGTACCACCACCTATATCCACGATCATATTTCCTTTGGGCTGCATAATGTCAACACCAATGCCAATAGCGGCAGCCATAGGTTCATGAATCAGGTATACTTCCTTACCATTTACTCTTTCGGCACTTTCTTTTACCGCGCGCATTTCTACCTCGGTAATTCCTGACGGAATACAAATAACCATGCGAAGGGCAGGAGTGAAGAGTTTCTTTTTAAGGGCAGGAATTTCTTTGATGAACATGGTGAGCATCTTCTCACTGGCATCAAAATCGGCAATCACGCCGTCTTTCAGTGGCCTGATGGTCTTGATATTCTCATGAGTTTTACCCTGCATCATAGCGGCTTCCTTACCAACGGCGGTAATTTTTCCTGACGTCCTGTCGCGGGCTACAATAGAGGGGCTGTCCACAACAACCTTATCATTATGAATAATCAGTGTGTTTGCTGTTCCTAAGTCTATCGCAATTTCTTCAATGAGAAAATCAAAAAATCCCATAGCGTATTATAAGTATTGAGGTTTGGTAAATGTACTAAAATTAATGTTTAAAATGGCGCGTTCCTGTCATCACCATTGCGATATTATTTTTATTGCAATAATCTATGCTAAGCTGGTCTTTGATCGAGCCTCCGGGTTGAATAACAGCGGTAATTCCTTCATTTCCGGCGATCTCCACACAGTCAGGGAAAGGAAAAAAAGCGTCACTGGCCATCACGGCGCCCTCTAAATCAAATTTAAAGGAGCGGGCTTTCTCGATACTTTGTTTTAAAGCATCTACGCGTGAAGTCTGTCCGGTTCCACTGGCGCAAAGCTGTTTGTTTTTTGCCAAAACAATGGTATTCGATTTGGTGTGCTTGCAGATCTTGGAAGCAAATATCATGTCAGATAACTCATTATCTGAAGCTTTATTATCGGTGACCTGTTTTAAATCTTCGAGGGCATCGGTCTTCAGATCCTTATCCTGAACCAAAACACCATTAAGACAGGTTCTTACCTGGTTTTTCGGTAATTCAATGTCTTTCAGAATAAGAAGAATTCTGTTTTTCTTTCCTTTCAGAATTTGCAGGGCCTCTTCGGAAAAAGACGGAGCGATCACCACTTCGCAGAATAGTTTGTGGATTTCTTCAGCAGTTTCGGCATCGATTTCCACATTGCTGATTAAAATTCCGCCGAAAGCCGAGACCGGGTCACCGGCCAAAGCATCTACGTAAGCCTGTTTGATGGTATCGCGCTGAGCAAGTCCGCAGGCATTGTTATGCTTCAGAATGGCAAAAGTGGGTGTCTCTCCCTTGAATTCGTTCATGAGATTCACCGCGGCATCGACATCCAGAAGGTTGTTATAAGAAAGTTCCTTCCCGTGAAGCTGGTCGAACATCGCCTCAAAATCACCAAAAAAAGTTCCTTTTTGATGCGGATTTTCGCCGTATCTCAATTCCTTTCCTTTCAACTCACTTTGCTTGAAAACAGGAAGTTCTGTATCCTGATTGAAATAGTTGAAGATCGCAGTATCGTAATGTGACGAAATATTAAAGGCTTTCGCGGCAAACCTCTTTCGGTCTTCCAGACTGAATTTTCCTTCTTTTTCATTCAGAAGATTCAAAAACTCTTCATAATCTTCTACCGATGATACGCAGGTTACATCTTTAAAATTCTTGGCAGCGGCACGGATCAGCGAAATTCCGCCGATATCGATCTTTTCGATAATATCCTCATCGGAAGCGCCGGAAGCCACAGTTTTTTCAAATGGATAAAGATCCACAATCACAATGTCGATCTGCGGGATTTCATATTGCTCAAGTTCCCTTGCATCGCTTTCATTATCCTGACGATTCAAAATTCCGCCGAAAACTTTGGGGTGAAGCGTTTTTACCCTTCCGCCGAGAATTGACGGATAAGAGGTAAGATCTTCAACAGGAATTACCTCGATTCCCAGGTCTTTGATAAATTTTTCGGTTCCGCCGGTGGAATAGATCGTGATGTTAAGGTCGTTGAGTTTCTTTACAATGGGTTCAAGCCCCTCTTTGTTAAAAACTGAAATCAAAGCAGATCCTGCTTCTTTTAATTGGCTCATTGTGTTGTGTTTGTTAAAGGGGCAAAAGTAACCAATTCAGCTAAAAATCAGAAAGTGATTCGGGCGAATTATAAATAAATTTTGTAACATATTTTTAAGCCTTGCGTCCTATCTTTGAATGACCATAAACAGCCTGTTTTTAATATGCTTATTTATCTACGAGTCCTAAAGGAGAGCTTTAATTTTGCCATCAGTGCTCTTAAAAATAACAGGCTGCGAACTTTCCTGTCGCTTTTGGGCGTTACTATCGGTATTTTTTCCATCATTGCGGTGCTTGCTGCCGTGGATTCTCTTCAGAAGGAGATCAAGGGGGCTTTTAGTGCGCTCGATAATAGTACGGTGATCGTGATGAGATTCAATTTTGGGCCCAGTGATATTCCACGTTGGAAGAGGGAACAATTTCCCGATGTCACTTATGACGAATATCAATATCTGAAAAAAACTTTGCCCGAGGCCGAGGCGGTGAGTTTTGTGCTTGGAGTGCCGAGTACTTCCCTGAAATATCGGGATGCCACGGCTACCGGTGTAGATATTGGCGCGGCCACTCATGAATATTATGATATTGAAGCCTTTGAATTTGAGGAAGGCCGCTTTTTCAATGAGGCGGAAGGAGTGAGCGGGGCAAACGTGATTATTCTTGGACATGATATTGCCAATACGCTTTTTGGTGAGAATGCCAACCCGATGGGTAAGGAAGTTCGTATTTACGGTCGCCGTGCCACGGTGATCGGAGTGCTTAAGAAGCAGGGGCAGTCTTTCATAGGAAATTCCCGTGATGGACAGGCGTTCATTCCTGCCAATTTTGCCCGCCGCATTTACGGTACTACCAAAGGCACCGTTTTTCCTCAGATCGTCCTTAAACCCAATGATGATGTAGATAATGATGAGTTCGCGGGAATGCTGGAGCAGCAGCTAAGAAATTACCGCGGCATCAAATATGGGGAGGTAAGTACTTTTTTTGTGAATCAGTTACAGGGTTTCAGCGATTTTATTGATAATATGACCGGGCAACTTAACATTATAGGCCTTGTGATCAGTGGATTTTCCCTTTTGGTTGGCGGCTTCGGAATTGCAAATATCATGTTTGTAAGTGTTAAGGAGCGGACCAATTTAATCGGAATTCAAAAATCTTTGGGAGCCAAAAACCGCTTTATTCTTTCGCAGTTTTTATTTGAAGCAGTAATTCTTTCGGTTATTGGTGGTCTCGTGGGGCTCTTCCTGGTGTGGGTGGTTTCCATCATAGCCTCGCAGTTTACCGGAGACTTTGAATTCGTGCTCTCCCCCTTCAATCTTTTTATTGGAACACTGGTTTCTGCGGTGATCGGATTGATTTCGGGAATTATCCCCGCTATTTCCGCAGCACGCCTTGATCCCGTGGAGGCAATCAGGACCGGGATGTGATTTTGCTTTTTTTTAATAGGAAAGCATAAGACTTCCTTAATTATTCCGGAAAAGTTTTAAAGTTGGTTAAATAGCTTATTATCAGCAGCTCACTTCTTTATCTTTGAAGCAAACTTGATGATGATGGGGGATCAAATCGAAAAAAATTATATCAATTCAATACTTCAGTTACTGGGATTTATAATATTCCTGGTGCTGATCATTCTACTACAGTCTTAGAAAGTCCTGTTTTCAGAAGAATTGCTGAAAATCACCGAAATCTTTTAAAGAATTCCGGCAACTTTTTCATTTACCCATTCCAAAAATACCTCGTCTTCATGTGAGAATGGATCTTCGGTATGGCTGTCGATATCGATCTGTCCTATATTTTCCCCGTTTTTAAAAAGAGGAATGACAATTTCAGCCTTTACGTGAATGCTACAGGCGATGTAGTTGTTCTGCGCCTTAACATCGGGCACCACGAAATTTTTATTAGATACGGCCACCTGTCCGCAGATCCCTCTCCCAAAAGGAATGATCTCATGGTCGGTAGGTTCGCCAGCAAAAGATTTTAGTTTTAGTTCTTCCTTATCACCATTTTTAAAATAGAATCCCACCCAATCGTAATAGGGGACGCTGGTTTGTAAAAGCTCGCAGACCTGCTCCAGCCTTCTGTCAACTGAGATCTCATTATTGCTGAGAATTTCCTCGATCTGTGGTCTTAATTTCTGAAACGGCATATTAACAATATTTAGTGCAAAAGTATTTAAAAATTGCCGCAGGAGACACGTCTAATTGCATAAATTTGTTAAAAACATCCCTGAAATTTGCTGTCTCTTTTCAAGAAATATCGCCTCGTATTGCGCTTCATTTTTGTATTTCTTGGCAGTTATCTCATCTTTTTCAGCATTTATAATGGCTATTTATTGCTTTTTGACAATCCGCAGCCGGTGCCCGATCCGTTAACACGTCTGGTGGCAGAACAAAGTGGAGAGGTGTTGGGAAGTCTTGGTTTTAATGAAAAGGTTGTCATGCACCCGTCCGGACTTTCCATGAAATTGATGATCGATGATTATTTTGTGGCGGGTATTGTGGAAGGTTGCAATTCGGCCAGCATCATTATTCTTTTTATTTCTTTTGTCCTGGCTTTTTTCGGTAGGCCTGGAACTACTTTGGTATATATACTGGCAGGTTCTGCGATCATCTACTGCATCAATATTCTGCGTATTGTGCTACTTTCGATTGGTCTTTATGAATATCCCCAATATTCGGGTTATCTTCATACTATCTTTTTTCCGCTGGCTATCTACGGAACGGTTTTCATTCTTTGGGTGATCTGGGTTAGAATTTATTCGAGATGGAAAAGAAAGTGAAGCTTAGATATCGAATTGTGCAGATTGGTGTGCTGGTATTATTCCTGGCAGGGATTCGCTTTTTCGAGGATTCGCTTTTTTATGATCCGTTGATACGTTTTTTTAAATCAGATTACCTGCTCGGCGAAATCCCTGAATATGATCTTGGGAAACTGCTGCTAAACCTTTTTTTCCGGTTTATGCTGAATACGACTATTTCCCTGGCGATCATCTACCTCGCTTTTAGAGATATCCAGATTTTACGATTTTCGGCTTTGCTTTACGGAATTTTGCTGGTTGGCGGATTTATAGTTTTCACCTTTTTGCTGATCAATATAGCGCATGAACATTACCTCGCCCTGTTTTATGTAAGGCGTTTTCTGATTCATCCGTTATTTATTCTTATCCTTTTGCCTGCTTTTTACTATTACCGGCTGCGAAGTTATCGCTTAATTATTTCAGTTTATCCTTATTTTTCCTGAAGCCATTCGTTCAAAAGTTCAATAAATCGGGATCGAGTTTTCGGGTGAGTTCTATATCGCGCGCTTTTCCGAAGTCATCGGCAAAATCGGCGTTGAACTGGAACATATTCCCCAGGTCGTCGGCGCCTGGAAAATCAAAAGAACGATATACGGAAGGAGGCACAGCATTGTATTTTACTTCTTTCCCAAGAATTTCTGAAAATTTATCGGCCATTTCCTGTCCGCTGAGTTTTTCTCCGGCGATTCCCACAGTTTTACCCTGATAGGTTTTTCCGGCTTTGAAAATTCCATAAGCCGATTTTCCAATATCTTCGGCAGCGATGCCGGGTAATTTTTTATCGCCCATAGGCAGGGTAATTGACAATTCTCCATTTTCTCCTTTTTGAGGTCCCATTCCAAAGTAGATGAAATTATCCCAGTAAAAAGAAGTCAAAAGCAGAGTGTAGGGAACACTGCTGTTTTCAAAGAATTTGTTCGATTCTCCCTTTGCATCGAAATGCGGTACTTTGTAGCGCTCCATTAAAGTAGGCATTCGATCGTCATGCAGCGGAACAAATTTGCGGGTATCTTCCAGGGTCGACCAGATCACATGCTTTATTCCTGCTTCTTTGGCAGCTTCTGCCATATTCTTAGCATGGGCTTTTTCTTTTTCGGGAGAAAAATGTTCCCAGAAGAAGGTGACGCAGTATGCACCGTAAGCTCCTTTAAAAGCATCGATAAGACTATCTTTATCGGCTACATCGGCTTCTACGATTTCAGCTCCCAATTTTCGAAGTTCCAGAGCTGTATCTGAAGAGGTGTCGCGTGTAATAGCTCTCACTTTAAATTCTCCGTTCCTGTCATTCAAAATTGCACGAACGAGACCGCCGCCCTGTGAACCTGTCGCGCCGACTACGGCAATGATTTTTTTATTTTCCATTGTATTTATATAAGTATCTTAAAATTAGTCATTTATATGATTGTAAATGGAAAAGTTGACTGCTTATTTTTATTCTAATATTTCAGGATGAAAGATATTTGATCTTTCAATTGAAGCGAATTGAAAATTTTTCCGAAAAAATTAGAAGTGTGATACGAAAGGAAAGTTTAATTTTGAAAAAGTAAAAAGAACCGAAGCAGTTTTTTACAGCTTTTGAAAATATTGTTTATTTTTGCTTTTCAATGAAAAAGGCTTTTCTACATAGGATTTCTGTTTTAATGGCGCTCCTGGTTTTGTTTTCAACCTTTTCTTTTACGGTTGATAAACATTACTGCGGAAGCATTTTGATAGATACGGCTTTTTTCTCTAAAGCTGAATCCTGCGGAATGGATTCCATGGAAACAGGGAAAGTTTCGGGTAATGCCGAGATGAAAGACTCTCACTGCAGCAATAAGCAGATAGCCATTAAAGGACAAAAAGATCTCAAGCATTCCTTTCAAACTCTGGATTTTCCGCAGCAGGCTTTCCTTACCAGCTTTGTTTTTACCTATTTTGATCTTTTTCTGCCCGAAAATGAGCAGACTACTCCTTATGCTGACTATTCACCACCTCTTATAGTCAGTGACATACAACTGGAAGATCAGGTTTTTCTTATTTGATTTATTAAACAATTTACAGATAGACTGCAGGAAATTCCTCGGTTTATCGCTTTCTATGTTGATACTTCAACAGCTATTGTAATTGCTTAATAATCATTTCGATGCTTAATAAAATTATCAGGTTCTTTCTGGAGAACAAACTAATCACCGTATTAACCCTGGTCATATTTATAGTGTGGGGAATTGTGACCGCGCCCTTTAACTGGGATACTGGTATCATTCCGCGAGACAGGGTGCCGGTAGATGCGATTCCCGATCTTGGGGAAAATCAGCAGATCGTCTTTACCGAATGGATGGGGCGCTCCCCGCAGGATGTGGAAGACCAGATCACCTATCCGCTTACCACAGCGCTTTTAGGAGTTCCCGGTGTAAAAACCATTCGGAGTAATTCCATTTTTGGGCTCTCGGTGATCTACATCATTTTTGAAGAAGATGTGGAATTCTACTGGAGCCGTTCCCGGGTTCTGGAAAAACTGAATTCACTGCCGCAGGGACAATTCCCGATGAAGTTCAGCCCGCCCTGGGTCCTGATGCTACTGCTCTCGGTCAGGTTTACTGGTACACCCTGGAAGGCAGAAATCCGGAAACCGGTGAACCTGCCGGTGGCTGGGATCCGCAGGAATTAAGGTCTATTCAGGATTTTTACGTGGGATACGGACTTACCGCTGCCGGAGGGGTTTCTGAAGTCGCACCTATTGGAGGCTTTGTGAAAGAATACCAGGTCGATATAGATCCCGAGGCCATGAAGGCCAACAATGTGAACGTAGCCCAGATCATGAAGGCGGTCAAACAAAGTAATCTTGATATTGGTGCGCGTACGATAGAATTCAATAAAGCCGAATATATCGTGCGGAGTCTGGGATATATTAAAAGTCTGGACGATCTGCGAGAGTCGGTGGTTACGGTTAAAGATAATACGCCTATCCGCATCAAAGACGTGGCCAGAGTTTCCTTCGGCCCGGCTACTCGCCGTGGTGGTCTTGACAAATCTGGTTCCGAGGCAGTAGGCGGAGTGGTGGTAGCCCGCTATGGCTCAAACCCCATGCAGGTAATCGAAAATGTGAAAAAGAAGATCGATGAGATCTCACCTGGACTTCCCAGCAAAACCCTGAAAGACGGGACGGTTTCCAAAGTGACTATTGTGCCATTTTATGACCGCTCCGGACTTATCAATGAAACCTTGGGAACTCTTGAGTCCGCCTTAAGTCACGAGGTGCTTATAAGTATTCTCGTGGTGTTGATCCTGGTGATGAACCTGCGTGCTTCAATAATTATCTCTAGTTTACTTCCGGTTGGAGTGCTCATGACCTTTATAGTAATGCGTTATGCAGGAATTCCTGCTAACGTGGTGGCTCTTTCAGGAATCGCGATTGCCATCGGGGTGATGGTTGATGTGGGGATCATCTTTACGGAAAATATAATACGCCACCTCGAAATGCCAAACAACATAGGAGTGAGGGGTAAACGGATGCTCGAGGTTGTCTATGAAAGTACGGTTGAAGTGGCTTCGGCAGTGATGACCGCACTGGCAACCACGGTGATAAGTTTTCTGCCCGTTTTTGCCATGCAGGCTGCCGAAGGAAAACTCTTCCGTCCGCTGGCATTTACCAAAACCTTTGCGCTTCTGGCCGCATTATTGCTCGGTTTAGTAATTATCCCATCTTTTGCCTACTGGATATTTTCAATAAAATTCGGAAAAAAGAAATCGGCTAAAATATGGAATATTGCCCTGATCGTGATCGGACTTTATATCGCGATCTTCCACGTAGTCTGGGCCGGGCTGGTATTTATCGCGCTCGCGGCCAATAACATTGCCCGAGATTATATGAAACCTGAACACCGCAAGTATTCCGGACTGATAACGCTGGGAATAGCCGTGGTCACTGTCACTTATTTCCTCGCTGTTGAATGGCTGCCATTGGGTGCGGCGCATAGCGGTGTTTTGAACTTCATCTTTGTAGTCTTTCTGCTCGCGCTCATTCTGGGAACTCTTCTGCTCGTGGTGCACTATTATTCCCCAATTTTGAGGTGGTGCCTCGCCAATAAATGGAAATTTTTGTCAATTCCTATTATCGTCTTCTTTATTGGAATGATGTCGTGGAAAGGCTTTGACGGGATCTTCGGGTTTGTAGCCGATGGCGGAAATGCCATTGGAATTCAGCTTCGGCAGACTTCCTTCTGGCAGGCGGCCAACAAAAGATTTCCAGGCCTGGGAGAAGAATTCATGCCTCCGCTGGACGAAGGTTCCTTCCTTTTAATGCCTACCACCATGCCGCATTCGGGAGTAGAAGAGAACCGCGAGGTGATAAGTTTGCTTGACCAGCGGGTGAATTCCATTCCTGAAGTGAAAATGGTCGTGGGGAAATGGGGACGTGCGAAGTCGGCACTCGATCCTGCTCCAATTTCTATGTACGAAAATATCATTCAATATGTGCCGGAGTATGCACTGGATAAAGATGGTCACCGGCAGCGATTCAAAGTCAATGATGATGAGGAATTCATGCTGAAAGGCGGTGGAAGCTTTGCGCCGGGAAAAGATAAATTAGCCAAATTCGATACCGAAAATCTTATTCCTGATGCTGATGGCGAATACTTCCGGCAATGGCGCCCCGAAATTAAAAATACCGATGATATCTGGAATGAAATTGTATCATCTACCCAAAACATTCCGGGTCTTACTTCGGCACCAAAACTTCAGCCTATACAAACAAGGCTAATCATGCTCCAAACCGGAATGCGTGCGCCTATGGGATTGAAGATTTTTGGTCCTGACCTGGAAACTATCGAACGGGTAGGGCTCGACCTTGAAAAAGTGCTGCAGGAAGTGCCTTCTATTAAGTCTTCTTCGGTTTTTGCCGACAGGGTAGTGGGGAAACCTTATCTCGAGATCGATATTGATCGTCAGGCGATAGCCCGCTACGGACTTTCCATAGAAGATATGCAAATGTTCATTGGCAGTGCCATAGGCGGAAATACCCTGACATCGACAGTCGAAGGCCGTGAGCGATATCCGGTGAGGGTTCGCTATGCCCGGGAATACAGGGATAACCCTGAAGATGTGAAGAACATTTTAATTCCTACCCCGGTGGGTACACAGGTGCCCCTGGGAGAATTGGCTGATATTACTTACCGCCAAGGTCCGCAGTCCATCAAGAGTGAAGATACCTTCCTGGACAGCTATGTGATATTCGATAAAAACGAAGGCTATTCTGAAGTGGAAGTAGTAGAACAGGCCAGGCGCTTTATCCAGGCGAAAGTTGACAGCGGGGAACTAAATATTCCTCCTTCAGTGAACTTTAAATTCGCTGGAAACTATGAGAATCAGATCAGGGCAACCAAAAGGCTTTCGATCGTGATCCCGATCTCGCTGATAGCGATATTGCTCATTCTGTACTTTCAGTTTGGAAATATACAGACCACTTTCATGGTGTTTTCGGGAGTTTTCGTGGCCTTTTCCGGAGGATTTATCATGTTGTGGCTCTACGGCCAGGATTGGTTTTTGAATTTCTCTGTCTTCGGAGAAAATATGCGGGGCATCTTCCAGATGGGTACGGTGAACTTAAGTGTCGCGGTCTGGGTTGGTTTTATTGCCCTCTTCGGAATTGCCACCGATGACGGGGTTATCATGGGAACTTATCTGAAACAGATCTTTGATAAAGAACGACCTAACAGCATTTCCGAAATACGGACCTCTGTGCTACATGCGGGCCAGCAACGGGTAAGACCTGCCATGATGACGGCTGCGGTAGCAGTGATCGCATTGCTACCCGTCTTAACTTCTACCGGAAAAGGAGCAGATATCATGATCCCTATGGCGATCCCAAGTTTTGGCGGGATGCTTATACAGGTGATGACCATGTTCATAGTTCCCGTACTCTACAGCATGTGGCAGGAAAAGAAATGGAAAAGTTTGGAGAAAAGACAAATAAAAGATTTGGAATCATGAAAGAATATCTAAAAATAACAGGATCTGTTTTATTGCTGAGCTTTTTCCTGACTGCTAAAATTTCAACTGCACAGGAAATCGATTCTACCGGTCATTATTTGGATAAATATCTGTTGCTTGCCCTTGAAAATAATCCACAATTAAAAGCTTTGCATAATGAGTATAGTGCTGCTTTGGAAAAAATTGCGCAGGAAGGCTCTTTACCTGATCCGCAGCTTAACATGGGCTATTTTATCCAGCCACTGGAGACACGCGTGGGGCCTCAAAGAGCAACGGCATCAGTAAACCAACAATTTCCATGGTTTGGTACACTTGGTGCGAAGGAGAAAGTAGCTGCGGAAAAAGCCCGATTAGCAAAGCATATGTTTATGATAGGAAACATGGAAGTTCTGCGTGATATTCGTATTACCTATGATAAATTATATTATTTACAAAAAGCCATAGAGATCACCGGGAAGAATCTGGAATTGCTTAAATCGATAAAATCTTTGGCAGAAGTGCATTTCGAAAATGGCAAATCAGGTTTCACCTCGGTTCTTCAAATCGAAATGGAGGAAGAAGAATTGCAGAGCAAACTGGAATATCTTCATGATAGCAGGCTTCCTTTATTAGCTAAATTTAAAGAACTCATTAATACAGATTTAGAAGAGCCTATTGGATTTCCAGAGGTGCTATGGGAAGAACAATTATTGCTGAATAAGCAGGAAATTCTGGATAGGATCAATGAAAATAGTCCTCATTTAGTACATTATGATCACGAAACAAAAATTCATGAATACGAGATTGATGTAGCAAAGAAGGAAGGACTTCCATCTATAAGCCTGGGAATGAACTACACGAATATTTCCCCGAGAACCGATCTCGATCCCAATGTTGATCTTCCGGATAATGGTAAAGATGCCTATCTCTTTCCGCAGGTCGGAATAAGGTTGCCAATATTTCGAAAAAAGTATGATGCCATGAGGGAAGAAGCAATTCTAAAACAAAAAGCAGCTGAATTCAAAAAGAAAAATCTGGCAAATGAAATTACAACGGAATTGGAGCAAATCTATCGCGATTATCTTGATGCAGAAAGGAAGATAAAGTTATACTCGAGGTTGGCTACTATTGCCAGGCAATCTGTAGATCTGCTACAAACCGAACTTTCTAACGACCAGAATAAGAACGGTTTTTTTGAGATTGTAAGAATGGAAAGGCAATTACTGGAATATGAACTGAAACTTACTGAAGCCAGAACAGAAAGAAACAACAATGTATATAGGATCAATTTTTTAATGGGTAAAAAATGAAAAATATAGAATCAAATAAACGAAATATCATAGCAGGAGTTCTTCTGCTCCTGGGGGGTATGCTTTTGGGCTGGCTTTTCTTTGGAGGTGGCGAAGAAGCTGCAAAGGAAGAAACTCCGGTTATTGCACATGATCATGAAAATGAACAGACCATCTGGACCTGCTCCATGCATCCGCAGATAAGAGAAACAGAGCCAGGAAATTGTCCCATTTGTGGGATGGAGCTTATTCCATTGGAAAATACTAGCGGAAGCGGTTCCTTTGGAAATATGGAAACAGAAATGACAGAGGCCGCGGTACAATTGGGGAATATTCAAACCTCTGAAGTGACCCGCCAGACTCCTGAAAAAACTATTTATATGCCCGGCAAGATCGAGGCAGACGAACGTCTTGTAGAATCGGTGACTTCCCGTTTTCCGGGCCGTGTGGAAAAATTGTATGTGAATTTTACGGGACAGGAAGTTTCCAGGGGGCAGCGTTTGGCCTCCATCTATTCTCCGGCCCTGGTGACCGCTCAAAAAGAACTTTTTGAAGCCAGCAAATTCAAGGAATCTAATCCCAGTTTCTATACGGCCGCGATCAATAAGCTAAAACTTTGGGATCTCACCGATAGCCAGATCAATAATATTCTCGATAGCCATGATCCTATCTATTATTTCGATATCCGGTCTAAACAATCGGGAACCGTGCTGGAGAAGAAAGTGGAAACAGGAGATTACCTGAAAGAAGGACAGGCGCTTTTTCAAATTTCAAACTTAAATAAAGTTTGGGTAGTTTTTGATGCCTATGAAAGTGACCTGGCCTGGGTAAAGGAAGGAGAACAAGATTAAGTTTACTGTAAAATCTGTTCCCGGGAAGATTTTTGAGAGTAAGGTGACCTTTATAGATCCCGTTATCAACCCCGCAACTCGCGTCGCAGAAGTTCGGACTGAGTTACAGAATCCAGAGGGTCTTTTAAAACCAGGAATGTTCGCCCAGGGAATCGTGCAGGCTGAAATCTCGGAAATGCAAAATGCATTAACGATTCCAAAATCGGCGGTATTATGGACCGGAAAAAGGGCCGTAGTCTATGTCAGGAAACCCGATACCGAAAAGCCGGTTTTCGAATTCCGTGAAATTGAATTGGGTCCTGAAGCGGGAGATTACTACCTGGTAAATAGCGGCCTGAAAGAAGGAGAGGAAATCGTGACCAATGGAACTTTTAAAGTTGATGCCGCTGCCCAGCTTCAGGGTAAAGCGAGTATGATGAATCCTAAGGACAGGGAAGATGAGCCGGTGATCATGAAAATGGACCTGTCTACCGACTTTCAGGAAGAATTTAGGGCGGTGCTTTCCAATTATTTTGAGCTGAAGGATGCGCTGGTCGATTCCGATTCTTCCGCAGTGGCGAAAAAGGCCAAAAAAATGCTTGTGCAACTCCGGAAAACTGACACGACGGAAGTAGGTAAAATGCCCCGGGCACACCTGGCCAAGATCACAGAAATGCTTTCTGACATGGCTCAAACTGCTGATCTGGAAAAACAAAGAGCTCATTTCGTGATGCTTTCAGAAAATATGATCGCGATTGCTTCTAATCTGAACAACCTGGAGCAAAAAGTATATTTGCAGCATTGTCCGATGGCCGATAACAGTTACGGGGCCAATTGGCTGAGCCAAGATCCTGAGATTCGAAATCCATATTTTGGGGAGGCGATGCTGGATTGCGGAGAAATTAAAAAGGAGTGGACGCCTAAGAAAGAAGATCGTTAAAGATATTATTTTATTTGTACGGATTAAAATTTTTAAATTGCAGTAAAATCAAAACAACACATGAAAGTAATAAAGATTATAGGCTGGGGCCTGCTCATTGCCCTGATCATCATTCAGTTTTTTCCCATAGATGAGAACAAAGCTCAGGATCCCGATCCTGCCGATGATTTTACAACGCTATATGATGTGCCGCCAAAGATCCAGGAGAGCTTGAAAGTTTCCTGCTATGACTGCCACAGTAATAATACCACTTATCTTTGGTATGATAAGATTCAGCCTGTAGCCTGGTATATCCAGAGTCATATTGATGAAGGTAAGGATGAGCTTAATTTTGACGAATTCGGAAAATATTCCGCGAAGCGTAAAGGTCATAAAATTGAGAAGATCCCGGAAGAGGTGGAAGAAGGAAAAATGCCACTGACCACTTATACTTTTTTACATGCAGATGCCCGCCTGACAGATGCACAGCGGGAAGAAATGGTGAACTGGTTTAAAGAACTTGCTGAAAAGCAATAATTGAAATTAAATATTTGAAAATTCAAAATTGAAAGTGATGAAAAAGAACATGAAAAATGCGATCATATTTGGAACTTTAGCAGGAATGCTTAGCCTGACTTCCTGTGGAGATAACAAAAAGGAAAAAACTGAAGCTTCAGAACCCATGCAAAATGAGATGCATCAGGGAGAAATAGATGAAGACGCCCATGTAGAAGACCAGATGTTGAATATGACTGATGAAAATAAAGTCAGTGCTGAATTTTCAAATGACCAGGCAGCCAGGGCGTATGAAAGCTATAGCGCCATAGTAGACGCTATGGTACAAAGCGATCCCGGGGCGGCTCAAAATGCGGCACAGGAGCTTCAAAAAGTTTATGAGGAAGGTTCTGAAAATGCGAAAATAAGTGAACTTGCTTCAGAGATGGCTTCTTCCGAAGATATAAATAAGCAGAGAGAAATTTTTTCTGAATTAAATTCAGCTATGGAGCCTGTGTTGAAGAAGAATATCAAGTCGGGAAAAATATACAAACAATACTGCCCGATGGCCTTCGAAGGAAAAGGCGATTACTGGTACAGCAATACCAAAAACATCAGGAACCCTTATTTTGGTGATAAAATGCTGAATTGCGGGCGTACCGAAGAGACAATCGAATAACTTCTAAACCGGGTTGGTGCTAAGTGCCGGCCCGTAATTTTCTCTATGAAAGTTCAGATCAAGAATATGGTTTGTCATCGCTGTGTGCTTTCGGTGGAAAGTATTCTGCGGGCAATGGAGGTGCCTTTTGAAAAGGTAGATCTCGGCGAAGCCATTCTTGAACGCGAACTTTCTGAAGAGGAACATATTTTTCTGAAAAAAGAACTTTCGGCAATAGGTTTTGAGATGATCCAGCAAAAACAGGAGCGCCTTATCACCCGTATCAAATCTGTTATTATTGAAGAGGTTTATGCCGAAAACTCTTCGAATTTAAAACTTTCTGAATTGCTTTCGGAAAAACTACATTACGACTACAGCCATATCACCCATCTTTTTTCAGAAGCTGAAGGAAAAAGCATTCAGAATTTTTATAATCTCGTCCGTGTTGAAAGAGCCAAAGAATTACTTGAATACGACGAATATAGTATGGCAGAAATTGCAGATATTCTTGATTTTTCCACACCGGCCTATCTTTCAACTTCTTTTAAGAAATTAACTGGTTATACGCCTTCAGAATATAAATCCTTAAAGGCAAAGAATAGGAATACGCTCGATTCCATCTAAGTATTAGTCTATGAATAATGTGTTATTTATTCTTGGTATTCTTCTTTATTTCAGTATCGCGATAGATATTATTAAAACTACACTTTCCACACAGGGCGGGGGATTTATTACAGGAAGAATTTCTTATTATTTCTGGAGGTGTGCTTTCAAAATTGCAGGAAAAAACGGGAAATCACGGCTACTGGGCCATGTGGGATATTTACTTTTGATAAAGATTTTAGCCAGTTGGGTATTGTTACTTTGGCTGAGTATGTTCTTAATTTTAAACGTATCGGCAGATACGGTATTAAATGCTACAACAAAGTTGCCTGCAGGTCTTTGGGAGAAAGTTTATTACGCCGGCTATACGATCTCAACTCTTGGAACCGGTGATTACGTGGCCGGTTCAGATATTTGGCGGGTGGTGACAAATATTTACTCCTTTTCCGGGATTATTTTTCTCACCTTGTCGGTGACTTATTTTATTCCAATGATTTCTGCCGTTATTGAACAACGTAAAATTGGAATAAAATTGAGTACACTGGGTGATAATCCTCAGGAAATAATTCTGAACCACTGGAACGGAAAAGATTTTAGCAGTTTTACGAGCCAGGTGATGGATATCGCAGATTCATTGATCCAATACAGTCAGCAACACAGGGCCTATCCTATTATTCATTATTTTCATAACAATAAAAAAAAGAATACGATCATTCTGGAACTGGCTAAATTATTTGAGACGTATATTTTATTTAAATATGCTCTAAAAGAAGAAAAAAGGCCTTCCTTACAAGATCTCAAGCCACTTTCCATAGCTTTTGATAATTACACCGAAATAATTTTTGAAGTCACTTACCTTTCTAAAAAGGGGCATGAGGTAGAATTACCAAGAATTGTTGATCTCCAGAATAACAATATGTCTCCTTTAGATTATACTTTTAATAATCTTGAAACTTCAGATGCTAAACAAAGAGAGGTTTTCAACATGCTTGTAAATAATGATGGCTGGAAATGGAGCGATATTTACGAATAATTATCCTTTCAAGATCCTGACACGCCTGGTAACTAGTAGTATTTTATAAAAATCTTAATAAATTTTCTCTATTTCATCTTTAAATTTATTTAGCACATTGCTGTTTTTTACGAACTCAACCAATCTGAATGAATTATGGCAGAGAATAGCGAGAAAAATGCGGAGGGGCCGGGTATGGGGAGTCGTGGAGTTACCCGTCCTATGGCCGAGAAAGAAATGAAAGCTCAAAACCAGGATCATGGCGGTGGCATGATGGATAAAAAGCAGCGCATGCAGATGCTCAAGATGCATCACAAGCAAACGCTGTGGGTGTACTGGCTCATAATACTTCTGGGTTTCTGGCTGGTGATCGCTCCTCTTACTTTCGATTATGGAAATAATATTGCGCAACCTTCAGGTGGACGATCCCTCTGGCTGAGCGATGCGATGCGTGTAAATATCATGTACTGGAATGATATCATCTGCGGACTGCTTTTGATGATCTTCGGCTGGCGCTCGCTTACCCCAAATCGTCCAATTAGTTTATGGGCCGCCTGTTTCATTGGAATCTGGCTGAATTTCGCTCCGGTGATCTTCTGGGCGCCAAATGCCTTTATCTATAATAACGATACGCTTGTAGGTGTGCTGATCATCGCCCTTACCATTCTGATTCCAGGAATGCCAAATATGATCACTTATATGAAAATGGGCTCTACGGTGCCGCCGGGCTGGTCTTACAATCCTTCCAGCTGGCCGCAGCGCTGGATCATGATCGTACTCGGATTTTTTGGATGGGTGGTCTCGCGATACCTTGGTGCTTTTCAGTTGGGTTATAGCGATTTTGCCTGGGATCCTTTTTTCGGGGAAAGCACCATGAAAGTGCTCAATTCAAAAATGTCACATTCTCTTCCCGTTTCCGATGGTGCTTTTGGAGCTTTGGCATATACCTTTGAATTTCTTATGGGCTGGATGGGAAGTCCCACGCGCTGGCGCACCATGCCGTGGATGGTGACCTTTTTTGGAATTCTCGTGATTCCGCTGGGACTTGTGCATATCTTCCTGGTAATCTCGCAGCCTATTGTAGTAGGGGAGTGGTGTACTTTCTGTTTACTGGCCGCGGGAATTATGCTGCCAATGATCCCATTGGAATTTGATGAGGTGATCGCTATGGGACAGCATATGGTGCAGGCGAAACGAAGAGGCGATAATATGTGGCAGGTATTCTGGAAAGGCGGAAAAGCTTTTGAAGAAAATGAAGATAAAAGAAGCGCCGATATTCTGGATCTTCCAAATAAACCAATTGCCGTTTTTAAATCCTCTGTTTGGGGAATGAGCGTGCCATGGACGCTTTTAATTTCCACTGTTTTAGGTATTACGGCGATGTTCATGCCTGCGGCTTTTGGAATAAGCATTAAAACCATGCCTGCTCATATTTTTCATTTGGCCGGGGCATTGATAACTGTAGTTTCTGTAATCAGTATGGGCGAGATCGTACGTTTGGGACGATATGGAAATATTCTTCTTGGTCTTGGGCTGGCTGTGGCACCATGGTTTACTTCGGCTTCAGAGTTAACTCTCAATATAATCGGAGTTATAATCGGATTGGCAGTAATCCTTCTGGCCTTTCCAAGAGGTGTTATCCAAGAAAAATACGGACTTTGGGATAAGTATATAAAGTAGTCCCTAAGATCGCAAACATTTCCAAAGATCCTGAAATCTTTTCGCTCCTTTGTACTGTAACTTTGTGAAGTTACAGAATGAAATTATTATGAAACATACCTATAAAATTACCGGAATGAGCTGCAATGGCTGCCGTTCGCATGTAGAAAAA
Organism: uncultured Flavobacteriaceae bacterium; assembly: GCA_963741865.1. Lineage (GTDB taxonomy): Bacteria > Bacteroidota > Bacteroidia > Flavobacteriales > Flavobacteriaceae > Christiangramia. The sequence goes on from CAVUJP010000015.1 coordinate 260,141, forward strand.
ACTTTGAACGAGGTAGAAGGCGTAACTCATGCTTCTGTCGATCTTGAAAAGGCGGAAGCAAAGATCAGTATGAAAAAACATATTGAAGTGGAAACCTTAGAGAACGCGCTTCAAAAATCCGGTGGGAATTACCATATTATGATACCTGCAGATCATGATGGCCATAGCCATGGGTCCATGACTCATAAATATGAAATTTCGGGCATGACCTGTCTTGGGTGCAAATCGAATATCGAAAATGCATTGAACAAAGTTGAAGGTGTGAAAGAGGCACGGGTAGATCTTGAGAAAGCCGAAGCGGTGATCAGCATGGAAAGGCATATTGTAATTGAAGAATTTCAAAAAGTTCTGAAAGATATGCCGGGTAATTATCAGATTCATCTTCCGGGAAAAGCGCATAAAACTTCAGCAGATAAAAAGAAAAAACCGGAAGCTGAAGGCACCGGCGTGTGGTACTGCCCTATGCACTGTGAGGGCGATAAAACTTATAGCGAATCTGGCGATTGTCCCGTCTGCGGAATGGATCTTGTACAGGAAATCAGCTCCCCCTCCTTAGGAGGGGGTAAGGGGGGAGGATTTACCTGTCCTATGCACCCCGAAGTTGTGAGAGATGAGCCTGGGGATTGTCCCATATGCGGGATGGATCTGGTGCCCATGGAGCCAGAAACTTCAGCAGAGGATAAAAGTTATAAAAAGCTGCTGAAGAAATTCTGGATTGCCGTGGCTTTTACCCTTCCTATCTTCCTGATCGCCATGTCTGAAATGATCCCTAATAACCCGCTTTATGATTGGGCAGACATGAAGATTTGGAATTGGGTTCAATTTGGTCTTTCACTGCCCGTGGTATTCTATGCAACCTGGATGTTTTTTGAAAGAGCCTATAGATCTATAAAGACATGGAATCTCAATATGTTTACCCTGATCGGCATCGGTTCGGGGGTGGCCTGGATCTTTAGTGTTTTCGGCCTTGTGTTTCCCGATTTCTTCCCCGCACAGTTTAAAACCGAAGCGGGTACCGTGCATGTTTATTTTGAAGCGGCCACGGTTATATTAACCCTGGTTTTACTGGGGCAGGTTTTGGAAGCCCGTGCGCATACCAGGACGAATTCGGCTATTAAAGAATTACTGAAACTAGCTCCCAATACAGCTGTTCGGGTGAAAGACGGGAAAGAAGAGACCATAGCGATAGATAAAATTCAGGAAGGAGATATATTAAGAGTGAAACCCGGGGAAAAGATTCCGGTAGACGGCACAATTAAAACCGGCAAATCGAGTATCGACGAATCGATGATCACCGGAGAGCCCATTCCCGTAGATAAAGCGGAAGGGGATAAGGTGAGTTCAGGCACCATCAACGGAAACCAGAGTTTTACCATGACCGCTGAAAAAGTGGGAAATGAGACCCTGCTTTCTCAGATCATCAAAATGGTGAACGAAGCTAGTCGTTCCCAGGCGCCTATTCAAAAATTGGCCGACCGGATATCGGGTTATTTTGTGCCTGTGGTCGTTATTATCTCGGTGATCACCTTTTTTGCCTGGGCGATTTATGGCCCGGAACCTGCCTATGTCTATGCACTGGTCAATGCCATCGCGGTACTGATCATCGCCTGTCCCTGTGCGCTGGGTCTTGCCACGCCTATGTCGGTGATGGTTGGCGTTGGAAAGGGAGCGCAGAATGGAGTTCTTATAAAAAATGCCCGTGCACTGGAACAAATGAATGAGATCGATACCCTGATTATTGATAAAACCGGAACGATCACCGAAGGAAAACCATCCGTGGAAAAAGTGGTTGCGGTAAGTGATCTCTCCGAAGAGGAAATAATAAAACTAGTGGCTTCGGTGAACGCGCAGAGTGAACATCCGCTTGCGAAGGCGACCGTAAATTATGCGGAGGATAAAAATATAAGTTATGAGGAAGCTTCAGCATTCAATTCCATCACCGGAAAAGGCGTGGAAGCAAGGCTGAATACAAGAAAACTTGCCCTGGGGAATGACAAATTGATGGAGACTGAAAATGCCCCTATTTCAGAGGAATTAAAACAGAAGGTGATCGAAGAGCAGCAGCAGGGGAAAACCGTTTCTTATCTGGCAGTAGATTCAAAAATTGTTGGGTTTATTACGATTACCGATGCTATCAAGAAAACCAGCCGGGAAGCATTAAAAGAACTGCAGGAAGACGGAGTAAAAGTGATCATGCTTACCGGGGATAATGAAAGAACAGCGGCGGCAGTGGCGAAAGAATTGAACCTTTCCGACTTTAAGGCGGGGATGGTGCCCGAAGATAAGATGAAAGAAGTGAAAAAACTTCAAAATGAAGGTTATAAAGTTGCCGTTGCCGGGGATGGGATCAATGACGCGCCGGCACTTGCACAGGCTAATATCGGGATCGCCATGGGAACAGGAACCGATGTTGCTATTGAAAGCGCCGAAATTACCCTGGTGAAAGGCGATCTTAAAGGAGTGCTTAAAGCAAGAAAACTCAGTGAGAAAGTGATGAAGAACATCAAAGAGAATCTGTTCTTTGCGCTTGTTTACAACAGTATTGGAGTGCCCATAGCGGCAGGTGTGCTGTATCCTTTCTTTGGAATATTGTTATCACCGATGATCGCGGCGCTTGCGATGAGCTTTAGTTCTGTTTCGGTGATCACGAATGCGCTGAGGTTACGCCGGGCGAGACTTGCAAAAATTTAAGAGAAGGTTGAAGAAAACTCTAAAAAACAAGGAGGACTTTTGAAAAAAGTCCTCCTTTGCCAATTACAAACAAACAATCTATCAAAGTTTACCAGTCTTTTCCTTTTTCATTAGATTTTCTTCCCATTTTTCTTTTTTCCTGTAATGCCTGGAATTTTTGAAATTGTTCTTCGGTAAAGATTTGCTTTAGTTCCTGTTGGAACTCCTGATTTTCTTCCATGCGTTCTTCCTGCATTTCAGAACGTTTCTCTTTCATTTTATCGCGCATTTCTGCTCTCTTTTCCTTGCGTTCCTCGATTCGTTTCAGGAACAGCTTTTCGAGATTTGACTGCTGCTCTTCATTAAGATCAAGTTGCATAGACAGGCGCTTACTCATTAAAGTCGCCATTTCTTCTGAAGATCTTTCTTCTCTCATTTGTTGCCGGTTTTGGGCGAAAAGTCCCAATCCGGAAATCATAATTGCAATTATCATCAACTTCTTCATAATTCTTAATTTGAATATTTCAATGTTTTGACAGTTAAAATTAAAAAAGGTTTAATCTAATTTCATCGCAATTTTATATAATTAACGATTGTTTGGCTTAAAGATCAGAAGAATAAGATTTCTCTGAAAATGATGTTAAACAAAAAAAGCTGCCTATAAAGACAGCTTTTTTATCATTCAATTGTTATAATTATCCTTTCGGGTTCAGGATCAAATCGATTCTTTTCAATATATCCTGAAGGTGATATCTTGTTAAAGTATCTCCGGAACGGTTCAGTGAATTTCTTATTTGTCGCTGAAGTGTGACGAGTTCACCGCGCACTACGGGACGAATATCACTTTGCGCCACGTTCACGTCGGTACGGCTTATCCAGTCTCGGTAACGAGATGGAATTTCGTCCTGCTCTTCGTTCATAAGGTACTCCATACGATCGATATAAGCTCTTTGAAGGTTTCTGCGGTAACGGTCAATTTTTTGTCCGTTATAAATTTCGCCCCAGATTCCTCTGCGAAGATCATTCATCATATCGAGCAAAGAATAAGCTTCCTTCCCGTTGATCTCTTCATTTTCCATAAGGCGCTGCATTCTTCCAAAATCAAGGATATTGTTAAGCGCTCTCTGCTGCATGCTTCTGATTCTTTCGATATTTCCGTCGTATTCGATCTTATTGAAAATATCCTGATTGATCAGCCATTCCGGAGTTTCAAATAATTGATTCTGAAGGAATTTCATAGCGCGCTCCTGTTTCTCTTTTGAAACATGCGTATAAACTGCACCTTCCTGATCGTAGGTTTTATAGTTTTCATAGATTCCGCCGATATTGGCAGCAACATGTCCCATATAACGGTTGTACTGAGAAAGCACCTGGCCGTAAAGATCATCAAGATCTTCATAATCTTTACCGTCTTCTGAAGTCCAGTGGATCAAATTAGGAACTATTCGTTTCAGGTTTTTGATTCCATATTCGCTGGCAAGCATAGCGTCATCACCAAGATCTTCGGTTTGTGAACTAGGATCGATCACATTTCCCTGCTGTTTTCCGAAGCGATATACAGGATCTCCTGCGTGTTTAAGGATCCATTTGTCGAGAATTGGCTTTTCCTCTTTAGGAGTTTTTCCCGGAATTGGGCGGTAACCCCAACTGATCGCATATTTATCATAAGGACCAATGTTGGGCATCAATGCCACATCACCATCTTCAGGCTGGGCGATGTAATTGAAACGGGCGTAGTCCATTATCGAAGGAGCCGTACCGTATTTTTTGGTGAATTCAGGATCGCGCAGGTCTTCCACAGCGTAAGCGGGACTACTTCCCATGTTGTGTGGAAGTCCCAGTGTGTGCCCAACTTCGTGAGAAGAAACGAACCTGATCAAACGGCCCATGACTTCATCCTTGAACTTTACATTTTTCGCGTCATCGTTAATGGCTGCAGTCTGAACAAAGAACCAGTTTCTCAGAAGTGTCATCACGTTATGGTACCAGTTGATATCTGATTCCAGGATCTCTCCGGAACGCGGATCGCTAACGTGAGGCCCATTCGCATTCGGAATTGGAGAAGCAAGGTAGCGAACTGTTGAGTAGCGCACATCTTCAGGGCTCCAGTCTGGATCTTCCTCGGGAGTGGGAGCGTCTTTGGCGATAATGGCGTTTTTAAAGCCTGCTGCTTCAAAAGCTTTCTGCCAGTCTTCGATTCCCTGCTTGATATAAGGTCTCCATTTTTCTGGAGTTGCACGGTCTATATAATAAACGATGGGTTCTTTAGGTTCTACAAGTTCGCCGTTCTTGAATTTCTCCATGTCTTCAGGCTTAACTTCCAGTCTCCAGCGATCGAGGTAACGAACGGTTTCACTTTTTTGAGCGTCCAGGCCGTAATCGGTTTGTCCGGTGGTGAACCATCCTACGCGTTGATCGAAATACCTGCGATCCATAGGCACTTTTGGAAGCAGGATCATAGAATTGCTGAATTCCAGTGAAATGGAACCGGTGCTGGCGTTAGAAGGAGGATCGCCCGCATTGTAAGTTTTTACGTGACGAATTTCAATATTTCGAGGATAACTTCTGATGGTGTCGATATAAGAACGACTTTCATCAAGCCTGGAAACTTTGAATCTTTTGCGGCTGTCGTCCTGAAGTCCGAGGGCCTGAACATCTTTGGTATAAAGATCGGTGACATCGATCACCGTATTTGAATGAATAGAATCTTTTCGTACACTTTTAATATCAAAAGATTCGATGATTGGTTCAAAATTCGAATTCACCACGGCCTCGTGAATAGGAAGGGAGTCGGCAGCGTAGATATTATAAGAGACCACACGAAGCAATACCTTATCTCCTTTTTTCTGCCAGCGGTGAACCTGGGTGTTTTCCTTTCCGCCTCCAAAACCAATTCCGTTAGCAGTTTTGGCGATACGGGTAACGGTAAGCATTTCACGGTTAAAAAGACTGTCCGGGATCTCATAGTAATATTTGTCATCCACCTGGTGAACGGTAAATAAACCCTCGTCACTTTTGGCGTCTTTGGTGATTACCTTGCTGTAAGGTTTAAGACCATCCTTGTCTTTTTTAGAGTCGTCGCCGGCAGCGGCTGTAGCTGACTTTTTTGAACTGGGGTTGAAAACGGCACAACCCGAAACTGATAATGAAAGTGCTAACAGCAGAAGCCTGAGGCTCTGTTTTCTGATCATAAATAAGTTATTTAGTTTATAATTTTACTGAAGCGGTATTCAATTAAATAAAAAAGAGACCGCTATTGGCAGCCCTTTGACTTGTAAAACCGCGAAAGGTTTAAAATTAAGTTAAAAATGAGGAATTTGATATTCCTTAAACTGAAAATTTCAGGTTTTCTTCGGGATATGAAGCAAATAAATTGAGGCTGTCTCAAAAATGGTTTTTTCGTCAGGCTGTACCGATAGTTCGGGACAGGATGATGTTTCTTCTACTTTTGAGACAGCCTCTTTTTTAAAAAAATCTTACGAAACTTTAATATTCATGGAATCTCCTTCCTTGAAGACCTCGATCATCTTATTCTTTCGAAGGGATTTCAGGGCCTTATCCCATTTTTTATTGCTTAATCCGGAATTTTCTTTGATCTCGTTCAGATCGTGAATATCTCCATCCTTAAGCAGTTTAAATACCGATTTCTCCTCTTCGGTTAATTCCACGGCTTTTTTCTCAGGCTTCATCTGCGGAAAGAAAAGCACTTCCTGAATGGATTGTTTGTTGGTAAGGAACATGATCAAACGGTCCATCCCGATTCCCAGACCTGAAGTTGGAGGCATTCCGTATTCCAGTGCGCGCAAAAAGTCATTATCGATAAACATGGCTTCATCGTCTCCTTTTTCAGATAATTTCAGCTGCTCTTCGAAACGCGCTCGCTGGTCAAGGGGATCATTCAACTCCGAATAGGCGTTGGCGATCTCTTTTCCGCAGACCATCAGCTCGAACCTTTCGGTTAACTCCGGATTTTCCCGGTGTTCCTTACAAAGAGGACTCATTTCCTTGGGATAATCGGTAATAAAAGTAGGCTGAATAAAATTACCCTCGCATTTCTCTCCGAAGATCTCATCGATAAGCTTCCCTTTACCCATGGTTTCATCGACTTCGATTCCCATTTTGGTAGCGGCTTCGAATAATTCTTTTTCAGATTTTCCGGTGATATCGAAATCGGTAAATTGTTTGATGGCATCGGTCATGGTGAGCCTTTTGTACGGCGCCTTGAAATCTACCTTATGCTCGCCGAAAGTGGCTTCTGTCGTTCCATTTACGGCAAGAGCGCAATGTTCGAGAAGGTTTTCGGTGAATTCCATCATCCAGTTGTAATCTTTATAAGCCACGTAGATTTCCATAGCCGTGAATTCGGGATTATGGGTGCGGTCCATACCTTCATTTCTGAAATTTTTGGAGAATTCATATACCCCGTCGAATCCGCCTACGATCAGTCTTTTCAGGTATAAGTTCATTGGCAATTCGCAAATAAAGCGGAATGTCTAAGTGCATTATGATGCGTTATAAAAGGTCTGGCAGCGGCACCCCCGGGAATAGACTGAAGGATGGGTGTTTCCACTTCAAAATATCCTTTTTCATTAAAGAATTCCCGCATGGCATTGAAGAGTTTCGTGCGTTTTACGAAAATTTCCTTTACCCTGGGATTTACCACAAGATCGGCATAACGCTGGCGGTATCGCTGCTCGGGATCATTAAAGCCGTCATGAATATTTCCTTCCTTATCGGTTTTTGGAAGCGGAAGAGGTCGTAAAGATTTACTAAGAAGATGAAAATCTTTTACCATTACGGTCATTTCGCCCACCTGGGTTTTGAAAAGTTCTCCTTCAATCCCAATAAAATCCCCAATATCCAGCAATTTTTTATAGACGTCGTTGTACTTGAATTTATCATCTCCAGGACAGATCTCATCGCGATTAAAGTAAACCTGTATCTTTCCCTTTGAATCTTGTAATTCGGCGAAAGAAGCTTTTCCCTGGATTCGACGGGACATCAGCCTTCCCGCGATCACTACCTTTTTTCCTTCCTCGAAATTCTCCTTTATATCTTTGGTGGTATGATCTACCGGAAAAAGGGCCGCGGGATAGGGATCGATCCCTGCTTCGCGAATTGCCGATAGTTTTTCACGTCTAATCTGTTCCTGTTCTGATAATTGCTGCATAAATCGTTTTTTAATGCATTCAATAAAATGCGGGTGCAAATATAATCACTATAAGCCTGTAAAACAACGGCTGTCAAAGCCCAATTTTTAATTTTATCTTTGCAGGAAACAGTAAGAAAAATGAGCATCTGGCGGGTTATATTATCTGTATTGTTTCCGCCGCTGGCCGTTATAGATAAAGGCTGCGGTTCCATACTAATTGTTTTGCTACTCACCCTTCTCGGCTGGGTTCCAGGGGTTATCGCCGCATTGATCATTCTTAATAATCCGAACAAATAAAAAATGAACAGGAAAGTTGAAGTAAGATATCTGGGATGGAAAGACTATAAGGAAACCTGGGATTATCAGGAGGAATTATTCAAATCAACGCTGGATTTAAAGATCAAAAACCGCAGGGAAGCTTCGAATATTCCCACCGAGAATTATTTTCTTTTTGTGGAACATCCGCATGTATATACCCTGGGGAAAAGCGGGGATATAGAAAACCTGCTTATTTCAGAAAAAGAACTGGCTGCCAGAAACGCTACATTTTATAAGATCAACCGTGGCGGGGATATTACCTATCACGGGCCGGGACAAATCGTAGGTTATCCTATTCTTGATCTCGACAATTTCTTTACCGATATTCATAAATACCTCCGGCTTCTGGAAGAAACAATTATTAGAACTCTTGCCGAATACGATCTGAAAGCTGCACGTAGCGATGGCGAAACTGGAGTCTGGCTGGATGTTGGAACTCCTTTTGCCAGGAAGATTTGTGCCATGGGCGTACGGGCGAGCCGCTGGGTGACCATGCATGGTTTTGCCCTGAACGTAAATACAGACCTTGGATATTTTGATAATATCGTCCCCTGTGGAATTAAAGACAAGGCGGTAACCTCTCTAAATGTGGAATTGGGAAAAGAAAATGTTGATATGAAAGAGGTGCAGGATAAAATTCTTCAGCATTTCACTGAGCTTTTTGAAGCGAAACTTCTAAAGTAAATTTTGAATTATCGGGTTTATAATTTTGCCAGCTCCTGCTTTATTTTTTCTTGAAAATCCCAATTGAAATCATTTATATGTCATTTTATCTACTAAAACGTGTATTTGGTATCTTTAAACTCTGATAATTCACAAAAATTTCTGATTTTTGTCAAAATTTCAAAAAATTATAATATGAAGAAACAATTACAATTGCTTTTTGTTCTGTTATTGTGTTTTGTTACCCAGGCTGGTTTTGCACAAGCCAAAGTGGTAACGGGAACAGTGAACGATACCGATGGTTTGCCTCTTCCCGGGGTAAACGTTATTGTGCAGAACACTAACAGGGGAACCCAAACCGATTTTGACGGGAATTACAGTATAGAGGTTTCCGAAGGAGAAGTCCTTTTATTCAGTTATGTTGGTTATACTACCGAAACAGTTACGGTAGGAGCCGATGATTCCATTAATATAATTCTACAGGAAGATGCCGCCCAGCTTGACGAGGTGGTTGTGGTTGGTTATGGTACTCAGAGTAAAAGAAACCTTACCGATAATGTTGCAAAACTTACAGCGGAAGACATAGATGAAGTGCCTGTACCAAGTATCCAGAATACGATCGCTGGTAAGGCTGCGGGTGTACAGATAGCTCCTACCAACGGTAAAGTTGAAGGAGGAGTTAATATTCGTATTCGTGGTATTGCAAGTATTGGTGCCGGTTCGGAACCATTGTATGTGCTTGATGGGGTGCCATTGATCAATAATAATGAGTCTAATAATGGAGCGCCTACGAACCCGTTACTTACGCTGAGTTCTAATGAAATCGCGTCTATAGATATTTTAAAAGATGCTTCAGCGGCGGCGGTTTATGGTTCTCGTGGTGCCAATGGGGTAGTTATCATTACTACCAAAAAGGGAGCTAATAAGAAGGCTACTTTTGCTATGAATTATTCTTATGGTATAAGTGAACCAACCCATAAGCGTGATTGGTTAAATGCCGATCAGTATATTGAACTTTTTACAGAAGCTGCTACTAACAGTGGTTACCTTGATTATGCTGAAGGAAGATTTGATCAATTGTCAGCCGGTACCGATTGGAGAAACGGCGAAGTAGATACAGACTGGCAGGAGCTGGCCTTTCAGGATGGACATGTTCAGGATGCGAATCTTTCGGTATCTGGTGGAAATGAAAAGACCACTTATTTCTTTTCTGGAGCCTACAATGATACCAAAGGTATCGTACGTGGAAATAATCTGGAAAGAATTAACGGGCGGGTGAATGTAAATCATAATTTTAGTGAGAGGTTCAAGGTTGGAATGAATATGAGTTTTTCAAGAACTGATATTGACAGGATTGCAGATGATAACGCATTCACTACTCCTCTGCAAGCTATTGCGCAGACCCCCATTTCTCCTGCTTATTTGGAAAATGGAGAACCCAATCCAAACACTCTGTATGCTAACTTTCTTCTGGAAGATAAATATGCATACTATAATACTATTATTAGAAGAGTTACGGGTCGTACTTTTGCAGAGTATCAGTTTTTTGATTATTTAAAATTTAATACTGACTTTGGGTATGATCTTTATTATCAAACCGAAGATAATTTCAGGGGGAAATTAACTCCTTTCCAGTCTACAAACGGCGAAGCTTATGCTTCCAGTGTAGGAACAGAATCTTATGTAAGCAGTAATTATTTTACTTTCTCCAGAGTATTGAATGAAATTCATGATGTGGAAGTTGTAGCCGGTATGGAATACAATCAGTCTAATCGTCGTTTTCAGGATGTTACAGGGGTACAGTTTCCGTCAGATGAATTCCAGACAGTAAGCAGTGCCGCAGAGATTACCGGAGGTTCAGGAGCCGAATCTACGAATCGTTTTCTTTCTTATTTTGCGAGATTGCAATATTCCTTAATGGATAAGTATCTTTTCAAAGCGAGTGTCCGTCGCGATGGATCCTCAAGGTTTGGTAAAGATGTTCGCTATGGAACCTTTCCTGCAATTTCTGCAGGATGGATTTTAAGTGAAGAGGATTTCTTAAATGATTCTGATGTACTTTCCTTTTTAAAACTTCGTGCAAGTTATGGGGAGACTGGTAATGCTAATATTGGAAATTATGCATCTCTGGGTCTTTTTGGTGCCATCTCTTATAACCAGAAACCCGGTATAGCTCCAGTTCAGGCACCTAATCCGCAATTGACCTGGGAAAGTGTGAAACAAACCGATATTGGCCTTGAGTATGGTTTCTTTGATAACCGAATTTCAGGAGAACTGGATTATTACAATAAAAGATCTGATGGTTTGATCTTTAATGAGCCTCTTCCTGGAACCTCGGGATATTCCAGTGTGACAAGAAATATTGGTCTGCTTGAAAACAGCGGTGTGGAATTTGTTTTGAATACCCGAAATATTCAAACCGATAATCTAACCTGGAAAACGAACTTTAACATTTCCAAAAACCATAATGAAATTATTGAATTGCCTGATGGAGAAGATGTGGTTTCTGGAGAAAATATTCTTAGGGAAGGAGAGCCTCTTTCTGCTTTCTATCTAATCGAATATGCAGGAGTTGATCCTGATAATGGTGATGCTCTATATTATGTTGATGGTGAAGGCAGCCAGACTACTAACGATCCCAATGAAGCTAATCGTGTGATCGCCGGTAAACCTTATGCTGATTGGATTGCAGGTTTGACCAACACCGTATATTATTCAGGTCTTGATTTCACCTTCACTTTTGTAGGTGAATGGGGTGCCAGCATCTATAATGGAGGTGGAGTGTATCAATCGGCAAATGCAGACTGGTTTGATAATCAAACCGCCGATCAGTTAAGAAGATGGCAGCAGCCGGGAGATATCACTGATGTTCCACAGGCACGATTGGCAGCAGGAAATGGAACTGCAACATCAACAAGGTATCTTCAGGATGCTGATTTTATCCGATTAAGAAACCTTACACTTGGTTACACACTACCAGAAGATCTAACCGATCAGATTGGTCTCGAAAAATTCCGTGTGTATTTTACAGGTATTAACCTATTGACCTTTACTGATTATGAAGGATATGACCCTGAATCTACAAGTGATGCGGGCTTTGGTCCTGGGGTTACTTTCTATTCTGCACCAGCAGTTAAGACCATGTCTTTAGGTGTTAATATTAACTTCTAAAAAAAAATTATGAAAAATATATATAGTTTATTTTATTTTCTGGCAATTCTCGTACTATTTGGGGCGTGTTCTGACAGATTAGATGTGGAGCCCCGGCAACAGGTGCCGACAGACGTAGCTATCTCCACGGGTGAAAACGTAGAGAATATCCTTACCGGAGTTTATGATGAGACTTCTCAGGAGGAGTCTTATGGGGGATATTTGCAGATTATGGCCGACCTTTATGGCGTAAGTGATCAGGCTAGCTGGTATGGCACTTATCAGGAACCAAAAGAGATCTACAATAAAAGTATCTTTACAGATAACAGCTTCGTTAGAGATCTATGGTTAAATGGATATGCGGCTATAAATCAGGCTAACCTTGTATTAGATCATGCCGATCTTGTAGATGAAGATAGTAGAGACCGCGTAATGGGAGAAGCATATTTTCTCAGAGCTTTAAACTACTTTGATTTGAACAGATTTTTCTCTTCCCCTGATCATTCTTTGGGTGTTCCTTTAACTTTAGATGGTATCATTGATATAGATCAGGATCTGGAAATAGAAAGGGCACCTGCAGACCAGGTGTATCAGCAGGTAATTTCTGATCTTCAGAATGCCATGGATCTACTTCCTGCAAGCAATGGAGCTCGCGCCGATAAATATTCGGCAGAAGCTTTGCTGGCCAGAGTTCAGTTGCATTTAGGAAATTATGAAGAAGCCAGAGATGCTGCCAATGATGTTATTGAAAACAGTGGTCATTCTTTAACCGGAACTTTTGGCGATGCTTTTAACAATGACACTAATTCAAGTGAAGACCTGTTCGCTTTTCAGGTAAATTCCCAGGATGGTGATAATGTTCTTGTGACCCATTACGCCAGTACTGAGCTTGGCGGAAGAGGAGGTGACATAGCCGTTAATGATGCTTATTTAAACCTTTTCGGAGAGAACGATGACAGGGGAGCTTTCACCTATATCGGGGATTATGGAGATGTTCTCACCTCTAAATACACCAATGAGTTTGCGAATATTTCATTGATCAGGCTTGCGGAAATGTATCTGATAAGAGCCGAAGCCAATGAACGTCTTGATACCGAAGTTGGAGCAACTCCACTCGAAGATATCAACACTGTTCGGGAGCGGGCTAATGCAGATCCTTTAACCGAAGTTACCATTGATGATATCCTGCAGGAAAGAGAACGTGAGCTTATGTTCGAAGGTTTTCTTATCTGGGATTATACAAGAACAGGTAGAGCAGTAGGAGAGATTCCCGCAGATTCTCCCAGACTGTCTTTTCCCATCCCTCTAAGAGAGATGGATGCTAATTCTCTGCTGGTTCAGAATCCTGGATACGGTAATTAAGAAGGTTAATATAAATAAGAAAAAAGGCTGCTTTCAAAAGCAGCCTTTTCGTTTTTAAAAATCGTATATAATTACTTCATTCTCATCACCCTGTACCAATAATTCAAGGTTTTCATCGGTGTCGGCATTGGCTATATCTGTCTGCGAAGTACCATAAACCGGGAAACCTTCCAGCAATTCTGCATCGGCATTGAAAACGAATACACGCTGAGTTTGAGTATCGGTAACTGAAATAAGAGTCTTTCCTTTTACTGAAAATAGCTGAGGCGGCGTATAAAGCCCGTAATCCAGTTCAAGACTTTTGTCATTTATATGCAGGATATTTTCCGATAGATAGACGATAGTATTATCATTTGCTGAAAGTTTCGTGTTTTCTGCCAGGCCAGAATCTTTAAGATTTACCGTTCCTTTCTGATCGATCTCAATGAGATTTTTGGAGGCTGCTGTAGATAAAAAATTCCCATTATATCCATACCATTCATTTTCTGAAAAATCTATTTTCTGCTTTACCGGAACCCGGATTTTTCCCTGGCGGCTGAGAATATTCAATTTTCCTGATTTTTCAGCGATAAGGATATAGTCTTTAGTGCCCAGGCGAATATGTTTCGGTGGCAGCACGATCTCACTTCCTGCCTTCTCAAAATCAAAACCTTTGATGCCTTTACCTCGGGGTCCAACCATATAAATATTTTTATTCTGAACCAGTACAAAACGATACTTTCTGTTGGAATCATAGTCAAAAACGGCTAAAGGCTGGGTAAGTTCGTTCTTGAAAGTGGCAGGGAATGGTTTTACCGTATTTCCGTTTCGGTCTAAAACCTCCAGTTGAAAAGCGGTGGTAAAGGCGAGTTGCTGATATCCGTTTCTGAAAAGGTCCACCTGAAAAATATTTCCGTTAATTCTGCTGTCAAGTTTCTTCTTCCAGTGCAGATTTCCGCGGTTTGAATAAAGATAAAGCGTATTTTCCTGATCCTGCACGGCAATATCCATTTGATCGGTTAGATGATTTTTAAAAAAATAGGGGCGAATGGCAAGGGGCGCATCGGTCTGCAGAGCTAAAGTCTGTTTGCTGCCTTCACGCTGATTCATTTCTGCCGTAGATAAGATTCCGTGGATATGTGAATACTCATTTTCATTGATGAACTGAAGGCCTGCCAGGGAAGTCGCGTTAAAAGAAAAATTTGAGGCGGAATTTTCCTTTTTTGGGATAGCCTCATTGAGAGCAGATAAATTTGTTAGAAACAGGATTGAGCTTTGCGAGGAGAGGAATTGTGAAAATTCATTGAAATATTTTTTCTCACTTAGCAATGCAGAATTTTGAGAAGCCTGGATGAGGTCTTTTAAAACCTCTTCTTTTTTAGAAAAGATCACGAAATGTTTGATGATGATATAATAATCCATCGGCTCTGCATGAAGAAATGCTGAAAGATGATTTGCGAAGAGATCTGCTTCCTCTGTTTTGAAAATATCGATATCTCGAAAAGATTCTGTTTTTTCTCCAGAGCCAGCCATTTTCTCCTTCGCCTCTTCAGCTTCCATTCCATTTAAAACCAGGGCTGTTCCTGAGGGAATTTGAAGCCTGGAAATTTCTCGGGTAATTTTTAAAATTTCAGGAATATTTTCCTGAAGACTGTCCTGTGCGGTGAGAAGGCCGGAATCAAAGCCGAAGCCATAATAAGTTATAAAGTCGTCAGGAATTAGTTTTTGGGATTCTAAAGTTCGTGAAGGCAGTTCTTTCAACCGGGAGCTCTCAGAATATAAACCTATTCCATTGGCTGCTATGTTGTTTTTATCAATTCCGAGATCGAATAACATCCAGTCTGCAAGTTCTTCTGTATTCTGAAAATCAAAGAATTTGAAGAAGTCGGCCACCTCAGTGCCTAAAGCCTGAGTTTTAATGATAACAGATGTTTTGGAGGGGTCGGAGGCCTGGTAAGCTTTTGTGAAGCCGGTACTTTTCAGAATCTTTTCTTCCTGTATCATCTCCTTTAAATATTGCGGGGAATCGCTGATAAACGCAAAAGAATTATCATTATACAAATAAAAAACAGAGCCGGATAATTGATATTTTTGATAGGAAAAATCACCCTCTGCGCGGGTTTCGACCATCTTGTTTTTAATATTTTTCATAGCGACAAGGGCCGAATCTGTCTTTGTTGAAAAAATAAAATGGAGGTTTTCTTTTGATCGCCAGAGGCTTAGAATACTTTCGGAGGCAGGTTTCAGGAATTGTAAAGACTGTAATTTTTGCTTTAGGTCTTTCTTTAGTCTGAATTCATTGCTGCTGATAAAATCGTTTTGCTGAAGCTTTTTCTGAAAACCCTGGAAATCAGGAGAAATTATTATGAATTCTGCTTTTTCCGGAATTTTATCACTTAGGGAATATCCATTTCCTGGATTCTTGTTGCAGGACAGCACCAATATGGCCACGAGTAGGAAAAGCAGCTTCTTCATTTGTTAGGAATGATTTTACCGTAAAAGTATAAAACTTAGAAATCAATCATGAGTTGTTCCGGCAAAAGGCGGAAACTTTTTCGATGATAGGATGTAGGGCCAAATTCCCTAATAGCCTCGCGATGTTCAGCCGTGGGATAGCCTTTATTTTTTTTCCAGTTGTACATGGGGAATTCTTCATGGATTTCTTCCATGTACGAATCACGAAATGTTTTGGCAAGTATGGAGGCAGCTGCAATTTCCTTGTATTTTCCATCTCCTTTTATCACGCATTCATAAGGGATTTTGCCAAAGGGTTTAAATCGGTTTCCATCTACTATAATACACTGCGGATGAACCGAAAGTTTTTTTAGGGCTTTATGCATGGCCAGAATGGAAGCATTGAGGATATTAATATTATCGATCTCTTTCATGAACACATGAGCGACTGCAAAGCACAGTGCCTCTTTTTCAATGATCTTCCTTAGCTGGTTACGGTTCTCTTTGCTGACCTGTTTTGAGTCGTTAAGGAGTTCATTTTCAAAATCATGAGGTAAAATTATAGCCGCAGCCGTTACAGGTCCGGCAAGGCAGCCGCGTCCGGCTTCATCGGTTCCGGCAACTGTTAATTTGAGATCATAGGTTTGTAACATTCGCTGCAATTTTAATGATTTTTTTTGAATTCAGTAAAATGGGGATCTGCTTTCCCTATAATTTGTTATATCCGTATTGCTAATAAAAATGGAATTAAAAAGTATTTTGTTTGGTTTATTAGGAAATTATTATGATTTTTGGCGTTGGCTAATTCAAATTAAACAAATAATGAAAAAAAGATTAAAAAGTATTCTGACGCTTTTTATGGTGTTAGTAGTGCAAATAACTTTTGCACAAGAAATGACTGTTTCAGGGACGGTTACCGATGAAACAGGTCTCCCTCTCCCTGGGGTAAATGTTCTCGTGAAGGGAACTTCAAGAGGTGTCCAAACTGATTTCGATGGTAATTACGCTATTCTAGCTTCTAAAGGGGAAACTTTAGTTTTTTCTTTTTTAGGACTTGAGACTGTGGAATATACAATTGGTGATGTAAACCAAATCGATGTGACTATGGCTCAGGGGGCGGCTCAACTAGAAGAAGTTGTTGTTACCGCTTTTGGAATTAAGCGGAATCCGAAGAATTTAGGTTATGCAGTTAGTACTGTGGCTTCAGACGAAGTTGTGGATAATTCAGAGCCTGATTTGGTTCGTTCTCTTGCTGGAAAAGTTGCCGGGGTAAATGTAAATATTTCAACCGGGGTGGCTGGTGCTTCTAACCAAATAAACATTCGAGGTGTAACTAGTATTGCTGGTTCTTCACAACCTCTCATTGTTGTTGATGGGGTAGCGTATAGTAATGACCAGGTTACAACCTCAAGTCAGACAACAGGTGGCGGTGGTTACGAATCGGCTCTGTCAACTTTGGATCCAAACAATATAGAATCTATTGATGTCTTAAAAAGTACTGCTGCAGCAGCTCTATATGGTTCTAGAGCAACTAATGGTGTGATTGTTATTACCACGAAAACGGGTTCGAGTGGAGGTCCTAAAAAAACAAATATTACTATTTCTTCCGGAACATATCTGGAGGAGATTGCTAATCTGCCTGATTATCAAAACACATATGGTGCTGGTGTAAATTTTGAATATGCAAATGCAAATGGATCGTGGGGACCTCGTTTCTCAGATTTAGAGACCATTCCTACGTGGGGAAATTTATTAAGTGCTTTTCCAGAACTAGGGCCAACGCAGCCATACGAAGCTCATCCAGACAATATAAAAAATCTATTCCGTACAGGTTTTGTAGCTGAAAACTCTATTAATTTGTCTCAAAGTGGCGAGAATGGTAATTTTGCAGTCACTATTTCTGATTTATCTCAAGAAGGGTATATCCCGTTCAATACTTATGATCGTACTAATGTTTCTGCCGGAGGGAATGTGAAGCTGGAAAATGGTTTTAATTTTGGAGGTAATATTTCTTATGCCGATACTAAACAGATAGGAGGTTTTTTTGGAGAAAATCAATATAGCGGTTCCTCTTCGTCTTTTGCCCGGACTATGATCATGGCAAGAAACTGGGATCTTAGTTTGCCATATGTTGATCCGGAGACAGGTGCTTCTGTGATTCCAAATAGCGGATGGGATCATCCATTATGGTCTTGGGAGCATGATAAAATTATTACAAATACCAACCGAACTGTTGCAAATGTAAATTTAGGTTATGATTTTAATGACCACATTTCAACATCCTTCCAGACGGGAGTTAATAAGTATAATCTCGACAGAAAAGAGATAAGGGATTTGGGCTCGAGAGCATCAGATGGATTAGGCTCTGTTACAACAGATAGGTATATTAATGAGGATATTGAGTCAACCTTATTAATCAATTTCAATGATTATAATATAACAGATGATATCACTTTTTCTGCGATTTTAGGAGGGAATGCTCTTCAAAATACTAATGAAAGAACTGCTGTTTTTGGTAATACTTTTATCTCACCAGGTATTTATACTATTGAGAATAATGTTAATGTCTCTTTTGCAAAAGGGCTTGGGTATGCAAGACAAAGAACCTTAGGTGCATTTGCAGATTTAAGTTTTGGTTTTAAAGACTTTTTATTTTTAAATGCAACCGGTAGAAATGACTGGAGTTCAACTTTGCCAAAAGAAAATAATTCTTATTTCTACCCTTCCCTCTCGAGTTCCCTAATTTTTACTGAAGCTCTTGGTATACAAAGCGATGTGTTAACCTTTGGTAAACTTAGAGGTGCTTTTGCTTCGGTAGCAAGATCAGCACCTGCAGAATTCCTTAACAGGACATTTGCTGTAGGGCAGCCATTCAACGGAGTTCCTGTTATTGGGAACCGGACTGATTTAGCTGATCAGGAATTAACGCCGGAATTTACTGATGAATATGAAGCTGGTATTGATCTTGAATTCTGGAAAAGGAGAATTGCTCTTGATTTTACCTGGTATAAAAAGATAACTACAGATTTGATTTCACCAGTAAGTGTACCAACATCAAGTGGGTTTAATTCTTTCAATACCAATATAGGAGAGATTCAAAATAAAGGGGTGGAAATAGGTCTTACTCTCGTGCCTATAGAAACAACAGATTTTAAATGGACTTTAATCTCTAACTTTACTCAAAACGAAAATACTGTAACAAAATTAGTCGAAGGACTAGATCGAATTCCTTTAAATGTAAATGAAATTGGATATGTAGCCGTTGGTGAACCTTTTGGAGTATTCTACGGTTCTCGTTTTGCTCGTGACGATGAAGGAAATTTCTTAATTAATCGTTCTGGAGGTGGTGTTATTGCAGATCTTCAAGATGGGATCATAGGAGATCCGAATCCAGATTTTAAGATGTCTTTTATTAATACCTTAAGTTATAAGAGTTTTACTCTTAATGCTCAGGTTGATTGGAAAGAAGGTGGAGATATTTCAAGTACTACTATTGCTTCCTTATTGGGTAGAGGTGTGACTAAGGATACAGAGGATAGGGAGAGAACCTTCATTATTCCGGGTTTTTATGGGAATGGAAATGGAGAGCCTATCTTGGATGAAAATGGAAATAAAATACCTAACTCTACTCAGCTAAGTATGAACGAACTTTATTTTTCTCCTTCAGGAGGTAATACTTTCGCCATTAATAGTGTAGATGAAGCTAGTATTTATGACGGTACGGTATATAGGTTAAGAGAGTTAAGTCTTACATATGAAATGCCGGCCCGATTCTTGGAAAGTACTCCTTTTGCAAGTATTAATATAAGTGCTGTCGGAAACAATCTGTGGTATTTTGCTCCAAATGTTCCCAAATACACCAATTTTGATCCTGATGTGACTGCTTTTGGTTCAACGAGGTTACAAGGTATTGAAATTCAGTCCGCTCCAACGTCAAAGCGATATGGATTAAGAATTAATGCAAGTTTTTAAAAGAAATTAATAATGAAAAATAACATGAAAAAACAATTTCATATCACTAAATTTATTGTTGCTCTTACTCTTTCCTTTTTAGTAGTAGGTTGCAGTGATTATTTAGATGTGGATACTGATACCGATGCTCCGGTTACTGCTCCTATTGATCAATTACTTCCAAATATTGAGCAGGGAGTTGGAAATTTTGGTGATTTTAATTTATGGTCTGGTGTAGTATTAAGTGTATATATGCATCAATTCACTACCCGTGAAGAGTCTGATCAATATGGTGCTAGACCCTCTAATTTTGCTATAACCAATGAATGGGACAATGTGTACCTTACTCTTACTGATATTGAAAGTTTAATTTCTACTGCTACTGAAAGTGGTGATTTACAATATGTAGGTATTGGTCAGGTAATGAAGGCTTATCTTATGGCATCTGCAGTTGATCTTTGGGGAGACGTTCCTTATACTGAAGCTACTCAACTTGAAGGTGGAACTGTGAGTCCTAGTTTTGATGATCAGAAGATGATTTATCAGAGCGTATTAGACTTGATTGATACTGCAAAGGGCAATATCAATTCTGAAGAAGGTATAACTCCCGGGGATGAAGATTTGTATTATTCTGGTAATATGGGTCAATGGATGAGGTTTGCAAACACATTGAAGCTAAAACTTTATAATCAGATCAAAACTACTTCTTTATTTGATCAGGCTGATTTTGATGCGTTGGTTGCAGAAGATAACTTCTTTCAATCAAGCGCAGATGATTTTGAATTTTTATCAACCACTGCACAAGCACCTACTGACGAAAGAAATGAATTATATAAATCTTCTTACCTAAGTACTCAATTTGGAGATTATGTAAGTCCATGGATGTATGAAATTTTAAAGGGATGGAATCCTTCTATTTTTACAGGTATCGAAGATCCACGGATTCCTTATTACTGGGTTAATCAGCTAGAAGATGGGCAATTACCTCCTGATCAGGGGGATCCTGAAACAGGAAATCCTAATGCGGATTATTGGGATGAAGATACCGGATTCTTCTCTATTAGGTTTGGAAGTATTGGGCCCGATAGAGATCACGCTGTTGAAAATTCTGTGACTTATCCTGGAATTTTTCCTGCGGGAGGTTTATACGATGAAAATACCGGTTACACTATTGGTGCTACAGACGGAACTGGTAATGCACCTCACAGAATCCTGACTTATGGTGAGTTTCTTTATATACAAGCTGAACTTATACATGAAGGATATATTGCTGGTGATGCTAAAGAAAAATTGGAGGAAGCTATGATTGCCAGTTTCGAAAAGGTTGATGAAGTTTCACAGAAAGCAAAAACTGAAGCGCAGGATGTTCCAGTACTAAGTGGTTCTGACGAGGTGAATGGGTATATTGATGCTGTACTAGCCGCGTTTGAAGGGGCCACTTCACCAGAAAAGAAACTGGAAATCATTATGACTGAGAAATGGGTGTCAACCTTTGCAGATAATGTTGATCAGTATAACGATTATAGAAGAACAGGCTATCCTATTTTGGCAGATCCATTAGGTACCGGTTCAGAGTATCAGTTAGATATGGGAGATTATCCTTTAGATCCGGGTGTTACTGTTCAAAATAATCCTTTCCAGGTATCGCTTTTCTGGCCTCAAAATGAATTGAACCTGAATCAAAATGCTCCCGCTCAAAAAGATGCAGGAACATACAAGGTATTTTGGGATAATTAATCACTATAAAATTTAAAAAATGAAAAAAATAAAAATATTTATTACATTTCTTTTGGTTGCTGTCTTCGCTGTTTCTTGTGATACAGACGGAGGCACCTCCCAACTGGATTTAAAGGTAGGGGCTGTTCCTGACATAACTCTAAATACCGAATATCCTACTATCTTAAATCTTAATGAATTAAATACGGGTGCCGTTGTTGATTTTGGGTTCTCTGTAGATATCGCACAAGGAGATGTGGCCTCTGCTGATGTGGTTGGATTGTATCAAACCGCTACTGGTGAATTGTATGGACCTGTGACATTAAAAAGTGATGTATCAGAATTTCCTACTGATATGGTTTTATCTACTGATGACATAATCGCAGCTTTTTCTGAACTCTCCAGTAATGATGATTTTAAATTAGGAGATGAACTGCTTATCACTACAAAGTTGTATTTAGAAGATGGAACAGAGCAGGATTTATGGAATGAGGAAGGACGCTTATATGGATCTGATATTCATACTTCCACTGTTTATGATGTTGTAGCTAATTATCCTGTTGGATGTCCATTAAATGGAAAGTTTACTGGAGATTACCAGATGACAGTTGAAGGTTCTGGAGCTTTCGGTGCTTTCGCAAATGATCAGGTGGTAACTTTCGAAGAAACTTCGCAAACTATTAGGACCTTTACTATACCTTATTTACCTGATGCTGGAGGATTTTCTACGAATGTTCCTCTCAATTTTGTATGTGAAACTCTTGTAATGCCTACTGTAGACTCTGGTGTAGGTTGTGGTGGAGGTACTATTACTTTTGGAAGTACTGATGGAGGTATCATTGTTGATCCCTCCGACGACTCAGGGTTTTCTATGACTATTACTGATTTTATTTCAGATGGTGGTTGTGGGGCTGGTAGCTACGAGGTAACCTTAACTTTTCAAAAGTTATAGTTTATTTCAGAATTGTTAAGTTAAATTTTTAAAAGCGGGATTTCCTTTTAGGATTTCCCGCTTTTGTTATGTTAGTGGTTTTTAGTACAACTAAATAAAAAACCTTTAAAGAACATACAAGTAGAATATTTCATTCATCAAAAAAGAATCTTTTTCTATACAATTCCCACAGAAAATTATCCGTTGATGATTTTAAAACTCTATCAATCTATTTATTAAAGTTGAGTTCATGATTAAGTATTTTTGATATGACTAAAGAAATTTCGCGTTAATCAAAACAGTTTGTAAGGCTTTTGTTAGCTTGGGTTATGTTAAAAAAGAACTCTTCTAGAAATGTGTATAGAGTATAGATCAGGGAAGGTTTTTTTGTTTTCTAAATCTTCCTTTTTCCTGAACTAATTATTATATTTT
The DNA here is from genome assembly GCA_963741865.1 of uncultured Flavobacteriaceae bacterium. Lineage (GTDB taxonomy): Bacteria > Bacteroidota > Bacteroidia > Flavobacteriales > Flavobacteriaceae > Christiangramia. The sequence continues at coordinate 282,919 of CAVUJP010000015.1, forward strand.
TGCGAGACAGTATATTTTGATGAGAAAGCTTTTATTCTGTTTCTTTATTTTACTAACAAGCATCACCTGGTCTCAGCAAACCGGTAGTCAGGAGCGTCCCGAAAATCTGCGTAAGCTGGATACCGCCAAAGAAAAGAAGGCTCCCATAGACCTTTACAAAATTATTACCGCAGAGAACGATACAACTTATGTAGATACATCGCTTTCTATTCATGATGATTACACTTTTAACTATTTACGGAAAGACAATTTTGAACTCCTTCCTTTTTCCAATACGGGGCAGACCTACAACAGCCTGAGTTATCGTAAGGATTATAAGGAGACCTTTCCGAAATTTGGAGCCCGTGCACGTCATTTTAATTTTATGGAGGCCGATGATATTGACTATTATTATGTGCCCACCCCTTTAACCGAGTTGTATTTTAAAACCGTTCCGGAGCAGGGACAGCAGCTGGATGCTTTTTTTACTGTAAATACCTCGGAAAATCTTAATTTGAGCATCGCCTATAAAGGCACGCGTGCCCTTGGGAAGTATCAGCATATTCTCACCAGTACCGGAAATTTGCGACTGACACTCAATTACATTTCCGACAATAAAAGGTACAATGCAAAAGCTCATTTTGTGTCTCAGGATCTTTTAAATGAAGAAAACGGCGGACTTACTCAACAGGCCATTCAGCAATATATAAACAAAGAGCCTGAGTTTGATGACCGCTCCGTGCTGGAAGTTAATTTTGAAAATGCCGAAAGTACACTGTATGGCAAGGGCTTCTATCTCGATCATGAATATGTGCTCAATAATCCTTTAGATTCTATCAACCGCGTGAGCATCGGTCATATTCTGAATTACAACTACGAAAAATTCGTTTTTACCCAGTCTTCGGCAGAAAAGGGAATATTTGGCGAATCTTTTGAATCTAGTAATCTGAAAGATAAAACTCGCATGGAAAAATTGCTGAATGAGCTCAGTCTCAATTACTCCAATCGCATCCTCGGGGATTTGTCTTTTAAAGCAGGTCATACCACCTATCAGTACGGCTATAATTCGGTTTATATCAAGCCTGGAGATACAATAGGCAATAAACTTACCGGGGATATTCTCCATGTTGGAGGAAGTTTTCGTAAACAAATTGCCGGCTTTGGGCTGGAAGCTATTGCTAAACTTCATCTCACAGGCGATTTTCCCGGAAATTACCTGGAAGCAGCAGCTTTTTATGAATTTGACCGGAATAATTATATCAGGTTTGGAATTGACCAGAACAGCCGAAAACCTAATTTGAATTTCCTTCTTTACCAGAGCGATTACATTCACTACAACTGGCAAAAGGATTTTAGCAATGAAATCGCACAGCGCGTTTTCGGGGATTTTCATTCTGAAAAATTCGGAAATCTCTTCGGAAGTCTTTCTCAAATTCAGAATTACACCTATTTTTCAGAAGATAATGAAGCTTACGTCCAGCCATTTCAGAGCGATGATCAGGTGCGTTATCTCAAGCTGAAAGCCGAAAAGGAATTTGATTTTGGCCTTTTTGGAATGTATCATACGTTGATGTATCAGAATGTGCTTGAAGGTTCATCTGTGCTCAATGTACCGGAATTAGTGACCCGGAATTCCCTTTATTATAAAGATTACTGGTTTAATAAAGCCCTGTATCTTCAAACCGGCTTTACCTTTAAATATTTTAGTAAATATGAGATGGATGCTTACGATCCTGTTCTTGCTGAATTTTACGTTCAGAATGATCAGGATTTAGGGGGCTATCCGGTGGTAGATTTCTTTTTTAATGCTAAAGTCGATCAGGCGCGCATATTTTTAAAGTTGCAAAATCTGAATGATCTCATCGACGGGAACAATAACTTTACGGCTCCCGGATATCCTTATCCAGATTTTCTGATTCGTTTTGGGTTAGTTTGGAACTTTTTTCTTTGAAATAAATAATACTCCGAGATCTCTGTTCCGGGTTTCCAATTCACCTCTCCTTTGGAGAGGTCAGAACTGCCAAAAAAGGCAGTTCTGGGTGAGGTAAAATATAATCCCGGGACTTTGGGATAGTTTTTGGCCCCGGGATCAGAATGAAACAGGCAAAATATCGCTATGGTTCTACTTATAGAATGGACTGTTTTAAGAAACTTTTTATTCAAATTCTCTGATTCCCGCATGGTTTCCTGCTCTTATTGTTGAATTTTTTACGCAAAAAATGAGATTCAGATAAAAATGATTAAAATATTATTTAGCTATTGTGCAATCTAAAATCAGCTGTATATTTGCACCCGCTTTCGCAAGGAAGGGATGTTCATTGAGGGATAGGATGGTGTGCAGGAGGAGCCGGAAAGATAAAGGTTCCGAACGGTTTTTTGAAGTTTTCAAAGGAAGCTAAACTTTTTAAAAATAAATTTAAAAAAGTTTTGGTGGGGAAAGAAAAGAGGTTGTATATTTGCACCCGCTTTGAAAAACAAGCGACGTTCTAAAGAGAGTGAAGAAAAGAGAAGCCGCCGGACGGGGCGATAGAGAAGGGTTCGACTCCCTGGGTTTTAACGAATCAGTATGCGGTAGTCAGTATACAGTAAGCAGTAAAAAAACTGCGAACTAAAGACTGCGCACTGAAAAAAGGTCATTGACATATTGAATTGACAGGGATTATATAGAGATATATGATCCAGTGTATAAGAATTAAGACTAAAAGACGTCAACTGAGCAATTTCTACTAGTAGTTGTTAAGAGATATAAGAATTAACGATGAAGAGTTTGATCCTGGCTCAGGATGAACGCTAGCGGCAGGCCTAACACATGCAAGTCGAACGGTAACATGGAAAAGCCTAGCTTTTCTGATGACGAGTGGCGCACGGGTGCGTAACGCGTATACAATCTACCTTTAAGCGGGGGATAGCCCATGGAAACGTGGATTAATACCCCATGGTATTATGATTTCACCTGGAATTATAATTAAACATTTATGGCTTAAAGATGAGTATGCGTCCTATTAGCTAGATGGAGTGGTAACGGCACCCCATGGCAACGATAGGTAGGGGTCCTGAGAGGGAGATCCCCCACACTGGTACTGAGACACGGACCAGACTCCTACGGGAGGCAGCAGTGAGGAATATTGGACAATGGAGGCAACTCTGATCCAGCCATGCCGCGTGCAGGAAGACTGCCCTATGGGTTGTAAACTGCTTTTATACGGGAAGAACCACTCTCACGCGTTGAGGGCTTGACGGTACCGTATGAATAAGGATCGGCTAACTCCGTGCCAGCAGCCGCGGTAATACGGAGGATCCAAGCGTTATCCGGAATCATTGGGTTTAAAGGGTCCGTAGGCGGGACAATAAGTCAGTGGTGAAAGTCTTCCGCTTAACGGGAGAATTGCCATTGATACTGTTGTTCTTGAGTTGTTATGAAGTGGTTGGAATGTGTAGTGTAGCGGTGAAATGCATAGATATTACACAGAACACCTATTGCGAAGGCAGATCACTAATAACATACTGACGCTGATGGACGAAAGCGTAGGTAGCGAACAGGATTAGATACCCTGGTAGTCTACGCCGTAAACGATGGTCACTAGCTGTCCGGCCTAATTGAGGGCTGGGTGGCCAAGCGAAAGTGATAAGTGACCCACCTGGGGAGTACGTTCGCAAGAATGAAACTCAAAGGAATTGACGGGGGCCCGCACAAGCGGTGGAGCATGTGGTTTAATTCGATGATACGCGAGGAACCTTACCAGGGCTTAAATGCAGTCTGACAGGGGTGGAAACACCCCCTTCTTCGGACAGATTGCAAGGTGCTGCATGGTTGTCGTCAGCTCGTGCCGTGAGGTGTCAGGTTAAGTCCTATAACGAGCGCAACCCCTTTCGTTAGTTGCCAGCGAGTAATGTCGGGAACTCTAGCGAGACTGCCGGTGCAAACCGCGAGGAAGGTGGGGATGACGTCAAATCATCACGGCCCTTACGTCCTGGGCCACACACGTGCTACAATGGTAGGGACAGAGGGCAGCTACCCCGCGAGGGGATGCGAATCTTCAAACCCTATCACAGTTCGGATCGCAGTCTGCAACTCGACTGCGTGAAGCTGGAATCGCTAGTAATCGCACATCAGCCATGGTGCGGTGAATACGTTCCCGGGCCTTGTACACACCGCCCGTCAAGCCATGGAAGCCGGGGGTACCTGAAGTCGGTCACCGCAAGGAGCCGCCTAGGGTAAGACTGGTAACTGGGGCTAAGTCGTAACAAGGTAGCCGTACCGGAAGGTGCGGCTGGAACACCTCCTTTCTAGAGCAATGCCGCGCTTATACGCGGTTAGCGCAATTACTGGAACCAAGAGGAAGTGTAAAGAAGGCCTCTTTGGTCTTGATTCTTATCTGTCAATTTGATAAAAAATAGTGAAGAGTGAAGAGTGAAAAGTTAAGAGTTGAAAAACTTTTAAGCTTTAAACTTTTAAACTTGGAACTGTTTTATGGACAGTCTCATAGCTCAGCTGGTTAGAGCGCTACACTGATAATGTAGAGGTCGGCAGTTCGAGTCTGCCTGAGACTACTGAAAGTAGGCGAAGGAAGACGAGAAGTTTATCCTGAGCTCAGACGAAGGGAGTCTGCCTGAGACTACGACCGCGCAAAGCGCGAGTTCAAAGTTGAAGGTTGAAAAGTTTAAAGTAAACTTGAGGCAACGAAGTTCATTTGAAATAAATTAAAGGAAATTTTAGAGGTTGAGTAGCCGTTATAAGTACTGTTAACTGATAACTGTTAACTGATCACTGAAAATGGGGGATTAGCTCAGCTGGCTAGAGCGCCTGCCTTGCACGCAGGAGGTCATCGGTTCGACTCCGATATTCTCCACAATCCCCACCTAACCTCCCGAAGGGGAGGAATAATAAAAGGTTGGGTCCCTTTCTCTCCTTTGGAGAGATGCCGCAGGCAGAGGGGAACGTTCATTGACATATTGAAGAAACAAAGAATACGAGAACACTATTAGATAGAAATATTTAATAAAAGTAAATACATTATAGGTTAAAGATTGCGAGATTTTTAACCAATGAGCATTAAGCAAAACGCATACAAGCTAGATAAGGGCGTATGGGGGATGCCTAGGCTCTCAGAGGCGAAGAAGGACGTGATAAGCTGCGAAAAGCTGTGGGGAGGGGCACATACCTGTTGATCCGCAGATATCCGAATGGGGCAACCCAGTACGTTGAAGGCGTATTATCCGCAAGGAGGCAAACCCGGGGAACTGAAACATCTAAGTACCCGGAGGAAGAGAAAACAACAGTGATTGCGCTAGTAGCGGCGAGCGAACGCGCAACAGCCCAAACCAATGAGTTTACGGACTTATTGGGGTAGTAGGACTGCGATATTGATTGTACCAGGAACCGGAATCATCTGGAAAGGTGAGCCAAAGAAGGTGACAGCCCTGTATGGGTAACTGTGTACAAATCATAGCAGGATCCTGAGTAGTGCGGGGCACGTGAAACCCTGTATGAATCTGGCGGGACCATCCGCTAAGGCTAAATACTCCTGAGAGACCGATAGTGAACCAGTACCGTGAGGGAAAGGTGAAAAGAACCCTGAACAAGGGAGTGAAATAGAACCTGAAACCATGCGCTTACAAGCGGTCGGAGCCAATTTATTGGTGACGGCGTGCCTTTTGCATAATGAGCCTACGAGTTACCGTTTCCAGCAAGGTTAAGCACTTAAGGTGTGGAGCCGTAGCGAAAGCGAGTCTGAATAGGGCGCTATAGTTGGGAGTGGTAGACGCGAAACCGTGTGATCTACCCTTGGGCAGGTTGAAGCTGTGGTAACACATAGTGGAGGACCGAACCCGTTGACGTTGAAAAGTCTTGGGATGACCTGAGGGTAGGGGTGAAAGGCCAATCAAACTCGGAAATAGCTCGTACTCCCCGAAATGCATTTAGGTGCAGCGATTAAATAGTTTTATAGAGGTAGAGCTACTGATTGGATGCGGGGGCTTCACCGCCTACCAATTCCTGACAAACTCCGAATGCTATAAAATGTTTTTAATCAGTGAGGGCATGGGTGCTAAGGTCCATGTCCGAGAGGGAAAGAACCCAGACCATCAGCTAAGGTCCCCAAATGTATGTTAAGTTGAAGAAACGCGGTTGGACTGCCCAGACAGCTAGGATGTTGGCTTGGAAGCAGCCATTCATTTAAAGAGTGCGTAACAGCTCACTAGTCGAGCGGTCCGGCATGGATAATAATCGGGCATAAACATACTACCGAAGCTATGGATTTATAACATTAGTTATAAGTGGTAGGGGAGCATTGTAACAGAGACGAAGGTGCATCCGCGAGGAGTGCTGGATTGGTTACAAAAGAAAATGTAGGCATAAGTAACGATAATGCAGGCGAGAAACCTGCACACCGAAAGACCAAGGATTCCTCAGCTATGCTAATCAGCTGAGGGTTAGTCGGGACCTAAGGCGAACCCGAAGGGGGTAGTCGATGGACAAGCAGTTAATATTCTGCTACTTGCCCCACGTTAAAGCGGACGGAGGCGAAAATTAGGTGCGCACTGACGGAATAGTGCGTTGAAGGGAGTGGTAACACCCCGATAGTACACCAAAGCTACGGCGGCGGTGATAATCCTGAGGATCGACTTCCAAGAAAAGCGAGTGGAGGCAACCCGTACCGTAAACCGACACAGGTAGTTGGGATGAGAATTCTAAGGTGCTCGAGAGATTCATGGCTAAGGAACTAGGCAAAATTGGCCCGTAACTTCGGGAGAAGGGTCGCCCCGAGCAATCGGGGCCGCAGTGAAAAGATCCAGGCGACTGTTTATCAAAAACACAGGGCTATGCTAAATCGAAAGATGATGTATATGGCCTGACACCTGCCCGGTGCTGGAAGGTTAAGGGGAGACGTTAGCTTATAGCGAAGCGTTCAACTGAAGCCCCAGTAAACGGCGGCCGTAACTATAACGGTCCTAAGGTAGCGAAATTCCTTGTCGGGTAAGTTCCGACCTGCACGAATGGTGCAACGATCTGGATACTGTCTCAGCCATGAGCTCGGTGAAATTGTAGTATCGGTGAAGATGCCGATTACCCGCTACGGGACGAAAAGACCCCGTGCACCTTTACTATAGCTTAGTATTGACTTTGAACAAGTGATGTGTAGGATAGGTAGGAGACTTTGAAGCAGCCTCGCCAGGGGTTGTGGAGTCGTTGTTGAAATACTACCCTTTACTTGTTTAGAGCCTAACCCCGACATCGGGGGACAGTGCTTGGTGGGTAGTTTGACTGGGGTGGTCGCCTCCAAAAGAGTAACGGAGGCTTCTAAAGGTTCCCTCAGCACGCTTGGTAACCGTGCGTAGAGTGCAATGGCAAAAGGGAGCTTGACTGAGAGACATACAGGTCGATCAGGTACGAAAGTAGAGCATAGTGATCCGGTGACACCGCGTGGAAGGGTCATCGCTCAAAGGATAAAAGGTACGCCGGGGATAACAGGCTGATCTCCCCCAAGAGCTCACATCGACGGGGGGGTTTGGCACCTCGATGTCGGCTCGTCACATCCTGGGGCTGGAGAAGGTCCCAAGGGTTGGGCTGTTCGCCCATTAAAGTGGCACGCGAGCTGGGTTCAGAACGTCGTGAGACAGTTCGGTCTCTATCTGTAGTGGGCGTTAGAAATTTGAGTGGATCTGACTCTAGTACGAGAGGACCGAGTTGGACCAACCTCTGGTGTACCAGTTGTTCCGCCAGGAGCACTGCTGGGTAGCTACGTTGGGAAGGGATAAGCGCTGAAAGCATATAAGCGCGAAACCCACCACAAGATGAGATTTCTTTAAAGGACCGTGGGAGACTACCACGTTGATAGGCCACAGGTGTAAGAGCAGTAATGTTTGTAGCCGAGTGGTACTAATACTCCGTAAAGCTTGATGCGTAATGGCCCTTAGGCCGCAAAACCTAAGGGCCGCCCAATGCTTTAGGTATTTACAGTGATCCAGTATTTTTTGTTTCTTTAGATATGTCAACAATATAATCCCCACCTGGCCTCCCCGAAGGGGAGGGAAAACAAAGCCAGGTAAAGATCATCTCTCCTTCGGGGAGAATGAGAGGGGAACGATTTAAGGTGGCTATAGCAACGGGGCTCACCTCTTCCCATTCCGAACAGAGAAGTTAAGCCCGTTAGCGCCGATGGTACTGCTACTTCTGTGGGAGAGTAGGTCGCCGCCTTCCTTTTAAACCCTTCATCATGTAGTTGATGAAGGGTTTTTTTATGCAATTAAATGAAACCTTTGTAAATATTTTAAGGTTTTATTAAGGAATAATAGCGAAACCCTTGCGTTATTATCTATCCGAAACCAAATCTATTTTAGTATCTCAAATACTACCGACAACTAAATCAATGAATTTTAACCCACACGCATAAAAAAAAAGCGTGTCAAAATGTTTATGTATGCGATTTAAAAATTTAAGTAGATTAGGATTATTACTGGGATTAATCTTGTTTGTCTCCTGTTCAGAAGATGATTCCATAGAAGAAACCGGTACGGGAACGGAAGGGAATTCTACCGCTGTTTATATTACCGACTCTCCCGTAGATGAAGCTAATGTGGAAGCTGTTTTTGTAACTGTTTCTGAAGTGAAAATTAATGAAAAGGCTATTGAAGGTTTTAATAAGACAACCCTGGAAATAAGCAGCCTTACCAAAGGGAAAACCGAGCTTTTAGGAGCACTTAATTTGGAAGCTGGTACAACTTCTGATATCAGTTTAGTATTGGCGAATACAGATGCTTCTGGAGATGGGCCAGGGAATTATGTATTGACGACCGATGGAACCACAAAGGAGATCGCTACAGCTTCAGAAATTAATCTTACCGATCAGGTTGAAATCTATCCAGACATGGAAAATGAAGTAGTACTCGACTTTGATCTTCGTAAAAGCTTGAAACATGAAGGAGACAGCTATTCTTTTGTTTCTGAATCACAACTTGAGAATAACATTCGAGCAGTGAATAAAGCTGAAACAGGTATTGTTACCGGAGAGGTTGATAATACCAGTGAAGCAAACGCTGATGTTGTTGTTGCCTACGCCTATAAAGCAGGTTCGTTTGATGAATCTCAGAGCAACGCAAATGCAGAGGGGATTCGTTTCTCAAATGCTGTAAGTAGTGCTGTAGTTTCAGAATCAAATGGCCAATTTGAGATCCATTTTTTAGAAGCGGGAGATTATGAGTTACATTTTGCTTCGTATTCTGACGAAGATGGAGATGGAAAACTTGAATTTTCCAGTCTTGTAGAGGCTAATACGGCTAGTAGTATTGATCTTACAAGTTTTTCTGTAGAGGCTAATTCTGAAGTAAATCTTCAAATTTCTTTTACAGGACTCCTGGGATTATAGATAATATCAATAATATATTTTAAGACCTGTAGATTTGTTTCTGCAGGTCTTTTTTGTAAATAATTGAAAAGAAATAAATTAAAGTTTATGTAAAAAATTGTAAATTAGAATCTTTATGTAATAATATTTTTATTAAAAAGTTCTAATTATGAAAAAATTTTTCTTTTTGTTGCTTCTGAGTTCGGGGTTATTTGCCCAGGATCTCCCCCATCGGTGGGATGAATTAACTGCTAGTGATTGGCCTCAGGCTATGGAGAAGTCAAACAGAACCATCATTTTGCCCATAGGAATCCTTGAAAAGCATGGTCCACATGCTCCCATTGGTTCCGATTTGATTCGGGCACGGCAATGGGCTGATCGTGCCGCCGAAAAAGAATATGCCGTGGTGTTTCCTGATTATTTCTACGGACAGGTTAACGAAGCAAAGCACATTCAGGGAACTTTTTCCCTGCCAAGTGGTTTAACCATGGAACTTTTAGAAGCTACCTGTAAGGAATTAGCCAGAAATGGATTTAATAAAATACTGATCGTCAATACCCATGGAGGAAATCCCTCCATGCTGAGATACTTTGTGCAGAATCAAATGGAAAGCCAAAGAGATTACGCTGTTTATTTATTTGATCCTGGTTCAGATCCGGAATATGAAAAGAAATTAACAGAAATGCGAAAATCTGATGCTTCGGGAGATATGCATGCTGGTGAAAGGGAGACATCTGAACTTTTATACCTGCGTCCCGAACTCGTAAAATTGGATAGAGCCACTGATGAATCCGGAGCTGATCAGGAACGTTTAAAAGAAATTCCTAATATTTACAGAGGTATCTGGTGGTACGCTTCTTTTCCTCATCATTATGCAGGCAAGGGAGAAACCGGTACGAAAGAAGTTGGGAAACTGGTTACTGATCATGCAGTAAATTCGATAGTAAAAGCTTTAAAAGCGATCAAGGAAGATACTACGACTCTCGAGCTGCAAAAAAAATATTTTGAAGATGTCAAAAAATCTTCTACCGATAAAGGATAGGAGAAACATATTTAAAGTAAAAGGATCTGGCTTTTGCCAGATCCTTTTTTTTGATTTAAAAAAATATTTTTACACTGTAGGAAGATCTCCAGGACCTTTGACAGGTAATTTGGAAGATCCCATCAGGTACTTGTCAACATGATGAGCTGCTTCCCGGCCTTCAGAAATTGCCCAAACAATCAATGATTGTCCGCGGCGCATATCACCGGCAACAAAAATATTCCGAACATTCGTCTGATAATTGGAACCTCCTTTAATGTTAGTTCTGGGATCAAGTTCAAGTCCTAATTGTTCGCTCAAAGTTTTTTCGGGACCTGTGAAACCAAGGGACAGTAAGGCCAGGTCACAGGGCCATTCCTTTTCGGTGCCTTCAATTTCATTTATTTCGGGCCTTTTTCCTGGTTTTCTTATCCATTCTACCTGAACGGTCTTTAAGCCTTTTAAATTGCCATTTTTATCCTTGACAAATTCCTTGGTTTGAATACTCCAGTTACGATTCACGCCTTCTTCATGAGAAGAAGTTGTCTTTAGTGTAAAAGGCCAGTAAGGCCACGGATTTTCCAAAGTTCTTGCTTCTGGCGGTATTGGTAAAATTTCAAAATTTGTTACCGATTTCGCGCCTTCTCTGTTTGAAGTTCCCACGCAATCTGAACCTGTATCACCGCCGCCAATAACAATTATATCCTTTCCTTCTGCGCTCAACCTTTCTTCCCTCTCATGCAGGCCATCCACAACTTCATTGTTATGCTTTAAGAATTCCATCGCCTGCACCACACCTTCAGCATCTGAACCAGGAATTGGCAGATTCCGCCTTTTTGTAGCACCGCCGCAAAGAACAATAGCATCAAAATTCTTGAGTTTTTCCACGGAGTAATTTTTACCTACTTCGATCTTTGTCTCAAATTCGATGCCTTCAGCCTTCATCACTTCAACGCGACGATCAATGACCTTTTTCTCCATTTTAAAATCGGGAATTCCGTAACGAAGCAATCCACCTACTTTGGCGTCTCGTTCAAAAACTGTGACCGAATGGCCGGCGCGGTTTAGCTGCTGGGCTGCAGCAAGTCCTGCAGGACCTGAACCAACCACTGCAATTTTTTTGCCGGTGCGGTGTTGCGGCGGATCTGGTTTGATCCAGCCTTCTTTAAAACCTCTTTCTACTATATATTTCTCGATCATTTCAATTGAAACCGGAGGTTCGATAATTCCAAGAACGCAGGCCGATTCACAGGGAGCCGGACATAATCTACCGGTAAATTCAGGGAAATTATTGGTGGCATGAAGAATTTTAAGGGCCTTCTCCCATTCATTCCGGTAAACGGCATCATTAAAATCGGGTATTAGATTCCCCACGGGACAGCCGCTATGGCAGAACGGAATTCCGCAATCCATACATCGGCCTCCCTGCCGGTTCAGTTCTTCTGTATCGAGTTCTTTGGTAAATTCTTTATAATCCTTGACGCGTTCTTCTGCCTTTTCTTTTGGTTCTTCCGCGCGTTCATATGCTAAAAATCCTCTTAATTCACCCATTTTTTTATGCTGTTTTTAGATCTACCTGTTCTTTTTTCTTTCTTTCTTCTTCCATTTTCTGTAAGGCTTTCTTATATTCTACAGGCATAACTTTAATGAAAGCTTTCGTGTTCTTCTCCCAGTTTTCAAGAATGGAGGCCGCCACTTCGCTTTGAGTATAACGATAATGATTTTCAATAAGCCTTAAAAGTTCGTCGAGATCTTCTGAAGAAGGCATCTCGAGATCAATCATTTCCATATTGAAATTATTCTTGTCAAGTTCGTTTTCAGGGTTGTATATATAAGCGATTCCGCCGCTCATTCCGGCAGCAAAATTCCTTCCGATCTTTCCTAAAATCACAGCGATTCCTCCGGTCATATATTCACAACCATGATCGCCTATACCTTCAATAACCGCTTTGGCTCCTGAATTCCTTACACAGAAGCGTTCCCCCCCAATACCATTTATATAGGCTTCTCCGGCAGTGGCTCCGTAAAGGGCGACATTTCCGATAATGATATTTTCATTCGATTTAAAAGTAGCGTTTCTTGGTTTTCTGATGGAAAGCACCGCTCCTGAAAGTCCTTTTCCGAAGTAATCATTTGAATTTCCTTCGATGTTCAGATTCAGTCCGTAAGCAGAAAAAGCTCCAAAACTCTGTCCTGCCGAACCATGGAAATTCAGCGTGAGCGTATTTGGCGGAAGACCTTTTGCCCCATGAATTTTAGAAATTTCGTTACTGATGATCGCTCCGGTAGTTCTGTTAGTATTACTTATAGGAAATTCCAGGGTCACCGGTTCTTTCCTGTAGATCGCCGGGTGTGCCTGTCTTAAAATGTCAAAATCCAGCACTCCTTCAAGATTATGCAGCTGTTTTTCGGTATTTGTTACCGGAACACCTTCCTTAATATTTGGTTTATAAAGGATGTTCGAAAGATCGAGGCCCTGAGCCTTATAATGCTTAATCGCACGGTTCATGTCCAGTTTCTGACTTTGTCCCACCATTTCATTAATATTCCTGAAGCCCAGCTGGGCCATAATTTCCCGCAATTCCTGGGCGATGAAATACATGAAATTGATCACATTTTCGGGTGTTCCCTTGAAATTTTTTCGAAGTTCGGGATCCTGGGTTGCGATTCCCACAGGACAGGTATTCAAATGGCAGGCTCTCATCATGATACAACCGGTAGCAACCAGCGGTGCCGTGGAAAAACCGAATTCTTCGGCTCCCAACAGGGCGGCAATGGCGACATCGCGGCCGGTTTTCAGCTGCCCGTCACATTCCACCACAATCCGGCTTCTAAGATTGTTCAGCAGTAAAGTCTGCTGCACTTCGGCGATACCAAGTTCCCAGGGGAGTCCGGCGTGACGAAGGGAAGTTAATGGCGAAGCCCCTGTTCCACCGTCATAACCAGAAATAAGTACCACATCGGCCTTTGCCTTGGCGACACCGGCAGCGATTGTACCCACTCCTACTTTAGAAACGAGTTTTACGTTAATTCTCGCTTCGCGGTTTGCATTTTTCAGGTCAAAGATCAGCTGCGCAAGATCTTCGATTGAATAAATGTCGTGGTGCGGAGGTGGGGAAATAAGTCCTACATAAGGAGTGGAATTTCTCGTTTTTGCAATATCTGGATTCACTTTTGGCCCCGGAAGCTGTCCACCTTCGCCTGGTTTTGCTCCCTGCGCCATTTTAATCTGAATTTCCCTCGCATTCGATAAATAGTCGATACTTACCCCGAATCGTCCGGAAGCGACCTGTTTAATTGCCGAATTTCTCCAATTACCATTGATGTCTTTCTGAAAACGTCCCGGGTCCTCGCCACCTTCGCCAGAATTGCTTTTTCCTTTGATACGGTTCATGGCAATCGCAAGATTCTCATGTGCCTCTTTACTGATAGAGCCAAAAGACATCGCTCCGGTTTTGAATCTTTTTACGATCTCGGTCCAGGGTTCTACCTCTTCTACAGGAATAGGATTGAGTTCCTTGAATTTGAACATCCCGCGCAGGGTCATCAAATTCTCATTCTGCTCGTTGATTATTTTAGAATATTCCTGATAAGTAGTGTAGCTATTCTGCTTTACAGCCTGCTGAAGTTTGGCAACACTTGCCGGGTTGAAAACGTGGCGTTCGCCATTCCTTCTCCATCGGTAATCGCCGCCCATTTCCAGGTCCAGGTCACTATGGGTTTCAGGAGGAAAGAAGGCGTGTTTATAACGCTGCTGAATTTCCTTTTCAACCTCATAAAGTCCAATTCCTTCAATTCGAGTGGGCGTATTGCAGAAGTATTTATCTACAAATTTTTTATTGAGTCCGAGAATTTCAAAAATTTGAGAGCCGCGGTAAGAAAGCAAGGTAGAAATTCCGATTTTGTTCATGATCTTCACGATGCCTTTTCCGATGGCGACATTGAAATTCTCCACGGCTTCGTCGGCATTTTCCACGGGAATTTGTCTATCCTTTACGAGCTGGCGAATCACTTCATTGACCATATAAGGATTGATCGCACTGGCGCCATATCCGAATAAGGCCGCAAAATGGTGTGGTTCCCGAGGTTCGGCCGATTCGATCACAATTCCGAAAGAAGATCTACGGTTATAATCCTTCACGCGATGATGTACAAAAGAGCAGGCGAGAAGAGAAGGGATAGGTGCCAGTTTTGGATTCACATTCCTGTCAGACAAAATGATCACATTACAACCATCATCCACGGCATCATTGATCTCATGGATCATTTCCTCCAGGCGATCTTCCAGACCGTTCATTCCTTTTTCGGCTTCATAAAGAATAGAAATAGATTTAGCCTTAAAGCCGGGCTGGTCTATATATTTTATCTTATCAAGATCTTCATTTGATATTACCGGATTCTGAATCTTCAATTTTTTACATTGTTCGGGAATAATATCAAAAAGATTGATGTCTTCACCAACGGGAAGACTGATGTCAGTCACAATTTCTTCCCTGATCCCATCCAGCGGCGGATTCGTCACCTGGGCAAATAACTGCTTAAAATAGTTGAACAGCAGCTGTGGTTGATGCGAAAGTACCGCGAGCGGGATATCTGTACCCATCGAACCAATCGCTTCTTTTCCTTTAGAAGCCATCGGGGAAATAATGGTGGTAATATCTTCATAGGTGTAACCGAAAAGCTTCAGTCGGGTGATATAAGGAATGTCTTCTACAGGTGTTTTATTTCCCGTATAGGGTACATTTGCCAAGGGAAGAAGGTTTTTATCCAGCCATTCCCGGTAGGGTTTTTCAGAAACGATCTTTTCTTTCACTTCCTCATCTTCCACGATACGGCCTTCTATCATATCAACCAGGAACATTCTTCCCGGTTCGAGGCGACCGTGTTTTAGTACATTTTCCGGTTTAATATCCAGCACGCCGGTTTCAGAAGACATTACCACATAACCGTCTTTGGTCACGGTGTAACGCGAAGGTCTAAGGCCATTACGGTCAAGAAGGGCCCCGATATAATTTCCATCTGTAAACGGAATAGAGGCAGGCCCGTCCCAGGGCTCCATGATGCAGGCATTATATTCGTAAAACGCCTTCTTTTTATCTTCCATTGAAGGATTCTTTTCCCAGGCTTCTGGCACCATCATCATAATAGCTTCCGGAAGGGAACGTCCGGTTTGTAGCAATAATTCCAGAACCATATCCATTGATGCGGAATCAGATTTTCCCGGAAGGGTGATAGGCGTTATTTTCTTTAGTTCTTCACCAAAAAGATCGCTTTCAAAAAGCTCTTCCCTGGCACGCATTCTACTTAAATTTCCTCGTAAGGTGTTAATCTCACCATTATGGCACATATATCGAAAAGGCTGTGCCAGGTCCCAGGTAGGGAAGGTGTTGGTAGAAAAACGCTGATGTACCAGCGCGAGTTTGGTAATAACATCGGGATCGTTGAGATCTTTATAATATTCATTGATGTCCTGAGGCATCAATAGTCCTTTATATATTATGGTATTGGTAGAGAGGCTTGAAAAATAGAAATATTCACTTTCTGAAAGTTCTGAATTTTCAACTCTGTGCTCGGCTATCTTACGTGCGGTATAGAGTTTCGCATTGAAATGTTTGTCATCGAGTTTCTCTGGCCGTCCTACGAAAACCTGTTCGATGGCAGGTTCAGTACGGCTTGCCATTTTTCCAAGACAGGAGTGGTTTACCGGGACCGATCTCCATCCCAGCACTTCGAGTTGCTGGTTTTTAACCTCCTCTTCAAAGGTTTTTTTGCAAATTGCGGCCTGGTTTTTATTCTTTGGTAGAAAAAGCATGCCTACGGCGTAAGAACGGAATTCTGGAAGTTCAAAATCGCAGACCTTTTTAAAATAATCATGGGGTACTTCAATAAGAATTCCTGCACCGTCCCCTGTTTTTCCATCGGCACTAACCGCCCCACGGTGTTCCAGTCTTACCAGAATATCAATCGCTTTATGAATGATCTGATTTGTTCTTTTTCCATTTAAATTACAGATAAATCCCGCCCCGCAGTTATCGTGCTCAAAATGAGGGGAGTATAATCCCTGTTCTTTCATTCTCATAATTAATCCTTCTGATTTATTCTCCTAAAAGTAAAGAAAAGAGAAGGAACAGAGAAAGGATAAAAAGGCTTTAAATCAAGTTTTTAGACATTGATAATTTAGAGGGCTAAAAATGAAAAATCATTAAAATTTTATTTCTTATTTGCGAAATTCATAACAGCTTTTTTTATAAAATTTGAGCTGTTAAGGGTTTTCCCTGATTTTTTGTTCACTATAAGTTATAGTTATAGTACGGGCATAAAAATGATTATTTTTAATCTGTAAAATGAAAGAGGAATCATTTATTGTGAAAGCTTGAAATTTTGAATTAGCCTTTTTTGCATTCCTTGTTTGAATTCTATTTCTTCTTATAATCTTTTGCCAGGCAGAATTTGAATAGATTAAAGCAGTTCTCAATGCTTGGAGGTTCATGTAAGAATAGTTGGGTAATTTCTATATGATCTCTGAAGCGGCAGTTATCTGCATTATTTAAACAATACCAGTTGTGTTTTTGGTGTGTGAGCGATAGTTAAAATATTCTGCAAAAGTGAAAGCTGGTTAGTAAACCAAACCAAAAAAAGAGCAGCCGAAAGGCTGCTCTTTTTTATTATATATTTTTAAGATTAGTCCTTAAGAATACTTCTGGAAATAACAATTTTCTGAATTTCTGAAGTTCCCTCGTAAATCTGGGTGATCTTGGCATCTCTCATCAGCCTTTCCACATGATATTCTTTTACATATCCATTTCCACCGTGGACCTGTACCGCTTCCACGCTAACATCCATCGCGGTTTTTGAAGCATGAAGCTTTGCCATTGCCCCGGAAAGATCGTAACTGTTACCCTGGTCTTTGTCCCAGGCAGCTTTCATCACCAGGTGACGTGCAGCTTCGATCTGGGTATGCATATCGGCAAGTTTAAAGGCGATTGCCTGATGATTACAGATTTCAGTGCCAAAGGCTTTACGCTGTTTTGAATATTCTTTGGCCAACTCATAAGCACCGGCGGCGATTCCCAGCGCCTGCGCGGCGATACCAATTCTTCCGCCGGAAAGAGTTTTCATGGCAAATTTAAATCCGAAACCGTCTTCCCCAATTCTGTTCTCTTTTGGAACTTTTACATCGTTGAAATTTAGCGAGTGCGTATCACTTCCGCGGATTCCCAATTTTTGTTCTTTAGGCCCGATTTCAAATCCTTCCCATTCCTTCTCCACGATAAAAGCATTGATTCCCTTGTGCTTTTTTTCTTTATGGGTTTGAGCGATCACCAGGTAAAAATCGGCTGAATTTCCGTTGGTGATCCAGTTCTTGGTTCCATTTAATAAGTAATGATCTTCTTTCTCTATCGCGGTAGTTCTTTGAGAAGTAGCATCGCTGCCTGCTTCAGGTTCCGAAAGGCAGAAAGCTCCCAGCTTTTCCCCGGTAGTGAGTTTTGTAAGATATTTTTTCTTTTGTTCTTCCGTTCCGAAACTGTCAAGGCCCCAGCAAACCAGGGAATTGTTTACCGACATGATCACCGAAGCAGAAGCGTCTATCTTCGAAATTTCTTCCATGGCAAGAACATAAGAGATGGTATCCATTCCGCCTCCGCCGTAATCCGGAGAAGCCATCATTCCAAGGAAACCGAGTTCACCCATTTTTTTCACCTGTTCCGCAGGAAATTCCTGTTTCTCGTCTCGTTCAATTACTCCGGGCAACAATTCGGTTTTTGCAAAATCACGGGCTGCATCCCTGATCATTATATGTTCTTCGGTAAGTGTAAAATCCATATGAAAAGAAATTTGTAAAAAAATGATTTTTGGAGGCCAAAGATAGCTTTTTGATGCCTATTTTTCAATTGATATTGAGTATTTTTACGAATATGAAAAAAACTACCTACAGGTTGATTGGTGTCATGTCGGGCACCTCTCTGGATGGCGTGGATATGGTTTTTGCCGAAATTGGGTTTTCTGAAAACCTAAGCTACGAAATAAAACTCGCTCAGACCTTTTCCTATCCAAAAGAATGGGTTAAACGTTTGGATGAAGCGGTACATCTTGATCAACCGGCACTAAACGAGCTGGATAATGAGTATACCGAATATCTGGCGGATCTTATCAGGAAGTTTATCGCTCAAAATGATCTTGATCTTATTGATGCCATTTGCAGTCATGGCCATACTGTAAAACATCTTCCTAAAAAAGGGATTACTTTTCAAATTGGAAATCTGCCGAAAATTGCAAAAATAATTGGCATTCCCGTGGTTTGTGATTTTAGGGTTCAGGATGTGGAGTTGGGCGGGCAGGGCGCACCGCTGGTTCCGATTGGGGACCGTCTGCTTTTTAGTGATTATAAATACTGTATCAATTTGGGCGGATTTGCCAATGTTTCCCATGAGCAAAAAGGCAGAAGAATGGCTTATGATATATGTGCGGTGAATACGGTATTGAACTATTTCAGCCGGAAAGAAGGTAAAGAATTTGACAAAAACGGAGCCATGGCCCGTATGGGAAAACTCGACGGCGAACTACTCGAAAAATTGAACTCCCTTGAGTTTTATAGCCGAAAACCTCCCAAATCCCTGGGCATCGAATGGGTGAACGCAGAAATTCTTCCACTTCTGGAAAAATCAGGACTGGATGTGCCTTCAATTCTTAAAACCTATACGATCCATGCAGCCATCCAGATCGCTAATGCACTTGATGATAATAGCGAATCTGATGTGCTTCTTACCGGCGGCGGAGTTTATAATTCTTATTTTATTGAAGAACTTCGGAAATTTTCGGCCTGTAACTTTGTTGTTCCCGACAATCAGTTGGTGGAATTTAAAGAAGCCCTGATTTTTGCTCTACTCGGAGCATTGAAATTGAGAGGGGAAGTAAATGTTTTGAGATCGTTTACCGGTGCCCGTATTGACCATTCTTCCGGTCGTATTTATAAACCCTGAAATTATAAAGAGAATAAGAATTTTAGCCCTCACTGATTTTTTATCTTTGCACGAAAATTAACTTACATGAAAGAACTACTTAAAGTATATGAAAATAAAGAACCTGAAATAGTATTTAACTGGAAAGATTCTGAGACCGAAGCCGAAGGTTGGACAGTGATCAATTCCCTTCGCGGTGGCGCTGCCGGTGGGGGTACCCGTATGCGAAAAGGCCTTGATCAGAACGAAGTGCTTTCTCTGGCCAAGACCATGGAGGTGAAATTTACCGTTTCCGGGCCTCCCATTGGCGGTGCGAAATCGGGAATTAATTTCGATCCTTCCGATCCCCGAAAAAAAGGTGTTTTAGAAAGATGGTATAAAGCCGTTTCCCCGCTTTTGAAAAGTTATTATGGAACCGGTGGAGACCTGAATGTTGATGAGATCAATGAAGTGATTCCTATTACCGAAGATTGCGGAGTGTGGCACCCTCAGGAAGGGGTTTTTAATGGGCATTTTAAGCCTACCGAAGCCGATAAGATCAACCGAATTGGGCAGTTAAGACAGGGGGTGATCAAGGTGCTTGAAAATACTAACTTTTCTCCCGATATCCGAAGAAAATATACCGTGGCCGATATGATCACAGGTTATGGTGTGGCAGAAGCCGTTCATCATTATTATAATATTTATGGCGGCGATATTAAAGGAAAACGTGCCATTGTTCAGGGATTTGGAAATGTAGGTTCCGCGGCGGCTTATTATCTGGCGCATCTTGGCGCCAAAGTGGTTGGAATCATAGATCGTGTTGGAGGTGTTATCAATGAAGAGGGGTTCAGTTTTGAAGAGATCAGGGATTTGTTCCTTAATAAAAAAGGAAATACTCTCAGCCATGAAGATCTGCTTCCTTTTGAAGAGATCAATGAAAAAATCTGGAAGTTGGATGCCGAAATATTTGCTCCCTGTGCAGCCTCAAGATTGATTTCGAAAGAACAGATCACCAGTCTTATCAACAGAAAGCTGGAAGTGATTTCCTGTGGAGCAAATGTTCCTTTTGCCGATAAGGAGATTTTCTTTGGCCCCATCATGGAATATACCGATGAAAAAGTAAGCCTGATTCCCGATTTTATCTCAAATTGCGGAATGGCCCGGGTTTTTGCCTATTTCATGGAAGGAAGGGTGCAGATGACCGATGAGGCAATTTTTAACGATACATCTTCCATTATTAAAAACGCAATTCAAAATACATATAATAGTAACCCTTCTAAAACAGATATCAGTCGAACCGCTTTTGAAATAGCACTAAAACAACTGGTATAGATGTCAGGCGATGCTAAGCTTTATAATTATTCTTTTTGTTCTGGGGTATTTGCTAATTACCCTGGAACATCCCCTAAGGCTGGATAAATCTGTTTCCGCCTTATTAATGGCTACAATGATGTGGGCCATGCTGTCTTATGGATTTAATCAGGGCTGGTTTTCCATTGTTAACTCTCACGGGGAGGTATTCAACCTAACACAGGGCAATGCAGAGGTGCAGCAGGAAGGTTTCAATGATAACCTGATGCATCACTTTAGCAAGATCAGTGAGATTCTGTTCTTCCTGCTAGGAGCGATGACCATAGTTGAAATTATAGACCTTCATCGTGGTTTTGCCATTATCAAGAAAAGAATTACAACTACTAATAAAGTCAGGCTACTTTGGGTTCTGGGTATCCTGGCTTTTCTATTATCTGCAATTATCGATAACCTCACCACCACTATTATTCTGGTGACTCTTCTCAGGAAGCTGGTGCCAAAAAGGGATTACCGGGTGTGGTATGCGGCGCTCATAATTATCGCGGCCAATGCCGGTGGAGCCTGGTCTCCCATTGGAGATGTCACCACCACCATGTTATGGATCAATAACAAAGTTACCACGGTGGGTCTATCGGAATATGTGGTGATTCCTTCCATCATCTGTTTTGTGCTTCCTTTCGCTTTTGCCAGTAAAATGAAGGCATTCAGAGGGGAAACCGTTCTGAAGAAAAAAGGAGAAGATCCTGATTCAGAAAGGCTGCTGAGCAGTAAGAAGATGCTTTTAACGGGGCTTGGGGGTATTCTGTTCGTGCCGGTTTTTAAGGCAATTACAGGGCTGCCGCCATATATGGGAATGCTGTTTAGTTTGGGCATGGTGTGGCTGGTTTCCGAATATGTGAAACCCGTAAAGAATATAACCAAAGTTGAAAAATTTCAGTATTCCACTCATAAGGCATTATCAAAAATTGAATTTTCGAGTATTTTGTTTTTCCTCGGAATTCTTCTGGCAGTGGCCGGGCTGGAGAGTCTGGTATTTGGTTCTATTAACGGTAAGATGGCGGGTACACTGCTTTACGCCGCAAATTCACTTTCTGAAGCTATTCCCAGTATGAATACGGTGATCATTCTGATGGGCGGCCTTTCTTCGGTGATAGATAATGTTCCGCTGGTGGCGGCATCCATGGCGATGTATGATTTTCCGCTGGACAGCTATGTATGGCATTTTATCGCTTATTGCTCTGGAACGGGCGGGAGTTTGTTGATCATTGGTTCCGCAGCAGGAGTCGCGGCTATGGGAATGGAGAAAATTGATTTTGTGTGGTATCTTAAGAATATCGCTCCGCTGGCATTGATAGGTTTTCTATCTGGTGCCATTAGTTTTATACTCATCGATTTTATTTTTCCATAAAAATCGTTGATAATTATTTTTTTATTCCGCCCTGTGGAGTTGTGAGAAAATAAAGGCTAATCTATATTTACAATTAAAATCGAATTCTCACGTTTAAATAAAAAACCTAGAGATACCTATGCTATACTTTTTTCAGCAGGACGGCCTTGCTGATGCTGCACAAGCTGCAGAGCCGGTCGTAGAGGAAAAAACACTTTCGTTGTTTGACCTGATGTTCAGCGGTGGCCTTGGAGGCCAGATCATTATTGTAATTCTTTTTGTTTTATTGTTCGTGGCTGTCTATATTTATTTTGAAAGACTGTTTGCCATTAAATCGGCCAGCAAGGTCGATAAGAATTTTATGCTTCAGATCAAAGACAGCGTGTTGGGCGGAAATATAGAATCTGCTAAGATCCGCTGTCAGCAAAGTGATTCACCGGTTGCCAGGCTTACCGAGAAGGGAATTTCCCGAATCGGGAGTCCGCTGGAAGATATCAACACCGCCATCGAAAACGCCGGGAGGCTGGAAGTTTACAAACTGGAAAAGAACGTGAGTATTCTGGCAACCATTGCCGGTGCTGCGCCGATGATTGGTTTCCTGGGAACGGTAATTGGTATGGTGCTTGCATTCCATGAACTGGCGACGAGCAGTGGTCAGGCTCAGATGGGAGCACTTGCAGAAGGTATTTATACCGCGATGACCACCACGGTTGCCGGTTTGGTAGTGGGAATTATCGCCTACATTGGTTATAATCACCTGGTTGTGAAGACCGATAAAGTGGTACACCAGATGGAGGCTACGGCAGTTGATTTCCTTGATCTTTTAAACGAGCCGGCTTAATATGAATTTAAGAGGAAGAAATAAAATAAGTCCGGAATTCAGTATGAGTTCGATGACCGATGTGGTCTTTTTGCTACTCATCTTTTTTATGCTGACTTCCCCGGTGATTACTCCGGAGGCGCTGGATCTTATCCTTCCGAAGGCAAAAGGTAAAACTACCAACAAGCAAACGCTTTCGGTGAGTATTACCAAAGACCTGCAGATGTATATAAACAGCGACCGCGTAAGCAATAGTGCTCTGGAAGGGGAATTGAAGAAAAGGCTGGCCGGAGAAGAAAATCCAACGATCATTCTCCGCGTGGAAGAAGGAGTTCCTATAGAAAAGGCAGTTCATGTGATGGACATCGCCAACAGGAACAGTTATAAAATAGTATTGGCAGTAAAACCCGAATAAAATGGCATTGCTGGAAACAAAACATGAGAAGAAATCATTTACGATCACTGTAATTTTGCACGTGATCCTGATTCTTCTTTTGATTTTTTTCGGCCTTACTTATCTCGATCCGCCGCCGGAAAGCGGAATCGCTGTGAATTTTGGTACTTCTGAAGTAGGTTCGGGTACAACACAGCCCAAAGAACCGGTAAAATCGGCTCCCAAACAAAGCGCTGCGCAACCGGTAAAATCTGAACCGGTTATAGAAAAAGAAGTGGTAACTCAGGAAAAAGAGGAAGCTCCGGTGATCGAAAAGAAGAAAAAGGAGCAGCCTGTTGAAACCAAGCAACCTGAAAAACCTAAAGAAGAACCTAAGCCGGTAAAAAAACCAGAACCAAAACCCGATAAATCCACTAATGACGCTTTAAGTAGTATTTTAAATGGTCCTGAGAAATCGGGAAAAGCTACCAGTGGAGAAGGGAATGATAACCAGGCAGGAGATAAAGGGAGTCCTGACGGAGATCCTAATGCCAGCTCTTATTATGGGCAGGGCGCCGGGCTCGATGGTGACGGGAATTATCGCCTGGGAGGGAGAAAAGCTCTCAATAAAGAAAAATTTGTTCAGGATTGTAACGAATCGGGAATCGTAGTGGTGCGGATTGAAGTGAATCGTCAGGGCCAGGTAATTTCGGCAACTCCGGGAATGAAAGGAACTACCAATAACGCTCCCTGTCTTACCGATCCTGCCAGACGTGCTGCACTTGCTACAAGATTCAACAGTGACTCCAATGCGCCTACCCGTCAGGTAGGGACCATTATCTACAATTTTAAACTCACAGAATAAGTGAAAACTTATAAAGAAACTGTTGAATGGATGTTTCAGCAGTTGCCCATGTATCAACGCGTGGGTAAAACAGCCTTTAAAAAAGACCTTACTAATACCTTAAAACTTGCCGAATATTTAGAGCATCCTGAAAATAATTTTAAAAGTATTCATGTGGCAGGGACCAACGGCAAGGGATCGGTGAGTCATATGTTGGCTTCCATTTTTCAGGCTGCGGGTTATAAAACAGGTTTGTACACTTCGCCGCATTTAAAAGATTTTCGGGAGCGTATAAAAATAGACGGAAAACTTATTCCGCAGAAGGAAGTTATTAAATTCATTGAAGAACATCAGAATTTCCTTGCTTTTAACCGCCTTAGTTTTTTTGAAATGACCGTAGGCATGGCTTTTCAGTATTTTGCCCAGGAGAAAGTAGATATCGCCATTATTGAAACGGGAATGGGAGGCCGCCTGGATTCTACCAATATCATTGCTCCCGAACTTTCAGTAATTACCAACATCGGCCTCGATCATACCGCTTTTTTGGGTGATACTCTTTCTAAAATTGCTTCGGAAAAAGCCGGGATTATAAAGAAAAATATTCCTGTGGTCATTGGGGAGAAACAACAGGAAACAAAAAAAGTCTTCAGAAAAAAAGCTGAAGAAATGAATTCTGATATCATTTTTGCTTCAGATTCAAAATTTCAAAAACATCATACCGATCTCAAAGGAGATTATCAGAAGAAAAATCTAAAGACCGTACTGGCTTCTGTTGAAATCCTCCAAAAAAAGGGCTGGAAACTTTCCGAAGAAGCCCTTATAAACGGGCTGAACAATGTTAAATTACATACTGGGCTTCAGGGCAGGTGGGATGTGATCAGGGAAAAACCGAAGGTGATTTGCGATACTGCGCATAATGCCGAGGGCCTGAAGCTGGTGATGAAACAGCTTCAGAAGGAAAAATTTCAGCATTTGCATATCGTGATCGGTGTGGTGAATGATAAGGATCTATCGAAGGTATTGCCTCTTTTTCCCAAAGATGCCAGTTATTATTTCTGCAAGCCGGACGTGCCAAGGGGATTAGAGGCCGAAATTTTACAAAAAGAAGCTTCGAAATTCGAACTTTGGGGTAAATCGTATAAATCGGTACAGGCTGCCTGGTTTGCTGCCGAAGAAAAAGCCCTTGATGAAGACCTTATATTCATCGGCGGTAGTAATTTTACTGTGGCCGAAGTGGTGTAGATTCAATTATTTCAGTTAAATTTATAAGCTTACGCGCCCTTTCCCCACTCTTCCGATTTCTTCCGCCTTAGGCAATGGTTCCCAAACTTCATGAGTTGACTTTTTAGCTATGCAGTATTAACTAAAAAACTCAACTAAAAATGAAAACAATTTCAAGAATTTGTATTATCCTGGCTTTTATGCTTTGGATTGGAGTAACTGCCTATGGGCAGGACCAAGCTGCCGCTGAAGAACAACCGGTGTTTATTACCATGACCACCATGCACTGGAACCCAGATCCCGACACTGATTTTAGCGACTGGATGGATACCGAAAAGCAGTATTTCGATAAGGTAACCAATAAGAATGCGCTTATTTTAGATTCCGGTTATTATACCCATTATTTCACACCCGATAATTCTGAGGTTATGTTGGTAAATGTATACCGAAATTGGGATGATATCGAGAAAGCCAATGCGGAAAATGAGCGGCTTTTGAAAGAAGGCTGGCCCGACGAGAAGGCTAGACAGGCTTTTTTGCAAAAGCAAAACAACTATTACAGTCCACAGCATAGCGACGAGATTTATGTTTCCCTCCCATATTATATGCCGGCAGCGAAAACAGATAAACCTATGATCTATTATATGAGAAAGAGTGATCTTTCCATGAATCCTGACGGAAAGCCTGATGATTTCAAGCAGTACTATGATAAGGTAACCAGTAAGAACTCCAAATTAAAAGGCTACTATACTCAAAGACACCGTTGGGGTTCCAACAGTCGGGATATGGTAGAAGTTTTTGTATTCGACAAACTGAGTGATGTGGAAGAATTTTTTGATGAAAACCAGAAACTGATGGCACAGGCCTGGCCAGACGAGGGGCAACGGGAAACTTTTGGAAAGAATATGGGTAAATTATTTACAGGAAAACACTCCGATTATATTTACCAAAGCGTGCCGGAATTAAAGAAAAACTGATCCCTGGGTGTTGACTTTGAACCAGTTAAACCACTTTCATGAAAAGACCGGGAAATTCAGTAGAACAAGAGGCAAAATCAGTAAAAAAATAAAAGTAATTTTTTTCTGAATTGTTTTGCGTAATTGAAATTCTAGTCTATATTTGCATCCGCAATCATGAAAGGGCGCGTAGCTCAGTTGGTTCAGAGCACTTGGTTTACACCCAAGGGGTCAGGGGTTCGAATCCCTTCGCGCCCACAGAAATTGAAAAAGGCTTCCGGTAATGGAAGCCTTTTTTCGTTATCAATGATTCTCTAAATCAATTCCCGATGAGTTATCATATTTATATTTTATACTCTGAAAATTTAAATAGATACTATATAGGTTCAACAGGTGATTTAAAAGCGCGATTGGAAAAGCATTCCCAATCTAAAAAGGGATTTACTTCCAAAGCAAAAGATTGGAAGCTTTGCTATAAAGAACAATTTGAATTTAAGACAGAGGCTTTAAAAAGAGAGTTACAATTGAAAAAATGGAAAAGCAGGAAGATGTTAGAGCAACTCATTTCTAATGACCAAAATTCATGATTTTTAAAACTGAGGAAGTAGTTCAGAGCATCCCGATTTCACATCGGGAGTGTCAGGGGTTCGAATCCCTTCGCGCCCACAGAGATGAAAAAAGGCTTTCAGAAATGAAAGCCTTTTTTCGTTGCCAATGATTCTCTAAATCAATTCGGATCATGCCTAAAAGTTGGAGACTAGGCAAATATTCTGGTTAATCTGAACAGGAAGAATTGAATGTTTTTTACTCCTCTAAACTGCTTTCTGTAAGCTGGAAAATAATTTAATGATTCCCATTTTTCAGGGTTGATTTTCGCCAATTTTATTTTTTATTCCGGCCCGTGGGGTTTTCTTCCTGCAGATAATTTAAGTGGTGGCATTTCAATTTCCACATCTTTTCCATAGCGTTTCCCTTTTAGTTCATCATGTCGTGGAAAAGTAGGTGCGGGGATGTTAACTTTAACTTTATATTTTCCGGCCTTTGGAATATGAAAATTGGCTCCATAATGCAAAAGAAAAGGGTGCCAAAAAAGTGGAAATTCTTTCTCTTCCACCAGCTTTTCGTCTTCTCCAAAAATTTTTGCTGATATTTTTAAACCTGGAATAAAACGTTTATCATCTTTATCTCTCACCAGGATTTCCATGTGCGTGTTGAATTCCTTTGGGGGCACCTTCCATTCCAGTTCTCCATTTTTGAGACGGTAAGTTCCTTCTGCTTCTTCTGAAACGACAGTGATAATATAATCGTCCACTTCTTTTTCAACAAAAGTGTCCATATTTTTCATGTAATCTGCCGCCTCCTCAAGTGCTTTTCCCTGTTGTTTGGCCAATCTGATCTTGGTTTCGTTGTCTTTGATTTTCATAATTCTTTTTTTTAGCTTTCAACAAATTAGAAAGGTGATATCGTAATCTCCGCTAAATAGATGTTAAAATTATATTCCTTTTTATAATTGCCTAGCTCGATGTGTACAATACAACAACTTTCTTTCTGCATATGAAAATGGGAAAATATAAATCCCTTCGCACCCTCATGTAGAGATAAAGTAAAACAAAAACCTCGCATTGATTTGCGAGGTTTTTGTGGTTTTAAGACCATTATTTGGTAGGAATTAGATTAAAACGGTCTGTTATTATTCGGTTAACACCAAAGTTGCTTTGAAATGATCCCTACCAGTTCATCTATATCAAAAGGCTTGGAGATAAAATCATCGGCACCTATCATTTTGTTAAGGTCAGCATGAGCAGACATTATAATGACGGGGATATTCCTGGTTTCATCAGTATTCTTTAATTTTAGGCAAACTTCCAGTCCATTGCCATCAGGTAACATGAAGTCCAGCAGAAACAGGTCTGGAAAGTAACTGGTCTTTACCTGGTCAAAGGCTTTAATATTTGAATAGGAACGAACCACATAGTCATGACTTTCCAGAACCAGTTGAATAAGTTCCCGAATATTGTCATCGTCCTCCAGTATACATATCTCTTTCATAAATATTTTTGTAATTTCAGACTGCCCGGCTTGTAATTCTTTCCGGTGTATTTATTGTTTTTGGAAGAGTTATGGAAAACTTCGACCCTTTTCCGCATTCACTCGACACTTCAATTTTCCCTTTATGACGATCGACTATTTGTTTAGACAAATACAGGCCGATTCCCAATCCATTAATTCCTTTTGAATTTTCAGCACGATAGAAGCGCTGGAATAAATTTTTCTGTTGTTGTTTAGACATTCCAAGTCCGTAATCCCGTATTTTAATCATGACAGTATTGTCATTATCTTCTATTTTCACTTCCACTTTATTAGCGTGGGGAGAATATTTTATCGCATTTGAAAGAATATTGATAATTACCTGTTCAATTCTTTGAGCATCCCCTTCAATTAAAAAAGGAGTTTCTTCGGCCTCATATTCTATATAATGACTTTGGGAAGAGTGGTTAAAGGTGCTTACAATTTCTACCAGCATTTCACTTAGATCAAAGGCTTCTATCCGGAACTCTAGTTTTCCATTTTCAATTCTGGACATATTGAGAAGATCTTCAATGAGAGTATTAAGCCTGTCTACCTGATTTAAAGTTTTCTGCAGAAATGAGGAAGCCTTTTCATCAGAATTGATCTTGCACAATAGCTGTATATAGCCTTTTATGGTCGTTAAGGGCGTTTTTAACTCATGGCTGGCCAGCGCAATAAATTCATCTTTTTTCTCGCTTAAAGATTTTACCTGTTCGAAAAGATTAGAATTTTGCAGGGAAGTCGCTGCCTGCCCTGCAATATTTGCAACCAGTAACTCATGTTCAGAATCAAAATGGTTTACATCCCTGTGACCAAATAAAAGTCCTCCAATTACTACTCCCGATTTTGACACCACCGGTACGGCCATAAAACTTTTCAGGTCCAGGCTTTTCTGAAGTTGCTGATAAATACGGTTATCATTGTTAAAATTCTCAATGTCATCGATATGGAAAACCTGCATTTTTTGAAAAGACTCGGGAATAAGTTCGTTGAACTTCAAAATCCTTAGCTTTTTAATTATTTCTCCTGGCGCGCCGGAAATTGTGAAAAAACTGTTGGGGTTGTCCTCAAAATTTGCCACATCATAAAAGAATACTCCGAGGTGCGATTGGGTCAGTTCAGTGGTAATATTAGTTACCCGTTGCAGTATTTGTTTGACATTGAGGTTTTCTGAAATAAATTTTCCTGCAGAATTGAGAATTTCCAGGTTGTCGCTGTACCTTTTCAAAGCTTCCTGTGACTGCACCTGAAGGGTGATGTCCCGGGCTACTTTAGATGCGCCGATTATAGTGCCTTTATGATCTTTTACCGGCGAAACTGTGATAGAAACTGCTATTTTTCTTCCCGATTTGTGTCTTCTGATGGTTTCAAAATGATCTATCTTTTCACCCTTTCTAATCTTGCTGAGAATGAGAGTTTCCTCTTGTAGTTTATCTTTAGGAATAAGCATAGTAATGGAATTACCCACTGCCTCTTCTTCGGAATATCCAAAAATCTCCTGTGCCCCACGATTCCAGCTGATTATAATTCCATTCAGATCTTTACTTACAATGGCATCGTCTGATGATTCCACAATGGCCGAGAGAATGGCCTGTTTTTCATAACTTTTAAGACGTTCACTAATATCCCTGGCGACTTTTGAGGCCCCCACCACTTTCCCGTGGATATCTTTAACAGGTGAAATCGTCAGTGATAAAGGGATGAGTCTTCCTGATTTATCAACTCTCAGGGTTTCAAAATGATCTATTCTTTCTCCTTTTTTTAACCGGGAAATGATTTTTTCCTCTTCCTGGATACGCGATTCCGGGAAAAGAATGGTAATTGATTTTCCCAGCACTTCATCTTCAGAATAGCCAAAAATGCGTTGGGCTCCGGAATTCCAACTGGTGATTTTTCCGTTGAGATCCTTGCTGATGATGGCATCATCTGAAGATTCTACAATCGCTGAAAGAGTGGCCTGTCGTATGTGATCGGCCACATATTCGGTTATATCGATAAGGGAAAAATGACCGCCGACGAGTTTTCCGTCTTTGTTATATTGAGGTTGAGGAATAAAAAGGATCACCTTAATGCTATGGTCGGGGCATTCAATCCTGACCTCTGATTTCTGATTGAATTTTCCTGTTCGTATAGCCTTTACGGCAGGATGTTCCTCTTTGGGCATGGGTGTTCCATCGGGATAAAATATTTTCCGGGCTCCCCACCATAGATCTTTACCTATTGTTGGTTTTCGGCCCCAGATCTGGGCTGCGGCATCATTGAAATACGTGATTTGGCCCTGAAGGTTGCAGGTGTAGGAAGCAATTGGAGAATTTTCAGTTGTAGTCATTTCACTTCCGCATTCTTTACCACTTATCTACTTGTGAAAAACTGTTTAACTTTTGGTGATAAAAGTGGGTGGTAGCTTGAACAAATATAAAAAGGAGCACAGGTAATCGTTAAAATATCTTGATCTTTATGAGTAGTTTAACAGGATGAGATACCTGAATAGAAGCAGGTGCTGTGAAACCTGCCGAAAATCAGTTTATTATTTTTAATTATACCATTTAAGTTTATTGATGTTTCTTAATTTTTTGTTAAAGAATGTTCACAAGCAAGCTTTCTTTTAAGGCTTCTGATTCTTTGCCAAAAGGAAATATTTTCTTTTATAAAGCATGAAAATTTTCAAATTTCAAGTTCTCTTTTAATATATTTGCCACTCTATTGAGTGATTAGCTCAGTTGGTTCAGAGCACTACCTTGACAGGGTAGGGGTCACTGGTTCGAATCCAGTATCACTCACACGCAAACCCTGGAACTTATGTTGTAGGGTTTTGTGTTTTAATGACTTTCGTTCTTTTTAGTATTTTCCTACCTTTACTTATTCTCAATGCTGGAAAATTGGCTGCAATGGAAGGATTAAATTGCTTATTTTCCAACTTTTGAAAAATATCATTTATCCTAAATAGCCTTTGTCTTAAGAAATTTTGATAATTTAGATGATCTTCGGGAATCTCTGCTGCCAGAGATTCCAATTTATTTATTAATAATATTAAAAATGATGACAAATTTTAAAAAATGGGGCTTACTGGCTCTTTTAGGTGTTTTTCTTACGGTAACCAGTTCCTACGCTCAGGAAAAATTCGGTGGTCTTGCCCTTTATACGGTTAGGGATGATATGGCTACTCATCCCAAAGAAACGCTTCAAAAAGTGGCCGATATGGGCTATAAATATATCGAAGCCGCGGGTTATGAAAATGGCAAATTTTACGGAATGGCTCCTGTTGAGTTCAAAAACTATCTTGAGGAACTTGGCCTGGTGCCGATGAGTACTCATCAGGGATCGGTCACTCTTGAAAATGTCGATGAAATGATAAAAGATGTAAAAGCGGCAGGATTTGAATATTTTGTTATTCCCGTTCCGCCGATGGGCCATTTCACCTATGATGAAAAAAAGCATAGTATGGGTATGAAAGGCGATGTGGAAACGCTTACCGATATTTTTAATAGCCTCGGAAAAAAGTGTGAGGCAGCTGGTTTGAAGTTGCTGTATCATAATCATAATTTCGAATTCAAGGAAAATGCCGACGGTGTAAAAGCTTATGATTATTTCCTGAAGCATACCGATCCCAAATATGTGAATTTTCAGATGGATCTGTACTGGATCACAAAAGCCGGGGAAGATCCGGTAGCTTATTTTAAAAAATATCCTGGACGCTTCAAATTATGGCACGTGAAAGATATGGATGAGAAGGGTCGTTTTGCGCCGGTAGGTACCGGAACTATAGATTTTGAACGCATCTTCGCTCAAAAAGAGCTGGCCGGAATGCAGCATTATTTTGTAGAGCAGGATATGACTTTTAATCACACGCCATTGGAAGCAATAAAAATAAGTCATGAAAATTTAAAGAAACTGGAATCCAATTAAGGTTATTCCTTATCTAATATAAGAACGGTTGTAAAGAAATTTACAACCGTTTTTTTTATCGCATAAAAAATAAATCTGAGAGTGAAATTGAGAAGAGACCATCTTATTTTTTAATGGAATCCAGCACTCTTTCCAAAGCCATTCCGCGGGAGCCTTTTATAAAGAAATAACAATTTCTATAGTCGTTTTCCTCAAGAT
Source organism: uncultured Flavobacteriaceae bacterium (assembly GCA_963741865.1). Lineage (GTDB taxonomy): Bacteria > Bacteroidota > Bacteroidia > Flavobacteriales > Flavobacteriaceae > Christiangramia. Next base: position 315,291 of record CAVUJP010000015.1, read on the forward strand.
GCTGTTTAAGGCTCTCTATGCTTTTAAACTTAAAGATAAAGTCACTGTTGACATCGGTTTGTCTGAAATTTTCCCCTAGGAGATAGGTTTCAGAAAAATCGCTGTTCTTAACAAAGTTCACTATGATCTGATGTTCGGTAGGCGCAGCTTCTCCCAGTTCGAACATATCACCTAAAATGGCGATTTTCTGCTTATGTGTCTCCAGTTTTTGAAAATTCTCAAGAGCCGCATGCATACTGCTGGGGTTGGCATTATAGGCATCCATAATTATGAAATTTGTCCCTGCTGAAATTACCTGTGAGCGGTTGCTTTTAGGTTCATAATCTTGTATTGCGGTTTGAATGTCATCAAAATTAACCTTAAAATACAGGCCTATGCAAAGTGCTGCGGCTATATTTTTGGAATTATAATCTCCGCTTAGCTGGCTGGTGAAAAGGGTTTTATTAAATAAGACACCCGCTTTTTTATCATTTTTATATTGTAGGTGTATATCTGCTTCCGGTGTCTGGCCAAAACTGAAGGTGTGCTTGTATTCTGAATGCTTTTTCTGAATTTCATCATCAAGATTGAGAAAGATAAGTTTCTTTCTTTCCTGAAGATGTTTATAAAGTTCTGTTTTCCCTTTGATTACACCTTCCAGGCTTCCGAAACCTTCAAGATGTGCTTTTCCAAAATTGGTGATATAACCATAATCGGGATTGGCAATGGTACATAGGAATTCGATTTCCAGAATATGGTTAGCGCCCATTTCCACGATCCCCATTTCCGTCTCTTCATCCATAGATAGTAGGGTAAGAGGCACACCAATATGATTATTAAGATTGCCAACTGTGGCTACGGTTTTAAATTTTTTCGAAAGAACCGCATTGATCAGTTCTTTGGTGGTTGTTTTTCCATTGCTGCCGGTAATGGCCAGAATAGGTATTCCCAGGTAGTTCCGGTGGAAAATTGCCAGTTTCTGAAGGGCTTCCAAAGAATCTTTCACCAATATATATTCTTCATTGTTCTTTGCGTATTCCTTCTGATCTACCACAGCATAGCGAGCACCTTTTTTCAGTGCTTCTTCCGCGAAAGCATTGCCATTGAAATTTTCCCCTTTTAGAGCGAAGAAAATACTATCCTGTCTGATTTTACGGGTATCGGTATCTATGCCGCTGCATAGAAGGAATTTTTGGTGTAATCTGGCTGTTTTCATAAAATAAAGCTATAAAAAAAGCCCTAAACTAATTAGGGCTTTAAGTATATTTTAGGTAACTGCTGTTTTACTTGGAGTTTCTTGCAGTTTTGTTTTTATCAAGGGATTTTGAACCTACTCTTGACATTGCGTTACGGAAACCTATATAATCGGTAGCCATATCCTGCGGGAAGAAACGTCTTTGTGCCGGGTCAAGCCAGTAAGCGCGATCTTTCCAGCTTCCTCCTTTATAAACTCTTACTTCGTCACTGATGAGAGTTGTTCTTTTTTGCTTATCGTAGCCTCTTTCTTCAAGAGTGGCAGTACTGTCGTCAAACTTATAATTGTCATAAGTAGGGGAGTTGTACATTCTCTTTGACGGATCATCGATATCCTGGAAAGGCTGATAATATCTGCTTGAACTCTTATCGCCGTCACGGAAATCTCTCTGATCACTTTCGGTGTAATTGGTTCTCATGTAAGTATCTTCTTTAGTGACCGGCACCTGGGCAATCTCTCCCGGAAGATTTCTGGCCACTAGTTTTCCGTTGCTTAAGGTATCATAGACAATATCTTCCTGTCCAACCACTTTTACGGTACCATCTTCGGTAATCTCATGTTTGGTATAAACATTCCCACGATAATAGTTAAAGTCGTTGAATTCGTCGTCTACGATTGGTCTGTAAACATCGGCCACCCATTCGGCAACGTTTCCGGCCATATCATACAGGCCAAAATCATTGGGTTCGTAAGATTTAACTTCGGCAGTGATATCAGCGCCATCATCGCTCCATCCGGCTATTCCCCCATAATCACCATCGCCCTGTTTGAAGTTGGCAAGCTGGTCACCCATTCTTTTTGCTTCCCCACTGCGGGTGTATTGTCCGTCCCACGGATATTTTTTTCTACCGCGGTACACATTGTAGTTTCTGATTCCAACAAGACCCAGGGCTGCATATTCCCATTCCGACTCGGTTGGAAGCCTGTATTCCGGATAAAGCAATCCGCTTTCTCTTCCGGGGTAAACATCATTAATAGGATTTCCGTTTTCGTCCGTATCGGCCATTCGGTCCTGTACTTCATCACCATCCAGTAAATCGGTATTTCCGCCATAAACTTTGGTAGGCGTGCTGATGTAAGTATCGGTATTAAAAGTTACATTATTGTCTTCGGAACTGTAGCGTGCGTTTTCAGCCAGATAACCTTCTTTTTCAAGGCGTGCTTCATTCACCCGATCGGTTCTCCATTTGCTGAATTCAACGGCCTGGATCCAGCTTACTCCTACCACAGGATATTCAGCATAGGCGGGATGACGAAGATAATTTGTCACCATGGTCTCATTGTAACCCAGGCGGTTTCTCCATACAAGGGTATCGGGAAGTGCACCGCTATATATGTTTTTGTAATTTTCCTCTGAAGGTGGGAAAACGCTCTTCAACCAGTCAAGGTATTCGAGGTACATCTTGTTGGTTACCTCGGTTTCGTCCATGTAAAAGGATTGTACATGTTGCTGTGTAGGAGTATTGTTCCAGTCATGCATGGGGTCGTCCTGAACACGGCCCATAGTATAAGTGCCGCCTTCAACAAACACCAGTCCCGGAGCAGCTTCCTGCTCTTTATAATCTGTATTATACTGAAAACCTCCGTCTTTGGAGTTAATATCCCAACCCGTGGCACGGGAAGTATTCTTATAATTGTTCTTGTTACAGCTTAGTAAGCTAACGCCACAAACAACAGCAATAATGGCTTTTAAAGCTATTTTCGATCTCATAGTCTTTCTTCTTTATGATAGAAATTTAGGCCCTGCAATATACTAATTAACGCTAAATGTACAAGTTTATTTTATTAAATATAAAACTGCATATAAATGCATAACTATCTGATATACCATAGACTAAACTACGATTGCAGATGGTTTAGTGTGAGTGATTTAGAGAATTTCGTGTACCTGAATTTTTTTTAAAGTTTAAGGCTGAAAATTTCCACTTCAGCTTAACGATGAGCTTTAGAATTTCCTAAACAATAAATAATAATTTTTACAGTTATATTATTTACTCTATTTTTTCAACCTGAAATCAGGAATTTTATCGTCGACTTGAGAAAGCAATTTCATGCCTCAGTTCTTTCTTAACGGGAATATTACTATATATTTGTTTATCATTAATTACTATAATGAAAAAAGTTACATTTCTAATAATCGGAGTAATTCTTTGCGGGAATTTTACTCTTCTTGCGCAGGAAAAAGGAGATCGGGTTATAACTACGTCTGTTCCATTTCTAAAAATCGCTGCTGATGCTCGTTCTGCCGGCATGGGAGAACTTGGAGTGGCTTCCTCTCCCGATGTTTACTCACAGCAGTGGAACCCTGCAAAATATGCTTTTTTTGAGTATGAGAATGGAGCGGGTGTAACCTATACACCTTATTTGAGCAGGATCGTTAATGATATCTTTCTGGGAGGAGTTACTTATGTTCAAAAGCTAAATGACAGAAGTGCCTTTGCTGGAAGTCTGCGTTATTTCAGCCTGGGATCTATCGAAAGAAGGGATACTTTTGAACAGGATGCTCTTCTGGTAAACCCGAATTCATTCACCCTGGACCTATCATATTCTTTAAAGCTTAGCGAGGATTTTTCTATGGCCGTTGCCGGTCGATATTTAAGATCAGATCTTGACCTTGGAGGAAATGAAAATGTCGCTGGATCTACTTTCGGTGTAGATGTGGCTGCTTATTATGAAAGTCCGCAAATGACCTATAACAGTTTTGATGGTGTGTGGCGACTTGGGGCAAATATTTCAAATATTGGTCCTAAGATAAAATTTGATAATGCTGGTCAGGAAAACTTCATTCCTACTAATTTAGGAATTGGTGCTGGATTTGATTTTATATTTGACATGGAAAATAAACTGGCGACCTATATTGAATTCAATAAACTTTTGGTGCCCACTCCACAGGATTTCAATGGGAATGGACAAATTGATGCGGAAGATAGTCAGCAATACAACGAAATAGGATCTATAGAAGGAATTTTTAAATCTTTTGGCGATGCCCCTGATGGTTTTTCTGAAGAACTTAAAGAAGTCACCTGGGCGCTGGGAACCGAATACTGGTATCAAAATAAATTTGCGCTTCGGGCGGGGTATTTTAACGAAAGTGATGAAAAGGGATTTAGAAAATTTTTCTCTGTAGGCGCCGGCTTCGCGTATGAATCGGTAGTAATTGATATGTCCTATCTATTTTCCACTTCCTCTGTGCCCAGTCCTCTTGAAGGTACTTTGCGTTTTGGGCTTAGTTTTAATTTTGGGGACAGATACACCAACTAAATTCTAAATCCTGAAATTCTCTTAAGCTAATTTGTTAGAGAGCGCTTTTCCCTTATCTTGTATACCAATTTTTTAATAAGAAATGAGGCTTACCAGAATCCGCATTATATTTTTGACTGAATGCAGCTACTTCTAAAAATAAATTTTTCAGATGAAACCACTAACTATAACCTCCCGTCTGGAGGTTTACGATTCTTTGGATGAACTTCCCGAAGATTTACAGCAACTTATGCAGAAGGCGATCCAGGCTCGTGACACCGCCTATGCCCCTTACTCACAGTTTAAGGTTGGTGCTGCGCTGCTGCTGGAGAACGAGGAAGTGATTTTAGGGAGTAATCAGGAAAATGCTTCTTATCCTTCAGGATTATGTGCCGAGCGAACCGCGGTCTATGCGGCAGGTGCAAAATATCCTGATATTGAAATTGGTATTATCGCCATTTCTGCCAAATCAATGAAACATCAGGTAGTGTCGCCGGTGCCTCCCTGTGGAGCCTGTCGGCAGGCTCTTATAGAATACGAGGTGAAGCAGGAAAAACCAATTGAGATCTACTTTATGGGCGAAAGTGGGAAAGTGGTAAAAGCCGATTCGGTTAAAGACCTTCTCCCGCTGGTTTTCGATAATTCCTGTCTATAAGGTTTTCGTGATTTTTTGCTGCAAAACTATTTTCGTTTCTTATTGAAAATAGTATTTTTGTTATCCGCTTGGCAAAACCAATCTGTCTGGCCTTAAAATAAAGATTTTAGATGAAGAAAATAACAAAAGCCACCTACTTGAAGTGGTATGAGGATATGCTGTTTTGGCGCAAATTTGAAGATAAACTTGCGCAGGTTTACATTCAGCAGAAAGTTAGAGGTTTTTTACATTTATATAATGGTCAGGAAGCCATTTTGGCGGGAGCACTTCATGCGATGGATCTTGAAAAAGATCGTATGATCACCGCTTACCGAAATCATGTTCAGCCAATAGGATTGGGAGTAGATCCAAAAAGAGTCATGGCAGAGCTTTTCGGAAAAAAGACCGGAACTTCCATGGGGCTTGGCGGTTCTATGCATATCTTTTCTAAAGAACATCGTTTTTATGGTGGTCATGGGATCGTGGGAGGACAAATTCCTCTTGGCGCCGGGATTGCCTTTGCCGATAAATATTTTAAAAGAGATTCCGTAACCCTTACTTTCATGGGGGATGGTGCCGTAAGACAGGGTTCGCTTCACGAAACCCTTAATATGGCTGTGAAATGGGATCTTCCCGTGGTTTTCTGTGTGGAGAACAACGGTTATGCAATGGGTACTTCTGTGGCGCGAACTGCTAAAGGAACCGATATCTGGAAATTAGGTAATGGTTATGAAATGCCTTGCGGGCCGGTGGATGCCATGAATCCTGTGAAAGTAGCCGAAGCTCTTGACGAGGCGATAAGCAGGGCCAGAAAAGGCGGAGGACCAACTTTCCTTGAATTGAAGACTTACCGGTATCGTGGTCATTCCATGAGTGATGCTCAGAAATACAGAACCAAGGAGGAGGTAGCGGAATATCAAAAACTGGATCCTATCACTCAGGTTCTTGATGTGATCAAGGATAAAAAGTACGCGGGGGAGAAAGAGATTAAAGAAATTGAGAAACGCGTCAAGCAAAAAGTTTCAGAATGTGAGAAATTTGCCGATGAGTCAGATTTCCCAGATAAAAATGTAATGTACGACGTGGTTTACCAACAGGAAGATTATCCTTTCCTGGCACATAAATTAGACTAATATTATGGCAGAAGTTATCAAAATGCCGCGTTTGAGCGACACCATGGAAGAAGGTGTGGTTGCAAAGTGGCTCAAGAAAAAGGGAGATAAGGTAGAAGAAGGAGATATCCTGGCCGAGATCGAGACCGATAAGGCTACCATGGAATTTGAATCTTTTTATGAAGGTACGCTGCTCCATATTGGTGTGGAAGAAGGTGAAGGAGCTCCCGTAGATGCCCTTCTTGCCATTATTGGTGACGAAGGTGAAGACATCAGCGGGTTGCTTGCCGGAGGCGGAGAGGCTTCTGAAGAAAAAACCCAGGAAACCCAGGTAAAGGAAAAAGAGGAAGAGTCTGCGGAAGCAGAAGATGCCGAAGAAGGTGAAATTCCTGAAGGTGTTGAGATCATCAATATGCCTCGCCTCAGCGATACTATGGAAGAAGGGACTGTTGCTGCCTGGCTTAAAAAGGAAGGCGATAAAGTAGAGGAAGGGGATATTCTTGCCGAGATCGAAACCGATAAGGCGACTATGGAATTCGAATCTTTCTATTCCGGAACGCTTCTGAAAATAGGAATACAGGAAGGTGAATCTGCAAAAGTTGACAGCCTGCTTGCGATAATTGGCCCTGAGGGAACTGATGTTTCCAAAATATCGACTTCCGGAGGTGCTAAAAAAGCTAAAAAATCTACAGCCGAACCAAAAGCTGAAGAAGCCTCTCAGGCTCCTGCCGAAACTGAAGCAACAAAAACCGAATCTGCTGCCAAAGATGGCGGAAGGATTTTTGCTTCTCCGCTGGCCAAAAAAATGGCAGAAGATCGCGGGATAAGCCTTTCTGAAGTAAATGGTTCCGGCGAAAATGGTCGAATTGTTAAAAAAGATATTGAGAATTTCAAAGCTGCTCCTAAACAGGCTGCAGAAACTCAGGAAACCGCTGCCAAAAAAACCACGGCAGCCGTTCAGCCTTACACTCCTGCCGGAGAAGAAAGCTTTGAAGAGATCAAGAATTCTCAAATGCGCAAGACCATTGCCAAACGACTTGGAGAATCAAAATTCACGGCTCCGCATTACTACCTCACTATCGAGGTGAATATGGAAAATGCAATGGCCTCGAGGAAGCACATCAACGACATGCCAGATGTTAAGGTTTCTTTTAACGATATGGTGATCAAGGCTTCTGCGATGGCATTGAGAAAACATCCGCAGGTCAATAGTCAGTGGACAGGTGACAGCATGAAAATTGCCAAACATATCCACATGGGTATGGCCGTGGCTGTTGAAGAAGGTCTTGTGGTTCCCGTGATCAAATTTGCCGATCAGCTTTCACTGACTCAAATCGGTGCTCATGCGAAAGATCTTGCCGGAAAGGCAAGAAACAAGAAGATACAGCCGTCTGATATGGAAGGAAGCACTTTTACGGTTTCCAACCTCGGAATGTTCGGAATTGTGGAATTTACCAGTATCATAAATCAGCCGAATTCAGCGATCCTTTCCGTGGGAACTATCGTAGAAAAACCAGTGGTAAAAGATGGTGAGATCGTGGTAGGACATACCATGAAGCTGACCCTGGCCTGTGACCACCGAACTGTTGACGGTGCGACCGGTGCCGCATTCCTTGCGACTCTTAAAACCTATCTGGAAAATCCGGTTACGATGCTGGCATAATTCAGATTTTAATAAATTTCAGAATCCCGCCATTAAGCGGGATTTTTTTATCTTTAGACCTATGCGAAAAATACATTTTTATCCCCAGATCTTACTTCTGTTATGCTTTTGTTTTCTAGCATCTAGAATTTCAGCACAGGAAGCAGATTCAGAAACTTATCAGGTTTCAAAAGAAGAAGTGCTTACTAATTTGACCTATCTCGCTTCTGATGAATTAAAGGGAAGAAAAACCGGCTCTGAAGAGATCAACACTGCTGCAGCTTATATCGAAAGTAAATTTGGTAGTTTCGGTCTTAGACCCTATTTTGAAACCTATCGAGATAGCTTTCAGGTAGGTGATGTGTATGGCTATAACTTGGTGGCTGTTTTACCGGGGAATGATGAAGAACTCAAAGATGAATATATCCTAATAGGCGCGCATTACGATCATATAGGAAAGGCAAAACCCGATGGTAACGATGAGATCGCAAATGGGGCAAACGATAACGCTGCGGGTACGGTTTCAGTGCTTGAAATCGCAAGGGAATTTGCCCAAAATAATGATAATAAGAGGAGTATTATTTTCGCGCTTTTTTCGGGAGAGGAACTCGGTTTGAAAGGTTCGGCTCACCTGGCGGAAAGGTTGAAAGAGCAGGATATCGATCTCTACACCATGTTCAATATAGAAATGGTGGGCGTGCCCATGAAAGATAAGAATTATGAGGTGTACGTAACCGGTTATGAAAAATCAAATCTCGCTGAAAAATTCAATGAATATGCAGGGAAAGAAGTTTTAGGATTTCTGCCTCAGGCAAAGAATTATCATCTTTTTATGCGAAGCGATAATTATCCTTTTTTCGGGCAGTTTCATATTCCCGCGCAAACAATCTCTTCCTTCGATTTTACCAATTATCCCTATTACCACCATGTAAATGACGAGGTGGAATTTCTTGATGCCATATTTATTGCTGATCTTGTTGAGGATATTTTACCTGGGATACATCAAATGGCAAATACACCTGAGAAAGAAATAAAATTAACCGCAGAGCAATGAAAAATATCGTAATTACAGGGACCAGCCGCGGAATTGGTTATGAGATGGTGAACCTTTTTGCTGAATTAGGGCATAAGGTGCTGGCGCTTTCGCGGAATGAAAAACCGGTAGTAGATAAAAATATCGAAAATGTTACGGCTTTTTCCTTTGATATTTCTAATGCTGAAAGCCTGGATAAAGCGGTTGCCTTTATCGAAAAGAACTGGGAACGTGTAGATGTGCTGGTCAATAATGCCGGAGCTCTTCTGAATAAATCCTTCGAGGCTACTTCTTCTCAAGATTTCCGAAAGATCTTTGAAGTGAATGTCTTTGGTGTGGCTGAAATTACCCGAAGACTGCTTCCTTATATGGATCGTGAATCGCATGTGGTCAATATTAGCAGTATGGGCGGAGTTCAGGGCAGCATGAAATTTCCGGGTCTGGCTGCGTATAGTTCCAGTAAGGGAGCTGTTTTGACACTTACCGAATTACTGGCGGAAGAGTATAAAGAAAATGGCCCGTCTTTTAATGCTTTGGCCTTGGGCGCGGTGCAGACTGAAATGCTGGAGGAAGCTTTTCCCGGTTATCAGGCACCCATTTCTGCCATCGAAATGGCCGAATACATCGTAGGTTTCAGCCTGAAAGGAAACCGGTTTTACAATGGCAAGATCATGCAGGTTTCAAACAGTACGCCTTAAATGAAGGAAATACTGGTTAAATATCTACCATCAAATGCCGTTCATCCGGTTTCAGAACTGATCAGGATGAAATCGGTTCATCTTAAAATCGTCAATGAGCGCGTTACCAGGCATGGGGATTACAGGAGATTACCCGATGGTTCGCAACAGATCACTATCAATGCCAATCTTAATAAATACAGATTTCTTATCACCACGATTCACGAGATAGCCCACCTCCTCGCTTTTGAAAAATATGGACGGAGAATAAAACCTCATGGTGAAGAGTGGAAACATTGTTTTCGTAGTCTGATGCTGCCGTTTATTCGGCCGGAAATTTTTCCTGATCAGCTGCTTCCGTTAATCGCGAGACACTTCAGGAATCCACGTGCCAGCAGCGATACCGACGCGAAGCTTTCGGTGGCTTTGAAAAAATTTGATCCAGAGAACGATAAAAACTATATTTTTGAGATTCCTTTGGGAAGTATTTTCTGCATATATAACGGTAAAACCTTCCGCAAAGGAACCCGGCGAATCAAAAGATACGAATGTGTGGAAGTGGAGACAGGAAAAATATATTTATTTCAGCCCAATGCCGAGGTTCAATTATTAAAGGCGTGAGTTATGACCGGAACTAAAAAAGATGACTATTATGCTTTAGTAATGGCGGGGGGAATCGGTTCCAGATTCTGGCCGTCAAGCAAGGCTTCCAATCCCAAGCAGTTCATCGATATTCTTGGGGTTGGGGAAACTCTTTTTCAGGCCACTTTTAAAAGGCTTACGAACCTAATTCCCTTTGAAAATATTTATGTACTTACCAATGAAAGTTACATTGATATAATTAAAGAACAGTTGCCTGAAATCGCCGATGAGCAGATAGTTCCTGAACCAGAGATGCGCAATACGGCACCAAGTATCCTTTTAGGCGCCATGAAAGTTCATAAAAGGAATAAAAATGCGCAGATGGTGGTGGCGCCCAGTGATCACTGGATTCCCGATGAGGCAGCTTTTATTGATTCGCTTCAGCAGGCCTTTGATTATGCAGGAAAGAATGAGGCTTTGGTCACCTTAGGAGTGGAACCAACTTTTCCCAATACCGGTTACGGGTATATCGGTTATCATAAAACCGGAAAAAATCAGGTAAAAAAAGTAACCCAATTTACCGAAAAGCCCAGCCTGAAGAAGGCCATGGAATTTTTAGAAGCCGGAAATTATTCGTGGAATGCGGGAATATTCATTTGGAGCAGCGCCTTTATTCTGAAAAGTTTTATGGAACTTGCTCCCGAAATGTATCGACTCTTTGAAAAAGGAAAGGAAACTTTTAATACGGAAAAAGAAAAAGAATTTCTTCAGAAGCACTATGGGCAGGCAAATAATATTTCTATTGATTATGCCATTCTGGAAAAATCAGATAAAGTATTTGTAATTCCCGTGAAATATAAATGGAGTGATGTGGGAACCTGGTCATCACTTCAGAAAGAACTTCCAAGCGATGAAAATGGGAACACCTGCATCAATACCCGTCTTACTGCTCAGGATTCGAAAAATAATATAGTTTCGACTTATAGCCAGAAAGTGGTCGCCCTGCGTGGTGTTTCTGATATGATCATCATTGAAGATAAAGATGTCCTGATGGTCATTCCGAAAGCTGAAGAGCAGGAGATCAAAAAACTTCGGGAAGAAGTGATGAAAGATTTTGGTGAAGATCTGGGCTAAAATGACAAATTCAGCTGATTTCTCAGTATAAATCTAAGGCTGAAGCTGTAACTTAGTTATTATCGAGCTGCGCGGAACGCACCTTCTGAAACAGATCTGAAGAATATACAAATTCCGTCACCGTTTTATCATCGGTTTTAAAGATCTCATCTTTGGTGCCCTTCCAGGCCAGCACTCCATCTTTAAGAAACGCGATACGTTCCCCAATCTCCAATACCGAATTCATATCGTGGGTAATAAGAACGGTGGTAATATCATTTTCATGGGTTAGCTCCTGAATTAAATTGTCGATCACCGTTGCGGTTTTAGGATCCAGTCCAGAGTTTGGTTCGTCACAGAACAGGTACTTCGGCTTATTCACCAAAGCCCTTGCAATGGCTACCCTTTTTTGCATTCCGCCACTGATCTCTGAAGGCATTTTTTTATTGTTTCCGGTAAGGTTCACCCTTTCCAGGACTTCTTCCACCCTTTTAAGCATATCCTTCCGTCTTTGATTGGTAAACATTTTCAGTGGAAACATGACGTTTTCTTCCACGGTCATAGAATCGAAGAGGGCGCCTCCCTGGAATAGCATTCCAATTTCCTTTCTAAGTTCTCTCTGTTCCTCTTCAGAAAAAGAAGAATAAGGTTTTCCATCATAGGCGATCGTACCCTGGTCGGGTTTAAAAAGGCCGAGCATGCATTTTAGAAATACGCTTTTCCCGGAACCTGATTCGCCGATGATAAGATTGGTTTTTCCGCGTTCAAAGACATAGTCAATCCCTTTAAGCACTTTTTGCCCTCCAAAAGACTTATGTAGGTTTTTAACTTCAATCATAACTAACTTAATAATAATTGGGTGACTATATAATTGGTGACGATAAGGATCACACTGGTCCAGACGAAGGAGGTGGTAGCCGCCTCACCGACTTCAAGGGCTCCGCCTTTCATATAATATCCGTGATATGCGGGCACCGTGGCCAGAATAAATGCAAATAAGAAGGTCTTTATAAAAGCATAGGTGAGGTGAAATGGGATAAAATCATCCTGCAATCCCGTGACGAATTGGTCTGAAGTAACAAAACCTCCAAAAACTGCAGCGCTGTAAGCACCGGCAATTCCCAGGAACATCGAAATAGCGATCACGAACGGATAGGTGAGCATAGCGATGATTTTGGGAAAAATCAGGTAATTCTGGCTGTTGATCCCCATTACTTCCAGTGCGTCGATCTGTTCGGTGACCCGCATGGAACCGATACTGGATGTGATATATGAACCTACTTTCCCGGCCATAATAATAGAAATAAAAGTAGGTGAGAACTCCAGGATAACCGATTGACGGGCGGCATAAGCCACCAGAGATTTCGGAATCAGCGGGTTGTTTAGGTTCAGGGCTGTTTGAATGGCCACTACGGCACCGATGAAGAACGAAAGAAAGGCCACGATTCCCATGGAACCCATGATAAGATCATTGATCTCCTTCAGGATAAGATTCCTTAAAACCGAGCCTTTGGTCATTCTCCCAAAAACTCCTTTCAGCATTAAAAAATATTCCCCAATCGAGTGCAGGTAGGTCATTCAATAATATTTGAAAAGCTAAAATACTAAAATTTCAGGCGAAAGTATTTAATGCTAAATTAAAGTTTAGCGTCACAAGTTTAGTATTTTTGAACATACTAAAAATCTTTATTGATGAAACGTTATTTAATAGCATTCTTTTTACTTGTAAGTTTTTTTTCTGTTAAAGCCCAGATCCCCGATACCCGACCTAAACTGGTAGTAGGTGTTGTTGTCGATCAAATGAGGTATGATTATCTCTCCAGGTTCTGGAACAAATTTGGGGAAGATGGTTTTAAACGGCTAGTAAACAAGGGGTTCAATTTCCGAAACAACCATTTTAATTACGTGCCGACCTATACCGGGCCCGGGCATTCCTCCGTTTTTACCGGAACCACTCCCATGAATCATGGGATCATCAGCAACAGCTGGTATGATAAGTTCACCGAAGATTTTGTTTATTGTGTGAGCGATGATTCGGTGGAACCGATAGGAACTAAAAGTGATGCAGGGAAAATGTCACCTCACCGCCTGAAATCTTCCACTTTTTCTGATGAGAATCGACTTTACACCGAAATGAGGGGGAAAACCATCGGGATTGCCCTTAAAGATCGTTCAGCTATTCTGCCTGCCGGTCATAATGCCGATGCAGCTTACTGGTTTCACGGAGCCGATGAGGCTAAATGGATTAGCAGTTCTTTTTATTTGAATGACTTGCCAAAATGGGTGAAGGATTTTAATAATTCCGGAAAGGCTAAAACTTACCTTAAAACCTGGAATACACTGAAAGATATTTCGACTTATTCAGAAAGCGGCACCGATGAAAACACCTATGAAGGTGGATTTCGCGGTAAGGAAAAGGCAGTTTTCCCATATGATCTTAAAGAACTTGCCTCTAAAAACGGTCAATATGATATTATAAAATCCACACCTTATGGGAATGATCTTACCGAAGAATTCGCCAAAGCGGCAGTTATTGGGGAGCAACTCGGGCAGGATGATATTACCGATGTGCTTACTCTTAGTTTTTCCAGCACCGATTATGTAGGGCATAATTTTGGGGTGAATTCCAAGGAAGTGGAAGATACCTATTTAAGACTCGACCTGGCTTTAGCCGATTTCCTGAAATTCCTCGATGAAAAAGTAGGAGAGGGGAATTATACTTTATTCCTTACAGCCGACCATGGCGGAGTGGACGTGCCTTCGTACCTTGAAGCTCAACGTATTCCTGCCGGATATTTCGACGAGGTAAAGACCAATGGGAATTTGATGAAATATGTAAAAAATGAATTCGATTCCGATAGCTTAATCGAAAATGTTTCCAACTCCCAAATTTTTCTAAATTATGAAGAAATAGCCCGAAAGGATCTGGAATTAAGTGATGTGGAAGAAAAGATCGCTCATTATCTGTTGCAACAGGATCATATTTACAAAGTTTATACCCGGGAACAACTCACCAGCGGTTCTTATACAAAAGGAGTAGATGCGCTGATCCAAAACGGCTTTAACCAAAAAAGGAGCGGGGATGTGGTTTTTGTGCTGGATCCGTCTTTTATCGTTTATCCTGAAACAGGTTCTACCCATGGCACCGCATTTAGTTATGACACTCATGTGCCTTTGATCTTCTACGGAAAGGGTATCAGGCAGGGTTCTACAAATGAAATGAGTGTGATACCCGATATTGCGCCTACTGTTTCCAGTTTATTGGGGATCCAGTTCCCAAGCGCGACTTCTGGAAAACCTTTAACAGTGATGCTGGATAAAAAATAGAGATCAGACTAATTTCTTACGAATATTAGCCCAGCGTAATTTTCTTATAAAACGGCCTTCTTCCACAGAAACCAGGAAGGGCCGTTTTTTTCTTTTGGCACGGAAATAACCCGTCATATAATGAAGAAAAGCAAAAGGGTTCATCTTCATCATTGCGAGTTTGGCCGAAGCGATAAAAGTGAGTAAAAATCCGTAGCGCAAACGGTAAAAAGCCTCACCTTGTTTATGTCCCGAATGCTCAAAGTAGTTCATTCCCGTGGGACGCAAATGCTGCACCAGCAGGCTTTCATCGGTAACTACTTTCCAGTCGTGAAATCTTGCCAGAAGTTCGTCTGCAGTGTCCCAGCCCATAGCGGGTTTCAATTTACCTATCTGGATAAAACAATGTTTTCTGTAAGCTTTTAAAGCTCCTCGAATATGATCTTTTCCGGTAAGATTCTCGGGGATCCATTTTTCGTTGCGTTTTACCCTGCAAAAACCTCCTACCATCCCAACTTTCCAGTCCTGCTGAAAGTGACTGACTATTCTTTCGAGATAATCTTCAGGAAATATCAGGTCGGCATCAAATTTACAGATCACATCAAAATTTTCATCCAGCTGATAATATCCCTTATAAAAGGCATTGATCACTTTGCTGCCCGGAGCATGTTCGGCTGAAGATTCATTTTTTACCAGCTCAATAAAATCATATTTTCTGCTGAAATCTTCAACTATTTCGGCGGTATTATCGGTTGAATGATCGTCCACCACCACTAACCTTTTCGGTAAAAGAGTCTGCGAAGCTAAAGACTGGAGGCATTTGGCAATAAAATTACCTTCGTTATGTGCCGGAATGACGATATAGACCTTCAAGAGAACAGCTTTAATATTGAGCTAAGAAGTTTTCAATAGGCAGTTTCCAGGAAATACTTTAAACTCTATGCTCATTTTCAAATTATAAAAATTTAGGAAATATTTATTTCCTTTCTGCGTAAACGGCGTAATAGCGTGGAGTGACTTTTCGAAGCATTGGCCGCAGCCCAATTTTATTTGCGGGATTCGTCCATTTCATCGATTTTTTTATCTCCCAGCCGCTCTTTTCCAGCAGCCAGTTGAACTGCCAGTCTTCAAATTCATGATAATGCCGGTCCCATTTATCGGTTTTGCTTCTGTAAGCGGGAGAAAACCATAATTTTAAAGGAACACTGGCTACCAGTTTCGGAGCCCTGATTTCCTTTAAAATATTATAAGGCGCGAGCAGATGTTCAAAAATTTCAAAAGCCGTCACCACCTCGAACTCATCGGTCTGAACTGCTGAAAAATTATCGTCAAGATCTTCTCCGGAAGTATTGGTAACCTCATATCCATTTTCAGCCATTATTTCCGAAAAGGGATTTTTCACACCCAAATCCAGTATTTTTGTGGTTGGCTCAACGCAAGATTGAAGAAATTCAAGTGTTTTCTGAAATCGTTTTTCAGGATAAGTATGCTCGTACATTTTAAACCTGGTAGGTGATGGCGTTAATATTCATTCCGGCACCAACACTGGCGAACATTACCACGTCTCCCTTATTGAGATTTTGATCCTTGATCTCTCCTTTCCTTACCAGGTCAAAAAGAGTTGGAACGGTGGCCACACTGGAATTTCCCAGTTCATGAATGGTCATGGGCATCACATTTTCTGGAGGAGTAGTATCGTGCAGTTTGTAAAATCTGTCAATAATAGCCTGGTCCATCTTTTCATTGGCCTGATGAATAAAGATCTTTTTAAGGTCCTTAATGGACTTTCCGCTTTTTTCCAGGCAGTCTTTCATGGCCTTAGGTACTTTCATCAAGGCAAATTCATAGATTTTACGACCATGCATTTTGATATAGCGTATATCTTCAGGAGCCGAAGAATAATTCGATTTTCCGAAATAGATATATTCTGCTTCCTGAAAAGAATAAGTAGCCGATTCATGAGCCAGGATGCCGCCTTCTTCTTCGGAAGCCTCTAGAATAGATGCGCCGGCACCATCTGAAAATATCATTGAATCACGGTCATGTTTATCGATCACTCTGGACAGGGCTTCCGCGCCGATTACCATGCATTTTTTTGCCATTCCGGCCCTGATAAATGCCTGTGCCTGAATCATCCCTTCGATCCAGCCGGGACACCCGAAAAGCACATCATAACATACACATTTCGGATTCTTTATTCTGAGATGGGATTTAACCCTCGTGGCAAGACTGGGTACCGTATCGCTCTGGATAGAACCAGATTTTACATCGCCATAATTATGGGCAACGATAATATAATCAAGGGTTTCGGGATCGATATTGGAGTTTTCGATGGCTTTTTGTGCCGCGAGTACAGCCATATCTGAGGTGCTGAGGTTTTCGCTTAAATATCTGCGCTCTTCAATACCTGTAATAGCCTTGAATTTCCTGATCGTGGTTTCATTATCGTGCGGATAATTAGTACCATCGATATTGTAGAATTCATGTTTATCAAAGTCAGCATTTTTAGTGATAACATTAGGGATATAGCTACCCGTTCCGGTAATTTTGCAGTTCATCTGACTTCTAATTATTGTTAGGTTTACAATTTAAATAATTCAGGTTAAATTTAAGAGGAAAATAAAGTAATTTACAAATTTTATAGCCTGTCGCAAGACAGGCTATCCTGTTGTTATGCCTCGGCATATTCTTCGGTTGGAGGGCAGGTACACATAAGATTCCTGTCTCCAAAAGCTTCATCAACCCTTCTAACACTTGGCCAGAACTTGTTGTCATGAAGGTGCTCCAAAGGATAAGCTGCTTTTTCTCTTGAATAGGGGAAATTCCATTCATCTGAAGTAAGCATATGTATGGTATGCGGAGCATTCTTCAACACATTATCTGAATCATCTGCCGAAACTTCGTCGATCTCTTTTCTTATAGAGATCAGAGCATCACAAAAACGATCCAGTTCAGCCTTGCTTTCACTCTCGGTAGGTTCAATCATGATCGTTCCTGCTACCGGAAAAGACACCGTAGGAGCATGGAAACCATAATCGATAAGCCTTTTTGCGATATCGGTCACTTCGATTCCTTTTTCCTTGAAAGGACGGCAATCCACTATCATTTCATGAGCGGCACGGCCTCTTTCTCCCGAATAAAGCGTTTTATAATGTCCGTTCAGTCTTTCTTTAATATAATTGGCATTCAGGATCGCATATTCGGTTGCTTTTTGAAGTCCGCCGGTACCAAGCATTTTTATATATCCATACGAGATCAGGCAAACCAGGGAAGAACCCCATGGAGCCGAAGAAATCGCTCCGATAGCTTTTTCGCCACCGGTTTTGATCACCGGGTTTCCGGGAAGGAAAGGTTTTAATTGTTCTGCCACACAAATCGGTCCCACACCAGGCCCGCCACCTCCGTGAGGGATGGCAAAGGTCTTATGCAGGTTAAGATGACAAACATCGGCACCGATGCGGCCGGGATTGGTAAGCCCCACCTGTGCGTTCATATTGGCGCCATCCATATAAACCTGTCCGCCGTTTTCGTGAATGATATTGGTAATTTCCCTGATCGCCGATTCAAATACGCCGTGAGTGGAAGGATAAGTCACCATAAGCGCGGCGAGATTATCTTTGTGTTTGATCGCTTTTTCTCGAAGATCATCTAAATCGATATTTCCGTTCTCGGTTGCTTTTGTAACCACGACTTTCATCCCGGCCATCACTGCTGAAGCAGGATTGGTTCCGTGCGCCGAGGAGGGGATAAGGCATACATTTCTATGGCCTTCGCCATTTGCTTCATGATAGGCGCGAATTACCATCAATCCGGCATATTCTCCCTGGGCACCCGAATTAGGTTGTAATGAAGTAGCTGAAAAACCGGTGATTTCAGTGAGTTGCTCTTCAAGTTCTTTCAGTACGATCTGGTAACCTTCGGCCTGTTCTACAGGTACAAACGGATGCAGATTTCCCCACTGCGGATTGCTTAAAGGAAGCATTTCTGATGCCGCATTCAATTTCATGGTACACGATCCCAGGGAGATCATGGAATGATTAAGAGAAAGATCCTTTCGTTCCAGTTTTTTGATATATCGCATCAATTCTGTCTCCGAATGATAAATATTGAAGACTTCATGAGTCAGAAAATCGGTTTTTCTCTGAATTTTTTCAGGAATGGCTGTTTTTTCGGAAAGGTTTTCTATCGTCGAAGTTTCCTTTTCTGCCAGCTCGGCAAAAACGGCTACGATCGCATTCAGATCATCGGTAGTTGTAGTTTCATTGATTGAAATACAAGTGCTTTCCGCATCTGGATAGAAGAAATTGATCTCATTTCTTTCGGCGATCTCCTTCAGTCTTTTCACATCGGCTTTTAGATGAAGCGTATCAAAATAAACCGAATTAAGCTGTTCAAAACCAAGTGCCGCAAGTTTTTCCTCCAGAGTGACCGCAGAGGTGTGAACGGTGTCGGCAATATAACGGAGTCCGTTAGGGCCGTGATAAACGGCATACATTCCTGCCATCACAGCCAAAAGCACCTGGGCCGTACAAATATTTGAAGTAGCCTTATCGCGTTTTATATGCTGTTCCCGGGTTTGAAGCGCCATACGAAGGGCGTTGTTGCCATCCATATCTTTGGTCAAACCTATAATTCTTCCGGGGAGGTTTCGTTTATATTCTTCTTTAGTGGCAAAATATGCCGCGTGGGGACCACCATATCCAAGAGGAATCCCAAATCGCTGCGTGGTTCCAACCACCACATCCACTCCAAGTTCACCTGGAGCCTGAAGTTTTACCAGGCTTAGAAGATCAGCCGCAACCGCGGTTTTGATCCCTGAACTCTGACAATTTGCCACAAAATTGCTATAATCGAAAACCTGGCCGAATTTCCCGGGATATTGAATAAGCACACCGAAATAATCTTCGGAATAGTCAAATTCTTCATGATCTCCAACCACCATATCAATTCCGAGGAATTTAGCACGGGTTTCCATTAAATTAATGGTTTGCGGAAGCACCTGCCGGGAAACAAAAAACTTATTTACCTCGTCTTTCTTTTGCTTACGGTCGCGCACGGCATGCAGTAAAGCCATGGCTTCGGCAGCGGCGGTAGATTCGTCGAGCAATGAAGCGTTAGCGATCTCCATTTTAGTAAGATCGCTTACCATCGTCTGGAAATTCAATAAAGCTTCAAGACGTCCCTGGGCGATCTCGGCCTGATAAGGGGTGTAGGCAGTGTACCAACCCGGATTTTCCAGGATATTCCTCTGTATAACCGCGGGAAGGATTGCCTGATGGTATCCCAGGCCTATATAGGTCTTAAAAACCTTATTTTTTTCAGATAGTTTTTTAATATGCTCGGCATACTGATTTTCACTCATGGCCTTCGGAAGATCCAGGGGACTGGAAAGGCGAATATCATCAGGAATGGTTTCGTAAATCAGCTGCTCGATAGATTCTACTCCAATAGTGTCCAACATGTCCTGTAAATTCTCACTTTTTGGACCTATATGGCGCAGTGCAAAAGAATCGGTTCTCATTTAAATATTAGTTGTGTTTTTGTGCTGCGAAAATACATAATTTCGAGCTAAAATTTTACAATTTAGTAACTTGTAGTTGTTAAGTTTTTTTGCCGGATTTTCACTCTTTTTTTAATGTGTAATTTAGCCTGATGAAATTTTTGAAAACTGTTTTTGTGCTGTATATCAACAGCAGTATTCATGTGGCTCTGGCGGTAATGTCTTTTACGCTCAGCACTTATCTTCTTAAAGGCCTTGAAATCAACTGGAATCTGGCCGTTTTTATCTTTTTTGCGACGATTACAGGTTATAATTTCGTGAAATATTCAGGGATCGCGCAACTGCATCATTTAAGTTTAACCAGAAACCTTCGG
The DNA here is from genome assembly GCA_963741865.1 of uncultured Flavobacteriaceae bacterium. Taxonomy (GTDB): domain Bacteria; phylum Bacteroidota; class Bacteroidia; order Flavobacteriales; family Flavobacteriaceae; genus Christiangramia. The sequence continues at coordinate 335,738 of CAVUJP010000015.1, forward strand.
CTGATCCAGATCTTTTCTTTTTTCTGTTTTCTTGCCCTGGTCTATTTTGCTCTGCAGTTACACTTAAGAACTCTTATCGCTACTGGCATATTAGGATTGTTTACCCTTTTTTATGCGGTTCCGGTTTTCAGCAAAAAAAGAAACCTCAGGAATTTGCCCGGACTTAAGATCTTTGTGATCGCCATAGTTTGGGCCGGAAGCACGGTGACCCTGCCAATTATAGAAGCTGAAAAATTACTGGGAATGAATGTCATTATCGATACTATTCAACGATTTATGCTGGTGGTTGCTCTAACGCTGCCGTTTGAAATCAGGGATTTGAAATTTGACGAATCTGAACTGGATACGATTCCACAGAAATTAGGAGTAAGAAAAACCAAGATTTTTGGATTATTTCTGCTTATCCTGATCTTTTTTATTGAATTATTTCAGTCTTCTTTTCAGAATATTGAATTTCTGGTGCTGACGATCATTTTGATCACCAGTGGAATAATGCTTTGGATGTCGGGAAGAATTCAGCACAACTACTACGCCTCTTTCTGGGTGGAAGCAGTGCCGATAGTTTATTTTTTATTGTTGATGCTGACGGGAGTAGGTTGAGAAGATTATTGAACCTTTTCCTCTTCGATCTGTTTTCTCCAGGCTTTCTTCTGTTCTTCGGGGCAGGGTTTTAGGCGGGCTTTTTTAAGAAGCTGGGTGAGTTTTCGGTTTCTGAAGGTGTATTTCCGGCAGGCCCTGCAGTAAATAAGATGTATGTAAAGTTTGATCTTTTCCAGTAATTTGGCGTCTTTGTATTGCGCTTTGTCGCAGCAGTCTGATGCTTCAGAACAATCTATAAAAAATAACCTGCTTATTCGACTCATATTAGAACCAGTTTTTTTCAAGGCATTCGGCCAAAGCTGTTCTGGCCCTATGGATGATAACCCAAAGATTAGACGGGGTGATATTAAATTCATTACAAATCGCTTCAGTATCTAACCCGTCAATTGTTTTTCTGCGGAAAATAGCCGCATGTTTTTCGTTGATACTATCGAGACATTCTAGGATTGCAAGGCCAAGTTCATTGTTTTCCATTTCATCTTCTGCGGTACGATCGCTTTGATCGGCGACCTGTTCTTCCAGCCATTCGCCTTCATTGTAATCATTGGAATAATCGATGTGAACCTCGGCCTTTCCTTTGCGGGAATTGATCTTGCGATAGTAATCTATGATTTTTCGCTTTAATATGGAAATAAGCCAGGTTCTTTCAGAAGCTTCTCCTTTGAAATATTTAGCCGATTTAAGGGCGGCAAGAAAAGTTTCAGAAATGATATCGTTGGCGATCTCACGGTCATTCACACGAACGATCGTATAGTTAAACAGGTAGTCGGAATACCGGTCTACCCATTTGTTAGGTTCTAAACTGTTGCCTGGCATAGTTTCACTCTTCGCTTCTATCAAAAATAGCAAAAGAAACAAGACCAAAGGTTATAGAAAAGATAAGATTTCACGATAGCGCCAGTGTTTACAGCTATTTTGAGATCAGGCCCGCCCGTCTCAGCAAAGCATCGGGTTTTGGCTCTTTTCCGCGGAAACGTTTGTAAAGCACCATAGGATGCTCGGTTCCTCCTTTTGATAAAATATTTTCGCGGAATTTATCGGCGATATCCTTGCTGAAGATCCCGTGTTCGGTAAAATATTCGAAGGTATCGGCATCAAGTACTTCCGCCCATTTATACGAATAATAACCTGCTGAATAGCCACCCTGGAAAATATGGGAAAAAGCGGTGCTCATACAATTCGATTCCACTTCCGGATACAGTTTGGTGGGAGCGAAAGCTTCTTCTTCATGTTTTTTCACATCGGTAATTCCGCTAGGATCGATACCATGCCAGCTAAGATCCAGCATTCCGAAGCTAATCTGGCGAACCGTGGCGATGCCCTCGAGAAAATTAGCCGATTTCTTGATCTTTTCGATATAATTCTCCGGAATAGCTTCCCCGGTTTTATAATGCTTCGCAAATAACTGAAGCGATTCCTTTTCATAGCACCAGTTCTCTAGAACCTGGCTGGGGAGTTCCACGAAATCCCAGTAAACATTAGCGCCCGAAAGACTTGGATAGGTCGTGTTTGCCAGCATCCCATGAAGTGCATGCCCAAATTCATGGAAAAGAGTGGTCACTTCGTTAAAGGTCAGTAGGGAAGGTTCGTGTTTGGTTGGTTTGGTAAAATTGCAAACGATGGAGATATGCGGACGTTCATTTTTCTCATTCTGAACAGACTGTTGCTTATAAATGGTCATCCAGGCACCGTCGCGTTTTCCGGGTCTGGGATGAAAATCGGCATAAAACAATGCCACCGGTTCTCCAAATTCATCGGTTACCTGAAAAGTTTTCACATCGGGATGATATTTATCCACATCGTCCACCTCATTAAACTTCATCCCGTACAATTTATTGGCGACCATAAAAACACCATCGATCACATTTTCGAGTTTGAAGTAAGGTTTTAGTTTTTCATCGTCAAGATCGAATAAATTTTGCTTCAGTTTTTCCCCGTAATAAGCCGAATCCCACTTTTCGAGTCGGTCGATATTATCGAGATCCTTAGCGAAATTTTCCAGTTGTTCGAATTCTTTTTTCGCAGCCGGTTTTGCCTTTTCCAGCATTTCTTTTAAAAAAGAATCCACTTTTTCAGGCGTTTCGGCCATACGCTCTTCGAGCACGAACTGGGCGTGAGATTCAAAACCTAACAGTTTTGCCCGCTGATATCTCAATTTGGCGATTTTCAGCACATTTTCCTGGTTGTCCAGTTCATCATTATGAAAGCAGCGGGACCCGAAGGCGAGGGCCATTTCCTTGCGCAGCTCGCGGTTATCGGCATATTTCATAAAGGGCAGATAACTTGGGTATTCCAGGGTGAAAATCCAGCCTTCCTTATCTTTTGCTTCAGCAACTCCTCTGGCTTCTTCTTTAAAGCTTTCCGGAAGACCGCCAAGCCTGCTTTCATCGATTACCTGTAGCTCATAGCGGTTCGTTTCGGCCAGGACATTTTCACCGAACTTTAGTTTAAGCTGGGAAAGTTGCTTGTCGATCTCTCTTAATTCCTGTTGTTTGTCTTTCGGAAGATTTGCGCCATTGCGGGTAAAAGCCAGGTATTTCTTTTCCAGAAGAGTTTGTTGTTCCTTGTTAAGTTCAAGGCTTTCCTTTTGTTTAAAAACAGCTTTTATTCTTTCAAAAAGCTCTTTATTGAGAATGACATCATTTTTAAATTCCGATAGGAGAGGAGAGATTTCCTGTGCCGTTTGCTGTATTTGTTCATTGGTTTCCGCCGAATTTATATTGAAGAAAATACTGGTTACCCTGTCCAGTTTCTGCCCAGAAAATTCCAAAGCTTCTATCGTATTTTCAAAAGTTGGCTCTTCTTTTCGGGAAGTGATTTCTTCGATTTCTGCCTTAGCTAAATCAATGGCTTTGAGGATGGCAGGCTTATAATCTTCAGTTCTTATTTTGGAAAAAGGAGCGTAATTAAAATCGGAAAGTAATATATTTTGAGTATCCATAGGATAATGTTCATTTTAAGGTTTTGGAGAATATTTTAAATCTATTTGCTTTTTCAGGAATTATCACCTGGATTAGCCTCTTCTAAAGCAAATATTTAATATGCAATAAAACAGTAGTTTGCAAAGTTCTGGTTTTACATTTAGAATGGTTAATAAGTAATAATCACAGATTTGCTTAGTTTGCTACTCGGGGCCGTTTTTAGAGGCTTTTTTTATTTTTCACTGTCCTGGCGCCTTCGATCACTTTTTCTTTAAGGCTCTGTTTGTAGTCAAGAATTTTCTTCTGTATACCTTTGTCAGAAGCGCCCATGATCTGCGCGGCAAGTATGCCTGCATTTTTAGCGCCATCCAGTGCCACTGTGGCGACGGGAACGCCACCGGGCATTTGTAAAATGGAAAGTACAGAATCCCATCCATCAATCGAATTTCTCGATTTTACGGGAACTCCGATTACCGGCAGGGGTGAGAGGGAAGCCACCATTCCTGGTAAATGCGCGGCACCGCCGGCACCGGCAATAATCACCTGAATTCCCTTTTCATGTGCAGTTTTGCCAAATTCTACCATTTTTTCAGGAGTGCGATGAGCCGAAACTATATCTACTTCGACTTCAATGCCAAATTCTTTTAATATATCGATCGCATCCTGCATAACCGGCATGTCGCTGGTACTGCCCATGATAACTGCTACTTTTCCCATTTTTTATTTTTGTTTGCTGATAACTTTTATGCTGTTCTTTACTTTTTCTGCAATTTTTCGTGCCTCTGCAAGATCTTTGTTGACGATGGTCACATGTCCCATTTTTCTGAAAGGACGGGTAAGCTTTTTCCCATAAATATGAGGGGTGACTCCATCCATTTCCATGATCTTTTCAATATTTTCATATTCAACTTCCCCTTCATAGCCTTCGGCGCCCACCAAATTTACCATAATTCCCCCAACTTTGCTATCGGTGTTTCCCAGGGGAAGGTCAAGAATGGCACGAATATGCTGTTCGAATTGATTGGTATAAGCGGCTTCGATGCTGTAGTGACCGCTGTTATGAGGACGGGGAGCTACTTCGTTCACGAGGATTTCATCATCTTTTGTCTGAAACATTTCAACTGCGAGTAAACCCACATGATCAAAGGCAGCAGATACTTTTTCGGCCAGTTTTCGGGCTTTTTCGGCTACATGATCTTCGATCCGCGCGGGACAGATCACATACTCTACCTGATTTGCGGTAGGATGAAATTCCATTTCTACCACTGGATAGGTTTTAATTTCACCGGAAGGTCTTCTGGCCACGATCACCGCCAGTTCATTTTTGAAAGGGATCATCTCTTCAGCGATACATTCACCATCCGAAAGTCCATTAAGATCTTCAGATTTTTTGATCACAGAAACTCCTTTCCCGTCATAACCACCGGTAGCACTTTTCCATACAAAAGGAATTTTCACTTTTTCCGCGGTAACGGCCTCTTTCAATTCCGGTAGGGAATCAAAAACCTGAAAATCGGCAGTAGGAATATCCTTTTTTACATAAAATTTCTTCTGAGTAGCCTTATTCTGGATCTTTTCCAGGGTAGCCGCCGAAGGATAGGTTTTTTTACCTTCCTTTTCCAGCTGCTTTAGGGCCTCCACATTTACTCCCTCAATTTCAAAAGTTACCACCTCGGCTCTACGGCCAAAATTTAAAACCGTTTCATAATCCATTAAATCGCCCTGTTCAAAATAATTACATGAAATTTTACAGGGAGCCTCGGCACTGGGATCCAGAACCAGGGTTTGGATATCGAATTTTCGGGTTTCATAGAGCATCATTTTGCCTAGTTGTCCGCCACCCAGAATGGCTATTTTGAAATCGGAAGAAAAGTAGTCTTTCATAAAAAATCCGCTTTTTCGCAAAAATAACTCATTCATAATTCCTGCCATACATAATCGGGAAGAAATCAGGCTTTTGAGCTTAAAGAGATTCCTTATCTTTGCGACTTTAAAATTGATGAATTTTGATAAAACTGTACGACCTCGAATTCGAGCCGTTTATTACAGAACAGGAAATCAACGCTGCCATAGACAAGATCGCCGCGAATCTTAACCGCGATCTTGCCGGGCAAAATCCGGTTTTTCTTGCCGTGTTAAATGGCGCTTTTATGTTTGCTTCTGAAATTGTGAAGCGTTTCCAGGGAGATTGTGAGATTAGTTTTGTTAAACTCGGATCGTATGAGGGAACGGAAAGTTCAGGGAAAGTCAGGACTCTTTTAGGGCTGGATCAGGATCTTAAAGGTCGCAGGGTGATATTGCTGGAAGATATCGTGGATACCGGCAATACGCTGGTGGAAATAGATAAGATTCTGAAAAATGCGGAAGCCGACAGCTATCAGGTAGCGACGCTTTTTTATAAACCGGAAGCTTATGACAAGAATATTCCGGTGGCCTATAAAGGCATTGAAATTCCTAATAAATTCATCGTTGGTTATGGTCTGGATTACGACGGGCTTGGCCGAAATCTTACTCAAGTATACAAACGCAAAGAAAATACAATGACAAATCTGGTATTGTTTGGCCCTCCGGGTGCAGGCAAAGGAACACAGGCCTCTATTTTGAAGGAAAAGTATAATCTTATACACATTTCCACAGGAGATATTTTTCGCTACAATATTAAAAATAAGACCGAGCTTGGGCTTAGCGCGAAATCTTATATCGATAAAGGATTGCTGGTGCCTGATGAGGTTACCATTGATATGCTGAAGGCTGAGGTTGAATTGAACGAAGGTGCAAAAGGCTTTATTTTCGATGGATTTCCAAGAACCGAAGCACAAGCCCAGTCTTTAGGTGAATACCTTAAATCGAAAGCTACAGAGGTTCACGCTATGATCGCTTTGGAAGTGGAAGATGAAATCCTGGTGGAGCGTTTGCTGGAAAGAGGAAAGACTTCCGGACGACCTGATGATGCCGATGAATCAGTGATTAGAAACCGAATAAAGGTTTATTACGAGGAAACCGCCATTCTGAAGAATTATTATCAGAAGCAGAATAAATACTTTGGCGTGAATGGAGTAGGAAGTATTGAAGAGATCACCGAACGATTGAGCAAGGTGATCGATAAACTTATCAAGTAAAAATTTATGACTGAAGGGAATTTTGTTGACTATGTAAAGATCCATGTTTTTTCCGGAAACGGCGGAAAAGGTTCTTCCCATTTACATCGCGAAAAATATATAGCGAAGGGTGGACCCGATGGAGGTGATGGTGGCCGCGGAGGACATGTGATCGTAAAGGGAAACAAAAATCTCTGGACGCTACACCATCTAAAATTTAAAAGACACCTCCGCGCCGAACATGGTGAGCATGGCGGGAAGCAGCGAAGTACAGGTGCCGATGGAGCCGATGAATATGTAGAAGTGCCGTTGGGAACCGTTATTCGTGATTCTGAAACCAATGCGATTATTAAAGAAATCACCGAGGACGGACAGGAATTCATCGTTGCCGAAGGCGGAATGGGAGGCAGAGGGAACTGGCATTTCAAGAGCTCTACCAATCAAACACCACGATATGCCCAGCCGGGGATTCCGGGGAAAGAGATCGATATCACTCTGGAACTGAAAATACTTGCGGATGTTGGTCTTGTTGGATTTCCAAATGCAGGTAAGTCCACACTTTTGTCGGTGATCACCGCTGCCAAACCGAAAATTGCCGATTATGAATTCACCACTCTCAAGCCAAATCTTGGCATTGTGGAATATCGTGATTTTCAGACTTTTGTGATCGCCGATATTCCTGGTATTATTGAGGGCGCTGCGGAAGGAAAAGGACTTGGTCATCGATTCCTGCGTCATATTGAACGAAATTCTACCTTATTATTTCTAATTCCGGCCGATGCTCCAGATGTTTCAGAGCAGTATGAAGTTCTTTTAGATGAGCTGAAAAGATACAATCCGGAGTTGATGGATAAAGACCGGCTGATCGCCATCTCAAAGAGTGATCTTCTTGATGATGAATTGAAAATAGAACTTTCCCAGGAACTCGGTAAAAAACTGAAGCTTCCTTACCTATTTATCTCTTCCGTGACTCAAAGCGGACTTACCCAGCTCAAGGACAAATTATGGCAGATACTGAATAAGGAGCCTGTTTAAATCCTGTTAAACAGCTATTTTCTGGAACTGATTTTGCGTAATTTTAAGTAAAACTCAGTTATGAAAATATTGAAATTCTTAGGAGTATTGTTCCTTTTGGCTTCCTGTAATGCGCCAAGAGCAGTCTATGATTATGACCAGCAGGTAAATTTTCAGCAATATAAAACCTATGCGCTTTTCCCTGATCTGAAGACTGGATTAAGTCAGCTGGACGAGCAAAGGCTAATCAGAAGTATTGATAGGAAAATGCAGGCAGAAGGTTTTACAAGAGCAGATAATCCAGGTATTTATGTGAATGTTTATACCGAAAGTTACGAGCAGGATAATCGCAGCCGTGTTGGCATTGGAGTTGGAGGCGGCGGTGGAAACGTTGGCGTGGGAGTTTCAGGAGGTATTCCCGTAGGAACCATGGATAACTACCTGAAACTTTACTTTGATTTTATCGATGTGGAAAAAGATAACCTGGTCTGGCAGGCGGTGATTGAAAGTCCTTTTGACCTGAATGCAAGTCCAGAGCAAAGACAGGAAAGATTTGATAAAATTGTGGATAAAGCTTTAGAAGGATATCCTCCTGGAAAATAAATTCAATATTACTGAAATAAAAAACCCCTCGCATATGGCGAGGGGTTTCACTTTTTGATTGGTTAGTTAGTATCGAAAAACCTAGTTTTCGTTTTCCATATCATTGTTCATGTCTTCCATCTCAGAATTGTTTCTGTTAGAGACTACGAAGACACTTCTACGGTTTTTGGCATATTGCGCTTCTGTACACATACCTGGTTTGGTACAGTCATTAACCGGACGGCTCTCACCGAATCCTTCAGAAGTTAAGCGGCTTCTGTCAATTCCATGTTCAACAAGGTAATCAACTGTTGAAGCAGCTCTTCTTTTTGAAAGTGCCATATTATAAGCATCACTTCCGCGGGCATCGGCATGAGATTCAACTTTCACCTTGATCTCAGGATTCTCATTCATATAAGTTACAACAGAATCAAGTACCGGTTTAGACTCAGGCTTGATAGTAGCCTTGTCGAAATCGAAATAAATCTTGCTTCCGTCAATAGGAATGATATCCTGGCCGCTAGTTTCGTCGGTTACCACAGGAGCTTTGATGACCTCATTCTCCTCACGGGTGAACTGGTAAAGATTGTCGCTTCCTCTTCGGTTAGAGGCAAAGAAACCTTTTTCCTGTCCTTCCTTGATTACGAAAGCGAAATCATCATTCCCGCTGTTGATAGATCTACCAAGGTTCTGAGATTCTGAAAAATCTCCCTCGCTTCTGTAGATATCAAGATTACCGAAACCTTCATGTCCATCTGAAGTGAAATAAAGCACATCCTGATCGCTAATAAAAGGAAACTGCTCTCTATGTGGAGTGTTTACTCCGGGACCCAGATTTTGAGGGGTACCGTAAGTTCCATCTTCATTTACATCAACAACGTAGATGTCGAAAGATCCCGTAGTGCCGGGCATATCACTTGCAAAATACAGTTTGGTGCCATCAGCGCTAAGGCTTGGATGCTCTACGGAATAGTCTTCACTGCTGAAGGGAAGTTTTTCCACATTTGTCCATTCGCCGTCAACTTTTTCGGCACGATAAATACTAATATTAGCAATACGAACATCATTTTCGTTCTTTACTCTCTTGTCGTTGGTACGGTCAAAAAACATCACGTTACCATCCGGGCTGAAAGTTGCAGAACTCTCGTGAGAATCGGTATTGATCTCATCAGAGAAAAGAACGATGTCACTTACCTTCCCTGTGCTGTCGATCTTTGCATTGTAAAGATCAAGGGTAGGAAGTTTATTCCATGGATAAATAGGACGCTCCTGGTTCCTGGTAGAAGCGAAAGCCACACGGTCTCCGTAGAAACCAATACCGAAGTCGGAAGAAGCCTGATTGTTCATCACCTGATCATATTTGAACTTGTGAGGAACGGCAGTGTCAAGTTCTTTAGAGAACTTTTCAAAATCCCAGTTTTCACCGGTTACTTCGTTCATGTATTTATCTGCTTTTACATAATTTCCTGCCGCCATAAGTGCGTTGGCGTAACGGAATTTATATTCCTGCTCAATATTTCCTTCATGTCTAAGGAACAAGAGTTCATAAATTTCAGCAGCATTCTTCATCTGATTGGTGAAGAAATAAGAATCTCCAAGATTCTGAAGAACGTGCTGCGTCTTATCGTTTACTTTTTCATAAGCATCGGCTGCATCGATATAGGCAGCCTGCGCGAAATAGCGATCACCATCTTTTATGGCTGACTTTTGTGCAAAAGCCGAAATGCTTATCAACAGTATTAAAAGAGTACTATATATTTTTTTCATGTTAGTCGGGTTTTAGAAGAATCGGGGTGATTTGTCATATCCTTTTTTCAGGCCGAACAGGTCAAGATCGAATAACAACATGATCTCATGAGAACCGTCCTTGCTCAGGTCGTAGGTTGGATAATCATAGGCGTAGCCAATTCTTAGCGCAGGCGTAACCTTGAAATTCACCAATCCCGTAATACTTTCGTCAAACCTGTAACCAACACCGGCTTCCAGTCTGTCGTAAAGAAGCACGTTAGCATTTACATCTACCGAAAGTGGCGCACCTTTTACTCCTCTTACCATGAAAGATGGTTTAAGTTTGAAGTTGTCGCTAAGTCCGAAGACATATCCACCGGTAAGGAAATAATGTACTTCTTCAACACCGAGTTTCTGTAAACCTGAATTATTTTCGATATGTTTCGAAGTAAACAGGTTTGGTGCCGAAATCCCTAAGTAATGTTTGTCTCCAAACCAGAATGCTCCAACCCCGAAAACAGGGAAGATCTCATTTTGATTTTCGAAGGCGGGATCATTTGGATCATTTAGAATAACGCCGCTAAGACTTGCATCGAAGGTCGACAAACCAGCTTTTGCACCAAAAGAAAGTTTGGTGTTTTCACTGGCAGGGATCACGTAAGCAAAATCTGCGGTGATATTATTTTCTTTTACCCAGCCACCTATCTCGTCATGAACGACGGTAAGGCCAAGTTCCACGCGCTCACTTACAGGAGTGTGGGCGAAGAAGTTGAGGGTGCGCGGAGCACCTTCAACATCTACCCATTGAGCCCTGTAAATCCCTCCGAGATTCAGCATTCCTGGATCATCGGTGGCGTAAGCCGGGTTTACTACACTCATATTGTACATGTACTGAGTGAAAAGCGGGTCTTGCTGAGACATACCTTTTAAGGAGAAAAGGATAATGCCTGCGAATAGTAAATATTTTATGATTAATTTTTTCATTGCTTTCTCTTGTTTATCCTTTTTATTATCTGCTTAAGTATATTTTTCCTCTTTTCGGTGCGGTCGAGCCGTCGTTAAAGTCAAGTAGGTAAAAATAAACTCCCACAGGTAAAACGTCATTGCCAAATGAACCTGACTGGTTGGCTGTTCCGTCCCAATCTGGAGTATTGACATCTCCTTTGTATACTACGTCACCCCATCTATTATAGATCTGGATAGTATAGTTAGGATATTCACGTTCAATATTTTCAATATCGAAAGTATCATTGAGGCCGTCCCCGTTCGGTGAAATACCTTCTGGGAATAGCAGCGGACAATCTTCAATTGTAACCGTAACCTCGAGTCTTTGCGAACTCTCGCAATCGGTATCCACATCATACAACGTAGCGTAATATTTACCACTTTGTAGGGCGGTTCCTGTATTTAAAGGCTCTGTACCATCAGCAGATGCATACCAGGTGACGTTTGAAGTCTGGTCTACCGCATCGCTTAGATCGGCTACCGTGGCGTCATCATATTGACAGAACGAAAGACTGGTATTGTCAATGGTTGGAGTACCAGGATCGTTGATAGTTACAGTAAATTCTGTAGCATTAGATTCGCAACCCTCTTCAGAAGTTCTCTGGGTAACGAAATAACTTCCGCTAACCAATTCATCTGTTTCCAGAACCATAGTTTCCAATGTCGCATCGGTGTAGAAAGTTAGATTGTCACCTTCTGCCATAAGATTGGCACCGGTTGGGAACTGGATTGCACAGAATGAGATATCATTCACTTCAGGTGCATCAGGAGACTCCTGAACAGTTATTTTAAATTCTGCGGTATCATCACCACAATCATTTATTGCGGCGACAGTATAAGTTACTGTATATGTTCCGGCATCAAAAGTTGCAGGGTCCATCATACCGTCGGCAATTACATCTCCGTCAAGAGTGAATTCCCCATCGGTATCGGCATCAGCAGAAAGGAAGCTGAAAAGATCCTGTGTTCCTGCGTTCATACATACATCAAACTCCATATCGCCACCTGCGTTGGCAGCATCTTTAATGGTGATGCTGAAAATGGATGAATCTGAACAGGTTTCATCAGCATTCATAAGGGTATATGTTACCTCATAAGTGGCCGGATCGTAATCTGAAGGATTCATCAGACCATCGGTAATTGTATTGCCATCAAGAGTGAAAGTTCCATCAGTGTCAATTCCGTCTTCAAGCTGAGCAAAAAGATCTACAGCATCAGCATTTTGACAAACTTCCAGAGGCTTTCCGTCACCTGCATCGGGTGCTTCATTTACTGTGATAGTAAATTTAGCTATCATCCGGGCCGCAGTCATTTTCAGAAGGAACGGTATAAGTAACTTCATAAGTTCCAGGAGCAAATTCAGAAGGATCCATCTCACCATCGGTAATCACGTCACCGTTATAAGTGAATTCTCCCGTAGTATCGGTAGCGTCAGATAAAAATCCGAATAGATCCTGAACACCATCATTCTGACAAACATCAGGAGTCATATCCATACCAGCGTATGCCGATTCCTCAACGGTGATAGTGAAAGTGATAGAATCTGAACCGGTTACACAAGGAGTAGTGGCTTCATCAAGGCTGTAGGTGATCTCATAATCACCAGGTCCCATTTCGCCAGGATTGAACATTCCTCCTTCAACGACATCTCCGTCATAAGTGAATACTCCCAAATCAGGATTGTCTCCTATGAAATCGGTTAGATCCTGTACTCCGGCATTTTGACAAAGTGTTACATCATCAACATCTGTAAGTTCAGCATCGATATTTTCCCTGATAGTTATTGTCAGTTCAACTGAGGCTTCACAGGTTCCGTTGTCTACAGTATACGTGGTTGTAAAATCTCCTGTGGTTTTACCGTTGTTATAATCATCTACAAGAGATGCGATTGAAGGATCAAAAGATCCATCAGTTGCAACCCCGTCAGAAAGAAGGCCTAGATAATAATCTTCTAAAGCATCTTCGGTAAAAAAGTTCTCATCGATATCATTCTGGCAGACCACCTTAGTATTATTATCTCCGGCGTCAACACCTTCAATAACTGTGATGGTAATTGTAGCTGAATCATCTCCGGTCAAACATGGATCTGAACCAGCATCAACATCATAGGTGATTACATATTCTCCAACACCAGCTGCTGGATCAAACATTCCATCGCTTACATCAGCATCATCACTGGAGAAAGTTCCTCCCATCGTGGCTCCATCGCCAAGAGAGGCTTCTAAATCCTGAGAGCCATCGGTAGTACAAAAAGTAAGCGTTTGATTTCCTCCTGCGGAAACTTCCGTATTTGGAGTAATGGTTATGGAATAAGTAGCTGAATCTGTACAATCATCGTTACTTACGGTATAAGTAGTGGTGAAAGTAGCAGGGAACTCTGTAGTGCTTCCATAGGCAGTAAGCAGAGTTGTTAAATCATCATCTGAAAAAGTTCCACCTAAAGTTATATCCTCACCTCCAAGTTCCGTTAATAATTCCTGACCTGCAGTGATAGGATTTTTTATTATCGCTTCAAACTCTCCTTTACAGAAAGAAAATTCGCCCCCAGGTCCTGCATTTGGTGCCTGGTTAACGGTGATCGTAAAAGTAGTTGAAGCTGCGGGACCGGTTACACAATCGGTTTCAGAAGAAACAGTATAGGTAATTTCATATTCTCCGGCACCTTCTTCAGAAGGATTGAAAGTAGCATCGGCTACATCGGCATCATCACTGGTAAAAACCCCTGAACCGTAATCTCCACTTAAAAACGTATAAAGATCCAGATCGGTATCTTCATTTGAGCAATAAGAATCTCCTGTACCTGTTCCGGCATCGGCGGGAACAGCTTTTGTTACTGTAAGAGTGGCTGTTGCCATTGCTGGATCACAAATTCCGTTATCCACTTTATATTCTGTGGTAAAATCTTCAGAAGGATCAGCGACATCAGAATAATTACTGATTAAGGTACTTAGGGGGGGATTAAAGCTTCCGCTGTCATCGTCAGTTCCCAATAAATTCAGGTAATAAGCCTTAAGGCTTGCTTCATCGGTAAAAATTCCGGCGTCATCCACATCTGTTTCGCACATTTCTTCAGAATTTGAAGTACCTGCATCATTTTCAGGAGAAACATTCAGCGTTAAAGTGGCTGTTTTTTCACAACCATTATTATTAACGGTGTAATCTAAAGTGTATGTCTTAGGAAAATTGTCATTATCGATATCACTACTCAAAGTGGCAATAAAGTCTGAGATGCCTGGGGTAAACTCCCCGTCAGTATCAATTCCAGTGCCTCCAAGATAGGATCTTATGGCGGTTTCAACCGCTGAAAGATTTGCTGCGGCAAGAGGAACTAAAGGTGCAATATCTGTAATGCACACATCTTGTTCATTATCTATACCGGGGTTAGGGTCTTCAGCCACAGTAACTCCTAATATTACAGAGTCTTCACATCCGTTGCCAAAAGCAACAGTATAAGTAGTCTGATAAGTCCCGGCTTTTGTGCCGTCATTATAATCTGCCACGATGTCTGCGAGGGTTGCCATATCGAAATCTCCTGTAAGTGGAACGTCGTTGGCTGAATCTGTGTCATTATTATTCTCTAGCAGACTTAAGAAATAATCTCTTGCGTTTGTTTCATTATTCAACTGCGAATCTGCATCTGATACACAAAGCGTGTTATCGGTATTATCTGGGCCTGCATCGGCTGGCAATACAGTAACGCTTACCGCAGTTCTTTCACTTTCACAAGGCGGGCCGTCTGAAGGCACAACCTGTGACACGTAATAGGTCTCACCATCCATCACCTCATAACTGTCTGAAAGCGCAGGTTCAGAAGTTGCGGTTCTGTACCATAAATTCTTATCTCCTTGTACATAGGTTGAAAGATCGCCTACAGTTGTTCCTTCACAAACTTCATCTGGAACAGTTTCTGTAGGGGCATTAGCTTCCACGGGTTCATAGCGAACAGGCTTACGTTTAGACTGACAGCCAGTCTCTGCATCATAATATCCTGCGTAATAATTTGCTACTGTAAGCGGATCAGAATCAGCCAATGGAGTAGCATCCGATGCATAACGGGAGGAAAATATCTCCAGTGTATATCCAGATGGTGCAGCGGCTGCATCAATAGCTTCCTTTAGATCTGCAATAGTATAAGGACCACCACCAGCACAGGGAGTGAAAAAGTCGTCCTGTACAACCGGCGTAGCGGGGCCTGAAATCGTTACCGTCAAAGAAGGTCTGGTGAAACCCGAGTCGGTACAATCGGGAGAATCGGCGAAATAATCTTCTCCATCCTGGAGAATTTCATTTGCCTGTAAAGGAGTAGAGGAATCTGCTTCCGCATACCACTCTACATTGTCTCCGTTTGCATCAAGGTCAGCAACCGTAGATAAGGCATTACAAAAACTTTGTGGTGACTCGTCTACAGTTGGACATGCCTGCCCATAGACTGAGGGCAAACTTCCGATAAGAATAAATAAGGTTAGAAGGTAAAACATTTTACCTTTAAACCTTAAAGTAAAATTTTGCATAGGCTAGGTGTTAAATTCAAAATTAGTATTAGGTTTAATGATTAAAAAAGTTGCACAAATATGTAAATAATTTTTTAGATGATGCGTTATTCATAGTAACTTCTTAACAAAATAATAGTAGATGATGGGTGCTGATGACAAATAAATTTTTGATTTGCACTAAATTTAAGAAAATTTTAGATATGAGCCCGAATTTTAAGTATTTCATCGGAATATTCTGTCTTTTTACGATGAAAATGTTTCCTCAAACCAATTTTGAGCAGGCAGAAAGGCTTCTTCATAACGGTCAGGTTAATGAATCGAAGGAACTTTTTGAAAATGATAAAGCAAATCCAAGAGCTAAAGAATACCTGGGAGATATCGCTTCTTTTCAGCAGAACTGGGATGAGGCGATTTCCTATTATAAAGAACTGGTAAAAAAAGATCCTGATAATGCGGTATATAACTTCAAGCTTGGGGGCGCCATGGGAATGAAAGCCTATAATGCTTCAAAATTCCAGGCGGTTTTAATGATTGGCGATATCAAAAAGTATTTTCGTAAAGCAGCAGAACTCGATAAAGACTATATTCTGCCAAGACGAGCTCTCGTAGAGCTTTATATGGAACTGCCCGACATTATAGGAGGCAGCAAAACTTTGGCAGAGAGCTACGCTCATGAACTGCAAAATCTTAACTCTATAGAGGCCTTACTGGCGCAGGCCTACATTTATCGGCAGTCTGATTACAGCGAACTGGCAAAGATGAAGTATGAGGAAGCCATCCAAACAGCAATAAGAAAACCCGAGCTGATCAACCGAAACTATATAAAATATGAACTGGGCGAAGCTGCCGCTTGGTATGGGATCTATCCCGAAGCGGGTATGGATTTTCTCCACGATTACCTGGAGGACTATGGGTATAAAGACATAAATTCACCCGCGTGGGCTTACCTTCGGCTTGCTCAAATTCGGAAAAACCAGAATAAAAAATCGGAAGCCCTGGGAATGATCGAAAAATCCCTGGAAATAGATCCGGCTTTTGATAAAGCTATTCAGGAAAAACAGAAAATCCAGCGCATGTAAGCTGTTAAATCCTCTTTGCAAAACTTATCTTTGCTCAAAATTTTTCTAATGCGAATTCATTTTATAGCTATTGGCGGAAGTGCCATGCACAGTTTGGCCATTGCTCTAAAGGAGAAAGATTACCAAATATCGGGAAGTGACGATGCCATTTTTGAACCTTCTTATTCAAGGTTGAAATCTTATGATATCCTGCCGGAAAAAATGGGCTGGTTTGAGGAGAATATTTCCGAAGAACTTGATGCTGTTATTCTCGGGATGCATGCACGGGAAGATAATCCCGAATTGCAGAAGGCCAGGAAATTGGGTATAAAAATATTTTCTTATCCAGAATTCCTCTTCGAGCAGTCAAAAGACAAAACCCGGGTGGTCATTGGTGGATCCCATGGTAAAACCACTATCACTGCGATGATTCTTCATGTGATGAAGTATCACGAAAAGGAAGTAGATTATATGGTGGGTGCCGCACTGGCAGGTCTTGATAACCCCGTGCATCTAACCAGGGAAAATGACTTTATCGTTATTGAAGGGGATGAATATTTGTCTTCTGCTGTGGATCGACGTCCGAAATTTCATCTTTATAAACCCAATATTGCTCTTTTAAGCGGAATTGCCTGGGATCATATCAACGTATTTCCCTCTTATGACAATTACGTGGAGCAGTTTCGGATTTTTGTAGATTCTATCGTGAATGGAGGAATTCTTGTTTATAATGAAGAAGATGAAGAGGTGAAAGAAATTGCCGAATCAACCCAAAATCCTATCCGAAAACATCCCTATCATACTCCTGAATATTATACCGCTGATGATCAAACCATTCTGGAGACCCCGGAAGGCGATCTGCCTCTGGAAATTTTCGGGAAACATAATCTCAATAATCTGGCAGGGGCAAAGTGGATTTGTCAGCATATGGGAATTGATGAAGATGATTTTTATGAAGCCATCGCCACCTTTAAAGGCGCCGCCAAAAGATTGGAAAAGCTGGCAGAAAATGCTTCTTCAGTCATTTTTAAAGATTTCGCCCATAGTCCTTCAAAAGTAGCGGCCACTACCGCGGCTGTTAAAGAACAATACCCAAAAAGGAAAGTCGTGGCCTGTATGGAGTTGCATACCTACAGCAGCCTTAATTCGGAATTTTTAAAGGAGTATCAGGGAAGCCTGGATAAGGCCGATGAAGGTCTGGTTTTTTACTCTCCGGAAGCCATTGAAATAAAAAAGCTGAAACCTATCGGTAAGGACTATATTTTACAATCTTTCAACCACAAAAACCTGAAAGTTTTTACGAACAGTGAAGATCTGAAAGCTGAATTGCAAAATATCGATCTTTTTAATTCGGTATTGCTACTCATGAGCAGCGGCAATTATGGCGGAATCGATATTGAAGAATTCGAAAACATGGTTCCAGAATCGC
>CAVUJP010000016.1:0-92500 GCA_963741865.1 uncultured Flavobacteriaceae bacterium
AGAAATACAAGTTTTTTCATTTTTAGATATTTGATATTTTTCTTAATTATGGGGTAAATTTACTTTGATCAAAAGATCAGACCTCTGGAAGCCATCTCAAAATTAAATTTTCTCTTTCCAGAAAATTATTTAGAAATATAAAGTGGAAATTACTTCCTTCATTTTTTAAACAAGGGGCTATTCCAGCCTGAAGCTTCCTTTTGCGGTATAAACATTTCCAAACATATCAGTAGCTCTTACTTCTACTTCATGGGTGCCGGTCTTTATTTTCGTGGGTAACTTGACATGCCATAAATGTTTACTATCGATGGGATTTGAAGGTCTTCTTCCTTTTATTAGGGTATCTGAAAGGTCCCAATCGTAAACCATATTGGCATAGTTAGGGTCATGATCTTCTACATAATACATTTTTTTCCATTCGCTATCATCAACTCGGTACAGGACCTCATCGTTCTTTGAACCCATGAAAAAATTAGCATAAACACCGGCTTTTGAATATACTCCCTGCTTCATCACTTTGGGTACAAACAAACGAATTTGATAATTTTCCGATTTTCCTGCTACCTTATAAGTTATTGAATAATCATTGCCTTGCACATTCAGAAATGCGTAGCCACGAGGAGTACCGTCTCTCATTTGAGCTTTAGGTACCCCGTCAATGAATTTTCCTGAATTCCAGTCTCCACAGGTTGTTCCGGCATTAAAATGATGATGTACGCCTTTACCTTTCCAGCCATTATCGGCATCGAAAAAATCCTGCCGCTGAATATGGGTGTGAGCGGAAATAGATAAGGTGTGAGGAAAATCTTTGAGCAATTCAAATAACTTTTCGCGATCTTTATCTCTAAATGAATCCCCGTCTGGTTCGCTAATAGGGATATGAAAATTAAGCACTATTAAATAATCTTTAGGCACCAGTTTTAAATCATTCTCAATGAATTTCATCTGTTTTTTAGTAAAGCCTCCCCAATATCCTTTTGAATCCCGGGGATCTGGAAAAAGAATATCATCCAGGATCAAGACATGGGTTTTGGCATAATTGTAAGAATAGGTTGAAGGTCCAAAATGTGCTTCAAAAGTTTCGTCAGAAAGTTCATCCTTTGGTGCGTCAAGATTCATATCATGATTCCCCATTACATTATACCAGGGAATATTTAGTTTTGAAATAGATTTTTTATAGGGTTCGAACAATTCAAGGTCATTCCACACCAGGTCTCCCAGACTTATTCCGAAGGCTAAATCTTTATCTTTACTAATGTCCTTTATAACACTTTCTTCAAAATAATGGAGTTCTTCCAAATTTCTGGGTTGCGGATCCCCAAAAATAAGTGCAGTATAATTTTCCTTTTCTTTCTGCGGAACCAATCCAAAATTTATTTTTCCAGGAAGTTTGCCAGTAGGTGGTACTCCCTCGTATTTAGCATCTGGAGAACCTTCTGGTTTATAGATATAATAAAATTTTGATGTTGCATTTTTTCCTTTTGTAATCCTGTAACCTGTAGGTTTTATTACAAAAATGATGGCGTTTCCGGAAAGCGATAATTCATAATTTCCAGATTTATCTGTTTCTACAACCTGATTTCCGTTGGAAACTGCAACTTTTGGTATGCCTTTCTCTGAACTATCTTTTTTACCGTTTTGATTTTTATCGAGATAAACACTACCTCTAACAAAAGTCTGGGAATTTCCTGTAAAGGAAACTCCCAGAATAAATAATGAAACAATAAAAAGTTTGCAGAAAAGGCTAATTCCTGTTCTAATCATCATCAATATTTTTATTACCAGCCCGGATTTTGTTCCAGGTTCTCATTAAGTTCCAAATCCTCGATTGGAATTGGATAATAGTAATCTTTAGGCTCTACAAAGGTTCCACCAGTAAATGGTATTAGATTCCCAGAAGTGCCATTGGTAAGAGGGCGACTGCTGACATCTATCGTGGAAGTCACGCTCTCCGGAATGCCAGAATCATCTCCTTCATATACATACACGTCTGGATCTCCATCATTGTCGAAGTCATAAGCTCCTAGGCCTGAGAAATACAATCCCAATATTGGTTTTTCAACTACCTTTCCTTCTTTCCACCTCATTAAATCGTCCCATCTTAGTCCTTCATTTACCATTTCAATTCTTCTTTCACGGCGTATTTCCAGAATCACTCCCTTATTGGGACCCTGTTCAACATTATGGTATAAAGCATCCTGATAAGGATCGGGATTTGAATTAGCCTCATCTAAATTTAAATGCGGCATACCTACCCGATCACGTAATTTGTTGATGGACAAATCAAGGTCTTCCTGAGTGATTGTGCCTAATTCAGCTTTTGCCTCGGCATAAACAAGAAGAGCCTCGGCGTAACGGAAGATAATGATATCGTTGTAGGATCCTCCGGAGCCCCATTGTGGCCCTTTTGGGGGTAAGGCCTTAATAACCCGATAGCCGGTACTGGTTATATCCAGGTCTACTGGTTCTTCCACATCCGAACCATAAGTTTTGAAATGGGGGCCGGCTGTGGTTTGGGTTAATCTTGGATCGCGATTTTGCATTTCTTCATAAAATTCCATGGTATCATAATCGGGCTGATCTGTAAAAGGGGTTCCATCCTTCATCAAATAACTATTGACAAGATTTTTAGAAAGGCCCCATTTCCCTAAGGTAGGTGCAGTCATTCTATAGGCCAAATCGTGCGTTCTTTTACCGAATTCATAATCGGCTGCTAAAATAGTCTCTGTCATATCCTGATTTGTACGTGCAAACAAATCTAAATAAGCTGAATCTTCACCTCCAGAGGTATATAAAGTATACGCCCCGGAATCCATTAAGGCTTTTGAAGCGGAGACCGCCTCATTTAAAAATTTCTCAGCGCCATCCAAACCGTGGTACTTTCTGAAAGTACCTTCAAAAAGGCAAATTCGGGCTTTTAAAATGAGAGCTGTATATTTTGTGATTCTATTCAATTGCTTTTCTGCTGGTATATTCTCAACAGAATAATTGATATCGGCAAGGACGGAATCCATTACTACTTCTCTTGGATCTCTGGCCTTATACAAATCTTCATCACCTTGCTCCAAAACCTTGCTGTACCATGGCACATCACCAAATCGCTTCACCTTATCAAAATAGAAATAAGCTCTAAAAAATCTGGCAATCCCGGAGTATTTAGCTGTAGCTTCCGGGTCTTCTACACGATCATAATTTTCAAGAAAATAATTGATTTTTCGCAGATCTCCCCAGGACCAACCGCCACTACCACTTTCGGTGGGTACAATGCGATCTCCTTTAAGCCTATCACCGGCACTTACTCCTAAAATGTTATCTGTATCAACATCTTCTGTATATACCGAAGTAGTGTGAAGCACCTGATAGAGGTCGTTGGTATAAGCTTTCAAGTCCTCCGGAGTATTGAAAAACTCATCTGCGGTAATAGCATCTCCAGGTGGCTGGTCGAGAATATCCTTCTCGCAACTTGTAATTATTAAGGAAAACATTATAATCGCTGCTAATTGCGTAACCTTGCTTATTGCACTAGTTGTTTTCATTTTTTACTTTGTTTAAAATATTTTAGAAATCTTCTTCAAGATTGAATAAAGTTATAGGCTAATTTGTACACCTGCCGAATAAGTTTTACCCATTGGATATAACTGAGTATCGGTGGCAGACCTTTCACTAACCCCATTCGGGTTTGAGTAACTTACATGCGAGCCCACTTCCTCGGGGTCAAGGTACTTGGTTAACCCGCCAAAACTCCAGGTAAAGATGTTTTCTCCACTAAGGAATATTCTGAACCTTTTAATGTTTACTTTTTGAGTCAGTTTTTGCGGAAGGGTGTATCCCAGAGTTAAATTTTTCACTCTTAAATAACCGATATTCGTCAAGAAGTGATCATTTGTATTATAGGACATACGGCCGGAGCTTAAGGCATTATAAGCTCTTTGTCTTTGCGGAAAGATCCTGTTAGGATCATTTGGATGCTCAGGATCCCAAACTTTATCCAGAAGATCCTTTCTAATAAAGGAAACATATGGCCTGTGGAAAGTTGCCCAGTACAAGGGGCCGTTAGGATACCAATCCTGTTTAGCAACTCCTTGCCCAATAAGCATCAGGTCAAAATTCTTCCAATCTATATTAAAGTTGAACCCGAAAGGAAATTGAGGCATTGCATTTCCAATTGGAACCAGGTCTCCATGATCCTCTAAGGTATTCTTACCGTTGTCAATTTGACCATCTCCGTTCACATCCACATATTTCAGGTCACCACCTTTCAAATAATTCCAATCTGAATTTGAACCATACTGAAGGATTCCTCTATAGACCCTAACCAGGTTATCCTTGCCGTATTGCTGTTGAAATGCAGCGGCCTCTTCATCGGATTGAAATTGCCCATCGATATGATAGCCCCATATTTCACCAATTCGCTGGCCTTCCCAGAAGGTGCTCATCAAACCATTAGGGTTATCAAATTTGGTTATAACTCCTTTATTGTTGGACACATTGGCCTGGAGACTTATAGAAAGAGGTGAGTTTAAAACCTCAAAACTGTTGTTGTAACCAAGGGTTAATTCGAAGCCTTTGTTTCTCATAGAGGCGTAGTTTCTACGCGGTTCTGATGCTCCAAAAACAGCGGGCAGCGGCTGACCTGGCAGATACATGTCACGTGTAGTACGCTGGTAGACCTCAAATGAGGTTTTCAATTTGTTTTTAAAGAAGCCTAGGTCGACACCTAAATTGGAAGAGGTTATTTTTTCCCAGCCGATATTTGCGGGTAGTGGTGAGGGTACTCGGGCATAATTGGCCTGTTCACCATTAAACAGCCAGGAGGTTTTACCCATTCCTATCAATTCTCTGAAGGTATTTACGCCAACATTCTGATTACCTAATTTACCATAGGATGCTTTGAACTTCAATGAAGATATGACATTTTCAAGAGGTTTCCAGAACTCTTCTTTATCAACTCTCCAACCAGCCCCTACTGATGGGAATAACCCCCAGCGACTCCCCTCGGGAAAGCGCGAAGAAGCGTCATAACGTGCATTGACTTCTAATAAATATTTCCCGTCATAGTCGTAGTTGAATCGACCGAAATAGCCTTGAATGGCCCATTCTAAAGTAGAGCCTTCCATATCGAGCATTTCTGTACCAAAAGTAATATTTGCCTTGTCTCTGGTAAGTAGATTTTCAATGTTAAGTCCTACCCGGTCTTGATCAAACACTTCCTGGTTGAAACCACCCATTATTTTAAAGTGATGTTTGTCTCCTATATCTTGATCATAAGTACCGTAGATATTTAAAACTTTATAGTAATCCTTCCAACGATACTCTCCCAGGCGATTAAGACCTGCATTTTCTATCAACTCGAGCTTCTCACCAGATAAATAACTAAATGGCTTATACCAAAATGTGCGATCAGTTCTGTCAACACTGTAACTGTAGTCCATGTTTAAAACCAATTGGTCTATCGGACGTATTTCAGCTTTTAAAGTATTTGTGTTTTTTTCATATTGCCACTGGCGATGAGCTGCTCCTTCCTTCAGAGCTCCCAAACGTCCAACATAGCCATTTCTGGTTCTGCCTACACTTACGCCATAGCCATCTACAAAGGCCGGGTGATTAGGAAATAGATCCCGCCACTTACTTACTCCAAATTCGTCTCCCCAACCATTTTTAGTTCCAGCATATTGTTCATCAAATCTATTGCTCAACCTGCTAATTGCACTCAGTTTTAACCATTTGTACGGTGTAGCAGTAAGGTTGACCTGAAGATTATACCTTTTCATTTCTGCATCCTGAATATTCTGGATTTTTTCTCTTTCGTATATCCTTCCCGAAACCGCTCCTGTTATTTTATCGGAACCTCCAGAGATGGATATATTATGCATCACGTGCTGGCGTCTCTTCTTAAAAAGGATATCGTAAAAATCGGTCATTCCATAAAACTTGTAAGTCCCATCTGGTTGTTGTTCGTAATATGGTTCAATCTCACCGTTGCCAACCTTTCTGGCAATCTCATAATCCTCGTCATCATAACCTATATAATAACCGCTATGATAAGAGCCAATTGCTTCATCAACCCATTTTGCATAAGTATACGGATTAGTCAAAAAATCTGTACGAGCAGTATTTTCTGTAAAGCCAATATTATTAGAATATTCCACATTGAAGGTTCCTTTTTTACCGGATTTAGTGGTGATTAGCACAACCCCAAAAGAACCGCGAGCGCCATAAATGGCTGCAGCTCCTGCATCTTTTAAAACGCTCACACTTTCAATGTCATTTGGATTTACATTTGCTATATCTTCTTCGATACCATCAACCAGAACAAGTGGTGAGCCTCCATTTATGGAGTTAAAACCACGAATATTTATATCTGGTGTTGCTGAGGGGTCTCCACCAGAAGCTGATCTGATATTTAGACCTGGGACAAGCCCCTGCAGGGAACTTGCCAAATCGGCCGAGGGGCGTGCGGCAATATCGCCAACATCTGCTGTACTTACAGAATTCACAAGGTTCGCTTCTTTTTGGGTACCATAACCAATCACTACTACTTCATCCAAACTTTGCGAGTCTTCAATCATCTGAACAGCAAATGATGATTTCGAATCGATTTTAATTTCTTTCTTTTTGAAACCTATGAAAGAAAAAATTAAAGAAGAATCAGTTTTATCCGGTACAGAAAGGCTGAAATTCCCATCGAAATCAGTGACGGTGCCAATGGAAGTTCCTTTAACTTGGATAGTGACTCCAGGCAGGGGCATGCCAGCGCTATCCGAGACAGTACCCGTAATTTTTCGCTGCTGAGCCCAAGAACTCCAAGTCATTAAGCATAATAATAGAAAAAGAGTTTTAGGTAAAAATTGTTTCATAATAGTTGGTTTGTTAGATAATTAATAATGCTAATCAGTAGAAGCAAATATTTCACTTTATAACATCTCCATTGAATATTTTATGTTATTTAATCTGCACCATTAGATTAATTGGGCGAAATTTCTCAATTCAATATTTAAACTATAACGATATCGTATTACCACTCCTAAAGGATAGTTCACAATAACTTAACGTTTCAAATGTAACCAATAATAAAATAAAGAAACAAATAAAACTTAAAAAAAGTTTTGTTTTGTTTTGTTTTGTTATTCTTAATTGTAATTTTGACAAAAATATAATCATTATTAATAATTCAAAGCAGAACGAAACTTGGATCGTAATATTTTCTTAAAAAGAATTGAGGATAAAGACCAAATTTGGGATTTAATAATCATCGGAGGAGGAGCTACAGGTTTAGGGGTTGCGCTCGATGCCAGTAGCAGAGGTTTAAAAACTCTTCTATTAGAGAGGAATGATTTTGCTAGTGGAACCTCTAGCCGAAGTACAAAGCTGGCACATGGAGGTGTACGATACCTTGCTCAGGGAAATCTTAGCTTGGTAAAAGAGGCTCTTAAAGAACGGGGATTAATGCTGCAGAATGCTCCCCATTTAGTCCATATGCTACCCTTCATAATTCCCAGTTACAAATGGTGGGAAAAATTCTATTATGGAGTTGGGCTGAAAATTTATGACTGGATGGCTCATCATTTTAGAATTGGGAAAACAGAACTTATAACTACTGGTAAAATAAAGCGATTATTTAATAATCTTGATTTAAAGAACCTTAACGGGGGAGTGATTTATTACGATGGCCAATTCGATGACGCAAGGCTCGCCCTTAATATTGCCCAGACCAGTGCGGAAAACGGCGCGACTCTCTTGAATTATTTCAAGGTCACCAACCTAGAAAAGAAAAACGAAAAGATTAGCGGCGTTGTAGCCAAAGACCTCGAAACCGAAAAGATTTACACACTTCAATCGAAAACAGTAATTAATGCAACAGGGGTTTTCGCAGACAGTATTTTATCACTTGGTCATAAGGCTGCTAAACCGATTATAAAAGTAAGTCAAGGAATTCATCTTGTATTAAAAAGAGAATTTTTAGAAAGTGAAGAAGCCTTAATGATACCGAAAACCTCAGATGGCCGTGTCCTTTTTGTTGTCCCCTGGAAAGATTATCTGCTTGTAGGCACCACCGACACTCCTATGAGTAAGCCTGAAACGCATCCAAAAGCACTTGATGAAGAAATTCAATTTATACTTAAAACACTTCAAAATTATCTTATAAAAAAACCTACTATTGACGATGTTTTGAGTGTTTTTGCCGGTCTAAGGCCTTTGGTAGTTCCTCAGGACAAAGAAAAAGGCACAAAAGAAATCTCAAGGGATCATAAATTGATAACCGATGAGTCCAAACTGATTACTATCACTGGAGGAAAGTGGACGACTTATAGAAAAATGGCAGAAGACACAGTAGATGAAGCGATTAAGGTTGGTAAACTCAAGAATATTCCTTGTAAAACCGAAAATTTAAAAATACACGGATATACACAGGAAAAGTCATTAGAGGATCATTTATCCGAATATGGCAGCGATGCTGAAGTAATAAGAAGGTTGTCCCAAGAAAATAGTAAATTTCAGGAGCAACTACATCCAGATTTTCCTCATATTATTGCAGAAGTGGTCTGGTTTATAAGATTTGAAATGGCAAGGACAATTGATGATATTCTGGCAAGAAGACTCCGTATGCTTTTTTTAAATGCTCAGGCTGCCCTTGAAACAGCTCCATTAATTGTAAAAATTCTCAGCTCCGAATTGGGGAAAGATGAAAAATGGGAAAATGATCAATTGAGAAGATTTGGAGATATTGCACTAAACTTTTTCGCAAAACCATTGAAGATTGAACCATTAAAAAAAAGAAAACAACCTCTAAGCTAAATAAACATGCCTAAATTTATACTTGCATTTGATCAAGGAACTACCAGTTCAAGGGCGATTATCTTCGATCAGGAAGGAACAGCTATTTCAACAACACAACGAGAATTCAAACAGATATTTCCAAAACCGGGCTGGGTAGAACATGATCCCAATGAAATCTGGTCCACTCAAATCGGGGTAGCTGCCGAGGCGGTTTCAAAAAGCAAACTGAAGTCTGATGATATTGAGGCTATAGGGATCACTAACCAGCGAGAAACAACGGTAGTATGGGATAAAAATACTGGAGAACCGGTTTATAATGCGATCGTATGGCAGGACAGACGAACCTCGGACTATTGTGACACCTTGCGGAGTCAAGGACACGAGGAAATGATTAGAGCAAAAACAGGCCTTGTGATAGATTCCTATTTTGTGGCAACAAAAGTAAAATGGATACTCGACAATGTGGAAGGAGCAAAAGAAAAAGCAGAGAATGGTGATCTGATTCTGGGTACTATTGATTCTTGGTTAGTATGGAATTTAACCGGGGGAGAAAGCCATATCACCGACATTACAAATGCGTCGCGGTCTATGTTGTTTAACATCAAAGAGCTTGATTGGGACAAAGAACTTCTAGAATTTTTTGATATTCCGGAATCTATGCTGCCAACCGTGGTAGAGTCAAGTGGTAAACTTGCGATTACCTCTGGAGCCATTTTTTCGAAAAAAATACCCATTACGGGAATTGCAGGTGACCAACATGCGGCCTTATTTGGACAAATGTGTTTAAAACCTGGAATGGTTAAAAATACCTATGGTACGGGGTGCTTCATGTTAATGAATATCGGAGAAGAACCTATTGTATCTGAAAATAGACTAATCACTACTATTGCGTGGAAGATCAAAGGAAAAGTGACTTTCGCTTTAGAAGGCAGTATATTTATTGCAGGAGCAGTAGTTCAATGGTTAAGAGACGGGCTACAGTTGATCTCTTCTGCAAGTGAAATTGAATCTTTAGCAGAAAAAGTTGAGGATACTAATGATGTTTATTTTGTTCCAGCTTTTACTGGTTTAGGAGCCCCATACTGGAATCAACATGCTAGAGGAACTATTACGGGCTTGACAAGGGGAGTATCAAAAAACCATATAGCCCGGGCAGCTTTAGAAAGCATAGCTTATCAAACCTACGATGTATTAAAGGCTATGGAAGCAGATTCAAAATTAACAATCAGAGAATTACGCGTTGATGGGGGTGCCACTGAGAACAATTTGTTGATGCAATTTCAATCTGATATTTTGGATACCAAGATTTTGCGATCGCATACCTCAGAGATCACAGCACTCGGAGCAGCGTATCTTGCTGGTTTGGGAATCGGTTATTGGAAAGATATCTCCGAAATCGAAAATAAATGGAAAGAAAGTACAACTTATTGCCCTGAGAAGATCAATTCAGAAGAACTAATCAAAGGATGGAAAAGAGCAGTTAAAGCTTCCAATTCATGGTCATCAAAATAATCTAATATGTCACAGTTTGTTGCAGAGTTCGTTGGGACACTATTCCTAATGCTAATTGGTAATGGTGTAGTTGCCAACGTGGTATTAAAAGACACCAAGGGATTTAATAGTGGGTGGATCGTCATTACGACTGGCTGGGCCTTCGCTGTGTTTACAGGCGTCGTAATAGCCGCCCCCTACAGCGGCGCCCACATAAATCCTGCTGTAACCATTGGTCTGGCAATAGCCGGAAAATTTTCTTGGGCTCTGGTACCAAAATTTATTTTAGCTCAAATGTTGGGAGCCATGGCAGGAAGTTTTCTGGTTTGGCTGATGTATAAAGATCATTTTGACAGAACAGAAGACCCCCTGCTTAAAAGAGCGGCTTTTTGCACAACTCCTGCCATTAAAAATACTACTTCCAATATAATAAGTGAAATTATAGGTACTTTTACTCTCATTTTCGTAATTTTCTATGTAACGAATCCCGTTATGGGAGGAGAAGCTAAAACCCCTATTGGAATGGGATCCCTTGGGGCCATTCCGGTGACGTTCTTGGTCTGGGCTATCGGTTTAGCTTTAGGAGGTACAACCGGCTATGCTATTAATCCTGCCAGAGATTTAGGCCCTAGAATTATATATTCACTTATACCCCAGAAGGACAAAGGTAAAAGTGATTGGAGTTACTCATGGATTCCAGTAATCGCACCTTTGATTGGTGCTACTATTGCGGCTTTAACATTTCTATACCTTGGTGATTAAACTATTGTAACTTTTATACCATGTTCCTCCAGACCACTTTTAGTGAATTTTGAAATATTTTCATCAGTGATAACTTCATCAATACTATCAAAACCACAAATTCGCCCAAAACCTCTTTTTCCAAATTTTGACGAGTCGGCTAAAACGATGGTTTTTTGTGAGACTTTAATCATTTCCCTATTCAATTTTGCCTCCATCACGTTAGCTGTTGTTAAACCAAAATCTAAATCAATCCCGTCAACTCCTAAAAACAACTTAGTGCAAGAAAAATCTTTCAAATTACCCTCAGCATACATCCCTGTGACCGATGATGAACTTTTTCTTAGTATACCGCCTAATTGAATGACTTCTATTTGCAAATGCTTATTAAGTTCCAAAGCGACATTCAATGCACTTGTAATTACAGTAAGATTTTCCTGGGGCTTAATGCTTTTTGCTAATGCTAAGACGGTTGTGCCTGAGGCTATTAAAATTGAATCATTAGCAGTCACCATTTTTGCTGCAATGCTTCCAATCCTCATTTTTTCCGATAGATTTATTTTTTCCTTTTCATGTACATGAAGATCAGTAGCATAGGGATTGTTAAGTGTAGCACCCCCATGCATTCTATAAACCAACCCTTTTTCCTCCAAAAATTTTAGATCCTTTCGAATTGTAACGGAGGATACATCCAGTTCATCACAAAGCGCCTGACTTTTTACTTGTCCATCTTGATTGATTTTATCAATTATTTTTTTATGTCTTTCTATTGTATTCATTCTCAACTACATTAAACCTTATTATCCCAGTTTATATTTTACGTAACGTGTTTATTTAATAATAAATATCCTCGAAGTTACGTAATATAATGTATTTTAAATAATTCAAATTTTTCTCAAATATTGATTTTTTTCATGTATCTGAAAATGGAATTCACTATTCTTACTTCACCGAAGTGCTTCTACTGAAAATTTCATTTCCGAGTGATGGATTAATTTACAGCCCACTAATAAGTTTTTTTCTCAAAAATTGTTAAAAATATAATATTGTTATTTTAATGTTAAAAAATATTTATCTTTGACTTAAGTCTTCAAGTAATAATTTCACTTTTTATCATTCTATTAAAACCAGCTTTCAATTACACTGAGATATTATCAACTTAAAAATATAGAATTTTCAACTATATGTTAAGAACTGCAACTAATAACTCCTTCAATGAAGAAGAGAAAGCCTGGAAAAAGTTACAAAAAGGATCTACAAGAGCTTTGGGCTATTTTTATGATAAATATGTTGAAGACCTTTTCAAGTTCGGAGTTTCGTTGGGTTTTTCGAAGGAAGTGGTAGAAGATGCAATACACGAGCTTTTTATAAGCATATTTAAATATCATCCTAATCTGATAAGCCCTGATAATATTAAATCATACCTTTTGATTTCCTTCAAAAGAACGCTCCTGAAGACTTCTAAATTACACTTTATTCCAATGGAAAAATTAGAATTGGACAAAAAATTAGAAAAGAACAAAAATTATTTTGAGTCAACAGAAAGTAAAATAATTGAGTTTGAAGAATCACTAAATTTGAAAAAAGAATTTAATTCTATTTATGATTCCTTGACGCACCACCAAAGGGAAGTGCTGGATTTAAAATTCAATCAAAATAAATCTTATAAAGAAATTTCAAAAGATTTAAATATTACCATTTCTTCTGCCAGAACTGTAGTATATCGATCTATCAAAGAGCTTCGAAAAAAAGCCAGTCTCCTCTTTTTATAAAAAAATAAAAAAAGTTTGTCTATAAATTCATTTGATGCTACTCTTATAGTTAGAGAGCAGTTAAATGAATTTCTCAATGGATAAAAACTCAAGAAATACATTATCAGATTTAGAGAAAAGAAACTTAAGGTCCCGAATTCTTAATTCTGCTAAAATCATTTCAGAAAAAAGAAAGAGAAGAATGTTGCGCAAGTACTTGTATTATAGTGCCGCCGCGTGTTTAATTGGTCTATTGGCCACAGCCTTTTTTCAGAAAATAAATCAAGATCAATCTATTTCTATCGAAAAATTTGCAAACAATTCTGATCAAATTGTTCCTAATACGGATCAAAATGTAAGAATTGTCCTCGGGGATGCAGAAATTAAATTACATGATGAGGATACAAACATTGTTTATTCTGCCTCCGGTAAAATCAGCGTTGGCAACCATAGAAAGATTAAACAAGTTATCAAAGAAAAGAGTAAGCCGATATATAATACCTTACTTGTTCCCTTTGGAAAAAGAGCTGAATTAAGATTAGCTGATGGTACTCGGGTTTGGGTAAATTCTGGATCTAAACTAATATATCCGGTCGTATTTCAGGGTAAGAAGAGACAAGTATATTTGAGCGGGGAAGCCATTTTTAATGTAACACATAATAAAAATATGCCTTTCCAAGTGATTTCAGATAATCAGAAAATTGAAGTTCTAGGCACTATTTTCAATGTTTCAACCTATCCAGATGAGCCCAATAGCACTGTGCTAAAACAGGGAAGTGTTTTTATAAAATACAAAAATGAGAAATCCATACATTTAAAACCAGGTCAAATGGCAGAATATAATTCCTCTGTAGACTCTCTTAGTTCGAAATTTGTTAATCCAGATGATTATTTTTCATGGAGAGAAGGGTTTTTAAGTTTCAAAAGTAGTAGCCTGATAGTTATTATAAATAAGCTATCCCGTTATTATAACGTAGATATAAAATTATTGGATAAGTCATTGAAAGAAGAAACTTTTTCAGGGCAGCTGGATTTAAAGGATGATGTTGACAGCGTCTTGAAAACAATCAGTAACACGACCAACATTCATTATGTCCGGAAAAATAATACCATAGAAATTCTTCAATCTTAAATTTTGATATATATGATAACATGATTAAAATTTGAAACATTAAAAAGGGCCACCCGTGCGCCAACACCAAAATGGCCCAATCAATTAGCTATTATAAACTAACTAAAAATCAAAAGTATGAATTTTTCGATTCAATGCTCAGAGAATCGCGTTTCTTTTCGGCATTTCAGCTTAATTATTATGAGATCTTTTCTATTATTTCTTATAATTGGTTTAACCACTCTACATGCCGAAAACATCTACTCACAAAATACTATTAATATAAATGTAGAAGGGGTAAGTTTTGAACAACTCTTCAAAGAAATTCAAAAAAAAAGCAATTTCATTTTTTTCTATAAGGATAAAGTAATTCCAAAAGATGCTAGGATTACATTGAAGAAAAAAAATGTAAGTGTAGAAGAAATTCTAGATACTGTCTTTTCTGGAAAAAATTTGAATTATAAAGTTGATGATAGGCAAATAATTATCTTTTCCAAGAAACCGAGTTCATTAAAGAATCATTCTTCGATCCAGCAAGTAGAAGTCTCTGGTACTGTTGTGGACGGAAATGGTATTCCGCTACCCGGAGCCACTATTATGGAAAAGGGAACCAACAATGGAACCCAATCAGATTTTGATGGACATTACAAATTAAAAATTACGCAAGAAGATGCTATCCTTATCATTTCTTTTATGGGATATAAGACCAAAGAAATTCCATTCAATGGGCAGTCCGAAATCGATGTCGTTTTAAGTGAAAATACTTCTGCTTTAGATGAAGTAGTACTTGTAGGATACGGTACGCAAAAAAAAGTATCAATGACAAGTGCTGTATCTACAATTTCTAAAGATGAGCTGGTTGAAAGACCTTCAAAAAGTCTAGGTGCAAATTTGCAAGGACTGGCTCCTGGTTTAACGGTAATTGATAACGGAGGTGCTCCTGGAAATCCAGATCTTCACCTTTTAATACGAGGGGTAACCACTCTAGGGAATACAAATCCATTAGTTATAGTAGATGGAATAGAGCGCAATATTGATGATGTTGATCCTAATAATATTGAATCTATTTCAATTTTAAAAGATGCCGCCTCTACTGCTATTTATGGTTCTAGAGGAGCTAACGGTGTTATTTTGATTACCACGAAGAGAGGTGAGAAAGGAAAGATAAAAATTACCTATAATGCATCTTATGAACTTCAAAATATTACGATAGAGCCAGAGCATTTGGATACCGAAGCGTATTTAAGACTCGAAAATACTGCATATGAAAATAGAGGTAGCCAACCACTCTATAGCGAAGAAGAAATTCAGCACTATGTAAGTGGCGATGACAGGCTTCATTATCCTGAACCTAATGTTTGGTATGATCGTGTTATTAGAGATAATGCACCAATGCAAAGACACTCTTTATCAATATCAGGAGGAAATGAAAATTTGAGGTCCAATTTAATGACCAATTACTTTCAACAAGACGGTATTTTCCCGAATCAAGATTATAATGAATATAGAGTTAGATTAAATAATGACTTGAAAGTATTTAAAGACTTAAATCTTAGTGCAGATCTGAGCCTTTTCAAAGGAGATAGATACACTTTTATAAATCCTCAGGGAGTATATGGACATTTAACTCATGGCTCTCAACTTACTGTTCCAATTTTTCCCGATGGTACTTATGGATTAAGTAAACAAAAAAATAATCCATTAGCCGAATCAAATCCAGATATAGTTGGAAATTCTGATAATATAAATTATAACGCAGTAGTAAATTTTAAGGGCGAATGGTATATAATGGATAACCTAAAGGCTACTTCCCAATATGCCGTGAATTTGGAAAAAGATTCTAGGTCGGATAATGTCCCTACTTTTGAAATTCGCGATTACTTTAATAAGGATAATATTCTAAAAAGTAATAGTGTAAACGAATTATACGAGGTAAGAAGTGAAGCCTTACAAACCACTTGGAATAACACTATAAATTATTCTCCAACATTTGGTTTTAACGAATTCAATTTATTACTGGGATACTCTGAAATAAGTTATACTCATAACAAAATCCAAGCCACCGGTTACGATTTTTATAATAACGAGTTAAGAGATCTTAATTTAGGAGATCCCTTAAGAAGAGATCTCAATAGTTCTTATAGCGACTGGGGATTAAGATCCTTTTTTGGGAGGCTAAATTATACGTATAACGATAAGTACATTGTGGAATTTAACATGAGATATGATGGTTCCTCACGATTTCCGAAAGGCAATAGGTATACATTTTTTCCATCATTAGCCGCGGCATGGCGAATCTCAGAGGAAGCTTTTTGGAATCCAATTAAACCAGTCGTTAATGAATTTAAAATCCGTGGTTCTTGGGGTCGAACCGGTAATCAAAATGTTGGTCTATATGAATATTATGAGAAAATTAATTTAGCTAATTATTATGTCTTTAATGAAAATCCCGTGATGGGTGCCCGCCAAGTGGACCTTGCTAGTAAGGACCTAACTTGGGAAACCACCGAGGAAACCGATATAGGTTTTGATCTAAGTTTTTTACACAACAAGATAAATACTAGTTTTGATTGGTTTACAAAGACTACTAATGACATCCTACTTAATTTACCTATACCAGCAGTTGTAGGTTTAAATCCATCTGCCACAAATGCAGGATCGGTTGAAAATAAAGGTTGGGAAGCGAAATTAAATTATAGAAACTTTGACCATGAATTTAAATATAGTATCACTGCAAATATTTCGGATGTCAAAAATAAAATACTTAATCTCGCTGGTACTGGCCCTTATTATTCTGGAATTGCGCATATGTTTATCAGACAAGAAGGGGGGCCTATTGATGCACTGTATGGATGGAAAACTGATGGGTTTTTGACCCAGGAGGATCTAGATAACGAATACCCCACTTTTTCTAATGACGCGACTGTCGGCGATATAAAATATGTAGATCGAAGCGGACCGGATGGTGTTCCCGATGAAAAAATTACTCAGGATGATAGGACAATTTTAGGATCTACTATACCTCGACTAACTTTTGGTGCAAGTTTAAATATGGCGTGGAAAAATTTTGATTTCAATATGCAATTACAGGGCGTTGGTGATAAGGAGCTAATGCTTTATGGTGCTCTTGTCGAAGGGGGATCCTGGGAAGGTTTTACTGTGGATTTAGCAGGGGATTATTGGACACCAGAAAATACTGATGCCAGATTTCCAAGACCTCAAAAACAAGCTAATAAAAACACGAGACCTTCAGATTGGTGGCTGATAAATGGAGCCTACTTACGATTGAAGAACTTTCAACTTGGATACTCTTTGCCTGATAATATAATCAATCATACACCCTTAAACAGGTTGAGATTCTTTATTGGGGGTACAAACTTGTTGACATTTTCTGAACTCAATGATTGGGGATTAGACGCCGAAGCATTCAGTGGTAGAGGCACATTTTATCCTCCGGTTAAGACATTCACCTTCGGTGTTAATTTAGGACTTTAAAAAATTAAAAAAATGAAATATATATATATTAGAAAATATCATTTTCTTCTAGTAATGGTATTATTAATGTTTTCAGGTTGTAAAAAAGATCTTTTAGATACTTACCCAAAAGATGTATTGAATAGTGCAAATTTTTGGAAATCACAACAAGACGCAATTAATGCTGTCAATGCTATGTATGCCTATTTACCTGATTACGATGAAATTCAATGGGATAGGTTAAGTGATATTGCAACGACTAATGATCCCGGACAGCCAACAGTTCCTATAGAAAGAGGAGATCAAGATGCAGGCTTACCAATATTTTCTTCTCTCTGGGATGAAAGTTATAAAGCCATTCGTGCAGCAAACTATTTTCTGAAAAATATTGATAAAGTCCAGGAAAATGATCCCCTAGTTACAAATGATATGCTTAACCGTTATAAAGGTGAGGTAAGGTTTTTAAGAGCATATCATTATTTAAGGTTGGTAATGTTTTTTGGAGATGTACCATTAATTACAAATACGTTAAGTGCAAAAGAAGCTAAAAGTGTGACTCGAACAAATTCTCAAGAAATATGGGATTTTATTGATACAGAGCTCACTGAAATTAAAGATGTCCTACCCTTAAACTATTCAAATGAAAATGTAGGACGCATTACAAAAGGAGCTGCATTGGCTCTGGATGCAAGGGCTATGTTATATGCCGGTCGCTGGCAAAAAGCTTCGGATGCAGCTAAAGCTGTAATGGATTTAGGAATATATGACTTATATCCTAATTACAAGGATTTATTTACTTATGATGCTCAAAATAATATCGAAATTATACTTGATCATCAACATGCGAAAGATATTGCAAACCATAATTTCTTTGCAACTCATGGACCTGTTAGTTTAGGGGGGAAAGTAGGAATTAGTCCAACAAGAACCTTGGTTGATTCTTACGAAACTATCAATGGTCTAACTATTCAAGAAGATCCCATTTATAACCCACTCGATCCTTATGCAAATAGAGATCCTAGATTAGAAGGCAGTATGTTCATTCCCACATTTTCAGATGATGTTCCCGGTGACACTTTATACAATGGAAAAATATTCGATCCAAGACCAAATTCCGATACAGGTGATGAAGTTGAAGTAGATTTTTTTAGAACTAAAACTGGTTTTAGTATAAAAAAATATATAAGTCCGGAGGATTTTCAGGATAAGAACAATGGAGGAATTAATTTTATTTTAATTCGATATGCAGATGTATTATTAATGTATGCAGAAGCCAAAATTGAATTGGGAAGTATAGATCAAAGTGTTTATGACGCAATTAATAAAGTAAGAGCGCGAGTTGATTTGCCTCCAATAGAAAGTGACTTGACACAGTCTGAACTAAGAAATAAAGTTAGACATGAAAGAATGATAGAATTGGCCTTGGAAGGTCTTCGCTTCTTTGATCTACGTCGATGGAAAACAGCAGAGAATGTAATGGAGGGAATTATCCCAGGAATGAAATATATACCCGTTGGAGATCCTACTGAGGAATCACAAATCGAGGTATTAAATTATGGAGGAACTGACAGGAATTTTAACAGCCCTCGGGATTACCTTTTCCCTATACCCTCTGAAGAATTAATTTTGGTTCCTTCCTTAACTCAGAATCCCGGATACTAATAACAATTTTATGAAGTATTCTATCAGATTATTTTTTTTAATTCTGACTCTACAATGGGGGGGTGCGGTAGCACAAAAAGCGCACCCCACCTCCCCTAATATTCTTTTTATACTAACAGATGATTTAGGATATGGTGACATTGGAGTTTTATATCAAAATAGAAGAAAAGAAAAGGGTTTACCTTCCTTTGAAACGCCCCACCTAGATGCGCTTGCAAATTCTGGTATGATTTTATCAAGACATTATGTGCCTGCTCCAGTATGTGCTCCTTCCCGAGCTTCTTTAATTTTAGGTTTACACCAAGGACATGCTAATGTGCGAAATAATCAATTCGATAAAGCCATTCCGGATAATCACACAGTTGGTTCAGTTCTAAAAGCTGCGGGGTATACTACTGCTCTAATTGGAAAATGGGGCTTACAGGGATTAAAAGGGGATAGTCCGGAAACCTGGCAGGCATACCCAACAAAAAGAGGTTTTGATTATTTCTTTGGGTATGTTCATCATAAAGATGGTCATAACCATTATCCTGCACATAAGGCCAGAAAAAGACCTCCATCACCACTTTATGAAGGTAATGATGAAATTTCAGAAAAATTAACAGGATGTTATACTACAGATTTGTTTACTGCTGCCGCAAAAAAATGGATAGTATCGCAAAAAAAGAAAAATCCGGATAAACCTTTTTTTCTCGAATTAGCCTATGATACTCCCCATGCCAGTCTCCAAGTAGCTCCTTCTCCCTATCCCAAAGGAGGAGGACTGAATGGAGGTATACAATGGATTGGCAAAAAGGGCAGATACATTAATACCGCGGATGAATCAATAGATGATTATTATTATCCCGAGTATTCGAAAAAAAATTGGAAAGACTATGATAAACGTTTTGCAAGTATGGTTAGAAGGATTGATAATGCAGTAGGCGATATAATAAAATTATTACAAGATTTAAATATCGATAAGGAAACTTTAATTGTATTTACTTCAGATAATGGTCCACATGACGAATCGTATGGTTACGGGGATTATGATCCTACTTTTTTTAGAAGTTTTGGCGACTTTAACGGTATAAAACGTGACTCATGGGAAGGAGGTATACGGGTTCCTGCCTTTGTCTCCTGGCCGGGTGTCATACCTTCTGGAACTACGAACAATTCCCCTTCGGAATTTTACGACT
The DNA here is from genome assembly GCA_963741865.1 of uncultured Flavobacteriaceae bacterium. Classification (GTDB taxonomy): domain Bacteria; phylum Bacteroidota; class Bacteroidia; order Flavobacteriales; family Flavobacteriaceae; genus Christiangramia. The sequence continues at coordinate 20,187 of CAVUJP010000016.1, forward strand.
GGCTTCCAACCTTTGCAGATATTGCTCATATTCCTGCTCCTGCAAACTCTGATGGGGTATCATTATTACCAGTACTTTCCAAAAATTCAAAAAAAGATAATGGAATTGTATATATAGAATATTATCATCAGGGGAATACGCCTAATTATAAAGATTTTGGGACGAATCAACGAGGTAATAAAAGAGGCGAAATGCAGGTTCTCTATTTGGATGGATATAAGGGGATACGTTATAATATAGATTCCGCACAGGATGATTTTCAAATTTTTAAGACGGAAAGTGACCCGGAAGAAAAAAATAATCTTGCAGGTTCGAACAATTACTTTATAAAACTAGAACAGCGGATGAAAGACAAAGTCTTACAAATTCGCATTCCCGATTCGAGCGCGGTAAGACCCTATGATAAGGAGCCTATACCTTCTGATAATTTAAAGGAAGAAAATTTAATTCCAGGTTTAACTTACCTCATTGCAGATAGTATGGCACCATGGGTACCTGATTTACAGACCATAAATACTCAAATTTTAAATAAAGGAATTATTAAAAAGCTAAATCTGCCATCAAATGGGATAGACTTAAGAAATAAAGTAGTTGATTATACGGGATATCTTAAAATTCCCGAAACTGGCAAATATAGGTTTTCAATAATAACAGATAGAGGTGCTGTAATGAAACTGCACAATTCAGTAATTATTGATGCAGATAAAGAGTATCAGTCGAATTCTTTAAGTTCTGTAATCTTAAATCTTGAGAAAGGGTATCATTCTTTTCATCTTACTTACATCCACCAAGAGGGCGAATCATCACTCGATTTCAAAGCGACTGAAATAGACGAGAAAGATTCAAAACCAATAGAATTATCTTTTTATCATGACTAATTCATATTCAATGAAAATTTTAAAAACATATCTCTGTTCACTTATTATAGTATTTCTTTTCATTCAAAAATTAACAGCTCAAGTTTATCATTCGAGCTCTCCTGATAATAAATTGAATCTAAAAGTTGAGATTACTTCAGATATTAAATGGTCAGTAGACTTGAATGGAGAAAAAGTGATCAATCCCAGCTCCATTTCGATGATTTTGAATCAAAAAAAGTTGGGAGTAAATCCTCAATTAAAATCAGTGCATAGAAATGAGGGAAATGAAATAATAGAACCTGTAGTTCCTTATAAATCAAATAAAGTTCAAAATAATTATAAAGAAATCACTTTCAACTTCAAAGAATATTCGATTGATTTTAGAGTATACAATGATGGCATTGCATATAGATTTAAAACAAAAATAAATGGTCAAATAAAGGTAAAAGATGAAAATTTAGATATTAACCTGAATCCGGATTCCCAAATATTTTTTCCTGAAGAAAAAAGTTTTATGTCTCATTATGAGCCTGTTTACCTGGATACTTTATTATCTGCATTAGAAGGTAATAAACTCTGCTCCTTGCCCACTTTATTAAAAACTAATAAGGGATCAAATATCTTTATTTCTGAGTCCGGTCTATATGACTATCCCAACATGTTTGTGCGAACTACGGGAGAAAACAGTCTGAAAGCTGATTTTCCTAAAGCGGTCATAGCGACCGAGCCAGTTTCAAATAGACCCGACAGAACAGAAAAAATCACTGAGAACGCTGACTACATAGCTGAGACAAGCGGAGAACGAAATTTCCCATGGAGGGTTTTTACCATTACTGCTTCAGATGAAGAATTATTAGCCAGCAATATGGTGTACAAGCTTGCCAGACCTAAACAGTTTGAAGATACCGAATGGATAGAACCGGGAAAAGTGGCTTGGGACTGGTGGAACGCAAATAATATCTATGATGTGGATTTCCGTGCAGGAATCAATACAGAAACCTATAAATACTACATCGATTTTGCTTCAAAATTAGGTCTGGATTATATCATTTTGGATGAAGGTTGGTCCAGGTCAACTACCGATCTTACGGCTCCAACGTCAGATATTGATTTACAGGAGCTAATAGCCTATGGAAAGAAAAAAGATATAGGTATAATATTATGGATGTTATGGAAGCCCCTAAATAAAAATATGGAATCGTTATTAGACCTTTTCTCCAAGTGGGGAATTAAAGGAATTAAAGTTGATTTCATGCAAAGGGCTGATCAACAAATGGTTCAATTTTATGAGCGTGTAGCATCTCAATGTGCCAAACGAAAATTACTTGTCGATTTTCATGGAGCCTATAAACCTTCAGGATTGAATAGGGCATATCCAAATGTATTGGCGTTTGAAGGAGTAAAAGGGCTTGAAAATAACAAGTGGAGTGAGTTCATTACTCCAGACCATAATCTCACATTGCCTTTTACACGAATGCTTGCAGGTCCAATGGATTATACACCCGGAGCTATGCATAATGCAAATAAAAAGAGTTTTAGGGATATCTTCGATACGCCTATGAGTATGGGAACCAGATGTCATCAACTAGCCATGTATATAGTTTACGAAAGTGGATTGCAGATGTTGGCTGATAGTCCTACTCACTATTATCGGGAAGAGGAATCAGCCGAGTTCATTTCAGAAATTCCTGTAACCTGGGATAAGACAATAGTCCTGGACGCAAAAGTAGCTGATTATGTACTCGTCGCTCGTAAACACGGAGATAACTGGTATGTTGGTGCTATGGGTGACTGGACCCCCAGAAATTTGGACTTAGATTTATCGTTTTTAGATGCAGGAAATTATTCGGTCGAAATTATGCAGGATGGAATTAATGCCGATCGAAACGCAAATGATTACAAAAGGATAAAAACTACAAAATCGAATAAGGATACCATTCATATAAACCTGGCTCCTGGTGGTGGTTGGGCGGCAATTTTTAAGAAATAATGTAAAAATAAAGGTTATGAAGTTTAGATTAAAAGTTTTCTTGTTGATTTCTTTTCTTGTTGGATTTTATGCATGTCAAAAAGATTCTGAAATTCCCGATAAGGAACCTATCAATAGTGAAGAACCTCCAGTCACTACGCCCAGTAATTTATCGGTGATAGTTGGTGAAAACGAATTTTTTGTTGCAGTATGTAATATAATTAGTGATCAAATTGAGATCTATGATTCTCAGGACGCCACCTGGGATAATAACACTGCAAAATGGTTATGGAAACCAACAACTTCCAAGGGATACACCAGTAGCGAAGTAAACGCTTGGGGTAATCCTATGGACGTTAAACAAAGACGTGTTACCAGGTTTGACGGTAGCAAAACGTATATGGGAATCGTTGGAGGGAAGTTAGCCACTATTGTAAACAGGTATGATGATACCAAAAAATGGGCTAAAGTATTAACAGATTATCCCCGAGCCATTGAAATCCTCCCTAATGGAAATGCCGCTGTTGTCTCATGGAGTGGGAACTGGTTAAGAGTTTATGCTTCATCACAAGGTAGTTCGAACGGGACCTATGCTCAGGTTAACTTAACTAAAGCGCGCGGTGTTTTGTACGATCCGATTAATGAAACCCTATGGGTCGTCGCTGATAATGCTTTAAAAGCTTATAAAGTTTCAGGGTTAGCCAACCCGTCTTTAACCGAAAAGACTACTGCTTCTGTAAGCTTACCTAATGGAAGCGAGGGATTCGACCTTACTCCCTATTATGGCGATCTCAATAAATTATGTGTGAGTACTTCCAGCGGAACATACTTTTATAATAAAAGCAATCAAACCTTTAGTCAAACCGCAGGAGCTTCTCAGCGTACAGAAGTTACCAGTTTAAGTAATCAGGGAGATGGGAGGCTTATCGAAACTAAAAGTACCAATACTTGTGTGGCAGGTATTGACTGCGATGAAACCATTGACTTCTATGACGCTGACGGCAGCTTTGCTTATGATCGAACCGTATCAGGAGGAAAATTTACTAGGGCTAGGACAATTTCTGAATATTATCAAACCAGAAAAGAATACGCTATAGCCACATATAATGTTAGGTATCAAAATACTTACGACGATAATCATGGCAGGGCATGGGCCGATAGATATCCCCAAATTATTGAAAAGGTAATTCGAAAATATAACTTTGATATTTTTGGAGTGCAAGAGGCAAGACAGGATATGATTGATGATATGTTAGGTGATCTGGGAGGCTATGATGCTTTTGGAGTAAGCGATGATAATGTACCAAATAGTACAGAAAATCATACACATGATATTTTTTATAAAAAAAGAAAGTTCTCTTTATTACAACAAGGAAAATTCTGGTTAGCTCCGGGTGCTCCAACTACACCGCCGTCTAATCTTGAAACGGCAGCCTGGGGTGGTAAGGCAAAAGTATGTACTTGGGGAGAGTTTAGAGACAAATCTACAGATGAGACTTTTTATGTATTCAACGCACACTTTTATTTTGACAGTGTAACTACCAGGGATAGCAGTGCTGTTCTTATGCTGCAGCAAATCCCACAAATTGCGGGCGAAAGTCCGGTAATTTTTACCGGAGATTTAAATGCTAATCAATACACAGATGCTTATCATACACTAAACGATTCTTCCTTATTGGAAGAATCATTCAATTGGGCACAGGATACCTATCCTGCAACATATCCTGCAAAAAGACAAACATTTAATAATTGGTCTCCCACACCAAGCACCACACAACAGGTAGGAAATCAGATTGATCATATTTTCTTAACCTCTGACTGGCAAAACAATGTTAAATCAAGAACCGTTGCCTGGGAAACATATGACGATAATGGAACTACAAAAGTCCCATCAGATCATAACGCTGTTGTTATAGAATTAACAAGACTCTAAATATTACAATCAGGAAAAGCTTTTTAAAAAATAATATCCTGAAAATCATTTTTATAAAAAATACAAATGAAAATTAATTATTTCATAGGTTATCTCTTGTCCTTTTTTTTCCTGTTTACTGCATGTAAAACAAGGATTAACAGAGAAGAAAATACTCCAATCCAAGAGCAGCAAAGCAGGCCAAATATTGTTCTCATGATCAGTGACGATCATGCCTATCAGGCTGTCAGTGCTTATGGATATAACCTAAATAAAACTCCCAACATTGACAGAATTGCCCGAGAAGGGGCTCTATTTACACGAGCAACAGTTACAAATTCTTTATGTGCGCCAAGCAGGGCAGTTATACTTACAGGAAAACATAGTTTTATCAACGGAAAAGTTGATAATGTCCAACCTTTTAACTGGAATCAGGATAACTTCGCAAAGGAATTAAAAAAAGCTGGCTATACCACTGCTTTAATTGGAAAAATACATCTTGATGGAAAACCTCAGGGATTTGATTATTCAATGGTCCTGCCCGATCAGGGGCATTATTATAATCCTGATTTTATAATTAATGGAGAAAAAAGACGAATTGAGGGTTATGTGACCGATATTACTACGAAAAGTGCTTTAAAATGGTTAAAGGTGAAAAGAGATAAAAGCAAACCTTTTTTACTTATTTATAACCAAAAAGCACCTCATAGAAATTGGAAGCCCGCTTTAAAATATTTGCATTTATATGATGATAAAAACTTTACGCCTCCTGAAACATATTTTGACGGTTTTCAAAATTATCCCGGACGCGGTACTGCCGCAAAAACTCAGGAGATGGAAATGTATCGAGATGCCAGATGGGGCCATGATTTTAAATTCCGAATAGCACCTGATGGTAGTAAAACTTCATTAAATAAAGAATTACAAAGATTAACTCCCGAACAACGAAAATTATGGGATGCTGCCTATGAACCAAAGAATACTAAATTTTTAGAAACATATTATCCCAAGAGTATTCAAAATAGCAGTTTAAAAACTCCAAAGGATACCCTTTCTAAAAAGGAATTAGCCATCTATAAATACAACCGATTTATTAAAGATTACCTTCGAACTATAAAATCTGTAGATGATGGAGTAGGTGAACTCTTAGATTATCTTAAACAAAATAATCTTGATAAAAATACGATTGTAATTTACACTTCTGACCAAGGCTTTTACCTTGGTGAACATGGATGGTTTGATAAAAGGTTTATTTACGAACAGTCTTTAAGAACTCCACTTCTAATTCGGTATCCAAAAGAAATTAAACCTGGAACTAAAATAAATAAGCTAGTTCAGAATTTAGATTTCGCTCCTACAATTTTAGACTATGCCGGCTTGGAAAAACCTGTGGAGATGCAAGGTGAATCATTTAGGGGTTTGCTAAATGGTACAACACATGAATGGAGAGATGCAGTCTATTATACATATTATCAGTATCCCTCACAGCATATGGTTAAACGCCACTACGGTATTGTAACCTCCCGATATAAATTGATTCATTTTTACTATGATATTGATGAATGGGAATTATATGATTTAAAAAAAGATCCAAATGAATTGAAGAACGTCTACGAGGATCCTTCATATAGAAAAACCCGAAATAGACTTCATACAAAACTTAAAGAATTACGAATAAAATATGGAGATTCAGATAAACTCCAAGATGCATATTTACACTCTTTTCTAGACTTTATATCAAAAAAATAATCTTTCTATAAATGATTCCAAAATTAGCAAAATATAAATATGTCAGTATTACTACGCTTTTAATAACATTCTTAATAGTAGGCTGTAGTGCAAAAAAGAAATTTGAATATGATTCCAAATTGCTAGTGATGGATTCACATTCCGTAAAAGATTCCTTAAGACAAATATCTATTTCAGAACTTTCATCAAAAGCTCCAATTAAAGAAATTAGGCTTCAAAAAGCTTTACCTTTTACGGATACTCTGTGGAATGTAGCTTTATCTGATATAGAATCAAATATTGTTGAGACACCGGAAGGAAAATATTTTGGAGCCGGCAAACATTTTGGAGTTAGTGTTTACACTCGTGATATAAGTTTTTCTGGAATTTTGGGGCTAAACGAACTCTACCCTGAAATTATGCTGAATTCTTTGAAGATGACACGAAAACTAAGATTAGAATTAGGTTTTCATGTCTCAAAAGATAATGCTATTCCCGAAATTCAGGCAAACTGGAAAGAAGACACTTTGAATGAACACCTATTTTTACAAAAATATCACACCAATTCTTATACCAGGAGAACTGATGATGTTGTGTGGATGTGGGCGGCAAAAGACTTATTTAATAAAAACCCTGGGATTGCCGACTGGAAATGGTTATACGATAATGGCAAAAAATGCTTTAATCAACTTTATAAGCCTTTTTATGATCCTGCTGATGGCTTATATAGAGGTCAAGCAGCATTTATCGATATTCATTTTATTAATAAAAAAACAACTGGATATCCTCAGGAATTTTCAATGTCTGACTGTGTATTAATAAAACCTTTATCTACCAATTGTCTATATTATGAAGGCCTAAAAACAATGGAATACGTTTGTCATAAAATTGGCAAGAAGAAAGAAGAAGAAAATTGGAAAAATAAAGCAGAATCTTTAAAATTTGCGATAAGAAATAATCTGCAATTTAAAGATGGAACTTTTTCATATTTTAAAAATACGGATGGCAAGCTTGAACCTCGAAGAGATGCTCTTGGATCTGCTTTGGTAGTTATAACTGGGATTGTAAAGGAAGATGATGCAAAAAAATGTATTTCTGATTATCCTGTAAGCTGGGCCGGAGCACCTCTTTTTAATCCTTTTTACCCAGGGAAAAGAAGCTATCATAATAACACGGCCTGGCCTTTTGTTGATACATTCGTTTTATGGGCCAAAGAAATTGCTGAAAATAAATCCTATATCGATCAAAATGCTGCTTTGTTAGCAAGAACGTGTGTCAAAGATGGGACATTTCATGAAGTGGTGAATTATATTTCCAAGGAGCCTAAGGGTTCGGGAAGCCAACTATGGACGGCAGCCGCCTTCGTGAATGTTTGTATTCGCGCAGGATTATACCCTTAAATATATTATTCAATTAGATTAACCGTAGAGAAAGTATATCATCGAATTTTTAGAGTAAAAAATTTAAAATGATAAAAAAAAGAAGACGGCAGTTTATTACAGATTTGGGACTCATAGGGCTCACTGCTATTATCCCTGAAAAATTAATATGCTCTCCATCAGTAAAGGGATCGGTAGATTATGATGTCCCGGTTATGAAATGTAAACCATACCTTCAGACTTCTTTTAAAAATTCTATAACGATAAGATGGTTAACAAATTATAATTGCTTTGGATGGGTTGAAATTGGAGAGCATAAAAACGATCAATTTAAAAAGATATATAATAACGAAGGGGGGCTTCTTCAGTCCAACACTACCCTGCATGAAATTACCATTGATGACCTAAATCCAAAGAAAACATATTATTATCGAGTAAAATCGAAGGTCATCATCGACTTTGATCCTTACGATGTTCTATATGGAAAAACTGATTCAAGTGATATTTATTCGTTTAAAATATATTCCTGGAAAGATTCAGATAGTATTTCATTTTCAATTTTTAATGACGTTCATGAAAGGCCGGAAACATTTAAAACATTTTCCAAATTTTTAAGGGAGCGAAATAATTTTGTTCTGTTAAATGGGGATATTTTCAATTGGTTAGAGAGTGAAAACCAAATTATAAACAACCTGATTAGTCCTCTTAATTCCTATTTTAAGACCTACTCAACACCAATAGTGTATTCAAGAGGGAATCATGAGACAAGAGGGGGATTTGCTAGACACCTAAAAGATTACTTCAATGGCAGTAATGATAAATTTTACTATTCATTTAGAGTAGGTCCAATTTATATAATAATATTGGATTCAGGAGAAGATAAAAAGGACTCTCATCACGAATATTCGGGACTAGTCGATTTTGATTCCTACAGGCAGGAACAGGCAAATTGGTTAAAGGAAGAAGTTCTTAAAAAAGATTTCATAGATTCACCATATAAAATTGCTTTTAGTCACATACCATTATTTTATGCAAATGAGCACCACGGCACTTTAAATTGTAGAGAGTTATGGAATCCCATTCTTAACAAAGCTAATATTGACCTGATGGTTTCAGGACATACACATCATTTTGGAATTTATGAATCTAATAAACTTCATAATTACCCTATTATCATTGGAGGTGGAAAATCGGATGGGACCAGAACAATAATAAATATTAAGTGCAATTCAAAAAAATTAGAATTGCAGGTATTTAATGAAAAGAATGAAAAAATAGGCTCAATCCTTCTTTGATTATATTGACTAATTTTCATCAAACAACTACATATCAAAAACTAAACACAAGGATGTTACTTATTAATTCTAGATCGAAATCAAAAGTTATTAATAAAATTAATAATGGAATCATCCTTTTATGCGTTGGAATACTATTTTTTTCCTGTATTGAAAATAATACATCGTCTAAGAAGAACTCAGAATTTCCTAAAGAAGGAATTGCTTTATTAAAAAATAAACCTGACAGCCTAAAAACTCCTGAAGGTATGGTGTGGATACCGGGAGGAACATTTATGCAGGGAGCTGTTGTCTCTGATAGCATGGCGATGAATCATGAAAAACCTGCTCATGAGGTAGCGGTTGATGGATTCTTTATGGATAAAACGGAAGTCACCAATGCTGAATTTAAAAAGTTCGTTGATGAAACAGGATATATTACTGTTGCAGAAAGACCTATTAATTGGGAGGAAATGAAAAAACAATTACCCCCAGGTACCCCAAAGCCGGCCGATTCTATTCTTCAACCTGGCTCACTTACTTTTAAAAAGACAAAGGAGAGCGTTCCAAACTTATACGACTATTCTCAATGGTGGAACTGGACCATTGGAGCAAATTGGAAACACCCACAAGGTCCTGAGAGCTCTATAGACGGTAAAGATAATTATCCGGTAGTCCATATTGCCTATGAGGATGCACAGGCCTATTGTAATTGGGCTGGAAGAAGACTTCCAACTGAAGCAGAATGGGAATATGCCGCCAGAGCTGGAAAAGAAGATGCGCTTTTCACTTGGGGAAATGACATTTCTAAATTATCAGAAAAAGCTAACACCTGGGGAGGTGAATTCCCTACAGAAAATACAGCGAGTGACGGTTATGAATCTCTTGCCCCAGTCAAGTCATATCCTCCCAACAATTTTGACCTCTTTGATATGGCGGGAAATGTTTGGGAATACACCCAAGACTGGTATAATATCCATTACTACTCAGAACTCAGCAAAGACGGACTCGTCAAAAATCCTCAGGGAGCGTCAGAAGCTTACAACCCAAACGCCAGGAGTCCTGAAAAAGTAATTAAGGGAGGATCTTTTCTATGTAATGCATCCTATTGTGCCAGTTTTAGAATCTCTGCGAGAATGGCAAATTCATTAGACTCTTCACAGGAACATCTGGGATTTAGAACGGTCGCTTCACCTACCAAGCTAAAATGACAATAGAATGTCATCAATTTTTAGCTGTGAAGAAATTATTTATCATCCTGTCATTATTTTCTCTTTTAGATTCCTGGTTAGATGGTTAACAAATATCTCGGTCTGCAATCTGAGTCGCAATTATACAATCTCGCTGAAGATAAAGCAGAACAAGACAACATATAATAAGCCTTCCCACCATTTTCACACCCAGGACACAGAGGCTTCCCTTTGCATCAACTGTCATATGACTGGAAAAACTTATATGGGAAATGACTTCAGAAGAGGTCACAGTTTCAGAATCCCCAGGCCAGACCAGACAGTAGACTATGGCACCCCTAATGCCTGTAATTCCTGTCATACAGAAAAATCTGCAGAATGGGCGGTTAAGGCAATTAAACAAAACTACGGTGAAGAACGGCCCTTGCATTCTTCAGATTTACTTATTCCCGGACAACTTGGAGATCAAAGCGCTTTGAGAAAATTAATTGGTGACAGCAGGTTTCCGGCTATTGTGAGAGCCACTGCTATCAGGAGTCTTTCTTCAGGCCCTGTTCACCGGCAGGCCTGGATCTCATAAAAGAGCAGCGAAACGATTCTTCAGCTCTGGTAAGGAGTGAGGTCCTGAGGGCGCTATCGACCATTCCCCAGGCCGGTGCTTCCAACTATATTGATGAACTTTTGAGCGATTCTATAAGATTGGTGAGATTGAATGCGGCTAGACATTATATGATAAACAACGAAAAGCCCTCTGCAAATGAAGAATCTTTCCTGAAGGCCAAAGAGGAAATACAGATTTCCCATAAGGGCAACATCAATTGGCATTTTATTATTGCAGCAAGAAGGGAATTTTGAAGAATCTATTGCCGTTCTGGAAAAGGCACTGGAATCCTTCCCGATGGAAGAAAATTTGTTATACGTAAAACTTATTGGGGAACTTAAATCAGAAGCGGGCGGAGGCACTAAAAACAGTGAATAAACTACTCAATATATCACCCGGCAACCAAAGATACCAGGCAATAAAAAATAACCTTCAAAAGGCCAATATTTAATAATTCGCCTTTGCAGTTTCACTTAGCAAATGTGAGGGATATCTAGGCAAAAGTTCTGGGTTCCTTCCTGGACTCACCACTTTCTAAGAATTTTTGTGGTGGCAAAAAGATTATTATATATTCCCAGAGGAATAAAGTCTACCTCAAAACTGGCAATTAACTTGTATAGCTTCATCCAATTTGGTAGAATAACGTTTGGAAAGCCGCTCTTGCTTCATTTTCCAAACCCGACCCAGATCCTGGCCGGCGAATTTCACCTTGTCCTGATTTGCTACGTTCAACCTGTCAATGGTCTTCATTAATACGTCATGTTTTGGGTTTTGGGAAGCGAATAGTGATAGTTGTCTTTGAGAACCTGGGGTTAAACCCATCAAAATAACTCCTGCCTTCTTATATTGATAACCTTCTTTGAAAATTTTTTCCAAGCCTGACAATGCTACTTTCGTGATGTCTATGGTAGAATTAGTAGCGAAAGGAGTATGAACTGCAATACTGGCACGGTATTGTTTAAGATCCTCCCGGTGCGGATTGGTTAGCAAAAAAACATGTATAAGGTTGCAACAGGAATTCTGCTTCCTCAGTTTGAAAGCAGCTTTTGCACAATAGGTCGCTACCCTTTCTTTAATATCAGCAATCGTAGAATACATCTGCTCAAAGGCTCTGGTAACGGCTATATTCTTCTTTATGCTTTCGTCCTCCAGATCGAGAATTTGCTCTCCAGATAAATCCCTCTTTAATCGCAGTCCTACCTGAGTCATTTCTTTTTGCACATATTGATTTGGAAGTTGTGTAAAATCATAGGCATTAAAGACTTTTATTGCCATTAATCGTTTTTCATGTTGTCGCCCAATACCCCACACATCACCAATCTTTGTCCATTTAAGCGCCTTCTCTATTTTTCTCTCCCTATCCAGAATATAAACACCTCCGGTCCTACTGTGAAATTTCTTTGCAATCTTATTAGCCACTTTTGCCAACGACTTGGTTGGAGCTATTCCAATACTGATAGGAATTCCAGTGCCTCTATGAACTTTCCGGATCATCTCGTAGCCCAGCTCACCCAAATTATAGAGCTCGAAACCCACAAATTTCAGAAAGGTTTCATCTATGGAATAAACTTCCACTTCAGGAGAAAAAGAAGAAAGGATATTCATCACTCTGGAACTCATGTCACCATATAAGGCGTAATTAGAGGAAAATACCTTCACCTTATGTTTATCAAATAATTCCTGATATTGAAATGCAGGCGCTCCCATAGGTATTTCTAGCTTTTTTGCCTCGTTTGAGCGCGCTATAACACAACCATCATTATTGGACAAAACCACCACAGGTTTCCCATTCAAGGCAGGATTAAACACTCTTTCACAAGAAGCGTAGAAATTATTACAGTCAACTAAAGCAAACATGTTATACAAATTTGATCACATTTATAACAGTTCCCCAGATAAGAAAATCATTATCAGCGGTGGCCTTTATGGGCTTGTAATCTGGATTTTCAGGCATCAGCCATATCACATCCTTCTCAATTTTTATCCGTTTTACGGTGAATTCTCCATCAATGAAACAGACGGCAATTTTGCCGCTCCTTGGCTCAAGGCTTTTATCTATGATAAGTAAGTCCCCATTATGGATTCCTGCTTCACGCATGGAATCTCCTTTTACTCTACCAAAGAAAGTGGTATCAGGGTTCTTGATCAGTTCCCGATTCAAGTCTATACAGCTGTCCAGGTAATCATCTGCAGGGGAAGGAAAACCTGCAGAAATACCACTTTCTGAAATAGGCAATAAAAGCTTCCTCAAAGGAATGGAGGATTTCTGATAAACTTTGACTTTCATAAAAGCAAAATTACAAAATGGAATTTTTCCATTTGATAGGATTTATTCCAAATAACAAATAATTATTAACTGAGGGGAATTTCTTAACTTCCAGGAAAGAATAAACCTTTATGTGCAGTGCAATTAGTCTAACCAAAAGATTGGACCAGCTGGAATTCTACGTTGAAGCCAGGATGAAAATACCCTTCTTGTATGAACCATGGTATTACCTGAAGTCTCAGGAGTACCCTAACCTCTTCTGTATTCCTCAGGAAGATCCGGAGGAAATATTTCCCATGGAGTGGGGATTGATTCCGCCATCCGAAGAAACTAACATAGAGGACTTCCGAAGAAAGCATTCAACATTCTATGCAAAAACCGAGACAGCTCTTAATTCCGAATTTTTTAATGAGCCTCTCCGGCATAGACGCTGTCTCATTATTGCAGATGGTTTTTTTATAACCCATCCTTTAACTAGAAGAGAAAAGACCAAGTACTATTACCTCAAAGGGAATCGTCTCTTTGCCATTGCGGGGTGCTATAACACTTATGATAAAGAATACTGGAGCGTGAGCATGATTACCATACCTTCGAAAGGTTTAATCTCTGGATTGGGAAATCGTAAAATAGCACAGAGAATACCTCTGGTTTTAGATCCGGATTTCGAGAAGGAATGGCTTAATCCTTATTTAGAAGATGAAGAAATCGAAGAGCTTTTAGCAACAAGCTTTATGCGAGAAACCTTGCATGCTCATTCGGTCTCCTCTAACCTTGGAAATACCCCTGAAGCCGTTGAACCTGTTTAAAGGCCAAGATCAAAATATTAGTCAAATTTGACAATCACTTAACTTCACTGGAAACTTATCATTATGTGCTATCGAACCAAACTTAATGCTCGTTTAAAAGAAATCGAAAAATCTTTCAGTGCAAATTTCATCGCTCCCGATGAGTATATTCCTCAAGCGGAGATCAACGGATATGACTTTAGCAAAACTCCTGTCATCACTGGAGAGAATTCCGGGGAAATCGAGATGTTCTATTGGGGTCTTATTCCACCTTTTGCCATCAAACCCCACTACCACCTCTTTTGCAGATAACTTTTTTACGTCAGCATAGGCCAATCCCGTAAAACAGCAGAAAATAAATATATCCTTCACAAGGCATAATCTTTCATTCTTAATCTTTTTCTCAATAATAACCTGCAGTTCCTCCTTAGTAAGAAATTCCCGGTCCACAACTTTTAACTTTCCCTTCCAATTTAGAAATGGATCTCTACTTATCCATTCGTTGGCATAAGCAATCCTAATAATTTTTTTAAAGTTGATGATATACTTTATAGCTGAATTGTGTGCACAATTTCTCTCTGTTTTCAAATAATATTCTAAACCGGAAATAAATCGGTGGTCAACATCCCTTACTGGAATATCCGAAGCTTTAAACTCCTTCTTTATATAATTTTCAACATGCTTTTTTGCAGTTCTATATCTTTCGGCAGTGCCGGCGGCAAAATCTTTTCCAATAAGCCTATTCACACGATTGTTATGTTCCTCAAAAATTTCAAGAAGCATTTTATCTTGACTCTCATTTTCTCTGTCTTTACCCAGGAGAGTATTGATTAAATCTTGTGGTGTGAAAGGGCGACCTCTTTCCAATAGCTTCTGATGTGCTGCATATAAGTCATTTTCTACTTTAGAAAGAAACCTATTTAGATTTTTGGCACTTTGAGAATTTCCATTCGCTCTTCCTGCACTGGAGTTCCAAATTTCTGTCGAAATTTTTCTGTTCACACTAACGGCGGCACGTTTTCCTCTTATAGTCACTCGAAGGTAAATTGTTGAAAAAGCATCTTTACCCTTTCCTCTTAAATAAAAAATATGAAAAAAACTTGAATCCATAACCTTAGATTTAAAGTTTAATAAATCTAAAGTACAATATTATACTATACATAACACCCTGAATACAAAGTCATTAATAAATCACTTGTAGGAATATTCATCATAAAGGTGTCACTGAATTCTATTCTACGAATGACTCCGAATTTGACACCGAATAGGATGATTTAAAATGATTCTATTTGAAATAATAAGAAATAAAAAAGCCCGAAAACCGTGAGTTTTCGGGCTTTATGATTAAAAATCACTGATAATCAGCGGAGAAAGAGGGATTCGAACCCCCGGAGGTGTGACCCTCAACAGTTTTCAAGACTGCCGCATTCGACCACTCTGCCATTTCTCCAATAAATTTCAGGATGCTTATGCCGTTCCTGATTAGCGGATGCAAATATAGTAAGCTTTTCTAATTTCCCACAAATAAAATTGAAAGTTTTTACCTCCTTTTTTCAATCAGTTCTCTTTCAGCTAAAAATAAACTATATTCGAAAAAAATATTCATGAAGTCTTCAATTCAAATCCTTTTCCTTATCGTTTCAGCCTCAGTCTTTGCGCAGGTTGAAAAATATCCCGAAATCATGAACCAGGACTGGCCAAATCTTAAAAAATACCGTGAAGCCAACAAAAAAGTTGAGAATGAACCGGTGGCAGTCTTTATGGGAAACTCCATAACAGAAGGTTGGGCAAATATGCATCCGGAGTATTTTAGTGAGAATAATTATTTAGGAAGAGGCATCAGCGGACAAACAACTCCACAAATGCTCATCCGGTTTCAACAGGATGTTGTAGATCTTCATCCTAAGGTGGTAGTGATTTTGGCGGGGACAAACGATATCGCGGGTAATACAGGGTTTTCCACCGTGAAAATGATAACCGACAACCTCAAATCGATGGCTGAAATTGCCGATGCCAACGATATCAAAGTGGTTCTTTCATCTGTTCTTCCGGTCTATGATTATCCCTGGAGAACAGGCCTTCAACCTGTGCCAAAAATTGCCGAAATCAACAACTGGATGAAAGATTATGCACAGAAACACGGGCATGTATATCTTGATTATTTTTCAGCCATGAAAGACGATCGCGAAGGCTTACCTAAAAATCTTTCCGAAGATGGAGTCCATCCAATTTCAGAAGGTTACGACGTAATGGAACCAATGGCGAAGGAAGCTATTAAGAAAGCCATAAATAAGTAACCTAATTACAGCTGTTTTTTATCATATATATAGTATATTGGCGGCCTTATCCTTAAAAATTTAATGAAAATGAAAAGAATTCTGGCAATTGCTATTCCGGCGATCCTGATGTCCTGCGGCGCTCAACAAAAAGATGTTGCCAAAGCGGATCCTATGGAATACGCCAATACGATTACTGCTTCTGAACTGAAAAATCATCTCTACACGTTTGCCAGCGATGAATTCGAAGGTCGCGAAACCGGAGAGCCAGGGCAGAAAAAAGCAGCTGAGTATCTAAAAAATGAATATAAGAGCCTGGGACTTGTTTCTCCGCTTGGAGGTGATGATTATTTCCAGGAAGTAGATCCTTCTTATTTTAAAAGAGGAAAGATCAAGCCTACCGAAAATGTAGTGGCATTTCTTCAAGGTTCTGAAAAACCCGATGAAATTCTTGTAATTTCATCTCATTACGACCATGTGGGAGTTGATGATGCCGGAAACGTCTATAATGGTGCCGATGATGACGGTTCAGGAACCGTGGGTGTTCTCGAGATCGCCGAAGCTTTCAAAGAAGCTGCGGATGATGGCTACACCCCAAAAAGGTCTATTTTATTCCTGAATAATACTGGAGAGGAAAAAGGCCTGATTGGTTCCAAGTATTACACCGATAATCCAATATTCCCAATGGAAAACACCGTGGCCGATCTAAATATTGACATGATTGGTCGAATTGATCCGGCTCATGAGGGCAATGACAATTATATTTACCTTATAGGAAGTGATAAATTGAGTACTCAGCTACACAATCTTAGCGAAGAGGTGAATCAAAAATACATGAATCTCGATCTGGATTATAAATACAATGACGAAAATGATCCTAACAGGTTCTATTACCGAAGTGATCATTAT
Organism: uncultured Flavobacteriaceae bacterium; assembly: GCA_963741865.1. Taxonomy (GTDB): domain Bacteria; phylum Bacteroidota; class Bacteroidia; order Flavobacteriales; family Flavobacteriaceae; genus Christiangramia. The sequence goes on from CAVUJP010000016.1 coordinate 37,336, forward strand.
AATTTCGCCAAGCATAACGTGCCTATCATTTTTTACTTCAACGGTACCCATGCCGATTATCATAAAATGACCGACACGCCAGACAAGATCAATTATGATCTACTGGCAAAACGTGCAAAACTTGTTTTCCTTACTGCCTGGGAAATCGCTAACCGCGATGAAAGACTGGTAGTTGACAAGGCTAATACCGACACTGCACAGTAATAAAAAATTATATTCAACCAAAAAAGCTCCAATTCAGGAGCTTTTTTTATTATTAGGTCTAATCTGAGCAAAACGAAAAGTCTTTATAATACATTAGATTCTTCATTTCGCTGTGCCATCGTTCAGAATCGCAAACAGTAATTGTTAATCTCTTTATTGATAACTGATAATTGCTTAATTTTTATCCTCAAGAAGCGGGACAAACCGGAAAGCATCCGAATTCTTTTTTATCGAATTCTTTAGCCGATTTCCGTTCGAAAAGCGTCATCGTTTGTTCCTCAGATCCAATCGGGAATCACCATCTTTCCTCCCACTTTCAGTTGTCCTAAAAGGTCTTTGGGCACTTCAGGTGCGCCGGCGGTAACGATTATCTTGTCGAAAGGAGCATATTCAGGAAGGCCTTTATAACCATCGCCAAAACTTAAATATTTTGGTCTATAACCGATCTTATTCAGAAAAGTCTTTGTTTTCTTATACAACTCATGCTGCCGCTCGATACTGTAAACCTTCGCGCCTAATTCGCAAAGCACAGCCGTTTGATAACCGCTTCCTGTACCGATCTCCAGTACCTTCTCCCCTTTTTTCACCTCCAGCAATTGGGTTTGAAAGGCTACGGTATAGGGTTGAGAAATGGTCTGATCGGCAGCAATGGGAAAGGCTTTATCCTGGTAGGCGTGATCTTCGAAACTACTGTCCATAAAAAGATGCCGCGGGATTTTCCCAATCGCCGTAAGCACATTTTTATCGGTGATCCCTTTTTTTTTCACGGTTTTCACCAGCTGCTGTCGCTTTCCCTGATGTCGGTAAGTGTCTTTCAATGTTTACTTTTATGTGGATAAAAATAGGCAAAGAAACACATTCCTTCCAAGCAAAACCGGCCCCGGATTCTCCTTCTGTTTTATAAATTATTTAGAATCAAAATACTATTTTTGTGAAAAATGCAAAATATGCTGAAAGCTGGCGTTCTGGGTGCAGGACATCTTGGAAAAATCCATCTCAAACTTTTAAATCAATCGGAAAAATATGAACTTATTGGTTTTTATGATGCCAATAAGGAAAATGCCAAAAAGGTTGCTCAGGAATTCGGGTACCATATGTTTGAAAGCCTCGACGATCTGATCGCGCAAGCCGATGTGGTTGATGTGGTCACTCCTACCCTTTCACATTTTGAGGTCGCCAAAAAAGTGATCACTGCAGGGAAACATCTTTTTATAGAAAAGCCAATCACCAATACTTTTGAGGAGGCAGAAGAATTGATCGCCCTCGCCGAAAAACATGCTGTAAAGGGTCAGGTAGGTCATGTGGAAAGGTTCAATCCTGCCTTCCAGGCGGTTGCCGATCGCATTGAAAACCCCATGTTCATAGAGGCACACCGGCTTGCGGAATTCAACCCGCGCGGTACCGATGTTCCCGTGGTGCTGGACCTGATGATCCATGATATAGACGCGGTGCTGAGCGTGGTGAAAAGTGAAGTGAAAAAGATCAATGCCAGTGGTGTTTCGGTGATCAGCGATACTCCAGATATCGCCAATGCGCGTATCGAATTTGAAAACGGTTGTGTAGCCAACCTTACCGCCAGCCGAATTTCAATGAAAAATATGCGAAAATCGAGATTCTTTCAGCGTGATGCTTATATTTCGGTGGACTTCCTGGAAAAGGTTTGTGAGGTCGTAAAGATGAAGGACGCGCCTGAAGATCCCGATGATTACGCCATGATCCTCCAGAATGCCGAAGGAGTGAAAAAGCAGATCTATTTTGACAATCCTTCCGTTTCTCCAAACAATGCGATTCTGGAAGAACTGGAAAGTTTTGCCGAAGCTATACATAATAATTCGGAACCCGTGGTGACTATGGAACAGGCTGCGAAAGCCCTGAAAGTTGCCAATCAGGTCATTGCGAATTTTAACTAAATAAAACCAGACCTGCAAGGTCTTTAAAGACCTTGCAGGTTTAAAACTCTTTAATATGAAAAATATAGCAGTAATTGGAGCCGGAACAATGGGAAACGGTATCGCGCATACCTTCGCCCAGTACGGTTATAAAGTTCAGTTGATCGATATTTCCGAAGAAAGCCTGAAAAAAGGCATGGACACCATTTCAAAGAATCTGGACCGAATGGTGGCCAAAGAAAAGATTTCCGAAGAAGATAAAAAGAACACCCTCGATAATATCACCACTTACACCGATATTTCGGAAGGTGTGGAATATGCCAGCGTCGTAGTGGAAGCCGCTACCGAGAATACCGAACTTAAACTGAAGATCTTCCGCCACCTGGATCATTCCACCTCTGACGATACGATCCTAGCAAGCAATACCTCTTCGATTTCCATCACTCAAATTGCCGCTGCCGTTTCTAATCCCGAGCGGGTTATCGGGATGCATTTTATGAATCCGGTGCCGGTAATGAAACTGGTAGAGATCATCCGCGGGTATAATACCAGTGACGAGGTTACCAAAACGGTAATGGAACTTTCAAAAAAGCTGAACAAGGTGCCGGTGGAAGTGAACGATTATCCGGGATTCGTTGCTAACCGCATCCTGATGCCAATGATCAACGAAGCCATTGAGACGCTATATCATGGCGTGGCCGGAGTTTACGAGATCGATACGGTGATGAAACTGGGAATGGCGCACCCGATGGGGCCGCTACAGCTGGCCGATTTTATCGGACTCGATGTTTGCCACTCTATTCTGGAAGTGATGTACGAAGGTTTCAAAAATCCCAAATACGCTCCGTGTCCGCTGCTTACCAATATGGTAAGGGCCGGAAAGATCGGCGTAAAATCGGGTGAAGGTTTTTATGATTATTCCGAAAGTAAAAAAGCCGAGAAGGTTTCCTCTCAATTTAGTAATTAGTAATGAGCTATTTGAGATTTCTCCCGCTGGTCGAAATGAAAATCATCTTGGGATTATATTTCCCTCACTCAGAACTGCCAAAAAAGGCAGTTCTGACCTCTCCAAAGGAAAGATGAATTGGAAATCCCGAAGCAGAAATTTTTAGATTAATAAGGATCAAGCGTGTCAAAAATACTTCCATTTAAAGCGGTACGACCGGCCCGGGCCTTTGCGGGACTGGTAGCTTCCCGTTCTTATGAAGATTATAATGAAGAAGAGTTGCGGGCTCAGCTCGAGTTCAATCCGTATTCTTTTTTGCATATCATCAATCCCGGCTACAAATTTCAGCATGAGATAGGTGGGGAAAAGCGTTTCGAAATGGTGCGTAATCGGTACCTGGAATTTCGGGAGGACAATATCTTCATTCAGGATGCAGATCCCTGTTACTACATCTACCAGATCAATAGCAGGGATTATAGTTGCTGCGGAATTATTGCCGCGGCCAGTGCCGAAGATTACGAACAGAACATCATCCGTAAACATGAAGACACCATCGCTCATCGTGAGGAACTTTTCAAAGATTACCTGAAAGTGGTAGGTTTTAACACCGAACCAGTACTGCTTACTTATCCAGATAATGAAGTTATTGAAGCCCTTATGCAGAAAACCATGCAGAAGCGGCCCGAATATGAATTTGCCACATCAAATCGTGAAATCCACAGACTCTGGAAGATCTGCGACAGCGAAAGCACCGGAAAGATCAGTACCGAATTTGGAGAAATGGAGAAGCTCTATATCGCCGACGGTCATCACCGCAGCGCCTCTTCCTGGCTACTGGCAAAGGAAAGCCGCGAGACTAATCCGCAGCATACCGGTAAAGAATCCTATAATTTCTTTATGAGTTACCTGATTTCAGAAAGCAATCTGCGGGTGTATGAATTCAGCCGACTCATCAAAGACCTCAACGGACATTCAAAAGAAGAATTCCTAATCATGCTGGACGAATGGTTCCGCATAGAGAATCGCGGAAAGGAACTTTACCGGCCTTCAAAAAAGCATCATTTCAATATGTATCTTGACGGCGAATTCTATTCGCTTTACCTTCGGAAGACGATTTACCGCTTCACAGATTCCCTGAGCAGCCTCGATTCCCATATTCTGTATGAAAAGATCCTGAAACCGATCCTGGGAATTGAAGACCTTAGACATGATAAAAGGATTGCTTATATTCATGGCAGAAATGATTTAATTGAATTGAAAACACGGATAGACACCGGTGAATTCGCGGTAGGCTTCGGAATGCTTCCGGCTGAAATAGAAGAAATTAAACAAATTGCGGATGAAAATTTGACCATGCCGCCAAAAAGTACTTATATTGAGCCAAAATTACGCAGCGGATTGACCATCTATGAATTTTAGCTGCGTAAAACTAGCCACCGATTACCCTACAGACCGGTAAAATCCTGAATTCAGAATAAAAAGAACAAGGATGGATATTTCAGAAAATATTAAAAAATATAAAGAAGAACTTCCCGATAACGTCAAACTGGTAGCGATCTCCAAAACCAAGCCCAAAGAAGATATTCTGAAGGCTTACCGTGCGGGACAGCGCGTTTTTGGTGAAAACAAGATCCAGGAAATGACCGACAAGCAGGAAGAGCTTCCCGAAGATATAGAATGGCATATGGTAGGCCATGTGCAACGCAACAAGGTGAAATATATGGCGCCATTCGTGTCATTGATACATGCCGTGGACAGCTTGAAATTACTGAAAGAAATCAATAAAAGGGCGAAGCAGAGCGAAAGAACGATCAACTGCCTGCTTCAGATAAAAATAGCCGAGGAAGATTCGAAATTTGGCATTTCAAAAGAAGAAGCCAGAGATATCCTGAAATCTGAAGCCTATTCAAAAATGCAAAATGTGAAGATAATCGGCCTGATGGGAATGGCGACCTTCACCGAGGATGAGGATCAGGTAAAGCAGGAATTCAGCTTTCTTAAAAAAGTGATGGATGAATTCAAACAGGATTTTCCCGATCTTACCGAACTTTCCATGGGCATGAGCAGCGATTATAAAATAGCCGTGGAATGTGGTTCCACGATGGTTCGAATTGGAAGCAGTATCTTTGGCGCCCGAAATTATAACTAACGAAGGAGGAATTTTTTGTACGCAATTTTAGACATAGAAACTACCGGTGGCAAATACAATGAAGAAGGGATCACCGAGATAGCAATTTACAAGTTTGACGGGAGTAAGGTCATAGACCAGTTTATAAGCCTTGTTAATCCCGAACAACCCATCCAGCCCTTTGTGGTGAATCTTACGGGAATCAATAACGAAATGCTGCGCAATGCCCCCAAATTTTACGAGGTGGCCAAGCGCATTGTAGAAATGACCAGCGATTGTGTTCTGGTCGCCCATAATGCCAAATTTGATTACCGAATCTTAAGAACAGAATTCCGCAGACTTGGTTTTGAATTTGAACGAAAGAGTCTGTGTACGGTAGAGCTTTCCAAAAAACTTATTCCGGGGATGCAGTCTTACAGTTTGGGAAAACTGGTGAGGTCTTTAGGAATTCCGCTAAGTGATCGTCACCGCGCTGCCGGAGACGCCCAGGCAACCATCAAGCTTTTCAAGATGCTGCTGGCGAAAGATGTTGAAAAGGATATTCTGAAGGAACATGTGCGGGAAGAACCAAAACGCAGTATGGATACCAAACTGGTGTACATCCTGGATGAATTGCCTTCAGAAACAGGGATCTACTATTTCCACGACGAGAATGGGGAAATTATCTACGTAGGCAAATCCCGAAATATCAAGAAAAGAGTGAATCAGCATTTTACCAATGAAAATCCGAAATCACGGGAAATGCAGAAGAAAGTGGCTTCGGTTTCTTATGAAAGCACGGGGAACGAACTGCTGGCGCTTCTGAAGGAAAATCAGGAGATCAAGGAGATCAAACCAAAGTATAATCATGCGCTGAGACGGAATATTTTCACGCATGCGCTGTATCATTACACCGACGAGAACGGCTATATCAACCTGAAGATTGGGAAAGCTTCAAGAACTAAAAACAGCATCACCACTTTCGGAAGTTTAAAATCGGCTAAAAATTCATTGACAAATTGGGTAGAGCAATTCTCGCTGTGCGAAAAGCTTACCGGGCTGCATTCGGGCACCGGCAATTGTTTCAACTATAGCATTAAAAGTTGCCACGGCGCCTGTATCGAAGAGGAATCTCCTGAAGAATACAATGAACGGGTAAGAGAACTGATCGACCGTTATTCCTACATGAACCAGAATATGCTTTTGATCGGCCGCGGAAGGGAAGTTGATGAAAAATGCGCTTTGCTTATTGAAGACGGAGAATTTAAGGGAGCGGGTTATTTCAATTTAAATCACCAGATCAATAATCTGGATATCGTGCGTTCCATCATCACTCCTATGGACAATAATCGCGATGCACAGCACATCATTCAGAGCTATTTACGAAAAAAGCATAATTTCAAAGTCATCCAATTATCTGTTCATGAATAAAATTATTTTCCTGTTATTATTCACTACAGGATCCCTTTCCGCTCAAAACCCTACTTATAACAGCAACAACGCTTCAGTAACCACCAATGATCTTCAGGCCGCCAGTTATGCGCCTGATAGTCTTGCCCATGCCTTCTATATTTTCGAAAAAGGTGCCAGTGAAGTAGACGGCACCCATGATTACAACCTTCTTACCTCTTATGGAGCCAAGATTAAAATCCTTGACAAAGAAGGAATTGAAGAGGCGAATATCTCAATCCCTCTGCGGAAATCTTATTCTTCCTCAAAAAAAGAAGAGATTGAAAATCTACAGGCAGCTACTTATAAACTTGTAGATGGTCGTATTTTAAAGAAAAGTCTGAATCTGGACCAGGTGTATACCGAAGATTTTGAAGATTACGAGTTAAAGAAATTCACTTTTCCCGATGTGGAGGCAGGAGATGTGATCGTCTATTCTTACGATCTTATTTCACCTTTCCTTTTCGATTTCACTACCTGGTATTTTCAGGAAGATATTCCGAAGATTCACAGTGAATTTATCGCGAAAATACCCGGTAATTATGAGTATTACACCACTCTGGTAGGCAACCAGGAACTAAAGAGCAACGAAGCAAAGGTGATAAAAGATTGTATCAGTTTCAGTACCTCTGCTTCCCTGGCCGGCTGTGTGGAAACAAAATATGTGATGGAAGACATTCCGGCATTTAAGGAAGAAGATTATATGACCTCTGCCAAGAACTATATCAGCAGATTGAAATATGAGCTTATTCAAATTACCCGCCTGGATGGCTATGTTCAGAAATATACCAAAAGCTGGGATGATGTTGACAGCGAATTAAAATCTAGCAAAGGCCTTGGTCGGCAGTGGCGTAAAGACGGACTGGTAGAAGATATTCTTCCGGAAGAAATAAAAAGCCTGCCTACCAACCTGGAAAAGGCAAAGAAGATCTTTCATTTTGTACAGGAAAATTATAAGTGGAATGGCAACTACGAGATTCACCGCGACATGAACCTGAAAGATATCCTAAAAGATCATACAGGAAATTTACTTGCTGTAAACACTGTGCTCCATAATCTTTATGATGCGGAAGGTTTTGAAGTGTATCCCGTCATGGCCTCCACAAGAAACCACGGATTCCCAACGAAAATCCATCCTATTTTAAGCGATTTCAACTACTTCTTTGTGCAGCTAAATATTGAGGGGAAAGAATATGTACTGGATGCGAGCAATGAAAATGCCGATTTTGGAAGGCTTCCTTTTCGGGCCCTGAATGGGTTTGCACGAAAGATAGATCTGGAGAACGGCAGTTCCTGGATAAATATAGATCCACAGGATTTTTCAACTATCACCTACAGAGATTCCTTAAAGATCAAGGCTGATGGCACCGCCACCGGATATTCTGAACAGATACTTACGGGTTACCATGCGTTGAATTTCAGGGATCATATGGAAGATTATTCCGAAAAGGAAATTTTTGAAAAGGTTTCCAAACCCATTGCCCATACTGTTGCCACCAGGACTCACTATGAGAATATGGATGATAACGAAAAGGAACTGCATATAAGATATGATCTGGAGAATAAAAGTCAGAAGATCAACGATCTTATTTACTTCAATCCTTTCAGTTTCAAATTTTTTAAGTCAAATCCTTTTAATCTTGAGGAGCGCAACTATCCTATTGATTTTGGTTATAAAGACGCCTATACTTATTCGGCTATTCTTCAATTGCCCGAAGGATATGCCGTAGCCGAACTGCCCGAACAAAAGGCTTTGAGAATGCCGGGGAATAGTGGTTCCCTGGTTTTTTCCGCCAGCCAGATTACTGAAGATACCGTGACCATTCAGTGCAGGCTGACTTTTCCCAGAGCGGTATATACCTCTGAATTCTACGAGGGAATAAAAAAATTCTTCAGCGAGATTATGGCCGTTCAAAACCAGTCGGTAATCGTGCTTAAAGAAAAAGCTTAAATTTGGTGACGGGCAAAAAAACTTTCAAAAGAAGAGCCTGTTTCTGCCAATTTGTAGATTTCTTTAAATGAATACCTATCTCATTAGCATACTGGGCCCTACAGCAATTGGAAAGACAGCACTTTCCATTGAAATCGCCCGTCACTTTAAAACGGAAATCATTTCAGCCGATTCCCGGCAGTTCTTTAAGGAAATGAAGATCGGTACCGCTGTTCCCGAACCGGAAGAAATAGCCGCCGCTCCTCATCATTTTATTCAGCATATTTCGGTGGAAGAAGATTATTCGGTAGGAGATTTTGAAAGGGATGCAATTCAGAAAACCGAAGAGCTTTTCAAAGATCATCAGATGCTGGTAATGGTTGGCGGCAGCGGACTGTATGTCAAAGCGGTCACCGAAGGATTGGATGATTTTCCGGAAGTAGACCCAGGAATTCGTGGAAAACTCAATGTACATCTCGAAAAAGACGGTATTGAATGGCTTCAGAAAAAACTACAGGCACTGGACCCCGAATATTATAAAAATGCCGATGTTCAGAATCCGCATCGCCTGATCAGGGCCCTGGAAATCAGTCTAGGGACGGGAAAGCCATTTTCCTCTTTTCTGAATAAAGAAAAACCGGAAAGGAACTTCAAAACGATCAAAATCGGGCTTACTTCCGAAAGAGAAATCATTTACGACCGCATCAACCGCCGTGTTGATATAATGATGGAAAAAGGTCTGGTAGAGGAAGCCCGGAAGCTCTATCCAAAGAGAGGTTTGAATGCTCTCAATACGGTAGGCTATAAGGAAATCTTCAGCTATTTTGACGGAGAATGGACACTGGAAACGGCTGTTTCAGAAATCAAGAAAAATACACGCCGTTTTGCCAAAAGACAGCTCACCTGGTTCAAAAAAGATGAAGATATCAACTGGTTCGATTATCAAACAGATCCGAAGGAAATTATCAGATTTATCGAAAAAAAGATCAGTTCTTAAAAATAAATCGTTTAACTACCTCGCCTTCGTTGGTATTGATCTTCAGTACATAAACGGCTGGCTGCAAAGGCACGATACTCATTTCATAGCTGTTTTCGCCTTCAGCAAAATCTTTAGAAGCGATAAATCTTCCGCGATGATCGAAAACTTCCATCCGTGAAATGGTCACATCTGCGGGTGTGGCAACCTTGAATTGTCCGGAATTTGGATTCGGATAAATAAAAATATATTCCGATCCCTCCGCAGGCTCGTTACAGATTCCCGCTTCGGCATAGACAGTCACACGCACCTGCCCAGTGCTCATATTTCCAGCACTGTCTTTTGCGGTCACTATTACCATATTTTCTCCGACATCCTTACAGCTGAAAACCGACTGGCTCAAAGTGTAAGTCACATTTTTATCACAATTATCAAAAGAACCATTGTCAATATCCTTCAAGCTGATCGTGGCCACTCCCTCAGGATTGAGATCGATGCTGATATCTTTCAGCCTTAAGACCGGAAACGCACCATCATAGACACTTACGGGGATTTCGCAGGAACCATTTAACCTTCCGGAATAGGTCAGCGTTATCGATTTCTCCCCGATATCTTCACAAGTAAAAGTAAGCGGACTCGCCTCAAACTGGAGGCCTTCATCATTTCCCGAATAAAGATTCTCAATAGGCACAGTCGCGCTTCCTTCCTCACCTACTTCCACAGACAGGTGTGGGACACAACTAAAGTCGCCGGTATCGTCTTTAACGGTGATCGTTACGATTGCTTCGTCATCGCCGCTATCGTCAGCTGCAAAATAAACAAAGGAATCCTCGCCGGTAAAACCAGTGTTTGGAACATAAATAAAGGAACCATCTTCATGAAGTTCAACCTGTCCGTTCGCCGGCTGCTGAAGCAGGACCGATACCAGAGCATCTCCCTCAGGATCGGAATCATTGGCCAGCACGCCCGGCGCATTGATAGTCAGGGTCGTATTTTTACGGGTCGTATATTCATCATTGGTTGCCGAAGGAGGCATGTTCTCAAGCTGCTGTACCCGAATGGTAAAAGAACAGATACTTTCGTTACCGGCCGGATCGGTCGCGGTAAACTCCACTTCATGTTCACCCAGATCAAATTCGCTTCCTGAAGTAAGACCGCCGGTTTGTGTTAAGGTAGCCGAACAATTATCGGAAAACGAGGGAGCTTCAAAATTCACAACTGCTTCTGTTTGCCCGATTGGAACATTGATATCCAGAGTTTCGGGGCAGTCAAAGACCGGAGGCAGAAAATCGATCACCTCGACTTCTACCACACAACTTCCATTTTGCTCTCCCGAATAACTTACTTCTACCTGCTGAACCGCTTCAGCATCGCTGCAATCAAAATCGGTTTTTTCCGCCGAAAAGCTGTAACCACTAAGGCCATCAGTACCATTGAAATAATCTTCCGCATCCAGATGTGCTTCTCCATTTTCGTCTAACTGCACCGAGATAGAACTTTTACAAGTGAAGGGGAGAACTCCTTCAACCACCTCGATTTCGGTAGTACAGCTGTTTGTATTCCCATGAATATCCTTAGCTGTAAGAGTCACTGTTTTGGTTCCTGTACTGGTAAATGAACTTGGCGTAACATTCCATGATTCTATACCGCAATTATCGCGTGTTCTTTCAGCACCAATATCTTCGGGATTTATTGTCAAATTTCCATTTATGAGTGGAAACTCCTGGCCAGGATCTATACAGAATACCTGTGGAGCCTCTGTATCATTTACTAAAACATTAAAACTACAGGTGGATGTATTACCAGCGGCGTCTTCAGCCTCGTATATTATTTCAGTTTCGCCCACTGAAAATTCCTGATTTCCGTTCTCATCAAAGTCAGTTATTTGACGAATGCTCGGAGCCTCACCCGAATTATCGGTTGCTGTAGGAATGGGAAAATCAACTTTGCTAGAACATTGGTTCAACTGGTTGGAAACAATAATATCATCAGGACAATTAAAGACTGGTGGTTCAGTATCTGCAGCTTCTTCAAGATTAACTATAAGTGTACAACTGCTTTCGTTTCCTGCCCCATCTACTGCGTACAAAGTAACTTCTGTTGTTTGATATATCACCGTTTGAACATCAGGCTCCTGCCTCATACCAGCTATATAACAATTATCGTCATAAGTAGCCTGTAAGACATAATTGGGTAATTTAAAACCTTCTCCACCTTCTACTATTTCAGTTTGATCACCAGGGCAGTTTATTGATGGAGGGATATTATCCTCAGCAATTAATTTTACTTCACAGGAAGCTGTTTGATCTTCAAATTTAGCTGTAATCGTAAGAGTAAGTGAACCATATACCTTCAAACCAGCTCCTATACTTTGAGTTACATCTGCCTCAGGTATATTTGTCTCAATTGTTTTCGCTAAATCAGGAATGAGATAAGCACAATCATCATCTACCTCGAAAGTCTGATCTCCAGGACAGTTAAGAATTTTCAATTCGGTTTCTTTGAAAAACTCTATTTTAAAATTACATCCCGACTGATTATTATTTTCATCAATAACAGTAATTTCTACAGTAGTGTCTTCATTTATTATTGTTCCCTCTAAAGGAGATTGGGAAACTGTGAAGTTTTCTGAACAATTATCTGTTATTTCTATGTCAGTGGTAAAATCAGGAATTTCATATTCTTTCTTATCGGTATAAGGTACTTTTATATTTTGAGGGCAAGTTACGGTGGCCGGAATCTGATCTTCCAAATCTACCGGAAAGGAACATTCCCCAACTTTTTCTCCGCCTTCACCATCAAAAACTTTAATGGTAACATTTAATATATCCCCTGACCTACTGGAACTTTGTACAAAATATGGCGATAAAGTAAAATTTTGAAAATTTGTGATTTTACCGGAATAATCCGGAACTTCAAAATCGCAATTTTCATCCAGTTCAAGTATGGTTTTCTGGGTAGGATCTGGGCAATCGAAAGTTGGTGATTCCGCAGAAGGATTGACTATAATTTTAAAAGTACATACGGCAGTATTCTCTGACTCATCTTCTGCTAAGTAAACTATATTATGTGTCCCTACAGTAAATTGAGATCCAGAATCCTGTCCTTCAGTGCGTGTAACTGTCAAACTGCAATTATCTTCAGCTTCAGGTTCATTATAATTGACAATTGCATAATTTTCACCCTCATTTGCATCAACTTCAATAGTGTCTGAAGGACAAAAAGTAAATACAGGTTGAGAATTATCTAATTTTGGAGTTCGATTGTAAAATTCCAAATCAAAATCTAATTCGCTCAAAAACCAAAGAAGACTATTATAATTTAAGACTAAATCATTGACGTACATTTTGCTTCTACAGGAATCAAAAGCTAGATCTACAGGCATTTCTAAATTAGTATCATAATCTTTGATATAATCAAAAATAAATGTATTGCCTTGATTGATAAATGAATGCCAAATTCGAATTTTAAATTCGTCATTTTTTATTCCATCCCGAATATTCTGTAAATCTGATTTGTCGACATCATAATTAATAATATCAATAAAATTAATCCTATCGGCATAATCAATAACATGCACATAATCTTCATCGTCTATTACAATGCTTCCAGGTGATCCCACATAAGGTAAAGCTCCTTCATACTCAAAATCACTACCAAACACTTTTACTCCAGGATACATCCCTGCATGTGCTACATAAATATATCCATTAGAATCAACATCAAGCCGATAAGGTTGATCCATATGGATATTTGAAGGCCCCTGAAATTCTTTTTCCTCACCAGAGAAATAAAAGATATGAATTCTACTACTGGGATTAGATTCTGCTCCACTGCCATCATTATATTCGGCTATATAAACATTGTCTTCATTATCAACAGCTATCCCATAAGGTTTGTAATAATCTGAACTTAAATTTTTACCTGCATTATAATTTCCGTTTGAATCAAAAAATTTAATCTCCCTTTCATTCAAATCTGCTACATATAATTCATCTTTAGAATTAAATTCTAGGTCTACGGGATCATTAAAACGGGAAGGAGGAATGTATGTCCCCAATGAATTACCCTGAGGATCAAACTTTTTAATACCATCGGCAAAAGTCAATAAATAGATATCCCCTTTAGAATCTGTTGCTACAGATATTACTATACCATTAAAATTAGTAGCATTTGCACTACCAGTTGAAATCTGATCGTACCAAGAATAGAAAGGAGGTGACGAATTGTTCGGAGTTTGCCCAAAAGAAATCTGACAAATAAAAAAAAGCAGCAACAAAAGGCAATTCTGAAGAGAAAAGCCCTTACATAACCGGATTCTTACTGCATTCATCAAAGGGGGCGAAATAAAGTTCGCCGTAAAGATAAGTATTGTAAGAAAATCGTTCTTAAATTTATGTGAAGATTCACAGTCTTCTCTGTCTCAGCTATATGAGAAGGCAAGCCGATAGATCGGCGGAAAGGATTTTTCCTCGAGATCATGTTGCGTCATGGCCTGCTGCCATGACGCAACATCTCCCAGGAAACTGATTATTTGAGATTTTTAAGCTTCGGTTTCTTCCTTATTTTTTACCACAAGTCTGAAGCCTTCTCCGTGGATATTCAGAATTTCCACATTTTCGTCTTTTTTCAGGTATTTTCTAAGCTTGGCGATATAAACGTCCATACTCCGGGAAGTAAAATAGTTATCGTCCCTCCATATCTTGGTCAGCGCCAGTTCCCTTGGCATCAGGTCATTTTCATGCAGTGCCAGTAATCTTAATAATTCGTTCTCTTTTGGTGACAGCTTCTGAGGCTCTTCATCCCTAAAGGTTAAGAACCTCAGCTTGGAATTCAGGTGGAAATCACCGATCTCAAACTCGAATTGTTTGCTGTCGGCCACGCTATCGGTCGCCTTGCGCTGCATGATCGCCTTGATTTTCATCAACAGTACCTCACTGTCAAAGGGCTTATTGAGATAATCATCGGCACCGACTTTATATCCTTTGAGAACATCTTCCTTCATCGCCTTGGCGGTAAGGAAAATGATCGGAATTTCCTCATTTTTTTCTCTTATTTCCTTGGCCAGGGTGAATCCGTCTTTATAAGGCATCATCACGTCCAGGATACAAAGGTCGAAATCGTCTTTTTTGAATTTTTCGAATCCTTCCATCCCATTCTTCGCATGAGTGACCTCATAATCATTCATGGCCAGGTAATCTTTAAGAACCGTTCCGAAATTCGGATCGTCTTCTACTAACAGAATTTTCTTGTTTTCAGTTTCCATATATTTAAGATATTAGTGGTAGTTTTATTGTAAAAGTGCTTCCTTTTCCTTTTTCACTGCTTACCGAAATTTCCCCGTGGTGATCTTCAATGATCTGCCGGGCGTAGGCCAATCCGAGCCCATGTCCCTTAACATTATGAATATCCCCGGTGTGTTCCCGGTAAAATTTTTCAAATATTTTTTTCTGAACCTGTTTGCTCATTCCCGTTCCCTGGTCGCGAATCTCGCAGCAGATGTAATTCTTCACATTGCTGGTATAAATATCGATCTTCGGCGGACCTTCAGAATATTTTATCGCATTGTCCAGTATGTTCACGATCACATTTGTAAAATGATCCTGATTAGCCAGGATAGACGATCTCAAAGCTCCAAAATGCGTTTGAAGATAACCGCCTCTGTCTTCAACGATCAGTTCTACATGAGTGATGGCATCCTGGATGATATCATGTAACTGATGTCTTTCTTTCTTCAGATCAAGTTCATTCTTCTCCAGTTTTGAGATCCTCAGTACATTCTCTACCTGTGCATGCATTCTCTTATTCTCATCCCTGATCATCTGCAGGTATCTCGCTACCTTCTCATCATCGGCAATGATCTTCGGATTTCTTATCGCATCCAAAGCCAGATTAATGGTCGCAATGGGAGTTTTAAACTCATGCGTCATATTATTGATGAAATCGGTCTTTATCTGCGAAATCTGTCGCTGCCTGATCAACTGTGAAAGCGCACTGGAATAGGCGATCACAATAATCAGTGTAAATATGATCGAGAGGCATGCCATCAGAATTACCGATGATAACACCTGTTCTTTTTTATTCGTAAAATTCACCAGCAGCCTGTAGCCGCTGCCTCCAACGCGATCCATAAATAAAGGCACGGCATAGGTGGCAGGAAAATTAAGGTCAAAGTTTTCAGAATGCAGATTGGTGGCAATCCCATTATTATAAACCGCATATTCAAATTTAGAGCTTAGGCCACGATCTCTCATTTCCTTTGTCAAAAGCCCCTTAATGGTCTCTTCAGAAACCCTTTGATGAATAGGCAGTCTCTGAACCTCTTCGGCGATGGCAGATCGCAGGATATCCTTCTCCACTTCCTCCATGCGGGACATCCTTTCAATATGACTAATTCGCTGACGTGCACTTAAATTATTCCCCTCCAGATCTTTGTCTTTCATAATATCGGTCACCCTTTTTTTGATCATTTTGGTGAACTGGATACTATCCTGGGCAAAATCTAAAAAACCCGAAGAAACCTTATAATCTTCCTCTAAAACGGTTTCCGTATTGAAATAAGTTTCATTCCGGTTAGGATTCTTGTCTGAATAAAAATATTCGGTTACTGTGACATCATTCAATTTACTGTTGGTGCTGTCGGGATTTTTAATCTGAAAATAATATTTTTCAAATTCCAGATTCTGAATTTCATCCGAAACCTTTAACAACACCTGTTTCGCATCATAAGAGAACTGCTCTTCCTTGTCATCTATCGTGCTTTTAATCCAGTATCCCTGAACGAAAATAATACCAATCAGGGACAAACTCATCAGGACTACGAGAAGGACAAAAAGCTTCCTGTTCATGCGGTCAAAAGTAATATTTTAACATTTAGAGCTTAAAGTGTTTAACCAAATGTTAACAGAACTTCTGTGAATTTTGACCTGCTTTTAAGATTTGGGCGTGTATATCTTCAACCTGTCTTCGGGTAAGTCTTAAATCTTCATTTTTTATGATAAAATCGGCAAGCTTTGACTTCTTCTTATCATCCCACTGGTTTTTCATGCGGTCTTCGATCTCTTCTGCCGAGCTCTGGTCCCTTTCAAGAAGTCTTTCGATACGCTTCTCTCTGGGCGCTGTAACCAGGATGCTGAAATCACATTTTTTATAACCGCCAGTCTCAAAAAGTATTGCGGCCTCATAAAGTACATAATCGGCAGTTTGTTGTGCCCTCCATTCTTCAAAATCTTGTGCCACGGCGGGATGGATAATATTGTTCAGTTTTTCCAGCAAGGTTTTATCCTTAAAAACTTTAGAGGCAATGAATTTTCGGTTGGGAAGATTTTTGTAGTAAGATTCTTCTCCAAAGAGAAGTATTATTTTCTTTTTGATTTCTTCGGAAGTTTCCATCAGGCGTTTTCCGGCTTCATCGGCGATATAAACAGGCACTTTCAAATCCCTGAAAAAACCTGCCACAGTGGTTTTTCCGCTGCCAATTCCGCCCGTGAGTCCAACCGTTATCATTTCTTGATCACGAATTGAATTCGTCTTTCATTCAGCCTCACATTGGTGATAAATGAAGGTTTTTCCACGATCTGGGCGATCATAAAATCATCTCCTTTATTCACTTCGCCGTAATCACACACCACCCGAAAATCGGCTGAAGTGATCTCTTCAAACTGCCTCAGGTTCACCTGGTAATATACGATCACCGATTTTGGAAAATACGCCAGGTTCAAATTAGAAGGCACGTTGGTAACTTCTACTGGTATTTCGACTTTACCCTCGGTAAATTTTTCAACTTTCTGAAAATATTTTACAGTATTATCATAAAAACTCAGCATTCCCAGGCCGCTGGTATCGATCTTAATTTCTCCTTTTAAATTCTGGTTGGCTTTGTTAATGGTCAGCGACCGCGTGGGAACACTGTCAATTGTATCAATCACCTTTTCTGCTCCGCTCACTTTTACTGAATCGGGCTTTAGCTGCACGGGATCATCAGCCGAATATCCCACGGCATAATTCACCTGTATCTGCGGGATCACCTTCAGCATTTTTTCCTTTTTCTTCTGAAAAGGCACCACGATCTCATCCTGTATAATCCTGGATTTCTTGATATCGATCTTCAATTCCTCCTGGATATGGCTAAGATGATCTTCTATACGATAAACCAGCTGATGGTCTTCTTCTTCGGCCCGGGAAAGATCAATGGTAAGCTCAGGATTAAAAATTTTAAAATAGTAAATACTAAAGCCTGTTTCCTGTAACTGAAGGTCCACATGCCGGGGCTTTTCGTCGGAAATACTCTTGTCCAGCGGCGGATTAATATAAATGATCGGAATTTCTATCGTTTGGGTATAAGTTTTCGAAAATTGCACCAGCACCCATACTATAGCTGAAAAAACCAGGAAAAAACTGAAAGTTTTTACACTGGATCTTTTGAATATGCGTCTTCTTTTAAGCACGGTGAAGCTTTTTAAAAAATAACTCCGGAAACACCTCTTCCGGATTTCCATTTAATAATCCTATCCTGATCTGTGAAAGTAAAAATCCGTATCCGTATCCCGAAAACTGGACAATTACCGCCCTGAAAGCCAGTAAAGCTATGTATAAACTTTTGGTTTTGATCGCTGCATCTATGATAATAACTGAAAAATAAATAAAATAAAATCCTAAATAAAAAAAATATCCGGCTACTGCCAGTCCTACCGAAATAAGCAGTCCTACAATAAAAACCAGCGGAAACCAGTAGGTGAGCTTCCCCGAACCGGGATGCCATTTGTTTAAAATAGGCCTCACCATTCCAAATTTCTTTACCTGAACATAAAATTTCTGCCAGTCTATTCTGCGTTTATGGAAAACTCTGGCTTCAGGAATAAGGCAAATTTTATAATTCTTTGCCTTCAGTCTCAGGCTTAGATCGGGATCTTCTCCGGGGTGAATATTTCCAAATCCGCCGCTCGCCTCAAAGGCTCTCAGGCTCAGTCCCATATTAAAGCTGCGAGGCTGAAATTCGTCAACCGCCTTTTCTCCGCCGCGAATCCCTCCGGTGGTGAAAAACGAGGTCATACTGTAATCGATCGCTTTCTGAACCGCAGAAAAAGAATCATGAGCCGCATCGGGGCCGCCAAAGCAGTCACAGGGATTTTTCTTTAAAAAGGAATCTATTTCCTTTAAATAGTCTGGCGGGAGAATGACATCGGAATCAAGAATCAAAAACCAGGAAGATTCTGCCATTTTCATCCCGAAATTCCGTGAATCGCCGGGCCCGGAATTAGCCTTGTAGAAGTAGCGTATTTTTAGTTTTTCTGAAAAATCCTGTGCTACTTTATCAGATTTGAGACTGGAACCATCCTCTATAATTATAACTTCAAAAGAAAAATTTCCCTTAAGCTGAAGCATACTTTCCAGCAGTTCCCTGATCTCTTCCGGACGGTTATAGACGGGAATGATAAATGAATAATCGGGCTGCATATGGAAAGCGATTAGAATCTAAAGCCGTTTCAAAAGTTGCATTTTAGAAATGTCATTCTGAATAAAATGAAAAACTTCATTATTAGACCTGACAAGTGAGCTTTCTCTACTACCAGCCTCCCGGCAGGCAGGTGCTCGAAATGACAAAAATTCCAGTTTGAAACGGCTTCAATAAATTATATTAATCTTCGTGGTCCATAAAAGTCTCCATCACTTCCTGGCTAACCCCGGTATTGGAGAATCCGCCGTCGTGATAGAGATTTTGAAGAGTAACTTTTTTTGTAAGATCAGAGAAAAGCGTCACGGTATAATCGGCACATTCCTGAGCGGTGGCATTCCCCAGCGGAGACATTTTGTCCGCGAAAGCGATAAATCCGCCAAAGCCTTTCACGCCCTGTCCGGCGGTAGTCGGTGTCGGGGATTGTGAAATCGTGTTTACGCGTACTTTTTTATCCTTTCCGAAGAAATAACCGAAGCTTCGGGCAATCGACTCCAGATAAGCCTTATTATCTGCCATATCGTTATAATCGGGAAATACGCGCTGTGCCGCCATATAACTGAGGGCGACGATGCTTCCCCACTCGTTCATCGCGTCTTTCTTGTAAAGCACCTGCATCACCTTGTGAAAAGAAACCGCAGACACATCCCAGCCTTTTGTGGTGAAATCATAGTTCATATTAGTATAATGATTCCCTTTTCGAACATTCACCGACATCCCGATGGAATGCAGCACAAAATCGATCTTTCCGCCAAGAATTTCCACTGCTTTTTCAACAAGATTCTCCAGATCTTCCACCTTTGTGGCATCGGCGGGAATGATCTCAGAACCTGTTTTTTCAGCAAGATCCTTGATATTTCCCATTCTCATGGCGATTGGTGCATTGGTAAGCACAAATTTTCCGCCTTCGGCATGAACGGTTTCAGCAGTTTTCCAGGCGATCGAATTCTCATCAAGCGCGCCAAAAATAATTCCTCTTTTCCCTTTCAAAAGGTTATATGACATGTGATTTTTATTTTATGGTTGTGGTTTGTAAAGATAGGAAAGAAGTTTCATACTGGCTAAAGACATCTTCAGCTTAAGAAAAACTATTTGATCCAATTCTTCCCAGACTTCTAAAAAAAGACTAAATTTAATTCCCTGTCTCCATGCTCTTCCTCTAAAAATCCAAAAATTATGAAAACCAGCAGATCATTGTATGAAAGATTAGGAGGAGCCACAGGAATCACCAGTTTAGTAGATGATTTAATTGAGGCTCACATGACCAATCCAGGGATCCAATCGAGATTTCTCCCTATTAAAGACGATTCGAAACATTATGAAGAGACCCGTCAGCACCTAATTAATTTCCTTGCAGCAGGAAGTGGAGGCCCGGAAGTCTATACAGGTAAAAATATGCGTGCTGCACATACCGGTATGAATATCAATGAGACCGAATATATGCTGGTGATAGATGACATCATGAACACTCTTGAAAAACATCAGATAGATGAAGAAAGCAAAAAAGATGTGCTTTTTATCGCCTATAGTCTCAAAAATGAAATGATAAAGATCTGATCAATTTAACAGCGCACGCGCATGGGCGAGGGCAGAATCGCTTTTGGTGTTTCCGCCAAGCATCAGCGCCAGCTCTTTAATACGCTCTTCTTCTTCCAAACGCAGAATTTTGGTTTGGGTCGCAGTTTCATTGTCTTCCTTGAAAATTTTAAAATGCGTGGCTCCTTTTCCTGCGATCTGCGGAAGGTGGGTAATAGCGATCACCTGCATGGAATTGCCCATTTTTTTCAGGATCTCTCCCATTTTTTGAGCAATTTCTCCGGAAACTCCCGTGTCGATCTCATCAAAAATGATGGTTGGCAGATTGCTTTGTGCCGAAAGAATGCTTTTTACAGCGAGCATGATCCTGGATAATTCTCCTCCCGAAGCAGCTTTTTTCATTTCCTTGAAACTTCCTCCTTTATTGGCGGCGAGATACCACTCCAGTTTATCCTGCCCGTTATTCAGAAACTCATTGCCTTTCTCCAGTTCGATATTCAGTCTCGCGTTGGGCATTCCCAGATCCTTTAAGATCAGCTCGGTTTGCTCTATAAAAGCCGGAATTATTTTCTTACGGTTTTCGTGAAGTGTTGCAGCTATTTTTGAAACTACCTGCTTTTGTTTTGCGATTTCCTGTTCAATCTCAGAAACCATGGAATCGGCATTCTCGGTCACCGCCACTTTTTCCCGCAGTTCGCTCATGATCTGAAGCAATTCGCTTACATCGCCGGCATTGTGTTTTTTCTGAAGGTTATAAATTGCCTGCAGCTTCTGGTTTAGTGTTTCCAGCTCTTCGGGATTCGCTTCCACTCTTTCCAGCGCCGCGGTCATTTCAGTTTCCAGATCGTCAAGTTCAATGATCACGCTTTGTACGCGCTCATGAAAACTTTCATAAGCCGATGAAAATTTGGAAATTCTCGATAGATTGGCGCGAACAGCCTTAAGACTTTCCAGACTGCCAATTTCCTCTTGTTGCAATAAATTGATCGCAGCACTGAGATTATCGGTCAGTTCCTCTACATTGTTCAGTTCTTCATAACGCTCCTCCAGCTCCTCCTGCATGCCTTCCTTTAAATTCGCCGCTTCCAGTTCATTTAAAAGGAACAGGTTATAATCATATTCCTTTGCTGCCAGTGACTGTTCTTCTTTCAGCTCTTCCAGCCGCGCAAGTAACGATCTATAGGTTTTAAGTTCCTTTTTATATTCAATAATAACCGATTCATTTTTTGCGATCGTATCGATCACATTGAACTGGTATTCTGAATTTCCAAGGCTTAAGGTCTCATGCTGACTGTGAATATCGATGAGATAACTTCCCAATTTTGATAGGGAAGAAATGGTGACAGGCGTATCATTGATAAAAGCGCGGGATTTTCCAGAAGGAAGAATTTCCCTTCTGATAATGCTGTTCGGCTCATAATCAAGATCTTCTTTTTTGAAGAAATTCTGAAGTTTATAATTGGCGATACCAAAAATTCCCTCGATCACGCATTTTTTCTCGGGATTCCTGATGGAACTGAAATCGGCGCGGTCGCCCAAAAGTAGTCCCAATGCACCGAGCATAATAGATTTTCCCGCCCCGGTTTCACCGGTAATAATAGTAAAACCGTCCTCCAGGCGAATATTGATATCTTCAATAAGGGCGTAATTTTTTATCGAAAGAGATGTGAGCAAATTGCTGAAAATTTGTGCTAAATATACGTGAGAAAAAACTTGAAATCAACCAAAAAGATCACTGAATCCCCCTCCAGTTTTTGGAATATCTTGGCGCTATATTGTTCAGGGTTTCAACAAGATCTGATTTATTCACCGCCGGACCTCCTGAAAAAATAGAGGTGATCTCATCAGCCTTGGCATCAAAGAAAACGCGAAGCAGCAGGGAATTGTTCCTGCGGTTGTTCATCACCTCGAGCTTATCAAAGCTTTCGGCAATGGCCCTTTTTCCGGTGAGAACATCTTCACCCATGATATCCAGCCCCAAACGATGATAATCATAGAGCGACTGGCGGTATTCGGCATAGGTGTTAGCTAAAAGATCGGCGTTTAATCTGAATCTGGAGCGCTGGCCATCTGCACCACTCCAGCCTCTGTAATTCCCTTGTTGCGCCGTTGTGACAATACGGTTGGCCTCTTCAAAATAAGGCGTTCCGCCCATGGGCGCGAAAGTATCGGCGTCAAGTCCCATAATCGTATAGACGTAGAAAGAGATCACCGAAACCAAATTCGAGGTATAGGAATTCTGACTGTAATTTAAAGGCTGGTATTCGCGATAATTGAAACTAAGCTGCTCATCCTTGAAATTAAAAACCGGGGTTACCAGGGAAGTCCCGTAGACCGGTCTCGAAGACTGCACCTGAATGCTGCCGTTGAAATTCTCTCCTTCAAAACTGCTAATGGTAATGAACATGCTGCAGTTGATACGTTCCTGCGGTTGAAAAGTCCTCTCCGTCCAGGTCGTGCGGTTTATAAATTCGGTAAGCGAGCGTTCCAGGGTTTTAAAAACCGATAGATTTGCCTGTCCGGTCTGCTCGGCATTGATGATCACCTCGCAGTTGAGCTGCTGTGCCGAAACGAATTGGATTGCACCAAATAATACTATGATGAGCAGGAGTTTACGCATTCAGTAAATCTATAACTTCTTTTAAAATATCCAAGGCCACGGCACTTTTCGATTTTAAATCGAATTTTATCTCACGGTCGGGATAAATAATGGTCACTTTATTGGTATCTTCTTTAAATCCGGCGCCTTTATCTCTCAGTGAATTTAATACAATAAAATCAAGATTTTTCTTTTCCAGCTTTTTTCTTGCGTTTGCTTCTTCCTCGTTGGTCTCCAGGGCAAAGCCTATAAGCTTCTGATGCTTCTTTCTCTCGCCGAGACTAGCCAGAATATCCTCGGTTTTTGTAAGTTCCAGTACCAGGTCTCCCGATTTCTTTATCTTTTGCTCAGCTACATTTTTAGGCTTATAATCGGCTACGGCTGCGGCGGCGATAAAGACATCGCATTTGTCAAAATTTGAAACTGCCGCCTGGTACATTTCATGGGTACTGGTCACCCTGATGAGCCTGATACTTTTTTCATCAACCTTCACATTAGAAGGTCCAAGGATCAAAGTAACATCAGCTCCAAGGTTCGCGGCAACTTCGGCCAGTTCATATCCCATTTTTCCGCTGGAATGATTTCCTATAAAACGTACGGGATCGATGGCTTCATAAGTCGGACCGGCTGTAATCAGAATTTTTTTTCCTTTCAGTGGTAAATTTTCAGAAAAATGAGCTTCGAGAAAATCAATGATCTCTTCGGGTTCGGCCATCCGGCCTTCGCCATAAAGTCCGCTGGCCAGTTCACCGCTGTTAGCAGGGATCATGATGTTGCCGTAGCTTTCCAAGCGTCTCAAAACTTTTTCTGGTGGAAGGATGCTTATACATGTCCAGGTCCATCGCCGGAGCGAAAAAAACCGGACATTTTGCCGAAAGATAGACCGCCAGCAGGAAATTATCGCTGTTGCCCGTGGCCATTTTAGACAGGGTATTGGCAGTTGCCGGAGCTATCAACATAAAATCGGCCCAAAGGCCGATTTCTACGTGATTGTTCCAGCGTGCATTTTCGTCTTCTTCATCGGTAAATGAAGAATAAACCTCATTTTTCGAAAGGGTGGAAAGTGTAAGCGGAGTAATAAATTCTTTTGCCGCAGGGGTCATCACTACTTTCACTTCGGCTCCGGCCTTAACGAATAAGCGAACCAAAGAGGCTGTCTTATATGCGGCAATACCGCCGGTAATGCCCAATAATACTTTTTTGCCCTTTAGTGAAGACATACCCGAATAATTCTATTCTTCGGTATCTTTCGTATTGCGGTAGTAAATTTTATCTTCAAGCCATTCCTGGATAGCCAGCGCCTGTGGCTTTGGAAGTCTTTCGTAAAATTTAGATACTTCAATCTGCTCCTTGTTTTCAAAGATCTCGTCAAGAGAATCATTATAAGTGGCAAACTCATCCAGCTTCTCCAGCAATTCCTTTTTGATTTCAGAATTGATCTGAGTCGCTCTTTTGGCAACTATAGAAATCGCTTCATAGATATTCCCGGTGGGAGCATCTATAAGGTTTTTATCATAAGTACTGGTGTTTACCGGAGCGTCAATTTTCTTAAAATCCATCATACCTTATATTTATAAATTCTTTAATCTGTTATTGATGTCTGCAAGGGCATCTTCCATCTGCGGAAGGTGCTGCCCTTCAGGATAATATTTTTTGTAAGATTCGTAAAACTCCTTAGCCTGCTTCAGCCTTTCTTCCATCAACACCTGAAAGCTGTTAATTGCCAAAAGATATGCCGAATCAAAACGGTAAAAATAGGCGTCTTCCCTGAACTTTGATCCCGGATTATCGGCAAGGAAATTATTAAAAGATGCTATCGCCGCCTTATAATACTGGGTTTTATGATAATGCCTGGCTATTTCAAAAGCTTTCTTTTCGAGTTTGGTTTGAAGCGCAGTCGCCATTTCATTGGCTTTTTCTGAATATTCGCCATTCGGATATTTATTCAGGTAAACCTGCAGCTCTTCAATGCCTTTATACGTATCGGTCTGGTCAAGATTGTATTTTGGAGAGCGATAATAATAGCTGGCGGCCATTTTGAAACCCGCTTCCTCGGCTTTATCTGAATCGGGGTAGAGCTGAAGGAATCTTTCAAATTCGAAAGGTGCCAGGTAATAATCCCCAAGACGATAATGCGAATCGGCTACCATATAAGCCAGACGCTGCCCTTGAGGTTTCCCGCGGAACTGAGGCTCGATCTGCTCCATAAGCCGAAGGGATTTTCTAAGCTTCTTACTGCTTTCTTCCTCAAGACCCTGTTTATATAATTCTTCTGCCCGGCTGTATTTTGGGGCGGTTTCCTCGCTTTTCAGCAGCTTCTGATATTCGCTGCAAGACAGCGTTAGCGTTAGCATGCCGACTAAGAGAAGTACTTTTTTCATCATACGTAAAAACATCTGGCAAAAATACATTATTTGTTAGTATAAAAAAAACTTTCCTGAACTACAAGATTAACCCGTTTTGCAGGGCTTTATTGTAGCCGGAAAGTCCTTTCTTTTTTAAAATACTACAGATAATCAGAAATTATCGGCGAAATGATCAATTCTTTGCTGCAGATTCTCTGAAGCTTCCACCAAAGGCAGCCTCAAATGATTGGCTATAATTCCTTTTTTGGAAAGCAGCGCCTTGATCCCGGCAGGATTTCCTTCCGCAAAGATCAGTTCTATGGAAGGTGCAATTTTATAATGCAACTTGTAAGCCTCTTTTACATCGCCTTTTAATCCCAGCCTTACCATTTCTGAAAATTCCTTCGGAAAGCCCTGCCCTATCACAGAGATCACTCCTTTTCCACCGGCCAGGGTCATGGGCAGCGTCACCATATCGTCACCCGAAATCACCATGAAATCTTCGGGCACCAGGCTGATAAGCTTCATCGCCTGTACGATATCTCCAGCGGCTTCTTTGACGCCAACAACGTTTTTGACTTCCCGGGCTAACCTGTTCACGGTTTCGGGCAGTACATTTGAAGCGGTCCTCCCGGGAACATTATAAAGAATAACGGGAAGCGGTGAAGCTTCCCCAATAGCCTTAAAATGCCTGAAGATACCTTCCTGAGTGGGTTTGTTATAATAAGGAGAAACCGAAAGAATCGCGTCAAAACCTTCAAGATCTTCTGTTTTTAACTGGTTTACCACGGCTGCGGTATTGTTCCCTCCCACTCCCAGGATCAAAGGCAATTTTCCCTTATTAACTTTTTTTACCTCTGCTTTTATAAGTTCTTTTTCTTCTTTGGTGAGTGTGGCACTTTCAGCGGTAGTCCCCAGCACCACCAGGTATTCTATGCCATTATCGACCTGGGATTGCACCAGCCTGTGGAGCGCTTCCACATCTATAGATAAATCTGCTTTAAAAGGAGTGACCAAAGCCACGCCTGTTCCAACAAAGGCTTCCATTATTTTTTAACTTTTAAAATTTCTAAATATTTCAGGCTTTCCTTGAGAAAAACACCACTATTATCTGCCGATATTTCCAAATCAAATAAATTGAAAACATCGGGATTTCTTCCCATTTTCAATCCGGCAGAAGTCAGCGCGAAAATAAGTGAGGCAGGAAGCGATTTTTCAGAAAAATAACCAATCAGAAAATCATAATCGATATTTGTAAAACCCAGATTGGCCTCTTCCTTGATCTTTCCACCCATACTGATATTCTCCATCCTCAACACTTCTGTTTCCAACCCACGGGGAAGAGCTTCTTCGGGATCGCAAACGAGAATTTTCATTTGTCCCTCATTCCATCCCTGTTTTTTAAAACCGGAAATGAAATCTATGATCTCTTCAGATGAAATTCCTTCAAAAACAAAACCCAGCTTCAAAGTCTTTCCCGATTTCGATTTCTGTTTTTCCCGGGCCAGTTTCAGGATTTTCTTTTTGAGTAAATTTCTTTTCAGATTCAAGGATAATTATCCGATTTTAAAGTGAAGCAAAAGTAATTATTTTAAGTAAACCTCAAAGGCTCTAAAAGCTTTGCCGGGCAATAACCGGACATATTTAACAGCTTTGTTTTTTTTGTGAAATGCTTTACACCAGATTGATCAGGCGAAGCTTTTTCTCTTTGGTCGCAAAAAACTGAAAGGCAAGGATAAAACCGCCATATTTCAGAAGATATTCCGTGAGCAGAACGCTGGTATCTGCCATATAGAATTTCTCCATATCTCGAAAAACATCTGAAAAAATGATCGCCATCACCAGGGAAATAAAGAAAACCGATTTTCGGGAATAGGAGTTCAGGTAATAAATGAGACCCACCACGCCGAGCACCATCAAATTGATATAATAAAGGGAATAAAAGCTAAATTCCACCATGCCCTTCACGTGCTGCTCAATTTCCTGAAGATGACTCAAAAGAAAATAGGCGTTGGCAGCGATGAGCGCGATGAAAAATCCCAGTATAAACTTATTGGCCGTTTCACGCCTGGTATAGGTCAGGGCTTCCCGGTAAAGAAAAAAGTAGGAAGCCATGCTAAAAAACACCGAAATCAGGTAAACAAATTTCAGATCCTTCAAAAAGCCCAGTAATTCTGCGGCTATAGTGAACAATAAAAAAGCCAGCAGATTAAGGTTCTTCAAATTGAGGCGTTTGCGAAATCCTGAAAAAAGAACGAGAAGGATAAAAAAATCGGAAAGATTAATGCCCCAGGAAATCCCTGAAATAACGCTATAAAGATTAAAAATTAAGACCGGGATACTGGCCAGCAAAAATATTCGACTGTACTTCATAAAGAAAGTGAAATAGGCGCATAAAGATAAAAAAGTTTTTATTTTTTTAGCAAATAGTTAAACATTTATTGATCCTGCGTTAAATAACAGAGTAAACAGCGATGTTCGTTGAGAATATTTCAATAAGGAGGATTATTTTTCCACAGAAAAGAATTTCGGTTTTCAGGAAAGAAGCATCTATCTTTGCAGCCCTAAGTTTTCATTTTATGAGGTCATCTTACTTTTTGCTCATCCTTTCAACGGTGTTTCTTACTTCCTGTAGAAACGAAGTTGTTGAAGTCGCTGATGTTTCCGCGGAAAGAATTCCGGTAAACGAACAGATAAAAGGCGATACAGCCATTCAGAATTTTATCAAACCTTATAAAGAACACCTTAATAATACTTTGGATTCTGCCCTGATCTATAATCCAACATTACTGAATAAGAATGACGGGGAGCTTAATACCGCGCTTGGAAATTTTATGGCCGATGTGGTGATGGAGCAGGCAAACCCGGTATTTCATTCCAGAACCGGAAAAAATATAGATTTTGTACTCTTAAATAAAGGAGGAATTCGCGCTGAACTCCCCAAAGGAAATCTCACTACCCGCAACGCCTATGAACTCATGCCTTTTGAAAATGAGATCGTGATCGCCGAACTTTCCGGAAAAAAGGTAAAAGAAATGCTCGATTATCTCGGTCAGGCTAAAACCGCACACCCGGTAAGCGGCATTAAACTAACAGCAGATAAAAACTATAAAATCATCGATGCCAGAATCAAAGGCGAGAAAATTGATGAGAATAAGACCTATTTTGTGGCCACTTCAGATTATCTGCAACAGGGCGGCGATAACATGAATTTTTTTAAAGACCCGGTGAATCTTTACGGAGCCGATTATAAAATAAGAAACGCGATCATTGATTATTTCAGTAAAACCGATACGCTAAAGGCCGAAAAAGACGATCGTTATACAAGACAGCAATAAGATGAAAAGAAGGCAATTCTTACAGACCACAGCCACTGCGGGCGCCTTTGTAGGCCTCGGCGGCCTCGCTTCTCTCTCGTTCAGACCTCAGCATAAAAAACACCTCACCATCCTGCATACCAACGATGTGCACAGCCATATCGAACCTTTTGGACCCGAAGAAGGACGGAATGCCAATCTGGGAGGCGTGGCTCGAAGAGCAACTTTAATTGAAAAGATCAGGCAGGAGAATCCGAATACTTTATTGCTGGATGCCGGAGATATTTTTCAGGGAACTCCTTATTTTAATTTTTATGGAGGCGAACTGGAATTCAAACTGATGAGCAAGCTGAAATATGATGCGGCCACCATCGGGAACCACGATTTTGATAACGGTATCGACGGACTTTACGCCCAGCTGCCTCACGCTGACTTTGATTTTATCTGCTCGAATTACGATTTCAGCAATACCATCATGAACGGGAAGACAAAGGATTATCGGATTTTTATGAAAGACGGTTTGAAAATCGGAGTTTTTGGTTTAGGTGTTGAATTACAGGGTTTGGTGAACGAGAAGCTTTACAAGGAAACGAAATACCTCAACCCCGTTGAAGTAGCGACCGATATGACTAATCTGCTTAAAAACGAGCAGAATTGCGACCTGGTGATCTGCCTTTCACACTTAGGCTACGAATATGATAATGATAAGATTTCTGATTTGAAACTGGCGAAGGCCACGCAGGATATCGACCTGATCATTGGCGGGCATACGCACACTTTTCTTGAAAAACCGACCGTGGTTCAGAACAAGATCGGTAAAAATGTACTGGTCAACCAGGTTGGCTGCTATGGGCTTTACCTGGGAAGGCTTGATTTCTACTTCGATGAAAAAGGAGAAGTATCTTCTGAAAGTAAAAGTATGGAAGTTTCGGCTTAGCAGGCTTATAGCTTTTTAAGGCTTATATCTTATAGCTGTTATTCCAACATCTTTAGAAAATCATCCTCGCTGATAATGTTCGTACCGAGCTTTTCGGCTTTTGCAAGTTTGCTGGGTCCCATATTTTCTCCGGCTACCAGGTAATTGGTCTTTGAGGAAATTGAACTGGAGACTTTTCCACCATTGTCTTCGATGAGTTTTTTAAGTTCATTTCGGGAAACTTTTTCAAAAACTCCCGAAATCACGAAGCTGTTCCCTTCGAGTTTATCGGTTTGATTGGCGAGTTTTTCAGCAGAAATTTCCAACTGTACCCCATATTCCCGTAGACGTTTTACATTTTCAACATTCGCTTCGGTGTCAAAAAAGTCACGCACACTCCATGCTATCCGTTCCCCGATCTCATCCAGGTTTATCAGTTCTTCCTCGGAAGCCGCCATCAGCGCCTCGATATTCTTGAAATGCTTCGCCAGTTTTTTAGCCACCGTTTCACCCACATACCGAATTCCTAACGCGAAAAGCACCCTTTCAAAAGGCACTTCTTTAGATTTTTCAATGCCGTTGATCAGGTTCTCTGCCGATTTCTCGGCCATCCTTTCCAGGGGAAGAACATCTTCTTTCTTTAAAGTATAGAGATCGGCGTAATTTTCAATAAGATCATTATTTACCAGAAGCGCCACCGTTTCCCCGCCGAGGCCTTCAATATCCATGGCCTTTCTCGAAATATAATGCTGAATGCGGCCGATAATCTGCGGCGGACAGCCATTCGTATTGGGGCAATAATGCTGTGCTTCCCCTTCGGCACGAATCAGTTCGGTACCACATTCGGGGCAATGTGTCGCATATTGGGTTGGTTTGGAATCGGGATCTCTTTTAGTGAAATCAACGCCCACAATTTTGGGGATGATCTCTCCGCCTTTTTCCACAAAAACCGTATCACCTTCACGCACATCCAGCTTTTCGATCTGGTCGGCATTGTGCAGCGAAGCTCTTTTCACCACGGTCCCCGCAAGCTGGACGGGCTCGAGGTTCGCTACCGGAGTGATCGCTCCGGTTCTTCCCACCTGGTAAGTGATCTTTTTCAGTTTGGTGCTTTCCTGCTCAGCCTTGAATTTATAGGCCATAGCCCAGCGCGGGGATTTGGCGGTATGCCCAAGTTCGTCCTGCTGGTGAAAATCATTTACCTTCACCACCACTCCGTCAGTTTCATAAGGCAGATCATGGCGATGTTTGTCCCAGTAATTAATGTAATCCAGCACTTCTTCGATAGAATTCTTCAACTCGGATTCTTCAGGAACTTTAAATCCCCATTTTCTTGCTTTTTCAAGACCTTCAAACTGCGAAGAGATATTTATATCACGGCCGGTGATCGTATATAACAAACATTCCAAAGGTCGTTTGGCTACCTCAGCACTGTCCTGCAATTTCAGACTTCCCGAAGCCGTATTCCTGGGATTCGCATAAGGCTCCTCTCCTATTTCCACTCTTTCGGCATTCATTTTCGCGAAACCTTCGTAAGGTAAAACGATCTCCCCCCGAATATGAAAACGTTCGGGATAATCGCCTTTCAGTTTTAATGGAACTGAACGAATCGTACGCACATTATTGGTCACATCATCGCCCTGAATACCATCGCCACGGGTAACCGCCTGCTGAAAATTGCCATTTTCATAGGTGAGACTGATCGATGCTCCATCATACTTCAACTCGCAAACATATTGCAGTTTTCCTTCTACCACCTTGCGGATTCGCTTTTCCCAGTCTTCAAGTTCTTCTTTTGAATAGGAATTGGAAAGAGAATACATGCGATATTCATGCGGAACGGTGGCAAAACTCTTGGTTACCGCTCCGCCCACGCGCTGGGTTGGAGAATTCTCATCACGAAATTCGGGATGTCTTTCCTCCAGCTCCTGCAGCTCTTTCAGCTTCATATCGAATTCATAATCGCTGATCTGCGGAGCATCCAGCACATAATAATTGTAATTATGCTGCTCCAGTTCCTCGCGAAGACTTTCTATCTTTTTCTTGATATCCATTCTTGAATATATTCTTTATAATTCGGAAATATTCAGCTCATCATCACTGCTGAATTTAAGGTGGTATTTTTTTGACCGGTGGGAAAACTCCAGTTCAAAGGCCGAAGAAAACGCTTTGTCATTAGTAGGAAACCAGTCTTTTAAATTTTTATTGATCGTAATAATGAGTCCGGAAGCTTCTCCTACGGCACAGAAACGTTCAAAATCTCCGTCAAATTTCTCAAGCCCACATTGCTGTTTCATTTCATCAAATTTTGCAGAAACATCTGCGGTGGCGAGGCCAATTTCGGCAATTCCCACGATACTTTCCGCGGAAAAGAGCGCCGATTCAGGTTTTGAAAAATCAGTTCTTGAAATAAATTCCATGATATTCTCATCTTCATCATAGAAATAAAGTGATTTTGCCTGCCAGGCACTGAAATCTATGATCTTATCGGCATTATTTTTCAGAACAGCCCTCTTATTTTCTATCCATTGCAGAGCATAATTCTCCTGTTTATCTGGGATATGAAAAGCGATATGATAAGGAGTGGGATTTTCACGGTATTCGAAGCGGAGTATGGAATAACCAGCTTTTATTTCAAAGTTCTTCTCATTATAATTCTGGATTTCAAACCCAAGTTCATCCCTGTAAAATTTCAGCTGACTCTTTATTTTATTGGTGTAGATGGTAAGTTTTGAAATTTTCATTTTAGGTCTGGTTCTTATTCATCCATTTCTCCACAGGTTTTGGCTCAAAATTTATCATTTTTTCAAGCAATTCCTCAAAATCATTGGCCACCAGTAGGATATCGAGATTTTCCTTTTTCAGAAGGCCTTTTTCGGTCATTTTTTGAAGCATTTGAAGCAAATCATCATAAAAACCGCTGATATTTAGCAAACCGATAGGTTTCCGGTGCAGACCAAGCTGCGCCCAGGTTACGATCTCGAACAATTCTTCAAAAGTGCCAAAGCCGCCCGGAAGCGCTACAAAAGCATCGCTGAGTTCGTTCATGGTGAGCTTTCGCTCGTGCATATCCTGAGTGGTGATAAGCTCATCAAGCCCGGTATGAACCACCTCCTTGGTCTTTAGAAAATCAGGGATCACGCCGGTGGCTTTTCCGCCTTCGTTCATTATTCCTTTGGCCACCTGTCCCATTAGGCCCAATTTGCTTCCCCCGTAGATCAGCCGGATCTTCTTTTTCGCCATTTTCCTGCCAATTTCGTAGGCCTGATCAAAAATTTCAGAATCATTGCCATCGCTGCTGGCACAAAAAACGGCGAGATTTTCAATGGAATTATGACTCATATTTTATTTTTTAAGGGCTTTTAGCATTCGATAATTACCAAAAATATCTTTTTTTAATTCGGCTTCAAAACCTAAATTTTCAACCAGGCTTTTGGTTTCTTTGTACAAATACTGATTGATCTCAAAATAAAGAATTCCGCCTGGATTTAGAGATTTCTGCACCAGCCCGGTGATCTTCTGATAAAAAATCAGGGCATTGTTATTTTTTACATAAAGCGCGGTTTCGGGTTCGTGCTCGAGCACATTCTTCTGCATCTGCTCCTTTTCCTGTTCCCGCACATAAGGCGGATTGGAAACCACTATATCATACCGCTTTGCCAGTTCTTTCACTTCCAGAATATCAATTTTCTGAAAACTGACAGTTACTTTGTTGATTTCGGCGTTTTTCCTGGCGATTTTCAGAGCTTCTTCCGAAATATCAAAAGCTTCCACCTCTGCTTTGAGATTTTTTGCCAAACTGATGGCGATACAACCACTGCCGGTACCGATATCTAGAATTTTCAGTTCTTCTTCTGAAGCTTTAAAATCCTGAATGATCCACTCCACCAGTTCTTCCGTTTCTGGACGCGGGATCAGCACATTCCTATTCACTGAAAAGTGCATCCCGAAGAATCCGGTTGACCCGGTAATATATTGTATCGGTTCATGCCGCTTCAGCCTTTCCAAAGCAGAATTAAAAGAACTTATTTGCTCCTCATTCAGCTTCAGTTCCGGCGCCAGGGCTACCTCAAGTCGGCTCATTCCGAGAAATTCATCAGCCAGAATATTGAAAAAAGATTCAATTTCTGTAGAAGGATATTCTCCCTTCAGATGATCTATAAATTCAATTTTCAATTGGGAAAGCAGCACGATATTCTTAAAGATCTTTCAGTAAAAAAACGGTGCAATTATAATGACCTGTATTTCCCATGGGGCCGGGAAGGGGTTCAAAACCGCTTTTCTTATAAAGTTTTAGGGCATTTTCCATATACGGAAGTGTCTCGATATAACATTTCTGGAAACCATTTTTCCGGGCAAATTCCAGACATTGTTCTATCATTGCCATCCCAATCCCACGGCCACGCGCTTCCGGAAGGAAATACATCTTCTGCAATTCGCAGATCTCCAGCTCCATCCCGGCAAGGGGAGCGATCCCGGCACCGCCAATGATTTTGGAGCTTTCTTCCACCACGAAATAAGCTTCACCCCTGCCGCCGTAAGTTGCGGTCATATCATCCAGGGACTTATCTTCGTAAGCGGTTCCTTCTTTTGGCGCGCCCATCTCAACAAGCACATTCTGAATTAGTTTTTTAACTTCCTGATTGTCTTCTGGTTCAATTTCACGTATTTTCCAGGTACTCATTCTGCTTAATTAATTCTATTTTTGTGACGTGAATATACACGAAAAATATATGAATCGCTGTATAGAACTGGCCAAAAACGGACTTGGAACCACTTATCCAAATCCGCTGGTCGGGAGTGTGATTGTTCACGACGGAAAGATCATAGGTGAAGGCTGGCACCGCAAAGCCGGCGAGGCTCACGCCGAGGTAAACGCGATCAAATCGGTGCAAAATGAGGAACTTTTCAGAAAATCAACAATTTACGTGAGCCTGGAGCCCTGTAGCCATTTTGGAAAAACTCCTCCCTGCAGCGATCTTATCATCGACAAAGGCTTTAAAAATGTGGTGATCGGCACTATGGATCCTTTTGCCAAAGTCGCCGGCCGCGGGATCAAAAAATTAATGGATGCCGGGTGTACCGTTAAAGTGGGAATCCTGGAAAGGGAATGTCTGGAACTGAACAGGCGCTTTTTCACTTTCCATAAAAAACAACGGCCTTATATCATTCTGAAATGGGCGCAGACTACAGATGGATTTATAGCGCCCGAAAAAAAGGAATCGAACCGGCCGGTCTGGATCACCAATAAATATTCCAGCCTGCTGGTGCATAAATGGCGTAGTGAAGAAGCCGCAATTTTAGTAGGTGCAAATACCGTTAGAGCCGATAATCCCAAACTGAATGTTCGAAAATGGACCGGCAATGATCCCGTTAGGGTGGTGATCGATAAAGAGCTGAATCTTTCTCAGGATTTTTCGGTTTTCGACGGAAAGGTAAAAACCATTATTATCTGCTCGAAAAAAGATGAATCAAGGGAAAGTGAAAATCTTATTTTTGAAGAGATCGATTTTTCAGAAAATATCGCAGAAGAAATCTGCAGAATATTATATATACATGAGCTGCAATCGGTGATCATCGAAGGCGGCAGCAAAACCCTTCAGCAGTTTATCGTCGCCGGTCTCTGGGATGAAGCCCGGGTTTTTACCGGCAGCAAACTGTTTAAAATCGGCATAAAAGCTCCCGATTTTACAGGGAATTTAAAGGAAGAAAAAAACATCGAAACCGATAATTTAAAAATTTACAGAAATGATTGACGCGATCATATTTGATTTTGGAGACGTTTTTATAAATCTGGATAAGGAAGCGACCACCCGAAAACTGAAAGAAATGGATATCGACAAACTGCCCGATTCCATCACCGCCATGAACCGTGATTATGAACAGGGATTTGTGACTTCTGATGAGATCGCCGATAAATATCGCGCACAGTTTCCGCAGCTGGAAAAAGAAAATTTCATGCAGTCATGGAATGCCATGATCCTCGAATTTCCCGAATATCGCTTCCGTTTTATTGAAAAACTGGCTGAAGAAAAAGATTTTAAACTCATTTTGCTCAGCAATACCAACGAAAATCATATTGAATACGTGAAAAGCAATGTTCCTTTTTTCGAAGATTTCAAAAAATGCTTTGACGGCTTTTATATGTCACACAGGATCGGCATGAGAAAGCCCGATCCCGAAATTTTTGAGTTTTTGGTCGATAAACATAACCTGAAACCTGAAAATACGCTCTTTATTGACGATACCAAAGAAAATACAGAAGCTGCGGCCAGGCTCGGTTTTAATGTCTGGAATATTGAACCCACCAGGGAAGACATCATCGACCTGTTCACGACCAAAAATGATCTGTTTTGATCTACCTGCTCCTGAGTGTCCTCTCCTCCACGATAATTTTCGTGATTTTCAGGCTGTACACCAGGTATGAAGTAAATACTTTGCAGGCGATCATCGTGAACTATTTTATCGCCTGTACGGTTGGCTATTTTGGCTATATTGAGAATACAGATGTTAGTCGTGTATTTTCCGAAAACTGGTTTTCGGGCGCATTAATGCTGGGAATTTTATTCATTACCGTTTTTAATCTGGCAGCGATCACCACCCAGCGAAGCGGCTTGTCGGTCGTTGCGGTAGCTACAAAAATGTCGGTTGCCATTCCGGTGGCCTGCGGAATTTTCCTGTACGATGAAAGCACCGGATTTCTAAAGGTCTGCGGAATCGTTCTTGCTTTGGTCGCTGTTTATCTCACCTCGATAAAAACCAGGGAAGGCCTTAATATCAGGGCTAAGAATCTAATCTTTCCGCTGCTGGTTTTCTTCGGAAGCGGAATCATAGATACCAGCCTGAAATTTCTCGAAACAAGTTATGTTTCAGAAACCGACGTGGGGCTATTCTCTTCCACGATCTTTGCCATTGCCGGCACGATCGGAACTCTTATTTTAATCGGCCAGGCAATTCTTGGAAAACTGAAGATCACCTGGAAAAATATCCTTGGCGGAATAGCTTTGGGAATCCCTAATTATTTTTCCATATATTTTCTGGTGATGGCCTTAAGGAGCAACGGCCTTGAAAGTTCTACTGTCTTTACCATGAATCATGTGGCGATCGTGACTTTTTCAAGTCTTACCGGAATTCTGCTTTTTCACGAAAAACTGATCAGAAAAAACTGGATAGGACTTATTCTGGCAATTATCAGTATTATTCTGGTGGCAAACAGCGCGATATGAAAGATACCTACAAGACCATCATTAAAGCTTCTCCCGAAGCCCTGTTCAAAGACCGTAATTCGAAGTTCTTTGGATATGCTTTTCCGGTAAAAAATGAAGCAGAAATTGAAGCTTATCTTGAAGAATTGAAATCCAAACACCACAAAGCAAGACACTGGTGCTACGCATGGCAGCTGGGAAAGGAAGAACAGAATATAAGATATCGCGCCAATGATGACGGCGAACCCTCCAATTCTGCAGGAATGCCCATTTACGGACAAATGCAATCGTTTGAGGTGACGAATATCTTAATCATCGTGGTTCGTTATTTTGGCGGGGTAAAATTAGGAGTTGGCGGGCTCATCAACGCATATAGAACAGCCGCGCAAATGGCTTTGGAAAGTTCCTCTATCGTAGAAAAAACCATAGACGAAACTTTCATGGTCAAATTTGATTACCCCGAAATGAACAAGGTCATGCAGGTTATCAAACAATATAATCTGAATGTGATCGACCAAAAACTGGAACTGGATTGCAGGATCTATATTTCGGTAAGAAAGAATGAAGCAGAAGTAATCTTTTCAAAATTTGATAATACCTACAAAGTGGAAATTTCTAAAATCGAAGATTAATCCTTCAGTTTTTCAAGGATATTTCCGGGACATCTAATCGGTTTTCTTGTTTTTGCATCCATAAATACCAGCACAGTGATTGCAGATGTCACTTTTTCACCCTTTTCATTATAAATAGAGTAGTCAAAAATGATTTTAACATTTGGAAGTTCCCGAAGCCGTGTCTCGATCTTCAGTTTTTCGTCAAAAGTCACTGGTTTGTGGTATTTTACATTCAGTTCAAAAACCGGCAGCATCACTCCTTCTTCTTCCAAAGATTTATAAGAGATACCCAGTTCTTCCAACCATTCAATGCGAGCAATTTCGAGGTATTGCGCATAATTGCCATGATGCACCACACCCATCTGGTCGGTCTCGGCATAACGTACTTTAACAAAAGAATAATGAGATTTCATAAGAAAAAAATAGCCTTTTTGAGAAAGGTTTTTTATCTTCAGGCTTGGAATCAAGTATGCATAAATTTTTCTTAAAATTCAACCCTTAAATGGTTTTTTTTTTACATTTTTTGTTCACATATTTGTTCCGCTCGAGTTAGCAAAGAACTTCTTTCTAACTTCCAAATTTTAGTCTTTACTACTAACCTAAATTAACGTCTAACAAGGAATGTCAAAAACTGCGCAATCGGTTTGGAATAGTTGTCTGTCTTTTATTGAAGATAATATTACCCCCCAAGCCTACAAAACATGGTTCGAACCAATTCAAGCAGTAAAACTTACAGATTGTGCATTAAGCATCCAGGTACCATCGAAATTTTTCTACGAGTGGCTGGAAGAGCATTATGTTAAACTTCTAAAGGTTTCCCTTACCCGAGAACTTGGCGAAAAAGCCAAACTGGTATACGTGATCAAGATGGAGAACACTTATGGGAACAAACTGCCTTTTACTGAAAAAATACCAAGTACCCAAAGATCGAACATGGCTTCACAGGAGGTCGATGTTCCTATAAAAAATAAGAGCCCCGAGCTTAAGAACCCATTCATTATTCCCGGAATAAGAAATGTGAAGATCGAGTCTCAGCTCAATCCCAACTATAATTTTGAAAATTTTCTGGAAGGAGAATCCAACAGGCTTGCCAGATCGGCTGGTTTGGCCGTGGCGAATAAGCCCGGTGGGACTTCTTTCAACCCGTTACTGATCTTCGGAGGTGTTGGCCTTGGAAAAACACATCTCGGTCATGCCATCGGGGTGGAGATAAAAGACAAATATCCTGAAAAGACCGTTCTTTATATTTCCGCGGAAAAATTCACCCAGCAGTATATTGAGTCCGTAAAAAAGAATAACCGTAATGATTTCATTCATTTCTATCAGATCATCGATGTGCTGATCGTGGATGATATACAGCTGCTTTCAGGAAAAGCCGGAACTCAGGACGTTTTCTTCCATATTTTCAACCACCTGCATCAAAACGGAAAACAGGTAATCCTTACCAGTGATAAGGCACCGGTTGACATGCAGGATATCGAACAGCGTTTACTCTCAAGGTTTAAATGGGGGCTTTCTGCCGAACTGCAGCATCCCGATTTTGACACCCGCGTTTGTATCATTAAGAACAAGCTTTACCGCGACGGTGTTGAAATGCCCGAGGATATTGTGGAATTTCTTGCGAATAATATCAAGACCAATATTCGTGAACTCGAAGGCGCCATTATTTCATTGATCGCCCATTCCTCTTTTAACAGGAAAGATATCACTCTTGAACTGGCGAAAAAGATCGTTGACAACTACGTGAAAAATACAAAACGTGAGGTTTCCATCGATTATATTCAGAAGGTGGTGAGTGATTATTTCCAGATGGATGTTGATACGCTTCAGTCTAAAACCCGAAAAAGACATATTGTTCAGGCCAGGCAGCTGGCCATGTTCTTTGCCAAGAAATTTACCAAAGCCTCGCTGGCAAGTATCGGGTCACAGATTGGAAGCCGCGATCACGCTACGGTGCTTCATGCCTGCAAGACGGTTGACAATCTCGCTTCTACCGATAAACAGTTCAAAAAATTTGTGGAGGATCTCAACAAAAAACTTACCCTATAAAATCAACATTTTATGAAAACCAGGGTTTTGATGGTGTGTCTGGGCAATATTTGCAGGTCGCCCCTGGCCGAAGGCATCTTGAAATCTAAAGTAGATAGCAATAAAGTATATATAGATTCTGCCGGAACCAGTAATTATCACATTGGTGATGAGCCTGACCGAAGATCGATTGCTACTGCCAAAAGATATGATCTTGATATTACCGAACAACGCGGAAGACAATTTTCGGTATCAGATTTTGATGAATTCGATCATATTTTTGTGATGGATAACTTCAATTATCGAGATGTGCTGGAACTGGCAAGGAATGATGAAGACCGTAAAAAGGTTCATCTTATCCTGAATGAAATTTTCCCCGATGAAAATGTTGACGTTCCCGATCCTTATCATGGTGGCGAACAGGGCTTTGAGAATGTTTATCAGATGCTTAATGAGGCCTGTGAGCAAATTGCCGAAAAGCTGAACAACGGGACTTATGAATGATTCCTCCTCATACGGAAAACTCTATCTCATTCCCGTAAGCCTCGGAGATTCTTCTGAAAATGCTGTTTTCCCACCCATAAATAAAGAGATCATCAACGGGATCGATGATTTTATAGTGGAAAACGAAAAGTCTGCCCGACGGTTTATTAAACAGATTCTTCCTGAAAAATCACAACCTGCACTAAAGCTGAAAGCGCTTAATAAGTTTACCGATCCGGCTGAAATCATGAATTTCCTCGATCCTGCCAGAAACGGAAAAAATATGGGATTATTGAGTGAAGCCGGTTGTCCCGGCGTTGCCGATCCCGGAGCCGAAATTGTTAAACTCGCGCATCGTTTTGGAATCCAGGTGGTGCCGCTGGTTGGCCCCTCCTCTATTCTCCTGGCGATGATGGCCAGCGGAATGAACGGCCAGAGCTTTACTTTTCACGGCTACCTGCCTATCGATAAAAAGGAAAGAAAAAATGAACTACGCCAGCTGGAGAGGATTTCCGCGGAAAAAAATCAGGCGCAGATCTTTATCGAAACGCCGTATCGAAATATGAAATTTTTGGAAGATCTTATCCAGATTCTTCATCCGGCAACAAGAATTTGTGTGGCCTGTGACCTTACACTTCCTTCAGAATTCATTAAAACGGCCACGGCTTCAGAATGGAAATATATAAAAGTCGACCTGCATAAGCGGCCGGCAATATTTATCATTCAAAAAGACGTTTAGATGTTGTCGAAATCTACACGGGCATTCTTTTCAGTCTTTACAAAAGACACATCATAACCACCAAAACGCTTCATATAATTTTTGATAGAGGTGCCAAATGCGTCGCTGAATGCCTGCGCTCCCCAGCTTCGAAGGTATTTCTTAACACTTCCGGGGCCGGCAAGATGCGCGGCAGCAAGGATCCCAGATTCCGTCACCTTCACGCCATTGATCGTTTTGCCTACAAAACGCTTGATATCTCTCTGCAGGATCCATTTGTTACGGCTGGCATTCGCATAAAATGCGGCCTCCTGCAGGGCAGGAGAATTCAGAAATTCTACCGTATCATAGATGCCCACGAGTTTTAGCGTTCCCTTACCAAATTGATATTTTCCCAGGTAACCGTATTCGTTGATGGTTCTGTAATCACCCTGTGACTCTTTAAAAGCCACGGCTTCTTTAAAACCAACATAAGATTTTCCGAGGAAAGGTGCCGCATGGGAAATTTGGAAATCCGGTGCAATCTCATCTTTGAAATTCTCCACCGTGTAATCAAGATCAAGATCGGCAGTGGAATAATTGTCCAGATTAAATTTAGCAGCATCTTTAGTTGAAAAACTAAAAAATATGGAGCCCGCTGCCAGGGGCAAGATTGAAAATTTTGCAATTTTCTTTCTCATTGCTGTTGTTTTCGAAAGGCAAACTGCTGCGCTTAATAAAACGCTGCACCTTTCATATTAGCGAGGGCAAATGTATGACATTTTTTAATAATCTGAATTACAGTATGTTAAACCTTTTTTAAAGTTCAGGGAAGTTTAACTCCAAGATAACTTTAGCGCATTCAAATGTTTAGAAAAGCTTAAAGATTTTGAAAATTATCTTTTTATTCCCTGGCGATTGATCCAGCGAATATACTCCTGCTTATTGCGGTTGTGCTGGGCAAGGGTTTTGGAGAATTTATGATACCCGAAATTTTCTACATCTGCCACAAAATAGAAGTAATCATGCTGCTCGTAATTCAGCACCGCCTCAATCGAAGAAATATCGGGCATATGAATGGGTCCCGGCGGCAAAGAAGCATATTTATAAGTATTATAGGGAGAATCCAGTTCAAGATCTTTGTATAGCACCCTTTTGATGATCGTATCGAAATTGCCGGTTTTCTTTTTGATAGCATAAATTATCGTGGGATCGGCATCAAGTTTCCAGCCCTTTTTATATCGATTCATATAAACTCCGGCAACACGGGGCCGCTCATCAACTTTTGCAGTTTCCTTCTGAACAATGGAAGCGATCGTGATCACTTCGGCAGGAGTAAGGCCAATCTCTTCAGCCTTCTGAAGTCGCTCCTTCGTCCAGAAACGTTCGTATTCCTCTTTCATTCGCTCACGGAATTCTTCCGCAGAAGTATTCCAGTAAAACTCGTATTTATTGGGAATATACATTCCCAGGGCATTCTCTTCATCAAGGTTTTCTTTCTTCAGAAAAGCAGAATCTTTAAAAGCTTTTAGCAGTTCTGTACTATCGGCTTCAATTTGTTCTGACACCCTTCCGGCAAGATCTTCCAGGCGCTCCTGATTATTAAAAATAACATTGATGGGCCTGTTTCCTATTCTGAGAGTATTGATAATCTCATTATTGTTCATGCCTTTTTTCAATACATACCTTCCAGGTCTTACGTTTTGAGCATAAGCTTTCTTTCGAGCCACGATGGAAAAAGTTTCCAGGTCTTTCAGCAAAGGCCGCAGCGAATCGATTAGCGTTTCAAAATTTGCGCCGGTGGGGATATAAACAACTTCGGAAGATTCTTTAAAAGAAGTATTCGAAGAAAAGATACTGTTGTAGATATAATAACTGAATATTCCCAGGCCAATCGCTCCCAAAACAGCGATAGCCATTGCTATTTTTCTAATGTACATTACTTATAAGTTGATAAAGGAATTCATCTTTAAACTCGCCATTGTAAAGGGTCCAGTCTTTTTTTAGTCCCACCTTTCTGAAACCGTTGTTCTCAAAAACTCTCCTGCTGTCACGGTTTTCGGCGCCTACATTGGCATAAACCTGATGCAGTCCCAGGTGTTTAAAACAATAGTCGCAAAGCAGGGACAAACTTTCAGAGCCGTAACCTTTGTTGCGGTCTTTTTTATTGGCAATAAGTATGCCGACGGCAGCACGGCGGTCTTTCGGCTCCAGATCAAACACATCGATCAATCCTACCGCACGATGTCTTTTGGTAGAAATTACGAGTCTTAACTGCTTGATATCGTAAATATCCCGATGTGCATTTTCCAGGTACTGCCTGATAAGAAATTTGGAATAAGGCGTTTGTGTGGAGCTTATTTCCCAGAAATCCTCGGTATTCTCTATTTCATGAACGAAATCAAGATCTTCGGGTTCCAGGGCACGCAGGTAAACTTTTTTTCCGTTGAGTGTTAACATACGATCTCTCCTTTAAAGACAAATTCAGCCGGACCGGAAAGCCAGACTTCCGAAAATTTGCCTCCTTTTTCTTCAAATTTCACATTCAGTTTTCCTCCCTGCACCAGAAGATCGACACTTTTAGAAGAGGTTTTTCCCGCCTGAAAAGCCGCAATGGCAACAGCGGTCACACCTGTTCCGCAGGAAAGAGTTTCATCTTCCACTCCTCTCTCGTAAGTTCTCACGGAGAATTCATTTTCAGCAATAGTCTCCACAAAATTCACGTTTGTACCTTTCTTTTTATAATGATCGGAATAGCGAATATCGGCCCCTTCTTTTTTCACATCCATGGTAGCAATGTCCTTACGGAACACCACATGATGAGGTGAACCAGTGTCCAGGAACAGAAAATCGTCATTTTCAGCAACATGTTCAACGTTCTGCATTTTCAGACTGATAATTCCTTCATTGATCACCGCTTCATGAGGCCCATCAATGGCTATAAATTTTGCCGAATTTTGAATAATTCCCAGGAATCTGGCAAAAGCAACCAGGCAGCGGCCACCATTCCCGCACATACTGCTTTCATTTCCGTCGGCATTGAAATAGAGCATTTTAAAGTCATACTCTCTTTCTTCGGCATTTTCCAGGCAGATGAGCCCATCAGCACCAATGCCAAATTTTCGGTCACAAAGATGCCTGATGAGTTTGGTATTGTTTTTGGATACTTTATGGTCGCGGTTATCGATCATTACAAAATCGTTCCCCGTGCCCTGGTATTTATAAAAAGTCAGATTCATTGCTGATTTTTAAAGTGGCACAAATATACAATAATGAATAGGAATTTCACGGCTGTTAAAACCTGGTTAAAGTACCTGTTCAGCATACTAAAAATTAACGTAAAAAAGTTTATTAATAAAAACACATCCGAAATGAAAAAAATAGCAACTTTACTATTTGTTTCTATCCTGGGTGGAGCGCTTACATTAGGCAGCTATAAGCTGTTTTTTGATGAAGACTCAAGCCAATTTCTGTCCCAGGATACCCAATCACAAAAATCTTTTATCCCGGTAGCAAACAATTCGAACCGTGTTTACGGCACGAATGTCGATTTTACCGAAGCTGCCGAAAAAACGGTTCATGCCGTGGTTCATGTCAAGAATGTCGCGGTGTTTAAAAATCCGCGGA
This sequence comes from uncultured Flavobacteriaceae bacterium, assembly GCA_963741865.1. Classification (GTDB taxonomy): domain Bacteria; phylum Bacteroidota; class Bacteroidia; order Flavobacteriales; family Flavobacteriaceae; genus Christiangramia. The sequence continues at coordinate 81,658 of CAVUJP010000016.1, forward strand.
ACATATGGGAATACTACCAGTATGGCAATAACGGCGGCCGCGCCTTACAGGGTGCCGGTTCAGGGGTCATCATTAGTCCCGATGGCTATATTGTGACCAATAATCACGTGATCGAAGGCGCCAGTGAACTGGAAGTGACCCTTAATAATAACGAGACTTATAAGGCCGAAGTAATAGGAAGCGATCCTATCACCGATATCGCTCTTATTAAAGTTGACGCCGATAATCTGGATTATATTCCATTCGGAAATTCAGATAACGTAAAGCTTGGCGAATGGGTGCTTGCCGTAGGTAATCCTTTCAATCTTAAATCTACAGTTACCGCGGGTATCATCAGTGCCAAAGCAAGGGACCTGAATGCACGTGATAATTCACCACAATCTTTTATTCAGACGGATGCCGCTGTGAATCCCGGCAACAGTGGTGGAGCCCTGGTAAACATCAATGGTGAATTAATAGGAATAAATTCCGCCATTACTTCCCCTAATGGAAGTTATATTGGCTACTCTTTTGCCGTACCATCCAACAACGCCCGAAAGGTGGTAGAAGACATTATGGAATATGGCGATGTACAACAGGGAATTCTTGGTATCAGGGGCGGAAGCATCGATCCTCAGGCTATGCAGCGAATATGATCTGCCAATTTCCCAGGGAGTTTACGTTGCAGGAATCGCTCCCGGAAGCGGTGCCGAAAAAGCAGGAATAAAGGAAAATGACGTCATCGAGAAAATTGACAATATCGATATCCATAAATTCTCAGACCTTACCGGTTATATAAATTCCAAACGTCCGGGAGATGTGGTGAGTGTGAAAGTAAACCGGGAAGGAAATGAAAAGGAATTCAAAGTAACCCTTACTAAAATTAATACTTTTAGTATTCCTTCCATCGGACTCGAAGTTGCAAATGCCACCGATAAAGAATTGAAAAAAGTAGGAGCCGATTACGGGGTGAAAATAAATAAAACTTTATCTCAAAATCTGCCTGCTTCCGAATTGATTGGAACAATCATAACCGAAATCAATAACCAAAAAGTGAATGATGTTCGCGACGTGGAAGAGGTAATGACCGAAAGAAGTCCGTCAGATCCTATTGTTATCACATATATAGATCTTAACGGTGATCAACAACGGATGATCTGGAGATAATTTCTTTTAAAATATAATATGAAAACCCTTCTTTTCGGAAGGGTTTTTTATTTGATAAAATCTTTTACGAAAACGTTTGAAATATATACTTTTGCGCGAAATTATAAACAACATCACCTAAAATGGACTTTAATAAAGTTTACGAAAAGGAACTTTCTTTCCAGGCAGATCGCCGTAAAGCTTCGGTAGAATTCATAAACATAGTCAGCGACCTCTGGTACGATAAATCTATCGAACTGGTGCTCTTCAGGAATCAGCTTATAAACCTTAATGTGAGTGACATCCTCGATCTCCACGAATATGCCGGGGAATTCGTGGGTAAACCTATTTCTATATTTGATTCGGTAGAAATCGCCAAAGCTATTCAGGATCTTAAGCTTCCGCCGGCAAAGCTGGATATAGGTAAATTAACCTATGAATATCACCTGGCCGATCAGAATTATTCCAACGCCATGGCTTTTGTTTCCAACAAACTGAAAAATGCCAAAGAAACCGAGCCTGTAAAACCTAAAGATGTGGTGCTTTATGGTTTTGGACGAATTGGGCGTTTGGTAGCCAGGGAATTGATGACTCGTACCGGGAAAGGAAATCAGTTAAGGCTTCGCGCAATTGTTACCCGCGGAAGTATTGATGCCAGTGTGCTGGAAAAAAGAGCTTCTTTGCTGAAAAGCGATTCGGTTCATGGGACTTTCAGCGGAACAGTGAATATAGACGAAAAGAGATCGGCCCTGATCGTAAACGGAACTACCGTTCATATGATTTCGGCTAATAATCCTGAAGAGATCGATTACACAGAATATGGGATTAATGATGCGCTGATCATTGACAATACAGGAGCATTCAGAGATGAAGAGGCGCTAAGCCGGCACCTAAAAGCCAAAGGAGCCGCTAAGGTTCTGCTCACTGCACCAGGAAAAGGCATTCCTAATATTGTTCATGGTGTAAACCATAAGGAATATAATGTTGATGAGATGAATATTTTCTCTGCGGCTTCCTGTACTACCAACGCGATCACACCGGTTTTAAAAGCTATCGAAGATTCCCTGGGTGTGGTTCACGGGCATCTGGAGACCATCCATGCATATACCAATGACCAGAACCTGGTAGATAATATGCATAATAAATACCGAAGAGGACGTGCTGCCGGGCTAAATATGGTGATCACCGAAACCGGGGCCGGAAAAGCCGTGGCTAAAGCCTTGCCTTCTCTGGAGGGAAAACTTACTTCTAATGCGATAAGAGTACCCGTTCCCAATGGCTCCCTGGTAATTCTTAATCTCGAGGTAGAAAAGGAAACCAATCTTAATGGAGTAAATTCAATTCTGAAAAAGTATGCGCTGGAAGGAGATCTGGTAGAACAGATCCAGTTTTCGGCTGATAATGAACTGGTTTCTACCGATATTATTGGGTCCTCTGCTCCCGCGATCTACGATAGTAAATCGACGATTGTATCAGATTCCAAAAAGAATATCATACTTTATATCTGGTATGATAATGAATATGGTTACAGCCATCAGGTGATCAGGCTTGCCAAGTATATAGCAAAAGTGAGGCGCTATACTTACTATTAGGAACAATCTTTTTAAAAAAAAGACCTCGCCTTTCGCGGGGTTTTTTTATTTTTGCGCCACTTTTGGTGTTTAAGTTTCTGATTTAAAATAAATTAGGAACAAAAATACCGGAAATAACCTGAAAATCCGGAAATTATACTAACCCGATGAAAGTCTCGTTGTGTGTATAATATCAAAATTTGAATTAAAAATGACCAAGCAATTTTTCATTATCGCTTTATTTGTCTTAACGGTAATGCAAAGCCGGGCACAGGACAGCCTAGCCAATACCACTCCGGTTCAGGATGAATTTACCCAGCTTATTGAAGAATCCAACAACTACCAGGGGTACAAAGTAGTTGATTATGATAAGCTCATTCAGCTTCGAAATAATACCCGGAGCTTTATCAGCGATCTTAAGGAAGAGATCATCGTGCAGAAAAACACGGTAGATCAGCAAAATAAGGAGATTGAGGATCTTAAGAATCAGTTGAAAGATACCCGGGAAGATCTTAAAAAAGTTTCTGAAGAAAAAGATGCGCTGATGTTTCTGGGCATGCCTTTCAGCAAAGGAGGTTATAAAGCAATGATGTGGGGTATTGTGGCCGCTCTTATCGTAATTGTCCTTATTCTGTTTTTCAAGTATAAAAACTCCCATTCGGCAATCCGCGAAGCCAGACAAAAACTAGATGAGACCGAAAAAGAATTCGATGCTTATCGTACCAAGGCACTGGAGAAAGAACAAAGACTTGGCCGACTGCTTCAGGATGAAAAAAACAAAACCAGCGGCAACTCCTGAATTTCAGAAAATCAAGATCCAAAAAATTAAATTTCCGTAATGCGAATAGACATTATCACGGTAGTTCCCGACCTGCTAAAAAGTCCGTTTGAAGCATCGATTCTTCAAAGAGCCATCAAAAAAGGCCTGGTAGAGGTGCACCTTCATAATCTCAGGGATTATACCGAAGATAATTATAAACAGGTTGATGATTATCAATTTGGTGGAGGTGCCGGAATGGTGATGATGATAGAGCCCATTGATAAATGTATTACCCAACTCAGATCGGAGAGAAATTATGACGAGGTGATCTATATGACACCCGATGGAGAGACGCTGAATCAAAAAACAGCCAATAAACTGTCACTATTGGAGAATATCATCATCCTTTGCGGTCATTATAAAGGGGTGGATCAAAGAGTTCGGGATCATTTTATCACCAAAGAGATTTCTATAGGAGATTATGTGCTTTCCGGAGGAGAACTCGGAGCAGCCGTTCTCTGTGACACGATAATCAGGCTCATTCCCGGAGTTTTGGGGAATGAAACCTCTGCCCTCACCGATTCCTTTCAGGACAATTTGCTGGCACCGCCCGTTTATACCCGTCCTGCTGAATACAAAGGCTGGAAAGTTCCTGAAATTTTAACTTCCGGTAATTTTCCAAAGATCGAAGAATGGCGGGAAAAGCAGGCACTGGAGCGAACCAAACGTCTTCGCCCCGATATATTTGAAGAGGAATAAATCTGTCTTACAGACTTGTACAATAAATAAAATTGATTAATTTTGCACTCATTCTAAAATAACCTCTGGCGATAACCGTGAATGTTGTTTTAGATTATACTTTAAATATTTAACCATGGAATCGTTAGTAAAATACGTTCAGGACGAATTTATCGATAGAAAGGATCTTCCTAATTTTTCTGCCGGTGACACCATCACCGTTTATTACGAAATTAAAGAGGGCCAGAAAACAAGAACTCAGTTCTTCCGAGGTACTGTTATACAAAAAAGAGGTACAGGTGCTTCTCAAACTTTTACCATCCGTAAAATGAGTGGTACTGTAGGAGTGGAAAGAATTTTCCCGATCAACCTGCCGGCTATCCAGAAGATCGAAGTAAACAAAAGAGGTAAAGTTCGAAGAAAAAGAATTTTCTACTTCAGAGGTCTTACCGGTAAAAAAGCCCGTATCCAGGAAGTTAAGAGATAATTTTCTCTATAAAACTCATCAAAAAAAGCCCCCGCTGTCTGCGGGGGCTTTTTTTTATTAACAATAGTTGATAATTCAAGTTCACAAGAGGTTGAAAACTAAAAGGTTAAAAGTTTTGCAGAAAATTTTCTTATTGCTTATTTTTATAAATGGAAATTTGAAGAGAGTTAAAATGACAAAAGGATTTTTAATTTGAACTATTTCCGTAAAGCAAGTTCTTTACATACGGTTTTTACCTTCTATATAACATCAAATTTTGCGTTGACAAATATCGTTTGAAAGGTAAAAGCCCATTTGATTCTTTTTTAATACCATTAAAACTGAATCAAGGAAGCAGCGCACACAGCAAAGCTTAAAAAGCTTACTCATTAGAGTGGTAACGTGCTGTTTCTTTAGAAGCCATTTCATTTTAGTCCATAAGATGAAATGGCTTTTTTTTATTCCCCTATTTTTATAAATTCTTAACAGCCCGGCTGTCCTTTCACCTAGGATAAAAGCCTTTAAAAACGTATATTGCACCTGCGTTTCGCTCGTTTTTTAAAAATGAGTGTCACAAAATTTTATTGCAACCAAAATCATAAAAATGTCTCAGAAAGAAAAAATAATCTATACCAAAACCGACGAAGCTCCCATGCTGGCAACTTATTCATTTTTGCCTATTATTGATGCTTTCACCAATGCAGCCGGAGTGAGTCTTGAAACCCGTGATATTTCTTTAGCCGCAAGAATTCTGGCACAATTCCCAGATTTTTTAAAAGAAGACCAAAAAGTTGCTGACGATCTTGCCGAATTGGGAGAACTTGCCAAACGTCCCGAAGCTAATATTATCAAATTGCCAAATATCAGCGCTTCGGTTCCCCAGCTAAAAAATGCCATTTATGAGCTGCAGTCTAAAGGTTTTGCGCTTCCAGATTATCCTGATGAGCCTTCAACTTCCGAAGAAAAAGAAATAAAAGCTCGCTACGATAAGGTAAAAGGCAGTGCGGTAAATCCTGTACTTAGAGAAGGAAATTCAGATCGCCGCGCTCCAAAAGCGGTAAAGAACTTTGCCCGAAAGAATCCTCATCGTATGGGCGAATGGAGTTCTGATTCCAAAACCCATGTGGCTACAATGGATCATGGTGATTTCCGCTCAAATGAAAAATCAATAAGCCTGGATAAGGACGATACGCTGAAAATTGAATTTATCGCCGAAGACGGTAATTCAAAGATACTTAAGGAAAATCTTAAAGTTCTTAAAGGAGAAGTGGTCGACGCCACGGTGATGAGTAAAAAGGCTTTGCTGGAATTCCTTCGAAAAGAGGTGAAAGATGCTAAAGATAAAGATGTACTCTTTTCACTGCATATGAAAGCGACTATGATGAAGGTTTCCGATCCTATTATTTTCGGGCATGCCGTGGAAGTTTTCTTCGAAGATGTATTTAACAAATATGGCGATAAACTGGAAAAAGCCGGGGCAGATCCCAACAGCGGACTCGGTGATGTTCTCAAAGCGATTGACAACCTTCCCAAGGAAGAACGCGATCAGATCAAACTCGCGATCAATAAAGATTTAAAAGAAGGACCGGATTTGGCCATGGTAAATTCAGATGAAGGAATCACGAATCTTCACGTGCCGAGCGATATTATTATCGATGCCTCTATGCCTGCCATGATCCGTACCTCTGGAAAAATGTGGAATGCCCAGGGAAATACACAGGACACCAAGGCCGTAATTCCTGACAGCAGCTATGCGGGCTTATATCAGGCAACTATAGATTTCTGCAAAGAAAACGGAGCTTTTGATCCTACCACTATGGGAACGGTACCAAATGTAGGACTGATGGCACAAAAAGCTGAAGAGTATGGTTCGCATGATAAGACCTTTGAAATTTCGGGTAACGGAAAGGTAAAGGTAACCGATGCTTCAGGGAATACCCTTCTTGAGCATTCTGTTGAAAAAGGAGATATCTGGAGAATGTGCCAGGTAAAAGATGCTCCTATTCAGGATTGGATCAAGCTGGCCGTAGGACGTGCCCGCGCTACCGGAATGCCTATTGTATTCTGGCTGGATGAAAATCGTGCGCATGACGCCGAACTGATCAAAAAAGTAAATAAATATCTTCCCGATCATAACACCGAAGGCCTGGAAATAAAAATCATGGCTCCGACCGAAGCCACAAAATACACCCTTCGACGCGTAAAAGACGGAAAAGACACTATTTCGGTAACCGGAAATGTACTGAGGGATTATTTAACCGATCTCTTCCCAATTCTCGAACTGGGAACCAGCGCCAAAATGCTTTCCATCGTACCGCTGATGAATGGCGGCGGACTTTTTGAAACGGGTGCCGGAGGTTCAGCTCCGAAACACGTGCAGCAATTTCTTAAGGAAGGTCACCTTCGATGGGATTCTTTAGGTGAATTCCTGGCGTTGGCCGTTTCTCTGGAACATCTGGGAAATAAATATGACAACCAGAAAGCACTTACTCTTTCAGAAACTCTTGATGAAGCAACAGAGAAATTCCTCAATGAAGGAAGATCTCCTTCGAGAGTGGTAAACGAACTGGACAACCGGGGAAGCCATTTTTATCTGGCACTCTATTGGGCTGAAGCACTCGCAAAACAGAAAAAAAATACCGATCTCAACATCTATTTTGAAAGAGTGGCCAATAAGATGATGGAAAATAAAGATAAGATCCTTCAGGATTTATTAGATGCCCAGGGAAGTCCACAGGACATTGGCGGCTATTATTATCCCGATGAAGAATTGACAAAAAAGGCGATGCGGCCAAGCACTACTTTCAATGATATTCTGAAAACATCCTAGAAACTATCGTTTATAAATAGAAAAAGGCCGGAAAATACCGGCCTTTTTCTATTCATAGTTTAAACTTTCGTTAAACCGGTTCAGTCTATTTTCTGATCCCCAGACATTGCTGAAATTTGCAAAATGGAAAAAAATTCCATGCGGAACAGAAAAGAGGAAAATATAATTTTACTGGTTCTGGGAACCCTTATCGCCCTGGGACCTTTCTCCATAGATGCATATCTTCCAGGGTTTAAAAGTATTTCAGAAGATTTTGGTGTTACGGTTAGTCGTGTTGGGCTTTCACTTACCAGTTATTTTATTGGGATCTCGGTGGGACAGCTCGCTTATGGTCCCATAATGGATAAATACGGAAGAAAAAAGCCGCTGTTAATCGGTCTCTTTTTTTATCTAATCTCGGCAATAAGTTGTTTATTATCCCCAACACTTACCTGGCTTATCATCTCCCGGTTTTTCCTTGCCCTGGGTGCCGCCGCGGGAATGGTAGCAGCAAAGGCCATAGTTCGGGACGTATTTCCAATAAAGGAAGTTGCCGGAGCCATGTCGGTTCTTATGTTGATCATGGGTGGCGCACCAATTATTGCTCCAACCATAGGAAGCTTTATTATAGATTCCTTTGGCTGGCAGATGATATTCCTGTTCATGGCTCTCTTCTGCTTATTAATGATCCTAAGCGTTTACAGGTTCCTTCCCGAAAGCATTAAGCCTGATAAACTGGTAGATCTAAAACCCAAGCAGGTAGCCATAAAATATTTTGGAATACTTACCGAAGAAAAGTTCTGGACTTTTGGCCTTGCAGGAAGCCTCGCCATAGGCGCGATGTTTGCCTATATTTCTGACGCTCCCAAATTGTTCATGCAGGATTTTGGACTTTCCCAGAAAGAATTCGGATTATTATTCGGGCTCAATGCCGGGGGTTTAATTCTCGGGAGTCAGATAAATAGGCTTTTTCTGAAGAAATTTTCAGCTTTCAGCATCACGTTTTTTAACAGTATCGTATTGGTAATTCTGGCACTGCTCTTCGTAATAAACGGACTAATGGGATTAGGATTTTATCCCACGGCGATTTTGATTTTTCTCATGTTGTTTTTGCTAGGTTTCCAGAACCCAAATACTACGGCACTTTCCCTGGAACCTTTTGAAAAAAGGGCAGGACGCGCCTCCGCTTTGATCGGAAGCTTGAAAATGGTATTTGGCGCACTCACTTCTTTTTTAATCAGCCTTTTTCATTCGGAAAGCATTGTCCCTTTGGGCCTGATCCTTCTGGTGACATTAATTGCAAGTTCAGCCCTGCTCTTTTATTTCAGATCAAAACAAAATCTGAAAGCTTCTTTTGAATACAGCAGCTAGAATTACGAATTGAGCATTTCGGTTCGTATCTTGCAGGCAAAATAATTCTGATGAAGCATACCAATAAAAAAGTGCTTGCAAAAGGCCTGAAGTATCTGGGTGGAGCCCTGCCGCTGGCGTTCATCGGGCCTACTATCTTATTTTCTGCATTTCACAATCAGGAACATCCGTTCTATTATGGAGTACTGATCCTGGGAATTGCCGCTATCATGGGTTCTTTATTTCTTATGTTTCGTGGAATCCTAACCGTGGTAAAATCACTTTTTGACTGAATAGGAAATTTCAGCGTATAGAAACTATACCAAATTTCCCGTCTGTCACCTGCATAAGGCTCAAATCTGCAGAATTCCTGCCAGAAAAATTGAATATCCCTTCAATAAAAACTCCATCATCCTTTACAATTTCGATGAAGTTATTAATTCCGTCGGCACCTGGATATTTACATATCCAGTTTCTATTAGGATTCGTTTTATTGAAAGAAATACTGCCCGCAAGTATGTTTTCCTTCCCGATGAGATACTTTCGTGCCCCATTATAAAATGGAATCTCAATAGCAAAACCTTCCTGATTTGAGTCAGAAATATTTATGGAAAGAAGTGTACTACCATCAGATTGTTCAAAGCGTGTTGCTGAAAAATTTCCATTAGTTTCAGAAAGATCAAAAGAAAGACTGCCAATTTTGGCATTGAGATAATTCTCCTGCTGAATAAGCATATCATCATTAGAAGAGCAGGAAAATAAGAGAAACGAAAACAAAAGACACCCCGAAAAATACTTAAAGCTTTGCATGATTTAGAATATTTGGTTGGTACTATCGAAAGTAAGCTCAAATCAACACAAACGAATTAGGTGTAATTCTGTAAAGATTAACCAAAATAGAAATTTCCAAACCTTCAACATTTAATAAAATTCTCTTCAAATTTTCCTCCGAATAATATACCCTTTATTTTTTTCTTATTTTAACATCGAATTCAAACAGCCTGCTAACTAGAAAATATGAGAATTTACTGGCTTTTATACTTCTTTCTATTAAGCACACAGATTTTTACAGGCCAGGAAAGATATACTCTTAGTGGGAAGGTGACCGAAACCGAGAGCAATGAGACGATCATTGGCGTGAATATTCTTTTTCCTACGCTAAAAACCGGCACCAATACCAATGAATACGGCTTTTATTCCATCACCCTTCCGGCCGGAACTTATGAAGTTCAGGTTACCGGAATTGGATATCAGCTAATTTCTGAAAGAATCGAACTGAACAGAGATTTGAAAAAGGATTTCTTCCTTTCCGAAAAAGTTGAGGAACTTACCGAAGTGTTGATCGAGAAGAACCTGGAACGCGTCAACATTCAAAAACCCGAAATGAGTGTAAACCGGCTACGGGTCGAAACGGTGAAAAATATACCGGTCGTTCTCGGGGAAGCCGACATCATAAAATCAATCCTGCTGCTGCCCGGGGTTACCAGTGCGGGCGAAAATGCTTCGGGTTTCAATGTGCGTGGCGGGGCCGTGGACCAGAACCTGATCCTTCTCGACGAAGCCACTATTTTTAATTCTTCCCATTTATTCGGATTATTTTCGGTTTTTAATCCCGATGCCATTAAAGACCTGAAACTTTACAAAGGAGCCATTCCCGCGAGATATGGCGGCCGTGTTTCTTCGGTTTTGGAGATCTTCCAAAAAGAGGGGAACAGTAAGGAATTTCATGCGAATGGTGGAATAGGTGCCGTGTCCAGCAGACTTTTACTAGAAGGACCCATAGAGAAAGATAGATCGGCATTTTTAGTGGGTGGTCGTGCCTCCTATGCGCATTTGTTTCTTCCGTTGTTTGACATCAACAACAGTGCATATTTTTATGATCTAAACACCAAATTAAATTACCGGCTGGATGAAAATAACGATGTGTTTCTTTCAGGCTATTTCGGAAGAGATGTCTTCAAACTGTCTGACAATTTTGTGAACACCTATGGCAATTCGGTGCTGAATTTTCGGTGGAATCATTT
>CAVUJP010000016.1:97500-217652 GCA_963741865.1 uncultured Flavobacteriaceae bacterium
TAAATTGGCTCCGACCGCTTGTAAGCGCATGGTTTCAGGTTCTATTTCACTCCCTTGTTCAGGGTTCTTTTCACCTTTCCCTCACGGTACTGGTTCACTATCGGTCTCTCAGGAGTATTTAGCCTTAGCGGATGGTCCCGCCAGATTCATACAGGGTTTCACGTGCCCCGCACTACTCAGGATCCTGCTATGATTTGTACACAGTTACCCATACAGGGCTGTCACCTTCTTTGGCTCACCTTTCCAGATGATTCCGGTTCCTGGTACAATCAATATCGCAGTCCTACTACCCCAATAAGTCCGTAAACTCATTGGTTTGGGCTGTTGCGCGTTCGCTCGCCGCTACTAGCGCAATCACTGTTGTTTTCTCTTCCTCCGGGTACTTAGATGTTTCAGTTCCCCGGGTTTGCCTCCTTGCGGATAATACGCCTTCAACGTACTGGGTTGCCCCATTCGGATATCTGCGGATCAACAGGTATGTGCCCCTCCCCACAGCTTTTCGCAGCTTATCACGTCCTTCTTCGCCTCTGAGAGCCTAGGCATCCCCCATACGCCCTTATCTAGCTTGTATGCGTTTTGCTTAATGCTCATTGGTTAAAAATCTCGCAATCCTTAACCTATAATGTATTTACTTTTATTAAATATTTCTATCTAATAGTGTTCTCGTATTCTTTGTTTCTTCAATATGTCAATGAACGTTCCCCTCTGCCTGCGGCATCTCTCCAAAGGAGAGAAAGGGACCCAACCTTTTATTATTCCTCCCCTTCGGGAGGTTAGGTGGGGATGGTGGAGAATATCGGAGTCGAACCGATGACCTCCTGCGTGCAAGGCAGGCGCTCTAGCCAGCTGAGCTAATCCCCCATTTTCAGTGATCAGTTAACAGTTATCAGTTAACAGTACTTATAACGGCTACTCAACCTCTAAAATTTCCTTTAATTTATTTCAAATGAACTTCGTTGCCTCAAGTTTACTTTAAACTTTTCAACCTTCAACTTTGAACTCGCGCTTTGCGCGGTCGTAGTCTCAGGCAGACTCCCTTCGTCTGCGCTCAGGATAAACTTCTCGTCTTCCTTCGCCTACTTTCAGTAGTCTCAGGCAGACTCGAACTGCCGACCTCTACATTATCAGTGTAGCGCTCTAACCAGCTGAGCTATGAGACTGTCCATAAAACAGTTCCAAGTTTAAAAGTTTAAAGCTTAAAAGTTTTTCAACTCTTAACTTTTCACTCTTCACTCTTCACTATTTTTAATCAAATTGACAGATAAGAATCAAGACCAAAGAGGCCTTCTTTACACTTCCTCTTGGTTCCAGTAATTGCGCTAACCGCGTATAAGCGCGGCATTGCTCTAGAAAGGAGGTGTTCCAGCCGCACCTTCCGGTACGGCTACCTTGTTACGACTTAGCCCCAGTTACCAGTCTTACCCTAGGCGGCTCCTTGCGGTGACCGACTTCAGGTACCCCCGGCTTCCATGGCTTGACGGGCGGTGTGTACAAGGCCCGGGAACGTATTCACCGCACCATGGCTGATGTGCGATTACTAGCGATTCCAGCTTCACGCAGTCGAGTTGCAGACTGCGATCCGAACTGTGATAGGGTTTGAAGATTCGCATCCCCTCGCGGGGTAGCTGCCCTCTGTCCCTACCATTGTAGCACGTGTGTGGCCCAGGACGTAAGGGCCGTGATGATTTGACGTCATCCCCACCTTCCTCACGGTTTGCACCGGCAGTCTCGCTAGAGTTCCCGACATTACTCGCTGGCAACTAACGAAAGGGGTTGCGCTCGTTATAGGACTTAACCTGACACCTCACGGCACGAGCTGACGACAACCATGCAGCACCTTGCAATCTGTCCGAAGAAAAGGGTGTTTCCACCCCTGTCAGACTGCATTTAAGCCCTGGTAAGGTTCCTCGCGTATCATCGAATTAAACCACATGCTCCACCGCTTGTGCGGGCCCCCGTCAATTCCTTTGAGTTTCATTCTTGCGAACGTACTCCCCAGGTGGGTCACTTATCACTTTCGCTTGGCCACCCAGCCCTCAATTAGGCCGGACAGCTAGTGACCATCGTTTACGGCGTAGACTACCAGGGTATCTAATCCTGTTCGCTACCTACGCTTTCGTCCATCAGCGTCAGTATGTTATTAGTGATCTGCCTTCGCAATAGGTGTTCTGTGTAATATCTATGCATTTCACCGCTACACTACACATTCCAACCACTTCATAACAACTCAAGAACAACAGTATCAATGGCAATTCTCCCGTTAAGCGGAAGACTTTCACCACTGACTTATTGTCCCGCCTACGGACCCTTTAAACCCAATGATTCCGGATAACGCTTGGATCCTCCGTATTACCGCGGCTGCTGGCACGGAGTTAGCCGATCCTTATTCATACGGTACCGTCAAGCCCTCAACGCGTGAGAGTGGTTCTTCCCGTATAAAAGCAGTTTACAACCCATAGGGCAGTCTTCCTGCACGCGGCATGGCTGGATCAGAGTTGCCTCCATTGTCCAATATTCCTCACTGCTGCCTCCCGTAGGAGTCTGGTCCGTGTCTCAGTACCAGTGTGGGGGATCTCCCTCTCAGGACCCCTACCTATCGTTGCCATGGGGTGCCGTTACCACTCCATCTAGCTAATAGGACGCATACTCATCTTTAAGCCATAAATGTTTAATTATAATTCCAGGTGAAATCATAATACCATGGGGTATTAATCCACGTTTCCATGGGCTATCCCCCGCTTAAAGGTAGATTGTATACGCGTTACGCACCCGTGCGCCACTCGTCATCAGAAAAGCTAGGCTTTTCCATGTTACCGTTCGACTTGCATGTGTTAGGCCTGCCGCTAGCGTTCATCCTGAGCCAGGATCAAACTCTTCATCGTTAATTCTTATATCTCTTAACAACTACTAGTAGAAATTGCTCAGTTGACGTCTTTTAGTCTTAATTCTTATACACTGGATCATATATCTCTATATAATCCCTGTCAATTCAATATGTCAATGACCTTTTTTCAGTGCGCAGTCTTTAGTTCGCAGTTTTTTTACTGCTTACTGTATACTGACTACTGCATACTGATTCGTTAAAACCCAGGGAGTCGAACCCTTCTCTATCGCCCCATCCGGCGGCTTCTCTTTTTCTTCACTCTCTTTAGAACGTCGCTTGTTTTTCAAAGCGGGTGCAAATATACAACCTCTTTTCTTTCCCCACCAAAACTTTTTTAAATTTATTTTTAAAAAGTTTGACTTCCTTTTAATACTTCAAAAAATCGTTCGGAACCTTTATCTTTCCGGCTCCTCCTGCACACCATCCTATCCCTCAATGAACATCCCTTCCTTGCGAAAGCGGGTGCAAATATAAAACGAAGAATCGTTCTATTCCAAATATTCAAATGAAAATTTTAAGGAAATTTTAAAGATTATTTTTAATAGGCTGAATCTCAACACAAGAACCTTTCAAAATTTTCCGAAGAAAAACAAGCAACCGCAAGAAACATAAATTATATATAATAAAGAGAGCTTTATTGCGCAACCAATTCCAACATCATATCTTTGTGCCTTCTAAAAAAGAATAGAAAATGATCAAGATTACCCTGCCTGACGGTAGTATTAAGGAGTTTGAGAAAGGAAGCACTCCTATGGATGTCGCCAGAAGCATCAGTGAAGGCCTGGCACGCAATGTTATTTCGGCTAAATATAACGGTACCACGGTTGAAACCGTCACCCCATTAACCGAAGACGGCGATCTTGTTCTTTTCACCTGGAATGACGAGGAAGGAAAAAAGGCCTTTTGGCATTCTACTTCCCACGTAATGGCGCAGGCAATCCAGGATCTTTATCCCGGCGCAAAACTAACTATTGGTCCGGCCATCGAAAATGGATTCTATTATGATATCGACTTTGGGGAGCAGAAGATTTCTGAATCTGATTTTAAAAAAATAGAAGACCGGATGCTTGAAATCGCCCGCGGAAAGCACGATTTTAAAATGAGAGAAGTTTCAAAAGAAGAAGCTCTTAATATTTATAAAAACGAAAACAATCCTTTTAAGCTTGAACTTATAGAGAACCTGGAGGATGGCAGCATTACTTTCTGTGATCACGACACCTTTACCGATTTATGCCGAGGAGGACATATTCCAAATACCGGAATCATCAAAGCGGTAAAACTGATGAATGTCGCGGGTGCCTACTGGCGTGGGGATGAACACAATCCTCAACTCACACGGGTTTACGGAGTTTCTTTTCCGAAGCAGAAAGATCTAAAGGAATATCTGGAATTACTGGAAGAAGCTAAAAAGCGTGATCATAGAAAACTTGGAAAAGAACTGGAACTATTCACTTTTTCACAAAAAGTGGGTCAGGGACTTCCGCTCTGGTTGCCAAAAGGAGCCGCTTTACGAGAAAGACTGGAGAATTTTCTGAAAAAGGCTCAGAAAAAGGCCGGTTATGAGATGGTGGTGAGTCCGCACATCGGGCAAAAGGAACTTTATGTAACTTCCGGTCATTATGCCAAATATGGAGAAGACAGTTTTCAGCCTATACATACTCCTAATGAAGGAGAAGAATTTCTGCTGAAACCGATGAACTGTCCGCATCACTGCGAGATTTATAACGCGTCTTCCTGGAGTTATCGCGATCTTCCGAAGCGATTTGCCGAATTCGGAACCGTTTATCGTTATGAACAGAGCGGGGAACTTCATGGTCTCACCCGGGTAAGAGGATTTACTCAGGATGATGCCCATATTTTCTGTACACCCGAACAGCTGGATGAGGAATTCAAAAAAGTAATCGACCTTACCTTATATGTATTCTCCTCTTTAGGTTTTGAAAATTTCACCGCGCAGGTTTCGTTAAGAGACTCTGAGAATAAGGAAAAATACATAGGTTCTGATGATGTCTGGGAAAAAGCTGAAAATGCCATTTTAAGTGCCGCGAAAGAAAAAGGACTGAATTATGTAGTGGAAACCGGGGAAGCAGCTTTTTATGGTCCTAAACTAGATTTCATGGTGAAAGACGCACTTGGCAGAAGCTGGCAACTTGGCACCATTCAGGTAGATTATAATTTACCCGAAAGATTCGACCTTACCTATAAAGGAAGCGACAACGAACTACACAGGCCGGTAATGATCCACCGTGCGCCTTTTGGCAGTATGGAAAGGTTCGTTGCCATTCTACTTGAGCATACCGGGGGAAATTTCCCCTTGTGGTTAATGCCTGAGCAGGCTATCATTCTCTCTCTCAGCGAGAAATATGAAAAATACTCACAAAAAGTTTTAACTTTGCTCGAAAATAACGAAATTCGCGCCCTTGTTGACAATAGGAATGAAACTATTGGCAAAAAAATTCGGGAAGCTGAAGTGCAAAAATTCCCGTATATGCTGATCGTTGGAGAACAGGAAGCCAGGGATGGTACGATTTCTGTACGTAAACACAGCGAAGGTGATTTGGGCAGCATGAGTGTTGAAGAATTTGCAAATTTGATAAATACAGAAATCAATAGTACCTTAAAACCTTTTGAAACTAAAGTCTAACTAAAATTTATAGCCATAGCAATACGAAGAAAAAAACCGAACAAATTCGGAAGACAAAAAGAAGAACAACACCGAATTAATGAGAAGATCAGAGCAGACGAAGTTCGTCTGGTAGGAGATAATGTCGAAATGCAGGTGATCCCCGTGAAAAAAGCCCTTTCTCTTGCACAGGAAATGGGTCTTGATCTTGTGGAGATTTCACCAAATGCAAAACCGCCGGTGGTGAAGGCCATGGATTATAAAAAATTCCTCTACGAGCAAAAGAAGAGGGAAAAAGCCATGAAAGCCAAAGCCACTAAGGTAATAGTGAAAGAAATACGTTTCGGCCCGAATACCGATGATCATGATTATGAATTTAAAAAACGAAATGCCGAGAAATTCCTGAAAGACGGAGCAAAACTTAAAGCATTCGTCTTCTTTAAAGGTCGTTCCATCGTATTCAAAGACAAGGGAGAGATTCTTCTGTTAAGACTCGCCCAGGATCTTGAGGAATATGGCAAGGTAGAACAAATGCCAAAACTGGAGGGTAAACGTATGACTATGTTTATGGCTCCCAAAAAAACTAAATAGTCCTCTCCCAGAACTGCTTATGCAGTTCTGACCTCTCCAAAGGAGAGGTATTGGATTTTAATTTAGAGATATTAAGAAGTAAGAGAGTTAATTAATAAAAAAGGACAGAAATGCCTAAAATGAAAACCAAATCCAGTGCCAAGAAGCGTTTTAAGCTTACCGGTACCGGAAAGATCAAAAGAAAGCACGCGTTTAAAAGCCACATCTTAACAAAGAAGTCTAAAAAACGTAAGCTAGCCTTGACGCATAGTACTTTGGTACATGATGCCGATAAGGACAATGTGAAACTTCAGTTACGTTTAAAGTAAGCTGAAGCAATTCAGGTTTCAATTATTGTTTAACCATGGAGTCGGGCCAATAAAAGTATTCAGATTTAAAGTTTGGATCGCCTGCTACAAAAAAATGTAAATTTATGCCAAGATCAGTAAATTCCGTTGCCAAAAGAGCACGTAGAAAAAAAGTTTTAAAGCAAGCAAAAGGTTACTTCGGACGTCGTAAAAATGTTTGGACAGTTGCCAAAAATGCGGTTGATAAAGCAATGTTATATGCTTACAGAGACCGTAAAGCTAAGAAACGTAACTTCCGTTCACTTTGGATCATGCGTATTAACGCTGCTGCCAGATTAAACGGACTATCTTATTCTCAATTTATGGGTAAATTGAAAGCCAGCAATATCGATTTGAATCGTAAGGTTCTTGCCGATCTGGCGATGAATAACCCAGAGGCTTTTAAAGCAATTGTAGAAAAAGTAAAATAAACGATTACACTCTCTTATAGAAAAATCCCGCTTTTGGCGGGATTTTTTATTTTCCGTAGGCGGTGAGAACTAGTTTTCTCGAACCACCTTTATTTCGATGTTCACACAAATAAATTCCCTGCCAGGTTCCTAAATTCAACTTTCCTGAAGTAATGGGAATTTGTACTGAAATTCCGGTTAAAGCCGATTTAATATGAGCCGGCATATCATCGGGCCCTTCCTGCGTGTGCTTATAATACGGCTGATTTTCGGGCACCAGTTTATTAAAATGGCTTTCAAAATCTTCCAGAACCGTAGGATCGGCATTTTCGTTGATCGTTAAACTCGCGGAAGTATGTTTGATAAATACCTGAAGAAACCCAATTTCAATTTCCTTAATTTCTGAAAAATTCTGAAGCACTTCTTCAGTTATCAGGTGAAATCCTCTTTTTCTTGGTTTCAGGCTAATTTCTTTCTGAAAAATCTTATCCATTCCGTTTTTCTTTGGAATCAAAAATTACAAAACTCAAGGGTTTTAGAAGCAAAAAGGGATCTTAATTTTTGCAAATTGAAAGCAAAAACAGGATCAAATTTGGTAAAACCGGATAGCATTTTCCCTGAAGACCTTCTTCTTTTCTTCTTCGGAAAATTTGCTGAAATAATTTTCCTGTATCTTCAAAACTTCAGAATATGAAGCTGCCGAAAGACATACCGGCCAATCTGAACCAAACATCAATCTCTCCACTCCAAAGGCTTCGACTACAACATCTAAAATTGGATCAAAACTGGTTCTTTTCAAGTGGAAATTTTCTGTCACCAATCCTGATAATTTGCAGAAGACATTGTTGTTTTTTGCCAGCTCCTGAATATTTTGTTTCCACTGTTCGGAAACATTGGCCGAAATTTTTGGTTTTCCAAGGTGGTCAAGTACAAAACGCTGCTCCGGAAATCTTTTTACAAGCTTTATTGCCCCCGGAAGCTGATAGTCAAAAACAAGAAGATCATAACTCAGGTCGAAATTGGCAAGTTTCGAAAATCCTTTTTGAAAATTTTCATCCGTCATAAACTCACCTTCTTTGTCCCAGACGGTATGACGAACTCCTTTGAAATAATGATTTTTGCTGAAATAGTTCAGCCGTTCCCCTACTCCATCTGCAGTTAGATCAACCCAACCTACCACTGCTTTAACAAAAGCAGTTTCTTGAGCAGTCTTAAGAAAGGATTCAGTTTCTTCTTCAGATTGTCGTGCCTGCACCAGAATTGTGCCTTCAACATCATTCTTTTGAAGCACCTGTTCCAGATCTTCAGGCAAAAAATCCCTTTTGATCCCTGCCATCGAATCATCTATCCATGAATATTCTACCGGATCATAATGCCAGAAATGCTGATGTGAATCTATTATTCTCATTCCGATCCTGTTTTTTTACTGTTTCCGGGAATAATTTTTAAAAATGAAAAGAAGGAGAAAAAAGCAGACATATCCTCTTATTTCCATGATCAGGTTTTTTGCTCCTTTTTCTTAGCGGCAGGAAATAGAACATTATTCAGGATAAGTCTGTATCCAGGGGAATTTGGATGTAATTCAAGTTCTGTTTTGGGATCGCCCACCCTGTGCTGATAATCTTCCGGGTCGTGACCTCCATAAAAAGTAAAAAATCCTTTGCCCTTTACCCCATGAATGTAACGGGCTTCGCCATTCAGTTTACATTCACCCATTATCAATACGCCAGGTTTGATAAGATCAGGATCATAACTGGTCGTCTGGCCCATAAAGCCTTTGATCAGCCGCGTATGATTCTGAGTAAGCATCGTAGGAACCACGTCCCATTTCGCGGAATAATCCATCAGTGTGAAATAATCACTTTGAACCGGCACCTGTCTTTTGGCGGTCATATCAATATCTGAAAATTCATAAACCATCGGACTTCTTTCCAGATGAAAACCCGTAAAGGCGAAGGTATTGTCGTAATCGAGTTTTGACTGATAGCCTGGTTCACTGGGATCGCCATCGAACATTGGTTCGCAAATATCCACTCCCGAAGCGGCAAGCGCGATATCAAAACTGTCGGTTGCGCTGCACATGGCAAACATAAATCCGCCTCCAACCACATAATCCCTGATCCTTTCAGCAACTGCCAGCTTTTCTTCTGAAACTTTTGAATATCCCAGCTCTTTTGCCAGTTCTTCAGATTCCTGTTTTTCCTCAATATACCAGGGCGCGGTTCGAAAAGCAGCATAGAATTTTCCGTATTGGCCCGTAAAATCTTCATGATGCAGGTGAAGCCAGTCATATAAGACCAGTTTTCCTTCCAAAACCTCACGGTCATAAATAGTGGTGTAGGGAATTTCAGCGTAAGTTAGTGCCATGGTCACCGCATCATCCCATGGCTTATTTCCTTTTGGGCTATAAACTGCAATTTTTGGTGCTTTTTCCAGCGGCACGGATTCCATATTTTTTGAGGGACTCGAAATTTCGGTGAGAATAGATTCCGCCATAGAGTCGCTGATCTGTTCAAAATCAACTCCGCGAATCTGGCACTCCTTCCGAAGTTTATCGGAATCAGAAATCAGGAAAGAGCCTCCGCGGTAATTCAGCAGCCAGTTCACCTTCAGCTGATTCTCAAGCGCATAATAGACAATTCCATAAGCTTTTAAATGATTGCCCTGGGTTTCTGCATCCATAGGTATCAATACCCTGGAGGCAAAAGCATTGGAAGAAATGATAAATATCAAAAAAAACAGCAGTCTCTTTAATGAAAAAAAGCTGCTGTTGATCTTATGAAGAAAATATGTTGGAATAGTCTTTTCCGGAATTAAATTTTTAAAAAGGTACGTCGTCATCATCGAAATCACTGTTCATTGAGCTTCCAAAAGCCTCATCGGCACTCGGACTTGGTAAATTACTACCCCCGAAACCACTATCGTCATCACCGCTGTTCATGCGTGACGGGATCTCGGAAGGAAAACTAAAGTCTTCTAAATTATCAAATTTACCGAGTTCTCCAATGAATTTAAGCCTGATATTTTCAAGTCCGCCATTACGGTGCTTGGCTACGATGAATTCGGCCTGCCCCTGAGTGGGAGTTCTTTCCTCATCATCCCACTCCTCAATTTTATAGTACTCGGGACGATAAATAAAAGAAACGATATCAGCATCCTGCTCGATCGCACCCGATTCACGAAGGTCAGAGAGCAAGGGACGTTTACTTCCTCCCCGTGTTTCCACCGCACGGGAAAGCTGAGAAAGTGCAATTACAGGCACATTTAATTCTTTGGCAAGGGCTTTCAGGTTACGAGAGATCGTCGAAATTTCCTGTTCACGGTTTCCACCTTTCTGGCTTCCTCCAGCGGTCATCAGCTGCAGGTAATCGATCACGATCATTTTTATACCATGCTGAGAAGCCAGACGACGGGCTTTCGCACGAAGGTCAAAAATTGAAAGCGAAGGTGTATCATCGATGAAAAGAGGTGCTTTTTCAAGATCTTTTACCTTTACATTCAGCTGTTCCCATTCATGTTGTTCCAGTTTTCCGGTACGGAGTTTTTCCGAAGAAAGCCCTGTTTCCGAAGAAATCAACCGGGTGATCAGCTGTACCGAAGACATTTCCAGAGAGAAAAAGGCCACGGGAATTCCCTGATCTACGGCGATATTTCTTGCCATAGACAGTGTCAGTGCCGTTTTACCCATACCGGGACGTGCTGCCACGATGATCAAATCTGAAGGTTGCCATCCGGAAGTTAAAGCGTCAAGCCTTTCAAATCCTGATGGAATTCCACTTAAACCTTCCTTGTTTGAAATTTCCTGAATCTTCTTTTTGGCCTGCATCACCAAACTTTGAGCGGTCTCTGTAGAACGCTTAATATTTCCCTGGGTAACCTCGTAAAGTTTAGCTTCGGCATTATCCAAAAGATCAAAAACGTCGGTTCCTTCATCGAAAGCCTCCTCGATGATCTCATTGGAAATTTTTATCAGGCTTCGCTGAATGTATTTCTGAAGAATGATTCGCGCATGGAACTCGATATGAGCAGAACTGGATACTTTTTGGGTAAGCTGAATGAGATAATAATCACCCCCGATTTTATCAAAAGTCCCATCTTTCTTCAACTGGTTGGAAACCGTTAATAAGTCGATCGCCTCAGAGTTATCAAATAATTTTTTTATGGCGTCATAAATGAGGCTGTTTGCGTTTTTATAAAAAGCCTCGGGGTGAAGAATATCGATGATCTCATCTACCCCTTTTTTATCAATCATCATCGCCCCCAATACAACTTCTTCTAAATCAATGGCTTGAGGCGGGACTTTTCCTTTTTCAAGGCTTACAACATTTGATTTTCTGTAGGCTATATTCTGAGGGGAGGGGATTTTTTCCATAGGAACGAAAGTAAATAAATTGTTAAGATGATCTTAAAAAAAGTAGGTGTTCTTCCTTAACAGGTAATGAACAATTTAGCTGTTAATAACTAATATTTTATGTTGAAAAGACAAAAAAATCCGAAAATGATTTTTCGGATTTTGACTGAAACGTTATGAATAAAGAAATCATCCTTTAAAGACTCCCATATTCAAATATTTTTCCATTCGTTTATCAACAAGTTCCGCTGGTGATAAGTTTTTAATTTCACCAAAAGCCTTGGATATTGATTTTTTTACTTTATCAAAAGCTTCTTCACGATTGCTATGGGCACCACCAAGTGGTTCCTTTACGATCGAGTCTATGAGCTTTTGTTTTTTCATATCGTCAGCGGTAAGTTTAAGAGCTTCAGCCGCAGTCTCTTTATATTCCCAGCTTCTCCAAAGAATAGAAGAACAGGATTCGGGAGAGATCACCGAATACCATGTATTCTCTAGCATCATTACGCGATCGCCAACTCCAATTCCCAAAGCACCACCACTGGCTCCTTCACCAATGATCACGACGATAATTGGCACTTTAAGGCGTGTCATTTCCAGGATATTCCGGGCAATGGCTTCTCCCTGCCCGCGTTCCTCTGCTTCCAAACCTGGGTAAGCACCGGGAGTATCTACGAAACTCACTACGGGAAGACCAAATTTTTCTGCAGATTTCATCAGCCTTAACGCCTTACGGTAACCTTCGGGATTCGCCATTCCGAAATTACGGTACTGGCGTGTTTTTGTATTATAACCCTTCTGCTGCCCGATAAACATAAAACTTTGCTCTTCGATCTTTCCGAGGCCACCTATCATGGCCTTATCATCGCGTACATTTCGATCACCATGCAGTTCTAAAAAAGTATCGCCGCAAATGCCGTTTATGTAATCAAGCGTATAAGGTCTATTGGGATGTCTTGACAACTGAACCCGTTGCCAGGGAGTGAGATTTTTATAGATCTCCTTTTTCTTTTCAATAAGTTTCCTCTCGATTTGTTTACAGGTAGCAGTCACATCTACTTCACTCTCTTCACCGATATTGCAGGCTTTTGCAAACTGTTCCTCGAGTTCTTTTATAGGTTGTTCAAAATCTAAATATTCCATACAGATTTATGGTATTTATTTTTTATAGCTTACAAATATAAGGAGTTTGAAAGGAAAGAATTCCCAGACAGGCTTTAAATTTTTAAGGATTTCAGGGATTATCTTTTGGCTCTTACCAGCATTACAATGGCCAGTATTCCGAATATCACATTGGGAAACCAAACAGCGACCAAAGGAGAGAATGTAGATTGTTCAGCCATTGTCCCGAAGACTTTATCAAAAAAGACAAATATGAAAGCCAGGGAAATTCCTACAGCAAGATTAACCCCCATTCCTCCTCTTCTTTTAAACGAAGCAACCGCCACGGCGATAATGGTAAGAATAAAGGCCGAAACCGGGGTGCTCCATCTTTTATACTTCACCACCAAATATCTGTTAATATTTCCCGAGCCGCGGCGCCTTTCATTTTCGATAAAATCATTTAATTCAGAATAATTAAGAGTTTCAGCAATATAAGATTCGGGCGTAAGTTCATCGAATTCGAAAGGCAAAATCGTGTCCAGCGTTCTCTCGAAAACAATGGAATCCTTTCCTTCGCCTATAAAACGTTTATCAACCCTGGTAAGATGATAAAGACTGTCATCGGGCCTCCACATGAGATTGGTCGCGCTGATCTTAAATTTAAGCTCATTATTTTCGAAATGTTCCAGAGTAAAATTTCGTGCCGATTTGGTTTTAGGCTGAAAATGACTCGCGTAGATATATTCATTATCATTGATCTGCCGGTATACATCGCTGGTTTCCTGGACTTCCTTTCCTCTTTTGAGATATTGATATAAGAATTCATTATATCCCTTGTTAGCCTTTGGTCCCAGGTACATTGAAAATACAAGCGCGGCGATACAAACAATCGTTGCCCCAATAAGGTATGGCCTCAGGAATCGCAAAAAGGAAACCCCACTGCTCAGAAAAGCGATAATCTCGGTATTCATCGCCAGTTTGGAAGTGAACCAGATTACTGATAAAAAAAGGAAAATAGGGAAAAGAAGGTTCGCGAAATAGATGGTAAAATCAACATAATAGATCACGACTTCCATCAAAGGCACCTCGTTTTCAAGGATCTTATCGATCTTTTCGGCGAGATTTACCGTAATCCCAATAGGAATGAACAGCACCAACATGGTGATGAAGGTTCCCAGATAGCGCTTGAGTATGTACCAGTCTAATATCTTCAAATTTGCTATTTATAAACGTTTGTCCATTTGTTTTACCATCTTGTTCTTCCAATTAATAAAATCACCGGCTAAGATATGCTTTCTGGCTTCCCTTACCAACCAAAGGTAAAATCCGAGATTGTGAATACTGGCGATCTGTCGGCCCAGCATTTCATTCACGGTAAAAAGATGTCGTACGTAAGCCTTTGTATATTGAGTGTCTACAAAACTGATACCTTCTTCATCGATCGGCGAAAAATCGGCTTCCCATTTCTTATTTTTTATATTGATCGTCCCGTGGGAAGTAAAAAGCATCCCATTTCTTCCATTTCTTGTAGGCATCACACAGTCAAACATATCTACTCCCAACGCAATATTTTCCAAAATATTGATCGGCGTACCCACACCCATTAAATACCTCGGTTTATCTGCCGGTAAAATATCGGTAACAATTTCTGTCATCGCGTACATTTCTTCCGCAGGCTCACCAACAGAAAGTCCGCCGATAGCATTTCCTTCCGCTCCGGCATTAGCGATATATTCGGCTGATTGTTTCCGAAGATCTTTATAAGTGCTTCCCTGAACTATGGGGAATAATGTCTGTTTATATCCGTAGAGTTCCGGCGTCTTTTCCAGATGAGCGATACACCTGTCCAGCCAGCGATGCGTCATATGCATCGAGCGCTGTGCATATTGATAATCGCAGGGATACGGGGTACACTCATCAAACGCCATGATGATATCGGCGCCGATCGCCCGTTGGATCTCCATCACATTTTCGGGAGTGAAGGTATGGTAAGAACCATCGATATGAGATTTGAATTTTACACCTTCCTCTTTGATCTTTCTTCTTGCGGAAAGCGAATACACCTGGTAACCCCCGCTATCGGTAAGAATATTCCGGTCCCAGTTCATGAATTTATGAAGTCCCCCGGCTTTTTTCAGAATTTCGGTCTGGGGCCTGAGGTATAAATGATAGGTATTTCCTAAAATGATATCGGGATTGATATCTTCTTTTAACTCTCTCTGATGAACTCCTTTTACCGAAGCCACCGTTCCCACCGGCATAAAAATAGGCGTTTCAATTACGCCGTGATCTGTTTCAATTTTTCCTGCTCTCGCCTTGCTACCGGGATCGGTTCCTAAAAGATCAAATTTCATAGTACTTTTTAAATCGGTGCAAAGATACTCAACTAAATATCAAATCGAAGTCCTGGCGGTTTTTTCGAATTTGTTAGTTATTTGCTGAAAAAGTTAATATCTAGACACATCTCACTTTGCCAGAGCGCATTAAAAAGTTATTTTTGCGAGCATTAAAACAACACGATTATAAAATGCCAGACATCAACGAATTACAAAATTTTGCAACCCAGGTTCGCAGGGACATTTTAAGACAGGTGCACAAGGTTAATTCGGGACATCCCGGAGGTTCCCTTGGCTGTACCGAATTCTTTACAGCACTTTACAAAGTGGTGATGGATTACAAAACCGATTTTGATATGGACGGAATTGGGGAAGATCTTTTCTTCCTTTCCAACGGACATATTTCTCCCGTTTTTTACAGTGTGCTTGCCAGAAGCGGATTTTTCCCCGTGGAAGAACTGAACACCTTCCGCCTTATCAATTCCCGTCTTCAGGGTCACCCCACCACTCACGAAGGTCTCCCCGGAATTCGTATTGCCTCAGGATCGCTGGGCCAGGGAATGAGCGTGGCACTTGGAGCCGCACAGGCCAAAAAGCTGAATAATGACGATCATCTTGTTTTCACCCTTCACGGAGACGGAGAGCTTCAGGAAGGCCAGAACTGGGAAGCCATTATGTATGCCGCTGCTAAAAAAGTGGATAATATTATTGCTACAGTTGATCAAAATGGTCAGCAAATCGATGGAAGTACCGAGACTGTTCTTCCAATGGGAGACCTGAAAGCAAAGTTTAAAGCCTTTGGCTGGGATGTGATGGAAATCGAAGATGGCAATGACCTGCAACAGGTCATCGATGGTCTTAATGAAGCTAAAACCAGAACCGGAAAAGGAAAACCGGTTTGCATTTTAATGAATACGGTAATGGGGCACGGAGTAGATTTTATGATGCACACGCACGCGTGGCACGGTAAGGCTCCCAATGATGAGCAACTGGAAAAGGCGCTCGCTCAAAACCCGGAAACTCTTGGAGATTACTAAAAAACTTCATTAAAATTTTAATTATTAAAGACCATGAAAGAATATAAAAGTACAGGAAATAAAGATACACGTTCAGGATTTGGAGCCGGGTTAACCGAACTTGGAAAGACCAATAAAAATGTGGTTGCCCTTTGCGCCGATCTCACCGGATCTCTGAAAATGGACGAATTCAAGGAAAACCATCCCGAAAGATTTTTCCAGGTGGGAATTGCCGAGGCCAATATGATTGGAATGGCTGCGGGAATGACCATTGGCGGAAAAATTCCTTTTACCGGGACTTTCGCTAATTTCTCTACCGGAAGGGTTTATGACCAGATCCGCCAGAGTGTGGCCTATTCCGGAAAAAATGTGAAGATCTGTGCCAGCCACGCCGGTGTGACTTTAGGGGAAGACGGTGCCACCCATCAAATCCTCGAAGATCTTGGACTGATGAAGATGTTGCCGGGAATGACCGTCATCAATACCTGTGATTACAACCAGACCAAAGCCGCAACACTGGCCATAGCCGAACATGAAGGACCTGTATATCTTCGATTCGGAAGGCCAAAAGTGGCAAATTTCACCCCTGAAGATCAGAAATTCGAGATCGGAAAAGCCGTTCAGCTTTACGAAGGAACCGATGTAACTATCATTGCTACCGGACATTTAGTTTGGGAAGCCATCCAGGCCGCTGTTCAGCTTAATGAAAAAGGAATCAGCGCTGAAGTGATCGATATCCACACCATTAAACCACTCGATGAGGAAGCTATTCTGAAATCGGTAAAGAAAACAGGCTGTGTGGTTACTGCCGAAGAACATAACTTTCTTGGAGGATTAGGTGAAAGTGTTGCCCGTACATTGGCAGAAAACCATCCCGCTCCGCAGGAATTCGTGGCTACTCAGGATACCTTCGGAGAAAGCGGAACTCCCGAACAGCTAATGGAGAAATATGGCCTAAATGCCGCGGCTATTTTAAAAGCCACTGAAAAAGTACTTTCGCGTAAGTAGAAAGAAAATTTTCAATTTTAAAGCCTGTTCAAATTTGAGCAGGCTTTTTTATTTTCAGAAATATCTTATAAACATCTTCGTTATATTAGTCTAACAAAATAAACAATACCTAATATGAAAAAGTTAATGCTGATTGTACTTGTGCTTTTAGGTGCTCAGGTCTGGGCACAGGAAGCAGAATTTGGAATTAAGGGAGGCTTCAATTATGGAGCTACCGGAGATTATGAAGGACCTGGAGATGCAATTGGAGACGCCTCCACTATTATTAAAGGAAAGGAAAAAGCCGGTTTTCATGCCGGAGTATATGGCCAATTTGAAGTCGTAGGAATCTTTCTAAGACCTGAGTTGCTTTACACCGAACTCAATACCGAGTATAAAGATTTTGAATACAAAATGAGTAAAATAGATGCTCCCATTCTATTAGGAGTAAATATTCTGGGACCGCTTAATATTAAAGCTGGACCTTCTTTCCAGTATATTATGAAAAATGAACTGGAAGGCAGCAATTTTGAGATTGGTGATGTAGATAAGAAAATCACCGTAGGTTATGAATTAGGCCTTGGGGTTGATTTAGGAAGGATTGGTTTTGACGCTCGATATGAAGGTGCCTTTCAGGAAAACAGCGCTGCCGGGCAGACAGCAGCCGATTATAATTTCAAAATCGATTCACGACCTTCACAGTGGATACTGAGTCTTTCTTATGAATTATAATTAGTAAAAATCCATAATAAGAAAAGACCCCCGCCAGCTAGCAGGGGTCTTTTCTTATTAAGATCTTTATAGTGTATCAATCATTTTTGAAGAAATCAGGATCCAGATAATCGGGAGTTCCGTCATCATTGGTATCGGTAAATTCGATGCTTCCATCTTCATTGATAACAATTTCATCTCTGGTAGGTGTCCCATCACCATCATCATCAGGATCTGAACTATTAAAGAGGCCATCATCATCGGTATCATCATTAAGAATATTTCCGTCGTTATCCAGATCTTCCATATAGCTCGGTATTCCATCCCCATCATGATCGGCTATTTTAACCCGGTACAGATTAACTTTAAAAATCAATGGAGAATAAGCCGGGATTTTACTTTGAGGACTTGAAAAATAACCTAATCCTGAAGGAATAAAAATAGCGCCTATTCCGTAGTCGTTATACCAGGAAACAGTATTATCGGGATTTACGTCAAAACCAGAAGCAGCTCCAAATTCCTGTATGGCCGCGGTATAACCTTTAATAAGACCTCCTTTTAAAACGAGATTTCCATTAGACTGTACCTGATAATAATTACCAAGAGAAAACCACGTGGGGGTCTGGAAATTATTGGCATCGAAAACAGTAGAATTTAATAATTCTCCTTTGTACGAAACGTAAACAGAATCGGTAAAATGAGGTTTTTCACCCACACCTTCCCTAATTTTCAAGATATAAAGCTGCTGATCTACTCCTTCATAATTTATGGTTTTCGTGATCAGTTTATCAGATTCTATGATCGGAGTTTTATCGGCATTGCTTCCATCGATCGTATCGATTTTCACCACATAATCAAAGTCTTCGGATGGGTTCTCAAATTCCTCATAATTATAGAAATGAGTAGAAAGATAATCGATCAGAGCCTGGTCATCTTCGATGGCCACTTCTCCACGATCTCTGATTTCAATTTCTGGAACGTCATCATTATTTTTACTACATGAAAAAACAACAACTGCCAGCAGGCAGAGTAGCATTAGTTTGTTCAATCTCATCAATATTCTGTTTTGGAGGCGCAAGATACAATAATCTTGTATTTTTGCTTAACTAATGAACGCCGTTTTAGAAGTCAAATTATGAGAGTGGATAAATTTTTATGGTGCGTACGTTATTTCAAAACCAGAAGCATAGCCACAAATGCCTGTAAGCAGGGAAAAGTAAAGATAGAGGGTGCCAATATGAAACCTTCCAAAGAGGTTTTTCCCGGTGACAAACTGGAGGTAAGAAAGAATCAGGTCAACTATCAGCTGGAAATTCTTGATCTGCCGCCAAATCGGGTGGGTGCAAAACTGGTAAATATTTATGTCAATGATGTAACTCCAAAAGAAGCTTTTGAAAAACTCGATCTTCTTAAATATTCGAAAGATTATTATCGCAAAAAAGGAACCGGAAGACCTACTAAAAAAGATCGTCGGGATATAGATGAATGGTTTGAAAATGCAGGGGATGATGAAAAACGCGAAGATGAATAAGGAATTCTGGACGCAAAGATATCAGCAAAAAAATACCGGCTGGGATATCGGTGAAATTTCCAATCCGCTGAAAGAATATATAGATCAGCTTCAGAATAAAGATTTAAAGATACTGATCCCGGGAGCGGGAAATTCTTATGAAGCGGAATATCTTTTTCGGAAGGGCTTTAAGAATGTTCATGTGATCGATATTTCGGATCGGCCACTTCAGAATTTTAAAAAAAGACTGCCCGATTTTCCGGATTCGCAGATGATAGAAGGGGATTTTTTTCAACTGAAAGAAAAATTCGATCTTATTCTTGAACAAACCTTTTTTTGTGCCATTCCTGTGGAACTGAGGACCAATTATGCACGACATGCCGCTGATCTTTTAAATTACGGCGGAAGAATTTCCGGATTGCTATTTAAATTTCCTCTGACCGAAGACGGGCCACCTTTTGGAGGCAGCAAAGAAGAATATTTGAAGTATTTTAGTCCATATTTTGAAATTGACATCCTGGAAAACTGTTACAATTCGATAAAACCGCGCCAGGGCAATGAATTGTTTTTTAAATTCACCAAGAAAGATGAGTAAAAACCCACCAATATTAAACCAGGAACAGATCAGGCATAAGATCAGGAGAATTGCCTACCAGATCTACGAAAGCAATGTACATGAGCAGGAAATAATCATTGCCGGCATCGCCGAAAACGGATATCTGCTTGCGGAAAAACTCCTGAAAGAACTGAAAGAAATTTCAACACTGAAGCCTCTATTGTGCAAAGTCGAAGTCAATAAGAAAAAACCTTTGGAGCCGGTTATAACTTCACTGGAAAGCAGTGAATATAAAAATAAATCGGTGGTCCTGGTCGACGATGTGCTTAATTCTGGCACCACGCTTATCTATGGAGTCCGTCATTTTCTGGAGGTCCCGCTGAAACAGTTCCAAACAGCAGTACTGGTGGACCGGAATCATAAAAAGTATCCTGTAAAAGCCGATTTTAAAGGAATTTCCCTTTCTACTTCACTCAGTGAAACAGTGAAGGTTATTTTTGAGAAAAATAAGGAAAGAGTAGAGTTATCTTAATCTATCTGAAATTTCGGTAACTATTTCTGCAGGATTTTTGTCATCACAATTAATGATAAGGTCGCTTTGGTTGTAATAGAAACCTCTTTCAAAAAGATGTTTTCTGATAAATTCTTCCAGTTGCTCCTTTTGTTCCAAATGACTGATCAAAGGCCGGTGATCTTTTTCCGCAAATAAACGATCGGTTAACTTTTGCACACTCATTTTAAGATACACCGAGGTCGCTTCTTTGTTTTCTTTTATGAGATCAAGATTATCTCCATAACAGGGAGTTCCACCTCCCAGGGAAACTATGCCATCAAAATTTTCACAAAGAATTTTTTCTAAAAGTTTTCGTTCAGATTTTCGAAAATATATCTCTCCTTTTTTTTTAAACAGCTCTGATATGGAAACCCCTTCGGTCTTTTCAATCTCATGATCAAGATCGATGAAATCTGTATTAAAATCGGCTGCCAAAAGTTTTCCTATGGTTGATTTTCCCGATCCCATATAGCCTAAAAGAAAAATTTTCATATTATAATCTGCTTAAAATGAGTTGCAGGCAAAACTATGATAAAATTATAGCAATTTAGACTTGAAAAATAAATTAATGAGTGTATATTTGCACCCGCATTCGCAAAAAAACGAATGTCTTTATTGATCTGGTAGCTCAGTTGGTAGAGCATCTCCCTTTTAAGGAGAGGGTCCTGGGTTCGAGCCCCAGCCAGATCACAATTTTTGGTCTGAAGAAAGTTCCGGCAAGATTATTTTTGTTCTTATTAATATCATTAGATCTGGTAGCTCAGTTGGTAGAGCATCTCCCTTTTAAGGAGAGGGTCCTGGGTTCGAGCCCCAGCCAGATCACAAAGTGAGATGGGTGGTGCGAGAAGTCTATGCTGAGTGAAGCGAAAGCGCAATCGAAGCAAGCCCCAGCCAGATCACAAAGTGAGATGGGTGGTGCGAGAAGTTTATTTCGAGTGTATTCGAAAAAGCCAGACACTTAAACCGAAACCTGTGGTTTTTTCTATTATTTTTGACTAGCCCAAGGATTTTATTTATTAAAAGCCGCCCGGGTGCTGGAACTGGTAGACAGGCATGGTTGAGGGCCATGTGTCCATTAGGGCGTGCGGGTTCGACTCCCGCCTCGGGCACTTATTTCCGCTTAAAAAGCAAGACTTCTTTTTAATTTTTATGTTAATCTGAACTGGGATCATCAACATCCAGTGCAGGAGCTTTTGCATTTTGAGAGATTTTCCATCCTGTAGCGTACATCCACTGGGTCATTTTCAACAATTTTTCCATATCTATTTTTTCCGGTTCATCCTGGGGTGTATGATAATCTGGGTGTAACAGAGTAGTAAAGAATATTGCCGGAACATCAGCCCGCGCATAAGGATAAATGATCACTTCGGAAATACCAGAATTCAGGATGATCTTCTGCATCCCAACTTGTGTCTACCTCAAACTTCGTCAATTCATTATTTGCATTCATGGCCATTTCAACTAATTCAGAAGAATTTTTATGAGGAGAAATAGAACCCAGCAAAGCGGCATTCCCCGATTCATTCCTGCCGATCATATCTCCATTTAGAACCGCTGTGATCTTCTCCTTTTTCACCGTCGGATGTTTTACAAAATAGCTTGAACCTAATAATCCGCGCTCTTCGGCTCCATGCCATACAAAAAGAGCGCTCCTTTTCCCCGGATTCCTTGTCCATGCCCTTCCAATAGCCAGCAACGCCACACTTACTGAGGCATTATCATCGGCGCCGTTCCAAATGCTGTCTCCTTCCACGGCTACTCCTACTCCATCATGGTCATGATGCCCGCTAAACAACACAAATTCATCTTTTAATTCGGTGCCAGTTGCTTTTGCCACTACATTGGCAGAAGGGTAACTGTATTTGTCAATTTCCATATCGCTTTTGACAGCCACATTTTTCCTGAGCTCCTTTTCAAATTCCGGAGTAACGAGAAAAACGGGCAGTGCGTCTTCCTCCTGTTGCCATTCCTTTTTATCGATTTCATATTTTCCTTCTTTAAGACCGTGACCAAAAAATCCAATTTTCGAATATGCGGTGGAATCGGCTACCAGAATAGCAGCTTTCGCTCCCTGCCTTTTAAGCATTGCCGACTGTTGCCTTAAAGCAGAAAGTGCATATCTGTAAACCCAAAGGCTCATCCCTTCTTCCGGAAGTTTTTTTGGAGGCAACAATTTCATTGCAACGACTTTATTATTCAAATTTGCAGTAGTATCGGTCGGGCTGAGCCATACGGCAGTTTCATCAAAACTAGTAGCAACCGGTGAAACCTGCCAAACATCTTTCCATAACTGAAGATTTTTTCCATTTACAGAAAATTCACTGCTGTTTGAAACCTGGGTTCTGTATAAAGGAAAAAACTGAAAATAAGTTCCGTCCTCCCCTGCAGGTTCCAGCCCTGCCTCCCGTGCCCGTTGTGCAACCCAGGCCGCAGCGCGTAACTCATTGATGGTGCCTGCACGGCGACCAAGCATGGCATCGCCGGCAAGTTCAAAAATATCCTGTTTAAGATCACTTTTTTTTATGGCATCAAGAGCCGGCGGATTCTGAGCCACAGCTAAAGAGAAGAAGAATAAAAGACTGAATTTTAGAAGGCGGGGTATGATCATTTTAATAGTAGTTTATTAAGAAGGGAAAAATTTACAATAAATAGGCGTAAATTATCGGAAGTATACTCATAAATTAACTTCCTATAAATTGGACTGCTAAACCAGTGAAAATATATATGTTCAACTTTTTAACTAATAAATTAAACAATTTAACATTTTAAATTGTTTAGCATTTGAGTTTATTTTTTAGTTTTGTTTAACTTGTTTTTAAAATCATGGAACACATTAAACAGAGTTTTAGTATTAAAGATCTCGAAAATCTCAGCGGGATTAAAGCTCACACCATTAGAATATGGGAAAAAAGGTATAATATTCTAAATCCCGAAAGGACCGAAACCAATATCAGGACCTATAACGGGGAGAATCTTCAAAAACTTTTGAATATATCCTTCCTCAACGAACACGGCTATAAGATCTCACGTATCTCTAAAATGAATGATGAAGAGATCATACATCTGGTGAAAAGGATTACGGCTACCCAGAGTGCCGAAAATCGCGCCAGAAACGCATTTAAGATCGCAATGATGAACTTCGATGATCAGCTTTTTCTGGAGACCTATGCGAGGTTACGTGAGAAAAAGACTTTCAGGGAAGTCTTTTATGATGTTTTTATCCCGCTGCTGGAGGAAATAGGTTTGCTGTGGCAAACCGATACCATCAAACCCATTCATGAGCATTACATCGTGGAGCTCATCAAGCAAAAAATATACCTGAATATTGCCGAATTCACATTTGGAAGTGGCACGAGCCAGGACGAATCAATGTACGTTTTGTTTTTACCCGATAATGAAATCCATGACATTGGGATTCTTTACCTTAATTATGAACTCCGGGCAGCCGGAAGAAAAACCATTTATCTTGGTTCCAGCCTGCCTCTCGACAATATCCAGTATTTAATGGATAAGCACGACCAGCTTATCTTTCTAAGCTATCTTACTGTTTCTCCTCGCAATACCGATATTCCTGAATTCATAAAAGAATTTGAAGAAAAAATCTGTATAGATCGTCCGAGGGACCTGCTGCTCTTCGGTTCCCGGTCCCGCGAAATGAAAAACCAGCAGCTGCCAGAGAATGTAAAGATCTTTGACACAATCAACGATTTCACTGCCACACTCTAATATTTGATGAAAAAAAGAATTCATATAATAGGATCCGGATTTTCATCTCTTGCGGCTTCTTGTTACCTGGCAAAAGCAGGTCACGAGGTAAGTATTTTTGAAAAGAATTCCACAGTTGGAGGCAGGGCGCGACAGTTAAAAAAGGAAGGCTTCACCTTTGATATCGGTCCAACCTGGTATTGGATGCCCGATGTTTTCGAGCGATTTTTTAATGATTTCGGAAAAAAACCCGAAGATTTCTATTCGCTTATCAAACTAGATCCAGCCTATCAGGTATATTTTAATGACGGCACCTCCATAAGCATTCCTGCAAACCTGGAAGCTATTTATTCCGAATTTGAAAAAGAGGAGAAAGGAAGTTCCGAAAAACTTAGAAAATTCATTTCCAAAGCCAGGGACAACTATGATATCGCTATTAAAGATCTTGTTTACAAGCCCGGTCTTTCTCCTCTGGAACTGGTAAGTGCTGCAACCGCCAAACGCCTGGGCCGATTTTTCAGCAATATCAGCAATGAAGTAAGAAAGGAGTTTAAAAATCCTAAATTAAGACAGATCCTGGAATTTCCTGTTTTGTTCCTGGGTGCAAAACCTTCTGATACTCCCGCCTTTTACAGCTTTATGAACTATGCCGATTTCGGCCTGGGGACCTGGCATCCACTGGGTGGAATGTATAAGGTCATCGAGGGCATAAAAGAACTGGCAGAATCACTCGGAGTGAAAATTCATATAAATTCTCCGGTGGAGGAAATCCTAACCGAAAATGGAAAAGCAAAAGGAGTAAAGGTAAACGGAAAAGAATTTTTCTGTGACACGGTGCTTTCCGGCGCCGATTATCACCATTCAGAACAATTGCTTCCCGCAGGATTAAGGCAATATTCTTCCTCCTACTGGGAAAAAAGAACTTTCGCCCCTTCTTCCCTACTGTTCTACGTGGGCTTTGACAAAAAATTGAAAAACGTTTCCCATCATACCTTGTTCTTTGATACCAGTTTTGAAAAGCATGCAAATGAGATCTATGACGAGCCGCGCTGGCCCGAAGAACCTTTATTTTATGCCAGTTTTCCGTCGGTAACCGATGCTTCTGCTGCCCCTGAAGGAAAAGAAGCGGGAATTTTCCTCATTCCGCTGGCTCCAGACCTGGAAGATACGCCCGAGATCAGGGAATATTATTTCAGACTGATCCTCAAACGTTTTGAAAAACTTACTGCTCAAAATGTGGAATCAAATATAATCTTTAAAGAGTCTTTTTGCGTAAATGACTTTAAAGAGGCTTACAACTCTTATAAAGGAAATGCTTATGGTATGGCTAATACACTTTTTCAAACCGCATTTCTAAGGCCCAAGATCAAAAGCCGAAAAGTAAAAAACCTCTTTTTTACCGGTCAGCTTACGGTTCCCGGGCCAGGAGTTCCTCCTTCCCTGATCTCGGGAAAACTCGCCGCCGGATTAATTGAAAAAAATGAAAAAAACTGATATGAAAGCCTTATTCGACCTTGTTTCCCGGTCCTGTAGCAGGACGGTGACGCATGCCTACAGCACCTCCTTCTCGCTGGCCACAAAAATGCTGGCTCCTTCCATACGTCAGGATATTTACAATATCTACGGATTTGTACGCTTCGCCGATGAGATCGTGGATTCTTTCCATGATTATGACAAGGAAAAGCTTTTCAACGATTTTGAGGTTGAGCTTTATAAGGCCATTGAACAGAAAATAAATTTAAATCCTATCCTGAATGCATTTCAGGAAACCGCTCACCGCTATAACATCACTCCCGATTTATATCAGGCTTTTATGAATAGCATGAGGCTGGATCTTCACAAATCACAGTACACCAGCATTGAGGAATTTGAGCAATACATTTATGGCAGTGCTGATGTAGTAGGTTTAATGTGCCTGAAGGTGTTTGTAAAAGGAGATTCTAAAAAATATGAAACGCTCAAGCAATCGGCGATGAGTTTGGGATCGGCTTTTCAGAAGGTGAATTTCCTTCGGGATCTTAAAGCAGATTATGAAGACTTAAGCCGCAGCTATTTTCCAAATATCAACCTTGCGAAACTGGACGAAATAAGCAAAAGTAAGATCATTGAAGAAATCGAAAATGATTTTGCCTTAGGTCTCGCGGGAATTAAACATTTACCGGTAGAAGCAAAATTTGGTGTTTACACCGCTTATATTTATTATAGAAAGCTGTTACAAAAACTTAAAAAAGTGCCATCACTGGAAATAAGAAAAAGAAGGATACGCGTTCCCAATTATGAAAAAGCAGGATTGCTGGCAAAATCGTATCTTTCTTACCGGTTAAACCTCATTTAAAACTCAGAAAAAATGAATATAATACTATGGATAGCGGTATTTCTGGGTACTTTCCTCATCATGGAAGGTATGGCCTGGTTTACCCACAAATATATCATGCACGGTTTTCTTTGGAAATTACACAAAGATCATCATAAAAAAGACCACAGCAGCTGGTGGGAACGCAATGACCTGTTCTTTGTATTCTACGCGCTCGTGAGCATAAGCTGCTTCCTGTTATGGAAATATGATAATGTCTGGATCGGTTTGCCCATAGGGCTTGGAATTCTGGCTTACGGAATAACTTACTTTACCGTTCACGATATCTTTATTCACCAGCGCTTTAAGATCTTCAGAAATGCCAATAACTGGTATGCCCGGGGAATAAGAAGAGCTCATAAAATTCATCATAAACATCTGGGGAAGGAAGAAGGCGAATGTTTTGGTATGCTGTTCGTGCCTTTTAAATACTTCAGAAGATAAACAGAGAATTTCAATTATGATAACGCCAGATTATTACTACGCCATTATAGGAGGCGGTCTGGCAGGTTTGCAGCTCGCCGAACAACTCTCCCGGGATGTGTTTTTCAAAGGCAAGAAAATTGCATTAATTGAACCTTCCGATAAGGATACCAATGACAAAACCTGGTGTTTCTGGGAAGAAGGACCGGGAAAATGGGATCACCTGGTTTCCAAAAGCTGGAATAAATGCCGCTTCATAACTTCGGAAAAAGAGAACCTCCTCGAACTTGGCAATTATTCCTACAAAATGCTGCGTTCACTGGATTTTTATAAAGCGCTTAAAAAGAAACTTCAGCAGTCTGAACATATATATTTTATAAAAGACCATATTTCACAAATCGATGAGGTCACCCGAACTGCCATTGGTGAGAAAGATAATTATACGGCCACCCATTTCTTTGACAGCCGACCGGAAAAATATTCTGATATTCCCAAAAAGACGCTTATTTACCAACATTTTAAGGGCTATCGAATAAAGACCGAAAAGAAGGCATTTAACGAGGAAATATTTACGATGATGGATTACAGGATCAAATACAAAGATTCTACGAGTTTTACTTATATACTTCCTTTTTCTGAAACCGAGGCACTGGTAGAATTTACTTTATTCACCCCGTTTATGACCGAAGAAGCCGTCTATGATGAAAAACTGAAGGAATACCTTCAAAAAATCCTCAAAATTGAAAACTGGAAAGTAATAGAGACCGAAAAAGGAATAATCCCGATGACCGATTTCGATTTTGAAAAGACCAGCTCCAGACATATCACCAAAATTGGCACTGCCGGCGGCTGGGTGAAAGCTTCGTCGGGTTATTCATTTAAAAACACCGAGAAAAAAGTCGCCGCACTTATAGAAAATATCAAATCGGGAAGAGCGCCGGGAAAAGATCTCATTTCAGGAAAATTCAAAAGATATGATGCGATTTTTCTTGATGTGCTAGCCGAAAGAAATGATCTTGGAGAAAAGACTTTCGAAAAACTTTATACGCGCAATTCCATTCAGGATATATTCAGATTTCTGGACGAAGAAACTTCGGTTTCAGAAGATCTGAAGATCATGCTTTCCATATACCATCCACAATTCCTGAGATCTTTTTTCCGAAAGCTGTAAAATTTATTCCGCCAGCAGCTTATCCAGTGTTTTGCGGAAGGAATCGCTATTCCAGTCGGCAGAGCCAACCTTATCAACTACAATATTTCCCTGTTTATCGAGCACATAGGTTGTAGGAAGAGTGCGGCCGTCCATCGGTTCGGGAGCTTTGTTTAGCATTTTATAGGTAGGCAGGCCAAAGCGCTTCCGCTTTAAAAAAGCATCTACGGTTTCATGTTCTTCATTGGTCACAAAGAAAAATTTCACTCTATCACCGTAATCTTCATATAATTCCTGAAAGCTGGGCATTTCGGCCAGACAGGGAGGACACCAGGTGGCCCAGAAGTTAACAATGACCACTTCATTCTTATAATTGGAAAATTCGATCCTGTTGCCCCTGATATCTTCCAGCACCCAGTTATAATCGCTGATCTTTTCATAATCTTCCTCATCATTTACCGAAGGAGCAAATGCGATAAGTTTGTTTACAAAAATCTGAATGGGTTTCCTGGTTTGCGGGATGATCAGCGCCAGAATAATCACTATAAAAATGATATTGCTCCACTGACTTTTAAAGATTTTCATACTGTAATTTTATACAGTAAAGAAATGAAAAAATCATTTTCTACTCAACTAATTCCTGTTCATTAGAGAATTGAGCTTTTTACTCATGCTGAAGAGTTCTTTTTTAAGCATATTCACGCTCTCTTCCAGTTCTTTTATTTTTCCCTTACCGGTAATTTCATGATGCGGGATAAGAACACTGCTGATCTTCCCCCTGATCATCAGTAATTGTTTCACCTCCTGTTTTTTAATGCGCTTGGTTTCGTCGCGAATATCGGGATTATCATTTTCCACAAGTAGATATTCTGAGCTGGAATCCCTGCGTAGTCTCTTCACCACAATACCTTCAACAGTGATGATCACCACCGCCGATCCATCCAGCACATGGTCAACATTATTGTGAACCTGGCATATTAATATATCTCCGGGAAAAATAGTGGGAGACATACTTTCACCTTCTACTTCAAAGAGCGTCTGCTCATTGGTAGGATCGTAGCCGGGAATTCGGAACCAGTCTTTCACATCAAAAAAATCGTCATTCCCGAGATTTTTCAAAAAACCGGCATGGGCAGTGGTACGCAAGAGAGGTAAAAATCCCGTTTCCCTGCTGATCCTTATCATATTGTTCTCTCCAGTAAGTATAAAATCGGTAGTGACATTGTAGAGTTTGCTAAGTTTGATAATATGATCCACAACGATTCCATTCTGCGAACTCTCGATCAGGGAATAAGCAGCCTGAGAAATGAATAAAATATTGGCAACATGCGTCTGGGAGTAATTATGCTCCCGGCGCAATTTTTTTATTCGTTTTCCTATTTCTGCTCTGTAAGTCATTTTCTCGGTCTTTTAAGCTAGTGAGTTCAAAGAACGGACATACTTTTTATACTAAAATCATTTATAATTACAAATAATATATACGGTTTGAGATATAATTCCTCATGTTAATTTTTTGTTAATGAAATATAATTTGAAGAAGTATGCCATCACGGATTTTATTTTTTCCGTATGATTTCAAATTTACTTTTTTTCAGGCTTTGCAAACTGCAATGCTTTAACGATTATATCATTTCTCTATACGAGGAATTTAGCCAGCACACAGATAAAGAAGGGAAGATGATCTGTGCTCAAAGGTTAGACCAGAGAAAGAAAATTAAAAATGAATTAGATGAAACCATAAGAAAGATACGAAAAGAAAAGGGTCTTTGGCTTATAAAAATGCTTTATTATTCCTCCATGTTCTATATCAAAGCAGACAAAGGCTTTCACGGTCTTTTCTATAAAGAAGGCTGGAGTAAAATCTTTAGGTACGAATTGAAAAATTTGAACACGTATTACTCGGCTCTTTATACCCCTAAGGCGCCGAAAAACCTTATAGATATGCTGTTGTTGCAAAAAAACAGGCTGGAAGGCTATATAATTAAAGATTTATGACTTGCGGGGAAATCCGTGCCTTTAGCTATAAATTTGGGGATTTATGGTTAAATAAAAAAACCTCAGGGATTATCCTGAGGTTTTTGTTATTAAGATCTGCACTTAATTTTAAGCGCCATTCTGTTTTTTGATCAGATTCAATGCGGAACCATGTTTATACCACTCGATCTGTGGATTATTATAGGTATGATTTGCTTTGATCATATCCTTGCTTCCGTCGGCGTGAACTACTTCGATGCTCAGCGGAGTATCAGGAGCAAAATTCTCTAGGTCGATAAAGTTAAAAGTATCATCTTCCTGAATTTTGTCATAATCATCCTCATTCACAAAAGTAAGAGCCAGCATTCCCTGCTTTTTAAGATTGGTTTCGTGAATTCTCGCGAAAGATTTCACAAGTACCACTTTTACGCCTAAATGTCGGGGCTCCATGGCCGCATGCTCTCTTGAAGAACCTTCTCCATAGTTATGGTCTCCAACCACAACGGTAGAAATTCCCTCTTTTTTATATTCTCTCTGAACCGCAGGCACACCATCGTATTCTCCGGTAAGCTGATTCTTCACAAAATTGGTCTTTTTATTGAAAGCATTAACGGCCCCGATGAGACAGTTATTCGAGATATTATCGAGATGTCCCCTGTAACGCAACCAGGGACCGGCCATTGAAATATGGTCGGTGGTACATTTGCCCCAGGCCTTGATCAGCAATCTGGCACCGGTAAGATTTTTACCATCCCATGGTTCAAAAGGAGTTAACAGCTGAAGTCTTTCACTGTCTTCAGCAACTTTGACTTCTACGTCGCTACCGTCTTCTTTTGGAGCGATATATCCGGCATCTTCCACAGCGAAACCTTTTGTGGGAAGTTCGATTCCTGTTGGTTCGTCAAGCATGACTTCCTCTCCATCTTCGTTCAGCAGCTTGTCACGGGTAGGATCGAAATCAAGACGGCCTGAAATTGCAATTGCGGCTACCATTTCAGGGGAACCTACAAAGGCATGAGTATTCGGGTTACCATCGGCACGCTTAGAAAAGTTACGGTTGAACGAATGTACAATCGTGTTCTTTTCTTCGCCTTTACGGTCACTACGATCCCATTGACCAATACACGGGCCACAGGCGTTAGTAAAGATAGTCGCGTCAAGATCTTCAAAGATCTGAAGCAATCCATCTCTTTCCGCGGTAAAGCGGATCTGCTCTGAACCCGGATTAATACCGAAATCTGATTTCGCTTTAACTTT
This sequence comes from uncultured Flavobacteriaceae bacterium, assembly GCA_963741865.1. Taxonomy (GTDB): domain Bacteria; phylum Bacteroidota; class Bacteroidia; order Flavobacteriales; family Flavobacteriaceae; genus Christiangramia. Next base: position 128,321 of record CAVUJP010000016.1, read on the forward strand.
TTTATCTACTGCCTGTTTGGCGATAGAGGCGGCACGCGTCAAATCTTCATAAGAAGAGTTAGTACAGGACCCGATCAATCCCCAGTCAACATTAATCGGCCAGTCATGCTCCTTGGCCTTTTCACCCATTTCTGAAATAGGCGTTGCAAGGTCGGGAGTAAAAGGTCCGTTAAGGTGAGGCTTCAATTCTGAAAGATTGATCTCGATCAATTCATCGAAATATTTTTCAGGATTTGAATAAACTTCGTCATCACCGGTTAGATGTTCACGTACTTCGTTGGCTGCTTCGGCAACATCGGCGCGGTTGGTAGCTTTCAGGTAACGTTCCATAGAATCGTCATAACCAAAAGTAGAAGTGGTCGCACCAACCTCGGCACCCATGTTACAGATAGTACCTTTACCGGTACATGACATGGAACGGGCTCCTTCCCCGAAATATTCAATAATGGCTCCGGTTCCTCCTTTTACGGTAAGAATCCCGGCTACCTTTAAAATCACATCTTTTGGGGCGGTCCATCCGGAAAGTTTTCCTGTAAGTTTCACCCCTATCAGCTTCGGAAATTTCAATTCCCATGGCATTCCGGCCATTACATCAACCGCATCGGCACCACCAACACCAATAGCCACCATTCCGAGGCCGCCGGCATTCACGGTATGAGAATCGGTCCCGATCATCATTCCTCCAGGAAACGCATAATTCTCAAGTACTACCTGGTGAATGATCCCTGCTCCAGGTTTCCAAAAGCCGATCCCGTACTTATTTGATACTGACTCCAGAAAATCAAAAACCTCGCTACTGCTCTTATTGGCAGCCTGAAGGTCTATTGCCGCTCCCATTTTTGCCTGGATAAGATGGTCACAGTGAACCGTAGTAGGCACTGCCACTTTTTTCTTTCCGGCCTGCATGAACTGAAGCAACGCCATTTGCGCTGTTGCATCCTGACAGGCTATACGGTCAGGGGCGAACTCCACATAATCTTTTCCGCGGGTATAAGCCTCTTTGGCCTCACCTTCCCAGAGGTGGGAATAAAGAATTTTTTCTGCTAATGTCAAAGGTCGGCCTACTGCCTCACGCGCTTTTTCCACACGCCCGGCTACCTGGCTATAAACCTTTTTGATCATATCAATATCGTATGCCATGTTGCTGTTTTATTTGTTGTAAAAGTCTTGCAAAAATAAGCATTTTAGGTCGGTTTTGAAAATTGGGACCTATTCTCAAAAAATGCTGAAAGAATTCCTAAAATGAAAAAATAGGGCGGTAAAAATTCACTAAAAATTAATTTAAGCTTGTAAAAATGAGAATCTATTAAATTTTTATCTTTTCGGGTGAAAAGTAAACCGGTTTGATCTTAAATGAAGCAGATTTTTTCTTCGGAAAATGTAGACAATCGGAGAAAAGAAAGGAAGTAAAAACATGGAAAGAATCCAGAAAGTTTTGTCTTTTATATCATTTCTTATCATATCCTGAAGAATAATACTCCAAAAAATTAATAATAGCCCCCGGGCTAGCCAGTTCACTATGGAAGAAGTTGGTGGATTTAAATTTAAGATATGGGCGAAAAAATCACTTCCCCATAATACATAGAAGAAAACGCTAATTGCTATACGGTATCTGACAATGAAGTTCATCATCAGAATAATTTCCTGATAATCGCTTCTTCAGTAATACCTTCTGCTTCGGCTTTATAATTTTTAATTATACGGTGACGCAAAATTCCGAAGGAAACTGCCTGTACATCTTCAATATCGGGTGAAAATTTTCCGTTCACCGCGGCATGGGTTTTGGCGGCAAGAATAAGATTTTGCGAGGCCCGCGGACCCGCTCCCCAATCAACATAACTCTGTACCAGTTCGGGAGCTTCAGAAGAAGGACGGGTTTTTCCCACCAGGCGTACCGCGTATTCGATCACATTGTCGGGTACGGGAATTCTTCTTATCAAATGCTGAATATCGGAAATTTCTTCCGCAGAAAATAAAGCTTCCACTTCCTGGATATTATCGGCGGTGGTGCTTTTTACCACATCCACCTCTTCCGCGAAACTTGGATAATCCAGATGTATGGCGAACATAAACCGGTCGAGTTGAGCCTCGGGCAAAGGATAGGTTCCCTCCTGCTCAATAGGGTTCTGGGTGGCCAGCACAAAATAAGGCTGATCCAGCCTGTAATGATGCCCCGCCACGGTCACCGCTCGTTCCTGCATGGCTTCAAGGAGCGCAGCCTGGGTCTTGGGCGGCGTACGATTGATCTCATCTGCCAGAAGAATATTGGTGAAAATAGGACCTTTAATGAACTTGAATTTGCGATTTTCATCCAGGATTTCCGCACCAAGGATATCGCTGGGCATCAAATCTGGCGTAAACTGTATTCTCTTGAAATTCAGCCCCAGGGCTTTGGCAATGGTATTCACCATTAAGGTCTTTGCTAGGCCGGGAACTCCAATCAGCAACGAATGCCCGCCGGAAAAAATTGACAGCAGGATCTGATCGACAACCAATTCCTGGCCTACGATCACTTTGGCGATCTCTTTTTTAAGCCTGCCGTGCTTATCTACCAGCTTTTCTACAAGGGCAACGTCTGACATAGAATAATTATTTATTTTTAACCCAGTCACTGGCATAATCGCAGTCGCGATACTTACCGTTCACCTTGATATAAGTTTCTTTGATCTTCTCTTTTTGCCATTTTTCGATTTCCTTCAGCTGCTTATCGCGAAGTGCCAGCTGTTTGATCTTCTGGAAATCGGTAGCATAATCGGCTTTATGCTCGGGAATTTTTCTGGTGACCTTGATGATCTTGAACTGAGGTCTTCCGGTCCTGTCCTGCTGGGTCAACACCTGGGAAACCTCACCTTCTTTAAGTCCTTCTACCTGTCTAAAGAGCTCGGGATCGATATTGGTGAGTTCAAAACGGGTATCTCCGGTACGTGGGTTGATCAATTTCCCGCCGTCGTTCTTAGTTTCTTCCTCATCGGAAACTTCCCTGGCCGCATCTGCAAAATCAAGTTCCCCTTTCACAATCTTACTGCGCACGGTGTCAATCTTTTTTCGTGCCGCCTGTACGGAAGCATTGGTGACTTCAGGAATCAACAAAATATGCCTTAGATCTACCGTTTGGCCCCTGATGTCGTCAATCTGGATAATATGATAGCCGAAAATCGTTTCAAATGGATCACTGATCTCCCCTTTTTGAAGGCTAAAAGCCACATCTTTAAATTCTTTTACAAAAGGATCTTTTCTGCTAAGTGTTATCCTTCCACCATCACGACCTGTAACTTCATCATCGGAATACAAGACCGCTTTGGTGGCAAAGCTTGCTCCGTTATCCTGAATATCGGCTTTAAATTCATTTAAACGATCGATAACTTTTTGTTTTTCAGCCTCGGGAATTTCTGGTTCCACCACGATCTGTGAAAGTTCCACTTCGGTTCCGAACATTGGCTTCTCCTTCATATTATTATAATACTGTCTTACCTCTTCAGGAGTCACCTCAATATCTTCGATGATCTTTTGCTGCATACGCTGCGCAAGCTGTCTTTGCTTATTAATGGTGAAAAGCTCTTCGCGAAGTTCTTCTTCAGAATCTTTCCGGTAATAGGCCAGAAGCTTATCCATAGAACCAAGCTGTCCTACAAACTGCTGAATTTGCTGATCTACCATACCGTTGATCTGTGAATCAGGGATAATGATACTATCCTGCACGGCCTGGTGAGCATAGAGTTTGCTTTCCAAAAGGGAGCCGGCAAGATTACAGTCGGTAACCTCAGCGGTGGAGATGCCCTGGCTCTCCATGTCTTTATACATAAGGTCAATATCGCTGTCCAGGATAATAAAATTTCCCACCACAGCAGCAATACCATCTACCTTTTTGCGGTTGCCGTCATTCTGTACCTCCTGCTTTTTCACCTCTTCTTTCGGCTGGATGGAAGTGCTATCGGTCACCACTACTTCCTGTGCATTTGCAGTGATGGAAATCATCGCAAAGGCTACAAATAGGGAGGTCTTAATTGTATATTTCAAATTCATTATTTTTAATCGCATCTTTGGTTATATCTTTTTCTAACTCCTTTATTAAATTCTGTTTTCTTTTGTTGAGCAAAATTTCCCTGATCGCTGGTTCTGCATATTCCAGGGGAGCCTGGTCGTTCCTGGCAAGAACATCATTTACATATACAAGATACACATTTAGTGAATCCTTCAGCTCCATAAAATTTGATTTCTTAAGCAACTCGTCCCTGTCTCCTACACTAAGCGGACCAATTTTACTGTATACCTGTTTTGTTTTCACCCATACCGAATCATTCATGGAATAATTCTTAAACTGGATGGCCATGTCACTCAAGGCTTTTTTATCTTTTTCATTAAAACGAATGAACCGTTTTTTGATGGCCTCAATATTATTCACATTTTTCGGTAAATTGATGTACCTGAGCTTTACCAGGTCTTCATTCAACCGAAAGTTTTCCTTATTGCTCTCATAATACTCTTTGATCGCTTCCCTGTGAAGGGCAGTATCGATATCCCGTGAAACCAGTGCTTCGGTATAGGCATTTGTATACAGCTCGTTGCGGTAATTATTCACCAGTTCATTGAATTCCTTTTGTGTTGATTCCGGTAAATTCAGCTCGGCCCGGTCTATGAGCAATTGCTGCGTAGCCCAACGGGTAATATAATTTGACACTAAAAGGGTACTGTCTTCGGGAGAGGTATTCTCGTTGATGAGTTTACTGATGTCTTCTTCATAGAGATAAGAATCATTCACCCTTACGATCACCTTTCGGTCGTCATCACTTTTTTTAAAGTATTCACAACCGGTAAGGAGCAAAGCCAGAATTCCAATTCCGAATCCGAAAAATTTGTGCTTCAAAATTTTTACTTTTTTTACCGCTCTACAAATCAAATGCCATAAGAACCAGTTTTTATCTAATTCCGCAGTCCGCGCAAAAATAAGAATAACTTAAGGTTCTGCAAGCTAAAAGGAATAACGAAAAGAAAAGAAGATAATTATAAATTTCTGGAAGATTGATTTCTGAAGTATCTTTAAATAATAACAAATCAGTTGTTTATGAAATACACTCAGAAAATCACTATTGATCTTCCCAGGGAAGAAGTGATAGAAAAGTTTTCGAATCCTGAAGATTTCAGGCACTGGCAGCGCGGCTTCGTCTATTTTAAAACCCTGAGCGGAGATTTTGGCAAAGCAGGTTCCACCAATAAACTGAAATATAAAATGGGAAAAAGGGAGGTCGAAATGACCGAAACCATTCTTCGGAATGACCTGCCCGAGGAAATGGAATCTACTTATGAAGCCAGGGGTGTATATAATATTCAGTTGAATCGTTTTAGAAAAACAGATGAAAATACCACCGAATGGATTTCGGAAAGTGAATTTAAATTCAGCGGATTCATGAAAATAATGGGCTGGGCAATGCCCGGAGCTTTTAAGAAACAATCTCGGCAGTTTATGGAAGATTTCAAGGCTTTTGCGGAAGAAGGAAAAAGCGTCGCCGAATAATTTCATGAATTAATCTGAACTTCAGGCCCGGTTATTGTACTTAGCCTCTTATATTTGCGAAAAAAATATTAAAAAATGAAACAATTTAGCATAGGATTATTACTTCTTTTTGTAGGTTTTGCCGCCCAGGCTCAAAGTAAAGTCGGCACGATTGACGCGGAATATATTCTCGCCCAAATGCCTGAAAGTACAAGTATCAACAAACAACTTGAAGATTATAATAAAGAGTTGCAAGGCGAACTTCAAAATAATATTAACCAGTACCAAACATTGGTAAAAGAGTACCAGGCAAGTACCGACAGCCTTACTGATGCATCCCGGAAAGAAAAGGAATCAAAGATCATGGAACTGGAAAATGATATAAAGAATTTCCGCCAAAAGGCATCAGTAATGATCCAGATGAAAAGAAATGAACTTACCGGCCCGCTTTACGAAAAGATCGATGTGGCTTTGAAAAAGGTAATTGCCGACGAAGGTTACACCCAGATCTTTCATGCCAGTGCCAGCGACCTTGCCTATTCCCGTCCTGAAGACGATATTACCGATAAAGTAATGAAAATTATGGGAGTCACTCCAAAACCGGCTCCACAACAGGACTCAACCGCACAGAATAAAAAATAAACAATATTTAATAAATAAAAAACTCCCGCCTTTCAGCGGGAGTTTTTTATTTATTATCTGCTGTAATTTGGAGATTCTTTAGTGATGGTGACATCATGGGGATGACTTTCATAGATCCCGGAAGCGGAAATTTTTACAAATCTTCCATTCTCTTTCAGGCTTTGAATGTCTTTTGCTCCGCAATAACCCATTCCGGCTTTAAGACCTCCCACGAACTGATGAATGCTTTCTTCAAGATCGCCTTTATAGGGTACACGCCCCACAATTCCTTCTGGCACCAGTTTTTTAATATCGTCTTCCACATCCTGGAAATAACGATCTTTAGAACCTTTTTGCATGGCTTCCACAGAACCCATTCCGCGGTAAGATTTGAATTTTCTTCCCTCGTAAATAATGGTTTCACCAGGAGATTCTTTGGTTCCTGCCAGCAGGGAGCCCAGCATCACGCAATCGGCTCCTGCAGCAATAGCTTTAGGTATATCTCCGGTATAACGAATTCCGCCGTCGGCAATTACCGGCACTCCAGAACCTTTTATGGCTGCACCTACTTCCAGCACTGCAGAGAACTGGGGAAATCCAACTCCCGCCACTACTCTGGTGGTACAAATAGAACCGGGACCTATGCCAACTTTCACCGCATCGGCGCCTGCTTCTACAAGATATTTAGCAGCTTCTCCAGTGGCAATATTCCCAACCACCACTTCCAGTTTTGGAAATTTCTTTTTGACATCTTTCAGCACATGAACCACTCCTTTGGTATGCCCATGCGCGGTATCGATCACAATCGCATCGACCCCGGCATTGACCAGCGCCTCAGCCCTGTCAACGGCATCCATGGTCACACCCACTGCGGCTGCCACTCTTAAGCGGCCATAAGTATCTTTATTAGCCATAGGTTTCTGCGTTAGTTTGGTGATATCACGAAAGGTGATCAGCCCAACCAGCTTTTTATCCTTATTGATCACCGGCAGTTTTTCAATTTTATTTTCCTGCAGGATGTCTTCGGCATCATCAAGTGAAGTTCCTTCAGAAACCGTCACCAGATTTTCTGAAGTCATCACTTCAGAAATCGGCCGGTCATTATTTTTTTCAAAACGCAGATCCCGGTTGGTAACTATTCCGATGAGTTTTCCGTCTTTATCGACTATAGGAATACCGCCGATGCTATGCTCCTTCATAGAAGCCTTGGCATCCCGTACTTTTGCCGAAATTGGCAGGGTCACCGGGTCTATGATCATTCCGCTCTCGGCTCTTTTTACTTTTCTCACTTTCAGCGCCTGCTGCTCAATCGTCATATTCTTATGCAGAACTCCTATCCCTCCTTCTCTCGCTATGGCAATTGCCATACGGGATTCGGTAACTGTATCCATGGCTGCGGAAACGATAGGAACGTTAATGGGAATATTTCTGGTGAATTTTGACTGAATATTAACTTCTCGGGGAAGCACTTCAGAATAGGCAGGAACTAAAAGTACGTCATCGTAAGTAAGTCCTTCGCCAAGTATTTTGGATTCGTGTGCGGTCATTGCAATTAAGGATTAATTGCATGCAAATGTAAGGCTAATTAGTGAGAAAACTCAATTTGAAGCTGTTAAGTCTTCAGATTAAAATTTTCAGAAAATTTAGCTCGTTTTTTCTTTTACAATCTAAACTGAATTGTGCTATACCAGGTCAAAGGCTGGGCCGGAATGATACCCGGGCCCGGATAGCCTGTGGCTCTTCTGGTGAAATAATAATTATTCAGAAGGTTATTGATGCCCGCTTCCAGTTTGAATTTTCCGAAGCTGTAGGAAGCCGAAAGATCCATAATTCCATAAGAAGGGATAGCACCTTCAATGCCTCGCTGATTATCATTGACGTCCTGGGGAGCATTGGTCGCATCGGTATATTGTTTCGATAAATAGGTATACTGAAGGCCTGCGAGGAAATCCTTATAGCCAAAATTTATCCCCGTCTTCAGGTTCACATTTGGGATAAACTCAACCTGATTTCCTTTTACATTCACTTCTTCCGATCGCGTATATTCCGAACTGGTCAAAGCCGTATTTATAAAAACGTTCAGTCTGTAATCTTCAGCCGACTCAAAAAAGGTGTTTTTCAGGTTCCAGTCGGCAAAACTTTCCAGGCCATAAATAAAAGCATCGCCGATATTTCCGCGAAAGCGAACTATTCTTCCGGTCTCTTCCAGTTCGCCATCTGCATTTTCACGTACTTCGGGTTTCAAAACCTCACCAATCCGGTCATTATATTTCAACGCAAAAACATTCACATCATAAGAAAGCTTATCTTTTAACCTTCCACGAATACCAAGATCGGCAGTAAAACCTTCTTCATCGCTGATATTTGGATCGACCTGGTAAACAGGATTGATTACCCTGATGTCGTTAAAGGTAATCGAACGATAATTTTGGGAAAAATTCGCATAGAATTCATTAGAAGCATTCAGATTATAACTGCTTCCGAGGCCAAACAGCACAAAACTCCTTTTTAGATCACGATTATCTTCAATATCGCGGTTTTGAAGAATATTCCCGGCAAGGTCCTTCAGAATAAATTTGTAGGAACCTTCGGCTGCTGTATTGATAAACTCCAGCCTCACACCGGGCGTGAGAGAAAAATTATTGGTGATATTAAAAATATTTTCACCGAAGAACGCGAGGTTCTTGTTGGGAAATTCAAAATATGACTGTCTGGAATAATACGGAAACTCTTCACTGGCAAATTCAAAATCGGGATCTGCACTGGCACTTCCCGGGCCCTGACGTTGTTTGTTGTGAGCATCATAATATTTGCTTCCCACCAGTAATACAGATTCTTCACCAAAAAGATCATAGCGGGTTAGCAGGCGTGCCTCCGCGCCCCAATTATTAAAATGATCGATCAGCAACTCCCTGGGAGCTGTTGGATCATCGGCCTGTGAAACTCGATTTTCGCGAAACCCGATCGCGCTGCGGGTAGCATCAAGTCCGAAAATATTCAGGCTGAAATCGGTTTTGGAGGAGAACTCATGCTTGAATTTCAGGGCATATAAATTCCAGTTCACATCAAACCAGTTGCGTTCGCGATTGCTGAAATCTGGGTTGCGATAGAACTGCGCATCGGTAAGACCGCCGGGCTGCTGTGCAAGATAATCCAGAAAAGTATACTCAAAACTCAGACTCGTTTTGTCGTTAAATTGCCATCCCAGGTGAGCAAAGGCGTTATGCGAATCATATTCCGAATTATCGCGAAAGCCATTCCCGCTTTTATAATTATAATAAGTGTAGTAACTGAACTTCCCAAGGGTACCACTCAGGCTGTTAAAACTGGTGAACATATTGTAAGAACCTACCGATTGCCTCGTGAGGAATTCTATCTTTTTGTTTGGAACTGGCTCCTTGAAAACGAAATTGATGAGTCCGCCGAACTGAGTTCCGTACTGCAGCGAAGCCGCCCCACGAATCACCTGAATTTCACGAAGTGCTTCCGGCGGCGGTGTGTAGTAACTTTCGGGATATCCCAACACATCGGCTGAAATATCGTAACCATTTTGGCGGGTATTGAAATTCTGTGTGCGGTTGGGATCGAGCCCTCTTCCACCAATATTTAATTGCAGACCGGCATCGCCATTATCATAAATATTGAGTCCGGAAACCTGGCTATAAATCTGTCGCGCGTTATTGGCAGCAAGATTCCCGGAAACCTTATCCAGCATCACCACTTCGCTCTTTTTTCCGGCGAAAATAGCCGTCCCTTCCACTTTTCTCAGCTTGCGAAGCGCAAAGATCTGCTCCCGTCGATTGGTCAGCACAACTTCAGAAAGGCTTTCTGCCAATGGTGCTAATTGAAAATTGACGATTTTATCGTCCTGAAGGCTGATCTCTTTTTCCGCAATTTCATATTCATAGCTGAAAACCGCAAAAGTATAAGTTCCGGGCTTAAAATTTTTAGTATGATAATTTCCATTAGCGTCGGCAACGGCAACTTCGCCGGTGGTCTTGTTCCAAACTTCCGCATTGGGAATGCGTTCGCCGGTCTCTGCGGAAGTGATCGTTCCACTGAGTGAAAACTGTGCACTGGCAATCGCGGAAATAAAAAATACCAGACTAAATACCTTTAATTTCATCATTGAATGGTAATATGAATGTTTTATGACTGAAGGAATCTTCATATTGAAGAAGATCGACCTCAGGATCTATATACTGGCGGCTTCGTCTTCCGTTCAAAGCGACGAAATTCTCCACATGAACTTCAATATTCTCATGGCCTTTTTCGCGGAACTTTTCCGCAAGGAAATGTGCATACTGCAGAATAAAATCGGGCTGTGTGGCCATTTGTTTTTCCTGAAAAGGAGTGAGATACTGGCCATTATCTATATAAAATCTTTTTCCCGAAGCTTTGTCTTCAACTATGAATTGTGCATAACCCACCTTCTCCATCAGCATGACCCTCCAGGAAAACCGGAATCCTTCTTCGGTCCAGAAAAGCTCGCCCGGATAAAACAGATATCGCCACGGAAAAAATATCTGCACTACAAAAAATACCGACAAAATTCCCAGTAAAGCTTTCCTTTTAAGACCATTATAGACGAGCTGTTTTCCGTTATCAAAAAAGGATTTTTTTATTCGGAAGAAGCCGGAAATAAATCTCAGAATTCTATGGTGCACCGAAGGACTGAAGAAGATCAGTGCGCTTACGATCATGATATACGGAAACATCCCGATAGGAAAAAGTACCCGAGTAAGCACATGAAAAATAATGACAAATAAAAAGGCCACAAAACGCGTTCGCTTCCACAGGAGAAAAAAAGGGATCAGTAAATCGTAAAACATTCCACTCCAGCTAAAAGCATAATGAAGCCATTCCTGCTGCATCAAATCACCCAAAAACGGCAGATTATACTGTGCCGGCAGCCAGATTTTCAATGGCATTGCCTTCAGCAGCCAGTCGCTGTTCAACTTCGCGATCCCGGCATAGAAATAAACTGTGGCCATGAGCAGTTTTATCGCATCTATACACCAGGCAGGGATCTTCTGAAAAGCTTTTTCTTTATTGCGCCAGGCATCCAGAGAAAAATAGGAAGCTGCCGGCAGAAAGATCATCAAAAAGCTAAGGACACTAATGAAATAATAGTGATTGAGATAAGTGGTCTTATCCATGAGTTCGATATAGGTGAAACTCAGGAAAAAGATGACGATGGAAATACGATATTTATATCCCAGAGCGACGAGAAGCGCGGCCAAACCGCAGAGTGCGAAAATAAGATATGTGTAATTTCCTAAAGGTTTTACCCATTCAAAAGCATAATAGGAAAAAAAGAATTTTGGGGTGATATATAATTTTTCGATCCAGCCGTTGAGCCAGAAACGAAGCACGCTGATAAACATCATTACACCGAAGAAGATCCTGAACACTGCCAGGGGAGCCGCTTCGGTGTAAGAATTTAAATATTTGGTGATCTTTCCGGCCATTCTCCGAGAACTAGTCTCCGTCAGAATCTACATAATCCACGCCGATATAAAGTACCTGGATCATATCAACCTTCAATAATACCACAGCCTTCTGAAGTTCATCAAAAGCAGTGATCATTTCAGAATTATCATTTTCAACCTGTGCTTTAAGGCTTTCATTCAAATTTTCAGCCTGGCTTAAAATAGCATCAAACTGATCATTGATCTCAGCCGCGAGGTTTTCATTTTCCATGGCAGGCTGCATATAATTGATATACTGCTTATAGCTTTTCCCGGTTTCACTGCTTCCAAAATGCTTTCCGTTGAAGAAATCCTGCGTACTTTCCAGTGCTTTTATATATAAAGCCCTCGAAAAATCATCGGAATAATAAGCTTCGACATTTTCGGGAGAAGGAGTTCCGGTAAAGGCTCCCGCGGGAAAACCAATTTTACCAGACCTGATAAACTTTTCGAAATACATGATATAATCGTTGGTGAACTTATCGATACTTCCCGTACTCGAAGAGCTGGTATTATTTACAAACTGATCCCTGAAATCACCCTGCCAGGAAGTATTTACCTCAGCGGTAAGTGAGTTTATGCGGGCAACCAGATCATTGAGATAGGTTTTATAATCTTCAGAAGCGTATTTAGCCGCGATTTCAGCATCTGTTTCTCCAAGCCCGTTGATCATAAAATCTAATGCCGGAAAACCCTGCTGATCATAAGTGTTCACAGAAGTGAGGTCATAATCACCTGAAATATTTGCTTCAATGGCTGCGGCATCTGCAGGATAAGTATTCAAAAAATGACGAAAATTGAGTTCCATCGCCTTACCTGCTTCAAAAATAGATACCGTCTGGAAATCGAGATAGGCATTTTTAAAAGCGCCTCGTAAATCTGCCAGATTGGCCTCGGTGGGATCACTGGTAAAAGCGGTGGTCTTCTCTTCCAGGTTCTGCGTAGAGGTTTTGAAATTTGAAAAAGCGGGAACAATAATATTGTCGGCCCAGTTGGCGAGCATCCCCTGGCGATCAAAATTATTGGGATTGATACTTCCGCCATCATCATCTTTTGAACAGGCTACTATAAAAAGTGTAGCTACTAATAAAATTCCCGAGATTCTTTTCATTCTTCTTTATTTGCGATCAAAACGATCTTTTATTTAGACTCGTTTAAAATAATTTCGGCAAATATAAAGGAGTGACTTTATTATACAAATTTTATTTAGATCAATTTTAAATAAAGTTTTTTAATAGAAATTTCAGAAGCTATAAATACTTTTAATGGTATTCGGAGAAAATTTTGGAAGCTTCGTTATACGCCGATTCAAAACTGGTCATTTTGATATGAGTTTCGGCTTTGGCGGCATTGAAATAAGAAAGCATCTTTTCTGAAGGCATATTGCCGGTAAGTTCATCTTTTGCCATGGGACAACCTCCAAAACCCTGAATGGCACCATCAAAACGGCGACAACCAGACTTATAGGCGGCATCGATCTTTTCATGCCAGCTGGAAGGAGTGGTATGAAGATGCGCCCCGAATTCGATCTGGGGATATTTTGGAATTAGATTCGAAAAAAGGTAATTAATGATATCAGGCGTCGAACTTCCCACAGTGTCAGAAAGCGAAAGTATCTTCACTCCCATTTTTGACAGTTTTTCGGTCCAGTCCCCCACGATCTCCACGTTCCACGGATCACCGTAGGGATTCCCAAAACCCATGCTGAGATATGCGACCACTTCTTTCCCCGATCTATCGGCGATATTCAGAATTTCCTGCAAGACTTCCACCGATTCGGCGATGGTCTTATGAGTGTTCCGCATCTGAAAGTTTTCTGAAATCGAAAATGGATATCCCAGGTAATCGATCTCATTAAATTTCGAAGCGTCCTCGGCTCCCCGGGTGTTGGCGACAATGGCCAGCAGCTTACTACGTGTTTTGGTGAGATCAAGTTTTTCCAGCACCTGCGCAGTGTCCTTCATCTGGGGAATGGCTTTGGGCGAGACAAAACTTCCGAAATCGATGGTATCGAATCCGCAGCGCAGTAAAGACTGGATATATTGAGCTTTCCTATCGGTAGGGATAAAGGCCCTGATCCCCTGCATGGCATCCCGCGGACATTCGATAAGCTTGGTCTCTGTCATACGCCCAAAGATACTATTTTAAAGAAATTTTAAAAAGATTTAGTTTTTATTGATAATGCTAAAAATTTCAAAAGATGTAACGTCGTTCCCTTGCGGAATTATCAAAGGAAGTTATTTCAGTATAAGAACGGCGATGAGAATAAAAATTACCACCTGCATCCATTTTAGAAAATGTCCTGATTTGGGATGGGATTTAATGTACACTGAAATTTTATCGGCAAGTAGCGCCACTATTGAAAATATAAGGAGGGCCTGGAGCATAAATATGATTCCCAGAACATAGAATTGCATAATAGTATTCCCTTCCGGTTCCCAAAGGAATCCCGGAAAAAAGGCCAGGAAGAAAATGCCCACTTTCGGGTTGAGCACATTCATAATAAATCCCTGCCGGTAAAGAGCGCCAAGGTTTTTATCTCGAATCCCTTCCGCAGAAAAAGCAATTTCAGGATCGCTTTTGTAAACCTGCCAGGCGAGATAAAGAAGGTAAACGGCTCCAAGAATTTTAATGATGAGAAAGACATATTCAGACTGCCTGATGATTGCCGACACGCCAAAAGCAACCAGGCTGGTATGTATCAAAATCCCGCTTACCAAGACCGATTGCCGTTACAATTCCCTGTTTCGCACTATAAGCAATAGACCGCACGAGTACGTAAATGATGTCGGGTCCGGGAGCCAGCGTTAATAAAATTGAAGCGGTTAAAAAGGGAATTAGTTGGTCGGCCATTAACAGATTTTAGAAATTAGATGTTAGATTTGAAATTGATTTAACTTAAAACACAAAACTTAGAGCTTAGAGCTTATAGCTTAGGGCTTACAGCTATTATTATCCATTTTTTCCAAAATCAGTTTATTGATCCTTTTGACCAAAGCCGGGCCTTCATAGATAAATCCGGTGTAGAGCTGTATGAGGCTTGCACCTGCTTCCAGTTTTTCGATGGCATCTTCGGGAGAATGTATGCCTCCCACCCCAATAATAGGAAAAGCTTTCCCGCTTTTTTCGGAAAGGAAGCTGATCACCTGGGTAGAACGTTCTTTCAGGGGTTTCCCGCTGAGGCCGCCGGTTTCACTTTTATTTTCAGAATGAAGACCTTCTCTTGAAATGGTAGTATTGGTAGCGATCACTCCGGCAATACCGGTTTCCTTTACAATTTCAATGATATCGAGAAGTTGCTCATCGGTTAGATCCGGAGCTATCTTTAGAAGAATAGGTTTTGGATTTTCACGCTGCTTATTTTTTTCCTGTAAACTGTTAAGCAGTTTCTTAAGCGGTTCTTTCCCCTGTAATTCCCGAAGGTTTGGAGTGTTGGGAGAGCTCACATTCACCACGAAATAATTCACATAATCAAAAAGGGCTTCGAAACTATAGAGATAATCATCTACGGCATTTTCATTGGGAGTGACTTTATTCTTCCCGATATTTCCGCCGATCAGCACATTTTTATTTTTCCGCAGTCGCTCCACCATTTTTTCAACTCCCTCATTATTGAAACCCATGCGGTTGATAATGGCCGAATCTTCAGGCAAACGAAAAAGTCTTTTCTTTTCATTTCCCGGCTGGGGCTTTGGGGTGACCGTCCCCACTTCGATAAAACCAAATCCTAAAGCCGAAAGTTCCTCATAAAGCTTCGCATCTTTATCGAAACCCGCGGCCAGTCCCACCGGATTTTTAAATTTTAAGCCGAAAACTTCCCGTTCCAGCCTTTTATCATTCAGCTGAAATTTGGATTTTAGAAAAGCCTTTGCTCCGGGGAGCCGACAAAAATTCTTTAGAAAATCAAAAGTGTAGTAATGTACTTTTTCGGGATCGAAGCTGAAAAGTAAGGGACGTATGAGTGATTTGTACATTCCGGGCCTGTTTCTGCAAAAATAGAATGAATTGGCAAATAAGTCCACGAAACCTGATAAAATAGCTAATAAAAATTAATTTTTCTGATTTTTCAGTCGAAAAAAAACCAGTATAAAATTAGAAGAGGAAGCGCATGATCGTTAAAAATTAAATAATATAAACAGATGAAAACTTAAAAGTTTTTGAAGCAGCCTTCTATATATGTACTTTTGAATGGAAATATAACCATCATGACCAATAAACAACGAATTATAGACCGTTTTTTCGGCTATGTGAAAATAGATACACAAAGTGATCCTAAAAGCGATACTACTCCCAGTACCGAAAAACAATGGAACCTTGCCAATAACCTGGTAGAAGAACTGAAGCAAATTGGGATGCAGGAGGTAAGTATTGATGAGAATGCTTATATCATGGCCACACTTCCGGCAAATGTTTCCCACGAAGTTCCGGCAATTGGTTTCGTGGCTCATTTTGATACCACACCAGATTTTTCGGGAACCAATGTGAATCCACAGATCGTGGAGAATTATGATGGCGGGGATATTGTTTTAAATAAAGAAAAGAACATCGTTCTTTCTCCCGATTATTTTGAAGATCTTATTCAATATAAAGGTCAGACGCTGATCACCACCGACGGAACGACTCTCTTAGGCGCCGATGACAAAGCCGGAATTACCGAGATCATGACCGCGATGGAATATCTCATCGATAATCCCGAAATCCCTCACGGGACTATTAAGATTTGTTTCACTCCCGATGAAGAAATAGGCCGCGGCGCGCATAAGTTCGATGTGGAAAAATTCGGAGCCGAATGGGCTTACACGATGGACGGAAGTCAGATTGGTGAACTGGAATACGAAAATTTCAATGCTGCCCAGGCTGTGGTGCGTGTGGAAGGTAAAAGCGTGCATCCGGGTTATGCCAAAGACAAATTGATCAACAGCATGTATATCGCGCAGGATTATATAAATTCCCTGCCAAGGCTGGAAACTCCCGAGCACACAGAAGGCCGCCAGGGATTTTTCCATCTTACCAGCATTCATGGTGATGTAGAGGAAACTGTTTTGGAATATATCATCAGGGACCACGATAAAACACATTTCGAAGCGCGAAAAAAGATGATGAAAGATCTGGTTGCCGAAATATGTTCTCAGTATGAAAGGGAATGTGTCAATATCGAGATCAAAGACCAGTATTTTAATATGAAGGAAAAGGTAGAACCGGTAATGCAAATAGTGAATATTGCCGAGGATGCCATGAATGAACTTCATATAAAACCCATTATCAAGCCTATTCGCGGTGGTACCGACGGTGCCCAGCTTAGTTTTATGGGACTCCCCTGCCCCAATATCTTTGCCGGCGGACATAATTTCCACGGAAAATATGAATATGTACCTGTGGAAAGTATGCAAAAAGCTACTGAAGTGATCGTGAAAATTGCCGAACTTACCGCTAAAAAATACCAATAATTTAAACAGACCTCACAGGTTTTCGAAACCTGTGAGGTCTTATCTTTTTATAATGGCTGTAAAAAACGTAGAAGAATATATTGCCAGACATCCTAAATGGGAAGAACAGTTGCGACAAGTTACACGAAATGATTCTCACCACCGAACTGGAACCGGCGATAAAATGGGGCGGACCAGTTTATACCCTGAACGGGAAAAACGTGGTAGGGATCGGGGCTTTTAAAAATCATTATGGCCTCTGGTTTTTCAACGGAGCTTTATTAAAAGAAAATACTTCCCTGCTCATCAACGCCCAGGAAGGAAAAACAAAAGCCCTGCGGCAGATCAGGTTTGAAGAAAGCGACGAGCTGAAAACTTCCATTTTGCTGCCTTATGTACAGGAGGCGATCCAGAATCAGAAGGAGGGGAAAGAGATCAAACCGGTGAAAAACAAAAAAGTAGTGATTCCAACACAGCTTTCAGAAGCCATCGAAAAAGATGAGGAACTGAAAGAGAGTTTTGAAGCCATGACACCGGGCTGCAAAAGAGAATACGCCGAGTATATTTCTGAAGCCAAGAAAGAAGAAACCAAACTGCGAAGGCTCGAAAAGATCATCCCGATGATCAAAAGCAAAAAAAGACTCAATGACAAGTATAAATAAAAAAAGCGGCCCAAAAGCCGCTTCTTGTATCTTATAAAGGTAGTTTTACTTTTTTTCCTTTGCAGGCTCATTAAGTTTCTGCGTCATTTCCATAGAAATGGAAGCCCGGTCAAAAGTGATCTTTCCTGCTCCGGTTTCAATAATCACCGCATTATTCTTTTCGCTGAAGTCAATGATCTTGCCGTGCATCCCGCTTTTGGTGACCACCCGGTCCCCTTTTTTAAGTTCGGCGGCAAAGCTCTTTTCCTGTTTAGCTTTTTTCATTTGCGGGCGTATCATAAAGAAATACACTACCGCAAACATCAGAATAATAGGTGCAAACTGTGATAATTTATCCATATATGCTCTTAGCTGGCTTTATTGGTTGCTTCAGCTTCCACGAAAGCCTTGATCTTGATTTGTTCTTTTCCCTGCTCGGTATTGGCCGAAAGTGTAACTGTTTTAGTCACCTGTCCATTTCCTGAACCATTGTATTTTACCACTACTTCACCAGTTTCACCAGGTGCAATGGTTTCATTTTTGTGATAGGTTGGCACGGTACATCCGCAAGAACTGGAAGCATTGGTGATCACAAGAGGAGCTCTTCCTGTATTGGTAAATTTGAAAGTGTGCTCCACAGGGCTTCCCTTGGCGATTTTACCGAAATCATATTCAGTTTCGTCGAAGGTGATTTCAGGATACACATTTTCCTTGGCATCACGCTCAGCTGCTGTTTCTACGTTTTCAGCTTTAACCTTGTCTGAAGCATTATTGTCTTTACATCCTGTAAACAACATCGCTCCGACAGCCGCAAACATTAAAATTGCTTTTTTCATCGTTAAAGTTATTTGTTTAATTTTTAAGGCTTAAAATTAATAAATTTTCGTGACTACATGAGTCCACGGCCGGTTTTATTTAATTTATCGCCAGCTTTGTATTCCTTTGAAAGCTTATCCAGCAAACCATTAATGAAAATACTGCTTTTAGGAGTACTATATTCCTTGGCAATTTCAAGATATTCGTTAATGGTCACTTTTACAGGGATGCTGGGGAATTTCAGAAACTCACAAATGGCCATTTTGATCAGCACCATATCAACCTCGGCAATACGGTCCCTGTCCCAGTTCGGGGTTTTTCCAAGCATTTCCTGTTCCAGCTCATCATCGTTCAGATATGTTTTTCTGAAAAGTTTGATCGCGAATTCACGATCTTCCTCGCTTTTGAAGAGTTTGGTGATCTCCTTATCTTTTCCCGATTGCTCCTTCAGCTTCTGAAGCATTTTTAATATGGCAGTATTCACCAGGGGCAGATCGTCCAGCCAGGTTAATTTCTTATCTTCAAGATATTCATAAAGCTTTTCATTAGGCGCAATATATTCCTTGAAAATAGTGATGATAAAATCTTTGTCTTCCTTGAAATTATTATCCCGCGTGCGCATGTACTCCTCGTAATCCAGGCTGCTCCTTATCTCGTTCCAGATGATCGCCGCATACTCGTTGTCATGCTTCCAGTGATTGATCTTATGCTTTGCCAGCGCATTCTGCAAGCTCTCATTTTCATTGAGGATCTCAAAGATCTTGTTGTCTAAAAATTTCCTGTTGGGATCTTTTTCTTCGCTGGTGGCCAGGTGTTTTTGTTGGGATTTTTCTAAAAAAGTCTCGGCATGTTCCCTTATTTCTGTGATCATACTTAACTGAAGAAGAAACAGGTCATACATTTCTTCCATACTTTTTAAGAGGAATTTCTCTTCGGTGGCAAGCTTATCATTCTGGCTGTGGTTAAAGGCATATAGCGACTGCATGACTTTAACCCGAATATGTCTTCTTGTCAACATAACTGTAAAAGAACTTTTTAGAAATTAGAAAGGGTGAAAGTAATTTACTTTCACCCTGCAAAAATATCAATTAATTGGAATTGACTAATTCAAATGCTGATTTTTTCTGTCGGCAATTCGCTGTTTTGCGATCTGCAGGGCAGCAAAATGCGTGGTCATATCTTCTTTGGCGGCCTTTTCGAGGATCTTAAGCGTGGTATTATAAATATTCTCGGTCTTCTGCATGATCTCTTTTTTACCATAATTTTCAAGTTCTGCATAAACATTTATGATTCCGCCGGCATTGATCAGGAAATCTGGAGCATAGACAATTCCTCTTTTCTGAAGGATCTCCCCGTGTTCCACTTCACTGGCAAGCTGGTTGTTGGCCGCACCGGCAATGATATCAACCTTCAGCCTGTCGATGGTATCATCATTAATGGTCGCCCCAAGCGCGCAGGGAGCGTAAATATCAACATCGGCAGCGTAAATATCTCCATCGGTGAAAATATGAGCTCCATATTTTTTGCTTACCTCCTGAAGGCGTTCTTCACTGATATCGGTAATGAATACTTCAGCTCCATCTTTGGTAAGATATTCCACAAGGGTCTCACCTACATGCCCAATTCCCTGAACCAGTACTTTTTTACCTTCCAGTTCATCGTTTCCGTATTTGAATTTAGCAGAAGCCTTTATCCCCATGAAAACGCCGTAAGCGGTCACCGGAGAAGGATTACCGGCTCCTCCCTTAGATTCTGAAATTCCGGTTACATAAGGAGTCACTTCACGAACGGTATCCATATCGGCGGTTTCCATCCCTACATCTTCGGCAGTGATATATTTTCCGCCTAAAGAATGCACAAATTCGCCAAATCTCTTCATCAACGCGGGAGTCTTATCTTTTTTGGCGTCGCCGATGATCACGGCCTTACCTCCACCAAGATTCAAACCGGTAATGGCACTCTTGAAAGACATGCCCCGGGAGAGCCTCAAAACATCGTTAAGAGCTTCCCATTCACTGGTATAATTCCACATTCTGGTGCCTCCGAGCGCAGGCCCTAAAACAGTATTATGGATACCTATTATTGCCTTTAAACCTGTATCTTTGTCGTTGCAAAAAACGATCTGTTCGTGATCGTCAAACGATACCTGCCCGAAAACCGGAGCAGATTTTTTAAGTTCTTTTGCGTTTAGAACGTCAACTTGCATAGTAATGTTGATTTTTAGTTAGCCTGAATTTTGAATTTGACAAAATTACGCCACAAAAATAGCAATAATTTAAATTTTAAGATTTTAAAAGGTGTTAAATTAAAGAATCCGCAATTGCCTAAAATTTTTGAATGAAAAACCTTAAGCATCTCAATAAATATTTCTACAAATACAAATGGAAGCTTTTAATAGGTCTTGTTATCACCATTGCTGCCCGTATCTTCGCTATCTATTATGTGCCGCTGATAGGAAAAAGCACCAAGATCATCGAAAAATATATTAATGGAGATGTTACCGATCTTTCGGAAGTCAAACATCAGCTGGTGATAAACATCCTGTTGATCGTTGGTACCACTTTGATTTCGGCCTTTCTCACCTTTTTGATGCGGCAAACTTTTATTGTGGTCTCCCGGCATATGGAATACGACCTGAAAAATGAAGTTTATCAGCATTATCAGGATCTTTCTCTTAATTTTTATAAAAAGAACCGCACCGGTGACCTGATGAACCGCATCAGCGAAGATGTTTCTAAAGTTCGTATGTACCTTGGCCCCGCCATCATGTACAGTGTGACCACTTTTACCTCAACGGTAGTGGTACTGATCTTTATGATCCGTTCGGCGCCGGAACTGACGCTTTATACCGTAATTCCACTGCCAATTCTTTCTTTTGCGATTTATCGCTTGAGTGTGGCTATTCATAAAAGAAGCACGGTCGTACAACAATATTTGTCAAAACTGAACACCTTCACCCAGGAAAGTTTCAGCGGAATCGCGGTGATAAAATCGTACGGAATAGAACCCCAGACCAACAGCAATTTCACCAGCCTGTCCAATGGAAGCCGGGATAAGAATATCGATCTGGTAAAGGTGCAGGCTTTCTTTTTCCCGTTGATGGTTCTATTGATCGGGATCAGCAATATCATCGTGATCTATGTGGGAGGCCGGCAGATACTTTCCGGGCAAATTGAAAATATAGACGTGCTGGTGGAATTCATCTTATATGTAAATATGTTAACCTGGCCGGTAGCTTCTATCGGGTGGGTAACCTCGCTGGTACAGCAGGCCGATGCCTCACAGGAAAGGATCAACGAATTTCTGAGCGTGAAACCAGACATTACTAATCCTAAACAGGAAACAGACGAAATAAATGGCAGTATCGAGTTCAGGAATGTGAGTTTCACTTATGATGATACGAATATCACCGCACTGAAAAACATTTCCTTTAGTGTGAAAAAAGGCGAAACCCTGGCTATTATCGGAAAAACGGGGTCGGGAAAATCAACGATCCTGGAACTCATTGGCAGACTCTACGATATTGATGAAGGCGAGATCCTGATCGATGGCAGGAACATTCAGGAATTAAATCTGGAAAGTCTGCGGAAAAGCATTGGCTATGTGCCGCAGGATGCCTTCCTCTTCAGTGACAGCATTAAGAACAATATCAATTTCGGGAAAACTGAAGCCAACGAAAAGGAAATCATCCAGGCAGCCAAAAACGCTTCCGTCCATAAAAACATCATGGGCTTTAGCAAAGGCTATGAAACCGTGCTGGGGGAAAGAGGTATCACGCTTTCCGGCGGACAAAAACAGCGGGTTTCCATCGCGCGGGCGATTATTCATGATCCGCAGATCCTTTTATTTGACGATTGTCTTTCTGCAGTAGATACCGAAACCGAGGAAGAAATTCTTAATAATCTATTCGAAATCACAAAAAACAAGACGACTATCATCGTGAGCCATAGGGTTTCTTCCGCAAAAAATGCAAATAAAATAATCATTCTTGAAGATGGTAAAATTATTCAGGAAGGCTCCCATAGCAAGTTATTGAGCCAAAGCGGATACTATAAAGAACTCTACGCAAAACAACTGAATGAAAAAGAAATGTGAAAATTTTTTGTTAGATGTTAAAAATTTTTAGATTTTTGAGCACAACAAACCATTAAAGAATTTATTTTATGAGCGACAAGGGTATGATGGAGAAAGAAGAAATATTCTCTAAAGTTTTAAGAGCGGGAAGAAGGACCTATTTTTTTGACGTTCGGTCAACCCGCGCGAACGACTACTATCTCACGATCACCGAAAGCAAGAAATTCACTAATGATGATGGTTCTTTCTACTACAAAAAACACAAAATCTATCTTTACAAGGAAGATTTTGACGGATTTAAAGAAATCCTGGAAGAAATGACCAGTTACATCATAGAGGAAAAAGGAGAGGAAGTGATCAGCGAGCGTCACCAGAAAGACTTTAAGAAGGAATATGATGATGACGATACCACGGCTACTGCTGCTGCTTCGGTTTCATCTAATCCCGATAAATTCACCGACGTAAGTTTCGACGATATTTAATAAGATAAAATTCCGGAATTAATAAAACCGTCCCTAAAAGGGCGGTTTTTTTTATATTAGGCATTTCAAAAATTGTACAATGAGAAAACTTCTACTTTTATTCATTTTAATTACAGCGCAACTTCAGGCGCAGAGCAATGACATCAGCCTCGATTATTATTTACCCGATACCGTAAATTATAATTCTGAAATTCCCACACCACAGGAGGTGATCGGCTTTGTTCCCGGGCAATGGCATGTGACCCATGATAAGCTGCTCAATTATATGTATAAACTGGCGGAAGTTTCACCGCGTATACAAATAGAAAACCGCGGCACCACTTATGAAGGCCGGCCTTTGGTGTTACTGACAGTCTCTTCTCCTGAAAATCTTCAGAATATTGAACAAATAAGACAGGATCACCTGAAACTGATCGGAAAAAATGCAGGCTCGGTAAATACTCAAAATATGCCCATTGTGATCAACCAGGGTTTTTCGATCCACGGAAATGAACCCAGCGGTGCCAATGCTGCCCTTCTTTACACTTATTATCTCGCCGCCGCGGAAGGACCAGAAATAGAGAAAACCCTTGAAAATACGGTGATCCTTCTCGACCCTTCTTTTAATCCGGACGGTCTGCAAAGATTTGCCTATTGGGCAAATACCAATAAAAGCAAAAATATAAATCCTGACCCGCAGGACCGTGAATATGATGAAGTGTGGCCCGGCGGAAGAACCAATCATTACTGGTTTGACCTGAACCGCGACTGGCTTCCGGTACAATTGCCCGAGACACAGGCCCGTATTGAAACCTTCCATAAATGGTACCCGAATATCCTGACCGATCATCACGAAATGGGACCGAATTCCACCTTCTTTTTCCAGCCCGGGATTCCTTCCAGAACCCATCCGCTAACACCGCAGATGAACCAGGATCTAACTAAGGAAATTGGTACTTTTCACGCCAAAGCTTTAGATAGTATTGGCTCTCTCTATTTTACCGAGGAGAATTATGACGATTTTTACTACGGAAAAGGCTCTACTTTCCCTGATATCAATGGAAGTATAGGAATTCTTTTTGAACAGGCCAGTTCCCGCGGCCACGCACAGGAAACCGAGAACGGAATTCTCACTTTTCCCTTTACCATCAGAAACCAGCTCACCGCAGCGCTTTCTACACTCGCCGCCGCTCAGAACATGCGGCAAAAACTGCTGGATTACCAGCGCAGTTTCTACGAAAATGCGAGAAAATCGGCTAGCGATGGCGCCTGGGCTTTCGGAAATTCCAAGGATCCCATAAGCGCTTATAAACTCGCTGAAATCCTGAAAAGGCATAAAATTGAAATTTATGAAGTTGAAGACACTTTTTCGGAAGACGGAGAGAAATTCAGCAAAGCTTCGGCCTACCTGGTTCCGAAGAATCAAAGACAGCATAGGCTGGTAGAAGCCATGTTCGAGAAAAGAACCACCTTTGAAGACAGCCTTTTTTATGATATTTCAGCCTGGAGCTTTCCGCTGGCCTTCAATCTCGATTATACCGAAGATGCCTCCATGAAAAATGCAGGGCAGCAGATCGAAGACCTTGAGATCCCGCAGCCGGAAATGCCGGCGAAAAGCCAGTATGCCTATCTGCTTGACTGGAACAACTATTATTCTCCAAAAGCGCTGAATATGGTGTTGAATAAAGGTCTTCGTGCAAAAGTCGCCATGCAGGAATTCAGTTTGAACGGTCAAAAATACGATTACGGGACGATCATGGTCCCGGCACAAAATCAGAAGTTTTCTGCGGAAGAAATTCACGATTTCCTTTCAAAGGTTTCCGAAGAAAGCCACGTGAAAGTCACAGCGGCAAATACGGGAATGACCAAAGGCATCAATCTGGGTAGCGGTGAATTTAGAGCACTACAGCCACAAAAAGTAGCAATTATTGTGGGTGAAGGCATCAGCTCTTATGACGCGGGAGAGATCTGGCATTTGTTCGACCAGCGCTACGATATGAAGATCACAAAACTGGACACGCGAAATCTTGGCCGTACAGATCTAAGCCGCTATACAGATATTATTCTTCCCAATACCTGGAATCTCGAGGAAGGTTTAGCTTCTAAATTAAAAGACTGGGTTCGTGAAGGCGGCACACTCATTGGCTACCGAAATGCGGCAAACTGGCTGAATAAGAACAATTTCATCGATTTTAAATCAAAGGAAACTAAACTCACTGCTAAGAACATCAGTTTTGAACAGAAGGGTGATTTTCGAGGTGCACAGCTAATAGGCGGAGCGATTTTCGAAGCGAAACTTGATCGAAGCCATCCTATCGCCTTCGGATATAAGAATGATGAGATCGCGCTTTTCAGAAATACGAGCCTTTTTCTTGAACCCGATGAGCAGAGCTATAATAATCCCATTCAGTATACCAAAAATCCTCTGCTGAGCGGTTACATCAGTAAACCCAACCTGGATTCCCTTGCCACTACAGTGCCTTTCAAACATCAAAGCCTGGGCCGTGGAGAGGTGATGATCTTTACCGATAACACTAATTTCAGAGCATTCTGGTACGGTACTAATAAATTGCTAATGAACGCCGTTTTCTTCGGCGATGAGATGTAGTAGAAAAAGAGTTTAAATAAAATTTAATACTATTCTTCAAGATTTAGATAACTTTGCACCTGAAAATACGGGGCTTTTAAAAGCCCTTTTTTATCTTATGCTCAAATTTTTTCTTTAGTGAAATTTTCCGGATTTAGAAGTAGATTGAAGAATGAGAGATTTCTGGGTTTTTTAAACCGCTTCTCGTTCTTTCTCAGTTTAATTGCAATTTTGGTTGCAGTCTATGACCTGGGATTCAGACATCCAAATTATGAGGAGCAGGAATTAAATAAATTTTATTTCATTATTCTCATTATTGGAGTGGCGACGATCATTCTTCGCTACTTTCTTTTTAAAATAAAATTCCGCCTGAAGGTCAGGATCTTTGATGCCATTCTCGGATCTTTATTTTTTCTATTGATTCTAGTTAAAATAGATACTTTTAGAGAAAACATTGTTTTTTTGGAGGCGCTAAATAAAATGCTCTATGTTTATCTTGCAGCAATTATCTACTTCATCAGGGAATTTGCTACCGTAGAGTTCAATTTTCAGCGACATTATCTTAATCCGGCGCAACTTTTTATCGTAGGTTTTCTTCTTATAATTTTCACGGGAGCAGCACTTTTGATGTTGCCAAACGCCACTCATGATGGTATCGGACTCCTGGATGCTCTTTTCACTTCTACCAGTGCGGTTTGCGTCACCGGATTGATCGTGGTCGATACAGGATCTTATTTTACCAGCTTTGGCCAGGGTGTGATCCTGCTGCTCATGCAGCTTGGAGGGCTTGGAATTATGACCTTTGCCAGTTATTTTAGTTATTTTTTCAGAGGGCAAACTTCGTATAAAAATCAGCTTATGTTGAAAGACGCGACCAATTCTGAAAAGATTGGTGAAGTCATAGGGGTACTGAAAAAGATCCTTTATATCACCATTATTGTTGAACTTTTAGGAGCGATTTTAATTTATTTCAGCCTTAATAAAAATGAAATGTCCCTTATCACTGACAGGATCTTCTTTTCAATTTTTCATGCGGTAAGCGGATTTTGTAATGCGGGATTTTCAACTTTAGAGAACAGTCTTTACGAACCTGGATTTCGGCACAATTATGCACTACAATTATCAATAGCTTTCCTTTTTATCCTTGGCGGAATAGGCTTCCCAATCGTGCTTAATTTATACAAGTACGTGGTTTACAAAGTAAAAAATGGCTTATTAAGAATTCAGAAGAAATCAGAAAGGGTGCATTTACCCTGGATGATAAATATCAATACAAGAATTGTTATTGTTACGACCAGTATTTTATTGGCTGTGGGTACCATTGGCTTCTATGCCTTTGAGTATAATAATACCCTGGCTGAACATGGCTGGTTCGGAAAGATCGTGGTTTCCTTTTTCGGCGCCGCGACCCCTCGTACCGCCGGATTTAACTCGGTAGATACCGGTGCCTTGAATTTCAGCACATTAATGCTTATTTTCCTGCTTATGTGGATAGGAGCTTCTCCTGCTTCTACAGGAGGTGGTATCAAAACCAGCACTATCGCTATCGCCACACTTAATTTCTTCAGCCTGGCCAGAGGAAAAGACCGCATAGAAATTTATAAAAGAGAGATCTCTTATGCCTCGGTAAGAAGGGCCTTTGCAATCATCTCTTTATCTTTAATGGTGATAGGAATGGCTGTTTTTATGATCGCTTCCTTCGATGATGATAAGACGCTGCTGAGTATTGCTTTTGAATGTTTTTCAGCCTACAGTACCGTGGGATTATCAACAGGAATCACTGCAAGCCTTTCACCGGCCTCTAAACTGGTATTGATATTCACCATGTTCATCGGGAGGGTAAGTATGTTAACCATCATGATTGCGATTCTGCGAAGGGTAAAACATCTTAATTATCGCTATCCTACAGATGAGATCTTAATAAACTAAAAACTGACACATGAAATACATTGTTGTAGGTCTTGGAATATTTGGAGCTTCAATTGCTGAAAAGCTCACCGGAATGGGTAATGAAGTGATAGGAGTAGATATAAATATGGGTAAGGTCGAGGGAATAAAAGAGAAGATCACTCACGCAGTGGGTCTCGACGCAACCGATATGGAAGCAGTAAAAAACCTTCCTCTAAATGAAACCGATGTGGTGATCGTGGGAATTGGTGAAGACCGGGGAGCTAATATCATGGCCGCGGCACTAATGAAACAGATGCATGTAAAAAGACTTATCGCCCGTGCTGTAGATCCCCTTCAACGAATGGTATTGGAAGCTATGGGTATCAAGGAGATCATTCACCCGGAAAAGGAAACTGCCGATCGTTGGGCGCAGAAACTGAACCTGGAAGGAGTGGTTGATAGTTTTGAACTCGACAGTGATTTCAGTATAGTGGAAACAAGGATTCCGCAGGAATATGATGGAAAGGCAATCAAAGACCTTCAGATAAAAAAGGAATTCAACCTTCTTATCCTTACTACCATGACGATGTCACAAGCCAAAAACGATTTGGGTGCCGAATATGACAAACCTTCGGTACAGGGAATCGCGCGTGCCGATACCATTCTTCGCAAAGACGAAATAATGGTGCTGTATGGGCATAATAAAGACATCAAAAAACTAATTGAGGAACACCGCAAATTCAAGGAAGGGATCTGATCAGCCTATCTTTAAACCGTCCTTCACTTTTTGATCGGGAGAAAGCAGTACCACATCATTATCGCTTCCCACAACTCCCATTACGAGGCATTCGCTCTTAAAACCTGCTATACGCTTTACGGGGAAATTTACGACCGCAATCACCTGCCGCCCATGAAGTTCTTCTGCAGTATACCTCCTGGTGATCTGGGCAGAAGTTTGCAGTTCCCCGATCTCTTCCCCGAAGTCTATAAACAATTTAATGGCAGGTTTTCTGGCCTCCGGAAATGATTCGGCCTTTCTTATAGTTCCAACCCTTATATCTATCTTTTCAAAATCTGACCAGTTTATTTCATTCATGGGATCTTTTTTTAAAGCTTTTATATGCCGAATTTCGGCTTTTATAACTAATTTAATACGCCGAAACAGAATCTCCCACAATTTAACCTAATCTTAAAAACAAGAACAGCTATTTTTTGTAATTTTAAAATCCTATAGATTTAATAGGATTAAATCCCGATACGAATATTAAATAAGTAAATTATGAGTGAATTAAAATTAGGAGACAAAGCCCCAAACTTTGATGCCGAAACTTCAGAAGGAAAGATCAACTTTTATGATTATCTGGGGGACAGCTGGGGAATTCTCTTCTCACATCCGGCAGATTATACGCCTGTTTGCACCACCGAATTAGGAACGGTAGCAAAATATAAAGACAAGTTCGAAAAAAGAAATGTGAAAGTAATGGCGTTAAGTGTAGATGGTCTTGAATCCCATAAGGGCTGGATTGGAGATATCAATGAAACACAGCATACAACGGTGAATTTTCCAATTATTGCCGATGAGGACCGCAAGGTTTCTAATCTCTACGGTATGATCCATCCAAAAGCCGATAACACTCTTACCGTACGTTCGGTCTATGTGATCGGGCCGGATAAAACCATCAAGCTAATGATCACTTATCCCGCAAGCACAGGCCGAAATTTTGATGAATTGCTTCGGGTGATAGATTCATTGCAGCTAACGGCTTATCAAAAAGTAGCCACGCCGGCAAACTGGAAAAATGGTGAAGATGTAGTGATAAGTCCGTCGGTTTCTAATGAGGAAGCCGATAAAATGTTTCCTAAAGGATACAAAACAATAAAACCATATTTGCGAATGACTCCGCAACCGGAGACCAAATAATTTTTATTTGAAGTTCTATGGAAAAAAAGAGGCTGTCTAAAAAGTAAAAGAAACGTCATTCTGTCCCGATAGCTATCGGCATATTTCAGGATCTTAATAATCGGATTATCAGGATATATTATAAGCTGAATCAGGTTCAGCTTGACGAAAAATCCACTTTTTAGACAGCCTTTATTTTTTGATGGAATTTCCTATTTAACCTCCATAAGTTCCACGTCAAAAACAAGAATGGCATTAGGAGGAATTACGCCTCCGGCGCCTCTTTCCCCATATCCTAAATTAGGCGGAATCACAAACCTGGCCTTATCGCCAACCTTTAACTTCAGGATTCCCTCATCCCAACCGGATATTACGTGGCCCATTCCAACCGGAAATTCAAGTGGCTTATTTCTTTTATAGGAAGAATCAAAAACAGTCCCATCGGCCAACTGACCTTTATAATGAACCGCCACGGTTTTGCCTTTTTCGGCATTTTTCCCATCCCCCTGCTGAATGATCTTGTAGCGCAGACCGCTTTCGGTTTTTTCGAATCCTGCGGAAAGTTTTTCAAGTTCGGCTTCAGCTTTCTTCTTGGCCTCTTCTTCCCTTTTGAATTTTTCAGCATTGAAATCCTGGAAAGCCTGAACGGCATCAAAATTTTCGGCTGCTGCTCCTTTACGGATGATCTCCAGCTTTTCGATCTTATCGCCCTGCTGGATCTTATCTACCACCTCCTGGCCTTCAACCACATTTCCAAAAACGGTATGTTTACCATCGAGCCAGGGAGTTTCTACATGAGTGATAAAAAACTGACTCCCATTGGTGCCGGGACCCGCATTGGCCATTGATAATTTGCCGGGAGCATCATGTTTGAGATCGGGATGGATCTCATCTTCAAATTGATATCCGGGGCCGCCTGCTCCCGTGCCCTGAGGATCACCACCCTGAATCATAAAATTGGGAATTACACGATGGAATTGGAGACCGTCATAATAAGCTTCCCCTTCTTTTTTGGCTTTGTTTTCAATTTTCCCTTCGGCAAGGCCCACAAAATTTCCTACCGTGCCTGGAGTTTTTTCATATTCCAGCTCCACCAGGATATCTCCTTTTGAAGTATGGAATTTAGCATATAATCCGTCGTTCATATTTCTAATTTTTGGATGAAATGCAAAGATAAATTATTTTAACCTCACCCATCCCGATAATTATCGGGAGCTTTTTTAAGACCTGCAAGGTTTTAAAAACCTTGCAGGTCTATTACTAAATGAAAAGTTCTTATTTAATACTATTATACACCTTTTCCCCATTGATAAAAGTGGAGATCACCCCTGTGCCGGGAACAGAGTCTATATCTACTTTCATCAGGTCGCGATCGAGGATCACAAAATCGGCATATTTTCCAGGTTCTATACTTCCTTTTTCGTTTTCTTCAAAATTGGCATAGGCGGCCCAAATGGTCATGCCTTTAAGCGTTTCTTCCCGGCCAATGCCTGGTCTTTCATAAATCCCCCTTCGGGATAATTATCGGTGTCCTGGCGTGAAACCGCGGCGTAAAAGGTCAGAAACGGACTCACTTTTTCCACCGGAAAATCTGTTCCAAGAGCAACAAGTCCGGCTTCATCCAAAAGTCTCTTATAGGCGTAGGCGCCTTTGATACGTTCTGCTCCTAACCTGTCTTCTGCCCAATACATATCGCTGGTCGCGTGGGTTGGCTGCACCGAAGGAATGATATTTTTACTGAAATAATGAAAATCTTCAGGATCTATCACCTGCGAATGTTCTACTCTCCACCTTCGATCCTTAGAATCTCCAATCAAAGAATCATACGTCTTTAGTACAAGATAATTCGCAGAATCACCAATGGCATGTGTATTTAGCTGAAAATCTGATTTTGCCACCCGGGCGGCGATTTCTTTAAATTCAGAAATAGGCGAAAGCAAAGCCCCGAAATGTGAAGGCCTGTCTGAATACGGTTTTTTCAGCGCGGCTCCCCTTGAACCCAGCGCCCCGTCTTCATAGAATTTTACAGAGCGTACATTGAGCCTTTCGGTTTTATATGGGCCTGTTGGCAGATAATAATCCAGATTATCAGGAGAATTAGCAACCATGGCATAGACTTTAATCTTCAGCTCACCACTTTTCTGAAGGCTATCAATGGTCTCGATCACCTCACGTGAAAGTCCGGCATCATCAACTGTGGTAAGTCCATATTTCAGGCAGATCTCCTGAGCGCTTAAAAATGCCTTTTTCCGTTCTTCGAAATCTGGTTCTTCCTGAGTTGCTTCTATCATACCCATGGGATTATCGACAAGAATTCCGGTAAGTTTGCCGTTCTTCTGTTCAATGTCGCCTCCCTGGAATCTGGTTTTGACAGTGATATTGGCCTTATCTAAAGCCGCCTGGTTCACCAGCATTGCGTGGCCGTCAATACGGGTGATTGCAACCGGGGTATCGGGAAATAATTCGTCGAGCGTATCTTTAGTTGGAAATTCTTTCACCTCCCAGTCATTCTGGTCCCAACCACGGCCGGTAATATAATCTGAACCGTGTTTTTGCTGAAATTCAACGATCCTTACCACCACCTCTTCAAAACTGTTAGTTTCGGTGAGATCAACTTTTTGCTGTTGTAGTCCCAGTCCATAAAAATGAGCATGGGCATCGATAAGTCCCGGAAAGACCGCTTTCCCTTCGGCGTCTATAACTTCAGCATACTCATATTTATCTTTTAAATCGGCTGATGTACCTGTTTCTCAGAAATTTTCCATCTTTGACCGCAAAAGCCTCAACGGTGCTGAAAGTACTATCCACGGTATAGACTTTGGCGTTAATAACAAGCAGATCGGCTTCCTGTTTTTCAGAATTACAGCTCGTCAAAAAAGTGACAAGACTGAAAAGGAGTATAATTTTTTTCATTTGCTTTATTTGTGAATTCACAGTAAATATTCTGGTTTGCAGCAGTTTTTGATAATTTTATTTCTATGGCCAAATTAAAAAAATGATTTCTCTAAAGACCAACGGCATCAAGAACCGCCGTGCGGATATCAGGATTTGCCGCAGCAGCCAGAGCTACCGAAACAATAAGGCCGATCATCGCATAGGCAAAATCCTTAAAGATCATTTTACCAGCTTTCTTACGGTGTTTTTTTCCTTTTTTAGTCCGTGCCAGGCTAATGGCAATTTCCCGGCCGCCGATCACTCCCAGGAAAACCCAGGTGGTACTCATAGGCACGGTGCTTATAAAAAGCTTGTAGATAAGCAAGACCACATAGGTTAAATCTACTACGGTCGCAGCACGGATATCAGAAATACGCGATTTTTCACTTACTACTTTCTGAATTTTATCCCCTCTCAGGTAAAACAATAGACCAAGTCCAAAAAAGATGGTGACCGAGAAAAGGATAAACTGAAACAGATTCTGATGTCTTGGCAGGTATACCGCAATATTAGCCCCATCCTGCATCACCCATACTGCCCATAGGGAACCACTCACAATCCATTGGGTAATAGTCCAGCCACGGTGAAATTTTCGGCTTTTGAAATATTTTTTTATGAAATTATAAGAAAGATACCATACCAGAAAAGACAGAATAAACGCCAGGATATAGCCCGTCCAGCTTTTCCATACTACGGAAGTGATCCCGGAAGTATCGGCACTGAAAACACTAAGGATAAGGAAAGTGGTAGACACAGGCATTCGCAACCTGGTAAGGATAAGCAGGATCAGCGGAGCGATGATCTGGAAGAAGCTGAAACTTTCCGGGTGCGGATAATCTGAAGTTCCATCAGGATTCAGCAGCCTTTGATAGGTCACATCGCCATCAAAATAAAAATAACTGAAAGCTACGGTCACAAGAAAAATAGAACCTATAAAAAGCCACAGCACCCACCATTTTCGGGCTTTATTACTTTCTATAAAGGTACCCAGGGATTGTATACTGTCATTGGCAACCGTGGCATAAGCGGCAAAAAAGAATCCAAGCCACATGGCACCGCGTGTATATCCCGTCATGATTCCGGCCAGGATGATACCAATAATTACGATCGCCAGGAAAGTTTTTTCCTGAACTAAAAAATCAAGCAGGTTAAGATATGGACGATCGCGATCTATCCTTCTGAATTTCTTGGCCATTGGGTATAATTTCGGTTTCTATTTTTCGGTTTCTAAAATAGAACAATTCAGTTTAATTACCATATTAAGAATAAAGCTTTCCCCTGCTGCTAAAAGCTCCTTCAAAATTATTCAGATAAAAACCCTATTTTAGAACTCCCTGAAAAAATTTATCTAAAAAAATGAAAATTAAAAAATTTCTTGATACAGGATATCCTCGAGGCGAAGGCATCAGGGAATTAGTTAGATTAACATCCTTCTTTTTAGTGTTTTTTTTCAGCGTTCAGCTTTTTGCCCAAAACGTCGGGCAAAAAACCAGGCAGTTTCATGATTCCATAGGTTTTGCCAAACACGACTGGCAGATGGACAGCATTATGAGCCGTATCGATGCATCAGATAAAATTCCGCTGAATGAAACCTATAAAGCGGTGATCAATCCGCATGATGATTATGCCTACGCCGGCGGGCTCTATGCGAAAACACTGCAGGGCATCAAAGCCAACACCATCGTGCTTGTGGGTGTGGCACACCGGGCGCGGAATTATCAGCTTCAGGATAAAATTGTTTTCGGCGATTATGATTTCTGGCAGGCTCCCTATGGAAAACTGAAAATTTCAGGTATTCGGGATGAACTCGTTCAAAGTCTTGATGAAAAGAATTATGTAGTTCACGACAGCATGATGCAGCTGGAGCATTCGCTGGAGGCGATTATTCCATTCCTTCAGAAAATGAATCCTAAAGTTGAAATTGTTCCTTTATTGATTCCTTATATGAAATTTGAAGATATGCAGAAGTATTCTGATGATCTGGCGAAAGCACTTTCAGAAATAATGAAGCAGAAAAACCTGAAATATGGAAAAGATCTGGCGATTGTGATCTCTAATGACGCGATCCACTACGGAAGTGAAGACTGGGGTGGAAGCAATCTTGCTCCTTTCGGCACCGACAGTCTTGGAAATGAAAAAGCGCATGAGAAAGACCAAACGATCATCAGGGAAACCTTAAAAGGAAAACTCACCACCGATAAAATTGAAAATTTCAACGCCTATACCGTTCAACCCGACAATTATAAGGAATACCAGTGGACCTGGTGCGGAAGATATTCGGTGCCTTTCGGACTTCTTTTCGCCAATAAACTCAACCAAATTCTAAACGACGAAAACCTCAACGGGGAATTGATCGATTACCGTTCCAGCCTTAAGAACAGGCACCTGAAAGTTAAAGACCTCGGGATGGGAACCACCGCTCCCAGTAAACCTACCCACTGGGTCGCCTATGTGGGAATGGCCTATCAATAACCGATCTGAAAAAAATGAAAATGATGAGAAAGTATTTATTATGCCTTATAGCGATCGTACTCCTTGCAAGCTGCGAAAATGAAAATCCCCGGGAATTCGATCTTCTCATTACCAATGCGAGTATTGTGGATGTGCAGAATAACCAGGTCATCCGCAAACAGTTGATAGGTATTAGTAACGATACCATTGCTCTGGTAGATTCGATGACCGGCAGGACTCCTTATAAAGCCAAAGATACACTTGATGCCGGGGATAAATTCGTGATGCCGGGATTATGGGATATGCACGTACATTTTCGAGGCGGGGACACTCTCATTGCCGAAAATAAAGATTTTCTACCGCTTTATCTTTCATACGGCGTGACCACGGTTCGCGATGCCGGCGGGGACATGACTCCATCGGTTCTGGACTGGAAAAAGAAAACAGCCCGCGGGGAACTGGACGGACCGAGAATTTTTACTTCGGGTCCTAAGCTGGATGGAAAAAATCCTGCCTGGCCTGGCTCCATTTCCGTGACTAATAAAGCTAAAATCAATAAGGCTCTGGATTCCCTTCAGAAATTAAATGTTGATTTTGTAAAAATGTATGACGGCAGCCTCACTCCTGAGATTTTCTACGGAATCATCCAGGAAGCCCAGAAAAGAAATATGAAAACCACCGGCCATATGCCCATGAACGCCAATCTCCTTACCGCGGTAGATTACGGGCTCGACGGCACCGAACATATGTATTACCTCATCAAGGCCTGTTCGCCAAAAGGAGACAGCCTTGGTAAACTTGGAAAAGCTTATGGCATTATGAATGACCTCATCAAAACCTACGATAAGGATCTCGCGACAAGGGTTTTTTCAAAATTAAAAGTCCAAAATACCACGGTAACTCCCACTCTTCATATTGGAAAAACGCTGGCTCACATTCTGGATAAGGACCACAGCAAGGATAAAACACTCTCGTATATTGGAAAGGGAATTCAGAAAACCTACCAGGGAAGGATTGAAGGTGCTAAAAGAGCGAAAGCCTCCGGAAGCACTATGCGTTCACAAATGGAAGAAATGAGTGCCAGTATGATCGTGCCCATGCAGAAAGCGGGAGTGACAATACTTGCCGGATCGGATGCTGGGCCTTTTAATTCTTTTGTGTATCCGGGAGAATCACTGCACGCCGAATTACAGGAACTGGTAATAGCCGGGCTTACTCCACGGCAGGCATTAATAACTTCAATTATAAATGGACCGAAATTCTTCGGAAAAGAAAATTTCTTTGGAAGTATCGCTAAAGGAAAAGTGGGCGATATTATTATTCTGAATAAAAATCCGCTGGAGGAAATTGAAAATACCCGGAGCATAAAATTTATCGTTAAGAATGATAAAATCTATACTCCCGATGGATTAATAAAAAATTTCTAGAAATAGGCTATTCTCGAGGTAGAACTATAAAGGTATTTTGCCAGTCTCATTTTGATTACGGCTAAAAACCGAAATTTTATATTTTACCTCACCCAGAACTGCCTTTTTTTGCAGTTCTGACCTCTCCAAAGGAGAGGTGAATTGGATAGAGACTGTCTTAAAATTAAAAGAAACGTCATCCTGAACTTGATCCAGGATCTTAATAATCTGATTATCAGTATATGTTAGAAGCTGAATCAAGCCTGCCTGCCGGCAGGCAGGTTCAGCTTGACGAAATATCCACTTTTTAGACAGTCTCAATTTTTTGTTAGAAGGTCTTTAAAAATCGAATTTATAAGTTGCCCCGGCAAGCACCTGAAGTCCCTGGACGTCAAAATCTATCCATTTTTGGTAGTTATTGTCCAGTAAATTATTGCCCTTTATAAAAGCTGAAAGCTGGTCGTTGAAACGGTAGCCAAGATGCGCATTTGCATCAAAATAAGCATCCAGGGTCTTAATTTGAGCAATATTCCCGGGATCGGAATTCAGGTATCGATATTGATCCTTACGCTCGCCGCGGTAGAACAAATTTGCTCCGGCGTACCATTTTTCGGTGATCTGATAATCGGCATTCAGGCTTGCCTTGATATTTGGCAAATTCCAGGCTTCTGCTTCTGTATCGGTACTGTAATCAAAAAATTCACCATTAATTCCCAGTCGGAAATTTCGGTTTACATCCACGTTCAGTTCGGCATAAAATGAAAGTGTATTCACGTCGTCATACACTACATCAAAACTGTTTCCGTAGGTGTAACTCTCCCCTTCGAGGTAAGAAGCATCGACATTCCTGGTAAAAAGAGCCTTGTTGAACTGTGATTTATAACTTCCGCGGAAATTATAGGAAAAAGCATTGCTCAGTTTCCCCTTCGCTCCTATATAGCCATTGTATTTATTATCGGTGGGCATGATGTGAAGCGTTGGAGACACATATGGATTTTGCTGATAAAACTTATAGTAGGTGTTCTGCTCCAGGCCACCTTCCACTCCGGCATAAGCGGTAAAATAATCGCCCGCCAGCCGATAGCTTGCCTGTACATTGGGATAGATATAGAAATTATTATCACTGTTTTCGGTATCCATTCCAAAGACAAAGGAAACTCCAAGGTTGATCTTAAGATCATCTCTTAGAATAAGTAGGCTTGGAGTACCGGCGAAATTCATATAAGTATAACTATTAGAATTTGCATTGAGGTACATCTGGTCAAATTGACCATTTACAATATCGGCTTCCAGTTTAGTGGAAATAAGCTCGTCGGCAATATTCACCTCAAAATCTCCTTCGGCGTTGAAATGATTTTCTGAAGTTGAATAGCTATCGCCCGAATGACGGAAGACTGCTTTGGCCTTATCGAAAAACGAATCATAAAGCTTTACCTGGCTGCCTGCATAAACCGAAAAATAATTCTGCGCCGGGTCAAGTTCCACCAGCTGCGCGTCGCTCATGGTGTTGTAATCGGGAAGACCATACCAGTTATACAACTGATGTTGCCCCCCTACTTCGGCTTTCCAGGAAAGGTCGCGGTTTCGCTGATTATAACTTAAGTTGAGTTCGGTATCGTAAAATTTATCATCCAGCCGCACTCCTTTAATTCCTCCCTGCGAAGAATTATGAGTAAGAAAAATGCCAAAATTGCTTTCCCTATCTATTTCCAGGTTACTGTAAAATTCGGCTAAAACATTAGAGTAATTTCCGAAGCCGAGGGTGGCGTAATTATCATAAACCTTTGGCGGTCTCTCTCTTTCTACCGTAGTGGCCCGACCTTTTGCCGGGGTAAAAGTGGAAGCCACGGGCACCGAAAATATGGAATATTCCACGGGTTTTTTCTTCAGGCTTACCGAATCGTTTCGATTGGGAGTTTCCCTGATCTTATTGGCGTCCCTCACCGAAGGAGTGTAGGGTTTTACAACTGTTACCGTTTCGCTGCCTATGGGATCCTGGGCATGCAGGATTCCGTTAAAAATAAACAGACTAAATACCAGACTTATTTTGATCGCTTTACATCGCATATAGCAGAGAATCTATTAGATTAAGTTTAGTTATTGGTTTGAACTGAGGCATTGGTCTTCGCTTCCTGAGCTTTGATTTTGGCCTGCTCGGCTTTCGCTTCGGCAACCACCTC
Source organism: uncultured Flavobacteriaceae bacterium (assembly GCA_963741865.1). Taxonomy (GTDB): domain Bacteria; phylum Bacteroidota; class Bacteroidia; order Flavobacteriales; family Flavobacteriaceae; genus Christiangramia. The sequence goes on from CAVUJP010000016.1 coordinate 166,670, forward strand.
AGGAAATTTCTGGAAGTTCTTTATCACGTTATCGAGAATATAGGTCGCCTGATAAGCATCGCCAAGGGCATAAAAATTCTTCGCCATCAGCACCAGGCCTTTCGCTCCCCAGAGTTTATATCCGGAAAAATCTTTGGCAAGAATTTGTACCGCGGCATTCGAGGCTTCATAATTACCGTCTTTATGTTTGAAATAGGCATCGTAATAAAGCGCTTCGGCGGCCAGTTCTCCTTTGGCGGTTTTCTGAACTTCCTTATAAGCCGAACGTGCTTTGCTTTCATTACCTGATTGTATCGCAGCTCTGGCAACCATCACCCGCGCGTCGTTGCGAGCTTCTTCTTCGGAATGTGAATTTGCAAGCACTTTCTCAGCATACTGATTCGCTTTGCTGAAATTGCCTGTCTCGTAATAAGATTTCATCAAATTAGACTGTGCAAAAACCACATTCTGCTCATTATCGGCCAGATTTTCCAGTTTTTCCAGAAGCGGAAGGGCGCTGGCATAATCTTTCTTTTCAAGATATATCTGTGACAGCCTTGCCAGCGCCTGTTCACTGAATTCATTTTTAGGCTTTGAAGTCACATACTGGTAATAAGGAATGGAGTTTTCCACTTTTCCGTCGCGGTAATACAATTGGGCCAGGTAGAAATTGGCGTTAATGGAATGTATTCCATTAGGGAAATTCTGAATATATTTTTCGAAATTAGCGATCGCCTTTTGAGTGTTGTTATTCAAATACTGATTCTCGGCGGCCTCGTAAGTGGTATTATCGAGATCGGCGTCGCTTACCTCCACAAAATCGATATTTCTCACCCAGGAAGCGTATTCATCGGTGCGGCCAAGATCCACATACACGTTTCTTGCGGTTGAAACTGCCTGTTTGGCTTCGGGTGTATTCGGAAATTCAGCAACCACCTTTTTCAGCCTTTCCAGCGCCTTATTCCCCTCATTCTGATTGTAATAAATAAGTCCCTGTCTCAGCATCGCTTTGGGTACCAGAGAACTTTCTGGCACATCCCTGATCAAACGGTTATAACTTTGAATGGCCTGGGAAATATTATTATTAGCTACATAAGTATTTCCGAGCTCGTACATGGCATCATCGCGATAAGAGGAACGCGGATATTTACCAATAAAGCTGTTCAATTCTTCAATTTTTGTGTCGTTCCTATCTACAAATCCGTAGCTGATCGCCTTTTGAAAAGCAGCATAATCGGCATTGCTCACGCCGTTATCGATCGCCCGCTGATAGGCTTCCATAGCCGGCCAATACTGGCTGGTGACATAATAAGTGTCTCCAAGTCTCAGCAGCGCATCATTCTTTCGGGCTCCATCCGCATTTGAATTATTTACATAATTTTTGAAATAATTCACCGCCTGCGAGTAATCATTTTTCTTGAAATAAGCATAGCCGATATTGTAATCCAGATCTTCATATTCATCGGTATTCCTGGCGGCGCTCATGCCTTTGAATTCCCGGTAGCCGAGAAGGGCATCTTCCATTCGGTTTACATTGTATTCACTTTCAGCCTTCCAGAAAGTCGCCTTCGCCGTGATTTGCTGATCACGCGGCTCTTTCAAAGCCTTGTCAAAATTTTTGATCGCTTCATAATAATCTCCCTGCTCGTACAATTCGAGTCCATAGAAATAAGCCACCTTTTGGTAGGCCTGTTTATCACTGAAGCTTCGGTTATTCTCCAGAAGTCTCATCGCCTCTTCATAATTTTTGGAAGTAATAAAAGAATCGATCAGTAATGTTTCCATCTCCTCCCTGTGCTGGGAATCGGGATATTTTTCAAGATAGCTCAGCAAAACTTTAGAAGGACTCTCATACGAATTTCCGATCTCATAGCTGAGTTTCGCATAATTAAAAAGAGCGTCTTCCTGGATTTTCGTGTCGAATTCCATTTCACTGGCATTTTTGAACGCGTTCAAAGCCTGTTGCTTTTGCTCTGATTCCAAATAAGATTGCGCCAGGTGATAATAGGCATTTTGGGCAATGGCATTTTTCCCATCTACTATTTTATTGAACTCATTGATAGCGGCTTCATAATTTCCCTGCTTATAATAGGCATAACCGAGCTGGTAATAATCGGTATTGTTCCATTTGCCGCGCATTCCTTTATATTCTTTTAAATACGGAATCGCTTTTTCATACTCACCTAAATTGAAATAGCTTTCCCCGATGATCTTATTCAGCTGAGAAAGTTCCTGCCTGTTCGATTTTGGCAGTTGTTCCAGACCCTGTTCGATCGCTTTTTCAAAATTCCCAAGCTTAAAGTTCATATCCGCCTGGTAATAAGAAAGATCTTTTGAATATCGGGCATTTCCTTTCACTTCCTCGAAATACTGGTTGGCTTCCTGGTAATCATCACCTTCATAAGCGATATATCCCAGGTAATATTTGGCCTGGGAGCCATATTCTTTTGAATCCCTCACCCGCTGAAAATAATCCTGCGCTTTTTCCATGTCGTTGGAGCGGAAATAGGCATACCCATTATTGAAATAAAAACGTTCGCGGTCTTTACGGCCCATGGCTTTCTCATCTACTCGATCATACCAGCGTCTTGCCAGCGCATATTTTCCCGTATTGAAATAATAATCGGCAACATCGATATACGCCGAGTTGGTTTTAGTACTCGTTGGGTAATGGGTGACGAAATTTTCCATCAGCTCATCGGCACCGGACTGATTTAGCCGCACGGCCGCATTGGCGATATAGTAGGCACAATCACCTTTGATCTTTTCGTCATTGGTGTCTTCCATCACTTCATCAAAAAGGTTCTGGGCCGCGAGGTACTGCTCATTATTATAAAGAGCGAGTGCGCGGTTAAAATCTACCAGCTCATGCGTGTATGCCGCAGATTGCTGTGAAATTCCAGAAAATGAGAAGCTTATAAAAACGACCAGCAGGCAGGCTTTCTTCAATGTCATTTCTTGTGTTTTAGATTGGTATCCAAAGATAAATTAATGCGTGAATCTATAACGTTCTTAGTCTTCTATAATTATGTTAATACTAAAAAAAGTATGCACACGCTTTTTGAAAAACGTATATTTGAAAGCCTGTTTAGGTTAATAGTTGATCGGCTTTCTGCAATAAATACCAGACCTGCCGGTTATATTTTAGAGGAAAAACAATAACTAAATCAAGACGCCAGTTTCATGTCCCAACCAGTTCTCGAACTTAAAAACGCAGCGATCTATCAGCGCGAAAGCCTTATCCTTTCTGAAGTTGATGTTACCGTGGATAAAGGAGATTTTGTTTATCTCATCGGAAAAACGGGTACGGGGAAAAGTAGTTTTATGAAAACACTTTATGGCGACCTGCCTTTAACCGAAGGCGAAGGCCATATTGTGGATTTTAATCTGCGTACTTTAAAGGAAAAAGATATTCCTTACCTGCGCAGAAAACTCGGTGTGGTATTTCAGGATTTCAAACTGCTTACCGACAGGAATGTGAAGGAAAACCTGTTATTCGTGCTGAAAGCTACGGGCTGGAAAGACAAAAAAGCAATGGATCACAAGATCGATGAAGTGCTGGATAAAGTGGGTATGAAAACCAAGGGGTTTAAATTTCCCTACCAGCTTTCGGGAGGTGAACAGCAACGTGTGGCCATCGCACGGGCTTTGTTGAACGATCCTGAACTCATTCTCGCCGACGAACCTACCGGAAATCTCGATCCGCAGACCTCGGTTGAAGTGATGGAGGTCTTACAGGAGATAAGCCGTAATGGGAATACTATCTTAATGGCTACCCATGATTATGCACTGCTGCTAAAATACCCTTCAAAAACATTAAAATGTGACGGGCAGCGCGTGTTTGAAGTAGTTCAAAAAACAGTATGATGAAAAAGAAGAAAAAAGGTGCCTTCGTCATAATTGCTTTATTAGTCGTTCTTTTTATTGCGAATATTGTTATTGCATATCCCGATGATTTTGATAAAGGCTTTTACCTGAGAATTCTTTCCAATGTTCTCATCATTATTTCTATGGTCATCTCTATTCGATATATCAATAAGCAGGAAAATAATAAAAGTTGAGTATGCAGGAATTCCGCCTTGAAACAGGGAGGACCAGCTTGACGATTTTTTTTCTCTGAATTTCATTCCGAACCCAGTGAGGAATCTCTTTAGATTTCTCAGTCACAATGCTTCTTCGAAATGACTTATAGAAAAAACTTTTTAAAGAACCGCTTTTTTGATAAATTGTAGAAATCTTCTTTCTCAATGGAAATATTAGGAATTGATATTGGCGGCTCAAGCTTAAAAGGGGCTCTGGTAGATGTGGAAACCGGAAAACTCCTCACCAAAACCCACCGCATTCCCACTCCCGACAACCGTGAACCCGTTGAAATGGCTGCCGCAGTAAAACAGATGCTGGAACATTTCAAATATAATGGCATCGTAGGTTGCGGATTTCCTACTATCATTAAAAAAGGAATTTGTAAAGATCAGGGAAACCTCAGCCGCAAATGGCTGGACGTAAATGTAGAAGAGCTTTTTGAAAAAGTCACGGGCTCTGATTTTACTATTGTGAATGATGCAGATGCCGCAGGTCTTGCGGAAGTAAAGTTCGGAGCCGGCAAAGACGAGGACGGATTCATTCTCATGGTTACCGTGGGAACCGGCCTGGGCAGCGGTGCTTACCTGCACGGCGAACTGATCCCAAATTTCGAACTGGGACAAATCCCTTATAAGGAATTTACTAAAATTGAAGAATGGGCGGCGTCAGCCGTGAAGACCAGTGAAAACCTGAGTTATAAAGACTGGGCTTACCGCTTCAATATTTTTCTGAACCACGTACATACGATCCTGAATCCAGACCTCATCATTGTGGGTGGCGGGATTTCAGATAACTGGAATGATTTTTCGGAATTTATAAATGTAGACACTCGTGTAATTCCGGCAAAACTCCGCAATAATTCAGGCATCCTGGGAGCAGCCATAGCCGCAGTGAGCCGCTAAAAGGCAGTTTTTTTAGCAAATTTCCCTTTCAGAAAAAAATAAGCAATTACCGGAATCACCAGATACATTATAAAAATAATCGGCATCATCTCAACAGTTTGAAAGTCATTGAATGAGTGAAATATGATTTCACCGTTGGGACCATTGCTGAACAGATTATGATTTATCGAATTCCAACCTAAATGTAGCCCAACAGGAAGAAGTATCGAACGGGTCTGGTAAAAAGCAAGGGCAAAAATATATCCCATAGTGCCCGTAAGAAGAAAAACCATCAGCATCGCAGGAATATTTCCCATCACCCCCTGGGTAAACCAATGATAGGTCCCAAAAAGTATCGCAGAAATTAAAATCGCTCTCTTTCCCATATATTTGAGGAGAAAATAAAATGCTACTCCTCTAAAAATAAGCTCTTCAAAGACTACCGAATTAAAATCATAGAAAACAGAACTGCCGAGTTTACTCCACGTAAAATCCGGATTTAAAACGGCCTCATTTTTAGAAATGAAAAGAATCAGAACATTGAAAAAAATACAGCAAAAAGCCATTAAACTGTAACCGCTGATAAATTCAGAAAACCTTGCCCTTAAAGGCAGGAACCATTCTTTTAATAAAGATTTGTGTTCAACAAAATGAAAAACGATCAGCGATATTGCAAAGAGTCCAATATTAAAACTCATTATTTATTAAGCTATCTTAACTCTGAATAGTTTCAGGCTTTTTTTTATTTATGAAAAGATAGTAAAAATTAACGCTAACAATGGCCACATTGGTAATGATCACCGGCCAGGAATCAAGAAGAAATCCGTAAACCACAAAGAAAAGGCAGCCCACGCTGTTGATGTAACGCAGGGTTACGATGTTGCGCATAAAAAAAGAAATCATAACAAAAAAGGAAGCAAAATAACCAATCCATTCTGTCAGGGTAATTCCAAGAAATTCCATTTTCTAACTATATTATTCTCCGATGGCTCTGCCTCGGGGTTTCTAATTCTCCTCTCCTTTGGAGAGGTCAAACTGCCTTTTTTAGCAGTTCTGGGGGGAGGTAAAAAAAAGCCCGCCTTACGGCAGGCTTCTAAATAATTTATTTTTATGTCATTTCGACCAACGGGAAAAATGACAACAACTTAGATAGATTTTGATCTTTTTCGCTCATTTTCAGTAAGAAGAATTTTCCTCAATCTCAGGAAATGCGGAGTTACCTCTACATATTCATCTTTCTGAATATATTCAAGTGCTTCTTCCAGGGAAAATTTGATCGCGGGAACGATTTTCGCTTTTTCATCGGCTCCTGAAGAACGCACGTTGGAAAGTTTTTTGGTTTTGGTAATATTTACCACCATATCATCCTGACGGGAATTTTCACCAATCACCTGACCTTCGTAAATATCCTCTCCCGGATCAACGAAAAACTTACCTCTGTCCTGAAGTTTATCAATAGAATAAGGAATCGCTTTTCCTTTTTCCATAGAAACCAAAGAACCGTTCTGGCGCTCGGGAATTCCTCCTTTTAGAGGCTGATATTCTTTAAAACGGTGTGCCATGATCGCTTCACCCGCAGTCGCGGTAAGCAGCTGGTTCCGCAAACCGATAATTCCACGGGAAGGGATCATAAACTGAATATTCATCCTGTCTCCACGGGCTTCCATGCTTAGCATTTCACCTTTTCTCATGGTCACCATTTCTACCGCTTTCCCGGAAACATCTTCCGGAAGGTCGATGGTAAGTTCTTCAACAGGTTCGCATTTCACGCCGTCGATTTCTTTGATGATAACCTGCGGCTGACCAATTTGAAGCTCATAACCTTCACGACGCATGGTTTCGATCAATACCGAAAGGTGAAGAACACCACGTCCATACACCATGAATTTATCGGCACTGTCGGTTTCTTCGACACGAAGCGCAAGGTTCTTTTCAAGTTCTTTATACAAACGTTCTTTGATATGACGTGAAGTCACATATTTACCGTCTTTTCCGAAGAAAGGAGAATCGTTGATAGTGAAAAGCATGCTCATGGTAGGCTCATCGATACGGATGGTTTTAAGACCTTCCGGATTTTCAAGATCGGCAACTGTATCTCCAATATCAAAACCTTCAAGTCCTACCAGCGCACAGATATCTCCGGCCTGAACTTCTTCCACTTTTCTTCTTCCCAGGCCTTCGAAAATATGTAATTCTTTAATTCTTGATTTTTTGATACTACCATCCCGCTTCACAAGAGAAATCTGCTGATTCTCTTTTAAAGTCCCTCTTTGAAGGCGCCCAATCGCTATTCTTCCGGTAAAAGAAGAGAAATCAAGAGAAGTGATAAGCATTTGTGGTGTTCCTTCCAGGTCAACTTTTGGCGAAGGGATATGTTCGATCACCATATCAAGCAAAGGCTCGATATTTTGAGTTTCGTTCTGCCAGTCTTCGCTCATCCAGTTATTCTTGGCCGAACCGTAAACGGTAGGAAAATCAAGCTGCCATTCTTCTGCTCCAAGTTCGAACATCAAGTCGAACACCTTTTCATGTACCTCTTCCGGGGTGCAGTTTTCCTTATCAACTTTATTTATCACCACGCAGGGTTTCAATCCAAGATCGATCGCCTTCTGAAGTACAAAACGCGTCTGCGGCATAGGTCCTTCAAAGGCATCAACCAGAAGAAGCACCCCATCGGCCATATTCAATACTCTTTCAACTTCACCGCCAAAATCGGCGTGACCGGGAGTATCGATGATATTGATCTTAGTGTCTTTATAGGTAACCGAAACGTTTTTAGAAGTAATGGTAATCCCCCTTTCGCGTTCCAGGTCGTTATTATCGAGAATAAGCTCTCCTGTAGATTCGTTATCGCGAAAAAGTTCGCAATGATGCATGATTTTATCAACCAGGGTAGTCTTTCCGTGGTCAACGTGCGCGATGATCGCAATATTTCTGATAGCTGTCATATAGCCCTTTTTTTAAGGCTGCAAATGTACAGCTATTTTTCACTATTTCAGCTATTTATAGAATTATATTTAATATGCTGAAAATCAGTCTATTTTGACTTCAAAAGTTTAATAAAGAAAATGACGAGATAAACCACGGCGGCGGCGAGAAAGACATAGATCTGCCAGCCGAGGCCCTGCCTGAGATAGAAGAAGACGGCCAGCGCAGTCACGATAAAGAAACTAACGAGGTAATAATAGGCATTTTTACTGCTCATCGGCCGAAGGTCCATAGGTTGCCGGCACTGAGATATCAAGAAGTCTAAAATATACCCCCAGTTGTGCCCGGTGATGCGGAAACTGATTCATTACCATCGTTTCCAGCGCGTTGAACTTTGAAGTTTCAAAGATCGTTTCCGCTCCTTTGGTCATCTTCCAGGAATGTTCAAATTCTTCATCTGTTTTTTTAAGGGATTTCTCGGCTGCCGCCGCATTTTCTTTTAATGTTTTAATAATTGCCTCCACGCTGTCTTCATCGGTAGATGCGTAATCGGTCACGTCCCATTCGTCGTTTTCCATGGTGCCGGTAATCCAGGAAGGAATTTCTGCCAGATGATTAGCCAGCTGTTTGATGCTCATAGATTTTGCATGAGGTTTCCAGCTTAGTTTATCCTGTGGAATGCGTTTTAAAAATTTTTCGGTTAAGGCTATCTCCGCTGTAACTGCGGAATTAAAAATTCTTGAATTTTCATTTTCTGGTAAGGTTTAAATAAGATCCTAATTTACAGAAAAATAGTGGTGGGTTTTTATAATTATTGAAAAACGGAAGAATTGCAGGGCGATACATATTCAGTTATCTTTGCAGCAAAATTTTTAGCAATGAATCTTAGTAAAATTCCAAAGATAAAACACACTAACAGCGATAATTTCTTTTTGCTCTGCGGGCCCTGTGCCATTGAAGGGGAAGAAATGGCTTTGCGAATTGCCGAACAGGTAGTGGAGATCACCGATAAACTTAAAATTCCGTATATTTTTAAGGGTTCCTTTAAAAAAGCCAACCGCAGCAGAATTGACAGCTTTACGGGAATTGGCGATGAAAAGGCACTGAAGATACTTAGAAAAGTTTCAGAAACTTTCGATATTCCAACCGTAACCGATATTCACGAGATCAGTGATGCCCAATTGGCAGCGGAATATGTAGATGTGCTTCAGATCCCTGCTTTTCTGGTTCGCCAGACCGATCTTGTGGTCGCCGCCGCCGAAACCGGGAAGGTTGTGAACCTGAAAAAAGGGCAATTCATGAGCCCCGAAAGCATGAAACATGCGGTGACCAAAGTCACCGATTGCAATAACGAGCAGGTAATGGTAACAGACCGCGGCACCATGTTCGGGTATCAGGATCTCATCGTGGATTTCCGGGGGATTCCTACCATGCGTGAATTCGCTCCCACGGTGCTGGACGTGACGCATTCCCTTCAGCAGCCAAACCAGAGCAGCGGTGTTACCGGCGGAAGGCCAGATATGATCGAAACCATTGCCCGTGCCGGAATTGTAAATAATGTGGACGGATTATTCATCGAAACACATTTCGATCCGGCGACTGCCAAGAGCGACGGGGCCAATATGCTTAACCTGACACACCTCGAAAAACTGCTCAGCAATCTTACTGCAATCAGGCAAACGATCAACAGTTTATAATTTTCTAAAAATTATATTTTACCTCACCCATCCCGATAGCTCGGGATGACCTCTCCTTTGGAGAGGTGAATTGGAAAACCCCAAGCAGAGCCTTCAGATTATTTAAAAAGACTATGCGAAAAATTGGTTAGCTTTACCATCCTAACAACCTATTTAAATTCTCTATGAAAAAAATCTCACAGATCCTCGTTTTGGCATTTCTGGTAAGTTTTATTTCCTGCCAAGAAGAAAAAGAAGCCTATGAAGGACAGGATATAGGCGCCCTGCACCTTTCCAAATCGAAACCACAACCGGGAGATGATTTGACGATTCGCTACACACCTTCAGAAGAAACAAAACAATCACCTGAAGCCGTTATGAATTATATTGAAGACGGTGCTTCCTATCCTCTTGACATCAAACTAAAAGATTCTGCCGAAGCATGGGTGGGAAAAGTAAAAATTCCCGATTCTGCCCAGGCGGTGGCTTTTAATTTTACCATTGAAGGGCACGTGGACGATAATGAAAAAAAGGGCTACGTTATTCCTCTTTATGATGAAAATGGTAAAAAATTAGCCGGTTCAGATGCAGGTTTAGGTATTTATTATCTGCGTTATGGAGAGGAATTTGGCATTCAAAAAGAAGAAGATTCTTCGCTGGCGATGATCAGGCAGGACCTGGAACGCTATCCCGATATCGTGGAAACCTACGACCTCAGCTATCCTAATCTAATGGTTCAGAACGATCGGGAAAAAGGAATGGATTACGTGCAAAAACGCATTGATTATTATTCGGGGAAAAATAATCTTTCCGAAGATAATTATAAGGCGCTTTCCAATTTATACAATCTGAAAAGAGAAAAGGCAAAAAGCGATTCTATCCAGGAGAAGGCTATCAGCGCATACCCTAAGGGGGAAATCGCCAGGAGAAAATATATGCTCGACTTCTACCAGACCGAAGGAATTGACAAAAGAGAGGCTATTTATGAAGAATATAACAGCAAAATCGGTGAAGAAGGAAGCCAGAAAGATTTTATGCTGCGTTACCTGGCCAGCGATTATGCTTCGGAAGGGAACTATGAGAAATTCATGAATTACGCTGAACAGATCAAAGATCCTTCCACCCGCGCCAGTCTTTATAATTCGGTGGCCTGGAATTTGGCCGAAAAAGGTGAAAATCTTGACAAAGCTGAAAAGTTCTCTCAAAAATCACTGGACGCGGTTGAAGAAATGAATAGCGACAGTAAACCACAATATTATTCTGAAAACCAGTTTAAGACTGTCATCAGCAACAGCTTCAGCATGTATCGCGACACCTATGCGTTTATCAAGTATAAGCAGGGAGACATTGATGAGGCGTTGGCTGCCCAGGAAAAAGCCGTTGGAGAAAACTCCAGTGCCGATGTGAATACGCGTTATGTTCAGTTTTTACTGGAAGCCGAAAAATATGAAAAAGCTCAGGAGAAAGCTTCAGAGTTTTTAAAGGAAAACCGTGCCGCCGATATGATGAAGCAGTACCTGGAAACTGCCTATAAAAAGAACAAAGGCTCCATGGAAGGCTATGAAGAATATTTTGCGTCAATCGAAAAAGCGTCTAAAGATAAAACGATGAAAACGCTGAAAAGAGAAATGACCAATGAAGAAGCCCCCGCTTTCACACTGAAAGATCTTGAGGGCAGGGAAGTCGCCCTGGCCGATCTTCGCGGAAAGACCGTAATCCTTGATTTCTGGGCAACCTGGTGCGGCCCCTGTAAGGCTTCTTTTCCCGGAATGAAAATGGCGGTAGAGAAATACCAGGATGATCCCGATGTGAAATTCTTCTTTGTAGATACCTTTGAAAATCAGCCTACACGTAAAGAAGATGTGGCGAATTTCATCGCCGAACACAATTACCCTTTTCATGTACTGATCGACGCCACAAAAGGTGAAGATTCAAACACTTATGCTGCGGCTGATGCCTACGGAATTAAGGGCATTCCCACCAAAGTCGTTATAGGGCCTGATGGCAACATCAAATTTAAAATAATTGGCTATGCCGGAAATAACGCACAAATGATCAAAGAAATTGGCTATATGATCGAGCTTACCCAGCAGGATAAACAGCCACAGGCTTAAAGTCATGAACAAATAATTTTAGCAAACCTCCCAGGTTTTGATCCCGTATAGCTATCGAGGACCTGGGAGGTTGTTTTTTATTCCAATTCGGCAATCACCATCACCGCGAAATGATCAGAAGGGAAGCGCTTTTCTTTAGAATCGGTAAGCACCCCGTATTTTTCAATTTCCACCTGATCATTTACGAAAATATAGTCAATGCGGCGGCGATCAGACTCGTCATAATTATAGCCATTGAAGGTACCTTCGGAACCAAAACTGACAATTTCAGCGGCTTCTTTTGAATCATGAAGCCTGTTTTTTATAAGCTGAATGGGTTCGGTTTCAGGTTCCAGGTTAAAATCACCGGTAAGCAGCAGCGGCAGGTTTTTTGTATTAATTTCAGAAATCTTCTGAAGGATCAGCTTTGCACTGTTCTTTCGGGCCAACTCCCCGATGTGATCAAAATGTGTATTGAAAAACCAGAATTTATCTCCTGTTTCTTTCTCCTCAAAAAGCGCGTAGGTGCAAATTCTTGGTAAAGCAGCATCCCAGCCGGTGGAAACTTTTTCGGGGGTTTCAGATAACCAGAAAGTTCCGTTTTCCAGTACCTTAAACTTATCGGTTTTATAAAGGATCGCACTGAACTCCCCTCCTTCTTTTCCATCCTCACGGCCAACACCTACATAATCATAGCCTTCCAGTTTTTCGGTAAAATATTCAAGCTGTTTTAAAAGCGCTTCCTGCACGCCAAAGATATCAGGCTCATAAAATTTAAGCTGATTGGTGATGAAATCCTTTCTGTTAGACCAGCTGTTCTCGCCGTCATTCTCATTGGCATACTTGATATTGTAAGTCATCAGCTTTAATTCCTGACTCTGTGAACTTAAAGCCATAAATAGGAAAAGAAATGATAAAATGCGAAATTTCATAGTTTGGAATTTTTCTTAAAGATCGGAATATCTGAAGAAAGCAGGGAAAATTTTCTTGCAAAATCCCGTTAGTAAAAGAAATTTTCATTTACTTTGTTTTTCAAAGTACTTTAAAATGGAAAAAGAAAAGTATCTCCAGGATCTCAGTGAGATAAAACAAATGATGAACCGTTCCTCCAGGTTTATTTCTTTAAGCGGAATCTCCGGGGTATTTGCCGGCTGTTACGCGATCATCGGCTCCATCATCGTTAAACTTCTTCTTGGAGCTAACAAGAATGCCACCAATTATGAAACTACAGCTCAGGATGACAGCCTGCTTCTTCAGATTATAGGAATTGCCATAGTGGTTCTTTTTCTTGCAGTTTCCACGGCCATAGTTCTCACCACAAGAAAAGCGAGAAAGAATAATCAGAAGATATGGGACAGCACGAGCAGGCGACTGGTGATCAATTTTTTTGCTCCTCTTGCCGCCGGAGGTATTTTTTGCCTGGTGCTTTTGCAGTATGATCTCCTCTGGCTTATAGCTCCTTCCCAGCTTATTTTTTATGGATTAGCCCTTATTCACGCCAGCAAATATACCTTTGACGATCTTAAAGGCCTTGGCTACGCCAATCTTTTATTGGGACTTGTTGCTACTCAGTTTCCCTATTTCGGTCTGTATTTTTGGGCTGTGGGATTTGGACTCTTTCATATTATTTACGGAATTTGGATGCACAATAAATATGAAGGGAAAGCGGAAAAATGAAGAATATCCTCAATGATATAAATAAAGCTTTTGATCATCGTGTCAGGCTGGGAATTATGAGCGTACTTATGGTAAATGACTATGCCGACTTTACCTCATTAAAAGAACTGCTTGGTGTGACCGATGGAAATATCGCCAGCCATATCAAAGCTTTGGAAAAACAGAAATATATCAAAGTGGAAAAGTCATTTATAGACCGTAAACCAAATACGCGTTATCTGGCAACTGATAAAGGAAAAAAGGCTTTCCGGGAACACCTGGACGCGCTTGAAAAACTATTGGCAAAAGACATAAATATCAACAACAACTCTAAAAAATAATTTTTTTTATGCATGTACTTTGTATTTCAAAGTTCTTTTAATGAATTGAACAAACTAAAAAAATGGAATTATGAAAGATAAAATTCTTTTGAATATTGAAAATCCGGCAATCCTGGAAAAGTTATACCGGACTAACAAAGCTGATTTTAAAAGTGAATTCAGTGAAATTTATCCACAGCTTAAAGATAATCGGGTTGCCAAATTCTGGTATGAAAGGCTTAATTACGAATCGAATGATATTTCCTGGGGTAGTCGAAATGAATTAGTGTTCGTAATTGTTGCCGCTACAATCGCGGGATTGCTTGCCAAATTGCCGGCTATTTTAGCCATCGATAAAGAATTCTTTTATCCTCGGAATATCAGTTTTATTGTGTTTCCGTTTTTAATCGCCTTCTTTGTTTGGAGAAATAAACTCTCCTTTCTTAAAACAGGTATCATCACCGTAATCACCATAGTTTGCCTGGCCTACATCAATTTTCTTCCAGATAATCCGCAAAGCGATACGCTTCTCCTCGCCTGCATTCATTTGCCTTTGCTGTTATGGGTTGTTTTTGGCGCTTCATTTGTTGGGAATGAATTTAAAAATTTTAGAAAACGGCTGGAATTTCTTCGATTCAATGGCGATTTACTGGTGATTATGGCAATACTTATCCTTGCCTGCATCCTCATGACCGGAATCACTATTGGCCTGTTTAATCTTATCGGACTTCAGATCGAGGAATTCTATTTTAATTACGTTGTCATCTTCGGTTTACCCGCAGTACCGATCGTCGCCACGTTCCTAACATACACCAATCCGCAGCTGGTATACAAAGTTTCGCCCATAATTGCAAGAATATTCAGCCCACTGGTTTTGGTCATGCTGATAATTTATCTGGGGGCGATCATTTATTCGGGAAAAGACCCATATAATGACAGGGAATTTCTTTTGCTCTTCAATCTTCTCCTAATTGGAGTGATGGCGCTTATTTTCTTCTCGGTAGCTGAAATTTCTTCAGAAGAAAAAGCAGTTTCCGGCAAATGGATATTATTTCTGTTATCGCTGGTTACGATCATCGTAAACGGAATTGCCCTTTCTGCTATTCTCTTCCGTATTTCTGAATGGGGAATTACCCCTAACAGGCTTGCTGTTCTTGGCGCCAATATTCTGATATTGACAAATCTACTTTTAGTCAGTTTCAGATTGTTTCAGACAGTTCAAAAAAAAATCGGTATCCGCGAAGTGGGAAATATCATTGTAAAATACCTTCCGGTTTACTTTATCTGGGCCCTTATCGTGGTATTCCTGTTCCCGTTTTTGTTCGGTTTTAAATAAAATATTAATCAATCCATTAAATTTTAAAATTATGAAAAACAAGAGACTTTTTATTATCCTGGGTGTCAGTCTGGGTTTCCTGCTAATCCCTCTCATCGCCATGCAATTTACCAGCGAAGTAGACTGGGATTCCAGAGACTTCCTCATCATGGGAACATTATTGTTATTTACCGCAACCGGTGTGGAATTCGCCCTGAGAAAATTTCAGGCTAACCTCAAAAGACTTCTCGCTGTGGGATTTATTCTGTTCATTTTCTTTCTGATCTGGGCCGAACTGGCGGTGGGCATCTTCGGAACAGCTTTTGCCGGTAGTTAATTGCATTTACACCAGGAAGCATGAAATCTGATTTTTTTGTAACTGAAAATTCTATCGTCAGGGAGATCTGGGGAAAAAGCGACACTATACTCTTCATTTTTGCCGGCGCGGCCGCAGAATTCGCGCTTAACAAGGCGGTGGACTGGCTTTATTTCACCGGCAGGCTGCCTCAGGATCCTTTGGGACGCCTGTTCTCCACGGTTGCCTACGCCCGGAAAATAGTTTTTTCCGAAAAAGAAGCTGCTCTTCGCGCCATCGACAGTATGAATGCCATTCATGCAGCGGTGGAAGAAAAACGCGGAAAAAGCATTCCAGACTGGGCTTATCGGGACGTGCTTTTCATGTTGATCGATTATTCCATCAGGTCTTTTGAAATTCTTGAGCGCAGGCTTGAAAGCACTGAAAAAGAGGAAGTCATTGATGTTTTCTTCCGCGTTGGAAAAAGAATGGGATTGAAAGATCTGCCCGAAAACTATCAAAGCTTTCTAAAAATGCGGAAAGTTCACCTTGAACAGCATCTATACTGCGGCGAATATACTGAAGACCTTTTCCGTCAATATCGGAAAAATCTGGGTTGGCTGAGATATCGGCTCCTTCTGGAAACCCAGATCCTTGTTGTGCCTAATCATGTTCGGAAATTACTGAACTTAAGAAGAATTTCATTTTTGAGTCCGCTGATTGGGATTTACAAAATCAGCAGAAGTTTTAAGATCGATCGAATTTTAAAATCGCTCCTCCTTCCTTCCGAGTATAAGGAAGAGATAAGATCGCTTGACCAGGCCGGAATTTAGAAAAATGACGAATATTTGCCTAATTTTAAACGAATGTGGAAAATTTCAATTCCTGATACGTGTTCCAGCTGAAAAGAAACCGAAAATCTGCTTACTTCCTGGGATTCCTGTTCCTGCTGGTCATCGAGATCCTGATCGCCAGATTCATAAATGATGATTTCATCAGGCCCTATCTCGGCGATTTCCTGGTGGTGATCCTGCTCTACTGTTTCCTGATGGCAGTCTCCGGAATTTCAATTTTCAGGGGTTTGATTTTCGTGCTGCTGTTTTCGTTCGCTGTTGAATTCTTCCAGCTTATAAACATCGTGAGAGTACTGCAATATCAGCCACCAAAAATAGTAATGATCGTCCTCGGCAGCAGTTTTTCGGCCTGGGACTTACTGGCATATTTCCTGGGACTACTCACCTGCCTTTTCATTGAATTTGGCCGGAATAAATTTATACTCCGTCAACATAATCCTCTAAATATTTAAAGCCTTCGGTAAGTTTTCCGCCTTTGGTCATCCGAGCGCGCTGCAGAATCCCCTCTTTATCTCCATTGAAAAATGCGGGGATCACCGAATTCAGGAACATCTCTCCAAAACCTTCACTGGCATCTTTCGGCAGTTCACAGGGCAAATTATCTACCGCCATGACGCAAATTGAATCTTTTTCACGAAAATCCACCTCTGATGCGCTCTGCGGGTCATAACCATATAAAGGCTCGGCTATGGTAGATGGCCTGATGGTGCTGGCAATTGGCCCGGCAATATCGCAGGAGATATCGGCGACATATTTTATGCGGAAATTGTCTTTTTTCGCATCTTCCGCGGTAAAAAATACCGGCGCGCCCTGGCCGTAAAAATGCCCCGCGATAAACATATCTGCGGCAGTGGCAAATTTGAAGAAATCGGATTCATACTTTTCGGGATGATGAAAAAATTCATTGACTTCTCCCTGGCTGCCGTCCTTTCTTTTAGCGTAATCCAGTACATCGATTTTTGTATAGACGGGCTGATGATATTCCTTTTTTAGAAAATCATTGGCCGAAACCTTTTTTATCTTCATATGATCAAGAATTTCCCGGGCTCCGTGTGCCACTTTTCCGCTACCCGTCAATACGATCTTATAAGCAGGAATTTTGATCTTCGTCAATTCTGACAGCATGGCCTTAAGGTCGGGCAGCTTTTCGGCTTTTGGTAAGTTGTAAATTTTTTCTTTCAAGCCGATCGCCCTCATGCCGTTGTAGGTGCCAACAAGGCCGGCATATCTCCCGAAACCGATAAGCCTTCTGCCCTTTTCATTCATAATAACTTCATGGTCGTAAAGCTCAATATCATTTTTTAAAATTTCCCGAAGCAAATCGCGGTTATAAGGCTGTTTTTTAATGGTATGCGAGAAGAAAAAGTATTTTTTATGAGGAATAAGCGCCGGAATGGGCACTTCTTTTACGCCCAGCAACACGTCACAATCGGAAACATCCTCGGAAACCTCAAAACCCGCATCGCGATACTGCTGATCGCTGAAGATGCGGATATTGGAAGATTCTATTTTGAAATGAGCTTCGGGAAAATTTTCCCTGGTTCTTTTTAACATTTCGGGACTAAAGACCACGCGGCGGTCGGGCGGAGTTTTTCGCTCTTTGATAAGGGCAAATTTGATCATATACTGGTCTGTGTTTTGTGTAGTTATGAAGTGTCTCAAAGATAGAAAATTTAAAAATTTTACCTCACCCATCCCGATAAAATCGGGAGTCTTTTTTGGCAGTTCTTATCTCTCCAAAGGAGAGGTGAATTGGAAACACATAGGCAGAGCCATCGGAGAATTATTTTGATTAAAACTTGTTGGGGAGGCAGATCTTTTTTCCCAATCTTTAGATGAGGAAGGAATTCCTGAAGCTATGGTAGATTTTCATAAATTCTGTATCTTTGCTGGCCGCTTTGGAGAAAGCAGGGCGGAATTCTTTTGATCCTTTGGCTAAACTGAGGGTTTAGGAATTTTGAAATTTATGCGGCAGGGATCGCAGCGGAAATCCTTTTTTGGCTCCCGACGGAGTTTTTCCTGAGATAAGCGAAGGGCTGGAGCAGACAAAAAAGATTGAAGCGAAGAGCCCGGTGCACCGAAGCCTGAGCGAAGGTGCAGCCGCCCTTAAAAATGGCATAATAAATGCGATTATAGAGGTAAGTTCTTTATTTTATGGGGTCGACTTGGTTTTGACAGCGAGTCTAATTGAGTTGTAAGCACGTCGAGCGCTGGGATATAGCTCGTAAATCTCATATTTCACACTTTTTTAAACGGCGAGAATAACTACGCCTTGGCTGCGTAACCGAATCACAGTAGGTTACACTTAGTCCCGACAAGGTCGGGAGCCAAGATGTCCCGCGAAGGCCTTGATTTACGGCATTCGCAACAGGGGCACCGATAAAGTAAATATAGTGACCGCAGGGCCTTGATGCGGTTGCGAAACTTAAGTGAGGATACGTGTAAGATTGGTGGTTTTCGGCCGGTCTTGCATCGACAATCAAACGAAAACTAAGCGTGTAGAAGGCAGCTGAATTGCTTGTTTGGACGAGGGTTCGAACCCCTCCGACTCCACTTTTTGAGTATCAAACTCAATCAAAAACCCCGTAATCCCAGGTTTACGGGGTTTTTATTTTTAAGAAGGTCATTTAATATCAAATAATTGCACATTTCTGGTTACCAATCCGGTGACCAATTTTTTCTACAGAAAATTGGTACACCAGAACCACCCAAAACACCTTACTATCAATTCTTTACAAAATATTAAAGTTTTATTTCGTATATCATTTTTTACTACTTTAAATGCCAATTTTAAGACCAAAAATATGACACTTCATTACCAACTTAATTTTTACCTTAGAAAAAGCAGAAGTAAAAAATCTTCGAGAGTGATATTTACTTACGAATATCCGTAGATAATAAGCGTTCTGACTATGAGTATTAGCCGAAAAGTGGATCCAAGAAAATGGATTCGAAATCTGAAAAAATGCTCGGAAAAAGTCCTGAAGCAATAGAATTGAATAATTATATCAATGTAATTCAGGAATAGAATCAAGAATATCCACCAAGACGTCATTGAGAAGAAAAAATCGGTTTCTTCAAAAAGCTATACTTGATGAATTTAAAGGCGTAAATAAACAGAAGCCTAAAATGACCCTGGAAGTCTTTAAAGAGCATAACGAACAAATGGATCGGCTTTCGGGTAAAAGCATCTCTAAGAGCACTGCAAAACGTTACTGGACCTGTTATAATCATGTGGAGCAGTTTCTTAAGGAAGAATATAAAGCAGAAGATTACCCGATGAACGATATCAATCATCACTTCATTTCAAAATTCGAGTATTTTTTGAAGACCCAACGGGAGTGTAACCATAACTCCGCTTTGAAGTATGTCAATAATTTTAAAAAGATCATTCGCATTGCCCTGGCCAACCAATGGATGGACCGGGATCCATTCTATAACTACAAAGTCCAGTTTGAAACGGTGGAACGGGAATATTTAAATGAAGAGGAAGTGCAAAAACTGATCGATAAAGATCTTTACCTGGATCGCCTGAAAATCGTAAGAGATATGTTTGTATTTAGCTGTTATACCGGACTGGCCTATTCCGATGTAAAAAAATTAAGCAGCGCCGATATTACCAAAGGTATAGATGGTGGTAAATGGATTCGGATTAAGAGAACAAAGACAAAATCCCTGAGTAGCATCCCTCTTCTACCCGTCGCCGAAGAAATTTTAGATCGCTATAAAGATCACCCGGAAGTAAAAGACGGGAAGTATGTATTACCGGTACTAAGCAACCAGAAATCAAATGCTTTTTTAAAAGAGATCGCGGCCCTATGTGGGATTACCAAGCCACTTACTACTCACCTGGCCCGGCATACTTTTGCCACTACGATTACCTTGACTAATGGAGTGCCCATAGAATCTGTCAGTAAAATGCTGGGGCACCAGGATCTTCGAACCACCCAGCACTATGCAAAGATTGTAGACCGGAAGATTAGTGATGATATGAAGGCTCTGAGAGAAAAACTGGATGCTAAAGAAGCAAAGAAGGATTCTTTTAAAAAAAGCTAGCTAATAATGCTTCGTTTTAAAACTCATGAAAAATGCATTTTAAATTCCCTTCTTTACATAAGATCGTATGAAATGTTGTCCCTATTCGGACTTCTTCAACTATTCCAAAAAATGAACAAGTACAAAACTAGTTAGAGTTAAGTGGTGAACCAGTTTGAAACCACCTTTCCTCAACCCCCTAGGACTACCTGAATCAGTTAAATTAAACCTTCTTCCTCCAGCGATGCTCTCATTCTGTCATGTTTTTTCCAGAACCGGTCTTTGATCTTTTTCATGGTTATTTCGAAGTCCGGATGACTTTTTAAAGGTTTAAACAATGGATCATCCCCAATCAACAAAAACCAATAAGGGTAATTTTCGACACTGGAAAATATTTTAAGCTGCTCTATAGCTTCTTCGATTTTACCTTCATGCGCGTATTTCATTGCGAGGTTTGCATTTCTGTAAACCGATTGATCATTTTCGGTGTATTCTGAGAAAGATTTGAAAAATTTTTCAGCTTCTTCTTTCCGGCCAACCTTTTCATAGACTATCCCGATCTTGACATTTTCTTCGGGATAAATATTTAGGCCGCCTCTTTCTCTTGCATCGACAAATTTCTTAAAATAGAAATAAGAGCTGTCATAATCCTCTTCCACGTAATACATTTTGGCGATATCCTGCAAAATATCTAGGCGGCTCGTATCCTTCTTCCATTCCCTTATCAACAGTTTTCTGGTCCTTTCCACATCCCCATCTTTTGCAAAAAGTATAAATGCCTTTAAATGTGGTGCATAATAATTTTCCGCATTATAATCCAGCGACAAATCAATGTATTTTTGCGCTTCATCTATAAAGCCAGAGGACACCAGGGCATTGCTCAGCTGTAAATAGGTATAGCTCTTTGTAACAGAATCATTGCCTGCCACATTTAGCTGAACCCCCTTTAAGGCATATTCCAGATATTTTTCAGTATTCGGTTTTAACCGAAAATAGAAATCAGCAAGCATTTGTATGGCCAGAGAGGAATTAGGATTGTACTCGAGCGCTTTTTCAAGATACGGCAATGCTAATTGATATTCCTCCGTCTGAATATAATAAAAAGCTTTCGCTGTTAGACTCTCGGCAGATTTTGAATCATAAAGCAGTGCTTTGTCTGAGTAAGAATTAATTTCTTCGGTGTATTGTTTCTCAGATTGAAACATTTCGAGCAGGTAATAGGAGATAGCAATATCAGCATAAGCCAGGCCAAACTCCTGATCCTCTTCAACAGCCATTTTGAATAATTCAATGGCCTGCTCCAGCCCTTCATGGGTTCTGGATAAAAAAGGACCAAGTCCCTGAAGATAATAGTCATACGCCAGCAGATTTTCTGTTGGTTTCTTCTGAATTTGCCTGAGTTCAGCGGGAGTGACTATCGCTTCTACAGAATTCACGATTTTGGCTGCCACTTCATTTTGAATGGCAAAAATATCTACAATTTTGCGATTATACTGCTCTGCCCATAGATGCCGGTCACCAGAAGCATCTATCAACTGAATATTT
The DNA here is from genome assembly GCA_963741865.1 of uncultured Flavobacteriaceae bacterium. Lineage (GTDB taxonomy): Bacteria > Bacteroidota > Bacteroidia > Flavobacteriales > Flavobacteriaceae > Christiangramia. The sequence goes on from CAVUJP010000016.1 coordinate 188,330, forward strand.
AATAAAACCTGGTCCCCCACCTTTTGTCCACTGCCTTCTACTAAGTAGTTCACGTTGAGTTCTTCGGCTATTTCAGGAATAGTCTTGGTTGTATTCCTGTATTTTTCTACCGAAGACCGGCTGATCACCCTTAGGTCTTTTATTTTCTGCAGGTTGTTCAGTGTAGACTCCATTAGTCCATTAACAAAGTACAGGTTGGATGAATCACTACTCTCGTTCTTGAATGGTAAAACTGCTATGGATTTTTCCGGCCTCACATTCTGGTGGTTCTGTAGATTCTGAACCTTCTGGGAAGGGCGGTTATAAAAAAACAGAACAGATATACTTAAAATAACTAATATCGATAAAGTGCCAACAAGAATCCGGTTGGAATATTTTCGGGGCTTCTCGCCTGAAGTCTCAAAGGTTTCCGGCTCCGGCTTTTCCGTCACTTGTGGTTCCGCTTCCTGTTTTCCAACTTCACCTGGTGGATAACCATACTGCTCCCTGAAACATTTGATAAAATAAGATGAACTGCCAAAACCAACTTTAAAGGAGATCTCTGAAATGCTTAGTGAAGTCTCTTTCAGCATGTCCATAGCGATTTCCAATCGAACCTGGCGAATAAACTGACTTGCTGAAAGGCTGGTAGCTTTCTTTATCTTTCTCAGCAAATTTGAACGGCTCATGCTCAATTCTCCCGCCAGTTCAGACACTCCAAACCGGTCGTTAGAAGCATTTTCCACGATAACTGCGGTCGCTTTATTTAGAAAGTCTCCTTTTTCCATTTTACCAGTTGACATAGTGTTCTTTATCCTGGTGAAATTATGAAAAAATTACCTAACCTCTTCTCTGTGTAATTCCACTTATAGCTTTCCAAATATTTCGCTTTGCATCATAATTTATACTTCTGCGTCATAATTTTTATGCCTGGTTGAAACTTTATGGTTTCGGCAGCATGACTTTTACGTCCTGCATCTCTCACTGTTTCATCTTTGTATCAACAAAAATTAATAATCAAAACGCTAAAAATTAAAATTATGAAAACAATTAAAAGGAATTCAATAAAAGTACTAATGAGCCTGATCCTGGTAACCGTTTTATTTCCTGCCTGCAGCCAGAATAGCAAGAAGGGCGGTAATCAAACCGAACTAATTGTAGTGGAGAAACCTGAAATGGACATTCACGCTGCGGTATTATCCAATAATCTTGAAGTGGTGAGACAGCATATTGAAGCAGGAAGTGATATCAATATACAAGACAAATTTAGCGGTTCCACACCTTTAAATTCTGCGGCAGCATTTGGTAAAACAAAAATTGCCAAAGAATTAATAGATGCAGGTGCCGACCTTTCCATTAAAAATAATGACGGATCGACACCCCTGCATACTGCTGCCTTCTTTGGCCGGGTGGAGATCGTACAAATGCTCCTAGATGCCAAAGCTGATAAAACGCTTCGGAATAATTTCGGGGCGACTCCAAGGGAAACTGTTGCGGGTCCGTTTTCAGAAGTCAAACCAGTTTATGAAATGATTCAGCAACAGATGGCGCCACTAGGCTTACAACTGAACATGGAAGAGCTCAAAAAGAACCGACCTGTTATCGCCATGATGCTACAGTAATCTTCCTAAAACCAAATTAATCATGAAAACACAAAGAAGACACGATATTGACTGGCTTCGGGTGATCGCGATAGGATTTCTTCTAATTTATCACATCGCCATCATCTTTCAGCCCTGGGCCATGTTCCTTGGTTTTATTAGAAGCGACGAAAGTATGGAAGGACTATGGAAACTAATGAGCATTCTAAACGTTTGGCGCATTCCTTTACTATTCTTTGTTTCGGGTATGGGTGTTTATTTCGCCATTCAAAAACGCAACTGGAAAGAACTGCTACTTGAGCGAAGCAAACGAATCCTACTGCCCTATATTTTTGGGATTATAGCCATAGTGCCTTTACATTTCCTGATTTTTCAGGAGTATTATGATCTTCCTCTGGGCTATTATGCGCATCAGGGACATTTATGGTTCCTGGGAAACATTTTCGCTTACGTTCTTACCTTGTTTCCAATCTTTTTTTACCTGAAGAAAATATGGCACGGCCGGTTTATGGAAATTTTGTCCTCCTTTATGGGCAATCCTCTGGGACCCCTTTCAATCTCTGTCTTTTTTGTTCTGGAAACTATTATTGTAAAACCCCAGGTTTTTGAAATGTATGCCGAGACCTGGCACGGCTTTTTCCTCGGGCTGCTGGCCTTCTTTTTCGGTTTTCTTTTTGTGTACAGTGGGAAAACCTTCTGGCAAACCGTCCTGAAATGGAAGTGGCTTTATCTTGGTTTAGCTGTAGCCTTTTATCTTGTTCGGCTGACACTTTTCAATTTGGAAGCCCCCGGATATCTTATGGCCGTTGAATCTAATTGCTGGATCTTAAGCATATTCGGTTTTGGATACAAATACCTCAACAAGCCTGGAAAGACATTAACCTATTTGAGTCAGGCAGCTTATCCTGTATATATCATCCATATGTTCGTGTTGTATGCCGGGGCCATGATCATCCTGCCGCTTGAAATGCCGGTCTTATTAAAATTTGTGGCTATTGTTGCCTTCACAGGTATCGGATGTTTTCTGATCTATGAATTTATTATCAGGAGGATAAGCATCTTGAGGCCACTATTTGGTCTTAAATGGAAGTATCAAAATGAAGAGAAAAAAGCAGAACAGTTATCGAAACCTGTTCAACCTAGTTAATCTGGAAAATTGACTCAGATGCTAAATAATTGAGATCTTATAAATTTAGAATATACATGACTCAATATAAGATAGTTAACTCGTATATTGAGGTAAAAAGGTAAATAAAGCCATACATGATATTCAAAACAGATCTTTAGTCGTATACAACATGAGTAGGATATTTAGAAAAATAAGACTAACAGAAATTACTAAAAGCAAGAGAGGCAGGAACCTTAAATATGCAATTGGTGAGATAGTACTGGTTGTTATTGGTATTTTGATTGCCCTGCAGATCAACAATTGGAACCAGGCCAGAAATGATGATAAAGCCCTGAAAGAATATTTAGGAAAAATCAAATCACATACCTTAAAAGATATTCAATGGCTTGATAGCTTAAGCATTTACAGAACTAATGTAGGACTGCAGTGCATAAAGGCGAGGCGAAGTATACTGGATAAAACAAAAGAACAGAACCTTTTTCTACTTATGTCTTGCGGTAGTGCCTTCATGGATTACTATTTTAAACCAAATACCGGTGGATATGAAGCTCTTAAAAACTCGAAATACTTCGGTAAAATTAATAATACCCGGCTTGATTCGCTCTTGACCAACTACTACAGAATAGTAGATGATATTACGCAAAATGAAAGTAGTTATAATCTCTATGTAAATGGTCAGGAAAACTATCTTTCTACCCAGTTTGATAGAACTTTAATTCTCGCTACTGCCTTTCTACCACCTGATTCCCTAAATATCAGGGCCACCCAACCATCTGAATATTATGAAGATTTTGCGGAATATACCGCCTCTCCTTCCTACCGAAATGTGATTGGTTTAGCAGCTTTTCAATTCGGATCAATAGTTAATCAGTACAAAAAACTAAAGAACGTAGGTAATGGAATCATCAAAGAAATTGATGTATTAATCGAAGATTAGTTTCCTTTAATATTTCTATTCTTCAATTTAAAAGAATCAAGCACTAGTTTTACACGATAGGAAAATGAACAAAAAAAAACAAAAAATAAAACGGATACTCAGAATAATATTTATTCTTGCCAGCATAGGCTCTTTATACTTTGTACCATGGATAGTTGTTAAGGCATGGATAATGCCGCTCCCGGATACCGTTCAGGAGCAAGTAAATGAGGCAGTGGATTATGGATTTGACGGGATTATCGTTTACGTAGATCAGGGAGGAAAAGAGCCTGCTTTTTATGCCGCGGGCTGGAAAAACAGGGAAAACAAAATACCTGCCGATCCTCATTCGCTATTCAAAATAGCCAGTATTGGAAAATTATATCATGCCGTTGCAATTACCAAACTGGTAAGTGAAAACCGTCTCTCTTTAGATAAAACGCTTGCAGATTACTTTCCGGAACTTAAGGGGAGAATTGAAAATGCCGATAAGATCACTTTAAGGATGATGGTGCAGCACCGAAGCGGTATTCCTAACCTAACAGACACCCCGAATTTTTGGATCGACCCGCCAAAAAACAGCAAAGAAGCACTCGAACGTGTGCTTGACTTACCGGCTGATTTTGAACCAGGTGAAGATTATGAATATTCAAATACCAATTACTTATTGATCTCCGAACTTATCGAGAAGGTGACGGGTAACAAATTTCAATACATGAAAAAGAAAATTCTAAAGCCTCTGGGTCTAAAAAACACCTTCGGTTCCATTCATGATATAAATATGGACGAATTGATGAGCGGCTATTACGTGGGCGTAGAGGAAGATATTAAAACTACCGATTATGGTTCTATGGTGGCGACAGCAGAAGACGTGGGTATATTTCTAAGAGCTTTAAATGATGGTTCCTTATTAACTAAAAAGGAGCAGGAAATTTATTCCTCCATATACAAATACCAACATACAGGATTACTTCCCGGCTACCAGAGTATCGCCAAATACCATAAGGATATCGATACAGTGGTCATTCAATTTACGAACACTACCAATTTTGATGGATACAACTGGAATTTATCAGAGGTCTTTTATAGTAGGATCGTAAAAATTCTGAAAAGGAAAATTAAGGCTCAGGAAAAAGAAAACAAACTATAAAGAAGTCATGGGCAATTTAAACAGTATAACAGACCATGAAAAGATACATTTCAATAATAGTAATAATGCTAACGCTTTGTGTTTCTGGCCAAAACAAAACCAACACAATCGGCATAGAGAACTCTCTGGAAAACAGACTTAAATCCTATATGGACGAGTGTAATAAAAATGGACTTTCTGCAAGCATACTGGTCGCCAAAGATGGGGAAATACTTTACTCCGGGGGTGTTGGACTAAGATACAAAACTGAGAAACTTCCGGTAACGGAAGAAACCATTTTCACAACGGGTTCGTTAACAAAGCAGTTTACGGCAACCGCTATTCTAAAATTACAGGAAGAAGATAAATTATCGGTTAACGATTCTATTTACAAATTTTTTGAAGATGTGCCGAAGGACAAACAAAATATTACCATTCATCAATTACTGACACACACATCAGGAATAGTGGGCAATTTGGGTTACGGAGTGGATTTCGTTCCTATCTCAAAAGAGAAGTTTTTAAGTGAAGTTTACAATTCACCATTGGATTTTGAACCGGGAAAAAAATTTAGTTATTCCAATGTAGGTTACAGTATTTTGGCTATGATAATTGAAAAAGTTACGCAAACAGATTACGAAAGCTATTTGCAGGAAAATCTTTTTCAAAAAGCAGGTATGAAACATACCGGTTATCTTTCCCCAAAATGGGATATCACTCAAATTGCCCACGGTTATAAATGCGGGGAAGATTGGGGAACCCACCTCTTAAAATGGCAGGCAGATTCAAATCAAATATCATGGCATTTAAAAGGAAATGGGGGAATACTTTCCAATCCTTCTGATTTGTATAAATGGTACATTGCTTTAAAAGAAAATAAAATTATTTCTAAAAAATCATTTGAACAACTCACTTTTCCCCACGTAAAAGAAAATGAATCAGGAGAATCATACTATGCATACGGATGGACAATAATGAATAGTGACAGGAATACAAAAATTATAGCACACAACGGCTCAAATGGTGTTTTTTATGCAGATTTCATACAACTGCCAGAAGAAAACACTGTCATCGTATATATGACCAATGAATTAAGATACGACACTCAAATTGTTGCGTGGGAATTAGAACAATTACTTTTTAAGGAAGACTACACACCCGTTGTACCCAAAATGATAAGTATAAAACATGGCAGTACCGATATTACAAACAAACAACTTGAAATCATACATCAGTTTGTAGAACTAATTTTGACCGATGATGAGAACATTGATGATTTCATCAATGAACATGTCGCTGGTAAAGAAAGAGAACGGAGATTCAAAATGTGGGTTGAAGATATGCAAAATGAATTTTCAGGCTACAAATTGAAACACGTTTTGGAATATGGAGATATGAGCTACGATATTGTTTTGGAATCGAAAGATGGGAAAGTTGTCGATTTAACCCCGTGTTTTGATCTACAGTTCAATGAAAATAATCAAATTGTTGCTTTTGGATGGTAAATCAAAAACTGCCCATAACAATTTATAATAAAAATTGGTGAGACAGTAGATTAAACGATTTTAGCCCGCTTCAACTTTGGTGTAATGTGACAGGAAAGCGCTTCGTAGCCGCCCACTTTTCATATACATAAGCCTTGTAAAAATTAGGGATCAACAAGCACAGGTCCCGATGAAGATTTTTCATTTATCAATAACAGGAAACCCATGAATAATAATAAAATGAAAGCAATAGTAGCAAGGGATATGGCTCACCAGATGTGCTTCAACTGCAAGAGGTGAAAAAGCCGAAGCCTAAACCTAATGAAGTGCTGGTGAGAATAAAAATTTCCTCCGCCACAACTGCAGACACTTTAATGCGCCAGGGAAAGCCTTATTTTGGCCGGTTATTCCTGGGATTGAGGAAGCCAAAACATCCCATTCCCGGCACTGGCTTTAGTGGCACCGTGGAGCAGGTTGGTTCGAAAGTAACAAAGTTCAGCGCCGGGGAACGTGTATTTGGGGAAACTACCTTAGGATTTGGCGCTAATGCCGAATATCTGGCTATTTCTGAAAACGCAGTAATTTTAAAGATGCCCGATTCTATGGATTTCACAGAAGCAGCGAGTTTCGGGGATGGTCATCTTACTTCTTTGAATTTTCTTCAAGAGATTGCGAAAACAGAACCTGGTCAAAGGATCTTGATCAATGGAGCTTCAGGAGCGCTCGGCACTTCCGCAGTCCAAATCGCCAGGTACATGGATTGCCCTGTCTCAGCAGTATGCAGTGCTAAAAATTTCACGTTGGTAAAATCCCTCGGGGCTGAAAAGCTCATAGATTATAACCAGGAAGACTTCACCAAATCCGGTGAAACTTATGATGTAATTTTTGATACGGTTGGAAAAACATCTTTCAAAAACTGCAAAAAGATCCTTTCCGAAAAAGGGATCTATATGTCTCCGGTCTTAACAATATCTCTTCTGGGAGATATGTTGAAGACTGCTTTATCCAAAAGAAAAAAGCGATTTTTCAAGCGACGGGAACGAAGAGTGATGATAATCTTCGGGAGCTATTAAAGGAACTGGTTGGCATCTACAAAGCGGGAAAACTTCAAACGGTGATCGACCGTATATTTCCACTGGAACAACTTCCAGATGCCCATCGATATATTGAAAAAGGGCACAAAAGGGGGAATGTTGTTATTATAAATTCTAATGACATTAAAAATTGAAGGATTTTTCATAGAAAAACCAATACAACTCCGACCAGTTATATAATGCTCACTTATTACAAATATCCTGGTATGAAAATTTTAAAAAAATTCGCTTTTGTCCTCTTAGGAATTGTTGCTCTGATTATTCTTATCCTGGTGACCGCAGTCATTATAGATAATCGGAATACTTCTTATTTAGAGATTGAAAAAAATCCCGGCGCAGAAATTAACAGTTATCTGATTAAAAATGTCAATGTCGTTCCAATGACATCTGATACTATTTTGTTTAAACAGGATGTAAAAATCATCAACGGAAAGATTAAAAGTATTGGTGATAATTTAGAGGACTCCGGTCTTGATTATATTGACGGATCGGGTAAATTCCTGATGCCTGGCCTTACTGATATGCACGTTCATTTATGGGACAGATATGAACTTGGGCTTTATCTTATGAATGGGGTAACCACCGTTCGCAATCTCTGGGGACAGCCTATGCACCTTCGGATGAAGAAGGATATTCAGAACAATAAAATTCTGGCTCCAAATTTTTACACTTCAGGACCCAAGTTGACAGGTCCTGAATTTATCGGGGATGACAATCTCCAGATTTTCACTCCGGAAGAAGGTCGGCAAAGAGTAGCAGATTGTAAAGCCAAAGGATACGATTTCATTAAAACCTACAATGGCCTTACCCCGGAAATTTTCGATGCTATTATAGATGAAAGCCGCAAACAGCATCTAGATATAGTTGCACATCCCAGCGAAAAGATTTCGTATGCCCAACATTTCAGAGATCCCGTCAGGACCATCGAACATGCTGAGGATATTGTCCAGCAACCCCTAAGGTATAAATTAGACACCCTGAAACTTGATGAAATAGCAGACCTGTATGCCGCCAATTCAAATATAGCTTTATGCCCCACCCTGGTGGTATATCATAATATTTATAGTTTGCTTGAAGAAGCTGATATTTTGTCACGCAAAGAATTAGATTATATGAACCCTTTGATAAGGAGGGTAGACAGTAAGGCCCAGTATGAAAGATGGCGTACAGAGATGTTGAACAATCCGGCAATTTCCAGGACAATATGGGATCAACATAATTTTCATCTTTTGGCAATCCGAAAATTATCAAAAGAAGGTGGGGGTCTTGTCTGCGGAACAGATGCGGGAATTGGAATTACCATCCCGGGTTTTTCCATTCATAAAGAATTGGAACTTTATAAATCTGCCGGCTTGAGTAATTATGAGGTCCTTAAAACCGCTACCATAAATCCCTCTAAAACACATACATTCTTAAAAAACACCGGAAGCATAGAAGTAGGCAAAGATGCAAATCTTATTCTTATGGAAGGAAATCCGCTCAAGGACCTCAGAGCCCTACAAAATATACAAATGGTTCTGGTCAATGGAAGAAAGATTGAGAAAGAAACTTTAGAGATTTTCAGGAAAAAAGCGAAGAACCGAAACAACACATTAGTTTCAGGGTTACGCTATGCTGAATATCTCATTAGAAAACTCTAGTACCTTTTCCAAATTATATGGCATACATACTTTTCAAAATAAATTCACTTCCTTGTTTTAGGTGCTCTAATAGAAATAAAGAAAAAGGATAACTATTTTAGGATTATTTCTATTCCTGGTGAACTAAACATAAACTTCAATGAAAACTTGATCCATTTACTTTCTTTATCCTGAGCATTCTCCTTTTTTAGAAAAATAAAAGGAACTGAAAATAAAGGGTCGAAGATCCATTTACTTCTTGTAGTGCCTTCGCATTCCCTTTTTTAGCCAAACATAACTTTAGATTCAGAATCGAATAAAGGACTTATAAAAAGGTGACCACCGGATTTATGCAGTCCGTCGATTCTGAATCTATTCCTTTGGCTAAAAGAAGGAAGACAATTTTAAGGCACGAGGAAAAATGAATGTTGAAGTTTCAAAGCGGATGCAATCCGAACTTGTGAGGTTTTGATCTAAGATTACTCAGCGCACCTCTTTTGCCGGAATAAAACGGATGCGACATGAAGGCAAATGTGGGAAGCGATTATACTTGTAATTTTTGTAGTTGCTTTAAACGATATTGATAATCCTGTAGATAATTTCTCTTTGTGGATTCCTCCAGAAATGATGCCTGAGTCAATCGGCTAACATCTTCCGAATTCTCCATCATTGATGTCATAATCTGATCGAATTGCTTCGACTTTAGGTCCACCTGTTCTGCCAGGGTTTTGAACTGGCCGGCAACGGTCGTCTGTGACCTACTTTTGGGAAGAAGCCCTTCCTCCAGGGCAAAGGGACTATCATCTACATGGATATGTGTGTTGAGTAAATCATAGGCCGGGCTTAACCGATGATCTCCCAAGGGTGTTTCCAGGATGGCAAAATTTTTAAGATGGGCGTCCCCATTTGAAAACAAATAATTAAACACCAGCAGCTTAAATAATTTTGGCGTTTCTATACGATACGCCGGAAGAAATTTTTTCATCAACTGAAATAATTCCAGATAATTTCCTCCATATTTATAATGTTCGCCATGAGTCTGAGGAGTTTTGCCGGCAAGGCTTGCAAAATCCTCTTTCGCTTTCTTCGAGCCGTCAGGATTTACATCAAAACGTTTGGTAATATATGCGGGAGCTTCATTTTTAAAGAAAATGAGCGCATTTTCGGCAGTTTCAATATTATAAACCTGGCGGGCCATCTGCATGGTCAAATGCTCATTGGCGGGCATTTGATCCCGTTTTTTTCCGGCACGGGGAATCGGTTTCAGGATATAGGTTCCCTGCTCCCCTTCTTTGATAAGACGAAGCTTATTTTTTTCCAGGAGTACAGAGAATTTTTCCTGTACTCCAGATATGGAGATCCGTTCTTGATTCGCTTCAAAGAGTTCATCGGTTCGTCGGTTTGTGTTTGGCGCGTCATAGGGTAGCACATGAGAAACTTTACGACCTTCAAATACGCGACTTAAGCAGGTCCTGCTATAAGTATTATAACCTTCAGCTAATGTCCCGGGGCAGTAATCTATCTTCATTTTAGCTCTTTATTTTTCTGACAGTAACAGCACCCACCGTATCATGATGCGCAGTAGTTATAAGGATTCCAAAGTAATCATCCGAATCCAACCGATTAATTTTACATACAGTTTGCCGGTTGGTTCCTTCCGGAAGCATATTGTAAAAAAAAGGGAATAGATAGTCGGCGTGATATTCCGTTTGAGATCGTGGCAGGGTAAGACTTATTGAGGGATTTCCCGGATCAGCCAACCAAGCGTCCAGATACCGGAAGGTGAAGCTTCCATCATCATGCTGTTCTAAAGTTCCTGCTTCTTTCCCTTTATAGAATATCCTGGCCTGTCTCATTTAAAACTTATACTTTTTTAACCTGCAGTGTAATTTCCATTCCAAGAATATCCGTTATCCTTTGTAAGGATTCCAGCGTAGGATTAGCCTGCCCGGTCTCGATCTTATATAAAGTATTGATCCCGATATCAGCAATTTCAGCTAATTGTTTCTGGGTGATGCGCAAATGATCACGCCTTTGCTGAATCATTTGACCAATCTGTTCTATCGCTGCCATAAGTACTTCAATTTACCTTCCTAATCCACACTATACTGTGATATCTAATTACAAATTTAATAAGCAGATCAAAAATACATTAAATTCCACATTTTAATGTGAAATTTAGTTAATTTTTGTTTTTCAATTTTTAAAATAACCTAGAAAATCACACCACAATGTGATTTCAAAAGTATTTCCCTAGTTATTTAGCATAATCGTTGCAATTGCATATAATTTCATTCACGACTAGAACCTTCTTATCACATACATAATTAAAAAAACTTGATTCATTTACTTTTTTTATCCTGAGCTTTTCCTTTTTTAGAATAATAAAGTGAACTGAAAATATAATTGCCGAAATTTCATTTACTTCTTTTAGTGCCTTCGCATTCCCTTTTTTAGCCAAATATTACTGTAGATTCAGAATCGAATCAAGGACTTATAAAAAGGTTGTTACCGGCTTTATGCAGTCCGTCGATTCTGAATCTATTCCTTTGGCTAAAAAAAGGAAGGCGATCTAAAAGCAAACGAAAAATTTATTTTGAAGTTTCAAAGCGGATGCAATCCGAACTTGTGAGGTTTGGATCCAAGATTACTTAGCGCACCTCTTTTGCCGGAATAAAGCGGATGCGAAATGGAGGCAAATGTGGTAAGCGGCTTATACATCTTACTCCACCTAATTCATCTAGTAAGTATCTAAAAACCCATTTTTTCATAAAAAAATTCCCGGTTTTACTAGGATGAGAAGGTTTTTTCATAAAAAGATTAAAATTATTAGCTTTTCACGTGCTAATTTAAAAACCACTTTCTGTAGTTATGGAATTGAAAAATTTTCATTTTTCCGTGAAAAATTTACCTGTTTATAGGGCTTTCCAAGGTTTTTCACGAAAAAAGTGCATTTATTTAAAAAACACAAAACCGTAAAACCCTGGAAACTAAGGGGTTTAAGTATGCCGTAACATGCGAAGCGTGTTACCCTCTTGCTCTTCCCCTCCCTTAGTTTTAACAACACACTTTATATAGAGAATTATTTATGTTGAGAATTTAACTTTTGGCATTTTTTAAAGCATGTCAATTATCCATAAATATTTCCTCAAAACTTTTTTCCAGAATATTAATTTCCTGATCCGCTAATTCTCCAAAATGCTTCTCTCTTTTCCTCTTTGATAATTTTCCATCGTTTTGATTCAGAAATTTAATTAGTAAATCAACTTTTGTATCAGGCAAACTAGTATGATCATTAATAAACCTAGTTATTCGATCATATTTCTCAAGATAGTCCAATTCGGCAGGTATAATTTTCTCAATGGTATCTTCTACACATTCATATAGAAATTCAGCCTGCCGGGTTAAATCAAAATACCGATAGATATCTTTAGTATCATTCAATATTTCCACATTATGATCTGGGGTTTCCTTCCATTCAATTAAATCAACTCGCGGATTCGAAAAATGCTCTAAAATATCCTGATATTCATCAATTCGATCTAGAATTGCTGAAGACACAGGAAACATCATTCCCCGTTTAGTATACCCCATTCTTGTAAGTATATGATGAATAAAGTACCTATGGATCCTTCCATTACCATCTGAAAGCGGATGGATAAAAACGAAACCATAGGCTATAGTTGCTGCCGCCATAACAGGATCATAAGCAGAATTTTGCAAAAGGCTGTTGGTTTCGAGTAATCCCTCCAAAAGCGAAGGCAAATCTGCAGCCCTAGCCGATATATGATCTGGTAGTGGTGTAAAAGATTCCCTGTCATGTTCACCTATAAACCCTTCCTCCTTCCTTATACCCATATTTTTAAGCTTCTTACTTCCAATTACGATATCCTGTAAACGTTCAATTTCCTCAATGCTCAGGGGTGTTTTACCCGATTGCCCTATGGCTTTACCCCAATTTCGTGCTCGTAGATTAGGCGGGTATTCGCCTTCAATTGCGAAAGATGCTTTGGAATCTTTCAGCAATAAGAAAGCCGCTGTTCTTTTTATCAGGTTCTTATCCTTTTGCCTTAAACCTTTTTCAATAAGTTTAGACAGATCCTTTTGGATATAATTTATTAGTTTTTCAGTTTTTCGGATCATAGGACAAAAACCAGGAGTCCCCGGCAAATTATTCCTTACTCTGTGCCGGGTTGAATTTACTGACGGACCGGTAAATTGAATGGAATCATCTACTATTTCTACATAAGAACCTCTATCTAAATCGGGTACATCAAGCTTTTCGGCTAATAACCATTCGTATAAAAACCATAACCTTCGGGTATATTGGCTTGTTGGTTCTTCCTTCAGCATTTTCAGAACTATACCTTTCCCTAATAATTCAAAGAATTTCTTCAGAAAATAAAGATCCAAAGCCTCATATTTTAAAGCAAATACCAAATGACTTTTAATGTTATCATCCGGTTTGTGTCTTATTGTAAAAACTTTCCATGAACCCAGGTCATAGCGTTGGTGTTTTTCAGTTGCCATGGCTAATATATCGGGTAGTGGCACAGTGACTTTGAACTGGTCTTCTAATAATTGAATTAGAGAAGCATATCCTACTAGATAACCTCTTTCAGGTAGATTACGACCATGAAAACTGGTTAATTTTCGTGAAAAACTATGATTCATGAGAATATTTTATGAATTTCAATTACAAATATAACGTGAAAAATAATAACAAGACATGAAAAATAGATACTTTTGCCTTTTTTCATGAAAAACACTTACAATTAAACCGACATATTTTGTCGCTGTACCTTGTTTTATTTGTCCTGAACTTCTAAATTAACAGAATGAATATCTTATACCTCCACGGATTAAAAAGTAAACTCAATCCCGAAAAAAGAAAAGTACTCGAACAGTACGGCAATGTCTTTGCTCCGGATATCGATTATGAAATCCGGCACATCCAGCCTGTGGAAATTTTAAAGAATTTTCCTGATACCGAATTCAATGTGATCATCGGGAGTAGTATGGGCGGATTGAATGCTTTTATCATATCAGAGAATATAGGTCGGCCTTCTTTACTATTTAATCCTCCACTAATAAAACATATGCCCCTTTCATTTCAGAATACTCACACTAAAGGATTAGCTCCCAAAACCATTATTCTGGGCAGAAAAGATAAAATAGTAGATCCCACCGAAACTCTCAAATTCCTGGGGAAGTATTCTAAAGAAGCTGAAGTGTACATCAAATTGTATCCGCAACTGGAACACCGTATTCCCCTGGAATTATTTAGGGAAGAAACAGAAGAGTTCTTTAGTAAACTTTGTTATTAATCTTATAATTATGTCTGTACGCCAAACCATAAAACGCCATTTTAAGATCATTTCTCTGCTTCAGAAAAAACCTATGGGTTTTGAGGAACTTCAGGATGAGATCGCCATCGACCCCGATTCGGTAGAAGAAAAATTACTCACCTCTCAAAGGACCTTCCAGAGGGATATTCTTGACATCGCTTCCATTTATGGCATTGAGATCACTTCAGATAAGAGCCGAAATTTATATTACATCAAAGAAGATGTGGAAGATGAAAGTACCCAGCGATTACGGGAGAATTACGATCTCCTCAATGCCATTCGTCTCTCCAAAGGAATGGGCAATAGTATGTTCTTTGAACAAAGAAAGGCGCTGGGCACAAAACATATGGCCGGACTGCTTTATGCCGTTCAGAATACCTGGGTGGTGGAATTTGATTACCAGAAATTCTGGGATGCTCTACCAGTAAAAGAAGGGTTCATCCTATTTCCCTTAAAGAAGCAAGAAACAGATGGTATCTTATTGCTGAAGATGAAAAAGACGGCATCATAAAGAATTTTTCACTCGACCGCATTGAAGCTCTTTCACTCACCAAAGAAAAGTTCAGTCCTATTGAATATGATGTTGAAAAAGAATTTAAAGACAGTTTTGGAATCATAAACGGGACCCATGAAGAGCCCTTAGAGATCATACTTTCTTTCACTCCCCGGGAAGGCAGGTATGTCGATTCCCTTCCACTGCACTCCAGCCAGGAATTAATCGAAGAGAACGAAAAAGAATTCAGGTACCGATACTTTATCAGGCCAACCTACGATTTTAAAATGGAGATTCTTTCCTACGGAGACCAGGTAAAAGTAGTAGCTCCGAAATCTCTTCAGCAGCAAATAAAGAATCAGCTAAAAAATTCCTTGGAACAATATTAGACGACAGCTCCTGACGCAGGGTCAAAATACATTTGAAAACAAACATAACCGCTGAGGAAATAGAAAATTTTCCTATGTAGGGTAAGGTAAATTTGTCTTCTACTCGGCGGTTTATTAACTGAAACATTTATCGTGAAAAAACCAAAACTAAAAGATTATTCACTTTTGAATGGCTATGTATATAATGGTCCCATTCAGATATATTTAAGTTACTTTGAGAAAATCCCCAGCTGCATAGTATATGAAGATCTGGATTATGATAAATTGATAAAGCAATTTTGTAAAGCATTTAAAAAAGAAATTATTGCTCACCACTATGAAATCGATAAATCGAATAAAGATGATATTGGGAATCACATTTTTATCCTTCCAAAAGAAATTCTAATAGAAATTGACTTTTCATATATGAAGATATTCTGTTATTCAGAATCGAATGTCACCAAAAAAATCGAAGACTTTGGGAAAAAGTTCAAAAAGGAAAAACCAGATTTAGCCCAAATCAATCTCATTACCATGCATCAGGGGGACTTTCAAAACAGAAAGATAGATTTTAAAAAACCTGCGATAGAATTAGATCAGTTATATAATGATGACTTCTCGACCTTTCACCATAATATGCTGGGCACCCTGAATGAAGACAATAAAAGCGGTTTACACCTTCTTTATGGAGCTCCGGGTACTGGTAAAAGCACTTACATTCGTTACTTATGCGGAGTCCTTAAAAAGAAAGTGATCTTTCTTCCAGGACAACTGGCGCAGAACCTGGATAATGTTTATATGACCCGTTATCTTATTTCAAATTCCAATTCTATTCTGGTAATTGAAGATGCCGAAGAACTAATTGTATCCCGCGATCATAAACGGAATTCCAACCTGGCCATGATCCTCAATATGACTGATGGGATCATCGGTGAATCACTGGGCATCCAGATTATCGCTACTTTTAATACAAAACTTAAAAATATCGATCCGGCATTAAAAAGAAAAGGCCGGTTGAAAAGCAGCCATGAATTCAAAGCTCTGGAAGCTGAAAAAGCAAACCAGCTATTAAGAAAAGAAGGTGTAAACGAAACTACATCTACTCCTTTAACATTGGCAGAGATCTATAATTTTAAGGAAGAACAACAGATGAAAGAACCGGAATGGAAAGCGATGGGGTTTAAATGATCACTTTTTATGTTGTTTGATGAAGCTGGTTAAAAGACAGTTTATATTCTCCCTCCCAACCGGATTTGCACTCTGGCAAGCCCATAAGGGAGGTTTGAATTTGTTATCCAGGCAGTACTCTACCAGCCATTTTGCACATTCATAACCGCTAGGTGAATCATCACCCAGGTCATGATCAAAACAAATAGCATCGGGCAAACCATTTTCCAGGATCCAGTTCTTAAATTCCGAAGCATTTTTTACCCAAACAACTTCCACCTCTTTTCCAATGGGACTATACTCCAGCCAGTCAATACCTTTATCATGAGGATTACGCAGGTCGTCAAGCCATAATAGTTTTTTCATAGCTGATCTTTTGGCTAATGAACACTCTAACCCGACAAGCCAATGACGTTTATTCTATTAATTCCCTAAAATACTCATAGATCATCACCATCGCCAGGGTATCCAGCTCACAGTATTTAAGAAGGATTGTTTAATTGCCAGCCGTTCTTCCTCGGGCATATCGGTATACTGTAGTTTGCCATAGGCGGTAAGGGCGGCACCTCCGTCGGCGATATTTTCTATTCCTGAAACCGTCGCGTCCAGTTGCTCTTCGTTCCAGTCGTCGAAAGAGCCGGGAGGGTCTTATACGGACTTTGAATTTCACCATCCTTTTCCTGAAGCCAAATGACCCGGTAAAATTCCTGGAGCTCAGGCCGATCTCCCGAGCGGCTTTGAATATTTCTGCTGAAGATATTTTGAAGAATTCAAAGCTGCGGGAAGAACAGTTTTAATGGAATTAGAGCCACCCATATGCGGATCGTAATAATAATTCTTCACTACCTCGCAGAGATCGATCATATCTCTGTCCCCTTCCCATTCTTCGACGCTATCATTTAGTAGCACTGGTAATGGATTTAATAAAATCCTTTAGTTCCTCTTTATCGGGTTCTGCATTCCTTTAACTGCTGAAAAATGGCATTTAAGATCGTATTTTCATGAGCGGCATATTTGAAGATGCTGCCGTTGTTTTTGAGTACGCTTTTTTTAACTCCCGCACGAATTGAAAGTTCGGGAAATTCCCCGGCTCAAAGTCGATGTATTCACTTTCATGTTTTATGCTTCCATTTTCGTCTACGGTATGATGCGAGAACTGAAAAGCCACCTGCTCATATGGCCGCCGACCTTTATTAAAGGGCAGGGCAGTGGCATGGTTTCAAAGTCGATGAAGTTGAGCGGAAATTTCCAGCTGCTCATTTCCTGCTTTAGCTCTTCTTTTAATATGTAAGGCTCCCTATCTCCGGTCCTGGTTTTCTCCACCTGTATCCATTGCCGCTCTGAAGCAGAGATCTTTCCGGCTTCGGGTCTTAGGCCAATATCATCTTCATAAGATCATCAAGAAAGATCTTTCCCTCTTCAAAAAGCCTGTTTCCTCTCCTGAAATTCCAGATCCCAAAGGTATTTGCTTTTGCAAAATCATCCTCAGTCCCACCCCGCTGATTGCTCCAGCATTCCCTGAAGCCCGACTTCTTTCCTGCCGCCAGTTCCTCTTCTGTGGCTGTGAATTCACAGCCTTTACAGTTGGAGTAGGAGACAGGGGAATTAAAAAGTTTATCCGGCTGCATAATGTTCTGAAAAGTCTTTGATGCTTTGTTCCAGATTCAGATTTTCATAGCACAGGTGCTTTCCGGCTTCTATTTCCTCCAGAATGTCATCTACGTTAATTTGCCCAAAACGCTTCCGCCAATTTCTTCCAGGCTGTTCACTATTTTGGTAATTCCGGTGCGGTTGCCGGCTGTTTTACTAATCCTGAAAAGCTGATTAAGCCCCTCAACCGGTGACTCCTTTGACTTGTCGGCCAGCATGAGGTAAGATTTGATCTTCCACTCGGGATGACATTTTTGGATCACATACCGCTGAAAAGCCACATCAAACAAATACGGTTTCCAGCCGCTGACTGAGTCCGCCGCGCTTTCCGACCAGTAGGTTTTCATCTTCCGGATCAAAGGATTTCGCCTTAACTTCGATCAGCTGAATTTCATTTCCCTTCTTCACCAGAATATCGGTTCGGATGAACAGGTTCTCATATTTAAAAGCCGCTTCAAAGATCACCACGTTCTCCCGTTGCAGCAGTTCTTCTGTTTGCTCTGCCAGAAGGTCATAATTCCAGTCGTTGTTTTCGATCAAAATTCCCTCGGGATAATGCAGTCGCGCCAGTTCCTCCACCTGAAATCCTCCCTGGGCCAAAGCTTCCAAAAAAGGATCTTCCAGCTTGCTGTTGGCATACTCTTCCTTTTTGGTATAGTAGAGCTTGTTAGGACATTCCAAAGCCTGTTTAAAGCGTGATTTGGTGAGGAGGCGTTGGGACATGACTTAATTTTTCATTGCCTTCTTCCAATTCTTTCTCAAAATTGGTTTAGCAAAAGTTGTCTCACCGTTGGATGGTTCACCGGAATAATGGCAATATTTTTCCTGATAATCTTTATCGCCATATTTACTCCACATTTTAAAAGCTTTATTAGACATTGGTTTCTCAGGATTAAATTCGATTTTCTCTCCTGTCCTTATACAAAATCCTTTTTGAGGTTCGTCGTAATTATTTTCATTAAGTTTTGCAACAACTTCGTTCCATTTATCTTGTGAAAACTCCTTTCGACTTTTTGTATTAACCTTTTCCTCTTCCCAAATTCTTTCAGGCCTTACCTCATTTATAAGATCCAAGTCAATTTCATCCTCAAAATCATCCAACCTTTTATCTGAATCAAGATTTGATTTACCCGAACCGTAAAATTTATCAGTAGAATCGAAAAGAACTTCTGATTTCACATATTCCTTTCCAAAGTTGATTAATCCCTTTTTACTTCGATAAGCTGGTCTCTTTACATATACCACCTCATTATTATGAGCCATTTCCATGCATTCGTGCCATGCTTCTATATCAGCTGAAGTTTTAAATTTATTTAATAGATTTTGTTCTGAAAAAACTCCAAACTCAATATTATATTTAAATGAATAATCATATAGATTTATGGAGGTAATTACCCCCTTCTTTTCATTTCCATAATATTTCGCATGTAAGTGTGGTACATAAACAATACTTACATTGGGAAACTGTTTGAAGAAATCGAAATCTTCGTTACTTAAACTTCTATTTACCTTTTTTTCATTTTTACCAAAAACTAAGATTATTCGTAGATTATGATCATCGATATGCTTTTTAAAAAGATCTTTAAAATAATCATCCAGTTTTATGAAAGGGGAAACAATTAGCAAGGTTTTTTCTGCATCCCAAATTATGTCATACACAACATTTTCCAGTTCGTCGCCGGTTAAAAATTTACTCATTTTTTCAAAATAGTAGGTTAATAATTAATAGATTGTCTTTTATTCATGGTGAAAATATGCTGATATACATCAGCTGCTTTCTGACCCACCTCAGCATCAGTATATGATTCCTGAGGTAGCCATAATAGCTTCTCGTAGATAATAGTTTTGACCTGTGACCGAACCATCCTGCTTTCCCTCCATCTATCAATCTTCAACTTTTCTTTCTTAAGTATTGCTAAAGTTTCTACTGCGATTTTTTTGATGGCTTTCAAATCCTTATCATTTAAAGATTTGCCTTCCTTTAAGAGGTCAAAAATTGCCAGCGTGTCTTGGTCAATACTTTCCCGCATTGCCCTTTTATCCTCAAAATCGAGATCACGGATAAACTCGTTCAGCCTCTCAAAAGCCTTTATTGTATCTTCATAATTCTTCCCTCTGTTGTATTCATCTATGATCTCTTTATAGCGATCATAAAATTTCAACCTCATAGGATTATCCTGAATCATTTCCTGCACCTTCTTTTCAACCGCCTCCTGTAAACTAAAAACAATAGTATTCTTCTTTTTTGACTTTGAAAATGCCATTTTCAACTTATCAAAATCCAGGCTGGATAGATCAACATAAACTTCTTCATCTTTAGCCATTCCATTATTCTGAACTAAGATACTACCACTTACAATAGACTGTAGTTCCTTTATGATCTCCGTTACATCAGCAGATTTTACTTTCTGATTCAAGGACGAATAAAGAGCGTCTAACGCATTAAATTTTTTGATGTACGGTCTAACCACATCATCAGGGAATAATGATTTATATTTTCTAAAAACATTCCTTGCCATTACTTCAAAAGAAGCTCTGGATTTTTCATTTAAATTTATTTTTTCAGTAGCCTGGTTAATCAGCCCGATTTTCTCCATCGGTTTAACATCGAGCATACTGGATAAATTGAAACCTAACTCCTTCAGGTATTTTTCAGTTTCATTTATGGCTTCCTTTAATTCTCCTTCCTGCTCTTCAAGTAATTCTACCGGCTTTTCAGGACCTTTCTCACCTCCTCCAGACTGAGACTTTCCTCCTTCTCCATAAACAGAATAAGCTTTCTCTAATTGCTTGTAAACATTCCCGTAATCTACTATAAGACCATTCTCTTTTTCATCGTCATATACCCTATTGGCCCTGGCGATGGTTTGCATCAGGGTATGGCCCTTTAATCGGTTTGTCCAGATATACAGTGGAAACACATTGCGCATCAAAACCTGTAATCCACATCGCACAAACAATTGCCAAACGGAAAGGATTTTCGGGATCTTTAAATTCCTTTTCAAGATTGCGCTCCACCATTTTCTGTCTATGGGGGAAAATATCCAAACCTAATTTTCGGAATTTATCGATCTCATTTTGCTCCCCACTTACTACCACGCAAGTCTCAGTTTCTTTTACTCTTCTGATATTTCCTTCTCAGTTCACGCTCTTCCTGAATGTCCTCACAATCTTGAATCCTCTTCTCGAGCTCTAAAAGATATTCCGGCCAATATTCTGTTACATAGTCGTACATTCTCACCGCCGTGGGCTTATCTAATGCTACAAACATGGCTTTTCCCTGATATCCCCTTTCATTAAAATGCCATACAAGATCTTTAGCTATGGTTCTCAATCTCGGCTCAGCTGTCAAAACAGGATAATCTTTCTTGAAAAGATATTCAAGTTTCAGTTTCTGATCCTCATCAAGATCTTCATTTTCAAAAACTTCAGCCATCTGTTCATCCAACTCAGGATTGTCAATGTTTAGTTTCTCTCCCTCTATTCAGATAAAGCAGCGGGAGAGTTGCTTCATCTTCGATGGCCCTTTTAAAATCATAAATCGAAACATAATCTCCGAAAATGTTCTTTGTGATCTCTTCCTCCTCCTTTATGATGGGCGTACCGGTAAAGCCAAGATATGAGGCATTAGGAATCCCATGATATCGCATATTCCTAGCATAAGTTCCCGCCTGGGTTCTATGGGCTTCATCAGAAATTACAATAATATTCTTTCGCTCAGTGATCAATGGATATTCTAATTCCTCTTTTGGATCAATGGAAAATTTATGAATTAAAGTGAAGACATATTTGTGGTTTTCCGCAAGCAGTTCCCTTAAATGTTCCCGCCCGGTCATGCCTTTCTTATTCCCCGCAATGACATTTTTATTGTTTACCGCACCCACTCCTGAGAAAGTATCATAGATCTGGTTTTGGAGTTCGGTTCTATCCAGTACGATCAAAAAGGTATAAGAACCTCCGAATTTCCGATGGATTTTTTCACTAAGAAACACCATCGAATAAGACTTACCACTTCCCTGTGTGTGCCAGAAAACCCCTAGTTTACCTTTAAGGTCATCTATATTCCTGGCGTTTTCCATTACCTTATTTACACCAAGGTACTGGTGGTTCTTGGCCATTAATTTAGCTACTTCTCCACCAGCATTATCGTACAGAAGAAAATTCTCAAAAATGTCCATAAACCTATGAGGCGCACAGGTTCCCTTCAGCATGGTATCTAAACTAACTACTCCTTCTTCCTCCTCTTCAATTCTTTTCCAGTCCAGAAAGTACTTATAAGGACTGGTAATAGTTCCAACCTTTGAATCTGTTCCATTACTCAGAATGATAAAAGCATTGGAATGGAAGAGCTCAGGAATAGCTTCTTTATAATCCTTTAAATTATCATCATAAGCATGACGAAGATCTGTATGATGAGCTTTAAGTTCTATAAATATGAGCGGAATCCCATTTACAAACCCAATGACATCAGGCCTGCGATTATAATGCTGGCCAAAAACCTCAAATTGTCTTACCGCCAGAAAATCATTATTAGAATAATCTCTAAAATCGAAAACTTTTAATTTCTTCTTTTCAACTTCATTCTTTTCGTTGGTAAAAGAAACCGGAACTCCATTTTTAAAAAGATCATATTTTTCCTTATTGATCCTGGCAAGTTTCTTGTCTGCTTCACGCTGATCTATGATTTCAATGGCCTGGTCATAAGCCTGCTGAGGCAAACCGGGATTAAGTTTTTTAAGAGCTGCTTCCAGTTTACCCTTTAAAATGATCTCGGTCTTATCTTCCCTACCCAGAAGACCTTCTTTACCTAAAGTTTCATTTCTCCAGGCGGTCGTAACGGTCCAGCCTAAATCTTCCAGGGTATCCTGGGTAGCCTGTTCTATTAAAGCATCTTCCGAGTATTCGTAGCTCATGTTATACTGCTTTTAAACCTAATTTCTTGTTTTCTAAGCTTTCCTCAATTAAACCCTCAATTCTATCCAAGAAATCTCTTTTCTGATTCCTAGAATTTCTTTCATACTCATCTTCTTCATTTACATAAATACCATCTACAATAAATTTATTATTTGCATGGTTTATATTACCAAACAAATTATTCTGAATGAGTATTTTCACAATCCAGTTGTCTCAGATAAAGGATATAACAATCCCCCAAAAATTAAATCAGGTTGATAAGTATTGCATATACGTATGGATCTGGTAAAAATCATTTCTATCTAGATCTGAAATTTACTACTAGGCTTTCTTTCCATTCTCATACATTTAAACTTAGCATCGAAAACTATCATCTTATCAGAATATTTATGTTTTAGAACAAGATCAGGAAACATTTTCCTGCTATAAAATTGATCTGTATAAAGCTTAAGTTCTTCCTGTCCTTTCACCTCCCAATCAGAAAAACGTTTAGTCAGTAATTTCTCCAGATAAAGTTCAAATAATTGGGAAATATCAAATAAAAAACCTGTAGTCTCGAGCTTGTTATCCTTTCATTTCATCTGGAGTCAATTCATAATCAAGTAAAATTATCTCAGCATATTCTAAAACTTTTTTGAAAGATGCAAATAGAGGATTGGATAGGACACGATGATTTTTAGCCTTCAGTAAAGTTTCCTGATTGACATATATTCCTGAATATTCTCGTTTAAGTAACTGTTTTACTCCAAATATTTTATCATTAATATCTTTTCCAAAAGTTTTTTCTAGTTTAAGTAATGCCAAATAGAGAACATCAATGATTTCCTGAATATATTTTTGAGTTCTGTAACTTGAAGTAAGTTTCCCTCTAAAAGGCATATCATGTTTCAGGTAAGCATTTATATCTACTCTTCCTCTAACCTTATGACTTCTTTCAGTTACATTTTGATATTCCTTGGGTAAGCCTAGAACAGATGCTTTCTCTAAGGTTTGAATAAATAAATAAGCGAGAATAAATTGAAATTCATTGAAATCTTCTTTTTTGGAGGCTTTATATTTTTCAGTATCAACATAAATATCATTTACATAATTCAGCATCCGCCGAAGAAAAACATCCCCATACCGGGTAGTAATATTAAATCTGCATTCTTTATGAAAAACTACTCCAGAAAACAAACCAGTTTGCACATAATATCTTTTCTCGGCCTGATCATTTTCTTTGGAATATAGCTTTAGAATTAAACTTTTTTCATCTTCTATTTTATCATAGGAATCTTTAAATCCAACGATTTTAAGCTTTTTAATTCTAGCATTCCCGGTATTTAATTCAAAACCGAAGTGAATAAGTCACAATACTTTCTCTTTTGAGACTTCGATCCAAATTTTCCCTTTAAATTTGATTCAATTAATGGTTTCTCTTCAAAATAATTATGATTATTAGGTATACTGATATTCCATAATAAATAGTCCTTAAAGTGCTGCTTTAAATCTTCCTAAGGCGATATCTAAGTTTCGAATCCAGATCTTTTTCTGGAAATAATGCTCTTAGATATTCCTTTAATGTGGGGCGTAAATATAAATTGAATAAATCCTCAATGTTTGTTTCTTGTAATTGATACTTTTTTTAGAAAGGTCTTCAATTTTCATAAAAAAGGAATGACCAAATTCATAGGATTTACCCAATCCCAATTCTTCCGATATATAACTATTTAATTTCTTACAAGCTTTCGAATAGGAATCTATATTTTCAAAATCTTACCTTTTTTATTTTTTACTTCCTCCTGAATCACATCATAATTACAATCTTTTCGTATCCATTTAAAACGCCTGCGTAAGGCTAAATCAAAAGTATCAATACTTTTATCCACATCATTCATCATACCGATAAAAAATACATTCTTGGAACTCCAAATCTAACGCCATTGACATCATTATAATCATAGGCTAAATCCTTGGATCCCCCTCCAGTAATTAAATCTTCTATTAGAGTAGAATATTGGGTTTTTACAAGGTTTGAACAATTATCGATTTTCAGGATCATGTCGATAATTATCTTTCTAAACACATTAATGTTTCTCCAAAAACAGTAGATAAATTTGCCCGGTTAATTTCATCAACTACAAAGTAAAAATCCTCATTCTGGTCTTTTATTGCATCTATACAGAATTCTTAAATATTCCATTTACCAGTTCAAACTTAATATTACCATTAACAACTCCTTTGGGTTTTATTCCCTCAATAAAATCTTCGTAAGTAAATGAAGGATGAAATTGTAAAATCTTATATCGCGTTTGATCTCCCTGGCATACAAATTCCAGATTGTTTTTTACAGTATATGTTTTACCAGTTCCTGGAGGTCCATAGAAAATTACATTTGGAGAATCCGTCATCAACAATACTCTTTGCATTGCATATTGCCACATGAACCACGACAACAAAACTGATTCTACTTCATCAGATTTATCAATTCCAAAATCTCATTTAGTAATTGCCTCAATTCATAATTTTTTCCAAGATTAGAATCTCATTGGACTCAAGGAATTCATCATGAAGAATATCAATAGTATCATTATAAATGTACAGAAATTCACCTGAATGATCCAAAACAGCTAATTTTCTCAATATTTGCTTTGCCCTATAATTTGAATTTTCCAGCAAAGAAATTGCTACCAAGAGGATCTCTTTCTCTAGCTATTTTACAAAATAAAGGTTTTATTTTTTGCTCGATAATATTCATTTGCCTCATCTACAGAGCATTCATTATTCTAAATCCTGTACATAATAAGTAGAATTATCATTATTAAGTTTCACTTCAAATCCATGAGCGGAACCAGGAGGTTTTGAAGAGCCAAAACAGTCTTTGTAGTTCTTTCGAGAAAATTACATAAGTACCTTCCAGGCATATCATGTTTATTCTCTTTCCTGATTTGTATAATCCTCTAGTTTTAAAGATTCATTGATAAGTTTTTCTCTATAAACCTCCCAACCCTTTTTAAGGAGATCAATTTCCTCTCTAATTCCATCAATTTCTGATTTATTCAATCTATTTTTATAATTATTCCAAAGAGAAATAATATCTTGTTTTCTCTTATCTGAAAGTTTACAAGTTGCCATAATATTTTTATGCTTTATACTTCTATACCAGTATTTAATGAATTCTGAATTATTCGCAGTCTCTAGAGTGGTTGGCATATACATTCCTTCAGTCCAATCTCCTCCTTTTTTCTTATAAGATTCTTTAAATTTTGAACCTTCAAGCGATAGAACCTCTACGTCTCGTTTAATACTAAACCATATATCGCTGTTTAAATTTCTGTCACATTTACCATCAACTTTAACTAAAGCTAAAGGACCTTTACTTCGGACTAATACAATATCCCCAATTTTCATTTCATTTTTAAACCTGTCGGTTGCCCACGGTCATTATCCCATGAATCACCCATTCCAATAACTCCATGATCTTCTAAAATAGTTTTAACTTCTTTAGGACTAACACTATCCTGATCACTGGGGTGCACCATCATGTGCCAATAATTCATAAATTCTATTATTTAAATGTGATTAGATTTCTCCTCCGCAACCATTCTCAAAGGCTGCTCTTTAATTTCTTCCAGGTCCAGATTCTCCACATCAATCATCCCCGTCATTAATCTTGGCAATAAAATATCCCGGGCTTCTTTTAGAAGTTGGTTTTGTTTTTGAAAATTTGAAATTGTATTAAATATATCAGAAGCAATTTCTTTAAACCGCATTTTAATCCTATCCGTTGGAAGTATAAACGGTGATTGTCGAACTATTCCAGTGTTAATATTTTGAATAGCAGCACCATATGAAATGCTTTCAAAATATTTCTTTAAACCTATAAAACTGAAATAGAAGTATTCTTTCAAATCCTCTTCGACCCCCTTGAAATATAACCAACCATCATGAATGCAAGCTTCAACTCCCAAGATCATAGGAAAACCTAATGTTCCACTAGCTGCGACTACAATGGATCCTTTTGGTAATTTTCTACTGAATGAGGCCCCATATTCATTTACTTTTTGCTTCGTATCGTAAATTAAAATATCAGAAGCAGTTGCGTCCGCAATTTTTAACCAAGGTATGTTTCCTTCGATAAAATATTCATCGTTAGAAATTGGTCGAGGAGAACTCCCTCGTCCAACTTCAATAATATCTCCGATCTTTTTCCTTTCCCACCCCTCCGGCAAACCGGTTTCTTTATCGATCGCGACCGACTCATGCCCCGGGAATTTCATGCGAACAAACCATTCTTCGTAGGTTAGCTGGGCTTTTTCCTCCAGCAGCTTGATACGCTTTAAATTGTTTTCGATCAGGTCATCATAAGCCGAAAGAATGGAAGCAATTTTTTTTGATATTTTTAAATGAGGTAAGGCAAAATTTTAGCATCTAAAATATCATCTGCACTTACAGCAGGATAATTTGCGCCTTTCACCGATAGAAACCTGAAGTAACTTGATAAACGATCGGTTCTTGAGAAAGTAAATAATATAAAAATCTAGAATCTATACTTTTTTCAGGAATGTACTACTGCATAATCCTGTTGCAGATAACTGTATTTTCAGGGCAAATTTTTTAAATAAGCAAATGTTCGTGTTACTTGGTCTATCACAGTTGCTATAATAGTAGTCGTTTATTTCAGCCAACCTATTTCGCACGGGAAGGTGCTTCATTCCAAGAAACGATATTATTATAATGCAACTATTCCAGATCAACAGAGGAAATTTCCAAATATCTAATTTCGGGTGCGGATAGTTACCTTCAACGGTATTGTGTTTTATATGATTGATACAACCTCTCTTAATTTAACTGGCCTCCAGTTCTTTATCATTACAAAACTGATTGAATTTGATTCATCAATCCGTTTGCCTCTTCATTCAGCTGAGCCAATTCAGTATTGATTTCTGAAATTCGTCCCTTGTAATCGAAGTCATGATCAATCTCAATACTTACTCCCACATATCGCCCGGGAGTCAGACTATAATCCTGCTCTCTTACTTCTTCCAGATCCACATTTTGCACAGGCCTTCCACATCTTCATAAGACCGGTAGGGAAATGTTCTTTAAACCATTTATTGTTTTCACTGAAAGTTCCGGTTTGTTTCCCCGATACATTTCAATAATAGCCGTTAAACCTTCCATCTGGTCCTCACTAAAATCATTGACTGTACTGGTCACTTTTCGGTACACATTGCGGGCATCGATCATCAGGATCTTATCCTTATTTTCCTTTTTCTTGCCTTTATCAAAAAACCATAAATGGCAGGGGAGGGAGCGGGTATAAAAAAAATTGTTTCCAATGGCGACGATGCAGTCAACATCTCCGGTTTCCACCAGTTGTTCCCGAATACGTTTTTCGGCATGTCCGGCATCTGTAGCCGAAGAAGCCATAACAAAACCTGCCCGTCCGTTATGATTTAAATAGCTATGGAAATACTGCATCCACAGGTAATTTCCGTTAGAGATAGTTCCTTTTCCGGTTAATGGTGGTCCAAAAGGCAAGCCGTTTATCTTCAGCAAGAAACTTATTCTTGGCATCTATCTTATCCACATTAAAAGGCGGATTGGCCATCACGAAATCACATTTCTCAAACAGGTTGATGAGGATCGCTGTAGAAACTGTTGCTGTTAATGATCTTCCCTTCAATTCCATGAATGGCAAGGTTCATTTTGGCCAGCTTGGTGGTGTTGGTTTTATATTCGGTTCCGTAAACAGTGATCGCTTCATTCACACTTCTGGTTCGAATGACTTTTAATGAAATGAGCCGATTGCACAAACATACCTCCCGAGCCACAGGCCGGGTCGTGAATAATCCCGTGATCAGGTTGAATAAAATTCACAATGAGGTTTACCAGGGAGGGAGGAGTAAAGAATTCACCGCCTTCCTGCGCACCGGCACCCTGCATGGAGAATTTCATCAGGAAGAATTCATAGATCCTTCCAAAAACATCTCCAGAGGCTTTTTTTACCGCATCTTTATTAAATACTCGAATCAGGGAACGAAGCAGGTTTGGTTCCAGTTCCTGGTAATTCTTGGGGAGGATACCCACAAGATCAGGATATTCAGCTTCAATGAGCTTCATGGCATTATTTACCGCTTCTGCAATATCTTCACCACCGGGTAGGTTGGCCAGGTAATCATATTGTGCTTTTTCAGGAAGCATGATAGCTCCTGCAGCCAAATAATCGGTTTTGTTGGCTTCCCTTTTATCTCCTGTACTGGGATTAACCGGAAGGGATTTCTCAATGTAGTATTTTTGCTTCTTCATATCGGTTCTGAGCAAAACGCAGTAAAACCAGTCCTAGAAGCGGTTCTTTATATTCGGCAGCGGTAAGTTTTGAATTTGCTCTAAGTTCATCGGCAGCTTTCCCAAAGTTCCTTTTCCAGATCCTTGAGTTGTTCGTGAGTC
>CAVUJP010000017.1:0-1228501 GCA_963741865.1 uncultured Flavobacteriaceae bacterium
GGATGCCGTGAACGAGAATATAACCTATATTAAGAACGAAACATTAACTGCAAAGCTCGAATTTGCAGAGGTGGTAGATGATGGGGCCGATATTGAGTTTGATGATATTACCACCAGATTGTTTATTAAAAAACACTAAGCCATGTCAACAGAAGTTAAAGAACGTTACAGTGATGCCGATCTGGCGGAATTTAAAGCCCTGATCAAACAAAAGATTGCAAAGGCCCAGGAACAACTTGAGATCTATCAGATGGCCTACAAAAATGATGGGAATAATGGTACTGATGATACTTCTCCTACATTTAAGGCATTCGAGGAAGGCAGTGAGACCATGAGTAAGGAAGCGAATTCTCAACTGGCGATACGTCAGGAAAAATTCATTCGCGACCTAAAAAATGCGCTGATGCGTATTGAAAACAAAACCTATGGTGTTTGCCGTGTGACTGGCAAGCTTATTGCAAAAGAAAGGCTGAAGCTGGTTCCTCATGCGACTTTGAGCATCGAGGCCAAGAATATGCAGCGTTAAAATAAATTATTGTAGAAATTAGCGCCCTTACCAGCCTGGTAAGGGCGCTTTGTTTGAAACCTTCATGAAGAGATTCCTTCTTTTATCTTTTTTAATAATTTGCCAATTTCTGATGGCTCAAAGGAATACACAGGAAAAAATCGATGCTTCTAACATCCAAAGCATTCGCATTGACAGCGATGAGGTATTTCTGGTGACGGTTAAGACCGCAGCGGTTTCTCAAATTTCGATTAAAACACATTCCGAAGGAGAATATTTCGATAATATCCTGCTTCGTTCCAAAGTGGAAGGCGGTGAGCTTGTACTTAGCAGCGAATACCCCGAGATGCTCACCGGTGGTTATGATAAGCTCAGCGCACATAAGGTTTTTTCACTGGAGATAGAATTGGAAATTCCCAAAGGTCTTGAGCTCAGTGTAACCTCAAATATCGCCTCGCTCATAGCCGAAGGAAATTTTAAGGCCGTTTATGCCAATTTAAAACAGGGGTATTGTCATCTTCTGGATTTTTCGGGAGCTGCAGAGATCAATACTTATAAAGGGGATATTCTTGTAGGAACAAAAAAGGGCATTATCGAGGCAAGTTCACGTCACGGCAATGTGCAGGTTCCCGATTTTCTCCCCGGACGGGCTCCCTTAAAACTTACCAGTATAGACGGTAATATTAAGGTGGTCAAAAACTAAATAATATTAGTATTTTTGAGCCGTTTCAACAAAACTGAATCAATGTCTCTGAAAAAAGCAGGAATCCTTATCGTTCTGGTACTTCTTATTGACCAGATCGTCAAAATATATATTAAAACACACTTTGCGTTAGGAGAAGAAGTAGAGGTCTTCGATTGGTTCAGGATACTTTTCGTTGAAAATGAAGGTATGGCCTGGGGAACAAAAATTCCGGGTGAGCACGGCAAACTTCTATTGACGCTTTTTCGTCTTTTCGCGATCCTGGGAATTGGTTACTGGTTGTGGGATTCTTCCAGAAAAGGTGGTTCAAGGATCCTTATATTATCCATCGCCCTTATTTTCGCTGGCGCTTTTGGAAATATAATTGATTCGGTCTTCTATGGCGTACTTTTTACCGACAGTTATGGTCATGTAGCTAGCTTTTTACCGGAAGGGGGAGGCTATGGCACTATTTTCCACGGAAAGGTGGTGGATATGCTTTATTTTCCTTTGTGGAAAGGTTATCTGCCAACATGGATCCCTTTATGGGGCGGAAAATATTTTACATTTTTTGAACCAGTTTTCAATATTGCCGATTCTGCGATAAGTGTGGGTGTGGCGATGCTGCTTATTTTTAACAAGAAAGCATTTCCGAAGCATAAAGAGAAAGAAACCGAAGCTTAAGCCGCGGTTCGGTCGAAGATCTTTTCGAATTTTTTAAGCTCTATGGGCTTGATAAGATAATCGGTCACCAGATTGAAAGATTTTGCCCTTTCCAGGTCGCGAGGATCTATAGACGAGCTCACGACGTATAAAGTGATCTTTTTATTGAGATTGTTCTTGACCTTGATAAATTCATTAAGGAATTCCCACCCGTCCATTACGGGCATATTTAAATCCAGGAAAATAATATCGGGAAGTTTATCTTCGTCGGTAGCATTTTCCATGATACCGGTGAAGTAATCTAAAGCTTCCTTACCATTTTTGTAGATAAGAAGGTTCTCAGAAAGCTTTTTGATTTCGATAATTTTCTTGACCAGGTTTACGTATATCTTATCGTCATCAATGATACACGCCAGTTCTACTTTTTGCCCCATTTCAAATAGATCTAGAATTTAATTTTAAAAGTAGTGCCGATTTCTACCGTACTACTCACTGAAATATTTCCCCCCAGGGCTTCCACCTGGTTTTTTGTTATGAATAAACCGATTCCTTTTGCTTCCGGATTGTTCTGGTTAAAAGTTTTGTACATGCCAAACATCTTCTCCCCATATTCCTCCAGGTCGATTCCCATACCGTTATCACTTACCTCAATATATTCCTTATCGTGTTCGGTATAAGTCTGAATAAAAATCACCGGTTTTCGTCCCGGTTGTTTATACCGGATCGCATTCGTGATTAAATTTAGTAAAATACTTTCAAGATATTCAGGGATATAGCGAATTTCTTTTAATTCGTGAAATTCAGCGACGATTTTTGCATTTTCTCGATTAATTAAGGAAGAAATTGAAGCAAGAACAACCTCAAGTGCCTCTTCGAATTTAATCCAGACTCTTTCCTTGCGCAGCGAAGTTTGAATACTTACGATATCGTTCAATCGTGAAATGGCGGTATCAAGATTTCCTGAAACATCCTCCACATTTGCCAAAAGATCCAGTTTATCACGGTCGGTCTTTGCTTCCCGAAGCAGTTCCACGATCAGGCTCAAATTGCTGCTGTGGGAGCGAAGATGATGGGAAACGATGTGGGCAAAGTTGAAAAGCCTGGAATTCTGCGTCGCGATAATATCCAGCGAATTCTGAAGATTCAGCTCATTATTCTTATTATCATCAATATTTTGCAACACTCCGCGAATCCCGATCACTTCCTGGTCTTCGTTATAAACCGGTTTTCCGGTAAGACGTACCCAAAATTCCTTCTGCTGAAAGGAAACCATTTTCAGCTCCAGTTTAAAGGGGATGCCGTATTTCTCGCATTTGTCAAAGGCATTGTGCATGCGGCCGTGATGCTCTTCGGCATAAAATTTCATGCGATCTTCATATGCCGGCTGAAAATCCCGCGGACAATCAAGGATCTTTTTAGAAACCTCGTCCCAGTAAATATGCTGACTCAGCGTATCTACATACCAGCCTCCCGTAGAGGTCATTTCGGCGGTCTCCCGATAATAGAAGAAATTCTCTTCTATGGTGTACTGGTCACGCTTACTTTGGTGTATATTGACAAAAAGAAGCACCGCGGTTTCCCGCACATTCTGCCCTTTATTCTTCAGATTTCGGCACTCGAACCAGCGGTATTTACCGTTGCCGAGTTTCAGCTTGATCTCAAAACTGAAAGGCTCGTTCTTTTTAATGAGTTCCTCGAAATGAATACGAAAATCATAGCGGTAATCGGCGTGCAGGATCTGATTGATGAAAAATTCGAAGCGGTCTTCCCTTATTTCAGGCTTCCCGACGAGGGAATTGAAGTGCTCAGACCATACGATCTCCTTCGAAAAGAGGTTGATTTTCCAGTAGGCGATATCAAAATCTTCCAGAATGCTATTTAACTGCAGGTCGCTGAGCATCAAAGTGAATTGTTGTGGTTAAAAATAAAGGAATAAGTGCTTCATTACAAAAAAATATTTAATGGCCGAATTCATAAATTTTTTCCGGTGTTATACAGTAACTTAGCGGGATATCACTGGCAAAAACCTCTTTAATTTCTTCCACAGGGCCAAAGAAAGATACACCAATTTTTACAATATCGGGTCGGCAGCCGGCAAGAAAGCGATCGTAAAAGCCTTTTCCGTAGCCAACGCGATGCCCATTTTTGTCAAAAGCCAGCAACGGGATGAAGACCACATCCAGCTTTTCGGTGGAGATCTCGATTCCTTCCTGTGGTTCGGGAATATTCCAACGGTTAGTCTTAATAAGCGTCTGGTCGGTGAGCAGGTAATTGATCAAATTTCCTGTTTTGAAATCGGTTTTTGGGATTACTACATTTTTATCCTTTCCCTGCAACACCTGTAAAAGATATTCGGTATTCACTTCTTTTTGAGAGGTAATGCTCAGGAACAAGTGATAAAATTGATGGTCCCAAATTGGTAATTCCAGTGCTTTATTGGCAATTTCAATGCTTTTATCTTCTATCTCCTCATCGCTTAATTGCAATCGCAACTCTTTATATTTCTTTCGCAGTTCATTCTTCCGCATTTTCCTCGTCTTTTAATTGAACGGAAATATGAAAAATAGCATCCCCCTGGTACACAATTGGTGATTGATTGACGTTGATAATGTATCCTTCATTGGAAGCCTTTATTTTGTGGCGGAATTTTCCGTAGGGATCGGTTATGGTGGCGATATATTCTCCTTTTTCCACATGTTTTCCGCAGGGGATTTTCACGTGAAGAAGTCCGCTGTATTTAGCCCGAAGCCAGGAGCTGTTCTCGATGATCACGGTTTCTTTATGAACATCGGGATATTCAAATTTTGGCCCCAGCATTTCCAGGTGACTAAGAATCCGCATGGCACCTTCCACTCCGTTTCTGGCAATTTCCTTATTGCTGTCGAGAGATTTTCCACCCTCAAAGAGCAGCACAGGGATCCCTAATTTCGAACAGGTTTCCCGGTAAGATTTAGTAATTGTTTTTGAGTGTATGGTAAATGGCGCATTGAAGATACGGGCATATTTCAGGCTCTGTTCATCGCCTTTTTTAACACGCACCTGCGGAGCATTGAACCGGGCGGCCCCGCCGGTATGAAAGTCTATACAAAAATCGGCGATAGGGAGGATCTTTTTTACGAACTGAAACGCAAACCGGCTGGCCAGGGAACCGTGTTTTGTTCCGGGGAAAACCCGGTTAAGGTCCCTTCCGTCAGGAAATTCACGAGCCATATTCAAAAATCCGAAAATATTGACGATAGGAATGCAAATAATGGTCCCGATCCGTGGTTTATTGATGCTTTTGGAAATGATCTGGCGAACGATCTCGACCCCGTTGATCTCGTCGCCATGTATTCCCGAGGTAAGTAAAACCACAGGTCCCGGTTTTTTGGAACGTTCGATGATCACCGGTACTTCCACCGAAGTGGTCGTGTAGAGCTTGGCCATATTGAAATTTATGGTCGCACTTTTTCCCGGAAGCACCTTTTCTCCAAGGATTTCAAGAACGTTGTTCTTGTCGATTTTGGGCATAGATTATACGTTTCTTTCGATATATCTGATAATTGTTTTTGCAATATCCTTTCCGGTGGCGGCTTCGATACCTTCGAGCCCCGGTGAGCTGTTTACCTCGAGGATCAGCGGACCGCGACTGCTCTGGAGCATATCCACACCGGCAACACCAAGCGCCATGGCTTTGGCTGCTTTGATGGCCGCAGTTTCCTCTTCATCGCTAAGGTGAATCACTTCGGCGGTACCTCCTCTATGAAGGTTAGAACGGAATTCGCCTTCTTTTCCCTGGCGTTTCATGGCCCCAACTACCTGCCCGTCAACAACAAAAGCGCGAATATCGGCACCGCCGGCTTCTTTGATGAATTCCTGAACGATCACCCGTGCCTGCAGGCCATTAAAGGCTTCTATGACCGATTCTGCGGCATTCCGGGATTCCGCTAAAACAACGCCAAGCCCCTGGGTTCCTTCCAGCAGTTTTATGATCACCGGCACTCCCCCAACATGTTCAATGATCTCAGAAACATCTTTAGAATAGTTGGTAAAGACAGTTTTAGGCAAGCCGAGCCTCGCCCGGGAAAGGATCTGCAAACTCCTAAGCTTATCACGGCTCCTAACCAGCGCCTGAGATTCGGTGGTGGTGAAAACTCCCATCATCTCGAACTGCCTCACCACCGCCGTTCCGTAGAAAGTGACGGAAGCACCGATCCTGGGGATTACCGCATCGGTATCCTGCAGAAAATGATTTTTATAGTAAATGGAAGGTTTACGCTTTTCGATAATGAGATCGCATTTAATGGGATCTATCACTTCTACTTCATGATTCCTTTTCTTCGCAGCTTCTACCAGCCTTCTTGTGGAATAAAGTCTGCTATTTCTCGATAGAATTCTTATTCTCATTTAATTTTTTAGATTATAAGACACGTCGGATAATTCGGTGTCCACGATAAATTTTTTAGTTAAGAATTTTCTTCCCAGCAGTACCGGGTATCTCATTTCCTGCCTGTCTGAAAGTGAAAGTGAAATTTTAAATATTTTTCCGAAGATCTTGATTTTAGTTTGTACCTGGTATCTTTTCTGAATAACCCCATTACTGCTTCTTACAAACACGATATCGTATTCAGTAAAGGTGAACTTTTTCCCGTTGTACATAGGGTGTTCGTCATCGAGAAAGGTACAGTGAATTCCGTCGTCATCTTCCACAATATTATCACAGTGAATGGAGGAGGTGTAGGCGCCGGTATCGATCTTCACGGCGATATCGTTTAGGTTCAATGCGGGAAAGTCTGCCTTATCAAACCTGCCTATCACGATTTTCTCCATAATGCAATATAATAAAAAGCCTATAAAACTAAGAGGCTGCAAAGAAAAGCAAAGATTAAATATAATTTACAAGGCAATTTAATTTTCATAACACCCGGCTAAAATTTATCTGAATCTTATTTATGTTTTAAATTTGAAGTGATGGAAAAACCTTCTCTCGAAGTTCAAATCAAGACGCTTCCCAATAATCCGGGTGTATATCAATATTTTGATAAGAACGGAAAGATCCTTTACGTGGGGAAAGCCAAAAACCTTAAAAAAAGGGTCACTTCTTATTTTACCAAAAAGCACGAAAGCCATCGTACCAGCGTGATGGTGAAAAAGATCCATGAGATCAGGCATATCGTGGTGGCTTCAGAAACAGATGCGCTGCTGCTCGAAAACAATCTCATCAAGAAACATCAGCCGCGCTTTAACGTGATGCTTAAAGACGATAAGACCTATCCGTGGATCTGCATCAAAAATGAACGTTTTCCCAGGGTTTTCCCCACCCGGCGTCTTATAAAGGATGGCAGCGAATACTATGGCCCGTTCACCAGTTTCAAAACCGTAAATACTTTGCTGGAACTCATCAAAGGCCTTTATAAGCTGCGCACCTGTAATTATGACCTGGCGGAAGAGAAGATAAGAAACGGGAAATATAAGGTGTGCCTCGAATATCATCTGGGGAATTGTGAGGGACCCTGCGAGGCTTTCCAGGCGGAAGAGGAATACAATAAAAATATCGAAGCCATACGCCAGATCGTTAAAGGAAATTTTAAGGATTCCCTGCATCGTTTCCGTGACCAGATGAAGGAGCATGCGGCAAATATGGAATTTGAAGACGCCCAGCGCATCAAGAGTAAAATTGAAGTGCTGGAGAACTATCAGTCAAAATCTACGGTGGTGAATCCAAAGATCAACAATGTGGATGTCTTTTCCATCGTGACCGATGAGGGCTACGGCTATGTGAATTTCCTTCAGCTTTCCCATGGGGCCATCATTCGTTCCCATACCATCGAGATGAAGAAAAAGCTGGATGAGAGCGACCGGGAATTGCTGGAACTGGCAATTATCGAGATCAGGCAGCGCTTCAACTCCAATTCAAAAGAGATTTACGTACCTTTCAAGGTAGAGGCGGGCGAGGATATTAAAGTGACGGTTCCCAAGCTGGGCGATAAAAGGCAGATCGTGGAATTATCCCGGCGAAATGCCAAATATTACCGCCAGGAACGTTTTAAACAGATGAAGATCGTAGATCCCGACCGTCATGTAAACCGGGTGATGGCACAGATGAAAGAAGATCTGCGGTTGAGCCAGGAACCGAGGCATATCGAGTGTTTCGATAATTCGAACATCCAGGGAAGCAATCCCGTGGCGGCCTGCGTGGTCTTCAAAAACGGAAAACCCAGCAAGAAAGATTACCGAAAATTCAATATCAGAACCGTGGAAGGTCCCAATGATTTTGCTTCGATGGAAGAGGTGGTTTTCAGAAGATACCGAAGACTGCTAAACGAGGCTGAGGAATTGCCCCAGCTGATCATTGTGGACGGTGGGAAAGGTCAGCTTTCAAGCGCCTTAAAAGCCCTGGAAAGTCTTGAATTAAGAGGAAAAATTGCCATTATCGGGATCGCTAAAAGGCTGGAAGAGATCTTCTATCC
Organism: uncultured Flavobacteriaceae bacterium; assembly: GCA_963741865.1. Taxonomy (GTDB): domain Bacteria; phylum Bacteroidota; class Bacteroidia; order Flavobacteriales; family Flavobacteriaceae; genus Christiangramia. The sequence continues at coordinate 8,300 of CAVUJP010000017.1, forward strand.
TGAAGACCCCATTCCGCTGTACCTCGATAAAAAATCGGAAACCCTGAAGATCATTCAGCAGCTTCGAAATGAAGCCCACCGCTTCGGAATTACCTTCCATCGCAATAAAAGAAGCAAAACTGCGCTTAATACAGAGCTGGAATCAATTCCGGGAATTGGGGAAAAAACAGTGGTGGAATTATTAAAACATTTCAGATCTTTAAAAAGAGTTAAGGAAGCTTCGAGGAAGGAAATAGCTGAGGTGATAGGCGCTTCCAAAGCCGGCATCATACATAATCATTATCATTCAGGCTGACATGCGAAAATACCTGCTTCTGCTACTGCTTTTTACCGCCATTTCCGGATTTTCCCAGGAAGAAGATCCGAAGGTCGGGCTGGTGCTGAGCGGTGGAGGAGCTAAAGGTTTAGCCCATATTGGTGCTCTCAAAGTGCTGGAAGAAGCCGGTGTGCAGATCGATTATATTGGCGGAAGCAGCATGGGAGCGATTATCGGCGGATTATACGCCGCGGGTTATTCGGCTGCAGAGCTGGATTCTATCTTTCAGGCTACCAATTTCAATATTCTTATTCAGGATGATCTTCCGCGAAGCGCTAAAACTTTTTATGAGAAGGAAGATACCGAAAAATACGCCCTGACGCTGCCTTTTGATGACTTCAAAATACGTTTCCCCAGCGGACTTTCAAAAGGACAGAATATTTATAACCTGATGTCACGGCTTACCATGCATGTGAGCGAAGTGCGCGATTTTAATGATTTGCCCATTCCTTTTTTTTGTACCGCCGCCGATGTGGAAACCGGCGAAGAAGTGATCCTGGACAGCGGTTCCCTGGCCAAGGCGGTTTCGGCAAGCGGTGCGATTCCCAGCGTGTTTAGTCCGGTTAAAATAGATGATCGGCTGCTTACAGATGGTGGCGTGGCTAACAATTATCCCGTGGAAGAACTTCGGAAACGCGGTGCCGACATTATAATAGGAGTAGATGTTCAGGATAGTCTGGTATCTCGTGACAATCTGAAAAGCGTTTTTGATATTCTGACCCAGATCAGCAATTTCAGGACCATCTCTGATATGAAGGAAAAGATCCCGCTTACCGATATCTATATTAAACCCGATATTTCTGAATTTTCTATCCTTTCTTTTGAACGTGGCGAAGCGATCATCGATTCCGGAGAAGTAGCCGCAAGAAATAAATTCGAAGCGCTTAAAAAAGTTGCCGCCCTTCAGCAGCATGAAAAGCGAAAAGAGGTCGAAAAAATTACGAAATTCAATATCAGCGGGCTTACACTGGAAGGAAATAACGATTATCCCCGGTCTTATATCATGGGGAAACTCAAGCTGAAATACAATCAGCCTTACGATTTTGATGATTTGAATATCGGGATTAACAACCTCTCGGCTACCGGCAATTTCAACAGGATCAATTATCAGCTTATTCCGAATGAAAATACAGGAGAATATACGCTGGCCATGCAAATTGAAGAAAGCCCGAGCAAGACTTATCTTCGCCTGGGTCTTCATTATGATGAACTTTACCACAGTGCCGCTATGGTGAACCTCACGCAAAAGAGTTTGCTGCTTACCAATGATGTGATGTCGCTAGATGTGATCCTGGGAGATAAGTTTCGCTATAATTTTGATTACTATATAGACAAGGGTTATTACTGGAGTATTGGGCTGAGTTCGAGGTATAATAATTTTGAACAACCGGTGAGTTTCAATTTTGCCAAAGAAAATGCGGGACTTGATGACCTGGGGGGTCTTCGGGAAATCCAGGTTAATTATAAAGATTTTACCAACCAGTTTTATGTGCAGACGCTGTTTCGGCAGGTTTTCTCTTTCGGAATGGGTGCCGAACATAAATACCTTAAAATAGTTTCTTCAACAATAGACGGTGCGGGCTCTGAAACGATCAGCAATGTTTTTGAAAACAATAACTATTTCAGCAGTTTCGGGTATCTCAAATATGATTCGCTGGACAATAAATATTTTCCAACCCGCGGCATTTATTTCAACGGGGATTTTCATCTTTATTTGTTTGCTTCTGATAATCCCGATTTTTCAGAATTTTCCATTGCCAAAGGTGAAATTGGTTTTGTACATAGCTTTTCCCCTCGCTTTGTGGGCAGGATTTCTACCGAAACAGGTTTTAAGATCGGGAATGACAACATCAACGTCTTTGATTTTTTCCTGGGTGGCTACGGAAACAATCTTATCAATAATTTCATTCCCTTTTATGGCTATGATTTCATCAGTCTTTCCGGCGACAGTTATATCAAGGCGTTGTTGGAACTGGATTATGAGATTTTCCGCAAAAACCATATTATCGCCAGCGCCAATATCGCCAATGTTGAAAACCGCCTTTACACGACGGGAAACTGGCTGAGCATGCCCGATTACACCGGTTACGCCCTGGGCTATGGCATCGACAGTTTCCTGGGGCCGCTGGAAGTGAAATACTCTTATTCTCCCGAAGTGAAAGAAAGTTTTTGGTTTATCAGCCTTGGATTCTGGTTTTAACCTGAAAATATTGCTTCGCAATCGTTTTAGATTTTAGATTCGATTTAAGAATGTTTCGGTAAAAATTCATGATATTTGTGGTAATCGGAATAAATGCCTGAATTTTCCTTAAAATTTCAGGATTTTCTAAAAATCTGATTCGAACTAAAACAAAACATTATGCCTTTTTATCATAAACTTGGTAAAATTCCTCATAAACGTCATACTATTTTTCGAAAACCCGACGGAAGCCTCTATTATGAGCAGCTTTTCGGAACGATTGGTTTCGACGGAATGTCTTCTAATCTGTACCACGAACATCGTCCCACCCAGGTTAAGGAGATAAGAGGAAGTTATGATGTGAAGCCGAAAATTGCGGTTGATAATAACCTGAAATCCTATCGATTCAGAGGTTTTCAGGTCACTCCCAATCCCGATTACCTGGAAAGCAGGAAAACGGTTTTAACAAATTCAGATGTTGACATTATTCTTGCTTCTCCTCAGGAATCTATGCAGGAATATTTTTATAAAAATGCCGATTCTGACGAATTGCTCTTCATTCATAAAGGCTCGGGAAAACTGAGAACACATCTTGGAAACCTTGATTTTAAATATGGAGATTATTTGTTGATTCCGCGGGGAACAATTTATAAGATCGATTTTGATGATGAAGATAATCGCTTGTTCATCGTGGAATCCAGAAGACCAATTTATACGCCTAAAAAATACCGAAACTGGTTCGGGCAGTTACTGGAACATTCTCCTTTTTGCGAGCGGGACCTGCGCCAGCCTCACGAACTGGAAACCAATGATGAAAAAGGTGATTTTCTCATCAAAATAAAGAAACAGGGAGAAATTTTTGATATGGTCTATGCTACACATCCTTTTGATGTGGTGGGATATGACGGCTATAATTATCCTTATGCATTTTCCATTCACGATTTTGAACCCATTACAGGAAGAATCCACCAGCCGCCGCCGGTGCATCAGACCTTTGAGACCGATGCTTTCGTGGTGTGCAGTTTCTGTCCGCGAAAATATGATTATCATCCTGAAAGTATTCCGGCGCCATACAGCCACAGCAATATAGACAGTGATGAGGTATTGTATTATGTAGATGGGGATTTTATGAGCCGAAATGATATCGAAGCAGGACATATTTCCCTGCATCCGGCAGGAATTCCGCATGGTCCGCATCCCGGTGCCGTGGAAAGAAGTATCGGCCAGACCGAAACCGAAGAGCTCGCGGTGATGGTAGATACATTTAAACCCTTGATGCTCACTGAGGACGCCATGGAGATAGCCGATGAAACTTATCATAAATCGTGGTTGGAAGAGAATCATTGATCAGATAATTAGATAATCAGAAAATTTGATCTTCAAATTTTCAAATTGCTGAATTTTCAAATAAAAAACAATGAGTACAGATAGCACATCTTTAAAACTTAAAAAAGTAGTACCCGATGCGGAAGATTTTCTGCCGATCCTCGGGACCGATTTTGTTGAACTTTATGTAGGAAATGCGAAGCAGGCCGCCTATTATTACCAGCATGCCTGGGGCTTCCAGCCCGTGGCCTATTCGGGGATGGAAACGGGAAACAAGAACAGTGTTTCTTATGTTCTGCAGCAAGGAAAAATCAGGCTGGTGCTCACCTCTCCGCTACAGCCTGGCGGCGATATCAATCGCCACATAGATCAGCATGGCGATGGGGTTAAATATGTAGCTCTCTGGGTTGATGATGCCCGAAAAAGCTATGAAGAAACCACAAAAAGAGGCGCGGAATCATACGTGGAGCCTTACGTAATGGAAGATGAGAACGGGAAAGCCGTGATTTCAGGGATTCATACTTATGGTGAAACCATCCATCTTTTTGTGGAAAGAAATGATTATAAAGGACCTTTTCTTCCCGGTTATCGAGTATGGAACACCAAGGCGCAGGCCAAAGATACCGGCCTAAAGTATATAGACCATATGGTGGGAAATGTGGGCTGGAATGAAATGAATAAATGGGTTGAATTCTACGCAAAAGTGATGGGATTTGCTCAGCTGGTTTCTTTTGATGATAAGGATATTTCCACAGATTATACGGCGCTGATGAGTAAAGTGATGAGTAACGGGAATGGGCGAATCAAATTCCCGATCAACGAACCGGCTGAAGGAAAGAAAAAATCACAGATCGAAGAATATATAGATTTCTATAATGGTGCAGGTGTACAGCATATCGCGCTCGCCACCGATAATATTATTGAAACCGTCACGGCACTTCGCGACAGAGGTGTTGAATTTTTATACGTACCGGAAACATATTATGACGATCTGCTCGACCGCGTGGGAGAGATAGATGAAGAACTCGAGCCTTTAAAAGAGCTTGGAGTCCTGGTAGATCGCGATGATGAAGGATATTTACTTCAGATATTTACCAAACCGGTTCTGGACAGGCCAACCATGTTCTTTGAGATTATCCAGAGAAAAGGAGCCCAGTCTTTCGGAAAAGGAAACTTTAAGGCTCTGTTTGAGGCAATTGAGAGAGAACAGGATTTAAGAGGTACATTAAATTAAGATTAAAAATCTGCTAAAATTTAGGTCTAAATAAAGATTTCCTGATGATTGCTTAAGCTTTGCGTTAAAGTTAAAATTCAGGTTGCGGAGAAGGGGGAAATATCAGACTTTTGCATCCGCATTTTTGGAGTGGTTACCAGGGATGTTTTTTAATTTTTTCATAATTTAAGTTTTAGTTGGTTAATAAGATAAAAATCCCCGTCATTAATTTGGTGGGGGTTTTTGTTTTAATACTTTTGGAATAGTAATTGTAAATATCCATACGTCCCTAAATACTATTACTTCAGTAAATTAATGCGATGAGAAGACTTTTTACAATTACATTCCTTGCAATACTTTTTAAAGCCACTCCACTGTTTGCACAGAATGCCTACAAAGATGGAGAGTGGTTTAAATTTCGTATTCATTACGGACTTTTTAATGCCAGTTACGCCACCCTTGAGGTCAGGGAAACCACCCTCGATAATGAACCCGTTTATCATGTTCAGGGAAGAGGAAAATCCACGGGTTTATTAAGTATTTTCTTTAAGGTAAATGACGATTATCAAAGTTATATCGATAAGGATAGCGGGCTGCCGCATAAATTCATTCGCAATATCGATGAAGGCGGGTATACCAAAGATCTCGTGATCGATTTTAATCATAATGAGGGAAAGGCTAAAGTTCTGAATCGCGAAACTCGAAACCGAACGACTTATAGCATTCCGCGAAATGTCCACGATATGTTATCGGCATTTTATTATATTCGCAACGAAATTGAAAACGAAGATCTGGAGCCGGGAGATGAGATGCGGTTGAATATGTTTATTGATGATGAAAACCTTGATTTTAAGCTGGTTTTCCTGGGAAGAGAGGTGTTGAAAACTAAATTCGGAAAGGTCGCCACGCTGAAATTCCGTCCTTATGTAATGGCGGGAAGAGTTTTTAAAGAAAAAGAGAGTCTTACCTTTTGGGTAAGCGACGATAAGAATAAAATTCCACTGAAAATAAAAGCCGATCTTGCGGTGGGTTCTCTGGATGCCGACCTGGAGGCTTATAAGGGTCTCAAGAATCAGTTTCGGATAATAATGGATTGATATGGAAATAAAGCCCGAAATTGCTGAACGCATTTTAAAGCTGGAGGAGAAATTCCGGAATTCGGGTCAGGATATGGGCTCTTATTTAGACGGTTTGCTTTATGACCGTTATCTTTCCTACTGGGACTATATCAGTCTGGATACCTTACTGAGTCTGCAGAAGACCAATACGCATTTTCCCGACGAGAAAATTTTTATCACTTACCACCAGATCACCGAACTTTATTTTAAGCTCATCATCCATGAGCAGAAACAGATTATTGAAAATAATGATCTTACCAGTAGTTTTTTTGTGGAAAAGCTTAGAAGGATCAATCGTTATGTGCGGATTCTTATCGATTCTTTCGACGTGATGATCAAAGGAATGGAGCGCGAGCAGTTTCTGAAATTCAGGATGGCGCTTTTACCCGCCAGCGGTTTTCAGTCGGCACAATTCAGAATGATCGAATTCTACGCCACGCCGATGGAAAACCTGGTTTCTGTGGAAATTCGTGACAATTTTTCCGAAGAAAACGAAGTGGAAGAACTATACGAACGTATCTACTGGAAAAAGGGCGGCATCGATCTGGAAACGGGCGAAAAGACCTTAACCCTGAAACAATTCGAATATCGTTATACCCCAAGATTTTTAAGAATAGCCAATGAGGTAAAGGGCAAGACACTTTATCATCGCTATTTGGATCTGCCGGAAGAAGAGCGGAATAATAAAGATCTTATAAAGGCGTTGAGGGATCTCGATGTGAATGTGAATATTAACTGGTTGCTCATGCATATGGGAGCGGCCTTCCGATATTTGAGCAAGGATAAGGAAACGATCAAAGCCACCGGAGGAACCAACTGGAAGGAATTTTTACCGCCGGGGTTTCAAAAGATATCATTTTTTCCGAATTTGTGGAGTGACAAAGAACATTCGGAATGGGGCAAAGAATGGGTAAAACATACATTTAATACTGAAAATCAAAAAAAGGAACATTGAAAAAATTAGGATTACTGTTATTAATGATTATGCTGGCGTTTACAGCCTGTAAGAATGATGAAAAAGAACAGGCTGTAACCACGACGAAGAAGGAAAAGTTGCCTCCGGTTGAGAAAGAATATGGTTTTGTACTCAATAATTATGATGTGGTACGGGATACGATCAAAAGAGGAGACTTCTTCGGCTCGATAATGGATAAAAACGGGGTAGATCCCGGGAAAGTTTACGAAATTGTTGAGAAGGTAAAAGATAGTTTTAACCCTGCCCGGATCACCGCCGGAAAGAAGTACATGATCCTTAGGGCGAAAGATTCGGCCAGAACCCCCAAATATTTTATTTATCAGAATAATAAGATCGACTATACCGTATTGTCGCTGGACGACAGTATCTATGTTTCATCAAGAAAACGACCGGTAACCATTAAAAAAAGGGAAATTTCGGGTGTGGTGACTTCCTCGCTTTCCGAAGCCATGCAGGACCAGGGCCTTAGTAATTTGCTGGTGTACGAACTTTCTAATATTTACCAGTGGAGTATCGATTTCTTTAAACTTCAGAAGGGAGATCAGTTTAAAATGGTCTACCATGAAAAATATATAGACGATACCATTTTCGCGGGCGTCGAAAAGGTTGATGCTGCGGTGTTCAAACATTCGGGGAAACCTTTTTATGCTTTCAGATATTTAACAGATACCGTCACCAATAAACCGAGCTTCTATGATGATGAAGCCAAGGCGCTTCAGAGTTTCTTTTTAAAAGCACCGCTTGACTACAGCCGTATTTCTTCAAGATATACCAAACGTCGTTTTCATCCGGTTCAGAAAAGGTGGAAAGCGCACCTGGGAACAGACTATGCCGCTCCAACCGGAACACCTATAAAAAGTACTGCCAACGGGACGGTGATCGCCTCCAGCTACACCTCCGGAAACGGGAATTATGTAAAAGTGCGTCATAACAGCAAGTACACCACTCAATATCTTCATATGAGTAAAAGAGCGGTTAAAAAAGGCGAATATGTAAGGCAGGGGCAGGTGATAGGTTATGTGGGAAGTACGGGGCTTGCTACGGGGCCGCATGTATGTTACCGGTTTTGGGTGAATGGTGTACAGAGGGATCCTTACCGCCAGGATCTGCCTTCGGCTAAAAAAATAGAAGATTCCCTTAAAGATGAATACTTCGCCTTTATCAAACCCATGAAAAAAGAATTAGACGAAATACCTTATAAACATATTTAAATGCAGAATATAAATCCAACTCATACCAAGGCCTGGAAGAAGTTAGAAGAACATTTTAGAGAGAATGAACAGGTGCATATGCGGGATATGTTCAGTGAAGATCCTGAAAGAGCCATAAGGTTCAGCATTGCCTGGGAGGATTTTTATCTAGATTACAGCAAAAACAGAATTACCACAGATACACGCAAACTTCTCCTTGAGCTTGCTGAAGAATGTAAATTAAAGGAGGCCATTGAAAGTTATTTTTCCGGAGAGGCGATCAATAAGACCGAAAACCGGCCGGTGCTGCATACCGCTTTGCGGGCAGCGAAAGATGCTGAAATTGATGCCGAAGGAGAGAATGTCGTTCCCGAGGTGCAGGAGGTGCTTCAGCGAATGAAGCAGTTCAGCGGTGAGGTGATCGAAGGAACCCGAAAAGGATATACGGGAAAAGCCTTTACCGATGTTGTTAATATCGGTATCGGAGGTTCTGATCTTGGGCCGGTGATGGTGACCGAATGCTTGCGTTTCTACAAAAATCATCTTAACATGCATTTCATCTCGAACGTAGATGGAGATCATGTGCATGAGACCCTTGAAAATCTCAATCCCGAAACGACCTTGTTCTTAGTGGTTTCCAAGACATTTACCACTATGGAAACCCTGAGCAATGCCACTACTGCCAGGGAGTGGTTTATGAAATCGGCTCCAAAAGAAGAGGTTTCCAAACATTTTGTTGCAGTTTCCACCAGTTTGGAACGGGTACAGGAATTCGGAATCGATAGCGAAAATGTTTTCCCGATGTGGGACTGGGTTGGCGGCCGTTTTTCATTGTGGAGCGCGGTAGGTCTTTCCATTTGTCTGGATATCGGCTATGATAATTTTGAAGCCTTGCTGAAAGGTGCCGGAAAAATGGATCGGCATTTCAGAAATACAAATTTTGAAGAGAATATGCCGGTACAGCTGGCGTTGATCAGCATCTGGTACAACAATTTCTTCAAAGCCGAAACTGAAGCGGTGATTCCTTACAGCCAGTACCTGGAGTTGTTCCCGACTTATCTTCAGCAGGCAATTATGGAGAGTAATGGTAAAAGTGTGGATCGCAACGGTGAAAAAGTAGGTTATGAGACCGGTACCATTATCTGGGGGGAGCCTGGAACCAATTCCCAGCATGCCTTTTTTCAGCTGATACACCAGGGAACCAAACTTATTCCAGCCGATTTTATCGGCTTCAAGGAATCTCTTTTTGGGGATAAAGGACATCAGGATAAACTTATGGCCAATTTCTTCGCCCAGACCGAGGCCTTGCTAAATGGAAAAAATTCGGAAGAAGTAGAAGAAGAATTGAAATTTAAAAAGTTCAGCCAGGAAGAGATCGAAAGACTTAAATCTTTTAAAATATTTGATGGTAATAAGCCTACCAACACCTTGTTAATTCAGAAGTTAACACCGGAAAGCCTGGGGAAATTGATTGCTTTATATGAACATAAGATCTTTGTGCAGGGAGTGATCTGGAATATTTTCAGTTATGACCAGTGGGGCGTGGAATTAGGTAAGCAACTGGCAAGCAAAATCCTTGCTGATTTTGCAAGTAAACAGGTAGAAAACCATGATTCTTCTACTAAAACTTTGCTGAAATTTTATTTAAAGCAGTGAGTAGGAAATTGTTAAAAAGATGTTAGTAGTTTAAAGTGCCTGATTTCAGGCACTTTCTTTTTTTATTAATAGCTTTGTGGCGGCAAAATGTTAAAGTTAAAAACCTTAACATTTGGATAAACTTCCATAAGTAGTAAATTGCTTTTTTTGCCACGAATTTTAATCACATACACAAACTAATTAAACAACATGAGGAAATTATTACTGTTAGTGATGCTACTGGCATCAGCTACCATTTTTGCTCAAACCACATTAACCGGGAAGGTTGTGGAGGCAGAAACAAACATGCCGGTGCCGGGTGTGAACGTAAATGTTCAGGGTACTATTAAAGGGAGTGTGACCGATTTTGACGGTCTTTTTAGCTTTGAGACTGCTGAAACAGAAGGTGTTCTCGTGCTTTCTTTTGTGGGATATGCTACTCTTGAAATCCCTTTTACTGGTTCTACCGATTTCGGAACTCTTGTTTTAGAACCTAGTGCAACTGGTCTTGAAGAAGTAATTATTACAAGTTATTCTCTCGCAATTGATCGTAAGACTCCCGTGGCGGTTTCTACTATTAGAGCTGAAGAAATTCAAAACCGGTTGGGGAATCAGGAATTTCCAGAGATACTTAAAACAACCCCGGGTGTTTATGCTACTAAATCTGGAGGAGGTTTTGGAGATGCAGAAATGCGTTTACGTGGATTTAATTCTGAAAACATTGCGGTTTTAATTAATGGTGTGCCAATTAATGGTATGGAAAACGGTAAAGTTTACTGGAGTAACTGGGCAGGTCTTTCAGATGTAACGCGTCTTACCCAGGTGCAAAGAGGCCTTGGTGCTTCCAGAGTTGCTGTTCCTTCAGTTGGTGGTACCATTAATATTCTTACAAAAACTACCGATGCCGAAAGAGGCGGAAATGTTTTTATGAGTGGAGGGAATGATGGATATCAGAAATATGGTTTTACTTTATCAACCGGACTTATGGATAATGGCTTTGCGGCCACCGTATCGGCTTCTAAAACATCTGGAGATGGATATGTAGACGGTACTCCTTTCGAAGCATATTCATACTTTGTGAATGTGGCTAAGGATATAAATGAAAACCACAAATTGTCTTTTACAGCTTTCGGCGCTCCGCAATGGCACGGCCAGCGTTACAGTGCAGAACTAATTTCGACTTACAGAGAAAGTGAGAGCGGCGAAAAATTCAATAGAGATTGGGGTTATAAAAATGGGCAACTTTTTAATTTCAGCACCAACTTTTATCACAAACCACAACTTTCTCTTAACCATTACTGGACTATTTCAGATGTCACTTCTTTGTCTACCGCCGTTTATGCTTCTGTAGGTACAGGAGGTGGTACACAGATAGACGGGGTGGATAAAACTAATATTGGAAGTTTCAATAATCCTTCCGAATATCGATTTGGATATCTTCAACCTTTAAATGTTGATAAAATTGTTTCTGAAAATATGGCTTTAGGGGCAATGGGATCTGAAACGATTGTGATAGAAAGCAGAAACGATCATAGCTGGTATGGAGCGTTATCTACCTTAACTACAGAAATTACTTCGGATATTGATTTTCTTGGAGGTGTGGATCTAAGGTATTATGAAGGAAGGCACTGGAATGAAGTAAGTGATTTGTTAGGAGGAAGATATTTTCTCGATCCAGATAGTGATGTTAACAACCCGAATAAAGTAGCTCAAGTAGGAGATAAAATAAACTACTATGATGAAGGCTTTGTTTTATGGGAAGGGGGGTTTGCCCAGGCTGAATATTCTAAAAATGATTTATCAGCCTTTATTTCTTTGGCAGCCTCCAACACCTCTTACAAAAGGTTAGATCACTTTAATTTTACACCTTCCGATGATGCAAGAGAAACCGATTGGGTAAATTTCTTCGGATATAGCGGAAAAGGTGGGGCGAATTATAATTTCGGGGAAAATCATAATGTTTTTGCAAATATTGGATATTTTGAAAAAGCACCTTTTCTAAATGCGGTTATTGATTTTTCTAATAATGTGAACGATGAAGCAGTAAATCAGAAAATTTTTAGTGCAGAATTGGGCTATGGATTCAGAAATGAAGAATTGTCGGCTAACGTAAATGTTTATAGAACCAACTGGAGAGATAGAACAGAAACACGTTCTTTTAGACAACCCGATAATAGTACTGGTTTTGCTAATATTTTAGGGATTAATGCCCTTCACCAGGGGGTTGAGGTTGATTTCAAATACAGACCTTTAGATAATTTAGAAATTTCTGGTATGGCTTCTATTGGAGATTGGAAATGGCAGGATGATATTACCGATGTTAAAATTTATGACGAAGCCCAAAATTTAGTTGAGACTATTGATATTTATATTGCCGACTTAAAAGTTGGTGATGCTGCGCAAACTACATTTGGATTAGGATTCGACTATAAGCCAATTGAAAAGCTTAAGTTAAGGGCGAATTACAATTATTATGATAATTTCTATGCAGATTTTAATCCGGTTAATAGAACTTCTCCTGATGTTGGACAAGCCTGGGAAGTTCCTGCTTATGGACTTTTGGATCTAGGTTTAACCTATACTTTCGATTTCGGAGGATTTGAAACTGTATTAAATGCAAATATGAATAATGCATTGGATACTGATTATATTGCAGATGCGCGAGATATTGGGGGTATTTATCAAACTTCCCAAGTATGGTATGGATTTGGAAGAACCTTTAATGTAGGTGCAAAAATTAATTTCTAAATAACAGAAAATGAAAAGATTATTTTTATTAATGATATTCATTGGCACTCTTTTTACAGGGTGTGAGCCGATGGAGGATATTCATGACGAAATAGATGCTGAAATTGCCAATCCTTCAATAGAAGGGGCAACGGAAGTTCGAATAACAGAAGACGATTATCTTGCTTCAGTGGAAGAGGGCGGTTTTGGACTTGCACATTCAAATTTTAGTTCTTTGGAGGAAGCTAAAGCTTTAATTCCTTCTTATCTCTCATACCATTATCCGGTATGGGGAAAAGGGTCTTTGGCTCAGGTTACTTTCGATATTTACAATCCATTGTCTATTGAAGATTATACCGTAGAAGATGAAGATTATGGAGCGATCAATTTAGATGTTAATTATTTTACAAGTACATCTCAAATTGAAGATTTTCTGGATTACCAGTTCCAAAATGCTGCTAATGGCGATTACGTTAAGCTAACTTACAGAACCATAGCCGAGGAAATATCTTATATCTTTGACGATGATGATTTTGATTTAATTGGTGATGAACTGGCTGATGAGTATGCGGATGCCGCTGCAAGTGCTGCACAATATAATAATTTTGACAGGAGAGAAGATCGAGATGCATATTGGAACAATGACATGATCCTTGATGCCATTAATGTTGTAATGATTGAAAATTTTGATGGAGTAACAGGTCAAACTTATGAGGTTTCATATGATATTTATGATGGTAGTGCCGGAACCGAAAGTATGCATGTGAAATTTGATGGCAATAATTATGTTCCTGTTGGAGGTTCTTCCTATGAAATCACCAATAACGATTACGATTTAATTGGTACCGAACTAGGAGATGAATATCCTGGGCCAGCAGGAAATGCTGCTCAATACAACAGTTTTGACGTAAGATCAAGCAGTGGAAATTATTGGAGTGAAGATATGATTCTTGAAGCCATAAACGTGGTGCTCAACGAAAGGTTTCCATTTGAAGATGAAGGAGCTCAATTCGATATCACTTATGATATATATAACGGTTCAGTTTCCACAGTTATGGAATCTGTAGTACTCGCCGATGGCGAATATGTAATCGATGAAAGTTCTTCTGTATCTACAATCATGGAAACTTCAGTTTTTGCTAAAGCAAATGGGAATTGGGGTACTCCTTATACATTAGAAAATGAGGATTATACCGCAATGGGTCAAAGTTATCCTAATTTTGATGATCAGGATGAAGCACTTTATAAAATAGCTATATTCTTAGGGATGGAATTTCCATATGCCGAAGAGGGTGATTTAATTCCTGTAGCATATGATTTCTATAGTGGTTCTACTAATACTAGGTTTGCAAATTTTATTTTTGAAAGCGGAGAATTTCAATATGTACCCAATGTTATGGAAGAAACACTTCAATTTGCATCCGATGGTGAAACCTGGGTTCCAGATAATACTATTGTTTATTCTTTAAAGCCTTCTGATTATGCCCTTATCGGTGAGGTTCTTGCTGAAACTTATCCAGATCCTGCATGGAGTGTAGGTAACTATAATAATTTTGACCGCAGGGATGGAAATAGAAACTACTGGAGTAAGGAAATGCTGGTTGAAGCAATGAACGTTGTTCTGAATAATTTGCAGCCTAATGCAGAAGAAGGCCAGAAATATGTTGTTTCCTTTGCTATTTATAACGGTTCTGCTGGTACCGAATCTTTACGACTGATTAAGCAGGGTGATGAATGGGTTTTGAATGAACAATAAATCCAAAACAATAAAATAATTCCCAAAAAACCCTCTGCCAATTTATGGTAGAGGGTTTTTTAATCGCTTGATTTATATGATATTTGCACTCCCAATGAAAAAATATAAAATGAAAAAGTTTTTTTACCTGTTACTTAGCCTTCTGATCCTTGGCTGTAGCGCCGAAGATTCTCCCAAACCACAGCCCCAACCACAACCCGATGAAAATCCGGTGGCCAATGCCGATAAACTCAATGCGGTAGAAAATGAAGATTATACTTTTGAATCTGCAATTCTGCTTGAGAATGATGAGCTGGTGGATAATTCCCGAATTACCGGTTTCGACACCGAAACCACCGAAGGAGGTTCCCTGGTTGATAACCGCGATGGCACTTACACTTATACACCTCCAGCCGATTTTAAAGGAGATGATACCTTTGAATATACCTTGTGTGTACCGGGAGATGCTGATAGGTGTTCCACGGCTACTGTTACTATAAACGTTGGTGATGCCGGAGATCCGGTAGCCAACGATGATACTTACCAGACTCAGGAAAATCATACTTATACTATTAGTAATTACCTTGATAATGATGACCTGAAGGATAATGCTGAAGCTACTGAAGTAGTTAGCGAAAGCGGCAATGCCACGGTTACTCTTGAAGAGGATGGTTCCATCAGCTATGTGCCCAATGAACATTTTTCGGGCGAGGATACTTTTACTTATACCATTTGCGATGATGACGAGACGCCAAATTGCTCCACGGCCACAATCACCATGAATGTAGTTGATGAAGGCTCTCCAAAAGCTGAAGATGATTCGGTTGTTATAGCTTCGGGAGAAACTGAAATTACCCTCCAGAACCTACTGGATAATGACGATCTTACCGATGATGCCGCTCTTACTTCAGTAGAAGCTACGGGAAATGGAACTGTTAATCTAAATGAAGATGGAAGTATAACTTTTCATCCACAGGCTGGTTTTTCAGGAGACGATACCTTTACATATACAATTTGTGACGATGATGCCGAAGCGACCTGTTCTACCGCCACGGTTACCGTTTCGGTAGTCGAATCTTATGGTTTTAACATTCCGGAAGATCTTGAATATTATTACGGAGATGTTGTTATTCCAAAGCAGGGAGGAACGATTGCTTATCAGGTACTTTCAGATTTCACAAATCAGATGCATACCACCCATTTGGAATATTCCGATAGACATGATTATTTATATGATGCCGATGCCGATCCTGATGATCAGAGTATGGTCATCCTGATGTATTCCGGAGAAAAAAGACCCGATGATGAGTATCAGCTGGGCGATCTAAGTGAAGGAGAAACCTATAATACCGAGCATATTTATCCACAATCTAAACTTAACATTGAGGAAGCCGCTAATGATATGCATCATATGAGAGTTGCCGATGTAAGTATTAATTCTGAAAGGCTTAACTATCCTTTTACCGATGGCAGCGGCACCTATAAACTGGTAGACGGGGATAAATGGTTTCCTGGAGATGACTGGCGCGGAGATGTTGCGCGAATGGTTATGTATGTAAATCTGACTTACGGCGATAGCTTTGAGGAAGTAGGTTCTTTAGAGCTTTTCCTAAAATGGAATCGTGAAGATCCTGTTTCAGAATTCGAAATTCAGCGCAACAACGTGATAGAAGGAGCTCAGGGAAATCGAAACCCATTTATCGATAATCCTTATCTCGCCACACTGATCTGGGGAGGAACTGCTGCCCAAAACAGCTGGGAATAAAAGAATGTTTAGTAATTTAGTCAACAAATAAAAAAATATGTACACTACTGTTCAATTTATACACTCCTGGTGGGCCTATTTAGTGCTTTTTATGTTGTTGATCGCAACTTTCAATGCGATCATTGGCTTTGTGCTGAATAAGGAATATTCTGCGACTAATTTTCGTATTGCACTTTTCACACTCATTGTTACTCATATTCAGCTTTTGATAGGGATCGTGCTGTATTTCAGCGCTCCTTATTTCAAGATGTGGGGGCAGGAAGGTGTTGGCGGTGTCATGGCCGATTCAACCTTGCGATTATATAATGTGGAACATCCCCTGATGATGATCATCGCGATCATTTTGATCACTATGGGATATTCCAAACATAAAAAGAAACTCACTTCTAAACCAAAATTTAAAACTCTGGCTATTTTCTATGGCCTGGCTTTGGTAGTGGTACTTTCCAGGATTCCATGGAGTGCATGGTTCAGTTAAGAATAATTGTCACCTGCTGACGATAGTTAGGGGGCGTGACTGAGAATGATTTTCAAAAAGCTTCGGATTTTTTCCGGAGCTTTTTTTTGTTTTGGAAAATTTGTAAATGAATAAAAAGTATGTCATCCTGAACTTGTTTCAGGATCTATCATAAGTATTAAAATTCAGAAGCTGAAACAAACTTGCCTGCCGGCAGACAGGTTCAGCTTGACGAAAAAAGGACTTTGAGGCAGCTTTTTTTATTCCAAAGGTTTTATCAAGTAGATATACACCGGAAAATGATCGCTGTAGCCGCCTTCATATCCCGAATATCCATAGGTTCGGAGAGGATAGCCTTTAAACTGCCCGTTTTGGGTGATCAGGTAAGCTTTATTGAAAATCCCGGCTTTATAAAAACTATAAGCTTTCTCCGAATTGATCAGATTCGAGGACATGTAAAACTGGTCAAAAAGGTTCCAGCTGTCGCGATAAGCCAGGCTTCCTTTTCCTTCTTTTAGCATATTTTCCATGGGATTATAAAGATCGGTTGCCGATAATTCCTTTTTTGAAGCTTTCGTCTGCAGCACCTTTTTAAAACTTTTGTTGGTGGGATCGTCATTAAAATCTCCCATCGCGATGATCTTTGATTCAGGATTGCTATTTCGCAAGGAATCGATGATCCTTTTATTCAAAGCGGCCGCTTTTTCCCTTTTATAGGAACTTTTCAGTTCACCGCCGCCTCTGGATGGCCAGTGATTCACAATAAGGCTTATTTCCTCATTATTAAGCAAGCCCGTTACAACCAATTGGTCGCGGGTATAATCTCTTTTCGAGGGCTGGTCCAGTTCGTAAATAACCAGTTTTCGCGCCTGTGTATTTATAGGTCTGAAATATCTTTTTCGGTATAAAAGCGCCACATCGATCCCTCGTTCATCGGGTGAATCAAAATGAATGATTCCATAATTGAAAGCTGCGAGATTTTTGCTGGCCACCAGATCTTCCAGAACCTGCCTGTTTTCAACTTCACATAAACCGATTAATACCGGCGGCTCTGGATTCTGGTCGCTCCCGATATCCGTAAGCACCCGGCTCATATTTTCAAGTTTCTGCCGGTATTTTTCCTCGTTCCATACATCTTTGCCGGCAGGGGTACGGTCATCATCAAAGGTGTCGGGATTATCAATAGTGTCGAAAAGATTTTCAAGATTATAAAAAGCGATGGTTTGGATCTCGAATGACTTTTTTTCCTGAGCATAGAATGCTGAACCAAAAAAAAATATCATCACAAAAACCCTTATTTTGTTGGTCTGGAAGAATTTAACGTTCACGTATAAAAAATTATTTTAAAAATTTAAATTACTGAAAATAAGTTTGTTATATATTTGATCGAAAAAAATTTTTCAAAAATTTTCATGGGGCATATAAATGAACATAAAGCATATTCTGGTATTCGCAGCCATGCTGTCGTGCATGCATGCGAACGCTCAGCAGCTCGATCTCGAAGGTCGTTTTGCTGATGCCTTTACCGAAGTGCCCTTACCACAGGTAAAAGTTTCAATCGAAGGTTTTATTACCGAAGTTTTTTCCGATGCCGATGGATATTTCCATCTGGAGCTGAAGGATATTGCTTCCGGTGAATACATCCTGAAAATCGAAAAACCCGGATATCTTCTCAAGCGTATTCCCGTTCATACCTCTTCCGATAAACGTTCCCTGGCAACCATTCAGTTACAGCCTGATCCCGATTTTGAAAAAAATCAGATAGCTACCATTACCCTCTCTGATGCCGAACTGCTTTCCGATGAAAGTGATTTTGACAATATCTCCGGGATTCTCCAGTCCAGCCGGGATGTTTATTTAAATGCAGCCGCTTTTGATTTTGGACAGACATTTTACCGGCCGCGGGGCCTCGGTTCAGAATATGGAAAAGTGCTGATCAATGGGATCGAGATGAACCAGGCTTATGACGGAAGGCCGCAATGGAACTCCTGGGGCGGTCTCAATGACGTGCAGCGCAATCAGATTTTCAATAGTGGGATTTCTGCGCTTGATGAACAGTTCGGAGGTCTTGGCGGCACCACGAATATCATCATGCGGGCTTCTAAATATCAAAAAGGCGGCCGTGTTTCCGCTTCAGGATCTAATCGCAGTTATACTGGCAGGTTGATGGCCACTTACGCTTCCGGAGAAAAAAATAACGGCTGGTACTATATTGTTTCTGCGGGCCGGCGTTATGCTGAAGAAGGTTATATCGACGGTAGCGTTTATGATGCGAATTCTTTTTTCGCTTCGGTTGAAAAGAAGATAAATGAACATCATTCCATCAATCTGTCTGCTGTTTTTACTCCGAACCGGCGAGGAAAATCGGCGGCGCTAACGCAGGAAATCTTTGATCTGAAAGCTCGAATGTATAATCCCTATTGGGGATATCAGGATAGGGAGATAAGGAATTCCAGGATCAGGGAAATAAATCAGCCATTTTTCCAGCTGAATCACTTCTGGAAACTTAACGAAAAGGCAAAGCTTAATACAAATCTGATGTATCAGTTTGGAGAAATTTCGAATTCGAGGATCGATTATGGTGGCGCTACGGCGGTAGAATTCAATGATCAGTTCACTTATATCGCTTCCGGTGAAAACCCCGATCCGGGTTATTATCAGAAGTTACCTTCGTATTTTCTTCGGTTTTATGATAATCCTAATTATGAAGCGGCCTGGAGGGCGCAGAATGATTTTCGTGAAAATGCTCAGTTAGATTGGAATGCCCTGTATCGCGCAAACCAATTGGCTGCTGAAAACTCTTTAAATGCTGTTTATGCATTGATGGAAGATGTAAATAAAGATCATCGTTTTTTGGCTAATTCCATTCTGGAATATGTGATAAATGATCATTTAAAGCTGAATTCTTCTCTGAGTCTTCAAAAACTGAAGAGTCAGAATTTCGGAAGAATAAAGGATTTGCTTGGTGGTAATTCTTTTCTAGATATCGATGTTTACGCGAGTCATGATGGCTCTGGCCTTTCTTCTCAAAGCGATCTTCAGAATTTAAACCGACGGGTTTTTGAAGGTGAACATTATAAATATGATTACAATATTGAATCTGAAAATGCCGAATTCTTTTCTCAATTTCAGTTTGAAACTCGAAAATGGAATCTTTTTCTTGGCGGAAGAATTTCTGAAATTTCCTATCAGCGGTTTGGGAATTATCAAAATGGACTTTATCCGGAAAATTCTTTGGGAGACGGTGAAAAATTACTGCTTACTAATTTTGGAACTAAGGGCGGAGCGACTTATAAGATTTCCGGGAGACAGAACATTGAGTTCAATGCCGGATATTTCACAAAAGCACCGGGTTTTAGGAACGCCTTCCTCAACCCGAGACAAAATAACATCACCGTTCCCGATTTTGCTTCGGAAAAGATCCTTTCCTCAGACCTCAGTTATCGGTATCGCTCTTCTTCCTTTAACACCAGGATCACCGGCTTTTTCACCGATATAAAAGACATGACGGAAGTTTCTTATTATTATGCGGAAGGACTTTCCGGCCTGGAAAGGGAAACCACAACGGCTTTTGTGCAGGAAGTGCTTAGCGGGATGAACAAACGTTATTACGGACTCGAATTTGGAGCGGAGTATCAGATTACACCTACCCTAAAATTGAAATCGGCGGCGGGTTATGGCGAATATTTCTATTCGAATAATCCAAATTTGATGCTGACTTCCGCGGCTTTTGAAGGAGTTTTGGATTATGGGAAGACGTATTTAAAAAATTATCACTTATCCGGTGGTCCGCAAACCGCGGCTCAACTCGGATTTGAATATCGTGATCCCGATTTCTGGTGGTTCGGCACCAGTCTCAATTATTTTTCGAATGCCTATATCGATGTGAATCCGCTGAGCAGAACGGCCAATTTTCAAACCGATTTTGACGGGCAGCCTTTGCTGGATTATGATCCGGCGATGGCTTCAGAATTATTAAAACAGGAAAAATTCGACGATTATTTTCTCTGGAATGCTACCGGTGGAAAGTCCTGGCGGATCAAAGATAAATACCTGGGACTCTTCATAAGTTTAAATAACATTCTGGATACGCTTTATAAATCCGGCGGCTATGAGCAGGCGAGAAATTCGAATTACCGGGAGCTGAAGGAAGATCTGGAACGGGAATTTCCGCTTTTCGCTCCGAAATACTGGTACGGGCAGGGCACCAGCTTTTTTATCAATATCAATTTAAGATTTTAGAATTATGAAAATGAAGATTTTGATTTCGGCTGTTTTGAGCCTTTTTTTAGCCGGCTGTGTTTCCGATGAATTTGAGACTCCGGAATTTCAAATTCCTTCCGTGGAAATAGATGGAAATATGACAAGTATTTCCGCAGTCAAGGGAAATTTTGATTTCTCAACCGGTGAGATCTATACTTTTCAGGATACGAATACCTGGTTTGAGGGCTATGTGGTTTCCAGCGATGCTGCCGGAAATTTCTACAAGGAACTTATTCTGCAGGATAAACCTGAGGATCCAGCTACGGGAATTCAAATTCTGCTGGATGACAATTCTCTTTTTGAAACTTATAATTTCGGCCGAAAAGTCTTTGTGAAACTTGACGGGCTCAGCCTTGGCTTTAATAATGGCGTCCTGCAACTGGGAATACAGAACAGAGGTGATATTGTGGCTATTCCCAACTCGCTGATTGATGATCATGTGGTGCGCTCTGAAAATAGTTTCGAGATCACACCTCTTCTGCTTAATATTGCTAATTTTTCTCCGGAACTCACTAATTTATATGTGAAAATAGATCATGTGCAGTTCGAGAAAAGCCTGGTGCGTAATGAGGAAATATTTTCTTTTGCCTCCAATCCTGCCGATCAATATGACGGGATTAGGCAGTTGGAAAGCTGTGAAACTGGCGAAACCACGATCTTAAGCACGAGTACTTTTTCAAATTTTAAGATGCTCTTATTACCGCAGGGCTCTGGAAGTGTGGAAGGCATTCTTACCCGGGATTTTTATGATGAACATTATGTGGTAATGTTGAATAGTCCTGATAAACTGAATATGAATAGCGATCGCTGTGATCAGGAATATCTTGATTGTGGTGATAATACTTCGGAAGGTTCAAAAATTATCTTTGATGAAAATTTTGAGGGAGTTACTTCACAAACTACACTTAATTCCCGGCATTGGACAAATCTCAATATAAGTGGTGGTGAGATTAAATTTAAACCCACTCTTGCCAGCGGCAATCGTGTGCTGAGGATTTCAGCTTATAATACGCATGAAAGTCCGCTGGAAGCCTGGCTGATAACTCCTCCGGTAAATCTTGATACATCCACCGAAGAAGTTTTAAGCTTTAAGGTGCGGGCTTCCTATGATAACGGTATGATTCTAAAGGTTTTCATTACTAAAAATTTTACCGGTGATCCAAGGACTACAGAATGGATTCCTCTTGATGCAAGCATTCCATTAGGGCCATCGAACAATACTTTAGAAATTTTTAAAACATCAAAGATCGATATTTCATGTTTAGAGGGAGCAGTCTGGGTGGGATTTCAATATCTGGGTGCCGATCCCGATAAAAGCACTACTTATGACCTGGATAATATTAGAGTAACAGGGAATTAACGGACCTCTCCGTCCACCGCGGCGGACACCTCTCCTAAAATAGGAGAGGAACATTTTGGTTAAAAATACTGCTCCTTCCCTTGAAGGGAAGGTGTCCGCCAAAGGCGGACGGAAGGGTCAGATAAAAAATATAAACTATGGTAACTAGAATCCACAACTTTAAATACTTGGAGCCTTTCAGGAAAAAGCTCAGGAAATCTCTTACCCCGGCTGAAGCTTTTCTGTGGAAACAAATTCAGAATAAGAAGCTGGCAGGTAGAAAATTCAGAAGGCAGCATAGTGTTGAGAATTATATTCTAGATTTCTATTGTTGTTCCGAAAACCTCGGAATCGAATTAGATGGTCAGGTTCATTTCAATGATATTGCCAGAGAGAATGATGCCATCAGAACTAAAAGATTAAATGAGCTTGGAATAACAGTGATCAGGTTTGAAAATAAATTGGTTTTTGAGAATCTCCCTGAGGTTTTGGAAGAAATAAAGGCTGGTTTTAAAAAGAGACAGACCTTTCCGTCCGCTAATAGCGGACACCTCTCCTAAAAGGAGAGGAGCTTTAAATATAAAATATGGCTTTCTTCCCTTCCGGAAGATGTCGGCTTTAGACGACAAAAGGGTTGGGAAGATGTTCGTCTTTGTCGAACAAAAGGGTCAGATAATAAAATCACAATATTAAAAGAGAATCATGCTTCCACTTCCTTTTTCTCCCTAAAATCCAGTGGCTGCAATACTTTTAAGGCTTTTTCTACAGAAGTTATTTTTTCAAAAGTAAGTAGGAGACGTAGTCCGTTTCTGGTTTCCTTTTCCTTCATTTTACAGGTGTTGGGATGCGTTTGCACGTATTGAAGGATCTTGGTGAAATTAGCGGTCTGGTAAAATCTCGATTTCTGATCGGAAATAAAATAACCCACAAATTTTCCTTTTTTCATCACCACTCTTTCCAGGCCTATATGAGATGCTATCCATTTAATACGAACACTATTCAGCAGATCGACCGCCTGAATCGGCAATTCTCCAAAACGATCTACAAGTTCTTCTTCAAATTTCTGCAGTTCTTCTTCGGTTTTTAGCTCGTTGAGTTTAGTATAAAGGTTCAGCCTTTCGGTGATATTATTTATGTAATCATCAGGGAACAACAACTCAAAATCGGTATCGATCAGTGTGTCTTTTACAAATTCCTTGGTCTCGAGATCTTCCTGATCACTATAGAGATCCCTGAATTCATTTTCTTTCAGTTCCTCAATGGCTTCATTCAAAATTTTCTGATAAGTGTCGAAGCCTATTTCATTGATAAATCCGCTTTGTTCACCGCCGAGAAGGTCCCCGGCACCACGAATTTCAAGGTCTTTCATCGCAATATTGAAACCGCTGCCCAGCTCTGAAAATTGTTCCAGGGCGGTGATTCGTTTTCTGGCATCTTCGGTCATCGCCGAGAAAGGCGGAGTTATAAAATAACAGAAAGCTTTTTTATTGCTTCGGCCAACCCTGCCTCGCATCTGGTGAAGGTCAGAAAGTCCGAAATTATTGGCATTATTGATGAAGATCGTATTCGCATTGGTGACATCCAGGCCACTTTCTACAATGGTCGTGGAAACCAACACGTCGAATTCACCATTGATGAAACTAAGCATCAGTCTTTCAAGTTTTTTACCTTCCATCTGCCCATGGCCCACACCGATCTTGGCATCGGGCACCAGCCTTTGTATCATTCCGGCAACTTCCTTGATATTTTCGACACGATTATGAATAAAGAAAACCTGCCCCCCACGCTGAATTTCATAGGAAATGGCATCCCTGATGGATTCTTCCGAAAACCGGATCACGTGGCTTTCGATAGGGTACCGATTGGGCGGAGGAGTGGTGATCGTGGAAAGATCCCTCGCGGCCATCAAACTGAACTGAAGCGTACGCGGGATAGGTGTCGCTGTTAGCGTAAGCGTATCTACATTTTCCCGGATGGTTTTCAGTTTATCTTTTACCGCAACTCCGAATTTCTGCTCTTCATCCACAACCAGCAATCCAAGATCCTTGAATTTAACTGCTTTATTGACCAGCTGATGCGTGCCAATTATAATATCCACTTTTCCGTTTTCAAGATCCTGGAGCGTTTCTCTCCGCTCCTTGGCGGTACGAAAACGGTTCAGGTAATCGATGCGGACGGGAAAATCTTTCAGTCTTTCTGAAAAGGTCTGATGATGCTGAAAAGCAAGAATCGTCGTTGGTACTAGCACCGCTACCTGTTTTCCGTTATCAACGGCTTTGAAAGCGGCACGAATCGCGACTTCCGTTTTTCCGAAGCCCACATCCCCGCATACGAGTCTATCCATAGGCATTTCGCTCTCCATATCTTTTTTCACCGCTTCGGTTGCCGAACTTTGATCGGGAGTGTCCTCATAGATAAAAGAAGCTTCCAGTTCATGCTGCAGGTAGGAATCGTGGCCATATTGAAAACCTTTTTCGAGCCGGCGCTTCGCGTATAATTTGATAAGGTCATACGCGATATGCTTGACCCGGGCCTTGGTCTTCTTCTTCAGGTTTTTCCAGGCGTTGCTGCCCAGTTTATAGATCTTTGGAGCTTTTCCGTCCTTCCCGTTGTATTTAGAAATTTTGTGCAGCGAATGTATGCTCAGGTATAAAATATCGCGTTCACCGTAAATAAGCTTGATCGCCTCCTGTTTTTTCCCTTCCACATCGATCTTCTGAAGTCCACCGAATTTCCCAATTCCATGGTCGATATGCGTCACGAAATCACCAACTTCAAGATTAGTCAGCTCTTTCAGAGTGATCGCCTGCTTCTTGGCATAACCGTTCTTCAGGTGGAATTTATGATAACGCTCAAAGATCTGATGATCTGAATAAACCACTGTTTTCGAATTATCATCAATAAAACCCTGGTAAATGGAGAAAACAGGCGTTTGATATTCCACCTTTCTCTCCTGGTCTTCAAAAATGTCGTGGAAACGTTTGGCCTGTTGCTCGCTCACGCAACAGATATAATTGGTATAACCGGCCTCCTGATTTTCGATCAGGTTTTCTATGAGTAAATCGAACTGTTTATTGAAAGAAGGCTGTGGTTTTGTATTGAACTGAATTTGTTTCTTCGGATTCAAAAAAGCCTGGTTGCTCAATTCGGCAGTGGTGAATTCCAGTAGTTCACGTTTCACCAGTTCGGCGTTACAGAAAAGCTCTTTGGGTTCACTGTGTTTTACTTCTTCTGAAAGTTGTTTAAAAGCTTCTTCGGCTTTGGTAAAAAGTTTATCCATCTGAGCCGAAAAGAGGTCGAGATTCTTTAGAAAAACGACCGTTTTAGAGGAAATATATTTCAGGAAACTTTCGCGAACCTCGTCGAGATGCTTGTTCTCGACATTTGGCATTACCGAGATCTTCTTTTTCTTATCGGTAGAAAGCTGGGTTTCCACATCGAAGGTCCTGATGCTGTCAACTTCATCGCCAAAAAATTCAATCCGGAAAGGTTCGTCATGGCTGAAGGAGAAGACATCAATGATCCCTCCCCGCACAGAAAATTCTCCCGGTTCGGTTACAAAATCAACCCTTTTGAACTGGTATTCGAAAAGCACTTCATTTACAAAATCGATGGAAAGATCATCGCCCACAGCAATTTTTAAAGTGCTTTTATCCAGTTCTTTCCTGGTCACCACTTTTTCAAAGATGGCGTCGGGATAGGTAACGATAATCGCCGGTTTCTTTCGGGAATTCAGGCGGTTGAGAACTTCGGCACGAAGAAGCACATTGGCATTGTCGGTTTCTTCGATTTGATAGGGCCTGCGGTAACTTCCGGGATAGAAAAGCACATTCTTATCTCCAATAAGCTGTTCCAGGTCGTTCAGATAATAAGCGGCTTCCTCTTTATCATTAAAAATTAGCAGAAAAGGTTTTTCCGCCTCATTAAAAGCATCGGCCACGACGAAAGAAAGTGCCGAGCCAACGAGGCCTTTCAGGTGAAGTTTTTCAGAATTAGCAATAGCTTCCCGCAATTCCCGCTGAAGAGGGGATTGTGAAAAATTCTGGGCGATAAGGTCTGTACTCATTGCCGCAAAGATAATTTCATACTCAGAGCCTTACAACCTGCTCCTGAATTTTTAACGATTATATAGCATTTGCTAATTTTTTACCATTTTCATAACGCATATTCTTTAACAGGATAAGTATTTTCAATGAAATCAATAAAATATGGCTTTCGAAGAGTTTGATGTTTTCGTGATTGGAAGCGGTACTGCCGGGAAACGAGTGGCCAAAGAATGCGCCGCTGAAGGTTTGAAAGTTGCCATTGCCGATAATCGTGAATTTGGAGGAACCTGTGCCAATCGCGGTTGTGACCCTAAAAAAGTACTGGTAGGACTTACAGAAATTCTTGACCGTGCAGGAAAAATGAAAGGAAAGGGTATCACCAAAATGCCGGAATTTCGCTGGAATGATCTCATGAGATTCAAAAAAACCTTTACCAGTGCGGTTCCTGCAGCTACCGAAAAGGACCTTGAGAAGCGGGGCATCAAAATGTATCACCAGTCTCCAAAATTTCTTGATGAGAAGACTCTTTCTGTTGAAGGAAAAACAGTAACGGCAAAAAAGATAGTGATCGCTACCGGAAATAAGCCCCGGAAATTAAAAATTCCGGGAAGGGAACTGCCCATTATCAGCGATGATTTTCTAGAACTTGAAGAACTTCCTGAAAGTATTATTTTCATCGGCGCCGGATATATCGGGATGGAATTTGCCCATATCGCCGCGCGTTGTGGAGTTGAGGTCAGCATGATTGATGTCGAATCCCGAATCCTGAGCAATTTTGATGGGGACATGGCAGATTATCTTCAGGAAGCTTCTGAAGAGCTGGGGATCAATTTTATTTTTGATGCCGAAGTGGAAGCCATAGAAAAATTACGTAAAAACTTCAAGCTTACCGCGCGTCGTAAAGACCAAAAAATTGAACTCAAAGCAGCGATGATCATCAATACGGCCGGAAGAGTGCCCGCCATTGATGAACTGGAGCTGGAGAAAGGAAATGTGGCTTTTTCAAAAAATGGCATTGAAGTGAATGAACATTTGCAGAGCACGACAAATCCAAATGTCTATGCCTGCGGAGATGTTTCTGCCAGTGAAGGACTGCCCCTGACGCCGCTTTCTTCCCAGGAAGCGCGAATAGTTGCTGCGAATCTTCTGAATAAAAATCGAAATACGGTTGCACATTACCCGCCGCAGCCATCGGTGGTTTTCACTATTCCGAACCTGGCAAGCGTGGGGATGAGTGAAAGACAGGCCAAAGATCAGGGATATGATGTGGTCATAAATCATAAAAGAGTTCCTGACTGGTACAACGCCAAAAGGACCAATTCAGGATATTACGCCTATAAAACCATTGTAGATAAAAAAACCGGCCTCATTCTAGGTGCTCATTTGGTGAATTCTGAAGCTTCAGAAATGATCAATTTGTTCGTGATGGCCATGTGCGGCAAACTGGATTGTGAGACGCTGAAAGGAATGATCTTCACTTATCCCAGCTGGGCCAGTGATATCAAAGCCATGCTTTAGTCATTGATCATTCTGTAAAACGGATTTGATTTTCGGTTGATGAATCCGTGATAAGAAATGTTCAAAAGTAATAAAATAGCGCCCGCCATTGCGGTCCAGGCGATCTGATCGTAAGTTCCGGCATGGCGAAAATATATCGCTACCAAAGCCCAGATCCCCACTAAAGCAAATTCTCGCATATTTCTGAGCCAGATCATCATAAGGTTAATAGATACCGCTACCGCGATCATGATAATGGTCCAATCCTGTTCAGAAAAGAAACTGCCGTCCCAGCCCACTTTCTTAAGAAAGGCGGCCATATTTGCGATAGAAGCCACAGTGATCCAGCCCGAAAAAAGGCAAATGGGCCACCAGTAAAAAGCGATCACTTTAAACGGCGCATCCCATTTTTCCATGTCATTATTTAGAATGATCTTCAGCAGTTTTAAAAGGATCAGGAACATCAGGGCGACCGAAAGCGGAAGAACCTCATAGAGCCAGGCAAAGACCCAGAGGCAGGTGCCAATATTGGCCACCATAAACCAGAAGGAGGTTTTTTTGATAAAATCGGTGTGTTTGCCATTGGTATAAGCCTGGTGAATCATAAAGATGGAAGAGGCCAGCAAACTGATGTAGATAAGCCCCCAGATGGAAAAAGCATAATCGGCGGGAGTGAACAGATTGGAATATTTATGGCTGATGCTTCCCATGGTATTGCCATTGAAAATGCCGGTTTGGGAAAGATAACTGACAAATATGCTGAGAATTACCGAAAGAAAGTTAAAGACAGCTAGTCGCTTGAGCATGTTGTGTAGTTTAGTTCACTAAAATTACTTCTTTTCCGGTAATGGCAAAAATCTGGTCTTCGGCTTCGGGTTTTATAAAATAATTTCCGGTGAATTCGCCAAAAGCGGGAAGTATCAGCTGATTCTTCCTAAGGAAAAAGCAGCGCAACCTCAGCGTTTGGCGGGCGAGACCTCGCATTTTATAGCCGGGATGAATATGGCCGCAGATATTGAACAAATGGGCTGATTCTTCAGGGTGATGAGTCAACCTGAAATTCTCTATTTTTAGGGAAGAATACATCGAAATTCCCAGCAACTCATACTTCAGCGGGGAAATTATATCATGGTTGCCGGCTATAAGATAGATCTGCTGATCAAGTTTGGAGATCCAGTCGGCAAAAAGTTCCCATTCCATATTCAGGGAACTGTGAAAAAGATCGCCCATAAAGATCAAAAATTCGGGATCGAATTCTTTTAAAAGCCGATCCATTTTTCTGAAGTTTTCGGCAATGGCTTTTGAAGGCACGGCGCTGCCATGTTTCCTGAAATGCGAGATCTTTCCCAAATGCACGTCAGATATCAAAAGTATTTCCTGCTCCGGCCAATAGACCGCTCCGCCTGGATGAAGGATGAAATCCTGTTCCCAAAGTTGTAGATGGATGTTCATCTTAAAGCTTGCACAGGATTTCTGCGGCTTTTTTCAAAGTTTCTTCCGTCTTTGCGAAACAAAACCTCAGCTGGTGATGGTCTTCCCGGTCTATATTGAATACCGAAACGGGAATTGCAGCCAGGTTGTACTCTTTAACCAGTCTTTTGGCAAAAGCGACATCATTTTCGGTGGTGATATTTTCAAAATTCAGCAACTGAAAATAAGTTCCTTTTGAAGGTGAGAAACTGAATTTGGAATCCCTGATCAGCTCAAGAAAAAAATCCCTTTTCTGCTGATAAAATGAAGAAAGCTGAAGATAATGATCGGGATTCTTCAGGTATTCCGCAAACGCCTTCTGCATGGGATGATTCACCGAAAAGGTGGTGAGTTCATGAATTTTCCTGATCTCTTTCATCAAATTTTCTGGAGCCACACAATAGCCGGTTTTCCAGCCGGTATTGTGAAATGTTTTTCCGAAGGAAGCGCAAACAATCGTTCTTTCAGCCAGTTTTGGAAATTTTGAAGCGCTCTGGTGTTTTTCGCCATCGTAGATGAGATGTTCATAGACTTCGTCGCTTAAAAGCAGAATATCTGTATTTTTAAGCAGCGATTCCAGTTTCTGCATATCTTCTTCGGAAAGTATCGTGCCGGTTGGATTATGTGGCGTATTGATAATGACCATTTTCGTCCTGGAGCTAATAGCGTTCTCCACTTCATTCCAGTCGATCTTATAATCTTTTCCTTTTAACTGAATTTGCACCGGTTTTGCTCCATTCAGCAGAATAGTTGGTTCATAAGTATCATAAGCGGGTTTAAAAACCAGCACTTCATCGTCTTTCTGAACAAAAGCGCTGATCGCGCAAAAAAGAGCTTCAGTCGCACCTGAAGTTACTGTTACTTCTGAAGCGGGATCATAAGAAGTGCCGTAAAGTTTTTCTATTTTTCGTGAAATTTCCTGTCGCAGTTCTGTTACTCCATTGGCTGGAGGATACTGATTATAGCCGTCTTTCATGGCTTTGGTCACCAGATCTTTCAATTCCCGATCGGTTTCGAAATTTGGAAAACCCTGCGAGAGATTTATAGCCTTATGATCTGTGGCCATTTTGCTCATCACCGTAAAAATACTGACTTCACTTTCGGGTAATTTTGAAGAGATTCTGGAGATTTCCGGCATGGGATAATTTTTAAATTAAGATGCATAAAAAATCCCAAACTCCGAAAGGAATTTGGGACAGTTTTATTTGATGGAGCAGTTTGTTAGCTCTTCGTCGTTGCGCCGATGAATTCACGGTTCATGCGGGCGATGTTTTCAAGAGAAATTCCTTTGGGACATTCAATTTCACAGGCACCAGTGTTGGTACAGTTTCCAAAGCCTTCAAGATCCATTTGTCTAACCATGGCTTTCACCCTTTCGGTAGCCTCTACACGTCCCTGGGGAAGCAGCGCATACTGAGAAACTTTGGCCGAAGTGAATAACATGGCACTGGCATTTTTACAGGCCGCCACGCAGGCTCCGCAACCAATGCAGGTCGCCGCGTTGAAAGAAGCGTCGGCTTTTTCCTTTTCAACAGGAATGGTATTCGCATCGATAGTATTTCCGGAAGTGTTCACCGAAATATATCCCCATGACTGCTGAATCCTGTCAAAAGAGGTGCGATCTACTACAAGGTCTTTAATCACCGGGAAAGCTTTGGCCCGGAAAGGTTCGATCACAATAGTATCTCCATCTTTAAAAGAGCGCATATGTAACTGACAGGTCGCTACCAGTTTTTCCGGTCCGTGAGGTTCACCGTTAATCTGAAGCGAGCAGGAACCACAAATTCCCTCGCGGCAGTCATGGTCAAATTCTACAGTATCTTCACCTTTGGCAACCAGCTGTTCGTTAAGCACGTCAAGCATTTCCAGGAAAGACATATCGCCATCGATCCCGTCTATTGGGTAATCAACGAACTTTCCTTTTGCCTCGGCGTTTTTTTGTCGCCATATTTTTAAAGTAAGCTTCATAATGTCTATTTGAAAATTTGAAAATTTGAAAATGTGCCAATCTTCAAATTAGCACATTGCCTCATTTCAAATTATTTTATTTGTAACTTCTGGTTTTCAATTCGATATTCTTAAATACAAGGTCTTCCTTGTGCAGCTTCGCTTCACCCGGATTTCCGGTGAATTCCCAGGCTGCTACATATTTGTAATTCTCATCATCCCTTAGAGCTTCACCCTCTTCGGTTTGATATTCCTCGCGGAAATGCCCCCCGCAGGATTCGTTTCTATTCAGCGCATCTTTGGCAAATAATTCACCAAGTTCAAGAAAATCGGCCACACGCCCGGCTTTTTCAAGCTCAGAGTTTTTGTTGTTGGCTTCTCCGGGAATATGAACGTTCTTCCAGAAATCTTCCCTTAACTCAGCGATCTCTGTTATAGCCTCTTTAAGACCTTCAGCATTTCTGGACATTCCACATTTGTCCCACATGATCTTACCTAGTTTCTTGTGATAAGAATCAACGGAATGTTTTCCGCCGGCATTCATCAGTTTATTAATGCGGTCTTTTACGTCTTTTTCAGTGGCATCGAATTCAGGAGAATCGGTTGGGATTTTTCCAGTTCTGATGTCATCGGCCAGATAATCACCAATAGTATAAGGCAATACAAAGTATCCGTCGGCAAGTCCCTGCATCAAAGCAGAAGCCCCAAGCCTGTTCGCGCCGTGATCAGAGAAATTTGCTTCCCCGGCAGAATAACAGCCGGGAATGGTGGTTTGCAGGTTATAATCCACCCAGAGACCACCCATGGTGTAATGTACCGCCGGATAGATCATCATAGGAGTTTCGTAAGGATTTTGAGCGGTGATCTTTTCATACATCTGGAAAAGGTTACCGTACTTGGATTCCACTACTTCCTTCCCTAAACTCAGAATTTCTTCTTCAGAGGGATTTTTGTGTCCCGCAGAATAGGCTTTTTCTTTACCATATCTTTCGAAAGCACTTCCGAAATCGAGGAAAACGGCCTGTCCGGTCTTATTCACTCCAAAACCGGCATCGCAACGCTCCTTGGCAGCTCTCGAAGCCACATCACGAGGCACAAGGTTTCCAAAGGCCGGATATCTTCTTTCGAGATAGTAATCGCGGTCTTCTTCTTTTATTTCTGTAGGCTTCAGTTCGCCTTTTCTCACCTTTTCGGCATCTTCTTTTTTCTTCGGAACCCAGATTCTTCCATCATTCCGAAGTGATTCAGACATCAGTGTAAGTTTTGACTGATGATCGCCCGAAACCGGAATACAGGTGGGGTGAATTTGTGTATAACATGGGTTGGCAAAGAAAGCTCCTCTACGGTGTGCTCTCCAGGCCGCCATCACGTTGCTCCCCATCGCATTGGTAGAAAGATAGAAAACGTTCCCGTAACCTCCCGAAGCAAGCACCACGGCGTGTGCCGAATGCCTTTCGATCTCTCCGGTCACCAGGTTCCTGGCAATGATCCCACGGGCTTTTCCATCCACCAGCACGATATCCATCATTTCATGGCGATTAAAAGCCTTGATCTTTCCGCGATTGATCTGGCGGTTCATGGCGGCATAAGCTCCTAAAAGTAGCTGCTGGCCTGTTTGTCCTTTTGCATAGAAAGTACGGGAAACCAAAACCCCACCGAATGATCGGTTGTCAAGGTATCCACCATATTCACGGGCAAAAGGTACTCCCTGAGCCACACACTGGTCGATGATGTTGCCGGAGACTTCAGCTAAACGATAAACGTTTGCTTCGCGGGAACGGTAGTCACCACCTTTAACCGTATCGTAAAAGAGTCGGTAATCTGAGTCACCGTCGCCCTGATAATTCTTAGATGCGTTTATTCCTCCCTGCGCGGCAATCGAGTGCGCACGCCTTGGAGAATCCTGATAACAGAAGGTCTTTACATTATAGCCAAGTTCAGCAAGAGTTGCTGCCGCACTACCTCCTGCCAGTCCTGTTCCTATTACAATAATATCGATATTACGTTTATTCGCAGGGTTTACCAGGTTGATGTTATTCTTGTGGTTGGTCCACTTTTTCTCTAAAGGGCCTTCCGGTATATGTGAATCTAAAACTGACATAAATCTTTCCTATTAAACGTTATTAAAGTAATGAAAAAGGGCGATGAAGATAAAACCTAGCGGAATGACGATAGAAAATATCACAGTGCTTTTTCTAATTCCTT
The DNA here is from genome assembly GCA_963741865.1 of uncultured Flavobacteriaceae bacterium. GTDB lineage: Bacteria > Bacteroidota > Bacteroidia > Flavobacteriales > Flavobacteriaceae > Christiangramia. The sequence goes on from CAVUJP010000017.1 coordinate 41,704, forward strand.
CCCGGTTTTTGCTATGCCATCCTACCGATTGGAAAGAGGAAGAGAATCCGTGAAGTAAATGCAGGCTCAAAAACACGAATGAGATCACATAAAGAATTACCCTCCATGGATCCTGAAATTTGGCAACTAGTTCAGGGTAATATCTGGTGGCATCTTCAGGATTTACTTCGATATATTTATGAGTGATTTCCGGAAACCAGAAATCATAAAAATGAAGTCCGAGAAAAGCCAGAACCACAAGTCCCGTCCAGATCATATTTCGGGACATCCAGGTAGAGTTGGCGTTCCCGCTAAATTTCTTGTATTTCACCGGTCTTGCCTCCCGGTTATGATATTCCAGGATAACACCCATTATGAAATGGAAGAGGATCCCGATAATAAGAACCGGCTGAAGAATGAACTGAACGAAAAAATTAGTGCCCATGAACTGGGAAACTTCGTTGAAAACATCAGGGCCAAAGACAGAAGTGAAATTTATTGTAAAATGCTGAAGTAAAAATAAGACTAGAAAAAGTCCCGATAAGGCCATAGCAAATTTCTTTGCTATTGAAGATTTTAGAAATCCACTCATTAGATTAGAATGTTTGGTGAAATTTACCAGCAAAAGTACTGTTTGAATTACTTACTTACAAACTTTCCCTCCTGTTTTAGCCTCAATTTAGAACTAATTCAAAGTACTTTAAAATTTATGGAAGCTTTGGATTTTAGTCGCTCATAAACAAGCGGGTATTTTCGAAACCGGCTTTCCTTTTTCAGGATCATCTCCAGGCTTTTTGGCAAAAGCTTAACGAGTCTTAAAAGGCAATTTTAGTAATTTCATACCATCATCCAATCTACAAAAAATGGGAAACCGAATTAACCAACTCATTAAATCGCTTTCCAAAATTTTCGAAGGGCAACCCTGGTTTGGAGAATCTGTCATGGCCAAACTTGAGAATGTTCCTTATATCATCGGGGATAAAGCCTGTATTCCTGAATCTCACAATGCCGCGCAAATCGTGGCCCACATGATCTCCTGGAAAAATTTTACACTGGAAAAACTGCAGGGGAATGTCAATTTTGACATTCTTAAGGATTCCAAAGAGGATTGGCCTGAAATTCATGTAAATTCACGTCAGGATTGGGAAGATCTCAAGCACAGGCTGGTGAGTGCCCAAAGCAGGATATACGAATTTTTAAAATCACAGGAAGACAGCTTTCTGGATGAAAAAGTACCGGGTAGAAATTATACTTATGAATATTTATTGAAGGGAATGGAACATCATGATATCTATCATTTAGGACAAATTGGTATTATCCAGAGCCAGTTAAAAAACCAGGAAAAAAATTCAGGAATTTTTAAATCCTAAAAAATTATTTGATGGAATTCATAGACTATTACAAGTTACTGGAACTTGACAAATCGGCCAGTCAGGCCGATATTAAAAAAGCATATAGAAAGCTGGCACGGAAATACCATCCCGATCTCAATCCCAACGATAAGGAAGCCCAGGCACGTTTTCAGCAGATCAACGAGGCTCATGAAGTTCTCAGCGATCCTGAAAAACGAAAGAAATATGATCAATACGGAAAAGACTGGCAACACGCCGATCAATTTGAAGAAGCAAAAAGGCAGCAGCAGGCTTCCGGCAGAGGGGGCTTCGGGGGTTTTGGCGGCGGCGGTCAGCAATACTCTTATTCCGGCAGCTTTGACGATGATACTTTTTCAGATTTTTTTGAACAGATGTTTGGAGGCAGCGCAAGAGCACATGGCTCGGGTAGAGGCAGACATTTTAAAGGTCAGGATTACAATGCCGAACTTCAGCTGAATCTGAGCGATATTTATTCCAGCCATAAGCAAACTATCACTGTTAACGGCAAAAATATCCGCCTCAGCATTCCGGCAGGAGTTGAAAACGGGCAGACGATCAAAATAAAAGGTCATGGTGGGCCAGGCGTACAGGGAGGCCCGAAGGGCGATCTATATATTACCTTCAAAATTGTCAATAACACCAATTTCCGAAGAGAAAAAGAGAACCTTTATGCCACTGAGGAGATCGATCTTAGCACGGCTGTACTAGGTGGGGAAATCCATGTCGAGACCTTTACGGGAAAGGTGAAATTGAATGTAAAGCCCGGCACACAGAATGGCAGCAAAGTAAAACTGAAAGGCAAAGGATTTCCGAGGTATAAAAAAGAGGGCCAGTTTGGCGATCTTTTTATAACTTATAAGGTGAAATTGCCGAAACATTTAACCGAAGAGCAGCAGCGATTATTCAGGGAACTTCAAAAAACAGGATTATGAATAAAGATAATTTAATTCCTGCCGAAGAAATTTGTGTACGTTACAAGGTGGAACGGCAGTTTGTGAGTTCCCTGTTTGAAAGCGGCATCATAGAGATCGTGAAAATTGAAGAAATCGAATATATTCCCGATGAACATCTGGGAGAATTTGAAAGGATGATCAGGCTTTCCCGGGACCTGGAGATCAATATGGAAGGGCTGGAGGCAATCCATCACCTGCTGCAGCAAATAGATAAACTTCAGAAGGATAACCGGAAATTAAGAAATAGGCTGGGACTTTACGAATAAAAATTTTGCCAGAGTGCGTGACCGGCCAGAATAATTATAAGTCCGGTGATTCCCTGCACCAGTGTTGCCAGAGTGTGGGTTTTATAGGCCTGCTTAACCGGCAGCTCTCCCATCTGGCTGACAATCCAGAAATAGGAATCATTGGCATGGGAAACTGTCACAGCCCCTGCGCCAATAGCGAGTATAACCCAGAGCTTTCCTATTTCACTATCCAGACCCAATATTCCCAGCAGTGGAAACATGAGTGAAGAAACCGTAATGATCGCTACGGTGGAGGATCCCTGTGCCGACTTTAACAGCGCCGATAACAGGAATGGTAATGCCAGTCCCCAACTATTCTGGAACATGTCTAAACTAAGGTTGTCGGTCAACGAAGCATATCCTATAATTTTTCCCAATGCTCCGCCCATTGCGGTAATAAGTAAGATAGGAGCCGCCTGTAAAATCCCTTTTTCGATTACCTGATTAAGTTTAATGTTGTGTTTAGAGCACATCCAGAATCCGGCGATAGCCCCTAATAATAATGCGATACTGGGAGAACCCAGAAAACCAATGATCTGTGAGCTGATACTTTTATCATTATCTGTCACTAAGGAGAAAACAGATTCCAGCGCCATTAAAAGAATAGGAATAAGTATAGGCAGAATTGCTGTTTTGAAGGAAGGGAGGGAACTTTGGTCATTATTTTCCGATATCATCACCGGATTTTTTATCGGTAATTCTTTTTCGGCTTTGGCAGACATAAAATAAGCGAAAGTAGCTCCGCTCAGCATTAGTATAAAAGCGAGTAATCCTCCAAAAAGCAACAGCAATGAAATGTTCTTTAAATGAAGATTGGCTGCGGCAGCAAGAGGTCCCGGTGTTGGCGGAACCAGCACATGAGATGAGAATAATCCTGTAGAAAGTGCGACTATAAGCGCGTTTTTATACCTGCTGTTGCCAATGCTCATTTTTTTGGCAATTGGGGCAAGTATCACAAAAGCGGCATCGCAAAAAACCGGGATTGAAACCAGGTATCCAAGAGAACCCAGTACATATTGCATCGGGAGCCGGGACAGGCCTTTAAGAATTCCGCCTGCAATAGCAGTAGTGCCCTTTGTTGCTTCCAGAGAAGCTCCTATCCAGGAACCGAAAAGAATAAGTAAACCAATAGCGGCGAACATATTTCCAAAACCTTCACTGATGATACCGGGAACCTGTGTTGGAGGAATTCCCAACAAAAAGGCCAGGCATAATGCAGCGAGAAGGAGTACCACGAACGGATGCCATTTTAGATAACTGGTGCCAATAATGATCCAGATAATGATACCAGCTATAGCTAAGAGTTCCGGTCCCATTTATATTTGATTTTCTTTAAAAAGCGCGACTGTGTTCTCTTTTAAGAGTTCAAAAGCCTTTTCCTGGGCTTCCTGCAGAAGCATATTTTTGTGTTTTATGGCAGCCCATTTCATGAAACCAGCAGTTTTCAGCTCATTTTTATCAAGTGTGATACTGCCGGCCAGCAGCCAGGTGGGTTTTCCATGTTTTTTTGCCAGTTCTGCAATTTTAAAAGGAAGTTTCCCATATTTGCTTTGAGCATCGGTTTTTCCTTCACCGGTAATTACGAGGTCGGCTTTGCCGATTTTTTCTTCCAGGTTTGCTAATCCGCTCAGAATTTCAAAACCGGGTTTAAGCTCAGCTCCGGTTATGGCTTTCATTCCTGCGGAAACTCCGCCTGCAGCGCCACCGCCGGGTATATTTTTAATGTTTTGCTGAAATTCTTTTTCAAGTAAATCGGCAAATTTTCCCGTGGCGTTTTCCAGCTTTTCAATAGTTTCTGAAGAGGCTCCTTTTTGAGTGGCATAAGTCTTTGCAGCGCCATTTTTTCCCAAAAGCGGATTGGTCACATCGCAGGCCACAATAATTTCGGTTTCCTTTAATGCCGGGTGTAAGTGATCGGTTTCAATGGAAACACATTTTATTAACGCTTCTCCTGAAGGAGACAGTACTTTCCCATTTTTATCAAGCAGCTTACCGCCAAGTGCCACAAAAATTCCGGAAGCAACATCCTGAGTAGCGCTGCCGCCGATGCCGAGGAAAATTTTCCGAATTCCTTTGTCCAGCGCATCTTTCAGCTGTAAACCGGTGCCAAAAGTGGAAGTTTTCAGCGGATTTCGCTCATTTTCCTTCAACAGCACCAGGCCCGAAGCCTGGGAAAGTTCGATCCACGCCGTTTTTTCTTCTGAAAAGGCAAAATAAGGCGCTTTCAATGGTCGCCCCAGCGGGTCCTGACATTGCACCTCTACCAGCTTACCTAATTTTAATGAGTTAAGAAGATCAAAAGCTCCCTCGCCCCCATCAGAAAAAGGTAATTTTTTGATTTCCAGATCGTCCCGGGCAGAAAGGAGGCCGGAAGCGATTGCTTCTGCCACTTCTTTAGCCGAAAGGCTTCCTTTAAAGGAATCGGGAACGACCAGGATGTTCAAAATAGATCAATTTTAATAATTAGTTTAAGATCACTTTTCTTCCTCTAAATCTAGATCAGGATCACCGGGAACGCTAAGAGAAGTCGGATTTCCTCCATTTTGATTTCCCGTAACCTCAAATTTTGTTTCGGCATTTTTGCCGTTAAGTTCTATTTTGAGGGTATATTTCCCTTTCGGAATATAATATTTTTCGTTAGCCGCTTTTTTAAGATCGAGCTTGTCATCTTCCTTTTTCAAGTTTTTCTGAGGCTTCTTCGGTAATGGTCAGATCATAATCAGCAGTATTGAAACCTTTGTCACTCTTCACTTCAAATTGCTGAACTTCGATGCCCGATTCAGAAACGATACTGATCTTTGCCGTTCCAGATTTAGCGGTGTAAAAAGTAATGGGGAACTCCGGCACATATGGATCCATCCATTTATTGTACGAATTTCCCCAACGGCTGGAAAATCTCACCTCTTCCGCAGAAGAGATGCTAAGCGCGTCTTTCATTTCGTCTTTATTCATATTGGAGACAGGCGCGATATCTGCGATATAGATCGATCTGCCGTGAGTTCCAACCACAAGATCTTTTGCCCTTTGCTGAATCCGGAGGTCATGCACCGGCACATTCGGGATTCCGGTATTAAAAGGCTGCCAGTTTTCGCCGCGATCCAGGGAAACATAGAGCTCATTATCGGTGCCCAGATACAATACATTTTCATTATTCGGGTCTTCGCGGATCACATTCACCGACGATAATGGCAAATTTGAAGCAATTGGTTTCCAGCTTTGGCCGTAATCTTCAGAAACATAGACGTAAGGTTTAAAATCATCATAACGGTAGCCATTTAAGGTAACATAAACCCTTTCTTTTTTATGTTCTGAAGCGATTACTCGGGAAACCCACAGATCTTCGGGTAAATTCTGATTGATTTGCGTCCAGGTTCCACCACCATCTTTGGTTCGGTAGATCAAGCCGTCATCGCTTCCGGTGTAAATAAGTCCGAATTGAAATGGCGATTCACTAATTGTGGCCAGTGTTCCGTAAGGCACATCTCCCTCTTTTCCCCCATGGGTGAGGTCTTCTGAGATCACATCCCAGTTGTCTCCCTGGTCCATACTTCTTAAAAGCTTGTTTGATCCCATGTAAAGAATATCCTGGTTATGTGGAGAAAGCAGAATTGGAGTTTGCCAATTGAATCGGTAAGGGCGTTCCCCAAGTTCATGTTTTGGCTGAATATAAGCTCGCTCTCCTGTCTCTCGATTGATTCTGAAATAGCTCCCAAACTGAAAGCCTGTGTAGACTACATCAGGATCACGGCTATCGATCTCGACCTGCATGCCATCGCCGCCCATGATCGATTCATAGCTGTATTTTCCTGAAGCGGTCCAGCCCGGCCCTTCTTCGTTGGTATGCGGCCCTACCCAAACGCCGTTGTCCTGCAGCCCCCCATAAACGCGATATGGTTTTTCGTCATCAACATTCACGCTGTAGAATTGTCCCACAGCAGGCGAATTATTCTTCATCCAGTGCTCGCCATCATCGTAAGAAATATTGATCCCGCCGTCATTGCCATCTATAAGGTGACCCGGTTTATTCGGGTCGATCCAAAGCGCATGATGATCGGAATGTACATTTTCGGCATCGATAGAGGTGAAACTTTTCCCGCCATCTTTCGACTTCAAAATAGGTACTCCGTAAATATAGATCGCATCGGCATTATTCGGGTCCACATGGATCATCCCAAAATAATAACCATAGCTGTAATAAACATCATCAAGATAATCGTCATTAGTTTTATTCCAGGTTTTTCCTCCGTCGGTGCTTTTATAGACCTGGGCTCCGATTACCGGTGTGTCAAAAAGATCGGAATTGGCATCTTCGAGATAAAGCGCAAGATCTTCAGGTTTGATCTCGTTGGAGCGAACCATACCTTTTACCTTTTCTGCGGAATATTTCTTCGGAAAGTCATTTCCACGCAGATAGCTTTCCAGCTCCTTATCATCAAGTTTCAGAAATGCTGAAGTTTTCATTTTCTGAAAATCCTCTTTCTGAAGTCCTTTTTTCTCTTCTTCTTTTTCCTTTTCCTTTTCGCGGTGGTTCTGATTATCAACGATCGCATAAAGTGTATTCGAATCGTATACGGCAAGACCTATTCTGCCCACACCGTCACCTGTGGGAAAGCCAGAATTTTGTGTGGAAATAAGGTTCCAGGTGTCACCGCCATCGGTACTTTTATAGATACCGCTGCCCTTACCGCTTTCCCTGAAATTCCATGGTTTACGATCCTTATCCCAGGCCGCCGCGTACATTTCCTCAAAATTATCGGGATTAGCGGCCATATCAATGATACCGGTATGGTCATCGATAAATAGCTTTTTATCCCAGTTTTTTCCGCCGTCGGTGGTTTTATAAATGCCTCTTTCGTTATTTCCAGTATAAAGATGTCCGGTCACGCCTACCACGACTTCCTCGGGATTTTCAGGATTGATCAGGATCCGGCTGATGTGATGCGAATCTGGCAATCCCATAAACTGCCAGGTTTTACCTTGGTCATCGCTTTTCAGTAACCCGATTCCGGCATAAGAAGAGCGGGAAGCATTCACCTCGCCGGTACCCACCCAGATGGTCTCGTTCTTCCAGTCTACGGCTACATCGCCGATATTGAGAGTGGGGGCGTTATCCATCACCGGTGTGAAGCTGATGCCATTATTGTCAGTATACCATAATCCGCCGGTGGCATAGGCCACATAGAATTCTGTAGGATCATCGGGATTTACCGCGAAATCGGTTACACGGCCGCTCATCACGCTGGGACCGATATTCTTTAGCGGAAGATTTTTAACTATAGAATTTTGAGTGAGCTGCTCTTTTTTCTGAAGAGCGTCCTGCAGGTCTTTACCTGAAGTTGCTGTTTGTTGTGAAAAAAGAAATGCTGAATTTAAGAGTAGAAATAAGCTGAGAGAGGTATATTTTTTTTTCATAATCTGATTAATATCGGTTAAAAATACTAAAAGCTCTCAATACCTGAAATTTTAAATCGCTTTAATAGCATTTGCCACTTATTCCCTTTAATTTTGAAGAAATTGAAACAAAAAACATATGAAATACGATAGAATTGACTCAAAATTATTCGTTAAGAACCGACGGAATTTCATGGAACAGATGAAGCCGAAGAGCCTGGCGGTTTTCAATTCAAATGATATTTATCCCATTGGTGCCGATAGTACCATCCCTTTTGAGCAGAATCGAGATCTGTTTTACCTGAGCGGAGTTGATCAGGAAGAAAGCATACTTGTTCTGTTTCCCGATGCTCCCGAAGAAAAGCATCGCGAAATCCTTTTTCTTACCGAAACCAATGAACATATAGCCGTTTGGGAGGGGGAAAAGCTCACCAAAGAAGCAGCTTATGAAACCAGCGGTATTAAAACCGTTTACTGGATGAAAGATTTCGAAAAGATCTTTTTTGAGGTGATGACCCAGTGTGATACTGTTTATTTGAATACCAATGAACATTATCGTGCGGCTCATAAAACCGAAACTCGCGATGCCCGTTTTATCAAATGGTGTAAGGAAAAATATCCGGCGCACCAGGTTGCCAAAGCCAATCCTATTCTGCAAAGGTTGAGGTCGGTAAAAGATGCCATCGAACTTGAATTGATGCAAAAAGCCTGTAACATTACCGAAAAAGCCTTCCGCAGAACCTTGAAATTCGTGAAACCCGGAGTTTGGGAATACGAGATCGAAGCTGAATATTATCATGAAATGATCAGGAACCGTTCGCGCGGATTCGCCTATACGCCGATCATTGCCAGCGGGAAAAATGCCTGCGTTCTTCATTATATAGAAAACAATCAGCAGTGTAAAGAGGGAGAACTTATCCTCTTAGATACCGGTGCCGAATATGCCAATTATTCAAGTGATTTGAGCAGAACGATTCCGGTGAGTGGAAGATATACCGATCGGCAGAAGAAAGTTTACAATGCCGTCAATAAAGTGAAAAATGAAGCTACCAAACTGCTCGTTCCCGGCACCATGTGGAAAGAATACCATGTGGAGGTTGGAAAAATGATGACCTCAGAATTGTTGGATCTTGGCCTGCTGGACAAGGCCGATGTGCAGAATGAAAATCCCGACTGGCCTGCTTACAAAAAGTATTTCATGCACGGTACTTCTCACCATATTGGCCTGGATACTCATGATTATGGAATTTTGACCGAACCGATGAAAGCCAACCAGGTATTTACCGTGGAGCCGGGAATTTACATTCCGGAAGAAGGCTTTGGAATACGGCTTGAAGATGATGTGGTGATTCAGGAAAAAGGAGAGCCTTTTAATTTGATGAGAAATATTCCTATAGAAGCCGATGAGATCGAGGAGATCATGAATTCCTGATCTGTCAAATTCTTAAAGATATCTTAAACTTTAAAATTTGCCACAAATTCCTGAATTGTTATTCTTGAATTTGTGGCTTTTATTTTTCAGCTTATGACAACAGAATATAAAGGAGCGAAGATCAATTTCAGCAGTGAAGGAGAAGAAAATCCCCTGGTGCTGCTGCATGGATTTATGGAAGACATCAGGATCTGGGAAGAACTGGTGAAAGAATTGAAAAAGGAGCGGCAGGTCATTTGCATTGATTTACCCGGTCATGGAAAGTCGGAAGGATTTTCAGATGTTCATAGCATGGCAGAAATGGCAAAAGCCGTTAAAAAAGTTCTTGATAAGATTGATGTTGAAGAAGTTAGTATAGCGGGTCATAGCATGGGAGGTTATGTTTGTTTGGAATTTCTGAATAATTTTCCTAGCATGGTAAAGAGCCTGCTGCTGATTAATTCAACACCTGTTGATGATAGTGTGGAAAAACAGCAAACCCGTGAACGTTCGGCAGAGCTGGCTGGGAAAAATAAAGAAGCTTATGTGAAAATGGCTATTTCCAGCCTTTTTAGTAAAGAGAGCAAGGTGAAATATTGTCCGGAAATTGAAGATCTCACGGTGCATGCAATGGAGATGGAGGCGAAAAATATTCAGGCTGCTTTACGCGGAATGAAAATTCGTACAAATTTCAGATCGCTTTTAAAAGAGGTCTCCATTCAAAAGGGGATTGTCGCGGCGGAAGAAGATCCTATTCTGGATTTCAATGAGTTAAAATCTATTTCTGAAAGTTGCGGCTGTGATTTTTATGCAGTGGAAAACGGCCATAACTCTTATATAGAAGATGCTTATAATTTAAGAAAAATTATGTATTTCATCGATTAATTAACGCTTTTTGTCGAATCATTAACTTTTTTTTATATTTTAGAATTCTAGAAACCAGAAATTTAACCTTATTATGGAAAATTTGAACCCTACATTGTTTTCATTGGCCAAGGTTTATTGCAATATTTTTGGTCATAAACTGAGAGTTTCAAAGAATGTCACAAATCACGTGCATGAATACAAATGTGCAAAGTGTGGAATGGAAATGACCGATACAGCCGATGGTCTTCTGGCAAGGCTAACTCCAAAATTTAAGGAAACCAACGCCTACCTTGCCAAGATCCACCAAAGGCGTAAAAGACGTCTTTACGCAAAAGCTTCTTAATCTTCTTTTTCGTCCATAGAATTCCATCCACGGGCGATCAAAGGTAATTTTTGATTAGCCCTGGTGATCAGGTGCATGCCTTCCTGTTCTTCGGTAACATGGCCGATAACGGTGAGGTTAGGATTTCCTTTTATCTTATCGTAATCATTCTGATCTATTGTGAATAGCAATTCATAATCTTCACCACCGCTCAGCGCGATCGTGGTGCTGTCGAGTTCGAATTCCTCACATACCGAAATTACCGCGGGATCCAGCGGAATTTTTTCCTCAAAAACATTCATTCCTGTTTTTGAACTTTTACACAAATGTATGATCTCTGAAGATAGGCCGTCACTGATGTCGATCATCGAAGTGGGTTTCACTTCCAGCGCTTTCAGCAATGGTGAAATGTCTTTCCTGGATTCAGGTTTTAGCTGCCGCTCAATGATGTAGGTGTATTGATCGAGATCGGGCTGCGCATTGGGATTTGCCTTAAAAACCTCTTTTTCGCGTTTAAGCACCTGCAGTCCCATATAGGCTGCGCCGATGTCGCCGGTAAGCACGAGCAGGTCATTCGGTTTGGCACCGTTTCGGTAAACCACTTCTTCTTTTTCGGCATAACCCACAGCGGTAACGCTGATCATAAGTCCGGCAGTCGATGAGGTAGTGTCACCGCCAATCATATCAATATTGTAAATTTTACAGGCCAACTGAATCCCGGCATATAATTCTTCAAGAGCTTCCACGGGAAAACGATTCGAAACAGCAATCGAAACAGTCACATGGCTGGCGGTCCCGTTCATCGCGTAGATATCTGAAAGATTGACCATCACTGCCTTATAACCCAAATGTTTCAGGGGCATATAAGAAAGATCGAAATGCACGCCTTCCACAAGTAAATCGGTGCTGATGAGGGTTTCTTTTCCTTCGAAATTCAATACCGCGGCATCGTCGCCACCCGCCTTGACTGTTGATGCAAGTCTGGGGCTGAAGTTTTTGGTAAGATGATCTATCAGGCCAAATTCTCCTAACTCTGAAAGGTTTGTCCTGCTTTCATGACTATTCTCAAACATAACAATTGAATTTTGGTGCAAAAATAAGCATATAAAATACAAAGATGCCATTTCGCCGGAAAGCTTTGAAAATTTGCCTGTTAGGGTTCTAAAAACTAATTGAAGTCTTCTATGAATCAATTCTTAAATCATATGGTAGCTCTATGGTAAAACGCGTTCTTTGTAGTATATTTGTGCCCAATTTAGAATTAATCTTTGTAAACTATGATTAAAGTAAGCGAAGAGGCTAAAAAGAAAATTTCAGCCCTGATGAGCGAAGAAGGATTCAATCCTACATCAGACTTTGTACGTGTGGGTGTAAAGAGCGGGGGTTGCTCCGGTCTTTCCTATGAGCTGAAATTCGATAAGTCTCAGGATGAGGGGGATAAGCTGTTTGTAGACAATGAAGTAAAGATCGTTGTTGACAAGCGCAGCGTGCTTTATCTCGCCGGAACCATATTAGAGTATTCCGGGGGGCTAAACGGCAAGGGTTTTGTGTTTAATAACCCAAACGCTCAAAGAACCTGTGGCTGCGGAGAGAGTTTTTCGCTCTAATTAAGGAAAAGAGGTAAAGAGAAAAAGAGGAAATGGAGCAGTATAAAACTTTTGAAGATTTAGAAGTTTATAAAAAGACGTTTCATTGACGGTAAAGATCTTTGAATTAATAAAAATTGAGAATTTAAGTAAAGAGTTCGCTTTGTGTGATCAGCTTAAAAGGGCGACTCTTTCAATATCAAATAATATTGCTGAGGGTTTTGAAAGAGAATCTGATAGAGATTATATAAGATTTCTTTATTTCTCGAAAGCTTCGGCAGGTGAGGTTAGAAATATTTTGAACGTGGTGTATGAGGTGAAGATCCTTTCTGAAAATTCATATTCAGAATTGAAATCTGATATAATTGAAATTTCAAAACAACTTTCTAACTACATCAAATTCATTAAAAGAAGGAGTTCGATTAGTTAACTTTTTGGCTCTTTAACTTATTAACTGAATTAAATGACATGGCATATACTGAAGACGATTTAAAGAAAGAGCTTGAGACCAAAGAGTATGAGTACGGGTTTTATACCGATATAGAATCTGATACCCTGCCCGTTGGTTTGAACGAAGAGATCGTTCGGGCGATTTCCAAGAAGAAGAATGAACCGGAATGGATGACGGAATGGCGTTTGGAAGCTTACCGTGCCTGGGAAGAGATGGCAGAGCCAGAATGGGCCAATGTGAAGTACCCGAAACCCGATTTTCAGAATATCTCGTACTATTCCGCGCCAAATAAAAAACCGAAATATGATAGCCTTGATGAGGTAGATCCTGAATTGCTGGATACCTTTAAAAAGCTTGGTATTTCTATCGATGAACAGAAAAAACTTGCCGGTGTGGCGGTAGATGTGGTGATGGACTCGGTTTCGGTGACCACGACTTTTAAAAAGACTCTGGCCGAAAAAGGAATTATTTTCTGTTCAATTTCTGAAGCTATTCAGGAGCATCCCGAACTGGTAAAAAAATATATTGGTTCCGTGGTTCCGAAGAAAGATAATTTCTATGCGGCCTTAAATTCGGCGGTATTCAGTGACGGATCTTTCTGTTATATCCCAAAAGGAGTGCGTTGCCCTATGGAGCTTTCCACTTATTTCCGGATCAATCAGGCAGGAACCGGGCAGTTCGAGAGAACGCTGGTCATCGCCGAACCCGGAAGTTATGTTAGTTACCTTGAAGGTTGTACCGCCCCGACACGGGATGAGAATCAGCTGCATGCGGCTGTGGTAGAGCTGATCGCGCTGGAAGACGCAGAAATAAAATACAGTACAGTTCAAAACTGGTATCCCGGGAACAAAGAAGGAAAAGGCGGAGTTTTTAACTTCGTGACCAAACGCGGATTGTGTGAAAAGAACGCAAAGATTTCCTGGACTCAGGTAGAGACCGGTTCGGCGGTAACCTGGAAGTATCCAAGCTGTATTCTGAAAGGTGATAATTCGGTGGGAGAATTTTATTCCATCGCCGTGACCAATAATTTTCAGCAGGCAGATACCGGTACTAAAATGATCCACCTTGGCAAAAACACAAAGAGTACCATTATTTCTAAGGGTATATCTGCCGGGAAATCACAGAATTCCTATCGCGGACTCGTTCAGATTCATCCACGAGCAGAAAACGCCAGAAATTTCTCCCAATGTGATTCGCTGCTGATGGGCAACAAATGTGGGGCTCATACCTTTCCTTATATCGAGGTGAAGAACAAAAGCGCGAAAGTGGAGCACGAGGCGACGACCAGTAAGATCGGGGAAGACCAGATTTTTTACTGCAATCAGCGGGGAATCGATACCGAAAAAGCCATCGCGCTGATCGTAAACGGATTCAGCCGGGAAGTATTGAATAAACTGCCGATGGAGTTTGCGGTGGAGGCACAGAAATTACTGGAAATTTCACTGGAAGGATCGGTAGGATAATTCCGTGGAAATTGTCATGAAAAAGTTATTTGCAATAGTGTTTTTGAGTCTGCTGCTTTTCAGTTGTCAGGATGAGGACAGGAGAGACCTGATGTCTCAGCCCGAAACCGAAAAGGTGCCGGATAGCATTCAGGTGCTGACCGGGGATTTCGTTTATGGAGCCGATGCCGCGGTGATACGAGGGAAAGATTTTGTATATGAAGTAAAAATCGATTCCATGTCCAAAAACCTGGCGAAAAGAGTGGCCCCATTTAAAAATGATGATTTCGACATGATCCCGGTAACGGTGAAGGCGAAAATTCTTCCGAATCCGAAACAGAGAGGCTTGAATGAAATCATCGAGATCAGGGAGATCATGGAAACTCCCCAGGCAGTAAAAGACACAATAGAAAATTAAAAACAGAAATTTTCGCAGAGCGAAATCAGAACAGATAGACACATGTTAAAAATAAAGAATTTACACGCCAGTATTGAAGGCAAAGAAATTTTAAAGGGAATTGACCTTGAGATCAAAGCAGGTGAAGTTCATGCGATCATGGGCCCTAATGGTTCAGGTAAAAGTACACTGTCTTCGGTAATTGCCGGGCGCGAAGAATATGAAATGACCGATGGAGAGATTATTTTTGAAGGAGCAGATCTCAGCGAACTTGACCCGGAGGAAAGAGCACATATGGGAATTTTCCTTTCTTTCCAGTATCCGGTAGAGATCCCCGGTGTTTCTGTGACCAATTTTATGAAGACCGCTATCAATGCGCAGCGCAAGGCACACGGAAAGGAAGATATGCCAGCCAATGAAATGCTGAAACTGATCAAAGATAAATCTGAAATGCTGGAGATCGACAGGAAATTCCTTTCACGATCTATTAACGAAGGTTTTTCCGGTGGAGAGAAGAAGAGGAACGAGATCTTCCAGATGGCGATGCTTGATCCCAAGCTTTCCATTTTGGATGAAACCGATTCAGGACTCGATATCGATGCCCTAAAAGTAGTGGCAAATGGAGTGAATAAACTCAGGAGAGAGGATAATTCTGTACTGTTAATTACCCATTATCAGCGTTTGTTGAATTATATCGTTCCCGATGTGGTGCATGTAATGGTTGACGGAAAGATCGTGAAATCGGGTGGAAAAGAACTTGCTTACGAACTTGAGGAAAGAGGTTACGACTGGGTGAAACAGGAAAAAGCAGTATAAATTCAAAATTTAAAATTCAAGGTTCAATATTGATTTTGAATCTTGAATTCGAAATTGAAACAAATGGAATTAAAAGATAAACTCATATCATCATTTCTGGCTTTTGAGGAAGGTCTGGATTCAGACACGCTCTACAGCGTAAGGAATGAGGCGATCAAAGACTTTGAAAACCTTGGTTTTCCGAATCGTAAAGAGGAAGACTGGAAATATACTTCTCTAAATCCCGTTTTGAAACAGGATTATAGCGTATTTCCGAAGAAGGAAGACGCCATAGATTACCGGGATATAAAGAAATATTTTATTCACGATATCGACACTTACGACCTGGTTTTTATCGACGGGATCTATTCATCGCATCTTTCGCAGACCACTCATGATAAGATCGATGTTTGTTTGATGTCTTCGGCATTGAATAAAGATAAATACCGCCCCATAATTGATAATTATTTCAATAAAGTGGCGCCAAAAACAGGATTGAACTCTTTAAATACTGCTTTTGCCAGGGAAGGGGCTTTTATTCATATTCATAAGAATCTTCAGGCCGATAAACCAATTCAGATCATCAATTTTTCTACCGGGAATGAGCCAGCACTCTTGTTGCAGCCGCGAAACCTGGTAGTAGTGGAGGAGAATTCTCATGTTCAGATCATCGAGAGGCATCAAAGCCTTACCGATCATCCTGTGCTGACCAATTCTGTCACCGAAATTTTTGCTGAAAGAAGGGCGATGGTCGATTACTATAAACTTCAGAATGACAAATCTTCGGCTTCTCTCATCGATAGTACATTCATAGATCAGAAATCAGAAAGTGACGTCTCTGTACATACTTTTTCTTTCGGCGGAAAACTGACAAGAAATAACCTTCAGTTTTTTCAGAAAGGTGAACGAATCAATTCAACGTTGAAAGGGGTGACGATCATTGAAGATAAGCAGCATGTAGATCATAATACGCTTGTTCATCATATCGAGCCAAACTGCGAGAGCCACCAGGATTACAAAGGGATTTTCGGAGATCGCTCCACAGGTGTTTTCAACGGAAGGGTGATCGTGGAGAAAGAAGCCCAAAAAACCAACGCTTATCAGTCCAATAACAATATCCTGGCCGATGACAGGGCGACGATCAACTCCAAGCCACAACTGGAGATCTTTGCTGATGATGTGCGTTGCAGCCACGGCTGTACGATCGGGCAGCTTGATGAAGATGCTTTATTCTATCTTCAGTCAAGAGGAATTCCTCGTAAAGAGGCACGCGGACTTTTGATGTACGCTTTCGCCAATAACGTGCTGGAAAGCGTAAAAATTCCTGAAGTTAAAAAGCGTATCAATAAACTCATTGCAACCAAACTGGGAGTAGATCTTGGTTTTAACCTGTAATTCAAAACTCTAAATTTTCAAGGATGGACCAGCAAACTCAAGCCACTAAATTTGAGGTTGAAAAAATCCGCCGGGATTTTCCAATTCTTAACCGAAAGGTGAACGGATATCCCCTGGTGTATTTTGATAATGCTGCGACTTCCCAGACCCCGAAGCAGGTTATGGATGCCATCGTTGACTATTATTCCAATTATAACGCCAATATACATCGTGGTGTTCACGCCCTTTCCCAGGAAGCGACCGATAAATACGAGCAGGCACGGCAGAAAGTTCAGAGGCATTTTAATGCCGCGAAATTTTACGAGATCATTTTCACCTCGGGTACCACGCATGGAATTAATTTAGTCGCCAGTGGTTTTGCTTCGGAATTAAAAAAAGGTGATGAAATTCTGGTTTCGGCTATGGAGCACCACTCCAATATTGTTCCCTGGCAAATGCTTTGTGAAAAAACGGGTGCTGTCCTGAAGGTGATTCCTATGGATGAAAAAGGGGAGCTCATTTTTTCCGAATTTGAAAAAATGGTCAGTTCCAAAACGAAATTGGTCTTTGTAAACCATGTTTCCAATGCATTAGGCACGGTAAATCCGATTAAGAAAATCATTGATCTCGCCCATGAAAATGACGCGGCCGTTCTTATCGACGGTGCACAGGCGGCACCACATATCAAGGCCGATGTACAGGAGCTGGATGTTGATTTCTATGTGGTTTCGGCTCATAAAATGTGTGGCCCGACCGGAGTCGGCGTTCTTTACGGGAAAGAAGAATGGCTAAAAAAATTGCCCCCATATCAGGGCGGCGGGGAGATGATCGCCACCGTTACCTTTGAAAAGACAACCTATGCCGATCTGCCTCATAAATTTGAAGCGGGAACTCCTAATATCTGCGGCGGAATTGCTTTTGGAGCGGCGCTGGATTATATGAACGGGATTGGTTTTGATGAGATCGCGGCTTATGAGCATGAACTGCTGGAATATGCCACCAAAAAACTGAAGGAAATAGAAGGCATGAGGATTTATGGAGAAGCTGCCGAAAAAACTGCCGTTATTTCCTTTAATATCGAGGGGCTTCATCCTTATGATATCGGGACATTGCTCGACAAGATGGGTATTGCCGTTCGAACTGGCCATCATTGCGCCCAACCGGTGATGGATTTCTTCAGGATTCCCGGAACGGTAAGGGCTTCTTTCGCGTTTTATAACACTTTCGAGGAAATAGATCGATTTGTAGAAGGCGTAAAAAAGGCCAAAATGATGCTTCAGTAAGTGTTATAGCTGTATTAAAGCTTTTATTTTTTCCATCGAAAGCAACTATCTTGTGATTTAGAGAAAATGTTGAATAGCAGTACTTCTTATTGTACTTTTGCTTAAAATTGACCTATGACAATTCAGGAAAAACAACAGGAGGTAATAGATGAATTTTCCATGTTCGACGACTGGATGCAGCGTTATGAATATATGATCGAACTCGGGAAATCCCTGCCTCTGATAGATGAAAAATATAAAGTTGACGAAAATCTGATCAAAGGCTGCCAGAGCAAAGTCTGGGTGCATGCCGAACTTGACGGGGATAAATTGGTTTTCACGGCTGATAGCGATGCGATCATCACTAAAGGGATTGTGGCAATTCTGATCCGTGTTTTTTCAAATCAACATCCTTCAGAGATCATCGAAGCCGATACCAAATTCATCGATGAGATCGGCCTGAAAGAACATTTATCTCCCACCCGTGCGAATGGCCTGGTGAGCATGATCAAACAGTTAAAGATGTATGCCGTGGCATATCAAACACAATTGAACTAAAATGGAACAGGAAATAAATACTCAGGAACTGGGAGAAAAGATCGTAAATGTTCTAAAAACAATTTACGACCCCGAAATTCCCGTTGATATCTATGAACTCGGACTCATTTACGACGTGATGGTAAGCACCGATTATGATGTGAAGATCCTTATGACCCTTACCACTCCTAACTGTCCGGTAGCTGAATCTCTTCCGCAGGAAGTGGAAGAGAAGGTGAAATCTCTGGATTCGGTGAACGATTGCGAGGTGGAGATCACTTTTGATCCGCCATGGAGTCAGGATTTGATGAGTGAAGGTGCGAAACTGGAACTCGGACTTCTTTAACCTGTTCTATGGCCGAAGAGATCGTAAATAAAGTAGCCGAAAGCAAACTGGTCACCTTTAATCTGGAAGATCATTATCCGGAAGGGGAAAGATTGGTTTTTGACCTGAGCGAATGGCTTCATGAAGGATTTGTGCTCAGGGAAAAGGAATTCAGGGCCGCGGCAAAAGAACATGACTGGAGCGTTTATCAGGGCAAATTTGTGGCTCTTACCTGTTCTACCGATGCTATTGTTCCGGCATGGGCTTATATGCTCGTTACCACTTATCTTCAGCCCTACGCCAAAAAGGTAATTACCGGAACTCTGGAAGAACTGGAAACGCTTCTGTATGCTGAAATAATTTCAAAACTTGATATTTCAGATCTCGAAGATAAACCCGTGATCGTGAAAGGCTGCTCCCGGAAACCCGTTCCCAAAAACGCTTATCTTTTGCTGATAGAAAAACTCCAGCCGGTGGTGAAAAGCCTTTTTTACGGGGAAGCCTGTTCCTCGGTTCCTCTTTATAAAAAACCAAGGAAATAGTTATGAAAAGCCATTAACATTCTGATATCTATCGGGCTGAAAATTGGCGGATTTCATCTAACCACTCAATAATATAATAAGATGAAGAAATTTTTACTTGTCACCTTTGTAATGGGATGTTTACTGAATGCAACTGCTCAGGAAGAAACAAAAAAAGATTCTGTCCCACCCAATGGATGGAATACCGAAGGAAAATTGCAGATATTGTTTAACCAGTCGGCATTTAATAAAGAGTGGACTGGCGGGGGAACCTCTAGCATTGCGGGGAATCTTACTTTCAATTATGATTTTAATTATCGCAAAGATGATTTTACCTGGAACAATAAGATTCTTGCCAATTACGGACTTACAAAGGTGAAAGGAGATGAATTTGCACGGAAGACCAGTGATAGATTCGAATTAAATTCCATTGCCGGAAAAGAGATACAGGAATCGAATTTTTATTATTCCTGGTTTCTGAATTTCAGGACCCAGATGGCTAAAGGTTATGAATACAGCGATGATCCTGATACCGGAGCGACGATTCGTACCGAAACCACGCATATTTTTTCACCCGCCTATTTACAAACAGGACCCGGTATCATGTGGAAGAAAAGCGATGATATGATGATTAACCTGGCGCCGGCTACGGCCAGACTGATCTTTGTGGATGATAAATTCACTTCAGGACCGGCTTATGTTGACGGTGATTATTTTGGGGTGGATGCCGGAAAATCTTCCCGTTTTGAATTTGGTGCTTCCCTGAGCGCACTTGCGGCTTTTGATCTTTTTGAAAACGTAAGGATGGAAAATAACCTGAATCTTTATTCCAATTACCTCGAAGATCCGGGAAATATCGATATCGATTACCTGATGAATCTCGAAATGGGCATTAATAAGTTTCTTTCGGCTAATTTCCTGTTCCAGGCTGTCTATGATGATAACGCTGTGGCCGCATTTCAGATCAGGGAAGTGCTTGGAGTTGGGATCAATGTTGAATTTTAAAAAATCCGCATTCGGAAATCTTATTGAAGCTGTCTCAAAAGTTAAAATCACGTCATCCTGAATTTATTTCAGGATCTTAACAAGTTGAAAATCAATAGTAATTAGAAGCTGAAACAAGTTCAGCTTGACGAAAAAAAGGACTTTTGAGACAGCTTCAGAACTACTTGTAGTTCTGAGAGAGGTCTGTAGTTTTGGAAGAGGTTAAATTTTTGTTGAAGTAACAAGGGATTCTGATACAAAAGCAGACTATTCCGTACCTTTGTAACCTATGATTGAAAAGACCGATTTAGCATATGAAAAGACCGTTCTGATCGGGATCGTGACCAAAGATCAGGATCAGGATAAGCTGGAAGAATATCTCGATGAGCTTGAATTTCTTACTTATACAGCCGGGGGTGAAGTGATCAAACGCTTTTCCCAAAAACTGGATCGTCCCGACCCTAAAACTTTTATCGGTTCCGGAAAAATGGAAACCGTACGCCAGTTTGTAAAGGAAAATGACATTGGTGCGGTGATTTTTGATGATGAACTTTCTCCTGCCCAGCAGAAGAACGTTGAGAAAATCCTTCGTTGTAAAATCCTGGACCGAACCGGACTTATACTTGACATTTTCGCGCAACGTGCGCAAACCAGTTACGCGAGAACCCAGGTAGAGCTTGCGCAATATGAATACCTGTTGCCAAGGCTTGCCGGGATGTGGACTCACCTTGAAAGGCAGCGTGGTGGTATCGGGATGCGTGGCCCGGGGGAGACAGAGATCGAGACCGACCGCCGTATCGTGCGTGACAAGATCTCCTTGCTCAAAAAGAAGCTGGAAACCATCGACAAGCAAATGGAAGTGCAGCGCGGCAATCGCGGTCAGCTGGTGCGTGTGGCCTTGGTAGGTTATACCAACGTGGGAAAATCTACTTTGATGAATACCATCAGCAAAAGTGATGTCTTTGCCGAAAACAAGCTTTTCGCGACGCTGGATACCACGGTAAGAAAAGTGGTGATCAGGAACCTGCCGTTTTTGTTGACTGATACTGTTGGATTCATCAGGAAACTTCCTACCCAGCTGGTAGAGTCTTTTAAATCTACGCTCGATGAGGTACGTGAAGCCGATCTGCTACTGCACGTGGTGGATATTTCCCATCCTAATTTTGAAGATCATATCGCCTCGGTGAACCAGATCCTTCG
This sequence comes from uncultured Flavobacteriaceae bacterium, assembly GCA_963741865.1. Taxonomy (GTDB): domain Bacteria; phylum Bacteroidota; class Bacteroidia; order Flavobacteriales; family Flavobacteriaceae; genus Christiangramia. The sequence goes on from CAVUJP010000017.1 coordinate 63,161, forward strand.
GGAGATTGACAGTCTTGAGAAACCTATTATAATGGTCTTCAATAAGATTGATATGTATAAAGCCGAGAAGATCGAGGAAGATGACCTGATTACAGAAAAGTCTTCGGTCCATTATACATTGAAGGAATGGAAAAAGACCTGGATGAACCGAATGGGCGAAAATGTGCTTTTTATTTCGGCTTTAAATAAGGAAAACCTCGAGGATTTCCGAAGAAAGGTATATGAAGCCGTAAGAGAGATCCATATCACACGCTTTCCTTATAATAATTTCCTGTATCCCGAATACGACAAATACGGAGAGGAAAAGCAATAGCTCAAGCTTAATAAAGCTTTAACTCTATTCAATCGAATTCTTTTTAAATTTATAAGTATCAAATACTTATGATTATGAAAAGACTGGTTTTATTATTCTCACTATTGACATCTTTTGTAATTTCTGCTCAATCTCTGGAAGGTTCCTGGAGGCTCGTGGAACAAAATGGATTGAAGATCGATACCGTCGAGGTAATTCGGATTTATGAAGACAATTATTTCGCAGAAAGTGCCAAAAATAAAGGTACCGATGAATTTTTGTGGGCCGAAGGCGGCGAATATCAAACAGGAGATTATAAGGAAATAATAGATTTTACCACGCGAAATAAAGATCTTGTAGGAGAGACGCTGGATCCGAAACTAAGCTTTATTAACAAAGACAAAATCCAGATCAACGATGTGACCAATGATGAGGTCTGGGAACGTATTTCTGATTCTAAAAATAATCTAACCGGAAACTGGGTCATTACCGGCAGGAAACGCGATGGTGAAATTAGCCGAAGCACTCCCGGTGATCGCCGTACGATAAAAATTCTTGGCGGAGATCGCTTTCAGTGGGTGGCGTTTAATTCTAAAACAGGAGAATTTTTTGGAAGTGGCGCCGGAACTTATGATGCTAAAGACGGAAAATACACCGAAAATATCGACAATTTCTCTCGTGATAAAAATCGTGTAGGAGCCCATTTACAATTCGACTATATTTTTAAAGATAACGAGTGGCATCATATAGGTAAAAGCTCCAATGGAGATCCTATGTATGAAGTCTGGGAGCCTTATGCCGATGCCTATCAGAAGAAAAGTATCGCTGAGGATGATAAATATTAATGAATTGAAGCCGTAAACTTGAATTTCAATTCTTTCTGAATTTTTTCTGAACTGATGATCTTGCCTTTTGATCTTCCAGAATGCTCAAATTTTGGAAGTGGTAAATTCATTTTTTCGGCAACTGAAGTGTAATATTCTTCTTTGGAAAGATGTTCGGGGTAAACCAGGTTGTAAATAGAGGTTTTTCCGTTGCTTTTAATCACATTCTGAATCGCCGCGATGCTATCTTCCCGATGAACCAGGTTCACTGGAGCTTCGGGATTCTTAATGTCCTTTTTTCCCGATAAAAATTTTACGGGATGGCGATTCCCACCCAAAAGACCGCCAAACCTTAAAACGGTAGTGTTCAATTTAGGATTATTCAGAAAAAGCAATTCAGAATTGTGAAGCTGAATGGAACGGTCGCTGGAGTTATCAGTTTTTGACTCTTCCGTGTAAACAGGAAAATCTTCCGCATCGGCATAAACCGAAGTAGAACTGGTAAAGATCAGCTTTTTGGGTGATGCATTTTCTATATAAGGAATGAGGCTACGCATCTTTTTCACAAAATTTATTTTCGGATCCCTGCGCAGTCCCGGCGGAACCGAAATGAGCAAAACCTCGCAACCCGACAGAAAAGACCTGAAATCACCCTGAATTCCTTTCTCATAAAGCTTCAGCTGGTAAGGAATAATTCCTTCCTTCCGCAGTTCGAACATTTTTTCCATGCCGGTCACCGAGCCACGCACTTCATGGTTCTCTGAGATCAGTTTTTTTGCCAGCTCCTTGCCCAGCCATCCGCATCCTAAAATTGATATTTTCATATTATTTTAAAGTCACCGTTTTTTTAAGTATGGTCGCATCATTTAGCACAAAGGGCCGCGGGATCATATCATCAGTTCTTTTTTCCACCTTCAGTTTTTTATTCTGAAGGAGATCATAAGCCGACTCATAAATGACAAATTTAGGCCTTTCTCCTTTCGGAATTGAAAATTCCAGTTTCAGGGTATCCCTTCCGGAAGCATAATAGGTGAGAAGCCTTTCCTGCCAGCGCTTTTTGAACATATGGAAGCTGCGATCCCTGAAATCTACATTTCCGGCTTCCAGATTGTCGACTTTAAAATCTTTGAAGGCGACATCGTTGATCTCATAAATATCCATCCTGTTTATTTCCCTGTGGGGAGCGATTTTCATGGAATAGGATTCCACTCCGGCCGAATCGCTTTTCTGTTTTTGCAGAAGAATATCGGGCTGAGGGATGGAAACGAAAGGCGCTTTGGCCTCAAAAGTAAAGCCACTGCCGTATTTGCTCTGGAAGCCCATTTCCTGGTTTGACTTTTCTTTGGGATGTTCCCCGAAGATCCGCGAGGTCCAGGCATCAACCTTATGATCGTATGAATACCAGTGGGCGGTCTGGTCATCGAGATCCTGCATATACACCAGGCTATTTGGTTTTGGCCTTTCTTCGTTGAAATTGGCGTGAAAATGGGCGATCACCAGCAGCACAAAACAGGTAAGGAGGCTGTGGAACCCGAACATCTTCAGTTTTTTGAAATAACCGAAAACCGGTAAAAATAATAAGAACAGCAGGGAGATCAGAATGGCCGAAACAAAGAGCATTTTGAGGCCGAGCGCCACGGGAAGGCTCCAGATAAACGGAAAGAGAATGAATACCGCCGGAAAACATAAAATCGCCATAATGATCCGGTTTGGTTTTTTGAAAAAGATCATTATCGCCAGCTGAAGCAAACCGAAATAAACGGGAATAATAAAATAGGAAGCTCCCTTCAGATAAACCGCAATAATTCCGCAAAGGACGATCCACACCAACAGGGCAGCAGCGAAAAGTCCGGCAGCTTTTTGTTTTTTTCGAAAGCCGTTGTAGATCAGGAAGCAAATTCCGAAGGCGAGGAAGATCACCGCCGCGATATACCAGTACCCGTTGTAAGTAAAGCCGTGTTCCATCTCGTTGTACCGCGGATAGATCAGCATCCAGAGTTTCCAGAAAACCCATCCGAAGAAGCCGGAAAGGACCAGGCTTACTAAAAGCGGTGGAAAACCTTTTAGAAAATGAAGAAAAGTGAAACGTCCTTTTCTTATTCCGTAGATCAAAAGAATAAGAAACAGGAGTATGGCCAAAATCAGCATGGGAGTGATCCAGTCAAAAGAATAACTCACCAGTTTTCCGAAAGGAAGGTTAAAATAGATAAGGTCACGGTCACTGTTCAGATTATTTAAATCGGCATCCTTAAAATAATCCAGCAGCGGCATAAGGTAACTGCCCTGCTGCGCGAGAGTTTCCTTATCGAGATTTTCGGGTATATCCAATGCTGTGTGATAGTCAAAATGATCATCTATAAAAGCAAAATTATAGCCGTTGATATTGGCCTGCTCCCGCAGAACGGTGAGGTCGGTATCGTTAGGCAACATCTTATAAATGCTATAAGCTAATGAATTCGTAACCGGATATTCTGGATCAGCCTCCTGAAAAGCTTCGATGAGTTTCGCATTTTTGGCATTGGTTTCCAGCAGCATAAAGGAATTTCCGCCACTGCCTCTGGCCTCGAAATTAATGGCCAGCGCGGCATCTTTCGCCCAGGGATGGTCTTTTACGAAGAGTTCGGCGCCATTCAGGCCAAGTTCTTCGGCATCGGTAAATAAAAGAATAATGTCATTTTCAAAACTGCTGTTTCTGGCGCGAAAAGCACGAATTCCTTCGAGAATTGTGGCCACGCCGCTACCAGCATCGCTGGCGCCGTAGGAAGAATGTGGGGCGCTGTCATAATGAGTCATTAGAACCAGCGCTTTACCGCTTCCCGTGCCTTTCATTCGGGTCAGGATATTGGTAGGCCTGGCGATTACGCCATTTTTGTTAAGTACATAGCCTTCCTGAGTCTGGACTTCCAGGCCCATTTGCTGCAGCTGGTTTACGATGTAATTTCGGACTTCACTATGGGCGCGACTGCCCATGTAATGAGGTTTTTCTCCAATGGCTTTTACATGTTCAAAAGCGCGATTTGTGGAAAACTGTGTTAAAGGAACTTTTTCATCTGGATTATAATCGGGCTGATCGAACTGGAAACTAAACCAGACCGCAAAGGCCAGAAGCAAAAAAGAAAGTAGGCCGGTAAATCTTCGGTTCATGTGCTTGATTGAAACAAATTAAAGGTAATCAAGTTTTTGGTATTCTTCCAAATCAGCCATAAAAAGAGCTATTTTTTTAAAATTCATTATATTTAAGTAATTACTAATCAAAAACTTAATGAAATGGGGATTAAGAGTTTTATGGGACGCCGGGCAAAACCGCCAAAGCCGAAAAGCGCGCCCATCCTGGTAAAAGATTATATGAGCAAGAGGCTTGTCACTTTCAGGGAAAAGGAAAACATCATGGATGTAATGGAAAAACTTATCAAACACGGTATTTCTGGCGGTTGTGTGGTTAATGAGAGAAATGAACTTCTGGGAATTATTTCCGAAGGAGATTGCATAAAACAGATTTCAGACAGCCGCTATTATAATATGCCAATGACCGATCAGACCGTAGATAAGCGTATGAACTGCAATGTGGAAACCATCGACGGAAATATGAATGTGATGGATGCGGCTAAGAAATTTATAGAAATGAAGTTTCGCCGTTTTCCCATCGTAGATAATGGAAAACTCATCGGGCAGATAAGTCAGCGGGATGTATTAAGGGCAGCCTTAAAACTGAAGGGGCATACCTGGGAATATTAAGTTTTTTAGATAAAAGCTGGAGTGCGTGTCTGCTCAGACTCCCGGTGGGCTGTGTAAAAATTTAATTTTTTCTTACCAGCGCATAAAAGTCATTTTCCAGTGGGAGGTAGCCCTGGTCATAAACAAAGAAATACTGGGCGCCGGCCTTCGTGGTATAAATACTGGTGAAATATTCAAAATTGAAGCCTTTTGTCAGCAGCTTCTTTCGAGGAACCGAGGTTTTTCCATCGGGATTTAATTCTTCAAGAATCCTGTGATTTCTTCGCAGGAGGTTATTTACATTCCTGATGAGGTTGGTGGTGTCTTTATTGACTTTGTTGTGATAGGCATTGCGGCAGTAATCGCTGCAGAATTTCTTATCAGTGCGGCCGCGAATGACCTCCCCACATTCCAGGCAATGTTTTTCCATATTTTAAATATAGATAAAAATAAATTATATGTTGAAAATCAATGTTTAAGCGGTGATTCTGAAAAGGTTCAAATTGGAAAGAATTATAGCTCTTCAGGTGTCTTCGTTTTGTTGTTTATTTTCCATTCATCATCATAAACCGATTTATAGGAGATCTCAATCAGCAAATTCTGCTCATTCAGTAAAGCATAGATCTTATTTGATAAGATGATGGGCTCCACCTTTTTCTCGGCGAGGGAATCCTGAGGCTTGGGAAAGTCACGATTGTTGTTGAAAGTGAACAATCCTATTTTTTCACCGGGGGAAATTAACTGTCCTTTGGTTACGTTGGAGATCAGAAGATCCGCATGATATTTTTCCGGAATGGTGTCATAAAGATACAGCCCTAGATCGTCATACATTTTTCCATTTGGAGCGGTGATCTTCAAATAATCGATAATCGCAGGACCGACGCCCTTATTGGTTAGCACATAGCTGTAATTTAGACTTCCGCCGTTCTCATTGTTAAGCATCAGGTGCGGATAAACGGACATATGTTGCTGTTTGCTTATCACCGAAGTTTGATAAATAAAAGCGACCAGAGTAAGAGCGCTGATGATAATCGCGATGTAATTGATGAACCTTCTGGTAAATAGATTTCCTGTTTTGAGCATTTAATGACCATGTTTACAGATAGTTGAAAATACTATTTTTCCCGATTCAAAAATTAGTCAGACATTAATTTTTTGTACATCAGAAACTCTCTTTTTTGAAATATATAATGAATAGGAACAATTTCTATTGTAATCCTCCAAAATGATAATCCCTTTCCACTTTGGCAATTCGGATGCTGTAGTGTTCATACCATTTCGTTTTTCCCAGTTCCTGGGCGAGCAGGTGTTCCGAATTATTTTTCCAGTTTTTGATGCTTTCCAGGTCTTTCCAGTAAGATACGCTTATGCCGATTTCTTCACGAGCCGACTCGAAACCGAGATAACCCGGCTGAATTTTTGCCATTTCTTCCATTTTTTCGGCCATCTCTTTATAGCCTTCCGTTTTTTCTTTTTTGACGGAAGTGAAGATCACCGCGTAATATGGTGGGGAAGGTGTTTGGCGTATCATGCTTTTCGGAATATAAAACTGATGAGCCGCGGCGTTTCAGAATCAGGATCAAAACATTCCTTTATTTTTTCCAGCTGAAAACCGGTAGAAGTGGCATTTTCCATATATTCAGAAATATGGTGAGTGAAAGTTTCCAGTTCGGTTCGTCCTTCTTCGGTGTCAAATCTTGCTTTGGTGCCCCTGTATTGTTTAAAGGGATGTAATTCCGATATAAAAAGATAGCCTCCGGGTTTCAGTTTCTTAAAAGCTTCGGAAAATATGAAATCCAGATCAGCGATATGTTCCAGCACCAGATTGAAAGTGACCAGATCAAAAGAAAGATCAGTTATCGGCCAGATTTCGGTAATATCAGCTTCGATAAAATGAACATTCTCCTTCTGAAATTTCCCACGGGCGATTTTGAGCATTTCTTTTGAAAAATCCATTCCCGTCACTCTTCGGGCTTTTTTGATCAGAAAAGCGGTATTCTTTCCGGTACCGCAGCCAATTTCGAGGACTTCTGAAAATTCAAGTTCAGAAAGAATTTCTTCGGTCACAAGTTTATCCAGATCCCGCGTTTTGTTATGATTGGAATCATATTGCGAAGACCAGAGATCATATGCCGATTTAATGCTCATTTATACCAATAAAAGGATGAGTAAAAGTACAATTCCACCTGCAGAAAACCAGATTCCTTTTCTAAGGATTTTTTTAGAGGGTATGAACATCCAGAAAGCCGAGATCACAAAGAAAAGCAGGGAAAGTCCGAAAAAGATATTGAAATAGAACAGCGGCTGATTGGTATTCGCCTTGTGGAGATGGGTGAAACTATCTAAGATCACCGGCAATTCTTTAACCTGGTAAGTGGCAATGCCGGTACTTTTATCTAAAACTCCATTTTCGAAGTAGGCTTTGTCGCCTTCAGTTTTTGTGAATTTAAAATCCCTGATCCGTAAAATCTGACCAATTTGCTGTTCATTGACTCCTTCAGGAACCTCTTTTTGTACCGTTTTTTCCACTTTGAACAGGTTCGTGGTTCTGAAGATCATTACGATCCCGCTGATGGCATACATGGCCATAATGCCTGCCAGGAAGAAACCGAGATAACGGTGATAGATCCTGAAATTATTGCTGACTTTACGTTTATTCATTTCTTTTTGATGAGGAGGATTAAAATACTTTAATACTTTGATTCTCTTAAACTCAAAAGGTTTAAAATAAGAAAGGGGTTTAGTCGTTTACAAACGTTTACAAACGAAAATAAACGTAAGCAAATGTTTTCCAGACGATTATAGAAGAATGCCTGTTGCACATTTGTCCTGTTGAAATGAACGAATGATTTTCAACTGCAATAAATTCTATAGTTATGAGCACTTTAAGAAACACAGTACAATTGATTGGCCACGTTGGTAATGATCCTGAAATCGTTAATCTGGAATCAGGTAAGAAGCTGGCAAAATTTTCAGTAGCAACTAATGAGAGCTATAAGAACGCCAAAGGAGAGAAAATCACCGATACGCAATGGCATAATATAGTCGCCTGGGGTAAGACCGCCGAGCTGGTTGAGAATTATGTACCGAAGGGAAAAGAGGTAGGTATCGAGGGTAAACTTACCAGCCGAAGCTATGAAGACAAAGAAGGAAACAAACGTTATGTCACCGAAGTGGTATGCCATGAATTGCTACTTTTAGGAGCAAAATAGGTAGAAAGCAGAATTTAGAAATAAATTTCCTGGGCCAGTCGGTAAGTATTGGCGTGGGCTTCGATGATGAGTTTAATATCTTCGGAATAACCGCCGCCCATGCTGCACTCAACCGGAATATTCAAGTCGCGGCAGGTTTGAAGTACAAACCTGTCGCGTTCTTTACAGCCGGTAATTGTACAGGCAAGCCTTCCGAGTTTGTCGGTTTCAAGAATATCCACTCCGCTGAGGTAAAAGATAAAATCGGGTTTCGTGTCTTCAATAAGACGGGGAAGGATTTCTTTTAATTTGGAAAGATAGGTTTTGTCATCGGTGCCGTCTTTAAGTTCAATATCCAGATCAGAAACTTCTTTTTTAAAGGGATAATTATCCTTGCCATGCATAGAAAATGTAAAAACCGAAGTATCATTTTGAAAGATCTCTGCGGTACCATTTCCCTGGTGTACATCAAGATCGATAATAAGAATTTTTTTAGCCAGTCCTTTTTTCTGAAGATATCGTGCTGCAATAGCTTGGTCATTTAACAGGCAAAATGCCTCCGCGCGATTTGTATAGGCGTGGTGAGTGCCGCCGGCGATATTCATGGCGATTCCGTATTTCAGCGCATATTCGCAGGCTTTTATGGTGCCATCGGCAATGATCTGTTCACGATCTATCAGTTGCTGGGAGAGCGGAAATCCAGATTTTCTGATCTCCTTTTTATTGAGTTCCAGCGCCTTAAGCCGTTTTACATAATCGGAATGATGAACGGCAAGAATATATTCCTCCCGGGGAAATCCAGGTTTAAAGAAATTTTCTTTTTTACAGGTGCCTTCGTGCAGTAACTGCTGTGGCAGCAGTTCATATTTTTCCATCGGAAAACGATGCCCCTGGGGAAGCGGATGCTTATAGATAGGATGATAGGCGATTTTGAGCATACTAAAAAAAGAATCAAGAGCTATCTTATCATTCTGAACCTGTTTCAGAATCTCAAGCAATAAAAAGACCCTGAAACAAGATCAGGGTGACGGTTCAATCTATGAGGTTTTCAAAACCTGAAAAGGTTACTTTTAATTTATAGTAGTGCCATTTTTCACACCTTCCTCATCCGGATTTACAAAAACCAGTTTACCCTCCGCATTCTCTGTCATAAGGATCATGCCTTCGCTTTCCACGCCGCGGAGTTTTCTTGGAGCCAGATTGACCAGCACGGTCACCTTTTTTCCCAGGATATCTTCGGCTTTGAAATGTTCGGCAATACCAGAAACAACGGTACGCTTATCGAGACCGGTATCGACGGTTAAAACCATTAGTTTCTTTGTTTTTGGCATTTTTGTGGCTTCAATGATGGTTCCCACACGAAGGTCCATTTTGGTGAAATCATCAAAAGTTGCGGTGTCTTTTTGAGGCTCTGCCTGTACGTTTTCCATTTCGTTGGCTGTTTTGGTAGCTTCCAGTTTCTCAAGCTGTTTCTGAATCTGTTCATCTTCTATTTTGCTGAACAACAATTCGCCTTTCCCTATTTGATGTCCACCGGGAATTAATGCTTCCCTGGTTTCGATAAGGTCCCAGGCTGGAATGTCGGAAAGCTCCACTTCCGACTGGTTCAGGATCTTTTTAAGCTTTTCGGAAGTAAAAGGAAGGAAAGGCTCACTTAAAGTTCCCAGTGCCGATGCGATCTGCAAAGCTACATACATGATGGTCTTCACCCTTTCCTCATCGGTTTTGATGAGTTTCCAGGGCTCTTCATCGGCCAGATATTTGTTTCCGAGACGGGCCAGGTTCATAAGTTCTCCCTGTGCCTCGCGGAAACGATATTTTTCGATGGAACTCGCGATCACCGCAGGATAGGCTTTTAGTTCGGCGATGGTCCTTTCATCAACTTCTGAATATTTCCCAGGCTTTGGAACTTCTCCATTGTAATATTTGTTGGTTAACACCACCACCCGGTTGATGAAATTACCGAAAATGGCCACCAGTTCATTATTATTTCGCGCCTGGAAATCTTTCCAGGTAAAGTCATTGTCTTTGGTTTCGGGAGCATTCGCGGTAAGTACATACCTCAAAACATCCTGCTGTCCCGGGAAATCTTCCAGGTACTCATGCAGCCACACCGCCCAGTTCTTAGAAGTGGAAAGTTTCTTTCCTTCCAGGTTCAAAAATTCGTTGGCGGGCACATTTTCCGGAAGTATAAAATCTCCATGGGCCTTCAGCATCACCGGGAAAATTATGCAGTGAAAAACAATATTGTCTTTTCCTATAAAATGTATCAGCCGGGTATTTTCATCTTTCCAGTAAGGCTCCCAGTCTTTGCCTTCTCTTGCTGCCCATTCTTTGGTAGAAGAAATATAGCCGATAGGCGCATCGAACCATACATAGAGCACTTTTCCCTCGGCACCTTCCACGGGCACGGGAATTCCCCAGTCGAGATCGCGGGTTACCGCGCGGGCACGAAGACCATCGTCGATCCAGCTTTTTACCTGACCGTACACATTGCTTTTCCAGTCGTTTTTATGTCCTTCGAGAATCCATTCCTTCAGCCAGTCTTCATACTGGTCTAAAGGAAGAAACCAGTGGCGTGTTTCCTTTAAAGTAGGAGTGGCGCCTGTAATTGCCGATTTGGGATTAATAAGATCGGTGGCATTCAGCGAAGATCCGCATTTTTCACACTGATCGCCATAGGCTTCCTCGTTTCCGCATTTAGGGCAGGTCCCGATCACAAAGCGATCGGCCAGGAACTGTCCCGCTTCCTCGTCATATAACTGCTTGGTGGTTTCTTCGATGAATTTTCCGTCGTCATACATCTTTTTAAAAAATGCCGAAGCGGTATCGTGATGTGTTTTTCCGGAGGTACGGGAATAATTATCGAATTGTATTCCAAATTCCTTAAAAGATTTTTTAATGATCGCATGGTATTTATCCACCACGTCCTGAGGTGTCACGCCTTCTTTTTTGGCCTTGATGGTAATGGGGACTCCGTGCTCATCACTTCCGCAAACAAAAGCCACGTCATGGCCCTGCATTCTTAAAAAACGCGAGTAAATATCGGCGGGCACATAAACACCCGCAAGATGGCCAATATGAATAGGTCCGTTCGTGTAGGGCAACGCAGCGGTAATCGTATGTCTTTGAGGATTTTTATCCATTCTTCTGTCTCTGTTTTTAAGCGGCGTAAAGTTAAGGAATGCCTTTCGAATACGCGTTAAATTCTTGTAAAAGGGAGTTGCCGGCGCAAATTACTTTCTACATTTATCTGAAATCAATAAAATCATGAAGAAGCTATTCATATTGATAGGAATGATGACCCTGGTTGCCTGCGGCTCTAAAAAGGCCAGTTTTGATACGTCTGAAAAATTCACAGTTGAAAATCTTGGCAAAATGAACAATTCAGAAATAAAGGAATTCTATGCTGAAGCCAATATTGAAGAAGGCACAGACATGATGGAAGAGGGGACTGTAGAGCAAGCATATACTGTTTTATATCCCGACACTCCCGATGAGCTGCTGATCACCTGGCAGGACCCGGAGAGGACGAAGATCGGGAAAATTCATTTTTCTGAGAATGGGAAATGGATCACCGAAAGCGGCGTAAAGATTGGAACCTCTTATGAACAGTTGAACAGGATGAACGGGAAACCCATTTCTTTCTACGGATTTGGCTGGGATTATAGCGGCGCTGTAGTATGGAACGGCGGAAAACTGGAAAAGAGCGGACTGCATGTTTTTTTGGCACCAACGAAGGGAAACGTTCAGGATTATTATGGCGATCATATCATCAAAGCAACTCCGCAGGAAATAGAAGATCTAGACCTTAAGGTTGCTTCTATTATGATAAATTATTCCAATTAACGATGGCCGAGCACAACAAACTTGGTAAAAAGGGAGAAGATATGGCTGTGGAATATCTACAGCTGAAGGAATATGAGATCCTGGAAAGGAATTTTCGATATCAAAAGGCTGAGGTCGATATCATTGCCCAACGAGACCACACTCTTATAGCCGTGGAAGTGAAAACTCGCAGTACTCCGGAATTTGGAGATCCGCAGGAGTTCGTAAAGAAGAAACAAATTCAGCAGCTGGTAAAAGCCGTGAATTATTATGTGGAAGAAAATCAACTCGATGTGGAGGTGAGATTTGATATTCTGGCCATTGTAAAGAATAAGTCCGGTACCCGAATTGAGCATATTCAGGATGCTTTTTTGTATTTCTGAAAAACAGTTGGCAGGTCTTTTATTTTTCCCCAATCTAGCAGAAACCAACGGCTTGGAAATTTAAAAACAGGAATGATGAAAAATGATGTAAAGAAAGTTTTAGGAAAAAATTCCCGCCGAAAATTCCTCGAAAAAGGAGGAATTATCATGGCTGGTTCTGCTGTAGTTGGATTATCGGGCCTGGCGGTTTCCTGCAACGACCAAGAATCTTCTTCTGAAGAAAAAGAGAAAGAAGGTGAAGGCGAAGAAGAGAGAGTTTCGGCCAATGAAGATCTGATGAGGGAACATGGCCTGCTTCAAAGAATGTTGCTGATCTATGACACTGCTTCAAAAAGGATGGAGAATAAGGAAGAATTCAATCCTGATTATATCAGGCAAACGGCGGGCATTGTCCGGGATTTTGTAGAGGATTATCACGAAAAACTGGAAGAGAATTATCTTTTCCCGCGGCTGGAAAAAGCGAATAGGCTTACCGATTTAACCGCCACGCTTCGAAAACAACATTCTGCTGGGCGCAAGGTCACAGAAAGGATACTTCAAATCACTAAAAATAGCGGTTCACTAAAAGATAAAGATGCGCAGGATATTATTGCTTTAATGGATTCTTTCAACATTATGTACCGGCCTCATGAGGCCAGGGAAGACACCGTTCTTTTTCCTGCATTTAAAAAGGTAGTTTCGCAGAACGAGTATGATTCTCTCGGGGAAGAATTTGAGAAAAAAGAACACGAGAAATTCGGCGGAGACGGATTTGATAGGATGGTTGATAAAATTGCCGATATCGAAAAGCAAATGGGGATCTTTGATCTTAATAAATTTACCCCATCCGTATAAAAAAAGGCCGGTTCTTTTAACCGGCCTTTTCTGAAATAATAATTTTTTATACTATTACCAGATTCGAACTCTTTCTTCTGGTTTCACATACATAGAATCGCCTTCTTCGATCAAAAATGCGTCATACCATGCATCTACATTCTGAAGCGGCACATACGCGCGGTATTGGCCTGGGGAATGAGGATCGGTCTTGATCCTGTTTTTTAGGGCTTCGTCTCTCATTTTGGTTCTCCACACGGTAGCCCATGAAAGGAAGAATCTTTGTTCAGGAGTGAATCCTGCAATTTTTCCCGGATTTCCGTTCTCTTTCAGGTGAAGCTGAAGTCCGTCATAAGCGGCATTCACGCCTCCAAGGTCGCCGATGTTTTCCCCTAAAGTGAATTTACCGTTGATATAAACACTGTCAAGCACCTCGATAGAGCTGTATTGATCGGCCAGCTCATTACCAAGTTCTTCGAATTGCTTAAGGTCTTCGTCGGTCCACCAGTTGTTGAGGTTACCTTCGGCATCAAAACGCGCCCCGCTGTCATCAAATCCGTGAGAGATCTCATGACCGATTACGGCTCCAATTCCACCATAGTTAACGGCAGCATCAGCTTTATAATCGTAGAACGGAGGTTGAAGAATCGCCGCAGGGAATACAATCTCGTTATAACTAGGGTTGTAGTAAGCATTCACCGTTTGAGGGTTCATACCCCATTCGGTTTTATCTACAGGCTGCCCAAGATCAGAAAGATTATCTGCAACTCTCCATTTTTGTGCCTTCAGCCTGTTTTCGAAATAAGAGCCACCTTCTTCAGGCCCTGTAATTTCAAGATCGCTGTAATCTTCCCATTTATCGGGATATCCCACTTTTATGGTGATATGGTGAAGTTTATTAATAGCCTTTTCCTTGGTATCTTCACTCATCCAGGAAAGATTATTGATTCTTGTCTCATAAGCTTTGATGATGTTGGAGATCATTTCCTGTGCTTTCTCTTTGGCTTCAGCAGGGAAATATTTATCTACATACAATTTACCAAGTGCTTCACCTATGTTCCGGTTTACAGAAGCAAGTGCTCTTTCATCGAGAGGCCTTTGCTCCTGAGCTCCGCGGAGGGTTTGATCATAGAATTCCCAGTTTTTTCTTTCAAGTTCTGTGGAAAGGCTCGAAGCGGCATCATTGAAAAAGTTCCATTTCAGGTAAGTCTTCCAGTCTTCTACAGAATTCTGGGCGATGATCTTCTGAAGCGCTTTCATGTATTCGGGCTGTGACACCACGATAGAATCAAGTTCTTTGGCACCGATTCCTTCAAAATAAGAATTCCATTTGAAAGCGGGCATTGTTTCCTCCAGCTGGCTCACCGGCATCGGGTTATAAGTCTTTCTTGCGTCCCGACGTTCCACTTTGTCCAGGCGTGGTTGTGCCAGGCTGGTTTCAAAGGCAAGGATTTTATCTGCGGCTTTAGCAGCCTCGTCTTTCGAATAATCAAGATACTGAAGCATCTCAGTAATATAAGATTTATACTTCTCTCTTTTGTCTTTGGAATCGGCGTCGTCTTTTACGTAATAATCTCTGTCTGGCAAACCAAGCCCTGAAGGATATAGGTAAGCCACGTTCATATTACTGTCTTTTTTATCGGCACTTACCCCGAAAGCGAAAAATCCGGCACTGCCGTATTCGCTCATATCTACAAGGAATTTCTGAAGATCTTCCTTATTCTGAATCTTATCGATCTTTGCTAGGTAAGGCTTTACTGGTTCGATGCCTTGCTGATTACGTTTTACCGTATCCATAATGGTTTTGTACAGATTTACGGCTTTGGCCTCATCACTTCCGGCTTCGATACTGTCGCTAGATGCGGCACCTTTCAGAAGAGAAAGAGTCTCCTCATCTGTTCGCTGGCGAAGTTCGTCAAAACTTCCCCAACGGGTGCGGTCACTGGGGATTTCGGTAGAATCCAGCCAGGCTCCATTCACATAACGGAAAAAATCATCCTTAGGACTCACTGTGGTGTCCATATAGGCTGTATTTATCCCATGAACTTCTTCTTTTTCTGCTTTTTTCTCGTCATTGTCACAGGCCGTAAAAAGGCCGGTGGCAAAAACCGATAAAAGAAGCAAACTGCTTATTCTTTTCATATAAATTAAATTGATTTGGAAAATTTGATTTGCTAAAATATTAAAAGAACTTAAATATGAAAGATTAATTTTCTTCAAGATCATACTGAAGATCCTTGCCTTTCATGATGGCAGGAACGCCTTCTGTCATCCAGACCGGGGCAGGTTCTTCCTTGAGATAATGGTCAAAGAACTGCATCATTCTTATGGAAAGGTCCTGACGGTTCTTCATTTTTCTAAGGTTATGGGCCTCGTCATTGTAAACCAAAAGCCAAACAGGTTTATTCAGCCTTCTCATCCCCATGAACATTTCGATTCCCTGGTAATAAGGCACGGCTCCATCGGAATCGTTGTGCATGATAAGCAGGGGAGTTTCAATATCAGGAATTCCGAATAAAGGAGAATTTTCCAGATAAAGATCCAGTCCCTGCCACAGGTTTTTCCCGATCCTACTTTGTGTTTGTTCATACTGAAAGGCACGACTGAGGCCGCTGCCCCAGCGAATTCCGCCATAAGCCGAAGTCATATTGCTCACCGGTGCTCCTGCCATCGCTGCCGCGAACTTGTCTTTGGTGCGGGTGACCAGGTAAGCTACCTGATAGCCTCCCCAGCTCTGGCCCTGAAGGGCCAGATGTTCTGAATCGATATAACCCAAATTTTTCACGGCATCAACGCCAGAAACTATACAGTTATAGGCACTTTCACCGGGATGGCCTTCTTGGTAAACGACATCCGGTACAAAAACCACATAGCCGTTACTCACCAGGTAAGACATATTCACGATAGACGCGCTCGGCTGAGGCGAGTAATAATGGTTAAGATTGTCACTTCTTCTCTCATAGAAATAAGTGATCATGGGATATTTTTTATTAGGGTCAAAATTTTCAGGTTTATAGATAAGTCCCTCAAGTTCAGTGCCATCGTAGGCTTTCCAGGAAAACAATTCTGAAGTGCCCCATTTGAAATCTTTCTGCTGTGGATTGGCGTCAGTAAGTTTTACAGATTTACCATCTTCATATAAATAGAGATCGGGAAAATTCTGGAAGTCTTCTTTGTGATAGAGAAAACTATTGGCATCTTCGGCAAGAGTAAATCCGCCAAGCAGCATTCCTTCAGGATTCAGAAGATCCTTCATTCTTCTTTTTTTCACATTCAGCAGAAAAAGTTTTTCGCTTTTATCGTTTTTATCAAAGGTTTTTACCAGCAAATCGTCGTCAAAATAGGAAGCTAAATTGCCATGTTCCCGGTCAAGCCGAAGACTTCTGTACTGGATATTATTTTTTCTTCCGTTTTTGGTGATATTTTCAGGAGAATCTTTTCCCGTGGGATCCAGTTGCCAGATGTCGAACTGATCAAAAACCAGGGCTTTGTCATCTTCGGTAAATCCGCCGAAACCATAATCGCCGGCAGGAGCGGGAACGTCATTTTCCACATCCTGGAATGGAACCTGCACATTTTCAGTAAGATTAACTTTGGTGTTGTTTTCGAGATCCAGTGACCACCAGTCCTGTGACTCAATGTCAAAATAAACCGCATATTTTCCATCGGGAGAAAGATAAGGGCGGGCAGAAGACTCTTTCAGCGCCAGCCTTTTTTCACCGGTTCTGGTATCGACAATGTAAAAATCACGCGCCCAGGGATATTTCCAGGAGCGGGAAACCTCGTAAGGTGAAGCGGTGTAGCCCAGAATATAGCGCTGTTCGGCATCATCGTCGAGATCTACATATTCGAGCTCTTTATTATGAAGGGCGATAACTTTATTATTGTCGGTATTTAAATAGGAAAGATAAGCCTTGTTCTGAAGCTCCTTGAGATTTACTTTTTGTTCGGGCTGTATAAGTTTGTCTTTGTAGGTCCACACATCTACATCGGGAATTTCCTCTTTAAGCATGGAGGTGTCGATATCGAAATCGCGTTGCGGACGGGAATAAAAATAAAGCCTTTCTCCATGTTCCGAAAAGAAAGGTGCCTGGGCTTCGCTTACGATCCAGTTTTCCCGAAGATTTTTCCCCAGTGTATCGGTAATCTGACGTAATCTACCCTCTTTTCGGTAAAAAAGTTCGAATTTCAGACTGTCGGTCGCCGTGGAATCTCTTGCCGAAAGATAGGCGAACTGTTCGCCGTCATTACTTACCGCGAGTTTATCGTAAGCAAAGCGTCCGGTATCTATCATCCTGATATTCATATCACTGAGCCCAAATTCATAAACCCCAATATCTCCTTTTTTCTCACCCCGTGTTTTGGAAAAGAACAGTGCCGGTTCATTATCAGCTAATTTATAGTCTTTGATCTGGAAAATAGTATCTGTTTTTCCAGTTTTCAAATTAATAACGAGACCATAATTGCCTTCCAGTGCCAGATTCTTATTGATGATCTTCAGACTGTCGATTTTAGGTTCTAGTTTTTCGGTAGAATCTTTTTCTTCTTTTTTCCTGAGGTCCTGCAGTTTTTCAATAAACACCCAGCCCGAATATTCTTCAGGAATTTCATAGTTCTTCACCCTGTGAATGCTGTCAGTTAGAGAATTTTTCTTCACATCATAAATGAAAAAAGCGTCTTTTGACTGCTCATCTTCTTTAACATCTTTTTTCTTTTCCTGGCGAAGAGTTTCATAGTCGGGCTTTCTCAGGAAGAACACAAATTTCCCGTCAGGAGAAATACTTGCTTTATAAGCATTGTGGAATTTCTGGCTGCTTCCGGTTTTGACGTTCATGATCTTGAGGTAGCCATCACCGCGGCCGGTGGTAGTGGTGATCTCGCTTACCACCAGATCACCGTCTTTTGAAATTTCAGCATCCCGCAGGCTTTTCCAAAGATCATAATCTTCATGAGTAAGGGCACGTTTGTTTTGAGATTGAACAGAAAGACTCAATAATAGTAAAAAGAGAAGTGCAACAGGGTATTTCATGTTGTTTTAAATATTTAAAAGTAGGATTGAAAAAAAGAAAAAAGGTTTAATTCTTCTGAAGTTTTGCTACCAAATTCTTGTCAAAATCTTTTTTAATAAGTGTGACCTGATCTACATTTTCGTTTGGAACGGCAATAGAAAGTACATAATGCTGGACTTTCCAATCCTTTCCCACCTTCTGCATTACTCCTGAACCGCGGCAAATGCCCATATGGGTATCCAGCAGTTCGTCAAACCAGGCGAATCTACGTTGGTCGCCGAGATAGATATTGCGTTCGATGGGAGTAAAGCTCCAGGCTTTTCCCGAATCGAAATAAGGTTTACAAAATTTTTTAAAATCTTCGACCTGCCAGTTTTCGGTGGCGTCGGTGCCGATAAAAACGGCATCATCAGTCATCAAATTAAAATATTCCTCAAAATTGGTCTCTGCTGCTGCCTTATGCCAGCTATCCAGATTATGGCTGATCTGTTTCTTAGCCGCACGGATGTTTTCTTCGGTCATCTTTACCTGAGCGGTTAAAGTATTCAGGCTAAAACTACCGATAATCAAAAAGGCCAGCAGCAGGAATCTTTTCATACTGAAAATTTTCTTCAAGATACGACTTTTAAGAGTGTTTTAAAAGTCGGTTTTCAGGCTATCCCGGAGGGAATCTTTTTCCTTTTCTTCGAATTCGTCAAGTTCTTTTTCAAAATCTTCGAGGGTCTTGCGGAAAATCTCATTCATCTGAAGTTTCAGATTGTTGAATTCGATATAGAGTTCTGAAGCGGTTTCAGCGACAGCCCTGGGATCAGGCTCTCTTTTATGGGAATATTGATCTAATAGTTGCGCCTTTGTACTTACCACATTCAAACGCGCCTGTACCGGAGTAGATTGTAAACTATCGGGCACCGACGCCTGAAGGGACTGCATGATCTGGGAAATAGCCGCAGATTTATCGATGACCTCGGCTACATTGGAATTTTTAAGATTTTCGATCTCATTCTGCGCAGTGATAAATTCAACCCACTGCAGGGCGAATTTTCTCGCTTCGGGATCGAGCTTCAGGGAACTTTCAGAAGTTTTGATCTTAGCCTTAAAAGCTGTGGTGTCCTCTTCAACTTTGGCAGTTGTTTCAGGTTCCTGCCGGTTTTTACAGGAAAAAATTCCGGCGGCCAAAAAAATAAAAAGCCAGTATCTCATATTCGCGGTGTGTTTCACAAAGTTATTCATAATTATGGATTTACTCCTGCTTCCTTTCAATTGAAAAATTCATAAAATAACCCGTTAAGAAAAGCTAATGTTTGCGAATTCCTCTATAGAAATAAATATATTTGCAGAAAATATTAATCTATGGCCGAAAGGATATTGATCATAGGAGCCTGCGGACAAATTGGCACCGAACTTACTCTTAAACTCAGGGAAATTCATGGCGAAGATAAAGTGATCGCCAGCGATATTCGTGAAGGAGTGGAAGAACTGATGGAGTCAGGGACTTTTATAAAAGCCGATGCTACCAATGAACCGCAGCTTAGGAAGATAATAGAAGAAAATGAAGTGAAAGAGGTTTATCTTATGGCAGCGATGCTGAGCGCTACTGCTGAGAAAGCACCTATGAAAGCCTGGGATCTTAATATGAATTCACTTTTTCATATCCTGAATTTTGCCAAAGAGGGAATTATTAATAAAGTTTTCTGGCCTTCCAGCATTGCTGTTTTTGGTCCAAGCACCCCAAAAGAGCAGACCCCACAGACCACGGTGATGGAACCAACCACAGTGTACGGCATCAGTAAACAAACCGGGGAGAGATGGTGTGAATATTACCATCGTAAATTTGGAGTTGATGTAAGAAGCATCAGGTATCCCGGAATTATAAGTTATAAAACCCTGCCCGGTGGCGGCACTACCGATTATGCCATAGAAATTTTTCATGAAGTCTTAAAAAATGGCAACTACACCAGTTTTCTTACCAAAGATGCTGCTTTGCCCATGATGTATATGGATGATGCCATCAAGGCGACCATCGCTATTATGCAGGCTTCCGAAGAAAGCATCAAGATACGTTCAAGTTATAATCTTGCCGCGATTAGTTTTACTCCTGAAATCCTTGCGGAAGAGATCAGAAAGCATTTCCCGGATTTTAAAATCAGTTATGAACCCGATTTCCGTCAGCAAATTGCGGAAAGCTGGCCTTCGAGTATCGATGATTCTGCAGCGAGAACCGATTGGGACTGGCAACATGATTACGATCTAAAGAAAATGGTGGATACCATGATCGAAGGAGTAGAGCAGACACTTCAGGAAAGATCCTAAATAAAGAAAAGCCGCTTTTTAGCGGCTTTTACAATTCAATCAGAAAAAAATTATATTATTCTATCACACGTACTTCCGTAGCGTTCAATCCTTTTTTTCCTTCTGTTTCTTCGTATTCGACTCTGTCGCCTTCCTGGATGGTTTCACCGTTCAGACCGGTCACATGTACGAAAATGTCTCTTTTGGTGTCGTCGTTGGTAATGAATCCGTAACCTTTAGATTCATTAAAAAATTTAACTGTGCCTTGCATAAAAAAATAATAATTAATAATGCACAAACATACAGATATAATTATTAGAAACTACTGAAAATCAGTTTTTTTTATGATTTTTTTTTGATTCTTATTCTATCCCCCGATCCCTCATTTTCTGCATATTCTCCTGGGAAAGGGTATAATCTTTAAGTCTTTTTCCTTTCCAGCGAACATATAAGAATATAGGCATGAGTATAAATGAACTTGTCAGAACCGAAATTCCGATGATGCGGTCGCCGGTAGGTTCGTTTCCGGTTAAGCGGAAATAAAAACCAACACCTATGGCAATTAAAATAGCTATACCGAGTATTTTCATGAATAATTTCATCTCTTCAAAATTTTAAGTTAGCATTCAGACCTGATGCCTAAACGGTAACTTCAATTAATTTTTGACGATAGGCCGTGAGCAGTTTTGATTTTGAAATAAAGCCGACATATTTTTCTTCCTTGATCACCGGCAGGTTCCAGGCATTGCTTTTCTGAAATTTGCTCATGATTTGTTTCATCCCGTCCTTATCGATATCGATGGTCTCTGGAGCCCTTTGCATAATGTCGCTCACCTTGACCTCGTCATACATCTTCTGGTCAAACATGATTGGCCTTATATCATCTAATAGATATGATCCCCATGAATTTACGATTTTCATCGATCACAGGAAAAATATTCCGGGAAGATTTGATCACTCCCTTATGGATCACATCCCTCAGGGTCATATTTATCTCTAACGGAATAAAATTCTTTTCAATGACCTGAGAGATATTCATCAAAGTTAATACCGTATGATCTTTATTGTGTGTTAAAAGATCGCCACGTTGTGCCAGTTCCAGTGTATAGACTGAATGAGGCTGAAAACGGGTGGTGATCATAAAAGAAATCGCCGCAGTGATCATCAGCGGGATGAAGAGTTCATAACCATGGGTAAGCTCGGCAATGAGGAAGATTGCTGTTAGCGGTGCCTGCAGTACTCCGGCCATCAGGCCAGCCATTCCTACCAGTGTGAAATTACTTACTGAAATATGGTGTTTCAAGAGGCCGCTGTTGTTCAGGATCAAAGCAAAAACATGGCCCATAGAGCTCCCCATAAACATTACAGGAGCGAAAATACCTCCCACACCGCCGGCACTGAATGTAAGTGAAGTGGCAATGATCTTGAAGAAAACAAGTCCGGCCAGCAGTGCAATGACTATCCATATATTCTCCAGGTAATCATTAAAAAGATTGGTTCCCAGCGCCTGCATATAATTTTCATGCAGCAGGTTGTTCACCACGTTATAACCTTCCCCATAGAGCGGTGGAATGAAATAGATCAAAACTCCCAAAGCTAAACCGGCAACCAGCATTCTCGCAAAAGGAGAAGAAATTTTTTTCATTATTCGGGTGGAGCTGAAATATACTTTTGAAAAATACAGTGAACAAACCGAAGCCAGAATTCCTAATAAAATGTAGTAGGGGACTTCTGAGATCTGGAAGCTGTCTTTTAATTCGAAAGGCAAAATACTTTGGGTTCCGAAGAAAAAATAGGAAGTAATAATGGCCGAAACCGATGCCAGGAGCAAAGGTAAAAGGGAGGCCAGAGTAAGATCAAGGCTAAAAACTTCAATAGCGAAAATGATCGCCGCGATGGGTGCCTTGAAAATAGACGACATAGCCCCGGCAGCGGCACAACCTATTAGAAGTGTCCTGGTTGCCTGGTTCATCAGGAACAGCCTCGAAATATTTGATCCCAAAGAAGCGCCTGTGGCTACCGTTGGGCCTTCCAGTCCTACCGACCCACCAAAACCCACGGTAATCGGGGCAGTGATAAGTGAGGCATACATCTGGAATCTCTTCATGATTCCCTTCTGCCTGGAAATCGCGTAAAGGGTGGTAGGAATACCATGACCAACATTCCTTTTTAATACGAATTTGATGATGAGATAAACGATCAACAGACCTATGACGGGGAAAATAAAGTAAAAGGCGTCATGATATTTCTGAATGAATTCACCTTCCAGTAAATGCTGCATCAGGTGAGTGAGGTTTTTAATGATCACCGCAAACAATCCGGCAACAAAACCAATTACAGCACTCAGCATCATCAGGAATTGCTGATGTGTGAGGTTCTTCGATTTCCAAGTCAGAAACTTGTGAAGCAAAGATTTATTAAAATTCGACACAGTTGTAGAATTAGGTTTTTAGCTAAAAAATCCCGCGGTTTGCGGGAAATTTTGTTTTATAGTTTCAGTTTAAGATGTAATTCGTCAAGTTGTTCATCATCAAGTTTTGCAGGAGCGTCTATCATGACGTCTCTTCCCGCATTATTTTTAGGGAAAGCGATGAAGTCCCGTATACTTTCCTGTCCTCCTAATATGGCTACAAGTCTGTCGAAACCGAAGGCGATTCCACCGTGCGGAGGTGCTCCGTACTGGAAAGCATCCATCAAGAAGCCAAATTGTTCGCGGGCTTCTTCATGCGTAAACCCAAGAAAATCGAACATTTTAGATTGTGTTTCCTTATCGTGGATTCTGATGGAGCCCCCACCAATCTCATTTCCGTTTAGAACAAGATCGTAAGCATTTGCTCTCACTTTACCAGGATCGTTTTCCAACAACGGAATATCTTCGGTTTTTGGGGAGGTGAAAGGATGGTGCATCGCGTGATAACGTTTTGTCTCTTCATCCCATTCCAGCAGCGGGAAATCTACCACCCAAAGCGGAGCGAATTCATCGGCTTTTCTAAGCCCAAGTTCGTTGCCTAAATACATACGTAAGGCACTTAGCTGTGTCCTGGTTTTGTCGGCATCGCCGGCCATGACTAATAATAAATCCCCGATTTTTGCTCTGGTTTTCTCTGCCCAGTTTTTTAAATCTTCTTCGGAGTAGAATTTATCTACTGAAGATTTTAAACTGCCATCTTCATTATATTTTGCCCAAACGAGTCCGTTTGCACCTACCTGAGGTCTTTTTACCCAGTCGATAAGTTTATCGATTTCTTTTCTTGTAAAGGAAGCGGCTCCCGGAACGGCAATTCCAACCACCAGTTCCTGTTCATCAAAAACGCGGAAACCTTTATTTTGTGCAACTTCATTTAGTTCGGCAAATTCCATCCCAAACCTGATGTCGGGTTTGTCATTTCCGTATTTTTTCATGGCTTCCTCATAAGTAATACGGGGAAATTTTTCTACGTCCACCTCTTTGATCTCTTTCAGGAGATGACGGGTGAGCCCCTCGAAAATATTCAGAATATCTTCCTGTTCCACAAAGGCCATTTCGCAATCTATCTGTGTGAATTCCGGCTGCCGGTCGGCGCGTAGATCTTCATCGCGGAAACATTTCACGATCTGGAAATACTTATCCATACCCCCAATCATCAGCAACTGCTTAAAGGTTTGCGGTGACTGCGGAAGGGCATAGAACTGGCCTTCGTTCATCCTGCTCGGAACCACGAAATCACGCGCACCTTCGGGAGTGGACTTGATAAGATAGGGGGTTTCCACTTCAATGAAACCTTCCTTAGAAAGATAATTCCTTACCTGCATGGCCACTTTATGACGAAAAACGAGTTTATTTTTTACCGGATTCCTTCGAATATCCAGGTAGCGGAATTTCATCCTGAGATCTTCCCCGCCATCGGTTTCATCTTCAATGGTGAAAGGCGGAGTCATGGAAGAATTCAATATTTGAAGATCATCCACTAAAACCTCGATTTCCCCGGTAGGAAGATTGGGATTTTTAGATTCTCTTTCGATCACTTCCCCCTTTATCTGAACCACAAATTCACGTGCCAGGGTTTCGGCTTTTTCCATCAGCTCTTTGGAAGATCGCTCTTCATCAAAGATAAGCTGGGTAATCCCGTACCGGTCACGAAGATCGACCCAGATCATAAAACCTTTGTTCCTCACTTTTTGCACCCAACCGGAAAGGGTTACCTTTTTACCGATTTGGGAAGTATTCAATTCTCCGCAGGTGTGACTTCTGTACATTCTCTTGGTGGGGTTTAAAACGGGCACAAAAGTAATAAGTTCTAATCTTTTCTTTCAAGATAATCACGGAAAATTAAAGCAAAATATGCTAAAATTTAAATCTGACGATTTTTTTAATCTGCTGAAA
Organism: uncultured Flavobacteriaceae bacterium; assembly: GCA_963741865.1. GTDB lineage: Bacteria > Bacteroidota > Bacteroidia > Flavobacteriales > Flavobacteriaceae > Christiangramia. The sequence continues at coordinate 87,867 of CAVUJP010000017.1, forward strand.
AACAAATAAAACGGCTTCCAATGTTAACTTAACGTTACCTAAACATTGACTGTTTGTAAATAATTTGTATATTTGTTAGGCAAAGGTTAATAAAAAGATTATGAAAAGAACGATACAAAATATTTTACTGGTTGCGGCTTTGACCTTTGGTGGAGTGGCAATGGCCCAAAGCGAGGCTCCTAAACCGGTATTTGAGAAACAGGGAGAATTAATAAAAGGAACTTTTTATTATGATGATGGAAATATTAGACAGGAAGGTACGTACAAGGACGGGAAACTCCACGGAAAATGGATTTCTTATGACGAAAACGGTGAAAAGACAGCCATCGCCCAATACGACAACGGACAAAAAGATGGGGTTTGGTTTTTTTGGTCTGAAGATAAACTTACTGAAGTAAATTACGAAAAAAACAACATCGCTTCGGTGAGTAGCTGGAAAAACACCAGTTCGCTGGTAAGCAATAATCGATAAAAATAATTTTTTAATTATATAAAAAAGCCCCACACCGTAAAGTGTGGGGCTTTTTTTTGTTTATGCTCTCGACATTCTCTTTTCTCTTATTCTTAATTTTCCCCTGTTCACCAGGTAGAACATTACAGGCACTACTACAAGAGTAAGGAAGGTTGCGAAGGTGAGACCGAAGATCACCGTCCACGCCAATGGTCCCCAGAAGATCACATTGTCACCCCCAATATAGATTCCCGGATCATAATCGGTGATCAGGCCAAAGAAATCTATGTTCAATCCCACGGCAAGCGGAATGAGACCAAGCACGGTAGTGATCGCTGTAAGCAATACGGGTCGCAGCCTGGATTCCCCGCCGCGAACAATACAGTCAAAATATTGTGCCCGCGTAAGCATTTCATCGTTTTCAAGTCCCAGTTCCACTTTTTTACGATCTATGAGAATCTGGGTATAGTCAATTAATACAATGGCATTGTTCACCACGATTCCGGCCAGGGAAATAATTCCCATCATGGTCATGATGATCACGAAATCCATCTGGAAAATGATCAATCCGAGAAATACCCCCACAAGGCTCAATACCACTGCCATGATGATGATCAGCGGTTTGCTTACCGAATTGAACTGGGCAACTAGAATCAGGAGAATCCCACCAATGGCGATAAGAAGCGCCTTAAGCAGAAAACTCATGTTTTCGGCCTGTTCTTCCTGTTCGCCGGTGAATTTCATATTCATTCCTTCCGGAAGCTTATAATTTCGGAGTTCAGCCTTTAACTGTTCAACGATCTCATTTCCGTTGTATCCTTCAAGAACATTGGAGTAGATGGTGATTACCCTTTTCAGGTCTTTACGATTAATCGAGCTGAAAGAGGAGGCCACATCGGTTTCAACCAAAGATGAAATAGGTACCTGCACCAGATTTCCTGTATTCTGGTCTCTGAAAGTTACCGGTTGATTGAAAAGCGCGTTTTCATCATAGCGGTATTTGTCATTCAGCCTGACGTTCACTTCATAATCATCATCTCCTTCTTTATAAGTTGAAACTTCTTCTCCATAAATCGCGCGACGCAGGGTCTGACCTACCTGAGCTGTAGAAACTCCAAGTTGTCCCGCCTTTCTTCGGTCAACCCGCACATCAAGTTCAGGTTTGGATTTATTAACATCGATCTTCAGCTCCTCGATCCCCGAGATACTGAGATTTTGGATGTATGACCTGAGGTCTTCTGCCTGAGCGAGCATTTTTTCATAATCTTCACCCTGAAGCTCAATATTGATAGGGTAACCTGATGGTGGTCCTGCCGCATCTTTTTCAACGATGATCGAAACTCCGGGGAAACCTTTTACAGCCTCTCGAACTTCAGATAATACCTGGCTACTGGGTACGCCACGACGTTTTTTGAACTCGCGCATTACCAGGGTGACTTTTCCGCGGTTGGGCATTTCACCCTGCTGGCCTCCGTTGGTCATGGGATTGCCTGCGCCTTCACCAACCTGGCTGATAGCCGACTCAACCATAAAATTATAGCCGCCTTCATCTTCATATTTTTTGATCACATCAAAAATACGCTGCTCCACTTTTTTGGTGAGTTCATTGGTCTTTTCAATGTCGGTACCTTCGGGATATTCGATATAAGTGATCACCTGTTTCGGTTGATTCTCGGGGAAAAACAGTACTTCAGGTTGTATCAGGCCAAATAACATAAAAGACAGGATGAGTAGCAGAATGGTTCCGAAGAAGAAAGTATAAGCTTTCTTTCCTCTTAAGGCGTATTTCAGAAAACGCTCATAACTGGCTTCCAGTTTTTTCAATGCTTTAAATTGAAAATAGGCCACTGCTCTCGAAAGTACATATTTATATAACCATAGAAGGATTACTCCTAAAAGCAACAGGTTCCCGATAGCGCGCAATACTCCCATATTAATAATGAAGCCTGCGACCAGAAAGATGATTCCTAATGCTCCCATACCTATACTGATCCTGACCAGGCGCTTTTTCGAAATCTTTCCTTCTTCGGTTTTCATGAACTGCGAGGTAAGCATCGAATTGATGATCAGCGCGACGAAAAGCGATGAACCGAGCACGATAGAGAGCGTGATGGGGAATATCACCATGAATTTACCAATTACTCCCGGCCAGAGTGCCAGCGGGAAGAAGGCCATAAGCGTGGTCGCTGTGGAAGCGATGATCGGCCAGGCGATCTCTCCAAGCCCCTGTTTTGCCGCTTTATGTCGCGGCATGCCTTCATCCATAAGACTATACACGTTCTCCACAACCACAATCCCGTTATCTACCAGCATCCCGAGGCCCATTACCAGGGCAAAGAGCACCATGGTGTTCAGCGTATAGCCAAGGCTGGACAGGATAATGTAGGACATGAACATGGAAAGCGGAATCGCCAGCCCCACGAAAAGTGAATTTCTGAAGCCGAGGAAGAACATAAGCACCAGTACCACCAGGATCACCCCGAAAATAATGTTATTAACCAGGTCATTTACCTGATTTCGGGTGTCGGTAGAAAGGTCATTGGTAAGGCTAATATGCAGTCCTTCTGGAAGAAAATTTTCCTCTTGATCCTGTATTATTTCCTTGATTTCATCAACGGCTTCGATCATATTCTTACCGCTGCGTTTCTTCACATCCAGCATCACCACCGGCTCGCCATATTCACGTGCGAAAGTGGTAGGATCTTTTTCATGAAAATTGATATCAGCAATATCTTTCAGGAAAATATTTCCACCGTCGCGTTTGACCACAACATTGGTGAGTTCCTGAGGGTCATCAATTTCCCCGATGATACGGATGTTTTTCCGAACGCCGCTGGTTACCACATTACCTCCCGAAATCGTCCGGTTTTCAGTATTTACCGCGCTTATAATATCATTAAAGCTGACTTTGGCGGCCGCCATTTTATAAAGATCTACGGCAATCTCCACTTCCATTTCCTCGGCACCCCGAATACTGGCTTCCTTGATCTGCGGAAGCAGTTCGATCTTTTCCTGCAGCTGCTCGGCATAATCCTTCAGCTGCTGCACGGGATAATCTCCGGTTAGATTGATATTCAGGATAGGCTGTTCTTCGGAAAAATTCAGCTCGAAAACATTGGGTTCCACCTTTCCGCCATTATCGAGATTTGGCCAGGTAGTTTCGGCTTTGGCCTGATCTACCTTATCTTTTATCTTCTGTTTGGCGGCATCAACCTGTACGTCTTCCTCAAATTCCACAATGACCAGCGAATAATCCTGGAGAGTGGTAGAGGTAATCTCTTTTACACCGCCAACATCGTGAAATTCTTCTTCTAGAGGTTCGGTGATGAATTTTTCAACATCTTCGGCAGAGTTCCCTGGATTGATCGTACTTACATAGATCTTTGTTTCGATCACCTCCGGAAATGATTCCCTTGGCATCCCGTAGTAAGAAAGTAATCCCGCAACCATAAGAATGACAATTATGACGTAAACCGTCATCTTGTTGTCTATCGCCCAGGATGATAATTTAAATTCTCTGTCTATTTTATTCATTTTCCTTATTTCTGAATTTCACTTCCTGCCCGTCGCGCAGGTTTCTTGCTCCTTCCACTATTAATACCTGACCCTTCTGAAGTCCTTTGGTGATCTCAATGCTGTCGTTATAAACATAGCCGGTCTCCACGATCATTTTTTTCGCAGTTCCGGTACTGTCTGAATCCTGTTCAAGCACATATACAAGACTTTCTCCCAGGGCATTTTTCTGAATGGTGCTTTCGGGAACGATCACTGCATCTTCGGCGGTGTAATCATTTAGCTTTATGGTGGCAATCTGGTTTGGCTTCACCATTCCGGATGTGTTTGGTATGGAAATCTGAACATTAAAAGTCCGGTTGTTTGGGTCGATATTATTGCCTACCTGGGTAACCTTTCCGTCGATTTCCTTATCGATTCCGCTGATATTCACCTTCACCTGCGCTCCTTTTTGGATACGTGAAAGATAATTTTCAGGCACATCGGCTGCCACATACATGTTGCTGAGGTTGATAATTCTAAAAAGCCTGCTTCCTCCCGGCGAAACCACTTCTCCCTCTTCAGCAAAGACTTCATCGATCACTCCGCTGAAAGGAGCCCTGACTACGGTTTTTGCCAATTGAGATTTTAACTGGTTAACAGAATTCTGCATAGATTCATAATTTGTCTTCGCCTCGAGATATTGAATTTCAGAACCTATATTTTGCTCCCAAAGACGTTTCTGGCGCTCATAAGTTGTTTTGGCCAAAGCTGCCTGAGCTTCGAGTTGGGCTAGCTGGCTGGAGAGTCCGCCGTCATCTATTTGGGCAAGCACTTCTCCTTTTTTCACCTGGTCGCCTTCATCAACATTCACCTGGGTGAGAATTCCGGAGAATTCAGGATGAATGATGATATTTTCATCGGTAGCCACATCTCCCTGTACTTCAGCATAATGCCTGAACACTTGATTATTAAGTGTATCAAGAGTAACCAAAGGAAATTGCCGGCTTTTATCGAGTTTTCTGATGGCTTCGTCCAGCTTGTTGATCTTTGCGCTAAGTTCGCTTTGTTGTGAACTCAATTCGGCTTTTTTCGCCCTGATTTCACTAAGATTTTTGGTCTCTATCACATCGTCTACCGATTGTTCTTTCTCGCCGCAGCTAAAAATTAACAGCAAAATGGCAGAAAACAGTAATATCTTTTTCATGTTTATAAGGTATGGGAGATTAGTTTTCATCGTTATAGGTTCTTGTATCCAGTAAATTCTCAAGTTCTACCCTGGCAGTGATCACATCGAGCATGGCCTGCAGAAAATTCTGCTGCGCGGAATATAACTGCCGCTGGGCTTCGCTGAGTTCAAAACTGCTGGCGATACCTTCGAAGAATTTCGTTTGATTCTTATTTTCTATTCGTTGAGCCAGTTCAAGATTTTTCTGGGCATTTTGATAATTTTCAAGGCTGAATTCATAATCGCTTTTAGCCGAACTTATTTTTCGTTTCACTTCATTTTCAGTGCGTTCCAGCTCCAGCAAAGATTGTTCGTATTCGATCTCGCGTTGTTTGGTTTGTGAATTTCTCATCCCGCTGCTGAAAATTGGAATATTCAGACTTACTCCCAGAACCGATTGATTAAAGTAATCCTGGTCATTATTCAGAAAGGTGAAATCATTGCTATATCCCTGAAATCCGTAGTTTACAAATCCGGTAAGGCTTGGAAGAGATTTTGCTTTTTGGAGTTTTATCTGGATTTCTGCCGATTCAGCCGAATTCTTCGCAATGCGGTAATCGATATTCTCTTCTACCGGAATGGATTCGTTCAGCAGGCTTAGATCAAAATACTTCATGGCCAGCTGGTCGAGGTCGTCGGTAAGGATTACCTGGTTTTCTACTGGAATTCCCATGCTTAAATTGAGCATATCATGGGCGATCTTCTGCATTCGCTCACTATGGTTCAGCTGGTTCTTCAAATTGAGAAGCGTGATTTCCAGCTGCTCCACGTCTTCCTGTTCTGTTAGACCGTTTTCGTAGATCTTTTTCGTGTCATCATAGGTCTTCTGAAGGCTTTTCACATTCTTTTGCAGGATATCAACACGTTCTTCAGCTAAAAGAACATTTCCGTAGGCATTGATCACGGCTTTTTTGATTTCCAGGTCGGTCTTCGTTTTTGCATTTTTAGAAATTTGCAGCAATGTTTTAACCGACTGTATCCCCACGATATAAGAACCGTCAAAAATAAGCTGGTTCCAGGTGGCGGTGGCATTCATGCTCTGTTTCGTGCCGAAGGTCACCGGCACAAAAGTTCCCGGTTCGCCGCCGGTGATTTCAGCAGGAAGTAAGGTTACGGGTTGCTTTAAATAATTTTGATAATCCACACCGCCGGTTATTTGCGGCAGCCCCTGGGAAATGATCTCCCATTTTTGCTGAAGGGCTTTATCCACATCTTTTTGAGCAATTTGTGACTGATAGCTGTTTTCGATCCCAAACTGAATGGCTTCTTCGAGGGAAAGAGTATATGTTTTATTACTTTCTTCCTGGGTAAATCCAGGGATACTTATCAGGTAAAGCAGAAATAATAGGTAGTAGTTTCTATTTCTCATCTTGAATGTGTTCTTCTAAAATTTTTAATCCCTTTTCGGTGCAGATGGCTCTGAGGTGATATTCCAGAAATTCACCCATCAAAGCCGCTTCATTATATTCTTCCATCGGAAATATTTCCTTGTCTTTGATACCCATCATTCCTATAAAATGGATGCGGGTGATAAATTTCACGTTAAGGTCTTTGCGGTAGTAGCCCGATTCGATCCCACGGCAAATGTTCTCTCCCACACACTCCTGAAGCACCTCAAACTGATTGTTGTGAAGATTTTCATAGATCCTGGGATAATATTTTTTAAGCTGAAAATGAGGTGATGTTTTTTCCCCTTTGAGATGCTGGTTTACAAACCGCTTGATCTCGAAATTTTCGATCACGGGATTCAGTTCCCGATCCCGTATTTCTTCTATTCCTTCTGAAATGGTGTTCAGGAGATGATTGCCCGTAGCCTGAACTAGTTTTGTTTTTGTGGAATAATTAGCATAAATCGTTTTTTTGGAAACCCCTATTTTATGGGCGATATCATCCATAGTCACGCTTTTAAAACCATAGGTCAGAAACATATCTGCAGCAGCATTCAAAATCTTTTCTCTCACTTTCTGAAAATTTTGACGCAAAAGTAAGGCAGGAAACTTTAAAAACAAAAATAGTTTCCAAAGTTTTAGCCTTATTTAACAACTGCTTAAAATCTAAATTCCTTTCATTTATGGTATTTTAGCGGAAAATTTTTTCGAGCATGCTTTCCATACCCGAATACAGACAGGCCATCAGCGATTATCTGAGCAAAAAAGTTGAGGTAAAGGAACCGGTCAATCTTTACGAACCAATCGTGTATATTCTTGAACAGGGAGGAAAGAAGTTGAGACCGGTGTTGGTATTGATGTCAGCTGAAGTTTTCGGGTGTGATTATCATAAAGCGCTGAACGCAGCCCTGGCTATAGAAATTTTCCATAATTTCTCCCTCATCCACGACGATATTATGGATGATGCTCCTATTCGTCGCGGTAAAGAAACCGTTCATGAAAAATGGGATCTTAACACAGGAATTCTTTCAGGAGATGCCATGCTTATCAATGCCTATCAACTTTTTGAAAGTTACGAGGGCGAAACTTTTAAAGAACTTGCCGCTCTTTTTACCAGAACAGCGATCCAGGTATGCGAAGGGCAGCAATATGATATCGATTTTGAGACTCGCGATAATGTGAAAATTGAAGATTATCTTCTCATGATCGAATATAAAACGGCAGTTTTGGTGGGTGCGGCTCTAAAGATGGGGGCTATCGTCGCCGGTACAAGCGAAGCCTGCAAAGAAGCTATTTACCAATACGGGCGGCTGCTTGGAATTGCCTTTCAGCTTCAGGACGATTATCTCGATGTTTTTGGTAATTCAGAAACTTTCGGCAAACAAACCGGGGGAGACATTATTGAGAACAAAAAAACCTTTCTCTACTTAAAATCTTTGGAATCAGCCGGTAAAAATGAGGCTCTGCAGCTGGAACACCTGTATAGTATTAGTCCGAAGGAAAATTCTGAAAAAATTGAAACGGTGAAGGCACTTTTTGAAAGCAGTGGCGCCGCCGAACTTACCAAAAAAGAAATTGAAAAGTATACCAATAAAGCCTTTGAAATACTCGATGCAATCGAACTTCCGGAAGAAAAAAAGGCTCCGCTTCGCAATTTTGGACAAATGCTGATGAACCGGCAGGTTTGATTTCTCTTCATCAATTTGATTTTCTCCTTTCGATAGGCAAAAAAACGCTCTACGAAAAGGCTTTGTTAAAATACCTATAATTCAATAGATAATTATCATAATGCCTGCAAGCTGTTTTTTTTAAAAATTGTATTTTTGCTATGTTTTTAAACACCTAAGAAACATTTGTTTCAATTTTATGGAGAGATTTTCATTTCTAAATGCCGCGCATACTGCATATTTCGCAGAACTTTACGATCAATATTTACAAAATCCCGATAGTGTAGAGCCCAGCTGGAGGGCTTTTTTTCAAGGATTTGATTTCGGACTGGAAAATGGTATTTCCGAAGAAGTTCTGAAGGAGGCAAGCATAGAGTTTGCTGAAGGAGAGATTCCTGACCAGGTGGTGAAGGAATTCCAGGTTATCAGACTCATTGACGGATATCGCACCCGCGGACATTTATTTACCAAAACAAATCCTGTAAGGGAGAGAAGAAAGTATGCACCCACCCTCGATATAGCAAATTTCGGCCTGGATGAAGGTGATCTTAAGACCACTTTTAATGCCGGCGATATCCTGGGGATTGGTCCTGCCACCCTGGAGAGGATCATCGAGCATTTGAAAAAAGTTTATTGCCAGTCGATCGGGATCGAATACATGTATATTCGAAAACCGGAAGAAATCGAATGGATACAGAATAAGCTGAATATCAACGAAAATCAGCCTGATTTTGATACCGACCGCAAAAAGCAAATATTGAAAAAGCTGAATGAGGCGGTTTCATTTGAAGCTTTTCTGCATACAAAATACGTGGGACAGAAGCGTTTTTCACTTGAAGGAGGCGAAAGCCTTATTCCGGCTCTTGATGCTTTGATCGAAAAAGCGGCTGAATTTGGTGTGAAAGATTTCGTGATGGGAATGGCTCACCGCGGAAGGTTGAATACATTAACTAATATTTTTGGCAAAAGTGCCAAGGATATTTTTTCCGAATTCGACGGGAAGGATTATGAACAGGACATTTTTGACGGGGATGTAAAATATCACCTGGGCTGGACCTCCTGCCGCACTACCGATACCGGAAAAGAGATCAATATCAATATCGCGCCTAATCCGTCACACCTTGAAACCGTGGGTTCTGTCGTAGAAGGGATTACGCGTGCCAAGCAGGACAGGCGTTATGAACGCGATGATTCCAAGGTCTTACCCATTTTGGTACATGGTGACGCCGCGATAGCAGGGCAGGGTGTGGTTTATGAAGTGATACAAATGGCCCAGCTGGAAGGCTACAGAACCGGCGGGACTATTCATATAGTGGTGAATAACCAGATTGGTTTTACCACGAATTACCTGGACGCTAGAAGTTCGACTTACTGTACCGATGTGGGAAAGGTAACGCTTTCACCGGTGCTTCACGTAAATGCCGATGATGCCGAAGCCGTGGTACACGCCATACTTTTCGCGCTTGATTTCAGAATGAAGTTTAAAAGAGATGTATTTATCGACCTTTTAGGCTACAGAAAATATGGACATAATGAAGGTGATGAACCTCGATTTACACAGCCAAAACTTTACAAGGCGATTGCCAAACACCAGAATGCACGGGATATATACTTCGAAAAACTTAAAAATGAAGGTGTTGTTGATGATGAATACCTGAAAAACCTTGAAGAAACCTATAAAGCTGCTTTAGAAGAAAAGCTTGAAGATTCTAGAAAAGAGGAAACCACCCGAATCACTCCTTTTATGCAGGATGAATGGCAGGGTTTCAGCAATGTTCAGGAAGATGAAATGATGAAGGAGGTAGACACTAGTTTCGATATCAAAAAACTGGACGAGATTGCCGAAGCGGTTTCAAAACTACCTTCAGATAAAAAATTCATGCGCAAGATCAAGAAGATCATAGACCTGCGCAAACAGATGTATTTTGATAATAATAAGCTGGACTGGTCAATGGCCGAACATCTTGCCTACGGATCCTTGATGACCGAAGGTTATAATGTTCGCATCAGCGGCCAGGATAGCGAACGTGGTACTTTCTCCCACCGTCACGCGGTCTTGAAGGTGGAAGACAGTGAGGAAGAGATCATTCTTCATAACAATATTAAAAACCGGGATGGAGATTTCTTCATTTATAATTCTCCACTTTCGGAATACGGTGTTGTTGGATTTGATTATGGTTATGCCATGGCAAGTCCAACCACGCTCGCGATCTGGGAAGCTCAGTTCGGTGACTTCGTAAATGGTGCCCAGATCATGATCGACCAGTATATTTCGGCTGCTGAAGATAAGTGGAAACTGCAGAACGGACTGGTGATGTTTCTGCCTCACGGTTATGAAGGCCAGGGAGCGGAGCATTCTTCGGGAAGAATGGAAAGATTCCTTCAGCTTTGCGCCAAAGACAATATGTATGTGGCCGATGTGACTACCCCGGCAAACCACTTCCATTTACTCAGAAGACAGATGAAGGTGAAATTTCGTAAGCCGCTGATCGTTTTTACTCCGAAAAGTCTGCTGCGCCATCCAAAGGCAATTTCCACCAAAGAAGAATTCGCTAATGGAAGTTTTCAGTCGGTACTTGATGATCCGCAAGCAAAAGCAGAAGATGTAAAAAGCCTGGTTTTCTGTACCGGGAAGTTCTATTACGATCTGCTGAAATATAAAGAAGAAAACGATCGGAAGGATGTGGCGCTGGTACGTGTGGAACAGTTATTTCCGCTCCCAACCGGTAAAATGAAAGAAATAATCGAAAAATATGAAAATGCTGATGATATCGTGTGGGCACAGGAAGAACCCAGAAATATGGGAGCCTATGGCCATATGCTGCTGCATTTTCCCGAGGCACGGCAATTCCGTGTTTGCAGCCGTAAATTCTACGGTTCTCCTGCAGCAGGAAGCTCAGTTCGGTTCAAAAAACGACATGAACGAGTCATCAACAGCGTATTTGATAAAGATTTAAACGAAGAAGAAAATAATTAAGAACCATTTTCCTGAAATTTGTACCTCAGGAACCAAAATAAAGAAGAATCATGGCCTTAGAAATGAAAGTTCCTTCACCCGGGGAATCCATCACTGAAGTTGAAATCGCCCAGTGGCTGGTAGAAGACGGGGATTACGTAGAGAAAGATCAGGCGGTAGCCGAGGTTGATAGCGACAAAGCTACGCTTGAGCTTCCTGCCGAAGCAAGTGGGATTATCACTCTTAAAGCTGAAGAAGGTGATGTGGTTGAAGTTGGGCAGGTGGTATGCTTGATCGATACTGAAGCTGAAAATCCTTCGGAAGGTGGAAAGGCCGAAGAAGCTAAAAAAGCTGATAGTAAAGAAACCGCTGAAGAAGAAGAAAAAGAACGCCAGGAATCAAAAGAAGATAAAAAAGACAGTGATAAAGCACCTGCCAAAACTGCAAAGTCTTCTAAATCCAGCACTCCTGATCAAAAACAGGATAACACCTACGCTACAGGAAGTCCTTCTCCGGCGGCAAAAAAGATCCTGGATGAAAAGGGAATTTCGGCTAAAGATGTAAAAGGTTCAGGTAAAGATGGTCGTATCACTAAAGAAGACGCGGTACAGGCAAAGGCTTCAATGGGTACTCCCGGGCCTGGAAAACGCGGTGAATCCCGCAAGAAAATGTCGATGTTCCGCAGAAAATTATCAGAACGCCTGGTAAGTGCGAAAAATGATACAGCGATGTTGACTACTTTCAATGAAGTTGATATGTCTCCTATTTTCGCGCTTCGTAAAAAATATAAAGAAGAATTTAAAGATAAACACGGCGTGAGCCTTGGTTTTATGTCTTTCTTCACGCTCGCGGTTATCCGTGCTCTCGATGAATATCCGGCGGTAAATTCCATGATCGATGGGGATTATCAGGTAACACATGATTATAAAGATATCAGTATTGCAGTTTCGGGACCAAAAGGTCTTACCGTTCCGGTTATTAGAAATGCTGAAAACCTTAGTTTTCGTGGAGTGGAATCTGAAGTTAAAAGGCTTGCTTTAAGAGCCCGCGACGGACAGATCACCGTGGATGAAATGACAGGTGGAACCTTTACCATTACAAATGGAGGAGTTTTCGGCTCGATGTTATCGACACCTATTATCAATCCTCCACAAAGTGCGATTCTGGGAATGCATAATATTGTGGAAAGACCGGTAGCTGTTGACGGGCATGTTGAGATCAGACCGATCATGTACGTGGCACTGTCTTACGACCATCGAATTATTGACGGAAGAGAATCTGTTGGGTTCCTTGTAGCGGTAAAGGAAGCGCTTGAAAATCCGGAAGAATTACTAATGGATAATGATGTAAAAAGAGCTCTGGAATTATAAGTTTCCTGAAGAATATATACTCAAAAAGGTCCCTTGCGGGACCTTTTTTTAATTTCTAACATAACTAAAATAAAACTAACAAACGAATAAAATTCAAGGACAGAACCCCCATTACAAGGATGGCTAGTAAAACAATGAAAAATTGATTAGGAATCCTGTTTTTGAGCATTAGAAATTTAATTGGTAATTTTTCCAAATTTAAGCAATAAAGAACAACAGGTCAAAGGGGAAATTTCCCCATTTTTTATTTGAGATAAAGCGCTTTGTTCTTATAATCGATGATTGCTTTTCCCTTTTTTAGAATATCGGCGCCTATAATTCCATGTACTTTTTCTGCTTTATGGTCGGTCAGCGCCTGGTTCACGTGTTTGAGATCGAATAGGACCAGGTCGATTTTTTTCTTTTTCCAGCCCATGATCTCTATGCTGTTCTTTTGGGCTATTTGGGTTAGCATATCTGTAGCGCCTGCTCCCGCAGCTTTTACATCGCTGTCTTCCGCCAAAAGCTGAAAATGTTCTACAGCCTCGAGCCCGACGCAGGTACTCGAAGCACCGGTATCAAGAATAAAATTTCCTTTGATTTTATTGATTTTGGCTACCAGTTCCAGGTGATTTGTCTTGGTGAACTCAAGGTCAATTCGCTGATAACCCTTCTCTTTCAGAAGCTTTTTTAAAGACATAGCACTTTTTTACAAATATAGTTTTTTCAGTTTTTCTAAAGTAGATTGAATCGATTTCTGATGATAAAAAATGAGTTGCTTCAGAAAATAAAATCTTCCTATTTTCAATATTTATGAAACTTTAAGCGTTTTAAAGAACGGGAAAGCTGAACTTTCTTATTTTTACAAAAAATCTGAAGTCTTTTATGACCACATCTTTCGAAAGGTATCAGAAACGCCGACTCATATCTTCCTATTTTTCCGTAGTTATCAGTATCTCTCTGGTGTTGTTTTTACTGGGAATGCTGGGCCTTTTGGTATTGAACACCAAAAAGGTAGCCGATCATTTCAAAGAGCAGATCGCACTTACCGCTTATCTGAAAGATAATGCCAAAGAAGTGGAGATCGAGCAGCTCAGGAAGAGCCTGGCTTTGGCCGATTATACCAAATCCATCAATTATGTCTCGAAAGAGCAGGCGGCTAAGGAACACAGTGAGGAAATTGGAGAGGATTTTATGGATTTCCTGGGATATAATCCGCTGCAAAATTCGATTGACATTTATATGAATGCCGATTTTGTTTCTTCAGAACAGGTAGATAAAATCGCTGCCGATCTAACTTCCAAGAATTTTGTTGATGAGGTGGTGTATGACAAACCGCTGATCGCCCTTCTTAATGAAAATGTGAAAAAAATTAGTCTGTGGATCCTAATCGCCAGTTCGTTATTTACTTTTATCGCCGTGCTGCTGATCAACAGTTCCATCAGGCTTTCGGTATATTCAAAAAGATTTACGATAAAGACTATGCAGATGGTGGGCGCGACAAAAGGTTTTATCAGAAGGCCTTTTATCTGGCAGAGTATGAAACTCGGCATGATAGGAGCTGTTGTTGCTCTTTTGGGAATGGCGGCGGTGCTTTACTATTTGAATAACAGCTTTACAGAACTCAATCTTTTGGGCGATGCTACAATGCTGATCGTGCTTTTTGTGGGAATTTTTGTTGCCGGAATGGTCATTGCATGGCTAAGCACTTATTTTGCCACCTCGCGTTTTCTTAACCTTAAAACCGATGAATTATATTATTAATTAGCCACGAATGTACTAATGTTCGATGATGGCTGATTTAATCTATAAAAAGGAAAGTTTCTGGAATCGGTTTATTCTGAAGCGATTGCCTATGAATTGAAAGACAGAAAAATCTGTTGCAGCTTTAAATGACAGACACATTGCCCAATGTATTAATTATTTAAAAGTATCTGGACTAAAGCTGGCAATATTGGTTAATTTTGAAGCTGATAAATTAATTCACCAGAGAATTGTACTATAAATATTCGTGCATTCGTGGCCAAAAAAAATAAAAATGTCAGAAAATAATAGAAAAGGTAGTTTCAATACCGGTTTCGTATTTGGCAAGAAGAACTATATGTTCATGTTCATCGGGCTGGCGGTAATCGCCCTCGGTTTTATCCTGATGGCGGGTGGCGGCAGTGATGACCCCAAGAAATTCAGCGATGCGATATATAATTTTAGGCGCATACGGCTCGCTCCCGCGCTGGTTCTGATAGGTTTTGGAATTGAAGCATACGCTATTTTGTTGAATCCGAATAAAAAATAGACGAATTTGGACGCATTAGACGCCGCCATCCTGGGAATCATTCAGGGGCTTACCGAATTTTTACCCGTTTCTTCCAGTGGTCATCTTGAATTAGGAAAAGCTATTTTAGGCGATCTTAGCATTCCGGAAGAATCGCTTTTGTTTACTGTTGTTCTCCACTTTGCCACTGCACTGAGCACTCTCGTTGTTTTCAGGAGAGATGTCCTGGATATTTTTCGGGGACTTTTTCAATTCAAATGGAACGATGAAACCAGGTTCTCTCTAAAGATCATAATATCTATGATTCCGGCTGCCGTTATCGGGATGTTGTTTGAAAAAGAACTGGAATCACTGTTTAGCGGAAATATCATTTTCGTCGGTTTTATGCTGCTTATCACCGCATTGCTGCTCTGGCTTGCCGATAAAGCAAGAAATACCGGAAAGCCTGTTAGTTACAGCAATTCTTTTGTGATTGGGGTTTCCCAGGCCATCGCCATGCTTCCTGGTATTTCGCGCAGCGGAGCCACGATTTCAACTTCAGTGTTGCTGGGAAATGATAAAACAAAGGCTGCAAGATTTTCATTCTTGATGGTTGTGCCACTGATATTTGGCAAAATCGCCAAAGATCTTTTAAGTGGGGAGTTGTTGCACAGTGAAGTGCCGTTTTCTGCTCTGGCGATTGGTTTTGTGACCGCCTTTGTGGCCGGACTCGCCGCCTGTACCTGGATGATCGCTCTTGTACGCCGCAGCAAATTATCATGGTTCGCGATCTACTGTTTTGTAGTGGGCATTATAGCCATTATTTTTGCGTATGCAAACTAGACACTTAACCGCCGAAGATTTTAAGGACGGTCAAATTCTTCTCTTTGACAAACCTTTGAACTGGACTTCTTTTCAGCTTGTAAATAAGGTGCGCTGGCTCATCAGGAAAAGCTACGGAATTAAAAAGATCAAAGTTGGCCATGCCGGAACTTTAGATCCCCTGGCTACAGGCTTGCTAATTATCTGTACGGGAAAATTCACTAAGAAAATTTCCGATTTACAAGGCCAGGTTAAAGAATATAAAGGGACTATCAGCGTGGGTTCCACCACACCTTCTTTTGACCTCGAAACTGAAGTAGATCAGTATTATTCTGTTGATCATATTTCAGAAGAAATGCTTCAGAAGACTTCGGAAAAATTTACTGGTGAAATTGAGCAAACACCGCCGGTTTTTTCCGCGTTGAAAAAGGACGGAAAGAGGCTTTATGAATATGCGAGGAAAGGACAGGAAGTGGAAGTTCAAAAAAGAAAGGTTGAAATTTCAGAATTTGAAATAAACACCATAGATTTTCCTGAAGTTCACTTTCGGGTGGTTTGCAGTAAGGGGACCTATATTCGAAGCCTGGCGCATGAATTTGGAGAGGCCCTGCAAAGCGGCGCTCATCTTTCAGAATTAAGAAGAACAAAAATTGGTGATTTTTCGGTAGAAAATGGAATGGACATTGCATCTTTTGAAAAATTACTACCTTCACGGGAACAATCTTAAAACCTGAAGTGTTTTGTTTATATGGATTTCTTCGACAGGCATAAAGCGCTTATTATAACTTCACTGCTTTTCGCGGTTTTGTTTCTTGCGCTTTATAATCTGAATTTATCTAAAAAAAACAAAGAAACTTCAGAAATGCTGGTCAGCCTGGATCAGTTAAAGCTGGAAGAAAAAAAGGAAGAAACTCCCGAAGAACAACCAAAGCAACAAACGCAGGGCAGAAAAATTCAGACAAACCAGGCTTTTAACGAGAATAAAGAAGAAAGACAGGCCGATTTTCAAAAAAGGCTGGATGAGATTTTTCAGAAGAACAATGCCGAGCAGGAAGAGCTGGAGAATGAAAAATCTGAAACTTCAGAAGGTGCCTATTCCGTTCAGAAGAAAAATTCGGAAAAGAAACAAAAAGCCTCTGAAGGAGATAATTCCACACAAAATAAAGGGCAGCAGTCGGCGGCTTATGATTACAGCTCTATTTCTTTTTCCCTGAAAGGAAGAAATGCAGTAAAAATCCCCAATCCCGTTTACACCTGTGATAAGGCGGGGAAAATCGTGGTAAATATCAGCGTGAATGAGAATGGTTATGTTACCGATCTTTCTATCAATAAAAGCAGTTCCACCTCCTCGAATGAATGTTTGACCGAAAGGGCGCTGGAGTATGCCGCGGGGGCGAGATTTACCAAACTGGCGGGACAAAATGATCAGCCGGGGACCATAACCTATTACTTTAAATCCTAAAGATATGAATGACGTGAAACGCTGCGGCTGGTGCGTGGGCGATCCTTTATATGAAGCTTATCATGACGAGGAATGGGGCGTGCCGGTGCTGGAAGATGGAAAATTATTTGAATTTCTTACGCTGGAAACATTTCAGGCTGGGCTAAGCTGGATCACCGTTCTGCGAAAACGTGAGAATTTCAGGGAAGCTTTTGATGATTTTGACTATCGGAAAATTGCCCAATATGATGAATCAAGGATTTCTGAACTTCTTGATAACAAAGGAATCATTCGCAACGGAATGAAGATTCGTGCGGCGGTGATCAATGCCGCGAGATTTATGGAGATCCAGGAAGAATTTGGCTCTTTCAGTCGTTATATCTGGAGTTTTGTAGATCATTCCCCGGTTCAGAATGAAATTGAGCATTATAAAGAAGCGCCCGCGACGACTGAAATCAGTGATGAATTAAGCAAAGACCTGAAGAAAAGAGGCTTTAAATTTGTCGGCCCTACCGTGGTTTACGCGCATATGCAGGCAACGGGAATGGTGAACGATCATCAAAAAGACTGTTTTAGATATTCAGAAGTGCAGAAAATGGGAGAAAGGATGAAAACCATCTAAAGCCGTTCTATTTAAGATATTTCATGAATTCAGCCCGTGGAATTTCTTCGGCTCCCAGGCTTTCGAGATGCGCGGTATAGATCTGGCAATCTACCAGCTTTAAACCTTCTTTCTTCAGTTTTTGAACAAGCTTGATAAAACCAAATTTCGAGGCATTGCTTTTGTGGGAAAACATGCTTTCCCCACAAAACACTCCTTTGTCTTTTAAGTACACGCCATAAAGCCCGCCGGCAAGTTGTTTCCCATCCCAGACTTCTACAGATTTTACAAAGCCTTCCATGAAGAGTTCCTTATAATTCTTTTTAATTTCGGGAGTGATCCAGGTTCCCTGCTGCCCCTGGCGGTCTATTTTTCCGCATTCGGAAATGACCTTTTCAAAATCCTGATCAAAGGTCACCTGAAATTTATCCTGATTTAGGTAAGGGCGCATGCTTTTGGCAATTTTCAGTTTTTCAGGAAAAAGCACCATCCGCGGATCGGGAGACCACCAAAGTACAGGCTGACCTTCATTATACCATGGAAAAATTCCGTGGCGGTAAGCGGCTTTTAATCGTGGAACGCTTAACTCGTGGCTAACCGCGAGAAGGCCGTCGTTGCTGGCCAATTCAACCGGAGGAAAATCGTCCTGTGGTCTTAAAAAATACAAGTTTCTTTCTGGTTTTGGTGTTAAAATAAAAAAGTCCGACCATTATTGCGCCGGACTTTCTCTAAAATTTTCATCTAAATAATTCTCCGAAAGCTCTGCCTCGGGGTTTCCAATTCACCTCTCCTTTGGAGAGGTCAGAACTGCCTTTTTTGGCAGTTCCGGGTGAGGTAAAATATAAAATTTCAATTTTTGGCCCGGTGGTAAAAATGAAACTGGCAAAATACATCTATGGTTCTACCTCGATGATAGCCTGTTTCAAGAAATTTTTTATTTCCCTAAAAAGGAAGATCATCGTAATCTTCTTCATTCAGGTCATTGGCCGGCTCAAACTGGTCTGGTGGAGGTACATTTTGTCCTCCCGACTGCTGTGCCTGAAGATTTTCAATTCTCCATCCCTGGATAGAGTTGAAATATTTGGTTTCTCCCTGCGGGCTCACCCATTCGCGGCCTTTGAGGTTAATTCCTATTTTCACAGGCTGTCCCACCTGAAAGCTGTCGAGTAAAGAACACTTGTCCTGAACAAACTCAATGAGCAGGTGCTGGGGATACTGCTCTTCTGTGGTTACCACAATTTCCCTCTTCTGGAATCCGTTATTCCCGTATTCCTTGGTGTCGCCTATTAGCTTGATTTTTCCTTGTACTTCCATCTTCTTTTATTTTGCTAGTAATAATTTCCAGGCTTTCAACGGCTCCTCTTTTTCAAGATAAAGCTGCGCCTTTTTATGAATCTTTTCAATATTTCCTTTTTCTACCAGGCTTGCATCTTCCTTATTTTCCTTCAGAAATTCTTTAATCTCTTCATTTTGTGGAAGCGCCTCTACATTTCCCAGTTTTCCCAGATCGTTACCGGTTAAAAATTTGCTTTTTCGAATATTTTCCGGGATCTGATCAACCCCGATTCCAAGAGTTGAGAGAGGTTTTGGAACCTCGAACATGCCCATATTGGCACGGGTGTACCAGTTACCTCCCATTCGCGCCACCTGGTCTATTTTATGCTGATCAATATAACCGTTTTCATCGAGAATGTCTTCCTTAATATGCATTTTCAGCACATGGCAGATAATAAGATTTCCCGCGCCGCCTTCCTGGCCTGTTTCCACTATTTGGTGCACCTTACACTCAAACTGAACGGGTGATTCGGCTACACGAAAGGGCTTCACAAGGTCAGATTTCAGCATGGTAAAACCAGCTTTTTCAAATTCATTGATTCCTTCTGCATACTCGGTGCTCGATAAGGACATTTGCTGAACCATATCAAAATTCACAATATTGATCACCACTTCATCGGTGCTCTTCAGGTTTTCATAAGTGTGTTTGGTGGTGTTATCCCTTCCTCTTCGCGCGGGGGAAAAGATCAGTACCGGCGGGTTGGAGCCAAAAACATTAAAAAAGCTGAAAGGTGAAAGATTGGGTCGACCTTTTTCATCAAGAGTACTCGCGAAGGCGATCGGGCGCGGTCCAACGGCGCCTAAAAGGTACTGATGCAGTTTACCAACACTTACATCTTTAGGTTCTATACTGAGCATGGAATCTTTTTGCGCAAAGGTAACGAAATGAGCAGGGAATGAAAAGCGGTACGCTCTACAATAAAAATAGTTTAAAAACGCTTATCTTTAATTGAAGAAACGCAGTAAAAATTCATGAATCTACCCGACGAACGCAGCTTCAATCGCTGGTTTATCATTATTTCCTGCCTCGTTGTAATAGCCCTCGTATTGTGGAATACGAGCATCTTTTTTCAAAGTCTGAAGGAGGATGAGCGGGCAAAAATGAATATCTGGGCACAGGCACAGGAGGAGCTAAGCCGGGCTCCCGAAGATGCCGACCTTGACCTGGTGCTGGAGATTCTTAATAACAACACCACCATTCCCATTATTCACACTAATGAACACGGGGAAATTGCCTATACCACAAATATTGATCCGGCGATTCTTGAAGACCCCGAGCGTCTTCGGGGCTATCTCGAAGATCTAAAAGACGAAAACGAACCCATTACGCTCGATCTCGGCGATGGCCAGATACAGTATCTCTATTATGGAAATTCACCTGCCCTTAATAAACTGAAATATTATCCCATAGGTCTTACGCTCATTGGTTTCCTTTTTGTAGGTGTGGTGTACTTTTTCTATACCACCACAAAGAATAGCGAGCAGAATAAACTCTGGGCAGGAATGGCCAAAGAGACGGCACATCAAATCGGAACTCCGCTGAGTTCCCTGATCGGGTGGACCGAAATTCTAAAGGCTGAAGAGGTAAACCCGACCTATGTGACTGAAATGGAAAAAGATATTGACCGGCTAAAAACAATCACCGAGCGTTTTTCAAAGATCGGATCTTCCCCCAATCTGCAAAAAACCGATATCGTTCGGGCAACCCGTGAGTCTTTCGAATATCTTCAAACCCGAAGTTCAACTCTCATTAGTTTCAGCATTCGCACTCCCAGACAGCCTATTTTTGTGATGTTGAACGAGCAGCTTTACAGTTGGACCATTGAAAACCTGGTGAAAAATGCCATTGATGCCATGCGTGGAAAAGGGGAGCTTCATATCGATATCAAACAGGATCTGAAGCAGGCCCACATCTATATCAGCGATACGGGAAAAGGAATAGAAAAGAATCGTTTCCGTTCAATTTTCGAACCGGGCCAAACCACTAAAAAGAGAGGCTGGGGGCTGGGTTTATCCCTGGCAAAACGCATTGTGGAAGAGTATCACAAAGGCAAGATCAAAGTCGCGAAAAGCGAGATCAATAAAGGGACTACTTTCCAGATCAGTTTGAGGAAAGTTTAATATCTGCTAATGGCTTCCTTCAGCCATTCGGGAACAGGAAAGGTCTCCCTTTTGGTAAAATCAAAACAAACCACCACGTCTTTGCCTATAGCGCAGATTTCCTGGGCCTGATCGAGTACCACGTGTTCCAGTCCAAAACTGGAGTTTCCTATAAAATCCAGCCTGGTCTTAATGGTGGCTTGACCGGGATAATAGAGGGATTTCCTGAAATCACAATGCGTGGAAACCAGCATGGTTCCTTTATTAGAGTCTTTATAATGCTCGTAAATGCCGGAAGCCTCCCAGAAATTCACCCTGCCACTTTGCAGGTAACGCATATATGAAACGTTGTTCACATGCTGGTACATGTCCAGATCACTCCAGTCTATGCGCAGGTCGAGGCTTAATTTGAATTGGGAAAGATCTTTCACAGGTCGGTGTTCTCACTGATTTCTTTAGCCAATTGTTCAAATTCCTCTTTTTCCATTTTTACTTTATTCGAAAAATCCATGTCTTTCATAGAATTCAGCGGAATAAGATGTACATGCACATGCGGTACTTCCAACCCCACAACCGCCATGCCCACACGTTTACAGGGCACGGTTTTCTCCAGGCCCATGGCCACACATCTTACAAAACGCATCAGGGCCCGATAATGTTCTTCCTCAAGATCCCAGATTTTATTGATCTCTTTTTTCGGGATACACAGCACATGGCCTTTTGCATTCGGATTTACATCCAGAAAGGCCAAGAACTGGCTGTCTTCGGCTACTTTATAGGCGGGAATTTCTCCTTTGACGATCTTTGTAAAAATTGTTGACATAAGCTGAGATTGGTTTTCTTTAAAATTAAAAAATCCTTTTCTCAATTCCGAAAATAGGGAAAAAGAAAAGGATTTTTTTAAGACTTTTGAGAAGGAAATTATTCCCTCCAGATCTCTATCACCTCGAATTTTACCGTGCCATTGGGAACCTCGATTTCGGCAACGTCACCTACCTCTTTCCCCAACAGTCCTTTTCCGATAGGGGAATCAACCGAAATCTTTCCCGATTTCAGATCTGCTTCGCTCTGGGCTACGAGTTTATAATTCATCTCGGCACCATTGGTCATATTTTTTATTTTCACATGTGAATGCACCAGCACTTTGGAGGTGTCCAGCTGTGATTCATCGATCACCCGTGCATTGGCCACGACTTCTTCCATTTTGGAGATCTTCATTTCCAGTAATCCCTGTGCTTCCTTCGCGGCATCATATTCAGCATTTTCGCTTAAATCACCTTTATCCCTAGCTTCGGCTATTGCCTGGGAAGCCTTTGGCCTCTCCACATCTTTAAGATGATTAAGTTCATCTTTAAGTTTTTTTAACCCCTCTGGGGTATAATAAGATACTTTGCTCATAATTTTCTCGTTTTAGGAATTAACGCCCTTAGGGATATATCCCTAAAAGCCGAAAAAATACCTTTGTAATGATCTGTAATATGTCGAACCCCTGAGTGTTGAGGGATTGCCCGGTTCTCTATAAGCATGGGGACCGGGATTTAACTATTGCATCATTAATAGAAAAAATCCCATTTTAAGCGGGATTTCTTTAAACAAATGTAAGAAATTTAATGATTCCGAACAATTATATTATTTTCGCTTTAAGATCAATTTATATGAAGAAGATTTGGATTTTTTTGCTGCTTATTAGCCTCTTTAGCGGCTGTTCTGCCGATGATAATTACCGCGGAAATCCCAATCTTCCCGATCTTCATTTCAACCTTCAGCTGAATCTCTCCTTACCGGAATACAGCAATCTTCAGTTCGCCGGAAATCATTATGTCACTTACAATCAGGGAGTAAAAGGGATTGTGATCTATAATATCAACGGTTCACAGTTTGTTGCTTTTGAACTTAGCGATCCTAACCATCCGCCAAGCAGCTGTTCGGCGATGACCGTAGAGGGTGTTCTGGCCAGTTGCGGCTGTGATGAGAATGTGTACAATATTATCACCGGGGAATTAAGTGAGGGCGAAGGGCAATATACCATGAAACCATACCGTATCCAGCGATCGGGAGGTGTTCTCGAGGTATGGAATTAAAAAAACCTTTACTTTCTGGAAGCAAAGGTTTTCTCCCAATAAATTTCTTTTTTTAAAATTTCAGTGTTAATCCGGCAAGGAAATTAGTGGTTGCCTGCGGATAATATCCAGCGCCATCAAAGGTTTGCACTCCCGAAGGAAAGTCCTCATTCGGCACATTGTAAGTGTAATAATAACCATTGGAAACATATTTCACTCCAAAGATGTTGTTCACGAGTCCGGTGAGAACGACTTTCCTGAAGATCCACGGATCTTTCAGCGTATACTGAATATTAAAATCATTAATAAAATAACTGTCAAGTTTTGAATTTTCAGCTTCTATATTGCTCATAAACTGTTCGCCCACATATTTGGAAAGCAGTTTTAGTTCCAGTCCTTTTAATGGATTATAGTTTAGAAGATTTCCGGCCACTATTTCGGGGGAAAAGGAAATATCGGTGTTCCCGTAATTCACCAGTTCACCGTTGAAAGTGGAGACAAAATCCACATTCTTATTTCGGCTTATAGAAATATTCGGCTGAATGCTGAATTTATCTGAAATCCCGATAGTCGCATCCACTTCCAGTCCTAATCTATAGCTGTTGCCGCTGTTTTCCCTGATGAAAGCGCCTTCGTCATCGATACCACCGGTAAGCACGAGCTGATTCTGATAATCCATATAATAAAGGTTGGTGTTCACCTGAACAACAGAGTTGCCAAATCTCCATCCCAGCTCAAAATCATTGAGTTCTTCGGGCTCGGGATCTCCGTTTTCATAATCGGAACGACTTGGCTCGCGATGTGCGCGGGCATAGGATAAATAGAACTGGTTAGCATCATTTAATTCATAGGTTAACCCGGCCTTAGGATTAAAGAAACTGAAGTCGTCATTATTGATAAAAGCAGTACCGCCATCAAGTGGGCCGTTAGTTTCATAATGCACTTTTCTTAGTTGAAGATCTGCATAACCGGCGAGTTTTTGAGTGATTGCAAAATTTGCTTTTCCGTAAATATTGAAATCGGTTTTATCGGCGGTATTGAAATAATAAGGTTCATAAGGCTCATTATTTCTTGCAAAACGAGTGTAAATGACGGTGCCATAGTGGTCACCTTCGTATTTATTCCAGCCGCCACCCAGGGTTGCGTCCAAACCGCTGTTTTTATAATTGATGCTGAAGACGGTTCCGTAAAATTCATTCTCAAGCCAGCTGCGAACAACCAGGTCTGAAGTTTCTACAGTTTCCCCATTAACCTGGAAAGGTTGAAGTGCGAAATCACTAAAGGTTTCATCTTCCTGATATTCTTCATAATAGCCGCTTCCCGGCGTGTAATGAAGGGCAATATTCGAAGACCAATTGCCATTAAATTCCTGATTCCAGAGCAGCTGATAATTGTCCTGTTTATAATTATCGGTTTGATTATCATAGAAGTGAGTATTCCCGCTTTCATCGGTGTACATTCCTGCGGGATTGAAAGTGCGGTCGTTTTCCAGCGTTTCGGCATCGATCCCATACCAGGCCTGGTAGGTTTTCTCGGTTCCTCCAAAGGCAAGCGCTTTTACAAGTGTATGATCGTCTACAAAGGTTGCCTGAAGGAAATACGATTTCATGTTGCTGTCGGCGCGGTCGATATATCCGTCACTTCTGATTTTGGAAGCCCTTCCGGCAAATTCCCAATGATCATTGATAAGGCCGGTGCTGAATTTCAGTGTATGTTTGAAGGTGTTATAAGAGCCTATGCTGTTGGCAATTTCAGCCTGAGCTTCTTCTTTATAAGAATCGGTTAAAATATTCAAACTTGCCCCGAAAGCCCCGGCTCCATTGGTAGAAGTCCCCACACCGCGCTGCAACTGAAGGTTTTGTACAGAAGAGGCGAAATCGGGCAGATCAACCCAAAACGTACCCTGGCTTTCTGCATCGTTGTAAGGAATACCATTAATAGTCACATTCACCCGGGTGGCATCGCTACCTCGCACGCGAATACCCGTATAACCCACACCGGCACCGGCATCGGTAGTGGTGACCACATTGGGCATGTAATTCATTAAAACAGGAATATCCTGCCCCAGGTTGCGGTCCTCAATTTCTTCATTGGTGAGGTTGCTGTAGGTGATAGGTGATTCGGCATTTACCCTTACCGATGAGAGAAAAACTTCTTCCAGACTTTCTTCGGCACCTGAAAGATCTACATTCACTACTAAATCTTCATCCAAATTGATCTTTCGGATCTTCTGGTTTCCGAAGGAAAAAATAAGCGTATAATTTCCTTTTTCGAGGCTAAGGCTGTAAGTGCCGTCGGCATTGGTAAGAGTGCCTGTTCCGGTGCTTTTGAGGTAAACCGAAACTTCTTCGATAGGTTTCCCGTTTTCGGTCACTTTTCCCGAAACTGTGAATTCCTGTGCATAGGCCTGAATGGATAAGAGCAAAAGACCTGCAAAAAATAATACATTTTTCATTCGTAATAAATTTTACGAATAAAAGGGGCGATTATTCTTCTGATTAAAAAATTGATAAAAAAAATCCTGAGACTGCCGGTTCTAAATTTCTGGCAATTTCAGGAGTGCATACACTGCGCGAGGCGCAATTCCCTTGGCAGCATTACCTGCCCAGGTTCATTGGGTATGATCTCAGCCCCGATCACGATGGGACACCCCTTTGAGATTGTGGCGCAAATGTAAAAAGCATTTTCATAAATACAATAGGAATTCTGGGCAATTCACAGAATTGGCTTAATTTTAGCTTTTATATGGAGCAGATGGGAACCCATAGGAGATCTATTACCGTAAAAGTCATTGCCGGCTATCTTATTGTCGCTATTCTTACAGTGCTGGCGGTTTGGTTTATTTATAGCCAGGTCAAGGAATATTCTGAAATCGCCCAGTCAAATTCAGTAAATAACCGGCAGCTTATTCTGGTAAGCGAGATCACGGCCGATCTTAATCAATCTGAAAATTTCAGCCGCCGCCTTATTCAGACAGGGGAAGAGGAAGAGCTTGAGCGATACAACGCCCAGATCGATACCGTCAAATCCAAACTTAAGGAATTAAAAGGCGAATATCAGAATCTTAATCTGGAGAGCGAAATAGACAGCATCAATAAACTGCTCGAAGAAAAAACCGAAAACCTGAGGGTGCTGGACAGCCTTCGCGGTTCTGAAAGAAATACGAACTACTATTCAAAAGCCCTGCGAGAATTACAAAATATTGATGCTTCTTTTACCGATTATAATTACGAAAACCGTTTCCGCAATCTCAAACCTTACCAGCGGGATGTGTTGATTAAACTGCTGGAATATTCCAGAAAAGACAATGCCGAGCAACTCACCAATCAGAGGCTGGATTCTATTGTGAAATCGGTGAAAAAGGTTTTAACCGAACTGGAATTTGCGAACCGGCAGTTTCAGAATGAAGTGAACAGGAAAGAAAACGAGCTGCTAAACAATGATATGATCCTGAATCAGCGGTTGCGCAACCTGCTTTCTGATCTTGAGAGGAAGGAGCGGCGAAATTCGATGCAAAGGGCAGAGACCTTTCAGAATATGTTGCAGAAAACCTCAGAGGTCATCATTATAGGTGGTTGTGTCATCGCCCTGATCATCCTGTTCTTTATCATCAATATTTTAAAAGATGTCACCCGAAGCCAGCGTTACCGGGCGCAACTCGAAGATGCCAAACAGGTAACCGAATCACTGATGGTGCGCCGGGAACAATTCATGGCAGCGATCACTCATGATTTAAGGAGTCCGCTTACCACAGTGATGGGATATACCGATCTTATTCAGAAAACCGGTCTTAATGAGAGACAGGGGCATTATATTAAGCAGATCAGGAAATCTTCTGAATTTATCCTCCACCTGGTGAATGACCTGCTTGACCTTTCCAAACTGGAGGCAGGAAAAATGCTGATCGAAGATCTGCCTTTTAATCCGAAGAAACTGGTGGAAGATACCATCAATAATGTAATTCCCGCGGAAAAAAATAAAAAGGTAAGGATAGTGAGGCAGCTATCTTCGGAAACCGATGTGCAGGTAAAAAGCGATCCCTTCCGAATTAAACAGATCCTGGCTAACCTTTTATCGAATGCCTGGAAATTTACAGAGACCGGAAGTATTGTGGTGAGCAGCAGCCTGGAAAAAAAGTCCGGGAAAAATCATATTCTTAAAATAAGTGTGAAAGACTCCGGAATTGGAATTTCCGAAGAGATGCTGGAAAATATTTTTGAAGAATTCTCCCAGGAAAACAGCAGTATTGAAAAGCGTTTCGGTGGCTCCGGACTTGGCCTGGCGATTACCCGGCGACTTTCCACACTGCTAAATGGAGAAATAAAAGTGGAGAGTGCACAGGGGGAAGGCAGCACTTTCAGCCTTTTCATTCCTGTTGTAAAAGTTTCTGAAACCAGGGAAGATGGGAAAGGAATTCTGGGAGAATCAAAAATAAAAGAAATTCAGGTTCAGGAAAACCATGATAAAAAAGCGCTGGTCGCCGATGATGAACCTGGACAGCTTTCCCTAAGCACAGAAATTTGCAGGTCTCTGGGACTGGAAACCGATACCGCCCAAAATGGTCAAATTGCCCTGGAAAAACTTCAGAAAAAGAAATATGATATTGTGCTGAGCGATATACAGATGCCACTGATGGATGGCTTCGGCCTTATTGAAAAGATCAGGCATGATCAAAAGCTTAAGCAGCTAAAGGTGATCGCCCTTTCGGGCAGAAAGGAAGTGAAAGCCGAAACTTATATCGATGCCGGCTTTGATCAAAGCCTCTTGAAGCCATATAAGCCTGACGATTTAAAAAAGTTGATTGCAGAACTGCTTCAACTGGAGATCAACGAGGTGGTTGGAAAGAATAATTCCAGGAACAGAGAAATTAAAGCCTCAGAAGGCAAATATGATCTAAGTGAAATCTTTGAATTTTCGGGCAGAGACGAAACTGCCATGCACACTATTATTCAGGCTTTTCTGGAAGGTACGGGGAAAAGCAGGGAAGAGTTAAAGCAGGCCTGGCAGGAAAATAATAAAGAACAACTCGGCAAAATTTCACATCGTATGCTGCCCATGTTAAGGCAGATGAAAGCTACTAATATTACTTCTATACTTCAGAAGCTGGAAAACAGGGAAAAAATTGGGAAGGAAGAATTTAAAAGGCTCGAAAGAAACCTGAATTCTCTTATGCAGGACCTTGAAGCTGAAATTACAGTTTAATTCCGTATTGCTTCAGTTTATTGTAAAGCGTTTTGCGATCGATAGAAAGCATTCGCGCTGCTTTGCTCTTGTTTCCGCCGGTTTTCTCCAGGGCATCTAGAATAAGCTGTTCTTCATTCTTATTTTTGAACAGGCCGTAATCATTTTCGGTGGTTCGGCTTGCCGTAGCGATCTCGTGAGGCAGTACTTTAAGAGGAATAAGGTCTTCCTGGGTGAGTAAAACAGCTCTTTTCACCATGTTTTTAAGCTCCCGAAGATTGCCGGGCCAGTTATAATTACGGAAGGCGTGAATAGCTTCATCGCTAAACCCAACCACGTTTTTTTCAAGGTCGGTATTGGCTTCTTCGAGGAAATGATTGGCAAAAAGCATCAGGTCTTCTTTGCGCTCTCTCAAAGCCGGAACTTTAATGGAAAATTCATTCAGCCGGTGATAAAGATCTTCTCTAAACTCACCTTCTCTTACTGCTTTGGAAAGATCCTCGTTGGTCGCGGTGACCACGCGAATATCAACTTCAATTTCGGTATTGCTACCCACGGGTTTAATCCGTCTTTCCTGGAGTGCCCGAAGTAACTGAACCTGGAGTTCATAGGTAAGGTTTCCAATCTCGTCGAGAAAAAGCGTTCCGCCATTGGCGGCTTCAAAGTGTCCGGTCTTGTCATTGATGGCACCCGTAAAAGATCCCTTGATGTGACCGAAGAATTCACTGGAAGCAATTTCCCTGGGAATAGCTCCGCAGTCCACCGCGATAAAAGGGGCATTATGTCTTTTGCTCTGAAGATGTATACTCTTGGCGATCTGCTCTTTTCCTGTTCCGCTTTCACCGGTAATCAAAACAGACATGTTGGTAGGTGCCACCAATTCCACATAATCGTTGAGACGGCGTGAAGCTTCACTTACCCCTTTGATGAGTTCTATATTTTCTACGGAAGAGGGTTTTTCTTTCTTTGCAGGTTTAGGCTTAGCCGGCTTGGCATCGGATTCATGCTTTGAAGCCAGGCCATTTTCAATGGTCTGAAGAATGGATTCGGGCCTGAAGGGTTTGGAAACATAATCAAAAGCTCCTTCTTTCATCGCAAGAACGGCCATGCTTATTTGGGCATAGCTGGTCATGATGATCACAGGTGTAGACGCATCTTTTTCTTTAAGTTTTTTAAGAATTTCGAGTCCGTCATCATCGGGCAGTCGTACATCTGTAAGAACCAGGTCAAAATTAGTAGAGGAAATACTTCTAAAGGCTTCATCAGCCGAATAAACAAGGTTTACCTTGTAATCTCTTTTTTCCAAAAAAGTTTTTAACATGGTGCCAAAGGCGACATCGTCTTCTACAACCAGAACTTTAGACATATATTAAATTTAATCTAAACAAAGGTAACAATCTTTAAATCATTAAATTTTAAAATAAAACATAAAAAAGAGAGGTGAAAACACCTCTCTTTTCTTTTTTGACAAATTATTTTATTGAATCTGTCTAAGAATTCCATTTGGCAGATTTCCTAATCGACTTAGCAAGGTTCATGAGCAAAGCGACCGCTCTTAGTGTTAGTTAGTTGTTGGTTTTCAGTTGAATCTGAAAAGGCCGCTTTTCTCATGACGAAGGGGTAGATTAAGCTTTCCGCATTTCATTAATCTGCCGTCCCGGAGTTGGTTTCTCCTGTAAAGGGACCCAAATTACTTCTGACTGTCGTCATCATCTTCTAACCAGTTACCGTCCTGATCTACATAAACTTCCTGAGTTTCTCCGTTTACGGTAAGACTAAGTTTGTAGATTTTCTCTTCATCCTCGGTTTTTACCCAGGCTTTATCTGTTGTTGCATCTTTAAAATCGGTGCTAACTGCATCTTTTACAGCCTGAGGAAGATCCATTACTTCAACTTCGGTGTATTCATCCTGGCTGGTTTGTACTGTAACTTCGGTTTCGGTTTCGGTTTCCTGAGCCATCATATTTTGGCTTCCGAAAAATACAGCTCCTACAGTCATAACGCTTAATACGATCTTTTTCATGTTTTCAAGTTTTAAGTTGTTGAAAGTTATAGAGTAATAATTGTACCATTTTGAATACTTTTCATAAAAGGCTTAAAAATGAAGCAGTTATAGAAATTGGGATTGAGAAATGTTAAAAAATTTATGTAGAAAACTGAAGAACACTCAACACAGGTTGGGGAATTTTTTCCTCATCTTTCAATATTCCTTAAACCCTAAACCTTGAACATTCCAAAATCGGCATGAAACAGAAAAGGCTCCCTAAGGAGCCTCTTCAATCCGAAAATCTAAATTATAAAACAGAATAAAAGCCGGTCAGCAATTTATTCTATTCCCAATACTAACCTATGATGACTAATGTAAAAATCGTACCACAGCTCCGGAAGCAGATTCAAACACCGCTTTTTATTTGATTTTCAGCTACTTGAATAAATAGTGCGGTTTTTAAAAAAGTGTGGAAATTGGGTAATTGTTGTAGAATCCCCAGACAAAGTGAGGAATTTGTACCCGATTTCCTACTTTAAGGGGTTTTTCCGGTTTGACTTGATCTCGGCTTTTTTCTTTTTCTCTTTCAGCCTTTTGATCTTTGAAGCTTTGGTGGGTTTAGTCTTTTTTCTCTTTTTCGGTTTTTTCAGGGCTTCCTTTATTTCGTTCAGAAAATTCTGAATGACGATCTCCTTATTGCTGTGCTGGCTCCTGCTTTCTTCACTGAACATTTTCAGCAAACCATCATTATTGATCCTGTTGGACATTTTCCTGAAGATCCGGCTTTTTTCATCTTCCTCCAGTGCATCAGAATTCTGAACATCAAAGCTAAGCTCCACCCGGGTGGCGGTTTTATTAGCATGTTGGCCTCCCGGGCCGGAACTTCTTACCGCTTTAAAATCGAGTTCTTTTACGATCTGTTCTTCATTCATTAGGCTGGCTGGTGAGAATCTTTCAGAAGGTCGGCCACGGTTTTGACGGGATTAAAAGTTTCCACGGGCACTTCCACAAAAACAGTGTTCCATTTGGCCATTCCGCCATTCCACAGGCCGGGACGCTCGAGAGCTTTCAAAGGTTTTCCGTCTTTGGTTTTATCGGCGATAAAACTCATGTCTTCATCGACATACTTATGAAGGTCGAATTCTTTGCCCTGGTGGTCGCGCAGACAGCAAACGATATCTACCGGACTAAAATGAGTTGCTTCTTTGGCAGTTTTCACCTGTTCTGGATTGTCTTCATCGATCTGTGCTCCTTCGATGATCTGCAGGGAAATGCCGCCCTTTGAATCCTTTACAAGAAAAGGACCTCCGCCCGGTTCACCTTCATTTTTAACCATTCCGCATACGCGTAGTGGGCGATGCAGGATCTCTTTTAATTGGGAAGCTGAGAATTTTCCGGAAGAAGATTTTATAAACAGTTCTTTTTCAAGAAAACTGGTAATTTCATTCAGTTTGTCTTCGGGAAGATCATTATCTTCAAGCATTTTCAGGTAATTGAAAATCGTCTCCTGAATTTTAAATAGTTTTCCGCCGAGCATTTTCTTGTAGTCTGCCACGAAATTGACATAATTTTCTGTCACGACATTATCGATATTCTTAAGAAAAACGATCTCTTCCTGAAGCCTGTTGAGATTTTCCACTAAAGCTCCGTGACCTCCGGGGCGGAAGAAAAGTTCTCCTTCTGTGGTGCGAAAAGGTTCAAAATTCTCATCTACTGCTATGGTATCGGTTTTTGGGTCCTGATAGGAATATTGGATGTCGAATTTTACACCGGTCTTTTTCTCTATGCGTTCCTGAATTTCCCGCCATTCCCGCTGAAATTTCTCTTTATCGCCTTCGGCTACGGTAAAATGAAGTTTGGTGATACCGTTCACGGTCACGTATTTAGCGGCTTCTAAAAGATGTTCTTCGAAAGCGGTGGCGATATGTGAATCATATTTGTGAAAAGGAACCAGCCCTTTAGGAAGGTCGCTGAGGTAAAGTCCATCGGGTTCCAGCACGGTTTCCACGAAAATTTTATTTTTCTCATCATCTGATTTATCGTCATAACCAGGATGATTTTTTTTTGCTTTTTCTATCGCATGTTCATAAAAAGGCAGCTCTTCAATTTTTGTGAAAAAGCGCTGCAGATCTTTATCGCCTTTCTCGTCTAAATATTCCCGAAGACTCTGGCTTTCAGGATTAAATTCATCATTAAAATTATGTAGGGCCTTAAACATTCTCGTTGCCGCGCCCGAAGCGGGTATAAATTTGAGGATGCTGTGTTTTTCTTTTTCAGAATCATAAAAAGCGATCAGTTCTTTTTTTCCGGCTTCTTCAATTTTACTGATTCCTTTTCCGATAGTGGCAGCCTCGGTGATATTTACCTTAATATTGCCCCTTTTGAAAATTTTAATTTGCTCTTCAACTTCCGAAGTGGTTAAACCTTTTTCTTCAATTTGTTGAATATCCTGTTCACTGAAATTCACGATAATTTTACTTTTTAAGAGTTGATTGATTTTTGCCACTGCTGTTTGCAGCCGTTGTTCCCAGGTTCCTTTCAGGATCATATAAGGGATTTTTTGCTGTTTCAGCTCATTTTCAAAGCGTTGAAACATGCCTTCACGGTCATGTGGCTTGTCCCTTAGATCGTCTGGAGTCCAGGGAACATCAATATACGTTAAAAAGTAGTAATCATAGTGGTTGTTTAACGCATGTTTAAGAAGTTTCGGGTCGCAGTAAGCCTCATAATAAGCTTCTGAATAGACCTTTAATTCAAGCAGATTGGTGTCGCTGATAAGGAGTTCTTCGGCTTCTTTAGAAAGACGGTTCTCAAGCTCCATCTGTCCTTCGGCAATAGGAATGATATCTTTAGGTTCGCAGATACGTTTCTCGTGATCCCAGACCTTCTGAAGATATTCCCGCATGAATTCTGGTACCACCGGCTCATTGAAGATCTTTCCCAGTTCTTCTGAAAGTGTGGTCTTCCCGGTAGATTCCGGGCCGAAAAGTACAATTTTCAGGCAATCACATGGCCTTTGTCTAAGCTTCTCTTCCATACTATATATCCTTGTATCGCCAGAATGGTAAAAATCACATACTGTAGCGCCAGCATTCCGAGGCCTCTGTAGGCGTAAAGCGGAACGGTGATCAGGTCGGCAAAGATCCACAGCGTCCAGTTTTCAAGTTTCTTAATTGCCATATACCACATGGCGGTAAAAAATACCCCCGAGGTAAAAATATCTATATAATTCGCAGTTTCGATTTCGTAACCGAAAGCTCGATAAACGCCGTAGGTGATAAGCATAGTGAGCAGGAAAAGTCCGAAGCCTATTAGTTTTTCCCGGCGATTGGTTCGGGTAATGGGCACCACGTATTCCCCGCCTTTTTTTCGAGACCAGTTCCACCATCCATAGATACTCATGATGGAATAATAAAAATTCATCATCATATCGCCATAATATCCGGCTTTATAAAGAAGGTAAACGGTGAGCACCGTTGCGATAAGGCCGGTGGGATAGACGAGTATGTTTTCCTTTTTTGAATAGTAAACACTCAGGATCCCAAAAACAAAGACAATAATTTCCAGGATTATAGAGAAAACAGAAGCATCGCGGTAGGGATCCAGAAAAAAATCAAAAATCTGCTGCATAATCGCTACGATCAGATTTTACGATTTTTATATATATAAGTCCGCGTTCGATCGCTTCAAAAGCATTTTTAATTTCTTTATTCAAAAGATCCATCACTTCATCATAATCGCCATAAACCTGGGTACTTAGGGGATTTTCCTTCACAGTAAGTCCCGAAGCTCTCATCTTTTTAATGAATTTAATGATCGCTGGTTCATAGTTATCCTGAATTGGTGTAAGTGTAAGTTCTACTGAAATTTTCATCGCATTCTATTTGATAATTCAAAGTTAGCTAAATCTTCATGGAATAAGCCTAAGATTAAAGAGGTAAGGGTCAGGAATAGCTAAAAAAGATTTTGTCTACTGTCTCTTTTTTCCTTATCTCACATTTGATCAAACTTTTCTGCTTCAGTATTTTATAGAAACTAAAAAAGACTTACTTTTGCAGCCAGAAATTTTTTACGCAAATGAAGGCAGTTCACACCAGAACCTGACAACATTTGTTTCACTAAAATCATTTTATAAATGAAATCAATTACGATCAACGGATCTAAAAGAGAAAGCGTAGGCAAGAAGGCAACGAAAGCTCTACGTAATGCTGGACAGGTTCCTTGCGTATTGTACGGGGTAGAAGGTAATCCACTACACTTTGCAGCAGAGGAAATAGCATTCCAGAATTTAGTGTATACTCCAGACGTACACACTGTAAAAATTAAGTTGGAGAGTGGAGAATCTTACGATGCCATCCTGCAGGATATTCAATTCCATCCTGTAACCGATGCTATCATGCATATGGATTTCTATCAAATTTTCGAAGATAGGCCCATCACTATGGAAATTCCTATCCATACCGAAGGTGTTGCACGTGGTGTTAAAAACGGGGGTGTACTTCGTTACAACCTTCGCCGCCTTAAAGTGAGAGGAGTGCCTGGAAATCTTCCAGATTATATCGTGGCTAATGTTACCAAACTTAAGATCGGTCAGAAATTATACGTGACTGAGGTAACCAGCGACGACTACAAAATTCAGCATCCAGATAACACTGTAATTTGTCAGGTAAGAACTTCACGTAACTTAATCGAGTTAGAAGATGAAGAAGACGAAGACGAAGTAGCAGCAGATGAAGTACCAGCTACTGAAACTGAAGATGTGGCCGCTGTAAAAGAAGGAGAAGATAAAGAGTAAGTCCTTTTTAATTAATATAAAAAAGCATTCCCTGGCCGGCTAACGGTAAACGGAATGCTTTTTTTGTTTTGTAAATCTAATAATTCCTCGATGGATATGCCTCCGGGCTTCCCATTCACCTCTCCTTTCGAGAGGTCAGAACTGCCTTTTTTGGTAGTTCTGGATGAGGTAAAATATAAAATTTCGTTTTTTGCCCAGTGGTCAAAATGAAACAAGCAAAATAGCTCTATTATGGTTCAACCTCGAGAATAATCTGTTTCAAGAAATTTTATATTTTATGCACCGCTTTTTTCTGGAATGAAAGTATCTGATTAATTTTATCTTTACTCACCAAGTGAGATTTTGAAAATTCCGACTTAAATGACGGAATCTAATTTTAAATAATCTGAATGCTTTCATTCTTCGGAAGGATATTAGGAAAAACAAAAACCGGGAAGAAAATAGATCCCATGAAGAAATTTTTGATCGTAGGCCTTGGAAACATTGGTTCTAAATACGAAAACACCCGTCATAACGTCGGTTTTAAAATTCTCGATAAACTTGCTGAAAAACAGGAAGCTCCCTTTGAAACTCAAAAACTTGGCGATGTCGCTAAATTCAGATTCAAAGGGCGCAGCTTCATTCTTCTCAAACCCAGTACCTATATGAATTTAAGCGGAAAAGCCGTGAATTACTGGATGCAGAAAGAAAAGATCCCGCTGGAAAACCTTCTGGTTGTAACTGACGATCTCAACCTTGCTTTTGGTACACTTCGGCTAAAAACCAAGGGTAGTGATGGCGGTCATAACGGACTTAAAGATATACAGGCGCAGCTCAATACCACCAAATACAATCGTTTTAGATTTGGGATAAGCGATGAGTTTTCAAAAGGTCAGCAAATAGATTATGTCCTGGGAGAATGGGATGAGCAGGAGGAAAGCAAATTACAGGAACGCCTGGAAACTTCTGCAGAACTCATCCTTTCCTTTGGAACGGCAGGTGTTTCGAATACCATGAATACTTTTAACGGAAAATAAGATTTTGAAAGAATATAGAGGAGCAAGTAATTTTACCAGCGACAGGCAAACGGTAGTGACCATTGGGACTTTCGACGGGGTTCATGCCGGCCATCGCAAGATCATTGAACGCCTGGTAAACACCGCTCATGCCAACAATCTCGATTCGGTGGTGCTTACTTTTTTTCCGCATCCGCGAATGGTGCTGCAAAAAGAGAGCGGTATCAAACTTATCAATACCATCGAGGAAAAACGCCGGCTGCTGGAAGAGACGGGGATAGATTACCTGGTGGTGCATCCTTTTACCCATCAGTTTTCAAGACTCACCGCCGTGGAGTTTGTGAGGGATATTCTGGTGAACCGCCTGAAAGCGAAGAAGGTGATTATTGGTTATGATCATCGCTTCGGAAGAAATCGTACGGCCGATATCAATGATCTACGGAAATTTGGTGAAGAATTTGGCTTTGAAGTAGAGGAGATTTCGCAGCAGGATGTGGAAGAAGTAGCGGTTAGCTCTACAAAAATAAGAAAAGCCCTTTCTGAAGGACGCGTGGAAAAAGCCAATTTATACCTCGAACATCCGTTCACTCTTACCGGAAAAATTGTAAAAGGCCGAGGTCTTGGGAAAGAGCTGGGATATCCAACCGCCAATCTTCAAATTGAAGAAAACTATAAGCTCATTCCGAAAAATGGAGTTTATACTGTTCGTTCTGTAATCGATGGGAAAAAATACTTTGGAATGATGAATATCGGCACCAATCCTACCGTTGGCGGAAAAGAGCAGACCATTGAAACTTATTTTTTCGATCTCGAGAAAGATCTGTACGGCAGAGAACTGCAAATCGAGCTCCTGGTTAGAATTCGGGATGAAAAGAAATTCGAATCGGTAGATCAGCTGAAGATCGCCATGAAGCAGGACCAGGCTTTTTCAAGGCAATACATAAAAGACAATTATGCTTGACAGATGGCTTTTTAAACAAATCGATAATTCGGCACTGGTAGTGTTCCGCGTTTTCTTCGGTTTGTTGATCGCCATCGAGGCCTTTCAGGCCATTTTTACCGGTTGGGTACGGCGCACCATGCTGGAGCCGCATTTCACCTTCAATTTTATCGGGTTCGATTTTCTGCAACCGCTTCCAGGCAATGGCATGATCTGGTATTATGCCATAATGGGAATTTTCGGTATTCTGGTGATGATCGGTTTTAAATATCGTTTCAGTATGTTCTGTTACGGTGTCATGTGGTCGGCCGTCTATCTCATGCAGAAATCCAGTTATAACAACCACTATTATTTGCTGATGCTGCTGTGCATGATCATGCTTTTCCTGCCTGCGCATCGCTGGCTTTCGGTTGATGCAAGACTGAACCCTGCTATCAAACGTATTTCCATGCCGCGCTGGGTGTGGATCTTTATTGTACTGCAGCTTTGGATCGTTTATACGTACGCTTCTATCGCCAAGATCTATCCCGACTGGCTTGATGGCAGTTTCCCCGCGCTTCTTATGAAATCTAAAGATGATTACTGGCTGGTGGGTGATTTTCTTCAACAATGGTGGGTTCGCTATGCCATCGCCTATTTCGGAATTTGTTTTGATCTGCTGAATATTCCGCTTTTACTGTGGAAACGTACCAGGATTTATGCATTTATAGCAGCTATATTTTTCCATTTATTCAATAGTTTTATATTTCATATTGGCATATTTCCATACCTCTCTATAGCTTTTATAATTTTCTTTTTTCCGGCGAAGACGATCAACAGATTCTTTCTGCGTGGGAAAAAAGAATTTTACGATAAAGGCGAAATTATAATTCCATCTTACCGGAATGTACTTGTCGCGGTGATGACCACCTGGTTTATTATTCAAATTTCCCTGCCGCTGCGTCACTGGTTCTTAAAGGATGATGTACTGTGGACCGAAGAAGGTCATCGTTTGAGCTGGCGCATGATGCTACGCGGAAAAAGTGGGAAACAGCAATTTAAAGTGGTGGAAAAAGGTACCCAGGATACCATTTTCATTAATAACAAAGACTATCTTTCCCGAAAACAGCTGCGTGCGCTTCCTTCAAAACCCGATATGATCTGGCAGTTCGCCCAGCGCCTGGAAAAGGAATATGCGCGAAAAGGGAAGGAGGTTGAGGTTTATGTGGAAGGAAAAGTAAGTGTGAACGGAGGAGCCTACCAGCCGCTTATAAACCCGAAAATTGATCTTGCCGCTGAGAAATGGCATCATTTTAAACATAACGACTGGATTTTGCCTTCTGCTAAAGAATAAATTCCTAGTTTTATTCGTCTTTAACAACTATCAACCTAAACTCGATCCATGAGATTTAAACTAGTATTCTTATTGCTGATTGTCGGTTTCACGGCATTCGGCCAGCAAGATATTGTCATTGGAAAAACCATCACTTTTCATTCAAAAATTCAGAATGAAGACAGATTACTAGATATTCATCTTCCTGAAAATTATGAAAATAGTCAGAAATCCTACCCGGTAATGTACCTACTGGACAGCTATTATAAATTCGACAAAGCCGTAGGGACTTTGCAAAGTCTGGTCCTAAATGAGTTAATTCCAGATATGATTATTATAGGGGTTAGAAATACCAGGCGTAATCGTGACCTTACTCCCGGAACTGAAATTCTGGACGAAGCCAGTAAGAAAAGACTTCCTAATGCGGGTGGTGCAGACAGGTTTACAGATTTTCTGAGGCAAGAACTTATTCCCTATGTAAACAAGAATTATCGCACCGCACCTTATAAAATTCTGGTAGGACATTCTCTTGGCGGACTTTTTAATGCCTACATTTTCTTTAAGGATCCTGAACTTTTTGAGGCTTATTTAACCATCAGTCCAAGTTTATGGTATGAGAATGAAATCTTTAAAAAAGACCTGGATGAGGTACTTAAAGATCATGAAGATATTAGCTCAAAATTTTATATGAGCATCGCCAATGAAGGAGGAACCATGCTGGGGAATACATATATCCTTGCGGGTAAGTTTACCTCTTACATCAAGGAGCATAAGGATGTGGACCTGAAGTTCAAATTCGATCCCATGTTTGAGTATACCCATGGAACCGTTAGTTATCCTTCTATTTATAACGGATTAAAATTTATCTTCAAAGATTTGCGATATGAGGTTCCGAAGACGAAAAAAGAGATCCTTGCAAAAGGAGGGCCTGAAAAAGTAATGGCAGATGTGGAGGAGTATTACTCAAAGCTTTCAGAAAAATATGGTTTTGAAGTGAGCAGGGAAAATGCGATGACAGATCTTGGATTTGCCCTTATGAATGAACCTGAATTTCTTGATGCCGCGGTCGAGGTTTTTAAATATAATACGGAACATTATCCCGATTCTTTTGATGCCTATTCAACTTTAGGAATGGTCTACGAAAAGACTGGAAATATTGAAAAGGCCAGAAAGAACTATGAAAAAGCCCTGGAACTTGTAAAACAAACAGGAGATCCCGAATGGGAATTTTATCAGATTGATCTCGATAATCTGAATTCAAAGGAATAGGCGTAGATAAGCTTTTATTACAAAGTGATTTTGTGCCTTGCTTTTGTTACATTTGCAGCTGATTTTAACGGATAAAAATTCACCTAATGTTACAGGTTTCCAATATTGCAGAACATAAGGAAGCATACATTGAAGCTCTTAAAAAAAGGAATTTCAATGCTGAAGATATTTTTAGTCAGGTGCTGAAACTTGACGAAGAACGTCGGGCTACTCAGACTCAGCTTGATGAAACGCTTGCCAGCTCAAACAAACTTTCTAAAGAGATCGGTCTCCTTTTCAAAAACGGAGAACATCAAAAGGCGAATTTGCTGAAGGAAAAAACGGGACGTTTAAAGGAAGAATCGAAAGAGCTTTCAGATAAACTTGCCAATACCATAGAAGAGCTTCAGCAATTGCTGTATACCATTCCTAATATTCCGCATGAATCGGTTCCTTCCGGAAAGAGCGAGGAAGACAATGAAGAGGTTTTCCGCGAAGGCGATATTCCAAAACTTGCCGAAGGTGCTTTGCCTCATTGGGAACTGGCAAAGAAGTACGATATTATCGATTTTGAGCTGGGAAATAAAGTGACAGGTGCCGGTTTTCCTGTATATAAAGGAAAGGGCGCCCGTTTACAACGTGCCCTCATCAGCTGGTTTTTAGACAAGGCTGTCGAGGCTGGATATACCGAATTCCAATTGCCTTTAATGGTGAACGAAACTTCCGGTTACGGGACGGGACAGTTACCCGATAAGGAAGGGCAAATGTACCATGTCACCGCCGATGATCTCTACCTGATCCCGACCGCCGAAGTGCCGATCACCAATATGTTTCGTGATAATTTGATGAAAGAAGATGAATTTCCGGTGCTTTGTACCGGTTATACGCCATGTTTCAGAAGGGAAGCTGGTTCATACGGAGCCCATGTACGCGGATTGAATCGCCTGCATCAGTTTGATAAAGTGGAAATCGTAAGGCTGGAGACTCCTGAAAATTCTTATGCCGCTCTTGACAAAATGGTGGAACACGTAAAAGAATTGCTGAAAGAATTAAAACTGCCTTATCGAATTCTTCGCCTTTGTGGGGGAGATTTAGGTTTCACCTCTGCGCTGACTTTCGATTTTGAGGTTTTCTCAACCGCCCAGGATCGCTGGCTGGAGATCAGTTCTGTCTCTAATTTTGAAACTTTCCAGGCCAACCGTTTGAAATTGCGCTATAAGAATAAAGACAATAAAAAAGAGCTGGTTCATACGCTTAACGGTAGTGCACTTGCATTGCCAAGAGTGCTGGCAGGAATTCTGGAAAATTATCAGACTTCCGAAGGAATTAAAATCCCGGAAGTTTTGGTGCCATACACCGGCTTTGATAAGATTAATTAATTCCTGAACTTTTAGTAGCATTCAAACCTAACAGGTTTTCAAAACCTGTTAGGTTTTTTTAAAAACCATTTCTGGAATTTGATAGTACTCAATTTCTCTTTCAGTAATTTGAAGTGGAAGGCCTTTGACATACTCGATTCTTCTAATCCAGTTTCCCTGGTCATCCAGGGAATATTGGAATTCGGAAATCAGTCGAGTTTCATTTTCAAATGAATTAGTTAGTTTTTTAAGGAATCCATTTTGATCATAATAAAATATGTTCTGCCAGTCACCTAAATTTTCTTCCATTTTTTTCCCTGTTTTATCGAATTTTAAGGTATTGCTTGAATATTGATCCTGACCGACAAAATATGCTTCCACGCTTGATACATGACCATATTCATCCAATTGGAAAATGGTATTTCTTAACGGACCCTGCTCTGCGAAGGTTTCAACTAAAATTGTATTCAGGGAGTCATTATATGTGTATGTCTCCCAGGTGGTCCAGTACGGTTCATTTTCCTCTAGTCCCGAATGTTTGGAGATAACTTTTTTAAATCGTCCTTTTTCATCATAAATATAGAAATCTGAATCGCTCAAAACCTTGTCTCTACTATATCTAAGGCTTTGCATAAGTTTACCATCGTAATAATAGACAAAACTTTTTATTGAACTATTTTCTGGGGGTTCGAGATAATAATAAGTGTACTCAAAAGAGATTCTTCCTTGAGGGTCAAAATAAAGAATTGTGTTGTTATCGCAACAGCCCGATATTTGCAATTCTTTTCTTTTTTCTAATTTATTGTCCAGCATCTGTGCCCCGTATATCCTCTCATGAACTCTTTTTACCGGTCCCTTTAGATCATAACCTGAAGAAGGTGTGAGTAGGGTATAATCCCAGTAAAAGGAACTGGCCGGCCAGGGAGGTTCGCTGATTTCATAACTTTTGTTTGTCGTACTACAGGCAGTTATGAAGCTGAGCAAGCATAATAGGAATAGCTTTTTCATGTTCTTTTTTATTTTCTTAAATTATTACATATAACTCAGGTGAAAAATGATTTATATCAATCTGAATTTTGAAGACCTGCAAGGTTTTCATCCCGTATAGCTATCGGGACCTTGCAGGTCTTCACAAATGTTTATATTTACATATGCGCTGTTTTGTTTTTATAATGCTATGCTTTTTAAGCGGATTGGTGGTTAATGCACAAAATGACCAGCTCGCTAAAAATTTTTTTGAGCAGGGCGAATATGAGAAAGCGCTCAGCGTTTATCAGCAGTTGCTGGAAGAGCATCCGGGAAATCCGGTGTATTTTAAAGGTGTGGTTGCTGCTTATCAACAGATGGAGGATTTCGCTTCCGCGGAAAAACTGCTTTTTGACCGCCTGAACAATTCGGCTAATAATCCTACGATTCTTATCGAACTCGGCCATAATTTCGAACTTCAAAATAATTCGGAAAGAGCAAAACAGTTTTATGAGGAAGGATTGCAGGCCGTGGAAGGAAGGCCCAATTTTGGCTATTCTATAGGTCATGCCTTTGAACAGTATAACTTGCTTGATTATGCCGCTAAAGCCTATGAACGGGCGATGAAACTCAGTGGAGATTCGAATTTCAACCTTCAGCTGGCTCGTATTTATGGCGAATTGGGAAAGACCGAGGACATGTTCAGCAATTATCTCGATCTCATCAAAGATGATCTGAAGTTCTATGGTATTGCCAACCGTGAATTCAGCCGTTATATTACCGAAGATCCTTCCAATGAAGCCAATATGATCTTTAGGAAATTGCTTCTGAAAAGGCTTCAGGAAAATCCCGACCTGCTTTATAATGAGATGCTCAGTTGGCTTTTTATTCAGCAGAAAGAATACGGAAAAGCTTTTACCCAGGAAAAAGCCATTTATAAAAGAGGCGATAAAAACCTGCAGGGAATCCTGAATCTTGCGGTGATGGCCAAAGAAAACAAGGCTTATGAAGATGCAAAGGAGATCATTAATTATACAATTGAAGAATCACCTTCGAGGATCTTCAACCTGCAGGCGCGTCATTTTTTGATCGGACTCGAAGAGGAAACGGCAAAAAAAGAGGAGCTGGAAAAGATAAAATCTGATTATGAAGATCTGCTTGCAGAATACGGCGACATTCCCGAAACCCTCGATCTAAAGATCGATTATGCCAATTTTCTTGCCTTCCGCTTGGATCAAAAAGAGCAGGCTGTGGCAATTCTCAAAGAAACTGAAAAAACAACCGCTTCAAATTTTAATAAGGCCCAGGTAAAAATGGCGCTGGCCGATATCCTGGTCATGCAGGAAAAATTCAACGAGGCGCTGATTTACTATTCTCAGATTCAAAATCTGGTTAAAAACGATGAAATTTCCCAGAATGCCAGATTTAAAGTGGCAAAAACCAGTTATTATAAAGGCGATTTTGAGTGGGCGCAAACCCAGCTGGATATTCTAAAGGCTTCGGCCTCCCAGTTAATTGCGAATGACGCGATGGAATTGAGCCTTTTTATTCGTGATAATACTTTGGAGGATTCCACTCAGGTGGCGTTGAAGGAATATGCAAAAGCCGATCTGCTGGCCTTTCAGAAAAAAAACAGCGAAGCCATAAACATTCTTGATACTTTACTGATGCATCATAAAGGCGAAAAGATCGAGGATGAAGCCCTTTATTCGCAGGCTAAACTTTACGAAAAGCAAAAGGATTATAAGAAAGCGGAAAATAATTACCTGCAAATCATCAATTTGTATGGAGAAGATATTCTTGCCGATAATGCCAATTATTTCCTGGCGGAACTTTACGCGAACCAGCTGAACGATCCCGACAAGGCAAAAAACTATTACGAGCAAATTATCTTTAACTTTGCCGACAGTATCTATTTCGTCGAGGCGCGTAAAAAATACCGATTGCTTCGCGGAGACAATATCGAATAATTTCACAAAATTTAAATTTTCAGGAATGTACATTTACAATGTGACTATAAACGTGCAGGAGGATATTCATGACGATTGGGTAAAATGGATGAAAAATGAACATATTCCCGATATGCTGGAAACTGGAAAATTTTCAAAGGCGCTGATGACTAAAGTGATGGTGAAGGAGCCTATGGGCGGCATCACCTACTCCATTCAATACACCACCGAAACCAGAGAGAAACTTCAGCAGTATTACCAGGAAAACGCCGAGGAACTCCGCGGGAAGTCAAAGGCTTTTGAAGGTAAATTTGTAGCTTTTCGCACCGAGCTGGAGGTGATCAGTGAACAATAGCACTCACACCCTCACATCTGTAGGGAAAATCAGCAATCCATGAAAAAGAAAAAATATCCATTCAAGGAAACAGGTCAAGAGCATCAACATGTCAGAGCCAAAAAACATCTTGGACAGCATTTCTTAAAAGACGAGAATGTGGCCTCAAAAATTGCCGATACCTTGAGCTATTCCGGTTATAAAAAAGTGTTAGAGATCGGTCCCGGGATGGGAGTGCTTACCAAATATTTACTTCAGAAAAATGCCGAAATCCATGTGATCGAGATCGACAGCGAAAGCGTTGATTATTTAAAAGAAAATTATCCGCAGCTCGAAAACAGGATCCATGAAAAGGATTTTTTAAAACATGATCTTTCTGAAATTTTCGGGGAAGAACAGTTCGCGATCATTGGTAACTTTCCTTATAATATTTCCACACAGATCGTTTTTAAAATGCTCGAATTGCGTGGTAGAATTCCCGAGTTTTCGGGAATGTTTCAGAAAGAAGTGGCGAAACGCATCTGTGAAAAAGCAGGCTCAAAAGCTTACGGAATTCTAAGCGTGCTGGTACAGGCATTCTATGAGGCTGAATATCTTTTCACCGTGCCGCCTTCGGTATTCAATCCGCCGCCAAAGGTTGACAGTGGGGTTTTAAAACTTACCCGAAAAGACAGTTTTCAACTGGAATGCAATGAGAAATTATT
Organism: uncultured Flavobacteriaceae bacterium; assembly: GCA_963741865.1. Taxonomy (GTDB): domain Bacteria; phylum Bacteroidota; class Bacteroidia; order Flavobacteriales; family Flavobacteriaceae; genus Christiangramia. The sequence goes on from CAVUJP010000017.1 coordinate 132,777, forward strand.
TTTCCGCATTGTGAAGACCGCTTTTAACCAGCGCCGCAAAACGCTTCGAAATAGTTTAAAAAGTCTTAATCTTCCCGATAATTTAAGGGAAGATGCTATATTTGGCTACCGGCCGGAACAGCTTTCTTTCCAGCAGTTTGTAGAACTGACTTTAAAAATTGAGCCGTATGCAGTTTCAGATAAGTGAAGAATTAATTGAAAAAATCAAATTTCTCATCGAAGAAAGAAACGATGAGGAATTGCTGCTGCACCTTGAAGACGTGCACCACGCCGATATTGCCGAAATCCTAACCGAATTAACCCTCGAAGAGGCTACGTACATAGTGAAGCTGCTGGACAGTGAACAGACTTCGGTGGCTCTTATGGAACTCGAGGAAGGCCTTCGTGAACGTATCCTCGAAAATCTTTCTCCGCGTGAGATCGCCAATGAGCTTACGCAGATGGATACCGATGACGCGGCCGATATCATTTCTGAACTTTCTCCAGAACTGCAACAGAATGTGATTGCCGAGATCGATGACGAGGAGCATGCCGATCATATCGTGGAACTGCTTCGCTATGACGAGGATTCTGCCGGTGGTTTGATGGCCAAGGAGCTGGTGAAAGTGAACGAGAACTGGAGTGTGACCGGTTGTATGACCGAAATGCGCAAACAGGCCGAAAACGTAACCCGTGTGCATTCAATTTATGTCGTTGATGATAAGAATAAGCTCAAGGGAAGGCTTTCTCTAAAAGATTTGCTTACCGCACCGAGCCATGCCAATATCAGTGATGTATATATCCCTCAGGTAGATTATGTGACGGTGCATACCGAAGGTGAAGAGGTGGCGCGTATCATGCAGAAATATGATCTTGAAGCGATTCCCGTGGTTGACGAAATGGGAAGGCTCGTGGGCCGTATCACCATTGATGATATTCTGGATTTTGTTCGTGAAGAAGCCGAAAAAGATTATCAGATGGCTGCCGGTATCTCTGAAGATGTGGAGGCCGACGATAATCTCTTTAAACAAACCCGCGCACGTTTACCCTGGCTGCTCATAGGGATGTTCGGCGGCTTAGGCGCCGCGAGTATTATTTCGGGATTTCAAACCATACTTACTGATTATAGGGAACTGCTGATATTTGTGCCGCTGATCCAGGCAACCGCAGGGAATGTAGGAGTGCAGTCCAGTGCGATCGTGGTACAGGGCCTGGCAAATGATACCTTAAAAGGGAATATGCTTTCCAGGCTTGCAAAAGAATTTGCTCTCGGCCTTATCAATGGGCTGGCAATCGCTCTTATAGTGTTTGTCATCAGCACCTACTTTTTTCATACCTCTCTGACCGAATCTCTTAGTATTGGGATTGCCCTGATCTCGGTGATCGTCATTGCCGCGCTTATAGGAACTTTTATTCCCATTCTTCTCGATAAAAACAATATAGATCCCGCAGTGGCAACGGGTCCTTTTATTACTACCAGTAATGATGTTTTCGGGATCCTTACTTATTTTCTTATCGCCAAGGCGATTCTCGGGTTTTAGTCCAGATTCTTGCAATCGGTAAAAATCATTCTTTAACTTTGTAGTTGCGAAAATTCAGAATTACCTGCTGGATTTTCAGAAAAACTGAACTGTAAAAAAATCAGAAAAAAATGATCATTCTTCACGCTGACACCAATCATCCAACTTTGATAAAAAAACTGGCTGAAGCGGGACACCATAATATCGAAGCTTACGAACAATCCAGAGAAGAAACCCTGCAAAATCAGCATCTTTACGACGGAATCGTGATTAGAAGCCGCTATAAAATCGATCGGGAATTTATAGATGCCGCACCAAATTTGAAATTTATCGCGCGTGTAGGCGCCGGTCTGGAAAGTATAGATGTTGAATATGCCAAAAAGCATGGCATTAAACTATTTTCTGCTCCCGAAGGAAACAGTAACGCGGTAGGCGAACATTCCCTGGGAATGTTGCTGTCACTTTTCAACCGGTTGAATAAAGCCGATAAAGAAGTGCGCGAAGGCCTCTGGCAACGCGAAGAAAATCGCGGAGTGGAACTCGATGGAAAGACCGTGGGTCTTATTGGCTACGGAAATATGGGTAAGGCATTTGCCAGAAAACTGAAAGGTTTTGATGTGGATGTGATCTTTTACGATATCCAGGAAGGAATAGCCGATGAAAACGCGAGACAGGTAGGATATGACGAATTTTTCGAAACAGCCGATGTGGTGAGCCTGCATGTGCCATGGACCGAAAAAACCGACCAGATGGTGAATAAAGAATTCATCTCTAAATTCAAAAAGCCTTTCTGGTTTATCAATACTTCCCGCGGGAAAAACGTAGTTACCGCCGATCTTGTAGAAGCCCTGAAAGAAGGAAAGATCCATGGCGCAGGTCTTGATGTACTGGAATATGAAAAATCGTCTTTTGAAAGTCTTTTTTCAAATCCGAACAACATAGCCATTCGAGCCGCCGATCCAATTCCGCAGGCGATGAGAGAACTTATGTTTATGCCTAATACTTTGTTGAGTCCGCATGTGGCAGGATGGACCACAGAATCGCACCGAAAACTCGCTGAAGTGGTCGCCGATAAGATCATCGCTGAGTTTGGAGAAGGAGACCATACTGATATCGATAAAAAATGAATAAAAGAGTAACAGGTTTAGGAGGCTTCTTTTTTAAAGCCAAAGATCCCGATGCGATAAAAACCTGGTATCGTGACCATCTTGGACTTCAAACCGATAATTACGGATGTTCTTTCTGGTGGAAAGATGAAAAAGGTGAAGACGGCATGACCCAGTGGAGCCCTATGGATGAGAATACCGATTATTATAAACCTTCTGAAAAGCAGTTCATGATGAACTTTCGGGTAGAAAATCTGGAAGAACTGCTAAAAGCTTTAAAGCAAGAAGGAGTAGAGATCGTAGGGGAAATGCAAACCGATGACTACGGGAAATTTGGCTGGATCATGGATCCCGAAGGCAACAAAATTGAATTATGGGAACCTCCCAAAAAGTCTTTTCAGTAATTATAGGCTGCGATTGGGTGTAAGTTGAAAAAGCAAAAGATTTACTTTTCGTTTAATTCAAGAAAACTTACAGCATTGTTGTATAAAATATCTCTTTTTTGTTCTTCAGTTAAAAAATCAGCGTTTTCAATAGATTTAATGCCCTTTTCAATCATCTCCGGCCATCGCATTTGATCAGAACCATACATTATTCTTTTTCCAAGGCCAGCTCTAATCAAAGCCTTCAGATAATCGTAAAAAGCCTCTTGAGGAATCACCCAGGTAATGGTAGATACATCTCCATAAAGTTGCGGGTATTGAGACATCATAGCGATCATTTCATCCCGAAAAGGGTATCCGCTATTCTCCACATATAGCTTCAGTTTTGGATGTCGAACCAACACATCTTCTAATAAAAGTGGATTACCGGCATTTGTACGAAAAGTGGGAAGATAAGGGCCAATACCTGCCGTATGAATTAGTGTGGGCAAATTATATTCTTCGGCCAGGGCAAAATAAGGCTCAAGTTTAGGATCATTGGGAGCTATACCCTTAAGTTCTGTGGCAATTTCTCCCATTCCGGTAAAAAAGCCATCTTCATACTTAGGCTTAAGTTCCTTAGCTGCGGGTTGTCCCGGTTGAAAGATAAACGGTGCAGCAATAAAACGATTAGGAGACGTTTCTACCCACTGTTTAATTATCGAAGTATCCAGACCACTAAGATGGGCTTTTACAATATTATAGCGATCCATTATTTCCAGCGTTTTTCTTAATGTTTCGTCATGGCTCCTGGTAGCACGACCTTTTCTTTCGCATGGTTCAGGCCGACAGGGTGCCGGCTCTCCTGGCTGGATTTCCTGAGGTGGAAGGTCAGCATGTAAATGCATATCGATAATAGGTTGTCTTTCCTGGCCAAAGAACGGAATGGACAACAATCCTAAGAATAGAGAGACTAAAAGAGTTCTAAATTTTTTCATATTAGTTGAGATTTTTAGAATTCAAATTCTACTAATTTCTAATTTAGTAACTCGGTAATTTACAAAAAATTAAGCTTATTCTATTTGGATTTTAGGGTTAATATACTGATTGTGAATCAGATATTGTTTATTATCTTTTAATTCAGCATGATATATTTAAAGGTCTGAAATTTCGATCAGTGCCTGTTTAATAGGTTCATCGCCTTCCAGGGCTTCAAATTCCATATTTTTTACCAGCGGATCTGCCAGGCTCATCACTAAAAGAAAGGCCACATCGTCACGTGCAATTTCCCCTCTTTCATTTAATTTTTCGGCTACCTTCACTTTGGCGACTCCCATATCATGGGTTAGTCGACCGGGACGGACGATGGTATAGGTGATCCCGCTTACCTTTAGATGATCATCGGCTTTTTTCTTGGCTTTCAGATAATGTTCAAGCTCCTTGTTTTCTTCGGGTTTATCGGTTCCCATGGCGCTGAGCATGATAAATTTCTTCACTTTTGCCTTTTTCGCGGCATCGATTAGTTTTATGGCTCCTTCCTGATCTACAGCGGTAGTCTTATCCGGACCTGTCTGTCCTCCCGATCCTGCCGCAAAGATCACCTTATCGATTCCTTTTAAAGCATGATCCACATCTTTTTCCAGATCGGCCAGTACGCTTTCCACTTCCATATCATCAAAGATCTGCTTCTGGGCTTCATCTCTGATCATGGCCACAGGGGTGAAATTTTGGGTGTTGCTAAGTATTTCTATAACGCGTTTTCCGGTGTCGCCGGTAGCTCCGGCTATAAGTATCTTTTCCATTTTATAAATCTTTGTCTTGGTTTAGACAATATAATAAGGAATAAAAAAATCAACCAGCAGGAATTAAGGAATAACTTAATCTTAACGTTCGTAGTAGGTAGTTCGTAGTTCGTAGTTATTGAATCTTGCCTCTTGATTCCTGTTTCCTGACTCTTTTCTAGGAATGTAGTCTTTAAAAATACACCTTCTTAGGTTAAAATTTAATTTTAACTTCTGATCACTGCATTCCTGAATTCCTTTCCTCGAGCTCTTTCTGAAATTCTTCCATCACCGGTTTGACTGTGCTCTCGGGAAGATCGGCAATACGAATGTACATGAGTCCGTCCACGGCGTTATTGAACAAAGGGTCCACATTGAATGCGACTACTTTCGCATTCTGCTTGATGTATTTTTTGATCAGCACCGGCAGCCGAAGATTTTCGGTTTCCAGTTCATCAATGATCTTGTCGAATTTATTCAGATCGGCTTCACTTGCATCGAAAACAAGATCTTTATCGGCATCTTTCAACTTAACTTTGAATTCTTTTTTCGGCCTGACATATTGCGCGACATAGGGATCATAATAATTAGATTTCATGAACTCGATCATCAGCGACTTGGAGAAATTGCTGAATTTATTGCTGATGCTTACCCCGCCGATAAGGAATTTATGTTCCGGAAACCTAAGTGTACAATGCACTATTCCCTTCCACAGAAGAAACAGTGGCATGGGGCGCTGCTGGTATTCTTTAATGATAAATGCGCGGCCCATTTCAATAGACTGGCTCATCATCTGGTACAATTCAGGTTCAAACCTGAAAAGATCCTGAAGATAAAATCCGTTGATTCCATGCCTTGCGAAAATTTCATTTCCCATACCCATTCTGTAAGCGCCGGCAATCCTATTGGTTTCGTTATCCCAGAGAAAAAGATGGTGATAATAATCGTCGAACGGGTCAAGATCTGTGCTGTTGTTGGTACCTTCACCTACTTCCCTGAAAGTGATCTCGCGCAGCCTTCCTATTTCATTCAGGATACTGGGAATGATCTCTTTTTTAGCGAGAAAAACTTCGTAATTCTTGCTTTGAAGCAGTCTTTTATCAAGTCGGCGGCAGGTTTCGATCTCCTCCATCATCAGCGATTCGCTGGTCTCGTCGGCAATATCTTTCGGAGCGCGGGGGAGCTTCAGGGATTTCGGGATCTTTTCAAAGAGTTTCTTGCGCTCATAAACATTTGCCAGCATATAGGTTTTTCTGCGAAGAAAAGCGGTAAAGGCTTCCAGATTGGTCTGTGCTGCCTGATCTTCTACCGAAATTTGATTCCCGATTCTCACATTGATCTTCCTCTTTTTCTGCGTGAGCATTTCGCTGGGCAGTTTCGCTGTTCTTAAAATATCATGGATCGAGGCAAGCCGGTAAAAGAAAATGCTGTTTTTGGCATGAAAATAAATGGGGATCACCGGCACTTTTGCTTTCTGGATCAGCTTCATGGCTGCAGGTTCCCATTCCTTATCGACGATCATTTTTTTATCCCGGTAAGTAGAAACCTCCCCTGCAGGAAAAATCCCTAAAGCATGACCGTTTCTTAAATGAGAGATCGCCTCTTTCATGCCGCCGAAACTCGATTGAGCGTCTTTATGCGTATCAAAAGGATTCACCGGCATGATATATGGCCGCAGCGGATCGAGTCTGTTCAGTAAAAAATTGGCGATGATCTTATAGTCTGACCGCTGTTCCAGCAGCAGTTTCATCAGGATCATCCCATCGATACCGCCAAGCGGATGATTGGAAATAGTGATAAACGGACCAGTTTTTGGGATACGCTTCAGGTCTTTTTCAGGAATTTCGAATTCGATCTCAAATTCCTGGAGAATTGAATCTATAAAGGCACGCCCGTCAAGGTCTTTGCGTTTTTCGTATTCTTTATTGATACGGGACAGCTTGGTGGTCTGTAATACCATCCAGCCAATTCCCGTTCCGAGGAAGCCGAGCTTATCGAGGTTCATAACTTTGGCAACTTCCCTGGCACTTACAATTCCCATAATAGATTGGTTTGTCTAACCAAAAATAAGAAAACCAAATTTAGTTTGCGGTGACCATCTGCACCGTATTTTGGGTAAGTTGTTTCAGAAGCACTTTTTTATCCTTTTCCAGGCCGCGAATCGCCTCCTCATTAAAATGCCTAATTGTATAAAGGGAAACGCCTGTTTGATAACTTACTTTGAAGCGTGCTTTCAGGTGCTGAATAAGTTTTTCGAGCTGGTTGAATTTGTTGTCAACGCATACGCGGAAGCTGATCGCGGAATTCTGAATAAGATCCACTTTCATCTGATATTGATGAAATAACCGGAAGATTTCAGACATATTTTCTTCGACAATAAAGGAAAAATCCAGTGAGGAAAGCGAGATCAAGACCTGGTCTTTTTTAACGATAAAGCAGGGAACGGCGGGTAAGATCGCATGTCCCTTGCTCACTGCGGTTCCTTCTCTGGTGGGGTTCAGAAAAGACCGCACAAAAAGCGGAATTTCCTTGCGCTGCAGTGGCTGAAGTGTTTTCGGGTGAATCACGGAAGCTCCGTAGAATGCCAGTTCGATGGCTTCTTCATAAGAGATCTGGTTCAGCAGTTGGGCCTTGTTGAAAAATCTTGGATCGGCATTCAGCACGCCGGGCACATCTTTCCAGATAGTGACATTTTCTGCATTCAGGCAGTAGGCAAAGATCGCCGCCGAATAATCGGAGCCTTCCCGGCCCAGGGTAGTGGTGAAATTATTGGGATCGGAAGCGATGAAACCCTGCGTAATATTCAGCTTTGCAGGATCAACATTTTCCTGGATAAGCTCCTGGGTCTTTTCCCAGTTCACCTGGGCATCGCGGTAAGTGCTGTCGGTTTTTAAGAAGTTACGAGCGTCCAGCCAATTGGTCCTGATATTCTGCGAATTCAGATATTCAGAAACAATGCTTGTGGAAATTAATTCTCCAAAACTCACGATCTGGTCGTACACAAAATCATACTGGGTAGATTTATTGTGATTCAGAAAATTCTGCAATTCATCAAAAAGTGTTTCGGTTTTAAAATGGACCTCGGCCTGTTTATTAGGAAAAAGCTCTTCCAGGATATGCCGGTGATATTCTTTCACTGCGGTAAGGCTCTGCGGGATTTTGAAACCTTCAAGATAGTCTTTAACCACCTCTTCAAGCGCATTGGTGGTTTTTCCCATTGCCGAGACCACAATGAGCTTATTCTCGCTGCCGGTCTCTTTCAGAACATTGATTAGATTTTTGACTCCTTCGGCATCTTTTACCGAAGCACCTCCAAACTTGAAGACTTTAATCACCTTTCTTTAAATTTTTTTCGATACCACTTTCTTCCATATGAACGGTCTTCCAGGTTTCCTTGATCTTCGCTCCCGTATTTTCATAAAATTGAATAGCATTCTCATTTCCTTCAGAAACCACCCATTCTATACGTTTAACGCCATGCTCGTAACCATATTTTACTACCTCCTGGTATAAAGCGCCGCCAAGGCCGGTTCCGCGCATATTTTCTCGTACGATCAGGTCTTCGAGATGTACCGTACGGCCTTTCCATGTGGAAAATCTGAAATAGACCAGAGCCATGCCCTCAATTCTTCCCGCAACTTCGGCTACAAAACACTTGAAATTCTTATTTTCGAAACCTTCTTCTTCGAGATCCTGAACGCTGACTTCCACATCATTCAGGTGGTTTTCATGTTCTGCCAGTTCTTTGATGAGGTCAAGAACCATCGGCATATCTTCTCTTCGGGCTTCTCGTATTGTATATTCCATGATTTTCGGCTTTTCACAAAAATAGTGATTGCTTTTCACACATTTCCTAATCTCCTCTTAAAGCCTTCCTTTAATTTCGAGATATTTCAGCATGGCTTCCTCGTGCATCTGCACCGTATCCCAGTCTTCCAGAACATCGGCGCCGCTGTTTCGGTAGAAATCTGCGGCGGGTTTGTTCCAGTTCAGCACCACCCATTCGATACGCTTCACCTTTTGATCGGCGGCGAATTTTATTACTTCGGTATAAAGGGCCGAACCCAGGCCTTTTCCCCGGTAAGCCTCTCGAACCACCAGGTCTTCAAGATGCACCGTCTTTCCCTTCCAGGTGGAATACCTGAAGTAGATCAGCGCCATTCCCTGAATAGCCCCATCGGCTTCCGCCACAAAACAGTGAAAAGCAGGATTTTCTCCAAAACCGTCCCGAATAAGATCATCTTTGTCAATGATCACCGCTTCGGGTTCTTTTTCAAAAACAGCCAGTTCATTAATCAGTTCCAAAACGGCGCCCATATCTTCCTTTTGCGCCTTCCGAATGTTAATTTCCATATAATTTGTTTTAAACAAATGTAAACATTGCTAATTATGTTTACGAAAACGTTGTAGTAACTCCATTTTTTAGATATTTTAGCCGCCTAATCAGAAATCAGCGACATGCCAAAACCCAACCAGACCCTCGGGGAATTCATTATTGAGAATCAGGCCGATTTTCCCTATTCTTCGGGAGAGCTCTCGCGGCTGATCAACTCTTTGCGACTGGCGGCAAAGGTAGTAAATCACGAGGTAAATAAAGCCGGACTTGTAGATATCATCGGCGCTTACGGAGAAACAAATGTACAGGGAGAAGACCAGCAGAAACTCGATGTTTATGCCAATAAAAAATTTATTCAAACCCTTACCAATCGTGAGATTGTTTGTGGGATCGCTTCGGAAGAGAACGATGATTTTATAGAGATATCAGGTCATAACGGCGATAACAAGAATAAATATGTGGTGTTGATGGATCCCCTGGACGGGAGTTCGAATATTGACGTGAATGTTTCGGTAGGAACGATTTTTTCGATCTATCGAAGAGTCACTCCCATCGGAACTCCCGTACAGCTCGAAGATTTTCTGCAGCCCGGGAATCAGCAGGTTGCGGCAGGATATATTATTTACGGAACGTCTACCATGCTCGTATATACCACCGGGCACGGCGTGAATGGTTTTACGCTGAACCCCGCGCTGGGTTCCTGGTATTTATCCCATCCTAATATGAAGTTTCCCGAAAACGGTAAAATTTATTCGATCAATGAGGGAAATTATGTGCATTTTCCGCAGGGAGTGAAAGACTATATCAAGTTTTGCCAGGAAGAGAAGGATGACCGGCCTTACACATCAAGATATATTGGTTCGATGGTTTCAGACATTCATCGCAACATGATCAAGGGTGGCATTTTTATGTATCCGAAGAACTCCAAGGCTGAGAACGGAAAATTGCGCTTGTTATACGAATGTAATCCCATCGCTTTCATCACCGAACAGGCAGGAGGAAAAGCCAGCGACGGATTCCAGCGAATATTAGATATAAAACCAAACGAACTGCACCAGCGTGTTCCTTTCTTCTGTGGAAGCAGAAAAATGGTGGAAGATGCCGAAGAATTTATGAGAAAGGCCGAAGAAAAGACTCAGCCTCAGTCGTTCTCTTTTTCTAATAAATAGCGGTAATCTTCGAAATTTAACTGTCCGCTGAAGATCTGGACCGATCTTTTTATAATGCCTTCTGAAGCCTGGCTGGAGAAACCAAGGCCAATCGCGTAACGTTTGATAAGTTCAGACTCTTCCTCGTCGATATCGTGATCGGCGAAAATAATGCGGAAAAGGTCATGAAGCCTTTCAAGTCTTTTTTCCACGCTGTTGTAGCCTACCAGCGGGAACAATTTTGGGTTTTCCATGACCTTGGAATATTCCTCTTCGCTGATATCGAGTTTTCTGGCAAATCTTTTCAAAAGAGTTTCTTCTTTTTCGTTGATTTCACCATCAATGGCTGCAAGATTCACGATCGATGCAAAATGACTTAAATTTCTTAAATGCTCTCCCGAGCCAAACAAATCTGAAAAAGACATTATAGTAGTTTTTATGTACAAATATAAAGAAACGTTAAACTAAAAATCACCAAAACGGGCAGAAAATAAGTCTTTTCGTTAGCTAATCTTTTCTTAATCCTTTCCGCGGAAAAACTCAAAGTTTTAAATTCAGGATCTTCAGAAATACCTTTATGAAACCACCATTACTGGCATTTAATGAAAAAGGAATCTACTGTGCGGAAGCCGATGTATATCTCGATCCGTGGCGGCCGGTAGAAAAGGCGATTATCTCCCATGGTCATGCAGATCACGCCCGCTGGGGACATAAAAAGTATATCACCCACCATAGCAATGTTCCCATTATCAAACACAGGCTTGGAGAAATCGAAGTGGCCGGAAAAGAATGGAATGAGACTTTTACGATCAATAATGTGAAATTTTCTCTTCATCCTGCAGGTCATATCATTGGTTCCTCACAAATTAGGGTAGAATATAAAGGAGAAGTGTGGGTGTTTACCGGCGATTATAAAACCGAAGACGACGGGGTGGCCGTGCCTTTTGAACCCATAAAATGCGACACCTTCATCACCGAATGCACCTTTGGATTGCCGGCTTTTAAATGGCTGCCGCAGCAGGAGGTGATCAATGAGATCAATTCCTGGTGGCAGGAAAATAAAGAGGAAGGTCGCACTTCAGTTCTTTTCGGTTATTCTCTTGGGAAGGCCCAGCGGTTGCTGAAACATCTCGATACTTCCATTGGCAAAATCTATACGCATGGTGCCATTGAAAATATGACCGAAGTCCTGCGCTCACAGGCTAATTTCCCCGAAACCACAAGGATCACAAGGGAAACTAAAAAAGAAGAAATCAAAGGAAATATTGTGCTGGCGCCTCCCAGCGCTCATGGTTCCACCTGGATCAGGAAAATGGTGCCTTATGTTACCGCATCGGCCAGTGGTTGGATGACTTTTCGTGGCGCCCGAAGGAGACGTGCCATCGATCGGGGATTTGTTCTAAGCGATCATTGCGACTGGCAGGGTCTGCTCACTTCCATAAAAGAAACAGGCTGTGAAAAAGTGATCTGTACACACGGATATACCGATATTTTTTCGCGTTTTCTTCGTGAGCAGGGCTATGACGCACGAACCGAAGAAACCCAGTATGAAGGAGAAACCGGTCAGTTGGAAAGCAATAGTGAAAAAGAAAGCGAATGAGACTTTTTGCAAACCTGATAAAAAAGCTGGACAGCACGAATAAAACTACGCTCAAAGTTGCGGCTCTTACCGATTATTTCAGAAACGCGCCGGACAAAGATAAGGTCTGGACCATAGCGATCTTAAGTCACCGCCGCCCTCCGCGCCCTGTGAATACAACTTTGATGCGTGAATGGGCTTCAGAACTGGCTAAAATCCCTCTCTGGCTTTTCGAGGAATCTTATCATATTGTGGGCGACCTTGCCGAAACCATTGCGCTGGTAATTCCGCCTTCCGATCAGAATACCGAAAAATCGCTGAACCGGTTCCTGGAAGAGATCATTCATCTGAAAAAAAAGGATGACGAAGAAAAGAAGGAATATCTGTTCGAAAACTGGCTGAACCTTAATTATTATGAACGTTTTGTTTTTACGAAGCTCATTACCGGAAGTTTTCGTATTGGCGTGAGTCAGAAACTAATGACGCGAGCCCTTTCCAAAGCAACCGATATAGATGAGGATATTCTTGCTTATAAAATGATGGGAAACTGGGACCCTTCCAAGATCAGTTTCAAAAAGCTCATTCTGGAAGAAAATGAGGAGGATTTTCTTTCAAAACCCTATCCTTTTTACCTGGCTTACGCGATCGAAGATGAAGCCGAAGAACTCGGGAATCCTTCACAATGGAGTGCCGAACATAAGTGGGATGGGATTCGTTCGCAGGTGATCCTGCGTAACAACGAGCTTTTCGTGTGGAGTCGTGGGGAGGAACTGGTCACCGATAAATATCCCGAATTTGAAGCCTTTGTCGGAATAATTCCTGACGGAACGGTGATCGATGGGGAAATTCTGCCTTTTCCGAAAGCTCAGATTGGGACTTTTAAAGACCTGCAAACGCGTATCGGAAGAAAAAATATCACTAAAAATCTGCTTAAAAAAACGCCGGTGATCCTGAAGGCTTATGATCTTTTGGAATGGGAAGGGGAAGACATCAGGGAACTGGCTTTTGAAGAAAGACGCAGGCTACTGGAAAAATTATACGCTGAGGTCAGCGATAAAGCGTTTCCGCTGCACCTTTCCGAAAGGATCACTTTCAGCAGCTGGGATGAAGCCGCGGCAGAAAGAGAAAATGCGCGGGAAGTAATGTCTGAAGGTCTTATGCTGAAACGTCTGGATTCGCCTTACCTCGTTGGGAGAAAGAAAGGCGACTGGTGGAAGTGGAAGGTCGATCCGCTTACCATCGATGCGGTATTGACCTACGCCATGCGCGGTCACGGCAGGCGGAGCAATCTTTTTACCGATTATACCTTCGCGCTCTGGGATGAAGAAAAGCAGGAACTGGTCACTTTTGCCAAGGCCTATTCGGGGCTTACCGATGAGGAATTCAGAAAACTGGATGCCTGGATCAAGAAAAATACTCTTGAGAAATTCGGCCCGGTGAGAAGTGTGACGCCGCACCACGTCTTTGAAATTGCTTTTGAAGGTATCGCCGAATCAAAACGGCATAAAAGCGGAGTCGCCACGAGGTTTCCCAGGATTTTAAGATGGCGTACCGATAAAAAAATTGAAGATGCCAATACTCTCGAAGATCTCAAAGCCCTGATACCTTAAAAACCTCACAGGTTTTCAAAACCTGTGAGGTTAATAAATTAGAAGACTGAAAATTCCGAAATAAGATCACCAGATTTTTTAGAGAATTTTTAATAAAAGAGAGTTGGATTTGGTACTTAAGTTGCGGCATCTTCAACGTTTTTCAATGTTTCGTTTAATTAAAAACTAAAAAAATGAAAGCTAAAGTGTTTATGCTGGCGGTGCTTCTGTTTAGTCTTAACAGTTGTAATGCACAGGATAAAAAGGAACAGGAAAATGCCGATAAAAAGGCAAAACCCTCCCAAAATGCTCCGAAAGGAGACTGGAAAGTGAATAGGGAATATGATGAAAATGGAAACCTCATCAGTTACGATTCTACCTACGTTTATTCATATAGCAGCATGAACGGAGATACGATCTCAGATGCTGAAATGAATAAGATGATGCAGCATTTCCGAAGATTCTATAAAAGCAGCGGAGTGAATGGACAGTCGGGTTTATTTGAATCATTTTTCAACGATTCTATTCCTGAAAATGATTTTCTGAATCAGGGATTTTTCAGTCATCACATGAATTCAAAAGATTTTAAGGAGCAGGTTCGAAAAATGGATTCCATTCATCAGGAATTTATGCAACAGAATTATCCGCAGTTTTTTTATAATGGGCATCATCCTATAATTCCGAGGGAAGAAGAACCGAAAAAGGGAAATACCCGGTAAAGAATAATAGTTAATAAAGTGCTGATTGAAAAGTCAGAATTCCTGCAGAAAAAGCAATGATCACCTGAATTTCCCCAAAATAGGAAGAAAAACCTGGCAGGTTTAATTACCTTGAAATCCAATAAATCCTTTAGTTGAAAAATCGTTCTGAACTTTTTACACTGGCTGAAACCTGGTTCCAAAACCGTAGCTGGAAAGCTTTTAAATTTCAAAAAGATACCTGGAAAGCCTATCTTCAGAAGAAAAACGGCCTGCTGAATGCGCCCACCGGAAGCGGAAAAACCTATGCACTTTGGATTCCGATAGTTCTCGATTACATCAGGAAAAATCCTGATTATAAGACGAAACATAAAAAAGGACTTAAAGCGGTATGGATCACCCCGCTTCGTGCTCTATCCGTAGAAATTGAGCAGGCGGCCAGTCGTTTTGCCGAAGAAATGGGAACACAGCTCAGCGTTGGGATTCGTACCGGCGACACTCCTCAAAAAGAACGGGTGGCGCAGAAAAAATCCATGCCTGATTTGCTCATAACTACTCCCGAAAGCCTGCATTTGTTGCTTTCTTCCAAAGATTATAAGAAACAATTCAAAAATCTGGACGCCATAGTTATCGACGAATGGCATGAACTGCTGGGAAGCAAACGCGGAGTACAGGTCGAACTGGCGCTTTCAAGGCTAAAAACTATCACTAAAAACCTTCGGATCTGGGGGATTTCTGCAACCATCGGGAACTTGGAACAGGCCAGAGAGGTTTTACTAGGGCCGGGTTCACCAGCATTGGAGAATTCTGTAATGATAAAGGCCGATATTCCGAAAAAGATAGAGGTACGATCGATCATTCCGGAGAAAATGGAAAAATTTCCCTGGCGCGGCCATCTTGGACTTCATTTAATTGACGAGGTGGTGCCTGTCATCAAAAATTCCAGAACCACCCTGCTTTTTACCAATACCAGGTCTCAATGCGAAATCTGGTTTCAGAAGCTGATCAATAAATATCCCGAATTTGCCGGAGAGCTTGCCATGCACCACGGCAGCATCAATAAAGAGACGCGGCTTTGGGTGGAGCAGGCTATAAGGAATGAAAGTCTAAAAGCGGTGGTTTGCACCTCCAGTCTTGACCTCGGGGTTGATTTTGCACCGGTAGAAACCATTGTTCAGATTGGCGGGCCTAAAGGCGTGGCACGTTTTCTTCAGCGAGCCGGCAGAAGCGGTCATCAGCCGGGAAAGCTGAGCCTGATCTATTTCCTCCCCACCCATGCCATTGAACTTATAGAAGCTTCGGCCCTTCAGAAAGCCGTCGAAAAGAAAGCGGTGGAAGATCGAATCCCGTACCTGATGAGCTTTGACGTGCTGGTGCAGTACCTGAATACTCTCGCGGTTTCTGATGGATTTTATCCCGGAGAGATCTTTCCGGAAGTAGCCTCCACATTTTGCTTCCAGGGAATTACCGAAGAAGAATGGCGCTGGATCCTAAATTTCATCACCAAAGGAAGTCAGAGCCTGCAGGCTTACGATGAGTATAAAAAAGTAGAGATCGAGGAAGACGGAAAATTCAAGATCAACAACCGCGGAATGGCGATGAGGCACCGGCTGCAGATAGGAACTATCGTTAGCGATGCGATGCTTAGTGTGAAATACATGAAGGGGGGCTATATAGGGACCATCGAAGAATGGTTTATCTCAAAACTTAATCCGGGAGATACTTTCACTTTTGCCGGACGGACTTTAGAGCTGGTTCGCATCAAAAACATGCAGGTATTTGTTCGAAAATCAAAGAAAAAGAATTCCAAAATACCCAGCTGGCAGGGCGGAAGGATGACATTTTCGGCGCAGATGAGCGAACTGCTGCGGGAAGAAATGTATGAAGCTTCTAAAAAAATCGGAAAGAATACTTCGAAAGAATTGAGATCATTAAAACCAATTCTGAAAAGACAGAAAAAAGAATCTATCATTCCTAACAACCAGGAATTCCTGATCGAAAGCTTTAAAACAAGAGAAGGTTTTCATGCGGTTTTCTATCCTTTTGAAGGACGATTTGTCCATGAGGCGCTGGCAAGTCTGCTTGCATATCGCATTAGTCTGCTTTCTCCCATCAGTTTTTCGATAGCTTTCAACGATTATGGTTTTGAGCTGCTTTCCGACCAGGAATTTGATATGCAGCAGGTGCTGGATAACAATCTTTTTTCGGCCGAATATCTGATGGATGATCTTTATAAAAGTTTGAATGCGACCGAAATGGCGCGGAGAAAATTCCGCGATATCGCGGTGATCGCGGGACTTGTTTTACCGGTTACCCTAACAAACTTGTCAAGAGCAAGCACCTGCAGTCAAATTCGCAGTTATTGTTCAGTGTTTTCAGGGATTATGAGGAAGATAATTTGTTATATCAACAGGCTTTTCGGGAAACTTTTGAGCATCAGCTGGAGGAAGGGCGTTTGCGGCTGGCGCTGGAAAGAATCGCTGATCAGGATATTATCTGGCGAAAATGTGAAAAACCCACTCCCTTTTCCTTTCCTATTATTACCGACCGGCTCAGGGAAAAGTTATCTTCAGAAAAACTGGAAGACCGTATTCGAAGAATGCTTCAGCAGTTTGAAGATTAATCTCCGGTCATTTGCTCCTCTACATAATGCCTTATGATTTCTGTGGTAACGCCGAAGGCGACATGCGCGAAAAGCTCATTCAGCTGCATACGAACGGGAGTATTGGTAGGTTTAGCTTTCCAGTCCCAAAAGGGGAAGTGAGGTTTCATGTGTGGTGGTCCAGGTGGTCATCCCGAAGATCACTCCGTCAACAGGCCTCAGCCCATACCGATGTTTTTTTCCATAACTGTAAGCTGCACCAAGAGAACCTCCAAAAGAAATATTCACCAGTTGTTCGGCCAGCGCTTCATTTTGTGTACTTATTGGCGTGCCGGTAATTTTTGTGGAAATATCATCGACGATCTTGATCTGTGCAGAGCGATCTTCGTCTTTCCGAACGGGAAGGAATTGTTCGATCAGGCCTTTTACAGCGGTGCCGGCGAGACCGCCAATAAACCCGGCAATAACACTGCGGCTGGTATTTGACAAATAGGAATCTTTCTGAAAGAAGGTATGCACGCTCATAATCTTTTCATTTTCAAATTAAAACTATTTATTCGTGACCGTTTCTGCAATGATTTAACACGGATTTGACAATAGCACGTTGAAAATTGATATTTTTGAGTATGAGTGAAAAATTGAACATCGCCTTCATCCAGGCTAATCTTAAATGGGAAGATTCGGAAGCGAATCGACAGCTTTTTTCCGAAGAAATTTCAAAAGTTTCTGAAGAAACCGACCTGATCATTCTACCCGAAATGTTTACCACCGGCTTTAGTATGAAAGCTGAGAAACTTGCCGAACCTACCGATGGTCCCACGCTGAAATGGCTTCGGGAGCAGGCAAAGACAAAAGATTCAGCGATTACCGGCAGTGTGATCATTAGTGAAAATGGCAATTTTTTCAACCGCCTGTTTTTTGTGTTTCCCGACGGAAGTTATAAGCTTTACGATAAGCGTCATACTTTCACACTGGCCAAAGAAGATGAAACTTACACCGCGGGAAAAGAACGGCTGATCGTTACTTACAAAGGCTGGAAGATCTGTCCGCTTATTTGCTATGATCTTCGCTTTCCCGTCTGGGCACGAAATACTGAAGATTACGACCTGCTGATCTATGTAGCGAACTGGCCTGAGAAAAGGGTAAATGCCTGGGATGCGCTGTTGAAGGCGAGAGCCATAGAAAATATGTGCTACTGCATTGGGTTGAACCGCACCGGTGAAGATGGCGACGGCTATGTGTACAACGGCCATTCTGCCGCTTATGATGTCCTGGGAAAGGAATTGACCGAATTAGATCGATCTGATGAATTCACGGCTGAAATTTCTATCGATAAAGCAAGTCTTTACGAAACTAGGAAGAAGCTTAAATTCCTTCAGGATCGGGATGATTTTACTTTAAAATTATAGGCTGATTCACATCCCAGTTAGCCCGCACATTCAGGGTATCTGAAAAATATTCTATTCTTTCGGGCTGTCTTTTTTTAAGGAAATCACCGGTATCCCATTCCCGGTTTCCGTTCCTGTCGTAGATCACCCGAAGCAGAAAATCCCCGGGATTGAGATATTCAAAATCGAAAGTATTGCCGCTTTCGGCATATTTTTCGGCCAGCACTTCTCCTTTGGTTGAGGTTAACTGAACGATCACTGGGTAGGATTTGATATTCTGAATCGTGGCGACAATTCTTCCGTAATCTGAAACAGCTTTTGTTTTGAGACTTTTACTGATGGTGTCGTTGGTCCCCTGAAAAAGATCCTGAATGGCTCCCGGCAAGGCAGTGATCTTGTAATTATTCTGAGCGGTTTTATCAAAAGAAAGTCGCAGCTCATTTTGTAGGGGACGGAATGCTATGGTAAAAGGTACTTCTGCAGAATCTTTATCGAGGATCCTGATCAGCTCAGGCTGGTAGGCCGAAATAGGAGTGTTAGCCGTGAACTTAAAATCCTGATTTATTCCGATAGTTCCTGAAGGTTCACTACCTACGCTCAGCGAATCCCTGTCCAGTTCGGCGATTCTTGCCCAGACCGTATCACGGGTAGTTGGAGTGACGACTTCAAAAGAAAGGCTGTCGGTTTCAGGTTTGATATTGTACCAGTAGTTCAGACTGTCTTTTTCTTCCACTTTGGTGATGCGATATTCGTAATTCAGCGGTTTATCATTCAGCAAACTAATATCCAGGCTGTCAAGCTCGGGTGAGCCCTCATAGCCAAATATGATCTGATGCCCCTTTGCCTGTGAAGGTCGTTTCGGGACGAAAGCCAATTTTTCCTTAAAAACAGTGATTTCATAGGTGCTGTCGGTAGGGATCACCACGGGTTCGGCCACATACCCAATTTTTTCACTTTTGGGATTGTAGAGATAATTGTTGTTTTTGTCAATTATCGCCACCATTTTATAGGTGCCTTCCTTTAGATTTTCCAGACTGAAAGTATAGGTGCTGTCTTTGGAATAAGTGACGTATCTCGGAGTTGTTTTATAGACGGCTGAATCGCTGTAAGTCGAATCCAGCTCGTAAAGAAAGATCGAAACGGGTTCGGCCGGGGCTTTAAGGCTGGCATCTTTTACGGTTCCCGAAACCTCCAGGGAATCGATATAATCTCCGGTGGAAAAGACATATTTGAAGTAATTATAGGGATTGCCTTCGTTGTTATCAATGATACTTTTTCCAAAATTTATAGCGTAAGTAGTATTTTCTTCAAGCGTGTCGAAAATTTCAATTTTAATGTCTTTTCTCGCGGTTCCCAGTGGGGTGATATTCGGCTTGGGATCCATAGGCGGCGAAATTATGATCTGCTGCTGAGGCTTGTCCAGCTTGATATATTCGTCAAAATAGATACGAATTTCTTTGGCATCGAAATGAGTGCTGTAATTCTCGGGATTGGCACGAATAAATTTCGGCGGATCTTCATCTATGGGGCCACCTTCCGGCATTCCTTTTTTTGCGCAACGCACCACGGTAAAAGCTAAAAGGATGACCAACAGATAACCCGGAATTCTTAATTTCATAAACTTGCTGCTATGGAATCACAAAGAAACGATTATTTTGATTTATCGCATAAATCTAATCGGTTATTGCCATGGTCGCCATGCTGATCTTTACTCCCGGGATTTTTTGAAGCAGCAGGGCACAGGCTTCCAGGGTGGCACCGGTGGTGACGAGATCATCGACGATAAGAAGATGTTTGCCTTCGGCTTTTTCGGAATTTTGAAGAGCGAGATTTTCGGTGATCTTTCCGCCGCGGGCAATCCTGTTTTTCAGCGTTTGTGTTTCAGAAGCGGTTATTTTCAGAAGAATATCATCGGCATATTCAGCATTTATGGCTGCGGCTATTTCTTTCCCAAAATCTTCCACCTGGTTATAACCGCGTTTTTTCAGCTTTGATCCATGGAGAGGCACAGGAATTACCAGATCAATTTTCTGGTAGGTTGGAAGCTGTGAGAGTTCGCTTCCCAGCCATTGTCCAAGAAAATTTCCTATTTCCCGCTGACCTCTATATTTTAGTGCGTGAATGAGCTGCTGTACGCCGGCCTTTTTTCTGAAATGCAGCAGAGCAGTGGCATTTTCAACCTTTACGCGGCCATAAAATACTTTTTTCACAGGGTTCTCGTTATCAAGGTGATAACTGGTAACCGGCAGGTCATGCAAACACGCGGTACAGATAAGCCTTTCGTTTTTCAGAAGTTCTGCTTCACAAATGTGGCACACAGGAGGATAAAGGAGGTTTATGAAATCGTGAAACATTTGTTAATAGCTTACAGCTTAACTGGTTATTCTGTTAAATTTACAAACTAAATCACTATAACCGATGACAGAAAAGAAAAGTAATACCGCATTGAAAATTCTTACCGGTGTGCTTGCTGTGGCGCTTATCGCCCTCAGTATTTATACCATTAAGTTCTACAATGAGGAAAAGGAAAATAAAAAGATACTGCAAAAAGAAAAGTCAGTTATCGAAGATGAGCTTAACGATTTGATCGTAAAATACGATGAGGCGATCAAGGAAAATGAGATCATGGACCAGGATCTGGTAAATGCTCGTGATAGGATCACCCGTTTGCTCGATTCGGTAAAAGATAATGAAGCCAATCTTGTGCTCATTTCAAGATACCGCAGGGAAATTGGTAATTTAAAGGCTGAAAAAGACAGGCTCTTCCGCGTTGTGGACAGCCTTAGTGCTCAAAATCAGCAATTATCTACCTCTCTGGACAGTACTAGTGTAGCTTTGCAGGAAAGGACCAAACTTTCAGATTCACTTCAAACCACCAACCAGACACTTAATACTAAAGTTGATAAAGCTTCTCGGCTCAAAGTCGCGAGTTTAAAAGCTGAAGGAGTGATCGTGCGCAACAGCGGGAAAATTATTGAAAACGATAATAACCGTCGTGTTGATCAAATACGCACCTGTTTTACCTTAACCGCGAATGACCTTGCCGAAGCCGGGGAGAAAAATCTGTATGTGCAGGTATATAATCCTGACAATGAACTGGTAGGCGACCAGATCGTGGTGCAGCACGAAGGAGGAACCATGGTTTACAGTGCAGCCTCCAAAGTATATTATGAAAATGAGGAATTAGATGTATGCATACTGGCCAAGGCCAAGGAAGACAAACTTATTGAAGGAACCTACAAAGTCTATGTTTATCATGAATCGCTCCTTATGGGAACGGCAAGTTTTAGCCTGAGATAGTCTTTCTTAATAATTTACAGGGCCGTCTTGAAGAAATTCAGGGCGGTTTTTTTATTTTTGCGGCATGGCAAAACAAGAAGATCTTTTTAAGAACGTGATCTCCCACGCAAAGGAGTATGGTTATATTTTCGCTTCCAGTGAAATCTATGACGGCCTCAGCGCCGTTTACGATTACGGGCAGAACGGGGTGGAATTAAAGAACAATATCAAGCAATACTGGTGGAAAAGCATGACACAGCTGCATCAGAACATTGTAGGGATCGATGCCGCGATCCTGATGCATCCTACCACCTGGAAGGCTTCCGGGCATGTTGATGCTTTCAATGATCCGTTGATCGATAACAAGGATTCCAAAAAACGGTATCGCGCCGATGTTCTCGTGGAAGATTATGCGGAAAAACTGCTTCAGAAAGCCGAAAAAGAAATAGAAAAAGCCAGTAAACGCTTCGGGGAAGATTTCGACGAGGCTATGTACAGAGAGACCAATCCACGAGTAAAACGATATTTAGGAGAGCGCAGGGAAATTCTAGAAAGACTTGCCAAATCTCTTACCGATGAAGACCTGGCTGATGTGAAAGCACTGATCGAAGAACTTGAAATTGCCGATCCCGAAACAGGATCAAAAAACTGGACCGATGTTCGACAGTTCAACCTGATGTTTGGGACTAAACTGGGAGCCTCGGCTGAATCTGCTACCCAGTTGTATCTGCGCCCGGAAACGGCCCAGGGAATTTTTGTCAATTTTCTGAATGTTCAGAAAACAGGAAGAATGAAGATCCCTTTTGGAATTGCCCAAATTGGGAAGGCCTTCCGGAATGAGATCGTAGCAAGACAGTTTATTTTCAGAATGCGGGAGTTCGAGCAGATGGAAATGCAGTTCTTTGTTCGTCCGGGTGATGAGCTGGAATGGTATGAAAAATGGAAAGAAACCCGCCTTAACTGGCACCGTTCTTTAGGATTGGGTGAGGAAAATTACCGTTTTCATGATCATGAGAAACTGGCGCATTATGCAAATGCCGCTGCCGATATAGAATTCGATTTCCCATTCGGCTTTAAGGAACTGGAAGGAATTCATTCCAGGACCGATTTCGATCTCAAAGCGCATGAGGAACATTCCGGTAAAAAATTGCGTTTCTACGACCCCGAATTAAAGGAAAACTATGTGCCTTACGTGATTGAAACTTCTATTGGCCTCGACCGAATGTTTTTAGCGGTTCTTTCCTCTTCATTGAAAGAAGAAGAACTGGAAGGTGGCACTAGCAGGACGGTATTAAAATTACCAGCGGTTTTGGCACCAACCAAGGCGGCTATTCTTCCGTTAGTTAAAAAAGATGGTTTGCCTGAAATGGCTCAGAGAATAGTGGATGATCTGAAGTGGGATTTCAAGGTGCAGTATGATGAAAAAGATGCGATCGGGCGACGGTACCGACGACAGGATGCAGCTGGAACTCCTTTATGTATCACGGTAGATCACGATTCACTGAAAGATAATTCGGTGACTGTTCGTTTCCGCGATACTATGGAACAGAAGAGGGTTTCCGTGGAAGAATTGGGTTCAATTATAAAAAAAGAAACCGACTTGAAAAGCTGGATGAAAGGCTGGCTGAATTAAATAAATGATATTTTTTAATTATATTTTATGAAAGGCAATGGGATTTATCCATTGCCTTTCGGTTTCTAATCTCATGATTATCCCTATTTTTAAGAAATTTTTGAAGAAAATTTACTAATGATAAAAAAGTACCTGTCCCTTGTCTTTTTTCTGTTGATGGTAATTTTTGCTGAGGCTCAGGCTCCAAAACAAGCCAAAGCGGTTGCCGTTACCAAAGCAAAAGCAATTCCTTCTGGTCCGCTTTCCAAAGCAAAATTGTATCCGCCTGAGACCGAATTTCGGCTTTTTGAAGAGGGAGAGAAGCGGGAAACAAATAAGATTATACCCGGGAAAGGACTTCCAAAATATAAAGATCCTGTCATGCAATCTAAAATGGGAAGCATACGGGTTAAAGCTCCCATAATGACTTTTACGGGAGCCTCGACTAGATCCACACCCAGCGATCCAACCGGGGCTTTAGGTCCAAATCATTACGTAAATGCCTGGAATACTGCTTTCTCAATCTGGGATAAACAGGGGAATCAACTTATTTCCCCCGCCTCTCTGGAAAGCATTGGAGGTGTTTTTGAGGGAGAGGATGATGGTGACCCGAATGTAATTTATGATGAAGCTGCAGACAGATTTGTAATAATGCAATTCAGTACCGGACCTGAGGATCCATATTATAGTTCAACTCCGGGAGCTTTTTTGATTGCCGTTTCTAAAGGTCCTGATCCCGTAAATGATGGATGGTATACCTACAGGTTTAATACAGGCATCACTCCTGATTATCCTAAGATTTCGGTGTGGAGTGATGGATATTATATTACTACCAATTCCGATCCTGAGAATGTAGCCAGTGACAAAACACCTTCCGTTTTCGTGGTCGAAAGAGATAAAATGTTACAGGGCGAAGATGCCCAAATGGTTTCTTTGCCGCTTCCCGGAATTAACAATTTTGGATTTTACTCTCCGGCAGGGTTTCATGTGGTGGGACCTGAACTTCCTCCACCGGGAAATTCACCTATTGTTTATTTTCAGGATGATGCATGGGAGGG
This sequence comes from uncultured Flavobacteriaceae bacterium, assembly GCA_963741865.1. Classification (GTDB taxonomy): domain Bacteria; phylum Bacteroidota; class Bacteroidia; order Flavobacteriales; family Flavobacteriaceae; genus Christiangramia. Next base: position 156,814 of record CAVUJP010000017.1, read on the forward strand.
AGTAAATCAAGACCATCTAAAAATATGGCTGATAAACGTGAAATGGAAATATCCTTTTTCTTCAACCATAGAACTTAGTCAGGAATTGGGAAATGATGATGGCGTTTCTCCTTTTGAATCGAATTTTGATGAAGGGGATTTCAAGAATTTAAGCCAGCCATCAGGGCCCGAAATTGATGCCCTTCAGGGCGCCGTGATGTATATGACGCAGTACAGGAGGTTCAGTGACCATAATTCGGTAGTTTTGAACTTTGTGGTGGATACTGAGCCTTCCGAAGCCGAACATGCGGGGGTTCGCTGGTATGAGCTAAGGCAGTCTAAATATGGACAGCCCTGGAGCGTTTATCAGGAGGGAACCTATGCACCCGACAATAGCGATCGTTTCTGCGGAAGCATTGCACTGGATATTCGGGGAAACATCGGCCTGGGATATACGGTTGTGGATGATAGCCCTCAAAATCCCGTTTTTCCTTCTTTAAGATACACGGGGCGATATGCCGATGATCCTCCGGGGGTGATGACCGTGGAAGAACAAAGTATTTACGAAGGCCAAAGTCCCGATCCTTTTTTCCGCTACGGCGACTATGCACATATGTATGTTGATCCCAGCGACGGGATTACTTTCTGGCATAATGGTGAAGTCTTTGAAGGCCAACAGCGAATAGATAAAGTAGGAGTTTTCAGAATAGGGGTGGAAGATCCCAATGATCTTGGCGTGGTGTCTATTGTTTCACCGAAAGATGCGACTTTGACCGATGCTGAAAAAATTACCGTAAAGGTGCGTAATTACGGGACTCAGCCGCAGTCAGGTTTTGAGGTGAGTTTTACGGTGAACGGACAGACTTTTACTCAAACTTTTGATGAAACCATTGATCCTACGGAATCGGTTGAATTAACCTTTGATCAAACTGTGAATTTATCTGAAGGAGATCTTTATACCATCACCGTTACCGTAAATCTGGAGAACGATGTGAACGATTACAATGATGAGCTTACCGCCGAAGTTAAGAACCTGCCTCCAAAAGATGTGGGCATAACGATGATTGCCTCTCCTTCTACAGGACTGGTGCAGAGTTCTCCGGAAGATGTCACTGTGGTAATTGAAAATCTCGGGGGAGAGCCACAGCAGGAAATTCCTTTAAGTTACCGGCTGGATTTACGCAATCCCGTAAATGAAGTTTTTTCGGGAAGTATAGGTGTGGGAGAGGAAGAAATTTATACTTTTTCACGCAAGATCGATATTAATTCTCCGGGTCCCTATTTAATACAATCCAAAACAAATCTGCAAGGCGATTTCAAACCTTCCAATGATAGAAGCATTAAGACTTTTGCCAAACTGGACTGTATTCCTGAGGGATCAGATTGCAGTTATGGTGACGGGATTAGTTATTTTGAACTGGGAGATATTATGAATGAAAGAATTCCCTGTACTACGGGGTACGCCGATTTTATCGGATTACCCGTGGCAGAGCTTGATCGTTCCGAAGGAACTTTTACCCTGATCATAAAATCTGAATTTGCCGAAGAGGATTTTGAGAAATTCTCCATGTGGATAGATCTGAATGATAACGCGCTTTTTGAAGACAATGAACGGGTGATTTCGTCGCGGGTGATCACGGATGAAGGGACGAAATTATCTTACGATTTTGAGCTCCCCGCCGATGCGCCTTTGGGAGAACATCTTTTGAGAATTCGTGCAGGGGATACCCGTTATGAGGGAGATCTTAACGATCCCTGCGAGGTGATGGACTATGGAACCACCCACGATTATACGGTGATGGTTACAGATAGCAAACTTGATCTTGAAGATACCATCCTCAATGATTCGAACCTGCTCGTGGTTTCCGATGGTAATAATCAGTTCCGCGTAATTATGGAAACTTTCATAACCGAACCTCTTAACATCACTATTTTTGATATGCTTGGCCAAAGAATGGTTTATGACAAGATGGAGTTTACAGGCCTGGCTCAGGAATATGAGCTCGATATGTCTTACGCCGCTGCCGGTGTTTACCTGGTGAGAGTGGGAACCGAAGATGCGGGCAAAGTCAAGCGTTTTATTGTGAAATAATTATTTCCCGTGGATGTTTTTACGATCTGTTCTTGAATTTACTAATGAGAGCCTTATTTTTGGATAAAAATCACATGAATGAGGATTATTTCCTATAATGTAAACGGCATCAGAGCGGCCATTAGAAAAGGCTTTTTGGAATGGGTGCAACAGGCAGATCCCGATGTGGTATGCCTTCAGGAGATCAAAGCGCAGCCGGAGCAGCTGAATCTGGAAGATTTCACAGAAGCCGGGTTTCCATATCATTACTGGTATCCGGCCGAAAAAAAGGGTTATAGCGGTGTGGCTATTCTGAGTAAAACAGAACCCGCGAATATCATTTACGGCAGCGGAATTGATTATATGGATCATGAAGGACGTATTCTCAGAGCCGATTTTTCCGATTTTTCGGTGATGAGCCTTTACCTTCCTTCGGGAACCAATATCAAACGGCTGGAACATAAATTCCGGTTTATGGATGACTTTCAGGAGTATATCGATGATCTGAAGCAAGCTGTTCCGAATCTAATCATTTGCGGGGATTACAATATTTGTCATCAGGCGATCGATATTCATGATCCCGTACGATTGAAGAATGTTTCGGGCTTTTTGCCGGAAGAAAGAGCATGGATCGACGCTTTTATGAAAAGCGGATTTATCGATTCCTTCCGTCATTTCAACGATCAGCCGCATCAGTATTCATGGTGGAGTTACCGCGCCAATGCCCGCAACAATAACAAAGGCTGGCGTATTGATTACAATCTTGTGGCCGAGCCATTAAAAGAAAGACTGAAGCGGGCTGTGATTTTGCCCGATGCGATGCATAGCGATCACTGTCCTGTTTTGGTAGAAATTGATTAAAATAATTATGATGAAAATAAAAACAGTCTTATTTCTCGGTATTTTAAGCTTTGCGACTTCCTGTGTTTCTTCAAAGAAATACAATGAGCTGGAGAGCCGCAACGCCGATCTTCAGCGTGAAAACAGGAGAATATCTGATGATCTTGAAAATTCACAGCAAATTTCTGATGATTTAAAGGAAAAGTACGCCGTGCTTACCAAAGATTATGAAACCACCACCACAGAGCGCAATCAGCTTATGGAAAAACTGAACGGCTTGCGAAAGAATTACGAAAGCCTTCAAAAATCATACGATGCGCTGGAGCAGAACAGTTCCGCAGCAATAGCCGAAAACTCCCGACAGAATAGGGAGCTATTAGCACAATTAGATGAAAAGGAAGCTGATTTGATCGCAGAAAAGAACCGCCTCGAAAAACTTGAAAAAGACCTGGCGCTTCGTTCCCAGCGGATCGACGAACTTGAAGAGGTCATCGCCGCCAAAGATGCCAAGATGAATGCTCTGAAAGATGCAGTTTCAAATGCTTTAACCAATTTCGAGGGAAAAGGCCTTACCGTAGAGCAGCGAAATGGAAAAGTATATGTTTCCATGGAAAATAAGCTGCTTTTCGAATCGGGAAGCTGGGCCGTGAATTCTGAAGGCCGTCGCGCCGTGCAGCAATTGGGACAGGTGCTGGCGCAAAATCCCGATATCGCCGTGCTTATTGAAGGCCATACCGATAATGTGCCTTATGGTGGAAGGGGAGAATTGAAGGATAACTGGGATCTTTCTACCAAAAGAGCTACGGCTATTGTGCAGATCCTGCGGGAAAATTCCAATATTGATCCGCAAAACCTTACTGCCGCTGGTCGCGGTGAGTTTGCTCCGGTAGCAACGAATGACACCGAAGCTGGCAGAGCCAAGAACAGAAGAATTGAAGTGATCCTCACGCCAAAACTCGATGAGATCACCAAACTCCTAAAAGAAACAGATTAATGAAATACACCAAACTTCCGAATACGGACGTAAAAGTGAGTAAAATATGCCTGGGCTCCATGACCTGGGGACAACAGAATACAGAGGAAGAGGGCCATCAACAAATAGAATACGCACTTGATCAGGGTGTCAATTTCATCGATACCGCCGAGATGTATCCGGTGCCAGCGCGGCCCGAAACTCAGGGCAGCACCGAAAGATTTATCGGTAGCTGGCTGAAGAAGACCGGCAGAAGGGAAGAGATCGTTCTCGCCTCCAAGATTGCCGGGCCTGCCGAAATGGTTTCGCACATTCGCGAAGACATGGGCTTTCATAAAAAGGCAATGGAAGATGCGATTAACAAGAGCTTAAAGAGATTACAGACCGATTATATCGACCTTTACCAGCTTCACTGGCCGGAACGGAATACCAATTTCTTTGGAGTAAGAGACTATTCACATCAGGAAACGGAAGAATGGGAAGATAATTTCCGGGAGATCCTGGAAAACCTGAAGCAATTGAAAGCACAGGGCAAGATAAGGTATATAGGACTTTCCAATGAAACTCCCTATGGCCTTATGCGATTTCTGGAGGAAGGTAATAAGAATGACCTGCCGCGGGTGATCACGGTTCAGAATCCCTACAGTCTTTTAAACCGGAAAGATGAAATTGGCCTTACCGAAGTCTATCACCGCGAAAAAATCGGTTTACTTCCATATTCTCCATTGGGAATGGGAACCTTAAGCGGTAAGCATCTTGACGGGATTAAACCAAATACCCGTTTAAGCCTTTTTCCGCAGTATAAAAGATATACGGGGGAAGAAGCCATAAAGGCCACACGAAAATATAAGGAAATTGCTGATAAGCATGGATTAAGTCTTACGCATCTGGCACTGGCTTTTGTCAACCAGCAGCCGTTCGTGACCAGCAATATCATTGGAGCTACGACCCTGGAGCAGCTGAAGGAGAATATCGAAAGCATTAATGTGGAGCTTTCTGAAGAAATTATGGAAGAAATTAACGCTGTTCATAATTCAATTCCCAATCCGGCACCTTAATCCAGGTATTTTACCAGGCTTTCATGAATAAAAAGGGCCTGGTTCAAACTGTCACGCACATGGAACCAGTCCTCAGTTTTACCAAGTACCCGGAGTTTTTCTCCCGGGCCTCCGATTTTGAGGATTTTGGAATTATCGGTAGCCGGTTTATTCCTGAAATTTGCTTTTTGTGCTGTCACTTCCACACGGGAAGGGATTGCGGTTGATTGCTGCTCAGTTGTTTCTGGTTTTTGAATTTGATAGACAAATCCGAATGGATCAATGGCACCGCTGCCTCTTTTGTATATTCCAAAGTGTAAGTGGGAAGGTGTATGGCGGGCATTGCCCGTGTTGCCCACAAATCCCAGCGTATCTCCAATAGCTACTTTTCCCAGGTCAGGCATGATACTGTCGAGATGGGCGTAGTATAAAGACTGCCTTCTTTTTGAATCCCTGAGCCAGATCTGTTTTCCGCCCAGGCCATGATTTCCGGTACGGGTGACGCGGCCGTTCACGGCGGCAATTACCGGCGTTCCTTTTTTGGCAAAAATATCGACGCCTTTATGGTCTCTTTTTCCTCCTTCCCGCATATCCCCAAAATAACTGCCGATATCGGCATTTTTACCGCCTAAGACCGGAAACCTGTAAGCCGGCGATTTTTCTATCTCAATGATAAAAGGAGTATGGGCCTCAATTTCCGGCTGAAAAACGATCTTGTAAAGTCCTTTTTCGCCGATCTCATGGCTGAAAGTTGAAGAATTTCCCTCGTTTTCTGTGATCTTCTGAAAAGTTTCAGGTTCTGTTTCTTCGGCTTTGTATAACTGAATGAAAATCCTGGTATTGGAAGAATCGGTTTTCATCTGCGCATCGATGATCTCGCCGGGCAGCAAATAGGTTTCAAAAGAAAAAACAGAGAAATCCCGGGGCATGAGCTTACCGTTTTCCCGATAAGGTAAATCCACTTTTATCTGGTCAGTGAGGGCAACATCGATCCTGGAGTTCCAGAGTTCGAAGAGTTCGTCGGAAATTGCATGGTCTTCCTGATATTTTTCCCTGGCCGTTAAGCCTTTCAGAAGATCACCCGCCTTTTCTATTTTTGAACAGGAGACCATCAGAAAAAGACAGACAAAAACCACAATTTTCCCTCTTCCCATAATCAGCTATACTTCATTCAAAGATAGCAGCTTAAAAGTGTTTCAGGAAAAAAGATGGTCTACAACATCCTCAATTTTGGAAACTTTAACGATGTTGATCTGGAAATTATGTTTTGGTATTTTACTCTGTTTGGAGATCATGATCGAGCCGAAACCTAATTTTTCGGCTTCCAGGATACGCTGCTCAATTTTGGTGACCGGCCTGATTTCTCCCGCCAGACCGACTTCCGCGGCAAAACAAAAGTCTTTTTCCAGGGGGATATCTTCGTTTGAAGAGAGAATGGCTGCAACCACCGCGAGATCTATAGCGGGATCATCCACGCTGATCCCTCCGGTCACATTCAGGAAAACGTCTTTAGCGCCAAGTCTGAATCCGGCGCGCTTTTCAAGAACCGCCAGCAGCATGTTCAGCCTTTTTGCGTTATAACCGGTGGTGGAGCGCTGAGGTGTGCCATAGACCGCCGTGCTTACCAGCGCCTGGATTTCGATCATGAGCGGTCGCATTCCTTCCAGAGTGGAAGCAATGGCCGTCCCGCTGAGGTCTTCATCATTTTTGGAAATAAGAATTTCAGACGGATTGGAAACTTCCCTCAGTCCGCTGCCCTGCATTTCATAGATCCCGAGTTCATGGGTCGAGCCAAAGCGGTTCTTATGCGCACGCAGGATCCGGTAAACGTGGTTACGATCCCCTTCGAACTGAAGCACGGTATCTACCATATGCTCCAGGACTTTTGGCCCGGCGATGCTTCCTTCCTTGGTGATATGGCCTATGAGCAGCACCGGAGTATTGCTTTCTTTGGCGAATTTTATGAGTTCTGCGGTGCATTCCCGGATTTGAGAGATACTTCCCGGGGAACTTTCAATATAATCGCTGTGGAGCGTTTGTATGGAGTCAATAATCACCACTTCGGGTTCGATCTCTTCCACCTGGCGGAAGATATTCTGGGTTTTGGTTTCGGTGAGGATAAAGCAATTCGCGGGATCGGAATTGATTCGCTGAGCCCGCATTTTTATCTGTTGCTGACTTTCTTCTCCCGAAACGTACAGCACCTTATAGCGGAGTCCCAGCGAAATCTGAAGCAGCAGCGTACTTTTTCCAATTCCCGGTTCCCCGCCGAGCAGGGTAAGCGATCCGGGAACGAGACCGCCGCCAAGTACGCGGTCAAGTTCCTGATTTCCGGTGTTCATTCGGTGCTGCGGACTGGTTTCAATTTCTGAAATGAGAAGAGGACGTGAAGCTTTCTTCGCTTCCTTTTTTGCTGAAGTTTTCCAGTCTTTCGCATCTGGTTTCTGAATTACCTCTTCAACAATCGTATTCCAGTCGCCGCAGGCATTACATTTTCCCTGCCATTTTGCATATTGAGCGCCACATTTCTGGCAATAATAAGCGGTTTTCACCTTCGCCATTAAATTCTTCTTTTTCTAATTATATCCGAAATCTTTTTTGATCGCATTTGCCTTTTCCAGCATAAAATCGGCATCAAGAAAAGCAATTTTTTGCTGGCCATAGGCATTTTGATAAATTCTCATCGCCTTTTTCGGGTTGCCCGTTTCTTCTTCGTAACGGGCTTCAAAAAAGGTTCCGAGCATAGTGCCGGGATAATTGTCATAGGCCATTTTATAAAGCGGCTTGAATTCTTCCCAGTTTTTGGTCTTTTCAATAGCCTGATATACCGCCAGAAAATCATTCAGCCTGATCTTCTTTTCCACTCCGTAAAGTTCACTAATATCCTCATATTTTTCCGCCAGATATTGGGAAGGTGAGATGCTGGTTTGTAGCAAAATCTCATTGTAATCTTTGTGGCTGATGGGCCGGTAATCTTTGAAGATATATTCGATAGCCGAAGGGATGGCCTTTCCCACAAGGGAGTAATGGGTCTCATTTTCGAAATTATCGAATTTGTATTTAAAGCTTTTGTTATTTATCGCTTTCAGCTGATCGTCAAAATTCAGGATATTCTTTTTGAGTTCGGGAACATCATCTGATCCTGTAGCCAGGTAATACCATATTTTCTTTTCAGAATTCGAAAGAGAACGGGTAAGCCTGGCGTCCATTTCGGGAGCAAGATCCGGGCTGATATTGATATAGGCGCTGAAAAGAGGCTGCTCCTTCAGCAGATAATAATTGATGAAATTAGAAGTGAAATCGTGACCTGCAATAACGCGGAAATTTGAGGTGCGATATTTCCGATCGATCTGGGCCATCAGTTCCATTCCAAGAAATTCAAAGAATTTGGCACCTTTGCCCTCGGGAAGATAGTTTTGCCCGTAGGAAGTATCTTCGGTCCTTATTCCATCCTGGTTAACTCCCACTACGATCATTTCAGGAATTTCTTCCCAGTAGGAATAATAATCTGCCATGCCTGCCATAGGTTCGAAAAGATAATCCCCGTCAAGCACGATGAGTACAGGATAAACCTTATCGGGATTGTTTTCATAGCTTCTGGGAAGCTGTATTTTTACCTGTCTGGTTTCGCCAAGTTTTTCGGAAGAAATATTCTCATATTTCACCTGGCCGTAATAAAGTAAAGGCATAAGCAGTGCCATTACCAGAAGTAATAATCGTTTCATAGGTGTAGTATTGATTTGGAGTTGTAAGGTAAGTATTATTTCCTATTATTCAGAATGGGGAGAAAAATAAAGGATAAACCACCAAATACAAGAACTACAAAGGTTTGGGTGGTCCAGGAGATCCATCCAAAGGCTTCGGCAGCATGAGATTCGATGCCGAAAAAGATAAGAATCCCGCCTACGGCAACGGGATAAACACCTAAGCCTCCATTAGTTGCGGAAACGGCGAAAGCACCTACCGTAAAAGCGGCAAGGAGAGCACCGGCAGAAGCATTTGCGGTTTCAGGAAGGCTTTGGCTTATCACAAAAAACATTAGCACATACATGCTCCAGATAAAAACGGTGTGGAATATAAATTTCCACTTGTGTTTCATATTCAAAATACTTTTCATCCCTTCCAAAAGGCCTTTTGCAATTTTTTTCAATTTCTGGAACGGAGGCCAGGAAGAACGGCGAATGATGTTGAGGCCGAGGATCATGATCCCCACCAGCATGAGGAAAATGAGAAAAGTGTTCAGCGGATTGATATTTTGTTCCTGAAGATAGTTTAGAAGGATTTCAGTCTGAAAGCTCAGGGCCACGGCAATGATCAGCATCAGGATAAGCAAATCAGCGACTCTTTCAGAAATAATGGTGCCGAAACCTTTTTCAAAAGGGACCTTTTCATAAGAAGAAAGCGTAACGGCGCGAAGCACTTCGCCTGAACGGGGAATTCCAAAATTAGCAAGATAAGCGACCATTACCGCCATAAAACGATTGGATAATCTGGATTGGTAACCCATAGGTTCAAGCAGGTATTTCCAGCGGTAGGCGCGGGAAAGGTGAGAGAGCGCACCCAGAAAAAAAGAAATAATAATCCAGGATTTATCTGCCTGTTTGATGCTTGCCCAGATTTCGGCTCTTTCCTGAGGAGTAGCCGTTCCCAAAGAATACCAGATCAAAAAAATCCCCAAAAGAAGGGGAATGATAATCTTAAGTATTCTTATCGTTTTTTTCTTCACTTTTTATTTGAGCAAATTCGTGTTTTCATCTGGAAACACAAGGGCTGGTTTGAAATTTCTGGCTTCTTCGGTTTCCATGATCGCGTAAGCGATGATGATGAGAATGTCTCCTTTGGCCACTTTTCGGGCGGCGGCACCGTTAAGAGTGATTTCGCCTGAATTTCTCGCTCCCGGGATCACATAGGTTTCCAGGCGTTCCCCATTATTATTGTTTACGATCTGCACTTTTTCGCCCTCAATAATATTGGCGGCATCCATAAGATCTTCATCAATGGTTACGCTTCCAATATAGTTTAAATCGGCACCGGTAACTTTTACGCGGTGAATTTTAGATTTTACTACGTGAATCTGCATCTTCAGTTTATTAATTCAGAGCGATATTGTCTATTAGCCGAATGTCTCCCGCATAAGCGGCAATAAAGGCTCTGTATTGATTTCCTTTTCGTTTATCTTTCGTTTCTTCCAGAGTTCTGGAGTCGGCTATCTCAAAATATTCAAGTTTCAAAAACGGATTTTCATTAAACCTGTTTTCAACCCATTCCTTTACAACAGTTGCATCTTTTATGCCGAAAAGATCTTTGGCTTCAAGGAGTGTTTCATATATAAAGGCCGCTTCTTGTCTGGATTGGTCATTTAGACGTTCGTTTCTCGAAGACCTTGCAAGACCGTTTTCCTCCCTTAGAATTGGGCAGCCTACGATTTCTACGGGAAGTCCTGTTTTTTCGGTGAGCTTACGAATGATCTGCAGTTGCTGATAGTCTTTTTCACCGAAGAAGGCCTTATTGGGCTCTACCACCTCAAAAAGTTTCTTGACCACCGTCCCCACACCGTCAAAATGGCCATTTCGGAAGGCTCCTTCCATCACTTTTTCAAGCCCGTCATACTCAAAATGCTCTGATATAACCCTGCCTTCATAAAGATCTTCGGCTGAAGGGACAAATACCCAGATATTTTCGCTGATACCGTTGAGCAGGTTAAGATCCTTCTGAAGATTGCGCGGATATTTTTCCAGATCATCGGCATTATCGAACTGCGTGGGATTTACAAATATGCTCACCACCACGCGATCGGTTTCTTTCAAAGCGCTTTTTACCAGGGAGATATGACCTTCATGAAGGGCGCCCATAGTAGGTACCAATCCGATAGTCTTTCCTTCAGATTTTTCCTTGTGAACCGCCTGTGAAAGCGCTTTTTTCTCCCTAAATACCTGCATTTTATTATAAAATTAACAGCGTGCAAACTTAATATATCTCAGGCAATCTGCATAAAATTTTGTAATTTTGCGTGTTTTTTATTCGGAAACGTAACTAAAGCAAAGAATCTATGAAAGATAAGAGAGTCTTATACGTCTCATCTGAAGTTATACCCTACTTACCTGAAACCGAAATATCATCTACCTCATTTGAAGCAGCAAAAATGGTCAATAATCTTGGAGGCCAGATTCGAATTTTTATGCCAAGATTTGGAAATATCAATGAAAGAAGGCATCAATTGCATGAGGTAATAAGGCTTTCAGGAATGAACCTGGTGATCAATGACCTGGATATGCCGCTTATTATCAAGGTAGCTTCGATCCCCAAGGAGAGGATGCAGGTATATTTCATAGATAATGAAGATTATTTTAAAAGAAAGGCCACGCTGACCGATGAGGACGGAAATCTATTTTCCGACAATGATGAAAGAGCGATCTTTTTCGCCAAGGGAGTGATAGAAACGGTTAAAAAACTCAACTGGTCACCCGATATAATTCATGTTCATGGCTGGCTTTCTTCCCTGTTGCCATTGTACCTGAGAAATTATTACGGAAATGAACCTTTGTTCAAGGATTCAAAAATAGTTACTTCGGTTTACAATCAAAGCTTTGATAACACGTTAGATAAAGACACTTATAAAAAGGTGTTGTTTGACGGTCTGGAAAATGCCAGCGTAAAACACCTGAAAACACCAAATTTTGTCAACCTGATTAAAACCGCCATAGACAACTCTGATGCTGTTGTGATAGGCGGAGATAATGTGCCTGAAGAATTGAAAAAATACGTCGATAAAATAAATAAACCGGTACTTCCATATACTGAAAAAGAAAACTTCGCCCAGGCTTATCAGGATTTTTACACCACAAAAGTATTGTCTGAATAGTAAGTAATAGCTCTACATGAAATTAAACAAATTCATTCTGTTTGCAGCCGGGTTGGTTGCACTTTCCGCATTTACAGCATGTGATGAAGATTATTCGAATATCGGGGGAGAGATCATCAACAATCCCACCGATGTGAAGCTGAGCGAGTATGAGGTGAATGCATATTCCCAGAAGATCAATTCTGTTCAAACCAATAATCTTTCCAACCAATTTTTAGGAGTATATAAGAGTCCGGTGTACGGTGAAAGTACTGCCAGCATTGTGACGCAATTGGGATTATCATTGCCCGATCCTGAATTTGGAGCCAATGTCCAGCTCGATAGTGTGGTATTGACGCTTCCTTATTTTTCTACTGAAACTGAAGGAAGTACCGCTGAGAATCCTCAATATGCCCTGGATTCTATTTTTGGAGGAGGCAGCTTCAAACTTTCGGTTTATGAAACCTCCTATTTTCTTAATGATCTCGACCCTGAAGCCGATTTTGCAGACAGGCAGAAATATTATTCCGATCAGCAGCCTGCAATCGAACAGAATATTATAGGCGAGCCGCTATATGTAAATGAAACATTTATACCTTCAGCTTCGGCTTATGATACCTATGAGATCAAAGATGGCGAACTGGATACCGTGAGCAATGCACCGGCGCTAAGGCTGAAATTATCTACTGATTTTTTTCAGAATAAGATCATTGATAAAGAAGGAAGCGATCAATTGCTCAATAACAGTAATTTCAAGAATTATTTCCGCAGTCTCTTTATTAATGCTGAAGCGAATGAAACTGAAGGCCGTCAAATACTTTTCGACTTTAGCAATTCAAATGCCAACATCACCTTATACTATACCCATGATGTAGAAACCGAAGATGAGGATGGAAATACGGTTACCGAAGAACAACAGGATAGTTTTGATTTGACCATAGGTAATTCTACCGCTGCTGGGCCCAATCACTTCAATACCTATACCGGCAGTTTTTCGGAAGATATTTTACAGGAAATCCAGTCGCAGGGAGATGCAGGTACAGGTTCTGAAAGGCTTTATGTAAAGGGGCAGGAAGGAAGCATGGCAGTTATCCGGTTATTTCCCGATGAAAGCATTTTGGAAAATCTCAGGGCAGAGAAAGTACTGATAAATGAAGCAAACCTTATCTTTTATGTTGATCAGGATGCGATGGCAAATGCGGTGGAGCCGGAAAGATTATTATTGTATGATCTTGATAACAAGGCGCTTTTGCTGGACTATATTAACGATCCCGTGACTAATCAAGCGGTTCCAAGAAGTTCAAAACTTACTTTTGCACCGCCTCTTAAAAAAGGAGAAGATGAACGGGGAGTTTATTATAAAATTAGAATTACCCAGCATCTGGCTAATGTGATCAATAACGACGAAACCAATGTGCGTTTAGGCCTGGTGGTGACCGGGAATATCAATACAGCAGGAATTTCGGCGGTACGGCAGATCGATGAGGTGGAAGGAGTGCCTTCAGCATCCTTATATTCTCCTTTCGGAACTGTTCTGTATGGCGATGAAGCAGCAGATGAAGAAAAAAGACTTAAATTACAAATATATTATACGGATTATAACTAGAAGGAATTATGTGTGGAATTGTTGGTTATATAGGGCCTCGCGAGGCATATCCCATTATATTAAAAGGTCTTCAGAGACTTGAATACCGGGGGTACGACAGTGCAGGAATTGCTCTTTTTGACGGGGATGATCTTAAAATGAGCAAAACTAAAGGTAAGGTTGCCGATCTTAAAAAACGTTTGGAAAGTGAAATATCCACTACTGGAAATGTTGGGCTGGGGCATACCCGTTGGGCTACTCACGGGGAACCGAATGATGTGAATTCCCATCCGCATTACTCCAATTCGGGGGATCTTGTAATTATCCATAACGGGATCATCGAGAATTATGACGCTCTAAAAAAAGAGCTTAAAAAACGTGGCTATACCTTTACCAGTGAAACAGATACCGAGGTTCTCGTTAACCTTATCGAAGATGTGATCAATAAAGAGGGAGTCAAACTGGGAAAAGCGGTGCAGATTGCCCTTAACCAGACCGTGGGTGCCTATGCGATCGCCGTTTTCGATAAAAAGAAACCCGATGAGATCGTGGTGGCGCGGTTAGGAAGTCCGCTGGCGATTGGAGTTGGGGAAGATGAATTTTTTGTGGCTTCTGATGCTTCTCCTTTTATTGAATTTACCAACAACGCTATCTATCTTGAAGATGGTGAGATGGCAGTTGTAAGAAGGCATAAAGAGGTGCGGGTACGAAAAATAAAAGATGATTCTCTCGTAGATCCGTACGTACAGGAATTACAGCTCAATCTGGAACAAATTGAGAAGAGCGGTTATGAACATTTCATGCTGAAGGAAATTCACGAACAGCCAAACGCCATTAGCGACACCTACCGCGGTAGGATGCTTGTGGAGAAAGGTCTTATTCGTATGGCTGGTGTCGATGATAATATGGAGCGCATTGCCAATGCCAAACGTATTATTATTGTAGCCTGCGGAACTTCATGGCATGCCGGGCTTGTCGCAGAATATATTTTTGAAGATATCGCGCGAATCCCCGTGGAAGTGGAATATGCTTCCGAGTTCAGATATCGAAATCCTGTGATTTCAGAAAATGATGTGGTGATCGCCATTTCCCAGAGTGGGGAAACTGCCGATACCATGGCAGCGATAAAGCTGGCAAAGGAAAAAGGAGCTTTTACTTTTGGGGTTTGTAATGTGGTGGGTTCATCCATTTCAAGGGAGACTCATGCAGGAGCTTATACCCATGCTGGTCCGGAGATTGGTGTGGCTTCCACCAAAGCATTTACCACGCAAATTACCGTGCTTACCTTAATGGCATTGAAACTTGGTAAATTTAAGGGCACGATTTCCAATAGTGATTTCCAGTTCCACCTTCAGGAAATGGAAAGGATTCCCGAAAAAGTGACGCAAGCTTTGAAATCTGATGAACTTATTCAGAAAATAGCTTCCACCTATAAAGATGCACCGAATTGTCTGTACCTGGGAAGAGGTTACAATTTTCCGGTAGCTCTCGAAGGAGCTTTAAAACTAAAGGAAATCTCTTATATACATGCGGAAGGTTATCCGGCCGCAGAAATGAAACACGGCCCTATCGCCCTCATCGATGAACAGATGCCGGTAGTGGTAATTGCCACAAAAAAGGGGCATTATGAAAAAGTGGTGAGCAATATCCAGGAAATAAAATCCAGAAAAGGAAAGATCATTGCGGTGGTGACCGAAGGTGATAGTGAGGTAAGAGAGCTTGCCCATCATGTGATCGAAGTTCCTGAAACTATCGAATCGCTTACGCCTTTATTAACGACTATCCCGCTGCAGTTGCTTTCTTATCACATAGCAGTGATGCTTGGTAAGAATGTGGATCAGCCGCGTAACCTCGCCAAGTCGGTTACTGTGGAGTAGATTTTTCTTAAAAATAAGCTTTAGGCCTTTCCTTTTTTGGAGAGGCTTTTTTTATTGCAGAAAGGCTTTAAAAATCTGAAAATGAAGCTTATTCGTATTAATTTTGATCATTCCAAAACTTCTTTATTTTTCAATATGATTTTTGCAAGAAAAAATTATCTTTGCAGCCTGAAAACAGCCTGTTTTCTTTTTTAGGAAATTTTAAATCAGGGAAATAGGTTTTTTTGAAATTTTACATTCAATATTTTAAAGATTAGATAAATGTCTAAAATCACAGGTAAAGTAGCCCAGATTATTGGTCCTGTAGTTGACGTTGTGTTCGACTCAGAAAATGAACTGCCAAAGATCTATGATTCTTTGGAAATCGCCAGAAAAGACGGTTCTACATTGGTTCTTGAGGTGCAGTCGCACATTGGTGAAAATACGGTAAGAACAATTTCTATGGATTCTACCGATGGTTTGAGCCGTGGAGTTGAGGTTCTTTCTACCGGAAATCCTATTCAAATGCCAATTGGAAAAGATGTTTACGGACGACTTTTCAACGTAATTGGAGATGCGATCGACGGATTAGGAAACCTTCCGAAAGCCGGAGAAAACGGACTTCCAATTCACCGTCAGGCCCCGAAATTTGAAGATTTATCTGTGTCTACCGAAGTGCTTTTCACCGGGATTAAAGTAATTGACCTTATCGAACCTTATTCAAAAGGAGGGAAAATTGGTCTTTTTGGAGGTGCCGGTGTTGGTAAAACCGTACTTATTCAGGAATTGATTAACAATATTGCCAAAGGTCACGGTGGTCTTTCAGTATTTGCCGGAGTTGGTGAACGTACCCGTGAAGGGAACGACCTGCTTCGTGAGATGCTGGAGTCAGGAATTATCAAATATGGTGAAGATTTCACGCATTCTATGGAAGAAGGTGGTTGGGATCTTCCGAAAGTTGATAAGAATGCGATGAAAGAATCGAAAGCGACTTTCGTATTCGGTCAGATGAACGAACCTCCAGGAGCACGTGCTCGTGTGGCTCTTTCCGGACTTACTATCGCGGAATATTTTCGTGACGGGGCAGGAGAAAGCCAGGGGAAAGACGTTCTTTTCTTCGTTGATAATATTTTCCGTTTTACTCAGGCAGGTTCTGAGGTATCTGCACTTCTAGGACGTATGCCTTCTGCGGTGGGTTATCAGCCTACACTGGCAACCGAAATGGGTGCGATGCAGGAACGTATTACTTCTACAAAAAATGGTTCGATTACTTCCGTTCAGGCGGTTTACGTGCCTGCGGATGACTTGACAGACCCTGCGCCTGCGACTACTTTTGCTCACCTTGATGCCACAACGGTACTTTCACGTAAGATTGCCGAGCTTGGTATTTATCCTGCAGTGGATCCGTTGGATTCGACTTCAAGGATCCTTACTCCAGACATCGTGGGGAAAGATCATTATGATTGTGCCCAGCGGGTAAAAGAGCTGCTTCAGCGTTATAAAGAACTTCAGGATATCATCGCGATTCTTGGGATGGAAGAACTTTCCGAAGAAGATAAACAGGCCGTATCTCGTGCAAGACGTGTACAGCGTTTCCTTTCTCAGCCATTCCACGTAGCCGAGCAGTTTACCGGTATTCCCGGGGTGCTTGTTGATATCAAGGAAACTATCAAAGGTTTCAATATGATCATGGACGGTGAATTGGATCACCTTCCGGAAGCTGCCTTCAACCTTAAAGGTACTATTGAGGAAGCGATCGAAGCCGGAGAGAAAATGCTTGCTGAAAATTAGTAGCCAGTCTTCAGTAGCAGTAAGTTACTGATAATCGATAACTGATAACTTAAATTATGTATTTAGAGATAGTAACTCCTGAAGCCACTGTTTTTAAAGCCGAAGTGAACGCGGTTAAGGTTCCCGGCCATGACGGTGAATTTCAGATGTTGAACAATCACGCTCCTATCGTTTCAACGCTTACTGCCGGAGAGGTAAAGATAAATATCGTTCCCGGAAAGAAGAATGAAGTGAAAACCAAAGGCGATGTGATCATGTCTAAGAATAATGAAAAAGATGTGGTTTACTTCAATATCAAGGGAGGCGTTCTTGAAATGAAAGATAACAAAGCGATCATTCTTGCCGATTAATCGCTGAACGATAAAAAGTAAAAAGCCCCCGCTTGTTAGCAGGGGCTTTTTTTATTGACTTATTTGGAGGCGAGCCATTTTTCGCGCTTTTTCACCGCTTCTTTTGAAGCAGCTTCGTCAAGGGAAATATAATAGGTCGGACTCTTCTGAAGCCTGACACTCGTTTTTTTAGTTTCATTATATCTTCGGAATTCGATTTCCAGACTCCCATTCACCCCGGTTTCCTGAATTAGCTTTTGAAAATTTTCTGAAGTTGAAACAGGATTGCCGTTAATTGAAGTGATCACATCTCCTTCATCGAGACCAGCTTTATAAGCAGGACTTTCCATCGCAGTATTTCGGTAGACCAGAAGCCCTTCTTCGGTTTCCCTTACCGAAGCACCGAAATAGGTATTTTCCTTCTGTGTCAAAGCAATGCCGAAATCTTTAAAAAGTGAATTGTAATCGGGCATCTTGCTTCCGTAGATATAATTCATAAAGAAAGTATCGGCGAAATCTTTTCCTGCGTATTCTTCTAAAGTATTTTCGATGTCTTCTACCGTATAGGCCACTTCGGTTTTGCCATATTTCGTCCACATCTTTTTCATGAAATCATCCAGATTCAGGTCTTTTTCCCTCAAAGATAAATCCAATGCCAGGCCTAAAATACTTCCGTAGGAATAATATGAAATAAACATATTTTCGCGATTAACAGGATCCACCGAAGTTGCGGCATCTACAAAGGGCGCCTGATAACTCATTTCAATGGGATTGAAATATCGATGTGCGGGAGAATTCCAGACGTAATTGAAAGTTCCCTGAAGTCCGCTAATATAATCTTCAGGTGCGGTGATCCCGGCACGGCAGCGGATAAGGCCGTCATAATAACTGGTAAATCCTTCGGCAAACCACAAAGCGCCGCTCATATTCGTTCTGCTGAAATCAAAAGGCTCCAGCCCGTCGGGACGAATGCGTTCCACATTCCAGCAATGAAAATATTCATGGGCGACCGTTCCTAAATTTCTTTCCATGCCGCCATTGGCAAGGCTTCTGGTGGAAGTGACAATGGTACTGTTGCGATGCTCCATGCCGTCGCCGTCAACATTGGGCATATAACACACGAGAAAAGTATATTTGCCGTAATCATAATTGGGTAATTCGCCATAAACTGCCTGTTCCTGCTTTACGATCTTTTTTACCTGTTCAAAATATTCGTCCAGTTCGGCTTCGGTTCCCTGGTGGTGCAGAGCAAACTGAATTGTTTGTCCATCGAGTTCAAATTCCCGCATCTGGTAATCGCTGATCTCGGTAGGGCTGTCCATAAAATAATAAAGATCCGGAGCATAATATTTGGTATCGGAAAGCTGCTTCAGCTGAGTGGCGATTTTCCAGTTCAGGTCTTCCCGAACATCAAAATTCACTTCGATTTCGCGTTTCTGATAATCTTCCGCGTAAATAAAAGTCGCCGGAATATTTAGGTGCGCATGCGTTTCATCAACCTGTGAATAGGTGCCGTCACCATGATTGGCAAACAGCGTGTATTCAACATTAACAGTACCATCGCTATTTTTTATTTTCCAGGAATAAGGATCGGGTCTTGTGACCTTGAGTTCATTTCCGTGGCTGTCGGTCGCTTTGAGGCCATATACATTTTTAGCAAATTCGTGCAGTGCATAGCGACCGGGAGAAGACCGGCTCATCCTTAGGATTATCGACCTGTCCTTAATATTTGGAAAAGTCGCTTTTACTTTCGCCTCGTGATGTTCGGCGTTTTCGAAAGAAATGGAATAGGTGTTCGTCTGGGCATTGGCTATGAAGCCCAGCATTAGAAATAATAATAAAATTCGTCGCATAGTATTTTTTTGAAGAGGATTCTAAAGTAAAAAATTCTCGGGGATAATTTAATAAATTAGGGCTGGTATTCCAGAATGTCTCCCGGCTGGCAGTCCAGAGCTTCACATATGGCTTCCAGTGTGGAGAAACGCACGGCTTTGGCTTTTCCTGTTTTAAGAATGGAAA
Source organism: uncultured Flavobacteriaceae bacterium (assembly GCA_963741865.1). Taxonomy (GTDB): domain Bacteria; phylum Bacteroidota; class Bacteroidia; order Flavobacteriales; family Flavobacteriaceae; genus Christiangramia. The sequence continues at coordinate 176,135 of CAVUJP010000017.1, forward strand.
GATTTGCCGTGGTTATTCCAATAATTTCGGCCAGTTCGTTGCTTTTCATGCCTTTCTTTTCCAGTACAGAATCGAGATTAATGAGAATTGGCATAACTAAACTGTTAAGTCATTTTCTTCGCGTATAATCTTCGCTCTTTCGAAAATTTTTCCGAGGACGATAAAAAACGAGCCTAATGCAATATAAAGCCAGAAATATGAAAAACTTATGCCTATTTCCAGCCTGGAATTAAATATGATTTTCAAAATAAATTCGGCGACTGCCTTTAGAACAGTTATCCAAACAATTAGCTGACCAATAAGATTGAATCCAGCAATTTGGAATCTTGTAAATAAAATACCCTTTTCCAAACTTTGCACAATTCTCCTTAGCAAATGAATTATCCAAACGATAAATCCATATAAAAAAATCGAGTAGACCAGCATTGAAGCAGTAGCGGCTTTTGTGTCCAGGGGAAATAAAAAAGATATATTGTCCATAGGATAATTGAGATCGCCAATAAATAGAAGGTAGAATGTGGCGCCAATGAATCCACACCAGATAAATATGGAAAATATAAGCGTTGTGTTAAGAATTAGTTTGAGCGAACGAATGGAATTTGAACTCATAGAATTATTGTTTATCGATAACAAAAGTAACTAAATTATCGAATAACAATAATTTTATTCTGTTTTTGTTACTACCAGGGCCAGTTTATTTCCTTTCTCATTTATAGCAAGTCGGGAAATATCTGTAATGCTATATTCTGAAAGATCTGCAACCTCAGTCCATTCATTCCCACCAAAAGTGTCGAACAGGTATAATTTAGGTCCCTTTCCGGTTAAAATTCGGTTTTCGTCCAGCCATACATAATCTTCAGTACCTTCAGGAAGGGTGCAGATGTAGTAACTTTTCTCTTCCTCTTTCTGAGCATCTAATAAATAAAGGTCATATTTCTTCATTTCATTTAAAATGGTATAGCTCATGGAAGCGGTGCCCGTAACTTTTTGAACCGATCGGCCCACATTAGACACCAGAGTTTTCGAAGTGTTCTTTTCAAGATCATTCTTTGCCAGGTCTAATGCTGATTTGTTGAGAACTACGGTCAAAATTGTATGCTGGTCGAAAAAAGCGAAATAGCCCACTTTGGTTTCAGGAATAAGGATATTTGATTCGCCGGTTCCATAATCATATCTGTAAAGCAACTGGAGTCCGGTGGTGTCGAGCCTTACCGCGGCGATATCTTTAGTATCCGGGATACGCTGTGGTGAAAATTCACTTCCGCCGGACGTATTGCACACCCAGAATTGTTTGGAATCACTTAGGTCAAATCCGGCGATATCGGTTTCTCCACCCCTGTTTCGGGAATAAATAAGCAGATTGTTTTCGTAAAAACAAGGCTGGTTGTCATAGCCGGGATTTTGTGAAATATTTGCTCCGTTTTCAAAAGTTAGTTTATTGTTCTTAGTGGTAATATCGAATAAAAAAACTTCGGTATCGGGAATGGACTGCGAAAAAACCGGTAAACTGAATAGGAGAAGGAATAAATATCTCATGCTGAAGAAAAATTTTAGGAAATATATTAAAAATCGTGCTCAGAATATCTTTATCTGTTTTTTTTCCCGGTTTTGGTCTTTTTCATAAAATTATTTTAAAATTACTTTTCCTTTAAAATTTGAAATTATTCAGATATTTAAGATTATTTGTAGAAAATACCATTATTTTGCCACCAAAAATTGAAGAGCCTTCAGGCGTTCGATTTTAACAGGTATTTAAGTAAATTTCAGAATGTATATCTTAAATAATAACTATTATATTTGCCTAGAACGGATTTAATTAAGTATGCTTACCGCAATTCTTACAGGCTTTTTATTTGCAATTTTTCTGGTTTTTGCCGGAAAAATATTTAAAGGTAGGCTGGCAATTCTTGCTTCGCTAATCCCCCTTGGGCTATTTATTTATTTTGCGAACTTTATTTCAAGAATTTCTGAAGGGGAAGTTATAACCCGTTCCTATAATTGGATTCCTTCCTTTGGCGTAAATCTCGATTTCAAGCTTGACGGCCTTTCACTGCTGTTCACACTTATGATCACGGGGATCGGTTTTCTGGTTTTCGCCTATACTTCCTCCTATCTAAAGGGACATAAATATCTTGATCGTTTTTACGGATATCTTAGCGTCTTTATGGCGGCCATGCTTGGGCTGGTGCTTTCGGATAATATGATCTCTTTATTCGTATTCTGGGAGCTTACCAGTATCAGTTCTTTCTTTTTGATCGGTTTCAATAACGATAGCGAGGCCTCCCGAAAATCGGCTATGACAGCTCTTGGGATCACTGGTATTGGCGGATTACTGCTGCTCGCTGCCGCTCTTCTTTTTGATAATATTGCCGGAACTTACAGTATTTCTGAAATGATCGGGATGGGAGACGCCATTCACGCGAATCAATATTACGTGCTGGGAGTGCTGCTGATCTTTGGTGCAGCATTCACAAAATCAGCGCAGTTTCCGCTGCATTTCTGGCTGCCGGGTGCAATGAAAGCGCCCACGCCGGTTTCTACTTACCTTCACTCGGCGACCATGGTAAAAGCGGGGGTGTATTTGCTCATGCGTTTTACTCCGGTTCTTGGCGGAGAAAGTGTCTGGAATACAACTTTAATTGTGGTTGGAGGAGTTACCATGCTCTATTCGGCGGTACACACTATATTCCGAAAAGATCTTAAAGGCATACTTGCCTATTCTACGATTTCAGCCCTCGGAATTCTCGTGTTTCTCACGGGTCTGGGAACAGAAGACGCCTTCATCGCGGCGGCTGTTTTCATTATCGTTCACGCACTTTATAAGGCCACTCTCTTCCTCGTTACCGGGATAGTAGACCATCAGGCGCATACGCGTGACGTAACAAAATTAAATGGGCTTAATAAGGTGATGTTGCCCGTGGGGATTGCCGGAATTCTCGGTGCGATCTCCAGTGCGGGTATTCCTCCCAGTATAGGTTTCCTCGGAAAGGAGCTGATCTATGACGCCACCACGAGGTCAGAATTTATTGTAATCATTCTGATTATCGCCATCGTACTGACGAAAATATTCCTTTTACATGCCGGTTTTGTGGCCGGAATTAAACCTTTCACCGGAAAACTTCCGCAGGAATTTTCCGAAGTGAAAATGCCTCCTTTCATCCTTTGGGTGCCTCCGGTTTTATTAGCCGTTCTGGGAATGGTATTCGGCCTGGCACCTTTTCTTATCGACGCGCCTATCATCAGGCCGGTCGTTTCTTCTCTTCTTGGAGAACAGGCTGAAGCGGTGCATCTTGGCTTATGGCATGGTTTCAATACCGTTTTTATACTGAGTTTGATCACCATCGGAGTGGGGACAGCGCTTTACATTTTTGTAAAACCTTCTACCAGGCTTGCGGCTGTGGCGGCAAGGTTCGATAAACTCGCGCCGGAATATCTCCTCAATAAATTCAACCGCGGATTTATATGGGTTTCGGCGTATTGGACAAAATTCTTTCAGAATGGTTATTTGCGGAATTACGTTTCCATGATCATCCTGTTTGTAGTGCTGCTCGTGGGATACGTGATGCTGGAAAGCACTCATTTTCAAATTGATTATACCGCACTTACGCAACTTACGATTTCAGAAATTACTGTAACCCTTGTGCTTATCGCCGGGATTTTCTATACCGTGTTCACCAAATCGAGGCTCGCGGCAGTAGTGGCCATGGGAGTTATTGGCTGGTCAATATGCCTGATCTTTGTATTTTACAGTGCACCTGACCTGGCCATGACGCAGTTTTCTATTGATACGCTTACGGTAATATTGTTTGTGCTGGTGTTGTATAAATTACCGAGATATTTGACATTATCAGATTATAAGATGAGGATCAGAGACGGGATTCTTTCTGCCATATTTGGTGGTCTTATAGCAATGATCGCCCTGGAAGTTTTATCTTATCCCGCGAATAATCAAATTGGAGATTATTACGCCCAGAACGCCTATCTTGAAGCACACGGAAAAAATGTGGTGAATGTGATCCTTGTAGATTTCAGGGGCGCTGATACCATGATAGAAATTTCGGTATTATCGATCGCTGCCATTGGAGTGTTCGGTCTTATGAAATTAAGGTTAAAAATGTCTGACAGAAAAAGATACCAGGATAAGTGAGAAACCCGATCAGATCAACAATCATATTAAAAACGGCTTCAAATTATTTGTTGCCGGTGTTGCTGATATTTTCCATATTCATCCTCCTTCGAGGGCATTATCTGCCCGGGGGCGGTTTTGTGGGAGGCCTGATAGCATCTATCGCTTTTATCCTGCATTCGTTTGCCAACGGACTCAAAAGATCCAGGGATTTACTTGTCATTCATCCCGGATACCTGATTCCGCTGGGACTGGCGATATCTTTTTTAAGCGGAATTACACCCGTATTGCTTTATGACCTGCCCTTCATGACGGGTTTATGGTCTCATGAGGCAGTTCCGATATTAGGTCATATTGGCTCGGCTTTATTTTTTGATATAGGAGTTTATATCGTGGTAAACGGGGTAACACTAACAATAATTTTTACAATTTCTGAATCTGCCTGATATATGGAGATCCTTTTGGCATTAATGGTTGGAATTCTTTACGCTGCGGGCATTTACATGATGCTCAGGCGTAGCCTGGTGAAACTGATCATCGGAATTATCCTGATCGGTAACGGGGCCAACTTGCTTATTTTTCTTTTAGGAAGAATCACTAAAGGATCGCCGCCAATTATTCCGGGTGATGCCAAGGTTTTAACCGAAGCCTTTGCCGATCCCGTTCCGCAGGCACTTATTCTTACCGCTATCGTAATTAGTTTCGGGCTACAATCCTTTGCCATTGTGCTGGTAAAAAGAGCTCATACGGTGGTGAGAACCGACGATCTGGATGAAATGAATGCAACCGACGAAGATTCATGACACAGCAAATAATTATATATCCATTATTCCTGCAAATTGCCATCAGCATCATTTTGATGTTTTCATGGAATAACATCCGTTTTCAGAAAATTTTCAGTGTAATAGGAAGTTTTCTTAGCGTGGTCCTGGCATTTGTGGTTTTTTATTTTATCTGGACCGAAGGCACACAAACCGTGCAGGCAGGAACCTGGCCCGCGCCTTTCGGGATCACCTTTGTAGCCGATACTTTTTCGGCCACCCTCGTGGTGCTGACCGCACTGGCAGGCTTTGCGGTCTCGATCTATTCGGCTGCATCAGTATTACACGACCGATTGAGATTCGGCTATTTTCCTATTTATCATTTCCTGCTGCTGGGGCTTAACGGCGCCTTTTTAACGGGTGATATTTTCAACCTGTACGTATGGTTTGAAATCATCATCATCAGTTCCTTCGTTCTGATCACCATCGGCGGTGAAAAAGCCCAGCTGGAAGGAGCGGTAAAATATTTCACGCTTAACATCCTGGCCTCCATAATTTTCCTTACTGCTATCGCCGTTTTATACGGAATTACCGGAAGCCTGAACATGGCCGATCTTGCCGGTAAAGTGGCTGCAGTTGAAAATCGTGGACTCGTCCAGATCACCGCCATTCTTTTTATGATCGGCTTCGGGATCAAAGCGGGAGTTTTCCCCCTGTATTTCTGGTTACCGGCATCTTATCATACACCTCCTTTCGCGGTTTCGGCTATTTTTGGCGGACTGCTCACAAAAGTAGGTGTGTATGCGCTGATCCGTGTTTTTACTCTGATTTTCACCGATGATCCTTTCCTTAATAATACACTTATTGTAATCGCAATTTTAACACTGGTGAGCGGTGGTGTGGGAGCACTGGTGCAGAATAACATCAGGAAAGTGTTCTCCTATCTTATCATTTGTCATATCGGGTACATGATCGCCGGTTTGGGAATGTTCACGCAGGTCGCCATCGCCGGGGCTATTTTTTATCTTATTCATGATATTATCGTAAAGACAAATCTGTTCATGCTTAGCGGTCTCGTTTATCGTTTGAAAGGAACAAACAGCATGCGTGCGCTCGGCGGACTTTATGCGCAGTGGCCGAAAATAAGCCTGCTGCTTTTTATTCCGCTGTTTTCACTGGTAGGGATTCCGCCATTATCGGGATTCTGGCCAAAGATCAATTTGATCAAACAGAGCTTTGCAGGAAATTATTATGTTACGGTAGCCGCGATCATCTTTGCCAGTTTTATTACCCTGCTGATAATCGCCAAACTATGGGCTGAAGTTTTTTGGAAAGATTCGAAGCCTTTAAATTTGAAGGAAAATTTCGGGTTTTTCTCTAAAATGACTACTTTAAAGAAGTTCCAGTTCGTGTTTCCCGTGGCTTTGCTTAGCTTGGTATCATTGTATATAGGATTTGGTGCAGAACATATTCAGGTACTGTCTGAGCGCATTGCCAGTGAGCTGGTAAATCATCAGGGATATATTGACGCTGTTTTACACGCAAAATAAATGAAGAATGAAGAATAAATTCCTTTCCAACATCTTTCTCACGTTTGTTTGGGTTGCCCTTACAGGGGATTTTTCATTTGAAAATTACGTGTTCGGTTTTTTCCTGAGTTTCCATATTCTCTGGCTGATCACTTCGGGAAGGAGCAAGTCGAAATATTTCATCATTGTTCCTAAACTTATCCTTTTGCTCGTTTTCTTTCTGTATGAACTTGTAAAAGCGAATCTTGAAGTAGCTTATGAAGTAATTACTCCAAAATTGAATATGACGCCTGGGATCATAATGGTGCCGCTTGATGTGCAGTCGAATATGGGAATAACCCTGCTGGCGAATATGATTTCGCTTACGCCGGGAACGTTGAGTATTGACGTCTCGAATGACAGGAAAGTCCTGTTTGTGCATGCCATGTACATCAAAGACCGGGACCAGTTCATACATAGCATAAAAAACGGGTTCGAACGCAGAATACTTGAAATTACAACATGACGCTGATAGACTATTTATATTATGTGATAATGCCTATTCTGGTGATTTCGGCCATCCTTATCTTCTGGCGGGTGCTGAAGGGACCCAATATCGCCGATAAGGTCATCGCCCTGGACCTTTTGATCACCACCGGGATTGGAACTATTGGGGTGTACAGTATGATTTATAAGCATTCTACTTTGCTCGATACCGCCCTTATTCTGGCACTTATAGCCTTTTTAAGTACGGTCGCCTTATCGTATTATCTGGAAAAAAGAAGAAGAAAATGATCTCAATAATAATAGGAATTCTGGTAACTTTCGGAGCTTTATTCGTGCTTTTTGCGGCGGTAGGCCTGGTGCGTATGCCCGATACCTATCTGCGTATTTCAGTAACCACCAAAGCGGCGACTTTGGGAGTTGGTCTGGTACTGATGGCAACGGCATTATTTTTTAGTAATTCGGGAGTGACTTCCCAGGCTTTCGTGATCATCCTCTTTATTTTTCTTACTGCACCTGTGAGTGCTCACCTTATCGGAAGAGCTTCTTATTTCATCGGAATAAAGATGTGGGATAAATCGGTGATGGATGATCTCCGCGGAAAATATCAGAAAAACAGTCACGTATTAAAAAGCATGATCGATGATACTCCGGAAGACAATATCGATCATACGCGCATCGAAAACTAAGGAAAAACGAGATTAATCCCGTTTCTTCTTTCTCTCTTTTTTCTCCAGGGAATCAATGATTTTTCTTTCCAAAAAGCTGAACAGGAAGTTCACAAAAATGATGACTATTGTGATATAACCCATTTCTTTAAAATAACCGAAACCTGAAAGACAACCCACAGCTGCACTGCACCAGATGGTGGCGGCGGTAGTGAGTCCTTCCACATCTCTGCCTTTTTTCATGATGGTTCCGGCACCAATAAAACCAATTCCTATAATTACCTGTCCCAGGACCCTGGTAATATCGGTGTACTGTTCATCCTGAAACTGGAGAGATAAAATGATGAAAATACTGGCGCCCAGAGCAACCAGCGCATGAGTCTTTAAACCCGCATGTTTCCCTCGTAATTCCCTTTCCAGGCCTATTAATAAACCTGCAGTTATAGCGAGTCCGGTTTTAAAAATGAATTGTTCCAGTTCCATTTAGATATTCGTTTTATATTTTTGCTTTATGCCTAAATTCCCTTTAAAGTTAGCTAAAAGACTTCAGAAGCGAAAAGAAGAGAATTCTTTCCGGCAGCTGAATTCCGCTTCAGAAGGCATTGATTTTTTCTCCAATGACTATCTCGGACTGGCAAAATCGAAAAAAATCCTTGATTTGGCCAATGCGTTAACTTCTTCTTATGAACTGAAAAATGGAGCCACCGGATCCCGTTTGCTTTCCGGAAATCATAAATTTTATACGGAACTGGAGAAACTATTATGCAATTTTCATAAAGCTGAAGCAGCCCTAGTCTTCAATTCGGGCTACGATGCCAATATTGGCTTTTTTTCGTCGGTTCCTCAAAAAAACGACCTGATCCTGTATGATGAATTTTCTCATGCCTCCATTCGCGATGGTTTACAGCTGAGCCTGGCGAAAAATTACAAATTCAGGCATAATGACCTGGCGCATCTGCAGCAGTTGCTGGAGAAATTTTCTGAAAAAGGGGCGGAGATCTATATCGTCACCGAATCGGTTTTTTCTATGGACGGCGATTCTCCCGATCTTCGAAAACTGGGAAAGATCACAGAGAAATTCAAAGCTCGTCTTGTTATCGATGAAGCGCACGCCACGGGTGTTTTCGGGGATAAAGGAGAAGGCCTTGTTCAGCAGTATAATATGGAAAACTGCTTTGCCCGTATCCATACCTTCGGAAAAGCCCCTGGTTGCCACGGAGCTGCCATTCTGGGGAGCAATGAACTGAAGGAATATCTGGTCAATTTCAGCCGAAGCCTGATTTACACCACGGCTCTCCCGCCGCATTCTGTCGCCACTATAATTTCGGCCTATAGAATTTTGGACTCTTCTGAAGGCCTGTCTCCAATTCAAAAACTGCAGGAAAATATCGCTTTTTTCAATCAAAAGCTGAAAGAATTTAAGCTGGAAAGGTTTTTTATTACGGGAAATTCCGCAATTCAGAGCTGTGTCATTCCGGGGAATGATAAGGTGAAAAAGATTGCTTCTGAAATTACCAAAAATGGTTTCATTGTAAAGCCTATTCTTTCGCCCACAGTTCCGCAGGGAAAGGAACGTTTGCGTTTTTGCCTGCATTCCTATAATTCGCATCAGGAAATTTCGGAGGTCTTGAGTCTGTTGGCTAATTTTGTGCTCAAAGACTGAAATATGACGAAGAAATTCTTTGTGACCGGGATAAGTACCGAAGTGGGAAAAACCCTTGTTGCCGCCATCATTACCGAGGCCTTAAAAGCCGATTACTGGAAACCGGTGCAGGCCGGGGACCTTGACAATTCTGATACTCATAAACTGAAAAGACTGATTTCCAATACGGAAACTGTTTTTCATGAAAATTCCTATAAGCTGAAGACGCCAATGAGCCCGCATGCCGCGGCAGAAATCGACGGCCTGGAGATCGACCTTCAGAAGATCATTCCTCCAAAAACCAAAAAAGATCTGGTGATCGAAGGTGCCGGCGGACTTCTGGTTCCTCTCAATGATAAAGACACTATTCTCGATTTGATAAAACCGGAATATTCGGTGATCCTTGTTTCCAGGCATTATCTCGGCAGTATCAATCACACACTGCTCAGCGTGGAGGCCCTGAAGAGCCGCGGAATTAAAAATATCGGGATCATTTTCAGCGGAAAAGAGAATACTTCTACCGAAGAAATTATAAAAAAAATGGGCAATGTTCCCATTATTGGAAGGATTGAAGAAGAACCCTATTTTGATGAAATGGTGGTGAAAGAATACGCCGAAAAATTCAGAAAGAAATTGAAAATGAAAATTTAGCAGACCTGCAAGGTTTTAAAAACCTTGCAGGTCTCTAATCAAGAAAAAACATGTCAGATTATACCAATAATAAAGAAACGCAACATCTTGCTGAAAGAGATAAAAAGCATTTGTGGCACCCGCTCACGCAGCACAAGGTTTCGCCGGAAATGCTTCCTATTGTAAAAGCTGAAGCTGCTATTCTCATCGACGATAACGGGAAAGAATATATCGACGGAATTTCTTCGTGGTACACCGCCGTTTATGGCCACTGTAATAAATATATTACCGATCGCGTTGCTGAACAGATGAAGCAGCTGGACCAGGTGGTGTTTAGCGGTTTTACTCATGAACCGGCCGTTAAACTTTCGGAAGAGCTGGTAGAAATTCTGCCTGCAGGTCAGCAAAAATTGTTCTTTAACGACAATGGTTCCACGGCGACAGAGATCGGCATCAAAATGGCGCTGCAGTATCATCATAATCTCGGCAATGACCGCAATGTGATGCTGGCTTTCGAGGAAGGTTTCCACGGCGACACTTTTGGCGCCATGTCGGTTTCCGGGCTTTCGGTTTATAACGGGGCGTTCAAAGATCATTTTATTAAGGTGGAGCGGCTTCCGGTTCCGAATGGCAAAAACAATGAAGAAATAATCTCTTTGCTGAAAGAGGTAATTAAAAAACATAAGATCGCAGGCTTTATTTATGAGCCTTTGATCCAGGGAGCGGCGGCCATGAAATTCCATGATGCTGAAGGACTCAATGAAATTCTGAAGATCTGCCGAAAAAATGAAATTATCTTGGTGGCCGATGAAGTGATGACGGGATTTGGCAAAACCGGAAAATATTTCGCCTCAGATTATCTTTCCGAAAAACCAGATATCATCTGCATGTCCAAAGCGCTCACCGCAGGTTTGCTGCCGATGGGCCTGACTTCCTGCACTCAAAAGATCTATGATGCCTTTTATTCGGAAGATATTTCCAAAGGACTTTTTCATGGACATACCTATACCGCGAATCCGCTGGCGTGTACTGCCGCTCTGGCTGCACTGGAACTGTTGAAATCGGAAGAAATTCAGCAAAAGATCAATCAGCTGACTATTTTTAATAAAGAATTTGCCGCAAAACTCCTTCAGCATTCCAAAGTAAAGAATATGCGCACACTGGGAGCGATCCTGGCCTTCGAGCTCGACGTAAAAACCGAAAGATACGGCAGCCTGCGCAATCGGCTTTTTCAATTTTTCATGGATCGCGGCGTTTATCTTCGTCCGTTAGGAAATACAATTTATATACTTCCGCCTTACATCATTTCCGAAGAACAGCTCCAAAAGATCTATTCGGCGATAGAAGATTGTCTTTCAGAATTCGGGCAATAGGGTTAAAAAATTAAAATTTTCGGATTCTTTTTTTGTATAAATTAGGATGTTCATTCTGTAAATTATGATGCATCCTGATACGAAGCTGAAGTGGATAAGTGAAGAAATTGGATTTGGTGTGATCGCCACCCGAAGGATTCCTAAGGGAACGATCACCTGGGTGCAGGATGAGCTCGACGGGATTTTTCCACCCGATTTCCCAGAAAATATCAAACCGCTCACCAGGGAATTGCTGGAAAAATACAGTTTTCGCAACAGTAAGGGTGAACATATTCTCTGCTGGGATATTGCGAAATTCGTCAATCACAGCTTCAGGTCAAATTGCCTTTCCACGGCCTATAATTTTGAAATTGCCATTCGCGATATTGAAGTGGGCGAGGAGCTTACCGATGATTATGGCTATTTAAATCTTTCCGAATCTTTTGTGCCCGAGGATGAAGGCACCGAAAGAAAAGTTGTTCATCCCGATGATATTCTGAAATGTTACCAGGAATGGGATGAGATTTTAGATTCGGTTTTTCCGCTGATCAGTAAAAAGCAACAGCCTCTTTTTGAGCTGCTGGAGGAAAATTTAAAAAAAGAGATTGCAGAGATTTCAAAAGGGAAAAAGAAATTGAAATCTACCCGCAGCCTTTATTTTGAACCTGAGGCCAGCCAAATTTAGATGCTAAAAATTTAGTCGTTCGCTCTTCAGGTTCTATTTTTGCTGAAAATTATTGCTTTGAAGAATCCAATAAATATCACTTCCATCAGTACCATTTCTCCTTTGGGATATACGGAAGATGAAATATGGAATAACTATAAAAACCAGGGAACCTGCTTTCAGAATTACGATTTTGAGGGAAATAAAGCCCTGGCGGGTTTTCTTCCGGAAAGGATTAAAAAAGAGATTGAAAATTTGAAATCTGAAACTTCCCGGTATCGATATCTTGATAATTCCGTTTTGTATGCCATTCTTGCCGCAAGAAATCTGAAAAATGAAATTTCTGAAAATTCAGGGATCAACATCGGCAGCAGCCGGGGAGCAACGGGACTTTTCGAAAAATACCATTCAGAATATGTGAAATCGGGAAAAGCCTCGACTTATACCTCACCTTCCACCACGCTGGGAAATATCTCTTCCTGGGTGGCGCAGGACCTGCAAATTGACGGACCAAATTTTTCCCATAGCGTAACCTGTTCCACGGGAATGCACGCCATTCTCAATGCGATCGCCTGGCTGGGAAGCGGGATGGCCGATTCTTTTATTGCCGGCGGCAGCGAAGCACCGCTAACCGGATTTACCATTGCCCAGATGAAAGCGATGAAGATCTACGCGCAGGATGAAAACAGCGAATTTCCCTGCCGTTCCCTCGATATGGAAAAAAAGGCGAATTCGATGATCCTGAGCGAGGCCGCAGGCCTGGTAAGTCTTTCTTTAAATTCTGAAGATGCGGTCGCTACGATCAGGGGGATAGGTTATGCAAATGAAAAACTGACTCATGGAGCTTCACTTTCCAAAAACGGGGAATGTCTTCAGAAGTCGATGAAAATGGCGCTGAAAAGTGCAGGAATTCCGGAAGTTGATGCGGTGGTAATGCATGCTCCTGGAACCATCGGTGGCGACTCGGCAGAAGTCAATGCTGTGAAAGCTGTTTTTGAAAAATTTCCGGCAATCACCAGCAATAAATGGAAAACCGGCCATAGTTTCGCGGCTTCAGGAATTCTTAGTCTGGAAATGGCAATTTTGATGCTTAAGAATCAGGAGTTTTTACCGGTTCCTTTTTCACAATTTCAGCAAAAGCCCGAAAAACTTCAGAATATCATGGTCAATTCGGTTGGTTTTGGAGGAAATGCCGTTTCCATTATTGTGGGAATGTGAATATTAGTTTCGGTATATAAATCTTATGACTGCTGATTCTGATTAAACCCCAGTTTTCTTTATTTTTGAATTCAAATCATTTTTTCATGGCACTTAAACACGATTGGACGAAAGAAGAAATTCTAGAGATATATAACAAACCTTTAATGGAATTGCTTTACGAAGCAGCGAGTATTCACCGGGAACATCATGACCCAAATACGGTCCAGGTTTCCACGCTGCTCTCCATAAAAACAGGTGGTTGCCCCGAAGATTGCGGTTACTGCCCGCAGGCGGCGCGCTATCACACCAATCTGGAAGGCAATGATCTTATGAGCGTAAACCAGGTGAAAGCGCAGGCGTTGAGAGCTAAAGAAGCAGGAAGTTCCCGTGTTTGTATGGGCGCTGCCTGGAGAAATGTGAAGGACGGCGAGGAGTTTGATAATGTCCTGGAGATGGTACGAACCATCAATAAATTAGAGATGGAAGTTTGCTGTACCCTGGGGATGATCACCGAAAATCAGGCGCAGCGTTTAGCCGAAGCAGGTTTATATGCCTATAATCACAATCTTGATACTTCGGAAGAATATTATAAGGAAGTGATCTCTACCCGTGGCTATGAAGACCGTTTAAAGACGATCGATAATGTTCGTAAAACCAATGTTACCGTTTGCAGTGGCGGAATTATAGGAATGGGGGAAAGCGAGGAAGACCGTGCGGGAATGCTGGTCGCGCTTGCCACTTTGAATCCGCAGCCGGAATCTGTACCGATCAATGCTCTGGTTCCCGTGGAAGGAACGCCCATGGAAGAGCAGGAGCCGGTGCCGATTTGGGAAATGATTCGCATGGTGGCTACCACTCGAATCGTAATGCCTGAAACACAGGTAAGGCTGTCGGCCGGAAGAACCCGGATGAGCCGTGAGGGGCAGGCAATGTGCTTCTTTGCCGGAGCGAATTCCATCTTTGCCGGGGATAAACTGCTTACCACTCCAAATCCCGATGTGAATGAAGATATGGAAATGTTCAGATTATTGGGATTAAATCCGCAGAAAGCCTTCGAAAAGAAAGCACAGCCGGAATCTATAGACGCAGCGAATTCAAAATATCAACCACAGGGAGAAAAACCGAAATGGTCACGTCCCGGTCATAAGATCGATCGCAACCTGCAGGCGCAGGAGAAGGGACGTACGAAAGCTTCCTAAATTTTTCGTCATTTGAAACTCGATCTTCAAAATATTCCCAGGAGGAGAAACCTTAGCAAAGAAGAGTTTCAGGAGGAATATTTTAAACCGGGAAAACCGGTGGTCATTGAGGATCTTACACAAGATTGGCCGGCACGGGAGAAATGGAATTTCGAATATTTCAGGGAAAAGGCCGGTGATGTTATTGTGCCTTTGTATAATAGTGAGCCTGCAAAGGGAAGACAGAATTCTCATGGCCCGGCTATGGAAATTCCATTTAAAGAGTACATAGATATTCTGGAAAAAGGTCCCACCGAGCTGCGAATGTTCTTTTTTAACCTGCTGCAGAATTGTCCGGATCTTCTTGATGATTTTGAATATCCCGATCTTGGGGTGAAGTTCTTTAAAAAATTGCCTGTAATGTTTATTGGAGGTGAAGGTTCTAAGGTGGTGATGCATTATGATATGGACCTGGCGAATAACTTTCATTTCAATTTCGTGGGGAAGAAGCGGGTGATCCTTTATCCGCCGGACCAGACGGGGTTAATTTATAAAGTGCCGCATTCAATTGTAAGTATGGAGATCATTGATATGGATGATCCCGATCTTGAATCATTTCCGGCATTGGCAAAGGCCAAGGGTTTTGAAACCATACTTGAACACGGTGATGCTCTGTATATGCCCAGCAAATGGTGGCATTTTGTAAAATATGAAACGGCAAGTCTGTCATTGACGCTTCGTTCATTGCCGAAATCGCCCGCAAAAATAGCTGAGGTTCTTGGGAACTTGCTATTTATGCGGAATTATGATAACTTAATGAGAAAGATCCGCGGACAAAAGTGGATAGATTATAAAAACCAGAAAGCAATAAAAACTACTCATAAAAACGCTGAAATTGATTGATGGGAAAGGAGAAGATGAAACTGCAGCCGATACCGAGAGTGGAAAAGATTTCCAAAGAAAAATTTGTTCGTGAATACGTGCAGCCGCAAAGGCCTGTGGTTATCGAAAAACTTATTCAAGACTGGCCGGCCTATAAAAAATGGGACCTGGATTATATCAGCAAGGTGGGGGGAAATAAAACTGTCCCGCTTTATGACGATCGACCTATCAGCTCGGAATATAAATTCAACGAGCCTCATACCGAAATGAAGATGGCCGATTATATTCAGCTGTTGGAGACACAGCCTACCAATTATCGAATTTTTCTCTATTCTTTAATGAAAGAGGTGCCGCAGCTTCAGAAGGATTTCAGGTTTCCGGATATTGGACTGAGGTTTATCAAGCAGCTGCCCATGCTTTTCTTCGGCGGAGAAAATTCGCAGGTTTTCATGCATTATGACATTGATTATGCCAATATTCTGCACTTCCATTTCCACGGAAAAAAGCAGTGTATCCTTTTTCCGCCTTCCGAAAGTAAGAACCTATACAAGGTCCCGCATGCGCTGATCAGCCGTGAAGATATCAATTTCAATGATCCTGATTTCGAAAAGTTCCCGGCGCTGAAGAATGCCGAAGGTTTTATTACCGAACTCAATCACGGTGAAACTTTATATATGCCCGAAGGTTACTGGCATCATATGACCTATTTGACCGCGGGATTTTCGATGAGTCTGCGGGCAACTCCGAGGACGCTTACCAATTTTTCAAAGGCCGTGTACAATCTTGTCTTCATGCGTCATTTTGATAATTATATGCGCAAATTCAGGGGGCAGAAATGGATAGATTATAAAAATGAACAGGCCGTGAAGCGCACCCATAAAAAAAACAATATCACCCGATGATCTCATTTACGCAGTCAAAAACCAGTGAAGATTCGTAGCCTCTTCTCAGGAGGTGATCGGCGATCTTTTTCTTTTTAAGGAAAAGATTCTTCTCATTCACTTTTTCGGCTCTTTTCTCCGCGAGCTCATAGAGTGCAGAACGGTATTCTTTTTCATTGATCTCGGTAAGGCCCAGCTTAATGATGGGTTCGGAAATTTCCTTTCTCTTTAGTTCCTGGCGGATTCTTATTTTTCCCCATTTTTTTATTCGGAATTTACCGCGAACAAAACTGCGTGCAAAGCGTTCTTCATTTAGAAATCCCTCCTGCATCAATTTTACCACTATCTTCTCTTTCGCTTCCGGAATCATTCGCATGTTGTTGAGCTTATCTTCCACCTCTTTTTGTGAACGTTCCCGATAGGCACAAAAATGCATCAGTTTTTGAAGTGCTTCTTCAACAGTATATGTTTTATGCGAATAGTTATTCAAATTTTTGCTTTTAATTTTTTCAGAAAGGATTTTTCAAATATCTGAAATAAAAAAACACCCTCCGGAAGGAAAGTCTTTAATTCTTTAAATCCTGGCAGAACATTTTGGCTTAAAGAACAGTAAATACAGGGCATAAAAAAACGCCTTCCGGAATTTCCGAAAGGCGTTTGATTTTATAAAATCACTTTCCCGTCTTTATCGTGAAAGTGGTACTCTAAATACGTGTAAGCATCTCTAGGTAAAATTTTCACCCAACGTTTATGGTCAACAAACCATTTAGATCGGGGAGATGGAAAGCCTTTTGTTAAAAAGGCTGCAATAAATGGATGCGCGCTAAGAGTGATCTTTTTTTGATCTTTCTTAACCAGCTTTTCGAGGTCGGCCTTGATCTTATTTACCACGCTGATAGGTGCTTCAATTTCACCTTTCCCATTAGGGTCTTCTTCGCGGGTTTTAATATTCATCTCTGGCCTTACGCGCTGTCTTGTAATCTGTACCAATCCGAATTTACTAGGTGGCAAAATCTTATGTTTTGCCCGGTCATCACTCATTTCCTTACGAAGATGGTCATAAAGCTTTTTTCTGTTATCAGCTTTATTCATGTCTATGAAATCTACCACGATGATTCCGCCCATATCGCGCAGTCGTAACTGCCGGGCTATTTCGGTGGCACTTATCATATTTACTTCGAGTGCGGTATCTTCCTGGTTTTTAGATTTGTTCGAACGGTTACCGCTGTTCACGTCAATGACGTGCATGGCTTCGGTATGTTCTATAACCAGGTAGGCGCCTTTGCTCATGGAAACGGTGCGCCCGAAGGTAGTTTTTATTTGTCTTTCGATACCAAATTTTTCAAAAATGGGTTGGTTGGATTGGTGCAATTTTACTATTGATTCTTTTTCCGGAGCGATTTCGCTCAGGTAATCTTTGATTTGTGTATAAAGCGTTTCATCGTCTACGCAAATAGAAGTAAAAGAGTCATTAAAAATGTCTCTTAGCAGGGATGAAGCCCTGTTCAATTCTCCCAGTACTTTGGAGGGATGATGTGGTTTATACAGTTTTTTGCACATGGCCGTCCATCGATCTACTAAATTTTGTAGGTCTCTGTCGAGCTCTGCGACTTTCTTTCCTTCTGCTACTGTTCTCACGATGACACCAAAACCTCGTGGTTTGATGCTTTTGACCAGTCTCTTAAGGCGTTCTTTTTCCTCTTTGCTCTCGATTTTTTGAGAAACCGAAATACGATTGGAAAAAGGTACCAGCACAATATAACGGCCGGGAAGGGAAAGCTCGGAGCTTATCCGCGGGCCTTTTGTCGAGATAGGTTCTTTTACGATCTGAACCAGTATAGACTGATTTGATTTTAAGACATCGGCAATTGCGCCGTTTTTGTCTATATCCTTTTCAAAGGAAAAATTCTTTAGAGAATAATCCTTTAGTTTACCTGTGCTTACACGTTTTATGAACTTTAATAAAGAAGAGATCTGGGGGCCAAGATCATGATAGTGTAAAAAACCATCTTTTTCATAACCAACATTTACAAATGCGGCATTTAACCCGGGAACAGCTTTTCTTATCTTGGCAATATAAATATCACCAACATTGAATTTGTTGCTGTCTTCTTCTTTGTTAAGTTCAACAAGTTTTCCATCTTTTAATAAGGCAAAATCTACAGCAGAAGGTTCGGACCTGATAATTAATTCTTTGTCCACACTTCCAGATTTTATATCTATATCTGCCATTTTCAGGCCGACACAGATGGATTAAACATTATTTTTTTCACAGGTTTTTGAATCCTGAAGAAACCTTCGCGATCATTTCAATCGTGGGTTTCGTTTTCAAAGAACGATTTGAATTTTAAACAAAAAAAGTAGTTTTCACACTACTTTTTCTTGTGGCGATTGGCTCTTCTACGCTTCTTACGCTTGTGCGTAGCCACCTTATGTCTTTTTCTTTTTTTACCGCTTGGCATACTGTAAAATATTTTAAATTATTATTTATCTCTTAATGACTTCCTTCTGTGATACAAAGGAAAATCCTTATTTTACTTCTACATTAGATTTCACACCTTCAACAAAGATCTTCGCCGGCTTAAATGCTGGAATGTTGTGAGCAGGAATTTTAATGGTAGTGTTTTTTGAGATATTTCGTCCTGTTTTTTCAGCTCTTGTTTTAACAACAAAACTTCCAAAACCGCGTAGGTAAACATTGTCTCCACTTTCCAGAGAAGTCTTTACTTCTTCCATAAAAGATTCAATGGTAGCCTGAACGTCACCTTTTTCCATTCCTAGTTTTTCTGAAATGTTTGCTACGATATCTGCTTTCGTCATTTTCGTGCTATTTAAATTTTTATAAATTGGGGTTTCTAATTTTCGAGGGGGCAAATATAAGAATTAAATCTGCAATATTTCAAACCTAATACACTAATAATAACGGAATAAACTCCTATTATTGCAGAGCTTCATTAATATTTATGCAATTTTCCAAGCGTCTCACAGCATGGTACTTAGAAAATAAAAGGGATTTGCCCTGGCGAAAAACCCGCGATCCCTATAATATTTGGCTAAGTGAAATCATGCTTCAGCAAACCCGAATTGAACAGGGATTACCTTATTATAACAAATTTATCGCAGCTTTCCCAAGTATTTTTGATCTTGCTGCTGCCGAAACCGAACAGGTCTTAAAACTTTGGCAGGGGCTGGGGTATTATTCCCGCGCAAGGAATCTCCATACTACCGCCAAATATGTTGCCGAAGAGCTGAACGGGATATTTCCTGATACCTATTCCGAATTAAAAAAACTGAAAGGTGTGGGCGACTACACCGCGAGCGCCATTGCCTCGATTTGCTTCGACGAACCTGTGGCTGTGGTTGACGGAAATGTTTATCGTGTGCTTTCCCGCATCTTTAATATTCATACCCCTATTAATACAACTGCCGGAAATAAAGAGTTTAAGGTTTTGGCCGAAAAGCTGCTCGATAGGAATGATCCCGCAACTTTCAATCAGGCGATTATGGAGTTCGGGGCGCTGCATTGTAAACCTCAGAACCCGGCATGTCATATTTGTCCTTTTAATAATGACTGTAAGGCGCTGAAAGATGATCTGGTAACCGAATTGCCGGTAAAGCTGAAAAAAGCTAAAATTAAGAAACGGTATTTCAATTACCTGGTTTTTAATTATGAAAATGAAGCAACCTTTCTGGAACAGCGAAGCGGTAAGGGGATCTGGAACGGACTTTATCAGTTTCCCTTAGTTGAATCTGATAGACCTCTGAAAGAAAAGGAACTTATCACTTCTGATGACTTTCAGAAAAAGTTGAATTCCGAAGATTTCAGCATCAGCAGGTTTAACGAGAAACCGGTGGTGCATAAACTTTCCCATCAGCATTTATTCACACAATTCTGGCTGATTCATATTAAGGAGAAAAGCGAGGAAAGTATTTCTTTTAAAAATGTACAGGAATATCCGGTGCCCGTCCTGATCGAAAATTTTCTGAATGATTTTCTTCCGGAAGACTTCAAATAGATTCTTGTTTATATCTTTGCCTGTTTTTGGCAATTCAGCTAAAATTTTTTAGTATTTTAGAATAAATTTAAACTGAAATAACCGAAATTTTCGGCTCAAAAGTAATTAAAGATGACAGGTACATTAAACAAAGTAATGCTGATAGGGCACACCGGAGATGACGTGAAAATGCATTATTTTGAAGGCGGTGGCTCCATCGGGCGTTTTCCGCTGGCTACTAATGAAACTTACACCAATCGCACTACCGGTGAACGAGTGACCAACACAGAATGGCACAATATCGTGGTGCGTAACAAGGCTGCCGAGGTCTGCGAGAAATATCTAAAAAAAGGGGACAGGGTCTATATTGAGGGACGCATCAAAACCCGCAAGTGGCAGGACGACCAGGGGAATGAAAGGTATCAAACCGAAATTCACTGTTCTGAATTTACCTTTTTAACTCCTAAAGACCAGGATTCACAGTCTGGTGGTGGTTATCAGAATCAGGGCAACCAGAACAGGCCTGCCAAAAATAATAAACCTAATTCAAATAAGAACGAGTCATTTTCCCAGGAGGAAGAGGATGATGATTTACCGTTCTAAGTTTAATTTAAATTTTCACATTTGGATCCGGAACCTCCCAGTTTGCTTTTCTTTTGGGCTACCATGGGATTTACCCAGATAATAAGTCTGCTCTTTTTGTTCATACTCCTGCTATGTTCTGCCCTGATCTCAGGTGCCGAAGTGGCTTTCTTTTCGCTTACCCCGGCTAATTTTATTACCGAAGACGGCAAGCGAACCAAAACCCAGACAATCGTTATCAATCTGCTGGAAAAGCCTAAAAAGCTGCTGGCTACCATTTTGGTTGCGAATAATTTTATAAATATCGCTATCGTTCTCTTATTCGACAGTGTTGCCGATGATATTTTTGAGGGAATGAATACTGAATTCTTTGGTCTGGACCTTCGTTTTATTTTCGAAGTTGTACTGGTGACCTTTCTTATTTTGCTTTTTGGGGAAATTCTTCCAAAGGTTTACGCGAGCAGGAATAAGGTGCAGTTTTCCAATTTTATGGCCTATCCTATTAATTTTCTGAACAGTTTTTTTTCGCCGCTTAGCACTCCCATGCGCTCGGTGACCTTATATCTTCAGGAAAAGCTGGGAAAACAACGTTCCTTTATAAGTATCGATCATCTTTCGCAGGCGCTGGAACTCACCAGCGAAGAAGATACTACGCGGGAAGAACAGAAAATCCTTCAGGGGATTGTGAGTTTTGGGAATACCGATACAAAACAGGTTATGAGGCCAAGAATGGATATTTTCGCTCTTAACGAGGAAATGCCGTTTGGCGAAATTCTTCCGCTGATCATGGAAAATGGCTATTCCAGGATTCCTGTTTTTCGTGAACATATGGATAATGTCGTGGGGATTTTGTACATCAAAGACCTTCTTCCTTATCTTGAACGGAAGAATTTTGACTGGAAAAGCCTGATCAGGGAGCCCTATTTTGTTCCCGAAAATAAAAAACTAGATGATCTTCTTAACGAGTTCAAAGACAAGAAGAATCATCTCGCCATCGTGGTGGATGAGTACGGCGGCACCAGCGGACTCATTTCTCTGGAAGATATTATCGAAGAGATCGTGGGTGACATCAGCGATGAGTTTGATGACGAAGACCTGATCTATTCAAAACTGGACGAAAATAACTTTGTTTTTGAAGGAAAAACTCCGCTGAAAGATTTTTATAAGATCACCAAAATTCAGGATTCAACGGTTTTTGAAGAGCAGAAAGGCGAGGCCGATACCCTGGCGGGATTCATTCTAGAAATTTCGGGTGGTTTCCCGAAAAAGAACGATGTGATCACTTTTCTGAACTATTCTTTTACCGTGGAAGTGATCGACCAGAAACGGATCAAGCAAATCAAAGTGAGCATAGCACCGGTGGAATGAAGAAGGTATTAAGTTTAGTGATTATTTCGATGCTTTTTTTCTCCTGCGGAGAAGATAAAAAGCCAAAGCCCAGGGGTTTTCTGGCGCTTCAATATCCCAAAGCCGAATATAAACGGGTGGATATTGGCTGTCCCTACACTTTTGATATGAATACCTTGGCAGCGATCAAGCCTTCCCGAAATAATATTCCGTGCTGGATCGATTTGAAATATGAACTGCTGAATGGTGTCATTTTTATCACTTACATGCCGGTGAACAACAACCTTGATTCTTTGCTTACCGATGCCCAAAAATTACCTTTACGGCACACGATAAAAGCCGATGTGATCGAAGGCGATATTTACACCAATAAAGTTCACGACACCTACGGGATGTTCTATGAAGTGGGAGGTGATGCCGCTTCTCAGGCCCAGTTTTATCTTACCGACAGTACCGAGCATTTTATTACCGGCTCGGTCTATTTCAATACAGTTCCAAATTACGATTCCATTATTCCTGCGGCTGCTTATCTGAAGAAAGATATGCGTCACCTTATGGAAAGCCTTCGATGGAAGGAAAAAAAGTAAGCCACTTTCTTTTTTATCTGAAGCTTATACCGAAATTTGCGGCTTAAGTTTTTAAAAATGCAGAAGAAGAAGAAGAATCTGAAATGGATCTTTTTGATCATCCTGTCACTGGTGTGGGGAAGTTCTTTTATCCTTATCAAAAAGTCCCTGGTGGGACTGAATGCTCTGCAGGTAGGTTCTTTCCGGATAATTTTTGCGGCTGTTTTCCTAATTTTGGTCGGATTTCGACGTATTGCAAAACTGAATTTAAAGCAGTGGAAATGGGTGATCATCTCGGGATTCCTGGGTTCATTTTTTCCTGTTTATCTTTTTTCCTTTGCCGAAACAGAGATCGACAGCGCTATCGCTTCTATTTTAAATGCGACCACTCCTTTAATGACGCTGATCTTTGGAGCACTTTTTTTTCGCACGGTTTTTACTCAGAATAAAATAATCGGCGTGATTATTGGCCTTGTGGGAACCCTTGGACTCATTCTCAGCGGAGCCTCCGTAAATCCGGATCAGAATTATTTGTACAGTTTGCTGGTGATCCTGGCTGCGGCCTGTTATGCGATGAATGTAAATATTCTTAAGACCAGGATGAGCGATATTTCACCCCTGGGGATCGCTGCCGGAAACTTCAGTGCGCTTTTAATTCCCGCTGTTGCAATTTTGTATTTTACCGGATTCTTTGAAAGGGAATTTTCTGAAGAAGTTGGAGAATCACTGATTTTTGTGGGTGTTTTAGGAATTGTGGGAACCGGTGTGGCAATGATCATTTTCAATAAACTGGTGCAGATCTCCGATCCTGTTTTTACAACTTCGGTGACTTATACCATCCCGGTGGTGGCATTGGGCTGGGGAATTCTCGATAGCGAGGTTTTTAGTTTATGGCAGCTTCTTTCGGCCTTGGTGATCCTGATTGGGGTTTTTATCGTGAACCGGTCGAAAGATATTATTTCCCGTTTCCGGAAAGTATCGGCATAAAAAAAACCTCACAGTCCCGATAGCTATCGGGACTGTGAGGTTTGGATTTACAAATTTCTATGGAATTTATTCCAGTGAAAAATCTTCAGCTGAAACCCCTTCGTTCACAAGTATTTCATTCACATTAAAAGTAAAGGTTTGCGGTCCTGCAGAAGAAGTTATCTGATAAGGAAATTTCACGCCCTTCACCTCTCTGTAATCGCTGTAGCCTGTAGGAACGGTCATGCTGCGGCCGCCCTGGTCCATAGTTTTCACCGTCTGAACTTTTAATCCGCTGTTAACATTGTAATAAGCTTTGGTATTTTTATCAAGCTGCACGACATAAGCATTTTCGCCGTTCACCTGTTCGATACCTTCAAGAGAAGCATCTCCAGGGCTCAGTTCTGGGAAGGGCATGGCATCGGCTTTTGCAGCTTTTACCTGCTCTTCATTATATTCCATTTTCTGTCCCATAGACTTAATATATCCGGCCTCCCCGTTGAAAACCTGTTCGTTCATCACATTCCCGTTCATACTGATGGTTTGTTGCAGTTTACCTTCAGCAGTTTTTTTCATCACCATATTTAAGGTCATTCCCTGTATCTCAGCGTCGGCCTTCATTACTACGCTTTGAACGTCGTTTACCGCGTCACGACCACCAATGGCATCAATGTATTTTCCGAAGACTTTTTCAACAGTTATTGAAGGGTCTACAGCCTTATTGAACTCTGGTTTCTCTACCGGCTCCCCTTCTTTGTTATAATATTTCACAGGGATATCTTTCCCGTTATATGTCATATTTTCAAGGTCTTCAGCGACTTCGCTTCCTTTCCCGGCAATTACGATCCTTGCCTGGTCGATCTTGAAATATTTATTTGCCACTCTTTGTACATCCTCAATGCTAACATCATTTATTTTCTGAAGATAAGTTTCATAGAAGTCAGCAGGAAGATCCTCAGTTTCAATATCCAAAGCATAACCTGCTACGGTAGATGGCTGCTCCAGTGAAAGAACAAAATTGCCGATATATTTATTTTTGGCATTTTCCAGTTCTTCTTCTGAAACTTTTTCATTTCTAATTCGATGAATCTCATCCAGAAATGCCACCACGGCGCTATCGGTCACTTCATTACGTACTTCAGCGGTAGCGGTAAATGCAGCAACATATTTGTCATTTCCCAAGGAAGAATAAGCCCCATAAGTATAGCCTTTATCTTCCCGCAGGTTATTGAAAAGACGGGCATCACCGCCCCCAAGGATCTGGTTTGCGATAAGAGCAGGAAAATAATCAGGATTATTCTTCTTAAGCTTCACAGTATTCACAATAAAAATATTGCTCTGAACAGCATTCGGCATATCCAGGAAGTTGATTTGTGTATTTGCAACATTATTAACTTCAGGAAGTTTCGTCTCGGGAAGCTGCTTTGCATTCCAGTTGGAGAAATTTTTCTTTACCAGTTTTTTGGCTTCAGCGAAACTCACGTCTCCAATGATTGCCAGGTAGGCATTACTCGGAACGAAAAACTCATCATAGTAAGATTTAACATCGTCCAGGTTTACATTTTTAAGCCCTTCGGAAGTGCTGAATTCCCCATAAGGATGATCTTTTCCATAGGTAAGAGCTCTTCTGACACGGTTGGCGTTAAAAGCCACATCTTTCTCATTGCTCTCCAGGCTCTCGATCTGGCGCTGTTGAAGTTTATCAAATTCCTCCTGAGTAAATTTTGGCTCTAAAGCACCTTCGGCCATTAGTTCCAGGACTCTGGGAAAGAATTTAGAAAGTGTATTCGCTCGCGCGCTGGAAGAGCTGAAATTAAGATTCGCTCCCAGGAAATCTACCTCTTCATTGAATTTGTCTTTAGATGTTTTTGTAGTTCCGGTTCCAAGTAAACCACCGGTTAATCCTGCAACTCCTACATTATCTCCTTCAGAATGAGGAGGATTATCAAGTAAAAGCAGCATATTTACCCGGGGTAATTTATGATTTTCCACCACCATGACTTCGAGCCCGTTTTTGAGGGTGAAGGTTTGAGGTTTTTTAAGATTAATTTTTGGAGCAGGTCCCGGTTCTGGCGGTGTACTCCTGTCTATTTGTGCAACTGCCGAAAAAGCAAGAAACAAGATTGCGCTTAACGCGAGTAGATATTTTTTCATTTCGATTTTTTTTAAAGGTTTATTCAACATCTTCAGTTTTTGGAAGATAATAGATCTCGGCTCTTTGATTTTCTTTCAGGTACTCATTGGCAACGCGCTTGATATCCTCCGGAGTGATCGAACGATATATTTCAATTTCTTTATTAATAAGATTGGTGTTGTCATAAAGTACATTATCAGTAGCCAGCGATTCTGCTATCCCTGAAACACTGCTGTTAGCGTTAACAAACCTGTTTTCGAAGGTGTTCTGCAGTTTCTGGAATTCTCTTTCCGAGATTTTCTCATTCTGAAGTTTATTTATTTCTTCATCGATAGACTGCTTAAGAGTTTCCAAAGAAGTATCGCCTAATGGAAGACTATAAATAGCATATCCACCATAATCTTCAAGAGGTAAATTGAAGGCAGCTACCTGTAAGGCCTGTTTTTTATCATCTACCATTTTCTTGTAGAGGCGGGAAGATTTTCCTTCAGAAAGTACGGTGGAGATCATATCCAGTACGTATGCGTCTTTCTCTTTCATGGCAGGAGTACGCCACGCCAGTACGATCATTGGTAGCTGGATGTTAGGATCGTAAAATGTATCGGTCACGGTTTCTGAAATTGGTTCTTCTTTAGTGCTTGTTCTGGTAACCTTATTTCCTTGTGGAATTGGTCCGAAATAATCTTTGATAAGCTTTTTTGTTCTGTCAATATCGATGTCTCCGGCAACTACAAGAGTGGCATTGTTTGGAGCATAATATTCATCAAAATATTCATTGAACTCTTCCAGGGTAGCGGCATCAAGATCTTTCATATAACCAATATTGGGATCTTTATATGGATGTTTTTCGAAAAGATTCGCCTGTATAACCTGAAGTACATTTCCGTAAGGGCGGTTATCATAACTTCTTCTTCTTTCTTCCTTCACCACCTCATTCTGGGTTTCCACTCCTGTTTTTCCAATTACAGGATGCATCATTCGTTCAGATTCCAGCCATAGACCTAATTCGAGTTTATTGGAAGGGAAAGTTTCAAAATAATAAGTCCGGTCCAGAGAAGTATTAGCGTTAAAAGATCCACCGTTAGAACTGATGATCTTCATAAAATCCCCCTTTTTAATATTCTCAGTCCCTTCAAATAGCAGGTGTTCAAAAAAGTGAGCGAAACCCGTCTTCCCATTTTTTAGATCTTTTCCTCCAACATGGTACATTACAGAGGTTGAGACTACCGGGGCGGTATTATCCTGGTGCAGGATCACGTGCAGGCCATTGTCTAGATCATACTCAGTAAAATCAACTTCCTGAGCAAAGCCGGTTATTCCAACGAATAAAAGGCAGAACAATAGTTTAAATTTGTTCATCATTTTAAAGTTTTTCAAAGTTTAAAGTAAATTGTATTTGTTTGTATAGCGTAGAAGCTTTAAGTTACAAATAAAGCCTTAAATACGTCAGATAATGGCAAATGTGTTAAAATTAACAAGCTATTAAGGCAAAAACCGTCTCTTTTTTTAGAAATTTACTATTAAAACCTGCGGACTATGATAAATTTAAAAATTCCCATTCTATACGGTATTGGAGTTGCTATTGCCTTAATTGCATATTTTCTCATCTTATCGATCTTTGGCCTTCATATTAACCCGGTGTATAGTGTTTTTAATGGGGTGATAATGGCTGTGGGTTTATTCATGGCTCTAAAAGCTTATAGGAAAAGTAAAGGAAATAAATTCAAATATCAGAAAGGCTTTTCAGCAGTTTTTCTAACCGGAATGAATGCAACCCTTATTTTCGTTATATTTTTTGCTTTTTATGCCACCGAATTCAATCCGGATTTCCTGGATCAGCTTATCTCCATGTGGTCAACTTTTTATAGTACCGGTATAGCTAGTGTTCTGGTTACCGTTGCATTTATGGGGTCTTCAACCAGTATTGTTCTTTCTCTGGCCTATATGCAGCTTTATAAGGATAGCTGGAATACCAAAGAAGGGAAGAAACATACCTGAGAAGCTGGCCTTGAAAAAATAAAAAACCTTTGCCAATTAATTAAATAGAAGTATATTTGCACCCGCTTGCGTGAAAACGCGGCTGCAGATTATTGAAAATCATTTAATTAATTATACGCTATGTACGCAATTGTAGAGATAGCAGGGCAGCAATTCAAAGTTGCAAAAGACCAGAAGGTATTTGTACATCGTTTGGAAGGAGAAGAAGGAGACAGTGTTTCTTTTGACAAAGTTCTTCTTACCGCAGATGGTGACAGTATTACCGTTGGCGCCCCGGCTATAGATGGTGCTTTGGTTGGAGCAAAAATCAACCGCCACCTGAAAGGTGATAAAGTGATCGTTTTCAAGAAAAAACGTCGTAAGGGTTACCGTGTTAAAAATGGTCACCGACAGTCACTTACCGAAATCCTTATACAGGATATTAGTCTTGACGGAAAGAAGAAATCTTCTGCCAAGAAAGAAGAGCCAAAAAAAGAGGCTCCAAAACAAGAAACTAAAAAGGCCGATAACGACTCTAAAGATCTTAGTCAGCACACCGTGGCAGAGCTGAAGGAAATGGCTAAAGAAAGAGGGCTTGAAGGTTATTCTTCAATGAAAAAGGCCGAATTAATCGAAGCCTTAAGTTAAACTACTAAAAACATTATAAAATGGCACATAAAAAAGGAGTTGGTAGTTCCAAGAACGGTAGAGAATCAGAGTCCAAACGCTTAGGTGTGAAAATCTTTGGCGGACAGGCTGCCGTTGCCGGAAATATAATCGTAAGACAGCGTGGATTTACTCACCATCCGGGTGATAATGTATACGCAGGAAAAGATCATACACTTCATGCTAAAATAGACGGAGTTGTAAAATTCGCTAAAAAGCAGGGAGATAAATCATATGTTTCTATCGAGCCATTCCAGGCTTAGGAAATATTTCTAATAGTACTTTAAACCCTTCCAGCCGGAAGGGTTTTTTATTCCCATAAAGCCCAATTTGAAGATTTCGGTTATATTTAGGTGTTTTAAAAACTTAAATAATGAAATTTTCACTGAAATACCTTTTCTTATTTTTTCTTTTTAGCAGTCTTTCTTCGATTGCTCAACAAGCTGTTAACGCTGAAACCAATTATGGTCCCATTCAGGGATTTCATGACCGGGAAAGCAATCTCGAACTTTTCCTGGGAATTCCTTATGCAAAACCTCCGGTAGGAGATCTAAGGTGGAAAGCTCCACAGGAAATGAATGACTGGGAAGGAGTAAAGAAGACCACCGAATTTGGTCCCGCGCCCATGCAGACCAATGTTTTTGGCGATATGGTCTATCGCGGCAAAGGTTTCAGTGAAGACTGTCTTTATCTGAATATCTGGACTCCTGAGGCTTCCGAAAACAAATCTTTACCCGTACTTGTATATTTCTATGGCGGCGGCTTCGTTGCGGGCAGTGGGGGCGAACCACGTTATGACGGGACTTCTCTCGCTAAAACGGGAATCGTGGTGGTTACCGTGAATTATCGCCTGAATATCTTCGGATTTTTAGCCCATCCTGAACTTTCCGAAGAAGCGCCTTATAATGCCTCAGGAAATTATGGACTTCTTGACCAGAACGCCGCCTTAAAATGGGTTTCAGAAAATATTGAAAATTTTGGAGGTGATCCTGAAAAGATTACTATCGGCGGGGAATCTGCCGGCTCTATCTCAGTGAGTGCACAAATGGCTTCCCCTATGTCTAAAGATTATCTTGCCGGTGCGATGGGCGAAAGCGGAGCATCTATCAAACCTACCCTGGCTCCTGTTTCTCTTTCAGAAGCCGAAAAAGTGGGGGTTGATTTTATGAAAAAAGCCGGGTACGATTCTATTGAAGAACTGAGGGCCTTGAGTGCCGAAGAACTTTATAAAGCCTATCAGGAATCCGGAAGGTTTGGTTTCCCGACGGTGATCGATGATTATTTTCTTCCGAAGCCTTTACCTGAAATTTTCAGAAATGGCGATCAGGCGCAGATCCCACTGCTGGTAGGATGGAATTCGGCAGAAGTTGATGGCCAGGGTTTAATGCAGGGAAAGGAATATACCGAAGAAAATTATAAAAACAAGCTGAAAGAACTTTATCCTGAAAATTACGAAGAGGTATTGCAATTATATCCTTCGGGAAATATCGAAAAAATAAGAGAATCTGCCACTCAACTGGCTTCCGACAGATTTATCGCTTACAGCACCTGGAAATGGTTCGATCTGCACAGGAAAAATTCTGACGAGCCAGTTTACAGGTACATGTTCAGCAGGATTCGTCCTTCTGCAAGTCCAAATCCCGATTATATACCCGCCGGTGCGGCACATGCTTCAGAAATAGAATATTTTCTTGGGAACCTCGGAAGAATGGAAAATCCCAATCTAAAAGAAACCGATTTCAAAATTTCTGATACCATTCAGCAATACCTGGCAAATTTCATCAAAACCGGCAATCCCAATGGTGCTGATCTGCCAGAGTGGCCTTCCGCAGAAGCTTCAGATGCTACGCCGCCGGTGTTAATTATGGATGTGAATTTCAGGGCCGAAAATGCTAAAGATGATCAGAGATATATTTTCCTCGATAAGTCTTACGGCAATGATCAATAAGAAAATCCCCGGGGCTAGTCGGGGATCTTCTGAAAAAAACCAAACAAAAGGAAATCAATTCAAAGCAAAACTGCTGAGTAAACTTACCTCATTACCTTTATAGGAATACTGGTAAAGTGTATTGTCCCCGACCATGAGCAGCTTATCCGCAAGTGGGATAACGTCATAGGTGTTTATGTTGCTGAATTGATCTATTAACCTAAGGTCGGGGGTATTTTCAATGTCATAAACTTTTAGTCCGGCACTGCCGTCACAAACGAAGAGCCAGTTATCTTTTACGCCTAATCCGTAAGGATTTTCCATATTGTACCGGTTTACGATCTGCGGCATGGATTTATCGGAAATATCTACTACATCTAGTATATTCTGCTCCTGTCCACAGGCGTTTCCTCCACGAATAGTGACGTAGGCGTAGTTACCGTCAACTACTACGGGATCGCAACCCATGACGTGTTGAAGATAAGAGACCTGCCGGGGGGAAGCAGGATTCTCAATGCTGTAAATATACATTCCGGTAGAACTTCCAAGATAGAGGTAGTCATCGGCGTTGAAGATGGTCTCAATTTGCCAGCCGGCATATTCTTCATGCAGAAGGCTGGTAATTTCGGGATTCGAGATATCGAATACAGAGAGTTCCGATTCCTCGGCCACGTATAAATAATCTCCTTTTATACTGAATCTCGCCAGGGAACCGCCCTGGCCCGCATTTCCATTTGTATTGTAAGCCGCCGCATCTTCAGTGAGCCATTGAACATCTGGTGCGTATTCTATCTTTCTTTTTTCCATCAGATAACCCACGATCACCTCTTTTTGCGGATCGAAATTCCTGAAGATCAACATATTCGGCCCCTGCCGGAGCTGAGCTGTAATAATTCGGGAAAACATCTTCAATTCTTGTAATTTCCCTGATGTTGTTCATGTCGCTAAGATCAAAAACCACCAGGTCCATCCCATTGTTAGCATACAGCCTGTCATCTTTGATGGCGATATCTGTATTTCTGGGGATCTTGAGAAAACTTACTTTTTTTGGATTGAAATGGTCGGTATTGTCGATGATATGAACCCCTTCGTTTTTGTCATTGATGAAGATGTAGTTTTTCCAGGCGTAGATTTTACCTGATTCTTTGATGTTCCTGGGCGCTGTAACTTTTGTCGAAGCGCGAAAAGTTTCCAGTGATACAGTCACCGGAATCGCCACTACCGTAGTGGCTGTATCTTCTTCGCGGTCGCAGGAAAAAAATAGCGAACTGCCGAAGATCACAAGAAATAGCAGTAGTGATTTTTTCATTTTTGATGGATTAGTTATCTGTTAGATGCAGAAGAAATAAAAACGTTGCGTCTAATTGCAGAAAAATTTTTCTGTCACTTTGTCAGAAATGTCTTTAGCCTTATCTTTGCCAGTCTAAAAACCGAAAGGTTATCAAGGAATTATGGAGAAGATTATAGATGAAAAAAAACAGGGTAATTCCCTGGTCATGGAGCCGCAGGAGAAGAATACCCGTAAACTTTTCATTGAAAGTTACGGTTGCCAGATGAATTTTAGCGATAGCGAAATCGTGGCTTCCATACTTTCAAAAGAAGGATTTAACACCACCCAGAATC
This sequence comes from uncultured Flavobacteriaceae bacterium, assembly GCA_963741865.1. Lineage (GTDB taxonomy): Bacteria > Bacteroidota > Bacteroidia > Flavobacteriales > Flavobacteriaceae > Christiangramia. The sequence goes on from CAVUJP010000017.1 coordinate 207,914, forward strand.
TTGAGGAGGCCGATCTTGTATTGGTTAATACCTGCTCGATTCGTGAAAAAGCCGAACAGACGGTGAGAAAGCGCCTGGAAAAATACAATGCCGTAAAAAGGATTAATCCGGGAATGAAGGTGGGAGTGCTTGGCTGTATGGCCGAAAGACTGAAGAATAAATTCCTGGAAGAAGAAAAGATCGTCGATCTTGTGGTAGGTCCCGACGCTTATAAAGATCTGCCAAATCTTATCAATGAAGTGGAGGAAGGTCGCAATGCGGTGAATGTGATTCTTAGCAAAGAAGAGACTTACGGCGATATTTCTCCGGTAAGGCTGCAGTCAAACGGCGTTTCTGCCTTTGTTTCTATTACCCGCGGTTGCGATAATATGTGCACTTTTTGCGTGGTGCCGTTTACCCGCGGTAGGGAAAGGAGTCGTGATCCGCAGAGTATCGTGGAAGAAGTTAACGACCTGGCAGCCAAAGGTTATAAAGAGGTGACGCTGCTCGGCCAGAATGTGGATAGCTATCTCTGGTATGGCGGCGGACTCAAGAAAGATTTCAAGGATGCTTCTGATATGCAGAAAGCCACGGCGACCGGTTTCGCGGGGCTCTTGCAACTTGTGGCCGAGGCACAGCCGAAAATGAGAATTCGTTTTTCCACCTCCAATCCGCAGGATATGACTATGGATGTGATCGAGGTGATGGCAAAATATAGGAATATCTGTAAATATATTCATCTGCCGGTACAGAGCGGAAGCGACAGGATTCTTCAGAAAATGAACCGTCTTCACACCCGTGAAGAATATTTTCAGCTGATCGATAATATCAGAAAATTAATTCCCGAATGCGGAATTTCTCATGATATTATCACCGGTTTCCCCACCGAAACTGAAGAAGATCATCAGGATACACTTTCTTTGATGGAATATGTGAAATACGATTTCGGGTTTATGTTTGCTTATTCCGAAAGACCCGGCACCATGGCGGCCAGAAAATTTGAAGATGATGTGCCGGAAGAAGTGAAAAAGAAAAGACTCACCGAAATTGTCAATTTACAGCAGGAGCACAGCAGGCATAACACCCGGAAATTTCTTGGGAAAACGGTGGAAGTGCTCATTGAAAAAGAATCAAAAAAATCTGATGCTCACTGGAGTGGCAGGAATACTCAGAATACCGTGGTGGTATTTCCGAAGGAGAACTATAAAGTGGGCGATTTTGTGAATGTGAAGATTGAAGATTGCACCAGCGCCACACTTATTGGAACTCCCGTTGGATATAGTGATAATAAATAATATTGTTTTGGGTTTTATAACTCATTACTCAATACCGAATACTATAAATGGAATCAGTCCAGGCAATAAAACAGCGTTTTGGAATTATAGGCGATGATCCAAAACTCAATCGAGCCATTGAAAAAGCCATCCAGGTTGCACCTACCGATATTTCGGTGCTCGTTACCGGGGAAAGCGGGGTGGGGAAAGAAAGTATTCCCAAGATCATTCATTCGCTTTCACACCGTAAACACGGGAAATATATCGCTGTTAACTGCGGAGCAATTCCGGAAGGGACTATAGACAGCGAACTTTTTGGACATGAGAAAGGAGCTTTTACCGGTGCCACACAAACCCGAAGTGGTTATTTTGAAGTTGCCGATGGCGGCACCATTTTCCTCGATGAGGTTGGCGAACTGCCTTTGCCTACTCAGGTAAGGTTGCTTCGTGTGCTTGAAAATGGCGAATTCATTAAGGTAGGTTCTTCAAAAGTGCAAAAAACCAATGTTCGCATCGTAGCGGCTACTAATATTAGTATGTTTGAAGCGATCAAAAAGGAAAAATTTCGCGAGGACCTTTATTATCGCCTGAGCACTGTGGAGATCAATCTACCGCCTTTGCGGGACCGGCAGGGAGATATACATCTGTTATTTCGGAAATTTGCTTCAGATTTTGCACTGAAGTATAAAATGCCTACCATCAAACTTGAAGACGATGCGGTAAGAGTGCTTCAGAATTATCGCTGGGGCGGAAATATCCGTCAGTTGCGGAATATCGCGGAGCAGATCTCCGTACTGGAACAGGAAAGAATTATTTCAGCCGAAAACCTGAAACATTATCTTCCTGATGTGGGAAGTAATCTGCCGGCGGTGATTTCAGAAAGGAAAAAGGAAAGCGATTTTAGCAATGAAAGGGAGATTTTATATAAGGTGCTTTTTGACATGAAAGGCGATTTAAATGATCTCAAAAAGCTTACCCTAAAACTGATGCAGGAAGGGAACAATAAGCAGGTGCAGGATGATAATGAAGGCCTTATCCAGAAAATTTATGGGGATAGCGGTGAAGATATTGATGAAGCCGATATAGACCAGGATGGACTGGAGGCACTGCCAATTTCGCAGCAGAATTCGTCTCAAAAACAGGAAGAAAAAGACAAATATTATTTCGCGGAAGAGATTCAGGAAGAAGAAACCTTATCACTCCAGGATAAGGAGCTGGAACTGATCAAAAAATCTTTGGAGCGTCATAACGGAAAACGAAAAGCTGCAGCCGAGGAGCTGGGAATTAGTGAAAGAACCCTGTACCGGAAGATCAAACAGTATAATTTATAGGAGTGAGTAGTGAGGAGTGAACAGTGAGCAGTAAATTTAAAGTAAATATAGTCTAAGAAGCCTAAAGCCTACAAACCCACCATGAAAAGAACTTTTATAATACTTTGTTCTGTTTTGCTGCTTTCTCTGCAGTCCTGTGGAATTTACTCCTTTACCGGGGCTGATGTAGGTGACGCGAAAACATTTCAGGTGAATTTTTTTCAGAATAATGCTGATCTTGTGGAGCCTGGAATTGACAGGGCTTTTACAAATTCTCTTCAGGATCTTATTCAGAATCAAACGAGTCTGAGCCTGGTGAATAATAATGGAGACCTGGTATTTGAGGGAGAGATCGTTCAGTATTATATTTCACCAATGTCGGCAACCGCTGAGAATACTGCCGCACAAAACCGGCTCACGATTGCCGTGAATGTTCGTTTTTATAACACGCTGGAACCGGAAAAGGATTTTGAGAAAAGATTCTCTTTTTATTACGATTATCCCGCAAGGCAGCAACTGATTGGTTCTGATCTTGAAACCGCTGTCGATGAGATCTACACCCGTATAACTCAGGATGTGTTTAATGCAGCTTTAACCGACTGGTAATGGATAAAAAGGCTCTTTCATATTTGTTGGAAAATCCCGCAGAAATTTCCCGGGAGCAGACTCGTGAACTGGAAAAGATTCTAATAAAAGCACCTTATTTTCAGGCGGCCAGGGCAATTAGGCTGAAAGGGCTGAAAGAGTATGAAGAGCTTAGTTATAATTCGGCTTTAAAAAAGACCGCGGCTTATACTACCGACAGAAGTATACTTTTTGATTTTATCTCTTCCCGTGATTTTAATCAGAACCAGATAGCGAAGCAGATTCGGGAACAGGAGGAAAGGCTGAAGCAGATCACTGTTTATGAGGAAGAAGAGGTTTTTGGAAAACGCAGTATCGACATCAATGAAGCGATCAAGATGAAGCGTTCAGAATCTGAACGCGTGATGGACCCAGCTCTTTTCGAAAGACCCCAAAAATCGGAAATTGAAGAAAAGACTGAAGCTGAACAGGAAGTAGCCTCTAAAGATGAACTTTCTCTGGGTCACGCTTTGGAGTTTGATCAAAAAGAATCACATTCTTTTTCAGAATGGCTGAAGCTTACCCGCGCAAAACCCGTGGAGCGGGAAGAAGAGAATAAAGAATCTGAATCTGAAGAGCATCGCCAGCGAAAATTTGAGCTTATCGAGGAGTTTATTTCCAAAAATCCGAAGATAAAACCGGCAAAGATCAGCAGTAAATCCAACCTGGCAGAGCAGGGCCTGACTGCGCCCGAGTCACTTATGACCGAAACGCTGGCAAGGGTTTACCTCGAACAGAAAAATTATAAAAAAGCCATTCAGGCTTATAAAATATTAATTTTGAAAAATCCCGAAAAAAGTGGTTTCTTTGCAGACCAAATTCGGGCAATAGAGAAATTACAAGATACTAATAACGAATAAGAATGAGCACATTCACTATATTTTTAGCTTTAATAATCATCGTGGCATTTCTGCTTGTGGTGGTGATCATGGTTCAGAATCCTAAAGGAGGAGGGCTTTCTTCTTCTTTCGGTGGCGGGGGCCAGCAAATGGGAGGTGTAAAGAAAACCACCGATTTCCTTGATAAAAGTACCTGGACACTGGCTACGGTCCTACTGGTTTTGATCCTGTTGTCTAATGTGACAATTATGGACAGTACGGCCAGCGCTGAAAATGATGTTTTTGAAGGCCAGCAACCTGTAAATACACAAACTCCTGCCCAGTCTCAAACCAATAATACGGCTACGCAACAACCGGTTCAAACTGACACGGCTCAGTAGAAAATCAAATAATATTTCACATTGAAATGCCAGCTTCTGACAAGCTGGCATTTTTTGTTGGTAAATGGCAGAAAAAAGCCGGTGGCATAATTTTAGAAATATCCCTTACCAATTCAAAAAATTGATTAACCTAAAATAAATTAGTAAAAAATGGGACTAAACATTAAACCGCTTTCAGACAGGGTTGTTATCGAACCTGCTGCAGCTGAAAACAAGACTGCTTCCGGTATTATCATTCCGGAAACCGCCAAGGAAAAACCACAAAAAGGAAAAGTGGTGGCTGTAGGTAAAGGAACCAAAGATCACGAAATGACCGTTAAGGAAGGTGATATGGTGCTTTACGGAAAATATGCAGGTACCGAGCTTAAGCTTGACGGTACGGATTATCTTATCATGCGGGAAGATGATATACTTGCGATAGTATAAGTTCACTTCAAAATAATGTCTCCGGATTTCTTCCGGAAAAAATTCTGTAAAAAATTAATTAACCACCTTTTTCAGAAATCAATAGAATTCTGAAAATAAAATTTTAATAAAATGGCAAAAGATATAAAATTTGACATTCAGGCCCGTAACGGGATTAAGCGCGGAGTAGATGCTCTGGCAAATGCCGTAAAGGTAACTTTGGGTCCTAAAGGTCGTAATGTGATCATCAGCAAATCTTTCGGGGCACCAACAGTAACTAAAGATGGTGTGACCGTGGCAAAAGAGATCGAACTTAAAGACGCCATGGAGAATATGGGCGCTCAAATGGTTAAGGAAGTAGCTTCCAAAACGAATGATCTTGCCGGTGATGGTACCACTACCGCAACCGTTCTTGCTCAGGCTATCGTAAAAGAAGGTCTGAAGAACGTGGCTGCAGGAGCAAATCCTATGGATCTTAAACGCGGCATCGATAAAGCGGTGGAGTCTATTACCGCCGATCTTGCAAAACAAACCAAGGAAGTTGGAGATTCTTCAGAAAAGATCAAGCAGGTAGCCGCGATTTCTGCCAATAATGACGATATGATTGGTGATTTGATCGCGCAGGCTTTCGAAAAAGTAGGAAAAGAAGGTGTGATCACCGTTGAAGAAGCAAAAGGTACCGAAACTTACGTTGATGTAGTGGAAGGTATGCAGTTCGACAGAGGATATCTTTCTCCTTACTTCGTGACCAATTCAGAAAAAATGACTGCCGATCTTGAAGATCCTTATATTCTTCTTTATGATAAGAAGATTTCTTCAATGAAAGATCTGCTTCCTGTGTTGGAGCCGGTGGCCCAGTCTGGGAAACCTTTATTGATCATCGCTGAAGATGTTGACGGGGAAGCACTTGCTACCCTTGTAGTAAATAAACTTCGCGGATCTTTGAAGATTGCTGCCGTGAAGGCTCCCGGATTTGGAGACAGAAGAAAAGCTATGCTTGAAGATATCGCTATTCTTACCGGAGGTACCGTGATCTCTGAAGAAAGAGGTTTCACTCTTGAGAATGCAACCATCGATATGTTGGGTACCGCAGAAAAAGTAGCTATCGATAAAGATAATACCACTATTGTAAACGGTTCTGGAGATGATAAAGTGATCAAAGAGCGAGTGAATCAGATCAAGGCTCAGATCGAATCAACCACTTCTGATTACGATAGAGAAAAACTTCAGGAGCGTCTCGCTAAACTTGCCGGCGGTGTAGCCGTACTTTATGTTGGTGCAGCTTCCGAAGTTGAGATGAAAGAAAAGAAAGACCGTGTAGATGATGCGCTTCATGCAACCCGTGCGGCTGTTGAAGAAGGTATTGTTGCCGGTGGAGGTGTTGCCCTCGTACGTGCGCAGGCTGTATTGAGCAAGATCAAGACCCTGAATGCCGATGAAGCTACCGGTGTACAGATCGTGTTAAAGGCTATTGAATCTCCGCTAAGAACGATCGTTGAAAACGCTGGGGGTGAAGGTTCTGTAGTGATCAATAAGGTGCTTGAAGGAGACAAGGATTTTGGATACGATGCCAAAACCGATACTTTTGTTGACATGATGAAAGCTGGTATCATCGATCCTAAGAAAGTGACTCGAATCGCGCTTGAGAACGCGGCTTCAGTTGCCGGAATGATCCTTACTACCGAGTGTGCATTGATCGACCTTCCCGAAGAAGACAAAGGCGGAGGCGGTGGAATGCCACAAGGAATGGGCGGAGGAATGCCCGGAATGATGTAGTGGCACGCCCACAGCAAAAATAAAACAGGTATTTTCTAAATATTTGTTGAATTCAAACCTCCCAGGTTTTCAAAACCTGGGAGGTTTTTTCAATTAACTACCACCACTAAAATTATTCAGCTTTCATAAAGTCGAAGGATCCCTTTCGAAGATTGATACCGTATTCAAGATAAGCTTTAAGACAGGCGAGAAAATTAGCCCAGCCAGCGGTATTTCTCCCATACCATAGAATACCTTCGTCGGTGTTTTCCATTTTTCCTTCGGTGATCTTCACCAGTGTTTTTCCTTTATTTTCCTCAAGACTAATCTGCACCTTAAGAGTTTGATCTTTTGAACCTTCCCAGTTAAAAGCGATAAACTCCGGTTCCCGGGTTTCTACAACCTCAATGGTAAAACTGTCGTCGAATTCGGGGAATTTCCATTGAATAGTTTTCTCCGCTTCCATACGGCTGCTTCCTTCCTCAATAAAATAATGCGACATTTTCGCGGGGTCAACAATAGCCTCGAATACTTTTTCCCGTGGCTTTAGTATCTGCAGGCTGGTGCTTATTTCTAACTGGTCCATAATTGCGGCTTTATTGTGAATATTAAATATCGGAAATTATCCTGCTTTCGGGCAAATTCTGGGTGACTAATATTTTGGTTATCTTGGTTCAGAAATAACTATTCTTTGATGAACCCATTAACCCAAAGAATCCTGCTTTCAGCAGGTCCGTTGCTTTTTATAATCCTTCAGCTTATAGGAAAACCCGCTTCCATGCCTGCAGCCGCCTTCGATGTGCTTTGTGTGACACTTTGGATGGCATTGTGGTGGGTGACCGAAGTGGTGCCGATCGCAGTGACCGCCTTGCTGCCCATTATTCTTTTTCCACTTACCGGTGCCGTGGATATTGGAACAACCACAGCTTCTTACGGTCACAAATATGTTTTTCTTTATCTGGGCGGATTTATTCTTGCAGTGGCTATTGAAAAATGGAATCTTCACCGCAGGATCGCTCTTTCCATCATTCACATTATCGGGACTCATGTGAAATCGATCATTCTGGGATTCATGATTTCCACGGCTTTTCTGTCTATGTGGATATCGAATACCGCCACCACAGTCATGATGCTCCCAATTGGGACAGCGATCATTGCACAGCTGCGGGATAATCCGGAAACCGATCAGAATGAAAACAGGATCTTCGGAAAAGCGTTGATGCTTTCCATCGCATATAGCGCTTCCATCGGCGGGATAGCTACGCTCATAGGAACTCCGCCAAACCTGGTCTTCGCCGGAATTGTTCAGCAACTTTATGGGATAGAAATCAGTTTTCTGAAATGGATCATGCTGGGATTGCCAATTTCGATACTGCTGCTTTTTATTTGTTGGAAGTATCTCACTTCCCAGGCTTTTCATTTTAAGCAGAAGCAATTTCCAGGCGGACGTATGGAGATAAAGAGACTTTTGAAAGAACTGGGGAAAATCACCACCCCCGAAAAGCGGGTTTTAATTGTTTTTGCACTGACCGCTTTTTGCTGGATAAGCCGAAGCTTTTTGCTGCAGCCTTATTTTCCATTTATCGATGATACCATTATCGCCATCGCTGCAGCGATCGTTTTATTTGTAGTTCCTGCAGGTGAAGCAGGTCAAAAACTGATCACCTGGGAAGAAGCAGTGAAAATTCCCTGGGGAATCATTATTCTTTTTGGCGGGGGAATGGCTCTTGCCACTGGATTTAGTGACTCTGGCCTTGCGGCCTGGATTGGTCAGCAGCTTACCAGCCTTGAAAACCTGCCATTATTCATTTTGGTGATCGTACTCATTGCCGCGGTAAATTTCCTTACCGAAGTTACTTCAAATCTGGCTACAACCGCCATGCTGTTGCCTATTCTGGCCCCTATGGCCATCGCTATGGGGCTTCATCCCTATTATCTGCTGGTAGGAGCGACTCTGGCCGCTTCCTGTGCCTTTATGCTTCCGGTGGCGACACCGCCGAATGCCGTGGTTTTCGGTTCGGGGTACCTGCACATTCCCGATATGATCAAAAGCGGTTTCTGGATGAACATTATTTCGATCATTATCGTAAGCCTGGTAGTTTACTTCGTGCTTCCATGGTTGTGGAATTTCGATCCGCAGGTCATTCCTGCGAAATTTGGAACGGTGACCGGTTAGTTATTCTTCGGTTTCCTCTTCTTCTTTCTGATTTTTTCTTGCTTTCAGGAAATATTTTGGGGAAACACCATATTTTTCTTTAAAGATCTTAGAAAAATAACTGCGGTTGTTCAGGCCGATGGCGGTTACGATTTCAGATATGTTGTTTTCAGAAAGCTTCAGCATATCTTTTGCAGCTTCCAGTTTCACGTGCTGCATGTACTTATTTACGGTGAGGTTATAGACATATTTAAAACCTTCCTGAAGTTTATTCACATTGGTACCCGCTTCTTTGGCCAGCGATTCTACGGTAGGATTGGTGCTAAGGTCTCCCTGGATGCGTTTTGCCACATAATCGACCTTCTGAATATCAGATTTCCTGAGGATCTTCGGAAGATTTTCCCCATTTTCATCATCTTCATACTGGGCGATCTGGATCACCAGCATCTCAAAGGCTTTTCCCTCAAGAAAAAGATTTCGTAGAAAGCCCGTATATTCTTTAGTGTTGATGTCTTCCATCAAATCGGCAGCCCTGATGCTGTAATTTCCCTGGTAAAAGAATTGTCTCTGGGAAACAGCATCTTTAAAAAGCTCTTTCAGGGTTGGATCGAGATCTTTAAAATCGTAGTTGGAGCGATGAGTGAAAATAGAGCGAATGATCTCGAGGCTTGAGACATGGGTTGAAACATCTTTCTTAAAATACAGGATGTGCCCATTATAACCCTGACTGCTCACCACAATGTTCTGGTAAGTGTCTATGGTGTTGACCTCCTCGCTTTTCTGAAAGGAATGTCCCACGCTTCCTTCGGAACAGAAAATAAATTTTAACGGGTGGACGGTATTGAGTGAAAAATGAATTTCCACATCTTCGTAGAATTTACAGTTATAAGTTACGTAACCCATTCCCGTATCGAAACTGATGCCTCTTATATACCCCTCTCCGACTTCTGAAGGGATAGTAATGGACATTTCGCCACTCTTGTCATTTACTTCCGTATTAAGAGACTGGGCGATGTCTTCAAGAATTTCGTTTACGGGTAAAGTTTTTACGTCGATTCTCATAAGCTGCTTAGGATGAAAAACGTATATTAAAGGTACACGTTTTAACAGATTTTTTTTAAAAAATACCGCTGCAAAATTAAAATTTGTAGGAAAAGATTAAGAATTGTTATATAATATATCACCGATTGAGCTAATTGTAGTGCGAAAAACGTCATAAGTAGCATAGTAAGATGGGCAAAATCCCCCGTTTTAAGCAGGTTTTGGCCTGTACAACTATTATTTGGACGAATGTTAATTCTTTAAGTTGCTTTCCCAGGGCTTTCTTTTTTCCTAATTTCAGCCGGAATATAGAGACAGGCAGACTAAAAAATCTGACTGAGAAAAAATTTCGTAAATATTAATGTTGTACTTCAGAAAAAAATATCATGTCTAAAAATTATTATGATCCCGCCGATCTTAGAAAATTTGGTGAAATAACGGAATGGAGTGAAGAACTTGGAAAAAAGTTCTTTGATTACTACGGAAAAGTCTTTGAAGAAGGAGCTCTTTCGGCCCGCGAAAAATCATTGATCGCACTTGCCGTATCCCATGTGGTGAAATGCCCTTATTGCATCGATGCTTATACCAAGGATGGATTGCAAAGAGGGATCACCAAAGAAGAAATGATGGAAGCCGTTCATGCCGGTGCAGCCATAGAAAGTGGGGCCACCCTGGTGCATGGGGTGCAAATGATGAATAAATATAAGAAGCTTAGTATGTAAGTTTTTGGCTTCGGCCTTTACTAATTCAAAGTACGAACAATTTTTTTATGTTGGGAAAATCACTTAAAGCACGAAAAAAAGATCTTTCAAAACCCGAAAAACAACTGGAATTTTTAAATAACGGAATTTTCAAAGAGGGAGAATTACCGACATTTAAAGATAAAATTGCCGAATCGGGGAATTTTCCCCTGAAGCCTAAAAAACTGGAAATCCTGCAGATCAATCTTGGTTATATGTGTAATCAGGTTTGTTCCCACTGCCATGTAGATGCGGGTCCCGACCGGAAGGAGATCATGACCAGGGAAACCATGGAGCAATGTCTGGAGGTAATAAAAAATACCGGCGCGCACACTTTGGACCTTACCGGAGGGGCTCCCGAAATGAATCCTAATTTCAGATGGTTCGTGGAAGAAGCTTCAAAGGCGGGGATTCGAGATTTTATCGTCCGTTCCAATCTTACCATTATTCTGGCTAACAAGAAATATCACGATCTTCCCGAATTCTTCAAAAAATATAATGTACATGTGGTTTCTTCTCTTCCTTTTTATAAACGAGAGAAAACCGACAGGCAGCGAGGGGAAGGAGTTTTTGATAAGTCTATCAAAGCTCTTCAATTGTTAAATGAAGCAGGCTATGCGCAGGGAACTACCGGTTTGAAACTGGACCTCGTGTATAACCCGGCAGGTGCTTTTCTTCCCACAAATCAGGAAGCTATGGAAAGGGACTTCAAAAAAGCTTTAAAAGAAGATTTCGATATTGATTTTAATGATCTTTTTGCCATTACGAACCTGCCAATCAGCCGATTTTTGGAATATCTTATCGCTTCCGAAAATTATGAGGATTATATGTATGCCCTGGTAGAAGCCTACAATCCTGCTGCCGTGGAAAATGTGATGTGCACCAATACAATTTCAGTAAGCTGGGACGGTTGGCTGTATGACTGTGACTTTAACCAGATGCTTGGTCTCAAAGTGAACAGCAGGGTAAAACATATCAGCGAGTATAATGAAGATGTACTGAACGATCGAGAGATCTTGATTTCACAGCATTGCTACGGCTGTACGGCCGGTGCAGGAAGCAGTTGTCAGGGTAGTGTGGCTTAATATGAAATTTTCTCTATTCATTCTCATTTTTGTTTGTTCCTTAAAGATGGAAGCCCAAACCTCTATAGCTGATTTATTGAGCCGATATGATTCTGGTGAAGTTCCTTACATTTCTGTGGAAGAACTTAAAATGAAACAGCAGCATAAGAATATTCTTGTTCTTGATGCCAGGTCAATGGAAGAATTTAAGGTGAGTCATCTTCAAAATTCCGTTTTTGTTGGGTACGATGATTTTCAACTGGATTCGATGAAAAAGATTTCTAAAAATGCTGAAATCATCGTCTATTGTTCCCTCGGGATTCGTTCTGGAGATATTGCCGCGAAACTTAAAAAAGCAGGTTTTGAGAAGGTATGGAATCTCTATGGCGGAATTTTCCAGTGGAAGAATAAAGGTTATTCCGTTTATGACGAATACGGAAGGGAAACCGAAAAAGTACATGCCTATTCTGAAAAATGGGCGAAATATCTAAAAAATGGAGAAAAGGTTTATTAGATGAAAAATGAAAACCTGCTTATCATTTTCACCAAAACTCCGGAGCCGGGAAAGGTAAAAACACGGCTGGCAAAAGATATTGGTAATGAAAAAGCCCTGAAAATCTATAAAATATTACTGGAACATTCAAGGAAAATTACGGCTCCCCTAGAATTCGCGAAACAGGTGTATTATGCCGGCGAAATAGCCAAAAATGACCTTTGGGAAAGCAAATCTTATCTAAAAAAGAAGCAATTTGGGAATGATCTCGGCGAGAGAATGTTGAATGCCTTTAAAAATGGTTTTGAAGAAGGTTACCGTAGAATTGTAATTATCGGGACCGACATTTATAATATTCAAACCGAAGATATCGAAATGGCTTTCAATAGTTTGAATAAAAATGATTTTGTGATAGGTCCTGCTTCTGATGGCGGTTACTATCTTTTAGGTATGAATTCCTTAAATTCGGATGTGTTTAAAAATAAAAAGTGGAGCACTCCTTCTGTCTTCAATGATACCCTGAATGATCTCAAGGCTCACAAAGTAAAAATCCTTCCGCAGCGAAAAGATATTGATGTGCTGGAAGATATAAAAGGAATACCCGCTTTTCAAAAAATAATAGCTAATGACTGACCGTATTGATGAATCGGTAGAATACCTTAAAAGCCGTGGCTTTGGAGAACCCGAAGTAGGCATTATCCTTGGCACCGGGCTCGGGAAATTGCTCGATGATGTACAGATTGAAGTGGAAACGAGTTATAACCATATCCCTTATTTCCCTACTGCTACCGTGGAATTTCATAAAGGAAAGCTCCTTTTCGGAACACTGGAAGGGAGAAAGGTGGTGGTGATGCAGGGCCGTTTTCACCTTTACGAAGGTTACAGTCTTTTTGATGTGACTTATCCGGTGCGCGTGATGAAAAGGCTGGGGATCAAAAGGCTGCTGGTTTCAAATGCTTCCGGCTCTATAAATCTTGACTTTAAAAAAGGAGAACTCATGCTGATCGAAGATCACATCAACCTGCAGGGTGGTTCGCCTTTAGCATTTCACGGCGTTGAACGTCTCGGGGAACGTTTTGTAGATATGAGCCAGCCTTATGATCTTGAAATGAACGATCTTTTCGAGGATTCAGCTAAAAAACTGAATGTCAAATTACATAAAGGCGTCTATGCCTCAGTATTGGGCCCCCAGCTGGAAACACGCGCCGAATATCGCTACCTGAAGATCATCGGTGCCGACGCCGTGGGAATGAGTACGGTTCCCGAAGTGATTGTGGCCAATCATCTTCAAATTCCGGTTTCGGCCATTTCGGTGATCACCGATGAGGGTGACCCTGATAATCTGAAAAAAGTGGATATTCAGGAAATTCTGGCGATGGCGGCAAAAGCTGAACCGAATATGGTGAAATTATTCAAAGAATTACTTCAGAAACTATAAGAATGAGTTATCTAGAAACTACAAGACAGGTCTATAAAGACGCGGCGCTGACTCCCGATGTGGGACTTTGCTGTACCACCAATCCCGTTTGGGAATTACCGGGCCTCAAAATTCCGCGCATCATGCAGGAGATGAATTACGGCTGTGGCAGCACGGTACATGCCCGTGATCTCACCAATAACCCGCGAACCCTCTATGTAGGGGTAGGCGGAGGAATGGAACTTCTCCAGTTTGCCTATTTCTCCCGGAAAAAAGCCGGCGTGGTAGGGGTTGATGTAGTGGATGAAATGCTCGAAGCTTCGCGTGAAAATTTTAAGGAAGCCGAGAAACAGAACCCATGGTTCAAATCTGAATTTGTAGAATTAAAAAAAGGAGACGCCACCAGTCTTCCCGTAGAAGATAATTCTATCGATGTCGCGGCTCAGAATTGTCTCTTCAATATTTTTAAAACCGAAGAGCTCACAAAGGCTTTAAAAGAAATGTACCGGGTGCTCAAACCTCATGGCCGTCTTGTTATGAGCGATCCCATCTGTGAACAGAAGATGAATGAGGAGCTGCGGAATGACGACAGGCTGCGAGCCCTGTGTCTTAGCGGGAGTTTACCTCTATCGGAATATGTAAAAGCCCTTACCGATGTTGGTTTTGGAACCATTGAAATCAGGGCGAGGAAACCTTACCGGATTCTTGACACAAAAAACTATCCGACCGAAGAACTCATATACATTGAATCGGTGGAAGTTGCTGCGATCAAAGATCCCATGCCCGATGACGGCCCCTGTATCTTTACAGGGAAGGCCGCGATCTATTACGGCGAAAATGATTATTTTGATGATGCCAAGGGGCATGTTTTATTAAAGAATCAGCCGCTGGCGATATGTGATAAAACTGCTGCTGCACTGGTGGCTTTAGGGAGGGACGATATTTATATAAGTGAATCTACCTTCCACTACGATGGCGGTGGCTGCTGTTAAAACCGTAATTATGAAGAAGTTTATTTTAAGTATGAGCATATTGTTCTCCGGATTTATGTTCGGTTCCTGCAATCTCATTTCAAGTGCCGGCTTCAATAGCAAGGGACTGCCAAACCCGGAAGTGCAGAATGAACTTCAGAATTCCACACAAAAACAGGTTGATCACAGCCTCTGGACTGAACTTCTTCAGGAAAATGTAAATGAAGAAGGTTTTGTAGATTATAAGGCTTTTCAGAAAGATCGGGACAGGCTCGATAAATACCTGGAGACACTGTCTTCTCAGAATCCTTCGGAGAAATGGAGCCAGGCCGAATTACTCGCTTATTACATCAATCTTTATAATGCCTATACCCTAGATCTGATTCTGCGGAATTATCCGGTGGAGAGTATCCAGGATATCCATGGCGCATGGACCAAAGCTTTTGTGAAAGTAGGAGATACAAATATTTCTCTTGGTGGAATTGAGAACAGCCTGCTCAGAAAAATGAATGAACCACGCATCCATTTTGCCATCAATTGCGCTTCAGTTTCCTGCCCAAAACTGATGAACGAAGCCTATACAGCCGATAATATTGATGAACAACTGGATAAAGCAGCCAGGGAGTTTGTCAATTCTGATAAGAATGAGATTTCCTCTAATTCAGCAAAGCTCTCCCGAATCTTCGACTGGTATGAAGATGACTTTACCATTCATGGAAAAACTCTTGTAGAATACATCAACCAGTATTCTGATACCAAACTGGAACCAAACGCAAAGCTTGGGTATAAAAATTATGACTGGAATCTGAATGAGCAGAAATAATGATCAGCATTATCATTCCCGTCTATAATGAAGAAAAGTTTTTGCCGTTGCTGCTTCGGCACCTGGAAAAGGTTTCCGCGGGCTTTGTTTCTGAAATAATCGTTGTAGATGGGGGAAGTAAAGATAAAACCCGTGAGATTGCTTTTATTTCTTCTGAAGTCCGATTGATAGATTCTGAAAAAGGAAGAGCGGTTCAGATGAACACCGGAGCCAAAAATGCCCGATCTGCGATCTTATATTTTCTGCACGCGGATAGCTTTCCGCCTGAAAATTTTGATAAACTTATTCTGAAGGAGATTGAAAAAGGGAATAAAGCAGGCTGTTTTCAGATGAAGTTTGATAATGACCACTGGTCGCTTCGCCTGATGTCGCAATTCACCAAATTCAATCATATTTCCTGCCGCGGCGGTGATCAGTCACTTTTTATTGAGAAAAAACTTTTTGAGGAAACAGGTGGTTTTGACGAATCGTATAGGATTTATGAAGATAATGAGCTCATTAAACTCCTCTATCAAAAACAGGAGTTTGTAGTGATCAAAAAATGGCTAACCACTTCGGCCCGCCTCTACGAAAAAACAGGAATTTGGAAGGCTCAGCTTCTGTTTGCCCAGATTCACTGGAAAAGACGTTTTGGCGCCAGCGCAGAAGAACTCTACAGCCATTACTACAAGCGCCTTAATTCCTGAATTTTCCATAGTATTTCTGAATTACTTTTTCTGCGGGTTTATTCTGAGGTGTAAACCGGTCATTTTCAATCCCGCCGGCATTTTCTTGCTGGTGCCATTTCCATAGAAATCCGCCAGCCAGCCAGTTTTCAGTCCAAATATCTTCATAAAGCACTTGATAAGCCTGCGCCTGCAGATGATGATTTGGGGCGGTATTTTTTCTTTCAGAATTCCAAGGTTCTTTCAATGCATAATCACTGCTTCGATAGCCATATTCGGTAAAAAGAACTTGTTTTTGATATTTTTGGGAGAGGTTTTCCAGCAGATCCTTGTAGCGATTCCATCCTGTAGCAATCTCAGAATTACTGGGAGAAATTTCATCGCTGATGGGAAAGTAGGCGTCCACACCTATAAAATCGAGGTCTTCCCAGATTGTAACCTGGCCCACCTTATCCCAGTTTTCGGCATAAACCAGTTTGCCTTTATAATTTTCTCTTATTTCCCCGATCAGTTTTTTCCAGAATTGCGGACGTTCCTGCACAAAATTAAAAAGTTCGGTGCCCAGGCAAAGAATTTCCACCTCATTTTCGGCAGCAATTCCGGTAAAAAGAAGAATGTACTCACGGTATTCACCTTCGAATTTCTGCCAGTTTTCTTCTTTTTCAAAATCGAGATCTCCCGTGAATTTACCCCGAATCCAGAGCTGAGGTTTGATCATTACTGTCAGCCCACGCTTATGCAGCTTTTTCACAGCCTGCTCAATACCTTCGGCACTTTCTCCAAACCATTGCCTTTCCATATCAAATAAAAGCTGCGGTTTCTCTTCTATTCTTAGAAAGGCGTAAGGCATCAATGCTACTGCATTTGCATTTACTCCCTCGATAGAGGAAATGGTTTTTTCCGTCAGGCTATCTCTGGAAGCTTCCAGGCTGATGCCGTTGATCTTTTTATTTGAAAAACTGGTGGCCTGGCAGGAAAAAAGTACAATTAGTAAACCTGCGACAAGGAAAGAGATTGAAAAAGAAAATGCCTTGCTCATCAACAATTCATAAATTAGAGGTTTAGTTGGCGATCTGTGTAATTTCTACGTACTTTACTTTACACATTCGTTACCAAATTAGGAAAAATTAATGGAGCATATCGTGATAATTGGAAATGGAATTTCTGGCATTACCGCGGCTCGTCATATCCGCAAGAATTCCGACCATAAGATCACGGTAATTTCGGGTGAAAACAAATATTTTTTCTCCCGCACAGCCCTGATGTATGTCTATATGGGACATATGAAATGGAGCCATCTAAAACCTTACGAAGACTGGTTCTGGGAAAAGAACAGGATAAATCTTAAAGAAGCCTGGGTTGAAAAGATCGATTTTGAGGAAAAAAGGCTCATCTTCAGCGAAGGCGGGAATATGGAATATGATAAGCTGATCCTCGCTACCGGATCGGTTCATAACAGATTTGGCTGGAAAGGTCAGGATTTGGAGGGCGTTCAGGGGCTAATTACCAAGCAGGACCTGGAACTGCTGGAAAAAAATACCAAAAACTGCAAAAAGGCAGTAATCTTAGGTGGCGGACTTATTGGCGTTGAGCTCGCCGAAATGCTTAAAACACGAAATATCGAGGTAACCCTGCTGGTTCGCGAAAAGGCTTTCTGGCAAAATGTACTTCCGCTGGAAGATGCGAAATTTATTTCCGCTCATATTCGATCGCATGGAGTAGAGGTGAGGCATGAAACCGAACTCGATGAGATCCTTTCCGATGAAAGCGGAAAGGCACGAGCGGTAAGGACAAAAGATGGAGAGGAGATCGAATGTCAGCTGGTGGGCTTATGCGCCGGTGTGCGGCCAAAGATTTCTTTTTTGAAAGATACCGAACTGGAAACCAATCTTGGCATTCTTGTCAATGAATACCTGGAAACCAATATTCCGGGTGTTTACGCGATTGGTGACTGCGCCCAGCAAAGGAAAGCTCCCGGAAACCGAAAATCGGTTGAGGCGGTCTGGTATACCGGTCGCATCATGGGTGAAACCGTTGCAGAGACTATTACCGGTAATAAAACTTCCTATAAACCGGGAAACTGGTTCAATTCGGCTAAATTTTTTGACATTGAATATCAGACTTATGGCTGGATAAGCGCCGACCCGGGATCAGCCGAAGATCATTTGCACTGGGAGCATAAAAGCGGTACTAAAGCTGTTACGATTGCTTTTAATGCCGAAAGTCAACGTTTTCTCGGTATAAATACTTTTGGGATAAGAATGCGGCACGAAATATTTGATCACTGGTTAAATGAAAATAAAAGCATTGAATTTGTGCTGGAAAACCTGAAATCTGCCAATTTCGATCCGGAATTCTATGATCGGCATGAGAAGGAAATTTTTAGAAGTTTTAAAAGCAATCTTATTACCTAGACCTGCAAGGTTTCCAAAACCTGTGAGGTCTAAAATTAAATTTTATGAGCAAAATTCAACATAATATGGCGATGACAGGCGATGTGCCGGGGAGTATGGATGTCGTTCAGAAACTGTCGGTAGCCGTTGGCATGTCCGGATTATTTCTGCTGGTGCTGGCGGTGTTTAACGTGAATTTTCCGCATAAAGAATTTTTTCTGGCTCTTTCTCTCGGGCTTATTGGCCTGGGAGTTATAGTTTTCGCTTCCAAAGCTTATTTAGGAAAACATGCCGGAATCAAAAATGACGGTGTCTGGTTCCGTTCTATGACTGCCCGGGGGACATTGGGCTGGATTACCGGAATTGTTCTCAGCCTTTTTTATATCGTGCTTTACTGGTTTCCTCAATATCTCGGCTTGAATCCCAATGGGGAAAACACGGGTTTAATAGCCTTTTTCGATCCTTTGAGCCGACTTATCAATGGAGGCCCGGCGAGTCAGTGGTTTGTTTATGGCACACTTTACACGCTCGCTATTCTTATTTTCGGTTATAAATTCATTCTGAAATACCGGCACAATCGCTATGAGATCATCCGCACCTTTTCGGTAATGTTTTTCCAGCTGGGTTTTGCTTTTCTGATCCCGGAAATCCTGATTCGTCTCAATGAGCCATATTACGATTTTAAGAATATCTGGCCGCTCAATTATGATCTTTTTGCCGGTTATCGCATTCAGGAGTTTTTATCTGCCGGAAACCTGGGGATGTTTATGCTCATTTTCGGGTTGCTTGCAATTTTTGTGATAACTCCTATTCTGACATACAAATACGGAAAACGCTGGTATTGTTCCTGGGTGTGCGGTTGCGGTGGACTTGCCGAAACCGCCGGCGATCCTTACCGGCATCTTTCCGATAAATCCCTTTTCGCGTGGAAGGTGGAGCGTTGGGTGATTCATAGCGTCCTGGTTTTTGTGACGGTGATGACCATTGGGGTGGTATATTCGTTTTTGGGAGAAAACCCTGATCAATATTGGCTGACTAAAGGTGTTTTTCTTTGGCTTTGTGTGTTAATACTAACTACAGTTTTCGCCCTGATCATGATATTTAAAAGGGAAGAACTGGCAAAAGATGCAAAACGTGGGGCTATTATTTATCTCGCGGTTATTCTTGGAATAATCGCCATTAACTATTTCAGTTATAACGGAAATATCTTCTTTTTTCCCGGCTATCAGCTCCGGGAATGGTATGGGTTCCTTATCGGAGCTGTTTTTTCAGGAGTGATTGGCGTCGGTTTTTATCCTATTTTCGGAAGTCGTGTATGGTGTCGTTACGGGTGTCCCATGGCCGCCATTTTGGGAATGCAGCAGCGGCTTTTTTCCAAATTCAGAATCACCACCAATGGCGGTCAGTGTATTTCGTGTGGGAATTGTTCGGTTTACTGCGAGATGGGGATAGATGTGCGGGCTTATGCACAGAAAGGTGAAAATATTGTTCGCTCCAGTTGTGTGGGCTGCGGAATTTGTTCCGCCGTTTGTCCGCGTGGGCGTGCTGAAACTGGAAAATGGTCCGCGAAATAACCGGATGAAAAAAGAGGACCCGGTGATGGGTGACGATATGGATCTTCTTGATTTAATCAAGCACAAGAGCGAGTAATCTGAAGCTAAATCTTAACTTGCGCAAAAAAAATTGAATGACTCCCCTTATCAAGGTCATTATTCCCGCTCATAACGAAGCCGATTCCATAGCCTTAGTCATTAAAGAAATCCCTGATTATGTAGCTGAGGTCATTGTGGTAAGCAACCATTCTACTGATGAAACCGAAGCGAATGCAGCTGCAGCCGGGGCCACCGTATTGATCGAAAATGAGAAAGGTTACGGTTATGCCTGTCTTAAGGGAATGAATTATATCGCCTCACAAAATCCAAAACCCGAGATCATCGTTTTTCTTGACGGCGATTATTCCGATTTTCCTAAGGAAATGGATTTAATAATTCATCCAATTACTGGAGAAAATTACGATTTTGTGGTAGGTGCGAGAGTAAAGAAATGGAGGGAAAAAGGATCAATGACCTTTCCGCAGATCTTCGGAAACTGGCTGGCGACGACTTTGATGAGATTTTTTTTTAATTCTAATTTCACTGATCTTGGACCTTTCCGCGCTATAAAATATGAGAAATTGCTGCAATTGAAGATGCAGGACAAAACTTATGGGTGGACGGTTGAAATGCAACTCAAGGCTTTACGACAAAAGCTAAGGTATACCGAGGTGCCGGTGCATTACCGAAACCGGATTGGTTTTTCAAAAGTTTCGGGAACGCTCAAAGGTGCTATCTTTGCAGGAGTTAAAATTCTCGGTTGGATTTTTAAATACAGTTTTAAATGATAAACATAACGGTAATCATACTCTACACACTGGCATTACTCGTTATTTTTATATACAGCCTCTCCCAGCTTCAGTTGTTGCTGAATTACCTGAAGGCAAAAAAAACTACCGATAAGTCTGAAAAATTCGATTTTGAAGCCGCAGATGATTTTCCGTTTATTACCGTTCAGCTGCCGCTTTTTAATGAATATTATGTGGTGGAACGCCTTCTGAAGAATATCGTAAAGCTGAAATATCCCCGGGAAAAACTTGAAATCCAGGTGCTGGACGATTCTACCGATCATTCGCTGGAGAAAACTTCAGAAATAATTGAACAACTTTCCAAGCAGGGTTTTGATATCATACATATCGTCAGAAAAAACCGTGAGGGTTTTAAAGCAGGAGCTTTAAAAGAAGGTTTGAAAATTGCAAAAGGTGAATTTATTGCGGTCTTCGATTCTGATTTTATGCCCGGCCCTGACTGGCTTTTGAAAACGGTTCCATATTTCAAGAATGAAAAGATAGGAGTGGTGCAGACTCGCTGGGGACACCTGAATCGCGATTATTCTTTACTCACAAAAATTCAGGCTTTTGCGCTGGATTTTCATTTTATTCTGGAGCAGACCGGTCGAAATTTCGGTCGGAATTTTATCAATTTCAACGGTACCGCCGGAATCTGGAGAAAGGAATGCATCCTCGATGCGGGAAATTGGAGCGGCGATACGCTTACCGAAGACCTTGACCTGAGCTATCGTGCCCAGATGAAAAAATGGGAGTTCAAATATCTCGAAAATGTGGAGACTCCCGCCGAACTTCCGGTGGTGATCAGTGCGGCCCGAAGCCAGCAGTTTCGCTGGAACAAGGGAGCCGCCGAGAATTTCAGGAAAAATTACCAGAAGCTCTTTAATGATCCTTCGGTTTCTTTCAGCACGAAATTCCACGGGTTCTTTCACCTGCTTAATTCCAGCATGTTTATGATTGTATTATTGATCGCTGTTTTGAGTATTCCCGTGTTGTATATTCAGAATACCGATCCTCGTTTTGAATGGTATTTTAATTTACTTGCATTTTTCGCGATAAGTACGGTCATATTTTTTGGCTGCTATTATGTTGCCTATGCGAAAATACATGGAAAGGGCTTCAGGAATTTTATTCGATATATCGGGATGTTTTTTACGTTTTTCTCGGTAGCCATGGGCTTTTCGGTTCATAATTCCATCGCGGTTCTGGAAGGGCATTTCGGGAAAAGATCAGAATTTATTCGTACGCCTAAATTCAATGTCAGCTCGATTGCAGATTCGTGGAAGGGAAATCTATATCTGAAAAATCATTTTTCTGCAAATCTCCTTTTTGAAATTTTACTTTTCCTGTATTTCGGTTTTGGTATTTTCAGCGCTTTTCTTCTAAACGATTACGGGCTGCTTTTATTCCACCTGATGCTGTTCTCAGGTTTCGGATTTGTCGTTTTCAAAAGCCTGAAACCTGAAGTTTGATTAACTTAGCCGGAAAGCCCTTTGCTCTTTTATGGATTTCCGAACACTGAAACTTTATAAGATCCCCATCATTTTTGCTCTCAGCTGCGCGGCTTTTTACCTTTCTTTCGCTTATGACCTCGATCGTACCGATTTTATAAAACTTGCAGGTCTTTACCTGGGCCTTTTTTTCCTGAGTTTTCGGTTCATTAAAATGCAAAAACATAATTTTTGGATCCTTGCCGCCCTGGCGCTGGCTTATCGCTTGTTGTTCCTCTTCAGTTTACCTAATCTTTCGCAGGATTTTTACCGCTTTATCTGGGATGGTAGGCTTATCGCCGCGGGGTGGAATCCTTTCGGTTATATTCCCCGGGAACTCTTTGGAAACCCCGATTTTCATATTCAGCAGGCGCCTCAGCTTCTAAACGGAATGGGGAATCTCAGTACCGGACATTTTTCAAATTATCCGCCGCTGAGCCAGCTGATTTTTGCTATTAGCGGTTTCTTATTTCCCGGAAATATTCTGGGTGCGGTGATGTGCATGCGATTATTTCTGATTCTTGCCGATCTGGGAACACTTTATTTTGGCTCAAAATTATTGAAGGATCTGAAGCTTCCGGAATACCGTATTTTCTGGTTTCTACTGAATCCGTTTGTGATCATAGAACTCACCGGAAATCTCCATTTTGAAGGTCTTATGGTTTTCTTCCTGGTAGTTTCCCTGTTTTTGCTCCATCGCCGAAAATGGTTTTTTTCAGCTGTTTTTTTTGGGTTGGCAGTTTCGGTTAAATTACTGCCACTCCTGTTTTTGCCCCTGTTTTATAAATACTTCCGAAAAAACTCCAATCTTGTAAACCTGCAGTTTTACTACCTTCTTGTGGGATTGACTGTGTTGCTTAGCTTTATTCCTTTTTATTCTTCGGGAGTGGTCTCGAATTTTATAAATAGCGTCGGTCTCTGGTTTGGTAAATTCGAGTTCAATGCCAGTATTTATTACCTGGTTAGGTGGATAGGTTTTCAGATCAAGGGCTATAATATTATTGAAACTGCCGGAAAGATCCTGCCACTCATCAGCTTTGCTTTTATACTTTTTCTGAGCTTTTTCAGAAAAAATAATACACTTCGACAGCTTATCGAAAATATGCTTTTCGCGGTGAGCTTTTATCTTTTTCTTTCCACGACCGTTCACCCGTGGTATCTCATGATTCCGCTTATGCTGAGCATCGTTACAAAATTTAGGTATATGATCGTCTGGTCGGCAGCGGTTATCCTAAGCTATTTTGCCTATTCTAACACCACCTTTGATGAAAACCTGTGGCTGGTGGCGCTGGAATACCTTATAGTTTTTGGCTTTTTAGGATATGAAATATTTATTGAGAAGAAATACAGACGGGTTCAATAAAAAGACCTCACAGATTTTTATCCCGTATAGCTATCGGGACCTGTGAGATCTTTACAGAAGTTTGGAGACCTTGCAGGTTCTTAAAACCTGCAAGGTCTGTAAAATTACATATCCAGCAGATATGCAAAGATCAGTGGAGCCACGATGGTAGCGTCACTTTCGATAATATGTTTTGGTGTTTTGATATCCAGTTTTCCCCAGGTGATCTTTTCATTAGGTACAGCGCCGGAATAAGATCCGTAACTCGTGGTAGAATCTGAGATCTGGCAGAAATAACTCCAGAATGGAGTGTCGGTCCTTTCCAGATCCTGGTACAGCATCGGTACGACACAAATAGGAAAATCTCCGGCAATCCCGCCACCGATCTGGAAGAACCCGATTCCGTTTTCAGAATTATCGGTATACCAGTCGGCAAGGAAAGTCATGTATTCGATTCCCGATTTCATGGTGCTGGTTTTCAGTTCTCCCTTTATACAGTAAGAAGCGAAGATATTCCCTAATGTACTGTCTTCCCATCCGGGAACGACCATGGGCAGATTCTTTTCCGCGGCTGCGTACATCCAGGAATCTTTCAGATCGATCTCGTAATATTCCTCCAGCACTCCGCTTAAAAGCAGTTTGTAAATATATTCGTGAGGCAGGTAGCGTTCCCCTTTTTCCTCGGCTTCCTTCCATATTTTAAAGATATGCTCCTGGATTCTTCGGAAAGCTTCTTCCTCAGGGATACAGGTATCTGTCACGCGGTTGAGACCTTTTTCCAAAAGATCCCATTCCTCCTGTGGAGTGAGGTCGCGATAATTCGGAACTCTTTTATAATGGCTGTGGGCCACCAGGTTCATCACGTCTTCCTCGAGGTTCGCCCCGGTACAGGAAATGATATCTACTTTTCCCTGGCGGATCATTTCAGCAAAGATCTTCCCCAACTCAGCGGTACTCATCGCACCGGCAAGGGAGACCAGCATTTTTGAGCCGTTTTGTAACTGCTTTTCGTAATCTTTGGCCGCGTCCACAAGTGCGGCAGCATTAAAATGTTTATAATATTTTTCTATGAACTGAGATATGTTGCCTTTACTCATCTTCGTCGTCTTCGTTATAATTTTGATATTTGAATTTGTAGCTTAACATCTTATAGTACAACTTAGCCGCAAGAAAATCGGAGGATTTCTCATTTTTGTTGGGACAAAGCTCTACGATGTCAAAACCTACCACGTTTTTCTTTTTGAACATCATTTTCAGAAATTCCAGAGTTTCGTACCAGAAAAGTCCCCCTGGTTCCGGAGTTCCTGTAGAAGGGAGTATACTCGGATCGAAAGCGTCAAGATCGATAGTGATGAAAACATTCGGAGTCATTTGTCCGATCGCATCATCCTGCCAGTCTTCATAAAGGTCATGAGCAAAATACACCTGGTTTTCGTCCATATGTTCTGTTTCTGAAACATCCATGGACCGGATACCTACCTGTATAAGGTTTGTGTCCTTACTGGCTTCGTGCAGCGCACAGGCGTGGTTGTTCTTAGAACCTTCATATTCGGGTCTTAGATCGGCATGCGCATCGATCTGAACCACGGTAAGTTCTTCAAATGACTCGTTGAAGGCGCGAATGCTTCCAATGGAAATGGAATGTTCACCACCGAAAAGTGTCACGAATTTATCCTGTTTAATATAGTTTTTCGTCGTTTTATAGACCGCTTCCACCATCTTTTCAGGAGAAGAATCTTCAGTCACCGGCGGGGCTAAATAGATGCCTTTCTTGTATACCTCACTCCGCGTTTCAATATCATACAGCTCCATATTCTCTGAAGCCTCTAAAAATGCCTCGGGCCCTTTATCGGCTCCTTTTTGCCAGGTACTGGTGCCGTCATAGGGCACAGGAATCAATACCACTTTTGCCTCATCGATACGGGCATATTTATCGGGTATCCCGGCGTAATTCTTCTTGTTCATAATTATTTAATTGGTTGTTTGTGTTTTAAAGGTAAAAAAAATTAGTTGGTTGATTTATAGCCCAGAATGTTCAGCATATCTTCAGCTCTTTGCTGTTCACTGAACAGGCGGGTTGTAATTTTTCCTTTTTCGTCTTTATCGATGAGCACATGTTTTGGTTGGGGAATGAGACAGTGCTGTAATCCGCCGAAACCACCAATAGTATCCTGATAGGCGCCCGTATTGAAAAACCCTATATAAAGGGGTTTTTCCCTTCTGAACTTTGGTAAATAGATCGCGTTGGTATGCTGCTCAGAATTGTAATAATCATCGCTGTCGCAGGTGAGTCCGCCCAGCAGTACCCTTTCATATTCGTCATTCCAGCGGTTGATCGCCAGCATCACGAATTTCTTGCTGATCGCCCAGGTATCGGGTAGGGTGGTAATAAAAGAGGAATCGATCATATTCCACTTTTCACGATCGTTCTGCTGTTTCTGATAAAGAATTTCATAGATCGCGCCACCGCTTTCACCCACGGTAAAACTTCCGAATTCGGTAAAGATATTGGGTACTTCCACATCGGCTTCCTCGCAGGCAAGCTGGATCTGGTTAATGATCTCTTCTACCATATACTGGTAATCATAATCGAACGCCAGGGAGTTTTTAATAGGAAATCCGCCGCCGATATTCAGACTGTCCAGAGTAGGACAAATCCTCTTCAGGCTGATGTACACCTTCATACATTTATTGAGCTCGTTCCAGTAATAAGCGGTATCGCGAATTCCTGTATTGATAAAGAAATGCAGCATGCGCAAATCCACCTGCTCGTCATCCTTGATTTGTTTCTTGTAAAACGGAACGATGTCCTTATAACCAATTCCGAGGCGGGATGTATAGAATTCGAATTTTGGTTCTTCTTCTGAAGCGATCCTGATCCCTACCTGAAATTTCCCATTGATCTTTTCAGTAAGAAGGTCTAATTCTTCATAATTATCGATAACCGGAAGACAATTCTTATGGCCTTCATTCAGTAATCGGCTGATATTCTCGATATAAGTATCTCTTTTGAACCCATTGCAGATCACCCAGGTATTATCGGTGATCTTTCCGCTTTTCTTCAATTTTTCCACAATATGTATATCGAAAGCCGAAGAGGTCTCAATATGTATATCGTTTTTGAGCGCTTCGTTCAGTACATGTTCGAAATGAGAGCTCTTGGTGCAATAGCAGTAATTGTAAGAGCCCTGATAATTGTGTTTCTCGATGGCATTTTTGAACCAGGTCTTCGCACGGTGGATATTTTCTGAAATTTTTGGCAGGTAAGTGAATTTCAATGGCGCTCCATATTTTTTTACCAGATCCATGAGATCGATATCATGAAATCTAAGCTGGGTGCCGTCTAAGGTAAATTCTTCCTGGGGAAAATAATAGGTTTGATCTATCAGGTCGCTGTACTTGGTATTCAATTTCTTATATAAATTTTAAAAGCTAAAAATTAGAGAATAATTTATAGGGTCAAAAGAATCGATTGGTAAATTAATGTTAAGAATGTAAAAGCTGCCGGATGCGGGAGTCCCGTCAAAATAGCCTGGATAAGAATGGTTCTTCTTCAATTCATAAATGGAATGGAAACAGGAATAGTCACCCGCTTCAATTTCTTTGACAGGGTAAAAGTATTAAAAAAACAGAATAATCACTGATAATTTTTTAAAGCATGCCGAGGTTGATCACCTCTTGTTGAGAAAGGCTTCTCGAGCGCCCTCTTGGTAGATCTTTTTTCGTGAGTCCGCCAAAGACTACACGGTCCAGGCTTTCCACATCATATCCTAGGCTCTTAAAAATTCGGGTCACGATGTGTTCCCTGATGCTGTTAAGTTCAATGCCTAATTCATCATGAGCTTTATTTTCTATAAAACTAACCTCAGTCACCGTAACTTTTGAACCCTCAATATAAACTCCTTTTTTAATTGTTTCGAGGTCTTCATTACTCAGATTCTTATCCAGTTTTACTTCATAGATCTGGCGGATTCCATTTTTAGGCTTGGCAAGCTTCTTGGCCAGGGTACCGTCATTGGTGAAAAGCAGCAGGCCTTTTGCCTGATTATCAAGTTTTCCTACCGGAGCCACTTTTGCTTTGGTAGCTTTGGAGATCAATTCCATCACGGTGCGGCCTCCTTTTTCGGGATTTCCGGTTACAAAGAAACCTGCGGGTTTATTCAGCAGGATATATTCGGGTTTTTCAGGATTCAATCTGCGGCCGTCAAAACGCACATCATCGGCAAGTTGTACGCGATGTCCCATTTCGGTCACCACTTCACCATTCACGGTCACACTTCCTGCAGCGATATACATATCGGCTTCACGACGCGAGCAGATCCCCGAATTTGCGATGTACTTATTCAGGCGAATTCCATCCTGGTTAGAAATCGGACTCTTTTCCATCTTCTTCTTTATAGGAGCATTGCCCCGGGCATAAGACTTTTTTCGTTTGCCGCCGCCCTGTCTTCCGCTGTATTTACTTCCTGAATCCTTTGAATTTCTGCTCATATCGCAAATTTTTTGCAAAGATACATGATAGCTTTCGATGCTGCCAAGTTATTGGTAAAAGTTTTAGAAATGAGGAATTTAGCTAAAAAACACGGTTCAGCACTTCATCAATGTCTATAAGAAGAATGCCGAAAACTCCTGCCACAATGATCAGTTTCAGGATATTATGCAACAACAAATATTGCCATTTCGCACTGCTGAAGTAAAGGAGCAGCAGGAAAATAAGCAGCAGGACCACCGAGATGTAAAAATAATAATCCATGTGTCCTATCTGGAATTGTGTAACTAAAAGATAGATGGGAAGCAGGGCAAGGACTGTACAGCAGCTTAAAAAGAACTTACTCCATTTTTCTCCATACACCAGCGGAATGGTATGATAATTTTGCGCCAGGTCACCCTGCATATTTTCCAGGTCTTTCACCAACTCCCGCATCACGATCATTAAATAAAGAAACATGGCGTGGATGAAAATAACAGTTTCAAAGTTCTTGTAATAAACAAATACTACAAAAAAAGGAGTGATGGTCAGTATGGAAGCTACCAGATTTCCTACGAAAAGAATTCTCTTAAGTCGATGCGAATACAGCCAGATCACGAAAATATAGATCGAAAAAAATACTACCGCTCTAAATGATACATAGCTGGCAAAGAAGATGGTTGCGAAATTCAGCATGAAATATACCGAAAGTTTGGTGCGCTGGCTGATCACCCGGTCGAGCATGGTCTTTTTTGGCCTGTTGATCAGGTCTTTTTCGCTATCGTAAAAATTATTGATGATATATCCTGAAGCGATCGTGCTTGCGGAGGCGAGTATCAGAAAAAATAAATTGGCATCAAACAGTATTTTCCTCAGCGGCAGGTTATGCGCCAGGATAAATGCAGAAGCAAGGTACTGGGCGATAATGACAACCAGGATATTGTAGCCTCGAACCACCGAAAACAGACTTAGGATTTTCAGCAGCAGGCGTTTGTTTGAAATAGTTGCCATTGGGCGGGTTTAGAAGTTGTAAACGACTTCTAAATTATATCCTTTCAAGGCTTTTCGGGCTTTATCGATATCCTCGGTAAAGCCAAGAATGTAGCCGCCGCCACCTGAGCCACAAAGTTTAAGGTAATAATCATTAGTTTCGATCCCTTTCTTCCAAAGTTTGTGAAATTTAGCGGGAATCATGGGTTTGAAGTTATCTAGAACCGTATGCGATAGCTTTTTGACATTTTTGAAGAGCGATTTAACATCTCCTTTCAGAAAATCCTCCACGCAGGCATCGGTTTGCGTTACGAACTGTTCCTTCATGATCTTGCGAAAAGGTTCCTGTTTCATATTTTCCATGAAAATACTCACCATCGGCCCCGTTTCTCCAACGGTTCCACTATCAAGAAGGAATACGGCTCCGGTTCCATTCTCAGTTTGAGACGGAATTCCGGCAGGTTCAATATTTTCTTTTGAATTGATCAGAATTGGAATGCTCAAATAAGAGTTCAACGGGTCCAGTCCGGAAGATTTTCCGTGGAAGAAAGACTCCATCTCTCCGAAGATCTTTTTCAGCTTTAACAGCTTATCGCGGGTAAGGTTTTCCAGCACCGTGATCTTATCGTTCGCGTATTTATCATAAATCGCAGCAACCAGGGCACCGCTACTACCTACGCCATATCCCTGCGGAATACTGGAATCGAAGTACATGCCACGGGCTATATCGTTTCTCAGCGACTCCAGGTCAAATTGAACCAGCTGAGGATTATTTTGCTGAAGTGATTCCAGGTAAGCGGTGAATTTCCGAAGATTTTCATTAGATCTTTTCGCCTCATCGCTGAGATTTTCCTCAACCTTCAGGGCACCATTATAAAAATTATAGGGAATCGACAGACCTTTGGAATCTTTGATGATTCCGTATTCTCCAAAGAGAAGGATTTTCGAGTAAAATAGAGGTCCTTTCATAAGTATAAAATTTGACAATTGATAATGGAAAATTGAAAATTACTTTTGTTTTGAGTTTTTATAATTGAAACGAGTAATCTCAAAATTTCCTGTATGTCCTTTTTAAAATTTTGGTATTGATCATGGTGTAAATAATCAGAGGCATTTAATAAATCAATCCAATATTCCGTTTCATTAGCTTCCTTAAGCCCAATTGACATTTTATGGATGAAATCTGCTTTGCTTTCTGCATGTTCTGATTCCCTTACTAATGCTCCAATCGCAGTACCAGATCTTAGTAGCTGTTTGGACATTACAAATTCCTTCTTTTCAGAAACTAGAAACTTATACAAAGTAACAACTTTAACCGAGAATAAAAAACTCCTGGATTTTATGATATTCTCAGTTTTCATTGTCAATTATCCATTGTCAATTTGCTTGCGCCATCTCCAACTTCGTCGCAAATGTAATGCCCTTTTTGACAATACGCAACAAGCTCATTCTTAATGAATTCTAAAATTTGTGATCCATTTTTAGCGGGATATAGCAAATGTACGTTAGCGCCAGCATCCAGCGTAAAGCAAACCGGAATATTTTTTGTTTTTCGAAAATCCCAGATGCGGTTGATTATTTCCAGGGTATTTGGTTTCATTAAAATAAAATACGGCAGGCTGCTCATCATCATCGCGTGGAGGCTAAGGGCTTCGTTTTCCACTATTTCAATGAATTTTTCAAGATCTCCGGTTTTCAGTACGGATTTTAGTTTTTCCAGGTTTTTGTTGGCCTGATGGAATCTGCTTTCAGCATAAGGATGGCCGTGCATAAGATTATGACCGAGCGTGCTGCTTACTTTTTTTTCGCCTTTATCCACCAGCAGAATAGTGTCTTTAAAATCGCTGAATACGGAATGAACTTCGTAAGGATAGGAAATTCCATATAGATCGGAGGAATTTTCGATTCCGGCATTTTCTCCCCAAACTACGAGGCCACCTTCAATACTCCTGCAGGCACTGCCGGAACCGAGCCGCGCCAGGAAAGAAGCTTTTCGCTTAAAAAATTCTTCAGAAATCTTCGGGTAAATTCTTTTTTCGAGTGACATTATACAAAGAGCCAGTGCACTCATTCCACTGGCCGAAGAGGCGATCCCGCTGCTGTGCGGAAAGGAATTCTCGCTATGGATCTCAAAGCTGAGATTTTTCAAATACGGACAATAGCTTTCGATTCGTTCAAAGAATTGCTGAATTTTCGGTTTAAAATCTTCCTTTTCCCTGCCTTCAAAATAAAAACTGAATTCAAATTTTTCCTTTTTTGAAGCCTCTTCTTTTTCAGAGAATTTCAGGCGGGTCGTGCTGTAACAATTAGAAAGCGTAAAACTGATGGAAGGATTTGCAGGAATCTGCTGCTGTTTTTTGCCCCAGTATTTCACCAGTGCAATATTGCTGGGCGATTGCCAGGTAACTTCGCCTTTTTCTGTTTTACTCGGTTTTTCCTGGGGGATAAAATCCTTTTCGGTCATCCTTAAAATTTTGGTCAAAGTTAAACTTTTATACAGCAATCTTTTTTGTTAGCATGAAATTCGAACAGGATAATTATCATGAGGTCATCGCCTGCGCAGCAAGCCAGGCTCCGGTCCACGCATTCTGAAAGTTGAAGCCACCGGTGATCGCGTCGATATTCAAAATTTCACCTGCGAAATAGAGGTTTTTATGCAGTTTGCTTTCAAAATTCTGAAAATCGACTTCTTTGAGATCAATTCCTCCCGCGGTGACAAATTCTTCCTTAAAAGTGCTCTTTCCCTTTGACGCTGGAAAACTGAAGCGGTAAGTGCTTCGGATAGTTTTTCCAGCTGAATCTTATTAATATCTGCCCATTTCTGTTCCTGGATTCCGCAATTTTCCACCAGTCGCTGCCAAAGCCTTTTCGGAAGTTCGAATTGCGGGTGCTTACTCACCAGTTGTCTGGCCATCGAAAATTTCATTTCCTTTAATTTTTCAATCATTTCTTCGGAAGGAATTCCCGGAACCCAGTTTATTTTGATCTTAAAATCATAATCCAGTTTATTCAGTTCTCTGGCTCCCCAGGCCGAAAGTTTCAGAATTGCAGGTCCGCTCATGCCCCAGTGGGTGATCAAAAGAGGTCCGTCACTCTCCAGCGCTGTGTTTTCAACTTTCACTTCGGCATAGGTCGAAATGCCGGGAATACCTTCAATTCTTTGATCTTTGATATTGAAGGTGAAAAGTGAAGGCACCGCATCCACGATCTTATGCCCCATCTTTTCCAGCATTTTCCAGATCTTCCCATTGCTGCCCGTGGCCAGCATCAACTTTTCGGCCTGGAATTCATCGGTCTGAGTTTTTAAAATCCAGCGAGAATTTTCCCGGGAAAATTTTTTCAGAATTTGTCCTTTTTTGATCTCAATTTTGAGGCGGGCACATTCCTTTAAAAAGCAATTTATAATGGTTTCGGAATCATCGGTTACCGGGAACATCCTGCCGTCTTCCTCGATTTTCAGCTCAACGCCTCTTTCTTCGAACCAGGCAATGGTATCGCCGGTCATGAATTTATGAAAAGGCCCCAGCAGTTCTTTTTCTCCTCGCGGATATTTTTTGACGAGCTCGGAAGGAATAAATTCGGCATGAGTGACATTGCAGCGGCCGCCGCCTGAAATTCGTACTTTTTGAAGCACTTCCTTTCCTCTTTCCAGGATAAGAATTCTTTTTTTGGGAGCATTTTCCGCCGCATTGATCGCCGCGAAGAATCCCGCGGCACCGCCTCCCACAATAATGATGTCATAATTATTCAAACCTGCAGTCTTTTTCCGAAGCCACAAAAATAAGAAGAATAATCAGGGCTGGAGACTCAGCAGCGGATTATGAAGTCGGTTTGGGTAATCGGAAATGATCCCGTCAACGCCAAATTCGATCATCCTCAAAATGTCATTGCGCTCATTCACCGTCCACACATTCACCTTAAAACCTTCGGAATGGCAAAGTTCAGTATTGTCTCGCGTGATGATGCCTAGAGATGGGTGAATGGCAGAAGCCTTTAATTTTCTAGCTAATTCTATGGCTTCGGGAACGCTGGCCTTACTCAGAACTGCCACCGGCACTTCCTTATCAAACTGCCGCACTTTAAAAAGCTCATTTTTCTGAAAACTTGAAATGATGAAATCTTCATATTTCCATTTTCCGGAGGCAATTCTTTGCTGTACTTCCTTGCAAACGGGTCCGGCGGTATTCAGGCCTTTCAGCTCAATATTGATCGCGCATTTTCCTTCGATGAGATCGAGAACCTCGGTAAGTAATGGGATTTTATAATGGCCTTCCACTTTTAATTTTCGAATCACCTCTGCAGGACGTTTGGCAATCTCCCCACTGCCATTTGTGGTACGGTCGAGGGTGAAATCATGCAGAACCCACAATTCCCCGCTCGCACATTTATGCACGTCTATTTCGATCATATCGACACCAATTTCCAGCGCTTTCTGAATGCTTTCCAGAGTATTTTCGGCTACTATTCCTTTAGCTCCGCGGTGCCCGATCATTAAAAATGGATGGATATAATCTGTCATTTTGAACGTTTTTGATAATTCCTTTTACCCGAAAAGAGATGAAGTTCGCAAAATTTACAAAGGCTTAAGATTGCTTAACATTTATTTGGCTGAAAAGCATTGTAATTTAAGGGACTTTGCAGGAATTGAGATTAGGAAATTATTATTTATCCATTGCAAAAGCCTTGAATGAATGTGTAATTTAATGATGAATTATGAGTAAACCAACCAATGTTCCGGAACAAAATCAGAAACAGCCTGGGGAACAAAATAAAATGCATCCCAAACCCGAAATCATACGCGAAGATTATAAAGGCAGTGAAAAACTGAAAGCTAAAACGGCACTTATCACCGGGGGAGACAGCGGGATTGGTCGTAGCGTTGCTATACATTTCGCCAGGGAAGGAGCCGATGTGGCCATTGTTTATCTGGAAGAAGACGAAGATGCGAAAGAGACCAAAAAGATGGTAGAAAAGGAGGGTCGCAGATGTGTGATAATTTCAGGGGATCTCAAAGAAGAGGATTTCAGCCGCGAAGCGGTTTCCAAAGCAATCGAGGAATTTGGGAAGCTTGATATTGTGGTGAACAATGCGGCGATGCAGTTTCCGAAAGAAGAGGTTGAGGAAGTGAGCAACGAGCAGTTCAGGAAAACTTTCAGAAATAACCTTTACCCGTATTTCTATATAGTCAAAGAGGCTCTGAAGCATCTTAAAGAAGATTCGGTGATCATCAATACCACCTCGGTAACTTCTTACCGCGGCAGTGAACATTTGCTTGATTATTCCAGTACCAAAGGCGCGATCACCAGTTTTACCCGATCGCTTTCAAAAATGCTGGTGGATAGAAAGATCAGGGTGAATGGAGTGGCTCCGGGTCCCATCTGGACACCGCTTATCCCTTCCACTTTTGAGGATGTTAGCGGTTTTGGAAAAAAAGTACCGATGGGAAGACCGGGACAGCCCAGTGAAGTGGGTCCTGCCTATGTTTTTCTTGCCAGCAAAGATAGTAGTTACATGACGGGACAGGTGATCCATATCAATGGTGGTGAAATAGTAGGAGCTTAGTTATGGGACCAAAATTTGAAAAATGGTTTTCTACGGACTGGTCTTCAGTACTGGCGATCGTACTTACTACCCTTGGAATTTACGTGGCGGTAATCCTTTTTACACGACTGGCAGGAAAAAGAAGCTTTTCTAAAATGTCAAGTTTCGATTTTGCCATGACCGTTGCAGTAGGTTCCCTGATTGCCACTACCGTGCTCTCGGCAGATGTAAGTCTATGGGATGGAATTACGGGACTAGGAGCGATCTATGTCTTCCAGATTTCGGTGGCGCTTCTTCGCAGATTTCAAATTATAAAGAAAGCTGTTGATAATTCGCCATTACTGCTGATGGATGGTAAAGAAATATTAGAAAAGAATTTAAAAAAAGCCAGGGTAAGCAAAGATGATCTCAGGTCAAAATTAAGGGAGGCAAATGTGTTAAAACTGGATCAGGTTCGGGCGGTGGTTTTTGAGACAACCGGCGATATTTCTGTATTACATTCCAACGATGTAAATGAGCAACTCGAAGAGTGGCTGCTGAAAGATGTGGATCATTGATTATGAACTGGGAACAGGTATTAGGGCTCATAGCAGGAATATGTACCACCGTTGCGGTAATTCCGCAGATTTGGAAGGCATGGAAAAGCAAAAAAGTAAAGAATGTTTCACCAGGGATGTTTGCCATCTTAATGTTGGGTCTTGCTCTGTGGGTGGTTTATGGTGCCATCAAAAGCGATATTCCTATTATCGCGACCAATGCGGTGGCATTTGGCTTGAACTCATTCATGTTTTACCTGATGATAAAATATAAAGACAATAAATAAAGCTATTGAGATGAAAATTATAGAAGAACCAAAGCGAAAGAGAATGCCGGCTTCGAAGGAAACCGAAAAGAAGTTGCGGCAGAAATTTGAAAAATTTATTCTGGAAAATGACCATCCCTGCATTATGGCACAGACCGTTTTCAGTATGGATGAGGTGAATCTTTATGGCTATGATTCCTTCGGAACGGTAGAAGCAGCAAGGCAGCTGATCGATGACCTGAAAAATTATGTTGAAAATTATAATTTTGAATCGAATGATTTTCAGACTTTTCTGGCAGTATTTCCGAATTCACCGAAATATTCCGAACTTGAATTTGAAAAACTGCTCTGGAAGCAGCTCGATTTTCTGCATAAGGCCGATCAAACTGAGTGGGATCAGGAAGTGAGTTCCGATCCTGACAGTGAGCATTTCAGCTTCAGTCTCTGCGGCAAAGCCTTTTATGTGGTGGGTATGCATCCCGGGGCTTCGAGAAAGGCCAGGCAAAGCCCCTATACGGCCATTGCTTTCAACCTTCACTGGCAGTTCGAAAAGTTGCGTGAAATGGGAACTTATCATACGGTAAGAGACCGCATTAGGGATCGCGACCGTGAACTTCAGGGGGATATTAATCCCATGCTGGAAGATTTTGGATCTAAAAGTGAAGCAAGACAGTACAGCGGAAGGGCCGTAGATGAAAAATGGAAATGTCCGTTTCATAAAAACAAATAAGAATGTACCAACCCGAAAAATACCGAAAGGATAATGAGGAATTTATCTTCTCATTTATAAAAAAACATCCTTTCGCCACTTTTGTCATAAATGGAAAAAGATTACTGGCGACACATATTCCGGTGTTGCCGCTGGGCAAGCCCGGGGACTTTAAATTGTTTGGGCATATAGCCGATCATAACGAGCAGCTGCCTTTTTTAAAGAATGGTGCCGAAGCGCTGATCATTTTTCAGGGGCCGCATGCCTATATTTCCTCTTCCTGGTACCGGGAAAAAGACATCAGCACCTGGGATTATTCAGCGGTGCATGTGAACGCGAAAATCACACTTCAAAACCGGCAGGAACTTGAATATTCGTTGAAAAAGCTGGTTCAGAGGTTTGAGAACGAGCAGGAAAAACCGATCTTTTATGAAGATCTTCCCTCCAAATTATTGAAAGATCATTTGCCCAGGATCACCGGATTCTGGCTGGAACCCTTTAAAGTGGAGGGAGTAGCGAAACTTCATCAGTCTTTTCATCGCGAAGACGTAAAAACAGTAGCCGAAAAACTTGATAAAAAGGGAGGTTTCCTGGAAAAGGCTTTGAGTGAGGATTTAAAGAAAGAAAATCAAATAGATTAAAAATTTGAGTGATGGCAAAAAAAGGATTTCTACAGGAATATCACGAAAAGCGTGATTTTGATATCTCTTCCGAACCTTTTGGCGAGGAGGCAGAGAAAAAGGATAAAGACAAGCAGATCTTTGTGATCCAGAAACATGAGGCAAGTCATTTGCATTATGATTTCAGGCTTCTTGTAGATGGAGTTCTAAAAAGCTGGGCTGTGCCGAAAGGTCCGTCTACCGATCCGAAGGTAAAACGTCTGGCCGTTCCTACCGAAGATCACCCCATAAAATATGCCGATTTTGAAGGCGTGATCCCCGAAGATCAATATGGTGGCGGTACGGTGATGATCTGGGATGCCGGACCCTATGAAAATGAGAAGAAAGACGATGATGGAAATGCCATTTCTATGGGAGAGCAGCTTAAAAAAGGCCACGCTACCTTTATTCTGAAGGGGAAGAAACTAAAAGGGGGGTACACACTGATCCAGACGCAGAAGGGGAAAGATGAAAGATGGATATTGAAGAAAGTTGATGATGATGAGGCCGATGCACGAAGGAATCCTGTGAATACCGAAAATAATTCCGTGCTTACCGGCAGAACCATGGAGCAGATTCGAAAAGACGCTGAAAAAGATGAATGAGCTGCTGGAAAATCTTTCCGAAGAACTTCAGGAAAAGCTGAAGAAAAAAAAGCAGCCAGACTGGATGCCGCCAATGCTGGCCAAGCTCACTCATGATGTTTTTTCTGATGAGAAGTGGATCTTTGAAAGAAAACTCGATGGGGAACGATGTGTGATCTATAAAAAGGAGAAGCAGGTGAAGATTATGAGCCGTAACCAGAAGAATCTCAACAATGCCTATCCTGAAATTGTGGAGGCTTTTGAAAAGCTGAAGGCACAGAACTTCATCGTTGACGGTGAAATGGTCGCTTTTGATGGAAAGATCACCAGTTTTTCCGAACTTCAAAAACGGATGCATCTCAGGAATAAAGAGGAGATTGCAAATCATACAACCAGGGTTTATTACTACATTTTTGACCTGATGTTCTTTGATGGCTATGACCTTAGTAAATTGCCTTTACTGGAACGGAAAAAAATCCTTCAGAAATTGATCAAATTTGAAGATCCGTTGCGCTTCACTTTGCATCGAAATGAATCTGGAGAAAAATATTACCTTGAAGCCTGCGAGAAAAAATGGGAAGGCCTGATCGCCAAAAAAGCCGATAGCAGTTATGCTCACAGCCGCTCTTCAAACTGGCTGAAATTCAAATGTGAGAATCAGCAGGAATTTGTGATTGGAGGTTATACCGATCCGCAGGGATCCCGAAAAGGTTTTGGTTCTTTGCTGATTGGGTTTTACGAAGGTGATAAACTTCAATACGCAGGAAAAGTCGGTACGGGTTATACCGATGAGATACTTGAAGAACTCCACGAAAAAATGTCTAAACTTGAGCTGAAAAAACCTCCTTTTGAAAAAAATAAGGATCTGCCTACCAAAAAAGTACACTGGGTGAAGCCAAAACTCGTGAGCGAAGTAGGTTTTACCGAATGGACGAACAGCAACAAACTTCGGCATCCGCGGTATTTGGGGTTAAGAAGGGATAAGAAAGCTAAAGATGTGGTAAAAGAAACATGATATGGGAACAGAAAAGAAATTTGGAAATCACAGTTTTGAAGTCAGTAATCTTGATAAGGTGTTTTTTCCCGAAAAAGGCTATACCAAAGGCGATCTTATAGATTATTATGAAAAGATTTCAGAAACCATGCTGCCTTACCTGAAGAACCGGCCGCTGACGATGATCCGTTTCCCGAACGGAATCGATGATAAGCGATTTTTTCAAAAAGACGAACCCGATTACTTTCCGAAGTGGATCAAAACAAAATCGGTAAGTAAAAAAGAGGGAGGAAAGACCAATTATGTGGTATGTAATGATAAAGAAACACTCGTTTATTTAGCCAACCAGGCCTGCGTCACGCCGCATATCTGGCTGAGCAGAATAGATAAAATTGATAATCCCGATCGGCTGATCTTCGATCTGGATCCTTCGAACGGAGATTTTTCCGAGGTAAAAAAGGCAGCTAAAAGAGTTCGGGAATTACTGGAAGGCCAACTGGGTCTTTCGGTTTATGTAATGACTACCGGCTCAAGAGGCCTGCATGTGGTAGCGCCGATAAAAAGGAGCAAAACTTTTGACGAGGTGCGGGAATTTGCCCAGGAAGCCGCGAAATATCTGGAATCAAAATATCCCGATTCCCTTACTACAGCGGTAAGAAAGAACAAACGTGAAGATAAATTATTCCTGGATGTGGCCAGGAACGGCAAAGGCCAGACCGCGGTGACTCCTTATGCGGTAAGGCCAATAGAAGGGGCGCCGGTAGCCACTCCGCTTGACTGGGAGGAACTGAGCAAATCTTCTCTTTCGCCGCAGAGTTATAATATCAAGAATATCTTCAGGAGACTGGGAAGGAAAGTTGACCCATGGAAAGATATCGACAGCTATCCTGCCGATCTTGCTTCGGCAATCAAAAAACTTGAGAAACTTAAAAAAGACTGAATTATTTATGGCAGAAGTGATCGAAAAACAAAGCGGAGCAGCATTTAAATTGAAAAAAGGACAAAAACTGAAGGTCATAGATCCGCAGGGAGAGCAGGTGAGTGACATGGTGCTTTTTAATGCAGATGATAAAAGGGAAAAGATTTCCAGCGGAAAAACCCTGGATTTTGAGGAAAATATTCTCATATCCAAAGGCGATTACCTGTGGAGCAACCGCAGTAACAAAATGATGAAGATTTTGGAAGATACTAACGGGAGGAATGATTTTCTCCTGGCTCCCTGTAGTCCCGAAACTTTTAAAATCATGTATGATAATCACGAATATCATCCCAGCTGTTTTGAGAATCTGTACACCAATCTGAAGAAATTTGATATCGAACCCGATGAAATTCCTACTGCTTTCAATATTTTCATGAATGTACAGTTCGCTTCCGACGGAAAACTGAGTGTAGAAGCACCTCTAAGCAAACCTGGAGATTATGTGCTTTTTGAGGCACAAATGGATCTAATTGTGGGATTGACCGCCTGTTCAGCCGAAGACAGCAACGGCGGCAGTTTTAAGCCTATTCATTACGAAATAGAAGATTAGCTTTCGGCCTTTTTTCGGTAGCGCATATTGAGCATTTCAATGGCGAGGGAGAAGAAAACGGCGAAATAGATGTAGCCTTTCGGTACATGATAATGCGCGCCTTCAACGATTAGCATCACTCCGATTAGGATAAGGAATGAAAGCGCCAAAATTTGAATGGTGGGATGTTTTTCTACGAATTCACCTACCGGCCTCGCAAATGCCATCATGATAATGATAGAAATTACCACTGCAATTATCATAAGCAGCAGCTGATCTGTTAAGCCTACTGCTGTTAAGATCGAGTCAAAGGAAAAAATTATATCCAGCAAAACGATCTGCAGGATCGCATAACCAAAAGAATTCGCCTTGACTTTATTTTCAGATTCTTCTTTTCCCTCCACTTTATGATGGATCTCCAGGGTGCTTTTCACCAATAAAAATATACCACCGGCAATAAGGATAATGTCGCGCCAGCTCAGTTCAAAACCCTGGAAAGTCAGTACAGGTTCGGTAAGGCCGATGATCCAGGTGATACTTAAAAGCAATAAAACTCGCATTATAAGTGCGGCTGAAAGTCCGCCGAGTCTGGCTTTTTTCTGCTGTTCCTTCGGAAGGCCCCCGGCTACCAGTGAAATAAAAATAATATTGTCTATGCCCAGAACGATTTCCATAAAGGTCAGGGTAAGAAGGGCGATCCAGGTATCGGCTTGTAAGAATATTTCCATAGAAAACGGCTTGATCGGCAAAAATAGGAAAAAGTTGTTTTCTTAAAGTTAAAGTTTTATAAAGGAAATCGTATTTACGGAAAGCCGAATTTATAGCAAATTCCGCCATAGACCGAAGTCTGGAAAAAATCATAGTCGGTTCGCCAGCGATATTCTCCACGCAGATAAACAAAAAAGCGATCGAAATGATATTCTATAAGTCCGTTTGCGGCGAGGGAAGGATAGACTTTCCAGGGCCGGCGGATGAAAGAGAGTGAAAGCTCGGCAACGGGAATCAGCATTTTCCCCGGTCGTACCACCCAACCCGGACTAATCCCAAATGATTCATAGCGAATAGCCGAAAAGTTTTCATAGGTAGTGACAATGCCAAAACCACCGTTGCGGTAACCGCCGCTAAAAGTACCGTCATAAGAGGCAGGGTTAACCGTGCCACCAAAAACGGCATTTCGAAGGTCGATTCCCGTGCCGATAAAAAAATATTCCTGCTCCCTGGTAAGCCAGAACTGAGCCAACATTGCCGTCGGCAAAAAAAGGATTAGGAGTAGGAAAAGCCTTTTCATTTTAGCAGGAAAGTCACTGATCAATGGGGGAATATGAAGATACTATTTATATAGGGATTTAAATAAGGGATCCTGAAAAAAGACAGTCTAAAAAGCTATTATTCAGATTTTTAACTTAAATTTATTACTTATAATCAGTTGATTACAATTATATTTATCTGCCCGCGTTTATTCGATTCTAATCTTTTTAAGAATTTTTCAATCAGAGAAAACTGTCTTTTGAAGGGCATATTTCTTTTCATAAAATAGCGATAAACTATTACAGGAGGTGAGCCGAAGCCGTACCCATAGCGGAATCAATTTCCAGGTTTCGGTGGATGCTGCGGAAACTTTGGGTAGAATGGTTGGAGAAAAAGTGAATGACTTACCTTTTAAAAAGTAGGAAACGTTAGTTCACTATTTTTAAAGAAAAGGCTTCTGCTTAAGGCGGGAAGCCTTTTCGAATTTTAAGAGGCGGTGATTGTTAAATCTGTATGCTGTTTTTTAAATGACTTCAGCTGAAGAATTAGAATTACAGCGATTGAAAATCTGAAAATCGTAAACACGATTTCGCCGTTCAAATCGAGGTTTAACGGATAGGCAATATTTGCCATCAGATGCAGAAAGATAGCAGCCAGAATACTTTTTCCGGTTCGGTTATATACGAAAGTAAAAATAAAAGAAATGACGATCAGTTGAAAAGCCCAGGACCAGAATGCGAATCCGAAACCTTTTTCATATTGGGAAGTTCCTTCTATAAAAAACAACGGCAGGTGCCAGAGTATCCAGATAATTCCCAGAATGAGACTTGCTTTAACGGCTCCGAATTTTTTCTGAAGCGGGTCCAGCGCATAGCCGCGCCAGCCGGGTTCCTCGCTCAATGGTCCGCCTATCAGCATGATTCCCATAAGCTGAAGGAATCCGGAAATGTTCTCTATCCCACCAAAATAATCAGAAAGAGCGGGATAACTTCCGCCGAAGAAATGATAGATAAAATAACCGGTTATAAGGATAGCGGGAAATATCAGGAAAATAAATAAAAACCATTTTACACCTATCTGTCTGAAATTGATCAATCTTTTGAAGAAGCTTTTTCTTTCTTCA
The DNA here is from genome assembly GCA_963741865.1 of uncultured Flavobacteriaceae bacterium. Taxonomy (GTDB): domain Bacteria; phylum Bacteroidota; class Bacteroidia; order Flavobacteriales; family Flavobacteriaceae; genus Christiangramia. Next base: position 250,080 of record CAVUJP010000017.1, read on the forward strand.
ATGTTTCCATAAACAAAAAGCAGGGTAATTGCCGATACTGCCGGACCAAAAGCCCCGAGAAAAAGCAGTGGAAGAAAATAAGCTTCCGCAAAAGGGAATATGGCCATAGAAATCCATACGAGCCATGAAAAGCTGAACGTTAAAACAAAAAAAGGCAAAAGCCTGCGATGCGAGGAGGTTGATAATGGGTTCATTAGGATGGTTTTTATGATATATAGACCAGCAAAAAGACAGGGTGTTACAGTAAATTGATTTCAATGAAAATTTTAAAAAATTCTGCATCTTTTTCCAGGTGATTTCGTCCCGGTTATGTAAAAATAAATTTTAGAAAAAAAATCTATGAAATTCAGAGAAAAAAGTCCCGTGCTGATCCTTATTGATATTCAACAGGGGTTCCGGGAAGAAGAATACTGGGGCGGAAACCGGAATAATAAAAATGCAGAAATCATAGCCGGAAAAATTTTGAATAAATGGCGTGAACTGGACCTTCCTTTAGTTCATGTAAGGCATAGTTCAAAGAAAACGGTGTCCCCACTGCATAAAAGCCAACCTGGTTTTGAGTTTAATGAAAATGTGAAACCACTTTGCGGAGAAATTCAGATTGTTAAAAATGTAAACAGCGGATTCATAGGAACCAACCTTAAAGAATATCTGGACCAGCATAATTTTACTACGGTAGTGATTGCCGGGATCACTACTAATCATTGCGTTTCTACCACCACAAGAATGGCCGGTAATTATGGATATGAAACTTATTTGGTTTCAGATGCATCTGCCACTTTTGATCGGGTAGGGGTGAATGGTGAAAAATATGATGCTGAGCTTATGCATCAGACTGCGCTGGCAGCTTTAGACAGGGAATTTGCAAGAGTGCTGGACTCTGATGAATTATTTGAACTTTTAAATGAATAGGATGGAAACAGCGAGTATCGATTCGGAGATCAAAGATCTTACGCTGGAGCTCATCCGGCATTGAACCAGCTTCGTTCTTGATTTTTTGGAACAGGTATATGATGATGAGCTCATCTTTGTGCGCATGAACAGAGACGGGAAAGTTGTAAGAATGAGTAAGGAAGAGAATATGAATTTATTCCGAAGCCTTAAAAAATCGAGGGTTGCTGCTCTTAATGATTATGCTGAATTTCACAATGCCGATAATAACGGGAGGAATGGCTTTGTGATTCTTACCCGAAAAATGAAACTGGGGAAAGAGGAGGAAGAACTTCTTTTTAATATTTACTGGAAACGGAAAAACGGCAATTGGAAGATCGTCAGAGAAGTCGGTATTATAAAAATAAATGCGATCTTTCCAGTGTATTATTGAATCTTCTGTGAAAATGATCGATACTTTTCCAAAACTGGAAACTAACAGGCTCTGTTTGCGAAAACTGAAGGAATCTGATTTTGAGCAAATCATTTACCTGCGTTCCGATGAACGGGTCAATCAATATGTAAAAAGGCCAAAGGCTGAAAACCGCGAAGATGCCCTGGCATTTATCGAAAAGATCAGCCTTCAGTTTTTAACCGGGAAGAGCATTTACTGGTGTATCACAAAAAAGGATTCTGAAGAAATGCTGGGCAGCATCTGCCTGTGGAATTTTTCCGAAGACGGGAAGAAAGCCGAGCTTGGGTATGACCTTGCGCCGGCGGTTCAGGGAAATGGATTTATGGACGAAGCCCTGAAAAAAGTACTGAAATTCGGATTTAGAGAGGCTGGTTTTCAAAAAATAGAAGCCTTTACCCAGAAGAATAATCTTGCTTCCATTAAACTGCTAAAAAAGAACGGGTTCCTGGAAAATACCGAGAGATCAGACCTCGACAATTCTCTTAATCTTATTTTTGAGCTTCGTCAATAAGATTCTTCTTCCAAAATTATGACGGCCTTTTTATTTTCTGAAAATCAGCCTAAAACACTGCTAAAATTAGGTTAAGCCTACAGGAAACAGGACTGGAATTCTTTAAATTGAGAAAGAAATCAATTAAAGCAGAAGTAAATCCATGCCTGAATTACCCGAAGTTTCCTATTATCAAGAAATATGTAGATTCCACTGCGCTTCATAAGAAGATCGTAAAGGTGGAATATCCTGAAAAAAAGATACTGCAGGCTTCGCCACAGGCGATCGGCAGGGCATTGAAAGACGCCGAATTCACCGGCAGCAGGCGCATTGGGAAATACCTGGTGCTGGAAACCGATAAGGATAAAGTACTGGTTTTTCATTTCGGGATGACCGGGAAATTCGATTATTCCCATGAAGAAGCAGCCGCCAGATCACTCGCGGCTTATCATTCATTTTAAAGATAATTCGAAGCTGTTCTTTATTTGTCCGCGAAAGTTTGGAAAGGTATTCCTGGCTGACAGTTATCGAAGATTTCAAAAAAGAACATAGGCTGGGAACCGATGCCATGGATCTAAAAAAGAAAGAATTCATGGAGCTGCTGGAGGGCAAAAAAGGCAGTATAAAAAGCGCGCTGATGGATCAGCATTTGATCGCTGGTCTTGGGAATTTATATTCAGATGAGGTGTTGTTTCAGAGTGAGGTGCACCCTAAAACCAGCATAGCGAAGCTTTCCGATAAGGAAAAAGAAGAAATCTTTAAGAATATCGGGAAAGTGCTGAAGCGGGTGACCAAAAGCAAAATGGACGGTTCCAAACTTCCGGATTCTTATCTTACGCGTCATCGTGACGAGGGTGAAAGCTGTCCGAAATGCAGCGGAAAAATTCAGCTTACGAAAGTTTCGGGAAGAAGCACTTACTATTGTTCAGGATGTCAAAAAGAAAAATGATGGAGGTATTTATCGGCTGTTCAGGCTGGAATTACAAAGACTGGAAAGGCAAATTCTATCCGGAAGATATTCCGCAGAAGGAATGGCTTCAATATTATATGGAACATTTCAATAGCGTGGAGGTAAACAATACTTTTTATCGCACTCCAAAAGATACCACGGTTGAAAATTGGAAAAAACAGGCCTACGGAAAAGACTTCAATTTTACATTGAAGGGCAACCGTTATATCACCCAGATGAAAAAACTGAAAGATGTGGGAGAAAGCGTAGAGAAATTCTATCACACTTCAGGATTGATGAAGACCAAACTCGGCTGTGTGCTCTGGCAACTGCCGCCAAATCTGCACCGAAATGATGAAAAACTGGAGGAATTCTGTAAACTTCTAAAGGGAAGGAACGTGATCGAATTCCGCCATGACAGCTGGTTCGACGAAGAGGTTTATGAGATTTTGAAAAAACACAGGGTGAGTTATTGTTCTATTTCCACACCTGAATTCCCGGAAGAAGTTATCGCTACCACCGATACGGTTTACCTGAGGATGCACGGAAAAGGCAAAAAATGGTATGATTATGATTATTCAAAAAAGGAACTAAAAGAGTGGCATCAAAAAATAAAAGATTCCGGAGCTAAAGAGGCCTATATTTACTTCAATAACGATATTGGGGCTGTGGCTCCTGAAAATGCCAAAGAAATGCAGAAACTTTTTGATAGTTAGGGTCTTGTCTTCTTAAATTAGGAGTATGAAATACATCGCCATTTTAAGAGGGATCAATGTGGGCGGCAGGAGAAAGGTGCTGATGAAGGACCTGCGGGAGCTGATGACCACGGAAGGTTTTGCCGGGGTGCAGACCTATATCCAGAGCGGCAACATCATTTTTGAAGATCCTGAAAACCGTGATACGCTCGAGCTAGCCGATAAAATCGAGCAGCTGATCTCTGAAAAATATGGTTTTGAAGTGTCGGTGATCGTCTGGTCGGCAAAGGAACTGCGCACCGCTGTCAATGAAAATCCATATGTACGGGATTATGGCCCCGATAGGCTGCATCTAACTTTCCTGAAAAAGGAGCCCGACGGCGATTCATTGGAAGGAATCGAAGATTATGATTTTCCGCCCGATCTCTATATGGTTTCCGGTAAAAAGGTCTTTATCTATTGCGACGGAAAATACAGTGATTCCAAACTCACCAATAAATTTTTTGAAGATAAGCTGAAGGTGACCGCGACCACACGAAACTGGAGAACCGTTCAGGAACTTGCCGACAGGTGCTTATAGTTTTTCAGTTTTAACCCAAATCCCTTTTTATTTTTCTAAATTTAAGCTTTGAAAAAAACTATGATCAATGGATATTAAGAAGATTTTCGAGAAAAACCGAGACTGGGTACAGCAAAAACTGGATCTTGACGAGAACTATTTCAGAAACCTCTCCAAAGGACAGAATCCCGATATTCTCTACATTGGCTGTTCAGACAGTCGGGTGACCGCCGAAGAGCTGATGGGGATATCTCCCGGCGAGGCCTTTGTGCACCGTAACATCGCAAATATGGTTCCCAATACCGATCTCAGCGCCATGTCGGTGATCGAATACGCCGTAGAATTCCTGAAAGTCAAGCATATCGTCGTGTGCGGACATTATTATTGCGGAGGCGTAAAAGCAGCGATGGATAGTGCCGATCTCGGCCTTTTGAATCCGTGGTTGCGGAATATTCGGGATGTTTATCGAATTCATAAAGACGAACTGAAGAAAATAGACGACGAAGAAGCCCGTTATAAGCGCCTGGTAGAACTTAACGTTCAGGAACAGTGCTTCAACGTGATCAAAACTGCCGTAGTACAGAAGGCTGATAAGGAACGCGAGATCAACGTTCACGGCTGGGTTTTCGATATACATTCGGGAAAACTGATCGATTTGAAGATCGATTTCAGAAAACTGCTTGAAAATGTAATGGAGATCTACAGGCTGCAATAAGCCGGAAGTCTTCACCAAAATTTGTAAATTCATCGAATGTCAAAAACAAAAAAAGCAGTCTGTTTCGGGGAAACGCTCTGGGATGTTTTTCCTGATATGGAACGAATAGGAGGAGCTCCGCTGAATGTCGCCAGCCGGTTGAGCAGCCTGGGTATCAATACTGCCATGATCAGCCAGGTGGGCGATGACGAAAAAGGGAGAAATCTGCTCGCTTATCTGAAATCAAATAATATAAATACCTCCGGAGTGTCGGTGAACAACGAGTACGATACCGGGATGGTGAAGGTAAAACTTTCGGCTTCCGGGTCGGCTACCTATGAGATCACCCATCCATCGGCCTGGGATCGCATTGAGCTGACTTCGGAAATGTTGAAATTAGTGGAAAAAAGCGATGCTTTTATCTACGGAAGTCTGGTTTGTCGCGATGAGGTAAGCCGAAAGACACTTTTTGAACTGCTTCCAAAGGCAAAATACCGCATTCTGGACCTTAACCTGCGACCGCCACATTATTCCCTGGAACTGCTGGAAAAGCTGATGGAATATGCCGATTTCATCAAGTTCAATGATGATGAACTGTTCGAGATCGCTAAAATGCTTGGCTCCAGATATAATTCACTGGAGCAGAACCTGCTTTTTATGGCTGTAAAATATCCCGAAAGGACCATTTGCGTTACCAAAGGCCGTCATGGAGCCGTGCTGCTCCAGGGAAATAAACTGTATCACAACAGCGGTTATAGGGTGAAAGTGAAAGATACCGTGGGCGCCGGGGATTCCTTTTTAGGAACTCTCATCGCCGGACTTCTTAGCAATGACACACCTCAAACCAGTCTCGACCTTGCCTGCGCCATCGGGGCGCTTGTGGCTGCAAGCGAAGGAGCAAATCCTGACCTGAGCGACGAACTGATCACCCGCTTTATGAATCCCGAGAAAAAGACAAAATAACGCCATGATGTAAAAATGGATACGGGTTTTTGCTATATCACCAAAAAAGAGCTTCCCCAGGAGCAGCTTACCGCCTACGGGTCGGTCAAGAGACAGCTTATAGAACTGATCAGGAAGGATCATCCCGGATTTTCTGAGAATGATTTTATTTCCCATGAAATCCTGAATGTTTATCGCCGGAAATACCTGGAAAAAATGATAAAAGCTGAAAACCGGGAGATCAATAAACTGGAGAGGGAGGTCATCAGGGCGATTCAGAATAATACTCTGCTTGCAGAAAATATAGAACCGGAGATCGAGGAGGAACTCACCTACGGACAAAAGTTAGCCGACAGGATCGCGGAATTCGGAGGCAGCTGGGTCTTTATCGTGATCTTTTTCAGTTTTCTGCTGCTGTGGATGGCGGTGAACATCTGGTTGCTCAGCACCGGACCTTTCGATCCGTATCCTTTTATTCTGCTGAACCTTATTCTTTCCTGTCTCGCGGCGATACAGGCACCCATTATCATGATGAGCCAGAACCGACAGGAGGAAAAAGATCGCTCCCGCAGTGAACATGATTATAAGGTGAATTTGAAGGCTGAGCTGGAGATTCGTTTGCTAAATGAAAAGATCGATCATATGATCGTTCACCAGAACAAGCGGCTGCTCGATATACAGGAACTGCAGCTGGATTACCTGGAGGAGCTTACTGGAAAGAAAGATCATTCTGAAGACAATGAAAAACATTGATACCAATCCTATCCTTGAAAAATGAAAGAAAAATTACTGCCTAATTATTACAAAAGAATCGGATTGATCTTTGGTTCTTTATCACTCATATTTTTAATTACAAACTTTTTTACTCAGGAATTCTTAAATATCAATCAGGAAATAATTGAATGGATTTTAAAAGACCTTTTATTGATCTCACTACTGCTGATCACGTTTACAAGAGAAAAGGTCGAATCTGAAAAAGTTATGGAAATCCGATATCACAAATTAAAGCAATCTATTCTCTTTGGAGGTTCTGTTTTAATACTGGATTCCATACTTGAGTTATTTTCCCATTATGAGAAAATGGAAATGAAAAGCGGGTATCATATTATGATAATGATACTGCTTTTCTATTTGGTTACTTTCAATTTTAGAAAAAATAATTATACTTAAGTCAGAGTATTAGAAAAATTGAACGGCTGATACTGGCTGCAAACTAAATAGAAAAATATGAATTGGATATTACTGGGCATTGCAGGCCTTTTTGAAGTTGCTTTTGCTTTCTGCCTGGGAAGGGCGAAAGAGACGACGGGAAATGAAATGTATTTATGGTATGCTGGCTTTCTGGTTGCACTCTCTATCAGTATGGGACTTCTAGTAAAGGCAACACAAACTCTGCCCATAGGCACTGCTTATGCCGTGTGGACAGGAATTGGCGCAGTGGGCACCGTATTAGTGGGAATATTTGTCTTTAAAGAACCCACTACTTTCCTGAGACTTTTCTTCCTGAGCACACTGATAATTTCTATTGTGGGATTAAAAGCAGTATCGCACTAAATGAAAAACCGCTTTATTTTTATATAAACTAATATTCTGAAATAGATAAAAATAAGAGAAAGGTTTAATTTAGATTTCGATGAAAAATATAAATCATGAAATCCGGGGTTGACGAATATCTGAAAAAGTCTAAAAACTGGCAGCCAGAAACCGAAAAATTGCGGAAGCTTCTTCTTGGCTGCGGACTCACCGAGGAGCTTAAATGGGCAAAACTCTGTTATGGCTTTCAGGATCATAATGTCGCAATTATTCAACCTTTTAAAGATTCCTGCGCGCTTATGTTCTTTAAAGGCTCTTTGCTGAAAGATCCGGAAGGAATTTTGGAGAAACCCGGCAAGAATTCCCAGGTGGCAAGACGCATAGTTTTTACAGGTGTACAGGAAATTGAGAAAATGAAACCTGTTTTGATATCTTATATTGAAGAAGCCAAAAAGATCGAAAAAGAAGGCCGGAAAGTGAAATTTTCAAATAGATCTGAACCTCTGGCCGAAGAATTTCAAAAGAAATTAGACGAAGACTCCGCTTTAAGAACCGCTTTTGAATCACTGACGCCCGGCAGACAGAGAGCTTATAATCTCTATTTTTCCGGAGCAAAACAATCTAAAACCCGGGAATCCAGGGTTGAAAAGTTTATCCCAAAAATTCTCGATGGCAAAGGCCTGAATGACCGATAGAAAACTACTTCAACCGGAGTTAAACTATTCATAAACCATTTCTCAAGCATAGAAAAGCCTTCATTTTTTTATAATTTAATCAAAGTAATTTCCTGAGGGCTTTGCCCCGGGTTTCCAATTTACCTCTCCTTTGGAGAGGTCATCCTGATGGGAGAGAAAAAAATTTTTGAAAATGAAAAATACCATTCTTTTAGATAACCGGCCGGAGGCTACGCCTCAGCTTTCAGATTTTAAATTCACCGAAGAGAAAATCCCTGATGTTCAATCGGGGCAGATGCTTCTGGAAACGAAATATGTTTCAGTAGACCCTTATTTGCGCGGAAGAATGCGTGATGAGAAATCTTATATCCCGCCCTTTGAGCTGCATAAACCCATCACTTCGGCAATCGTTGCAGAGGTGAAGGAATCTAAAAATGAAAAGTTCAGCAAGGGCGATTTTGTATCGGGAATGCTGGCCTGGAAAAGAGAGCAGGTGTCTAATGGAGAAGGTCTGCACAAGATAGATCCTGAGCAGGCGCCACTTTCTGCCTATCTCGGAATTTTGGGAATGACCGGAATGACCGCGTATTTGGGTCTTACCGATATTGGCAAACCAAAGGAAGGAGAAACGCTCCTGGTTTCGGGAGCAGCGGGAGCCGTGGGAAGTACCGTAGGCCAGATCGGAAAAATTCTGGGGATGCGGGTAGTAGGCATTGCGGGCAGTGATGAGAAGATCAAGATGATAAAGTCAAAATTTGGCTTTGACGAAGGCATTAACTATAAATCTGTTGAAAACATGAAAAAGACAATAGGTGAAGCCTGTCCCGATGGGGTTGATGTTTATTTTGATAATGTGGGCGGCGAGATTTCAGAAGCGGTGCTGTTTCATATAAATAAATTCGCTAGAATGGTGATTTGTGGGGCTATTTCGGTATACAATGAATCTTCGCTGCCAAAAAGCATAAGCGTACAGCCTTTTCTGATAAAAAATAGCGCATTAATGCAGGGCTTTACCGTCAGAAATTATTCCGACAGGTTTCCGGAAGCCATCCAAAAGCTTAGCGGCTGGCTGCAGGAGGAAAAACTAACCTATGAAGAAACAGTGGTAGAAGGTTTTGAGAACATTCCGCAGGCATTTCTTGACCTTTTTAAAGGGAAGAATAAGGGCAAAATGGTGGTGAAGGTATAACCAGGATGGGACTCCTTTAAAATTTAATTTTGAATCTGATTTAAAGTAAAAACTTTGTATTTACACAATATAAAAGTTATGGAAGCTTCAATTATACAAATTGGAAATTCAAAAGGACTTCGTTTGAGTAAAACGACTCTTGAAAAATATCAAATAAAAGATAAAGTAGAACTGATTTTAGAAAAGGGTCAGATCATTCTTCGACCAATTGATTCACCAAGAAAAAATTGGGAAGAGAAGTTTAAAGAAATGGCCAAAAATGAAGATGATCAACTTCTAATGAATGATGTTTTTGAGGACGAAAAGTTCGATGAAAGGAGTTAAATCAATATGATATAGTTCTGGTTAATCTGGATCCGGCAATTGGGAGCGAAATTAAGAAAACCAGGCCTTGTGTAATCATTCACCAAATGAAATGAATAAATATCTTAGAACAATTCCTGTCGCTCCAATGACAACGAACATAAAAAAATATCCAACCAGGATTCCGGTCAAATCAAACGGAAAAAAGGGAATGATTGCAATTGATCAAATTAGAACGATTGATAAACAACGAATCGTAAAAATCCTGGAGTCATTATCCGCCTCTGAAATTAAAAAGTGTAAAGAAGTGCTTAAGGAAACATTTGTGGATTAAGTACTAATGCCCAAATCTTATTCGCTATTGCGGGTTCTGTCAAAAGTTATTTATATAAATCAAGAAAAAACAAAAGCGTAAAAATCCGAATATCCACTACGGAAACTGACGAATATATGTAACTGTATTAGAACAACTTAATAATAAGTCATTCAATAATTTCTATGGTATTGCCTGAATTTAAACTCGTAGGTCTGAAGCTCGAACATGCAACGACCAACAAAAATGGCCAGTCAAATATCGATTGCGGCGCATTGTGGCAGAAGTTTGAAAAGGAGAATGTCTCTGAAAAGATGCCCGAACGACTGGACGAAAACGTGTATGCGGTATATTATGATTATGGTCCTAACGGATTTTTCACTTATTTCATCGGCTGCAAAGTAGATACAGGGAAAACTGCCCCAGATGATCTTGATACTCTTCTTATTCCGGAACAGAACTATAAAAAAATAACTGCAAGAGGTAAAATGCCCGATTGTATTTCAGATAGCTGGAAAGAAATATGGAAATCGGAGTCGGACCGGGCTTTTGGCTTTGACTTCGAATTGTATGACGAGCGCAGTAAAAACTGGAATAATGCCGAGGTGGATATCTTTATATCTGAAAAAAAATTCTGAAAGCTTGAAAATAAAGCCGAGAAATTAACCATTTTTTTGACTGGAGCCTTTAAGGCCGTTCACAAAATACATTTTCAGGATTCCGCGGTTTTTTACTTCGATCTCGCCACGGTATCTGCAAATGAATCGATCCCTTATCAGTTCAAAGGTATGTTCCGATATATTTATGCGGCCTGCTACCGAACTGGACTCCATCCGCGAAGCAATATTTACGGCATCTCCCCAGATATCGTATGCAAATTTTTTGGTGCCTACGACTCCGGCCACGACCGGCCCTGAATTGATGCCGATTCTTACATCGAAATGGGCTTCATTGAACTGCTGGTTTCCTTTGGCCTTTTCCACAAAATCCAACATCTCAAAGGCCGCATACACCATTTTGTGCGCATGATCTTCAGAAGGGAAGGGCAGGCCTGCAGCGACCATATAACGGTCACCAATGGTTTTGATCTTTTCCAGTTTATATTTATCTATGATCTGGTCAAAGGCTGAAAAGTAATAATCTACAATTTCGATAAGTCTTTCAGGCGCCAGTTTTTCGGCATATTGGGTGAATTTCTGAAAATCGGCAAACAGGATGCTGACACTTTCAAATTTCTTGGCCTGAACATGACCGTTTACCTTGAGTTCTGCAGCGGTTTCTTCCGGAAGTATATTCAAAAGAAGATCATTGGAGCGGTCTTTTTCTTCCTCGATGATCACATTCGTTCTTTTGATAAAGCGGTTGCGACGAAAGAGTCCGAACGCGAGAAGGGCGATCAATACTCCCGCAGAACTTAATCCTATTACCGCAATTTTTTGGTTTTTCTCTTTTTCAGTTAAAAGATCTACCTCCATTTGTTTTTGCGCGACCTCATAATCGGCTCTTATACCGGCCATTTCCTGTACCGAGGCAATATTATTGATGCTATCTCTGTAAATGATATAATCTTTATAAAAACGATAAGAAGTTGGAATGTCACCGGCCTCTTCATAGAGTTGAGAAAGTTTTAGATCGGCTTTGCTTATCTGGTCTTTATACCCATAAGTGCTGGCGATCTCCCTGCTCATTAAGGCAAAGTCTGTCGCTTTTTGAAGGTTTCCTTTTTTCTGATATATATTAGACATTTCCGTAAGATATTCTGAAATAGCATCGAATAATTCCAGTTTCTCGAGAGTTTCAACTGCCTGGTGAATGTTTTCTTCTGCTTTTTCATTTTCTCCTCGCATGGCATAAATCACTCCCATGCTCCCCATATTATAAGCCACTCCCATCTCTGACTCTGTCTCAGAATTTTCATCTGGATCCAGATTTTGAAACAAATTAAGAGATTCCTGGAAATTTTTAAAGGCGGTATTGGCTTCCTCATTTTTCAGGTATTCATCTCCGAGGTTATAGAGAGTGGAGGCTATATTAAAAGTATCTTTTAATTTTCTGAAATCCTGAAGTGCTTCATTATAATACATGATGGCCCTTTCGTGATTGGACATTTGTGAGTAAATATCACCCATTGAAAGATCTGCTACTGCAAGAAACCGCTGATTTTCAAGGCTATTGGCTATTTTTGCCATCTCCAGATAATTCTTCAGGGCGTTGCTGAAATCTCCTTTCAATTTATAGGCATTGCCTCGCTCATAGATTCCGTAAGCCAGGTATTTAAGAGAATCGAATTCTTTTGCCTGTTTTATAAGTTCTTCACTATACTTGAGCTTTTTAAAGGGATCACGTTCATTAGAAGCAATTTCATAAAGCAGTTTTAGCTTTTCTGGGGAATTTCCCGCATTCTGAAGACCAACTAATCTAAGGCTGTCAGAAAGCTCCTGATCCTGAGAATAAAGTACTTCACTCCCAAAAAGGATCAGAAATAACAGGGAAAGCCCGAAGAGCCTTTTCTGAAGTGAAAAAAATAGATGGAGCCTTTTCATAGATTGAATTCAAGAGTTGGATCACATTTTCACTATGATTTTGGGATCTATATGGTAAGTGCCACCTCGCTGTTCCCCATTGTTCAGTACCTTAAAAGAAAGCGTATATTTTTCTTCGTCACCATCTTTGCCCTCGGTTACCGTTCCCACCACGATACCCGGATTTTGCCTGGTGTCTTTAAGCGTGTTTCTTCCAAAAACTCTCGCACCGCCTTCATGGTTGATAATCTCTACAAGAACTTCGTCATTTTCAGGGGATGAGGAGGAGACTCCTCTCCAAAGAACGATATCACCATTTTTCACCGTCGTGGCAAAATTGCTATTGGTAGTACCCTGTCCCTGACCAAAATTGCTGGTCTCTTCCACATTTGTACTGTTGATCTGGCCTGTGTCTACATTTAGGGTGATAATGTGGGTTTCCGGAATGTTGTCTGTGCTTCCAAAAGTGAAAAGGACACAAATGCTTAGCATGAGAAATTTTAATCCTGTCTTCATAATATTTGGTTTAGTTAGTGTTAAGAATAGAAAAAGCACCCTCTTATTTATCTGTTAATCAGTAGGGTGCCTTGTAAATTTAATGATTTTTAAGGACTCTTTAGCTGATCTTCTTCATTAAATTAGAATAGTCATCTCTTCAGCAGAAAAAGAAAAATTTATAGGCTGATAAGTATTATTAATAAAAAAAATTATATTTTAGTCCCTGAAATCTAACAGTTTACGCCGCAAAAAAGCAAACCCTACTACGCCTGTTTGCCGTAAACCAGCCTAATAAGGCTAAAATGGAAAAACTGTTACCGAGCCTCACCTTTACCAGGAATTCTGCATCTTTTTCAAGGCGGAAGCAAAGCTTTTCACCCTTTGATTTTAGGTTATCTATCGTACTGTCATTCCCTTTTTACAATGATCAGGAAGAATTTTTATGGCCGGGAGGGAAGGATTTTCTACAACCTATCTATCTCAAAACCTGAATCTAGTAACCCAATGAATATTAACCTAAACCTACTACAATGAATAAAATTCAGCTTATTGGTGTTATCACCATCATTGCAGGTCTTAGTATTGCTTATTTTACAGAAAGAAGTGATTACCAGTTCGTGAGCTGGATCATGGCTGCTTTCGGAATAGGCTGGGCTTTTACCGGTAGTTTTACTGTTTCCAGGAGAAGGACCTATAGCGAAACTTCTTCGAAATAAGTTTTTTTCTGAAGACTTTTTAAAAGAAATGCGGGTTCAGTGTTTTATCAGTTTCTGCTGAAACAGCAATAATTATTTTTCTTTTTTTGAGCTTGTATCCGCGAGGTGATCGGCATGCCAGGCGCCTCTTTCTCCCATAGGTTTGGGTTCTCCGATAGTGGAATCTTTCAGGGTTTGGTGTTCCATTTCAGAATTTATTTCGGCTCCGATAAGAACAATAAAGGCGGTGAGAAAAAGCCAGAGCAGCAGAATGATCACTGCTGCAAAACTACCGTAAGTGCTGTCAAAACTTCCAAAATTACTTACATACCAGGAAAAAAGTAGTGAACCCGCCAGCCAGAGAAAAGTGGCTATACAGGCTCCCCAGCTCACCCATTTAAACATCGCCCGGTCCCTTGCCGGAGCAAACTTATATAAAATTCCGAGGCTGAAAATTAAGATAAGGGCCATCAGGATCCATCGGCCGTAATTCAGGATTCCGGTCAGGGTAGCTGAAAGCTGAAGTTTATCAACCAAAGAAGGAAAAGCGATAACCGCAGCGATACTGATAATGCCTATTATGATTCCGCCGAAAGTAAAAACCAGGGTGAGCGCTTTTTTCTTAATAAAGCCTCTCTCATCCAACTGATTGTAAGAGATATTCACTCCTTCAAAAATAGCAGAGGTGCCCTTATTGGCACTCCAGATACTGAAGAGGATACTCAGCGCGAAGCTCCAGCCCAGTGTATTTGAAGATTCGTTGAGCAGGGGATTCATAATTTCTTGAAAGATACTGAAGGTTTCCGGAGGAAGAAAAGCCTGTAGTTTAGCCATGTCATCTGCAATCTGTGCAGGGTCAAGCACGAGGCTGTAAAGTGAGATGGCCGCCACAATAGTGGGAAATAAAGCGAGGAAAAAGTAAAAAGCAACGCCGGCAGCAGTGATTTGCATATGATCGAGTTTGATCTGTTCAAGCACTCTTTTTCCAATATCTATCCAGGCTTTTTTTGAAAATTCTGAAGGTCTTTCTGCATTATGACTATGTTCTTCTACTTTTATTTTTCCTTTCATCGCCGCTGCATTTTCTCTGAAATTAAAAAAACAGCTCCGGAGAAGGTTTAAGAATAGAAAAACTTTAACTTTTGAAGGATAGAAGGATATTCTGTGAAGTAAAAAATAAATCTTCATATCTTTATTTTCGTCTTAATCGCCTTTCTATGTATTTACCTGTACCTCGAAAAATCCTTCTTCTTTTTTATGGTTTCTGTTGCTTTTTCATATTCCTTTCCTGTTCCGATGAAAATAATTCAGGAACTGCGGAAGATTTTTCAGGATGGGAAAGTTATGCAGGTACTGTTTCCGGAAATCGGTATTCTTCCGCAGTCGAAATCAATAAGAAAAACGTGGCAGAGCTTCAGGAGGTGTGGAGGTTTAGCACAGCAGATAAGGATGAAGAGAATCGCTCCCAGATCCAAACCAATCCGGTTATTGTTGACGGCGTGTTATATGGAATTTCTCCGCGGCTGAAACTTTTCGCCCTGGATGCTGCCACCGGAGCTAAAAAATGGATTTTCGATCCGGCAGTTTTCGATACTGTCAACCAAAATGATCCAATGGCTTTTTTTAAGGTCAGCCGTGGTCTGGTGTACAAGAAGGAAGAAGCTGGTCCTGATAGAATTTTTCATGCTGTAGGAAAGAACATTTATGCCATAAATGCTGAAAATGGTGAACCCCTTTCCAACTTTGGGAGCAACGGCACTATAGATCTTTCCCAAAATCTGGGAAGGGAGGAAGAGGAATTCAATTCTTTTATTGCTGAAACCACTCCGGGAGTACTTTATAAGAACCTGCTTATCGTTAGCATGCGTGTGGCAGAATCAGCCGATGCTGCTCCGGGGCACATCAGAGCCTATAATACAAAAACAGGCGAGCTGGAATGGATTTTTCATACTATTCCTCATCCCGGTGAAGAGGGATATGATTCCTGGCCTGATAAAGATGCATGGAAAAAATTGGGTGGAGCCAATTGCTGGGCGGGAATGTCTTTAGATAAGAAAAGAGGAATTGTTTATGTTCCTACGGGTTCGGTTTCTGGTGATTTTTATGGAGGATCCAGGGAAGGAACCAATCTTTTTGCGAATTCTCTGATCGCTTTAGACGCGGCTACGGGTAAATATTTATGGCATTACCAGGTTGTTCATCATGATTTATGGGATAGGGATCTTCCGGCAAATCCAAACCTGGTGACCTTGTATAAAGATGGGAAAACCATAGATGCAGTGGCTCAGATTACCAAGCATGGCTATATTTTCGTTTTTGACCGGGTTACTGGTGAGCCTGTTTTTCCTATAGAAGAAAAGGAGGTTCCACAGAAGCATTTACCGGGAGAAAAACCATGGCCCACTCAGCCGATTCCCAGTTTGCCAGAAGCTTTTGCCAGGCAGCATTTCAATAGAGAAGATGTGGCGAATTTAGATAAAGAAACGCATCAAAAACTGCTTCAGAAATATGACAGTATAAAATATAAAGAAATGTTTACTCCTCCTTCTAAGGAAGGCGGATGGATTTTCCCTGGATTTGACGGTGGCGGTGAATGGGGCGGTGCTGCCGTAGATCCCGAAACTCAAATAATGTATGTCAATTCCAGTGAATTGCCTTGGTCATTGACGATGATCGATATTCCCAAAGAAAATACAGCTCCTAAAAGCTTAAAAGATAAGGGAAGAGGTGTTTATAATAAATACTGCATGTCCTGTCATGGTAGTGATCGCCGGGGAAATGGAACTTCTTATCCTGCTTTGACCAATCTGAATGAAAAATATAAAAAAGAACATATTCTTGGTATTATTGAAAATGGCAGAAATATGATGCCTGCTTTCGGAACTCTGAAAACCGGTGAAAAACAGGCTTTGTTGAACTACCTTTTAGATCTTAAAGATGAGGCTGTAAAAGAACCTGTGGCTAATTCCGAAGAAAATACTATTATCGATGAAGTGCCGTATACGATGACCGGCTATAACAGATTTCTTGATGAAAATGGCTATCCCGGCATCACTCCTCCGTGGGGAACATTAAATGCGGTAGATTTAAACACCGGAAAACTTCTCTGGAAAGTGCCTTTGGGTGAGTATCCTGAACTGACAAAAAAAGGAATTCCTGTTACCGGCACCGAGAATTATGGAGGGCCTGTAGTCACCAAAGGCGGACTGGTTTTTATAGCGGCCACAAAAGATTCAAAGATCAGGGCTTTTGATAAAGATACTGGCGAGATACTATGGGAGGCAAAACTTCCGGTTCCCGGCTATGCCACTCCGGCCGTATATACTGTAGAAGGAAAGGAATACCTGGTAATTGCCTGTGGAGGCGGAAAGATTGGAAGCCCTTCCGGAGATGAGTATGTAGCTTTTGCACTACCCTAAGGAAACTTTTTTAAGTTTCTGATAAATTTTGATGTCCGCAATAGGCTTTATCTCCAAACTCTTTTTCAATTTGAATGGTGGTATGGGTAATTTCGAATTTATCATGAAGTTCTTCCCGTATCTTATAAAGAAAATCATCATTCTGGCCACCGGGGACTACCAGATGCGCGGTTAGGGCGGTTTCAGTAGTACTCATCGCCCAGACATGTAAATCATGAACATTTTTAACCCCCTTTATTGATTTTAAATAACTATTTACCTCTTTTAGGTCTATTTCCTGTGGTACCGCATCAAGGGCAAGTTTTACAGAATCTCTTAATAAGCCCCATGCGCTGTAAACGATGACCGCAACAATTACAAAACTAAGAACAGGGTCTATCCAGGTAATTCCCGTGAGTTTTATCACCAGGCCACCGATTACTACTCCCAGTGAAACAGCTGCATCTGCAGCCATATGTAAAAAAGCCCCTTTGATATTAAGATCTTTTTGACCTTTCATAAAAAGCAGGGCTGTGGCAGTGTTGATGGCTACGCCTATACCGGCGACTATCATGAGGATATTTCCGGGGATTTCAACCGGGTTTTGCAATTTATGAATTGCATCATATGTTATAATACCACCGGCAGCGATAATAAGGGCTCCGTTAATTAAGGACGCCATGATGGTGGTCTTTCGGTAGCCATAGGTGTAATCACCCGAAGGCCTCTTTTTGGCTGCCCAGGTTGCTGCCCAGGCGAGGATAAGGCTCAAAACATCACTGGTATTGTGTCCCGCATCTGCTAAAAGCGCAGAAGAGTCAATGGAAAGGCCATAGAAAACTTCCACAATTACATAGGCGATATTTAAACCAATCCCTATCGCAAAGGCTTTTCCATAGTGAGAAGGATTATGTGAATGATTGTGAGACATCTTCGGCTTTATTGAAAATAATTATTTTAATAATATTTCAAAAGTAGGAATAAGATAGTGCAACTGGATTGCATAATTGAATAGAAAGGGCTCGAAGCTAATTTACGCAGCCCCGAATTTTGGTTTCTCGTTCTGATGCTATACTGGTGAGATAACAAGTTCGTTTCTTTTAAGAGGTTAAGAAAAAAGCTGCAGCCAATTTCACTTTCATAGGTACTATTTAGTACCTTAGATTTTACTAGTATACTTTTTTTGCGATACAAATTTTCTTTTTTCAGGGATAGTATTAAAAGCCGGGCAGAAGTACAATATTTGGTGGGTATAGGCTCAGTAAGTATTGTAGCGCTTCTTTGCAATTATATACTTGGTGAAGCTGAGTATCATGTCGTGGCGCTAATTCTCTTATTAGTCGTCTCCATCCTTGCCATGTTTCTTGATATACTTCCAATTCTACTGGCTGCAGTAATGAGTGCTCTTTTATGGAATTTTCTTTTCATTCCTCCTGAATTCACTTTTAGTATCAGTACCCCTCAGGACGCATTACTTTTCCTCATGTATTTCGTAATTGCTGTAATTAATGGATTTTTTACTTCTAAGATCCGAAAAATGGAAAACCTTACCAATCAACGTAAGGAGCGAGAGAAAACACTGGAACTTTATAATACTTTATTTAATTCTCTTTCTCATGAACTGAAGACACCTATAGCCACGGTTATCGGTTCAGTTGATATTCTAAAAAACAATAGGGACCAAATTTCCAATGAAATAAGAGAAGATATTTACAATGAAATTGAAATCGCCAGTAGACGATTAAACAGGCAGGTAGAACATTTTCTGGATATGAGCAGGCTAGATTCAGATTACCTTAAAATTCAGCTCGACTGGTATGATCCTGATGAATTGATTCACCGGGTTATTAATGTAAATCAAGAAGAAACAACAGAGCATACAATCTCTCTGATCAAGAAAAAAGAAGTGCCCTTAGTCAAAATAGATGGACCTCTTGTGGAGCAAATTTTATATAATATTGTACACAACGCTGTTCAATATACACCATCTGGTTCAAACATTACTATTGAAAGGATCGTTGACGAGAGATGTATTAATTTTATAATAAAAGATAACGGATACGGTTTTCCAGAGGATAAGCTGGAGCTTGTTTTTCAGAAATTTTACAGGCTACCAAATACAAAAACCGGAGGAACAGGTTTAGGCCTTTCGATTGCCCAGGGATTTGCAAAGGCACATAACGGAAAAATTGAACTTACCAACCTGAAAGAAGGAGGTGCGAAATTTATGATTGAAATTCCCTGTGAAATGAATTATTATAATACAAGCGAAGATGAAACAAGGTGAGATATTGGTAATTGATGACGAACCACAGATAAGGAAATTATTGAAAATCTCCCTGGAAAGCAACAACTATAAAGTGATTTCAGCTTCCACAGGGACAGAAGGAATTAATCTTGCCGCAAATCGTGCTCCAGATTTAATAATTCTTGATTTAGGATTGCCCGATAAAAGCGGCCATGAAGTATTGGTGCAACTAAGGCAATGGTTTGAGAGAGCGATCATCATTCTCTCTGTACAGAACGCGGAAATGGATATTATTAAAGCTTTAGATAATGGGGCGACAGATTATTTAACTAAACCCTTTAGAACAGGAGAGCTTTTGGCAAGAATAAGAGCCTCCATGCGTATTAACCGGTCAGAAGAAATAACCCCTGCCATTATAACGGGAAATCTTGAGATTAATCTGGTTTTCAAAACAGTTAAATTAAATGATGAACCTATTAAACTCACCTCTACAGAATATAATATTATGGCTTTATTTGCCCAAAATGTAGGGAAAGTATTAACTCATCAATACCTGCTAAAAGAAATTTGGGGTCCGGGAGCAGCAAGTGAAACTCAGTATATTCGGGTATATGTGGCGCAGCTTCGGAAAAAAATAGAAAGTGATCCTAATCATCCGGAACATTTAATCACAGAAAGTGGTGTGGGGTATAGATTCCTTTAATTATCTTTATATAATATTTATATCATAGCTTGATTTTTTATAAACTTCTTAAATCAGATCTCTCAATTTTTATATTCTCTTTTAAATATTTGTTTCTTCGGGAATTAAAACCCACAACATAATGAAATATATCATTGTAGGCCTGGGAAACTTTGGTGCCTCACTTGCCGAAAAATTATCGTCTTTAGGAAATGAAGTGGTTGGTGTGGACAACAGTATGTCTAGAATCGAAAGCTTAAAAAATAAGATCACCCATGTGGTCAGCCTTGATGCTACCGATAAAGATGCTGTAATGTCCCTGCCTTATGAAGATGCAGATATCATCGTCATCGCGATTGGAGAAGATGCCGGAGCAAGTATCCTTGCAACTGCAGTAATGCAGCAACTTAAAGTGAAGCATTTGATCAGCCGGGCAATTTCCCCACTTCAACAGCTGGTTTTGGAAGCCATGGGTGTGAGGGAGATCATTCATCCCGAAGAGGAGACTGCAGATCGCTGGTCTATGAAGTTAAACCTTCCCGGCATTTATGATTCTTTTGAACTTAACCCTCAGCACAGCGTGGTTGAAGTCATTGTTCCGGAGGCCTTTGACGGAAAATCCCTGGAAGAATTATCCCTAAGAAGAAATTATCAACTAATTGTTTTAACCACTATGAAAGAGGTTAAAATTAAAAATAAGTTAGGAGCTGAAACTTCTCAAATAGATGTGCAGGATTTGGCCTCTGCTAGCACAATACTTCATAAAGATGAAATTATGGTGGTATATGGGCATACAAAAAACATCAAAAAACTGATGAAAAGCTTCTTGTAAGCTATTACATTTCGATATTAGTTCCAATTTCCAGGACCTGCTCTGGGGGAAGATTAAAATATCGTGTGGCACGTTGCGAATTTCGTGAAAGAAAGGAGAAAAGAGACTCTCTCCATTCAGGCATTCCTAATTTTCCATGAACAATAAGCGTTTCTCTTCCAAGACAGTAGACCACATTTTCCAAATCAATTTTTAAGTTCTCATCTTTAATTTGGGAAATTGCTAAGGGAAGATTTGTTCTATCCATATACCCATAACTAATAATTAAACGATAGAAGCCATCTCCTAATGATTTTATCGTTGTTCTCTTGTTTGGCGGGATATGTGGAACCGATTTAAAATTAACCGAAGCAATTATGACCTGGTCATGAACCACCATATTATGCTTAACATTTTGAACTAATGCTGGCGGAGTTCTGTCAGGTGATTTAGTAAAGTAAATAGCCGTTAAAGGGATTCTTTCGGTATTTTTCTCTTTTAATTCCCTGATAAATCTCTTCAGAGGAATCATGATCTTGGTGAGTTCAATACTTAAAATCCTTCTGCCTTTAGACCATGTGGTCATTGTAAAGTAGATAAGAGCCGCCACCAATAAAGGCACCCACCCTCCATCGGGAATTTTATCAATATTGGCATAGAGGAAGGAGAGATCAATACAAAGAAGGAAAAAAGTGATGACAATAGCTACCGGTAATTTCCATTTCCACAATTTTCTCATTGCGATAAATGCGAGGCAGGTGGTTATAACCATGGTAGTGGTAACGGCGATACCATATGCGGCAGCCAATCGACTCGAGGTTTGGAAAGCCAGCACCAGGGTAATTGTACCTATAAATATCATCCAGTTAATATGAGGCATATATATTTGTCCTTCTTCTTTTTCAGAAGTGTGTACCACTTTCAATCGGGGAAAATAACCCAGCTGCAAAGCCTGAAAAGTTAAGCTGAAAGCTCCAGTGATTATTGCCTGGGAAGCAATAATAGTCGCGATTGTTGCGATGATCACCAAAGGATAGAGCCCCCAGGATGGAGCCAGATGGTAAAAAGGATTTTCAAGTCTTCCCGAGTCTCGTAAAAGTAAAGCTCCCTGCCCGAAATAGTTCATTAGCAAACATGGTAATACTACGGTAAACCAGGCCCAGCGTATGGGTTTTTTGCCAAAATGACCAATATCGGCATATAAGGCCTCTCCTCCTGTGACTACAAGGAATACCGCACCTAAGATAAAGATTCCATGCCAGCCGTTGGCCTTAAAAAATTCAAAGGCATAATATGGATTTACTGCCTTTAATATTTCGGGAGTTTTAATTATGGATGCTACTCCAAGTCCTGCAATGCAAATGAACCAGACCAAAATAAGAGGTCCAAAGATCATCCCGACACCATGGGTTCCTCTTTTCTGAAAAACAAAAAGGCCAATTAATATCACCACAGTAATGATAACAACATAAGGTTCAAAAAAGGGCGTAGCTACTTTTAATCCTTCCGTGGCACTTAAAACAGAAATCGCCGGGGTAATCATTCCATCTCCATAAAGTAAGGCTGCTCCAAAAAGGCCCATAGTAAGGATAATCAACCTTTTGGTTTTTTTCTTTTTTGGCAGAACAAGTTCCATTAAGGCCAATATTCCACCCTCTCCATCATTATCGGCTCTTAAAATAAGGATAAGATATTTTAAGCTGATCACTAAAATCAGTGCCCACAAAATTAGAGAAATTGCTCCCATTATATTAGTTGGGGTAGGCGTAACTCCAAAATCTCCAAAAAAACATTCTCTTACCGCGTAAAGGGGACTTGTGCCGATATCTCCAAAGACAACTCCTAAAGCGGCTAAACTTAGAGTAAACATTCGGCTGGAAGTGGAATTATTTTTTTGATCCATACAAAGAAAGCTGTGTTGAAGACGACGAAATTATTTAAATAGTGGTTCTGTAAGAAATGATAATTCTCTTTTCTTCAACTTTTTTATATTTTCTTTATACTATTTGCGGAATTTATATTTTTTCTAAATATCATGCAGAAATAGCCCTTTTCTTCTTTATAAAATCTTAATGTTATTCAGATAATTTGAATGGTCTATTTATAATCTCCTAAGTAGTTTTGAGAATATAGATTTTTTATTTTATGGGACTGTTTAAAAAGCTTCGGCATCTTTTTTCGCCTGGTTCTAATCGAGATACTTCATCTTTAAATACTAATCCTACTATAAAAAAAATTGAATATTTAAAAAAAAGAGGATTGGTGGCAGGAGAAAGTAATGTCTCAATTCATTTTCTATTTGCAGGTAACAAGGATCAGAAAATTGATGATTTTATAGAGGTCCTGGAAAATCAGTATGATCTTCAAAAAATAGACTCTTATAGAGAGACCGGTGATTTTTATATATCAGCCTGGACAAGACAAAAAAGATTGGATGAAAATTGGTTATTTTCCTTTATAGATGAGCTGGAAAGACTGGGAGAAAAATATGATTGTAACTTTCTTGGATGGGGTACAAATGTTTGAATAAAACCTGCTTCTTTGCTTTGTAACTATGAATTATCCATAAAAAAAGCCGACTCGCTAAAGTCGGCTTTTTCATTGTTGTGCGGGCGAAAGGACTCGAACCTTCACACCGTGAGGCACTAGATCCTAAGTCTAGCGTGTCTACCAATTCCACCACGCCCGCCGGTTTCTTTCAATAAGTGCTTAACTTTGCTAAGCGGATGCAAATATAAACATTACTTTTAAATATCAAATAAGTTGACAAAAAATTATCTTCTTAACTTTACAAAAATTCGAAAACAGCTTAATGGACACAATAAAAGATTACCTCGGTAACCACCGGGAACGTTTTCTTGACGAATTAATAGAACTCCTTAAAATACCTTCCATCAGTGCCGACCCCGCTTATAAAGATGATATGCTTAAAGCGGCAGAGGCGGTTAAAAAAAATTTACTGAATGCCGGCTGTGACCTGGCTGAAGTCTGTGAAACACCGGGACATCCTGTGGTGTTTGGAGAAAAAATCATCGATAAATCGCTGCCAACGGTATTGGTTTACGGTCATTATGATGTGCAACCGCCTGATCCGCTCGATCTGTGGGATTCGCCACCTTTTGAACCGGTGGTCAAAGAAACTAAAATCCATCCCGAAGGAGCCATTTTTGCCCGTGGCGCCTGCGATGACAAGGGACAGATGTTTATGCACGTGAAGGCACTGGAATATATGACGAAGAATGATGAGCTGCCGTGTAATGTGAAATTTATGATCGAAGGAGAAGAAGAGGTGGGAAGTGCTCACCTTGACTGGTTCATAAAAGAATATAAAGACCGCCTGAGCAATGATGTGATCCTGATTTCCGATACCGGGATGATCGCTAAAGATACGCCTTCGATTACGACCGGGCTTCGCGGACTTTCTTATGTGGAAGTGGAAGTCACCGGCCCGAATCGGGATCTCCACAGCGGACTTTATGGTGGTGCGGTTGGGAATCCGTTGAATATTCTAAGTCAGATGATCGCTTCGCTCACCGATGAAAATAACCATATCACCATTCCGGGATTTTATGATAAAGTGGAGGAGCTTAGTAAAGAAGAGCGTTCAAAAATGGCCGAAGCACCTTTCAGCCTTGAAGAATACAAAAAGAAATTAGATATCGGGGATGTGCACGGTGAAAAAGGATATTCCACTCTTGAACGAGGTTCCATTCGTCCTACGCTGGATGTAAATGGGATGTGGGGCGGTTATATCGGTGAAGGGGCGAAAACAGTATTGCCTTCAAAAGCCTACGCCAAGATTTCGATGAGACTGGTGCCCGACCAGGATTGGAAGGAAATTACCGAATTATTTAAAAAACATTTCGAAAGTATCGCTCCAAAAAGTGTAAAAGTAGAGGTGAAGCCACATCATGGCGGTTATCCTTATGTCACTCCAATAGATACTGTAGGATATCAGGCGGCAAGCAGGGCTTATGAAAAGACCTTCGGAAAAACTCCCATTCCGCAGCGAAGTGGAGGAAGTATTCCTATTGTTTCCCTTTTTGAGAAGGAATTGAAGAGCAAGATTATACTGATGGGATTCGGCCTGGATACCGATGCCATTCATTCGCCTAATGAACATTTCGGGGTTTGGAATTACCTGAAAGGCATCGAGACCATTCCCTGGTTTTATAAGTATTTTACCGAAATGAGCATTAATAAAAAGGCATAAGATTCAGGTATACCAGATTCCGATTTTATATAGACCTTGCAGGTTTTTAAAACCTGCAAGGTCTTCTTTTTACCGGAAAAACCTCCCAAAGAATAAAAAACCTCCCAGTTTTCAAAACTGGGAGGTTTAACTTTTTAGGAGCCGGATTTTATTATGGTGGAAAACTCTCTATTTCCTTAGGCTTTCTTCACAAATTTCGTCAAGATCACGATCTGTTGTCCCTCCACTTTTCCTTCAATTTGCTCGGCATTATCGTGGACGAGTGAAATTCGTCGTACAGCTGTTCCGCGTTTGGCAGTGAGGCTTGATCCTTTTACATTGAGATCTTTGGTGAGAACAACTGTGTCTCCTGCTTCTAGAACAGCGCCATTACTGTCTTTATGCACTATTTCTTCTGCTGTGTTCTCTGATTTAATTCCGGCTTTTGCCCATTCTTTCACCTCCTCTTCCATGTACATCATCTCCAGAAGATCCTGCGGCCATCCTTCAGATTTCAACCGGGAAAGCATTCTAAATGCCATTACCTGCACGGCCGGAAACTGGCTCCACATGCTGTCATTTAAACATCTCCAGTGATTAACCTGGATTTTTTCAGGATCTTCGATCTGTTCCCTGCAGGTGTTGCAAATAAGTACCGAAGTATTTTCGGCTTCTTCAGGTGAATCTGGAACAGGGAATATGCATAAATTATCTTTTGTCGCACATAATTCGCAGGTGGAATCACTGCGTTCTTTCAAAATAGCTTCTACACTCATTTCTTCAATTTGGCTGCAAAGATACTTATTAAAAAGGCAAAGAAACTGTAGCTGATTTTTTAATTCTGAAATGAAAAATAAGCCGTCTTAATTTTGAAGGAATAAATTCTCACTACTCACTACTCACTGCTCACTGTTCACTGTTCACTATTCCTCAACGATCTTCATTTTCTTCAGAAGAAAAGACGCGTTCATATTACGGCAAATTCCCGTTTTCAGGTGGTAGTTGAAGTGAAGTTCATTATGGACAATTTCGGCATCGAAATAGAAATTTTTCACTGCCGGCAGTTCTTCTGAAATTTCACAGAGGCTGAGGTCATGAGTGGCGATTATTCCGGTAGAGCCGCTTTTAACCAGCCGCTGCACGAACTTTTTCGAACCGATGGCTTTATCGGTACTGTTCGTGCCTTTCAGAATTTCGTCGAGAATGATGAAATACCGGTCATCCTGAATTCGATCTACTATGAACTTCAGGCGTTTTAATTCCGAAAAGAAATAAGATTCGTCATCGCCCAGAGAATCACTGGTGCGCATGCTGGTAATAAGTTTTATGGGAGAATAACTGCAGGATTCGGCACAAACCGGAAGTCCGATATTAGACATAAGGATCTGAAGTGCCAGTGTTCGCAAAAAGGTACTTTTCCCGGCCATATTCGCGCCGGTAATTATAAAGAATTGTTCCGCGTTGATCTCGAAATCATTGCTCACTCTTTTCTCCGGATTCAGCAGGGGATGTCCCAGTTTTTCAGCCTTTATGCCTTTATTTTCTGATAAAATTTCGGGGTAACTGTAATGTGGATGATTGAAGGCGAAATTCCCAAGGCTGTTCAGTGCATCGGTCTTTTCTACTGCTTCAAACCAATGCTTCACGGTTTCTGAATATTCGCCGATCCACTTCTCGATGGCCCAGGCATAGCGCAGGTCCCACAGAAAAAATCCGTTGGCAAGAAATCCGAATAAAAAATTATTGCGCTGGTCCAGCGAGTCGATCTTTCGGGAAAAACGCTTCAGGATTGCCGAAGCTTTTTCGTTTTCAGATTTCAGGGATTGCTGAAGTTCCTGGAGTAATTCGGTTTCAAAATTTTCAGTTTCGATCAGTGCCAGCAACTGGTGATATTGCTGAAAAGTATCCATGGTTTGTCCGGCCTTTCCGGAAAGTTCATTCACTTTTTTAAGAAAGATTGCCGTAATTCCTATTCCGGTAAAAAGCCATAGCCAGACCAACAGGCTGGGGATTAACTGAAAATAATAGGTAAAGAAAACACCCACAGAGATCACCGAAAAAACATCCGGTAGCCATCGCATCATTTTAGGGACAAAATGTTTATAATTCCCGATCCATTCAAGAATGTCAGCCGATTTTGTTTCACTTTTTACCAGCCTGGCTGTCGCTGTAAACTGCTGTCGCCAGTCGGCTTTCAAGGCAAGTTCTTTAACCGACTGCTGTTTCTGCTGAATTTCATCGCATTTATTTTCGAGTAGAATATTTGCCAGCCTTGTTTTTCCTTCTTTTAATGCAGTTCGGTTGAGGTACTGAAAAAAAGATTTTCTTCCGAAGAGGTCAATATCGCGGCAATACTCATGATCTTCTACTTCAAATTTCTTTCCATCAGGCAAATCGGAAGCATCATGGGTTTTCAGGATTTTCAGTTCCTGTTCGTTGATATCAGTCAGTGCCTGAAGCTTCTCTTTTTCTCTTTTCAAATCGGAATGACGGGAGACCAGGAAGATAAAAAGCGCGATCAATGCAATTGCCACTGGAAGTAATATTGTTAAATTTCCGTAGAAGAAATAAATGGCGGCACAGAAAAACAGAAAAACGATCAGCCGCAGCATTCCCGAGCTAATGAGTTTAGCGGAAATATTCTTTTGTGCCGACTGATATTTTTTCAGTCGATCTTCGTAAAATGAAAAGACTTCGTTCATCAGAGATTGTTAAGTTCTTTTTTCAATTTCCCCGAAAGGCCTGAGACTATAAGATCGTAAGAATGGTCAATGAGTTCAAAGACAAGTTTTGGGTCCAGGCGGCCGTCGAGCACCAGCGTGTTCCAGTGTTGCTTGTTCATGTGATATCCCGGCAGAATAGAATCTTCATAATTTTCCCGTAGTTCAAGGGCTCTATCGGGATCGCATTTAAGATTTGCTCTCAGGGGGACTTCGTCTAAAGAAGCCAGTGCGAACATCTTCTCCATCACCTTGAAAACAAGGGTATCAGGGCCAAAAGGTAATCCCTCGGTCACGCCTTTTTTGCTCAGGCAGTAGTCTCTAAAGATATCGATGTTCATATATCCCCCTCTTAATCTCCCCCAAAGGGGAAGGAATTTTAATTTTCTAAATTTTTCTTCTCGTTGCTATCAATAGTCAAAGCCGTATAATCCAGTTTCCAGCCGATGGTTTCCACGATCTTCTCCATCAATAGAATAGTGTCCAGGGCTTCTTTTCTGGCCTGTTCCATGAGCCCGCTTTGTGGGATCTTGTCTACGATATGCTTTTTCGCGTCACGGTTGATATCGGTAAGGTCGGAAGTGGTGAAAGGATTCGCCCATCCTTCCCGTTTATCGTAATATTTAAAATCGGTTTCCACGGTCAGCAGTTCGGGTTGCGGAAATTCGGTTAAAATGATCTTCTTTTCCCTGGTATCGCTTTGCATTTTGATCTTGCTCAGGTCAAACCCAACATGGGCCTTGGCATTGATCAGGATTATGGCTTTTTTCTTTCCAAGGAAAAGGCTCAGGTATTTTTCCTTCAGATTCTCGTAATGATAGATCTCCGAAAAGTCACCCTCCACGGTGATGAATTTGCAAACACTTCTAATCTTATCCATCAGGATCACCGACTGTTCATTGGTCTTATGCCTGGAGCGCTCTTTATTAAAACCGGCAAAGATAAAATAGGCAAGCACGGCTCCCACTGCCAATCCTATAAAAAGTAGATCCATATTATTTTCCTATTTCTCCCAATTTAAGGTTAATATTCATTGTTTCAATATTTTGTACAGCACCGGTTTACAGGGCGCCGCGTCATTTTCAAAAGAAGCCGGCTGCAGACTGAGAAAATATTCCCCGTCTTCTATTTTATTGGGAACGTAGATCAGCTCGGTAATAGTCGCATCAAAACGGGTGTTTTTCGGATAATTCCAGAAAGCTTTATGAGCCAGCAGTTTTCCCTCGTCCTGTTCTTTATCTACCGAAGGCTGGTCGATAAGCAGGTGTTTGATCCCGCTTTCGCGGATGAAAATTGCCGCCTCTTCCTCAAGATATGGCCAATTGGAATGTGAATGATTTTTTGAAATTTTCCCGATATAATTTGGAAGACATCTGATCACCAGTGCTTCGGAATTACAATTTTTCAGCTTTTCCAGTGATTTTTTTGTGATCACCAGGTCTGCTCCTTTTTTCTGAGGTTCCACCGAAATAAGAACGGCTTTGAAAAAGAAGGTTTTCAGGTGTTGCTGAAGATTTTCATTTTCGCAAGTGATATGTCCAACGCATTCGGTATGCGTGGCATGCGCATGCGGATTAAACCAGATATTGTTGAAATTTACCGAACCACCTTCACTCACTTTACCTGTGAAATTCCTCTCCCGCACCGGGGTGATTTCCGGATGTTTCAGATACCAGGCCTGCGGATTCTTATCATCGCCACGCAGGCTGATGGAAATATCCAGGGGATGAGAAAAATCTATTTTATATGAATTGCCGTTATGGCTGATGTTCGCGAACATGGAAACTTAGTTGGTTACACAAAGGTAAGGCTGTAAATGGATAATTGATAATGGAGAATTGAAAATTAAAGAGGAGGAGTCCTGTTGTGAAATGGAATTTTTTTAATCTAAATAATTCTCCGATGGCTCTGCCTGGATGTTTCCAATTCACCTCTCCTTGGAGAGGGCATCCCGAGCTATCGGGATGGGTGAGGATTCTACCTCGGGAGCCTGTTTCAAGAAATTTTTTATTCTATATAAAACAAATCGGCAGCAATGCCATCACTCAAAAACTTTCCTTTTTTGGTAATATGAAAATGATCCTCCCTCTTTTCCAGCAGGCCGTCTTTAAGGAATTTCTCGGACTCTTTTAAAAAATATGCGACATAAGTTTGTCCGAATTTCTCTTTGATTTCCTGGGGAGAAACACCAAATTTCGTCCGAAGCCGGGTCATTACAAACTCATTATAGCGGTCGCTTATTGACAATTCTTCGGTTTGCTGTGGAATTTCATCTTTTTCAAGCGATTTAATGTATAACGAATTATTGCTCACATTCCATTTTCGTTGTTTTCCGTCGAAAGAATGGGCAGAAGGACCTATTCCCAGGTAAGTTTTTCCCATCCAGTAAGCCATGTTATTTTGGGAATGAAATCCCGGTTTTCCGAAATTGGAGAATTCATAATGCTCAAATCCATTGGCTGTAAGGGTATTGACTAAAATCTCGAACTGCTCCCTGTAAACTTCGTCGCTCACCGGTTTTACCTTTCCTTTTTCGATAAATTTTTCCAAAGCGGTTTTTGGTTCCACCGTTAGGGCATAGCTCGAAATATGCGGAATTTCAAGCTCCAGTGCGGTTTTCAGGTTTTTCTTCCAGTTTTCGCTGGTAAGCCCCGGAATGCCGTAAATAAGATCGATGGAGATATTGTCGAAGTATTTTTTCGCATGTTGAAGTGATTTTAAAGCTTCTTCGGAATTATGAGCGCGATTCATCAGTTTCAAATCTTCTTCAAAAAATGACTGCACTCCGATGCTGAGCCTGTTTACGGGAGATTCCGCCAGCATTTCTAAAATCTCTTCGGAAAGGTCATCGGGATTGGCCTCGAGGGTGATCTCGACATTTTTAATTACCTCAAAATGGTTGAAAATTACCGAAAAGATCTTGTCCAGTTCCTCACGATCGAGCAGGGAAGGAGTGCCGCCTCCAAAATAGATGGTTTTCACAGGATCTTTCAACTCCTCTTTCCGCAGAAATAACTCGCGGCAAAGCATTTCCACCAGCTGCGGTTTTTTCTTTACCGAAGTGGAAAAATGAAAATCGCAGTAATGGCAGGCCTGTTTGCAGAAAGGAATATGTAGATAGATGCCGCTCATTTTTTAATTTGAAGATTTGAAAATGTGCTAATTTGAAAATTCTAATTCTCAAATTATCTAATTTTTTTTGGATTTTGTTTGATAAATGCTTCCCAGCCGGTATAGCTTTTCCCGATTTCCGGTCGCCCGGAATTATAAAAATGACAAACCGCCGCAGCCAGTCCATCTGTGGCATCCAGGTTTTTGGGCAAAGTTTTGAGGTTTAGCAGGCTCTGCAGCATTTTCGCGACCTGCTCTTTGCTGGCGTTTCCGTTGCCGGTAATGGCCATTTTGATCTTTTTCGGAAGATATTCGGTAATGGGAACCTGTCGGGAAAGTCCTGCAGCCATGGCTACACCCTGAGCGCGGCCGAGTTTCAGCATTGACTGAACATTTTTTCCGAAGAAAGGAGCTTCGATCGCGAGTTCATCGGGATGATAATTATCGATCAACTCGACGGTTCTCTCAAAAATAGCCTTTAATTTAAGGTAATGATCGCCGTATTTCTTGAGTTGCAGCTCGTTCATTTGTACAAACTGCATCTTATTATTTGCTATTTTGATAAGCCCGAAACCCATGATCGTCGTTCCGGGATCGATGCCGAGGATAATTTTTTCTGAAGTGTTCTTTGAGGCCGGACTCACAAAAATTTATAATTTGGACTGTTCGCAAAGCTAATCATTTTAATGCTCATACTCCTGCTGCTTACCGCCAGTCTTTATTCGCTGCTAATCCTGGCGCTGATCCTTGGATTTGGTAAACTGAAGCCTCCTTCGCCGTTGAAAAAAGAAACAGAGATTGGTTTTTCGGTGATCGTGCCTTTCAGAAATGAAGCCGAAAATCTTCCGCGTTTACTGGAATCTTTCAGCTTGCTGAATTATCCGAGGCTGAATTTCGAAATTATTATGGTCGATGATCATTCCGAAGATAGATCAGTTGAAATCTGTAAAAATTTCAGGAGTGATTTTCCAGAATTCAACATTAAAATCCTGAAGAACCAGCGGCTAACAGTTTCTCCAAAAAAAGATGCCATAAACACAGGTATTGAAAATTCAAATTTTGAATACATCGTCACTACCGACGCCGATTGCCAGGTGCCGGAAAACTGGCTGAATTTTTTCGCATCCGAAATTGCTGATAAAGATGCGGCAATGCTGGCCGGACCTGTGGCCTTTTCGGAACCCTTACAGAAAAAACTTTTCCAGCGTTTTGAAGAACTCGATTTTTACAGTCTGCAGGGAACTTCTATGGGCGCGTTTGGAATAGGAAGGGCTTTTATGTGTAACGGCGCAAATCTTTCTTATAAAAGATCGGCTTATGAAAAAGTAGACGGATTCCGGAATAATGAAAATATCACTAGCGGAGATGATGTTTTTTTACTTCAGAAATTTAAGGCTGCCGGATTGTGTATTGGCTTTCTTAAAGATACTGAAGCCGCTGTTTTTACCAAATATCAGAAAGACCTGGGATCGTTAATTTCACAGCGAATCCGCTGGGGAGCCAAAACTCCGGCATATAAAGATAATTTCGCGAAATTCATCGGTCTGATCGTGATGCTGTTCAATGCTTTCTTGATAATTTCAGCATTTCTGGCATTGTTTGGCCTCTTAAATTACCAGATTCTGCTATTCGTTTTTCTTATAAAATTTAATCTTGATTTTGTACTGATTTTTAAAACTGCCGATTTCTTTGGAAGATCCCTGGCGATGAAAGACTATTTTTGGATAAGTATTTTGCATCCATTTTTTCTATCTTTTACGGCAGTTTTATCTTTTTTTAGCGGATTTCACTGGAAAGGAAGGAAATTCAGAAGGTAATTTTCCAATGTGCCAATGTCGCAATGAGTTAATTTGAAAATAAAAAAGGGAAATTGTATAGTTTATAATGAACTGAGAGCTTATAACTTTGGGCTTATCAAATAACAACTATAGAGATTATTTTTCCGCTTCTTTAATCAGAAATAATAAAACAATGAATTACTACATACTTTTTTACGAATTGAGCGAAAATTATCTTGAACAACGCGGGCAGTATCGGGCTGAACATCTGGGAATGGCAAAAGAGGCGGCAGAAAAAGGTGAACTCGTTTTAGGCGGCGCCTTGGATGATCCTGCCGATCAGGCGATTCTGATCTTCTTCGGAAAGGATGAATCAACCGCAAGGGAATTTGCCGAAAACGATCCCTACGTCAAAAACGGACTCATTAAAAATTGGAAAGTGCGAAAATGGAATGCGGTTGTGGGAAGTAAGTTTGAGGGATAAGATTTTTTTAACGTCACTGCGATCCGTCATCGGCGGAGAAGCAGTCTCATGTTTTTATCTAAGTTATGGGTTGTGTGTACTCTATTAGTCGTACAAACTTCCCGCATACAGCTTGTAAATATAAACTGACCTAAATTCGTTCTTTGTATTTCGTCCTTCTACCTTCGGATTATTCCGCTTTTACCACCACCGGCATCTTGAAAACGGTGGAAACAGGAATTCCTCTTTTGCTGGCGGGATAGATCTTCGGCAAAGAATCGATGCTTTGGTGCAGCCATTCCTTAATATGCGGCAGCTGATTCGTAACTGTGGTATCCACTTTTATAGAATCGATTTGTGGTCGGCCTTCTTTGGTGATCTCCAGGTAAATATAAAGCGTATCGTTGATGCTCTCGGTCACTACCGGCTGCTGTGCGGCAAGAAAAGAATAGATCTCAGAAGCCACCTTGCGTTCAAAACAGTCTTTTGCCTGCTGCAATTCGGTTTCGTCCTGGCAGTCTTCAAAAGCCGGGTATTCATCGACTTCCTTCCAGTTGAGGGCACGGCTTTCCTGTTCCAGAACCTCTTCTGAAGAGATTTTTTTAGTCTCGAAATTGCAGGAAATCAGGCTTAAAATTAAAACAGGCAGTAATGCTTTTTTCATTTAGAATCCGCTTACGGAATTCAAAAATAGTGAAATATAGCAGCTTAGGAAAATAAAGTGTTATTCGGTCATGTGAATCTCTTTTTTTAAGGCGCTAATCCTATATTCGGCTACCGAAAGCATATCTTTTCTCCCGCTGTTTTCATATTTCTCATAGTAATCTTCATAAAGTTTCAGAACCGATTTTTTGTCTTTGAAATAAGCATCTGCGGCAATGGCGAGTTCTAGGGAAGCTCGTTCGTTTTTCGGATTTTCTTCCAGCGCTTTTTGAAAGTTTTCATAAGCTTCTTTAAATTTTCCCTGCCTTTTAAAAGTGAGGCCAATATTTACGTACTCCCGGTCAACTGGCTGCTTTTTTATGAGCAGTGCCATGGTAAAATGCTGTTGAGCCTTTTCAACTTCATCTAGCTTTAGATAGAGAACACCCAGATTGGAATGCACAAAAGCATTCGCATCGTTGATTTGGAGCATCATTTTATATGTTTTTATCGCTTTTCGCGGCTGATCGGTGATCTTATATGCCTTTGCTAATTTTTCCAGGATGAATTCACTTTCTTCACCCAATGCTATCAGTTTTTCAAACGGCTTTATCGATTTTTCGAACTGAAAGGACATAGAGTACGCCTGTCCTAAAATTGATAATAAAGACAGGTTATTCGGGTTGATCCTTAAACCGGTTTTTGCAAGTTGAGCTGCGTTAAAATGTTTGCCATTTTGAAGTTCATATTTCGCGGTTTTATAAAGAGCTCCCTGATGGGTGGAGTCTAGTGCCACCGTTGTGAAAAAGTCAGATATAGAGGTGCTGTCTTTTTGTTTTTCGTGCACCAGGCCCAGTCGGAATCTAAAACTGGCATTTTCAGGATATTTTTCTGTCAGATTTTTAAAAAGGCTGTCGGCATTTTGGAGTTTTCCCTCTTCAAGAAGTAATTCGCCATAATCTACAGCTGTCAGAATTCTATCTGGATTTTTCTGAAGGATTCTCTTATAATTAGCGATGGCTTCTTCATTTTGACCTTCTTTTTTCTGAAGATCTGCAAGTTTTGTCAGAATTTTTTCTGATTCGTCACCCGATGATTTTAGAAGGGATATCGCTTCCGAAGTTTTTCCTACAGCGGCAAGACTGTCGGCTATTTTTAAACTGTCTTCCTGGGCATAGAGGCCTAGACTGAAAAAATATAATAATACGATACTCTTTCTCATATAATCCTGAAAAAACCTCGCAGGTTTTCAAAACCGGCGAGGTTTGATTAATTACTATTCAAATTCTATTCGGCAACCTTAAAAGCGATCGGTAGGGAATACATTACACTTACCGGTTGACCATCCTGCTCACCGGGCGTCATTTGAGGCAGACTACTCACTACTCGAATTGCCTCTTCCTCAAGTTCTGGTTTTGGAGCTCTGGCGCGGGCATCTACTACATTGCCATTTTTATCGATCCTGAATTGAACGATTACACGATTTATTCCTGTAAGCCCCAGTTTCTTGCCAAGCGAGGTATCAAAATTATTATTTACAAATTCTGATATTTTACTGGAAGTGCAGTTTTTACGCGGGTCATCCACCCATTTTTCGCAGCCGGGAAATGCCGGAGCCTGATCTATCACAGCAAATGGTATTTTACTCTCGTCATCGGAAGCAGCTGAATTCTTACCCTCAATTACTTCCACCTTCTTCATATAATCTTGTTTCAGACTTTGTAAAAGTTCCAGTTCTTCCTGACTCAGGTTTTCCTTGTTCTGAATTGCTGCTTTCAAATCCACGATTTGATCACTAAGGGACATTTCTTCTTCACTGATTCCCATATTTTGATCTTCTGAACATGCCACATAGGTAAGCATGAATAACAACGCAGGAATTACCAGTAAAAATTTGAATTTTGAGAGTTTTGATGATTTGTGTTTTTGTAACATAATGATTCGTTTTTTGATTAATGAATGACTAAAAAATTGATTGGTGAATGAAATATTGCTGGTGCCGAAAGTACTGTTGAGCAGCTGCTCGAAATATTGTTTTTTTCCCGATGTTCTCACCGTGGTTTCATCGGCGATGAATTCGTGCAGCGTTGCAAGCCGTGACTGGAACAGGTAGATCAACGGATTGAACCAGAAAGCGATCTTCAGAAATTCGAAAATCAGCAGATCGGCCGTATGTTTATGATGGAGATGAACCAGCTCGTGTTTGATGATGTGTTTCTTCTCATTTTCACTGAGGTTCTCCCCAATATAAAGTCGATTGAAAAAAGTATAGGCCGCTCGTGAATCAGGAATCTGGTAAATTTTATAATTCTTCTTCGACAGGAGTTTCGATTCAGTAGATATTTTAAAAAGTCGGCTAAGCTTAAAAATAAAAATACCCAAAGCGATCGCCATTCCGCAGAGGTAAAGAACCAGCCACCAGTTAACAGAAGTTAGGGTGTTTGCCACAGATACCGATTCTTCCACGGCAGGATTGTTCCCGATAAAAACCTCGGGCAGCCAGTAGGTGGTGTGACCTGATATTTCCTGAAAAGCCACTGCCGGAGCAGATTCCTGTAAACTTTCAATCCTGATAAAAGGAATAAGAAAAGATAACAAGGGTGTGGTTAGCAGGTACGCCCGGTTAAGATTAAAAAAAGTCTCTTTCTTCAACCAGAATTCATAGATCAGCAAAAATGCAAGCTGAAATGATATGACGTTGATAATATAACTGATCATTGCTCCTTGTCTTTATTGATTTCTTTTAGGATCGCTTCCAAATCGCTCGTTTTCATGTCGTTATTCTTCATAAAAAAGGAAACCATGCTCTTGAACGAACCATTGAAATAATTGTTCATCAACTGATTGATGCTTTGATTGCTGTAGGTTTCCTTCTCCACAATCGGAAAATAGATATAGCCCTTTCCCTGCTGCCTGTGATCAACAAAACCTTTGCTCTCGAGTATTCTCACGATCGTCGATACCGTATTGTAAGCGGGTTTTGGCTCCGGCATCTTTTCGATGATCCCGGCAACATTGGCCTCTTTGAGATCCCAGAGGATCTGCATTATTTCTTCTTCGGCTTTAGTGAGCTGTTTCATTTATATCAATTTGAGGCTTCAAATATAAACTAACTTTTTAGTTTAAACTAATATTTTAGTTAAAAATTAATATTTTCGGCTTTTCCAGATGTAAATCGAGGAATATTCTTACCGGCTGATATTAATTCTTTTTATACCTCATTTCATATCTTCGCTGCATATCAATTCTAATTAATGGAAATAATTTTACTCATTGTCGCTACCGTTTTTATGATTGCCGGCATTCTTGGCAGTTTTCTGCCGGTGCTTCCCGGAGTACCGCTGAGCTGGATAGGTTTGCTGGTTTTTTATCTTATTCCCGGGATCGGCCCGAATTATATTTTTCTCGGAATAACTCTTGGCATCACTATTATTATCTATATTCTGAATTTGGTTATTCCCGCTTACGGCACCAAACGCTTTGGCGGTAGCCGGAAGGGAATGATAGGAGCGACCATAGGCCTGATAATAGGAATTTTTGCCCCCTTCCCTTTTGCGGTGCTGGTTTGTCCGTTTATAGGAGCGCTGATCGGGGAACTTCTAAACAGAAGTACTTCCAGAACAGCTGTACGCGCTGCCTTCGGTTCGTTCGTTGGTTTACTGGCTTCCAGTTTTATGGAATTCATCGTCTGCTTCGGATTTCTCATCCTTTTCCTTTTCCAGTTCTGGTCGTACCGCTATCTCTTCTTTTAATTTTTTCAGAAAGCCTTTATAAATCCTATTTTTGCAGAAAAACAGGGAATGCTTGACTTTATTGTAGTGGGAGCCGCGCAGGCCGGACTTGCGATGGCCTATCATTTGAAGAAGAAAAAAAAGGATTTTCTTGTGGTGGATAAAGAGTCTGAAATTGGCGCTTCCTGGCTCAACCGCTGGGATTCCCTGAAGCTTTTTACACCTTCCGAATTTAATAAGTTGCCGGGAATGGAATTTCCGGCGGAAAAAGGACATTATCCTTCCAGGACCGAAGTTGCCGAATATTTCAGGAAATATGTAGAGAAATTTGATATTCCCGTAAAGCTGAACAGCCTTATTGAAAAGATCGTTTACGAAGAAGATCATTTTGTGCTTACTGTCCCCGGCACCGAACTTAAAACCCGCAATGTGGTAATCGCCACGGGCCCTTTCCATATTCCCTATACGCCG
Source organism: uncultured Flavobacteriaceae bacterium (assembly GCA_963741865.1). Taxonomy (GTDB): domain Bacteria; phylum Bacteroidota; class Bacteroidia; order Flavobacteriales; family Flavobacteriaceae; genus Christiangramia. The sequence continues at coordinate 287,728 of CAVUJP010000017.1, forward strand.
CCTTTTTCTAAAAAGATCACACCTGATATCTTTCAGATCCATAGCAATTACTATAAAAACCCTTCCCAACTGAAACCGGGGAAAACGATGGTGGTTGGAGCCGGCGATAGCGGTTTTCAGATCCTGGATGAGGTTTCGCAGGAAGAAAGCCGAAAAGTCTATTTTTCCGGAACAACAAAAGTAAGGGTGCTTCCGCAGGAAATTCTAGGAAAAACGCTTTGGTGGTGGTTTACAAAAATCGGATTTTTGAGTTTTAGCCGCGACAGCTGGATAGGAAGAAAACTGAGCAAAACCAGGCAGCCCGTGATAGGGACTGATGTGAAGGAAATTCTTTCCCGAAAAAATGTAGAGCCTGTCGGGAAAACCAAAAATGCCCAGGGGAATATAGTGGTGACTGAAAAGAAGCGCCTTGAAGATCTTAAGAATATTATCTGGGCTACGGGATACCGCCCAAATTTTGAATGGATCGAAGGACTTGAACTTTCCAGCGATGGCTATCCAAAACATTATCGGGGGATCAGCAATATAGACGGCTTATATTTTATAGGTTTGCCGTGGCTGCATACCCGTGGTTCGGCGACACTTGGTGGGATCAAAAAGGACGCGGCCTATCTCGCGGAATATATTGAAAAAAATACCTGATTTATGACGATTACAGATACACATACACATCTTTACAGCGAGGCTTTTGATGAAGACCGGCGAGAGGTTATTCAAAAAGCGATCGATAATGGCATAAAACGATTTTTTATTCCTGCAATCGATTCTGAAAGCACCCAAACCATGTATTCACTGTCTGAAAATTATCCTGAAAATGTTTTTTTGATGATGGGACTACACCCGACCAGCGTTAAGGAAAATTACGAAGAAGAGCTGCAGCATGTGAGAAAACAGTTCGAAAAACGGGATTTTTATGCGGTTGGAGAAATAGGGATCGACCTTTACTGGGATAAATCAACTCTTGAAATTCAGAAAAAAGCCTTTAAAGAACAAATTCGATTGGCTAAGGAAAAAGAACTGCCCATAGTTATTCATTGCCGGGATGCCTTCGATGAAATTTTTGAAGTTCTGGAAGAAGAAAAAGATGAAAAGCTCTTCGGGATCTTTCATTGTTTTACCGGTACTTATGAACAGGCGCAAAAAGCACTTTCCTATAATATGAAGTTAGGAATTGGTGGAGTGGTCACTTTTAAAAATGGCGGGATCGATAAGTTTATTAATAAAATTCCTCTGGAAAATATCGTGGTGGAGACCGATTCTCCATACCTCGCGCCGACTCCTTACCGCGGAAAGCGCAACGATCCTGTTTACATTCTGGAGGTAGTGAAAAAGCTTGCGTATTTATATGATGTTACAGAAGAGCAGATTGCAGAGGTGACTACGCTAAACTCTTGTGAAATATTTGGAATTTAGAACAATTAAACAGAAATTTTGTTCATTTGTTAAAATAATTGACCAATAAGTGCAAAATTTCGATGATATAAGATTTTACGACGATGAGGAGGTAAATCCGGCGCTGCGGGAATATGTTAAAAATCCCATGGTGAAGGCTCTTTTTCAGTTCACTTTTCCCGACAAGAATTTCGCAGAAATCGAGGAAAAAGTTCTTCAGTGCCATTCTATTAAAGATTTCCAGACTCAAATTATTTACCAGAGTGTAGAGAAGGTGCTGGAAAGGACCAGTGAAGGCCTTACCGATACGGGTTTTGAAAAACTGGATCCTTCCGAATCATATTTTTTTATTTCCAACCACCGGGATATCATTCTGGACACTTCCCTTATAAATTATTCGCTCTACAATCATGACCTGGTGATGACCGCTTCGGCGATTGGCGATAACCTTGTTCAAAAGCCGTTCTTAATGGCTCTCTCTAAATTGAATAGAAATTTTCTGGTGCTGCGGAACCAGACTCCAAGGCAAATGCTTCGCAGTTCCCTGAAACTTTCAGAATACATCAGGAAACTGCTGCTGGATGATGGCCGCTCCGTCTGGATGGCACAGAGAGAGGGAAGAACCAAAGACGGAAATGATTTCACCCAGCAGGGTGTGCTGAAGATGCTCGGAATGGCCAAAGGTGAGGATGAGCTGCTTGATTATTTTTCGAAGCTGAAAATCGTTCCCGTCTCAATTTCTTATGAATTCGATCCTACCGATATGCTTAAAATGCCCGAAGTGCTGGCAAAAAGGATGAAAGAAGAATATAAAAAATCGGCCAATGAAGATTTTAACAGTATCATGCAGGGCGCGATGGGGCAAAAAGGACGTATCCATTTAAGCGCAGGAAAAGTGCTGACCTCGGAAGATTTTGAACCGATAGCGGGAGAGGATATTTCGATCAACGATCAACTGAAGGAAGTTGCGGCTCGTATTGATAAAAGTATCTATAAAAACTTCAAATTATGGCCAGCCAATTACATTGCGTATGACCTTCTGAAGAACGAGGAAAAATTTTCTGAAAAATATTCCGATAAGGAAAAACGACAGTTTGAAAGACGTATCAGCAGAAGGGTGGATGTGAAGAATCCGCTGGCATTGAACAGCTACTTGTTGATGTATGCCAACCCGGTAATCAATAAAATGTCTATAGATGAAGAGTAATTCCAGAATACTTCTCATTTATACCGGTGGGACGATCGGGATGATCAAAGATTACGATACCGGAGCTTTAAAAGCCTTCAATTTTAACGAACTGCTGCAGAATATCCCGGAGTTACAAATCCTGGAACATGAAATTGAGACTATTAGTTTTGAAGAGCCCATAGATTCTTCGAATATGAACCCGGTGTACTGGATTCAAATTGCCGATATAATTGAAGATAATTACGATAATTATGATGGATTTGTAGTGTTGCATGGTAGTGATACGATGTCATATTCTGCTTCTGCATTAAGTTTTGTTTTTGAAAATCTTTCCAAACCCATTATTTTTACGGGGTCACAGCTGCCTATCGGTGATTTGCGAACCGATGCCAAGGAGAATCTTATAACAAGCATTCAAATTGCCGGGCTTCAGCAAAACGGCAGGCCGGTCATTAGTGAAGTTGGACTTTATTTTGAATATAAGCTGTACCGGGCCAACCGCACCACAAAGATCAATGCGGAACATTTTCAGGCCTTTGCCTCGATGAACCATCCGCCCCTGGCAGAGTCGGGAGTTTATCTTTCGGTAAATTATAAAGCTTTGTGGAAGCCAAATCGTAAGCAAAAACCGAAAATACACAAACACCTGAACGATGAGGTGCTTATTTTAAAGATGTTTCCGGGAATAAGTGAAAGTACGATTTCCCATATTCTTTCAAAGAAAGATCTGCAAGGGGTGGTGCTGGAGACCTACGGCAGCGGGAATGCTCCAACTGATAAATGGTTTATGGATCTGCTCAGGGAGCATATAAAAAAAGGAGTGCGAATTGTGAATGTCACGCAATGTATTGCGGGCAGTGTCATGATGGGGCAGTACGAAACAAGCGTAGGACTGAAGAGGGTGGGGGTGGTCTCGGGAAAAGACATTACCACCGAAGCGGCAGTGGCCAAATTGATGTACCTGTTGGGTAAAGAACTTTCGCCAAAAGTGTTCAAAACGATCTTTGAAACTTCTCTACGAGGCGAAATGTCTTAAAAATTAATGCTGCAGAACTTGACGGAAATAGATTTTTTTTGTTATTTGCCGCCCCGAAACTATACAGAGAGGTGGCCGAGTGGTCGAAGGCGCACGCCTGGAAAGTGTGTATCCGCTTATCGGCGGATCGAGGGTTCGAATCCCTTCCTCTCTGCTAAATGTTTTTATAAAAATTATTTATATCTTTAACCCTTTAACTAATTAAATTAAGACAAACAGTAATGAAAAGATTATTTTCTATTTTGGTAATCGCCGCGATTACGGTTCTTGGGGCCTACAATCTTCAGGCGGCTAACAGTTCGAATACTATGCCAGGAACTATTGCAACATTCGTGCAGCAGGATGAAGATACAGCTGCAGCAGCAGATGAGGCGGATGAAAATTTAGGTTTCCACCAGGAACTTAAAAAACGTTTTATCGAAGGTGGCCCTGCATTTATGGGAATTGTACTTCTATGTTTAATTTTAGGTCTGGCAATTGCCATTGAGAGAATTATCTACTTGAACCTTTCCACCACTAACACTAAGAAACTGGCTCAGGAAGTTGAGGATGCTCTTAACAGTGGAGGTATTGAAGCTGCAAAAGAAGTTTGCCGAAACACAAAAGGCCCTGTTGCTTCTATCTATTATCAGGGACTAGACAGAGCCGATGAAAGCATTGAGGCGGCAGAAAAAGCTGTTGTGGCCTACGGAGGTGTTCAAATGGGACAGCTGGAGAAAAACGTTTCCTGGGTTTCTTTGTTTATCGCTCTTGCACCAATGCTTGGGTTCATGGGTACGGTAATTGGTATGATTCAGGCTTTTGACCGTATCGAGGCAGCCGGAGACATGCAGCCATCCCTTGTGGCCGGAGGTATTAAAGTGGCACTTCTTACCACAGTATTTGGTTTGATCGTTGCAATTATTCTTCAGATTTTCTACAACTACATTATCGCTAAGATAGACAGTATCGTAAATGATATGGAAGACGCGTCTATTATCCTTATTGATATGTTGGTAGCGTACAAGAATAAAAAAAGAGTCTAAGACAAAGCAAATAAAATTATGACCTTACATAAAGTATTAAAATATCTGGCACTCGTTATCGGTGTGATTGGGTTGATCCTTCTGGGAAGGATCATCGCCGCCGGCGACGATGCTATCAAAGCCTCTGCAGACCTTCAGGGTAGTATGCTGGATCCTTATATGTGGATTTCTTATATAATCCTGGCACTGGTTATCTTGGCGGTCGCAATTTTTGTTATCGCAGGACTGTTCAGGGGAAATATTAAAAACACATTGATCGCAATTGGCGCGTTTGTTGTAATAGTAATTGTAGCCTATGCAGCGAGCAGTGGTACCGCTCAGGAACTTAAAGATGGAACTATGCTTTCAGCCTCTGGTGACCACTGGGTTGGAGCGGGATTAGTAACATTTTATATCTTAGCTGGGATTGCTATTCTAGCAATGGTATTCTCGGGAATTAGAAAATTAGCTAAATAATTATGGCAAAAAGATCAGCACCGGAAGTGAATGCAGGTTCTATGGCAGATATCGCTTTCCTGCTTCTTATCTTTTTCCTGGTAACTACTACTATCGAGACCGATAAAGGTATCAGTAGGAAATTACCAGAATGGCAACCTGAAGATATTGAGCCTCCGGTAATCAAGGAACGAAATATCTTTACGGTACAGGTAAATTCAAACAATGATTTGCTTGTGGAAGATGAGGAGATGCAACTGGAAGATTTACAGCAAGCGGCTTTCGAATTTTTAGATAATGGTGGAGGTACCGGTGATGAAGCCTGTAGCTTTTGCCAGGGACCTAAAGATCCGGAGTCTTCTGTGAATCCGCAGAAAGCAGTAATTTCTCTACAAAATAACCGGGGAACCGATTATTCCATGTATATCGCAGTGCAGAATGAACTGGTAGCGGCCTATAACCAGCTGCGAGATCGTGAAGCACAACGTATGTACGGGACGACTTATACAAAGATGGAGAAAATGTACAACGATCCCGGTTACAACGGGAATAAGGATGTTCTGAAGGAGAAGATAGATGTAATTACGGATATGATTCCGCAGAAATTATCGGAAGCCGAGCCTAAGAGCTAAGCTTTCAAAAAAACAGAAAACGACAACTTAATTATGGCAAAGTTTACAAAGAAAAAATCTGGAGATTTGCCTGCCATCAGTACGGCATCTTTACCTGATATTGTTTTCATGCTCCTGTTTTTCTTTATGGTGGCGACTGTAATGCGTAAGAATACGCTAATGGTACAAAATAAGCTCCCATACGCCGATCAGGTTGAAAAACTTGATAAGAAAGATTTGGTCATGTATATCTATGCAGGTAAACCTAGCTCAAGATATCAGGCAAAATTTGGTACAGAATCCCGTATTCAGCTGAATGATAAATTTGCGAGTATCGAAGAAATACAGCCTTTTATCTATTCAGAACGTGAATCTAAAAGGGAAGAGCTTATTCCTTACCTGGTAACCGCTCTTAAGGTAGATTCCGATACAAATATGGGTCTGGTTTCAGATATAAAACAAGAATTGAGGAAAGCAGAAGCTCTTAAGATCAATTATACCACGATCGAAGGCGATGCGATGAAAAACCTTCAATAATAATCTTTTCACTTTATTATAGAAAACATCCTGTTTGGAATTTTTCAGACAGGATGTTTTTTTATATTTAAAGGTCATTACCACGAAGCCTTTAGATGAAACATTTCCTGTTAGCAAGTATATTTTTTCTTTCCCTTGGGCTCCATGCCCAGGATGAGGAAAGGTCTGTGAAGAAGATTCCCGATACCGTTCCTTCTACCATAGATAGTCTTTACAGGGAAGATCAGTTCTACGTAGGCTTCAGTTTTAATCTTATTACCGAAAAACCTTCCAGCATTTCTCAGGAGAGTTTTTCCGGTGGTTTCCAGGCGGGATTTATTAGGGATTTTCCTCTTAATGAAAGAAGAAATGTTTCTTTGGGAATTGGTGCCGGATGGAGTATTAACAGTTACGGTCAGGATCTGTTCATAGGAAAAAGCGCTAACGGAAGCACCATTTTTGAGAGTCTCGCTAATAACTCCGGTTACCAAACCAACCGCTTTACCACTCAGCTTGTTGAAATGCCCATAGAATTCAGATGGCGCACCTCTACCCCCATGACCTACAGGTTCTGGCGCATCTATTCGGGATTGCGTCTTGGATATATGTACCACTTCCGCAGCAATTATAAAGGCGATACACGGCAGGTGATAATAAATGATCTGCCCGAGCTCAATCGGTTCAGATTAGGTGCCACCTTCACTTTTGGCTATAATACCTTCAATTTTCAGTTCTATTATGCGCTGAATCCTTTCTTCAGCAATGCGGAAGTAAATAGTGAGGAATTTGGAATTTCTACGCTAAAGATCGGGCTGACCTTCTATATTTTATAACCACAGATTCAATACGATAATCTGCGGAATAAGTCCAGTTAAAATCCCCAGGACCAGCTCAAAATTTGAATGAGATTTAAAATATAATCTCGAAGAAGCCGTGAGGCCTAAGGCAATGATCAAAAAACTGAGGGTGTAGATGAAGTACAGATGGTAATAGATACAGAAACCGGCGACAAACATCAGCAGTCCTGATAAACCTACCATATGCAGGCTAATTTTCACTTTCAGCCAGCTGAAGATATAGGCGATGCATGCAGAGCCTAAAATTCCCATAAAATAGTAGAAAAGACCGGGATAGTTATAGATATTGAGGATCTGGCTGACCACCATGATAATCAAAAGAATAAAGAAGAACAGGGGCCAGCGCCGCTCTCTTACATCATCTAAAAAAACACTGGTAACCTTGCCCAGATTTTTCAGTAGAAAGTGAAAAATAATAGGTATAAAAACAGTGATGATCGCGATGGCCAGAAGTTTTGCCTTGACCACTTCTTCCGGAAAGAACCGGGGAATGAATAGAAAGTAAAAAACACTTCCGGAAAAAGGCATCCAAAGGGGATGAAAAAGATAAGAGGCAAACTTTAAAAGTGTTTTCATTAAATTTCTTTACGCAGTCTGGCTACCGGAATATCCAGTTGTTCCCTGTATTTGGCCACGGTTCTCCTGGCAATGGGATAACCTTTGTCTTTTAGAACTTTGGCCAGTTTTTCATCGGTAAGTGGTTTTTTCTTATTCTCTTCTTCGATCGACATTTCAAGGATTTTCTTTATTTCTCGGGTAGAAACGTCTTCACCCTGATCGTTTTTCATCGATTCGGAGAAGAATTCCTTGATAAGTTTAGTTCCATAAGGTGTATCTACATACTTACTGTTTGCCACCCTCGAAACCGTCGAGACGTCCATTTCGATCTCATCGGCGATGTCTTTCAGGATCATTGGCCGCAAATTTCGTTCATCGCCCGAAAGAAAATATTCCTTCTGATAATTCATAATGGAACTCATGGTCACCATCAGGGTTTGCTGTCTTTGCTTTATGGCTTCAATAAACCATTTGGCGGCATCGAGTTTTTGCTTGATGAACATCACTGCATCTTTCTGAGCCCTGGTCTTTTCTTTTGATTCTTTATAACCTTTTAGCATATTGCTGTAATCCCGTGAAATATGCATTTCGGGAGCGTTTCTTCCATTCAGGCTGAGCTGCAGTTCCCCATCTTCGATTTTAATGGTAAAGTCGGGTATCACATGCTCTACCATACGCGTGTTGCCGGAATAGGCTCCACCGGGTTTGGGGTTCAAATGTTCGATCACATCTATGGCATCTCTCAATTCATCTTCACTGATGTCATGCCTGGAAAGGATCTTTTTGTAATGCTTTTTACTGAAATGGTCAAAAGACCTGTCCATAATATCAATGGCAAGTTCTACCTGTTTGGTAGGCTCCTTTCTGTGAAGCTGAAGGAGCAGGCATTCTCTCAGGTCACGTGCTCCCACACCGGCAGGATCGAGCCGCTGCACTTTATGAAGCACCTTTTCCACCGTTTCTTCATCGGTATAGATATTCTGCGTAAAGGCAAGATCATCAACAATATCCGGAACGCTTCGTCTTATGTATCCGCTTTCATCTACACTTCCCACCAGGAATTCGGCGATCTGCTGCTCGGTCTCGTCGAACCTGAAGGTGTTCAACTGGCTTTTTAAATGCTGGTTAAAAGAAGTTCCCGCAGCATAAGGCACCTGTTTATCATCATCGTCGGGACTGTAATTATTGGCTTGTAACCTGTAACTCGGGATCTCATCATCGCTCAGGTATTCATCCACATCGATCTCGGTCTCTATGCTTTCGTTATCATAATCCTCCTCATTATTGTCATTCTCATACTCTTCATATTCATCGGTCCTCTCTTCGCGGCCATCTTCCAGCGCCGGATTTTCTTCCAGCTCCTGTTTAATGCGTTGCTCAAAGGCCTGCGTAGGCAGCTGGATTAGCTTCATGAGCTGGATCTGCTGCGGAGAGAGTTTCTGAGAGAGTTTAAGATTTAATTGTTGTTTAAGCATATATTAAATTGCTTTCTAACAAAAATACGGAAAATTGAGGCCATACATTATTTGGCACGGCCGATGTTGTGGTAAATTTTTGTTAATGAAGACTGCTAATATTTTTCAAATTTCTGAATTTCTTCGGAAACTTCAGTTCAAATTCCATCTGCTCTTTGATGGCCGGATGAACAAAGGCGATTTTACCGGCGAACAGGTACAGCTTCCTATCCATAAAAACGTCTTTTTCTTCGATTCCGTATAATTTATCTCCCACAATAGGAAAACCAATTTCTGAAAGATGTTTTCGAATTTGATGGGTGCGACCGGTGAGAGGCCGCGCTTCTATCAGACTGTAAATTTTCTGATGAATTTTGAAAATATCAATTACTTTAATAAATGTTTTTGCTGATTTTTCATCAACGGGTGCAGTAATCTCTTTTTCTCCCGAAAACCTGTCATGGACCAGCGCATAATAGTATTTCGAAATCTTTTTTTCGGCAAAAGCTTTTTGAAGTTCAAGCAGTGATCTTCGCGTTTTTGCACAAAGAAGAATCCCCGAAGTGGGATTGTCAAGCCGGTGTGCCGGAAGAGGAAGAGGCAAGGCGTCTTTTTCTACGGAAGTCTTTAAATTAAAAGGAAGGGCATTTTCAATGGTTTTGAAATAATTACCACTGGTGGGGAATCCTGAAGGTTTCTGGATCACAGCTATGAATTCATCTTCATAAAGAACCTTCAGTTCGAACTGAAATATTTTCTTTTTGGATTTTCCAGGGTGCAGCAGGTCTATTCGCTGATTTTCATAAATCCAGTCGCCCGTTTTCGCCGGCTGATCATCAAGTAATATCAGGCCTTTTTTAATGGCCTTTTTGATGCCGCTTCGGGTATTGATCGAGTCGAAGATAGAAACCGCATATTCCTGCAACCTGATTTTTTCTGAAATTGCCGGAACGATATGGGTTTCTATTACTTTCATATAGAATTTAAAACCTCCCAGGTTTTCAAAACCTGGGAGGTTTATCTTTAAAACTCGGCGTTTTGGGGAGTTCTTGGGAATGGAATCACATCTCGAATATTTCCCATTCCGGTGGTGAACTGCACCAGGCGTTCAAAACCAAGACCAAAACCGCTATGAACACAGGTTCCAAATCTGCGGGTATCCAGGTACCACCAAAGCTCTTCTTCGGGAATATTGAGTTCATGCATTTTTTCCTGTAGCACTTCCAGTCGCTCTTCACGCTGACTTCCGCCCACGATTTCTCCAATCCCCGGGAAGAGGATATCCATGGCGCGAACGGTTTTCCCGTCTTCGTTCAGGCGCATATAAAATGCTTTGATCTTAGCCGGATAATCGAAAAGGATCACAGGAGATTTAAAATGTTTCTCCACAAGAAATCTTTCATGCTCGCTCTGAAGATCGGCACCCCATTCCTCGATAACATAATTGAATTTCTTTTTCTTATTAGGCTTGGAGTTTTTCAGGATCTCTATTGCCTCGGTATAACTTACCCGCTTGAAATTATTGTCAAGAACAAAATTCAGTTTTTCAAGAAGTGTCATTTCACTGCGCTCGTTCTTAGGCTTGAGTTTTTCTTCGTTCGCCTGTCTTTCGGCTAAAAATTCCAGGTCATCCTTACAATTATCAAGCACGTATCTCAGGACATATTTGATAAATTCTTCCGCCAGATCCATATTTCCGTCGAGATCACAAAAGGCGACCTCTGGTTCTATCATCCAGAATTCCGCCAGGTGGCGCGAAGTATTTGAATTTTCTGCGCGAAAAGTAGGTCCGAAGGTATAAACCTGTCCGAGTCCGAGCGCAAAAGCCTCGGCTTCCAGCTGACCTGAAACGGTAAGATTTGTCTCTTTTCCGAAGAAATCTTCCTTATAATTAATGCTTCCATCTTCATTTTTCGGCAGATTATCCATATCCAGTGAGGTTACGCGGAACATTTCTCCCGCGCCTTCGGCGTCACTACCGGTAATAATAGGCGTATTTACATAATGGAAATTCTTTTCCTGAAAAAATTTATGAACGGCAAAAGACAATTTGCTTCTTACCCGCATTACGGCACTAAAAGTGTTGGTTCGCACTCTTAAATGAGCCTGTTCACGCAGCTTTTCCATACTGTGTTTCTTGGGTGAAAGAATGGTTTTTTTCACCTCCTCGGGATTGGCATCGCCAAGTATTTCCAGTTCACTGACTTCAATTTCCACACGTTGCTGGCTTCCCAGGCTCTCTTTCAGGGTTCCTTTTACCGAAATTGCCGCACCGATATTGATCCTTTTCAGCAGGTCTTCTTCGGTACTTTCAAAATCGATCACACACTGAAGGTTTTTTAAAGTGGAACCGTCGTTTAGGGCAATAAAACGGTTGCTTCTGAATGAACGCACCCAGCCCTTCACCTGGAATTCCTGTAAAAACTGATCACTTTCAAGTATTTCAGCGATTTTTGCCTTTATCATTTGGTTTTATTTTTTTAGGAAAACAAAGATAGTTTTTCGCCTAAAGCTTAGCAAGCAGCCCCTTTGTTCACTTTTTAATATTTTTCTCTTTCTCTTCTTCCTCATCTTCGATGATGTTCATGGCCGGCTCCTTAAGTACTTTTTTATTGGCGATACTTCTTTCCAGGGATAATAATAGGGAAGGAAGCAGCAACAGGTTCGAAAGCATGGCGAAGAGAAGGGTTGCCGAAACAAGGCCTCCCAGCGCTACCGTTCCGCCAAAACTACTGATCATGAAAACAGAAAACCCGAAAAACAGAACGATCGAGGTGTAAAACATACTCACGCCTGTTTCTCTTAAGGCGGCATAGACCGAGCGTTTTATTTTCCAGTTATTAACCTGTAATTCCTGACGGTATTTTGCCAGAAAGTGGATGGTATCATCTACCGATATTCCGAAGGCGATACTGAAAACAAGGATAGTTGATGGTTTAATGGGTACTCCCAAAAATCCCATGACTCCTGCCGTTACGATGAGCGGAAGCAAGTTGGGAACCAGTGAGATCAGGATCATCCTAAAACTTCTGAACATCCAGGCCATTAATCCCGCGATAAGCAGTATAGCCAGACCCAGGGAAATCATAAGATTTTTCACCAGGTAGTTAGTACCCTTCTGAAATAGCAGAGCCTTTCCGGTCATGGAAACATCATAACGATCTTCAGGGAATATCTTATTGATCTGCGGAACCAGGTCTTCTTCAATTCGTTCCATTTCATCGGTGCCCACATCCTGCATAAAAGTGGTGATTCGGGCATACCTGCCGGTAGAATCTACATAAGACTGCATTAATCCTTTAGACGAACTGAGACTTTTGGCGTAAGGCATGATGAAGTTTTGCTCCTGTGAAGAAGGCAACTGGTAATATTTTGGATTGCCGTTGTAATAAGCCTGTTTGGCATATTTTGCCAGACGCGTCACCGATAAGGGTTTTGACAATTCCGGAATGTCCTGAATAAAATCTTCAAGTCTTTCCATCCTTTTTAAAGTGGAAAGTTTCATCACCCCTTTTGCCCTCTTTGTGTCGATATAAATTTCCAGAGGCATTACTCCTTCAAATTCATTTTCGAAAAATTGAATATCCTTAAAAAATTGGGTGTCATGCGGCATGTCTTCCAGAATACTTCCTGAAACTTTGATGGTGTACATCCCAATGATGCTGATCGCGAGCAAACCAACGGCGGTTATATAGATCGCGATGCGGTGATGGCGAACCATGTTTTCCATCCAGCTAACAAAGCCGCCGATCCATCGCTTGTTAAGATGTTTAAGATGCCGCTGCCGTGGTGTTTTCAGGTAACTGTAAATTATCGGAATGATCAATAACGAAAGAAGGAATATGGCCAGGATATTTATGGAAGCAACAACCCCAAACTCCCGCAAAAGTTTTGAATCGGTTAAGATGAAAGTTGCAAAGCCCGAAGCCGTGGTAAGGTTGGTCATCAAGGTTGCATTTCCTATCTTGGCGATCACCCGCTGCAATGATTTAGCCTGGTTCCCGTGTTTCTGAATTTCCTGCTGATATTTATTGATGAGGAAGATACAGTTAGGAATCCCTATAACAATGATCAGCGGGGGAATTAAGGCTGTAAGAATCGTGATTTCGTAATTGAGCAATCCAATCACTCCGAAGGCCCACATAACTCCAATACAAACGGTAAGCATTGAAATTAGCGTGGCTCTGATCGATCTGAAAAAGAAAAAGAAAATCAGCGAGGTGACCACCAGTGCGGCGAGGATGAAAATTCCGATTTCATCGATGATATTCTGCGAATTGAGAGTTCGGATGTAGGGCATCCCAGAGACCCGAACATCAATATTATATTTATCTTCAAATTCTTTAATGAGCGGATCCAGCTCTTCCAGGACAAAGATCTTGCGCTCCTTGGTGTTCACCAGGTCTTTATTGATATAAAGCGCCGACTGAATCGTATTGGAGTGCGAACTGTAAACCAGGTTCTCGTAAAAAGGCATCTGGGTGAACAGCTTATTTTCAAATTTTTTAAGACTGGTACTGTCGGGATGTTCTTCCTCTATGACAGGCACCATTTCAAACCGCTTGGGATCATCGAATTTTTTCAGTTCCTCAAGATTGGCAGGAGAGATCACATGATCTACTTCAGGAAATTTTGAAAGCGTATCGGTTAATTTGGTCCAGGCTTCGAATTTTTCAGGAGTAAAAAGAGCCGAATCTTTGACGCCCAGTAAAATAAGGTTTCCTTCTTCACCAAATTTCTCAAGAAAATCCTGATATACAAGATTTACCGGGTGATCATCGGGCATAAGATTGGCCTCGGTATAAGAAAAACGCATATTTTTCCACTGGGTAGCGAGAAGAATGGTGGTGACCACAATCAACAGGATGATCGTGATCCTGTTCCTTAAAATAATACGGGCTACCGAGTTCCAGAATCCGAAGCTAAAGATCTTATGCATGTCTTTGTTTTAGCGGCGCAAAGTTAAAAAAAGCTGCCTTAAATAGTTTGCAATTAGCCGTATAATATTTAGAGCTGAAGCTGCAGGGTAAATTTAAAGGCGAAATTCTGTTTGAAACTGGGCAAATGATAGGCGCCATAGCGATATGCAGCACTGAGGCCAAGCCCGGAAAGGATTTTGTTCAGTTCCATGCCAAATTCAGAATAGCCGTGTTCCAGAGTGTTAAATTCGATTCCCTGATGTCTTTCCTGATGATCCATATCACCGATGGCATGTCTGGAGATCAAAACCAGTTCTGGCTGAAAATCCTTACTGATCTTAAATGGCCTGAATTGATGCCGAATATGAAGCATCGCCAGTCGATCGCTGAAAAACTCGTTGAAATACATGGTTTCAAAACTGTTATTCCCTGCAACCGAAAAACGTTTCAATATCTTTTCACGGTTCGGACTGTTGGGATAGGCATGGAAGGAATGGGTTAGAGGCAGCTCGCCAAAGCCAATATCACCCTCAAGGATAAAGCTGGTTTGGGACTGGTCTAATTGCTCAATGGCATGTTCCGCTTTTAACCCGATTCTGGTAAAATCAAAGTCACCCTCAAGAATTCCTTTAAACGAATGTTCTATCTGTCCTGTAAATTGCGGAAAATGTCTTTCTATTAATTTGCTTCCCTGCGGAGTGGAGAGAAATTTTGAAAATGGTCTCCAAAAGAAAGAAAAGGTCGCGGTACTCAGATTATAATCTCGATAGACTTTTCCATTATTAAGAAAGGAATAGTCGCGAGTTTGCCAGATATCTTCCCTGCCGAATCGCAGTTCAGTGGTCAGGGCGGGAGTAAAATTATGTTCCAGGCTAGTCCAGTAGGTCTTGTAATTGTAATAAAAATTGATGTTCACAAAACGCGGCTGCAGAATCGAGAATGTTCGTTGTCCTTTCAGATATTTAAAGGAACCTGTTTCCTGAATATCCCTGGAAAAGTAAAAATTCAAGCGTGTATCGCTGCGGTCATCCAGATAAATTTGCGCGCCAATGCCATACTTCCAGGTCTGATCTTTAAAACCATAAGTGGTATAGCCATTCAGATTAAAATTTGAAGAAACTTTATTGCTTGTCTTTCCGCCGAAGCCCAGACGTATTCCTTCATAATTGCTGAATTTAAAGAGTTTGGAAACGTCAATATCCCAGTATCCCCAGGGATAGTAGCCTGAAGTGATGGCATTCTTGATTTGTAGTTTTCGTTTTACATTTCCGGCTTTGATCAGGCTGTCTACTTTCTGACTTGCTGCCTTGTCTCTCAGCGTAAATTCAAATTGACGGTTCTGTACCCAGAAAACGGAGTCTTTTTCAGTCGCCTCCCGCGGAATAAAAACAGAAGCTTTTTCGCCGGGAATTCCTTTTAATTGATCCAGAGAAATATCATAATATTTGACCGAAGAAGTCAGGTATAAATCATTTTCAATCTTATCTGAACCGAAAACCGTACTTACTACACCATTTTTTTGCTGAACCGTACCCAGACCGATAGTGCCGCCGAAAACCGCTACTTCTTTTCCGCCGGAACCTGGCCGAATGGTCGTTTTTTGTGAAACCGGAAACCACAGGTCTTTTTCAGGAAAATATTCATAATCATGATCAACTTCCAGCCTGATAGCTCCCAATAACTGCGCTTTTGCTTTTTGAATAGCAAGACTTTTGGTGTCGAGGTAAAGAATTCCTTCCAGGCCGGCAACCACTTTTTCCCTTTTTGGTTTAAAATAGATCACATAAGCGGGTCTTTCGGTTTTTGTGGTATCGATGAGGCGATAATTGTAATTTTTAAAGGCATCTCTGGCAAGAGGCCCGGCATATTCGGTTTTGTAGAGCTGGTAGTTTTTTCCGTAGAGGGAAAACGGATTCACACCCATGAGCAGGATATTATAAATGGGTCTTTCAAATCCCGCAGTTTCAATGGCTATCACTTTTTCTTTCTCACCACTATTTTTTGTGAAATAATGTTCTGATATTTTTTCTGAAAGATATGCCCGACCTTCATTCATGATAATTTTCATATCTGCAGCGGTAGAATCGGCTTCCATCTCCAGCGATCCGTTTTCATTATCAATTATGAACTTAGAGTAGGATCTATATTGAAATCCCTGTAGCGCTCTCTCGGGATCGTTTTGGTCTTTTGCAGCGATCGCTTTTTTAATGATCTCATCAGCCGAATTCTTTGAAGAAATCATCACTGTTTCCAATTGTTCATATTTCGGGCGCAGGGCTACATCGAGATATTGTGTAGCTTTCCCAACAGTGGTAGTCACCGTTTGATAGCCGATATATGAAATGGTGATCTCCTGTGAATTTTTTTTCAGCGGGAATTGAAAACTGCCATCAATATTGGTCAAAATCTGCCTGTCTTCAGAAATTCTGATTTTCGCGTAAGGCAGCGGCTTCCTGGTATCGGCTGAAATAACCCTTCCTTTTATCAGGTTTTGTCCATAAAGACCAAAGCCGCAGAGAAAAAAAAGAAAAATTAAAGGAAGGCGCATATTTTAAAAAATTACGATCAAAAGATACTATAAAATGAAAATTGCCGGTGAACTTCTGTAGTGATTTTCAGAGCAACCGGCAATTGAGCTTTATAAAACCTTCGGTTTTTATACCGTCATGATTTCTTTTTCCTTTTGAGCAAGAATATTATCGATTCTCTCAATAAATTTATCGGTTAATTGCTGAACTTCGTCTTCAGCATCCTTTTTTGCGTCTTCAGAAATCTCGAGTTTTTTCAGCTCCTGGTTCGCCTGTTTTCGGTCATTACGCACTCCAACTTTCGCGTCTTCAGCTTCAGATTTTGCCTGTTTGCTAAGTTGCTTTCTGCGTTCTTCGGTAAGTGGCGGAACATTGATGATCACACTTTCGCCATTATTCATGGGATTAAAACCAAGGTTTGCCAGCATGATCCCCCTTTCGATCTCCTGGATCAGGCTTTTTTCAAATGGCTGAATAGAAAGTGTTCTTGCATCGGGAGTATTGACGTTCGCGACCTGGTTAAGCGGAGTTTGGGAACCATAATATTCTACCATTACGCTGCCCAACATACTGGGGTTGGCTTTTCCCGCACGAATATTTGCAAGTTGTTTTTTAAGGTGAGAAACGGCTTTTTCCATCCCTTCCTTTGTTGCTTCCAGAATAAATTCTACTTCCTCCATTTTATTATGATGTTTTTTCTGATTCTATATTTACAGGTTTACTTTAGTTCCCACCTTTTCACCCTCGACTACCTTTAGTAAGTTTCCGGGCTTGTTCATATCGAAGACTATAATTGGTAATTCATTTTCCTGGCTCAGGGTGAAAGCAGTGGTATCCATCACTTTCAGTCCTTTTTTGATCACATCTTCAAAAGTAATAAAATCGAATTTGGTGGCTTCCTTGTTCTTTTCGGGATCTGCATTGTAGATACCATCCACGCGCGTTCCTTTTAAAATAACGTCGGCATGGATCTCGATAGCTCTAAGTACCGCTGCCGAATCGGTTGTGAAATAAGGATTCCCGGTGCCGCCTCCAAAGATCACTACCCGTCCTTTTTCCAGATGACGAATCGCTTTTCTCCTGATGAATGGTTCCGCAACTTCATTGATCTTGATGGCAGACTGGAGCCTGGTTTGTATATCGGCATCTTCAAGAGCGCTTTGCAGGGCAAGACCGTTGATCACCGTTGCCAGCATTCCCATATGGTCGCCCTGGACACGGTCCATACCGCGACTCGCGCCGGCAACACCACGAAAGATATTGCCACCACCAATCACAATCGCCAATTCAATACCTTTATCAACCACCGATTTGATTTCCTCTGCATATTCTGCCAGTCGCTGCGGGTCAATGCCATATTGGCGGTTTCCCATTAATGCTTCTCCGGAAAGTTTTAAAAGTATTCGCTTGTACTGCATGGTAGGATTTTAAATAATTGATGCAAATATAACTAATATCTGAAATTGAAAAATTTTAGACTATTTATTTGGAAAGGATTGACATTTTTTAACCCTTTTTAGTGAAATGACAGCTTCAATCCTTTTTTTCTGAAATGGCCGGATTTTTGATATTTTCTGAAGTATAAACCTGAAACTGAATAGAACCTATGATGGGATATTATTTAATAGCGATACTTATTTTTATCGCGAGTATGTATGTGAGCAATAAGCTGAAGAGCAAGTTCAAAAAATATTCAAAAGTGCATCTTCAGAATGGAATGAGCGGTAAGGAAATCGCCGAAAAAATGCTCCATGACAATGGGATTCATGATGTGGAAGTTATTTCGGCCCCCGGAATGCTTTCCGATCACTATAACCCCGCCAAGAAAACTGTAAACCTCAGCGAAGGAGTCTATAGTCAGAGAAATGCTGCCGCCGCTGCTGTTGCAGCTCACGAATGCGGTCATGCCGTTCAGCATGCCAATGCTTATAGCTGGCTACAGATGAGAAGTACTTTGGTGCCGGTAGTTAGCGTGGCTTCCAAATTATCACAATTTGCCATTTTCGGCGGGATCATGCTTTTGGCCATTGTGGGAGCCGGAATAGGAAAGACCGTGCTGCTTCTTGGTATTTTAATGTATGCGATGGGAACTCTTTTCAGTTTCATTACGCTGCCCGTGGAATATGACGCGAGTAAAAGAGCGCTGGTCTGGCTGGAAAATGAAAATATGCTTACGGGATCTGAACATGCCGCGGCTAAAGATTCACTAAAGTGGGCTGCCAGGACTTACGTTGTTGCCGCGATCGGTTCCCTGGCCACTTTGATGTACTTCCTGAGTATCTATATGGGAAGACGCTAATTTTAAAGTTTATGCGGTCATTGCGAACCCATTTGGCGGAGAAGCAATCTCCTGTAAATTTCATTGATCTTTCGTAATTAGTACTTCTAAATTCTTAATTTCATGAGACTGCTTCGGTTGCCGCTCCCTCGCAGTGGCGTGTAACACAGTTCATTGTTTCCTGCGGTAGGCAGGGAGATAAGTGAAGATATTCGTCTCTGTTAAGACAACTTGCGGGAGTAGGGACTAAATTTTAGTTGGTTTCAAAACTCACTATCCATTCAATACCGAATTTGTCCCTGAACATTCCAAAAAATGAATTCATATTACTGTTATCATTAGGGACCTCAATATCTCCGTCTTCTGATAATCCTCTGAATAATTTTTGGGCTTCTTCCCGGCTATCGGCGGTAATAGATATTTTAGATCTGTTTTCCTTTTCATTGACTCGGCCCATACTCTCTGGAACGTCATTGGCTATTAAAAGGTTTTTACCAATAGGCAATGCGATATACATTATCTTATTTAATTCCTTTTCTTCTACTTGATATTCAGGACTTGATATTTCTTTAAAGCGCACAATTTTCACAAAATTTCCACCGAATACTGATTTGTAAAAATTGAATGCCTCTTCGGCATTTCCATTGAAGTTAATGTGTGGGTTTATTACTGCCATAATTTCTGTTTTAATTATTGTATAGCAGTTTGTTGCTACTTCTCTAAAGTATTAAATAATTGGCTTTATCTGATTAATATTTTATAGGCTTGTTGCTAACTTCTTGTAGAGATCAATTCACATCTTCGCAATGTCCCATAAAAAATGTAACATTGAGCGGAGTCGAAATGTGACATTTTATTTTTTAAACCATTCGTGGATTCATGACAAAATTGATCAGATCTTGATCTGTCTATTTATTTGCTGATTTAGTGAAATAAAAGTTTCAGTTCTTGAGACCCCTTCGATCGCCTGGATGTTCTTATTGAGCACATTCATCAAATGCTCATTATCGCGACATGAAATCTTCAGAAAAATAGACCAGTTCCCGGTGGTGTAATGGCATTCTATCACTTCCGGGATTTCCCTTAGCTTGTTTACCGCCTGCGGATTGCTTACCGCTTTATCGAGATAGACACCTACAAATGCCATCGTTTTATAACCGAGCAGCCGGGCATCGAGCATCATTCGGGAGCCTTCAATAAGCCCCGATTTTTCCAGTTTCCGAAGTCTCTGGTGAACTGCGGCCCCTGTAATTCCGATCTTTTTGGCAATTTCCAGGATGGGTTTTTTGGCGTCTTCCATTAGGAAATTCAGAATCGTTTTATCGATCCCGTCTAGTTGTACGTTTTCATTAATAATTTTCATGGGGCATTTTTTGTGATTGTTAAGCTAAAATACAAAAAATGCTTTCCAAATTTAATTACCAACCTCTCCAAATGGGATTGTACCCTAAATATTTAGTCTCTTTTTCTTCAAATTTTATATCGTGTGCTTCCAATTTCTTTAAAATGGGAGAATACACTTCTTTATTTAGAGGAATTTGTACTCCGGGAGTCTTAATTTCACCATTCAGGATCATAATAGTAGCCATAGCTACCGGTAATCCTACCGTTTTCGCCATCGCGGTTTCAGCCTGATTTTTGCCGATATGGACCATCGTGGAATCGATCTGTTTTCGCTCACCCTTCAGCTCATAGCCAAACTTGTGGTACATGACGATCATGTCTTTGTCTTCTTCGGCAAGGGTCCATTTATCCATTAATATTTTCTGAAGCGCCTGGGCCGGAGTGGCATTTTTGATCCCAATTTTTTTATTCGGATTAAAAAGATCGAGTTCAATGAGTTTTTCCCACATGATATCATCCTGATCAATTTTCAGGTTGTGGCGCGTTTTCAGTTCCACAGAATCGCTGGGCGAATAGGGCAGGAAAGAATTGATGAAATCGCGATAGCTCATATCTTCTGAATGTTCCATGGCGAAACTGTCATCGGTCATTCCAAGTTGTACGAACATATTCCACGCCCGGCTGAAACCCACCTTCCTGATGGTGCCGCGATAAAGGGTGAGCGCATTTTCGAGTCCATAGATGCTTTGATATTTTAAGGAATTTCGGTTGGCATAGCCTTCAAACTTTCCGTGGCCTTCAATTTCTAGAAATTCGGTTCTTCTGAACAATCGGTGGTAAGGGATATACTTATATTTTCCTTCCTGGATAAATTCCGCAACGCCCCCCTGACCGGCTACCACCACATTCCGTGGATTCCATGTGAATTTATAGTTCCAGAGATTGTTGTCGCTCTCGGGAGCCACAAGTCCGCCGGTAAAAGATTCAAAAAGCAACATTTTTCCGCCTTTGTCCCGAATCGAATCAATCACTTTCATCGCGCTCATATGGTCGATGCCAGGGTCCACGCCGATCTCGTTCATAAAAACAAGTCCTTTTTCCTTTACCTGCTCATCAAGAGCCTTCATTTCATCGCTCACATAAGAGGCGGTGACCATATTTTTACCGAATTTCAGGCAGTCGCGTGCCACTTCAATATGGAATCTTGCCGGCAGCATCGAGATCACGATATCGGCTTTTTGAATGGCCGGTTCCCGGCTTTCCGGTTTAAAGACATCCAATTCAAAAGCCTCACAACGCGGGTGATCTTTACAGGCTTTTTGAGCGTTCTGGAGATCAATATCCCCAATTCTTAGGAAAAGGTTTTCGCTTTCTGCGTGGCTAAGCAGATAATGGATGAGAACAGAAGTCGATTTTCCCGCTCCCACAATCAGAATTTCTCGCATAAAAAAAGTTAATTTTGTGTAGTGTTCAACGAATGTATTAAAACTTTGATTGAAATAAAATTGAAAGCATGGAGAGAAAATTTTTTATAACCGGAGCTATTTTAGGATTATTAGCGGTATTGTTAGGGGCTTTTGGGGCTCATGGATTAAAAGAACTCGTTCCCGCAGATTCTGTGGTCTCCTTTGAAACCGGCGTTCGCTATCAGATATATCATGCCTTTCTTTTACTTATTACAGGAAGTTTAACCAGGTTTAATTTGAAATATCTTCGGGCTGTTTTCTATTTTATCCTGGCCGGAGTGATCTTTTTTTCAGGTTCCATCTATTTGCTGGCCACGAATTCGTTAACAAATTTTGATTTTCGCGTTATCGCTTTGTTAACGCCTTTTGGCGGGAGCCTGCTAATTATTGGCTGGGGTGTTATATTGCTTAGTTTTTTAAAGTTAAAAAACAAATAAAACGAAAATAGTTTGTTTAAGTTCTGTTGAAGATTTTTACATTTGTCTCACTATACAAACAACAGAATTGAGAATTTTATGGTTGAAGACACCCAAATTACGAAAACGATTTCGTTGGAGAATTATGGTATTCGCAACGCTAATGTACATTACCAGCTAACAGCACAGGAACTTCAGGAGGAAACCATAAGGCTTGGACAGGGAGTAGAAACTTCCTTCGGGGCCCTGGCGGTCAATACCGGCAAATTTACCGGCAGATCCCCAAAAGACCGATTTATTGTAAAAGATGATATCACCCGCGAGAAAGTTTGGTGGGGAGATATCAATATTCCTTTCGATCCGGAAAAATTTGACGGTCTTTATAAAAAGGTCACTGAATATTTATCTGGAAAAGAGGTCTATGCCCGGGATGCTTATGCCTGTGCCGAAGAGAATTACAGGCTGAACATTCGCGTGATCAATGAATATCCGTGGTCGAACATGTTTGCGTTTAATATGTTTTTAAGACCTGAAGAGGAAGGTGATGATTTTAAGGAAGACTGGCTTATTGTAAATGCACCCGGTTTTCATGCTGATCCTGAAGTGGATGGAACACGGCAGGAAAACTTCGCCATTTTGAATTTCACACGAAAAATTGCACTGATAGGAGGGACAGGTTATACCGGAGAGATCAAAAAAGGAATTTTTTCAGCGCTTAACTTTATTCTTCCGGTCTATAAAAACACTTTGCCAATGCACTGCTCCGCTAATGTTGGAGAAGAGGGTGATACGGCTATTTTCTTCGGACTTTCGGGAACCGGAAAAACCACACTTTCAGCAGATCCTGAAAGAAAACTCATCGGTGATGATGAACATGGATGGACCCCTGATGATGTGATCTTCAATTTTGAAGGAGGCTGCTATGCCAAAGTTATCAATCTTTCCGAAGAAAGCGAACCAGATATTTATCATGCTATTAAACCCGGAGCGATCCTGGAAAATGTGGTGCTTACCGAGGAAGGAAATGTGGATTTTGAAAATACAAGAATTACGCAGAACACCAGGGTAAGTTATCCTATTTATCATATTGATAATATTCAGGAGCCTTCCTCAGGAAGAAATCCAGAAAATATATTTTTCCTTACGGCCGATGCTTTTGGGGTATTGCCTCCCATTAGTAAACTTACTCCCGGCCAGGCGGCGTATCACTTCATCAGCGGTTATACCGCCAAAGTTGCGGGAACAGAAGCCGGAGTAGACGAGCCCATCCCAAGTTTTTCTGCCTGTTTTGGCGCTCCTTTTATGCCTTTGCATCCCACAAAATATGCAGAAATGCTGAGCGAAAAAATGAAAAAATCGGGTGTAAATGTATGGTTGGTAAATACAGGCTGGACCGGCGGACCTTATGGCGTTGGAAACCGAATGAAACTGAAATATACCCGAGCCATGATCAGTGCTGCGCTGAAAGGAAAGCTCGAAAAGCGGGATTATGAAGAGCACGAACTTTTTGGACTTATGATGCCAAAAGAATGCGAAGATGTGCCTTCAGAAATTCTGAATCCTAGGAATACCTGGAAAGATAAAGAAGCTTACGATAAAAAGGCTAAACAACTGGGCAGATTCTTCAGTGATAACTTTAAAAAGTTTGAAGAATATGCCAATGATGAAATTATGGATGGGGCTCCCCTTGAATAGTTTCTTGAATTGTTTAAATGTTGAAAATGAAAAATCCGGTTGAGAGACCGGATTTTTCTATTTTATGATAAGTTGTATTTTTTACTGTTTTTTGTTGACTTCGTTGATGTATTTACTTATAGCCATGGTCATACTTGGAGTTTCCGGCGTGGGAGCCTTGATGTTCACGGTAAGCCCATGTTCCTTGGCGGCTTTGATAGTAGTGTTACCAAAAACTGCAATCCGGGTTTCATTTTGCTTAAAATCGGGAAAATTCTCGAACAGGGATTTGATCCCGCTTGGACTGAAAAATACCAGGATATCATAGGTCACATCTTTCAGATGCGAAAGATCACTTACCACGGTACGATAAAAGACCGCTTTTTTCCATTCAACCCCCAGCTTATTCAGAGTTCTTGGAACATCAGGCTTCAGCATATCTGAAGAAGGCAAAAGGAATTTTTCGTTCTTGTACTTTTTGATCATGGGTGCCAATTCGGCGAAAGTACGCTTACCCACATAAATTTTCCGCTTACGGTAAACCACATATTTCTGAAGATAATAGGCCACAGCCTCACTCTGACAAAAATATTTAAGGGCGTCTGGCACCTTGTACCTCATTTCTTCGGCAATGCGAAAAAAATGATCTACGGCATTACGACTGGTAAGGATAATCGCAGTGTACTTGGAAAGATCGACTTTTTGCTGTCTTACTTCTTTAGCAGGTACGCCTTCAACATGGATAAAAGGGATGAAATCAATTTTAACTTTTTGCTTCTCCTCAAGCTCAAAATAAGGTGAATTTTCTACCTTAGGTTCCGGCTGAGAAACCAAAATTGTTTTCACTTTCATAGATATACTTTATTAGATCCTTTTTAGTTTGTAATAAGCTTGTACAAAATAATATAAGGGGCAATTTCGAGTGCGCAAAGGTACAAAATAAAATAGAACCAATTAGCTTCAAGTAAACTTTGATTTCTTCTATAGATAATAAAAAGTGTAACAGCGTTAGCAATAACCACCATGGCCCCAATTGTCACCAGCAAAGACAGCGTTGGTTCTATAGTGTAGACCAGCAAAATAGCCATGATCAGAATAAAAAGCGCTATAAAATTTCGGGAGCTTATCTTCTGAAAGATATAGTAATCCATCTTCTCATCGATCTCAAAGATATTCCCAATAATTTTTTCTATCCCTGTCTTGAGAAGCACTAAGCAGCTGTAGGCAGTAAGTATCCTGATGAAGACGATCAATGAAGAAAGCGCGGTTTCATAAAAATATCGGTAGGCTATAAAGATGAAGGCCGATACGGCCAGCAACTGTACTCCTAGCATCAAAATGTTAAAACCATGAAAAGCTTTATTCTCCTTTCCTTTAAAGGCCATAAATTTACCCGAGCCAAGCAGGTTAATAAACTCTTCGAAACGTTGTGGGTAAAGCAGTTTTGCGACCACCAGCAACAAAAAGCAGGCGAGGAACAACAGCGTAATCCAGTCCTGGGAATAGTCTATACGTTCTATGGCCTGCATGCAGAATATTTTTTACAAATGTAAAATTATTGGGCTCAATCTGTACAATGAGAATAAAGATTCGAAGATTTAATTTGCATACATTTGTGCAAAACATTTGGGAATGGTGAATGGGATAATTATTATACCCACCTATAATGAAATTGAGAATATAGAGCGCATTATTCGCAATGTGTTTCATCAAAGACGCAAATTTCATGTACTGGTGGTAGATGATAATTCTCCCGACGGGACTGCAACCAGCGTGAGAACCCTTCAGGCAGAATTCCCCCATAGGCTTTTCCTGTTGGAGAGGCAGGGAAAACACGGCCTGGGAACCGCCTATATCAAAGGTTTTAAATGGGCTCTTGAGCGGGAATATGAATATATTTTTGAAATGGATGCCGATTTTTCGCATAATCCCAATGATCTTATCCGTCTTTTTAATGCCTGCAAAAGAGATGGTGCAGATGTCGCCATCGGTTCAAGGTATATTACCGGTGTAAATGTGATCAACTGGCCCATGAACCGGGTGCTCATGTCCTGGCTGGCCTCGCGCTATGTCCGTTTTATAACCGGAATGGATATCGAAGATACCACTGCCGGTTTTGTTTGTTATAAAAGGGAAGTGCTGGAAGCAATAAATCTTGACAAGATCCAGTTTGTAGGCTATGCATTCCAGATAGAGATGAAGTTTAAAGCTTATCTTCTCAAATATAAAATTGTAGAAATTCCGGTAATTTTTACCGACAGAACCAGGGGTACTTCTAAAATGAGCGGTTCTATAATTTCTGAAGCCGTTTTTGGAGTGATAAAAATGAAGATTAAAAGTCTGTTTAACAGCATAAAAGTCTGATGAAAAAAATTTTAATTAAAAACGCACGAATAGTAAACGAGGGGAAAATTCAGGAAGGAGACGTTTTTGTTGAAGACGGTATTATTTCTGAAATAGCCGATAGTATTAGCGCCAAATCCCCCGATGTAATTATTTATGATGCCGAAGGAACTTACCTTCTGCCCGGACTGATAGATGATCAGGTACATTTCAGAGAGCCGGGTCTAACACATAAGGAGTCTATAGAAACAGGTTCTCGTGCCGCGGTGGCAGGAGGAATTACCACATTCATAGAGATGCCCAATACGCTGCCTCAAACCACCAATATGGAGCTGCTGGAAGAGAAGTTTAGGATAGCTTCCGAAACTTCTTATGCTAATTATTCCTTTATGTTTGGAGGAACCAATGACAACCTGAGCGAGATTGAAAAGATCGATCCTAAAAAGGTACCGGCATTAAAGCTTTTCCTGGGTTCTTCCACGGGAAATATGCTGGTTGATGATGAAAAGGTGCTGGAACAGATATTCAAGAAATCACCGGTACTTATTGCGGCGCATTGCGAGGACGAAGACACTATTAAAAAGAATCTTCAGGAGTGTATTGAAAGATATGGTGATGATATCCCCATTGAACTGCATCCGAAGATCCGCAGCGCGGAAGCCTGCTATAAATCTTCTTCCAAAGCGGTAAAATTAGCTCAGAAAACAGGGGCACGTCTGCATGTTTTTCATATTTCCACCGCGAAGGAACTCAGTCTTTTCAATAATAAGAAGCCTCTGAAAGACAAAAAGATCACTGCCGAGGTGTGTATTCATCATCTCTGGTTCAATGATCAGGATTATGCCAAAAAAGGAACTTACATCAAATGGAATCCCGCGGTAAAAACACAGGAAGATCAGGAAGCTTTGTTACAGGGACTGCTTGACAATCATTTAGATGTGCTTGCCACTGATCATGCACCGCATACCAAGGAAGAGAAGAAAAATGTGTACACTAAAGCGCCGAGTGGTGGCCCCTTGGTTCAGCATGCCCTCCCGGCTTTACTTCAAATGCATCATCAGGGAAAGATTTCCCTGGAAAAAATCGTGGAGAAAGCCTGCCATAACCCGGCCATTCTGTTCGATATAGAAAAACGCGGATATATCAGGGAAGGTTACAAGGCCGATCTGGTTCTGGTTGATCTAAATTCACCATGGGCGGTGCAAACCGATAATATTTTTTCAAAATGTGGATGGTCTCCTTTTGAAGGAACTACTTTTAGATCCCGTGTAACACATACTTTTGTAAACGGAAGGCTGGTTTACCGTAATTTCAAACATCAGCCTTTTGCCAAAGTCGCTGAAAGAATAAGTTTTGACAGGTAAAAAACGACATATATTTTCAATACTGGCCCTGGTCTTTCTGGTGATCTCCTGTCAGCATATTAATAAAACAGAAAAACCCGATAATCTGATTCCCGAGAAAAAGATGGTGGATATACTCACCGAACTTTTCCTGGTGCAGTCTGCTCGAGATTATAACAAGTCAAAACTGGAAAAGATAGGTGTCACTCCCGATACCTATATCTATGAAAAATTCGGAATTGATAGTTTACAATTCGAAAAAAGCAGCGAATGGTATTCTGAGAATTATATGCAGTATGAGCGAATCTACGACAGTGTAAAGGCCAGGGTTGAGGTGATGAAAAAGAGGGTCGATTCTCTCGCCGAACGGGAAAGAGAAATTAAGGATAGTATCAATTTAGCAAAGAAAGATTCTATAAGAAGACTGGATTCATTAGGTATCGACAGAGATTCTCTGAGGGACTTAAAAATTCGGGAGCCGCGAAAAAAGATAATTGACAGCCTGATTGCTCCACCTGTTTCCACTTCAAGGGATGCTATTTTGTAGCTTTTTCAGCCAGATATATTTCGGCTGTTTCCTTTAAAACTTCATCTATCGGTGTAAATTCAAAGTCTATGGCACTCCTGATCTTGGAATTGTCATATTCACTTTTTTCGTAAAGGCTGTTAATAGATTCCCTGGTGACCTCTCTTTTCATTCCAAACCAGCTTCCGATCTTCTGAAAGATCCACCCGGTAGTGATCATCCATTTCTTAAGTTTTTTATGAGGTTCAGGTTTTTGTAGATAACGGGCGACTTTTTTTAAGATAACTTCAAAACTGACATTTTCGGCTACAAGAATGAATTTTTCATCGACGATATCAGATTCCGTCAGTTGGATCATGGCGCGAACTACATCTTTAACGCTTACAAATCCGCTCACCTTCGGAAAATAATAAGAGAGGCCTTTATCAATTCTGTTAAAGATTTGTCCGCTGCCGCTATCCCAGAAGCCAGGCCCTAAAATAATACCAGGATTGACGATTACGGTATCCAAAGCTTCC
Source organism: uncultured Flavobacteriaceae bacterium (assembly GCA_963741865.1). Lineage (GTDB taxonomy): Bacteria > Bacteroidota > Bacteroidia > Flavobacteriales > Flavobacteriaceae > Christiangramia. Next base: position 316,156 of record CAVUJP010000017.1, read on the forward strand.
TGAGAACCTCGCCAGACTTCAATCTCGGCGCCATATTTGGAAATAGCGTAATCATTATGGTTTTCTTCGGGATTCCAGGTTAGGCTTTCGTCGATAACCGCTTGTTTGGGAACCGATCCCAGGGCAGCCACACTGCTCACATAACATATTTTTTTAATCTTGTTCGAGATGCAGAGATTAACAATATTCGCGGTTCCTTCAATATTGATATGACGCATTTTTTTTTCGTCGGAAGGGTCGAAAGAGATCAAAGCGGCGCAATGATAAACAAGAGAAATCCCTTTAAAAGCTTCATTTAGAGCCGGAATATCATTGATATCGGCAGTTACCCATTCTATTTTTTCAAAAAGAGCGTCAGCTTCGGTTGCACCGGCATAATAGCCGAAGACCTTTCGCACTGCCTGTAAATCGCTGGAGTGCCTTTTTACAGCTCTGATAGAATCATATTTTCTGGTAAGCTCAAACAGAAGATGAGCTCCAACCAGTCCTGTTCCGCCGGTTACAAGAATCATGGGGTAAATATAGCTAAAGCACTTAGGAAAAATAAAGGTTTATGGTATCTTTACGCCTGCTTTTAAAAATATTGGAATTTTAATGATGAAAAATCTGGTTGAAGAACTTAGATGGAGGGGCATGCTCCACGATGCAATGCCCGGAACAGAAGAGCATTTGAACGAAAAAATGAGAGCTGCCTATGTTGGGTTTGACCCTACAGCCGATTCTCTGCATATAGGAAACCTGGTGCCGATCATGCTTTTAGCGCATCTGCAGCGTGCCGGCCATAAACCGGTCGCCCTGGTAGGAGGTGCCACAGGAATGATAGGTGATCCAAGTGGTAAATCAAGCGAAAGAAATTTACTGGATGAAGATACTTTGCGTCACAATCAGCAGTGTGTGAAAGAACAGCTCTCGCAGTTCCTCGATTTTAAAAGCGGAAAGGAAAATGACGCGCTCATGGTGAACAACTATGATTGGATGAAGGAGATCGGTTTTCTGGAGTTCATCCGGGATGTGGGAAAACATATCACCGTGAATTATATGATGGCGAAAGATTCGGTGAAAAATAGAATTTCAGGAGAAGGCACTGACGGAATGTCTTTTACAGAATTCACTTATCAGCTTGTTCAGGGATACGATTTCTACCATCTTTTTCAGGAAAATGACTGCACGCTACAGATGGGTGGCAGTGATCAGTGGGGGAATATCACCACCGGAACCGAACTCATCAGAAGAAAAGCGGGAGGAAAGGCTTATGCGCTCACCTGTCCGCTAATTACAAAGAGCGACGGTAGCAAATTTGGAAAAAGTGAAGGCGGAAACATCTGGCTGGATCCTAAAAGAACCTCACCCTATAAATTCTATCAGTACTGGCTGAATACCAGTGATGAGGATGCAGAAAGATATATTAAGATTTTTACTTTTTTAGAGAAAGACCAGATCGCCGCTTTAATCGAAGAACATCGGGAAGCACCGCATCAAAGAATGCTTCAGAAGAAACTGGCTGAAGAGGTCACTCTCACCGTTCATAACCAGGAAGAACTGGAAAATGCGATCACGGCTTCTGAAGTTCTTTTCGGAAAAAGTACCGCCGAAGATTTCAGAAAACTGAATGAAACCACCTTTCTAGATGTTTTTGAAGGAGTGCCACAGGCTGAAGTTTCCCGTTCTGAAATCGAAGAAGGCCTGGATATGATCGCTGCACTGGCTGCGAAAACGGGGTTTTTAAATTCCAACGGGGAGGCCCGAAGAGCGCTGAAGGAAAATTCGGTTTCGGTGAATAAAGAAAAGGTGAAAGAAGATTATAAAATAGGAGTTGATGATCTTATCAACGGAAAATATGTAATTCTGAATAAAGGAAAAAAGAATACCTATATTATCAGAGCGGTATAAGTTGAGGCTGCTTGGAAATTTTGTCAATCAATAATTCCCCCGAGTTTTCGGGACGTTATTGGCCACTATGGCTATAATAAAACGGGCAAAACACCTCAATGGTCCTACCTCAAATCTGTTTCAAGAAATATTTTATCACATTTCCTCTTTAATACCTTTTTTAATCAGCCACCAGTTAATTGGGAAAGCGGTCATAAACCCAAAGAACATGGCGATTTGCATCATAAACCAGAAAAGCGGTTTGCTGGCATGGAGTTTATGGTCGAAGATTAGCCAGGTCGCGATGGCCATCCAGCCATACATTCCTATTTGCCAAAAGGTAAGTGAAAGGGTATCGGCCTTAAAAGCCTGTTTTATTCCTTGTTTTACCGAAAGTCCTTTCATAGGTTTTATGGAATAATACTGGAATATAATTCCTATAATTAGCGCCAGTGCATAGTCTACGGCCCAGGCACCAAAAATTTCTTTTCCGAAAAGCACTACCGGAACAAAGATGAGGGTGGTTTCTGCGATGATGTCTCCCAACGTACAGCCGCTTCCGCAATGCAACACGCCCACACATACACTTTGCCAATATGGTTTCTTCTTATTGGGAGGTTTTTCATCGCTATTTTTGGCCTCCATGACTGCTTTGTGAGTGGATTTTCGGCCTATGGTATAATAAAACCACAAGCCCACAGGTCCTGCATATAACATGGTGATGGGATATACAAAGTTCATGATCATCATATGCTGTTTGTTGCCAAGAACCAGGATATCGAAGATCACGATTGCCGCACAAATACCTGCCAGAATAAGAGAACAAATTACGATGTAATGTAATGTCATAGCGCTTTTTATTGGTTAGGCCTTCTAATTTATAGAATGAGCTTTCTCTTTCTATTAAAGTTTTTATAAAAGCCGATTGGAAGCTTGAAATTTTAACTGTTATTAGGAAAAGGATAAAATACAAAAGCCCCGAAGAAAAGTATCTTCGGAGCTTTGCAACTAACTAACCAATCTAATATGAAAAATTTCACTTAGCCGCAGAAGCTGAGTTTTGAATGAACTTCACTTCTGCAATAATTGTGTCGGATTAACACCCAGTACTTTACAAAAAAACAGAGGAAAAAATGTTAAATTATCATTAGATTACATCCCCGGATATCACTGTTGTCAAAGCGCCCCAAAATCTGCAATCCGGCAGGAGTTAATCTTCCAAGATCCTGTGTGGCGATAAAAGAGCAGGAATAGGTATTGGCGAGGTCGATCACATTGATGCCGCCGGTCTTGTTTTCTGGGATCAGGCTTAAAGCATCTTCGGGATCGCGGAGGAGGATCTTCATCCAGGGTGGACATTCAAATATGCCATTTCCGGTAGAGTAAGCCTGGGATAAGAGTTCGGTCATTCCATATTCGCTATGGATACTTTTGGTGCCAAAACCTTTATTTAAAATATCATGCAGCTCCTGCCTGATCATTTCCCTGCGACGGCCTTTCATTCCACCAGTTTCCATGACAATGGTATTTTTTAGATCAAAATGGTAATTCTCCACCAGGTCCAGTAAGGCAAAAGAAACACCGATTAGCAGGATCTTTTTTCCTTCGGAATCCAGGCGGAGCAGTTTTTCAGCTAATATATCCAGTTCGTTTAGATAGAAGCCGCTGTCTTCATGCCCTGAAGCTTTTATAAGATTGTCAGCCATATAAATTAGGGAAGAACCGGTTCGTTCGAGATAGGAAGGTAGAAGCGCGAGAATAATGTAATCTTCGGGATCTCCGTAAAATTTTTTGAAACCTTTAAAAAAGCTTTTTTCATAGATTTCGAGATCGCTTACATAATGAGAACTTGTAGTATTGCCCGTGGTGCCGCTGCTTGTGAAAATGATTTCAGCATCCTCTTTACCGGAAATGACCTTTTTTGACTTAAAGAATTCAATTGGTAAAAAAGGGATTTCCTGGTAGCTTTTTACATTTTCAGAAGATTTGTGCAGAAGCCGACAAAACTGCTGGTAAACAGAATTGTTCTCATATTGAAAGCGAAATACCTGCAGGCAGGTTTTATCAAATTCTGTTTCATTTGAAATTTTGAAAATATCGTCTTTTAGCATAAGCCGGTTTGAAATCTTTTTCAAAATTAAGGAATAAAAAAAGCCTCCGGAAACAGAAGCTTGTACAAAATAACCAAAAAGAGAATTCTTTATTTTACCACGATCTTACGGGTGGCTCTCGCCTTGTCTTCCTGAATCTTAAGAATATAGATTCCGGGATCGAGGGTAGAAACATCAAGTTCTCTGCCGCGGATGCGAGTTTTAGATACCGGTTTCCCCAGAACATTATAGATCTCTATGATCTTATCATGATTTTTAGCAGAAGAAATATAGACCTTGCCGCCGGTCACCGGGTTAGGGTAGATTGACAGGCCTTCAATTGGTGTTTCTTGATGCTGTTCGGCACGAGCAGATTCCTGTGCACTTGCGGGGGCAGCAATCATCAAAAAACCAATAAGTAAGAAAGCGATTAAGTACTTATGCTTCATGCTTAAAATACAGATTTAGACAAACTTACAAATAATTTTTCAAAAATCCTGCCAAAAAAATCCGTAAAAAAAGAAAAGAAAAGCAAAAAAAAACCTGGCCGCTAAACTGCGGCCAGGTTCAAATTTTAAATTAAAAGTGTGGCTAAAACTTATAACTATATCCTAATGAAATAGATGTACCAGGATTACGTTTTGAGAAGATCTGATCTTCGGCATTATAAGACTGGAACCTGCTTTCAATTTTATCGCCTAAAATATTAGTTACTTTGAGTGATAAAGTTGAGTTCTTCTCTTCTCCAAATGACTTGCTTAAATTAGCATTAAGACTGTGGAAAGGCATGGTGTAAACATCGGGGACGGTACCCAGCCCCACCAGTTCAAGGGTTTTTCCCTGAGTGTTATAAAAGACACCTGCCTGGAACCCTTTCTCGGGATTATTGTAATCCAGTCCAACATTAATTAAATAAGGTGACTGTCCCTGGAGATCTCTTGTACCATCGAAAGACTCTCCTTCTCTAAGGTTTCTTTTTCTTGATTCGTACTCACCGTTAGGGCTGCGATCCATATTAACTTTAGAATCGATTACAGATACGTTAAGATTGGCACCAAAATATTTAAGGTCTTCACTGATGAAATCGAAGTTTTTTCTTAGTTCTACTTCAGCTCCAAGCACCGTAGCGTCATTAACATTACGTGGCTGGAAGTTATCTGCAGTGAAATCACTGTAAGTAGAAAGTTCAATAGGATCAGTAAATTTTTTATAAAAAGCACTTACTGCGAAAAGTTGTGCATTGTCTCCATAAGCCTCATAGCGAACGTCAAGGTTGTTGATGTAGGTAGGCTTAATGTTTAAATTACCAATAAAAGTACGGTTGGTAAGCGGATCGTAAATCTGGGCAATTGAAGCCTCTTTGAAAGAAGGACGCGCAGTAGTGCGGGAGTAAGACAACCTTAAATTTGTGTCTTCTTCAAGAGAATAAATAAAGTTGGCAGAAGGGAAAAGATCTGCTTTGTCTATTACATGCTCATCACTATAAACTATGTCTCCAAGGTTATTCTGGCCAGAGTAGAAAAGATCGAATTTCTCAAATCTTAAACCTAAAATAGTTTTTAGGTCCTTTGTGATGTTGAATTCTTCAGAAATGTACGCAGCAGCATTTGTTGTGTAAGAGCTATAGGTATTTGCTGGTTCGTAAGAACCGTTAATATAAGAACCTTCAGCTCTTGCTGCTGTCCACACATTCGCGTCATCTAAAATTTGATTGGCATCGCCTCCAAATCGGCTACTGATAGGACCCTGTATTAATACCTGGTACTGATCAATGCTAAAATCACGATTTTTATAATTATAAGCACCGCCGAATTTTAATTTTGCTTCATTGCTAAAAAGCTGATGATCTCTTGTTAAATCAAGCTTTCCTGAAAGATCTTTTTCTTCCAAATCACGCCATATTCTTGTAGGGCTCTCGGAGGAACTCGGCCGAATGCTATAAGTATCATTATCAGGGTTGTATTCGAAAGCAGTAATTCTCACATCCTTATCCTGAACTTTTGCAAGCGTAGGAGTTATTTTCCATTCAGCGGTCCAGGTTGCATCTTCATTGGTATGTTTTCCTGACAGTAGCAGATTGGTGATAGATCTTTGGGTATAAGCTACGGTTTCACGTTTTAGCTGAACCGCATTAGAAACATAAATATCTTCGTCAAAAATACCCGCTGAAGATTCACCATTTTGAATATGAAGTGCGTTAAGCTGATACTTGGAACGATCGGTCTTGAAAGCGATCCCTGCCAGACCACTTAACAAAACATTTTCTTGGCCTACCTGGCCAGCCTGGATACGGTTAGGTCTTAACTCAAATTCACTGGTGCTTCTTGGTTTCAGGTATGAATTAGTTTGATAATCGTCATAATAATCGGTGTAATTTTTATAAGACAACGAAGCTATATAACCTAGTTTGTTGGACTCACCCACTTCGTATTGGTTCCCTGCGGTAGCGGCAGCACTATAATCCATAAAATTAGACTTTTTAATAGGTGCCATGGTCTCATTAAATCGCTGGGTAATTCTGGTAAGAGCCGCATCATTTTCGAAGGGTCTTGGTATCTGCTGATTTCGGCTAATTGGTAAATCACGGCTTCCATCATCAAATCCCAGAAAATCGGTTTGAGAACCATCATCATATTGAAGAAAATCAGAATTCAGGTGCATACTCGGGGTATAAGAAAGGCTACCCGAAATGCTGTATTCTTCCCTGGAAGGGAAATCTTTGGTGATAATGTTTACAATTCCGCCGGTAAAATCAGCGGGAAGATCTGCAGTGGAAGATTTCACTACCGAAACATTATCAAGAATATTGGTAGGGATAAGGTCCATTTGAAGGGTGTTCCTGTCTGGATCAAGTCCCGGAATATCCATTCCGTTAAGAATGGTTTTGGTATATCGGTCTCCAAGACCGCGAACATACACATATTTCCCGCCCTGTACCGAAACGCCGGGTACGGTTTTTACAGCGCTGGAAACATCACTGGCACCAATTTTTGAAAAGGTCTGAGAAGAAATGGCGTCAGTAAGGTTAATTGAATTTTTTTGCATATTAAGCACAGAGGCTTCAGTATCCCTCGCTGTCGTAGTGGTAATGACTATTTCATCGAGCGCACCGGCAGAAGATTTCATGTTCATGTTAATGGTTGTGACTTCATCTTCATTAACCTTTACATCTGTCACTTCAATAGTTTCATAACCTATAAAAGAGAATACAATTGTATAGGTTCCCGCCTCTAATTCAAGAGAATAATCTCCCTCAAAATCAGAAGTTGTTCCTGTATTTGTCCCTTTCACGCTCACATTAGCAAATGGCAGAATATCATTGGCCTCTGTGTCATAAATAGTTCCAGCGACCTTGCCCTTTTGAGCATTTGCCATGTTGAAAAATAAACCTAAGAATAAAACTATTGCAATTTTAGTTTTCATAAAAAATAATTAAAAATCTGAATATTAAATTGCTCGCCCCTAATGGAGGCGAGCAATTATATGGTATCACTTAAGTGATTGGTTCTTTAATTTTAAAATGCATTTTGAGCTGCTGCATATGTCCAGCTAAATTCACTAAGATCTGCACCCACAGTAGCTGCATCAATACCTGATACGGATGATGCGAAAGTAGAAGCATCGGCAGATACGGTTGTCATTCCTGTTGTATCATTAAATACATCATCAACTGTAATCCCGTCAGGAAGTACAAATTCAAGATTTTCGAAACTCAAAATACCGTTAGTGTAATTTTGTGCAGTAACTTCATCGTCAAATTCGATATCCTGTGTAGCGTTGAAGTCTACGAATAAAGAATTTTTAACAGTTCCCATTGCTCCGTCCCGGAAATCGGCATACTCGCCTCCTTCAGTGTTTGAAGCATCGCCGAATATTGTGATATCATTCATTGTGAAAGCGCCAGTTGCAGTTCCTTCTGGGCCATCGATTTCAAGACCATGGTCTGAAACAGGTCCCTGAACCACTACTGAGTTAGTGATTGTACCAGAATAAGCCTGATCCACGTCAAGACCATCGTCACCGCCTTTATAAGCAAGAAGGCTGGAAGGGTTTACGGTTCCACCGAAGAATTCAAAGCCATCATCCAGGTTTCCAACAACTTCAATGTGATCGATAGTAGTGCCGCTACCAACTCCTCCAAAAGAAATACCATTGATTTCGTTTCCTTCTCCAATAAGAGCGCCTCCATGACGAACAGAAACATATTGGAAGATACCGGAGTTATCTTCTGGGTTTGTACCTCCATAGCGACCAAATGTATCATCGGCAGGAATACCTTCAACCTGAGCTTCTTCAGCATCACCTTCTACCGAGACCGGTGCTTTTCCAAGAATTAATACGCCACCCCATAGACCCCGATCGTTCTCATCAAGGTTAGTTCCGGCAGTCTCTCCAATTTCGATATTATCATTGATTGAAGTAAAAATTATAGGATCGCTAGCAGTTCCCTGGGCATTGATTTTAGCACCACGGGCAATTATTAGAGCTGAGGCCAGAGAGCCTGTTCCTTCTTTACCTTTTATTATGGTTCCAGGATCTATTGTTAGAGTAACTCCCTCCTCAACAACTACTTTTCCTGTAAGCGTCCAGATCTTGTCATTTGTCAGTGTCATATCTTCAGAAATAAATCCTGCAAGGTTGACATCACCTGTTTCATTACCGCCACCGCCGCCATTATTGTTACATGGGACACAAGAACCGCCACAGTCTACGCCGGTTTCATCACCGTTTTTAATACCATCAGAACAAGTAGCTACTTCTGGAGAATTGTTGTCAGAGCTACAACCTGTTATTGCCAGGGTTAGGATGGCAAATCCAGAAATTAAAAGTTTTTTCATAATTTGATAATTTGTTTGTCGTATAAATTTTCACCGCAAATAAACAAGCTTTCTATAACAGCGTGTTTACCTATATTTTAAGCTTGTGTTAAATGAAAATAATGGATGTTACGGGAAGGTTTCTAAATTTTACCCAGTTCCCGTTCAATTTAAAAAGGCTCAGATTTTAGGAGGCTTTAAAAAGCGCTGTTAAAGCCTCTTTTGGAGGTATGGAAGTGTTGAATAATGTATTATATAAACGTTAAGTATGATTTTTTAGGTAGTTTTGGTATTCCAAAATATCTGTACTTTTATCGGAAATAGGAATTAATATTTAAAAAATGAAAAAAAAAGATATTCTCATTCTACTGGTCGATGATGAACCGGATATTTTGGAAATCGTCGGTTACAATCTTTCTGCGGAAGGTTATGAAGTAATCACTGCAGATAATGGTAGTGACGCCGTAAAACTAGCCAGGAAGAATAAACCGCATTTAATCATTCTGGATGTAATGATGCCTGAAATGGATGGGATCGAAGCCTGTGAACAGATCAGGAAAATTCCTGAACTCGAAAATACTATTATTACTTTTCTTACCGCCAGGGGGGAAGATTACTCCCAGATGGCCGGTTTCGATGCCGGTGCCGATGATTACATCACTAAACCCATCAAACCAAAGGTGCTGGTTAGCAAGGTGAAGGCGTTGTTAAGAAGATACCGTGAGAATGAGAAATCTGAAGCCATTGTTAAACTTGGTGATTTAACAATCAACCGGGAAGAATATAAAATCATTAGAGAAGGGGAGGAAATGAGCCTGCCCCGAAAGGAATTTGAACTGCTTTCGCTGCTGGCTTCGAAGCCGGGCAAAGTTTACAAAAGAGAAGACATTCTGGACAAGGTTTGGGGTAATGATATTGTCGTGGGAGGAAGAACCATTGATGTGCATATCAGGAAACTTCGGGAAAAGATAGGTGACGATAAGATCAAAACCGTAAAGGGAGTAGGCTATAAGTTTGTGATTTAATGCCAAGACAATTCAGGCGCTCATATCGTTTTGCCATAAGAACAGCTTTGTATATCACCCTGTTCCTTACACTGCTCATGAGCATTCTGTATGCCATTCAAATTGAATTTGACCTTAGCGGTATCCTCATCTTTGCTATTCTCTGCTATTTTTTTTCCTTCTTTATTATTCAGTACCGGGTAGAACGATTTATTTACCGGCGTATCAAAAAGATATATGATAATGTTTCCCTGCTTGACTCGAAAACCTTAAGTCCCAATCAGGTGACTACAGATATGTCTACACTGACGCGGGAAGTGGAAAAATTCGCCGAAGACAAAAAGCTGGAAATAGAAACATTGAAAGTTAGAGAAGCCTATCGTAAAGAATTTATGGGAAATGTTTCCCATGAATTGAAGACGCCGCTTTTCACGGTGCAGGGATACATCTTGACCTTACTCGATGGGGCCTACAAAGACAAGGCCGTCAGGAAAAAATACCTGCAGCGCGCCAATAAAGGGGTTGAAAGGTTGATTTATATAGTACGTGATCTCGATATGATCACCAAACTGGAAACCGGCGATCTTCATTTGTATTATGAAACTTTCAATATTGTTGATCTGATTCAGGCTTCTTTCGATCTGCTGGAAATGAAAGCGGCCAAAAAAAATATCACCCTTACTTTTGATATGGAATATGAAGAACCTGTGTGGGTGCGCGCCGATAAGGAACGTATTCAGCAGGTGCTAACCAATCTGATTGTCAATTCCATCAAATACGGAAAGAAAGGCGGAACCACCGAAATAAGTATCGAAAATCTCATTAAAAATAAAGTGATCGTTCGGGTGACCGATAATGGGGAGGGTATAGAAAAGGAAAATATTCCGCGGCTATTTGAAAGATTCTATCGCGTTGACAAAAGCGGCTCACGCAAGGAAGGAGGTTCTGGTCTGGGGCTTTCCATTGTGAAGCACATTTTGGAAGCGCACGGAGAAAAGATCTATGTGGAAAGCGTTTTCGGGGTAGGAAGTGAATTTTCATTCACCATGGAAAAAAGCAAAGAAGTTCCCGATCCCGCAGTCCTTACCGAAATTTCCTAAGCCTTCATAATCATCGATTTTTTCGAGCAGTGAAATCTCAAAATCTTTCTGTTTGCAGAAAGGCGCCATTTTAAGTTTTTCCAGCCTTTCAGCTAAATATTCCTGTTCGGGTTGGCCGGGAGTAGGAATGAAAAAAGCTTTCTTCTGAAGTTTAGCCAGGTCCATGATCGTGGTATATCCCGAGCGGGCAATAATGCGGTCGCTACAGTTAATCGCTTCCTGCAGAAATTTTCCGAATAGGAAATTCTTGATGTTGATATTTGGGGCGGGATTTTTCAGTTCTTCATTGTCTATAATTCCGCGGACAAAAAGAATTCTTTTTTCTGAAGATTTCAGTTTCTCCAGAAGAATATCTTCCAGTATGCTTCGCTGAGGTTCAGGTCCGCTCAAAAGCACCAGGAAATCATAAATAACGGGGATTTCTCTTTTTTCGAGGCGGCTTAAGGGACCGATATATTTCACATTTTTTGGCAGTACGGGCACATGGCCAAGAATCCCGCTAAGATTTTTGGAATCTTCCACATCGGGAATCCAGCATTCGTCAAATTTTTTAATATAGTTGAGATGAATGGAGCTGCTCAAAAAGGAAGTATTACCGCTGAGCACGTTCAGCTGATGGGTGATAAAGACATTTTTTTTCAGTTTTTTGCTTCGCACTCCAAAGCGATTATCTGAAATGATCCCGCTTAACTCATATTGTGGAACGAGCTTTTGGGTAAGTTTATGCTCTTTCCTGATCGCCTGGAGGATCCTCGGGGTGTTTAATAGTAGTTTCCATTTCAAAAGATCTCCTTTTATGGTATATCTGATATTGTAGGAAGGAAGTTCTAAAGCAAGAAGATGCGGAAATTCCTTTTTCAGAAGCTCCAGCGCCTGGCCGTCTGAAGCAAGGATGGCTTCAAAATGCTGTTTTTCCAGTTCCCTTATAATGGGGATACACCTGGTGGCGTGGCCTATTCCCCAATTAAGAGGGGCTACCAAGATCTTTTTCTTTTGCATACTTCAAAGATACTTTTCCACGCCTTGAATTAATTTCTTCAGCTTTACTAAAAGTTTAAATAAAGCACATTATCTCTGGAAACCACTGGAAAATATGGATTTATAACATATTTTAAAATCCCTTTAACAATTGTTAAAATAAAAAATATATAATTTTATATCGTAACAACAAAATAATCAAATAATGATTTATTTGGGAGTCGGGTTGGCTCTGGTAGCAGTCTGTGCCTTTATCTTAATTCATCAAGAATTTAAGAAATAAGTTTAGAAAGATGAAAATAGATGGTTTTGAAGTGGTTTTGACCATTTTTGCTATTATTTTGACCGGTTTGGCAATATTTCTCCTCATTTTTCAGAAAAAGATCCATAAACGTGTCATCCGTTATTTTAGAAAAAGAGATGATGAATTTTAGGATCTTATGCTTCCGTTTCATGAAATCTTTTTCATTTGAAACAGCCTGTTAGAATAGATACTTTAAATTTGCAGCTTTAGAATAGCAAATATTTAGTTAGTGGGAAGCAAGAACAAACTGAAGCGCTTTAAAGAAAATGAGAGTTTCGAGAATGTAATTCAGCCTTCACGGGAGGAACTGCAGCAGGAAAAATTTCCGTATAAAGGCAACTGGAGTAAAGAATTCTTTAAAAACGATCATCCTCTTGTGCTGGAACTGGGTTGCGGAAAAGGGGAATATACAGTAGCTCTTGCCGAAAAATATCCAGATCATAATTTTATAGGAATTGATATCAAAGGAGCACGTTTCTGGAGAGGCGCCAAGACCGCTTTGCAGGAAGATCTTAAAAATGTGGCCTTTGTTCGCACACAAATTGAGCTCATCGAGCATGTTTTCGGCAAAAATGAGGTTGACGAGATCTGGATCACTTTTCCCGACCCACAGATCAAATATAAAAGAACAAAACACCGACTTACCAATTCCGATTTTCTTCAGCGCTATAAAAAAATACTTAAACCTGAAGGCATCATCCACCTTAAAACCGATTCAGAATTTATGCACGGCTACACTCTGGGCCTGTTACATGGTGAGGGTCACGAGGTTTTATATGCGCATCACGACATCTACAGCAACGAATATTCGCCAAAAGAAGTGACTGGAATTCAGACTTTTTACGAAAAACAGTATCTTGAAAAAAATAAACCAATCACCTATATTCGGTTTAAGTTAAATTAAGGGAATTTGGAAGAAACAAAACTTTTCCTGATTGTATATGCTGCGGCATTTATCGGGGTTGTTCCGCCTGGGCTTGTTAATATGACCGTTGCCAAGACCTGTGTGGAAAGTGGCAAAAAGAACGGCCTTTATGTAGCCATCGGCGCGGGGATCGTGATCCTTCTTCAGGCGTTAATTGCCGTGTTGCTTGCCAAATATATTTTCCATCACCCGTTTATAAAAAAGATGCTTTTAAGGGCAGGCCTGGTGATTTTTTCTATTTTAGGGATCTATTTTTTCGTACAGGCAAAGAAAAAGAAAGGTATCCGTCATACCACCAAAGAAGCGAATGCTCATAGTATTTTTAAAGGGATGCTGATCGCGGCCCTCAATGTTTTTCCCGTTCCGTATTTTGTGGCCATTGCAGGAACCATGAATTTAAGCGCCGGAGTTACTTATGACTGGTCCCTGATCATTTCCTTTGCCCTGGCTGCAGCGGGAGGCAGTTTTACCTCTTTGTATCTTTATGTTTTCTTTTTTAACAGGATTGAAGAGAAAGCCGAAAAGTTCTCTAAATACTCGAATTACTTCATGGCCGGCTTAATGGTTGTGCTCATTATTGTGGCTTTATTCCGAATGTTTAATAGCTGAAATTGAAAGATAAATCCGGATTTTTTGAAAAAGTGTATGAGGTGTGCCGGAAAATTCCGGAAGGCCGCGTCACTTCCTACGGGGCGATAGCAAAATATTTGGGTTCGGCCCAAAGTGCAAGAATGGTGGGTTGGGCCATGAATGCTTCAAAAAATTTAGAAGAGGTGCCCGCGCACCGGGTTGTGAATCGTAATGGGGTCTTAACCGGAAAAAGCCATTTTGGAGGCAGTAATGCCATGGCACAGATGTTGGAAGCCGAGGGAGTGGAAGTGAAAGATATGGAAATTGTAGACTTTGAAAAGCATTTTTGGAATCCTGCCAAAGAGCTTTAAAATTAAGACTTTTCGATAATAATTTCAGGCTATAACCGCATAATCTAATATTTTCCAAATACTTCGTATTCTTAGCTTTTACACCTATATTTGCATTTAGAATCAGTCTATATAAGCTAAAAGAACCTGATTAAAATCAGTATATGAAATTGAACAGAAAAGATATCATGAAGGCGCTGGAAACGATTTCAGTGGCCGGTGAAGGAAAGAATATGGTGGAAAGCGGAGCGGTACGCAACGTAATGACCTTTGATGATGAGGTTGTGGTTGACCTGGTGCTTTCCAATCCTGCCCTGCATATTAAAAAAAGAGCCGAAGTTGATGTTATGAAAGCCATTCACGAAAAGGTTTATCAGAAGGCTAAGGTAAAGGTGAACGTAAAAGTGGAGGCGCCCGAGAAAAAACCTGAAATTAAAGGAAAACCTATCCCGGGAATCAAAAATATTATTGCCGTGGCTTCCGGAAAAGGAGGCGTGGGGAAATCTACCGTTGCTGCGAATCTTGCGGTGACGTTATCAAAAATGGGTTTCAAGGTTGGAATTCTTGACGCCGATATTTACGGACCTTCCGTGCCGATCATGTTTGATGTGGAAGCGGAAAGACCTCTGTCTGTGAACGTAGACGGAAAATCCAAAATGAAACCTGTAGAGAATTATGGAGTAAAGATCCTTTCCATCGGTTTTTTTACCAAGCCTAATCAGGCCGTGGTTTGGAGAGGGCCGATGGCTGCCAAGGCGCTCAATCAGATGATCTTTGATGCTGCCTGGGGAGAACTTGATTTTCTGTTGATCGACCTGCCTCCGGGAACAGGTGATATCCACCTTTCCATCATGCAGTCCATGCCAATTACCGGGTCGGTGATCGTAAGTACGCCTCAAAATGTGGCTTTGGCCGATGCAAAAAAGGGAGTGGCGATGTTCCAGCAGGAAAGCATAAACGTTCCGGTGCTCGGAATTATTGAAAATATGGCTTATTTCACTCCGGAAGAACTTCCCGAAAATAAATATTATATCTTCGGAAAAGAAGGTGCTAAAAACCTGGCTAAAGATCTTCAGGTTCCTTTCCTCGGAGAGATTCCGCTGGTACAAAGCCTTAGGGAATCTGGTGATATTGGAAGGCCTGCCGCACTTCAAAACGCAACTCCCCTGGAAACAGCTTTTGAAGAGATCACCCGTAATATGGTGGAGCAAACCGTGAACCGAAATGAAAGCCTTCCACCAACCGAAGCTATCAAAATTACGACTATGGCCGGCTGCAGTGCCGTAAAAAAGAAATAAATGACAAGCGAAGAAGTAAAAGTTAATGTGGAGAAAGCCCTTGCCGAAATTCGCCCTTTCCTGGAAAGTGACGGCGGCAATATCTCCCTTGTCTCGATCGAAGACAATGACAGGCTGGTGAAGGTTCAGCTGGAAGGAGCCTGTGTGGGTTGTACGGTCAACCAGATGACGCTGAAAAGCGGTGTGGAAATGACTATAAAAAAATATGCACCCCAGATTGAAAAAGTGGTGAATATCGAGAAGTAGTATTCTGCTTGAAAAAAATTGCAAATGATTAAAACCGATATACTTATCATTGGAGCGGGTCCAACAGGGCTTTTTGCTGTGTTCGAAGCGGGTCTGCTCAAAATGAAATGTCATCTTATCGATGCGCTTCCGCAACCGGGAGGTCAGTGTTCAGAAATTTATCCTAAAAAACCCATTTACGATATCCCGGGATTTCCGGAGGTTATGGCGGGAGATCTTGTGGATAATCTCATGGAACAGATCACCCCTTTCGAGCCCGGTTTTACCCTGGGCGAAAGAGCTGAGACCATCGATAAACAGAAAGATGGAAGTTTTATAGTTACCACCAATAAAGGAACGAAGCATCAGGCTCCGGTGGTAGTAATTGCCGGCGGCCTTGGTAGCTTTGAACCGCGCAAGCCCCCAATTAAAGGGATTCAGAAATATGAAGAAAACGGGGTGGCTTACATTATCAAGGATCCGGAGATTTATCGTGATAAGAAGGTGGTGATTGCCGGCGGTGGTGATTCTGCTTTAGATTGGAGTATCTTTCTGGCTGATGTCGCGAAGGAGGTTTCTCTGGTGCACCGAAGGAAAGATTTCCGTGGAGCGCTGGATTCTGTGGAAAAAGTTGAAGAACTCTCCAAACTCGGCAAGATCAATCTTATTACCGATGCTGAAGTTGTTGACCTGAAAGGAGAAGAAAATCTGGAATCGGTACTTATTCGCCATAAGGATGAAGTTCGTGGAGAAGAAGTGAAGGATACCGAATATTTTATTCCATTGTTCGGACTTTCCCCGAAACTTGGTCCCATCGCGAATTGGGGACTGGAGATCGAAAAGAATGCTATAAAAGTCGACAATTCTTACGATTATCAAACCAATATTCCAGGGATTTATGCCATTGGTGACGTGAATACTTATAAAGGTAAGCTGAAGCTGATCCTTTGCGGATTCCATGAAGCCGCCATCATGTGTCAGAGCGCCTATCAGCGAATCAATCCCGATAAGAAATATGTGATGAAATATACCACCGTGAGCGGTGTAAGCGGCTTTGATGGAAGCAGGAAAGAAGCGAAAAAGGAAGTAGTAAAAAGTATAAATTAAAATTATTATACACCTGCAAGGTTTTAAACCTTGCAGGTGTTTTTTATTTCAAAATATGTCTGACGTAAAAATCACAATTATCGACAGGGAAGGGGAAGCACATACTGTAGATGCTCCCACCGATATGAATATGAATTTAATGGAGGTGATCCGCTCTTATGAGCTTGCTCCAGAAGGAACCATCGGGATCTGTGGCGGAATGGCCATGTGTGCTTCCTGCCAGTGCTATATGCTCAATTTGGAGCATATGCTTCCCGAAAAGAGCATCGAAGAAGAAGATATGCTGGATCAGGCATTTTTTGTTGAGAATAATTCCAGGCTCAGTTGCCAGATTCCTATAACTGATGAGCTGGATGGACTGGAAATACGAATAGCCCCGGCTTCGGAATAGAAGAGGCTGTCTCAAAAATCCTTTTTTTCGTCAAGCTGAACTTGTTTCAGCTTCTAATTAATATTGCTTTTCAACTTGTTAAGATCCTGAAATAAATTCAGGATGACGTGATTTTAACTTTTGAGACAGCTTCTAGTTTTGAACCTTAAGCTCGAAGTTTTAAGGCTTAATGTATATAGTTTAAGGATTCAAATTTTCGTACTTCGTAATTCTAACTTCATATTTTGAATGTTGAACTTTGAATTTTAAACCGCTTCTACTTCAGTTTTCTTTTCTATTTCAGCTTCGATCCCATTCCAGAGTTCCAGTCGGCTTTTTAAGGAATTTTCGGCGGTATGCTTAGCGGCCGTCCATTTGTCAAGATCTTTTCCGCAGAGTTCTTCCACCATCTTGTACGCCATCGGTCCATGCTCTTTTTCATCAAGCTCGATATGACGCTCAAAATAATATTTGAAAAGGCTTAAATCCTCTTCCGGAAAATTCTTCTGAACTTTTTCAATTATCGAAGAAAACATCGCGGGAATAACTCCTTCCCGTCCAAAAGTGAAAGCTGCAGCTATCTTGTGCGGTTCCTGACTGTAAACCACTTCAAAGGTGTTTTTAAGAAATTGTTTAATGCTGATGGGTAATTTACTTGCCGCGATGATCAGGAAAATATCGGTGCCGTGATTTACCTGGAGCAGAAAATTCTCCAGCTTCTTCTTGTTTGCCCCGGCAGCGGTCATGGCATCAAGATACATTTCGAAATGACTCTGGCGTTTTCCGAATTTATTGATATCAGTTTCTTCGGCAAGCACGATCTCGTTTATAAGATACCGGGTTTCCGGATTTCCAACCGGCAACCACGGATTTGTGGTTTTCGTGAATTTTTCCTGCAAAGCAGTGAGCAGGGACATAAAATCCCATACCGCAAAAACGTGGTGCTCCATAAAGATCTGGAGCTGCCTAGGGGTTTTTATTTTTTTATATAAAGGATGTTCAATTAATTGTTGGGTAAGAGGTTCTAAACTTGCGTTTATCTCTTTGATCATAATTTTTTATACTTTTTTGCAAAGGTAAAATCTAAGCGACAAACAGGAAAATTATGTTCTTATTTTAGGGCGTGTTTAATTCAGATTATCAGGCTTTTGAAATATTGAAAATGCGTCATGTTGTCCCGAAAGCTTTCGGGACAACATGACGGCCAGTTTAAAAAGCAGAATGGCCTGTTATATCCATACCCGTGATCAATAAATGGATATCATGCGTGCCTTCATAGGTGATCACACTTTCCAGGTTCATCATATGTCTCATGATGCTGTATTCGCCGGTAATTCCCATTCCACCAAGAACCTGGCGCGCCTCACGGGCGATTTTAATTGCCATGTCAACATTATTTCTTTTAGCCATAGAGATCTGTGCTGAAGTAGCCGTGCCTTCATTTCTCAGAGTTCCAAGCCTCCAGGCTAAAAGCTGAGCTTTGGTGATCTCGGTAATCATCTCGGCCAGTTTCTTCTGCTGAAGCTGTTTGGATGCAATAGGCACCCCAAATTGTTCTCTTTCCTTCGCATATCTCAATGCGGTATCATAGCAATCCATAGCTGCGCCAATCGCTCCCCAGGCGATCCCGTAACGTGCAGAATCCAGGCAACCCAGCGGAGCGCCAAGGCCTGATTTGCCAGGCATCAGATTTTCTTTCGGGACTTTTACATTATCAAAGATTAATTCTCCCGTGGCACTGGCGCGAAGCGACCACTTATTATGAGTTTCGGGAGTGGAAAATCCTTCCATTCCGCGTTCCACGATGAGTCCGTGAATTCGTCCTTCTTCATTTTTCGCCCACACGATGGCGATATCGGCAAAAGGGGAATTAGAGATCCACATTTTGGCTCCATTGAGCAAATAATGATCTCCTTTATCTTTAAAATTTGTGGTCATCCCACCCGGATTTGAGCCGTGATCGGGTTCTGTTAGTCCGAAACAGCCAATCAATTCACCGGTTGCAAGTTTTGGTAAATATTTCTTTTTCTGTTCTTCGGTTCCGTATTTAAAGATGGGATACATTACCAGCGAAGACTGTACGGATGCTGTAGAACGAATCCCGCTGTCGCCGCGTTCGATCTCCTGCATGATAAGTCCGTAAGAGATCTGGTCGAGCCCGGCACCGCCATATTCTTCAGGAATATATGGCCCAAAAGCACCAATTTCGGCCAAACCTTTTATAAGTTGCTTGGGAAATTTGGCTTTTTGAGCAGCGTCTTCAATGATAGGTGAAACTTCGCGCTTTACAAATTCCCGGGTCGCGTCGCGAACCATTTTATGTTCATCGGTAAGCAGTTCATCCAGGTTGTAGTAATCTGGAGACTGGAATTGATCTGGTTTCATTTGTGTAGTGTTTCTAACAAATGTAACCAAGTCTTTTTTGGGAAGCAATCTTTTTATTTCTTCTTCGAGAACGTCATGCTGTCCCGATAATTATCGGGATTGTTTCAGCATCTAATCATTTATTTAAAACTGAAACAAGTTCAGGGTGACGGGACATAATAAAATAGTTATAATTTCAAATAAAAATCCTTTACCAGCGCTTTATAATCTTCTGTATAATTATGTCTGGAAATTTCAATTATGAGTTCATCGATAAAAGCTTCAGTTTTTTCAGAATGAAAACTGATCAGACTCCTTTTAACTGGCGAATCCTCTTTGCCTTTTACCCGGGTTATCTTCCGTGGAAATAAACTGAAATTTCCGGCAATTTGAAGCGCATTTATCTTCTTCAGAAAAAGGAATAATAAGGTCAAAATGGCCGTTTTCAGAAAGCAGGAGGGAAGCGCCTTCGATCAATTCCGGAAGTGGAAGCGCATCAGCAAAACGCGCCTGGTCCCTATGATCATTACCCGATTTATAATCTTCAGAAAAAAATGGCGGATTTGAAATAATCAGGTCATATTTTTCTTCATCCTGCATTTCCTCCACAAATTCATCAAATCCTGCGTGATAGCAGAATAATCTATCTCCCCAGTCGGAGGCTTCAAAATTTTCCACCGCCTGTTCATAGGCGTTTTCTTCAATTTCCAGCGCATCGATCTGAAAAGCTTCAGAACGCTGGGCAAGCATCAGAGCAATTATTCCCGTTCCGGAGCCAATATCTAAGATATTTTCCGGAGAATGATCCAAAGAGGTCCACGCACCTAATAGAACTCCATCGGTACCGACCTTCATCGCGCAGCGGTCCTGATGAACGGTGAATTGTTTGAATTGGAAAGGCTTGGTGGACATAAATTATTGTTTAGAAGAAGGAGATTCCTCACGTTCGTTCGGAATGACAAATATATAAGCAATTAGTCATTTCGACTGCAGGGAGAAATCTCATTTCCCGACTTCGCTCGAGATGACAGTTGGCTCAAATAAAAAGAGGTCCTGAAAATCAAGACCTCTTTTAAAAAATATTATTAAAAAGCTTATCCTAAAGCTACTCTTTCAAAAGCAATGATCTCAAGGTCGCTATTCACAGATTTTACATATTCTGCAACGCTTTGCTTGCTATCTTTAATGTAAGTCTGGTGAACAAGAGTATTGTCTTTGAAGAAACGCTGAAGTTTTCCCTGAGCGATCTTGTCAAGCATGTTCTCTGGCTTACCTTCTTCTCTAAGAGTGTCTTTAGCGATCTCAATCTCTTTATCGATGGTTTCCTGATCTACACCTTCTTCGTTAAGGGCAACAGGATTCATCGCTGCAGCCTGCATAGAAACGTTTTTGGCAGCTTCTTCAGCACCTTCCACGTTAGCGCTAAGACCTGTAATCACAGCGATCTTGTTTCCAGCGTGAATGTATGAGCCTACGAAAGGAGCCTGCAATGTTTTGAAGGCACCGATCTCGATCTTTTCACCAATAACCCCGGTTTGCTCGGTAAGTTTTTCCTGAACAGTCATGCCTTTATAATCGGCAGCTAAAAATTCTTCTTTGTTGTTGTAGTCAAGAGCAAGTTCTGCCAGGCTTTGAGCGAGTGCCACGAAATCGTCATTTTTGGCAACGAAGTCGGTTTCACAATTCAATGAAATGATCACTCCTTTAGTGCTATCGGCATTAACTTTGGCGATTGCAGCACCTTCAGAAGATTCTCTGTCGGCTCTTTTTGCAGCAACTTTCTGACCTTTTTTACGAAGCAGTTCAATTGCCTGATCAAAGTCACCATCGGCTTCTACCAATGCTTTTTTACAGTCCATCATACCAGCACCGGTAGCTTTTCTTAATTTATTTACTTCAGCGGCGGTTATCTTAGCCATAATAGTGTTTTTTTATTTAAAAAGAGTCGTTTAGAAACTCACTGTAAAGGAAGGAACTAAACGACTCTTAGAAATTATCAAAATGTTATTTATTCTTCTTCGTCGTTTGAAGATTTTTTTGCTTTTTCAAGAGTTTCCTGCTTAGATTCAAGCTTTACATCCTTCTTGGCTTCTTTCATAGCCTTTTTATCCTCTTTGTCGGTTGAAGGGGTTTCAGCTTTTTCCTTTTTAGCCTTCTTAGGAGCTTTTTCTCCTTTTTCTTCTTTGGAAGCTTTCTCTTCTTTCTTCTTGTCTTCTTTCTTAGTTTTTCTTTCAGAAAGACCTTCTACAATAGAATCTGAAACATAAGAAACGACTTTGCTGATAGATTTCGAAGCATCGTCGTTAGATGGGATTACGTATTCAACCTCACGTGGGTCTGAATTTGTATCAACCATCGCAAAAATTGGAATGTTTAATTTTTGAGCTTCTTTTACAGCAATATGTTCGCGGGTGATATCAACTACGAACAATGCGCCTGGAAGTCTGGACATGTCAGAAATCGAACCTAAGTTCTTATCAAGCTTAGCTCTTAAACGGTCTACCTGAAGACGTTCTTTTTTAGACAGGGTGTTGTAGGTACCATCTTTCTTCATTCTATCAATAGAGGCCATTTTCTTAACGGCTTTACGAATAGTGACAAAGTTGGTCAACATACCACCAGGCCAACGCTCGGTAATGTAAGGCATATTAGCTTTTTCAGCCTGCTCGGCTACAATTTCTTTGGCCTGTTTTTTAGTGGCTACGAAAAGGATCTTTCGTCCACTGGCTGCGATCTTGCTAAGTGCCTCTCCGGCCTCCTGCATTTTTGCAGCACTTTTGTAAAGGTTGATGATGTGAATCCCGTTACGCTCCATGTATATATAAGGAGCCATGTTCGGATTCCATCTTCTGGTAAGGTGTCCAAAATGAACACCAGCATCAAGTAATTCTTTTACTTCTACTTTGTTTGCCATTTTTGTAATAGTTTACGTTCTGTTGAGATAGCAACAATCAGGTGGCTACTTTAATAGTATGGCCCTGAATGTTTAGATGCTAAACTAACTCCGCCTGCGGCGGATAACAACAAAAAATTAATTTTTTAATGAACTTTCCGGAAACCAATCCGGTAATAAGATTAACGTTTAGAGAACTGAAATTTCTTACGGGCTTTCTTCTGACCGTATTTTTTACGTTCTACCATACGTGGATCTCTGGTAAGAAGACCTTCCGGCTTAAGAGCGCCATGATTTTCTTCGTTTAGCTCCACCATTGCTCTGGAAAGGGCAAGACGAATAGCTTCCGCCTGTCCAGTAATACCACCGCCGTAAACGTTAATTTTAACGTCGAAGTTTCCTTCATTTTCGGTAAGCATCATTGGCTGGTTCACTTTGTATAAAAGAGTTCCAGTGGTGAAGTAATCTTTAAGGTCTTTCCTGTTTACGGTAATGCTTCCTTTTCCTTCTGAAACATACACACGGGCCACAGCTGTTTTTCTACGGCCAATTTTGTGAATTACCTCCATTACTTAACGTCGTTTAAGTTAATAGTTTTAGGTTTCTGAGCTTCATGATCGTGATCGGCTCCTGAATAAACCTTTAAATTTCTGAATAAGTCTGCTCCAAGTTTGTTTTTTGGAAGCATACCTTTAACGGCTGTTTCAACAAGTCTCTCGGGACTTTTATTGAAAAGCTCTCTAGCTGTCAGACTTCTTTGACCACCTGGGTGACCGGTGTAACGGATGTATTCTTTTGCATCCCATTTTTTACCGGAAAGATTTACTCCCAATGCATTGATAACAATAACATTGTCTCCGCAGTCAACATGTGGTGTGAAATTAGGCTTATGCTTACCTCTTAGTAGAAAGGCTACTCTAGAAGCGAGACGACCTAAATTTTGTCCTTCAGCATCTACCAAAACCCATTCTTTGGTTCTGGTGGCCTTATTAGCCGATACTGTTTTGTAACTTAATGTGTCCACACTAATTGATTTTACTGTAATTATTAAACATTCCAATCCCGTTTGCCCGCATCTCAATCGGGAAAACAGGGGTGCAAATGTACAATTATAAATTCATATAGCAAATAGGGTTTAAATTATTTTCTTCAATCAAAGCGGCTGATTTTCAGTTGAATTATGAAACGCATTTTTTTCATATTTCTTTTTCCTGATTCCGCCCGTGCTTTTCTTCGGAAGTGGTGCGACTGGGAATAAATAACCGATGAAGTGTATGTTAATATCGATTAAAGACAATTATTATGTTAATAAAGTCATAAATAAAGACTTGACTCCTGTACTTTTGTGCTCTAAAATTTTTCCGAAGATGAAGAAAGAATTATTATTTATGACTGCAGCCTTTCTGCTATTAGTTTCGTGTTCTAAAGAAAGCCTGACCGAAAATGTTGAACCTTTAAAAGTAAGTAACCTGACTACTGTAACTACCAACGATCTTTTAGGAAGCTGGACCTTATCGAAAATGACAGCCGATACTTTTGTAGATCTTAATGATGACGGAACAAGTAGTACAAATTTATTAAATGAGACAACCTGTTTTAACAATATGGATATAACATTTCACAGCGACGGGACGTTTATTTCTCATAATGCCACCATGACTTTTGAGGCTGGTACCGATTCTAATGAGTTTTCATGTCTTGGAGATCGGGAAGACTCCGGAACCTGGGAGATTAGCGATAATAATCTTATTCTAAATCTTGTGGTAAAAGGAAATTCCTATACGCATAAGAAGGCGATCAAATTGGGAGAAAATACTTTTAGTTTTGATGTTTCGAAAATTGAGTCTGAACTTTATGTGACCGATCCAGGGAATACACAGGCCTCAGAAATAAGAGTTTTAGCGCTGGAATATACCAGAAATTAATTCCAGGCTAATTGTAGTTTTTAGTGTTAGTCAAAAACCCCGTTCAATAACGGGGTTTTTGATGTTTTAATAAGTCTTTGGCGCACTCAGATTTAGCCTTTATTCTCATTTTTTTCTTCCATAGGTTTTACATATAGGTCCTTCACCAAAATAATGGCTATCAGCATAATCGGTGTTGCCAGGATAATTCCCCAAATCCCGGTGAAAATAGCTACTATCAGCTGCGCTGTTATTATTAATGCCGGAGGAATACTTATTAAATGCTGCTGTACTTTAGGAGTGATAAGATTGCTCTCAAGGAACTGTACCAGTATGTATAATGCCGCTACTATTAAAGCTGTTTGCGGATCTTGAGACAAAGCTATAAGTACTGCCGGAATCATGGCTATTAAAGGTCCGAAATTAGGAATAAAGTTCAGGAATCCTGCGATGATCGCAAGTGCAAGCCACATCGGGAGACCAATTATTTTTAATCCTATTGCCGTTAATAAAAATACCACGAACATGGCAAAGATTTTTCCTGTGAGCCATTCTTGCAGTCCATGGCCCAGATTGCTCAGAACTTCATCGGCCTTTTCGCGGCCTCTGGGAGGGACTAATTTTTTAATACCCTTGGTGTAAAGGTAAGGTGTGGCAGTCAGGTATGCTCCCACTAAAAGGATCACATAGATATCTCCAAGTACACCAAAAGTGGTTCTAAAGAATGTGGAAAAAGCATTCATCATTTTTCCATTTGTTTTTTGCATGGAGATCCTTTCTGAAATTTTCTGACCAACCCAGCTATCATCAAGGTAATTTTTGGCGTTTTCAAAAGTAGAAGGTAATGTTTTGCTTAATTGGGAGAGTTGAGATTGCATTTCTGAACCAATAAGCCAGATAATACCGGAAAAAATCAAAATACTTCCTAAAACCGAAATAGTCATTGTAATTCCTGATTTCCAACCGGTCTTTTTTTTAATAAAGGCGCTAATTCCTCTAAAATAGACGGCTATTAAAGATCCCGCCAATAAAAGGATGAAAACACTAAAAGTGGCTTTAAAGAGCAGCAGGAGAACAGTGATTAAAGCAAGAATTCCTCCTGTAATCCATACTTTTTGAACAAAGGAATATTGTTTCTCTGGAGTAGTTTCTTCTGTCATGCAATTATCTTTATTTCACATCTGTTTCAAAAAGATAATAACATTAGTTCTTTCTACTGCCTGAGTTAACAAAGTTTAGCAAAACTTAGCTTCAGATGGATAAAAAGCACCTCTTTGTAGAGAAGAATTTTAATTTTATTTTAAAAATTAATGCGCTTCCAGCCAGTTTTCGCCAACTCCCAGATCAACTTCCAAAGGAACGCTTAGTTTATAAGCATTTTCCATTTCAAATTTGATCATTTTCTTCACTTTTTCGAGTTCCGATTTATGAGCGTCGAAAACAAGTTCATCGTGTACCTGTAGCAGCATCCTGGTTTTATAATTTTCCTGCTTCAGTTTTTTATGAATATTTATCATTGCCATTTTGATGATGTCGGCGGCACTTCCCTGAATAGGAGCATTCACGGCATTTCGTTCGGCGGCGCCGCGAACAATGGCATTGCGGGAATTGATGTCCTTTAGATAACGCCTCCGGCCCAAAACAGTGGAAACATAACCATGTTCACGGGCGAATTGTACCTGATCGCTGATGAAATTACTGAGTTTTGGATAGGTTTTATAGTAGGTGTCGATCAGTTCTTTAGCTTCACTTCTGGAAAGGTTCGTCTGATTGCTTAATCCGAAAGCGGAAACTCCATAGATGATCCCGAAATTCACGGTTTTTGCATTGCTTCGCTGTTCGCGTGTCACTTCTTCGATCGGTACTCCAAAGACTTTAGCGGCCGTAGAAGCATGAATATCTTCTCCTTCCTGGAAGGCTTTTATCATATTTTCTTCCTGGCTCAGAGCGGCGATGATTCGCAACTCGATTTGTGAATAATCGGCTGCCAGCAATAAATAATTTTCATCGCGGGGGACAAAAGCTTTTCGTACCTGTCTCCCTCTTTCTGTCCTGATGGGAATATTCTGAAGATTGGGATTATTGGAACTCAGCCTTCCGGTGGCCGCGATGGTCTGGACATAATCGGTGTGAACGCGGCCGGTGGTTTTTTCAACCTGTGAGGGCAGCGCCTCAACATAAGTATTCAGAAGTTTTACGAGTCCGCGGTAATCCAGCACCTGCTGAATGATCTCATGTTTTGGAGCCAGGGCTGAAAGCACATCTTCACTGGTTGAATACTGGCCTGTTTTAGTCTTTTTTGGCTTATTAACCAGCGCGAGTTTTTCAAAAAGGATCACCCCGAGCTGTTTGGGTGAACTTATAAGGAATTCTTCACCGGCTGCTTTATAGATGTTTTCCTCGAGTTGTTGGATATCAGATTTTAATGCTTCTGAAAGTGATTTGAGGTAATTCTCATCCAGATTGATCCCTTCCAGTTCCATTTCTGCCAATACCTCCACCAGCGGAATTTCAATTTCATCGAAAAGTTTCCGGGTTTCGGCTTCTTCCAGTTCTTTTTCGAAACAATTCTTCAGTTGCAAGATAATATCGGCATCCTCAGCAGCATATTCTGTTTGCTGCATTAGAGGAATTTCCCGCATTTTCGCCCGGTTTTTTCCTTTTTTACCAAGAATATCCGAAAGAAAGATCGGCGTATAATTGAGGTAAGTTTCCGATAGCACATCAAGATTATGCCTCATATCGGGATTGATGAGGTAATGAGCGATCATGGTGTCGAAAAGCGGACCTTTGAGCTCAATCCTGTACTTATCCAGAACCTCAATATCATACTTCAGATTCTGACCGATCTTTTCGATCTTTTCATTTTCGAAAAAAGGCCTGAGTTCCTCTATAATTTCCTGCGCTTCTTCTCTGTCTTCCGGAAATGGAAGATAAAAACCCTTTCCCGTATCCCAGGAAAATCCGATTCCTACCAGCTCGGCCTCCAACGGATTCGTACTTGTAGTTTCGGTGTCAAAGCACACGCTTTCCTGGAGCAATAACTTTTGTAAAAAGAGTTTTCTCGCCAGTTCCGTTTTAAGCGACTGGTATACATGAGGAACATCTTTAAGCGTTTTTCTCGAGCTTGTTCTTTCAATTTCCTGGCCTTCCTCGCCAAAAAGGGAAAACTGGCCCGCGCCCGCCATTTGTGCATTTTGTTTCGCGGAAGGTGAATTGGAAACCTGTGTGTGGGAAGAATCTTCCTCGCCGCTGAAAAGTTTAATGAACTGATCTTTTAACCTTCTAAATTCCAGTTCTTCAAAGATCTGCTGCACCTTTTCGGCGTCGGGCATGGAAAGTTCGAAATCCTCGGCATGAAATTTCACATCACAATCGGTGAAAATTGTCGCCAGTTTACGGGACATTCGCGCCTGTTCGGCATTTTCGATCACCTTTTCCTTCATTTTTCCCTTAAGATCATCGGTATTGCTGAGCAGGCCTTCTAGACCGCCGTATTTCTTAAGGAATTTCTTGGCTGTTTTATCACCAACGCCTGGAATACCGGGTATATTATCTACCGAATCGCCCATCATTCCCAGATAATCGATCACCTGATCCGGGCTTTCCACCTCGAATTTCTTCTGCACCTCAGGGATTCCCCAGATCTCGATGCCATTACCCATTCGTGCGGGACGATACATGAAAATATTTTCTGAAACCAGCTGGGCAAAATCCTTATCGGGCGTCACCATAAATGTTTTATAGCCTTCTTTCTCGGCCTGTTTGGCGAGGGTACCAATGATATCATCGGCTTCCATTCCCGAGCATTCGATCACCGGAATATGCATGGCACGCAGGATATCCTGGATAATGGGAATGGCTTCCCTGATGGGCTCAGGAGTTTCATCGCGATGAGCTTTATACTCGGTATACATTTCGGTACGCGCCTCACTCCCGTCCTTATCAAAACATACCGCGAGATGATCGGGTTTTTCCCTGCGGATCACGTCAAAAAGGGAATTGGTAAAGCCCATGATCGCTGAGGTGTTGAAACCTTTGGAATTGATCCGCGGATTTTTGATAAAAGCATAATATCCCCGGAAAATAAGGGCGTAAGCGTCGAGTAAAAAGAGGCGTTTCTGTTCGGCCATTGGTGATCTTTAAAATGATTTCTGGTAATTGTTCAAAACTACAAAGATTAAATCAGTTTGTTTGAAGAGCAGGATTTTTATTATAAACCTGCAAGGTCTTTAAGACCTTGCAGGTTTGCTCCTCCGTGAAGAAAAACTAATCCTTCAGATAAGACTCACTTTTGGTATTTGAACTTTCTCCTTTATAATATTTAGCATAACTGAAGCCGCTGTGGATACAATATGAGCCTATTTCACCCTGTTTATTCATAGCCACAAAACCAATCTGAAAATCTTTATAATTTTTAGCTTTATTCACGGTGCGCATCACCGCCTCTTCACAGGCCTGCTGAGGAGTTTTGCCCTGGCGCATGAGTTCTACAATTAAAAAAGACCCGACGCTTTTTATCACCGCTTCTCCCATTCCCGTAGCTACCGCTCCGCCAACTTCATTATCCACATACATTCCGGCGCCGATAATCGGTGAATCTCCTACGCGTCCATTGATCTTATAAGCCAGGCCGGAGGTGGTACAGGCGCCGGCCATATCTCCATTTTCATCAATGCAAAGCATGCCGATGGTATCATGGTTTTCAATATTGATAATGGGCTTGTAGTTTTTATGTTGCAGCCATTCCTTCCAGGCTTTTTCCGATTCTTTGGTAAGCAGATTCTTCTTTTCAAATCCCTGCTGAAGAGCAAATTGTAAGGCGCCTTCGCCCACCAGCATCACGTGCGGGGTTTCTTCCATCACTTTTCGGGCGACTGAAACCGGATGTTCTATATGTTTCAGGTAAGCTACAGAGCCGGCATTCCCTTCCGGATTCATGATGCACGCGTCCAGGGTGACATTTCCATCACGGTCGGGAGCGCCTCCATTTCCCACAGTGGTATTTTTAAGATTGGCTTCTTCAACTCTCACGCCCTGTTCCACGGCGTCAAGCGCTGAAGTGCCCTGGTAAAGTAGCTCACCTGCCCTTCGGGTTGCATTCTGAAAATTCCATGTAGCTACCGCTACCGGATTATTTTTTGTCATACTGGAAAAATTAATTAAAGGATTAGCCATTAATTTTGAAGTAGCTGTAATTCCTATGCCTGCAGCTCCGGCGGTTTTGATAAAATTTCGTCTTTTCATAATATTAAGGTCTTCCGGAAAGAAGTTATAGTATTTTAGTGCCAGGTTAATATTTATAATTTTAAATATAATAAAAATGCTTATAGAAGTTTGCGCGGGCTCATTAGAGTCGGCAATAAATGCGGAAAAAGCGGGTGCAGATCGTATTGAATTATGCGCTGAACTGGGCGTGGGCGGGATCACTCCATCATATGGCCTGCTTCAAAAAGTCATGGAAGACGTTTCACTGCCGGTACATGTTTTAATAAGGCCCAGAAGTGGTGATTTTACGTATTCCGATGAAGAATTTGAAGTGATGCTGAAAGACATTGAATTCTGTAAGAAGCTAGGGGTGAAAGGAATAGTTTCCGGAGCCTTGTTATCTGATTTTACTCTGGATAAAGAGAAACTTCTGGAGTTGATAAAAATTTCCGGGAGCCTGAAATTCACTTTTCACCGGGCTTTTGACTGGCTTAATAATCCTATGGAAGCATTTAAAATCATTCAGGATTCCGGGGCCGATTACTTATTGAGTTCCGGGCAGCGAGCAGGCGCAGGGGAGGGGCTGTCGCTTCTTAAAGAATTGAAGACAGTATCTACTTCCTGTAAAATTCTTCCCGGTGGCGGGATCAATAAAAGTAATGTGCTGGAATTTAAGAATGCCGGTTTTGAAGCGGTGCATCTTTCGGGAACCCAAATTTATAGAACGCTGGAAACGCCTCCTGAAGTTTCCATGTATTCCGGGAAATTTTTAAAAGATGATCAAAAAGCAGTATCTGATGTAAGTACTATTAAAGAAATCGTACAAATTATAGGTTAATGCCTGAATATCACCCCGAAAAAAATCTATTTTAGACAAAAATTGCTTTCAATGCGCTGGATCATTTTAATCGCCGTCTACCTTTTCGTTGACATTTACAGCTACCAGGCGGTAAGAACTTTCTCAAAGAACATATGGGTTGGAATTATATATTTTCTATTATCGATAATAGTAGTTGGAAATCTTATTTATCAGTTTAATAACCCTGCGCCAAATGGCACTTTTTCGGGAGGAAGGGGTTATGCCATCGGATTATTTCTTGCCTTTTTAGTGTCAAAAATCGTGATTTCCGTGATGATGTTAGGAGAGGATGTCGTGCGTTTTCCGCTTGCGGGAATTCAGAAATTATTCGGTACTTCCGATAATTTCAGCATTGCATCACGAAGGAAATTTCTCAGTACACTGGCCCTGGGGCTGGCGGCAATTCCGTTTTCTGGTTTCCTTTACGGCATGTTCAAAGGTCGCTATAATTTTAAAGTGCTGAAATATACGCTGCATTTTGAAGATCTGCCCGATGCTTTTGACGGTTATCGCATTACCCAGATCAGTGATATTCACAGCGGAAGTTTTGATCACAAGGAAAAGATCAGATATGGAGTGGATCTTATCCAGGAGCAGCAGAGCGATGTGATCTTTTTTACGGGCGATCTGGTGAATAATATGGCTACTGAAATGGAAGACTGGAAACATATGTTTTCGGAATTAAAGGCTAGAGACGGAGTATATTCTATCCTGGGAAACCATGATTATGGAGATTATCATAACTGGCCGAGTGCCGAGGCTAAAAAGGAAAACCTGGAAAGGCTGAAGCAGACGCACGCCGAGATGGGCTGGGATCTATTGCTGAACGAACACCGCTATCTGGAAAAAGACGGGCAGCGAATTGCCCTTGTAGGAGTTGAGAATTGGGGCGCAGGAGGATTTAAAAAAGCCGGAGACCTTGAAAAAGCTGGGTGGAATGTTGACGATAAAGAATTCAAGATTTTGCTGAGCCATGATCCTTCGCACTGGAACGAAGAAGTGAAAAATTTTCAAAAGAAATATCATTTAACCCTTAGCGGACATACCCACGGGATGCAGTTCGGGATCGAAATTCCCGGCTGGTTCAAATGGAGTCCCATTCAGTACAGGTACAGGCAATGGGCGGGGATCTATGAAGAAGCGGGAAGATTTATCAATGTAAACCGCGGTTTTGGTTTTCTGGCCTATCCCGGACGCGTGGGAATCTGGCCCGAAATTAGCGTATTGGAACTTAAAAAAGGCCCAAAACCAGCATAATTGCAAGAAATTGCTATATTTGATTTAGCAGGTGAAAAACCTTTGGTTCTCAGGCCTGAAAATTAATTCGTGAGATATGTCAAAATTTGGTGAATTAGTAGACCTGGATATCCCGGTTCTGTTGGATTTCTACACTGAATGGAATGATGCTTCCAAAGCCATGCATCCGGTGCTTCGCGATGTCGCCGCCGCATTGGGAGATAAGGCCAAGGTTATCAAGATCGATGTAGATAAGAATTCGCAACTTGCCGAGGCTTTACGCGTGAAAGGTCTGCCAACGCTGATGATCTACAAATCGGGTGAGATGAAATGGCGACAAAGTGGCGAACAGGATGCCAATACGCTTATCGGCCTTCTTAAAGAACATCTCTAAGGCTGCGAAACTCAAAGCCTTTTTCCTTATAGTATTTTAAAATTTTGGGCAGGATCTTTTCCAGGTTTGGAAAGGCTTTCTGGCTGTCGTGAAAAACGATCGTACTTCCCGCTTTAGCATTTTTTATCACATTCTGATAACATTTTTCTGCTGAAAAATCCCGGTCATAATCGCCACTTACCACGTCCCACATGACTATTTTATAACCGGCTTTAACCAGTTTTGAAGCCTGGGAATTTTTTATTCTTCCGAAGGGAGGGCGGAAGAGTTTATAGTTAGGAGTTAGAGTTGGTTTCTTTTCTCTTTTCCTCATTCACTAGCTCACTCATCGTCTCCTCGGCTTTATGTACATTTTTCAAATATTCTGAAGTAGAAGTTTGCCAGCCTTTAAGATGATTGAAGCTGTGGTTACCCACGCAATGTCCTTCTTTCAGGATTCTTTGAAAAAGTTCCGGATGTTTTTTAACATTATCGCCTATACAGAAAAATGTGGCTTTGGCATTGTGTTTTTTCAGAAGTTCCAGCACCCACGGAGTGATTTCCGGAATCGGGCCATCGTCAAAAGTGAGATAAATGGAATTTTTAGCGGAAATTCTTGAAATCCTTTCCGGGTAAAGCACCCGAAGTACCGAAGGATACTTTGCCCGGAAAAGTTTCATATTGAGAATAAAATTATTTTCTTCTAAAATTTATTCCTTTACAGAGTCCAGAGAAACCGAATCTAGTCCATCGGCGGCGGGAGGCGAGGAACCGTCAAGACCTTCCATCACTTCTTCCTGGGGCATTTCGGTTTCATAATTCTCATCGTCCCGGTAAAAATTCCTGAACAGTTTTAGATAACTATTAAATTCTTCGGCCTTCTTCTGCACGGTCTCGCGATCTTCATAACGAGCGAGCATATCAACAAGACCGCGGTAGCGTTCCATATCGGTAATGATCTCATCGGCATAGCTGTACTGTCTTTCGGCATCCCAATTGCTGTAGAACCTGAGGTTCTCCTGGTATTTTTTGGCTACTTTTCCCCAAAGTTCCAAAGCCTTCTGAGGTTGGTTAGCTTCATAATAGCCCTGGATAAAAGGCTCTAATAAGGTATAATATTCATAATATTCAACCGGCATCTGCTTCATTCCCAGATCCAGGATCTCCCTTGCCTTTATAGTGTCTCCTTCGTTAAGCAGGCTTTCGCTCAGCCTTGCCAGATTACTTCTGTAGGTAATGGAATTCTTCCGGGTTTCGGGATCGTGATAGATATCTGAAGAGCCCATATTGCCCCAGTCCCAATTAGTAACGATATTATACATTTTTTCGGTATCGATGCGGCCCATGTCAAAAGGATTCCGCGGATCGACAGGGGTTTTTATGGGAACCAGTTTATAAGCCACACCGTCCAGTTCGAGGTAATCTTTCATCCACAGATAATCTTCATCTCCAAAGCTGCCACCGGTAAAATAGATAGGTCTTTTCCAGTCGTTGTTGGCGATCACATCGAGCATGAGCAAACGATTCTTGTAAAGTACCTGTCCGTCGATGGTGATATCAATATGGTCCACGATCTTATCGGCATCTTTTTGAGGCACGATATTATTTTTGAGCACCGTCTGTTTGTCAACAGGAATACGGACGTGACGAGTGGGAAAAGTATTTATCATAGTACCGCTTTGCAGTTCGGCCTTGGTACGAGGATCGTCGTTCTGAATGTAATTCATCCAGGTGCTGATAGGAATGGTGTCGTTAGTGACTTCCTTTAGGAAGATCGCGTCGTTCTTACCATGATAAAATTCTGCCGATAACTGCGAAGGGATAGGATCGCTCTCGAAGGCCTTAGTCTTCATCTGGTCAATATACCAGTCGGTTGCCAGCAGACTTGTATTCACTATTCGCACATCTGTACGGTATTTTTCAACCTGCTGTACATACCAAAGCGCAAAGGTATCGTTATCGCCAATGGTGAAAATTATTCCATTTTTATCGACCGAATCGAGGTACATTTTAGCCATAGTAAAGGCGGTATCGCGATTGGAGCGGTCGTGGTCGTCCCAGTTTTCTGAAGCCATCAAAACCGGCACGCAGAGTAAACACACCACGGTAATGACTGGCGCCAGTATTTTCGGGGCCAGGTAGGCTTTAAGTTTATCAAAAAGGGCGTAAACTCCTATTCCTATCCAGATGGCGAACACGTAAAAGGAACCCACCAGCGCATAATCGCGTTCACGGGGTTCAAAAGGTCGTTCGTTGAGGTATATTTTCAGGGCTATTCCGGTAAAGAGGAAAAATACGAGCAATACCCAGAAATTTTTGCGGTCTCTTTTCAGATGAAAAACAAATCCGATAAGGCCTAAGATCAGCGGAAGGAAATAATAAGTATTCCTGGCATTGTTGTTCAGCATATCTGAAGTTAGGTCATCCTGGGAGCCGAGGTGCATCTCATCTATGAATTTGATGCCGCTCAGCCAGTTGCCGTGCAGGTCGCCAAATTTCCCCTGGATATCATCCTGGCGGCCCACAAAATTCCACAGAAAATAGCGCCAGTACATATAACCGATCTGGTATTCCAGTAAATAAGAGATGTTTTCGGCAAAAGAAGGCTTTTCAACAGTGATATAATCGCTGAACTGCCTCAGGAAATTATGGTAATCTTCAAGATCACGTTCTCCTCGTGAAAACTGCTGTTTAAACTGATTCACAGCCTGAATAAGCCGTTCTTCATTTTGATATTCTGGTTTGATGGTGAAATCAAGCGGCCCCGTGAATTTCATATAATTCACGGCATGTTCTGTACTCCACATTCTCGGCAGAATTGCCTTATGCCTATCATCCAGGTTTTGCCGTGCATTTTTGTAATCGTTGATGATCACATATTTTCCCAGTTCCTCATTCTTTTCGTACTGAGGTTTTGCATCGGTATATGGATTATCAGGATCCAGTCCTGAGTACATCTCACTCCATTGCGGACCATAGAAAAGATAGGTTTCACCATACTGTTCACGATTGTAATAGGCGAGCAGCTGGCGCGCGTTATCGGGACTGTTCTCATTGATAATAGTGGGCGCATTACTTCTAATAGGAAGCATGACCCAGCTGGAAAAACCTATCAATACGAAAAGCACACACAACAGGAGCGTGTTATATTTATAAAAATTGTTTTTCCTGGTATAATTTATTCCGAAATAGAAAAGCGCCACGATCACCAGCAGGGCGATAATGGTGCCTGTGTTGAAAGGCATGCCCAGCGAATTGGTGAAGAACAATTCCGAAGCGGCAAAAAAGGTGAGGGTGTAGGGCAGAAGCAGCTTGAAAATGAACATCAGAACGGCTACTACCACGATATTGGCCACGATAAAATTCTTGACCGTCACTTTTTTATAGTTCTTAAAGAAGTACAGGAAGCCTATGGCGGGCAGGGTAAGCAATCCCATAAAATGAACCCCGAAAGAGAGCCCAATGATAAATGAAATCAGGATGATCCAGCGATTACCGCGTGGTTTGAACATATCTCTTTCCCAAAGCAGGCCGAGATAGAACATCAGTGACATCAGGCAGGCTGCCGAGGCGTAAACTTCGGCTTCCACGGCATTGAACCAGAAACTGTCGGTAAAGGTAAAAGCCAGGGAACCGACCATCGCGCTTCCCAAAACCGCTATTTTCTTTCCGGGGCTCAAGGACTTAGCCGGACCGGTGATCTTTCGCACCAGTAAGCTGATAGACCAGAACATGAACAAAATGGCGAAGGCGCTGGCCAGGCCGCTCATGAAATTGATCATATGTGCTATCTCACCATTATCGGGTGCAAAAGTTGAAAAAAAGGCCCCGAGCATCTGGTAGAGAGGCGCTCCCGGAGGATGTCCTACTTCAAGATTTGCCGAGGTGGCGATATATTCTCCGGCGTCCCAGAAACTCGCGGTGGGTTCTAAGGTAAGTGTATAGGTAGTCAGGGCAATAACAAATACCAGCCATCCCAGTATTTTATTCCACCTGCTAAAGTTAAAATCGGTCATAGATGAGAAATTCCACTAAAGTGGCGAATTTAATAATAAATTGCTGAACGCGTTCAAAACGTAAGATAAAAGGATTTATTTTTAAAAATCCTGAAAATGAAGAAGCAGGAACAGGAAGATGAAATTTTGATCAAAATCTGTTGAAAAAGTTTGTGTAGAATAAACTTTGTTTTAAATTTGCATCCGCATTTAAGCATTGGCCTATGGTGTAACTGGCAACACGTCTGGTTTTGGTCCAGAAGAGTCTAGGTTCGAGCCCTAGTAGGCCAACAAAGTGCAAAAAAGCCTGAACGAAAGTTCGGGCTTTTTTTATCTCCAATATTAAAGGGCGAGAAACCTGTCCTGAGCGAAGCCGAAGGGAGCCCTAGTAGGCCAACAAAGTGCAAAAAAAGCCTGAACGAAAGTTCGGGCTTTTTTAGTTTATTGTGTTTAGCAGAATTTGGGATCATTTCTTTGCCTCTTTTCATCATTAAACAAATTTTCTGATTATCTGTTTTTCATAACAGGAGACTCTTCGCTCGCTCAGAGTGGACATTTTATTTTTTCATTATCTCTTTTTCTTAATAAGAATGTAACCCCTTATTCCTTCAACCCTTAAGCCTTAAAAGCTTCATGATAGGGAGCTTGGTATAGCGCTCTGCGGTGTGAATCTCAATGATCTCCACATCTTTAATTCCCGAATTTTCGAAAGGGTATTGATCAAAGCGTTTGGGGTCATGGCTCTCCTGAAGAAACCGTTCCAATTTTTAAGCTTCAGTTGTTACCATTATAGATTAATCTCTTATTCCTTCAATCCTTAAGCTCAATGTTTCTGTTTTGAAAAGGAGTTCGTGAACCTTCGGTTTCTTTTTCTCGTCAAAAGAAATGAAGCAAAGAAAAGTGCCTTTTCAAGGAATTTTTTGGCAAAAAAATGCCAAAAATCCTGACAAACCCGCGGAAGCCCATTAAGATCGCTCTTCCTGAATCTCGTGTTTTGTCCAGCTATTCTGGAAAATCTATTTTGAAGTTAGATTTTTTGGTTTGTCCTATGAAAAGATTAACGGAAAAATAATTGATAGCTCTGACTTAAAATATAGCTAAAATTAGGGATTAAAGAATATCGATTCCTGTCTTCAGGTTGAAACTGACCTCGATCATTTCGTCTACTTCGATAAGGCCCAGCGCTTTTACCGGGGGCTCAAGTCCGAAATCCCGAATGTTCATGCTGAATCTTCCACTGAAAGTATCTCCGTCAAGCCGGACGGGAAGATCGTATTTATTGGTTTTTCCGGCCATGCAAACGCTGATGTAAGCCTTTGCGTAATTTTCAGAAATTATTTTAATGCGGTTCACATTGATGACGATCTCAGGATATTTTTGGGCCTGCAGAAGGTCCCAAAGGTCTTCATTCATCCTGCGGTGACCGCAGTCAAATCCCTGTGTTTTTAAGTGCAGGGCCATAGATTTGAAGATGAGATTCTCTTCGTCAGCTAGGAATTCAATTTTTTTTGGGGCACTGATAAGTTCGGTATCAAAACGGCAGTTGAACTTGTTCACGTTGGTGCTTCCTGCAATTACCAGTTCGCTTTTTGGTGAAATATTGATCACTGCTTTTTCAAAATCTTTCTGAGCGGTCATACAGGTGCAGAAAATCACACTAAGTATTGAGGTTATGAGAGTTTTCATGGCTTCAGATTTTGATTATTGTACCCAACTTTTTTCTTTTTCTTTCTGATAATTTAAGAAAAGAGTTTTGTTTTTGAAGTTTTGAACCGGGCCAGCCGGAGTTCTAAATATTTCCGACAGGCCCAGATCAACACTTACTTATTTAGAAACTAATGGCAGCTTCAAGCATCACACCATTGAATTTTCCTCCGTTATGAATATCGGTAACAGGATAGTCTTTGTATTCCTGGTTCACGTATTCAACTTTCATCAGGATGTTTTTGGTCATAAACCAGCCGGCACTTAACTGCACACGGTTTGCGCTAACATCTTCACCACTTTTCAGGGTTCCGTCGGCCACATTGTAACGTCCGCCGATATAAAGATCTTCATCAGTTCCGAAACGGTAGATCAGTTCTCCGGAATACTGGTTCCATACGCGGGTATCATTTTCAGAAGAATATTTTCCTTCAGCTCTTTCATATATTCCGAAGAATTCAAGACCGCCATATTTAAAGAAGGGGTTGATCATAACAGAAGTAAGCTCGTTTTTAAGATCAGGATTGATCCTGCCTGCTCTAAAACCATCACCTACAGCCACTCCCTCACTGTTGGTTCCCTGCATCACGTTATAATAACGAGATCCTGCACGGTCACCACTATAAAGGTATGCGCTACCTGTTTGATTGGTATGATAGATAGAACCGGTCAATCTGAATCTGAAATCATCGGTGATATAATCGTCATATCCAAGTTTAGCAAGGAAAGAAGGACTAACGGTTTCAGGATTTGTTACCGCCTGGTTCAGTTTACCATTGGTAAGACCTAGCATTCCAAACCATCCCTGGCCAAACCAGTAGGCTTCAGCACCAACTTCGGTAGTAAAACTATCCATCAGGTAGTTTCCGATAAATGGGTTGTACAGAGACATCGCGTTATCGGTTCTTCTGAAATGCGCGTCGCCATAGTTATTTTCCATGTGACCGATCTTGATTCTCAGGTGATCCATTACTCCATCGGCAAAACCTTCACTGATGAAGTCAAGCTTGTCTATTTGAATATACCCTCCTTTTACATAAGCTTCATTGTGGTGCTGAGAAGAAAGGTAAGTTCTAAGGTGCATTCTCACCCCGTCATAAAGCGCCACATCCAGGTCAAGGTTAGCGGTGGCAAGGTTAAAGTTGTCGCCGATCTCCTGTAGAACGGGAGTTTGCGGATTTGGGGAGTTTTCATGGTCAAGGGCCTGGAACTGGATGGTAGAGGCGCCTCCTACTCCTTACATGCAGTCCGTCAAAAGTTGTGACGGTGTCTTTATTGGCTTCGAATTTGTTTATGCCTCTCTGGTCGGGGTATCTAAAATTATCGAGATCCCTTTGAGTCTGTGCGGCCATCGGTATGGCGGCTAGTGCTAACAGCACGATACTTAAATATTTAATAGTAGTATTCATCTTGTTTAAATGTTTATGGTTGAAGTTTTATT
The DNA here is from genome assembly GCA_963741865.1 of uncultured Flavobacteriaceae bacterium. GTDB lineage: Bacteria > Bacteroidota > Bacteroidia > Flavobacteriales > Flavobacteriaceae > Christiangramia. Next base: position 355,140 of record CAVUJP010000017.1, read on the forward strand.
TAATGAAATGAGTTTCGAATTTTATGGTTACGGTCTCGCCGGTAGTGATGGTGCCGAACATGGCTGTAGGAGGTTCTACGTTGAAGTCGGTCATATTTATCTTATGATTTCCTTTTAAAATGATTTCGTTTCCTTTAGTGCTGAGATTAAAATTTAAATTGATTTCTTTTTTTACACCGGCGATCTCCAGTGTGCCTGAGCTGCTGACCTTATAAGAGTCGGTACCGGTTTTTTCGATGTTCTTTACATCTTTAAGCTGAAAACTGATCTTTTTGTTAGCATCGGTTTTGAGGGCTTTGTAGGTGTTTTTATCCATGCCGCTCTTACCGCTTTTCAGGCTTTCAGCGATCACAGTGAAAGAGAGTTGATCCAGGTCGAGTTTGGCTTCGTCGAATTCGGCTTTCAGGGATCCGCTATAGCTTTCGGCTTCAAGGCTCCAGTCATGGATATTTGAAGTGCCGTCGACAAGCAGATAAGAAGGTTTTTGATTCAGTGAATAAGTTTGTGCTTGAAGAGAAAGATTTAAAGCGAACCCGAAAACGAGTACTGCGATAAAAATTTTCATGTTGCCAATAGCTTTCATAATAATTGCGTTTTAAAATCTGGTACAAAGTTGCGTCAGGAGTGTCGTGTAAAATATGACGGGAGTCAGGTTTTGGAAATATTATTATGCATAAATAGTTTTTTGCTCAAAGCTGAGGATACGAAAACGATGTAGTTAGAAAGAGGAGGTGAAAAGTGAGTAGTGAGTAGTGAGTAGTGAATAGTGAGTAGTGAGTAGTGAGTAGTGAGTAGTGAGTAGGAATAGATAGATAGGAGAAGTCATTTATCAATAAACAATTATCGATTATTCAATATTCAATAAACCTTATACAATTTTTAGGGTCATTTCGAAACGCAGCTTAGCGGAGTGAGAAATCTCAAGGTAAGGATATTGAATTTTTCATGAAAGACTTCTGCTTTGAAAGAGGAGATTTCTCGTCGCTTCTGACCTGCTAACGCAGTCAAAAGCTCGCTCGAAGTGCAGTCCACATACACTATTCCTTGAACTTTAATCAATAAAAAAAGCCTTTAGCTTCTATGCTAAAGGCTTTTTTGGCAGTTAGTGAACTGTATCTTCTTATGCTGCCGAAGTAACATTATATTGTGAAAGCAGGTTCTGGTAAAAGAACAGGCTTTTTTCATCCTTCTTTAAACAGGACTTTAGAAATCTTTCCATTTCCTGGCATTCGAAAGTTATACTGGTGTATTTTCGTTGACCCACCGGTAACTTCATATCGATGGTCTTGTTTTCGTAATCTATGTTTACGTGCTTGGCTTCAAAATATTTCTTGATGATGGCGCGATGCATCGTTTTGAAGTTAGAATTATCTTCATTCCTGTTATGCACACTATAAGATATAAGATTTTTCACTTCATCAAGTATCTCCGGGGTAGTAAATCTATTCATAGGTTGCTGTTTTTTTCGTCATTATCATCGGGGCTAAATTACTACTAGACAACACAAATGCTGTTAAAAAAAATGTAATACTTTACTGATTAATAAATTTTTAACTTGCACAGGATTTTCTTAAGAAGAACTTTACACTACAAGATCAGTTTTAGTGGCGAATGCATGACTCTGAGCCGTTCGTCGAGCAGGGAAAGATTGAAAAATCGAGTACCCGATTTTGAAGTTTGTCCCGCTGAATGGTGAATATGTCCAAATAAATGCAGGTCTGGCTGAACAATATCTATTCTTTCCGACAGTTCTTCGCAGCCAAGTTTGATTCCGCTGCCTATTTCGTCCAGAATACCATAAGGAGGAGAATGGGTGATAAGAATATTAGTGTCTTTTGGGATGAGGTCCCAGTGGCTCCTGATATCGGCTCCCCTTTCCCTGTTAAAAGCCCAATTTGCATTCCCCGGTGTCATGGGGCTCCCCCAGAATTTTATTCCTTCAATTTCCAAACCACCGTCTATCAGCACCTCTACATTGGGCGGAATGATCTCCAGACTTTCTTCTTTTTCAAAATAAAAATCATGGTTTCCGGGCACGAAGATCTTGTATTGGTGAGGCTGTGTGGAAAACCATTCTAAAAATTCCAGGGATTCATTTCTTGTGCCGCCGTCGGTAGCATCTCCGGCATGGATTAAAATATCTCCTTCCGGAACAGGAATTTCATGATGCAGGTTGTGAGTATCGGCGAGGCAGATGAGCCGCATGTCAGTTGGCAGTTTTCAGTTGATAGTTTGCAGGAAATTAAAATTTTAATTTTTGAACTCTGAACTCAGCCCTTAGCTCATTTTTAAATTTTCAAATTCGCACATCTTCAAATTATCCCTTCACTCTTCCTGTTCCTCATTCTCAAAAATATAATCCTTGTCCTTAGGCATCGCTTTATTGATGAGTTTGACCATGGCGAAAGCGATAATTCCTGCAGTAAGTACGAAAAAAAGGAACTTCATCAGCAAACTGTCGCTAACGAGCAGGCTGTAGAAGCCGAGGAAGATTTCCGCAGCAAGAAACAAAATTTTAAGGCCAAATTTGAGAAACATTCTTAGTGTTGAATTTGGTCAAATATACTGCTGAAAAAGCTTGGCGGGAAATTTAATGATCAAGTTTGACGAAAATTTAACTTAGCCGGCATTTCCCTGATGTTCTTTTAGTTAAAAACTCTTAAACCAGCCGCAGGGAATAAAGCTGAATTGTAAATTGGGTGAAAATCTAACACTTTATAAGCTTTGAAGAAATCGGTTAAAATCGCGGTAGGGGTACTCATTGCCATAGGAGTTCTGGCTCTGGCTCTGCTTATTCTGAATAATATAGCGGAAAGTAAGATCAAAAAAAGCCTGGAAAGCAACCTGAAAAAGGCGAAGGCGAAATATGAAAAAGTAGATGTAAAGCTGCTGGCAAGAAATGCCGAAATCATCAATCCCGAATTCCATTTTAAGAATAAAACGGTAAAGGTCGATACCGTCGAACTGAATGATATACACCTTTGGGAATACCTCACCAAAAAAAATCTTATCATCGATAATGTGGATATTTCGAACCCGCATATTAAGATGTATCCTTCAAAATCTCAAAAAAGCGATACTGCTTCCAGTTCCAGGAGCGGCTCCAAATTCAAAAACGAGATCACTCTTAAGCATATTAGCATTCGCAACGGTGTGCTGGAGATCTTCAGGAAAGATTCCTCGACTCATAAACTTTATACGAAACTCCGTGATATAAGCATCAGGGATGTCAAGGTCAGCAAAGCTACGCTGAAAGAGAATATTCCTTTTAATTATCATCTTACAAGACTAAAAGCCGACAGTCTGTTTCTGGATATGGGGAAAAGGCATACGCTTAGGCTGAATTCGATAGAAATGGAAGACAGCAGTCTTGTGGTGCATAAATTCAGAATTATTCCGAAATATGAAAAAAATGAATTCCAGCAACACCTGCAAACCGAAAAGGACAGGTATGAACTGGTGATCGATACTATTTCACTGAAAGATCTTGCCTGGAGCTATAAAAATGATTCTTTGCAGATAAAAGACAGGTTAACGCGCATTGCAGGTGTTGACTTCAATATATATCGCGATAAAATGCAGCCCGACGACACGACTTTTAAACCTATGTACAGCCAGATGATCAGGAAATTGCCTGTAAAATTAGGAATGGATTCGGTGGTGGTGCGAAGGATGAATCTGGAATATCAGGAAAATGTTAGAGAAAACAGGGAACCTGGCGTTGTACAATTTACTAATATGAATGCGGAAATTTCAAATCTTTCGAATATAGGCATAAACCAGAAAGATTTTCCGAAAACGCATATAGATGTTCGGGCTGATTTTATGAAAACAGCGCCTTTAGATGTCGACTGGGATTTTGATATCAGCGACAGGCAGGATCATTTCCAGATCTCCGGCCAGATGGGCCGACTTTCTGCCGGGCAGATCAATGAATTCATGAAACCGGCGATGAATGTCGCCGCCAGTGGTGAAATTTATGATATGTACTTCAATTTTTATGGAGACGACGATGCGGCTAATGGCGATATGAAGCTTGAATTTAAAAATTTTAAGGTAAAAGTGCTGGAGAAAAACGGGAAGGGTAAAAAAGGCATAATTTCAGCCCTGGCGAATCTAATCGTCAACAATAAGGCGCTGAATGAAGAGGCGAATTATAAAGAAATTCACGTAAAACGGGATAAGACCCGTTCTTTCTGGAATTATTTCTGGAGCTGTATAAAAAGCGGTGCTTTAAAGCATTTTCTCTAGATCTTAAAGGTTACCACCGGTTTATTGGCGTGGTTTACCAGGTCTTCACTTATGCTGCCGTTAAAGAAATGTGCCAGGCCTTTGCGACCATGGGTGCTGATCCCGATTAGCTGAGCATCCATCTGTTTTGCGAAATTCAAAATACCTTTTTCCACACTTATATCATTGTAAATATGCAGCTGGCAGTTATCGGTATTTCCATTGCAGTATTTTTCCAGTCGGCTATAGGCTTCTTCGCTGGTCATAAAATTATTGGGCGTATTGACGAATAATAAATGCAGTTTTGCACCTACGATTTTGGCAAATTTCAGTGCCTTACCAAAGGTGTGTTTATGTTCTTCATTGGCATCGGTAGCGAAAATGAAATTCTGAACTTCAAAGTTTTTTATCTCCTTTTTGATCACCAGCACGGGAATTTCGGAATGACGCACGACCTTTTCTGTATTTGAACCGATGAACATTTCCCGGATACCGTTGGCGCCATGGGAGCCGATGACGATCAGGTCGCATTTCTTTTCCTGGCTTATTTCCATAATTCCATCAAAAGCCCGATGGAACTCCACGGTTTCGTGAACCTTAATTCCTTTCAGGTAAGGTTGGGCCATCAATTTTGAAAATCGCTGGTGTGCCAGTTTCATAAAGAAAATAGCCTCGGGCAGGTTACGACTGGAGCTGCCGGCAACGGGATCTATTAATTGCAGCGGAAGCTCCAGCATGTGTAAAAGAAAGATTTCACTCTTGAATTTTTTTGCCATCTGGGCGGCTACCTTGAGCGCATTTTCTGCCTGCTCAGAAAAATCGGTAGGAACGAGAATCCGACTTATGTTTTGCATTTGAAGTAGTTAGAAGTTAAATAAAGTTACAAATAAAAAATTAATCCTGAAGCAAATCTGTGTGGGCCGTAAAGCAATAAAAATTATTGAGAAGGAAAATCGATTTTCATTAAAAGGAAACCGGAAAAATAAATTCCGCTAAAAGGAACTAATCTCTAATTACCTAAAACCTCAGATTTGCATAAAAGCTTAATTTTTAGGAGATAAATTAATTAAAGAGGGAGTAGGGTTTTATGTGTATAAAAATATTATTATATTTGCAGCGTTGAATTTTTAAAAAAAGTACAGCGAGGGGACAGAAGTCCCCTCTTTTTATAAATCTATGCTGAAGGAAAAGGTAGAAAATTTAGCAGAGAAGGTATTCGCAGAAAATAATTCCTTATTTTTAATAAGCCTTGACATCAACTCCGGGAACCACATCAAAATAGTGATGGATGGTGACGAGGGAGTTTCGGTGAACGACTGTATCATGGTGAGCAGGGCTATTGAACATAATCTCGACAGGGATGAGGAGGATTTTTCTCTCGAAGTGACCTCTGCAGGCGTCTCAGAACCATTGCTGATGCCAAGACAATACAAAAAGAACATTGGCCGAAAGCTGAAGGTGAAGACCGAAAATGATAAATTTGAGGGCGTCCTGGAATCGGCTGATGATCAGGAAATAAAACTTTCCTGGAAAGCCCGGGAACCTAAACCGGTTGGAAAAGGAAAGGTGACAGTTCAGAAAGAAACGGTTTTGCCGTATTCTGAAATTGTGGAAGCAAAAGTTAAAGTAACGTTTTAATCTCGAATTGATATGGAAAATATCGCGTTGATTGAGTCATTCTCTGAGTTTAAAGATGATAAGCTCATAGATCGTGTAACGCTGATGGCGATTTTGGAAGATGTTTTCAGAAATGCCCTGAAGAAAAAGTATGGAGAAGACGATAATTTTGATATTATTGTAAACCCTGATAAAGGTGACCTGGAGATCTGGAGAAACAGGATCGTGGTTGCCGACGGGGAGGTGGAAGATTCCAACAGGGAAATTTCCCTTACCCAGGCCAGAAAGATAGAGCCTGACTTTGAAGTGGGTGAAGATGTATCTGAAGAAGTGAAACTTTCAGATCTTGGAAGAAGGGCGATTTTGGCACTGCGCCAGAACCTGATCTCTAAGATCCATGAGCATGACAACACGAATATTTATAAGCAGTTTAAAGAACTCGAAGGAGAGATTTATACTGCAGAAGTTCATCATATCAGGCACAGGGCCATCATCCTTCTTGATGATGAGGGCAACGAGATTGTGCTTCCGAAAGACCGACAAATTCCTTCAGATTTCTTCCGAAAAGGAGAAAATGTAAGGGGAATTATAGAAAGCGTCGAATTAAAGGGGAATAAACCTACCATTATCATGTCGCGAACCGCTCCCGGATTCCTTGAGAAATTATTCGAACAGGAAATTCCCGAGGTTTTTGATGGTTTGATCACGATCAAAAGAGTGGTGCGTGTACCTGGCGAGAAAGCCAAAGTGGCGGTAGATTCCTATGATGACAGGATAGATCCCGTAGGTGCCTGTGTGGGTATGAAAGGCTCGCGAATCCACAGTATCGTTCGTGAACTGGGGAATGAGAACATAGACGTGATCAATTTCACCAATAACGAACAGTTGTTCATAACCAGGGCCTTGAGTCCGGCGAAGATCACTTCCATCAAGCTCGATGAGGAAACCAAAAGGGCTGAAGTGATGCTGAAGCCTGAAGAAGTTTCCAAAGCGATTGGTCGTGGCGGTCATAATATAAGATTGGCAGGACAATTGACGGGTTATGAGATAGATGTTTACCGTGAAGGTGTTGAAGAAGATGTTGAGTTAAAAGAATTCGCCGATGAGATCGAAGAGTGGGTGATCGAGGAATTTTCAAAAATCGGCCTGGATACCGCAAAAAGTATTCTGGAGCAGGATGTAGATGACCTCGTACGTCGTACCGATCTTGAGGAAGAGACCGTCCGTCAGGTAATGGCTGTTCTCAGGGCTGAATTCGAAGAATAACATAATAATAAGAGTTTAATTTATTACAGAATAATAAAAGAGGTTAATTTAGAGGGCAATTTATGGCAGAAGCGAAAACAATGCGATTAAATAAGGTTCTACGTGAGTTCAATATCTCGTTAGACAGGGCTGTGGAATATCTTACTTCCCAGGGATATGAGATTGACGCGCGTCCCACTACCAAGATCTCGGGAGAGATCTACGAGGTGCTTTCTGATGAGTTCCAGACCGATAAGAGTAAAAAAGTTGCTTCTAAAGAAGTAGGTGAGGAGCGCAAGAAAGAGAAGGAAGAGCTGCGTAAGGAAATTGAAGAGAAACGTAAAGCTGAAGAGGAGAAAAAGGAGAAGAAAGAGAAGGAGAAAGAAAAAGAGGAGGAAGAGGCTGTTAGCTCCCGCACTAAACTGGAAGGGCTGAAAACCGTAGGAAAGATAGACCTGGATAAAAAGAAAGGCCAGCCTGCTAAGGAAGAAGAGCCTGAAAAAGAAGAGGAGAAAGCTCCTGAAAAACCTGCCGAAAAAGAAGAAGAAAAAGTGGAGCCTGCCCCTAAAGCCCCTGAAGAAGCCTCTGAAAAAGCTCCTGAGAAAGCCGAAGAGAAAAAAGAGGAAAAGAAGGAGGAGAAGGTAGAAGAGAAACAAGAGGAGAAGAAAGAAGAGCCTTCCGAAGAGTCTAACAGAATAGAGACAAAATATACCAAACTTGACGGCCCTAATTTCACAGGTAAGAAAATAGACCTTTCTCAGTTCAAAAAACCTCAGAAGAAAAAAGAAGAAAAGAAAGCTGATGAAGATGACAAAAAAGACAAGCGTAAGAAACGCCGTCGTCGCATCAGTAAAGATGTAAAAGGCGGAGGTCAGCAGGGAGGCGGCAAACGAGGAGGAGGCCGTAAACGCGGTAAGCCAATCACCAAGGAAGAGCCTACCGAGGAAGAAGTACAAAAACAGGTTCGTGAGACTCTGGAGAAACTTCAGGGTAAATCCAGCAAAGGTAAGGGAGCCAAATATCGTCGTGAGAAAAGAGACCAGCACAGGCAGCGATCTGAACAGGATCTTGCCCAGCAGGAATCTGATGAAAAAGTATTGAAGGTTACCGAATTCGTTACGGTAAGCGAAGTGGCGACGATGATGGATGTGCCGGTAACGAAAGTTATTTCGGCATGTATGTCCCTGGGAATGATGGTGACCATGAACCAGCGTCTTGATGCCGAGACTTTAAGTATCGTTGCGGAAGAGTTTGGCTATGAAGTTGAATTTGTCACTGCCGATATCGAAGAAGAAAAAGAAGAAGTCAAGGAAGATCCTGCCAATCTTGAACCAAGAGCTCCGATCGTTACCGTTATGGGTCACGTTGACCACGGTAAAACTTCCCTTCTGGATTACGTTCGTAAGGAAAATGTAATTGCCGGAGAGAGTGGTGGTATTACCCAGCACATCGGTGCTTACGGAGTGGAACTTGAAGGCGGACAAAAAATAACATTCCTGGATACACCGGGTCACGAGGCCTTTACCGCCATGCGTGCCCGTGGTGCCCAGATAACCGATATTGCGATTATTGTGATCGCGGCCGATGATGATGTGATGCCTCAGACCAAAGAGGCGATCTCACATGCCCAGGCTGCGGGAGTGCCTATCGTTTTTGCGATCAACAAATCTGATCTTCCAACAGCGAATCCCGAAAAGATCAAGGAGAAACTTGCTTCTATGGATCTGCTGGTAGAAGACTGGGGAGGTAAGATTCAATCACACGATATTTCTGCGAAAACAGGAACGGGTGTGAAAGAACTGCTTGAAAAAGTGCTTCTTGAAGCTGAAATCCTGGAACTCCAGGCAAATCCTGATAAACTGGCAAATGGTACCGTGGTTGAAGCCTATCTTGATAAAGGTCGCGGATATGTGGCTACCATTCTTGTACAGAGCGGTACACTTAAGATCGGTGATTATGTTCTTGCCGGAAGACACAGCGGTAAAGTGAAGGCGATGCATGACGAAAGGGGTCATGAGGTGAAAGAAGCCGGACCTTCTACGCCTGTTTCCATTCTTGGACTTGACGGCGCGCCTCAGGCGGGTGATAAGTTCAAGGTGATGACCGACGAGCGCGAGGCGAAAGATATCGCTGCAAAACGTACACAGTTACAGCGTGAACAAACAGTGAGAACTCAGCGTCATATTACGCTTGACGAGATAGGAAGGCGAATTGCGCTGGGCGACTTTAAAGAACTTAATATTATCCTTAAAGGTGATGTTGATGGTTCTGTGGAAGCGCTTACCGATAGTTTCCAGAAACTTTCTACCGAAGAGATACAGGTGAATATCATTCACAAAGGTGTGGGTGCGATTACCGAAAGTGATGTCTTGCTGGCATCAGCTTCAGATGCTGTGATCATCGGATTCAACGTGCGACCTGCCGGAAATGCAAGACAGGTTGCCGATAAGGAAGAGATCGATATCAGAACATACTCTATTATCTATGATGCGATCAACGATCTGAAGGATGCAATGGAAGGTATGCTTTCTCCTGAACTGAAAGAGGAAATTACCGGTACTGCAGAGATCAGGGAAACCTTTAAGATCTCCAAGGTCGGAACCATTGCCGGGTGTATGGTGACTTCAGGTAAGATCTACCGCAATGGAGGAGTGAGACTCATTCGCGACGGTGTGGTGGTCTATACCGGAGAACTGGCTTCGCTGAAACGTTTTAAAGACGATGTGAAGGAAGTTTCCAAAGGTTATGATTGCGGTATGCAAGTCAAGAACTATAATGATATCAGGGAAGGTGATGTAATTGAAGCCTTCAGGGAAGTTGAGGTTAAGAAGAAACTCAAATAATTCCAATATCATATATACGGAATAAAAAAGCGGCTGAGAGATCAGCCGCTTTTTTTGTTATAATTTTAAACCTTCCAGGTTTTGAAAACCTGGAAGGTTTTATTTTCAGGAGAATTTATAAAACAAATCATTAGCAGGGAATCTGCTTTAGAAACTTAGAGGCAGTCATCTTCTTTTTTCCCTGAAACCCTTCAAAATTGACAAAGTTATAGTCAGATCATCACCACTAAAAAAACCGCCTCATTTTGATAAAAGAGACGGCTTCCTTTGTTATTTGTTTTAACCTTCCGGGTTTTCAAAACCTGTGAGTCTTTTAAATCCTGGTTCTATTTCCGCTGAGGTTTCGGGATGAAAGCTGCGGGAAAATTTTCTTTGATGGCTAATAAAGCGCGATCGGCTTCGAGCCTGTTCCTGAAATTTCCCACCCATACCTTATAATTAGGGGCTTCATAAACAATTTGGGAAGAATAGGTATATAAGTCCCTGTATTTCTTCAGAATTTCATTGGCCTCTCCATTATCTCCATAAAAAAGCTGGATCACATAGCGGTCCCTGATCTTGTTATTTTGATTCATCTCCGTCTTGACCTCCAGGAGTTTTTTTATTTTTTCACTTTGCTGAATGCTTACCTTTCCCTGCTGGGAAAACAACTTTTGAGAAGCTGCAAAAGAAAAAACAGTCAGTAAAAGAATAGAAAAAAGTTTCTTTTTATTCATGGTTTCAGCTTTTTGACAAATGTAAAATTAAATAACTTAAACACTGTCTGTTTTATTATTTAGAACTGATATAAATTAACTATTAACACTTCTATAGCATTCCTAAAATCGTTCATAAGTATTACTTTTGTGCACGAATTTAAAGGTACCTTTTTAGGTTTTTAGCCCTAAAATACTGAGTGTAAAAACCGTACCAAAGTTTAGACGTTAATCGAACTTATAATATGAAAAAGGTGAATTACCGCCATTCAACTTCGCGACAACTACTCTTAAGCGTAGCATTTTTAATTTCTTTTGCATTTGCGGGTTTTTCTCAGGAACAGGCAGCAGATAGTTCTGGGGCTGAAAAGCAGGAACAGGCAGCAGGTGATGAAGTTTCCGGTCAGGGATCGGGAACAGCAGAACTTGGTGACCCTGCGGCCGGGAAAGAATTATTCAATACACTGTGTGCTTCCTGTCATAAGCCTTATTCAGACATGGTGGGGCCGGCACTTCACGGGGTGACAGATCGCCAGAGTCTTGACTGGATCCATAACTGGGTTCATAATTCGGCTGCTTTGATCGCTTCCGGTGATGCTGATGCCAATGCTATCTATGAGGAGTTTAATCAAACGGCGATGCCTGCATTTCCGCAGTTAAGCGAGAAAGACATAAATAATATTCTTGCTTATGTGGAGCAGCCAAAGCCTGAACCAAAAGCTGCTGCCGCAGGCGGTGGTGCACAGTCCGGAGGTCAGGGAGGCGGAGGAATCTCTGTGAACGTGATCCTGGGAATCCTTCTTTTTGTTCTTGTGGTTCTTTTATTGGTGCTGTTCCTTGTTAATAAGACCCTGAGGAATTTTGCCGATGCTTCCGGAATTCAGCTTCCTGAAAAACCAAAAAGAAAACCAATCTGGAAGGCTTTTGTGGAAAACCAGTTCCTTTTAGTGGTAAGTACGATCATTGCGTTGCTTGCCGTAGGTTATTTTGCTTACGGTTTCATGATGCAGGTGGGTGTTGACCAGGGATATCAGCCAATACAGCCAATTCATTTTTCTCATAGAATTCATGCTGGTGATAACCAGATCGAATGTAAATACTGTCACTCTTCGGCAAGAACTTCAAAAACTTCAGGGGTTCCTTCATTGAACGTGTGTATGAACTGTCACAAAGCGATCGCTGAAGTGGCTCCGGAAACTGCTACCGAAGATTATTCTAAAGAATATTACGATGGTGAGATCGCCAAGCTTTATGATGCTACCGGTTGGGATCCTGCTACCCGAACTTATTCGGGAGAAGAAAAGCCGGTGAAGTGGGAGAGGATTCATAATCTTCCTGATTTCGCTTACTTTAATCACTCGCAGCACGTCACTGTAGCTGGTGTTCAATGCCAGACCTGTCACGGGCCTATTCAGGAAATGGAGATCGTTTATCAAAATGCTCCCTTGACCATGGGCTGGTGTGTTAATTGTCACAGAACAACCAATGTTCGCATGGAGGGCAATGGCTACTACAAGAAAATGCACGAAGAATTATCTAAAAAATACGGAGTGGAAGAGCTTACCGCAGCCCAGATGGGATCTATAGAATGCGGAAAGTGCCACTACTAAAATCCTGAAATTGTCAGGTAATAATTAAGAAGTTAATATTTTATCATATATGTCATCAAACAAAAAATACTGGAAAAGTGTTGAGGAGCTAAAAGATAGCTCTATTGTTGAGACGCTCAAACATAAGGAATTTGCTGAGGAAATTCCGGTAGACGAATTTCTGGGGGATAAATCTTCCCTGGAATCTTCAAAAACTACCCGACGGGATTTTCTTAAGTATGTGGGCTTTAGTACAGCTGCTGCATCTCTTGCAGCCTGTGAAGGGCCTGTGATGAAAACCATTCCTTATGTGGTGCAGCCAGAACGCATCGTGCCCGGGAAGCCTAATTATTATGCCTCTGCAATTGCCGATGGTTTTGATTTTGCCAGTGTGTTGGTAAAAACCCGTGAGGGGAGACCAATTAAGATTGAAACCAACGAACTTTCCACGATCAAGGCTGCAGGAAGTGCAAGGGTGAATGCTTCAGTTTTATCTTTGTATGATACCAAGCGCGTTAAACGACCTATGATCGAAGGCAGAAATGTCTCCTGGGAAGAGTTTAACAACGAGGTGCAGACCGCTCTTAACGGGGTAAACGGAGAGATTGTTCTTCTTACCCAAACCTTCGCGAGTCCGTCAACTTCTAAAATAATAAATGAATTTTCTTCAAAATACGGAAACGTTCGTCATGTAGTTTATGATACCGTTTCTGAAGATGCGGCGCTGAACGCTTTTCAGTCTAAATATGGAAAAAGGGCATTGCCAGATTACGATTTTACAGATGCTGAAGTGATCGTAGGTGTGGGGGCCGATTTTCTTGCCGACTGGCAGGGAGGTGGTTATGACGTAAGTTATGCGCAAAGCAAAATACCGAAAAACGGTAAAATGTCGCGTCACATTCAGTTTGAATCAAATCTCACCATTACCGGGGCAAAAGCCGATAAGCGTTTGCCGGTAACTCCTTCTGAGCAAAAGAAAATACTTGTCGCTCTTTATAATTATATCGTTGGCGGACAATCTACCAGCGATCTTTCTGGTAAAGTAGATGATGCGGTGGTGAAGGCCGCCAGTCAGCTTAGAAAAGCCGGAAGCAAAGGAGTGGTGGTTTCAGGAATTCCCGATGAGAATGCGCAAATGCTTGTGCTTGCCATTAACGAGAAGCTTGGCAGCGAGATAATGAATACCGAAGTGCCTCGTGTTACCCGTCAGGGAAATGCGAAAGAGGTGCAGCAGTTGGTGAAGGATATGAACAACGGTCAGATCGGAGCTCTTTTGATCGCCGGTGTAAATCCCGCTTATAGTTTGCCAAATGCTGCTGAATTTACCGAGGGGCTTAAAAAGGTAGAGACTACTTTAACCTTCGCTCAAAAACAGGATGAAACCGCAAAGCTTACCAAGTATGTGGCCGCGGTGCCTCATTACCTGGAGAGCTGGGGGGATGTTCAGTTTACTACCGAAAAATTCGCGCTTACCCAGCCTACTATTCGACCTCTTTTTGATACAAGACAGATCCAGGAATGTTTATTAACATGGACTGGTAGCAATACGACTTATTACGATTATTTAAAGGAAACCTGGTCAGGTCATCTTTCCGGTGAAGGATGGAACCGCGCGCTTCACGATGGAGTGTTTGAAGGATCAAGCCCTGTGCCTGCTTCGGAAAATTCTGCTTCTGTTTCTGGAATTTCAGAATCTTCAGCGGTTAGAAATCTTTCTCAGTCTGAAGAAGGCGGAAATATGGAACTGGTTCTTTACACTAAAGTTTCCATGGGTGCCGGGCAGCAGTTCAACAACCCTTGGCTTCAGGAGATGCCAGATCCTATCACCAGGACGACCTGGGATAACTATGTAATGATGTCTAAAGCCGATGCTGATAAGCTTGGTGTGGAGAATGAAACCGTTTCAAACGGAGCTCTTAATGGAGAGTATGTAGACATCAAATTAGGTGATGTGGTTGTGAAGAATGTACCGGTGATCATTCAACCGGGGCAGGCTAAAGGAGCCATTGGTCTCGCGCTTGGTTACGGAATGCGGGAAGCTATCCAGGAAGAAATGCAGGTAGGTGTAAATGCCTTTCCTCTTTATAAAGATTTCAAGACCTTCCAGAACGTAACTGTGACGAAGGCTGAAGGAATGCACGAATTCGCATGTACCCAGCTTCAAAATACCATGGCGGGCCGTGATGATATCATCAAGGAAACTACGCTGGAAACTTATAATAATGAACCGAAGGAAGAGTGGAATGCCATGCCTGAGGTGAGTTATAACCATGTTGAAATCCCAACAGATTCAGAAAACGCTAATATCTGGGCGGAATTTGGCCGGGATATTTACCACCATTTTAACCTTTCCATAGATCTTAACGCGTGTACCGGTTGTGGTGCCTGTGTGATTGCATGTCATTCAGAAAATAACGTGCCTGTGGTAGGTAAGGAAGAGGTGAGAAAATTCCGCGATATGCACTGGATGCGTATTGACCGTTATTATTCGGCTGCCGATACCTATAAGGAAGAGCAGGAAGAATTGGAAAATCGGGGTGCCTTTGATACCTATACGGCTATAGAAACTCCTTCACATGATAATCCGCAGGTAGCTTTTCAGCCGGTAATGTGTCAGCACTGTAACCATGCTCCTTGTGAGACCGTATGTCCTGTGGCGGCGATCTCTCATGGAAGACAGGGTCAAAACCAGATGGTGTACAACCGTTGTGTAGGTACGAGATATTGTGCGAACAACTGTCCTTATAAAGTTCGTCGTTTCAACTGGTTCAGATACGCTCAAAATGAGGAGTTTGATTATTATATGAATAACGATCTTGGAAGAATGGTGATCAATCCTGATGTGACCGTACGTTCCAGAGGGGTTATGGAAAAATGTTCATTGTGTATTCAGCTTACCCAAAAGGTGATCCTTGATGCGAAACGCGAAGGAAGACCTGTAGAAGAGGGTGAATTCTATACTGCATGTTCAAATGCCTGTGATAAAGGCGCTATCAAATTTGGAGATATCAATATGAAGGATTCTGAAATCCTGAAATTAAAGAATAATGACAGGTCTTATCACTTGCTTGAAAGTCTGGGAACGAAACCAAATGTGGTTTATCAGACGAAAGTGAGAAATGCCTCAGAATCTTAAAATTAGAATTAAAAATTAATTAGCAAATAAATATGTCGTCACATTACGAAGCGCCTATAAGAGAGCCTCTAGTAACAGGAGATAAGTCGTATCACGATGTAAGTGTGGGAATTGCTGCTCCTATCGAGGGAAGGGCAAACAAGTCCTGGTGGATCGTTTTCTCTATTTCCCTTGTTGCATTTCTCTGGGGATTAGGCTGTATCATATACACGGTATCTACCGGTATCGGGGTCTGGGGATTGAACAAGACCATTGGCTGGGCCTGGGATATTACTAACTTTGTTTGGTGGGTAGGTATTGGTCACGCGGGAACGCTGATCTCGGCGGTACTTCTGTTATTCCGTCAAAAATGGAGAATGGCCGTAAACCGTTCGGCAGAGGCGATGACCATTTTCGCGGTTGTTCAGGCAGGTTTGTTCCCGATCATTCACATGGGGCGCCCATGGCTCGCTTACTGGGTACTTCCAATTCCAAACCAGTTCGGGTCATTGTGGGTGAATTTTAACTCACCGCTGTTATGGGATGTTTTCGCTATTTCAACTTATTTATCTGTATCTCTTGTGTTCTGGTGGACAGGATTGCTTCCTGATTTTGCCATGATCAGGGACCGTGCTACAAAACCATTTCAGAAAAAGATATACAGCTTGCTTAGCTTCGGGTGGAGCGGCCGTGTAAAAGACTGGCAACGTTTCGAGGAAGTGTCGCTGGTACTTGCAGGTCTTGCAACTCCGCTGGTACTTTCTGTACACACCATCGTATCTTTTGACTTCGCCACCTCGGTAGTTCCGGGATGGCACTCTACGATCTTCCCTCCATATTTCGTGGCCGGGGCGATCTTCTCAGGATTCGCAATGGTACAGACACTTCTTCTCATTATGAGGAAAGTGGTAAACCTTGAAGACTATATTACCGTGCTTCATGTTGAATATATGAACAAGGTGATCATACTTACCGGTGGGATCGTAACTATCGCTTATATCACCGAATTCTTTATTGGTTGGTATTCAGGAAGTCCGTATGAAAACTATACCTATCTTTCATGGGGTGCGGCAACCGGGCCTTACTGGTGGGCATTCTGGGCATTGATCACCTGTAACTTCATTGTGCCGTTAACGCTTTGGGTAAAGAAGCTGAGAAGAAATATCATGTGGACCTTTGTGGTTGCCCTTATTATCAATACAGGGATGTGGTTCGAACGTTTCAATATTATCGTTGTTGACCTTAGCCACGGAAGAACTCCTTCTTCATGGGCGATGTTCTCTCCGACCTTTGTAGATGTGGGAGTGTTTATAGGAACCATTGGATTTTTCTTTGTGCTGTTCCTTCTGTATGCACGTACCTTCCCGGTAATTGCTCAGGCTGAAGTAAAAACTATCCTGAAATCTTCAGGAGAAAAATATAAGAGATTAAGAGCTGAACACGGTGATGAAGTAAGCCATGTGGATTCTGATCCAACTGCCAAAGAACCTTCCTCAAATATCAGGGAAGATCTTACCGGGCAGTTCGATGAGGAAAAACCAGAGCATGAAGAAACCGTCAATGCCGATGCGATCACTATTTCTGAAGTTCAGAAAGAACGCATAGATGAGATGCTTTCACGAGTTGGGGTTTATGATCCAAAAACTCAGGAAGCAAGTGATCTTACAAAATTAAAAGCTGTTGGTCCTTTGCTGCAGCAACGTCTTCACCAGGTTGGTCTTTATACCTTTGACCAGGTGAGCAAACTGGAAGAAAGAGATTTCGAATTGCTTAACGAGGTGATCGAGCGTTTTCCTAATGCAGATAAACGTGAAGATTGGGTAGCTCAGGCAACAAAACTTAAAAACAAGTAATTAAGATGGCTTCAAAGTTAATACACGCTATTTATTCAGATGATGATTTGCTGATGCAGGCCGTTAAGCAAATCAGAGAAGCACGCTATCATATAGAAGAGGTATATACGCCATTTCCGGTGCATGGTTTGGATAAGGCAGTTGGCCTTGCTCCCACCAGGATCGCCATTGCGTCTTTCCTTTATGGAATAACCGGACTTTGTGTTGCGGTGCTGATGATGAATTATATGATGATTGAAGACTGGCCTCAGAATATCGGTGGGAAACCAAGTTTCCATTTTTATCAGAACATGCCGGCCTTCATTCCTATTATGTTCGAATTGACCGTTTTCTTTGCAGCTCACCTTATGGTGATCACCTTTTATATGAGAAGTAAATTGTGGCCATTCAAGAAAGCAGAGAATCCCGATATCAGAACTACTGATGATCATTTTATGGTGGAGATCGATGCAGCCGATCATAATGTGGATAAAATGACCAAGTTCCTTTATGATACCGGAGCCGCTGAAATTAAACTAATTGAAAATAACTAGACCTAATGACAAGTTCATTTCATAAATCTTTAATTCTTCTTTTCTTCACAGGACTGGTAGTTTCCTGTGCAGATAAAGATGAAAGAAATTACCAGTATTTTCCCGATATGTATGAAGGAGTTGGGTATGAAACTTACCTGGAATATCCTGTTTTTCAGAATGGACAGGAGGCTAAATTACCTGTGGAAGGAACTATTCCACGCGGCTGGATGCCTTATCCATATCAGGATAATATGGAAGGTCGTACTTCAGCTGCCGACAGTCTAAAAAATCCGCTGCCATACACCGAGGATAATCTGAATGAAGGAAAACAACTTTACACGATCTACTGTGCGGTTTGTCATGGTGACAATGGAGATGGAAAAGGTATATTGGCTCAACGTGAAAAAATATTAGGAATTCCAGCTTATAACGATGCCGGAAGAAATATCACCGAGGGAAGCGTTTATCATGCCATGTATTACGGGCTTAACAATATGGGTTCTTATGCCTCGCAGACCACTATAGAGGAACGATGGAAAATAGACCATTATGTGATGAGCCTTAAAGATAAACTGAACGGGGCGCCTGAAAGAGCTTTCGAAAAAAATGCTAAAAGCAATAAAGAAAGCCTTCTTCCTTCCCGGGCACCGGTGAGTAAAGAAAAGCAGGATTCCCTGATGGTTAATAACGAATCCGCTAATCAAGAATAAAGCATTAATATCGATCTATTAGTATGTATACGTTACCTAGTAAATTAAAAATAACTGCAATCATTTTAATGGTTGTGGGGCTCATTGGTCTTGTGGTTGGATTTATCGACGCGCCAGATAATGTAGAAGAGGTAAAGGAAATGATGGCGGCGGAAGCTCATCATGGAGAGGCGGCTGAACACGAAGATGCCACTCACATGAATGAGTCGGGATATATCCAGGCCGGTCATGAAGCTGGAGATTCCGATACTGCAAAACCAGCTCATGGGGAATCTGCTGAAGGAGCACATGGAGAACATGGGGAAGCTCATTATGAGCATTTGTTGCATCAGCTGCAAACCAAACCCTGGTCTGCCCTTTTCGTATCTGCCTTCTTCTTTTTCATGATCGCACTTGGCGCATTGGTGTTCTACGCGATCCAGTATGCAGCCCAGGCAGGATGGTCGCCGGTACTTTTCAGAGTGATCGAGGGAATTACCGCTTACCTGCTTCCGGGATCGATAATCGTATTTTTGATCGTGGTTTTTGCCGGAACTCATTTCTTTCCCTGGCAGAATGATGAACTGGTCGCTGAAGACAAGCTCCTTCAGCTTAAATCGGGATATCTTAACTTTCCATTCTTTTTAATAAGAGCCATTATTTATGTGGTAGGATGGAACCTTTACAGATTTTTCGCAAGAAAATATTCAGATCGTCAGGAAGAGGTTGCGGCTAACGACTACCGTCCTTACAGAAAACTATTTAAGGCATCTATAGGATTCCTTGTGTTCTTTATAATCACTGAATCCCTGATGTCCTGGGACTGGTTCATGAGTATGACCCCACACTGGTACAGTACGCTTTTCGCATGGTATATTTTTGCCAGCCTTTTCGTATCGGCTATCACCGTGATCGCCATGGTAACTGTATTCCTTAAAAGAGGCGGTTATATTCCTTTCGTGAATGACAGTCACCTTCATGACCTTGCAAAATTCATGTTCGCTTTCAGTATTTTCTGGACTTATCTTTGGTTCGGCCAGTTCATGCTGATCTGGTATGCGAATATTCCTGAAGAGGTGACCTATTTCACCATGAGAATTGAAAATTATAATCTGCTGTTCTTCGGAATGCTTATACTTAACTTTGTATTCCCAATCTTGTTACTGATGAACAGTGATTACAAACGTGTACCATTGTTTGTATTAATGGCGGGAACCATTATACTGGTGGGGCATTATATCGATATTTTCCTTTTAGTGATGCCTTCTACCGTGGGACCAAACTGGTATTTTGGTCTTCCGGAAATTGGCGGATTGCTTTTCTTCCTTGGTCTTTTCATCATTGTGGTTGGAAGCGGACTAAGCAAATTGAATCTGCATCCAAAGAATAATCCATTCCTTAAGGAAAGTGAACATTACCATTATTAATAACAGAGATTGATTGTTTAAAGAAGAACTTATAAAATGACCGTATTTTTAGTAATCATAGTACTAGCACTTCTGGGAGTAACAGGATGGCAGATCTCCAAGATTTTCGAATTATCGAGAAGATCTGATGAAGATACCTCGCAGATTGCCAATGATAAGGATAACCGCCTGAATGGTTTCCTCATGCTAGCGTTCGTAATTTTTCTCTATGTAATCACCATCTACTGTTTCTGGAATTACGGAAGATTCTATTTGCCTAACGCAGCTTCTGAACATGGGACGCAATATGATACCCTTATGTTCGTGTCTATAGCGCTAATTATGGTAGTGCAGGTGATCACCCAGGGTCTGCTTCACTTTTTCGCCTATAAATACCAGGGAAAAAAGGGTAAAAAAGCGCTTTTTTATGCTGATAATGACAAACTGGAATTCATCTGGACCATTATTCCTGTGATCGTGCTTGCCGGACTTATTATCTACGGCCTGTTTACCTGGAGTGATATCATGAACTTGAATGAGGATGATGACCCGATGGTAGTGGAGCTTTATGCCTATCAGTTTGCGTGGAGAGCGCGCTATGCCGGAGAAGACAATACCTTGGGAAAAGCCAATGTTCGTTTTATTGAAGGCGTGAACCAGTTGGGTGTTGATGAATCTGATGATTATGCGATGGATGATAAAGTGGTGACCGAACTTCACCTTCCGGTTGGTAAGCCGGTTTTGTTCAAACTGCGTTCTCAGGATGTATTGCATTCGGCTTATTTCCCATTCTTCAGGGCACAAATGAACGTGGTACCGGGTATGATCACTCAGTTTGGCTTTACTCCTACCATCACTTCCGAAGAAATGCGCGAAAGCGATTATATGAAGGATAAAATGGAGATCGTTAATGAAATTCGTAAAGAAAGAAGTAAAGAATTAGCGGCAAGCGGAGAGGCTCCACTTGATGAATATAATTTTGATTATTTCCTGCTTTGTAATAAAATTTGCGGACAGGGTCACTTCAACATGCAGATGAAGATAATTGTCGAATCTGAAGAAGATTTTAAAGCCTGGCTTGCAGAACAGCCTACTTTTGAGAGTTCGATGGAGAAGAACAGTGAAAATGTAGATCGTCCCGAAGATACCGCTGAAAGCGGGGAAACTCCTGCTACCGAAGGCGTGGACAGCGAGGAATCGATGAAGGAGGATATCAATCAAGCAGAAGAACAAGAATAACACTTAAGAAAAAGAATTAGAGATATGTCAGCAGCAATCGCAAACGCACCGGCACACGATCATCACGATGATCACGGACATCATCATAAACAGACTTTTATAACAAAGTATATATTTAGTCAGGACCATAAAATGATCTCCAAGCAGTACCTTATAACGGGGCTGATCATGGGGATTATCGGGATAGCGATGTCTATTCTTTTCCGTATCCAGCTTGCATGGCCGGAACAGTCATTCTGGTTATTTGAAGCTCTATTGGGAAAATGGGCGCCAGACGGAGTAATGTATCCAAGTATTTACCTTGCATTGGTTACCATCCACGGTACCATCATGGTATTTTTTGTACTTACTGCCGGTCTAAGTGGTACTTTTCAGAACTTACTTATTCCATTGCAGATTGGTGCACAGGGATATGGCTTCAGGCTTTTTCAATATGCTTTCCTACTGGTTCTTTTTTCTTTCCAGTGTAATAATGGTGGCCTCGCTCTTTGTAGAATCGGTCCTGCCACGGCAGGATGGACGGTATATCCTCCATTAAGTGCCCTTCCCCAGGCGGTTAGCGGTTCAGGAATAGGAATGACCCTCTGGCTGGTGACTATGGCTATATTTATTGTTTCTTCACTGCTGGGAGCGCTTAACTATATTGTTACCGTGCTAAACCTGCGTACAAAAGGAATGTCAATGACCCGGTTGCCTCTTACCATCTGGGCATTCTTTGTAACTGCTATATTGGGTGTGCTTTCCTTTCCCGGTATTATTTTCGGCAGCTTTGTTGCTGATCTTTGACCGTAGCTTTGGTACAGTTTTTATCTTTCTAGGATATTTTTATTCCGGGTGAGGTGCTTAGCCAATCAGGGAGGTAGCCCAATATTGTTTCAACACCTTTTCTGGTTCCTGGGTCACCCCGAAGTATATATCGTGATCCTGCCGGCCATGGGTATTATTTCAGAAATGATGGCGACTAATGCCCGAAAACCTATTTTCGGTTATCGCGCGATGGTAGCCTCCATTCTTGCTATCGCGTTCCTTTCGTTTATCGTTTGGGGGCACCACATGTTTGTTACAGGTATGAACCCATTCCTTGGTTCGGTATTTACCTTTACCACCCTTTTATTGCGATTCCATCAGCGGTAAAAGCCTTTAACTGGATAACCACTTTATGGAAAGGTAACCTGCACATGAACCCGGCAATGTTGTTTTCCATAGGTTTGGTGTCTACTTTCATTACCGGAGGTCTTACCGGGATCATATCTTGGAGATTCAACTCTTGATATCAACGTTCACGATACTTATTTCGTGGTGGCTCACTTCCACATTGTAATGGGTATGTCGGCACTTTACGGAATGTTCGCCGGTGTTTATCACTGGTTCCCTAAGATGTTCGGAAGAATGATGAACAAGAGCCTCGGTTATATTCACTTTTGGGTGACCATCGTAGGTTCATATGGAGTTTTCTTCCCGATGCACTTTATCGGTATCGCCGGACTTCCAAGACGTTATTATACTAATTCATACTTCCCGTATTTCGATGATTTCGCAGATGTCAATGTGATCATCACCGTTGCGGCTATCATTACGGCACTTGTTCAGATGGTATTCCTATACAATTTCTTCCATTATATTTTCTTCGGAAAAAAAGCCGTACAGAACCCATGGAAGTCAAATACACTGGAATGGACCACTCCCGTGGAACACATTCACGGAAACTGGCCCGGAGCAATTCCTTCAGTTTACCGCTGGCCTTATGATTACTCAAAAGAGCTAGATAATGGTGGATATGTGATCGAAGGTCAGGATTTTGTTCCGCAAACCGTTCCTTACAGGAAAATGAAGAAGAGCTTAATCACTAAGCTGCTTTTTATAGATAAATTCAGAAGCCTTTTCCTTCAACGGAAAAGGCTTTTTTGATTAATTTTATCGGCCGCGTTAGCGTCCGGTTTTGATTTTATATTTCTTATATTAACAACTGATAATAGCTTCTCCCATGAACGATAACCTCGATCCTACAGGCGAAAATTTTTCTCCGGAAGAATTTGATATAGAACGTGCCCTGCGTCCGTTAAGTTTTGATGATTTTGCGGGACAGGAGCAGGTTCTTGAAAATCTGCAGGTATTCGTTCAGGCAGCCAATTTAAGGGGAGAAGCCTTAGACCATACTTTATTTCATGGCCCGCCGGGACTGGGAAAAACTACCCTGGCCCATATTCTTGCCAATGAACTGAATGTGGGAATAAAAGTGACTTCGGGGCCGGTTTTAGATAAACCCGGGGATCTTGCCGGATTACTTACAAATCTTGAAGAAAGAGACATTCTTTTTATTGATGAGATCCACCGGTTAAGCCCCATAGTTGAAGAATATCTTTATTCGGCGATGGAAGATTACCGTATCGATATCATGATCGAGACAGGACCGAACGCGCGTAGCGTTCAGATAAATCTCAACCCTTTTACGCTGATAGGTGCTACGACTCGTTCTGGCCTGCTTACAGCGCCTATGAGAGCGCGTTTTGGAATATCCAGCCGCTTACAGTACTATTCCACAGAACTGCTTTCAGGCATTGTAGAAAGAAGCTCAGAGATACTTAAAGTTCCGATAGATCAGGAAGCGGCTATAGAGATCGCTGGCAGAAGCCGAGGAACTCCACGTATAGCCAATGCTCTTTTAAGAAGGGTCAGGGATTTTGCCCAGATCAAAGGCAACGGAAGAATAGATCTTGAAATTGCCAGATTTGGCCTAAAAGCGCTAAATGTTGATGCACACGGGCTGGATGAAATGGATAATAAGATCCTCGCTACCATCATTGATAAATTTAAAGGAGGTCCGGTAGGAATCACCACTTTAGCCACCGCAGTGAGCGAAAATGCCGAAACTATCGAAGAGGTCTATGAGCCGTTTCTTATTCAGCAGGGTTTTATTTATCGCACACCCCGCGGACGTGAGGTTACTGAACATGCTTACCGCCACCTGGGCCGTATCAAAGGCAGTTCCCAGAGCGGATTGTTCGATCAGTAATTTTTTGTCGGGCAGAGGGGAGTCGAAGCCTGCAATTTGACCATGTAGATTGAACTTAAATGAAAAAAGAAAACAACATCCCCGAAGTTCCTCTGACCAAGTTTCTAAAACATTCAGCCAATATTTTAAAGAATCCGCTGCCATTTCACCATCAGAATTTTGAAGAAAAAGGAGATACTTTCCGTTTGAATATAGGGATCGGGAAATCGGTTATTTTTTCACGTGATGCCGCTTTCGCCGAATATGTTCTTCAGAAGAACCAGAAGAATTATATAAAATCCCAGATCCAGACCAAAGATCTCGCTAAATATATCGGGAGAGGCCTGCTCACTTCCGATGGTGAGCATTGGAGAAAACAGCGAAAATTAATTCAGCCAGCCTTCCATAAAAAGCAACTCGCTAAGCTACTCGATTCCGTCAGACAGGCGATCCTGGAGGAGATGAAAAAGATTAAAACCGGTGAAATCTTCGATGTTTTTCCGTTCTTCAATGATCTGGCTTTTCAAACGGTGGTGAAATCACTTTTCAGCAGTGCTGCTACTCAGGAAGAGATCAATCGGCTTCAGTTTATCACCGAATCGGCTCAAAAAATGCTCGTGCGGGAATTGCGTCAGCCTTACCTGGGATGGTGGTTTAAAATAAGCGGAAAAATTGAAAAGTATTTAAAGCTTACCAGGGAATCACGGCAAATTCTGCAAAAAATCGTCAATGAAAGGCGGAATTCTGGAGAGAGATTCGACGACCTTCTGGATATGCTGCTGGAAGCGCGTTATGACGACGGAAATGCAATGGATGATGAGCAACTGATCGATGAAATCCTGGTGCTTTTTATCGCCGGGCATGAAACCACCTCGAATGCACTGAGTTTTATCTCCCAGCTTCTGGCATTTCATCCCGAATGGCAGGAAAAAATTTATGAAGAATCTCAGCAGCATCAAACTGCCGATCTGATGGAACTGGTTACAAATTCTCCGGTCGCACAGCAGGTGATCGAAGAAGGTATGCGCCTTTATCCGCCGGCATATTTCATTGACCGGGTAAATATAAAAGACGATGAATTTGAAGGGAAATTTCTTCCTGCGGGCTCCAATTTATTGTTTTCGATATATGAAATCCATCGGCATCCTGAATTATGGGAGCGGCCCGAAGAATTTCTCCCAACGCGTTTCGAAGGGAATCCAAAGAAATATTCTTCCCAGTACTTTCCTTTTGGTGCCGGGCCGCGCAAGTGTATCGGAAATAATTTCGCCATGTTTGAGATGATCATTGCCTTACAGGAACTTCTCGCCCGATTCAGAATTTATCCCGTGAATGAGGAGATTGAAATAAAACCTCTTATTACTTTGAAACCCAAGAATGCTTTAGTGAGATTTGAACCCCGCGAGCAAAAGAACAACTAAAGCTTGTGCCATCTGGGTAGCATTCGAGGGTCGCCATTTAAAGAAATTTTTAATTTCTGAATTATCCCTATTCTGAAAAAGATATTGTAGTATTATGAATAGCCTTATTTTAGTCCCGTGAATGTGAAAGAAAAACATACCCAGCTCATTAAAGCCGAAGCCAAACGCCTCGGCTTTTTGTCGTGTGGTATTTCGAAAGCTGAATTTTTAGAGGAGGAAGCGCCGCGACTTGAAAAATGGCTGAACGAAGGTCGGCATGGTGAGATGCGCTATATGGAAAATTATTTCGATAAACGGCTTGACCCTTCAAAATTAGTTCCCGGCTCAAAATCGGTGATTTCCTTATTGTTGAATTATTATCCCGAAAATTTCCAACGCGAAGATTCCTATAAAATCAGCAAATATGCTTATGGCAGGGACTATCATTTTGTGATAAAAGATAAGCTGAAGCAGCTGCTTTCCACGCTTCAGGATGAAATTGGTGATTTTCACGGCCGTGCTTTTGTAGATTCTGCCCCGGTGCTCGATAAAGCCTGGGCGGCCCGCAGCGGCCTTGGCTGGATTGGTAAAAATTCGAACCTGCTAACAAAACAGGTCGGCAGCTTTTATTTTATAGCCGAACTGATCGTGGATCTGGAACTTGAATACGATACTCCGGTAACCGATCACTGCGGGAGCTGCACCGCCTGTGTGGATGCCTGCCCAACCGATGCCATTTATGAGCCTTATAAGGTAGATGGCAGCAAATGTATTTCTTATTTTACCATTGAACTGAAAGACGACCTGCCTTCTTCTTACCAGGATAAGTTCGAGAACTGGATGTTTGGCTGTGATATCTGCCAGGATGTTTGCCCGTGGAATCGTTTTTCCAAAGCTCACAACGAGCCTTTGTTCGATCCGCATCCCGATCTTCTTGAGAATGATAAAAAAGACTGGGAAGAGATCACCCGAGAGATCTTCAATGAGATTTTCAGAAAATCGGCAGTTAAAAGAACCAAATACGAAGGTTTAAAAAGAAATATTCGCTTTTTAAAAGATTAGATTTCTATTTAGCTTCAGCCTTAGTACCTTTGTTTATACGCCAAAAAAGGAAATTATGAGCAATAATTCGCGCAAGAGAAGAGAAGCACTGGTTTATCATGCCAAGCCAAAGCCAGGAAAAATTCAGGTAGTTCCAACTAAAAAATATGCAACCCAGAGAGATTTGTCCCTGGCGTATTCGCCGGGTGTGGCCGAGCCCTGTCTGGAGATAGAAAAAGATAAGGAGAATGCTTATAAATATACCACCAAAGGAAATCTCGTAGCAGTGATCTCTAACGGTACCGCAGTTCTTGGTTTGGGAGATATTGGTCCGGAAGCCTCAAAACCGGTGATGGAAGGGAAAGGCCTGCTCTTTAAAATATTTGCCGATATTGATGTTTTTGATATTGAAGTTGACACTAAAGATGTTGATAAATTCATCGAAACGGTGAAGAATATCGCTCCGACTTTCGGCGGCATCAACCTTGAAGATATCAAGGCTCCCGAAGCTTTCGAAATAGAACAACGCCTGAAGGCCGAGCTGGATATTCCCGTGATGCACGACGATCAGCATGGTACAGCGATCATTTCGGCGGCGGCGCTTCTCAATGCCCTCGAACTGGCTAAAAAGAAGATCGAAAAAGTGAAGATCGTGGTTAGCGGTGCCGGAGCGGCGGCGGTTTCCTGTACAAAACTCTATAAATCTTTTGGTGCAAAGGCTGAAAATATCGTGATGCTCGACAGTAAGGGAGTGATCAGGAAAGACCGTGAAAACCTTTCCGAAGAGAAAAAAGAATTTGCTACTTCCCGAAAGATTGATACCCTCGATCAGGCGATGAAAGATGCCGATGTTTTTATCGGACTTTCCATTGCCGATATTGTTTCTCCGGAAATGTTGAAATCTATGGCCAAACGGCCTATTGTTTTTGCCATGGCGAATCCTAATCCGGAGATCGATTATGATTTGGCTATGAAAGCCCGGAAGGATGTGATCATGGCGACCGGTCGCAGCGATCATCCAAACCAGGTGAATAATGTACTGGGATTTCCTTTTATCTTCCGTGGCGCACTTGACGTTCGTGCGACCAAGATCAATGAAGAAATGAAAAAAGCCGCGGTGAAAGCTTTGGCCGAACTCGCCAAAGAAGCGGTGCCTGAGCAGGTGAATATCGCTTATGGGGAAACGCGGCTGAATTTCGGCCCCGAATATATTATTCCGAAGCCCTTTGATCCGAGGCTTATTGCCAAAGTTCCTCCTGCCGTTGCGAAAGCGGCAATGGACAGCGGAGTAGCGAGACAGGATATTCAGGATTGGCAGAAATATGAGGATGAATTGCTGGAAAGAATGGGTAACGAGAACAAAATCACCCGTTTGCTGCTCAATCGTGCTAAAACAAATCCCAAGCGTATCGTTTTTGCCGAGGCTGATCATCTTGATGTGATGAAGGCCGCGCAGATCGTAAATGACGAGGGAATTGGAATTCCAATCCTGCTGGGGCGAAAAGATGTGATTCAGGAATTGATGGCTGAAATCGATTTTGATGCCGATGTTGAGATCATCGATCCAAAATCTGATGAAGCCAAAGAGCAGCTTGAAAAATATGCTCAGAAATACTGGGAAACCCGCCATCGCAATGGGGTGACTAAATACGATGCTGAAAAATTGATGCGGGAACGCAATTATTACGCGGCCATGATGGTCAATGAAGGCGATGCCGATGCGCTGCTTTCAGGATATTCCCGGGCCTATCCAACGGTGGTGAAACCAATGCTGGAACTTATCGGTATGGCAAAAGGAATTTCCCGGGTAGCCGCGACCAATGTGATGAATACCTCCAGGGGTCCGCTTTTTATCAGTGATACCTCTATTAATATCGATCCACCTGCAAAAGATCTGGCAAAGATCGCACAAATGACGGCAAGAACGGTTCAGCTTTTCGGAATGGAACCGGTGATAGCCATGATCTCTTATGCCAATTTTGGGTCTTCCAAAGATCCGCGGGCCAGGAAAGTAAAAGATGCGGTGTCTTACTTACATCGTTTTCATCCCGAACTTAGCGTTGACGGTGAACTTCAGGCAGATTTCGCCCTGAACCGGGAAATGTTGCAAAATAAGTTCCCTTTTTCAAAACTTGCAGGTAAAAAAGTAAATACGCTTATTTATCCTGATCTGGATTCGGCGAACAGCACCTATAAGCTCATTAAAGAACTCAACGATGTAGATTCCATAGGGCCTATCATGATGGGGATGAAGAAGCCGGTGCATATCCTTCAGTTAGGTGCCAGTGTTGAGGAGATGGTGAATATGGCTGCCGTGGCGGTAGTCGATGCCCAGGAAAAGGAGAAAAAATTAAAAAAATAGTTTATTCCTGAATATTACAACCTCTCAAACTCCCCTCTTTGGAGGGCTAAGGGGCGGAATTATTTTACTACATTTGAAGCAGAAGCTAAGTTTTTTTCATGATTCATCATTTAAAGGGGCAGTTAATTGAAAAAAATCCGACTCATGTCGTTATTGATTGTAATGGAGTCGGTTACACGGTAAATATTTCACTCAATACTTTTTCGCTTATTCCAGATTCGGAAGCGGTGAGTCTTTTTACCTATTTACAGGTAAAGGAAGATTCACATACGCTTTACGGTTTCATGGAGAAATCTGAAAGGGAAATCTTCAAATTACTGATTTCGGTTTCAGGGGTGGGAAGCAGTACCGCGAGGACCATGCTTTCCTCACTTACTCCCGCAGAGGTTTCCGATGCCATAGCTACCGGAAATGTGGCGGTTATCCAAAGCGTGAAAGGAATAGGAGCGAAGACAGCGCAACGGGTTATTCTCGACCTGAAAGATAAGGTGCTAAAAGTGATGGGAGATACTGAAGTTTTAGCCTCTCAGAACAATACTGGCAAGGAAGAAGCGTTATCTGCTTTAGAGACATTGGGTTACAACCGGCGCCAGGCTGGTAAAGTGGTGGACAGTATTTTGAAGAAGGAACCCGACTCATCCGTAGAATCGATTATAAAACTGGCTCTCAAAAAGCTGTAATAACATTGAGGAACAATTACCCGAATTTGTCGGTACCGGTTCAGCTAATCTTCCTGATACTGCTGGTACTTTCGTTCAAGGCAGCGGCGCAGCAAACGCCTCAGGATTCCACCCGAACAGGTTATGTTCTGGGACAAATAAGCCTTCCCGATCCTGAAAGTATTGTTTCTAAATATGAATATGACCCCATTCTTAACCGTTATTTCTATAAGGAAGAACTGGGCGAAATGAATATTGGTCTTCCTTTGGTACTTACTCCTGAAGAATTTGAAGATCTGGTGATGCAGGAGGAAATTCAGAATTATTTTAAACTGAAAAATGACGCTCTGAGCGGAAGAAAAGAAGGCTCAGAAGAAATTCAGAAGGATCTGCTTCCCGATTTTTACGTGAACAATAATTTCTTTGAAAGCATTTTCGGGGGGTCTGAGATCAATATCGTGCCGCAGGGTTCGGTTGAAATGGATCTGGGAATACTATTTACCAAACAGGATAATCCCGCGTTTTCACCTCGAAATCGCCGCAATCTTTCTTTTGATTTTGATCAGCGTATTAGTCTGAGCCTGCTTGGCCAGATCGGTGAAAGACTTCAGATCACCGCCAACTATGATACCGAATCTACTTTCGATTTTGAGAACCAGCTAAAACTGGAATATACTCCAAATGAAGACGATATTGTTCAGAAGATCGAGGTGGGAAATGTCAATATGCCGCTGAACAATGCCCTGATCCAGGGCGCCCAGAGCCTTTTCGGATTTAAAACCGAACTGCAATTCGGGAAAACCAGGATTACCGGAGTATTTTCAGAACAAAAATCTGAAAGGCGAACGGTAAATGTCGAAGGCGGTGCTTCTGTGGAAGAATTTGAAAAATTTGCCCTGGATTATGATGCCGACAGGCATTTTTTCCTTTCTCAGTATTTCCGCGATCATTACGATGAAGCTCTTAAGAATTATCCTTTTATCAATTCGAATATCCAGATCAAGCGTATTCAGGTCTGGATCACCAACCGAACAAATAATATTCAGAATATTACCGATACGCGTAATATTGTGGCCATTCAGGATATAGGAGAATCTCCCGTTCCTGGAAATATCGGCCTGCCAAACCCTCCTGCAGGTTTTTTTAATGTTCCCGCCGGTGCTTATCCCGATAACACCAATAACGATTTTAACCCCTTCGGAATAACAGGTCCCGGGGAAACCGTGCTGACTCCTGCTATTCGAGATATTGCCACTGTAGACAATGGTTTTGGAGGAGTACAGGTGACCGAAGGAACAGATTATGTGAAACTTGAAGCTGCCCGGCAGTTAAAACAGAATGAATTTACCGTTAATACGCAGCTGGGATATATTTCCCTGAACCAGCGACTAAGCAACGATGAGGTGCTGGCGGTTGCCTTTCAATATACGCTGAATGGTGAGGTATATCAGGTTGGGGAATTTGCCAATGACGGGGTGAATTCTACAAATACACAGCAACAGCAAAATCCGGAGCCTGGCACCAATCCTCGCGCTAACCAGAACCTGGTGGTGAAAATGCTGAAAAGTACTGTCACCAATGTAAATGAACCGGTTTGGGATTTGATGATGAAAAACATATACAGCCTTGGCGGATATCAGCTGGAAAGAGAGGATTTCAGAATGAACATTCTTTATACCGATCCGCAGCCGCTCAATTATATCAAACCCGTTGAGGGAACCACGCTTCCGGCAGATGTGAGTGAAACTCCGCTGCTTCGTGTTTTTCATCTTGACCAGTTGAACAGCAACAATGATCCTATTCAGGAGGGCGACGGGTTCTTCGATTATGTGCCGCAGATCACGATCGATCCGCAGAACGGAAATGTGATTTTCACAACGGTGGAGCCTTTTGGAAAACATCTTTTCGATAAGCTGGATCCAACACCAAATTCAGGAACCGAAGAATATAACCTCCCTGATACCTGGAACGAAAATCAGAAAAAATATGTGTTCAGGGCGATGTATGAGACCACCAAAACCCAGGCAGAGCTTGAGGAGGCCGATAAGAATAAATTTGAACTGAAAGGGCGCTACAAATCGGCTGAAGTTGAAGGTATTCCCATTGGTTATAACCTTCCACCGGGCTCGGTGACCGTTACCGCAGGAGGTCGTGTACTTCAGGAAGGGGTTGATTATGTGGTGAATTATGAACTGGGACGCGTGCAGATCCTGGATGAAGCTTTGCTGGCTTCCGATATTCCCATTCAGGTGAACACCGAAAATAATGCCCTTTTTGGCCAGCAGACAAAACGCTTTACGGGAATCAATGTAGAGCATCAGTTCAATGAGAATTTCCTTATTGGCGGTACTTTTATCAATCTCAAAGAGCGGCCGCTAACACAAAAGGCGAATTACAGCTACGAGCCTATCAATAACACCATTTTCGGTCTCAATTTTAATTACAACACCGAAGTTCCTTTTCTTACCCGGCTGGTTAATAAGCTTCCGAATATAGATACCGATGTAAAATCGAATGTTTCGGTACGGGGCGAATTTGCCTATTTGCTGCCAGGAGCACCGGCAGTAAGCGATTTTGAAGGGAAGGCCACCACTTATATCGATGATTTTGAAGCAGCCCAGACTTCCATAGATATCAATAATCCGCTAAGTTGGGAACTTTCCAGTGTACCATTGGACTTTGGAGGGGATCTGGCCAATGGGGACGTGAAAACAGGCTATCGCCGGGCAAAAATGGCCTGGTATACCATCGATCCTATTTTCTATACGAACAATCGTCCCTCGGGAATCAGCGATTCAGATATTTCCAATTATGCCGCCAGGCGTGTGGCCTTAAACGAAATTTTCCCGAATATCGATGTGGTGCAGGGGCAGCCGCAGGTGGTGTATACCATGGACGTGGCTTATTATCCAAACTTACGTGGCCCTTATAACTTCAATCCGGCTGCGGCAGGAAGCAATAATTTGCCAAATCCCGAAGAGAATTTCGGAGGGATCATGCGTTCCATCAATACCACCAATTTTGAACAATCGAACGTTGAGTATATTCAGTTTTGGGTGATGGACCCCTATATTTATCCCGAAAATGCCGGCGGCAATGGCGGAACCATCAATTTTAACCTCGGAAATATTTCCGAAGATGTGCTGAAAGACGGTCGAAAACAATATGAAAATGGTCTTCCCGAAGGCGAAGGAGAGGCAGATGTGCTGAACACGGCTTTCGGAAAGGTTCCTGCCGACCAGTCGCTGGTATATGCCTTTGACAGCGAAGGAGCCGCGCGAATGATGCAGGATGCGGGATTTGACGGGATCCTGGATGCCGAAGAGGCCACACTTTTTCCCGATTTTTCAGGACTTCCCGATCCCGCCGCCGATAACTATCAATATTTCCTCAATCGTGATGGCGATATCGTGGAACGATACCGGGATTATAATGGTACTCAGGGCAACTCGCCTACGCAGGTTTCCGATACTGATCGCGGGAATACCACTTTACCGACGGCCGAAGATATGAACCGGGACAATACGATGAATACCATCAACAGTTATTTCGAGTACAAGGTGCCCTTCTTTCCTGGAATGAATATCGATAACAACGAATATATCACCGATGTAAAGGAGCTTACCACCACCCTTCGCAATGGGCAGCAACTGCCGGTAAGATGGCTTCAGTTCAAGGTGCCAATCTTTGAACCTACCGATTCCAAAGGTGGAATTTCCGATTTTCGTTCGATTCGTTTTATCAGGATGTTTTTATCAGATTTTCGAAATCCTACCATTTTGAGGTTTGGAACCATGGACCTGGTGCGTGGTGATTATCGTCGTTATACGCAGAGTCTTTATGAAGATGAGGCGCAGCAGGAAAATCCGAATACTTTATTCGAGGTGAATGCCGTCAATATTGAAGAAAATGAAAACCGGCAGCCCATTCCTTATGTTTTGCCTCCGGGAGTGCAACGAGAGCAGTTGTATGAAAGCAATACCAATATCAGGCAAAATGAGCAGTCTTTATCAATAAAAGTATGTGATCTGGAACCTCAGGATGCCCGCGCAGTTTATAAAAATTTCCAGATAGATATGAGGCAGTATCAGAATCTGGAGATGTTCCTTCATGCCGAATCGCTGGTAAACCAGCGTGCTTTGAAAGACGGGCAACTGGTGGCATTTATCAGAATGGGAACTGATTTTTCGGATAATTTCTATCAGATAGAGATTCCGCTTTCGCCAAGCTTATTTGGAGCTTCCACTGCCGAGGAGATCTGGCCTGAGGTGAACAAACTGAATTTAAACCTTGACCTGCTACAGCAGATAAAAACAGCAGTTTTGGGAGATCCTTCGCTGAATTCCCTGGAACTGAACTTCTTTACCGAAGATCTTCAGGAGGTCGATGCCGAAGCTCCTTATGAAATGGGACGTTTGCGTTTGGGAGTAAAAGGAAATCCCAGTTTTGGAAATGTGAGGCTGCTAATGCTTGGTGTAAAGAACGGAACCGCCGTGGAAGGCGTGACCGATCTCTGCGGAGAAGTATGGTTTAACGAACTTCGTCTTTCCGATCTTAAAAATGAAGGCGGCTGGGCCGGCGTCGTGAGCATGGATAGTAATCTGGCAGATTTTGCTAATATTTCGGCTACTGGAAGAAGAAGTACCGTGGGATTTGGGAGCATTGAACAGGGGCCAAACCAGAGAAGTCGTGAAGATCTGCAACAGTACGATATGGTAACGAATGTGAATATGGGGCAGTTATTACCGCCAAAATGGGGAGTAAAAGTACCGGTGAATTACAGTCGTGGCGAAGAACTGATCACTCCAAAATACGATCAGGAATACCTCGACCTGGAACTGGATACCAGGCTAGCAAATATCGAAGATCCAATTGAAAGGGAAAAAGTAAAGAAACAGTCGCAGTCATATACCAAACGCCAGAGCATCAATGTGATCGGCCTGCGAAAAGAACGTACCGGGGAGAAGAAGCCGATGCCTTATGATGTTGAGAATTTCGTTTTTACAACTTCCTATAACCAGATGGAACATCGCGATTTTGAAGTGGAAGAAAGCCTGGATCAAAGTGTAAGAGTGGGAGGAACCTATGAATATAGTTTTCCAAAGGCAAGTCTGGAACCGCTTAAAAATGTGGCAGTGCTGGATAGCAGTGATTATCTGGCTGTGTTGAGAGATTTCAATTTTAATTATCTGCCCAGCAATATCAATGCAAGTACCAATATTTTCCGTCAGTACAATGAGCAGAAATTCCGTTCGCTGGATCTGACCAATGAAGATATTGGGATTCCCACGCTTTATCAGCGAAATTATCTTTTTGACTGGCAGTACGGCGTGAACTACAACCTTACTCAGTCTTTGAGTTTTGCTTTTAATGCCAGCAATAATAGAATCATTCGTAATTATATTGATGAAAATGGTTTTGCCGATGATAATATAGGATTGTGGAATGACTTTTTTAGTATTGGTGATCCCGACAGGCATTATCAAACCCTGCAGGTTAATTACGAAGTGCCATTCGCGAAGATCCCGGTGCTGAAATTCATTAAAGCGACCTATTCCTACACAGGAGATTTTCAGTGGCAGCGAGGCTCCCGTATTTATCAGACTCTGGAGGGTATTCCCAATATTGGCAATAGCGTGCAAAATTCAAATACACACCAGATCAATGCCAGCCTAAACATGCAGGACTTGTATAAATATGTGGGGCTGGTAGAAAAGAAGGCACAACGTGCCGGGAATAGCATTAAGGAGAGGAGCAGGGGAGTGCCCACACTGGGCCCACCCGATGAAAATCAGCCACAAAAGCCTGAACCGCAACCGGTGGATAAAAGCCACAAAACCTATAATACTTTTGTGAATATCGTTACGGCGGTGCAAACCCTTCAGGTGAATTACCGCAACAGTAAAGGGATCTATCTTCCCGGTTATACCGAAAGCGTTGGATTTATGGGCACAATAAAACCTACTTTTGGTTTTACCCTGGGATTCCAGGACGAGATACGCTATATGGCTGCAGAAAGAGGATGGCTGACCTTATTTCAGAACTTTAACCAGCAGTACACTTCAGTGGAAAATGAACAGCTGGATTTTCAGGCGGGACTTGATCTTCTGCCTGATTTGACCATTGAGCTGAGCGGAAGAAAAAATTACGCCGAAAACTATTCAGAAAATTACAGGGTAGATCCTGCGACCCTGGAATATCAGCCGCTCACACCTTATACTTATGGAAATTTCAATATTTCAACTATTCTGATAAAAACAGCTTTTAACCAGTCTACCGAAACATCTTCGGTCAATTTCGAAAGCTTTCGTGAGAATCGCCTGGTAATAGCCAGAAGGCTGGCTGCGGAAAAGGGCCTTGATCCTAATGAGGTTGATGAAGACGGTTTCCCGATTGGAATTGGCAAAAGCAATCAGGCTGTGCTACTGCCGGCTTTCATGGCGGCTTATTCCGGAAAGGATGCGGGAAGCGTTAAGCTCGGTCCCTTCAGAAATACGCCGCTGCCCAACTGGACGGTGAAATATACCGGGCTGATGCGCATGAAATGGTTCCGTGATAAATTCAGAAGATTTTCAGTTTCCCACGGCTATCGTTCAGATTATACGCTGAATCAGTTCCAGACCAACCTTGATTACGACCCGGAAAATCCCCAGGAATTAAACCAGGCCGGAGATTTTAAAAACCCGATCCTTTATTCAAATATCGTTTTAACCGAGTTATTCACGCCGCTTGCGAAAATCGATTTCGAAACCAAAGATAATGTCCAGGTGTTGGCGCAAATTGAAAAAGACCGCTCCCTTGCTTTCAGTTTTGATAATAATCTACTCACCGAATACAGCGGAAATGAATATACTTTAGGTTTAGGCTATCGTATAAAAGACCTGAAGATCGCCACCAGCCTTGGAGGGAAAAGCCGTATTCTCAGCAGTGACCTGAATTTAAAGGCGGATGTTTCCTACCGAAAGAACCGGACTATTGTACGATATCTGGATTTGGCAAATAACCAGACTATTTCGGGGCAGGATATCTGGGCCATTACTTTTCAGGCCGATTATGGGCTTACCAGAAATTTGACCGCGCGTTTCTATTACGACCATAACTTCTCGAAATATGCGGTTTCGACTGCTTTTCCACAAACTACCATTCGTTCCGGCTTTACGCTGATATATAATTTCGGAAATTAATGGCAGCTTATTTGAACAATTCAGGTAAAAAACTAACTTTGCCCATCCTTTAATATAAGACTATGAATATTCCGCAAGAATTAAAGTACACAAAAGACCACGAGTGGGTTAAAATAGAGGGAGATACCGCCACTATTGGAGTTACCGATTTTGCCCAGGGCGAATTGGGTGATATCGTTTACGTTGAGGTGGAAACCATCGATGAAAGCCTCGAGAAGGAAGAGGTTTTTGGAACTGTGGAGGCTGTAAAAACAGTATCTGATCTGTTCATGCCGGTTTCCGGAGAAATTATCGAATTCAATGATAGCCTGGAAGATGAGCCTGAAAAGGTAAATGATGATCCCTACGGAAAAGGCTGGATGATCAAAGTAAAACTTTCCGATCCTTCAGAGGTCGATGAACTTTTATCTGCAGAAGAATACAAGGAAGTCATTGGTAGCTAGAATCTTTTTCTTTCTATCCTCGGCCTACACCTGCTTGGTTCTCTGGTTGTCTTTAACGCATCTGGGGAAAATAAGCATTGGTGGATTTAATCCTACAGACAAAATGCTCCATGCCGGAGCATATTTGGTTTTAGCCCTATTATGGGAGTTTTTCGTGCTTCTTAAAAGCAGGAATTTTAAGCGTTACCGTCCTAATGTTTTATGGGTTGCCTTAGGATGTGTGGTTTTTGGTATGTTAATTGAGGTTCTACAAGGAACGCTCACCAGTTACAGAACGCCAGACTGGTTTGATATCCTGGCTAATTCTACTGGTATTGGCCTTGCGGTTCTAATTTTTCTGGGGCTGGCTCCGCGCCTGAAAAGACTGAAGCAAAAGGTTGATTAATAGTTTCTGAAAACTTTATTAACTTATCTAAATTATGAAACCCAAGAAAAACCCGAAAGCCGATCTTAGTCGGAAATGGGTCCTGTTTTTACAAATAGGATTCATTGTCGTTCTTTTTTTAACACTGCAGGCCATGCAGTGGGAATCAGATAAAACCAAAGACCGGGAAACCTCCCAGATCATCGATGATCCTTTTGTTGATGAAACTCCGCCGGTAACAATTCAGGAAAAACGAACACCTCCTCCACCTCCACCAAAACCAATTCCTCAGATTATTGATATTGTTGAAAATAAATCAGATAAAAAGGAAAGTGACTTCGCTCCCACCGATCTTACAGATATCGCTGAACCCGAGGATATAGAAGAACCTGAAAATACCGAGGAACCGGAAAAGGTTCCGTTTACCTTTGTGGAAGATGTGCCTGTTTTTCCCGGTTGTGAAGGGTTGAAAGGGAATGAGGAGCGAAAGGAATGCATGAGCTCTAAGATCAGCAATTTCGTGAACAGAAATTTTAATACAGGATTAGGGCAGCAACTTGGGCTAACTGGTACAAATCTTGTGATAGTTAGTTTTGTAGTGAATAAGGAAGGGCAGGTAGAGCAGATCCAGGCCCGGGCCCCGCATCCTGCACTGGCCGAAGAAGCCAAAAGAGTGATCAAAGAATTACCGCCCATGAAACCGGGAAGGCAGAGAGGAAAGGCTGTGCCGGTATCTTATTCGATCCCGATTCGCTTTAAAGTGCAGGGCTGAAAATGAGCAATTTAAGAAGCAATACAATTTTTAAAGGCTTATTATTTCAGATAAGTTTAGTTTTTTAGAAAAAATCTTTATTTTAGCAACCCTTAACAATTATAACGCATTATGGAACCTAAGAAAAATCCTAAAGCTGATTTAAACAGAAACAGAGTGCTTTATCTGCAGCTGGGTCTTGTTCTTGTTCTATTGATTACTTGGAGAGCCATCGAATATAAAAATTACGATGCCGAGAATATCGATATTGGGCAGGTGAATATGGATGCCCTTGAAGAAGAAGATGTACCGATCACTGAAATGCAGAACACGCCTCCACCGCCACCACCTCCACCGCCACCAGCACCGGAAGTGATCGAAGTGGTAGAGAACGAGGAAGAAGTAGAGGAAGATGAAATCCAGTCTACTGAAACCAATATGGATGAGATCGTTGAAGTTGAAGAAGTGGTAGAAGCACCTGTAGAAGAAGAGGTAGAAGATGTTCCTTTTGCGGTAATTGAAGATGTGCCAATCTATCCTGGTTGTGAAAATCTTAAAAATAACGATCAGCGTAAGAAATGTATGAGTGAAAAGATCAGTTCGTATGTGAACAAAGAGTTCGATACCGATCTTGGAGCCGAACTTGGTCTTACGGGTATTAACCGTGTGATCGTTCAGTTTAGAATTGATGAAAAAGGTAATATTGGTCAGGTAAGAGCCCGTGCTCCACACCCAAGGCTCGAGCAGGAAGCTGTGAGAGTGATCAAGAGTCTGCCTAAAATGAAACCTGGTAAACAACGTGGTAAGCCGGTTGGGGTTATGTATTCCCTACCAATTGCCTTTAAGGTTCAGGATTAAGAATTAGATTTATTCCTAATATATTTAAGAAATCCCGGTTTGCGCCGGGATTTTTTGTTTTAGCATCATGACTTTCGATAAAAACTGTATATTTAGCCGTAAATCCACTGTCCCAATAAGCCAATGAAGTATCTGTTACTTCTCTTACTTGTTTTTCAAAGTTTCCGGTTTGTAGGCCAGGAAACCTCTCTTCCTTCCGAACTTTACCCTCAGTTTGAACAATGTGAGAGCGCGGATTATACCAGCCGGCAATCCTGTTTTCGCAGTACATTAATTTCTGAAATCCTTTCCAGGTTCAAAATGCCTGAAATTGTTCAGAAAGAACAATATCGTGGAGAGATCACCGTGATTTTTGAGGTGAATGAAAATGGGGATTTTGAGCTGATATATCAGGACGCGGCTTATGATGAGCTGAAGGAGGAAATGAAACGTGTTTTTGAACAACTTCCGAAGGTAATACCCGCCACTTACAACGGCCGGGCCATTCATATGCAGTTCAAGACGGTGGTGAAGATTCCACTTGGCCGCAATGCAAAGGCAGAAGATGTGGTGGTAAGCGAGCAGCAAATTTCCGGTGATACGGAAGAAGAAAATAAAGTAGAAACCATTCAGCCTGAAAAAGAAAAGTCTTTAGACGAATATTCGGAGATAAAATCAGATGACTTTTCAAATCCCCGATATGAGAGTCAGATAAATATTCCGCTTTCCCATGAATTTTACAGTCGTTTCGACGCCGAGATCAATAGAGTAGGGGCTAATTTTCATTCGGCTTCCAAGCCTTTGATGTTCGAAGAGGTTAACAAATATTACGATTTTAAGGAACATCGCCGCGAAATGCTGAAAGCTAAATCTTCCTGGGGCGGGCGAAAATTATGGAACGAGCACCTGGTGCGATTTCAAACCGATGATTACTGGTTTACCTTAGATCCCGCGGTGGATCTTCAGCTGGGTAAAGATTTCAATGACGAGGAGCACGATTTCACCTATAACAATACGAGGGCCGCTATCATCCAGGGCGGACTGGGCAAAAAGTTCAACTTTTATTCTGTCATTTATGAAAATCAGGGGCGTTTCGCAGATTATTATAACAGGTATGCTGAATCGATACGTCCGGCCGGTGGTGATCCGGCGATAATTCCGGGCCGCGGGATCGCAAAAACTTTTATGAACGACGGTTACGATTATCCGGTAGCCGAAGGATATCTGTCTTTCACTCCCTCAAAATTCATCAATATTCAGTTCGGTCACGGCAAGAATTTTATCGGTGACGGCTATCGTTCCCTTGATCTTAAGTGATAATGCATCGCCTTACCCGTATTTAAAGCTGAATACCCAGTTCTGGAAGATAAAATACACGAATACCTGGATGTCATTGCGTGATGTTCGACCTGATGTGGTTAATAGTGGTTCTTACCGAACAAAATTTATTGCGAATCATTATCTGAGTTGGAATACCACCAAAAGGCTGAATTTAGGCTTTTTTGAGTCGGTGATGTGGGAAAATGATAATGAGCGTGGTTTCGATCTTAATTACCTGAATCCCGTGATCTTCTATCGCGCAATTGAATTTGCTACCGGTGCCGATGGCGGGAATGCGATCATCGGTCTCACCGGGAAATATAAATTTTCTAACCATTTTTATGCTTACGGGCAGTGGCTGATCGACGAATTTTCATCGGCCGATGTGGTAGGGGGTGAAAAAAGCTGGAAAAACAAACATGGTATTCAATTAGGGGCGAAATATTTTGATGCCTTCAATGTGCCTGATCTTTATCTGCAGGCAGAATATAATCAGGTGCGGCCTTACACCTATTCCCATAATTCAATTATTCTGAATTACGGTCATAATAACCAGTCGATGGCTCATCTTTGGGGAGCGAATTTCAGAGAAATTATCGCTATAGCCCGCTATAAAAAAGATCGCTGGTACGGAAGCGCCAAAACGATCTACGGAAAACGCGGCTTTGATTTTACCAGTACGGGGGAAAAGACCAATTTTGGGCAGGATATCTATAGAACAGAAGATGATCGGGTTTACGAATACGGCGTGAAGATTGGCCAGGGGAATACCACCAGTTCCTTTTATACGGAACTGGAAGCAGGCTATATTGTGAATCCCACTACAAATTTAAAGCTGTATGCTAATTTGATTTACAGGGATTTTAATCCGCAGGTCGATACTGCTACTCATTTCGATAATTCTACCGTTTGGATCAACTTTGGATTAAGAACCGATATTTTTAACTGGTATTTCGATTATTAGGCAATTTCCCTTCTGAAAATTAACAGCTTACCAACCTTGCCAAAAACGAATTAAGGAGTATCTTTGCGCCAGTTAAAAAAGAGCTTTTTGAGCAGCACGCGCGTACATAATTCCACCGCATCCATTCTGACTGATTTTAAGGAAATTACAAAGATGAGACTCGCTATTAGCGTAGTTTTCTCTTCGGTCGCTGGCTATTTTCTCGGCGCCGACAATATTGATTTTGTGGTGGTGCTTTTGCTGGCCATTGGTGGTTATCTAATGGTGGGAGCTTCAAATGCTTACAA
The DNA here is from genome assembly GCA_963741865.1 of uncultured Flavobacteriaceae bacterium. Classification (GTDB taxonomy): domain Bacteria; phylum Bacteroidota; class Bacteroidia; order Flavobacteriales; family Flavobacteriaceae; genus Christiangramia. Next base: position 396,780 of record CAVUJP010000017.1, read on the forward strand.
CCAGATCATCGAAAGAAATCTGGATGCCCTGATGGATCGAACCAAAAACCGTCCGCTGCCTGCCGGCAGGATGTCTGTAACGACGGCCTTTGTGATCGCTGTGGGATTTACAATCCTGGGTCTTATCGTTTTGTATGTGATCAATCCCAAAACAGCGATGTTCGGAGCCATCAGTATTTTTCTCTACGTAAGCGTTTATACTCCGTTGAAAACAAAAACGCCACTTTCGGTTTTTGTGGGAGCATTTCCGGGAGCTATTCCTTTCATGTTGGGCTGGGTAGCGGCCAGCGGAAAATTCGGTATAGAACCGGGAACCCTGTTCATGATCCAGTTTTTCTGGCAGTTTCCGCATTTCTGGGCACTGGGCTGGTGGTTGTATGATGATTATAAAAAAGGCGGATTTTTCATGCTGCCTACAGGAAAACGCGACCGTGGTACAGCCGTTCAAATTGTGCTTTACACCTGCTGGACGATCATGGCTTCGCTGATCCCGGTCTTTGGCGTAACGGGCAAGCTTTATATCACTCCGTTTTCAGGAATGATCATTTTCCTCCTGGGATTGGGAATGCTCTATTACGCCTTCAGGCTGTTTAAGGAAAAAACCGCTGCCGCCGCAAGAAAATTAATGTTCGCCAGCGTTTCTTATCTCACGCTGCTCCAAATCGTATATGTACTGGATAAATTTATTAGACAATGGATTTAACTCAACAAACTGAAGAAAATAAACATGGCCGGGCAAAAAAAATGATGCTCTGGTTTGGAATTATAAGTATGGCGATGACCTTTGCCGGGCTTACCAGCGCCTATGTGGTAAGTAAGAATCGTCCTGACTGGTTAACCGATTTCGAATTGCCGACTTCGTTTCTGTGGAGTACAATCGCAATAGTCCTAAGTAGTGTCACTTTGATGCTCAGCAAAAAAAGTATCATAAATGGAAAAAGAAAGAACGCCTCAGCTTTTCTTTTGGGCACACTTCTTCTGGCGATAGCTTTTATTGTTTTCCAGTTTTATAGTTTTTCCGAAATCATTGCGCAGGGATATTATTTTACCGGAAGCGAAAGCACGGTGACCACTTCTTTTATTTATATACTGGTACTGGTGCATTTGCTGCACCTGGCCGCGGGTATGATCGTGCTTTTAGTGGTAATTTATAACCATTTTAAACAACGTTATCAGGCGGGGCAAATGCTTGGATTTGAGCTTGGTGCGACTTTCTGGCATTTTGTCGATATTTTATGGGTTTACCTGATTTTGTTTTTATATTTCTTTAGATAATAAAATTGCGTATTTTTGCGCATCTTTTAACATTAAAATACTTCTATGGAGGCTACTGTTGTTAGAACAGGCACAGAAGGAAAAACCTGGGGCGGAGGAAATGAACCGCTAAAAGCTAGTTACGGAAAATTGATGATGTGGTTCTTCATCCTTTCCGATGCACTTACCTTCTCGGGATTCCTTGCCGCTTATGGTTTTTCAAGATTCAAATTCGTCGATTCCTGGCCAATAGCCGATAACGTATTTACTCACTTTCCGTTCTTACACGGTGTAAATGCACCGATGTACTATGTGGCATTTATGACTTTTATACTGATCTTTTCTTCAGTAACCATGGTGCTGGCAGTAGACGCCGGTCATCGTATGAAACAGTCGAAAGTGATTCTGTATCTTTTTCTTACCATCGTTGGAGGTCTTATTTTCGTAGGATCTCAAGCCTGGGAATGGACTCATTTCATCCAGGGAGAATATGGAGCCTTAGTGACCAAAGGAGGTAACATTCTGCAATTCGTAGATGGCGAGGGAGAACGCGTGGCGATCGAAGATATAGGTGTTGCAATTCCCGGTGGCCGTGTGGAACATGATGAAAACAATGGTCTCTGGTTTGAAGCGGGAGAAGGCCTGCCAACTTATACTCTTGAAGAGGTAAAGGCCGGCTTTATGCAGAATGAAGATCTTTTTATCAAGACTCAACAGACCATGGAAGACGGAACCAAAGAAATTCTTAGCCGTCAGCAGTCTTTAGAAGTATTGAATAACGATGCACAGGGTATTGTAGAAGGTGCAAATCTGGAGCACAACGAGTATGGTGCTCCCCTGTTTGCCGATTTCTTCTTCTTTATTACAGGGTTTCACGGTTTTCACGTATTCTCGGGAGTTGTGATCAATATCATCATTTTCTTTAATGTGATTATTGGTACTTACGAAAGAAGGGGAAGTTACGAGATGGTCGAAAAAGTTGGATTATACTGGCACTTCGTAGACCTTGTATGGGTATTTGTATTCACCTTCTTTTATCTTGTTTAATTTAGAATTTAACGACTATGGCTCACGATACAACAGCAGCGGCGTCATCAAACGCTAAACGAATCTGGACGGTATTCGGAATTCTTTCCGTAGTTACCATAGTAGAGGTTGCCCTCGGTATTATCAGGCCCGAATTCCTGGAACATACCTCCTTTCTGGCGATGAAACTGCTTAACTGGATTTTCATAATCCTAACTATTTATAAAGCTTATTATATTGCCTGGGCTTTCATGCATATGGAGCATGAAACCAAAGGCCTGAGAAGGGCTGTGGTTTGGACCGCTCTTTTTCTTATAACTTACCTGATATTTATCCTGCTCACCGAAGGGGATTATATTTACGAAGTCTGGAGGAATGGCGATATCGCCTGGGACTTCTAGAAAAGTTAAAAACACACGAAAAGGCGGTTTTCTAAAACCGTCTTTTTATTTTTGTAGCCCGTTTTAAGACAGGATTTTTATTTAAAGAAATCTGTTTACAAAGGCTAAATTGCATCTGACCGACCTTTATAAAGTAATGAATACCAACAGATGAAAAAGTTTCTTGTACTTGGAGTACTGTTTATCCTTCCAATTACAGCGTATTTGTTTTTTGCTTCTGCCAAGAACAATTTTGCAAAGCTTCCGGTTCTTACCGAAAATGTAAAAGATATTTCCAAATTCCGGACGACAGCCGATTCTACCGTTTCTTTTCAAGGTAAGATCAGTGTGGTGGCTTTCTTCGGATCTGATCTCGAAAATATCAAGGGCAATACTTTTAATCTCGATCAAAAGATTCTGACGAAATACTATGGTTTTGACGATTTTCAGTTTGTACTCATCCTTCCTGAAGAAGCACAGAACCAAACCGAAGAATACGTGCAGGAGTTCAGCCGAATAAGCCATTCTGAAAAATGGAAGATCATTTATGCTTCTTCAGAAGAGGTAGAACAGGTTTTTCAGAGTTTTAATACACCGCATACTCTGGATGAAAACAGTTTTTCACCTTACGTGTATATTATCGATAAAAAAGGAAATCTGCGGGGACGCGATGATGATGAAGACCTCGGTAAATTATACGGCTATGATTCCAGTAATGTTGCTGAACTGAGCAATAAAATGAATGATGATGTCAAAGTAATTCTGGCAGAATATCGGCTTGCCCTGAAAAAGTATAACAGGGAAAATAAAATAGAAAAACAATGAAAAATTATTCATACATAGGAATAAGCCTTGTAATCCTCATTTTTGGGATCATTTTTATCCCTAAGATCATCGATCGCATCAGTAATGATGAAGTGGTTTCTCCCGACAGGCTCAATTCGAATACCATTACTTCAGGTAAAGGATCAAATGCTTCAAAGGCCGAAGTTGGTTATATCGAAATTGACGGCAAGAAGAAAACAGCACCTGAATTTAAATTCGTCAATCAGCACGGCGATACCATTTCCAATGAAGATTATAAAGGAAAGGTGTATGTGGTGGAATTCTTCTTCACTACCTGCCCTTCAATTTGCCCCATTATGAGCAAGAACCTGGTGGAAATACAGAAGGAATTTAAAAATGAAGATGATTTTGGAATTGCTTCATTTTCTATTGATCCTACTCATGATACGCCCGAGGTACTTTCAGAATATGCCGAAGAATACGGTATTACGCATCCCAACTGGAATTTAATGACCGGTGACAAAGAAAAGATCTATGATCTTGCCAATAATAAATTCGGATTATACGCTGGTGAAAATGACCAGATTCCCGGAGGATTTGCGCATCAGGGATTGTTCGTGCTAGTCGATAAGGAGGGTTATATCCGCTCCAGGAAAGATGAATTTGGTAATCCGATTATCTATTATCGCGGTTCTGTTCCACGAAATAAAAGCGTGGTGGAAGGTGAGGAAACTCCCCAGATCGATATCTTAATTCGGGATATCAAAACCCTGCTGTAAAAGGAATTATATAACCAAATCAATAAGTTCAATATTTACAAGTCAAATTGGGCTTCTAAAAAGTAAAATTTTAATTACAGATGAAAACAATTTTGAGAGATTCTGAACGGGTAGCTGTTCCCGTCATCATCGGTTTGTCTGTAGCCGTTCCTGTGATTGTGCTTATTTTGATGCTGATGCCTGAACGTTACAATCTCTTCGGAACCGATTCTCTTACTTTTCCGCTGTTTCATGCAATTTTGAATTTCAGCACTGCGATTTTACTTATTGTGGGATACTATTTTATGAGGATTCAGAAATACAATTTACACCGTAACACGATGATCGCGGCATTTTTCCTGTCGGCAATTTTCCTGGTGAGTTATGTCCTTTCCAAGATCAGTAATGAACCTGTACCTTATGGGGGTTATGGTCTTCTGCGTTATATCTATTTCTTTATTTTGATCACGCATATCATACTTTCGGCGATTATCGTTCCGCTGGTGCTTTTTACCATGTATCGCGGCCTGAGCGGGCAGTACAAAAAACATTCAAAGATCGCACGCTGGACCTTTCCCATTTGGTTATATGTGGCGGTGACCGGAGTGCTGGTGTTTTTATTTATGCTGCCATATTATTAATTCTGAAGCGAATGCCTTAAATTTGTAACCGAAGAAAACTGCCACTGAAGATGAAGAAATCCACACTACTTTTTCTTGTTTTGATCCTGTTTTTGCTAACGCCTTCCCTGGCCGATGCGCAGTGTGCCATGTGTCGAGCGGTTCTTCAGAATGAAGCTAATCAAAGTGCAGCCAAAGGGATCAACGATGGAATACTTTATCTAATGGTCTTTCCTTACCTCCTCATTGGGGGTGTGGGATATTTTATCTACCGTTCACGGAAAAACAGGAAAAAATCCTTTTAATTTCCATTTCTGAAAGACCCCTTCCCTTTATCATAACCTAAAGTTTACATAAGAATTTCACTTAAAGTGTAACATTTTATTTCTACAGTAGTCTTATTAGTAGGAAGTCATTAATCCTGCATAACAAACCATCAATCATGATAGAAATAAAAAATCTCCACAAGTCATACAGAACGGGCAATAATTCATTGCATGTTCTCAAAGGCATCAATTTCAATGTTGCTGAAGGTGAGCTTGTTTCCATAATGGGCTCTTCAGGTTCTGGGAAATCTACTCTGCTCAATATTCTGGGAATGCTCGATGAGGCTGATGAAGGATCTTATATTCTCGATGGCGTTCCAATCAAAAATCTCAACGAAAAACAGGCCGCGAAATACCGAAATAAATTCCTCGGATTCATTTTTCAGTCGTTTAACCTTATAGGCTATAAATCGGCATTAGACAATGTCGCGTTACCGCTTTATTACCAGGGACAGTCGCGTTCAGAAAGAATGGATCGTGCCATGAGTTACCTTGAAAAAGTGGGTCTGGCCGATTGGGCAGGACATCTTCCCAATGAACTTTCCGGAGGACAAAAACAGCGGGTGGCTATTGCCAGAGCGCTGGCCAGCGATCCAAAAGTCTTACTGGCCGATGAGCCAACCGGTGCGTTAGATACCCAAACCTCTTATGAGGTGATGGATCTTATTCAGGAAATTAATGATGAGGGACGTACGATTCTGGTGGTTACTCACGAACATGATATTGCCGAAATGACAAAGCGTATTGTAAATCTAAAGGATGGAGTTATAATTGAAGATCGTGTAGTTTCACAGGTAAGAGCCTTGCAAAATGTTTAGTCTTGATCGCTGGGATGAAATTTTTGAAACGATTCGAAAGAACAAGCTTAGAACGTTTCTTACAGGCCTTTCGGTAGCCTCGGGGATCTTTATTCTCGTAATTCTGCTGGGGGTTGGGGAAGGCATGCGCAATGGAATTTCAAGAGAATTTGAGCAGGATGCCGCGAACCTCATTCTGGTATTCCCCGGTGTTACTACCAAAGAATACAAAGGGCTCAATCCGGGCCGCAGAATCCAGCTAAAAAATAGAGACTATAACCAGATACTGTTAAAATATAAAGATAAACTTGATCATTCAGCGTCGATTTACAATGTATGGAATGCAGTGGTTACCTATGGTAAAGAAACCGGGTCATACAGGGCGGAGGGTACTTTCCCCGCTTACCAGGAACTCGAAAATGTCAGTCTTACTTCGGGGAGGTTTTTAAATATCAACGATCTTGATAATACGGAAAAGAATGTGGTGCTGGGCCATCGCGTAAAACTCGATTTGTTTAAAGACCAGGAAGCGGTTGGCCGGGAAATTGAAATCTCGGGTGTCAACTTTAAAGTGGTGGGAGTTTACAGCGATCCAGGTGGGGAACGAGACGAAAGCAGGGTGATCATTCCCATTACCACAGCACAAAAGGCTTTTGGCGGGGGGAATAATATTGAAAGACTTTATCTTACCCTTAAACCCGAAGATAATTTTGATGAAGCCGTGGCAACTTCTATAGGTTTTACCAAAAGTCTTACAGATCTGCTGAAAACACGCCATACCATAGCTCCTGAAGATGATAGCGCTATTCGCGTGAATAATTACCTCGAAAATGCCAAACGTTTCTATACTCTAATGGATATGATCAGGCTGTTTTTCTGGGGAGTGGGAATTTGTACCATAATTGCAGGAGTGGTGGGAGTGAGCAATATTATGCTGATTATAGTGAAGGAAAGAACCCGCGAGATCGGAATTAGAAAAGCACTCGGCGCTCAGCCTTTATCGATCATAGGAATGGTTCTGCATGAATCGATTTTTGTAACTGCCATTGCCGGTTTTGCCGGATTAATACTCGGCCTGGTTCTGCTCGAATTTGCAGGGCCGGCTATTGAAACTCAATATATCTATAACCCTACAGTGAATTTCACTGTGGCAATAAATACCGTTTTTATTCTTGTTATAGCCGGAGCTTTTGCCGGATTTTTTCCGGCCTGGCGTGCTGCGAGAATTAAACCCATCATTGCCTTAAGAGACGAATAATATGTTTAGCAGGGATCGTTGGAGCGAAATTATAGAAGCCTTAACCTCAAACTGGTTCAGGACGATTTTAACTGCCTTCGGAGTGCTGTGGGGGATATTCATTTTGGTAATTCTTCTCGCTGCCGGAAAAGGTTTGGAAAACGGAGTTAAACAGGGTTTTGGCGGAATAGCCACCAATACTATGTTTATGTGGACACAGGTCGCTTCTAAACCTTATAAAGGTATGCCGAAGGGAAGAAACTACAGCTTTGAAACCGAAGATGTGGAAGCGATCAGGCAAAATGTGCCTTATGTACGTATCATTTCTCCACGAAATCAGTTAGGAGGATTTCAGGGAACCAATAATGTGATAAGAGGGCTCAAAACCGGGGCTTATAATGTTTACGGAGATTACCCCGAGATTATCGAACAGGAACCAATGGATATTACCAGCGGGCGTTTCATTAACTATACCGATATTAATGAAAAACGCAAGATTGCTGTGATTGGTGAAGGAGTACGTGCAGGTCTTTACGATCGTGGTGAGGAAGTAATAGGGACCTATATCAAGATCAATGGAGTGAACTTTATGGTCGTTGGAACTTATAAAAAGAAAGGGAATAATGGAGATCCTGAAGAAATGCAGAAACAGATCTATGTTCCTTTTACTGCTTTTTCACAGGCTTTTAACCGTGGGAATAAGGTTGGCTGGATGGCGGTTACTGCCGAAGACGGTCACCCCATAACCAATATCAAGGAAGATATCATCAATGTGATCAAGAAAAGACATACCATTCATCCCGATGATGACAGGGCAGTAGGAAACTTTGATCTTTTTCAGGAATTCAGCAAAGTGAATGGTCTTTTTATTGCCCTGAAAGCAGTGGCCTATTTTGTCGGAATTTTAGTGCTGGTTTCCGGAATTATCGGGATCAGCAATATTATGCTGATCGTAGTGAAAGAGCGCACCAATGAGATTGGTGTGCGTCGTGCTCTCGGTGCAACGCCATGGTCAATCAGAGGTCAGATTCTTATGGAATCGATTTTTCTAACCATCGTTTCCGGGATGGTGGGAATCATTTTATCAACAGCAGTGATCTGGCTTGTGAATTTTCAGCTAAGCCAGATGGATACTTCTGAAATGATGTTTTTAAACCCTTCGGTAAACTTAGGAGTCATTTTAGTGGCTTTGACAATATTAATAATATCCGGACTTTTGGCCGGTCTTATCCCCGCGCAACACGCTATTAAAGTGAAGCCCGTGGATGCATTGAGAACTGAATAAAAAAAGTAAATACAATCAAAAAATGAAAAAATTTGTAACCATCATCATCCTGGTATTGATTGCTGTGACCTTTGTAGGGGCGTTATATTATCTGTATCAGAAAAACCAGGAGGATCCTGTAGTTTATGAAACAGAACAGCCCACTGAGGAGACTATCGTAAAGAAGACGGTAGCGACTGGAAAGATAGTGCCTAAAGAAGAGGTGCTTATAAAACCCAATATTTCGGGAATTATCGATGAAATCTTTATCGAGGCGGGAGACCGCGTGAAAGAGGGAGATCTTATTGCCAAAATCAGGGTGATCCCGAATGTTTCTTCCCTCCAAAGCGCTAAAGACGCAGTGGCTACCGCGAAGATCAACCTCGATAATGAAAAGAAAAATTATGACCGGCAGAAGGAACTTTATAATAAAGGGGTGATCTCGGCTAATGATTTTGATAATGCGGAAACTTCCTATAAAAGAGCGGAACAGAATTACCGTTCAGCCCAGCAAAATTACGAAATCGTCAGAACCGGAACCACCAGTGGAATTGGTTCTGCAGCCAATACCCTCATTCGTTCCACCGTTACCGGCATGGTGCTGGATGTTCCTGTGAAAACAGGAAATCAGGTTATTGAAAGCAACAATTTTAATGATGGAACAACGCTTGCCACGCTTGCCGATGTGAATAAAATGATCTTTGAAGGCAAAGTTGATGAAAGCGAAGTAGGAAAGATCAAAGAAGGTCTTCCGCTGGAAATTACTGTGGGTGCGATCGAAAATAAGACTTTCAATGCCGTGCTTGATTACATCGCTCCAAAAGGAGTGGAAGAAAACGGCGCGATCCAGTTTGAGATCAAAGGTTCTCTTGACAAGGCTGATACCACTTTTATTCGTGCGGGACTTAGCGCGAATGCTTCCATTATCCTTGATAAAGCCGAAAATGTACTTGCCATAAAAGAAGCCCTGGTGCAGTTCGACGAGGAAACCAAAAAACCTTATGTGGAAGTAATGACCGGTGACCAGCAGTTCAAGAGGAAGGATATCGAACTTGGGGTTAGCGACGGAATTAATGTGGAAGTGAAGAACGGCCTTGATAAGGATGCCAAAATAAAGGTTTGGAATCAGTTGAAACCAGCCCAGGCGATCAGCCAAAATTAGAAATTTAACCTCTTAGGTGTAACATACTTTCCAATTAACATACATATCATACAGAATAAGTATCATGAAAAATCTTACTATACTGACCTTTCTTTTGCTTTTTTGCAGCGTAATTCAGGCACAACAGAAACAATGGACGCTTGAAGAATGCGTGAATTATGCACTGGAAAACAATCTTTCGGTAAAACAGGCAGAACTCGATACAGAGCTTTCCGATATAGAAAAGCGCGGCGCGTTGGGCAATTTTATTCCCAATATCAACGGCCAGGCAACAAATGCATGGAATACAGGTTTGACTCAGAACGTTACCACTGGGATCTTACAAAACCAGACGGTGCGCAACTTTTCTGCAGGGGTAACCGCGAGTATGACTATTTTCGACGGCCTCAGGAATTTCAAGTCATTACAGAGAGCCAGAATCTCACAACTCGCAGCGGAATATTCTCTCGATAAAATGAAGGATGATATTGCCCTTTTTGTGGCCGATGCGTATTTACAGGTGCTTTTCAATAAGCAGGACCTGATGGTATTGAAGGCGCAGAACGATGTGACGCAGGAGCAGTTGCAAAGAACCAAAGATCTTGTGGATGCAGGCGTGCTTCCGGAAGGAGATCTTCTGGAAATTAAGGCCACCGACGCCGACGAAAAGCAGCGTATCATTCTTGCTCAAAACCAGATAAAAATTTCTTTGATCAGTCTTGCGCAAACACTGGGAATAAAAGATTACGAGAATTTTGATATTGTCGAAAGAGACTATCAGATCTTCGGAAATGAAATCCTGGGCAATTCAGCAGAAGATATTATTGAAAGAGCCAAAGAAGAAAGATCAGAGATCAAAATCGCCCAGGCGAATAAAGATCTTGCAGAGAAAGACGTGGAGCTTTCCAAAGGAGCTTATTTGCCCACACTTGGCGCTTTCTTCAATTACAATACCAGGGAATCAGGACAGGGCCGGATTATCGGCAGTGAATTAGATCCTAACGACCCGACCAGGCAGATCGGGATTGTTCAGGAAACCGAGCAGATCGTGGTGGCGCCAAATACCGTTCCCACACTGGGAGCACCGCTTCCGTTCTTCGATCAGCTTTCTTTCAATGACGGGATTACCTACGGGTTTCAATTGAGTGTTCCTATTCTTAACGGCTTCACATCCAGAAACCAGGTTCGAAGAAATCAGGTTGCTGTGAAACGTGCAGAATACAACCTTGAGCAGGCAGAACTAGATCTTGAGGCAAATGTATACCAGGCTTATACCGATGCTCAGGGAGCTTTTGAAGCTTATGAAGCGGCTCTTGTTGCTGCCAATGCCCAGGAAAAGGCCTTTGAATATGCCAATGAGCGCTATGATGTGGGTCTTACCAATGCCTTTGATTTTAGTCAGGCTAAAGTGCGCTACGAAAATGCCCAGCGCGAAGTTATAAGGGCTAAATATGATTATATTTTTAAATTAAAAGTAGTTGAACTATATTTTGGAATTCCGGTAAGGGATTTAAAGTTTTAAAACATGAAAAGAAAGACACTTTTTACCATTCTTGCAATAGTCGTAGTTTTAATTATCCTGTTGGTGGTAGGAAAAAAAGCGGGTTGGTTTGGCAATTCAGGGGAAGTAGAACAGGTAGAGGTTGCCACTATTAAACCCATTGATATTACTGAAACTGTTGCCGCCACGGGAAAAATTCAGCCAGAGGTAGAAGTGAAACTTTCTTCAGAAGTCTCCGGAGAGATCATCGAACTGCCCATAGTAGAAGGTCAGGCGGTTCAGAAAGGAGACCTGCTCGTGCGTATCAATCCGGATATCTATCAGTCAAATCTGGAAAGGGTAAGAGCCAGTTATCAAAATGCCAATGCCAATTATTCGCAGACCAAGGCAAACCTGAAACAGGCTGAAGCTGCTTACAACCGGAATCAAAAGCTTTTTGAGAAAGGAGTGATCTCAAAATCTGAATGGGATCAGATCGTTTCCAATTATGAAGTTGCCCAGGCCAATAAAGAATCGGCTTATTACAGCATGCAAAGTGCCGCGGCTTCGGTAAATGAAGCCCAGGACAACCTGGGACGCACCAATATTTATGCTCCCATGAACGGCACTATTTCCAAACTGGATGCCGAGCTCGGAGAACGAGTGGTAGGAACCCAGCAGATGGCCGGTACCGAAATCCTGCGGGTGGCTAATCTCGACAATATGGAGGTGGAAGTTGACGTAAACGAAAATGATATTGTAAAGGTTTCTGTTGGAGATACGGCCATTGTTGAAGTCGATGCTTATCTGAAAAAAGAATTCCGCGGAGTGGTAACAGAAATTTCCAATACCGCAGCCGATGGACTTACTACAGATCAGGTAACCAATTTCAAGGTGAAGGTGCGTATTTTGAAAGAATCTTATAGTGATCTTACGGAAGGAAAACCTGATAATTATTCTCCTTTTCGTCCCGGAATGACTGCAACGGTTGATATTATAACCAATAAAAAGCTGGATGTGCTTGGTGTTCCTATCAGTTCCATTGTGATCAAGAGCGATACCACCAGCAGTAAAAAACCACTTATCACCACACCCGAAGATCCCGAGGAAGAAAAGTTTGAGTGCGTATTTGTAAAAGACGGAAGTAAAGCTAAACTTCGTGTGGTAAAAACAGGAATCCAGGATGACTCAAATATCGAGATCACCAGGGGTCTGGAAAAGGGAGACGTTGTTATTACCGGCCCTTATTCTACCGTGACCAAAAACCTGGAATCGGGTGACGAAATTGAAGTGAAACAAAAAGGCGAAGAAAAGAGCGCGGATTAATATTCTGATTTTGGCAACAATTCTATGTTTGGAAACGGCGACCACCAACTGTTCAGTGGGAATCGCGGTAAATGGAGAAATTAAGGCGATAAGGGAAGATAATAACAAGAAATTTTCCCATGCCGAAAAACTGCATGTGTTCATTGAAGAGGTGTTAGTAGAGGCTAATTTAAAACCCGAAGATCTTGATGCCGTAGCCGTAAGTAAAGGCCCCGGTTCATATACAGGTTTAAGAATTGGGGTTTCTGCTGCCAAAGGCCTTTGTTTTTCCCTGAACATTCCGCTTATTTCCATTCCTACGCTCGATTTACTTGCACGAAAACTTCAGATTTCAGAAGGCTATATCATCCCCATGTTGGATGCCCGCAGAATGGAGGTTTATTCGGCCGTTTTTGATGAAAAGCTGAAACAGGTTCGCGAAACTAAAGCCCAGGTCCTGGAGGAAAATTCCTTTGAAAAATATCTTTCAGAAAAGGAAGTGCATTTTATAGGAAATGGTGTGCTCAAATTTGAAGAGATCTGCCATCATTCCAAGGCCGTTTACCATAAACAGGAGTTTCCTTCCGTAAAGGAAATGGGAGAGATGGCCGAGGCTAAATATCAAAAAAGCGACACCGAAGATGCCGCTTATTTTGAACCTTATTACCTGAAGGATTTTATTGCCGGTTAAAATCTATTCCGATTTTAACTTTGTCCCGCTCATTTTCGTCTGATCATAAAGATATACATCTCTTTGAGGATATGGAATGGTCATTCCTGCCTCTTCCAGTCGTATCTTGCCTTCCTCGATCATATACCAGTGAAGATCCCAGAAAACGCTGTTGGGCGCGAAATATCTCATAGAAAAGTTCACGGAGTTGTCCCCAAGTTCTGAAACAATGATCTGTGGAGCAGGCTCTTCCAGTATGTCTTTTTGTTCTTTCACGAGATTGGTAAGAACTTCCTTGGCTTTTTTGATGTCGTCATCGTAAGAAATTCCGAAAGTTAGGTTTTCACGTCGTGTGTCGTTGAAGCTGTAGTTGGTAATATTGTTGTTGCTGAGCTCACCGTTTGGAATTACCACACGCTGATTTCCGAAGGTGTTGATCTTGGTATAAAAAAGCGAAATTTCCACCACACTTCCCGAAGTTCCCTGGGCTTCTATCCAGTCTCCAATTTTAAAAGGTTTTAGCACGATGATCAGAACCCCTCCTGCAAGGTTGGCCAGTGAGCCCTGTAAGGCAAGGCCAATGGCAAGTCCGGCGGCACCAATGGCGGCCACCAGTGAGGCACTTTCAACTCCCAGCTGTGTAATCACCAGCACAAAAAGAAGAATTTTCAGCCCCCATCTCATGGCGTTAAGGGTGAAAATTTCAAGGGTTTCATCGTAATCTTTCTTCTCAAAGAATTTTTCAAGATATTTTACAATAAGCTTGATCACCCATAAACCAACGATCAGCAGGAGAATTGCTCCTATAAGTGTGGGCAGGTAATCAACAAATTTGTTGGCATATTCTTTAGCGATATCCCCAAAATCATTTAATTGTTCCATAAATTTCTATTGATAATTTAAAATCAGCTTTAATTGTAAAAAATTAGCTTTTAACAAATGTATAATTTTTGTTAAACTTCCTGAATTTGGGCAATTGCAGCAGATTCTGAAGAAACGGGCAGCTGACAACTTCCGTTTTTACATACGTAAATAAGATTTTCATTTCTCTTATAGCGTTTTTTTAAAATTGGAATTTCTGAATCTTTTTCTGAAGCCGCCAGTATAATATTCGGAAGATATTTTTGCTGAAAAAAAGAAGTCTTTTCCAAAGCTTCAGGACCTGTCACTGCCACTTCGTAGTACGGATAGGTGAGGTTTAGCATCAAATCCAGCCAGTTGGAATAAGAATCGGGATATTCAGGAATCCTTTGCTGAAGGCTGTGTAACATGTTTTCTGCTTTTTCTATATAATCTGACTTCCCCATCAATTTTCCCATTTTGAAAAAATTCTTTGCCATCACCGAATTGGAAGCAGGGATCACATTGTCGTTGGTCTCCACCGGATTCGTGATTAGCGGCCGGTCTAAAGCGGAAGTAAAGCGAAAGAGTTCGCTGTTTTTATTGGTAAAATCTTTTTCAACGATCTCCAGGAGTTCCTTTGCAGAAGAAAGATATTCCTCATCAAAACAGGTTTCATAAAGATCGAGTAAGGCTTTGATCACAAAGGCATAATCTTCCAGATATCCGTTTATACTGCTTTTTCCATTTTTATAAGTATGAAAGAGCCGCCCATCCTGCCGACGAAGTTCTTTTAAAAGGAATTTCATGTTCTGTTTGGCGGTTTTTAAATAACTTTCTTCTCCCAGAGCCTGAGAAGCACGGGCAAAACCGCTGCACATCATGGCGTTCCAGGAAGTGAGAATTTTATCATCCAGGCCAGGTTTTTGCCTTTTCTCTCTTTCTTCAAAAAGCAGCTTCAGCCATTTTTTCTTTTTTTCTGAAAGATTTTCTTCTGAAATACCAGCTTTTTCGGCAATTTCAGCGTCGCTTTTACTTCTGATAAGGACATATTTGTCGGCTTCCCATTTTCCGAAGGAATTGATGTTGAAATAGTCGCTGAAAATTTCAAAATCATCTTTTAAAAGTTTTTCCAGTTGCTTTTTTCGCCAGACGTAAAAAGCGCCTTCTTCAGATTTTCCCTGCTCATTTAAACTGTCGGCATCAAAAGAAGAGTAAAATGCCCCATTTTCACCGGTCATTTCCCTAATGATGAAACTCAGCGTTTTTTCGATGATCTCGCGATATAGATTTTCTCCACTTAATTTATAGGCTTCGGCATAAAGGCTTATGAGCTGGGCATTATCATAGAGCATTTTTTCGAAGTGCGGGATATGCCATTTTTCATCAACCGAGTAGCGGGAAAATCCGCCGCCTATGGGATCAAAAAGTCCGCCCCAGGCCATTTTCTCCAGACTGAGCAGGCAATAATCCCTCACTTTTTCATCAGCAGTATGATAACTATATCGAAGCAGGAACTGGAGGTTTGAAGGCATCATGAATTTAGGGGCGCCTTTTCTGCCGCCGTTAATGAGATCAAATTTTCGTTTCCATTTTTCAATTAAGGGCAGGAAGAAATCCCGATGAAAATCCTTTTCAGACTCGGGCAATTCAACAAGATCGAGCTGCCTGAGACCCTGTTCCAGCCGGCTGGCATAACTTAATAACTGCTGAGGTTCTTTTTGATAAAGTTCGGCGATTTGTGTGAGAGCGGCTTTCCACTGTTCTTTTCTGAAATAAGTGCCTCCCCAAACCGGGCGGCCATCGGGCAGGGCCACAATATTCATCGGCCAGCCGCCGCTGCCGGTCATTACCTGCACTGCATTCATGTAGACCTGATCGATATCAGGCCTTTCTTCCCTATCTACTTTGATGCAGATGTAATTAAAATTCATGATTTCTGCGACCTCTTTATCTTCAAAACTTTCCTTTTCCATCACATGGCACCAGTGGCAGGAAGAATACCCCACGCTGATGAGCAGGAGTTTTTTCTCTTTTTGAGCCTGTTCCAGCACAGCATCCTTCCAGGCATGCCAGTTCACCGGGTTGTGGGCATGTTGTAACAGGTAAGGACTGCTTTCATGTATGAGTTCATTAGTATGTTGGCGTTTTTCATTCATAAAAGAAAATTTAGGAGATTTTGGTTTCAGGAGGACCTATAAAGGTAATTAATCTGTACTAAAAGGCTCATTTCCCTTAATTTATTAATCTTTTAATAACTTTAGTACCTGACATATCTCTAAAAAAACCTACATTTTTGCTCGTTGATAATTAAACAGGCTATGGAAGACATTTATATCGTGATGCTGGTGGCGCTTTTTGCTTTGGCTGTCACAGATTTGGTAGTGGGCGTGAGCAATGATGCCATTAATTTTCTGAATTCGGCGATCGGTTCGAAAGCCGTTTCCATGCGAACCATAATGATTGTGGCGAGCCTGGGTGTAGCCGTGGGAGCCATCTTTTCCAGCGGACTTATGGAAGTAGCCCGTAAAGGCATTTTTATGCCTGGTGAATTTTATTTTGAAGAGATCATGATCATCTTTATGGCGGTAATGATCACCGATGTGTTATTGCTGGATTTCTTTAATTCCCTGGGTTTACCTACTTCAACAACCGTTTCTATAGTCTTTGAGTTACTGGGAGCGGCTGTTAGTATGGCAGCAATTAAAATTTACACCCAGACCGATGGAGATCTGGGAATGCTTGGCGGCTATATCAACACTTCTAAAGCCACCGAAATTATTGCTGGAATTCTTCTTGCGGTGGTGATCGCATTCGTAGTGGGTACCATAGTGCAATATATATCCCGACTTATTTTCTCATTTCAGTATGAAAGAAAAATGAAATATGTGGGTTCTCTTTTTGGCGGGTTTTCCCTGACCGCGATTCTTTATTTTATCCTTATCAAAGGAATGAAAAGTATTCCCTTTGTTTCAGATTCTTTTAATGAGTTCGTGAATACGCATACCTGGCTTATCGTGGGGATCGGATTTGTGATTTTCACCCTGATCTCTCAGCTGGTAATGAGCGTATTCAAAGCTAATATCCTTCGCGTTATTATTGTGATTGGTACTTTTGCACTGGCACTTGCTTTTGCAGGGAATGATCTGGTAAACTTTATCGGGGTGCCTATTGCGGCATGGCAGTCTTTTAATTTATGGCATGCGGCTTATGAAGCAACCGGAGCTTTACCTTCTAATTTCCTGATGGAAGGTCTCTCTGGAAGTGTCCCCACGCCTGAATTGCTTCTCATCCTTGCCGGCGGTGTGATGGTGGCTACCTTATGGTTTTCAAGTAAAGCGAGATCGGTAGTTGATACAGGAATTAATCTTGCAAGACAGGGAGAAGGAGTAGAGCGTTTTGAACCCAATTTCCTTTCCCGGGGAATCGTAAGATATTCGGTTTTATTTGGAAATGCGATTACAGCGGTTCTGCCCGATTCAATGAAACATCGTATTGAAAGAAAATTTGATAAGCCCGTACAACATGTGCGAAGTAAACGCATTGATGCGCCCGCCTTTGATATGGTGAGGGCATCGGTCAACCTGGTGGTGGCAAGTGTACTTATTTCTTTAGGGACGAGCCTTAAGCTGCCTTTATCTACCACCTACGTGACTTTTATGGTGGCAATGGGTTCTTCGCTGGCCGATAGGGCCTGGGATCGCGAAAGTGCGGTTTACAGGGTCGCCGGGGTTTTGAATGTGATAGGAGGCTGGTTTGTGACCGCGATAGTCGCTTTTACTGCCGCGGCTATTTTTGGAGCAATCATCTATTTTGGAGGGATGGTCGCCCTCGCCGTACTGATCATTATTGCACTGGTGGTCGTGGTAAGGAGTGGGATTATACATTCGCGAAAAGCCAAGGAAGAAAAGAATAGAAAAAGATTCAATCGCAGTGATATCATAACAATTAATGAGATCACTTCTGAAACTTCTGAGAACATCTCGAATGTGATCAGGGGAATCAATAAGATGTATACGAAAACCGTAGATCATTTAGGTTATTACGATCTAAGTAAACTGAAGAAAAGCTATAAGAAAATTGAAAAACTCGAAGCCGATGTGGATGAGTTAAAAGGAAATATCTTCTATTTTATCAAATCGCTTGAAGAAGACTCGGTGGAGGCCAGTAAATTTTACATACTCACGATCGATTATTTACAGGACATGGTGCAGTCTATTGGTTTTATTACCCGAAACAGCTATAACCATGTTCATAATAACCATAAGAACCTAAAATTTAATCAGATTCGGGATTTAAAGAAGGTAGATGAAAAAATGCAGATCCTCTTTGATGAAATTGAAGAGACCTTTGATAATCATGAATTCGGAAATATTGACGGCATTCTTAATGAAAAACAGCAACTGCTCGATTATGTAAGCGAGCTTATTCAGAAACAGATCACCAGGATACGCACTTCTGAAACAAGCCCGAAGAATACGAAACTCTACTTTGGAATGTTATTGGAAACTAAAGATCTTATCAGCTCTACAATGGGTTTGCTGCAGCTGTTTCAGGAGTTCTATAATGAAGCCAGAAGTACAACATACTAGAAATAAAAAAAATCCCGCGAAGGGATTTTTTTATTTTTAACCGTTGATGGCTTCCACAAATTGTACACGGTCCTGCATCATGTCTCGGAGCATTGTTTCAATCCCGTTCTTCAGAGTCATAGTAGAAGAAGGGCAGCCGCTGCAGGCTCCCTGAAGCACCACTTTAACCGTTTTGCTTTCGGAATCATAGCTTTCAAAAAGGATATTCCCACCGTCACTGGCTACGGCCGGCTTAATATATTCATCCAGGATTGCCACAATCTGCTGCGAAGTGTCATCCAGATCATTGAATTCCGGTTGTGACTTAGTTTCAGATTTTTCCGAATCAACTGCGTCTTTTTTAGGAGAGGCGGTTTCACCGGTCACCACTTCTTTTCCCTGTTGTAAATGATCTTTAATGAATTCTCGCAGTTCCATGGTCACATCATCCCATTCGGCAACTTCATATTTTTGTACCGAAACATAATTCTCATCGATAAAGATTTCCTTCACGAACGGAAAATGAAAAAGGCTTTGTGCCAGGGGTGAATTTTTGGCATCATCGATATTTTTAAATTCACAGGGCTGTAAAACCAGTTTTTTATTGGAAACGAATTTCATCACCGCCGGATTGGGAGTCATTTCGGCATAAACCGTAACCGGAATATTTCCTTTGCGGGCAGTTTCTTCTTTAATGATCTCACCGCCTTTATTCAGGTAGTTTTCAATCTGTTCTGCCACCTCATTTTCCACTTCCTGCCATTCGACGATATCATATTTTTCTATGGCTATGAAATTCTGGGCGATATATACCGTTTTAACAAAGGGCAGATAGAAAAGTTGTTGGGCGATGGGAGAATTCTTAGCTTCATCAATATTGCTGAACTGGAAATTCTCGTGCCTCGTCAGAAACTTATTAGCCTCAAATTTGACAATCTGTGGTTTATTGGTGGGGATAATATTTATAGAAAAGTTTTTCATCTCTAAATTTTTGGCAAAAATACTAAAGAAAAACAAGCTAATACATATATTTACAGCCTTTATGAACTGTAGGAATTCTTTTAAAATAAGCCTTTGCGGGCTTCGGGGTTATTTTTATAAAGTCAATATTTCTGTTTTTCTTTTAATTCTGTTTTTTTTCTGTAAAATTAACGGGTTAAGAGCTCAGGAAGTAATTCCGACTTATTCTGACTACCTTACCGATAATCTCTATCTCATCCATCCTTCGATGGCCGGAGCCTCGAACTATGACCAGATCAGGCTTACCGCCAGAACCCAGTGGTTCGACGTCAAGGATGCTCCCAACTTACAAACCCTGGCCGTAAATTCCCGAATTACCGACAGAATAGGAGTAGGAGGGATTTTGTTCAGGGATGAGAACGGGAATTTTTCGAAGCTCGGAGCCTATGGCACTTTTGCTTATCATCTTATGTTCTCCCGGAGCAACGCAGATCTAAATCAACTTTCTTTCGGGATAAGCGCAGGAGTTATTCAGCATCGTCTCGATATTAGTGGGTTTACGGGTTATGACCCTTTACTTGGCAATGATGATCCCGCCGATATTTTCGCCAATATGGATATTGGCCTTTCTTACTTTTATCATGAATTTTACCTGCACCTGACAGCGAAGAACCTGCTTTCGGTAAATCGTGAGCTTTTTTATTCTGATGCCGTGCCCAGCAATATGCGTAAATATCTTGTTTCAGCAGGTTATGTGCTGGACCTTAATCCCAATGATGAATGGAGTTTTGAACCTTCCATTTTATACCAGATGCGCGATGCGACCAATGAAATGGCTATTGATGTGAATATGAAGGCTTATTATGAGCTTGAAAATGGTAAATTATGGGGAGGAGTATCTTACCGCAACAGTTTTGAAGGTGCCGAATACACCACTAATGGAGATTCAGTAAAACGGCAACAATTGCGCTATGTCACCCCTTTTGTAGGATTAGGCTATAAAAATTTCATTTTTGGCTATACCTTCAGTTACCAGTTAAATTCGGTGGTTTTGAGCAATAATGGCTTTCATCAGATCACTCTGGGCTATAATTTCGGGGAGAACAGGCAGCGATATGATTGCCACTGTCCGGCGGTGAATAACTAAAAATCGAGGTAAGAAACTTTGTAATTATTCTTTTCAGCTTCGATAAGTTCTGATAAGACCCTGATGTCAGAATTAGTATAAAATATAGGTCTTTTCGCTTTAAAATCTTCAGAATTCAATAATCCTTTTTTCTCAAGAACGGCTTTTGTTTGCCTGGCAACCGCTTCGCCGGAATCGATAATTCTAACCTCCTGGGGAAGGATCTCCTTCAAAACCGGTACAAGATATGGATAATGACTGCAGCCAAGCACCAGGTAATCAATTTTCGCTTTCAGCATGGGTTCTAAAAGCTCTTTCAGAAGTTTTCTGATTTTTTCGGAATGATACCGGCCATTTTCAATAAGTTCCACAAGACCGTGGCCTTCAACCTCGATCACATCAATGTCGCTGGTGTACAATTCTGAAGTACGCGCAAAAAGTTCGCTCGCCAGCGTTCCGCGGGTCGCAAGGATGCCAATTGCTTTATGCCTGCTTTGAAGAGCCGCAGGCTTGATCGCCGGTTCAATACCAATAAAAGGAACCTCGAAGGTTTCCCGTAAGATTGCTATAGCATTGGTAGTGGCGGTATTGCAGGCGACCACAATGATTTTACAGCCTTCCGAAAGCAGCTTTCGGGTATTTTTGATCGAGAGCCTGATGATCTCGTCCTGGGTCTTTTCGCCATACGGAGCATTTTTACTATCAGATAAGTAGATGGTCTCTTCCGCAGGCAATAACTGGTGAATCTCTTTCCAGATGGAGGTGCCGCCAACACCCGAATCAAAAATGCCTATAGGCCCGTGGGATTTGCTCATAGCTGTAAAAATAAAAACTGCGTACGGAATTCGCACGCAGTTTTAAAATTATCGATTATATCTGTAAAAATTACAGTCCTAATTCTTTTTTGACATCGGGCATAAGATTATAGCCGTCAGCCAGTAATACTCCGGTTCCGGTAGTAGAATCCAATACGTAGTCAAAGCCTTTTGCTCTTGCTACTTTCTGGATGGCAGTACGAACTTTTTCAAGAATTGGTCTTAGCAAATCCTGTTCTTTTTTCTGAAGATCCTGTCTTGCCTGAGCACTATGTTCCTGAATTCTTCTTTGAGCGGCCTGAAGTTCGGTAGCTCTCTTTTGATTCTCTTCGTCGGTTTTGGTATTGGCTTCCGCCTCATAACGCTGCATGGTGCTCTGAGCTTCGCTTAGCATATCTTTTATCTCAGCATCGTAAGTCTTTTCGAGTTTATCAAGCTGTTCCTGTGCACTCTTATATTCAGGTAATGATTGTACAAGCTCCTGGGTTGCAATATGAGCTATTTTAGACTGCGCATTGGTAAAAGCAGTAGCGCCAATCATTAAAGCTAAAGCTATAAAAAGTGTTCTGAATTGTTTCATTGTTCTTCGTAATGTTTAATTAAGGTTTAAAAAAAATTATTGTATGGTATCTTTCTTTTTTTCTCTTAGGTTCTTAATGGAATCTGTTCGTTTCTGACGTTCTGCAAGGATCTTCGCCCGTCGCTCTTCGAATTCCTTTTGGCGTGCTGCCTTTATGGAATCTCTTTCTTTCTTGCGTTGTTCCAGAAGCGCTTCTCTTTCATTTTTTCGTTCTTCAATGAGCTGTTCTCGTTCGCTGATCGCTTCGTCCTGCTCGGGAGTTCTTTCTTCGGCTTTTTCCATTTCTGAAATTTCCTTTTTCCCTTCCAGCTGCTGGCGATTTGCAGTTCTTTTAATCGTTCTCAGAACAAGATCACTCACATCGTATTGCTGATCTGCATAAATCATTCCAATATCTGAAGTCCTGTCAAAAACAAAGTCAAGATTTCTGACTTTGGCGATTTCCTGAACAGCTGTGAACACCTGATCCTGCACGGGTCGTACCAGTTGTTTTTTCTGGTTGATATAATCGCCGTTCGGACCGAATTTTTTCTGCTGGAAATTCAGTGCCTGGCTTTCCATATATTTTATCTCGTCCTCGCGTTCCTCGATCAGCTCTGTGGTTAAGAGTGCACGTTCATTTTCCAGCTTCGTCTTCATGTCATTCACCGCACGCATTTTTGTTTCAGCTTCATTCTTCCATTCCTGGACGCGGTTTTCAAGTTGTTGTTTCGCTTCCTGATATTCGGGAACATTTTCAAGAATATATTCCATATCGATATAACCCAGGCGAATGCTCTTTTGTGCCGAAATTGTGGCTGTGCATAGCAGAAGGATCATTATGGAAATTATTCCTTTTTTCATTTATCCGAATATAGAAAATATCATGCCAAATTTAAAATTGTTGTCCTATGATAAAATGAGTTTCCCATCCGTTGGGGCCGGGTTTGCCAAGCACAGGATCGAAACCATAACCAAAATCAATTCCGAGTAATCCGAAGGTAGGCATAAAAACTCTAAGTCCAACACCTGCCGAACGGTTTAACTGGAACGGATTGTAATCCCTAAAATTGTCGAAAGACGCACCGGCTTCCAAAAATGACAGGGCATAAATCGAAGCTGCCGGCTTAAGAGTAATAGGGAACCTGAGTTCCAGTGAATATTTGTTGTAAATGGTCGCTCCGTCATCCCGGGCAGTTGCCGGGCGGTCAATTGGAACTACCGACTGGTTGGGATAACCCCTCAGCTGAATGGTTTCCCTTCCGTCAAGGCTATAGGCTCCAAGGCCGTCACCTCCAAGATAAAAACGTTCAAAAGGAGGCACGCCCCGTGCGCTGTTGTAAGCTCCCAGGAAGCCATATTCGGCATGAGTCCTTAACACCAGATTGCTGCTGGGGCCAAAACTTGCCAGGTTGGTATACCAGGTGCCTTCAAATTTGATCTTATAGAATTCGAGCCAGTTATATTTTTTCTGATCAACTTTTTCGCTGTCGGCCACTGAGTTTTCAGGACTTACGCGATTTCCGTTCTCATCGACCAAATTGCCGTTATCATCGCGCAACTGGTATTCCGAAAGATTATCCAGATTAGCATAATCCACTCCGTTCCAAAGAGAATAAGGAGGAGTCAGTTTTGCGGTGATCGAAAATTTAGATCCCTGGGTAGGGAAAATAGGATTGATCGCCGTATTGTCCCGGGTGATTCCTAACTGGTAATAAAGGTTATTTGAAAATCCGTTTCCGAAGGTAAATAAGCCGGTGTTGTAATTATTAAGCTCATATCTCTGGAAACCTACCACGTTCGAGATCGTTACATATTGATCTGGAGAGGTAAGACGTTTTGCCAGTCCCACACTCACTCCAAGAATATCAAAACTACGGCTTTTATCTGCTTCACGATTGATATAATCATAGAGGAATTGCCTGGTATAGCTGAAAGAAGTAGATAAACTCACCGGTCTCTTACCGCCTAACCACGGCTCCCTGAAAGAAAGGCTGTAGGTTTGGTAGAAGGTACTTGCCTGGGCTCGAAGCGAAAGCGTCTGGCCGTCTCCCATAGGAACTGGCCTGTAGGCATCCTTATCAAAAAGTCCTTGCAAAGAGAAGTTGTTAAATGAAAGTCCCAGGGTACCTATGAAGCCTCCTCCGCCATAACCCCCCTGTAATTCTATCTGGCTGGCTCCGGCTTCGACTACCTGGTATTCCAGGCTCAGGGTTCCTTCGTTGGGATTCGGGTCTATAAATTCAGGTTTTAATTGTTCGGCATCGAAGAATCCTAACTGTCCAAGTTCTCTTACGGTGGCGACCACGGCTTCCTGGCTGTATTTTTGCCCGGGTTTGGTTCTCATTTCACGATAGATCACATGATCTTTTGTCTTTTCGTTTCCGGTAACGCGAACCTCATCGATATAAGCTTCCTTCCCTTCTACGATACGTATTTCAAAGTCGATGGTATCGTTCTTGACATTGGTTTCCACAAGGTCGATATTTGAGAAAAGATACCCGTTATTCTGGTAAAGATTGGCGATGGAATTTTTGTTGGGTTCGCGGCCTGTGATACGTTCATCAAGCAGAACACCGTTATAAACATCCCCTTTTTCAATTCCCAGTACGCGGTCAAGAACTCGATCTGAATAGGCCGCATTTCCTAAATAATCAATGTCGCCAATATAATAGCGATCCCCTTCTTCCACATTTATCTTAAGAGCGACGGTTTTTTCATCTTTTCTGATAAGGGTATCGGAAAGGATTCGGGCGTCACGATAACCATTTTCTTTGTATTTACTGATAAGCGCCTGTTTGTCTTCCTGGTAATCGCTGCGAACGAATTTAGAACGCTTCCAGAAGCGGAAAAAATTCTTCTGCTTTGTATTTTTCAGGCTTCGGCGAAGTTTGGCATCTGAAAGTTTTTCATTGCCGATAATATCGATATCTGCGATTTTCACACGATCTCCTTTATCCACATCCACGATCATATTCACCTGGTTGGTTTTTTGCGCGGAAGTGTCGGGCACTGTATTGGTTCGAATATCAACATCACTATTCAGGTAACCGTCTTTCTGATATTTGTTTTCTATGTAATTTTTTGTTGTGGTAAGAAGGTTTTCTGTGACTTTCGCCCCTTTTTTAAGGTCGTTTTCATCGATAAGCTTCTCCTTTTCCGACTTTTTGACCCCGCTGATCTTTACAAGATTCAGTACAGGAACTTCAGTGATTTCGAGTTCGAGATCGGCCACATTCCCCTCATGAACTTCGGTAATGTACACATTGATGTCGCTGAAAAGATCGAGTTTCCATAACTTTTTCAGGACCGAACTCAATTTATCGCCGGGAATATAAATCTCTTCTCCTTCCTTTAGGCCGGTAAAAGCGATGACGGTTTGTTCGTTATAGGTGGTTGTTCCCGTTACCTTGATATCTCCAATAGTGTATTTCTTGGCGTCTCCCAGTGGTAAGCCCTGGGCTTTGGCGGCGAAACTGAATATGAAACAAATTGCAAAGAGGGTAAATATCTTTCGTGTCATGGATGCACTAACTGAGTTGCTCACTTGTTTTTCCAAATCTTCTTTCTCTGTTTTGATAGTTGTATATGGCTTCAAAAAGATCATTCCTTCTGAAATCTGGCCATAAGATTTTCGTAAAATACAATTCTGCATAAGCGATCTGCCATAAAAGGAAGTTGCTGATGCGTTGTTCGCCGCTGGTTCTTATCATAAGATCCACGTCTGGCAAATTTCGGGTGTAAAGATGCTCATTTATAAGCGATTCATCAACCGCATCTTCAGATAATTCTCCGCTTTTAACTTTATTCATCAATTCCCGGAAACAATGGGTGATTTCTTCCCGGCTTCCGTAGCTTAACGCAAGAGTAAGGGTCATTCTTTTATTGTCGGCAGTTTTTTTAATAACTTCATCTAATTCTTTTCGTGCTTTTTTGGGAAGATTGGAGATGTTTCCGATGGAATTCAGCCTGATATTGTTGTCTTCAAGTGTCTTGATCTCCTTTTTTAGTGAATTGACCAAAAGTCTCATCAGGGTATCTACCTCAAGTTTAGGCCGGTTCCAGTTTTCCGTAGAAAAAGCATAAAGTGTAAGATTTTTCACTCCAATTTCAGCTGCTCCTTCCACAACATCACGAACTGCCTTGGTGCCTTCTTCGTGACCGGAGACGCGCATAAATCCTTTCTGTTTGGCCCATCTTCCGTTGCCATCCATAATAATGGCTATGTGTGCGGGTAATTTATCAGGATTGATTTTTTCTCTGTAATTCATCTAAAAGCAATAACAGGGTTTACGGCCAAAGGTAAACGTAAAGGAAATTCCGGTAAAAACATACCAGTCGTTCGTGTTGCGGTTACCAAATTCCAGGGCGGGTTCTCTTCGTCCCAGATATTCTTCGGGCCAGCTGCCATCTATATTATCGGTAAATGTATAGCGT
Organism: uncultured Flavobacteriaceae bacterium; assembly: GCA_963741865.1. Classification (GTDB taxonomy): domain Bacteria; phylum Bacteroidota; class Bacteroidia; order Flavobacteriales; family Flavobacteriaceae; genus Christiangramia. The sequence continues at coordinate 423,132 of CAVUJP010000017.1, forward strand.
GCGCCAATTTCGATAGCGCCAATGATATCTCTGGTGATTGCTTCTTTGTATCCCATGACCATGGGAATGGCGAAATCCCAGTTGGTGCCTTCATTTACCAAGTTGTTGTTTCTGCCGTTCTTAAGCCACACATGATCTGCCCGAAAATAGGTTATTCCCGTATAAATATAGGGAGTGCTTTGTGGCAGGGGTTCCGAAAGGTCAAATTCAAAAAAATTGAATTCCAGGCCTAAAGAAGCTTCGGCAATGGTATTATCAAAAGAGTAACCGCGTTGTTGCCTGCGCGTATCATCAGATTTTGTATCATCAGCACTGATCTCGGCATATAGCAGCGAGAGCCTTATGGAGTGTCGTGGGCTTCTGTTCCATTTGGCAAGCAGTCCGCCTACCGGGGAATTTGGCAGGATGTAATTCGTTCTTCCCACGTCGCCTATGAAATTAGCACCGCCGGCGAAAGCCCCCACTTCAAACTGTTGTGCGTACATGCCTGTAGATAAAAATGCCATCACTACAAATGCGATTAGGTGCTTCATAGGTTTTCAAAAGTTTGCAAATATAACAATTATGTTTGCTCTGCAATAATTTGGGCAGATTTGTACATACGTATAAACAGTTTTTGAGTCTTTTTATTGCTTAGTTCCGTTTATCTTCACCCCAGAGAAGTTTTTTGCGCAGGGTATTTAGGAAGCTGTCCTGGCGAAGTTCTACAAAATTAATAGAGTAGGAAGCTTTCTGTATAATAATTTCCGTATCATTTTGCAGGCTCGCAATTCGGGAATCCATAGAAACAAGATGAGAATCTTCCCTTCCCGAAACCTTTAATTTGATCTTGGTGTGGTCTTTTATGACCAAAGGCCGCGCGTTGAGATTGTGGGGGGCAATAGGGGTTATGACCAGCGAATCGGTATCGGGGATAATTACGGGACCGCCACAACTCAGCGAATAACCCGTGGATCCGGTGGGAGTGCTTATAATAAGGCCGTCGGCCCAATAAGAAGTGAGGTATTGATCATCCAGCCAGGTATCTACGGTGATCATCGACGTGGTGTTTTTTCGGCTTACCGCGATTTCATTCAGAGCAATATGAGAAAAAACGGGATCCAGGCTTTTCGGATTGGTCTGCATGGTAAGCACCGATCGTGGTGAAAGGCTGAACTTTTTCTCCAGAATATCATCCAGCGTATCTTCGATTTCTTCTTTCTGAATAGTAGCCAGGAAGCCTAGTCGGCCGGTGTTAATGCCTACGATGGGAATATCGAGATCGCGGATATAATTGATTGATTTGAGAATTGTTCCGTCCCCGCCAATGCACATAAAAAGATCAAACGACCTGTCCAGCTGTTCAAAAGCATTGAAATGCTTGTAATCTTTTTCAATGGTCTTATTGTTATGGATCAGCTTTAGGAATTCCTCTTCAATATGAACATCAATGTTCTTTTTATCCAGCAACTCAAGGAGCTGGCCGATATAACGGGCGGCGTTTGGGTGGTAAAACTGTCCGTATATGCCTATTTTCATAATTATATATTCAGGTATTTGTCGAGATACCTGGAGCGTTCTTTTAGGTTTTTATTGAAACTGTCTTCCTGGTGTTCCGAAATGATGATATAGCCGTATCTGCGAAAAGCCTGGATGATCTCATTCATATGCAAAGGACTTACCTTCAGCGTGATTTGCGCCATATCGTTTTCAATCTGTGAAACAAAGGCGCCCAGGATATGTGCATTATGCGATTCGGCTATCTGGCTGATTTCACTGAAGGAGTAATCTTTAAAAGCTTTCTCGACCACCAGGATATTTCCAGCTTCATTTAGAAAAGGAGTTTCTTTAAAGAGCGTAATGATCTCGCTCAACTCAAGGTATCCCAGATATTGATTTTCCTCATTTAAAACCGGAAGAATATTGGTGTCATTTTGTCCAAAAACTTCCAGGCTGTCAAGCCAGTAGTTATTTTCCCTTACAAAGAAACCTTCCAGGGCATAACGATAGTCATCCAGAGTTTTCTCGCTTTCAAAACAGCGAATATCATTTTCTGAAATGCAGCCCGCGTAACTATCATTTTCCTTTACAGGAAGATGTGTATAGGTAAGCTGATTAAAAAGCTTCTGCACATTCCCGATTTTTTCAGAAATATCCAGGATTTCCACGTCATTTAAAATATATTCTGTCATACTCATAATCTCCTGTGCTTTTCTGCAAATTAATCAAAATAAAATTCAATGAAGCAGGATACACTTTGTATTTTTGTTATCAAAAGAAGGCAGAATGACGAAATTAAGCGTAAACATTAATAAAATTGCAACCCTCAGAAATGCCCGCGGAGGAAATGTGCCCGATGTGATAGAAGCGGCGAAGAAAATTGAATCTTTTGGAGCGCAGGGAATCACGGTTCATCCGCGACCCGATGAAAGGCATATTCGATATAATGATGTACGTCAGCTAAAACCAGTTCTCACCACAGAATTTAATATCGAAGGAAAACCCATTCAGGATTTTAAGAATCTGGTGCATGAGGTGAAGCCTGCTCAGGTGACCCTGGTGCCAGATGCCGAAGATGCCATTACTTCTAATGCGGGCTGGGATACCCTGAAAAATCGCGATTATTTAAAGGAAGTGATTGCCGACTTTAAATCTCACGGAATTCGCACCTCGATATTTGTAGATCCTGATAAAAAAATGGTAGAAGGCGCCGCGGAAACTGGAACCGATCGTATCGAACTTTACACCGAACAATTTGCGGTAGATTATGCCAAAGGCGATAAGAACGCGGCAAAGGCTTATGCTGAATGTGCCCGGCTCGCCCACGAATTAGGACTGGGGATCAATGCTGGCCACGACCTTTCACTGGATAATATCAAGTTCTTTCGGGAACAGGTGCCTTATGTAGATGAGGTTTCCATTGGCCATGCACTTATTGCCGAGGCTCTTTTTTTGGGGCTGGAAAAAACTATTCAGCAATATTTAAAACTACTGAAGTAGATGAAACTTCATTCTAATATTTTAGGAAAAGGAAAACCTTTTCTAATTCTGCACGGTTTTTTGGGAATGGGCGATAACTGGAAAACTCTTGGAAAGCAGTTTTCCAAGGAAGGCTTTGAGGTGCATTTGATCGATCAGAGAAATCACGGAAAGAGTCCGCATAGCGATGATTTTTCATATGAATTGATGGCCGATGATCTAAAAGAATATTGTGAGGAACATAAGCTTGAAAATATCATTTTGATGGGGCATTCCATGGGAGGTAAAACCGCCATGCTTTTTGCCTGCCAGCAGCCATCCCTTGTGGAAAAACTGATTATTGTTGACATAGCACCCAAATATTACGCCCCGCATCACCAGCAGATTTTGGAAGGCCTTACCGCTTTGGAAGAGGCAAATCTTTCTTCACGTGGAGAAGCCGAAGATTTGCTTGAGAATTATATAAAGGAAACGGGGGTACGGCTTTTTCTATTGAAAAATCTCTACTGGAAAAACAAAAACCGACTGGCTTTAAAACTGAACCTTCCGGCCCTGAAGGCGAATATCGAAAATATTGGGGCTGCTCTGGAAGGAAAATTAACCTATGATGGTGCCACGCTTTTTATTAAAGGTGGGAAATCTATTTACATCCTTTCCGAAGATCGTGAACTGATCAAGAAACATTTTCCTAAGGCTATTATTGTGGGAATAAAAGGAGCTGGGCATTGGGTTCATGCTGAGAAAAGTGATGAGTTTTTTGAGGCTGTAAAGCAGTTTGTTTAAAACCTTTCTAAATTTATTATGCGTACATAATAAATTCACTACTTTTGTTGCATACTATGTAATTTCTTCTAATATTAGGCTTCTTATTTTAACACTTATCGAATTAAATCCTTTTTGAATTATGAAAAGACTATTTTTACTTGGCCTTTTTGGTTTGGCCACAGTCATGGCCTATGCCGGAGGGTATAGAGTGAGTCTTCAGGGTCAGCGTTCGCTGGCGATGGGACATACCGGCGTGGCCGTGGTTAATAATGCCGAGCTGGCATTCTTCAACCCTGCGGGTTTGGTATATCTTGAAAACAAGGTCAATGCTGCCGTTGGGGTGAGCGCGGTATTCTCTGATGTGGTCTGGCAAAATACTGAATATGGTGAAATGGCCAGGACCGATAGTCCGGTGGGAACTCCTTTTTATGCTTATTTTTCTTATAAATTGAGTGATAAATTCACCCTGGGCCTTGCAGCCTATTCTCCTTACGGAAGTAGTGTGGAATGGCCTCAGGATTGGGCCGGCTCCCATCTCGTGAATAATATTGAACTCCAGGCAATTTATGTGCAGGCGCTGGCTTCCTATAAGATCACCGATGATCTTTCGATTGGAGCAGGACCTATTTATGCAAACGGAGCAGTGAATTTTAACCGAAATCTCAACCGAAGCCTTACCGATCTTGAGGGGAACAGGGCGAATGTGACGGTAGATGCCAGCGGCGTGAGCGCTTTTGGCTGGTCGGCCGGGATCATGTACAGTCCCATAGACAGTCTTCGCATTGGGGTGAACTACCGTTCAGAGATCGATTTGAAAGCTGAAGGAGGAAGTGCTGATTTTCAAAATGTGCCTAATTCACCATTAACTCCATATAACGATACCACTTTTGATGCCGAATTACCCATGCCTGCTGAACTTACGGTAGGGGTTTCTTACCAGTTAGATGATAAATGGCTTTTTGCCTTTGACTACAACAGGACTTTTTGGGGTACTTATGAGTCTTTGGATATCGATTTCGCCGATCCTAATATTCCCGATTCTAAAAACCCAAGGAATTATGAAGACGCATCTATCTATCGTTTCGGACTTCAGTATACCGCTAATGAAACCTTTACCCTGAGAGCCGGTTACTATTTTGATGAGTCTCCGGTGCAGTCAGGATATTTTGCTCCTGAAACTCCCCGAAATGATTCCAGCAATTTTACCGGGGGGCTTAGCATAAATGTAAGCGATCGCGTGGCGATCGACGCCTCTTTCCTTTACAGCCGTTTTGAAGAGATCAATGAATCTTATGATTATTATCAGGAAAACGGTCAGAATGTACCTTTTGAAGGAACCTATAAATCGAGTGCTTTTGTTCCTGGTTTGGGTGTAACCATTAAAATTTAATTACAAGTAAAATGAAAAAATATATTCTATTATCCGGAATTCTGGCATTGGGCCTTGTTTCCTGTGAGCCCGAACTTCAGAATTCTATTGAAGAGGAAGGCTTTTACAGCAACGGTGAAGCTAATTTTTCAAATTATGTTGCCCTTGGGAATTCGCTAACTGCCGGTTACGCCGATGGTGCGCTTTACCGCAGCGGTCAGTTGAATTCTTATCCTAATCTTTTAGCCGAAAAATTTGCGGTAGTCCAGGAGACCGAAGAATTTACTCAGCCTCTTGTTGAAGACGATTTTGGAGGATTGCTTTACGGAGGAAATCAGGTCGCGGCTACCCGTTACGTACTGAGCGTAGGTGCCGATGGGCCTTTACCGGTAAGACTTAATGCTACGCCAACCACCGAAGTTACCAACAGATTGGAAGCCCCATTTGGAAATATGGGAGTGCCGGGAGCAAAATCATACCACCTGCTGGCTCAGGGCTATGGAAACCTGGGAGCCGTGGCTACGGGGATGGCAAATCCTTATTTTGCCAGATTTGCCACTTCTGATAATACTTCTGTGGTTGCTGATGCGGTGGCGCAAATGCCTACTTTCTTTACGCTTTGGATCGGAAATAATGATGTTCTTTCTTTTGCCACATCGGGAGGGGCAGGAATTTATCAGAAAAATAATACCGATTTCACGGCTTATAATGAGAATGACATCACAGATCCCAATGCTTTTGCATATGTATATGACCAGATCGTGAGCAATCTTGCCGGAGAAGATGGGGCAGGAGCTGAAGGAGTGTTGATAAATATTCCAAATGTTTCATCAATTCCTTTCTTTAACGTGGTGCCTGTAAATCCTGTGCCGCTGGATGCTGCAACTGCCGGTGCTTTAAATACACAATTCGGCGCTTACAATACACAAATTTTGCCTGCAATGGTTCAGGCCCAGGTGATTACTCAGGCTGAAGCCGATAGCAGGAAAATATCTTTCGCTGCCGGAGAAGGGAATTTTGTGACTATCGTTGACGAAGATCTTACTCCGCTGGCAAGTATTCTTATGGGAGAACCTTTCAACCTGGACGCGCAAACTGCCGGATTGCTGAGCCAGTTGCGTCAGGCAAACACTTCAGATCTTATTCCGCTTACCTCAGCCTCTTTTATAGGGTCTACTGTTAACGATAATCCAATGCTGGTAAACGGAGTTTCTGTTCCTTTAGCCGATCAATATGTACTCACTTCCGAGGAACAGGAACTGATAGAGGAAGCTACTGCCGCTTATAATACTTCGATTAAAAATATCGCCGATGCTTACGGCCTTGGTTATGTAGATGCCAATGCGCTGCTTAATCAGTTGCAAGCGGGAGGAATCTCATTCGATGGCGGCAATATCAATTCGACATTCGTGACCGGAGGTGCTTTTTCACTGGATGGAATTCATTTAACTCCGCGTGGAAATGCGGTTATGGCCAATGCGATCATTGCCGAGATCAATGCGCAATATGCTGCCGAGGTTCCAAAAGTCAACGTAGGAGAATACAACACCGTGACTCTGGACCAGAATACACAGTAATATTAAAATTCACATAAAATTTAGAATAGCCGGGAACTTCCCGGCTATTTTTTTGCATTTTTACTGCTTAAGTGAAATTTTAAATCACTTTCGTAGAACAGGTTAATTAACCGAAAATCTAATAGTTATGAAGTTTATAATTCGATTGCTGTTGACGGGAATGTTTGTTGTAATTCTGGCCTGGCTGCTCCCGGGTGTGACTGTTGAAAATTACTGGACCGCCATTATAGTGGCTTTGGTACTGGCAATTCTCAACTTTCTGGTAAAACCTATTCTCGTACTTTTTACCCTGCCGGTCACCATTTTAACACTGGGATTATTCCTGTTGGTGATCAATGCCATCATTATATTTATAGCCGACGGTTTTGTGGAGGGATTTGATGTTGACGGCTGGTTTATCGCTATTATTTTTAGTCTTTTACTATCTCTTTTTCAGAGTATCGTGCACTCAATGATCAAATCTGATTAGAAATGCTGAATTTCAACAATTTGAAACTTTGTATGCTTTTGAATTTTATGTAATTTTGCACTCCAATTTTTTATAACAGATCAAAATGAATATTACCAGAGAGAATATTGATGAGTTAAACGCGGTAGTTAAGGTAGATATCGCCAAGGAAGATTATGAAGGCAAAGTAGACAAAATATTAAAAGATTACCGTAAGAATGCCAATATTCCCGGTTTTAGAAAAGGTCACGTGCCTATGGGAATGGTAAAGAAGCAGTATGGTAAGGCCGTTCTTGTAGATGAGGTGAACAAACTGCTTCAGGATAGTCTTAATAAATACCTGACAGAAGAAAAACTTGACGTTCTTGGGAATCCTATACCTAAGGAACAGGAAAATTTTGACTGGGATACTGATAATTACTCTTTTGAATTTGAATTAGGTCTTGCTCCAGAATTTGACGTAAACCTTGATCTTAAGAAACCCGTTACCAAATATAACATTGTTGCCGATGAGAAAATGGTCAGTGATCAAATTAAGAATATTCAGAAGCAATACGGAAAACTAAAATCTAAAGATGTTGTAGAGGAAGGGGATACCGTTGCAGGAACTTTTAAAAATGAAGAAGAAGGAATTGAGCACGAAACCTCCATCGAACTTGAAAATATAAAAGGAAAGAAGAACCTGGAGAAATTTTTGGGCGCTAAAGTAGGAGATAGCATCAGTCTTAAAACAAAAAATCTTTTTGAAGATGATCACGCGCTTATCAATCACCTGGATATTGAGCACGACCGCGCTCATGATCTGAATATTGAAGTAGAATTCACCGTTTCAGAAATAAATGAAAGAGAACTGGCTGATCTTGATCAGGAACTTTTTGATAAACTTTTTGGTAAGGATAAGGTGAAAAGCGTGACTGAACTGAAGGAAAAAATTAAAGAAGACGCCGCAAAGCAGTTTCAGCAGCAGAGTGATCAGCAATTGATGAATGATGTGACCGAAGCGCTTATCGAAGCTACCGATTTTGAGCTTCCGAAGGAATTCCTTCAAAAATGGATACAGACCGTTGGTGAAAAACCAATGACCGAAGAAGAGGCTCAGGAAGAATATGAAAAGAGCGAAAAAGGGCTTCGTTATCAGTTGATCGAAGGGAAAATTGTGAATGACAATGAGCTTAATGTGAATTTCGAAGATCTGAAGGCTTTTGCAACCGATAAGATCAAACAGCAAATGGCTCAATTTGGACAAACTGATCCCTCTCAGAAAGAGCTGGATGATATCGCCGCAAGGATCCTTTCAAACCAGGATGAAGCCAAGAGGCTTTCAGAGCAATTGATGAACGAAAAGTTGTTGAATTTTTATAAAGAGAATATGAAATTCGACGAAAAAGAAGTGACTTACGAAGAATTTGTGAAAGAGATTTATAAGTAAGCCTTTTTACGATATATTATCTATCTTTAAGGCGTTAACTCACAAAAAAGGGTAGCGCCTTTTTTGGTTTTTGACCGAATTTTATTAAGATTTAGAAAACAAAAAAATAAATGGACTACGGAAAAGAATTTCGAAAATATGCTGTTTCAGATCATGGAGTGAACAGCAACTATTACGATAAGATCATAAGTAGTATGGTACCGGTGGGGATGACCCCTAATATCATCGAGGAACGCCAGATGAATGCCGTGGCAATGGATGTATTTTCTAGATTGATGATGGACAGAATCATCTTTCTTGGGACCGCGATCAACGATCAGGTAGCCAATATCGTGCAGGCACAGCTGCTGTTTCTTGAAAGTACCGATGCAAGTAAAGATATTCAGATCTATATCAATTCACCGGGAGGCAGTGTTTATGCCGGTCTTGGAATCTATGATACCATGCAGTTTATAAAACCCGATGTGGCTACGATTTGTACAGGAATGGCCGCCTCTATGGGTGCCGTACTGCTTTGTGCAGGGGAAAAAGGTAAACGAAGCGGACTTCCTCATTGTCGCGTGATGATCCATCAGCCTATGGGAGGAGCCCAGGGCCAGGCAAGTGATATTGAGATCACCGCCCGCGAGATTTTAACCCTTAAGGAAGAATTGTATAAGATCATTGCCAAACATTCCGGGCAGTCTTATGAAAAAGTGCATGAAGACAGTGATCGTGATTACTGGATGAAGGCTGAAAAAGCCAAAGAATACGGAATGATCGACGAAGTTTTAAAGAGAGAAGGATAAATTGTAACTTGCTTTTTCTAATTTGTTAGAAACTAGTGAAAAACGACAAAATGGCGAAAGAAGATCTAGAATGCTCCTTTTGCGGGAGAAAAAAACCTGAAACCAATCTGCTTATTGCAGGACTGGATGCTCATATATGTGATCGCTGTATCGAACAGGCGCACGGGATCGTTGTGGAAGAATCCAGGCAGGGAGAGGCCAGAGAGCTTTCTTCCGATCTTATGCTGAGCAAACCCAAAGCTATAAAAGCTTTTTTGGATGAATATATCATAGGGCAGGAGGAAACCAAAAAGGTTCTTTCTGTGGCGGTTTACAATCATTACAAACGATTGTTACAGCCCGAAAGCAATGATGATGTGGAAATTCAGAAAAGTAATATTGTGATGGTTGGTGAGACCGGTACGGGTAAAACTCTTATGGCACGTACCATTGCAAGAATGTTGAATGTGCCTTTGGCAATTGTTGATGCCACGGTGCTTACCGAGGCTGGTTATGTAGGTGAAGATGTAGAAGGGATTTTAACCCGCTTGCTTCAGGCAGCCGATTATAATACCGATAAGGCTCAGCGAGGGATTGTTTTCATCGATGAGCTTGATAAGATCGCCCGCAAAAGCGATAATCCATCGATCACCCGTGATGTTTCGGGAGAAGGTGTTCAGCAGGCTTTGCTGAAGCTTCTCGAGGGCACTACGGTAAATGTTCCGCCAAAAGGAGGACGTAAGCATCCCGACCAGAAATTCATCGAAGTAAATACCGAAAATATTTTATTCATTGCCGGAGGAGCTTTTGATGGTATTGAAAGGATCATCAGCAAACGATTGAATATGCAGGCGGTAGGTTTCAGCGCTTCCAAAAGTGAGGATTCAATAGAAAGAACAAATCTGCTAAAATATATCATTCCGAAGGATTTGAAAGAATTTGGACTTATCCCCGAGATCATTGGGAGATTGCCAGCTTTGACCTATATGAATCCGCTGGACCGGGATACTTTAAGAGCAATTCTTACAGAACCGAAAAATGCAATTATCAAGCAGTATAAAAAATTGTTTGAAATGGATGAGATCGATTTTGATATCACCGAAGATGCACTTGATTATATCGTTGATAAAGCGGTAGAATATAAGCTTGGTGCACGTGGATTGCGTTCTCTCTGCGAGGCTATTTTAACCGATGCCATGTTTGAACTTCCGGAAAGCGGCGAGGGAGAACTGGTTGTAGATCAGGAATACGCCCAGGATAAGCTGAACAAATCTACGATGAGCAAGCTAAAAGCGGTTTCTTAAGAGCTAAGTCTTAAGTGATAAGCCTTAAGCGGTTCAGTGTAAAATACAAGATCAAAAAAAGCCCTCGATTTTCGAGGGCTTTTTCTTTATAAAATATTTTTCTAAAGTCTAAGTCTACAGACTACCGATTTCCTTCTACCAGCTTCCTCCGGCACCTCCACCGCCAAAGCCGCCGCCGCCGAAACCTCCACCGAAGCCTCCGCCGCCACCAAATCCACCTCCGGAACTGCCTCCGCCAAAGCTTCCCCGGCCGAGTGAGCTAAGTATAACAGCATCCCATAACAGGCTTCTTCCTCTGCGACCACCACGGCCTCCCCGGCCTCCTCTTTTGTTGATCATGGAAATGATAATGATGATAAAGAGAATCAGGAAGATGATGGCTCTGGCAGGAATACCGCCACCTGATCTTCTTTGGGGCGCGCCTTTGAAAGTTCCGTTGAGAACCTGGAAAATTGCGGTTGTACCCTTGTCTAATCCAGCGTAAAAATCGCTTTGTTTAAATTCGGGCAATATGATCTGGTCTATGATCTCTTTTGTTTTTGCATCGGTGAGGTATTCTTCCAGGCCATATCCGGTAGTGATCCAGATTTTTCGTTCCTGTTGAGCTACAAGGATCAGCAGGCCATTATCCTTTTTGCTTTGCCCGATTCCCCATTTATGGGCCCAGTGAGCGGCGTATGTACCTTCATACTCACCATTCAGGCTGGGAATGGTTGCGATAACAATTTGGGTGGAAGTAGTATCGGCATAATTGATAAGCTTCTGCTCCAGACGCATTTCATCTGAAGAAGAAAGCATATCTGCTCCGTCATACACACTGGTTTCCTCTGTTGGTTTTTCGGGAATGTCGAGTTGTGCGAAAACCTGAAATCCGGCGAAAAGAAATAGTAATAGAAATAATCTTTTGATGATGTTAAGATTTTGAAATTTGATCAGATAATTCGTTGGTATTGTCTTCATCCCAGGGAAAATGCCTTTGCAACTGATCTCCCGCTTTAAGAATTCCCTTTACCAGGCCTTCCTTAAACTCCTCTTTTTTGAAATGTGAAACTATAAGGTCTTTGGTGCTTTCCCAGAAATCATCGGGAACCACGTCATTGATACCCTTATCGCCGTAGATCACAAAATTGCGGTCTTCCACGGCAACATAGATCAGTACACCATTATCCTGCTTGGTATTATCCATTTTCAGCATATGGAAAACTTCCATAGCCCGTTCGAAAATATCTTCTTTTCCAGAAGTAGGCTCCAGATGAACCCTGATCTCTCCCGAAGTCTTCTTCTCGGCCTTTCGAATGGCAGCTACAATTTCTTCTTCGTCTTTTTTTGTTATGAACTGGTTTTCTTTAGCCATATCTTAAAAATCGAAATCTACATCGGGTGCGTTCTCGGCTCCTGCTTCAGCCTGGAATGGAGCTTTGCGTTCAAAGCCGAACATGCCCGCGAAAATATTATTGGGGAATTTTCTGATATACGTATTATATGCCTGTACCGATTCATTGTAGCGGGTTCTAGCTACGCTGATGCGGTTTTCAGTACCTTCGAGCTGTGATTGCAATTGAAGAAAATTTTGATTTGATTTGATTTCCGGATATCTTTCTACCGTTACCAAAAGCCTCGATAAAGCCGATGAAAGTCCGCTTTGCGCCTGTTGGAATCGTTGTATCTGATCAGCGCTGAGGTTATTAGCATCCACATTGACTGAAGTAGCCTTGGCTCTTGCCTCCACAACGTCTTTTAAAGTTCCACGTTCAAAATCGGCTGATCCCTGAACGGTACTTACAAGATTAGGAATGAGGTCGCTTCTTCGCTGATAAGCGTTTTCAACATCTGCCCAATTCTTTTTAACGCCCTCTTCCAGTTCAACAGCCGTATTGTTTACACCGGCGGTAAGATTATATATTATAATTCCCAGAATTACAATAATAATAGTAGGGATTAACCATTTTTTCATGCTATAGTTGATTTTTTAAGTTGACTAGTTCTGCTTTTATAGCCTCCAACTTACGAATTATTTCGAAGTTGCTGAGCGTTTTCTTTTTTTCTTCTTTCAGATGGATTTTAGCTCCTTCCAGGGTAAATCCGCGTTCCTTGACAAGATGATAGATAAGTTCGAGGTTCTTGATATCTTCAGGAGTGAATTTGCGATTGCCCTTAGCATTTTTCTTCGGTTTGATCACGTCAAATTCCTTTTCCCAAAAACGGATCAGGGAAGTGTTTACATTAAAAGCGCCGGCTACTTCGCCAATGCTGTAATAACGTTTCTCAGGAAGGTTGATGTGCATTAATCAAGCGATTGGTTTTCACGTTGTGCTTTTTCCAGAATTTCGTTGTATTCTTCCGGTGAAAGATTTCCGTAGTAGAAATTCATAGGATTAATACGTTTTCCGTCTTTATGTACTTCATAATGTACATGTGGTCCCTGAGATCTTCCGGTGCTACCCACAAAACCAATCAGGTCTCCACGTTTAACCTTCTGGCCAGCATGTATATTATATTTATATAAATGAGCATATAAGCTTAAATAGCCATAGCCATGATCAATTTCTATATGATTTCCAAACCCGGTAGCTCTGTTATCTGCTCGTTTTACAACACCATCACCGGTAGCATACACCGGCGTCCCGCGGGGAGCAGAAAAATCCATTCCGTAATGGAATTTTTTCACTTTGGTAAAAGGGTCGGTTCTCCATCCATAGCCCGATGCAATTCTGGAAAGGTCTTCGTTTGCAACAGGTTGTATGGCCGGGATTGCTTCCAGAAGTTTTTCTTTCTTTTTGGCAAGTGTGGCAATCTCGTCGAGTGATTTCGACTCAACGACCAGTCTTTTAGTAAGAATATCCATCCGCTTGGCGGTCTGTACAATAAGTTTGCTATTGTCAAAACCTTCCAGGTCTTTATAGCGGTTTATCCCGCCAAACCCGGCTTTTCTTTGTTCTTCAGGAATGGGATTTGCTTCGAAATACAGCCTGTAGATATTATTGTCACGGTCTTCAATATTGGCCATAACGTCCTGTATCTGGTCCATCTTCTTGTTGAGAAGACCGTACTGAAGTTTCATATTTTGAAGTTCCCTTTTCAGGGCTTTCTCTTTAGGAGTTTCGATTTGCGGAATGTTCAGATAGATCACCAGAAGTATAAAGCCTGCCAGGAAACACCCGGTAATCCCGAGCAGAGTCATTCCTAAACGCCTGCCTTTTTTCTGCTCGATTTTCTTGTAAGAAAGGGTCTCGCTATCGTAATAATATTTGACCTTCGACATGAGTTAAATTTATGCTATTTTTGCGTCTCGAAACGGCTCAAATACCGTGCAAATTAATACGGTAAACGAACAAATATATAAATTGTTTTGCCGTCTTCATAATTTAATGAATTTTGCAAGAAATCAACTGCATGAAGTCACAGGAAATCCGTCACCAGTTTCTAGAGTTTTTTAAATCGAAAAAGCATGCGATCGTAGCTTCGGCACCCATGGTGATCAAAGACGATCCCACGCTGATGTTTACCAATGCCGGTATGAACCAGTTCAAGGAATATTTCCTCGGAAATTCCAAACCTAAGAACAAACGTGTTACCGATACCCAGAAATGCCTTCGCGTGAGCGGAAAGCATAACGATCTGGAGGAAGTAGGCCATGACACATATCACCATACCATGTTCGAGATGCTTGGGAACTGGAGTTTTGGTGATTATTTTAAAAAAGAAGCGATTAACTGGGCCTGGGAACTGCTTACCGACGTTTATGGAATCAATCCGGAAAACCTCTATGTAAGTGTTTTTGAAGGAACCGAAGATAAAGATAACCTGCAGCTGGATTCTGAAGCACTGAAACTTTGGAAAAAGATCGTTCCTGAGTCACGCATCATCTACGGAAACAAAAAAGACAATTTCTGGGAAATGGGTGATCAAGGCCCCTGCGGACCCTGTTCCGAAATTCATATCGATCTTCGTTCAGAAGAAGAAAAAGTGAAAGTTCCCGGAAGAGACCTTGTAAACCACGACCATCCTCTGGTGGTTGAGATCTGGAATCTCGTGTTTATACAATATAATAGGAAAGCTACCGGCGAACTGGAAGAGCTTCCGGAAAAACACATCGATACCGGAATGGGCTTTGAACGCCTGTGTATGGTACTTCAGGATAAAAAATCTAATTACGATACCGATGTTTTCACACCGCTGATCTCAGAAATTGAGAAAACAACCCATTCCGAATATGGCAAATCTGAAGAAGTCAATATCGCGATACGCGTGATCGCCGATCATGTTCGCGCCGTTGCTTTTTCTATCGCTGACGGACAATTGCCCTCCAACACTGGCGCTGGTTATGTAATTCGGCGTATTTTGAGAAGGGCCATCCGTTACGGATTTACTTTTCTGAAAATAAGGGAACCTTTCATTTATAAACTCATTCCTGTACTTACAGAGCAAATGGGAGAGGCGTTTCCTGAACTGAAATCACAAAATGAACTTATCGCCAACGTGATTCGTGAGGAAGAGGCTTCTTTCCTTCGTACCCTGGAACAGGGGCTGATCATGCTTGATAATCTGATGAGGGAAGCAAAAACGAAAAAGGTTTCCGGTGAAAAAGCCTTTGAATTGTATGATACTTATGGTTTTCCTATCGATCTCACCTCGCTGATCCTTCGTGAGAACGGATTTGATCTGGATGAGAAAGGTTTCCAGAAGGAACTTCAGAAACAAAAAGATCGTTCCAGAAAAGCCACTCAGATAAGTGCAGGCGATTGGGTAGAACTGAATCCAACCAAAGATGAGGCTTTCGTGGGTTATGATCTTTTGGAAGCGGAAGTGAAGATTGCTCGTTATCGTTCTGTGGAGTCAAAGAAAAAAGGACAGGCCTATCAGCTTGTGCTTACGCGCACACCTTTTTATCCCGAAGGCGGAGGCCAGGTTGGAGATAAAGGAATTCTGATGTCTGAAGAAGGGGAGGTGATTGAAGTTCGTGATACCAAAAAAGAAAATAACCTGATCGTTCATTATATCGATAAGCTTCCGGAAAATTTGAATGCCAGTTTCAAGGCGATTGTCAACACTTCCGAAAGGAACAAAACGGCGGCAAATCATTCCGCTACTCATTTGTTGCATCAGGCGTTGAGGCATGTGCTTGGCAAACATGTGGAACAGAAAGGTTCGATGGTACAAAGCGAATATTTACGATTCGATTTTTCGCATTTCAGTAAGGTGACAGATGAGGAACTTGAGAAAGTGGAAAAATTTGTGAACGAGCGTATCAAAGAACAACTAAAACTGGAAGAACAGCGAAATCTCAAATATGATGAAGCGATAGAGCAGGGAGCCATCGCTCTTTTTGGTGAAAAGTATGGAGATTCGGTTCGAGCCATCCGCTTCGGTGATTCTATGGAGCTCTGCGGGGGGACCCATGTAAAAAGCACCGCCGATATCTGGTATTTTAAAATAACAGGTGAATCTTCGGTCGCTTCGGGAATCAGAAGAATTGAGGCTATCACCGGTCAGGCTGCCCTTGAATATTTTGAAAAACAGGATACTATTCTCGAAGAGATCAAAAGCGGATTGAAGAACGCGGCCGATCCTGTAAAAGCTGTTCAAAGTCTTCAGGAAGAAAACGCTGAGCTGAAAAGGCAGGTGGAAAGTTTGTTGAAAGACAAGGCGAAAAATCTTAAATCTGAGCTTAAGGAAGAGGTGAAAGAGGTGAACGGTGTGAATTTCCTCGCCCGGAAAGTTGATCTGGATGCAGCAGCGCTGAAGGACCTGGCTTATCAATTGGGTGATGAGGTGGAAAATCTTTTCGTGTTGTTCGGTACCGAGCAAAACGGAAAAGCTTTGCTTACCTGCTATATTTCGAAAGATCTTGTTTCAGAAAAAGACCTGAATGCAGGAACTATAGTTCGTGAACTCGGGAAATATATCCAGGGAGGTGGCGGCGGACAGCCATTTTTTGCCACCGCGGGCGGAAAAAATCCTGCCGGTATCAATGAAGCGCTGCAAAAAGCAGAAAGTTATCTTAAGTAGATAGGACGGAAGCTACTTAAAAAGTATTTTTTTGTCATTTCGAGCGCCTGCCTACCGGTAGGCAGGGAGTCGAGAAATCTCAATTCAATTATATTTTTGTATTAAATATATTTTAGGAGATACTTCATTTTATTTAGAATGACACTTTTTATACAATTTTAATATTTTTAAACATGGAGTTTCGAACTAAAGTTCCTGTTAAAAATGCTTTTCCGAAGATTAGCCATACTTCGGGAGTTTTTCTGCTGGGCTCCTGTTTTGTGAAAAATATTGGCAGTAAGCTGGAGTGGTTTCGCTTCAAAAACCTTCAGAATCCAACCGGAATTATTTTTCATCCTTCTCCCATTGCTCGATTCTTAAAAAGAGCCGCTGAAGAAAAAGAATATCAAAAAGAGAATATTTTGGAATTTAACGGGAAATGGATAAGCCTGGAAGCGCATTCGGCAATGAACAGGGCTACTGAAGAAGCCTGCCTTCACGCCATGAATAAATCTTTGGAGGAAACGCGAAATTTTATTTCTAAAGTTTCTCACGTAATCATAAGTCTTGGAACCGCCTGGGGCTACCGTCATGAAAATTATGAAGGGATTGTTGCAAATTGCCATAAAATCCCACAAAAACAATTTCAGAAGGAAGTGTTTTCAGCCACTGCGATTGAGGATTCTTTAAGAATGATCGCAAATGCGGTATTTCAAATCAATTCATCGGCTACAATTTTATTTACGGTTTCGCCCGTGCGGCATTTTAGAGACGGAGTTGTGGAAAATCAACGCAGCAAGGCAAATCTTCTTGCCGGGCTTCATGATTTTATTGAAAAAGAAGATGATCCCAGGCTTCATTATTTTCCTTCCTATGAAATTTTGATGGATGAGTTAAGAGATTATAGATTTTATGCTGCCGATATGCTTCACCCAAATGAAACAGCCGTAAATTACATCTGGAAAGTTTTTTCTGAAGCATGGATGGAAGAAGAAAGCCTTCGGCTTAATCTGAAAATAGATGCTGTTCAAAAGGCGCTTTCTCATCGATTTCGCGAAGAAAATCCTCAAGTGTATAAGAAATTTCTTACGAAATTACAAGGAAAAATCGAGGAAATTCACAAAACACACCCTGAAATTACCTTTTCTCAAGCCTTGTGAATGCTGGGATGAACCTTTTTTTAATATATTGGAAACACTATTTTCATCTTTTATATTAAATTATTCGTATTTTTATCATGCAAATCTGAAGTAGTTGTTTTTTTGTAAAAGGTTTTATAACCCGATCAATCAAATAATTACAAGGCTTTGTTTTCTAAAATTTGTTGGGGTAGATTTTAGAATATACCAGAGGTACGGGTGGGGCCGGCCTCTGGTTTTTTTATGCCTTAACTATCTTTAAGACTTTCCCTTGTTTTCTTCTCTAGGTTTTTACCTATCTTTTTTTCATAAACAATATGAATGAAAAATTTTTTGCTGATAATTCTGGTTTTCGCTGTCCTCGTTCTTGGATATCTTTATATACATGAACGTACTAATGAGAAGGAAAGTCTGGATGAAAATACTGAACTTATCAGAGACCAGATTAGAAATGTGGGTAAGTTGGTGGTCACCGAAGGAAATTTTAGCCAGGTTTTTACCTATAAGAATTCAAAAAGTTTTTATCTCGATATATTTTCAGCAAGAAAAAAAGCATTAATAATTGTCAATGCGGAAGCAAGTGTTTCGTATGACCTTAGCAAGTTAAAAACGGAAATAGATCCTGAAAATAAGAAAGTAATTATTAAAGGCATTCCCGAGCCGGAATTGAAGATCGATCCCAATATCAAATATTATGATGTCACTCAGGATTATCTCAACCAGTTCGAAGCCGATGATTATAACCGCATCAAAGCACGTATCGAAAAAGGACTAAGGGAAAAGATATCTAAATCTAATTTGATGACCAACTCCCGCAATCGGCTGGTAAGCGAACTTCAGAAAATCTATATTTTAACCAATAGTATGGGATGGACACTTGAATTTCAAAACAGGCCAATAAATAGCGAAACAGATCTTGAGAGCCTGGAACTTTAGGAAGTTACAAGATCTTCTTCAGCCATTTCCATTCCGTCATCAATTAAATGAGCGATATTGGGGCGTAATTTTTTAACTTCCTCCAGATGTCGTTTGACCTCTGTTGCGAATCGTGGATCGTCTTCTACTGCCAGTTCATAAATTTCTATGGAAAGCAGCCAGTCTTTAGGATGATGCTTTCTTGCGATGTCAAAGGCAGCTTCCAGTGAAAATTTAGTGTTTTCTCCATTTCTGATATTTCTCACTGCTTCATATAGGGACTCCAGTTCCTTTCGTTCGGGAGTTTTTTTGCTTTTAATGGTGCTTGACGAAGGAGTATGCGTGATCAAATTGAATGATTCATGATCGGCAGGTCCGGCAAAAGCCGAAATAATTTCCTTACCCACGGCCATATCATAACGGCCCCATTCCGGTTTAAAAAGTACCTCGTTGTTATAATTGACCGTACAGTTCTTAAAGCTGATCAGGATGATCTTTCCCTGCAGGTTTCTGGTGCCGGTGATGATCTCTCCTTCAACTTTCACGCCGCCTTCAAACTCCAGAGCTACATTCTTGCCCTCGTAAATATCATAAGCTTTCAGATCACGCGGGCTCATATCTTCAATGGCGAGATTTATACCTTTTAATTTTCCAATAGGAGAGCCGAAACCTTTGGGATGTGTTGATACACCATGACCCACCAGTTCTTTTTCGCGGTAGGAGAGCGCGGTTTCTCCTTCGGTTTGAAAATAAACAGGCTTTCCTTCATGTTCGATAACCCGTGAAAAATTCCCGGAAATCTGGATTCCCGTACTTAATTCTATGGAACTGATATTTTTTGAATCGATCAGTTTTCTTATGCCTTCGAGTCCGCCACGGCGAAGCGCCATTTTATTGGCAAATTCTTCCAATACGAGGCTTAAATGGGCAAAATCGGGAGTCACATATAGCTGTGGTTGAGGTTTGGTGATATCGAATTCCTGTTTACAGGCTTCAATGGTATACGGAATTTTTGGCACTGCATCGGTCATACAGGATTTGCTTTCTCCAATAGAAGAAAGTAAGCCTGCGCCATAGATCTTCGGATTTTCAGGAGTACCGATGAGTCCGTATTCCACCGTCCACCAGTGCAGATTTCTTATCTGGGCCATTTCGCTGGGTATTACCTCGGCATTCTGAAGCTCATCCACTCGTTTTTCAACATTTTCGATCTTTTCCTTTGGAGTGTCTTCGGCTTCCTTTAAAATGGAAAGTTCCCTGATGGCTTCATAGACCTCATAATCGTGAGAGCTGGAGATTGCTTTACAGCCAATTTCACCAAATCTTCTCAGGTATTCGGCATATTCGGGATTAGCGATGATAGGAGCATGGCCGGCACCTTCATGAATGATGTCCGGAGCGGGTGTGTATTCAATATGTTCCAGTTGCCGAATATCACTCGCGATCACCAGAACGTTATAGGCCTGAAATTCCATAAATGCAGCGGGAGGAATAAATCCGTCCACAGCAACAGCGGCCCAACCTATCTCCTTTAGGATACGGTTCATCCCGTACATATTCGGGATACTGTCTATAGAAATTCCTGTTTTGCGAAGACCTTTCAGGTAAGATTCATGAGCGACTTTACTCAGGTAATCAACATTTTTGCGCATCACATATCTCCAAACCGCCTGATTAATTGAGGTGTAATCCTTGTAATTTTGAGGTTTGATATATTGTCTTAAATGCGCAGGAAGTCTGTCCAGCACTTCGTTCGATTCGATTTTTTCAGTCATCGTGTTATTAACTATAACGTTTGAGATAAAAGTACGAAAATTGAAATAGATTCTGAAAGTTTACGATAACGATAAGAGCTAAAAAAAGCCCCTTTTTAAGGAGCTTTTCGGTTTACTTATTTTCCATTCCTGGAGGGTATTTTTCCATAATCCTGGAAACGATCTCATTTATGCGTTCCTGTTTACGATTTACCTCCTTGGCCAGGGCGGCGGTTCCCATTCCCTGCCATACCAGTTCTTTATCAGAAGAATCTATTAGATCTATGTACAGGGTGCCTTCGCTGGTGCGGTTCACGGTGTTGTAACCCGCGCCCCAATACCATGGATTCCAGCCCCAGCCATAACCTCCATAAGGGTAATTGTTCTGATAGATATTAATATTTTCGTTCGTTTTGGTAAAAATGCTTACCAGAATGTCGGGATTTTCCGATTTGCTAAAGCCTTTCGCCTGCATTTCGTCTTCGATCGCCCTTAAGATCCTTTTCTTATCGAGATCGGAGATCTCGGCTTTATCGATCCCGGGCTTAAAGAATGCATAGGTCTTGTAATTATCAAAATTTGCTTCACGATCATAGTCGGAAGCTACCTGCACAGAGCTACACGAAGTGATGGCCAGTGTAAACAGTAGCAGAACTGGTGTAATTTTAAGAAATCTCATTGGTTTTCGAATTTAATTTGTACAAATCATTCATCTAAAAGTCGCTGGTCAACCATATTGGGAAGGGTGAGTTTTAACTGCGGATTAAGCTCCATGGCTCGCTTCGCGGTAAAAACAGCACCTTTGTTTCTGGCCCATGATCTCCTGGCGATCCCATTGTTGACATCCCAGAATAACATAGATTTCAGGCGCTCTTCTGATGCATTATTACCTTCAAGAATCATGCCGAAGCCTCCGTTAATTACTTCGCCCCAGCCTACTCCGCCTCCGTTATGAATGCTCACCCAGGTCGCTCCCCGAAAGCTGTCGCCAATTACATTCTGTATCGCCATATCGGCGGTGAAGCTCGATCCATCATAAATATTGGAAGTTTCGCGGAAGGGCGAATCGGTTCCGGAAACATCGTGATGATCACGCCCAAGCACCACAGGGCCAATCTCTCCACGAGAAATGGCATCATTGAAGGCTTTGGCAATTTTGATCCGGCCTTCGGCATCGGCGTAGAGGATTCTTGCTTTTGATCCAACCACCAGCTTATTTTCCCTGGCGCCTTTGATCCACTTAATATTATCCTGCATCTGCTGCTGGATCTCTTTCGGAGAATCCTTCCTCAGTTCTTGCAGTATAGAAGCGGCGATCTCATCGGTTTTTTGAAGGTCTTCCTCTTTACCTGAAGTACAAACCCAGCGGAAGGGTCCGAAGCCATAATCAAAGCACATCGGGCCCATGATATCCTGAACATAGCTTGAATATTTAAAAGTTTTTCCATCTTCCTTCATTATATCTGCTCCTGCCCGGGAAGCTTCGAGTAAGAAAGCATTCCCATAGTCAAAGAAATAGGTGCCTTTTGCCGTGTGTTTATTGATGGCGGCCGCCTGTCTTCGAAGGCTCTCCCTTACTTTTTCTTTAAATTTTTCTGGGTCGGAAGCCATCATTTCCTGGGCTTCTTCCAAAGAAAGTCCTACGGGATAATAACCTCCTGCCCAGGGATTGTGAAGCGAAGTCTGATCACTTCCCAGGTCGATATAGAGATCATTTTCGGCAAAATATTCCCATACCTCCACAATATTCCCATGATAGGCAATAGAAACTACTTCTTTATTTTTCCTGGCTTTTCTAATCCTTTCGGCTAAAGATTCCAGATCATCGATCACCTCATCGACCCAGCCCTGGGAATGCCTGGTGTGGATGGCTTTAGGGTTGACTTCCGCGCAAACAGTAATACAGCCGGCGATATTTCCGGCTTTAGGCTGAGCGCCGCTCATACCGCCAAGCCCGGAAGTTAGGAAAAGCTTTCCGCTAAGATCTTCACCAGATGTTGAAATTTTCCTACCGGCATTCAAAACGGTGATCGTAGTACCATGAACGATTCCCTGCGGACCTATGTACATATAACTTCCGGCGGTCATTTGCCCATATTGAGTAACCCCAAGTGCATTGAACTTTTCCCAGTCATCGGGTTTGGAATAATTCGGGATCATCATCCCATTGGTCACTACCACTCGTGGCGCATTGGGATGAGAAGGGAAAAGTCCCATCGGGTGCCCTGAATACATCGCAAGGGTCTGATTTTCATCCATGGTAGCGAGATACTGCATGGTAAGGCGATATTGCGCCCAGTTCTGAAAGACCGCGCCGTTCCCGCCATAGGTAATCAGTTCATCGGGATGCTGTGCCACTGCAGGGTCAAGGTTGTTTTGGATCATCAGCATGATCGCTTTTGCCTGGATGCTTTTTCCGGGATATTCATCTAGTGGCCGGGCATAGAATTCATAATCGGGCTTGAAACGATACATATAAATGCGGCCGTATTTTTCCAGTTCTTCCCTAAATTCGGGCAGCAGTGTTTCATGATGTTTTTTGTCGAAATATCGCAAGGCATTTTCCAAAGCAAGCTTCTTTTCTTCTTCGTTGAGTATATCCTTGCGTTTTGGCGCGTGGTTTACCGATTCGTCATAAGTTTTTGCTTCGGGTAATTTATCAGGAATTCCTTCCAGGATCTGTTCTTTGAAGTTCATTCTTGTTATTCTTGTCGGTTCGTTTTTTTATTAAATCCGTAAGGGCAATGCCGGCATCCACTTTCACAGCAGTAGCCTCTTTTTAGATGATATTGCTCCGTAAAGCAGCGATATCCTTCAGGAGTTAGGTAATAATCGCCCTCTTCAAGCGGTATTCTTTTTTTCTGAAAACTCATAAGGCTAAATTACAATTTCTTATCTTCATTGCATGATTCTGATTGTGAATAAACGAATGCTTTCCGGAAGGTTTAAAGGCATCAGTCTCTGGCCATTTGTGATTGTAGAGACCAAAGCGCTTAAGGCCGATAAAGCCTTTATCAACCACGAAAAAATCCATCTTCGCCAGCAGCTTGAGTTGCTGGTTGTGTTCTTTTATCTTTGGTATGCCGCGGAATTTTTTATTCGCTATTTAAAATATGGAAACTCCCTGCGGGCTTACCGCAACATCAGTCTTGAGCGTGAGGCTTATCGGCGTGAGAACGACCTTTATTACCTGAAACATCGCCCTTTTTGGGCTTTTTTAAAATTTCTCTGAAGATTCTTTTAGTTTTGCAGTATGTCCGATTTCTTTTGTACTGAAAAAGAACCTGAAATTCCCAACCAGTTTATTCGGAATTTCCCCGGAAATATAGAATTTTGGATCAAGCGTGAAGATTTGCTGCACGAGAAGGTTTCGGGAAATAAATTCAGAAAACTGAAATACAATCTTGTGGAAGCTGAAAAGCTCGACTATGATACACTTCTCAGTTTTGGAGGGGCGCATTCCAATCATATTTCCGCCCTGGCTGCAGCCGGAAAAATCGGAAATTTCAAGACCCTTGGAATTATAAGAGGGGAAGAACTGGAAGGAGATCATGAAAAATGGAGTCCCACTCTTAAATTCGCCCATTCCTGCGGAATGAAATTCAAATTCGTAAGCCGGCAGGATTATCGCGACAAAAATACTGAAGGTTTTCTGAAAAAACTAAAAGCCGAATTTGGCCCGTTTTACCTGCTGCCCGAAGGCGGGACCAATGAACTGGCGATAAAAGGCTGTGAAGAAATATTAAAACCTGCTGATGATATTTTTGATTTTATCGCCGTGAGCGTTGGTACCGGAGGAACTATTTGTGGACTCATCAACGCATCGGCTTCTCATCAAAAAATTATTGGTTTTCCCGCGCTTAAAACAGATTATTTGCAGCAGGAAGTTGAAGATCATGTGAATAAATCTAACTGGGAACTCATACTAAACTATCATTTTGGAGGTTATGCAAAAGCAAACGCCGAATTAATAGCTTTTTTGAACGAGTTTTATAAAGATTATCAAATCAAACTGGATCCTGTTTATACAGGAAAGTTAGTTTTTGGTATTTTTGAGCTTATAAAACAGGGTTTTTTTCCTTCAGAGTCCAAAATTCTCGCCATTCATACCGGCGGATTGCAGGGAATTGAAGCTATGAACCAGATTTTAAAGAAAAAGAAACAGCCTCAAATAAATTATTGATATGAAATTCAGCCGAATTCTCTTCCTTCCTTTAATAGCAACGATCATGGTTTCCTGCGGAGGCCATAAAAAAGTGGTCACTCATAAGGATGAAACTTCTGAAAGACATAGACATGACATACCCCGGGTAACGGAGGAACGGCGGGAAGAGGCCTCTGCTCCCCAAAGTTCTTATGCCTATACGGTAGAGAAATATATAGAAACCTACGGCCCGATCGCCCAGGAAGAGATGAAGCTGTATCATATCCCTGCAAGTATCACCCTGGCCCAGGGGATCTTGGAATCGGGAGCTGGAAATTCAGAACTGACACGTAGGGCAAATAATCACTTCGGAATAAAATGCCATGACTGGAACGGCGATAAAGTATATCACGATGACGACCGCAGGAATGAGTGTTTCAGAAAGTATAAATATGCCAAATATTCGTTCCGGGATCATTCCCTTTTCCTGGCCGACCGTCCGCGTTATGCCGAATTATTTGAACTGGAACCTGATGATTACAAAGGCTGGGCTCACGGGTTGAGAAAAGCTGGTTATGCCACCGATCGGCATTACCCCGATAAACTCATCGACCTAATTGAAAAATACCAGTTGTATCAATATGATGAACAGGTTCCCAATTCACAGATTTCGGCCTACGCCAGCAATGAGTCAAAACCTCAGCAGACTTCTGTCTCTGGCTCTGAGGTTCATACAGTTGTAAAAGGTGATACCTTATATTCTATCGCGAAAAGGTATAATACTACCGTCGATGCAATTAAAAGAACAAATGGCCTGAATGGAAATAATATTTCTATCGGGCAGGTTTTAAATATTAAATAGCAGAATCAGAAAAATTTTATGATCTATAAAAGAAGCAGTGAACTTTTCAAAGAAGCGCAAAAGGTAATTCCGGGCGGGGTGAATTCTCCTGTACGGGCATTCAAAGCCGTTGGTGGCGATCCCATTTTTGTAAAAAAAGCCGAAGGCGCTTATTTGTTTGATGAAGACGGAAATGAATTAATCGATTATATCAATTCCTGGGGACCTATGATTTTAGGTCATGCTCACAAACCGGTCGTTGATGCCGTAGTGGAAAGAGCAAAACTGGGGACTTCCTTTGGAACTCCCACCGAATTAGAAACCAAAATTGCCGAACTGGCAGTAAAAATGGTGCCGAATATCGATAAGATCAGAATGGTGAATTCGGGTACCGAAGCCTGTATGAGTGCCGTTCGTCTTGCACGCGGCTATACCGGTAAAGAAAAGATCATAAAATTCGCCGGCTGTTATCACGGTCATAGCGATTCTTTCCTAATCCAGGCGGGAAGTGGCGCGATTACTTTTGGCACCCCAAACAGCCCCGGAGTAACTGAAGGCACCGCAAAAGATACGCTGCTGGCGAAATATAACGATCTTGAAAATGTAAAAGAAGTAATTGCAGCTAACAAAGAAAATATCGCCTGTATCATCCTGGAACCGGTAGCCGGAAATATGGGATGTATTCCGCCTAAAGAAGGATTTCTGGAAGGACTTCGGAAACTTTGCGATGCGAACGGAATTTTGCTCATTTTCGATGAGGTGATGACGGGGTTTCGGCTGGCAGCAGGCGGAGCTCAGCAGCGATTGAATATCAAAGCCGATATTCTTTGTTTCGGAAAAGTGATCGGCGGCGGACTTCCGGTTGGAGCTTTTGCCGCACGCAATGAAATTATGGATTATCTCGCTCCGGTAGGTCCGGTTTACCAGGCAGGTACTTTAAGCGGAAATCCGCTGGCGATGGCTGCCGGATATGCCATGCTGAAGGAACTGCACGACAATCAGAATATTTTTGAAAGTATCGATAAAAAGACCGAATATCTTCATGAAGGACTTGAAAAAGTGCTGAAGGAAAATAATGTTCTTCACACTATAAACCGGATGGGCTCGATGATTTCAGTACATTTTGGGGATATTCCGGTAACCGATTTCGCATCTTCGGCAAAATCAGCTTCTACAGGAATGTTTAATAAATTCTTCCACGGAATGCTTGAAAACGGAATCTATATCGCTCCCAGTGCTTTCGAAACCTGGTTCATCAGCGAGGCGCTTTCTTATGAAGACCTTGATAAAACCATTGAAGCCGCCGGAAAAGTGGCTAAGGAACTATGATTTTAGGAGTCGGTTGAAAAAATTAAACCTCCCAGGTTTTCAAAACCTGGGAGGTTTTTTCTGCTTTAGACCCTTATAAAAATTTAATAAAAAGCCTAAGACACGCTAAGCGAATTCATTTTTAAAAGCTCTTCCAGATAAGATCTTGAATTGGAAAGACGCGGGACCTTATGTTGTCCGCCTACTTTATTATGTTTTTTCAGCCAGTCGTAAAACAGGTTTTCTCTTGCCTGGTGAACGGTGGGCATTCGCAGAGTCATACTGTTATAACGCTTCGCCTCATAATCGCTGTTTATTTCCTGAAGCGCCAGATCGAGTTGCTTTTTGAATTTTTCGAAATCCCGGGGTGGTGTTTTAAATTCGATCATCCATTCATGCGCACCTTTTTCTTTTCCTTCCATAAAAACAGGAGCCACGGTGTAATCTACAATTTCGCAGTTGGTGACCAGCGAAACCTTTTTTAGGGCGGTTTCAGCATTTTCGATGATCAGCTCCTCCCCAAAAACATTAATATGATGTTTGGTTCTGCCTGAAACCCGAATGCGATAAGGATTTGTGCTGGTAAATCGAACCGTATCTCCTATCTTATATCTCCACAATCCCGCATTGGTAGTGATCACCATCGCGTAATTCTTTCCTATTTCCACTTCCCCAAGCGAAATAGCCTGTTCTTCCTCGGTTCCGTAGCTGTCCATAGGAATAAATTCATAGAAAATTCCGTAGTCCAGCATCAGCAGCAGGTCTTTCTGATCATTCTGGTCCTGGCAGGCGAAGAATCCTTCCGAAGCATTATAGATCTCATAGAACCTGAAGTTCTCCTGCGGTAAAATTTTTTGATACTGAAGCGCATAAGGCTCAAAACTTACGCCTCCATGAAAATAGACTTCCAGCTGTGGCCAGACTTCAAAAAGATTGTCGTAACCGGTAGTTTCCAGGACATTGTTCAGCAAAACCAGCATCCAACTGGGAACACCGGCAAGGCTGGTTACATTTTCATTTATAGTTTCGTTCACGATCGCGGGCATCTTAACTTCCCAGTCATGCATAAGTGAAACTTCATTGCTGGGCGTGCTGCTGAATTCTGCCCAAAATGGCAAATTATCGATCAGGATTGCGCTGAGATCTCCATAAGCGGTGCCATTTTCCCGGTAGATCTCCTTGCTGCCACCCAAACGCAGACTTTTACCCGTAAACATCTGGGATTGCGGATTGTTATTCAGATAAATACAAAGCAGGTCTTTTCCGGCGGCGAAGTGGCAGTCCATAAGGGAATCCTGGCTTACAGGAATGAATTTACTCTTCGCATTGGTGGTGCCACTCGATTTGGCAAACCATTTTATAGGTGTAGGCCAGAAAATATTTACCTCACCGCGGCGGCTGCGTTCGATACAGGCCTGGTAATCTTCATATTTCTGAATAGGAACGCGTTCGCGGAAAGCCTCGTAGGAATCAATTTCAGAGAAGTTATATTTTTTGCCAAATTCGGTGCTCTTCGCTTTTAGCAAAAGGTTTTTAAGCAGCTCATTCTGAACCTCAGAAGGATATTTTAGGAATAATTCCATCTGGTGAATGCGCTTTTTTAAAAACCAGGAAGCTATTGAATTTACTAATGGAATTGGCATTATTTCTTTCTATCTTTAAGCCTTGATTTTTGCAAGGTGGTTGGTTATTGGTTAAAAATAATCTAATCTTTGAAGCCTGCAAAAAAATTCACCAAGCTCTAAAAATAAACCCGATGAGATACGAAGGAGTCTTAAAGAAAATGCTTGCCGAGATCACCGATGAGGTTCAGTATTACCTGGTTTTCGAGAAGGATGTCATCAATATGAACCAGTTGATGGACAAGAAATTGAGCATTAATTTTTTAAGATACCAGTGTCTTAACTGCGGCATGCAGAAAAAAATATTCCGACATGGTTATTGCTATGATTGTTTTAGCAAACTTCCTGAAGCCGGCGAATGGGTAATAAGGCCAGAGCTTAGCAAAGCTCATTTGGGAGAAGAAGACAGAGATCTCGATTTTGAAAAAGAAGCTCAACTTCAACCACATGTGGTTTATCTGGCCAATTCCAGCGATGTAAAAGTTGGAGTAACCCGAAAATCTCAAATTCCTACAAGATGGATAGACCAGGGGGCTCATGAGGCCATCGAAATTGTGGAAGTTCCTAACCGGTATCTTGCGGGAATTACCGAAGTCGCGTTGAAAGATCATGTGAGCGACAAGACCAACTGGAGAAAAATGTTGACGAACGATATTTTGGATCTTGACCTGGCTGCCGAGCGGGAAAAGCTGAAAGATTTTCTTCCGGAAGAAGTGAAACCTTATTACCTCGCCAATAATCAGGAACTGGAAATAAAATTTCCGGTATTGGAATTTCCGCCGAAGATCAAAACTTTGAATCTGGCGAAAACTCTTTATTATGAAGGGATTTTAAAAGGAATTAAAGGTCAGTATCTCATTTTCGCTGATGGCACTGCCTTTAATGTAAGGGCTCATGAAGGTTTTGTGGTCGAGTTGAAAGCGCTTGTTTAAATGTATAAGGTTTAAGGAATAAGGAATAACTTCTCAAAGCTTTAAGCTCTCAGCCTTAGGAGGCTCATTTTTTCAAAATTCGTATTTCGTATTTCTAGTTCGTACTTCAAATGCTTACTGCTGCTTAGTAGTATCCTTTTTCTTTTTGGCGTTCTTCAACAATCCTCCCAGGATATTTTTAGCTGCTTCCTGAACCTGTTTTTGCTGGCTTACCGAATCTTTTTTGGTCGGCGGAGTCTGAACTTTCGTAGAATCGTTAGCCTTTATAGAGTCTTCATTTGTCTTATAGAAAGGCTGATTAGGATCCCTTTTTCCCTTCAAAATATCATTGATCGCATTAATGGCTTTATCTTCGGCTTTTTGCTTTTGCTGTGCCACAATTTTCTGGGTAAGATCATTCACCGCCTGCTGCATGTTCAGGTTGATCTTCGGATTCTGGAAAGTTCCGGTTAAATCTACCGGAAGCGAAACCCTCATATTCTGTACAGTTTCCCCACTAAGCTGACTCAAAGCCGAACCAACCTGGGAACCAAGATATTTTGCGGGTACATCAAATTTCAGGTTGTAATCCATAGACATATCAAAACTGTGAGAACCGGAAACATTCACCTGAATATCCTTAATATTGAAATCGAAAGGATGGATCTGTACCATTCCGTCGTTAAAGGTGAGCTGCGTTTTGAGATTATTTAAATCTATTTTACTAAGATCTATAAACTGCAGTTGAGAATCTAATTGAGCTAATAATGGCGTTTTCTCCGGGTTGATTTCCGCAGTTAATAACTGTGCCAGTGCTTCACCGGTAAGGCTGGCCAGCACCGGAGAAAGATTTTCGTCGAGATTTCCGCTTAGACTGAGATCAGACTGCAACTTTCCCTGCACCGCTTTTGCCAGTGGCGCAAGTCCCTGCAGAAGTTCCAGACCATTAAACGAGGAGGCGATATCGAGCTGGTTTAGGTCAAGCTTCATCTGAAAAGTTGGAACTGCCTGTTTGGTAGAAACCATTCCGTCGAGGCCAATGCTGCCGTTGAAAATATTCGTTTTTACATTTTCAAGACGTACACTTTCATCCTGGATCACCAGCGTCCCTGTGGCATTGTTCAGTTCCAGGTTATCATAAATCACTTTTTTGGCATTGAAAGCCATAGTCGCATCGAGGAAAGATGGAATTTTTACCGCATCTTTTCCGGCAGGCTGGGAAATGCTTGTGTCTTTGCCATTCTCGCTTGTGGCCACTTCTTTGGTTTCGGCAGTTTTGAAATCGTTCACCGAAAAGTAATTCGAATTGGCTTTAAAAGTTCCTTTCAGACTTTGATCGGAAAATAAAAAGCCCATCAGATTTTCCAGTTTTCCGGAAGCCGCAATATCACTTTTTCCCACGCTGAGTTGAAGATCGGGCACATTCACCGTTCCCTGGTTGAAATTCAGGTTAGCACTGGCAATTTTTACCTCATTGGCAATTTCGGGGGAACGATAGCTGAAATTCTTTACTGAGGCAGTTCCTTTACTATTTACATTCTGATACTGTTCCTTTTCAATGGAATTCATATCGAAGCTCGTCTGCACATTGGCGGTAAGTATCCCGTTGAGGTTCTGCTCCAGTTCAAGAGGATATGCTTTGCTAAGATTCGCCAGGTTCACCGTGCCGTTAACTTTCAGGTCTACAAAAGTATTTCCGGTGAGGTTGCTGAGTTTTCCGGTTGCGGCGAAACGATCCTGGTCGATGCGAAAGGTCGCGTTATTGATATTTACATAGGTGTCTTCTGCCAGTCCCGTCTCATTCAGAATATCTACGTCAAGAACTATATCCTGTACACTTTTCGGAAGATCGGGATATTTAAAGGAAGCATCCTGCGACTTGATCATAACGTCCATTTTCGGAATATAAGTCTCGTCAACCACGCCGTAAATCCTTCCGTTTATAGTGAAATTCCCCTGGGTATTCACATTTTCGATATTCTTAGAATAAGTTGCGGGAATTACCGCCAGGAAGTTCTTAAAATCGGAAGATGGCGTCTGGAAAGTGATGTCCAGCTCATTATTTTTTTCATTTACCTTCACATAACCATCAAAAGTGAGCGGCAACTGATTGATTCGTGCTTCATTTTCGAGGAAGGTGTATTTATTCTGTTCCAGATCCATCATAAACTCAGCATCGAGGCTAATCTTATTCTGTTTTAGATAATTAGTACCGTCATAATCTAGGGTGACAAGGGCTTCAGAATGCGTATCCAGTTTGGATTTATTAAGCGAAAAATCACCGGTGCCTTCATGTTGAAGATTTTCCACATTCAGGGCGATTTTGCCCGGTTGATCCACATATTTAATATGAGTGTTATTCAGTTCATAATGCTTCAGATCCAGGCTGAATGCCGAAGAATCGGAAGCCGTAGTTGTCGTGTCTTCAATGGCAATATCATAATTATTACGGCCGAGTGAATCAACTTTTATATTGATGAAAGAATCGTTGAGTCTAAGTTGATCGATTCGTTTGGGCTCATCGCTGCTTTTGAAAAGTTCTTTAACCGACATTTCCAGAACCACCTCATCGCTGAGTGCCAGCGTATCGCCTTCAAAAGGTTTTTTATTGATGATGCTCAGGTCATGGATCACCAGTGTTGCCCTTGGAAAACTGCGGAACATGCTAAGATCTATATCGCTGAACTCCACCGTGGCATTGACATTTTCGTTGATGGTCTTCCTGAGCAGATCTTTCAGCTGAGACTCAAAAACGAAAGGCGCCGCTACCAAAAGAATGATGATAGTAAGCAGAACGATTCCCAGTATTTTCAAAAACTTTTTCATCAGTTTATAAATTTGTTGATTTCATTTCAGAAGCAAATTTAGGCTTCTTTGAGCTCTAATTCTTCGGCGGGTTCCAGATCAAAAAGGCTACGCAGGGCATACACGGCAATATAAAGAAAGGGTGTATCCAGAACAGCGATCAGCACTTTGAAAAGAAATCCGCTTAAAAGGAGTCCGTTGAACAGGCTCCAGTCGATCTTTCCGAAACTACAGAGCAAAAACAGGACCGAAAAGGTATCTACAAACTGGGAGAAGAAGGTCGAAAAATTATTTCTGATCCACAGATGTTTGCCTTTAGTAAGTCTTTTCCAGAAATGAAAAAGCTGAATATCTATATATTGCGCCAGCAGATAGGCTACCATAGAGGCGAAAACCGCGATGGCCGTAGCCCCAAAAACCTTCTGAAAAAGGTGATTATTGACCGGTGACCAGTCTGTTGCCGGCACCGCATTCGACATATAGATGATCAATAAAGAAAAGAACGAAGCGAAGATCCCGGTTGTCACCACCTGATTAGCTTTCTTTTTCCCGTAGACTTCGCTGATGATATCGGTGATCAGGAAAGTGACGGGATAAGGCAGGATTCCCACCGAAATTTCAAAAGTGTACAACCCGAAAAAATCCCAGTGAAAAAACTTTTGAAAGATCAGGTTTGAAACAACCAGCGACGCAATGAAAAGAGCGCTGAGAATCATATAGACTTGTTGCGCCCCAACTTTATTTTTAAGGTAAATTCTGGCCAAATTTTATGAAGTCTTTTTAACAAAATTAAGAGTATGTGCTTTTGTTTTGCTTAATTTGCTGTGAAATTATAGAAATCTACCTCTTAAAATTTTCTTAAATTAGCTTGAATTCCCCTCAAACAGTCATACTGGCACTGGGCAGTAACCTGGGTGATCGCCTTGGTTTTATGCAGAAGTCTCTTCAGTTCATTCATGAAAGAATAGGTTGGATACGTGCTATTTCCAGGGTTTATGAGACTCCGGCCTGGGGTTTTGAAGGCGAGGCTTTTTTAAATGCCTGTGTGGAAGTCTCTACCAGGAAAGCTCCGCAACAGGTATTGAAGCTGCTCCTGGAGATCGAAAATGAACTGGGAAGAAAAAGAAGCAACAAGGAGAATTATCAGAACCGCACTATCGATCTGGATATTTTATTTTTCGGCGACGAGGTGCTGGAAAGTGAAGATCTGAAACTTCCGCATCCGGGAATTCAGAATCGTAAGTTTGTTTTGAAACCGCTTAATGATATCGCTCCGGGTTTTGAACATCCGGTACTGAATGAAAAAATAAACCAGCTTCTGCGTAACACTTCGGATACTACAGATATAAAGGAATATTCCGGAACTTTAAAAAATATTTCCACTGCTTATAATTTCACTCGCTGTAATTATATCGCCGTGGAAGGTAATATTGGTGCCGGGAAAACCAGTTTTTCAACGATGATTTCCGAAGATTTTAATGCTAAACTTATCCTGGAGCGCTTTAAGGACAATCCTTTTCTTCCGAAATTTTATGAAAATAAAGAGCGGTATGCATTTCCGCTGGAAATGTCCTTTCTGGCCGACCGATACCAGCAGCTTTCCGATGATCTCGCGCAATACGATCTCTTTCGGGATTTTGTGATTTCAGATTATGATGTTTTTAAATCCCTGATCTTCGCCAAGATCACCCTGCCCGAGGAGGAATATTTGTTGTATCACAAGCTTTTCCACCTAATGTATAAGGAGCTGGTGAAGCCTGATTTATATGTTTATCTCTATCAGAATACCGACAGACTGCTGGAAAATATCAAACAACGAGGCCGTGATTATGAGCAAAACATTCAGCCGGAGTATCTCGTGGAGATCAATAAAAGCTACCTGAATTTTATCAAATCGCAGACCAGTATGAAGGTGCAGATTATTGATATTTCGGGGCTGGATTTCGTGAACAAAAGAGAAGATTATCTCTGGTTACTGAACGAGATAGATAAGCAGGTAAAATAAACTAGTCTTGCTGTTTTAATTTACTGAAGAGGTCCCATAAAACCACACCTGCACTCACCGAAATATTCAGGGAATGTTTGCTGCCCAGCTGCGGGATTTCAATTACCCCATCGCTGGCGTTCACCACTTCCTGCTGTACACCTTTGACCTCATTCCCAAAGACCACCGCAGTTTTGCCGTCATCGGGTTTAAAATCATGCAGCATTTGAGCGCCTTCTGCCTGTTCAATAGCAAAGACTTTTATTTTTTCCTGTTGAAGCTCTTGAACTAATTCCAGAACATTTTTCCGGTATTCCCAGCTCACGGTTTCCGTGGCTCCCAGGGCCGTTTTTCGAATGTCTTTATGAGGCGGACAGGCGGTGATCCCGCAGAGATAGATCTTTTCAATAAGAAAAGCATCGGCAGTGCGAAAGACAGAACCAATATTGTTCAGGCTTCTCACGTTGTCGAGAATAACAATTATAGGAGTTTTTTTGGCCTGATGAAATTCGGAAACGCTTTTTCGGTCGAGTTCGCTGTTGAGCAGTTTTCTCTTTTCCATTCGGCAAAAATAGGAATTTCAAAGGCCATTTCAGAAAAAAATAATATTCTGATAATGAGTGTTTTAAAATGATATTTTATTTAAATTAGCAAAGAACAGCTTCCCGATCTTCCTCCTCTTTCATCTTTCTTATGTAATGGGTAAATAATATTAACTAACTAAAACCATTACATTATGAAATCACCAAAGATTTTTCTTTCAGCTTTTATTGTGCTGTTTCTCAGTTTTCAACTTTCTGCACAGGATATGCAGGCCAAGAAACATGAGAATACCAACTGGAATGTGGTAACATTCGTGAAATTTAATCCTGGCGAAAAAGATGCCGCCGTTAAAATCATCGATGACAATTTCGCGAAAGCCGATCAAAATGCCGGCATTAGTCCACCGGTGGTAGCGATAGACATGGCTACCGGAGATTATGATTATATCATTATCTGGAAACTTAAGGAAGGTGTGGAATCCCTAAACTGGGAAATGAGTCCCGATGATGTAAAATGGTTTGGAGAATTAGGAAAAATGCTTGGAGGAGCAGACAAAGCACAGTCGAAAATCCAGGAATTCTATGCTCATGTGGAAAGCTGGAAAACTGAAATTGGCAGAAATATGGTAGAATAAACTCTCTGAAAATCGAGTTTAACAATAAATTGGCTTTTTCACACTTCAAGTATTTTTCTTTAAGATTATTTTTAAATATTATATATAATTGTCTGATATAAAGTTAAATACTTATAAAATTTTTATTTAACTTGGTGAAACTATTTCCTCCTAATCTACTTTACAGGATCTTTTTTTCACGAGATTTCATTCAAGAACTTCCCTCTTTAGGCTTTTACTTTTTCAAAAACCTATAGAAATAGAGCAATTTTAACTAACCAACCTTAAAATTATGAATGAAGAAACAACAAATCGTATGGGGATTTTGCTGGTATTAGGCATCATCTTTATTGCCTGGGGAGTTTTAGGACTTCTTGATCACCAGAACTACACCTATTTGGGCTATTCCACCGATGGGAATAATACCGTCGTAAATGTAGAAAAAGCTAGTCCGGCTGAAGTTGCCGGAATGGAAAAAGGCGATATTATCACAAGTACAGGCGGAATTCCTGTAACCGATTCGAAGGCATTAAGCCAAAGACCAAGAGCTGAAATTGGGGAATCCCGTGAATTCGTGATCAGCCGGGATGGACAGGAAATAGTGATGGACCTCACCTATACCGCACTTCCCGATACCCAAAATACACTCAATACCCTGGCTTTTCTATTAGGAGTAATTTTTATAGTGTTGGGTATTTTTATGCATTATCGCCGAAAAAGTTCTCTTAGCTGGACCTTTGCCATTTTTATGCTGTTCTTCGGATTTGTCTTCTTCCAGGGGCCGTATATTGAACCCGGAATGATGAACCAGTTCATCTCAAGCATCAGCATAACGATAGTTCTTTTTTCTTTTGCGGCACTGGCCAATTATATGCTCTACTACCCGCCGAAAAGCCGTTACAATCTCAGGTGGTTATATGTGCCAGCCGGCCTTACTGCACTTTTCTTCTGGATTCTTGAATTTACATTACCAGATAGCACCACCATGCTCAATACGATCGTAAGATTTCTGGTAGGTGCGGTAATCTTGTTCTATTTCGGACTTTCCCTGGTGACACTTATCAGAAAGTATGTTCAGGCCAGCTCAGAAGAACGAAAGGCTTCCGGTTTAAACCTTATGCTTATTGGCGCGATAATAGGGCTGCTGCCTATTCTGATCTATTTTACGGTGAGCACGATTTCTCCAGCGACTATCCTGCCCGGCAATGACTATATCTTTTTAACTTTTATAGCTATACCGGTATTCTTCTCTCTTGCTCTTTTACAGGAAAGAGAAAAAACGCTGGCTGTTTAATCTCATAAGTTCTAGGCTGGAGAAAGAGATTAAACTTCTTTTTTCAGCCCATTTGCGAAATCATAATTTACGCTGGAAATGACGGAACCTCTAATATATTTAACGCCTCCGGCACTCATGGAGATAATTGCGAGCTATGGAATTCTGGAATTTTCCGATGGAGGAAATGAACCTTTTTTTCCCTCCTTTGAATGATCTTTTCAGCCGGATGTAGAAGATCCGAAATCTTAACTTTTCAATCCTACAATTAAAGGAACAGAGAAATTTTTAGAAAATACTCTCCGATAAATAAAATTTTCACAAGTTTTCGTCTCTGGCGGAAACACAATTTAAACCATTATGAAAAAAGTAATTTTTACTCTGCTTTTATTGCCTTTTTTGGCAGTATCGCAAAACAGTACCGAATACGGCGTATTCGAAACCGCAGACTTAATTCCCAACCCGGCGCAAATAAGCCAATTTGAAAAAGGACTGGCGGCACATAACAAGAAATACCACAGCGGGGATCCGTATGGCGTGCGGGTCTATTGGGTAGCAAATGGTCCAAATACAGGTAGTTATCATTGGAGCATGGGACCATTTCCTTGGAGCGCCTTAGATAACGGACCCGCTCAAAAAGAGGGCCACGATGCAGATTGGAATACTAATGTGGCTCAATACACCACAGCAGATAGTGGTAAAGAAAGCTATTGGCGTGGACACAATGATCTCTCCAGATTTCCAAAGGATTTTACCATTAAAAATATGGAAGTGGATTATTGGGATATAAAAAGAGGCAAATATGAAGAGGCGCTGGAACTAGTAGGAAAAATTCATAAAGTTTATTCTGAAAAATTACCCGAGGAAACTTATGGAATCTATACCAACGAGTTTCAAAGTACCAGGGAAGGAAAGGACCTGGCGGTCATTTCGTTTTTTGACAATTCTGCTTATCTAGGTCAGGATCAGGGTATGCCCAAAAAGTATGACGAAGTGTACGGAGAAGGCAGTTGGAAGCAATTTTTAAATGATTGGATGGAAGTAACCAACGGCGGCGAAACCGAGCTTTGGATTTTTCGGCCGGATCTGAGCGGCATTAGCGGTGACCTAAAAGTAGCCGAAAGACAATAGAAAATATAGGAGGCTGTTTAAAAGAGATAATTTTAAAAGCGGAAACCTTCTGCTGATAGGCAGATTTAGAAAGACCTTATCTCCCTTTTAAACAGCCTTTCATTTTCTGAAAATAATGTAATGAAGAAGAAAATTCTTATTTCTCTGTCTTTTCTGTTGTTGATCATTTTTCTGGTTAATTCGCAAATCGCTGATACCTAATTTCGTATAGATTCAGCCATAACAGGAGCCACTTCAGATTAAATACAGATGGTTCTGAAGGAACAATACCAAAGCTTAATCAAAAGGTCGACTGGTAGTTTTAACGGTTTTTGAATACAGGAGACATTTGAAAAATAAAGAGTGAATTTTTTACAGAAAGAATTTAAAATCACTGAAAATGAAAGCACCACGAGACGAAGGCTTAAAAAGGGAAATAGGCATTTGGGGACTTTCGTCGAATATGATCAACATTATTATAGGCTCCGGTATTTTTGTATTACCGGCAATTGTAGCTGGTATTTTAGGAGCTGCCTCTGTCGTTGCCTATGGATTTTGTGGAATTCTTGTTTTATTGATTATGCTCTGTTTTGCAGAAGTGGGAAGCAAAACAACCGCTTCCGGGGGTGGTTACACCTACGTAGAAACCGCCTTTGGAAAATATCCGGGATTTTTGGTGTTTTTACTTGGTTTTATTGCCAGGGTCTGCGGTACAGCAGCCGTTGCCCACGCTTTGGTTGATACCTTAGCAGATATTTTTCCCAGTTTTCATTCTGTTATTATTAGAATAGGATTTTTTGTTTTGCTCCTTTATGGTTTCGCATTTATCAATATTTTGGGTGTAAAACAAGGGATTGGGCTTGTAAAATTTAATACGGTTGCCAAGCTGCTCCCGCTTCTATTGCTCATCATAATCGGTTTGGGCTATATCGACGTTGAAAATTTAAAGTGGACAGCTACACCCAGTTTTCAAAATATTGGTGATGCTTCCCTGATTCTTTTTTTTGCTTTTACGGGCGGACCAACAGGTCTCATCGTTGGTGGCGAAATTAAAAATCCTGAACGTACCGTGCCACGCGCCATCATTATCAGTATTGTTTTTTTAATACTCTTCTATATAGCCATCCAGACCGTTGTTCAGGGAGTTTTGGGCAGTCAGCTTTTACCGGAAATGGTTTCTCCACTTGCCATGGCAGGGCAAGTTATTTTAGGCCCGCCTGGTTTTACCTTTATCTTGCTTGGAACAGCCATTTCCATGTTTGGTAATATTAGTGGTCAGACCTTAAATACACCGAGAAGTTTATTTGCTGTTTCCCGCGATGGTGTATTGCCTATCAAAGCATTGCAGAATATAAATAAAAGGTACGCAACCCCGCATATCTCCATTTTGGCATTTTCAACACTTAGTCTTCTGTTTGCAGTTTTCGGCGGCTTTAGGATACTCGCCGTATTCACGGTGGCCGGGGCGCTTTTGGTCTATGCAACAGTTTCGTTGGCAGTGCTAAAATTCAGAAAAATACCCGAAATGAAGAACAAAGGTTTTACCATTCCCGGAGGGTTTGTAGTTCCCATGCTGTCTGTAGCAATCTGCCTGAGTTTCTTATATAATTTAAAAGCGAAGGAAATGATAAGTGTCGCTGTTTTTTTAGTACTAGCCACTGTTTTGTTCTGGGGCCTAAGATGGATTAAAAAGGAAAAGAAGAAAGTGACTAGTGCATAATAAGCTGTAAAGTCCTGAAGAATTACTTACTAAATAAATTATAATAAATGAAAGCAAACAAAACGACAATAGCAATCCTCCTTTTAATTGCAGAAATGTCATTCTCCAGTTGCAACGAAAAGATCAAAGCGGAAACATCTGTAGAAAAACTTAATGCAACCGAAAGCCTTAATGCAAGGGAAACTCCCGACTATTTTCTACTGCGCCCGGAAGTCGAAAAAGCATACGGCTATTCTCATGCGGTAAAAATAGGTAACGACATAAAAATCTCCGGGGCGGTAAGTATGGATAATCAAGGCAATCCAACAGCAGTGGGCGATTTTGAACAACAAATGAAGAACTGTTATGCCGATCTGGACAAAATCCTAAAACACTACGGCTGCACGTTTGATGATGTTGTAGTAGAAAATGTTTTCACAACCGATATGTCCAAATTCCTGGAAGTTGCTGATTATAGAAATGAAATCTATAAAAAACAATTTCCTACCGGGTCCTGGCTGGGAGTGAAAGAATTAGCATTACCCGAATTTCTCATCGAGATAGAATTAGAAGTTCACAAAGTAGAAACTAACTAAATTTTTTAATTATTAAATAAAGAGATCATGAAAAACTCAAAAATTATCCCGGCAATCTTTCTTTTTTTACTCATTGCGACATTTTCGTTTTCAGCAATAGCACAAAATGATGGAGTAGAAAAGTTACATCAATTGTACACAAGCACCATTAATACAGCTACGCTTGACAATTTAGATGCATTGTATACTCAGGATGCTTCCGTACGAAATTCCGACGGAAGTATGGTCTCGGGTTTGGACAATATTAAAGCTCAATATAAAGCAACCTTTTCTTCGGGGAAATACAATATAGACATAAAAACCATAGAAGAAACCCCACTGGATAAAGATTACATGTTTGTAAGCGGGTCTTTTGTATTTACCAAATTAGATGATCCCAGAAGTGAAATAAAAGGCGAGTATGTAAACACCCTGAAAAGAGTAAATGGAGACTGGAAAATTTATAAAAGTTATCGGTATCCTGAAACCACCCATAATATTGTCGCTATAGATAAGCTGTATAAAGCATTCAGTGCCGGAGATATTCCAACCGTCCTTGCGGGAATGGATCCTAAAGTTGTATGGAATGAAGCAGAAGGAAACAGCTATGCCGACGGTAATCCGTATATAGGACCAGACGCGGTTTTAAATGGAGTTTTTGCTCGAGT
Organism: uncultured Flavobacteriaceae bacterium; assembly: GCA_963741865.1. Lineage (GTDB taxonomy): Bacteria > Bacteroidota > Bacteroidia > Flavobacteriales > Flavobacteriaceae > Christiangramia. Next base: position 463,641 of record CAVUJP010000017.1, read on the forward strand.
AGGAGCTGATTTTGAATATTTTAATCTGACTGATGTTCAGCTTCATGAAATGAGCAATAACCAGGTTTTGGCCACCTTACGTTATCAGGGAAAATATAAAAAGAACGGGGCGACCATAGATGCACAGGTAGCTCACCTCTGGACGCTTAAAAATGGAAAAGTCACTGCCTTTCAGCAATATGTAGACACCAAACAGCTGGCGGAGGCAGAAAATAAAGAAAAAATATAATGAGAACGGCATTAATTGCTGGAACAATTTAATGGTCTTGAATCAGCGCTCGCATTTTGACGGGTAGGATATCCTCTGGCTGATGAGCAAATTTAGTTGCTGATAACCTGTTCCTCTTTATAAAAAGGAATAAATAGCTGTACCGGGCAAAAGGGACAGTTTTTCATGTATAGATACAGTAATGCCTTCCTACGAGAGATACAAACAGGAAACCAGGTATAGCGGAGAAATTTTTCACAGAGGTGCTATATGGTGAAAGTTTTAAGGATATGGATGCGGTTGCGAATGAACTGATAGACCAGCTGGAAGAAATAAAGTTAAAAATATGCCCATCATTTTTAAAAATATAAGACGATTTCTTCTAAAACAGAATAAAGTAAAAAGCTATGTTCTGTATGCTATCGGCGAAATTATCCTCGTAGTTATTGGTATTCTTATCGCACTTCAGGTCAATAACTGGAACGAAGAAAGAAAAATAAGAAAGCAGGAACAACAACTCTTGGTTTCCATTTCAGAAGAATTTCAAGCGAATTCAGAGATTCTTGATCAGGCTATACAAATCAATGATTCTATCATAGCTCGTGCCGTGCGTTTGGGTGAATATACGGGGCCACATCTCGAAAATTTCGATGAAAAAGAACTTTCCGGCCTTATGGTGGGGGTTTTTAAATTTGAAGCGAAATATGCACCCAATCAGGGTACCATTAATGAAATCATCAATTCCGGAAAATTATCGGTGCTCTCTAACGATGAGTTGCGTAAAGCGATTTCATCCTGGCAATCGGCACTGGAAATTGTAAAAAATCAGGAAGCTTATGTGGTTGATCGAAGGGATATCGCACATGCCTATTTTCTGAATAACGGAAATTTCAGGCGACACCTTGATATTATAGAGGATCCATTAATAGATGTAAAGCCCAGCAGGTTTCCCAATAATGACTTTAAGTTTCTGGAAGACGAGTCTTTCGAGAGCAACCTGTATTTATTCATCGTTACATCGGTGAATCTCAACAAGAACTTTTATTCGATTTTATACGGTAAAATTGATTTTATCATAGCTCAGGCCGATAAAGGGATTAAAGACTAAGAGATGATAAAGTTCTTCCGAAAAATTCGACAAAAAACTCTGACTGAAAACAAATTCAGCAAATATCTGCTTTACGCCATTGGTGAAATCATCCTTGTTGTTATTGGTATTCTCATCGCCCTTCAGGTTAATAACTGGAACGAAAAGCGCAAACAGGACGAACGTTTTATGTTCGGCCTAAGAGAACTTTATGGAGAGATAAAGTCAACAGCATTCTATGAGAGTGCTTTGAAGGATAAACTCACTTTTCAGCTTATAAGAATGGACAGTGTTCTATATAAATCTGAGGGTATTCCAAAAAGACGTCTTCCGGCGATGATTCAGCTCTTTGATCAATATGGCTTGGACGTTAGGGATAATAAATGGAAAGCAGAATATCTGGAATTCGTGCCGGGTGATGAAAAAAGAAATGAGATGGCCAGAGCCTTGCGCTCTATTGGTTTTGGGTGGAATACTATCAACGAGCGCCTTGAAGCCCATCATTTAGAGAATGTGATGGCAGCTCACCTGAGACGATACAGCATACCCATAATTTTATACGATGGAGGTACCGGTTATGAAGAATTTATAAGAAATGCCAGTGAGATGGAATATACCCCGCAGCAATTATCTCAGGTTACTTTGTTGCTAAAGGATCCTGCTTTTATTGCAGATTTAATGACAATAAAAAGCATAAAGGAAAATGTGATGAATTATACTGAGATTGTAGGTTTTTCGGCCGAATCTTTTCTAAGTTATGTCCAGCAGTATGATCCCCAAACCGATTATTCACTCCCCAAAATGGAGATCATAGGCACCGGTCTCCCCAATGGCCAATGGGCTTCCGGAATTAAGATGAATAGGGTGGATCCCGAAAATGAAAACATCTGGGAGATCGACCAGGAGCTGGTTGACGGACTAATAAAGTTCAGGGCTGATGATGAATGGCTTCTGGATTGGGGGAAAGGAGAGAGTGATCCTAAAAGACTGATTTTTAAGGGCGGTGATATTCCTGTAAGAAAAGGTAATTACCGCATTAAGATCGATATTCGTAAGAATACCATGGAATTTATACCTCTTAAAAAGTAAAAACTCTGCTCTATTTCGATATTTTTTGGCACCAATAACACCCAATAAATTTAGAAACCAGTTAGACAAATTTCTGAAAATATTAAAGAAATGCTCATTTGTCTACAGATCCTGCATTTCGTCTAACAATCTTAGATACAGTAAAATAATTCTTGTTAAGTTTCTCTAAATTTTACTAAATTAGATTAAAGCTTCTATTTAAAAAAGCCTTTATTTCGCCCCGTCGACCCTTATCATCATAATAAAAACATTGTTTTTAAGATGAAGATTTTTGCACCCTGCCAATAATATTACCCGACTTTCCCCAAGAGTCCTTTAGCTATCATTAATTTTTGCAACTGTTCAAAGTATTGATCACGAACAGGAAGCATTTCAATATACCTGCTATCAATATTTTATGGAAGCATTTAAAGATTCTGAATTAGAGAAATGCCATACCGATTTTCTGGCCATTTGCTTTGCAGATTTCCCGATGGAAAGAGTTGGTGAACGGGTAAGTTCAAAAATCACAGGCTTTGGAACCAATATTAATGAAAATATTCAGTCTTTTTCAGCATTTGTCGATTTGCTTCAACTTCAGCGGGACGAGTCTGTAGGATTAGAAATGAAATTTGAATTTGAAGGTGTTTCAAAAACTGTCTTTGCTTCCGAAGCTGCTGCCATTTATGTTGATGAGGCAGTAATCTCCATGAAAATTGAAGGAAATGCCCTGGACCTTTTTTTAAGAATATCCAGTGTTTTTGAATTTATTGATGGGATCTGGAAAGCGATTCATATTCATGGCTCACTTCCGCAGGGAGAGGAAGGAGATCGAGATACGTGGACGGTAAATGAATGGAAGCAGAAAAATGAAGAACTGGAAAAGATCATAAAAGAGAAAACTAAAGATTTATCACACTCACTTGAAGAGCTAAAAGCCACCCAGACCCAACTGATACAATCTGAAAAAATGGCTTCCCTTGGCCAGCTTACCGCAGGGATCGCCCATGAGATCAAGAATCCTCTGAATTTCGTCAATAATTTTTCCGAAGTCAGTAAAGAGCTTCTGGAAGAAATGAACGCGGAGCTGAAAAATAAAAATTATGAGCTGGTAGCTGAAATAGCCGAAGACGTGAATCAGAATCTCGAAAAGATATTATATCACGGAAAACGAGCAGATAGTATTGTAAAGGGAATGCTTGAGCATAGCCGAAGCAATAGTAGCCAAAAAGAAGAAATTGAAGTAAACAGTTTTGTAGATGAATACCTGAGGCTGGCCTATCACGGGTTAAGAGCCAAAGACAAAAACTTTAACGCTAAAATAGAAACCGATTTTGATCCAAATGCGGGTACTGTTTCAGCCGTTCCGCAGGAACTGGGAAGAGTCATTCTCAACCTGTTGACCAACGCTTTTTATGCCGTGGATGAGAATAAGAAGGAGATCAGCGGAAACTATGAAGCTTCTGTTTATGTCAAAACCTGTAGGGAAAAGAACACTGTGAGAATTGAAGTAAGAGACAACGGAATAGGAATTCCGGAAGAGATAAAGGATAAGATATTTCAGCCCTTTTTCACTACTAAGCCCACAGGGCAGGGTACTGGTTTAGGTCTGTCACTTTCCTATGATATTATAAAAGCGAACGGTGGAGATATTAAAGTAGAATCGAGGGAAGGTGAGGGCACCACATTTATCATCTCTCTTTAAAAAAAGATTAAAAGCGACCGAATATGGAAGAAGCAAAATCATTGGAGAAGGCTCAGGGTAATAAGGATATTCTTAACCAGTTAAAACAGCGGGAAGCTGAGCTTAAGCTGGTAAATAGTGTTCAGGAGGCAATAGGAAGTGGGAAGGAGATGAAGGCTGTTTATGAATTGGTGGGTGAGAGAATAAGGGAATTATTCGATGCCCAGGTTACTATTATCGTCACTATCGATCAGCAGAAAGAGGAGGAAAGTTTTGAATATGCCTATGAAGATGGCCAACGCCTGGACCTTCCCAGCCGAAAATACGATGAGATCAGAAAAAAAATTATTGAGGAAAAAAAATCTCTTCACATCAGTGAAAATGCGGCTGAGGTGATGTCACAAATAAATGGGAAACCTTTTAAACCTGTTCCGGGAACAAGAATGGCCAAATCTGCATTATATGTTCCCATGCAAGTTGGGGAGGAAGTAATAGGTTATGTGAGTATTCAAAATAATGATCGGGAAAATGCTTTTTCCGATTCAGATGTGGAATTATTGGGAACTCTTGCGAATAGCATGAGCCTTGCCCTTGAAAACGCCCGGCTCTTCAACGAAACTGAACAGCGTAATGCCGAGCTGGCGGTGATCAACAGTGTCCAGCAGGGATTGGTGGCCGAGATGGATATGCATGGAATCTATGAGCTGGTAGGGGAAAAGATCAGGAATTTATTCGATGCTCAGGTGACAGGGATTTATTCTTTTAATAAAGAAAAGGGTATTGAAAGTTTTGAATATTTATTTGAAGACGGACAGAGAATTTATCCAAAACCTCGTCCCTATGATAAGTTCAGGCAGCGTTTGATCAAGACTCAGAATATCATCAATATTCAGGAAAATATAAAAGAAGCTGTCACCACAATTACGGGGGAAGCACCTCAGGCCGTTCCGGGTACAAAACTTCCAAAATCAGTGGTTTTTGTGCCCTTAAAAGTTGGGGATGACGTCCGTGGCTGTGTGAGTTTGCAGAATCTGGATAGAGAACATGCTTTTAGCGATGCAGATGTACAGCTTCTAAGTACTCTCGCCAATAGTATGAGTGTGGCTATTGAAAACGCCCGTCTTTTCAATGAAACTGAGCAGCGTAATGCAGAACTGGCCGTGATTAACAGCGTTCAGGAGGGACTGGTTGCCGAAATGGATATGCAGGGTATCTATGATCTGGTAGGGGAAAGGGTGAGACAGCTTTTTGATGCTGAAGTAATCGCTATTGTAACACTCAATCTTGAAGAGGAAAAAGAATTCTTTCAATATGCCTTCGAAGAAGGTGAACGCATCTTTCCTTCCGGAAGAAAATACGATAAAATAAGAGAAAAAATTATTAAAGAACGGGCTCCTTTGTTGATCAGCGAAAATGCCGCGGAAATAATGTCGGAGATCAACGGCAAGCCTTTTAAACCAGTTCCCGGTACCCGTATGGCAAAATCGGCTTTATATGTTCCGATGATTGTTGGTGATAAGGTGCAGGGCTATGTTACCCTGCAGAATAATGACAGGGAACAGGCTTTTGATGAGCAGGATGTCAGGCTTTTAACCACCCTTGCCAATAGTATGAGTGTCGCCCTTGAAAATGCCCGGCTTTTCAACGAAACTGAACAGCGCAATGCCGAGCTGGCGGTTATCAACAGCGTGCAACAGGGGCTGGTGGCCGAAATGGATATGCAGGGGATCTATGATCTTGTTGGCGATAAGATCAGGGATCTGTTTGACGCGCAGGTAACCGCGGTAGCCACCTTTAATTATGAAAATCACCAGGAAGAGTTTCATTATATATTTGAAGATGGGGAACGTTTCCAAATGGAAGATCGCCCAATTGATAAATTACGCCAACGTTTGATCGATACGCAGGAGCTCATTTACATCAATGAAAATGCCGATGCGGTGTGGACAGAGCTTACAGGAGAAGTTCCCACTGTGGTGCCAGGCACCAAATTCACAAAATCTGCGCTGTATGTGCCTATGCTTGTAGGGAAAGAAGCTCGTGGTTATGTAAGCCTTCAGAACGTTGATCGTGAAAATGCCTTTTCTGATTCAGATATCCGACTTTTAAGCACCCTCGCCAATAGTATGACCGTAGCCCTGGAAAATGCCCGTTTGTTCAACGAAACAGAGCAGCGCAACGCAGAACTCGCCGTGATCAATAGCGTCCAGGAAGGGCTGGTAGCCGAGATGGATATGCAGGGAATCTATGATCTGGTAGGTGATAAAATACGTAGTCTTTTTGACGCCCAGGTAACCGTAATCGCGACTTTCAATAATCAGTATAAAACTGAAGAATTCCACTACGTATTCGAAGATGGAAAAAGATTTCGTGATATAGAGCCCAGGCAATATGACAAACTTCGCCAGAAGATCATTGATACACAGGAGCTGATCTGTATCAATGAAAATGCAGATGTGGTATGGAAAAAAATCACTGGAAGAGCACCCGATTCTGCTCCAGGCACCCGGACTAGTAAGTCTATGCTTTATGTGCCAATGGTTGTAGGGAAAGAAGTGCGTGGTTATGTAAGTCTTCAGAATCTTGACCGTGAGAATGCCTTCCCCAATTCAGATGTTAGGTTATTAAGCACCCTCGCCAACAGTATGACCGTAGCCCTGGAAAATGCCCGTTTGTTTAATGAAACAGAGCAGCGCAACGCAGAACTCGCCGTGATCAATAGCGTGCAGGAAGGCCTGGTTGCCGAGATGGATATGCAGGGCATTTACGACCTGGTAGGAAACAGGCTCCGCGACCTTTTTGATGCTCAGGCAGTAGCCATAGCCAGTCTTTTTCCCGCAGACAAAAGAGAGGTTTTTAAGTTCGTATATGAGAATGGTTCCAGACACTATCCTGAAGCACGAACCTACAATGAAATCAGGCAGCAGCTTATCGATACCAGGGAGTTTATCTGTATCAACAGGGAAGCCTCAAAGGTTGCAACTGTAATTCCGGGAACCAAGGAGCCAAAATCAATGTTATTTGTCCCCTTGCTAATTGGGGAAACTGTTGAAGGTTATATCAGCCTTCAGAATATTGATAAGGAAAATGCTTTCGATGAATCAGATATTCGTCTTCTGAGCACACTGGCTAACAGTATGACGGTAACACTCGAAAACGCGCGGTTATTTAATGAAACTACCCGACTTCTTGCAGAAACCGAACAGCGAGCCACTGAAATGCAAACAGTAAACAACATCAGCCGTGCGTTGGTGTCCCAGCTGGAGTTTGATGCCCTGATGGATCTGGTGGGAGAGCAGATGAGGAAAACTTTTAAGGCAGATATTGTCTATCTGGCCCTTCATGATAAGGAAACTAATATGCTCGATTTTCCCTATTACTATGGAGATAAACCCTTATCGAGGCCTTTTGGTAACGGGATTACCGAAAAAATTATCATTTCAAAAGAGCCTATTCTTATCAATCAGAATATGAATGAGGCCTATGAAAAGATCAAAGCCGAGAAAAGAGGCCGTATGGTAGAATCGTATCTCGGGGTTCCCATCGTATATGGCAATAAAGCGATTGGAGTCATCAGTGTTCAAAGTACCGAGCAGGAAAACCGCTTCAATGAAGATGATCTCCGGCTGCTCACCACCATTGCTGCCAATGTGGGTGTCGCCATGCAAAATGCCGAGGCTTATGAAAAACTTCAGGCTGCGTTAACCGAATTGAAATCTGCTCAAACCCAGCTGGTACAACAGGAAAAACTTGCTTCCCTTGGGCAGTTGGCGGCAGGGATCGCACATGAAATCAAGAATCCGCTCAATTTTGTAAATAATTTCTCTGAACTCAATATAGAACTGATCGATGAGGTATTCGAAGAATTACAACAATTTGATAAAAACGGGAAACTTGAAGAAGTTTCTGAAATACTTAACGATGTTAAATCAAACCTCAAAAAGATACATCAGCATGGAACCCGGGCCGATAGTATTGTAAAATCAATGCTTCAACACAGCCGCGGAGGCAGTGGGAAAATTGAGAAAGTAGATTTGAACGAACTGGTAAAAGAATATGTAAACCTGGCATTTCATGGGATGAGAGCCGGCAAGAAGGTGATTAATGTATCTATTGATCTTCAGCTGGATGAGAATGTGGGAAAAGTGCCGCTGATCAGTGAAGATTTTAGTCGGGTGATTCTTAATCTATGCAACAATGCCTTTGACGCGATGTATGAAAAGGTTCATTCCCGACAGTCCGCCGTAGATTATGTTCCAAAACTTCTCGTTCGCACCTTCGAAAAAAATCATAAGACTTATTTAGAGATCGAGGATAATGGGCCGGGAATACCTGAAAAATTAAGAGATCAAATCTTTCAGCCGTTTTTTACCACGAAAAAAGGAACGGAAGGCACCGGTCTTGGACTTTCCATTACCAACGATATTATAAATGCTCATGGCGGTGAAATGAAAATGGAAAGCAGCCGGGGCAAGATGCCTTTTACAAAATTTATCATTCAACTGTCTAATTAAAAACCTGTTATGAAAATATTAATTGTAGATGATGAACGGGATATAGAAGCTCTTTTTCGTCAGAAATTCAGAAGGGAAGTTAGAAATGGAGGTCTCGAATTAACTTTTGCCTTTTCGGGAAAAGAGGCCCTGGAAATTCTTCAGAAAAAAGATCCACCTGAAGTCGTATATGTTTTTTCAGATATCAATATGCCGGGAATGACGGGGCTTGAGTTGCTCGAAAAGATAAAAATTCAGTTTCCAAAGATAACGGTGAGCATGATCTCAGCTTACGGAGACAGTGAAAATTATAAAAAAGCGATCAATTCGGGTGCCAAGGAATTTTTCACTAAACCCATCGATTTTGAATCGCTTCGCGGTGAAATAAAACAGCTCATGAACTAAAAGGAAATTCATGAAAAATATTGAAATATAGAACCTATGGCTAAAATACTTGTGGTTGATGATGAAGCAGATCTTGAAGTTTTGATCAAGCAGAAATTCCGGAAGAAAATCCGGGAAAAGGAATATGAATTCAGTTTCGCGATAAACGGAAAAGATGCTCTGGAAAAGATTTCACAGCAACCCGACCTGGATCTGGTGCTGAGTGATATCAATATGCCCGAAATGGATGGTCTTACCCTGTTAAGCAAAATCAGTGAAAAAAGTCCGCTTTTAAAAGCTGTTATCGTCTCGGCTTATGGAGATATGGATAATATTCGAACCGCAATGAACCGGGGAGCCTTTGACTTTGTGACCAAGCCTATCAATTTCGAAGATCTTACCATTACCGTGGAGAAGACGCTAAAACATGCGCAACATCTAAAAGATACTCTGAAGGCGATCAAAGAGAACAATATCCTAAAAATGTATGTTGATGAGACCGTACTGAATTTTATGAACAGCCGCGAATATGAATCTTCCCTGATGGAAAATGAAACCGTGGAAGCGACGGTGGTGTTTATAGATGTATGTGGTTTTACACGTATTAGTGAAACTGCCGATCCGAATACCGTAGTTAAAATGATCAACACCTATTTTGATATTATGGTAAAAGAGATCATGGCACAGGATGGTTTTATTGATAAGTTCATTGGCGATGCGGTAATGGCTGTTTTTAGGGGTGATTATCATCTTGATCGTGCAGTAGATGCGTCTCTTGCCGTAAGGAATAAGATTAGTGAATTAGCTCCGCCCGATGAAAACACCAATTTCAAACCAAAGGTTTCTATTGGCATCAAGAGCGGCGAAATGATTTCGGGAAATATAGGCTCTGAAAGTTTAAGGCGCCTGGATTATACGGTGATAGGAGATACCGTTAATACCGCGGCCAGGCTTCAGGATGCGGCGGGAGAAAACCAGATCATTATTTCTGAAACCTGTCATGAAAAGATCAAAGAATTTTTCAAATGCCGTAAAATAGGAGAGATCGAAATGAAAAATAAAGCCCAACCGGTAACTGTATACGAAGTGCTTGAATAATTAAAAATATAAGAATATGGATCAAACAAAAGAAAGAATCAAAGTAGCACCACATGTTAAAAACAAGCATACCGATGATCTTATTGACCATTATTGGGGAAGTATCACCTATGTGGCATCGTTAATAAGGGCTTCTGAATTGAAAGCGGGGCTTATCCTGTCTTTTTTCGGGATCCTGCTCAACTTCATCTATCAGAATATCGATGTGATTTTTGCCCATTTCACCAATATGCTGGTGATCGATATTCTACTCGGAATGTGGTTTATGTCCACGGTCATATCAATTTATTTTAGCATACGATGTTTTATGCCACGTATCGAAGGTCGTTACGATAAGAATATTTTCTTTTTCCGGGACGTGATCAGCAAATTCGGGGATATTAAGGCTTTCTCGAAAACTTTTTATCGCATCAGTCTGGATGAAGATCAGTTATTCGATCACCTGGGACAGCAGATCTTTATTAATTCCAAGATCGCCAGTGTGAAATTCAAAAACGTAAACTTGGCTCTTCGTTTTCTTGCCCTGGGGCTAATAATTTTGTTTGTAATCGTGATGTATTATGTCTTCACTACGTTTTGAATCTGAATAAACTCCATACTATTTTAAACAGCATATTAAGATAGGAACCACCTAAAAATAGAAATTATGAAAAATGATAAAGTTCAGTGGACCAAAAAAGAACTGCAGATTTACATTCTGCTAACGTGTGCCAATGCCGATGCGATAATTTCTGAAGAAGAGATAAACCTTATAAAATCCAAGGTAGATAAAGAATCTTTTGACAGGATTTATTCAGAATTTTCAGAAGATAACGAAGAACGTAATTTTGAGAAAATTCAGGATAATATCGCTTTGTTTCATTACTCGCACCGGGAGATTGAATGGCTGCGGAAAGAAATGCAGGAAGTTTTCTTTACCGATAAGAAATTTGGAATGCTGGAGCGGAATATGGAAAGAATCTTAAAGAATATGTTGTATTAAAAACAATGATTCAATTAATAGTATTCCCTAAACAATAACTGGAAATTATAGAGGAGGTTTTTAAAGGTCTATCAAAAAAAACAGATCGAGCTTTTTTGTTGGCAGCAGGCCAAGTCGATTCTCTATAAAAATTGTCAGGTCGAGCGCCTGTCTGCTCGGTAGGCTCAGCAGGATTTTAATGAAATTAATTAGGCCATTTAATTTGAAAAGAAGATCAAGAAATGGAGTGGAAAAAAGTATGATTTGCTACGTCTACTGGCTCAATGTAGAAATGAAACCAATTATAAAAACTTTTAATAATAGGTCTCGACTCCCTGCCTACCGGCAGGCAGGCGCTCGACCTGACATTTACAAGAGTAATGATTAAACCCTTCCGAAATATCCGCCGAAAATTAATAGTAAAAAAACGACTTACCAGCTATCTTTTATATGCTATCGGTGAGATTATTCTGGTGGTCATCGGGATTTTAATTGCGCTACAGGTTAACAATTGGAATGAGAACCGCAAAAATACCATTACGGAAAAGAGCTATGTAAAGAACCTGATCAATGATCTTAAAAAAGATACCAGCGATTTAAGAATTGTTATTAAATTCAACAACAATAAAATCCTGGGGCTGGACTCATTACTCACCTTAAAAACCAAAAACCTGCAACTTCAGGATAATAATGATCAGCTTTATCTTTTATTCGGAAAATACTTATCAATACCATATAGTTTCACAAATAACAATACCGCACTCGCACAAATAACAAATTCTGATGCACTTACTTTTTTTAGAAAACAGGTGGCAGACAGTATTACCTCATTTCAACAAAATTTCATTGAAATAGAAGGCCAGACAGAAGCATATGAAAAAATTCATTTTGATTTAAGTTATAAGGCGTTTGCTTTTCTCGACTTCGCCACTATTTTGGATACTACCTATCTCTATGAAGGCAAATGGACCGGAAAACATTTTCCACACGTTTTGAAAAACCAACAATTAAAAATGGAATTTTTCAACTATACCGCGGCTACAAGGGGTATAACAAATTATTACATATACCAGAATCTTCAACCTCAATTAGAGAGAACCAGAAAAGTTATCACCTATCTCCAAAAAACATATCATATATATTAAAATGAAAATCTTTCGAAACCTGGCTGCCGGTAGGCAGGGAGTCGAGACCTCATTAAACTATTTTTAAAGGATCAAATTCTTACAAGATTCTTTATCTCAGCCCGAGTTTTTTTAACTTTAAACCAAAATTAAAACACTCCCTTTGCGTCTATACCGAAGCCTAGTTTTCACCTTTTTTGCCTTTTTAATCTTTGGAACTTTTCAGGCTCAGACAGATACCTCTAAAGTCACGAAATTAAATACCGTTTTGATCACCGCCTATAAACCAAAACCACTTCGGGAATTATCTACTAATATTTCGGCCGTATCTGCCGACAGCCTTTCTTTTTCCGGAAATTACTCCCTTGCCGATATGATCGCGACCACTCCCGGCGTGGAACTGCTTAGCACCGGCCCGGGAATTACTAAACCCGTGATACGCGGACTCTCCGGTAACCGGATCCTTATTTTGCTGAACGGCTTGAAATTTAAAAACCAGCAATGGCAGGAAGAGCACGGCATGGGACTGGCCGATTTTGGCCTTTCTCGCGTTGAGGTAATCAAAGGTCCGCTGAGTGTGCTCTATGGCACCGATGCCCTTGGCGGGGTAATTAATCTTCTTGATAATCCCAATCCCCAACCCGATTCCTGGATCGCCGATGCTTCTTTAAAATTTAATTCCAATACCCTTGGCGGACTTCTTCAGGCAGGTTATCGGGAAAATAAAGGCAGCAGCTGGTGGCGCCTTAGGCTGGGAGTGGAAAACAACGCCGATTATTCAGATGGGAATAATGATCGAGTACTTAATAGTCGGAATGACGGCTATTATTTAAAAGCAGGTTACGGATTTAAGAAGAAAAACTGGACTTCCAATAACAGCTTTATGAGCAGTTTCACCCGTTCCGGATTTATCTTTAACGATGTCTATGATTTTATCGAACCCGATGATCGTTGGAGCAGAAAACTCAGCGAAAACCCTGCTCACCTGGTTTTTCTCAATCTTTTCTCTTCGGAAAATGATTTTAAGCTGAAGGATGAATCTCAACTACACCTCAATTTTGGCGTGCATTCCAACCGGAGAATGGAAAATGAAGGCGGCGGAAAGATCAGTCTGGACATGCACCTGCTGAATGTTCAGTATTTGTTGAAATGGGAAAAGCAACTTTCAGAAAACAATAAACTCATCCTTTCCAATCTTGCTTCCTTTGAAGATAATACCAATTACGGCGCGAGAAAACTGGTGCCCGACGCGAATATGCAGGAAGCCAATATTTCAGGTTTTCTTGAAACTTCTTTATCCGAAAATTTTATTCTGGAGAACGGCATGGGGATCGGGGAAAAATATATAAAAACTTTCTTTACGCCTCATTTAAATGGTCCCGATGAAGAAAACGATCCTTTTGAAAAATTCTCATGGTATTATAATTTTTATTCAGGCTTTTCCTGGCTGGCTTCCGAAGAGTTCAATTTAAAATTCAACGCGGCTACGGGGGTAAGAGTTCCCAACCTGGCAGAGCTTTCTTCCAACGGGCTGCATGAAGGGATCTTTACCTATGAAATTGGTGATCCCGGGCTCAAAAATGAGAAGAACTATTCTTTTAACCTCGACCTGAATTATCAAACCGAAGATTTTGGAGTTTTTATCAGTCCGTTTTTCAATTATTTCACCGGCTTCGTTTACCTCGCGCCAACTGCCGAAGATTATTTCGGCTTTCCCGTGTATCGATACCGTCAGCAGGATGCGAGACAGTATGGCACGGAAGGCGGAATAAACTGGAATTTTTTCGAAAACTGGCAACACAGCCTGGTCTATTCGGGAATGATCAGTAAAACTGTAGATGGTGATTTTACGCCTTATCTGCCGGCTCAAAAACTAAAATATCATACCAGTTATCGCTGGAAACCTGGCTTTGCGGAAATCCTGAACGTTTTTTCACATTTTGATTATGCTTTTGAGCAGCAAAAAACTGCTCCCAACGAGATCGCGACCGGAGATTATCTTTTATGGGATCTTGGCGCTTCAGCTGAATTTGCCCAAAAGAATGCCCATTATCATATTGGCCTGAGCGCGAATAATCTGCTGAATAAAGCTTATTACGATCATCTTTCCCGTTTTAAGAATTATGCTTTGTTGAATATGGGCCGGAATATTATGTTTACTTTTAAAATCGATTTTAGCGGCAGCACGCGTTCATGAAGCTTAAACTCCTCTCCATAAGTTTGTTATTCACCTGGATCTTTCAGATAGGATTTCCGTATGCGCAATATGAATTACGCCGAAGGGAATGCTGGCAGAATTTTCTGAATAAAAAGTCGCAATTCACTGCTGCCGAAATTCAAAAAATTGACTTTTCTGAAGAGATAAAATGGGAACGAAAAGAGAAAGAGTTCCGCCTGAATGGCAATTTCTATGATGTGATAAAAATTGAAAAGGGAAAAGGCAAAAAATTGATCTATTGTGTAGCCGATAAAGATGAAGATGCCATATTACGCGCCTATGAAAATTATCTTCAGAAACATCAGAAGGAGAAATCACAAAAACTTCAAAAACCGGCCTATTTTCTGGAAAATCCCGTCACCTTTACCTTTAAGAATCCGTACCTGTCTAAATTTCAATTTTTTTATAGCTCCTCAAAGGGGATAAATTTTTGTGAAGTCATATCTCCGCCTCCGGATCTATGGAGCTGATCTTTCTGCAATTTTAAAAATCATTAAAAATTCTATGAAATGAATTATTGACTGATCTCAAACAGAGGAGCAAGGCTCATTTCATAAAACCTTTATAACCCAAAAAATATCCAAATGAAATATATTTTTAAGGCAGCTTTGCTGCTGTTTCTTGCAGTGAATTTAAGTTCCTGTGAAAAAGATGAAGGCATCCCGCCGGAACTCAATTTTAAAACAGGCGCGGCGTATACCAGCGAAAATACCCCTATAGCCGCGGGAAGCCTGCTGCAGGTGGGCATCGAAGCTGATAGAACCGAAGATAAAGATAACCTGAAGGTTTTCAATATCTCTAAATCGGTTGACGGAGGTACCACTCAAACCGTATTAAATAAATCGCTTACCGATGATCAGGGAGTTCACTTTGAGTATGACTATACCGAAACCCTGGAAGGGGAGAGCGGGCAGGTGAACGTATATACTTTTACGATCACTAATCGTGATGGCATCACTAATCAGCTGAAACTGGAAATTACTATAGAATAGCCAGTTTTTAAATAATTCGAAAGCCGGTTTTTGTATAACTCACCGGCTTTTTATTTTTAATCCTTATCTGATGGCTCTGCCTCGCAGTTTCCAATTCACCTCTCCTTTGGAGAGATCAGAACTGCCTTTTTTAGCAGTTCTGGTTGAGGTAAAATATAAAATTTCGGTTTTTGACCCCTTGCCCAAAATGGAATTGGCAAAATATCGCAATGGTTCTATCTCGAGGATAGCCTGTTTCAAGAAATTTTATATAGAAATTTTGAATAAGGAATGCCGTCACAACAACAATAGAACCCCGTAAATTGCGAATGTAAAAATTACAGGATTTGCCAAGACCTAAAAAATCATTTGAAACCAATAAGATCAATTTTCGGGAGAGCTTTGCTTCCCTGAAGTTTGTGCCGCGTTTTTTCCAGGAAATACGCCGGGTGAATCCCGGGCTGTTTTATGCGAACCTTATTGGCCGAATTCTCAACGCGGTGCTTCCGGTAATTATGCTCTGGCTGGGAAAACTGATTATCGATGAGGTCGTGGCGCAGATCGCTGCGGAAACCAAAGATCTTGATCATTTATGGATTTTAGTTGGCGCAGAATTCCTGCTGGCGATATTTTCTGATCTGTTAAGCCGCGGGATCAGCCTTAGTGATGCCCTGCTTGGGGACCAGTATTCTATAAATACTTCGGTGAAGATCATCAGGAAAACTTCGGAGCTCAACCTGGCTCATCTCGAAGATTCTGAATTCTATGATAAGCTGGAACGGGCGAGGCAGCAAACCACGGGCCGGGTGGGCTTGATGACGAATATTCTTACCCAGGGAGAAGATATTATCGTGATCATCTCTTTACTGGCGGGAGTCGTTGCTTTCGAGCCCTGGCTCATCCTTTTGCTGGTGGTTTCGATCATTCCCACGATCATCAACGAAATTAAATTCAGCGGCACCAGCTATTCGCTGGCAAGAAGCTGGACGCAGGAACGCCGTGAACTCGATTATCTGCGATATGCAGGCGCCAGTGATGTGACCGCGAAAGAAGTGAAGCTTTTCGGACTTTCTGAATATCTTGCCAACAGGTTCAAAGGCCTTTCAGATCAATACTATTTGCAGAGTAAGAAACTGGCGAAACAGCGCGCCGGCTGGGGTTCCTTTTTTAATGTCATCGGTACGATCGCTTATTACGGCGCTTATATATTTATAGTATTTCAAACAGTGGCCGGGGTTTTTTCGCTGGGTGATCTAACATTCCTTTCCGGCTCCTTTAACCGCCTGAGGTCTAAACTCCAGGGATTTTTTACGCGTTTCACCCAGATCACCGAAAGCGCGCTTTATCTTCAGGATTACTTTGACTTTCTCGAAATGTCTTTCGCGGAAGATTCCGAAGAGAAAAAACTGCCTTTGCCAAAGAAAATTCAGAAAGGTTTTCAGTTTAAAAATGTCGGCTTTAAATATCCTAAATCTGAAAAATGGGTGGTTAGAAACATCAATTTTGAACTCCGTGCCGGGGAGAAAATGGCTTTTGTAGGTGAGAATGGAGCGGGAAAAACCACCCTGATAAAATTGCTGCTGCGATTTTACGAACCTACCGAAGGTGAAATTTTACTGGATGATATCTCGATAAAAAGATATGACCAGGCCGAATATCAGCAATATTTCGGCGTAATATTCCAGGATTTTGTGAAATTCGAACTGACCCTGCGGGAAAATATAGCCATGGGCGAGATCAATGAAATCGAAAATCAGCAGCGAATAGACAGTGCCGCCGAGAAGAGTCTTGCCAGGGAGGTGGTTTCAGATTTACCATTGGGTTACAGTCAGCCTTTGGGAAAAAGGTTCAAACACGGGAAAGACCTTTCCGGAGGGCAGTGGCAAAAGATTGCCATCGCGCGTGCCTATATGAAAGATGCTGAGGTGCTTATTCTCGATGAACCCACTTCAGCGCTTGACGCACGTGCCGAAACTGAAGCTTTTCAGCGTTTTATTCAGCTTACCCAGGGCAAAACAGCGGTGATTATTTCCCACCGCTTCAGCACGGTAAGAATTGCCGACAGGATAATGGTTTTAAAAGATGGTGCGGTACTGGAGATCGGTACTCATGAAGAATTAATGCAAAATGACAGGCTTGTATGCCGAACTTTTCAAGTTACAGGCGGCAGGGTACCAGTAAAAACTTACCATATGGGCTCGAGAAGTTTGATTTATACTTATGTTAAAAGCATTATCGATACAATTCCATAAAGGATCATGTTTCTAAAAGGCTAATCTGAAAACCAAAGTGTATGGTAAAAAAGTCATTTAAAGTTTAACGTGCTAAAAATTAATCAAATATATTTTTAGATTATATTTAATCAATTTTCCCGTACCCAAAATATTTACAGAAAGAACACCTATTGATGACTTTAAAAAGATGGATCAATGTTGAGGTTTTTTCGATATATCCGTAAAAAATTAATAGATGAAAAACGGCTTAGAAATTATCTTTTATATGCTACTGGGGAAATTATACTTGTGGTCATTGGAATATTAATTGCCCTTCAGATAAATAACTGGAATTTAGCCAGACAAAAAGAGATTCTTTTTTATAATTCTCTAGAGCAATTATACAATTCAATAAAATTAGATACCGAATCTCTCCTCTTTGGAATAGATTATACTAATGACCAGGTAATTCTCATTGATTCATTACTGAAAAATCCTCAGATTATTTACTCCCGAGCAGTTGCCCATTATTCTTTATTACCTGGATCAGGAATTTAATATTGGATCAACACAATTTAGAAACAGGTTATTTAATTAGTACCTTACAATACAATCCGCAGGATCCGCAGCAGCGCGAAATAGCCAAAGAGCTCACTTCTTATTCAAGTTTTCATAATTAGGGTCGTCAACAATCTGAAAAAAGAATTGACCATTTTGCTGGAATCAAACAACATTCCCAATCCTAATCCTTCTTTTGGCTTTAGTTCTTACGATGATTTTAATGAAGTTGATACTGAATTTTATAACGAGGAGAACCTTTCTGCTACAGCGAATCTGTTAACGACAAAAAAAATACGTGCTTTGTTGCTTAGCCTAAGGGCTGAAAAGAGATTTAAAGTAGAAGTTGAATATTCCACCTTTTTAAACGACGGTTTTTCAATACTTAAATTGATTAAGGATTATAATCCTGAGGTACGGTTACTTTATAAAAATGTTGGTATTTTAGGAAGCGCATTTCCTACAGGCTGGGATAAATCTGTCCCAATGATACTTACAGATGCCGAAAAGCAGATTTGGGAAAAAGATGTATTTATAAACGATGGAGATATAAAATTTAGAACCCGGGACAGCTGGCTGGTCAATTGGGGAGGAAAGGATTTTCCTAAAGGAAAAACAATTTATTTTGGCAATAACATTCAGGTGAAAAAAGGATATTATCACGTAAAGATCAATCTTTTAGAGAATACCTATGAGTTTATCAGGAAGGAAAAAGAGACCGAGCCTGGAAGAAAAAATTCCAGACGATTTCGTGAAAAAATAATCTGCATGATCAGGGTTTTCAATAAAATACCAAAGCTGGCTTTTGGCTTCATTAAATTTAAAAATGTGGCAGCGAAAAAGTTTCAGAAGATAGCTTCTGGAAATCGGTACTCATAAAGAATTGATGAAAAATGACAGGCTTTATGCCGAACTTTTTAAGTTACAGGCTGCAGGATATCAGTAAATTCAGCTGATCTCTGACAATTAAACTTTGTACATTTGAAATAAACCCAATATTTACCATTCAAATTTGATGATTATGAGATCGATTCTGATTGTTTTTCTGCTTTTTTCTACTTCAGTTTTCGCACAGGACAAAAGCCTGGAATTATGGCCAGGTGGAATTCCAAACAGCCAGTCTTCCTCAGAAAAGGAAATCCGGGATTCCGGGGATATTCTTTGGATAAGAAAAGTGCAGAAGCCTGCTGTTGATGTGTTCCTTCCGGTGAAGCAGACTGCTACCGGGCAGGCGGTTTTGATCTGTCCCGGCGGCGGTTATGAAGGACTCGCCTACGACTGGGAAGGAACCCAGATCGCGAAATGGCTGAATACAAAAGGCATTGCGGGCATAGTTTTAAAATACCGCCTCCCAAGTTCTGCTTCTGTGAAAACCAGCTATGAAGCTCCGCTGCAGGATGCGAAAAGAGCGATCAGGCTTATAAGATCTCATGCCGATGAATGGAATATCGATAAAAATAAAGTCGGTGTAATGGGCTTTTCTGCCGGAGGGCATCTGGCTTCCACACTTGGCACCCATTTTAATGCGGAAGAAACTGTTCCACTGGACAGTCTTCGTTCCATCAATGCCCGGCCCGATTTTATGATTCTGGTCTATCCCGTCATTACCATGAAAAAGGAATTTACTCATATGGGATCCAGAAATTCTTTATTAGGCGAAAATCCTTCGGAAGACCTGATAAAAGAATTTTCTAATGAGGAACAGGTACAAATTGATTCTCCGCCTACTTTTCTTGTTCACGCGACTGATGATGACGTGGTGCCGGTGGAAAACAGCCTTCAGTTTTATCACGCCCTGGTTGATCATAAGGTTGATGCCGAAATGCATGTTTACCCCGAGGGAGGCCATGGTTTTGCCCTCTCCATCGATAAAGGTTATTTGCAGTCGTGGACCGACCGGCTGGCTGACTGGCTTTTAAGATTAGAAGAAAACGAAGGCCAAAAGTAAATTGATAAGTTCGGAAAGGGGATGGCAAAAAAGACTTTTCATTATGCGCTGACCGGTGATTTTGGTTCCTCACGAAAAGGATTGATAGCTGATCTTCTTAGCGGAAATATTCCGGAAGAATTCAGGGAATTTCAAGGGAAAAAAATCGGGTTCTTTTCAGAGGAAGCGCTGGATCAATTTATTGAAGAAGATTCAAAACATGGAAGCTCGGGATTGTCTGAAAATCGCTCCATCAGAACTTTTTCAACCGGCGAAAAAAGAAAGGCCCTGCTGGATTATCTTCTTGCGGAACAAAATGAGGTACTGATCCTTGATAATCCTTTTGACGCGCTCGATCAGGCTTCCGTAAAAGATCTTAAAAACAGGCTCTTTGAGCTCCGGGATGAGATTTCCTTAATTCAACTTATAAAAAGGGAGGAAGACATTTTGCTTTTTATTGAAAAGATCATTCAGATCAGGGAAAATCAAATTTCAATACCAGACCGGGAAAATTTCAGCTTTCATCAGCATGATAATATTGAAAATTCGGCTTCCATTCCGCCTCCGCTAAGAAAATATCGGAATATTCCTGAAGAACTGGTGAGGCTGAAAAATGTTTCAGTGAATTATGAAGGAAGGCCGATTCTGAATAAAATAAACTGGAGTATTAAAAAAAGTGAATTCTGGGAACTGCGTGGTCCAAACGGATCGGGGAAAACCACGCTTTTAAGCATGATCTATGGCGATAATCCCAAAGCTTACGGGCAGGAGATCTATCTTTTTGGCAGGAAAAAGGGCAGCGGGGAAAGCGTTTGGGAAATAAAGGAGAAAATTGGCTATTTTTCACCATCGGTTACTGAACTTTTTAAGGGGAATTATACGCTGCAGCAAATGATTCTTGGCGGATTTTTCGACAGCATCGGCCTTTACAGAACAGCTTCCGAAATTCAA
The DNA here is from genome assembly GCA_963741865.1 of uncultured Flavobacteriaceae bacterium. Taxonomy (GTDB): domain Bacteria; phylum Bacteroidota; class Bacteroidia; order Flavobacteriales; family Flavobacteriaceae; genus Christiangramia. The sequence goes on from CAVUJP010000017.1 coordinate 484,586, forward strand.
AAATCCCTCGCCGAAAAATGGCTGTGGGTGTTAGGCTTATCCCAAAAAAGCAAACTGAAGTTTTATAAAGCATCACGGCTGGAACAGCGCCTTGTGCTAATTGCAAGGGCCATGATAAAACATCCGCCGCTGTTGATCCTGGATGAACCAGCAACCGGTCTGGACGACAATGCCGCGCAGCTTCTTGTCCAGCTAATCAACAAAATAGCCGCGGAAAGTGAAACCAGCCTTATTTATGTTTCCCATCGCAGGGAAAAAGGACTTTCTGCTCAAAAAATCTACCGGCTGATTCCTTCTGAAAATGCATCGGAAGGAGAAAAGATAGATATTGGATGAAGTGTTTAAAAACCCTTTATAACTACGGCTGAAAAATTTTCCTGAAAAATAGCAGATTGGTTACTTTAGCCATTACTTAAATTCCAACAAATTGTCAGCCAAAAAAACTCAGAAGCTCACCCCTTTAATGAAGCAGTATAACAGCATCAAGCTGAAATATCCTGATGCCTTACTGCTGTTCAGGGTAGGGGATTTTTACGAGACTTTTGGGGAAGACGCGGTGAAGGCCGCTCGCATTCTGAATATCGTGCTCACCAACCGTAACAATGGAGGAGAACGGACAGAACTGGCAGGATTTCCGCATCATTCACTGAATACCTATTTGCCCAAACTGGTAAAGGCCGGGCAGCGGGTGGCGATCTGCGATCAGCTGGAAGACCCAAAAATGACAAAAACGATCGTCAAGCGCGGGGTGACCGAGCTGGTGACTCCCGGCGTGGCGATGAACGACGATATTCTTCAAAGCAAATCGAATAATTTTCTCTGTGCCGTTCATTTTGGAAAAAATCAGCTGGGAATTTCATTTCTTGATGTTTCCACCGGCGAATTTTTGTGTGCCCAGGGAAACAGGGAATATCTCGACAAGCTGCTTCAGAACTTTTCTCCCAGTGAGATCCTGGTTCAGAAAAAATATAAGAAAGATTTTAATGATTCCTTCGGAAAAGAGCTGCATTGCTTTTACCTGGACGACTGGATCTTTAAAACCGATTACGCCGAAGAGACCCTGAATGCCCATTTTCAGACCAAATCTTTAAAAGGCTTCGGAATTGACCATTTAGAGGAAGGCGTCATCGCTTCTGGGGCGGTACTTTATTATCTGGGGGAAACCCGGCATCATCGCCTGCAGCATATTACCTCCATAAACAGGATCGCTGAAGAGGAATATGTGTGGATGGATCGTTTTACCATTCGCAACCTGGAACTTTATCATTCCACGGCGGTCAACGCAGTGACGCTGCTCGATGTGATCGATAAGACAATTTCGCCGATGGGAGGCCGGCTTTTAAAACGCTGGCTTGCACTGCCCCTGAAAAATGAGGAAGCGATAAGGAAACGCCATGAGATTGTGGAATATTTGATGAAGCATCCGGAGCTGTTGAGGGAAATTCAGGAGAATATTAGGGAGATTAGCGATCTGGAAAGGCTTATCTCCAAAGTAGCGACAGAAAAGATCAGTCCGAGGGAAGTAAATCAGCTGAAGAATTCCCTGAATGCGATCCTTCCGGTAAAAGAACTGGCGATGAATGCTGAAAATGAAGCACTCAGCGTAATCGGGGAAAATTTAAATTCCTGTGAACTGCTTCGCAAAAAAATTTCAGAATCTATCAGCGAGGATGCGCCGGTGAATGTTCAAAAAGGCAATGTGATCGCCAAAGGATTTTCCGCAGAACTGGATGAGCTAAGGAATATAGCCTTTTCCGGTAAGGATTATCTCGATGAGATGATCAAAAGGGAAACCCGGGCCACAGGTATCTCTTCTTTGAAGATTGGGAATAATAATGTTTATGGTTACTATATAGAAGTTCGAAACACCCATAAAGATAAGGTGCCGGAAAGCTGGCACCGTAAGCAAACGCTGGTGAATGCCGAGCGTTATATCACTGAAGAACTTAAAGAATACGAATCTAAGATCCTGGGAGCCGAAGAAAAGATCCTACAATTGGAGCAGGAGCTTTTTTCAAAACTGGTGAACTGGATGGGTGATTATATAGATCCCGTACAACAGAATGCGCGTTTGGTCGCCAGGCTGGACTGCCTCTGTTCCTTTGCACAGCAGGCTCAGGTAGAAAATTATTGCAGGCCGGGGATCAGCGATTCTCTGACTTTGGAAATTGAAGAAGCACGGCATCCGGTAATTGAAAAGCAGCTTCCGCCGGGGGAGGTGTACGTGACCAATACTGTAAAACTCGACAGGGAAGAACAGCAGATCATTATGATCACCGGCCCCAATATGAGTGGTAAATCGGCACTTTTACGTCAAACTGCTTTGATCGTTCTCATGGCGCAGATGGGAAGTTTTGTTCCTGCGAAAGCGGCAGAAATCGGACTCGTAGATAAGATATTCACCAGGGTGGGAGCCAGCGATAATATTTCTATGGGAGAATCTACTTTTATGGTCGAGATGAACGAGACGGCGAGCATCCTCAACAATATTTCCAATCGCAGCCTCGTGCTGCTCGATGAGATTGGTCGGGGAACCAGTACTTATGACGGAATTTCGATAGCCTGGGCGATCAGTGAATACCTGCATGAACATCCCGCCAGGCCTAAGACTCTTTTCGCCACGCATTATCATGAGCTGAATGAGATGTGCGAGACCTTTGAAAGGATCAAAAACTATAATGTTTCGGTCAGGGAATTAAAAGATAAGGTGTTGTTTCTTCGGAAACTGGTGCCGGGAGGAAGCGAGCATAGTTTCGGAATTCATGTCGCTAAAATGGCGGGAATGCCGCAGATGGTGCTGCACCGGGCCAATAAGATCCTGAAAAAACTTGAAGCTTCTCATGCCATGGAAGACTCGGGTAAAGTTCTAAAACAATCGGCTGAAGATGAAATGCAGCTGAGCTTCTTTAATCTGGACGATCCATTACTTCAGGATATCAAGGAAGAACTTATAGGTATAGATATCGATACGCTCACTCCCGTCGAGGCTTTGATGAAACTGAATGAGATCAAACGGAAACTTTTAAAAAGTAAGCAGTAAGCAGTAAGACAGTTGCAGTCGTTAGTCGTTAGTTGGTAGTTGGTAGGGAAGAATAATATTATTCAATATTTATTTTTTACGTCATTGCGATCCGCCGGAGGCGGAGAAGCAATCTCCTTATAGTCGGTAGTTCGTGATCGTTAGTTCGTGGTCGGTACTCATCAGTGTCCACTCTGAGCAGAGCGAAGAGTCTCAGGAATAGGAGTGAGGAACTTGAGATTCTTCATTTCGCTGCGCTTCATTCAGAATGGACATATTCAATTAACAATTAACATAGATTTCGTCATGCTAAACTTGTTTCAGGATCTCTTGGGAATTCTTAGTCATTAAAATGGAGCCTATACCAGATACTGAGTTTGGGTTATTGTATACTGCTATAGAAAAATGGTGATGGGGAACAAAATAAATTACAATGAAGAGAATTTAAAAACAAAAACCTGAAATGTATGGTTGAGAGGGTTTTTGGATGAAGTGATGGATCAACTGAAAAATTTCATTGAAGAACATGACAGGATTGAACTACTCCAAAGTTTTAATCTACCTGTTTCTAATAAGCTTTTATTACACGGACCATCTGGTTGTGGAAAAACATTAGCCTCCTATGTTATTGCTGGTGAAGTAGAGAAAATGATGGTAGTTATAAACTTAGGAGCTATAGTATCATCAAAACTGGGTGAAACCAGTAAGAACCTTTCTAAAATCTTTAAAAAGGCTGCTTTAGAAAATTGCATTATTTTCATTGATGAAATTGATAGTTTAGGTAAAGTCCGAGATTACGATCAGGATCATGGGGAAATGAAACGTGTTGTAAACACAATTCTTCAATTATTTGATTATTTACCTCAAAGTAGCATCGTGATCGCAGCAACTAATCAAAAGGACATGCTAGATTCTGCTTTGACAAGAAGATTCGATAATATTATTGAATTCTCACTTCCTACTTTGGGCCAAGTCCACGACCTAATTAATCTGACCCTTTCTAAAAGTAAATTTAATTTTGACAACAAAAAAGCTGCAGATCAGATTGCAAAACAAAGCTTAGGTCTTTCTTACTACAGTATTCAGAAAACTCTAATAAATGCAATAAAGCGGAGCTTGTTCAAAAATAATAAGCATAACGAAAAAGCCATAGTGAAAATAGATACTACAATTTGGAAAGAGCTTATTATTAATGAAAAGAAATCTCTTAAGGTTTCTTAATTATTAAGATCAATATCAGCCTCGGCTTCTGTTATTACCTCAACATTATTCACTGCTGCTAATTCTTCGTATAATTTTCCGGTAGAGTTCCTAATAGTTTCCTCGATTTTAATTACAATAGAAAAGTCGAATTCTTTTGGGTATGCAGCTACTTGAGAAGGCATTATTTGCTTAGTCAGCAAAGACTGGAACAGCTAACTTAAATGTTTTCCCTTCTTCCTGCAATTGCCCAACATCAACATTGAACTCAATTTTTTGAACATTACTGAAAGGGGCAGGTTTTGACTTGAATCTACCAGACTGAGACCAAGTCAAATTGGTGCGCAATTTAGAATTTACTTCCTTTTGCGCCCTATTTATCTGGTCAGAATTCTGATTCTTAAAGAATGAAAATGCAATATGTACTGGACAATATGCTAGTTGATTATTCTGTAATGGCTTAAAACTAAAGCATAAAGTACTAGTAACTTTTAATACCCCTCTTTTTTTTCCTAGGTCTGTTGTTATGAGATAATCTGGAAAATTTATAGGATATATTTTTTGTTCACCATCCTTGATTGTATCTTCTAATATCAATGTTGCAGTGTTTTCATTTGAGAAAACAGTGGAATCAATATGAGTTACACCATATCCCGCTACCTTGGAAATCAAAAATGAATGTTCATTAGGGAATAGTGTATTTTTAAGAGATGCATTATTAATAATTAGAGCTTTTAAAGTCTGCATACGAAGCTCGGGATAAGCTTTCTTTAATTTAGCAGCTAAATTTGCCGCTAAAGGCGCCGCTAAACTAGTTCCAATTTCCTTTGTAAACCCAAAAGCAGGATTAGAGGACAAAACAGCCATCGCACAGTCATCAAGCATATCAATTGCCCCAGGACTATAAAAACCATAATCACCCCCAGCCTCTAAAATGTCTGGTTTAAATAAATTTTTATTCGGCTTAGAAGCAGGCTCTAAGATTTCCAGATTAATATGATCCTTCCTAGAAAATAGGGTTGGGAATTCTTTACCCATTGAAATCCCCTTGAATGCACCTTCATACAAGCCATCAGCGGAAGCCCCAACAGTAACATTATTCATTGAATCAGCAGGGGTACTGAGATTGGTACACTCACTATTAAAGTAGTTTAAATCATAATCATTATTTTCATTCATGGAGTGATGATTGTTCCCTGTACAAATAAAAATCAAACTGTCGGTTTCATGAGAGAATTTATCAAGCTCATAAGTGTAATTTGAAAATATTTCATTTGTCAGCTTGTGAGTTTTATAACAAGTGGTCAGCACAAAGATTCCAATATCCGGATACTTTTCCTTCACCTCTCTTAGCATGTTCACAACTTTACTTTCTGAAAGATAACCGTCACCATTACCGAAAAGTTTTATTGATAATAATTTAGCATCCGCTTTAACTTCTCCTGTAAATCCATTCCTATGATTAATCTTTCCTAGAGAAGCCAATCCAGCAACTAGAGTACCATGACCATGTCTACCACAGTTATCAATAAGAGGATTCCCATCTAAAGAAAAAGTATCATCTTGCAACACTATTTTGGCCAAAGGAGTACTCATACTTATCCCAGTATCAATCACACCTATAATTGGTAATTCCTCTTCTGAATTTTCTATTTCAAAGCCATATTCTCTGGCTGGTACATTGAAGTCCCCGGGACGAACCACCCGGACATTGTAGAAGTGATACTCTCTATTAAATCAAAGTTCTGGGCTATTAAAACTAGATTGTCATAACCTACATCATAAAGTTCAATTGTGTTACATAAAACCCTCAATAACAGTAAGTTAAGGAGGGTTTAAGTACTCGGAGCGGGACTTGAACCCGCACGACCGTTTCTGGTCATTGGATTTTAAGTCCAACGTGTCTACCAATTCCACCATCCGAGCGAAAAACAAAACCCCGTTAAACCGGGGCCTATTTTTATAAATTAAGAGCGAAAAACGGGATTCGAACCCGCGACCTCCACCTTGGCAAGGTGGCGCTCTACCAACTGAGCTATTTTCGCATATTTAAAAGAACATTCGCCAAAGCGATTATTGCGGAGGCAAATTTAAGACAAATCTTAAAATAGCAAAGAATTTTTAGAGAAAAATGAAAGCAAAATCTTCCAGCTTATAACTAAAGATTTTAAAGAAATAAAAGACTCTTAGTTCCCCGGAAACACCAAAAAAGGAAAACTTAAATGGTGATCAATATTTTTAATTATCGGTTCGCGAAAAAGTTTTTCGGTAAACGGATGTTTATAATATACCATGCATAGTAAATCAATGGAATTGTTTTTTACATAATCTGAGACCACTTTGGAGATCTCATTTTCTGATAAGATGCATTCTAATTTAACTTCGATCCCCGGTAGCAGGCTTTTTAGGGTATTAAAGTTCGCCCGTTGCCTGGACTCCAGTAAATCCTCATTTCCGATATAAAGAACCGTGATATCTGAATTAAAAAGCAGGGCCAGTTCTTTTAATAATTGCAGGTGAGCAGCGGTAAAAGGTTTTTTCAAGTCACTGGCAATGCTGATGTTTTCTGGAGTTTTATAATTTATTTCCTTAGGAACCACCAAAATGGGGCAGGGAACTTTTTTTTCGATAAGCTCACTGGTATTGCTCTTTTCCCAGTTAGCCATAAATCCCCGGTGCCCTTTAGTGCCCATTACGATTAAATCTATATCCCGATCAGTTGCAATAAAAGAAATTTCAGAGTCCATCTTATAGCGGGAACTTATTATTTCATATTGATGATTATCGAGATTGATGTCTCTCTTTATGCGGTGTTTTACCTCATTACATTGCTCTATTGATCTCTGGGCAAGAGCAGGTGTTTTCTTATGTTCCATTTCATTTACAATCCCATAGGCTGATGTGAGTATTTCATTGCCATAGAAATGGGTGATATAGAACCTGCACATCTCCTGTTCGAAGAGACGGGAAGCATAGTAGAGAGCGCAATAAGCTTCTTCTGAAAAATCGGTGGCAAAAAGAATGTTTTTCATGATGTTGAATTTTCATCGTATAAGGATATCCTGTATACTGGAGCGAAGTTACTATAGCAAAAGCATTCGAAAAATGATAAAAATCAGAATATAAAGAGGTTTGCTTCAAATACCTGGTGGAAATTCTCAGGATGGATACCATGAGCTTAGAAATTAGAAGTTCTCTATGGTTTTTTGATCAGAACCTGGCTTTGCAGGCAATCAGGATCTTTTTCAATATCAAGGTTAGCAGGAATAACTTCAGGTTAGGATTGATATTTTTTTTGAAGTTTTCTTAAATAAATGATATTTTGTCAGGGCCTTTTTAATCATGCAGCATGAAACACCAAAAAATCGCCGATTTCTGGCGGGAAAATTATTCTTCCAGACTTAAAGTTTATGAAGAGTTTACCGTTACCGATTATTTCAGAAAAATGGCGGCCATTTTCGCTCCGGGCGAATCTTATTTTTATATTCTTAACATGCACGATCTACAGCTGGACTATATTTCTCCTGAAGTGAGTAAATTTTATAATGATGATATAGAAGACATCAGCATGGAAACTTTGCTAAGAAATACAAATCCCAATCATATTCCCGTTCTTGAGAAAAAAGAAGCGGTAATAAGGGATTTCTTCCTTAACCATTTAAAAAAGGAGGAAAGGCTGGATTATAAGATCATATATTCTTATGACCTTATAGATGATAACGGGAAATCACGCACGATGTTAATGCAGGCGACAGTAATTTCACTCTCTGTAGAGGGAACTCCCATGCATGTGTTGAGCATTCATTCAGATATTTCTCACATAACTCCCAGGGCTTCTAAAAACGTGTCTTTTATGAGCCTTTCGGGGGCTAATTCTTATTTTAATGTGGATACCGCCTACGGGAAATTTAGGACTCAATATGTTCTTGGTTCAGAAGATATCCCAGGCTACACCAAAAGAGAAAAGGAAATTATCAAATTACTTTCGCAGGGACTTGAATCAGGTGAGATCGCAGAGATTTTACATATTTCAACTAATACAGTGACTACCCATCGCCGAAACATTCTGCGCAAGGGTGAATTTAAAAATACGGCTCATTTAATAGGAGGTTTTTTCAAATTAGGAATTAATTAGCTTTTCGGATACTGGAGGAAGAGGAAGGAACCGATTATCTGCCATTTCTAATATCTACCTTAATAATTTGTTTCTTGGTAGCTCCTCTTCACCACCAACTTTTTACTGAATTATTTTTTTAGCTTCTTAAGGTTTAGAGAAGTCATAATTTATTTTTAATAATTCCCCTACCGCTCGCGTCAGGGATAGTTCACTTCATGAAATTTTTTATTCAAAAAAATCTGCACAGAATACTGGCATTTCTTTCTCTAGAGCGTCCTTCTTCACAAAAATTTAAAACTTTAACAGTATCGAGGAACGGTTTATTTTGTCGTTAAAGTTAATTTTTTCTAAATTTATGATAGACTAAAAAGTTAAGGGTATGTTAAGAGTAATGAGAATGAATGGTTCGCTTTCTATGGTAGAAGGAATCAGCCTTAGCGAACTACAAAAGGAAACCTCTACAGCTTTCGTGAATTCATTGAGAGCCAATGGTCTGATCTATATCACTAAACATAAGGAAGTTTATCTTACCGATCAAGGCAGGATAGCCCGTAAGATCGGCCTGGAAAATTTTCTCAGGCTGGAATTATCCGAACGGAAATTACTGGCCACTAAAATGAAAAACCTGAGAATAGAGAAACGCGGGCTAAACTTCATCCTTCTCGGACTTCTTTTCTCTCTTCTTTTTATTATAAGTTTTTGGACTTTTCACTGGGAATTCTAAAGATCAAGCCACTCCTTGAATTTCGAGGCTTTCCCGCTGCTGATAACAGGTTCGTCTTCTGTCGCGGGGTTCAATGTAAGCTGAAGACGCCCCTTGAAGTAAGGGCTCACTTTTTTTACAGCCTCGATATTAATGATAAGCTGCCGGTTAGCTCTAAAAAACTTTACTTCATCCAGCAATCCTTCCAGTTCATCCAGGGTATAATTCACCACATAACGGTTGCCTTCGAAGGTAACAAGTAAGACCACACCCTCTTCGGCCATAAAATAAGCGATTTTTTCCCGGGGAATCGCCTGTATGCTTTGTCCACTTTTAACCATAAAACGGGATTTCTTTTCTTTTCTTACAGTAGTCTTTTCGTTTTCCAGCAGATTTTTCAAATTTTCCAACTCTTCTACAAGATTACTCGTTTTCAGGCTCTCGTATTTTTTTATGGCCTGCGCCAGATCTTCCTTTTTAATGGGTTTCAGAAGATAATCCACACTGTTCACCTTAAATGCTTCAATGGCATATTCGTTAAAGGCAGTTGTGAAGATAACGGGACTTTTAACTTCAACTTCCCTGAAAATCTCAAAACTACTGCCGTCAGATAAATGAATATCACAGAAAATAAGCTGTGGGGGTTCATTGTTTTCAAACCATTCTATGGCATCTTCCACAGATTCCAGCCGGGCAAGGACCTTTGAGTTCCGGCGTAAATTCAGGATCATGGTTTCCAGTACGTCGGCAGCAAAAGCCTCATCTTCAATGATCACTACGTTCATAATCTTCAACTTTTAATAAGGGTAGTTTTGCGATAAATTCATCTTTCGTCCTTGTAAATTCAGGCAGCCTGTTGGTTAGAAAACGGTATCGGCTTTCAATATTTTTAAGTCCGGTTTTTGTTGATTTCATTTTTTCCCGCCGCGATTGAAGGCGATTCTTCACTTCCACAATATCTCCTGCTCGAATAATATGGATAAGCAACGGATTTTTTCTTGTACCTCCATTATGTTTGATCGCGTTTTCAATTAACATCTGCAGGGAACCCGGCGGAAGATAAAATTCCTCTTTATCTGAAGGAATATCGAGATGAAACTCAATCGATTCTCCAAAACGGGTCTTCAGCAAATAAATATAAGATTTCATGATTTCAACCTCCTTTTCCAAAGGGATGAGAGGCTCTTTACTGGTATCAAGGAAGGAGCGGTAGAGATCGGAAAGCTTTCGGGTAAACTCAATCGCCTGATCCTGATCTTTGCGGATAAGCGAACCCAACACATTCAGGCTATTGAATAGGAAATGTGGGTTCACCTGATTCTTTAAATTTTGAAGTTGCGCCTGAAAATTCTCCTTTTGAATTTGCGCCGAGCGCAGCATTTCTGCCTGTAACTTTTTTTTATGCTGTTCTCTTTCTACAAAATAATAGAAGAAAAGTGCAAATATGGTGGTGACCAGGTAACCGGTTCGTAGCCGGTCCCCCGTGGGCTGCAGGTCGCTGTATATTAGAAAAAGAGGGCCATAGTTTAACAGCGAAATTAGAATTAAGCTCGTAAAAATGACCAGGGAAACCTCAAGAGCTATTTTAAGAATGGGATTTATTCCAGAAACTCTTTTTGAGTTTATAAAGGAAGAAATAAGAGGGAAAACAAGAAAAAGGATAAGGAAAAATAAGAACGCCAGAGAAATTTCCACTTGAATATAGGAGTTTTCTACTAATTCTTTCCATACAAGAAAGCGGCCGAGGTTTAGAAAAAAGAAAAGTTCATATACTGCTATGGTCACAAAAGCAGCATTGACAGCTTTTTTTAGCAGAAAAAGCAGTTTTCCCCCGAGGTCCTTTCTTTCCCGCGAATCTCTATTTGATATTCCTTTTTGGATGATCTTTATTTTATTCCTGAGATAAATGTAAAGAATTAATCTTTTCTCTCTCTTTATCATCGAAATGACTTTTAAATTTTCAATTATCGCAAGATGTTCATTTTCAAAAGATCGTCTTTCATTTTCATCCCTTCCATATCCCGATTCATTTTCCTTATATCCGGCTTCATGAGAATCCACTTCTGAAAAGCTCCATGTCACCGCATCTTTGTGTCATCAAACAAATCGAATATCAATCCAAAAACGAACAAAATGATGAAGTTGTATTTAAAGATCAATCTGCTTATTCTAAGTTTTCTACTTAGTCAGTTTGCTTTAGCTCAGGAAGGAATTCTTAAAGGTAGCCTCCTTGATCAGGAGGAGGTTACAGTTCCTTTCGCTACAGTAGCGGTAATGGAATTACCCGATTCGACCGTGGTGACCGGATCAACGACCGATATCGATGGAAACTTTAAGATCAAAACTCCGGAACCCGGCGACTACTTTCTCAGATTTAGCGCAATTGGTTATTCCTCAACAAATAGTAGTAGGTTTAGGATAGAGGGACCCAGGTATAGCCGGGATTTCGGAGTTATTACTATAAAGCAGGAATCTACCATGCTTAACGAGGTAATGATCGAGACCTGGAGGCCGAAGATCGAAATGAAAGGTGGTAACCTGAATGTGAGAGTAGAAGGTACCGCTCTTGCGGCAGGTAGTTCTGCTTTTGAAGTTCTTTCACGGGCGCCGGGAGTTTTGGTAGACCAGGATGGTAATTTTAAACTCAATGGGAAAGCTGGTGTGTCTGTGATGATAAATGACCAGCTCACTTACCTTTCTAATGAAGAATTAAAGACGCTTCTCGAAGGCATGTCTGCTGAAAATATTGAAAGCATAGAGGTGATCACCAATCCTTCGGCTAAATATGATGCCGAGGGCAGTGCGGGGATACTCAATATTCATTTAAAGAAAAATTCTTTGAGCGGCCTTAACGGAAGTGTTTACGCCGGTTACGAATATAACCAGATCATAGGTTACAATGCCGGAGCTAATCTTAGCTATAAAAAAGGAAAATGGAATTCATTTTTCAATTTTGACCTTAGGAGAAGCGGAAGAGTTAGAGACCAGTACATGACCAGAGGCTTTGTGCTTAACGGGGAAAAATCGGCTTTCCTCGCTCAAAATGCAAAGGAGAAAAGACGTAAGCTTGCACCTTCTCTTAGAATGGGAACAGATTTTTCTATTGATAAAAACCATACGATAGGAGTAATGGCCGACCTTTCTTATCAGGATTTGAATAACGACTGGAATTCGGTGGGAGGCATACATGATTATTTGAATAACCAAAATACCGATATTGTCGCTTTCAATAATATCAGGGAAAAATTTGGAAACGGAAGGTTAAACTTACATTACGAAGGAAAACTTGATACTGTCGGCACCTCCCTGAAAGCCAATGTAGATTATGTGGTCTTAAATAAGGAATCAAATTCCAGTTTTCACAATTTCTATACTTCCGAAGAAACCAGTGAACAGTACAGCGAGTTGTTGTTCAGCAAAAGTGTTTCTGATTATGAGATCCTTTCAGCCCGATTGGATTTCAGCACGCCTGTCTCAGAAAATTCAAATCTGGAAATGGGTTTAAAAGCCAGTGATGTGGTGTCTGACAGCGACCTTAATTTCTTTATTGATGAAGACGGAACCAGAGTATTGGACCCTTCCCGAAGCAACCAGTTTCGCTATGAAGAGAATATTTATGCTGCCTATGCCAGCTTTAACAGCAGGTTGAATGATACCTGGAATATCACTGCAGGCCTTCGTATGGAAGAAACTGTGGCAAAAGGAGTGTCACTAACTATGGATGATACCCAGGAAAGAGAGTATCTTGAATTCTTCCCTTCCCTGAGTATCGATCAAAAAGTGAGTGATAACTATAAGATAAATTATGCCTTTAACCGAAGGATTCTTCGTCCTGAATACGATCGACTCAACCCGTTTATCTTCTATATTGATCCCTATACTTATGTAAACGGTAATCCTGACCTGAAACCTCAGATCAATAATTCCGTCCAGGTTACCCAGACCTTTTTCAAAAAATATAACCTGATGCTGGGTTATGAGGTGGCAGATAATTTTATCGGGGAGGTTCCCATTCAGGATCCCGAAACCAATGAGACGGCTTTCGCGATAAGAAACAGTGACAGCTACAAAAGTCTCACAGCTACCATTGTGGCTCCTTTCCAGGTTACTCCGGAATGGAATATGACCAATACAGCAGTCTTATCTGATCAGAGATACGAAATTACTGTCAGGGATACCCATGTAGAGAATAAGCAATTTTTCTATATGCTCCAGAGCACTCAAAGATTGAGTCTTCCTATGGATCTTAGCCTGGAGCTTAATGCCCGCTATCAAGGGCCTGTAGCTTATAATTTATACAGAATTGAAGATCGTTTTGGGCTGGACGTGGGCATCAAAAAGAGCTTTTTGAACGATCGCTTGAATGTGACCCTGAGCGCTGACGATATTTTTAAGACCATGCAGGTAACCGGCACCTCAAATGTGAACGGAAACACCACTTTAGTAGATCAGTATATGGGTGATAGGAATATCAGTCTAAATATTCGATATAATTTGAGCAATAAAAAACCAGAAAAAGAAATCCGCCAGTCAGATCTGGAAGAATTGAACAGGGCAGGCGGTAAATAAGCAGGTTCATTCTTCCAATACAACTATCATCTGGAATCCCGGTGTCTTTGATGCCGGGATTTTTCTTACGGAACCGTAAACCTGCAGTTTCTTTTAGCGTAGTCATTGATTTTAACATTTTGATCTCCCAAAAACATTAAAAAATTTACCGATAGAATTATTTGTAATTCCACGATGGCGCTAGTTTTGCCGCCATGAAATTCTATTATTCATCCAAGAACCCTGATCATAGGGGAATGATCAAAGTTCACAGGGATGATTGTAAAGAGCTCCCCGATGTCCTGGAAAGAGTATATCTGGGAATGTTTGCAAACGGTAATTTGGCAATGGAAAAAGCGCAGAAAAACTTTCAGATTACTAATATTATCATTTGTGAATGTTGCTGTGATTAGCAACTTAACCAATTTTGACCTTTTTAAATCTGTCTTAAATTCTGGGACAGATTTTATTTTTATATCTTTTTCCGGTTAACTTTGGAAAACAATCATGATTACCTCATGGATCGTTTTGAGAAACTTCTAAAAGAACACCAGATAAGGCCCACGGCCATGAGGTTGCTTGTATACAAACTTCTCAGTGAGCAAAATGTCGCCATGGCACTTACTGATATCGAATCGGCTTTTGACCAGTCTGAAAGAACAACCCTTTACCGCACCATAAAAACTTTTGAAAAGAACGGCCTGGTCCATCAGATTGATGATGGTACCGGTGTGGCAAAATACGCCCTTGGCGAAGAAAATCAGGGAGCAGAACGGGACCTCCATCTTCATTTTCACTGCACTTCCTGTAACGACACCATGTGTTTGACCGATAGAAAAATTCCGCATATCAGCCTTCCCGAAGGCTTTATAGCCGAAGATATGAACCTCGTACTTAAAGGCCTCTGTGACAAATGCAGTAGCTGACTTTATGCAGAAAAATGCATAATATTTGGCGTATCTTAGCAGTAAATTCTTCTTATGAGCGCACAGGGAGGTTGTTGTGGCAAAACCACTACTGACGGTATTTTCGGAAAAAAAACCGAAATTATTTTTGCAGGATTGAGCGGTTTTTTTCTACTCACGGGTTTCCTGCTTTCCAGGTTTACCGGCTTCTCATTCTTTTTTATTTTGATTCCCTTCCTTATTTCTTATTTTTTCGGCGCATATTTCACGGTTATCCAGGCTGTAAAGGAAATATCTAAATTCAAATTTCAAATAGATTTTTTGATGCTGGTCGCTGCCATTGGTGCGGCTTTTTTAGATAAATGGGCTGAAGGTGCATTATTGTTATTCCTCTTTAGTCTTGGCCATGCTTTGGAGCATATGGCTATGGACAAGGCCAGGAAATCTATAGAATCGCTTACCAGGCTGTCTCCTAAAACAGCCTTGCGAAAAGAAGGGGACGATTATAAAGAAGTTTCTATTGAGGTGCTCAAACGTGGTGATATTATCAGGATTAAACCAAATACCACGGTAAGTGCCGATGGAATTCTTATCAGCGGCTCCACCAGTGTCAATCAGGCCCCCATTACCGGGGAAAGCATTCCTGTTGATAAGGAACCAGTAAGTGATCCTTCCCTTAATTATGATTCAGATGATCTTATTCCCCAGGTAAGCCGGGTGTATGCCGGTACGATCAATGGAGATAATGCGGTAGAAATTCGTGTGATTCGGGAATCTCAGGACTCTACTCTGAATCGTCTTATTACTATGGTGCAGGAAGCACAGGAGAAAAAGTCTCCTACTCAGCTGCTCGCCGATAATTTTGAAAAATATTATGTACCTGCGGTGCTGGCCCTTGTATTACTGCTCAATTTTGCCTTTCTCATTTTAGAGGAAACATGGGGAGAGAGTTTTTACCGTTCCATGGCTGCCCTGGTTGCCGCGAGTCCCTGTGCCCTGGCGATTTCCACGCCTTCTGCTGTTCTCAGCGGGATCGCCCGTGCGGCTCGGGGAGGAGTTTTGATAAAAGGCGGAAAGCCGCTTGAAGACCTAGGCACTCTACGGGCCCTTGCATTTGACAAAACCGGAACCCTTACCGAGGGAAAACCAAAACTGACTGATTTTGTACTCCTGAACGCTAAAAGCGAGGAAGAAGTTCTTAAAAAGTTGATCGCCCTCGAAAATTCCAGTAACCATCCTCTGGCAAGGGCAATCGTGAGGGATGGGAAAGAACGATTGAAAAACGTTAATGGTTTTCCGCAGGTGCTGAACCTGGAAGCCGTGCAGGGAAAAGGAATTCGCGGGGAGGTGGACGGACAAAGAATTCAGGTAGGGAATTTTGAACTGTTCCGGGAAAATGGAGGAGTGCCTGAAGACCTAAAGCAAAAAGTAGAGAAGCTGGAGAAAGAAGGTAAAACCGTTATGCTTATTCAGCATGATCAGAGTTTCGAAGGGATGATCGGTCTAATGGACGTTCCTCGGAAATCGGCAAAATCCACCCTCGATAAATTAAAAAAAATAGGCATTAGAAAGATGATTATGCTTACCGGTGATAACCAGCAGGTCGCAGATACGGTAGCCGCAGATATTGGGATCACGCAGGCCTTCGGAAGCCTCCTTCCTGAAGAGAAGGTGGAACGGATAAAACAACTCAAAAAAGAAGAAAATAAGATCGCAATGGTGGGTGACGGCGTGAATGATGCTCCGGCCATGGCGAACAGTACGGTGGGAATTGCCATGGGGGCAGCTGGTAGCGATGTGGCACTGGAAACGGCCGATATCGCTCTGATGGCCGATAAACTTGAGGTGCTGCCATTTGCCATTGCCCTAAGCCGTCAATCCAGGCTCATCATTAAAGAAAACATTTGGATAAGTCTTGGAGTAGTGGCTTTATTATTGCCTGCCACAATAATAGGTTGGGCAAATATCGGTATTGCCGTGGTTTTTCACGAAGGATCAACAGTGGTGGTGGTATTAAATGCCCTTAGATTGCTGGCCTTCAAAAATAAATACTACTAAAATTTATTCATTATTAGGAAATAATCCTTTAAAAAGTTTAAATTTGGAATATTTCCAATGTATAATAAAAATGGGAACACCAGGATCTATTGAAATTAAGCACTTTAAGGAAGTACGAGAAGAGAATAATTTTACTCAAACCGAATTTGCCTCTCTACTAGGAATTAAAAACTCAACTGCCGATATCGAGCGCGGCAGGACCAGACTTTCGGGAAAGGTGGTAGCCGAACTTTTAAGTCAGTTTGGGATCAATCCCTTGTGGCTGTTTGGGGAAAGCGGTCAAAAATACCTGAAGCTTTCTCAGGGAGATGTGAGCCCGAAGGTGGTGACGGTCGATAATGCCGATAATGAAAATATGTTGCTGGTTAATCAGAAAGCCGCGGCGGGCTATCCGCATAATATTCAGGATGTGGAATGGTATAATCAGCTTCCGGCTTTTGATATTCCGCTGCCCGAATTCCGCAATGCTACCTATCGTGGTTTTCAGGTAGAGGGCGACAGTATGTTACCAGATTTTCGCCCCGGGGAATGGGTGATCGGTAAAGCGGTTAGCAGCCTGGAAGAAGCAAATAATAACCGGGTGTATGTTATTGTGATGTACGATTCGGTGCTGGTCAAGAAACTGCAGAAATTGCCCGATCCTTCGAAAGTATTGCTGATTTCCCTGAATGAGGAGTATCTTCCTCTGGAAGTGAATGTGGGGGAGATCCAGGAAATCTGGCAGGTGAGTTCGAAACTCACGTTTAATCTCGATAATCCTTCGAATAGTAGTCTTTTTCAGGAGTTACAGCAATCTATGCAGGAGCTCAAGCGTGAATTGAAATCTTTTAAAAAATAGAAAAGCCTTTTTGCGTTTTTAAGCAAAAAGGCTTTTCCGGTTGGCTTAATTTAATTACTGGCTCTTTTAAAGCCATTTGTCAATTAATAGTCGTCGCTAGTTTCTTCTTCGACTTCATTTGCTGCATTTTCTACAGCATCACCGGTTTCATTTGCTGCATTCTCCACAGCATCTCCGGCATCATTGGCTGCATCTTCGATGTCGTTACCAACGTCATCATCCATATCTTCGTTCAATTCAGTATCGTCGCTATTGTTATCATTGGTATCTCTACAGGAAGTAAAGAAAATTCCCATTGTAAAGACCATAGCGAGCATTAAAATTGGCTTTTTCATTGTTCTTAATTTTTGGTATTAGTGAAACAAATGTAGAGTCCTGCCCTTTACTTTCTTATAAAGGCATGCTAAATTATTCCTAAAACTATCTAAAATAAGGCTGTTTTCAAGGGTTTAGGTACTCTTCCAGGGTACGGGTGGCGCCGGTATTGCTGTTCACAAAATGACCGCTGATCATCCCTGTTTTTCTTCTGAAATCCTCATTTTTAATCAGTTTTTTCAGAATTTTCTGAAGTTCTTTCTTGTTTTCCACGGAAAAAAGCCCGGCCAGTTTCTGAAGTTTTATGGCCTCGGGAAATTTGTTAATGTTCTTTCCCGTAATAATAGGAATTCCGAAGGTTGCCGGTTCCAGAATATTATGAAGCCCCGTGGTCCCTGCTGCCCCGCCAACATAGGCAATATCGGCATAAGAATAGGCGCGGCCGAGGTAACCAATCGTATCGAGTATGAAAACCCGGTACTCCAAAAGTTCTTTCCCCTCTTTTTCTGAAAATTTAACCCTGGAAAGATTCAATTTTTGAAGCATATTTTCAATCTTTTCAGGCCTGATCTCATGAGGAGCAATGATAAATTTTCCGTTTTTCGAAGCATTTACAGCTTCAATGAATAATTCTTCATCTTCAGGCCAGGTGCTTCCGAAGACCACAATGGGTTCACTTCCGCAAAAATCTTCAAGAAAATCTATACGGTTGTCGGTTTCCAGCTGTGCGGCCACGCGGTCGAAGCGTGTATCTCCTGCAACGGTGGAATTGGTATATCCGAGTTCGGCCAGTAATTTCTGCGATTCTTCATCCTGTACAAAAAAATGCTCAAAAGCGGCGAGAGCACCGCTCATCCATTTTCCATAAGTTTTGAAAAAAGGCTGGTCTTTTCTGAAAACACCCGCAACCAGAAAACTTCTGATCTTGCGTTGTTTCAGCTCTTTTAAAAAATTAGGCCAGAAATCATATTTGATGAAAAAGGCCATTTCCGGCTGAATAATATCGAGAAATTGCCGTGCATTTTCGGGGGTATCCAGGGGTAAATAGGTGAAAACATCAACCAGCGGGTGCCGTTTTTTGTTCTTATAACCCGAAGGGGAAAAAAAGCTCACCAGGATCTTTTTTTCGTGATACTTATCTTTAAGCATTTTCATTACCGGCACCGCCATTTCAAATTCCCCGAGAGAAGCGGCATGTATCCATATATAGCTTTCTCCTTTGGTGATGTTCTTCCGAAGCTTTTCAAAAAGTCCACTGCGGCCTTGGGTAAATTCAGCGATTTTCGGACTGAAAATTCCTACCGGTTTTAGAGCTATTTGGCTTATTTGCGTTAAGAGGTTGTAGATTCTATGCACGACTTGCTTTTGAGCTTGCTAAAATAGGCCTTTCCTGATAAATCGATTGTCAGGAGGTTTCATATTTTGTATTTTCGTAGCCTTAAAATTTCGATAATGAAAAAGATACAGATGGTTGACCTTCAGGCTCAATATGAAGGTATAAAAAATGAAGTAAATGCCTCTTTTCAGGAGGTTTTCGATAGCACTGCGTTTATAAACGGGCCTCAGGTTCATTCCTTTCAAAAGGAACTCGAAGAATATCTGGGAGTAAAACACGTGATTCCCTGCGCCAATGGTACTGATGCGCTGCAAATTGCCATGATGGGACTTGATCTGAAACCCGGGGATGAAGTGATTACTGCCGATTTCACTTTTGCAGCTACTGCTGAAGTGATCGCGTTGCTTCAGCTTACGCCGGTACTGGTAGACGTAGATTCTGAAACCTTTAATATCGACCCCGAAGCTGTAAAAAAGGCCATCACTCCGAGAACAAAGGCGATCGTGCCCGTACATTTGTTCGGTCAACCGGCTGATATGGATGCGATCATGGAAATTGCCAGGGAGAACAATCTGTATGTAATTGAAGACAATGCCCAGGCGATCGGGGCAAATTATCACGGTGCTGAAGGACACCCAAAAAAAGCCGGTACTATAGGCGATGTAGCCGCAACCTCTTTCTTTCCCTCCAAAAACCTGGGCTGCTATGGAGATGGTGGTGCGATCTTTACCAATAATGATGAGCTGGCGCATACAATTCGCGGAATTGTAAATCACGGCATGTACGAGCGTTATCATCATGATGTGGTGGGAGTGAATTCCCGCCTGGATAGTTTTCAGGCCGCGGTGCTTAGGGCGAAATTGCCAAAGCTGGATGAGTATAACCAGGCCAGGAGGAAAGCCGCTCAACAATATACCGAAGCTCTCAAAGATGAATCACAGGTGATTACACCGGTTTTGAAAGGCAAAGAAGATACTCATGTGTACCATCAGTATACGCTTCAGGTCAAAAACGGGAAACGTGATGCGCTTGCGCAACATCTTCAGGAAAAAGGAATTCCTTTTGGGATTTATTATCCTATTCCGCTGCATAAACAAAAGGCCTATGAAGATCCACGCTACAATGACAAGGATTTTCCCATTACCAACAGGCTTATAAAAGAAGTGATCTCCCTTCCTATGCATACCGAGCTTGATGATGAACAAATTGAGTATATTACAGGGGCAATCAAAGATTTTCTAAACAGCTAGCTCATGAAAAATTTGTTTTCTGCAATCTTCTTCCTTTTCACAATTTCTGGAGTTTTCGCACAGGATTATTATATACAGGCCGGAAAACTGGTAGATACCAAAAACGGAAAAGTCCTGAATAAAAAGACCATTATCGTTTCTGGCGATACTATTCAAAAAGTAGAAAACGGATATGTAAATCCCGAAAATGCAGAAGACAGTATTATCGATCTTAAAGACAAAACAGTGCTCCCGGGGCTTACCGATATGCATGTGCACCTGGAAAGCGAAACCAATCCCGAGAAGTATCTTGAGGTATTTACCGATAATGAGGCCGATATCGCATTTAAATCGGTGGGTTTTGCAGGGAAAACTCTGGGAGCAGGATTTACCACTGTTCGTGATGTAGGTGGTTCGGGTGTGAACATCGCCCTCAGAAATGCGATTGATAAAGGCGAAATCGATGGACCGCACATTTTTACTGCCGGTAAGATCATTTCCAGTACCGGTGGCCACGGAGATCCCACCAACGGAAGAAAAAAAGATTTGATGGGCGATCCCGGTCCGGCCGAAGGTGTTGTGAACAGCGGGGAAGATGCAAAAAAAGCAGTGAGGCAGCGTTATAAAAATGGGGCTGATCTCATTAAAATCACTGCTACGGGAGGTGTGTTAAGTGTTGCAAAAAATAGTTCAAATCCGCAGTTTACGGAAGAAGAGATCAAAGCTATCGTTGATATCGCCAAAGATTATGGATATCATGTGGCCGCACATGCCCATGGAGACGAAGGGATTCAACGTGCGATTAAAGGGGGTGTTACCACTATTGAGCATGGAACGCTGATGAGCGAGGAATCGATGGCGCTGATGAAAAAATATCATACCTATTTGGTGCCTACCATCACTGCCGGGAAGTCAGTTTCAGAAAATGCCGAAATAGAAAATTATTATCCTGAACTGGTAGTTCCCAAAGCAAAAGAAATTGGGCCCAAAAGCCAGGAAAATTTTGCCAAAGCGTATAAAAAAGGAGTTCCCATTGCTTTTGGTACCGATGCCGGAGTATTTCCTCATGGGGAGAATGCCCGGGAATTCGTTTATATGACCGAAGCCGGAATGCCTGCCATGGAAGCCATTCAGAGCGCAACCATTACTCCTTCTGAAATTCTGAAACTGGAAAACAAGATTGGGCAGATCGCCCCTGGATTTTATGCCGATATCATTGCCGTGGATGAAGATCCTACCGAGAATATATCGACTTTGAAAGATGTGAAGTTTGTAATGAAAGCGGGTGAGATCTATAAATCAGAATAAGGGATAAAATAAAAAAGAGGCCACGAACACACTAATATTTTTGAAATTTTATTCGTGCATTCGTGGCTATAACTATTTAAAAACTTTAGTTTTTAAATTTCCGCGGAAGAAGTTTCGGCGCTGCGGTCGATTTTCTTCACCAGTCCCTGGAGCACTTTTCCCGGGCCAACTTCAATAAATTCCTTAGCCCCGTCTTTGATCATGTTTTGAACAGATTGTGTCCATTTCACTGGAGCTGTAAGTTGAAAGACCAGGTTTTTCTTGATTTCCTCAGGCTCATTCACAGCAAAGGTCGAAACATTCTGATAGACCGGACATATTGGATCATTAAAACTGGTGTTTTTAATGGCCGCTGCCAGGTCTTTTCTGGCGGGCTCCATTAAGGGGGAATGAAAAGCCCCGCCCACAGGAAGGATCATGGCGCGACGTGCTCCTTTTTCCTTTAATGCCTCGCAGGCTCTTTCCACCGCAGCTACTTCCCCCGAAATTACCAGCTGGCCGGGGCAGTTGTAATTCGCAGCTACCACGGTACCTTCGGTTTCGGCACAAACTGCTTCCACCACTTCGTCTTCAAGGCCAAGCACTGCGGCCATAGTTGAAGGTTCCATTTCACAGGCTTTTTGCATGGCCTGAGCTCTTTGGAAAACAAGTTTTAGTCCGTCCTCAAAACTCAAAACCTTATTGGCTACCAGGGCTGAAAGTTCTCCCAGCGAATGTCCTGCCACCATATCGGGTTTAAAACTGTTTCCCAAAACCTTGCTAAGAATGACAGAATGAAGAAAAACAGCGGGCTGGGTCACCTTTGTTTGTTTTAGATCCTCGGCACTGCCTTCAAACATGATATCGGTGATCTTAAAACCTAATATATCGTTTGCCTGGTGGAAAAGATCTTTTGCCTCGGCCGATTTCTCATATAGATCGGCTCCCATTCCTGTAAACTGGGCTCCCTGTCCCGGAAAAATATATGCTTTCATTCTGTTTGTTTTTTTAATCTCAGATCAAAACTTGATGCCAAAATTAGTCATAAATAAAAAGACCTCATAACAAAAGAGGCGTTACGAGGTCTTTTCCGACAAATACAGCCTTTATAGCTCCAATTTTCCTTTTTCGCCAATATCTTCATCTTTTCCCATCGCAGCCATTCCTAATTTGAACAGGGTGACGTATTTGTTGGTTTTTGTATCCCAGTAATAGGCTTCCTTCGGATTGATTTTAATTCCGGTTAATTTGGGATCGTCCTTTCCTTTTTCAAAATATGCATCATCTACTTTAGAGTAAAGGTCATTCAGCACTTCCCGGTTGGTTTCAATAAAAGCTTCCCCGAAAATGCTGATGTATTCTTTATCAGAATTGTCACTGAAAAGCAATTGCACATCCCGATCTTTTTCAATATTCTTATTATGTTCGCTGTCGCTTCGGCTTAAAAACCAGATAGCGCCCTGTTCATCGACCTGTTTGGCGGTCATTGGGGCTGCACTTAAAGGTTTGGAAAGCATATCGGTAATCAACATCCCGGTCTTGATATCTTCGATCAGCGATTTGATCTTTTCTCTTGCTTCCTTATCATATAAATTCTTAGTACTCATAGTCAATAGTTTTGATATGAATATACTTTAGCAGAACTGTCTTTTGCGCTAATGAACTCCTAAAAAAGGAAGCGAGCCTGTTAAGAAATGTAAAATCAGCTGTACTGGTCTATGATAGAGGTGACCTGAGATTTATAGGCGCCCCCGAATATATTAAGATGAACCAGAAGGTAATAAAGCTCCCACAGAGGAATCCGGTCTTCCCAGCCTTTTGCCAGAGGGAAAACTTCATGGTAGCGGTTAAAAAGTTCTTCGTTGAATCCACCGAAAAGGTGCATCATTCCTATATCCATTTCCCGTGGTGCGAAGGCGGTAGCGGGATCGATCAGGCAGGGTTCAC
Organism: uncultured Flavobacteriaceae bacterium; assembly: GCA_963741865.1. Classification (GTDB taxonomy): domain Bacteria; phylum Bacteroidota; class Bacteroidia; order Flavobacteriales; family Flavobacteriaceae; genus Christiangramia. The sequence goes on from CAVUJP010000017.1 coordinate 508,088, forward strand.
CTTCACTATTGATGATGAAATTGCCATTCCAGAGATCGCCGTGAACTAGGGAAGGTCTTTCATCGGGAATCGCATTTTTGATATTGTCGAAAAAGGAAGAAGGAATGCCCAGTTTAAAACCTTTTTCTTCGGAAATTTTCAACTGTGGCTTCAGCCGCATTTCTATGTAGAATTCTGAAGCTGAAGATTTGTTTTCGTTGTACTGTGGAAGGCTTCCAATATAATTGTTTTTTTCCAGCCCGAATTCATCTGCCGAAACCTGGTGCAGCTTTGCCAGTTTTTCTCCGAAGATTTTCCAGAAATCCGGATGCATGGGCGCCGATTCTTTATGCTCCAGCAGGAGATAACTTTTATGATCAACCTCTCCTGTAGCCAGGGGTCGGGGCACATCTATTTTTTTTGGTTCTCTAAGCTTTTCGAGTCCTAATTTTTCGGATTCGAACATTCCGGGATATTTCTCGGCATCATTCAGTTTTACCACAAATTTCTGGTTATTACCTTTCAGAATAAATACCTCATTGATATCTCCGCCGGCTAAAGGGAAGGATTCTGAAAATCTGAGCTCATTTTCTTCTGCAATTCTTCCAAGTATGTCATTGATCTTTTCGTCGGTCATAGGTCAGATAGGTAAATGCATGTTTATGTTTTTCATCCTGGGGATGAGCCTGTTCTTTCACCAGTTTCCATTCATCTTCATTTATTTCAGGAAAATAAGTGTCGGCTTTAAAATTATTGTGTACCCGGGTAAGTTCGATCCTGTCGGCGTACTTCATTCCGAGCTTATAGATCTCGCCGCCGCCGATGATAAAAGGTTGCGGGTCGAGTTTGGAAACCTTCAGCGCCTCTTCCAGTGAATGAACCACGATCACATCTTTAGGCTGATAATCTTCCTTCCTGGTGATCACCACATGAGTTCGGTTTGGCAGGAGTTTGGGAAAACTTTCAAAGGTCTTTCGGCCCATAATGATATAATGATCGGTGGTAAGTCTTTTGAAACGTTTAAAATCATCAGGCAAGTGCCACACGAGTTCATTATCTTTTCCCAGGGCATTATTTTCCGCCGCGGCGGCAATCATTGTAATCATTAACTTAACTGTTTATAGGTCCATCAGTGTCCCGCGGATTTATCCTGAGATTGTTATCTTCAGCTCTTTCTGTTCTTTCAGTGCTTGATCTTTCCGGCAACGGGTGTTCCTTTTCCACTTTTTGCTGAAGTTGGGCGATCTTTTCCTTTTGCTTCTTCACCAGCCGGTCTACCTGTTTTGCTTCCCAATCTTTTCCCATAAAACTGTTCACTATAAAAACATTGAAAAAATGGATGAGTAAAATTAGTGCCCAGAGCAAAACGGCCCAGACGAACCAGTCATAACCCAGCGGTTGGAAATCCTGCTGCCAGCCTATAACCACATTCAGGACGATGAGGAAAACAGCCCCTATCAAAAAGAATACGAAATGTTGAAAAAGCCTTTTCTTTTCTTTGCTACGACGGCGTGCATTTTCATAGAGTTCACGCTGCTCGTAATCTATTTTAGACTCGTTTTTCTTTTTAGAAAACATATTTCGGTTTACATTAGTGTACTATCAAATTTACTGTTTATAAAAAGAACACCCCAATGCTTATGGATAATTTAAGAAAAGGCTTCCCTGTACTTGAACAATACACCTATTTAAATACCGCCGCATCGGGCCTTTTGCCTGAGAAGGTATGGGAATTTCGCCAGGATCATGATCTTGATTTTCTAATTCAGGCAAGTATACTAAAAGAAAAGCAGGGAGAGGTCTTAACGGGAGTTCGGGAAGCCGTGGGTGATTTTTTTAATTGCGCACCGAATCGGGTGGCCCTGGTTCCAAATTTTTCTTACGGTTTCAACAGTCTTTTAGAAAGTATCGACAGTGGAAAAAAGGCATTGCTGCTCGAAAATGATTATCCGTCGATCAACTGGCCCGTAAAATCCAGGAAATTTGAAACCGTCTTTGCCAAAATTGATGAATATCTGGAGGATAATATTCTCCAACAGATCGAAAAGGAAAAGCCTGATTTCTTTGCTTTTAGTATTGTGCAGTACATCAATGGAGTAAAACTGGGAATAGATTTTCTGAAGAAATTGAAGCAGAAATTCCCTAACCTGATCCTCATTGCTGACGGAACACAGTATTTCGGAACCGAAAAGTTTAATTTTGATGATACAGGAATCGATGTGGCCATCAGCAGCTCTTATAAATGGATGAATGGCGGCTACGGAAATGCTTTTATGCTTTTCAACGAAGATATCCAGGGAAAGGTATCGCCGAAGCATCTTGGTTTTGGTTCTTTGCAGGGAAAATATAAGGCACATGAAGGTAATTTCATCGGAAAGTTTGAACCCGGACATCAGGATACGCTGAATTATGGTAGTTTGAAAGTAGCCATTGAGGTGATTCGTGAAAAAGGAATGGAAAATATAGAAGCGCAGGTAATAAAACTTAAAAAGATCGCTGCTGAAAAATTTCTCGAAGCCGGATTATTGGAAAAATGGATAGGAGAGCGAAGAGAAATTGCGCCACTTTTCAATATAAAGGGAGATGAAAAAGTTTCTCAAAAACTTAGGAGTGAAGGAGTTATTACTTCAAGGCGAGGTGAGGGAATTCGTGTGAGTATGCATTATTTTAACAGCGAAAAAGACCTTCAGCATCTGTTTAAAGTGTTAAAAATTTAAAATCCTTCTTCTTTCCGGTTTCTTTTATTAGGAAAAATATTGCCATTTTAATCCATTATAACGTTTGCGTATTTAAGTGTCTTCCTTAAAACATCTAAAAAAAGTTGAATATGGAAAAAATGTAGCTAATATTCTGATTTTTATTGTTTTGTAAATTTTTATTGGCTTAATTTGACCCGGTGAAAATCTAAAATTTAAAGCCATGTCAATTACAAAACAATATCTAAAATCAAAACCAGAGTGTAAGATCACTTTCTGTGTTCCGGCGAAAGATGCAAAGAAGGTAGAAGTAGCAGGAGATTTCAATAAATGGAAGTCGGCTGAACTGAAAAAGTTCAAAAACGGTAATTTCAAGGCGCAGTTTAACCTTCCTATAGATAAAGAATATCAGTTCAAATACATTATAGACGGTGAGTGGGTGAATGAAACCGAAGCCGATCGTTTTGAATGGAATGAATATGCATCCAGCGAGAATAGCGTTCTGGTTGTATAAAGTTTAAAGACTTACACTTATTTTTGGAGTGGAGTAAAGTTATTCAACGACTTTAACTCCATTCCAGAATGCGACGTGATTTTTAATGGGTCTTGCGGCATAACTGGTGTTTGGATAATACCAGGCAGCATCTTCATTGGTTTCTCCGTCCACGCTGATATGGAGATAAGATGCTTTTCCTTTCCATGGACAGCGCGTGTGTTTATCGCTTTCCTCAAAATATTCTGAATGAATATCATCCATGGGAAAATAATGGTTATTTTCAACTATTTTGGTGTCTTCGCTTTCTGCGATCACCTGATCGTTCCAGATAGCTTTCATAAATTGCAGCTTTAAGAGTTATATTTTCTCCTAAAGATATAATTTTTATAACAGCCATCCCTGTCACTGAAAGTTCGATCCACTTCCAGCCCGGCTTCTGTAGCCAGCCAATTGACTACAGAATCATCGTATTTTTGAGAAATTTCGGTATGAATACTTTCCCATGCTTCAAAATGTACTTCAAGTTCTAATTTTTTTATAGAGACTTTTTGCTCTCTTTTACTCACCAGGAAACTTTTTGCGGTGCCGGTTTCGGGATCATAGGTTTCCCAATGAATAAAAGAATCGGGATCAAAGCTTCCTTCCAATTCCCGGTTGATACGCTCCAGCAGATTTTTATTGAAAGCCTCTGTAATTCCATGAGGATCGTTATATGCTTCCAGGATCCGTTTGGGTTCTTTTTTTTGATCGAATCCCATAAACAGCATATCTTCCTTATCCATTGCTTTGGTAATATTCGCTAAAAAATTCACCGCCTCCTTATGCCGAAGATTGCCGATATTACTACCCAGGACCAGGATCACCTTTTTGCGGGTATCAAATTCGGCAAGTTTAGCAAGGGTTTTGAAGTAAGTACCCTGCTGCGGGGATACCCGAACTCCAGGTAATTCCCTGGCAAGAGATTCTTCCAGTTCATCCAGAACATGCTGGCTGATGTCTACCGGTAAATAGCTGAAATCATACGCATTTTTCAGCAGTTCCTTTAAAAGAAGCTTGGTCTTTTTCCCGTCGCCGGCACCGAGCTCGATCAGCTCGAAACCTTTTTCATGGGAGAAGATCTCACTAATTTCCCTAGCATTTGTTTTTAAAATATCATACTCACACTGGGTGAGATAATATTCCGGCATTTCCATTATTTTCTGAAAAAGCTTATCGCCTTTCTCGTCGTAAATATATTTGGAAAGCAGGTATTTCGGATAACTGGTAAGTCCTTTATAAGTGTCTTCAGCAAAAGCCGACTCAAACATAGTTCTGGAAGTTGATGTTGTCTTCATTGATGTATTATTTTGCCAATCGGAAGCCGGTAAATTGCCATCTCAATTGCGGATGAAAAAAATTTCGATAGGTGTTTCTGGTATGGTTTTCTGATGTGGCTACCGAGCCGCCACGTAGAACTTTCTGGTTAACCATAAATTTCCCATTATATTCACCCAGCGCGCCTTCTGCTTTTTGATAGCCGGGATATGGCGAATAAGCGCTCTCGGTCCATTCCCAGCGGCTCCCCCAATCGAATTTTGATTGTGCGGCTTCCCATTCCTCTTCGGTTGGAAGACGTAAACCTTTCCATTGAGCATAAGCAAAAGCCTCGTAATATGAAATATGGGTAACCGGAGCTTTAAGATTCAGCTTTTGGAGTCCGCCTAAGGTATATTGATGCCATTCACCCTTGATTTTATGCCAGTAGGAGGGAGACGAGATCTCATTTTCATTTACCCAATCCCATCCTTCCGCATGCCATAACAAAACATTTTCATAACCACCGTCTTCAATGAATTTTACAAATTCTTCATTGGTAACCAGCTTATTCGAAATTTCATAATCACAGAGAAAAGTTTTGTGAACTCCTTTTTCATTGTCGTAACAAAATTCATCGGATTTATGACCGATTTCATAAATTCCTTCAGGAATTTTTATCCAATCCCGCTCAAATTCCTGAACAGGATTTTCTTTAAACTGCACGTTATATTTAGGGAATAGTGGATTGTTTCCTAAAATATATTTTATATCGGTATATAAGAGTTCCTGGTGTTGTTTTTCATGATGACAGCCAATTTCCAGGACTGCCAGAGCTTCTTCATCAAGTTTCTTATTTTCCAGAAGATCCAGGACAGCTTTGGTTACATATTCCCGAAAATCGTAGATCCAGGCAACGGTAGGTCTGGATAAATTTCCGCGGTTAGTACGAATGACTTTATCGCCGACGCTCTCATAATAACTATTGAAGACATAAGCCGTATTTTCATCATAAAGCTTGTGCTTATCGGCATATTTTTTCAGAACGAATTCTTCAAAGAACCAGGTGGTATGCCCCAGATGCCATTTTGGAGGAGAAACATCAGCAATGGGTTGTATCACGTAATCTTCGGTTTCCAGGAATGAACAGATATGATCAGTATCTGCTCTTGTTTTTTTGAAAAGTTGAATTAATTCGTTTTGTGAAAGCATAAAAAAGAGTGATACGTTATGGTATCACTCAAATTTACAATTTTTAGGAAGTACGCTTCCTAAGAAGGAGTTAAGGTGGCGTTAAACTTGTTTTAGAAATGTTTAAACCTGTCGCCATTTAGAAATTCAGCGGAATGGTATATTTAATTGAGGTCGGTTTTCCGCCGCGCATTCCCGGTTTCATAGTGGGCATGGCTTCTACCATTTTTTTTACAGCAGCATTGATTTCTGGATGCTCTCCTTCCACCGATTTTACCACTGCCTTCCCTTTTTCATTGATTTCCAGAGAAACCGTGGCTTTGCCCCGAATATATTCTCCCTGGTCATTTTTCGGATATTTATAGGTTTTTTTCAGATGCTGCATAAACATCTTATTAAAGCAGGAATCTTTATCACTGTTGTCTTCACAACCCGGCCATACGGGAGCAGATTCTTTAATGGTGATCCTGTTCCCTTCGACCTTGACACCCTCCTGGGCAAAAGCCTGAATTCCTGTGAAAACAAGGAAGAGTATAATTAATTTTTTCATGACTATAGATTTAAATTTGGGGCGGAAACCTGTCGGTCTGGATATTAAAAGTTAAATGAAAGGGTGAATTCCCGGTCATCTGGTTCTCCTTTTAAAGTTCCTGGTTTCATTTTTGGTATTTTTTGAAGCATTTTTTTTGCCGCTTCATTCACCGCAGGATTTTTTCCCTTTACTTCATTTACAACAACCTCGCCATTTTTCTCAACTGTAAAAGTAACGGTTACTTTTCCTCTTTCATACTCTCCATCAGCGTTTTGGGGATAGACATAAGTTTTTCTAACGTGTTGTGATAGCTTCTGGTTAAAACATTTTTTTACATTTTTGGCATTTTCGCAGCCAGGCCAGACGGGTGAGGTTTGTTGTTTTTGGGCAAAGCATAGGCCACCGAGTAAAAAACATGTAATAACTAATAATTTCTTCATGGTAATAAAAATTTTAAATTAGAATTAAACAGCCACACTGGCTTTGATGCCAGGATGTGGATCATAATTTTCTAATTTAAAGTCTTCAAACTTAAAATCAAAAATATCTTTGACATTTGAGTTTAATTTCATCGTTGGAAGCTGTTTTGGAGTCCTGCTGAGTTGAAGTTTTACCTGTTCCATATGATTGCTGTAGATATGTACATCGCCAAAAGTGTGGATGAAATCTCCGGCTTCATATCCGCAGACCTGGGCCACCATCATAGTTAACAGGGCATAGGAAGCAATATTGAAAGGAACCCCAAGAAAAACATCGGCACTGCGCTGGTAGAGCTGAAGGGATAATTTTCCGTCGGCTACATAGAACTGAAAAAATGCATGGCAGGGTGGGAGAGCGGCCTTACCCTTCGCAACATTTTCTGAAAAAGATTTTGAAGTATCAGGCAAAACCGAAGGATTCCAGGCGGAAACCAGCATACGGCGGCTGTTAGGATTATTCTTAAGAGTGTCGATCACTTCCCTGATCTGGTCAATACCTTCACTGTTCCAGTTGCGCCACTGATGGCCGTAAACCGGACCAAGATTCCCGTTTTCATCGGCCCATTCATTCCAGATACGCACCCCGTTTTCCTGCAGATATTTTACATTTGTGTCACCTTTAAGGAACCATAAAAGTTCATAAATGATCGATTTCAGGTGAAGTTTTTTTGTGGTTACCATAGGAAAGCCTTCGCTCAGGTCGAAGCGCATCTGGTAACCAAAAACACTGCGCGTTCCGGTTCCCGTACGATCTCCTTTATCGCTTCCGTTTTCGAGTACATGCTGAAGAAGTTCGTGGTATTGTTTCATTTTTATGCTTTTAATTGAGAATGAAACGGAGATTTTTCCCGTTTTATTTCTGAAGTTCTAAAAAATTGATATGCAGACTAAAATAGAAAAACAGCGGCGATTATCGGCGCTGTTTTTTACTGAACTTATTAATAGTTTTTCAACTTTTATCTAAATGCTAAGCACCCAATTCTCATTACTCCATGCTATTTACCCGATGATCATTCCGGCGATGGTAGCCGAGAGAAGGGAGGCAATAGTACCGCCAATCAGGGCCTTCATTCCGAATTGGGATAAGGTTTTTCGCTGCCCCGGAGCTAATGAGCCAATCCCTCCAATCTGAATGCCAATAGAAGCGAAATTGGCAAATCCGCATAACATATATGTAGCCATGATCACCGATTTTTCATAGTTCAAACTCAGCGCGTTTACCGGGTTTTTTAATTCCGCAAGCTGAATATATCCTACAAATTCACTGGCTGCGAGTTTTATTCCGAGTAACTGGCCCATCAGCATAATATCTTCTTTGGCAACTCCGATTATCCACATCAGCGGGGCGAAAACAAGCCCTAACACAGATTCCAGGGAGAATTTTTCATAAGGAGTATATTCGGCCATCAATGCGTTCAGATGGCTCCAGCCTCCAACCCAGCCAAGAATATAATTGATCATGGCGATGAATGCTATAAAAACCAGCAGCATTGCGGCAACATTGGCTGCCAACTTCAATCCTTCGGTAGTTCCGTTAGCGATAGCGTCGAGGATATTAGAACCGATCTTATTGGAAGACACCTCCACATCGGTATTTACTTTTTCGGTCTGCGGATAAAGAATTTTTGAGATCACCACTGCTCCCGGTGCCGCCATTACTGATGCGGTTAAAAGGTGTTTGGCGAACTGAAGTCTAAGTACAGGGTCTTCACCCCCCAGAAATCCTATATATGCAGCGAGAACACCACCGGCTACGGTAGCCATTCCCCCAACCATTACAAGCAGGATTTCAGATCGGGTCATTCTTTCCAGGTAGGCCTTGATCATCAGCGGGGCTTCGGTTTGACCAAGAAAAATATTTCCGGCGACGCTTAAACTTTCAGGGCCCGAAATGCCTAATAATTTAGTTAATACCCAGGCCATTCCTTTTACTACGACCTGTATCACTCCCAGGTAGAACAAAACAGAGGTTAGCGCGGAGAAGAAGATCACCGTGGGCAGGATCTGGAAAAGGAAAATAAACCCGAAAGAATTGGCATCCATCAGATCGCCCAAAAGGAATTCACTTCCTGCCTCTGTAAAATCAAGGATCAGCACGAAAATTTTTCCAACGAATTCAAAAACATCCTGTACAATTTCAATTTTTAAGACACCTATAGCCAATAAAAGTTGTGCTGCCAGTCCAAGACCGACCGTTTTCCAGTTTATCCTTTTTTTATTGCTGCTAAACAGGAATGCTATAAGAATAAGCGTTAACATTCCCAAAATACCCCGCAGGATACTTGAGGTGCTTACTCCCTGGCTGGGAACGATTTGTTTGGCGGTAGCTGCGGGAACGGCTTCAGTTAAAGTGGGTTCTTTTACCTTCAGGTGAAGTTTTTTGCCAGCTCCGTTGAGAGCAAGAGTGGAATCGCTAAGTTCAGAAACCCTTAAATGTTGTACACTGTCTTTGGGTGTGGTATAGAACAACACCAGCAGGTTGTTCTGATAAAGATAATCTCCTTTTGCAACAGTGTCTTTCTGGGAGGCATTCAAAAAGCTAAACCTTCCCTCGTCAAAATGAAGGTATTGTGCATTCTGAAATAATTGTTTTTGAGAAAGGGTGTCGGTGTTTTCTGCGAATTGCCAGGTTTTGGAAATATTTTGAGAAAAGGCAGTAGCAATAAAGAACAGGCTTAGCAGCAGGCAATGCCAGGTTTTATTCATTTTGGATTATTTTCTTTTGGAGATTTCGTCCCTGATGCGGGCGGCTTTTTCGTAATCTTCTTTGGCGACGGCCTGCGAAAGCAATTCCTTCAGTTCTTCCATCGACATTTTTTTGTAATCTGTTGTATCGTCAGAGGTCATTTCAATTTCCTCCTTCAGAAGTTCATCAGAAAGTATTTCCTCCTCTTTCTTCTCTTCTTTTTTACGTTGCTGCTCTTCCACCTTCAGATAAATTCCCGCTTTGTCCAGGATATTCTTATAGGTGAAAATAGGAGCATTGAATCTCAGGGCCAAGGCAATGGCATCGCTGGTCCTCGCATCGATGATCTCTTCAATGCCGTCTCTTTCACAAATCAGGCTTGAATAAAAAACGCCGTCCACGAGTTTATGGATGATCACCTGTTTGACGACAATTTCAAACCTGTCAGAAAAATTTTTAAAAAGGTCATGGGTTAAGGGTCTGGGAGGTTTGATCTCTTTTTCCAACGCTATGGCAATAGACTGTGCCTCGAACGCTCCAATTACGATTGGCAGTTTGCGTTCCCCGCCAACCTCATTTAAGATCAGGGCGTAAGCACCGTTTTGTGTTTGACTATAAGAAATTCCCTTAATATTCAGGCGCACTAAACTCATACAACAGTATCAATTAAAAAAGCTGTCTAAATAAGGACATTTTTACCAGATTTAGACAGCCCTTTTATGGGGCACAATTTATGAAAATTATGCGTTTTTCTCTTTAAATTCCCTCAATTTTTCATTCAACTTCGGCACAACCTCAAAGGCATCGCCAACTACACCATAGTCTGCCGCCTTAAAGAAAGGTGCTTCGGGATCGTTGTTGATCACGACTTTGGTTTTGGCAGCATTGATTCCCGCAAGGTGCTGAATGGCTCCCGAAATACCAACGGCAATATATAAATTTGAGGCAACGGGCTTACCGGTTTGACCTACGTGCTCGCTGTGAGGCCTCCATCCCATATCGCTCACCGGTTTGGAACAGGCAGTCGCAGCGCCAAGAATATCGGCCATTTCTTCGATCATTCCCCAGTTTTCGGGACCTTTTAGTCCACGGCCACCAGAAACCACAATTTCGGCATCGGCGATGGTCACTTTGTCTTTTGCCTTATCTACAGACTCTACATTTACGGCAAAGTCTTCATTGGATAATTGCGGGGTAAATTCTTCTTCGGAAGCTTCAGTTTGATGCTCCTTCAGGCCGAAAGAATTTTTAGAGAGTCCTACAATTTTGATATCACTGGTGATATTGGTGTGACTGAAGGCCTTGTTGGTAAAAGCCGTTCGTTTTACAGTAAATGGCTCGGTGCTTTCCGGCAAGGCTACCACGTTTGAAGCGTAACCTGCTTCCAATTGAACTGCCAGAAGCGGCGCAAGATACTTCGCATCGGCACTCTGACTTAAAATCACAACCTTGGTACCTTCTTTTTCTGCTGCCTGTTTAATGGCATCGGCATAAGCTTCGGCATTGAAATTTGAAAGTTTATCGCTGCTTACCTTAAGGACTTTATCAACCCCATACTTTCCGAGCTCGGAAGTATCGGCTGCGTTAAAAGTGATGGCGGTTACTGAAGTGCCAAGCATATCGGCTACTTCTTTCGCGTAAGAAGCAACTTCATAGGAAGCCTTCTTGAATTTTCCTTCTTCTGATTCTATATATGTTAAAACTGACATTTTCTGATTTTTTAAAATTCCTGATTCGGTTTGACTTTTCTTAGATGACCTTGGCTTCGTTATGAAGCAAATTGATAAGTTCATCTAGATTATCCGGATCTACAAGTTTGATCTCTCCTTTTGGAGCAGGTTTTTCGAATTTCACAACTTCAGTAGAGGTGGCACTTTCAGAAGCTTCCACCACATTCAGCGGTTTCTTACGTGCCTGCATGATCCCTCTCATATTTGGAATTTTCAGATCACTTTCTTCCACAATACCTTTTTGTCCTCCCACTACCAGCGGAAGTTTTGCTTTAAGAGTTTCCTTACCGCCTTCGATCTCTCTGATCGCGGTCGCCGTTTCTCCTTCAACTTCAAGACCTATACAATTATTTACAAAATTTGCCTTTAAGAGCTGCGCCAGCATTCCCGGAACCATTCCACCGTTATAATCTATAGATTCCCTTCCGGCGATAATAAGGTCATAATTACCATCTTTGGCCACTTTCGCCAGTTCCTTAGCTACCTGATATCCATCGGTAGGAGTTGTGTCCACCCGAATGGCCGAATCTGCTCCTATAGCCAGGGCTTTTCTTAGGGTAGGCTCCGTTTCGGCACCTCCAACATTTACAACATCTACGGTAGCACCCTGTTTTTCCTTAAACCACATCGAGCGGGTAAGGCCGAATTCGTCATTTGGATTTATTACGAACTGTACACCGTTGGTATCGAATTTTGTATCACCCTCGGTGAAGTTTATCTTTGAGGTAGTATCAGGTACATGGCTAATACATACTAAAATTTTCATATATCAGATTCTTTTTTAAATAAACGATTTCGTCACGAAGGTAAGTATTTTTACTCAAAAAATACTATGCATGCATAATAAATTGACTTAAAAATTGCTTCTGATTTTTAAAGAATTCTTAAAATTTAAACGCTTCAGTATAAAATTTCTTAGGTTAAGTGAGAGAATACCGAGAATTATTCCAAGACTATTTCTGAAGGCCCGGTAAAATCGGTGGGATTCCAAAATTTTAATCGGCAAATATGGTAATTACCTTCCCGAATTACTATTTTTGCTCCTCAGGAATAAAATTTAAGAAATTATAATGAGGACTATTCAATTTAGAGAAGCCGTTGCCGAAGCGATGACCGAAGAAATGCGCCGCGACGAGAGCATATATTTAATGGGAGAGGAAGTTGCCGAATATAATGGCGCCTATAAGGCTTCCAAGGGAATGCTGGACGAATTCGGTCCGGACCGTATAATTGACACTCCTATTGCTGAGCTTGGATTTTCCGGTATTGGAGTAGGTTCGGCGATGAATGGCAACAGGCCTATCATTGAGTTCATGACTTTTAACTTTTCCCTGGTAGGAATTGACCAGATCATAAATAATGCTGCCAAAATGCGCCAGATGAGCGGCGGGCAGTTCAATATTCCCATTGTTTTCCGTGGGCCTACCGGTTCTGCAGGTCAGTTAGGAGCGACTCACTCGCAGGCTTTCGAGAACTGGTTTGCCAATACCCCGGGTTTAAAAGTGATCATTCCTTCCACTCCTTATGATGCAAAAGGACTTTTAAAAGCCGCGATACGCGATGATGATCCCGTGATCTTCATGGAAAGTGAGCAGATGTATGGTGATAAAGGTGAAGTGCCGGAAGAGGAATATGTGATCGAAATTGGAAAAGCCGACATTAAAAGAGAAGGTAATGATGTGACTATTGTTTCCTTCGGAAAGATCATTAAGGAAGCACATGCTGCTGCCGAGAAACTCGCTGAAGAAGGAATTTCCTGTGAGATCATCGATTTGAGAACCATCCGCCCGATGGACCATGATGCCATTATCGAATCTGTAAAGAAAACGAACAGGCTGGTCGTTCTTGAGGAATCCTGGCCTTTTGGAAGCATCGCCACCGAAATCACCTATCAGGTGCAGTCTAAAGCCTTCGATTTCCTGGATGCTCCCATTGTAAAGCTGAATACGGCCGATACTCCTGCGCCATATTCACCGGTTTTGCTGAAAGAATGGTTGCCTAACAGCGAAGATGTTGTTAAAGCCGTGAAAAAGGTAATGTACAAGTAAACTTATTCAACTTATATTTGAAACTTCATCGGCTTCGATGAAGTTTTTTTTTGTCTGAAATGAAAAAGAAATCAGCCCTCTTTGTAGTATTTTCCTTTTTGTCAGCATTCGTTTATGCGCAAACTAAGGTAGGCGGAGTGGTGAAAGATGCGGCCGGAGAGCCGGTGCCATTTGCCAATGTGGTATTTAAGAATTCAGCCGAAGGTACTACCACCGATGAAGTTGGAGAATTCTACCTGCAGAGCCAAAATAAATATGATAGCCTTGCTGTTTCTTTCCTGGGTTATAAAACCACAGAAATTTCTCTAAAGTCTTCCGTGAACCTGGGGATGGAAATTACTTTGGAAGAAGAAGCTTCAAGTCTGGACGAGGTGGTGATCTATCGCGGCAAAACTTCCAAAAAGAACAATCCTGCCATCGATATTCTGAAAAAGGTATGGGAAAACCGCAGGAAAAATGGAGTAAATTCCTTTGACCAGTATTCTTATAAGAAATATGAAAAACTGGAATTCGATCTCAATACCATTGACAGCTCGGTGATCAAAAACCGGCTTTTCAACGGGATGGAATTCATCTTCGATTATGCCGATACCAACAGGGTTACCGGTAAAACTTATCTTCCCATGTTTATCAATGAGTCGGTTTCGCGGGTTTATGGCGATAATCTCTTAGATAAGAAAAAGGAAGTGCTATTGGGAAATAAGAATTCTGGTTTTAATGAAAATCGTAATCTCATAGATTTTGTAAGAGATATTTATGACGAGTATGATATTTACAAAAGCTACATCAAGTTCTTCGATAAGGCGTTTGTAAACCCCGTTTCTACCGTGGGAATCGATTCTTATAATTATGTGCTTTCAGACAGTGCTTATATCGATAACAAATGGTGTTACAATATTGTTTATTACCCGCGACGGAAGAACGAGCTCACTTTTCGGGGGGATTTCTGGGTGAATGATACTACCTGGGCGGTGAAAAAGATAAATCTGGAAACTTCACGAGATGCAAATATAAACTGGGTGAAGCAGGTTTATATAGAAAAGGAATTCGATGTTTTGAACGATTCTGTTTTTCTGGTCAGGAAGGATTTCTTTATGGCTGATTTTGGACTTAACAAGAAGAAAACTTCCAGGGGGGTCTATTCAAAAAGAACTCAGGTTTTCGACGATTATGAGTTCAATAAAGAAAAAGGAGCTTCTTTTTATCAGCAGGAGGTGTATAATCCGCAGCCGCAGGTTTACAACCGCAGCGATACTTTCTGGCAGGAGAACCGTATGGAAAAGCTCAATAAAGATGAGGAGGGAATTTATACAATGCTTGATACCCTTACGAAAACAAGGGCTTTTCGTCGGCTTTATGATATTGCTATCGTTGCCCAAACCGGTTATGTAGATTTTGACGGCTGGGATTATGGTCCTGTGTATTCCACTTTTGGTTATAATGACGTGGAAGGAATGCGGTTGAGATTTGGGGGCCGTACCTATTTTACGCAGAATGATTTCTGGAGGCTCGAAGGCTATGGCGCTTATGGATTTAAAGATCAGAAATTCAAATATGGGATTGCGGGAAAGGTGTTGATCGATCCCGAATCGCGACTGATGATTTCGGGAGGGAACCGCCGGGATGTGGAACAATTAGGTACGAGTCTTACCAACTCTACCGATGTGCTGGGGAGAAGCCTGGCTTCTTCTTCGCTGATCACGGTTGGTAATAATGATAAACTGAGTTCGATCAACCTGAGCACCTTTGCGCTTTCGGTTGAACCTATAAAGAATCTTATGTTTCGGGTAGGGATGAACTATAGGGAGATCAAGCCGGCGTCAGAAGGCTTTAGCCTGGATTATTATATCGATGATGCTCATACTGCTGTAGATTCTGAAATCAACCAGGCCGAAATTTCTACCGTTATCGGCTTTACTCCTGGTAAGAAGATTTCGGGTTATGGCGTGGAACCCCAGCTGATCAATGAAGGGGAATATCCCACGGTCTTTCTCGATTATTCCGTGGGACTGAAAACTCTTTTAAACAGCGATTTTGACTATCAAAAACTCCAGCTTTTTTATGATCAGCCTTTACTGGTTGGCGGGTTTGGCCGTTCACATCTGAGCATTGAAGCAGGTAAGACCTTCGGAACCGTTCCTCTGGCGCTTTTAAATGTGGTGCCGGGAAATCAGACGTATTTTGATATGTACAATTCCTTTGCTACCCTGGATTACTATGAATTTGTAACCGATACCTACGCCGCGGCTCATTTTTGGCATAGTTTCAACGGAAGATTTTTTTCGCGTATTCCTTTATTTCGAAAACTTGATCTTCGCGAACTGGTGACCTTTGATGCCGTTTGGGGGCAGATTTCTGATGATAACAGGGCTATTGATGCATCCGGTCTTCCGCTGAGAGCGCCAGATGGGGATCCTTATTATCAGTATGGTGTGGGAGTGGGAAATATTCTGAAAGTGATGAGGGTATATGCTTATTTCCGCGGAAATTATTTCGAAATTCCCGATGCGCGTTCTTTTGCGCTTATCATCGACTTCGGATTTCACTTTTAGTTAAGGTTTTTAAAGCCTGAAATTGCCTATCTTTGCAGCCCTAATTAAATGAAGAAAATAAAGAAAAATGTCTGAGAATTTTGAGACTTTCGACGTACTGATCGAAATCCCCAAAGGGAGCCGAAACAAATATGAGTACGATTTTAAACTGAAAAAAGTTCGATATGACAGGATGATCTTCTCTTCGATGATGTATCCTGCCGATTATGGTTTTATCCCAAATACACTGGCTCTTGATCAGGATCCCCTGGATGTGCTGGTGCTGGTGACAGAACCTACTTTTCCAGGGATAGTGATGGAAGTGAAGCCTATTGGGGTGTTCCATATGGCCGACGAAAAGGGACCCGATGAAAAGATCATCTGCGTGCCCGTGTCTGATCCCGTTTGGAATCGCCTGAACGACCTTAGGGAACTTAACGGTCATATGCTGAAAGAGATAGAGCATTTCTTCAAGGTGTACAAAGATCTTGAAAAGAAAAAGGTGGATACGGGCGATTTTGGTGATGCTTCTGAAGCAAGGCAGATCATCAAAGACTGCGTGGAACGCTTTAATAATTATGAAGGAGATAAATCACGTTTCGGGATATAATCGGAATGAATCATTATAATTTTTAAAAGTATAAAAGCAATAACCTTAAAAAGTTATTGCTTTTTTAATTATTGCTGATTTTACTACATTAGCGGGCATTAATATTTAATTAACAAATTCTAACGCTAATATGGAATCAATAATGATTTATATGCCTGTTGTTCTGGCAATAATCGGCCTTATCTACATGTGGGTCAAAAGATCCTGGGTGATGAAACAGGACTCCGGAGACGGAAAAATGAAAGATATTTCATCTCATATCTATGAAGGCGCACTAGCCTTCTTAAAAGCAGAATATAAATTATTAACTTTTTTCGTAATTGGTGCCAGTATTGCGCTTCTTGCAATCGCTTATTTTGTGCCTACCACACACTGGCTGATTATAGTGGCCTTTATTTTCGGAGCTTTTTTCTCGGCCCTTGCCGGAAATATGGGAATGCGTATCGCAACCCAGTCGAATGTTCGTACTACGCAGGCCGCGCGAAGCAGTCTGCCCAAAGCATTGAAAGTGTCTTTTGGAGGAGGAACCGTGATGGGATTGGGTGTAGCGGGTCTGGCTGTACTTGGACTTACCGGATTCTTTATCTTCTTCTTCAATTACTTTATGGGTGGTGTATGGACTACAACCGAAGAAATGACCATTGTACTTGAAACGCTTGCCGGTTTTTCCCTGGGTGCTGAATCTATCGCGCTTTTCGCTCGTGTGGGAGGCGGAATTTACACCAAGGCTGCCGATGTAGGTGCCGATCTTGTTGGGAAAGTGGAAGCAGGAATACCCGAAGATGACCCTAGAAACCCGGCGACCATTGCCGATAATGTGGGTGATAATGTAGGTGACGTAGCCGGGATGGGCGCCGACCTATTTGGCAGTTATGTGGCAACTGTTCTTGCCGCTATGGTGCTCGGAAACTATATCATCAAAGATATGGGCGGAAATATTACTTCTGAAGGTTTCGGCGGAATAGGTCCGATTCTTTTGCCCATGGCCATTGCCGGTGTAGGGATCATTATTTCCATTATAGGAACTCTTTTCGTAAAAATTAAATCGAATGACGCCAAGGAAGCCGAAGTTCAGAAGGCTTTAAATATCGGAAACTGGTTTTCCATATTTTTGGTTGCTATTGCCAGTTACTTTCTGGTTACCTGGATGCTGCCATCTCACCCCATGACCATGGGATTCTTCAGCGGAGGTGAACGCGGATTTGAATATGTAGATATCAGTGCTATTCGTGTTTTTTATGCTACTCTCGTAGGAATTGTGGTGGGTGGAGTAATTTCTGCCGTGACCGAATACTACACGGGCCTTGGTAAAAAACCTGTGCTGGGTATCGTGCAGAATTCCAGTACCGGTGCAGCGACAAATATTATCGCCGGACTTTCTACCGGAATGATCTCTACCTTCTTTTCAATCTTACTTTTCGCCGTTGCGATCTGGGCCTCTTATGCTTTCGCAGGTTTCTACGGAGTTGCCCTGGCGGCTTCCGCCATGATGGCGACTACCGCAATGCAGTTGGCAATCGATGCTTTCGGCCCAATTTCTGATAACGCCGGAGGAATTGCCGAGATGAGCGAATTGCCTTCAGAAGTACGCGAAAGAACCGATATCCTTGATTCTGTAGGTAACACTACCGCGGCTACAGGTAAAGGTTTTGCGATTGCTTCTGCAGCCCTTACCTCACTGGGACTTTTCGCCGCTTATGTGACCTTCACCGGGATCGACGGTATCAATATCTTCAAGGCGCCTGTGTTATCTATGCTTTTTGTAGGAGGAATGGTGCCCGTGGTCTTTTCAGCACTTGCCATGAGTTCAGTTGGTAAAGCTGCCATGCAAATGGTGCGTGAGGTAAGAAGGCAGTTCAAGGAAATCCCGGGGATTATGGAGGGAAAAGCCAAACCGCAATATGATAAATGTGTAGAGATATCTACTCAGGCTGCACTTAGAGAAATGCTGCTTCCGGGCGTGATCACGATTGGTTTTCCTATTGCTATCGCTTTTCTTCCGAAACTTTTCGGTTACGAAAACATTATGATAGCAGAAATGCTTGGAGGATATATGGCCGGAGTAACGGTTAGTGGTGTGCTTTGGGCGATCTTTCAGAACAATGCAGGTGGGGCCTGGGATAACGCCAAAAAATCTTTTGAAGCCGGGGTGATGATCAATGGAGAAATGACCTATAAAGGTTCTGATGCTCACAAAGCTGCAGTTACCGGGGATACCGTGGGGGATCCGTTCAAAGATACTTCCGGGCCTTCAATGAATATTCTTATTAAACTTACCTGTTTGATAGGCCTTGTGTTGGCTCCGATCCTTGGAAATCATACCGAATCTGATATCCCGCATGAAGAAGAAACTGCTGCGGTTCATCAGCAGGGAAATGAAATGTATACTCAGGAGATGAATGTAGATATGTACGAAAAAAATGGGAAAACCGTAGCAGAGGTTAAAATTGCAAAAACTCAAAACGGTGAAACAAAAATTAGTAATTATACCTTTTCAGGGTCTAAAGAAGAAGTAAAAAGAAAAATAGAGGCTTTGAAATAAGCTTCCTTCTGAAGAATATAAAGATAAAAACCCGGTTCAGACCGGGTTTTTTTATGGTGTAGGATATTTTAAAATCCCGGTTGAATTCATTTCATTCAGCATATTCCTGATGCGATGTTTATGATTAAGGATGAGCTCCCGCACACAACCATGATTTGTTCTGGAAAGATATTTATGGTATTTGCGATAACTTTTCAACTCCCTTTTATGCACATAATTAAACGTACATTTGAGTCTGTATTTAAGATACAGCTGTGAAATTTTGAATTTTTTACGCCGGTAAAATGATAGAAGTTCGGGATTGGGAATGGGAGAAATTTCCTTTTTCAGCTGTTCAATTTTTTCTTCGATTTCTTTCAGAAAAGCCATTTTTTGTCTGTGAAGTTTCTGATAAAATTTTTTATGGATCAGCCGATTCTCTTTCTGCAGGGCAATATTGTATATGAACGCGCTTTTATAGTTGAGAATACGCATTTTTTCGAGTAATTCCAGGGTTTTCTTTTTTTCATATAACTTCATAATTTCCCCCTAACAAAATATTTCTTTGAGATACTTAAATTTATTGCTTAGCTTTTCATTAGCCGAAAGTTTTAACTTATTTAACCCATTATTATAGTTTTATATTTATCAGTAATAATGGCAGTTTCCGGCAAAAGCTTGATACACAATATTTACTTTAAATAGTAAATTTCACATATCCTTAATATATGTTTAAGAATGTTAAAAATCTTCGTTAAACTGGCGTTAATCAGTCTTTTAAGCTTCCACTAATCTTTTTGAAATCGTAGATTTAAGTTGGAATCTTAAAAATAACGGTTATGCCAAACAAAGGAACTTCACGCATTAAGAATGAGGAGCAATATGAAGAGCTTCGCGATAAAGGTATGAGCAAGGAAAAAGCTGCCCGTATCGCCAACACCCAAAATTCCGGAAAAAAAGGAGGTAAGGCTGAGAAGTATGAAGAACGTACCAAAGATGAGCTTTATAAAAAGGCCAAGGAGGTAGGCATTGAAGGCCGCAGCGATATGAGCAAAAAAGAACTGATCAATGCCCTTAGAAATCATTAGAGATGAGATCGATCTGGAATGGCTCTATTAGCTTTGGTCTGGTTTCTATTCCCATAAAACTGTATTCTGGTTCAGAAGATCAAAAGGTCAGTTTTGATATGCTGGACAAGCATGATCTTGGCCGCATTCGCTATAAAAGGGTAAATGAGAATACCGGGAAAGAAGTAGAATGGAAAGATATTGTAAAAGGTTATAAAAGAGACGATTCATATATTGTTCTTGAGAAAGAAGATTTCGAGAAGGCAAATATGAAGAAGAGCCGCACCATAGATATCGAAGAGTTTATTGATGAAAGCGAAGTGGCCGATGTACTTTTTAAAAAACCTTATTTCCTGGAACCCCAGAAAGAAGGAGGCAAATCATACAATCTCTTGCGGGACGCTTTGAAGAAGACCGGTAAACTGGGCGTAGCCACTTTTGTGATGAGGCAGAAAGAACATCTTAGCCTCGTAGGAGTTTATGAAGATGCCCTGGTGCTTCATGTGATTCGTTTCAAGGATGAAATTCGTGATCCTCATTTATTGAATCTTTCCGATACCAAGATCAAAAAGAAAGAGGTAGATATGGCTGTTTCGCTCATTGAACAATATACAGCCGAATTTGACTTTGAAAAGTATAAAGACGTTTACAACAAACAGCTGATGAAAATCATCAATTCCAAAGCTTCCGGAAAAACAGCGAAAGTGGAGGAATTTGAAAGCAAACCTACTCCGGCGAAAGATCTTATGGCGCAGTTAAGAGCCAGTTTGGAGAAGAAGAAAGGTAAAGCTTCTTAGATGAGCCTGGATGAATATTTTAAGAAACGTGATTTTCAACATACTCCCGAGCCAAAAGGTTCTGTTTCAAATCATGAAGGGGGGCTAAGGTTTGTTATTCAGCGGCACCAGGCCACGCGCCTTCATTATGATCTGCGGCTGGAAATGCAGGGCACGCTCAAAAGCTGGGCTGTTCCCAAAGGTCCTTCCATGAATCCTGAGGATAAACGCCTGGCCATTCAAACCGAAGATCACCCTATTAAATATTTGTCTTTTAAAGGGACCATTCCCAAAGGCAATTATGGTGCGGGAGAAATGGATATCTGGGATGAGGGAACTTACCAGGGCGCAGGAGAGATGAGCAAAAAGCAGCTGCTGCAGCAATTTATCAAAGGAGATCTTAAAATTAAATTCTTCGGAAAAAAGATCAAAGGAACTTTTGCTTTGGTAAAAACCAGCCGGGGAGGAGAAAAGGATAATCAGTGGTTGCTCATCAAGAAAAAGGATGAATTTTCTACCGATCTTGATTACAATGCCGAAGATTTTCCTCCGGGACAGCAAATTCAGAAACCCACTGAACCTAAAGTTAAAAGCATTCAGCCCACCGAAGCTATAGAACCCATGCTGGCGACCTCCACCAAAAAAATATTTAATGACCCGGCCTGGATCTATGAACTAAAGTGGGATGGCTACCGAATGATAGCCAATATAAAAGACGGGAAAGTCGAGCTTTATTCCCGGAATGGAATTTCCTTTAACTCAAAATTTTCACGCCTTGTAAGGGACCTGGAACAAATACCACACAATACCATTCTTGATGGGGAAGTAGTGGTAGTAGATAAAAAAGGAATCCCCGATTTCCAGAAACTTCAGAATTATGATGAACAGACACTCGGGGAATTGCGCTTCTACGTTTTTGATATGTTGTTCCTGAATGGGCTGAGCATGATGGATCTGCCGCTGTTACAACGGAAGTCGCTAATTGAGGAAGTGATTGAAGACACCTATCACACCTTTTATTGTGAACATCTGGAAGGAATGGGAAGTACTTTTTTTCAGCGGGCGATCGATGCCGGAATGGAAGGAGTGATCGCTAAAAAGGCCGATTCGGTCTACACTCCAGGTTACCGAAGTGAGAAATGGCTGAAGGTGAAATCGGTTAAAAGTACCGAAGCCATTATTTGCGGTTACACCGAATCTGATGGACCCGGATTCCGTTCTCTTATCCTGGGAATCTTTAAAGAAGACAGTCTTGTTTATATCGGCAATTGTGGCTCAGGATTTTCGGGATCAAAGCAACAGGAACTTTTAAAGAAATTTGATGTACTTGAAACAGCAGAAAATCCTTTTGATAAAAAGATTAATCTCAAAGGCCGAAAAGCAGTATGGTTAAAGCCCGAAATGATCTGTGAGGTAAATTTTACCGAATGGACCAAAGGTGGCCATCTGCGACATCCTGTATTCAAAGGTCTCAGGGAAGATAAAACCCTTCCGGAAATCACAGGAGAAAAAGTTATTGAGGCTCCTGCAGACAATAATTCTTCATCGACTTTAGAAAATACCGCAGAAGCAAAACCGGGCCATCTTCATATTAACAATATTGATGTTCCCATCACCAATCTTGAAAAGATCTACTGGCCAGATTCGGGATATTCAAAGTATGATCTTATTGATTATTACCTGAACATTTCAGAATATATACTTCCGTATCTCATCAATCGCCCCGAGAATCTACACCGGCACCCAAACGGGATAAACAGTCAGGGATTTTTTCAGAAGGATAACGAAGGAATTCTTCCCACTTGGGTGGAAACCGTGAAAATTCATTCCAAATCTTCAAAGAAGGAAATAGAATATATGCTTTGCCAAAATGAAGCCACCTTGCTCTATATGGCAAATCTGGGTTGTATTGAGATCAATCCGTGGAATTCCCGACTGGAAAATCTTGAAAAGCCCGATTACGCAGTGATCGACCTGGATCCAAGCGAAAAAAACACTTTTGAAGAAGTGATTGAAGTTGCACAGGTAGTAAAGGAAATCCTGGATGCAGCGCAGATTGAGGCTTTTTGCAAAACCACAGGTTCCAGCGGAATTCATATCTATATGCCTCTGGGCGCGGAATATACCTATGATGAGGCTCGTGATTTTACAAAATTGATCTGCTATTATGTAAAAGAAAGAACCACAGGATTAACCAGTATGGAGCGGGCTGTGAAAAGCCGAAAAGGGAAGATTTATCTTGATTTTCTACAGAACAGGAGGGGTCAGACCCTGGCCGCTCCTTATTGTGTGCGACCCAAACCTGGCGCCCCGGTTTCAGCACCCATAGAATGGGATGAATTAAGATCAGGTCTGCAAATTTCCGATTTTAACCTAAAGAATATGCCGGAAAGAGTAAGGGCAAAAGGGGATATTTTCAAAGGAGTTCTTGAAACGAAAATAGATATGGAAGCGGCACTTCTACGTATAAATGAATTATAAATAAAAGCTACTTCCTGTATGATCAAAAGATTCAAAAAGCTTATTGGCCGTTACCGCAACCTGGAACGGGTATATATCATTCCCTACCGCAGCTACGGCACTTTTTCACATCTGTATTTAAAAGGAAGGGTGCTGGATAATGAACCCCTGAAAATCGTACAGGATCAGTCGGTGTTTAAAACCATTAAGAATACCTGGAAACAATTTGACAGTTTTGAGATCCCGGAAGCCGAACTTGAGTTGCAAATTGAGAAAAGATTCCTTGTAAAAACCAAAACAAGTGACGAGGGCTATTTTCTGGTCGATAAACCCCTGCAGGAAAACCTTTCGGATGTTGTTTCTGAAGAAGGCTGGATAAAATTTGACATTTATTACCGAAGCGAACTTGAAGCCGGAACAGATCTTTTGGAAAATCCCTTTGAAGGAGAATTCCTTATTCCATCTCCCGAAGCCGAATTCGGAGTTATCAGCGATATTGATGACACCATCGTGCAGACCGGGGTCACTTCTTTCCTTAAATGGCGACTGCTTAAAAATTCACTTTTGACCAATGCCTATAAGAGAATTCCGCTGAAGAATGCCCCCGATCTTTATAAAAAGCTGCATTTGGGAAAATCGGGTAAGAAAAAGAATCCCGTTTTTTATCTCAGCAATTCTCCGTGGAATTTATATGAATACCTGAAATTGTTCCTGGATTATAACAAATTTCCGAAAGGGCCAATTCTGCTTCGCGATCTAAAAACACCTTTTGAAGCCGCGATTAAACCAGAAAAGCCGCATAAACAGAAGGAAATTACCAATATTTTGAAAACCTATCCCGATCTTAAATTCATTCTTATCGGTGACAGTGGCGAACATGATGCGAGCATTTATACTGATCTGGCGGCACAATACTCAGATCGTATTCTGGCAATTTACCTCAGAAGCGTCCGTCATGAAAAACGCATGAAAAGGGTGCAAAGCATCATCGATAATTTTGATACTGTGCCCGTACTGATGGTAGAAAATTCGGTAGACGCTGAAAAGCATGCCAGGGAAAATGGGTGGATTAAATAATATAATTTTGAACTATAAACTAATCGTCAATGCTTGTTCCAACAGCCGCATGTTGAGTTCGCGGTGATTTTCGTGGCATGGTCTGGAAAATATGATCCCAGAGCGGTGAAGAGACTCCAAACGCCCTGTCTGGTTCACGGTAATGATGGATGCTGTGGTGATGCCATAAGGTTTTCAGAAAATTATCAGGCACTTTAAAAGCATGCACCGAATAATGCACCGCCAGGTAACCCGCATAACCGATCAGGAATCCGGAAAGAAAACCAAAAACAAAATCGCCAAGAACGGCTCTGTATATGATAAACAGAACAGTCGCAATTACCAGGCTTAGCAGTGGAGGCATCGCGAGTCTCGATTTGTCTTTCGGGTAATCATGGTGCACCCCGTGCATGGTGTAAGAAATTTTTTGTTTTCTCGGCGTGGTAGCCGGGATATGGTATAAATACCGGTGCATGATATATTCCACAAAGGTGAAAAAGAACAGGCCGGCGAAGAACAGCAGCACCATCATGGGTACCTGAAAGCCTTTTTCAAAAATCCCATAATAGATCAATGCGGCGGCGATCACCCCAAATATGATCAGCGGGATAGAAATATGCGTATGGGTTAATTTCTCAAGAATAGGATTGTCAAAAAGCTTTGGCGATCCCTTATGTTTTGGTCTTTTAAATTTTGTTGATTCCATAATCTAATCTTTTAAAAAAGTCCATGTAACTCACCGTCAATACGGCTTATAATCTCCCCAAGATGTTCGGGATTATCTACAAAGTTAATATTATCCACGTCAATTATGAGCAAATTGCCTTTATCATAACCGTGAACCCAGGCTTCATAGCGCTCGTTCAGCCTGCTTAGATAATCAATAGAGATGGAATTTTCATAATCACGGCCCCGGCTGTGGATTTGCGAAACCAGGTTGGGAATGCTGCTTCTCAGGTAAATAAGTAAATCTGGCCCCTGCACCACGCTTTCCATGAGATCGAAAAGTGACTTATAATTTTCAAAATCGCGGTTGGTCATCAGCCCCATGGCGTGAAGGTTGGGAGCGAAGATATAGGCGTCTTCATAGATCGTACGATCCTGGATGATCTTTTTTCCGCTTTCCCTTATTTGTAAAATCTGTCTAAACCTGCTGTTGAGGAAATAGATCTGCAAATTAAATGACCATCGCTCCATTTTATTGTAGAAATCCTCGAGGTATGGGTTCTCCAGTACATCTTCAAATTGAGCTTCCCATTTATAATGTTTCGCTAATAGTTTAGTCAAAGTTGTTTTTCCTGCACCAATGTTTCCTGCGATGGCTACATGCATAATTGTTATTTTATTTCCGGAAGGGGTAGGTTGATTTTACACCTAAATTTAAAGCAGTAAATATAAGAGATTTCAGCTAAACCTTTGGGGGAAGATTTCCAAGGAATTCGTTAAAATCTAATTTTTCCTCTGCGAAGCTAAGTATGCAGGGGTTTCTAATTCACCTCTCCTTTGGAGAAATCAGAACTGCCAAAACATAGGTTCTGGGTTTTCAGAAAATATCCTGAAGACAGGGAGCGCATTTGGCAAAAATCCAAATGCAGTCAATAAGATCGGTTAGCATGTGAAAGAAAAGCCCGATGAAAATAAGCCTGATGACCCGGTGTTTGATAAAGACCATGCCGAGCAAATATATAGTTATGGCCACTTCGGTATGCAGAGGATGAAAACCAATACTGCAGCGGTTGGGGTCAAGAAGGGGAGTTGCCCAGAGATGATCCAGATCCACGAGCATGGTGGCGACTAAAATTAGCCAATACTTCTGCCAGTGTTTTTTATCGTAGAGGTAAGCGATTCCTGCTGGAGCGATAAGATGAAGGAAATAGTGAACGAATTCCTGTAAGATCAAAATCAGTCGTTTTCCTGGTTAACTGGATTTTCTTTTCCTAAAGTATTATCGGGTTTCAATAGTTTTTCCAGCTTTCTTTCCAGTGCAATATACCTCGAAATCCCAACAACAATAAACAATACACAGAAAAAAAATGAAAGATAGCCTATCCACGTAACATCTAATCCTCTGTATTCTTTCACCTGCAAAAGGGCGATTCCACCAATCAATAAATAAAGGGAAGCTTTTATATAAGAAAGAAGGGTGCGTTCATTGGCGAGTTTGGTGCGTTGAAGCGCAAGGTGTTCTCTTAATTGTTTTTCGTCAATTATTCTGGTCTTAAACGGATTGTGGAGTTTTACACGTCTCTTGCTCATATTAAAAAGGAAAAAAGATTGGAATTAAAAAGGAAGCGGCGATCCAGATCAAAAAGTTAAGCGGAGTGCCGAATTTCAGAAAATCCCGAAAGAGGTAGTTTCCAGGTGCGAAGACCATGGTATTCACCGGGTAGCTCACCGGCGTCATAAAAGTAAGCGAGCAGGCAAACATCACCGCGATCAGCAGCGGTTTTTCATTAATCTGCATAGCTTCGGCTAGACTGATCACTATCGGCGTCATAAGGGCAGCCGTAGCCTTGCTTGAGAGGACATTAGTAGCCAGAAAGGTGAACAAAAAAATCAGGCTTAGCGTTATTCTAGGATCTAAACCTCCTACAGAATCAAAGATATACTGCGAAATTATATCTGAACCGCCCGTTTTTTCCAGGGCTTTACCCATAGAAAGTACACCGGCCATCATGAAGATCACCTTCCATTCTATGGCTTCATAAGCTTCCTGGGGTTTTAAGATAGTGAGGGTGATAAGCAGTAAACTTCCGATCATCGCGCTAATAAGGATCGACGTAATATTAAAAGCCGCTGCAGCCACCACCCCGGCAACAATAAGCAGGGCAGGAATCGCTTTTTTATAATCCACTCTTTTTCCCTGATATTCTGAAAGAGTGACCAGCAATTTGTCGGCTGTGAGCTGGGAAATTGTTTTTTCTGAAGCGAAAAGCAGCATCATATCGCCCTCTTTTAACGTTACGTGCGAGACGTCTTCGGTAATGGTTTCCTTACGGTGGCGAATAGCAAGAACGGAGGCATAATAAGTGCTGCGAAAATTGAGCTGTTTCAGGGATTTTCCGGCAAGATCAGAACCGTACGGGATCATCACCTCAAAGACTTTCTTTTCTTCGTTTGGCCGGGCGGGGCGATTTACAGGCTTCTTCCTGGGATTATTTTCATATACATCTTCCTCGTCGCCAATGAGCGCGAACCCCTTTTTTACCTTGAGCCGGGTGAGATTTAGCGGATCCACGAGAAATCTGATTATGTCGCCTTCCCGCAATACCGTTTCTGCATTTATCTCGTACACCCGATAATGTTTTCTTTTGATCCTTAGTATTTGTGCCTTATAATCATTTACCAGTTGTGATTTCGAGATAGGCAGGTCTTTATCGTCGCTTTCCGGCATAAGTTCGATCTCTGCCATATATCGTTCAGCTTCCTTTTTCAAACCGGCTTCTTCCGGAGAACTTCTCTTCGGAAGAAGGATAGGTCCAAGCACAAAAATATAGGTAAGCCCTAAGGCCAGGAGACACAGCGCGAGCAGGGAAAATTCAAACATTCCGAAGCCTTCCGAACCCAGCTTTTCGGCATAACCGCTTACCAGGATATTTGTGGAAGTCCCGATAAGCGTGCAGGTGCCACCGAATAATGCCGAAAAGGAAATGGGAATAAGAATTCTCGCTGGACTGATCCCTGTTTCGCGGCATACCAGCAGCGCCACCGGGATGAGTATGGCCACTACCGCAGAGTCATTGATGAAGGCTGAAAGTACCGCCGCCGTTATACTCAGTGAGATGAGGGCGAAAAAATAATTCAGTCTCGCGATCTTGATCAGTTTTGCGCTGAGTCCATCAATAAGTCCTGATTTAAAAATCGCTGCGCTTACCACGAACATACAGCCCAGGGTAATGGTTGCAGGATGGTTAAAACCCGAAAAACCTTCTTCCGGACTCAATACTCCCGAAACGATAAAAAGCGCCATAATAAGGATCGAGGTAGTATCGATCGAAAAATAATCCCTTACAAAAAGGATGATCCCAATGATGATGATGGCGACCGTAAGGTAGAGTTCCATTCAAGTCAGATTTAACTTAAATATACATTAAGTTTCTATCCGATGAAACTGGCGCTCAGGATTGAAGGCTTAAAATTGATTTTTTTTAAAAAGGCAGTCGACTCAGATCTACATTTCCGCCGGAAATGATAATCCCTGTTCTTTTATTTCTGAAAAGCTCTTTTTCATGCAGCACCGCCGCAAGTGCAGTAGCACTGGAAGGTTCCACCACTATTTTCATTCGTTCCCAGATCAGTTTCAGGGCCGCAAGAATTTCATCTTCTGAAACACGAATTATATCACTTACATTTTCGAGAATGATCGGAAAATTTTTATCCCCCAGCTGGGTTTTTAACCCGTCGGCCATGGTATCAACCGTTTCATTGGTTTCAATTTTTCCGCTTTGCAGGGAACGCCAGGCATCATCGGCTTCCATTGGTTCGGCACCAATGCATTTACAGTTGTTTCCGAAGAATTTAACCGAAAGAGCCGTCCCCGCAATGAGTCCGCCGCCACCAACGGGACAAACTACATAATCGAGATCTGGAAAATCCTGAAGCAGTTCTAAAGCCGCGGTACCCTGGCCAAAAATCACATCGAGATCGTTGGAGGGATGGACGAAAGTGGCTCCGGTTTCTTCCTGAATTTTCTGCGCGGTGGCTTCGCGATCTTTTAGTGTGGAAGGACATTCGGTGATTTTGCCTCCATAGGTTCGAACAGCTGCTTTTTTCACCTCCGGAGCGGTATCGGGCATCACGATATAGGCAGGAATACCTATATTTTTCGCTGCCAGTGAGAGCGCCTGGGCGAAATTCCCGGAGGAATGGGTGACCACTCCTTTTTTCCTTTTTTCTTCGGAAAGGTTCAGAATAGCATTTGCGGCTCCTCGCATCTTGAAGGCTCCCATTCGCTGAAAATTTTCACACTTAAAGAATAATTCTCCTCCGGCCTTTTCATTGATCAGGCTCGAGGTAAGCACGGGAGTGCGATGAATGTAAGGCTCTATTTTATGGTGTACCTGCTCGAGGTAATTTTTGTCTGCTTCCAATACTCTCATTTTGTCCCGAAATTAAAAAATCCGGCAAAAATTTCCCTATTTAATCTATATATTCCAAAGGGTTTTGTCCCGGCGCTACCAATTCAGCTCTCTTTTGGAGAGGTCGGAATTGTTTTTTTCAGCTTTCCTCGATAGGAATGGTAAGCATGGGGATTTCAGCTTTTTTCAGCAGTTCCATGGAAACACTTTCCTGTAACAGATTATGCAGAAAACTATGTTTATGAGTGCCCACGATCAATAGATCCACCTGTAACTTTTGCGCTTCTTCCATTACTGTTTCCACGGTAGAGCCCTGGATGAGCAGTGCTTCCGATTTAATATCTTTATCGATGAAATTTTTACAGATTTCCTGCAAATTGTGATGTTCTTCCCTGAATTCTTCCGCTTTTATATCCCTGATGTACTGCGGCCCCGGTTCATAACCTACAAAATCGGGTTCTGGATCGGCCACATGAAGCACCCATATCTTCGAGTTGAATTTTTGCGCCAGGCCTTCGGCATAGACCATCAATTCTCCTATGCTGTCATTAAAATCGACCGCTACCATGATGTTTTTTAGATTCTCCATGTTTTGATTTTTTAATTAGTAGCCATGCTCTATTTTCACCTCATTTTGGAGGGATTCATCGTTTTTCATGCGTCGATAATTTTCCACTATCTGAGGCGCTACCGATTCGGGATCAGTAAGGCTGGCCACGTGGGGAGTGATATTGATTTTTGAATGTTCCCAAAAAGGGTGGTCTTCGGGAAGTGGCTCTTCCCTAAAAACATCAATCGAAGCACCCGAGAGATGCCCGTTATCGGTCATTTCGAGCAGGTCGTGTTCCACGAGGTGTGCTCCGCGGGCAACATTAATGAGATAAGCTCCTTCCGGAAGCATATCAAAAAGATCGGCATTCAAAATATTTTCGGTGTCTTCAGTAAGAGGAAGAAGGCATATCAAAATCTCGCTTTGCTGCAAAAAATCTTCCAGCTGATCGCGGCCATTATAACAGGTTACATTCGGACAATCTTTTTCAGTTCGGGCCCAGCCAAATATTCTGAAGTTGTTTTTATAAAGCTTATTGGCCACGGCATTTCCCAGCACTCCAAGTCCCATAATTCCCACTTTTGTGTCTTTCGGCCTTTTATACTGGAAACGTTCCCATTTTTTTTCTTTCTGTGTTTTGGTGTAATAATGTAATGATCTCAGGTGGCTCATCACCTGTGCAAGAACAAAATCACTGAGGTCCTCGGTAAGCATTTCATCTACCACGCGGGTAATCTTTACGTTTTCAGGAAGTCCGGAATCGCTCAGGATATGGTCAACTCCTGCGCCCATACTTGCGATCACTTTTAAATTCGGATAGTTTTTGAAAACTCCACGAGGATGATTCCACGTAAGTGCGAAATCTATTTTTTCACGATCATGATCTTCATTATAATCGAAGATTGGGAGTTCATCGTCTTCTTTTTTTAAAGCTTCAATCCATTTATTAGGGGTTTTCCCCGATGTTACAATTAATATTGACATAGATAATTTTTCTTTTTTTAACTTATAAAGGCGCTGTAACCGGTAATGGCACGGCCTACAATAAGTGAATTTATTTCTTTAGTTCCTTCATAGCTGTAGATCGCTTCGGCATCAGCCACGAAACGGGCGACATCATATTCCAGAAGAATTCCGTTGCCACCCATCACCTCACGAGCCTGGCTTACCACGTCCCTCATACGCAGACTGCAATATACCTTGGCGAGGCTGGCGTGTTCGTCTTTCAACATTCCCTGATCCTGTAATTCGGAAAGCCGAAAGCAGAGCGTTTGCATAGAGGTGAGATTGGAAAGCATCTCCACCAGGTGATTCTGAACAAGCTGATATGAGGCAATAGGCCTTCCAAATTGTTCCCGTTTTTTAGTGTATTTCAAGGCGCTTTCATAGGCGCCTCTTGCACAGCCGACTGCCTGCCAGGCCACGGCGGCCCTGGTCATTCGCAGTACATTCGCCGTGTCTTTGAACGAATTTGCCTTCTGAAGCCGGTCGCTTTCAGGTATTCTACAGTCTTTTAGTGTGATTATGGCATTCTGAACGATCCTCAGCGCCATTTTATCTTTAATCTTTTCGGTTTTAAACCCCGGATTTTCCTTTTTTACCAGAAAACCCTTCACCTGATTGGAATCCAGATCACGCGCCCATATAATGGTAACATCGGCGAAGGTGGCATTTCCTATCCATTTTTTTTGTCCGTTCAGGATCCAGTTTTCCCCATCAAATTTGCAGGTTGTTTCCAGGCCTCCTGCCGCTCCCGAACCTACATTTGGTTCGGTAAGGCCAAAAGCGCCGATCTTTTCCATTTTTTGCATCTTCGGAAGCCATTCCTGTTTCTGCTCCTCACTGCCGCATAGATAAATAGAACCCATGGCCAGCCCGCTGTGAACCCCAAAAAAGGTGGAGGTGGAAACGTCTACCCTCGCGATTTCCTGGGCGATGATACCTTCCATTAAAAAAGGCAGATTCGGGCAACCATAACCTTCATAAGCTACGCCTACAATATTCAGTTTTTTAAATTTCTCGATAATCTCAAAAGGGAACTGGTCTTTTTTCCAGTATTCATTCACCAACGGACGAATTTCGTCCTCCATGAAATTGCGAACTTTCAGCTGAAGTTCCCTCTGTTCTTCGGTGAGCTTTAGGTCGAGTTTATAAAAATCGCCGTCGATAGGAGGGAGGTCGTGCTGCCCTTTTCGGTTTTTGGTCTTCAGCATCCGCATGAGTCCGGCCAGCTGTCGATCATCGAGCTTTCCCAGCGTTTGCATGGCAGCGGCCAGATCTATCTTTTCGTTGATCTTTGCCAGCTGATCCATATCAACCGACTTTAAAAGTTTTACCGTATTTCTAACTTTTTTGAATAAGGACATAGGAAGACCGCTTGGTGAGGCCTAAAATTAAAGATTTAAAGAGCGCCTTCCTGTTAAGGTTTTCCGAAGAAATAATAAAAAAGCCACGGATTCCGTGGCTTTATAAAAAAATTATTAGTCGTTGAGCGGGATTTCGTCTTTTATTTTATCTACATAATCCAGATTCTCCCAGGTGAAAAGTTCCACTTCTTTGGTGATTTTTCCGTTATACGGACTTTCAAAAACTTTGGTCACTGTTCTGGGTTCTTTGCCCATATGCCCGTATGCCGCGGTTTCACGGTAGATAGGATTTCTTAATTTCAAACGATCTTCGATCGCCGCGGGACGCATGTCGAAAATCTCCCTTACTTTCTGGGCGATTTCTCCATCGGTAAGATCGGTATTTTTCTTTCCGTAGGTATAAACCGAAATGGAAGTAGGTTCCACCACACCAATTGCATAAGAAACCTGCACCAGCACCTCTGGGGCCACACCTGCAGCAACGAGGTTTTTGGCAATATGTCTTGAAGCATAAGCGGCAGAACGGTCAACCTTTGAAGGGTCTTTTCCCGAAAAAGCACCGCCACCATGCGCTCCTTTACCGCCGTAAGTATCTACGATGATCTTTCTTCCGGTAAGTCCGGCGTCGCCATGAGGTCCGCCAATCACGAATTTTCCGGTCGGGTTGATGTGATAGACGATATCGTCATTGAACAACTTCTGAACATATTCAGGCAACTGTTCCTTCACTCTTGGGATCAGAATTTCAATAATATCCTTTTTTATCTTTTTCAGCATGGCCTCATCATCCTGGTCAAAATCATCATGTTGAGTGGAAACCACGATTGCTACAATTCGCTGAGGTACATTATCGTCACTGTATTCTATAGTCACTTGACTCTTGGAATCGGGACGCAGGTAATCAATTTCCCTGCCTTCCCTTCGGAGTTTTGCCAGCTCGATCAGGATCTTATGGGAAATATCCAGCGCCAAAGGCATGTAATTTTCGGTTTCGTTGGTCGCGTAACCAAACATCATTCCCTGGTCCCCGGCACCCTGTTCCTCCTTATTTCCACGGTCAACACCCTGGTAAATATCCTGTGACTGCTCATGGATCAGGGAGATCACACCGCAGGAATCCCCGCTAAATTTATAGGTGCCTTTGGTGTAACCAATATCATTGATCACATCGCGCGCGATATTTTGAACGTCGAGATAGGTGTTGCTGCGCACTTCTCCGGCAAGCACAACCTGCCCTGTGGTAACCAGCGTTTCGCAGGCGACTTTCGATTCTTCGTCAAATGCCAGGAAATTGTCTAATAAAGTGTCGCTGATCTGGTCTGCAATTTTATCCGGATGCCCTTCAGATACACTTTCTGAAGTAAATAAATAAGCCATTCAAATACTTTTTTAAGTTATACGAATGGAAAAATTTGACGTGAAAGGCTAATAGAAGTTCAATACTACTGCTTTAGCATTTTAGAATACACCTCGGGCATATTTAGGGTTGCAATCAGTCAAATCTGTCCCTTTCAATAATTCAAATACAAATGTATAAAAATTAGCAGGATCGCAAATCGATTTAACTTCATTTTATTCTATTTTAAGGTTTGTGGCTGATGTGGGCATTGCGCTTCGCCCGTTCCGGGCTCGCGCCGGGCTTTTGCGACTCGCTTCCCCCTTAATCGGGAGAGCTCAGACAATTCCCTCAATCTAAATTCCCCGGTGGCTCTGCCTCGGGGTTCCAATTCACCACTCCTTTGGAGAGGTCAGAACTGCAGAAAAGGCAGTTCTGGGTGAGGTAAAATATAAATTTTGGTTTTTGCCCCCGTGGTCAAAATGAAACGGGCAAAACACCTCTATGGTTCTACCTCAAGGATAGTCTGTTTCAGGAATCTTTTTTATTTCCTAACGCAAAAAATATTTTTTGAGATAAATTATAAAACAGCGAATAAATTTTCATAATCATAAAAAAACACGCTTAAAATCTAAATTTTAATAATTCTTTTCAAAGGGCTTGGAAATTAAAAAAGTGAGTCGTTATCTTTGTAACAGAATAAAACAGAAAATGAAAAGAACAAATTGCAATATGATGATGTGTATGATGTGGAGAATATCCGCAGCGTCTTCTATTGCATGAGTTTGAAAAAATATTAATTGCAAAAAGCCGCTGCCACCGCAGCGGCTTTTTTTGTGCCACACTGAGCCTGTCGAAGTGTAAATTAAATTGATAAAATAAAAACCTCAAGCTGAACTTGATTCAGCTTCTCAAAAAATCCTGAAACGAATTCAGGATGACCAAAAAAATTCAGCAGAGTTGAAACCTGCTTTAAAAGTTGGAAAATGAAAGTTAGAATAATAGCGAATATGATGATGAACCGAATGATGCACATGTATATGCGTCACATGAAATGCTATTGCCAAAATCGAGGATATTAATTAGTTGTAAGTTCAATTCAAAAATCCCCCTGGTAATAGCAAAAACAGGGGGATTTTTTTTATTACAAAATTAATTTTAAACAGAAAATCTCCCAGGTTTTCGAAACCCGGGAGGTTCAAAGAAACATACAAATTTTAATATCATGAGTACACCAAAATTTTCAACAGCAGCCTTACACGCAGGACACGATGTAACCACAAATGGCGGAACCCGCGCGGTCCCCATCTACCAATCAACTTCTTACGTCTTTAAGAATTCCGATCATGCAGCCGATCTTTTCTCACTGGCCGAACCGGGATTCATCTATACGAGAATCAACAATCCTACGAACGATATCCTCGAGCAGAGGCTGGCGGCACTGGAAGGTGGTATCGCGGCGGTGGTTACCGCTTCGGGAACTGCGGCTACCAACACCGCTCTGCTCACGCTTTTAAAGGCTGGAGATCATATTGTTTCATCCAACAGTCTTTATGGCGGGACTTACAATCTTTTTAAGAATACGCTTCCGCGATTAGGGATCACCACCACTTTCGTCGATCCTTCAGATCCTGAGAATTTCACCAAAGCCGCAAAGGAGAACACCCGCGTGTTCTTTGCCGAATCTATCGGAAATCCGAAGCTCGATGTGCTTGATCTGAAAGGTATTTCAAAGGAAGCGAAGACTTTTAAAGTTCCTTTCATCGTGGATAATACCGTGGCAACTCCGTATTTATTGAATCCTATTGAACACGGAGCCGATATTGTGATCCATTCTTTGACCAAATATATAAACGGAAATGGCACCGCTCTTGGCGGAGTGATCATCGACGCCGGAAAATTCAACTGGGCGAATGGCAAATTTCCTGAATTTACCGAGCCTTCACCGGGATATCATGGACTCGTTTATACCGAGGCTCTTGAGGAAGCAGCTTTTATAGGAAAGGTACGTATAGAAGGTCTTCGCGATCACGGTGCCGCATTGAGCCCGTTCAACGCCTTCCAAATCATTCAGGGACTGGAAACTCTGAAGGTGAGAATTAAAGGAACACAGCAGCAACGCCCTGAAACTTGCCCAATGGTTACAGGAACAGGAAGAAGTGGAATGGGTGAATTATCCCGGGCTGGAAAGCAGTAAATATCACAAACTGGCTCAGGAATATCTAAAAGAGGGCCAGAGCGGTCTCCTTACCTTTGGCGTAAAAGGCGGTTATGAAGCCGCGAAAACAGTGGTTGATGCGGCTAAGGTTTTCTCCCTGCTGGCCAATATTGGCGATACTAAATCTTTGATCATTCATCCGGCGAGTACCACACACCAACAGCTTACCGAAGAGGAACAGGCTTCCACAGGGGTGACTCCAGATTTGATAAGATTATCGGTTGGGCTTGAAGATATCGAAGACCTTAAAAACGATCTCAAAGAGGCGTTTTCACAGATAAAAAAGAAATCATTGGTGTAATTAATTGTTGGTTTTGGTTAAAAATCCGGGAAAGCAAATTCCAGCTTTCCCGGATTAAATAAAAAAGATATGCTTGAAGAATTAGTCATAAGAGATTTTGAGAACTCGGCCGGCACGCGCCAGGATATTCACCTGAGTTACCAGTTCTTTGGAAAAAAACCTTCCGAAGCTCCCATAGTTCTTGTGAACCATGCCCTTACTGGCAATTCCCTGGTGACTGGCCATAATGGCTGGTGGAAAGATCTCATTGGTGAGAATAAATGTATTGACAGTCACAAATTTTCGATCCTTGCTTTCAATATCCCCGGCAATGGATTTAAAGGCCACGAAGATCAGTTCTTTGACAACTATAAAGAATTCACGCTTAAGGATATCGCCAAAATTCAGGCTATTGCCCTGGAAAATCTGGGTATCTGGAAGCTTTTTGCCGTTATCGGCGGATCTATTGGCGGTGCGCTGGCATGGGAACTGGCCGTACTGAAACCTGGACTGGCCGAAAATATTATCCCCATCGCATCTGATTATAAAGCAACGGACTGGCTTTTGGCGAATTGCCGCATTCAGGATCATATTCTGAATAATTCATCAGATCCCGTTCATGACGCGAGAATGCATGCAATGACTTTTTATAGAACACCCCAGTCTCTGGCACAGAAATTTTCAGGAAAAAGGAATACAGAAAACAGGTTTTATGAGGTTGAAAACTGGCTGTTGCATCATGGTGAAAAACTGAAAAACCGCTTTGCGTTAAAAGCATATAAGCTGATGAATCACCTGTTGACTACCGCTGATATTAGCCATGGCTCCGGAAATTTTCTGGAAGCAGCGGCGAGTATCAAAGGCAATATTCATATAGTTACCGTGGATACTGATCTATTTTTTCTGGCGGAAGAAAACTGGAATACTTATGTAGAACTTTCCCTGCTGAAAAATGAAGTGAGCATTCACGAGATCAGGTCGATTCATGGCCATGATGCCTTTTTGATCGAAACCGATCAGTTAAACCATTTTCTGAAACCTGTTTTTAATAACCCCAATAATTCAAAGAAGTTCGAAGGTGACCACAAAACCGAAAAACTTCAAACCCGGTAAGCATGGAATATTTAGAAACCATCGCAGTAAGAACCCAGGCGGAAAGATCCCAATTTCAGGAACATTCGGTGCCATTGTATCTCACCTCGAGTTATGTGTTTGACAGTGCCGAAGATATGAGAGCGAGTTTTGCCGAAGAAAAAGAGCGCAATATTTACAGCCGTTTTACCAATCCCAATACTTCCGAATTTGTCGAAAAGATCGCGAAAATGGAAGGTGCAGAGGCCGGTTATGCTTTTGCCACGGGGATGTCGGCGGTGTTTTCTACCCTGGCGACACTTTTAGACAGCGGTGATCATATTATCTCGGCAAGATCGGTTTTTGGTTCGACTCATAGTTTGTTCACTAAATTTTTTCCGAAGTGGAATATCAGCCACAGCTATTTTAAAGTTGATGAGATTGATAAAATTGAAAGTCTGATAAAGCCCGAAACAAAGATTATTTTTGCGGAAACACCTACCAATCCGGGAGTCGATATCCTCGATCTGGAAGAACTGGGGAGAATTGCAAAAAAACATGATCTTTTGCTGATCATCGATAACTGCTTTGCCACACCATACCTTCAGAATCCAATAAAATTTGGAACAGACCTGGTAATTCATTCGGCAACGAAATTGATCGACGGACAGGGACGTGTTTTGGGCGGAGTGACCGTGGGCAGGGAAGATCTTATTCGGGAGATCTATCTTTTCAGCAGAAATACCGGCCCTGCTTTATCACCTTTCAATGCCTGGGTGCTTTCCAAAAGTTTGGAAACCCTGCCGGTAAGGATTGAAAAGCACTGCGAAAATGCACTAAAACTGGCCGAGTTTCTTGAAGAACAGGAAAATGTGGAATGGGTGAAATATCCTTTTCTGAAATCGCATCCGCAGTATGAGATTGCCAAAAAGCAGATGAAGCTGGGAGGAAATATTGTTTCCTTTGAAATAAAAGGAGGCATTGAAGCCGGGAGAAATTTTATCGATAAACTTAAATTCTGCTCCCGCTCGGCAAATCTGGGTGATACGAGAACGATCATCACGCATCCCGCTTCGACCACGCATAGCAAACTGAATAAAGAGGAATGTCTGGAAGCCGGAATTTCGGAAGGACTGATACGGGTTTCGGTGGGGCTTGAACATATCAATGATATTATTGCCGATCTGGAACAGGCTTTGGGAATTGAGCGAAAGAGTTAATGAGTTAAAGAGGAAAAAAGCGAAAAAACTTTGGAGGTGAGCGAAGAGAAAATTTCAAACTCTGGAAAATTATGAAATTAAGTATCTTCGCATTATGCTTTCAAAAAAGACCAAGTACGGAATTAAGGCTCTTAGCTATATCGCGAGAAAAGAGAATAAGAGTCCGGTGCAGGCCTCAGAGATTTCCGAAAGTGAGAATATCTCCCAAAAATTTCTGGAGAGTATTCTTCTGGAATTGCGAAAATCGGGATTTTTGGGCTCCAAAAAGGGTAAGGGCGGAGGTTATTACCTTATCAAAGAAGCCGATCAAATTAAAATGACGGCGGTGATCAGGGTTTTGGAAGGGCCAATTGCGATGGTGCCCTGTGTAAGTCTCAATTATTACGAAAAATGTGATGATTGTCCCGACGAAAAAAAATGTTCCGTTCATAAGCTGATGATCCAGGTCAGGGACGCTTCCCTGGCGGTACTTGGTGAAAATACACTCGCTGATGTGGCAACATTTCAGTAGCCGGAGTGTTAAAATAGAAAATTTAAAGACAAATTAATTGGTGATTAAGTAATTGAAGTATAGATTTGTCAATAACCTACTAATCCGATAGGAATATAGGTTTTTATAAATCAGTACTTCTTAAAAACAGAAGATTATGAGAAAGTATTCGGCAGAAGAATTGAAGACTTTAAACAGTCAGCTAAAAGGGATAGATCCTTTTGAGGTGATTAGATGGGTGCTGGCAGGCAGCAGCAAACCCGTGGTAACTACAAATTTTCGTCCTTATGAAGCGGCAATTCTGCATGCTGTTTCTTTAGAAAAACCCGATGTGACAGTGGTTTGGTGCGATACCGGTTACAATACTCCTCAGACCTATAAGCATGCCAAAGAGGTGATCGATCAGTTAGACCTGAATGTGAAATTGTACACTCCCAGGCAAACTGCGGCTTATCGCGATGCGATCAATGGCGGAATTCCCGGTGTTGACAGTCCCTTACATCAAGAGTTTACCCGCCAGGTAAAACTCGAGCCTTTCCAGAGAGCAATGGCGCAGCAAAATCCCGATGTATGGTTTACCAATTTGAGAAAGGGACAAACAGCCTTTCGCGACAGCATAGATATTTTGAGTTACAGCAAAGACGGGCTTTTAAAAGTGAGTCCTTTCTATCACTGGAGTGATGAAAAGCTAGATGCCTATCTGAAAGAATACAACCTGCCGAACGAATTTAAATATTTTGATCCCACCAAGGTTTTGGAAAACCGCGAATGTGGATTACACGCTTAATCGAAATGAAACAGAATTTCAAACATATGATGATGTCATCAATGTGCATGTGTATGCGTTTTTCGCCACACACTTAAAAGTCTTTTGTATAAATGAAAATTCAAAAGTCCTTTTAGGTGTAGTAACTAAAAGGACTTTTTCATTAAATGAGATTTGAAGTTTTAGTGAACAAATTTTGATTAAGCCAATATTATTGGTGCCATACTGAACCTGCCTATCGTAGGCAGGCTTGTTTCAGCATCTATAGGAAGCAGATTAAAATTGCTGCATAAAAATTTAAATAAGAAATCATGCAAAGTTTTAGAACCGAAATTGAAAATCCAGTAGTAGAACAGGATATTCTCGATCTGGAAAAAAAGATACGCCTGTTCCGGGAAGGAAGGGCTAATGAAGAGAAATTCCGAAGTTTGCGTCTTGCGCGTGGAGTTTATGGGCAAAGGCAGGCTGGTGTTCAGATGGTTCGTATAAAACTGCCTTTTGGTAAGGTCACTTCAGAACAGTTGCATCGAATCTCCGATGTTTCTGATGAATATTCTACCGGAAGGCTGCACATCACCACTCGTCAGGATATACAGATTCACCATGTAAGCCTGGATCGTACGCCTGAATTGTGGGCGCAGCTGGAAAAAGATGATATTACCCTGCGTGAAGCCTGCGGGAATACAGTACGAAATGTGACCGCTTCCCCAACCGCGGGGATCGATCCCAAAGAGCCATTTGATGTTTCGCCCTATGCCGAGGCGACCTTTAAATTTTTTCTTCGGAATCCGATCTGCCAGGAAATGGGACGAAAGTTTAAGATTTCTTTTTCCTCTTCCGATGAGGATACCGCGCTGAGCTATATCCACGACCTCGGATTTATTCCGAAGCTGAAAGATGGTAAACGCGGATTCAAAGTGATGCTGGGTGGCGGCCTCGGTTCGCAGCCACGTCATGCAGATGAACTTTATGATTTTATTCCTGCGGAAGAGATCATTCCGCTTATCGAAGGAGTGCTTCGCGTTTTCGATCGTCACGGGGAAAGGGCTAAACGTTTGAAAGCAAGGATGAAATTCCTGATTAAGGATATTGGAAAAGAGGCTTTTATGGAGCTGGTTTCGGAGCAGCAAACCTCGCTTTCTAAAAAACAGGCCGATTTTCAGATTGAGAAATTCGAGGCAGCTCCGCCATTGCAGAATGTTGAAGTGCCTTCCGCAGAAATAGAAGATCAAAAGGAATTTAGTACCTGGAAAAACACAAATGTCTTTCCGCAGAAACAGAAGGGATTGTTCGCCGTGGGAATACGCGTTCCTTTAGGCGATTTCTATACAGGCGGCGCCAGAAAACTGGCCGATCTGGTAAAGAAATATGCCGGGAATGAGATTCGATTGACGCTGAGACAGGATATTCTTGTTCGACATGTGCGCGAAGAATTTCTGCCGTTTTTCTATTCGGAATTAAAGAAACTCGGTTATGCCGAAACCGGTTATAATAAAACGGTTGATATCACCGCCTGCCCGGGCACCGATACCTGTAACCTTGGGATCGCCAGCAGTACGGGAATTGCCGATGTGCTGGAAGATGTTTTGAAGGAAGAATATCCGCAGTTTGTGAACGGCCGTGATATCACAATCAAGATCAGCGGTTGTATGAATGCCTGCGGACAGCATAATATGGCCGAGATCGGCTTTCAGGGAATGTCGGTTAAAGTGGGAAAAGCCGTTGCTCCCGCACTTCAGGTGCTGCTTGGCGGCGGAACTTTAGGAAATGGAAATGGCCGTTTTGCCGATAAAGTGGTGAAAATTCCGAGCAAGCGGGGACCTCAGGCTTTAAGGCTGCTTTTAGATGATTTCGAAACCAATTCTGAAGCTGATGAAGCTTATGCAGCCTATTACGATCGCCAGGGTAAAACCTATTTCTATGATCTGTTAAAAGAGCTTGCTGATACTTCCAAGCTCACTGAAAATGATTTTATAGACTGGGGCCATGAAAAACCTTATATCAAAGCCGTGGGAGTGGGTGAGTGTGCCGGAGTGGTGATCGATCTGGTTGCGACTTTGCTCTTTGAAAGTGAGGAAAAGCTTGATAATGCGAAAAGCGCCCTGGAAAGAAAAGCCTGGAGCGACAGTATCTATCATTCCTATACTTCCATTGTGAATTCGGCAAAAGCTTTGCTGACTGCCGAAGATGTGAAAACGAATACTCAGGTTGGAATAATTTCTCAATTCGACGAGCTTTTTATCGAGCCCGGAAAGATTGAATTGTCGACTTCTTTTAAAGAATTCGCCTATCAGCTGAATGAAAACGAGCCCACTGAGGCTTTTGCAAAGAAATATTTAGAAGACGCGCATTTATTCCTTAAAAGGGTGGATGCCTATAGAACAAAGGAGGTACAACATGTTTGATACACCAAAATTAACAGTAGTGGGAGCGGGACCGGGAGATCCCGAATTGATCACCATCAAGGCCGTCAATACTTTGAAAACCGCGAAGGTGGTTTTGTATGACGCGCTGATTAATCGCGAATTACTGGAATATGCGCCTCAGGCCGAACATGTCTTCGTTGGAAAACGAAAAGACAAGCATCGCTATTCCCAGGACGAGATCAATGAGCTCATTGTGAAATATGCTTTTGAACGCGGACATGTAGTTCGATTGAAAGGCGGTGATCCTTTTATCTTTGGAAGGGGTTCCGAAGAGATCAATTTTGCCAGAAAACACGGACTCGAAACAGCGGTGGTTTCAGGAATCACTTCTTCGATCGCCGTCCCGGCAAATGTGGGAATTCCGCTGACGCAAAGAGGAACTTCCGAAAGTTTCTGGGTGATCACGGGGACCACAACCCAGCGAAAACTTTCAGAAGATGTTCGCCTCGCGGCACAATCGACGGCAACGGTGGTAATCCTTATGGGAATGGGAAAACTTGGAGAGATCGTGGAGGTTTTCAGCAAATACGGAAAAGAAGATACGCCCGTGGGTGTGATCCAAAGCGGTACCACCGTGAATGAACGTTCGGGATTTGGAACTATCAGCACTATTGAACAGGTGGTTTCTGAAAATGAATTAACCGCTCCGGCCATTATTGTGATCGGGGAGGTGGTAAGTGAAAGTCAGCAGCTTCAGGATATTTATAAAGAAGTGAATGCTTTTCCAGAAGTTGTCAGGTCGAGCGAATAAAACCTGGTAGGTTTTCAAAACCTCATAGGTTTAAGATCATTAAAAATGGAAGAAAGAAACGAACTATACCCGGTTTTTCTGAAAGTCAGCAAACTGAATGTGCTGGTGGTTGGCGGCGGAAATGT
The DNA here is from genome assembly GCA_963741865.1 of uncultured Flavobacteriaceae bacterium. Lineage (GTDB taxonomy): Bacteria > Bacteroidota > Bacteroidia > Flavobacteriales > Flavobacteriaceae > Christiangramia. The sequence continues at coordinate 550,916 of CAVUJP010000017.1, forward strand.
CGGCCATGAAAAGCTGCATTTTCTGCTGAAATCCAGTCCCAACGCGAATGTTGAAGTCGTTGCGAAATGGTTCCTTCCGGAGACAGAAGCACTGGCAAAGAAACATGGTGTAAAACTGACCCAAAGTCGGTATAAACCAAAATTTCTGGAAAAAAGGCATTTTGTGATTGCCGCGACCAATGATTCCAGACTGAATACCAGGATACACCGAAATGCAAAAAGGCGTTACCTCCTGGCCAACATCGCCGATACGCCCGAACTCTGTGATTTTTATATGGGTGGCATCGTGAATAAAGGCCATGTGAAAATTGCCATTTCCACCAATGGAAAATCACCGACAACGGCCAAGCGCTTACGCCAGTTTTTTGAGGAAGTGATTCCTGAAAATATAAATGAAATGGTGGAAAATTTGAATGAATATCGAAAGACGATAAAAGGCGATTTCGAAAATAAAGTAACTGAATTGAATAATTTAACAGAAACCTTAATTGGAAAAACAGTAAAAGATGATTAAAACAGATATCCTGATTATAGGAGCAGGACCCACAGGATTGTTTACCGTTTTTGAAGCGGGACTCCTCAAGCTGAAAACACACCTTATAGATGCCTTGCCACAACCGGGCGGACAATGTTCAGAAATCTATCCTAAAAAGCCTATTTATGATATTCCGGCATTTCCTGAAATTCTTGCCGGGGATCTGGTGAAAAACCTGATGGAACAGATCAGGCCTTTCTCTCCGGGATTTACTTTGGGTGAACGCGCCGAGACTCTGGAAAAGCTTGAAGACGGCAGTTTTATCGTAACCACCAATAAAGGCACGCAGCATCATGCTCCTGTGGTGGCAATTGCCGGCGGACTTGGTTCTTTCGAACCCAGAAAACCCCCGATCAAAAATATCGGTGATTATGAAGATAAGGGAGTTTCTTACTTTATTAAGGATCCGGAAGTATATCGCGATCGAAGAGTGGTGATTGCTGGCGGCGGAGATTCTGCTCTCGACTGGGCGATCTATCTCTCTGATGTTGCTTCTGAAGTTGCCCTGGTTCATAGAAGAGCCGAATTTCGTGGCGCTCTTGATTCTGTAGAAAGAGTTTCTGAACTGGCAAAACTCGGTAAGATCGAAATGATCACCAATGCTGAGGTGGTGGGATTACGAGGAGAAAATAAGCTGGAGCAGGTAGTGATCCGTCATAAAGATACGGCACGTGGCGAGGAATTTCGTGATGTTGATGATTTTATTCCCCTCTTCGGGTTATCACCAAAACTGGGGCCTATTGGCAATTGGGGCCTTGAAATTGAGAAAAATGCTATAAAGGTCGATAATTCTTACGATTATCAAACCAATATTCCCGGCGTGTATGCGATTGGCGATGTGAATACCTATAAGGGTAAGCTAAAACTGATCCTTTCAGGATTTCATGAGGCCGCGATCATGTGCCAGAGCGCGTATCAAAAAATCCATCCCGATAAGAAATTCGTGTTGAAATATACCACCGTTGGAGGTGTGGAAGGATTCGATGGCACCAAAAAAGAGGCCAAACGGGAAGTGGTTCAGAGTATCGGAGTTTAATTAGTCAATTATACTTGTTTTCCTAAACCCGCGGAACTGATTTTCTGCGGGTTTTTTAACTCCCTGTTTTCAATTGCGTATGCTTTTATGAGCTAAATTAGATTGTAGACAGAATTGCCGTAAAAGAGAAATTTTTCGGCTAAAAAGCAGATGCAAATGGAAACTTTAAAAATGGATTTTAAGATAAACAGGGATGAAAATTCAGTGATCGTGGAGAGAGAATTTGCCGCTCCCGTAGATGTAGTATGGTCGGCATGGACGCTTCCGGAAACGCTGGATAAATGGTGGGCGCCGAAACCCTGGAAAGCGAAGACCAAATCGATGAAATTTCGTGAAGGAGGAAAATGGCTTTATGCAATGGTCGGGCCCGATGAGGAAGAACATTATGCCGTGGCGGAATATAAAGAGGTGGTGCCGGAGCAGAGGTTTGAAGGTCTGGATTCTTTTTGCGATGAGAACGGAGTGATAGATAATAAACTTCCGAAATCTCATTGGAAGGTAGAATTTGAACCGGAAGGAGCACATACTATTGTAAGAATAGAAACCAGGTATGAATCGGCAGAAGAGCTTGAGAAAATTTTAAAAATGGGTTTTCAGGAAGGCTTCACTTCGGCTCTTACGAATCTTGATGAACTTCTGAAATCCTGAAGCCGGATATAATTCTAATTTCCGGATCAGGAATATTATCTTTGCTAAAAATTTATTTTAATGAAGGTCAGTTTAAGAAGGATCAACGATAATTATCTTTTTGAAACCAAAAATGAGCGCGGCAATATCGTGCTGCTCGATAATAAATCTGAAGAAGAGCCGAAAGGTTCCAGTCCGATGGATTTGTTGTTGCGCGGGATCGCGGGCTGCAGCAGTATAGATGTGGTTATGATCCTGAAAAAACAACAGCATGAGCTGGAAGATTTGCGGGTCGAGGTGGAAGGTTTCCGTGAAGCTGGAGCCATTCCCAATGTTTTCAAAAAGATAAGGCTGGATTTTATTCTGGAAGGAGATGTACCGCCTGCAAAAGCAAAAAGGGCGGTTGATCTTTCCATGGAAAAGTACTGTTCGGTTTCAAAGATGCTTGAAAAGGCTGCAGAAATCAGTTATTCTGTTCAGTTAAACGGAGAGAAAATTTGTTAAGGAAGTTGAAGAGGTGAAAAGGGAAAGAGCTAAAGAGGGAATTTGTTAAAGGAGAACTTTCTCATTTTTGACTTTTTGCCTTGTTTCCTCTTTTACTTTTTTTTAAAATTCCTTGTATTTTCAGTGCTTCGCCCTATATTTGTGGTATAAGTTCATTATTAAAATGTCGTTATCAAGAAAGGCAGAGGGAATAGACCCGCTGAAGCCTTAGCAACCCTCCTCCGGGAGAAGGTGCTACGTTCTACCCCGAGTACTCGGGGATAGATAACAAAAGATTCTTCCTTCTTCTTTTTTGATAACAATTATTACAAACAAATGTCAAAAATAGAAGAGTTACTCTCAAAAAAAATACTGATACTCGATGGTGCCATGGGAACCATGCTTCAGGAATATAAATTTTCTGAGGAAGATTTCCGCGGAAAGCGATTTGCCGACTGGCCGGTTTCTCTAAAAGGGAATAATGACCTGTTGTCTATCACCCAGCCCGAAGCGATCGCCGAGATCCATCGAAAATATTTTGAAGCCGGAGCCGATATTGTGGAAACCAATACCTTCTCTGGCACTCGTATCGCCATGGCCGATTATAAAATGGAAGAGCTCGTTTATGAGCTGAATTATGAATCGGCGAAAATTGCCAAAAAAGTAGCACAGGAAGTAACTGCCGAAAATCCCGAAAAGCCACGATTTGTTGCCGGAGCCATGGGGCCCACGAATAAGACCGCGAGCATGTCTCCCGATGTAAATGATCCCGGTTTCAGAGCAATTTCTTTTGAAGGATTATATGAAGCTTATAAGGAGCAGGCCCACGCTCTTATTGATGGTGGCGTGGATGTGCTATTGGTTGAAACAGTTTTCGACACCCTGAATGCCAAGGCAGCTTTATTTGCTATTGATGAATTAAAGGAGGAACTCAATAGCGATATTCCGGTGATGGTAAGCGGAACGATTACCGATGCTTCCGGCAGAACGCTTTCAGGCCAGACTGCAGAAGCCTTTTTAATTTCGATCTCACATATTCCGCTTTTGAGTATCGGGTTCAATTGCGCTCTCGGCGCGAAACAGCTTACCCCGCATCTCGAAGCAGTGGCGAGAAATACACAATACGGTGTTTCGGCCTATCCCAATGCCGGACTGCCGAATGCCTTTGGAGAATACGATCAGGAAGCCCCCGAAATGGCCGATCAGATAAAAGAATATCTCGAGAAAGGTCTGGTAAACATTCTCGGTGGTTGCTGCGGAACTACTCCTGCTCATATTAAAGCCATCGCTGAAATTGCCAAAGATTACAAGCCACGCCCTATTCAGAAACTTCAACCTCAAAACACTTAATATGGCCGAAGTACGACCCTTAAAATTATCGGGACTGGAGCCTCTTATTATTACTCCTGAAAGTAATTTCATTAATGTTGGTGAACGTACCAATGTCGCGGGTTCGCGAAAATTCCTTCGTCTTATTAAGGAAGAGAAATTTGATGAAGCTCTTGATGTTGCCCGTGAACAGGTGGAAGGAGGCGCGCAGATCATCGATGTGAATATGGACGATGGCTTAATTGAAGGCAAGGGAGCGATGGTGAAATTCCTCAATTTATTGGTTGCTGAACCCGATATCGCCCGCGTGCCTATCATGATCGATAGCTCAAAATGGGAAATTATCGAGGCCGGTTTACAGGTGGTTCAGGGAAAATGTGTGGTAAACTCGATCAGTCTTAAGGAAGGCGAAGAAGAATTTATCGAACACGCAAAGAAAATAAGGCGCTATGGCGCCGCGGTGATCGTAATGGCTTTTGATGAAGTTGGTCAGGCCGATAATTACGAACGCCGTATCGAAATTGCCAAACGCTCTTACGATATTCTCGTCAACAAAGTGAAATTTCCTCCTGAGGATATCATTTTCGACCTTAATATTTTTCCGGTGGGCACGGGAATGGATGAACATCGCCGCAACGCGATCGATTTCATTGAAGGGACGCGCTGGGTGAAGGAGAATCTGCCTTACTGCAGTGTAAGCGGTGGGGTGAGCAATGTTTCTTTTTCCTTCCGCGGAAATAATCCGGTCAGGGAAGCCATGCATTCCGCTTTTCTGTATCATGCCATCAAGGCGGGAATGAATATGGGAATTGTCAATCCCGGAATGCTGGAGGTTTATGACGAAATCCCAAAAGATCTTTTGGAACATGTGGAAGATGTGATCCTGGATCGCCGTGAAGATGCGACAGAACGGCTTTTGTCTTTTGCCGAAAATGTTGTTTCCACTAAAAAAGAACAGAAAACCGATCTTGCCTGGAGAGAAAAACCCCTTCAGGACAGGATTACTCATGCTTTGGTAAAAGGAATCGATAGTTATATTATCGAAGATGTGGAACAGGCCCGGCAGGAAGCCGAAATACCTCTGGACGTGATCGAAGGTCCGCTCATGATCGGGATGAACGTGGTGGGCGATCTCTTCGGAAGCGGGAAAATGTTTCTTCCGCAGGTGGTGAAATCGGCCAGAGTGATGAAAAAAGCGGTTGCCTATTTGTTACCGTATATTGAAGCAGATAAGTCCAATAAAAGGCAATCGGCTGGAAAAATTCTGATGGCGACGGTGAAAGGTGATGTTCATGATATTGGTAAAAATATAGTGGCCGTGGTGCTGGGCTGTAATAATTATGAAATTATCGATCTCGGTGTGATGGTTCCGCCGGAAAAGATCATCGAAACGGCCAAAAAGGAGAATGTAGATGCCATTGGCCTCAGCGGACTTATTACACCGTCTCTCGACGAAATGGTCTATTTAGCCAAAGAAATGGAGCGGCAGAATTTTGAAGTTCCGCTGCTTATAGGAGGCGCGACGACTTCTAAAGCGCATACCGCGGTGAAGATAGATCCTCAGTATAAGCAAGCGGTGGCTCATGTTAACGACGCTTCAAGAGCAGTGACCGTCGTGGGAGAATTGCTTAAGGAGTCTTCCCGTGAGAAATATAAAGCCGATCTGAAGGTCGAATATGACAAATTCAGAAAGAATTTTAAAAAGCGAAGCAAGGTCAAATCTTTTCTTAGTATCGAAGATGCGAGGGAAAATAAGTTTCAGATCGACTGGAATAATACTGAAATCTTTAAACCGAAGCAGTTAGGAATTCAGGTGATCGAAGAATTCGAGCTGGAGAAACTTAAAGATTATATCGACTGGAGCCCGTTTTTTAGAAGCTGGGATTTGCATGGCCGCTATCCCGATATTCTGAAAGATGAGAAAGTGGGCGAACAGGCACAAAGCCTTTTTGAGGATGCGCAAGGTCTTACTGAAGCGAATTCTGAATGAAAAACTGCTGAAAGCGAAGGCAATTTTCGGACTTTTTGAAGCGAATTCGATCAATGAGGATGATATTGAGGTGAAATATGAAGCAAATTCAGAAGAGAAAACAGCGATTTTCAGAACGCTTCGCCAGCAGTTAAAGAAGTATGGGGAAAAGCCAAATTTCGCGCTGGCCGATTTTGTCGCCCCCAAAGAAACAAATATTCAGGATTATGTAGGTTGTTTTTGTGTGACCACAGGATTTGGAACGCAGGAATTAGCTTCAGAATTTGAAAAAGATCATGACGATTATAACTCGATCATGATCAAAGCCCTGGCCGATCGTCTTGCCGAGGCTTTCGCGGAATATCTTCATAAAGAAGTTAGAACCGATCATTGGGGATATGCTTCCGCGGAAAACCTGAGCAACGAAGCGCTGATCAAGGAAGAATATAAGGGAATTCGTCCCGCGCCGGGTTATCCTGCCTGTCCCGATCACCTGGAGAAATTAACAATCTGGGAAATTTTAAATGTTGAGGAAAAGATTGGTGTGAAACTAACTGAAAGTCTGGCGATGTGGCCTGCGGCGAGCGTTAGTGGTTATTATTTTGCCAATCCGGAAGCGAGATATTTCGGCCTTGGAAAGATAAAACAGGATCAGGTGAAAGATTATGCGGAGCGAAAAGGAATTCCGCTTAAAAAAGCCGAAAAATGGCTGAATCCGAATATCGCAGATTAATCAATATAGACCTTCCAGGTTTTCAAAACCTGGAAGGTCTGGTAAGAAAACAAACCTGCAGGGTTTTAAAAACCTTGCAGGTATAAATTTTAAGAATGAAAGTAACAGAGCACATAAAAAAAGCCAACGGAAAAACCCTTTTTTCCTTTGAGATCATTCCGCCAAAAAAAGGAAAAAACATACAGGAACTTTATGATAATATCGATCCGTTGATGGAATTCAAACCTCCGTTCATCGATGTGACCACTTCGCGGGAAGAGTTCGTTTATGTGGAACGCAACGGACTTTTTGATCGACAGATCACTCGTATGCGCCCGGGAACGGTAGGGATTTGTGCGGCGATCAAGCATAAATACAACGTTGACACCGTGCCACACGTGCTCTGTGGCGGATTTACCAAACAGGAAACCGAATACCTGCTTGTTGACTGCCAGTATCTTGGAATTGAAAATGTGATGGCGCTGCGCGGTGATGCGATGAGCCATCAGAAATATTTTGAACCTTCGGAAGGTGGGAATAATTATGCCTGTGAGCTCGTGAAACAGATCAAAGATCTCAATACGGGAAGGTATTTACACGACGTGATCGAAACCGATTATAGTGCAGATTTTTGCATCGGCGTGGCAGGATATCCTGAAAAACATATGGAAGCGCCGTCTTTAAAATCTGATCTGCGAAGGCTAAAGGAAAAAATTGATGCGGGCGGCGACTATATTGTGACTCAGATGTTTTTCGACAATAAGAAATTCTTCAAATTTGTGGAGGCGGCGAGAGAAATTGGCATTGACGTGCCAATCATCCCGGGGATCAAGCCCATCGCCATTAAAAAACACCTGCAACTTTTGCCCCAGGTTTTCAAGATTGACCTTCCGGAAGAACTGATTTCTGAAGTGGAAAAATGCAAATCTAACAAAGAGGTGCGCCAATTGGGGATCGAGTGGTGCATACAGCAGTCAAAAGAGCTTATGGAATTTGGCTCGCCGGTGCTTCATTATTATTCCATGGGAAAAAGCAGCAATATTGAGCAGATCGCGAAAGCCATATTTTGATTTTTCGAGTCAACAGCGGTTTTTTTCGCAAATATGTTAGATTTGCCTTCATATGAAAAAAATCGCTCCAGTCTTTTTTCTTCTTTCCTCGTTGCTGGCTATTGCACAGGAAAAGAAAATTCCGAAATTTCATTCTCTGGACGCGAATTATTTCTACGGAAGCATCATTGAACACAACCCTGATATTTCCCATTTGATCACCGATCATCCGTTTGGTTTTATTTTAAGCTACAACCGAAAAACCTACGGACTTGAAAAATGGGAGCGCCGTTACAATTATCCTGATTTTGGAGTGTCTTTTATCTACCAGGATTTAAAAAATCAGTACCTGGGCGAAAATCTGGGGCTTTATGCGCATATGAGTTTCTATGCTCTGAGGAGGCTTTTTATGCTAAGAATCGGTCAGGGAGTGGCCTATGCCACAACCCCGTATGACCAAAATGACAATTACCGGAATAATGCTTATGGAACTCATTTTTTGAGTACCACTTACCTGATGGGGAATTTTAAAAAAGAGAATATAATCGGTGGTTTGGGAATTCAGGCCGGAATCTCGCTAATTCATTATTCCAATGCCGATCTAGGCTCGCCGAATCACAGTAGCAATACTTTTACCTTTAACCTGGGCTTGAATTACATGCTGGAGCATGAGGATATTCCAAATTATATTCCGCGCGGGCCTAAAGAAAAATATACCGAACCCGTTCATTATAATTTCGCTCTTCGAGGCGGTGTGAACACCACGGGCGTGGTGGGGTCGCCTCAGCTGCCGTTTTTTACCATTGCCGCTTATGCCGATAAAGTGCTGAACCATAAAAGCACCCTTCAGGCCGGGGCAGAAATTTTCTTTTCGCGCTCTCTTGAAGAATTTATTCAATACAAGGCTATTGCTTTTCCGCAGGAAGGCACTACCGGTGATGAGGATGCAAAACGGATTGGAGTTTTTGTAGGACATAAACTCACTTTCAATAAAATGTCGCTGATCACCCAACTGGGCTATTATGCGTATTATCCGTACACCGATTATGTGGACCGGGTTTATAACCGCGTGGGGCTGGAACGTAAGATCAGCGACGACTGGTGGGCTTCGGCTACGGTGCGATCTCATGGCGCAAATGCGGAATGCGTGGAACTTTCAATCGGTTACAGGTTATGAAAAAACTGCTTGTCATATTGCTGTTGTTGATCGCTTTTGGCTGCCAGACGGAAAATGCTCCCGATTGTTTTCAGAAAGCCGGCAGGATCATTCAAAAAGAAGTTGAAGTAGCACCTTTTACGGAGATAGAGGTTTTTGAAAAGATAAAATTATACATTCAGCAGGGGGCCGAGCAGAAAGTAGTGATCGAGACCGGTGAAAACCTGATGAATGAAATTTCTACGGAAGTAGAAAATGGCCGACTGCTGCTTCATAATGATAATGGCTGTAATCTTTTTCGGGACTACGGAATTACTAAAATATATGTGACCACACCGGAGCTTACCTGGCTGCAGAGCAGTTCGAATATTCCTCTTGAAAGTATCGGAACTTTGAAATTTGACAAATTATGGCTGCGTTCCCTGAACCAGGAAATGGATCCCGAAATCCATACCGATGGTGATTTTATTCTTGACCTCGACGTAGAAAATTTGCGGATTACAAGTGACAATTATGCCCATTTTTATTTAAGCGGAAAGGCTGAAAATGTGGATATTTTCTTTGCCGCCGGTGACGGAAGGCTGGAAGGTCGCGACTTCATTGTTCAGAATTATGACATTTTCCATCGCGGTACCAATTCGATCATTGTGAACCCTCAGCAAAGCCTGAAAGGCGATATTTACAGTTATGGAGATATAATTTCGGTGAACAGGCCGCCGGTGGTCAGGGTCAATGAACACTTCCGCGGAAAGCTTATTTTTGAAACTCCCTAAAATCCCATAAAAGGAGGTAAATACCTATTTCAAATAATTTACGAAGAAGTCAGTTCGGCGAAAAGGCTTTCCAGGTTTCTGGTTTTCTGATTCAGCTGAAGAGTCTTTAAACCGTTATCATGAGCGAAATCAAAGACTGCCGGGCGCATATCTTTTTTGGTATCGAAAACCAGTTCGTATGAAAATCCGCCAGTATTCTTGAAAGTTTTGAGATGCGGAATTTTTTGTAGCGCGACATTTTCGATCTTATAATCAAATTCCACAAAGATCACCTGCTCTTCATGAGCTCTTAATTCTTCAAGTTTTTTATCGGCCACGATCTCGCCTTTATTGATGATGATCACGCGGTCGCAGATCGCCTCGACCTCCTGCATGATATGAGTGGAAAGGAAAATGGTCTTGTCTTTCCCAATCTTTTTGATCAGTCCCCTTATCTCCACGAGCTGATTGGGATCCAAACCTGTAGTGGGCTCATCCAGGATCAGCACTTCCGGATCGTGAAGCAGCGCCGCGGCAAGTCCTACCCGCTGACGGTAGCCCTTGGAAAGTTGCTCGATCTTTTTATTCGCCTCAGGTTTAAGGCCGGTCATTTCTATTATTTCCTCAAGCCTGTTCTTTTTAGGATCTTTATAGACCGAACTCACAAAATTTAGGTATTCCCGCACATACATTTCAGAATATAACGGATTGTGTTCCGGTAGGTAGCCGGTATTTTTTTGAACTTCAGAAAGATGATCTTCCAGATCGAGTCCAACAATTTCAGCTTTTCCTTCATCGGCAGGCAGATATCCGGTAAGAATTTTCATCAGAGTAGATTTTCCGGCGCCATTCGGCCCCAGAAATCCAACTATCTCACCTTTTTTTATGGAAAAACTAACGTCATTCAGCGCTTTTTGATCGCCAAAGTGTTTCGATATGTGGTTTACGCTTATAGACATAGACTTGTTCTGTCAAAATTAGGAATAAAATAAACTGTGACCGTAGAAAACTTTTCAATCTTTCAACGAAATAAAAAGGCTATAAATTGTGATTCTCAGAAAAAGGGGGTTGAAATTCCGAATTTGGAAAATCTGTGAAAATTCCCGAAAAAATATTTTGAAACTAAAATTTATGCGCTACTTTAGTCACTCAATAATACTGAAAATGACAAAGTTGATCAGCTGGAACGCATTCTATTATTTTTATTTCTATTTCAGAGATAGGATCGGGAATGCTATATGATTAACTAACCATAAAATTATATAAAAGTCTCGATCAAAAATCGAGACTTTTTTTATTGTAAAAATATGAACAAAAAAATCGGGATCCAGGGTATAAAAGGATCATTTCATCATCTGGTAGCGATGGATTATTACCATAAAGAAGTGGAAGTTCTGGAATATCTCTCTTTTCATGAGCTGGCCCAGAGACTCGCTTCAAAAGATGCCGATGAGGCGGTGATGGCGATAGAAAACAGTATTGCGGGTTCAATTTTGCCCAATTACGCCCTCATTGACGAATATAACCTGAAGGTCATCGGTGAGCATTATACGCCGGTAAACATGAACCTGATGGCGCTGGAGGGACAGAAAATTGAAGACATAAAAAAGGTGTTTTCGCACCCGATGGCACTGCTGCAGTGCAAGGAGTTTTTTAAAAAATATCCGCATATCAAGCTTATCGAAGACAGCGATACCGCGGAAGCCGCAAAACGAATTTCTGAGCAGGGACTTAAAAAATCGGCTGCGGTGGCGAGCCCTGCGGCTGCTGAAATGTACGGTCTTGAAATTCTGGCGAAAGAGATACATACCATTAAAAGCAATGCGACGAGATTTCTGGTTTTGGGAAGGGAGCAGAAGAAGCCGAATGGAGAGAAGCTGGATAAGGCCTCGATAAAATTCGATCTGAAAAGTGAACGCGGAAGCCTGGTGTCGATTTTGAATATTCTCAGGGATTGTTACCTGGACATGACCAAGATCCAGTCGCTTCCGGTGATCGATGAGCCCTGGAAATATTCGTTTTTTGTGGATGTGATCTTCGAAAGGCCGGAAGATTTTGAAAGGGCTGTGGATGTGCTGAAACTAATGACCGAAGAATTAAAAATATTAGGGATCTATAAAAATAATCTGATATGATTACGGCAGACAGACTTGGAGAGGTGCAGGAATATTATTTCTCAAAAAAACTTCGTGAGGTTGCCGAGTTGCGCAAACAGGGAAAACCGGTAATCAACCTGGGAATTGGGAGTCCTGATCTGGCACCGCCTCAGGAGGTGATTGACGCTTTAAACAAAGGCCTGGCCGATAATGGCGCGCACCAGTATCAGCCTTATAAAGGAATCACGGAATTGCGGAAAGCGATCTCTGATTTTTATAAGCGTTTCTATGAGGTTTCCCTCGATCCCGAAACCGAGATCCTTCCGCTGATGGGCAGCAAGGAAGGGATCATGCATATTTCCATGACATTTTTGAATAAGGGCGATGAGGTGCTATTGCCGAATCCCGGTTATCCAACCTATAGTTCGGTGAGTAAGCTGCTGGAGGCGAAGGTCAGGAATTATGATCTGAAAGCTGAAAACAACTGGCTTCCCGACCTGGAAAGTTTGGAAAAAGAAGATTTGAGTAAAGTGAAATTAATGTGGGTCAATTATCCGCATATGCCAACGGGAACCAGGGCTTCTGAAGACTTTTTTGAAGCGATCACCGCTTTTGCCGAAAAACATCAGATCCTCGTGATCAATGACAATCCGTATAGTTTTATTCAGAATGACGATCCTGAAAGCATTCTGAAAAAAGAAAAACTCAGCGATTATGTGATGGAACTGAATTCGCTGAGCAAGAGTTTCAATATGGCCGGATGGCGAGTGGGAATGCTTGCCGGAAGTAAAAAGAATGTCGACTCGGTGTTGCGCGTGAAATCGAATATGGACAGCGGGATGTTTTACCCGGTGCAGGCAGGTGCCGTTGAAGCCCTGAAACTGCCAAAAAGCTGGTTTGAGAAACAGAATAAAATTTACAGCGATCGAAAGGCAAAAATCATGGAACTTCTGAATGCTATTGGTTGTGAAGCCGATAAAGATCAGGCCGGATTATTCGTGTGGGCGAAAGTTCCATCAGGAAAAACTTCAGCTGAAGTGGTGGATGAACTGCTTTATGAGCATGATATTTTTATTACGCCGGGCTTTATTTTCGGCTCGAACGGGGAGGGTTACGTGCGTTTTTCGCTTTGCGCTTCCGAAGAAGTGATCGGCGAGGCATTAAAAAGAATAAAGAAATGAATGTTTTTATTATAGGAACAGGACTTATCGGCGGTTCTTTCGCGCTGGACCTGAAACAGGCGATGCCGAAAGTAAAAATCTTTGGCATCGATGCAAATGAAGAACATCTTGAGCAGGCGCTGGAGAACTGGTATTATTGATTTTAAGTCAAGAATTTCAGATCTGGAAAAGGCCGATCTTGTTTACCTGGCAATTCCGGTAGACGCGGCCATAGATCAGTTACCTGAAATTCTCAATTTAGTACCTGAAAATTGTGTGGTGATCGACGCGGGTTCTACCAAAGAAAAAATATGCGCTACAGTGGCGAATCATTCAAAAAGAAGAAATTTCCTTGCGGCACATCCCATTGCGGGAACCGAATTCTCCGGACCTACAGCAGCTGTACATGGTCTGTTGGCTCAAAAAACGAATATCATCTGCGAGGTGGAAAAGACAGCTTTTAAACTTCAGGAAAAGGCGCTGGAGATCTTCAAAATGATAGGAATGCGCATTCGGTATATGGATCCCGCTTCCCATGACCGACATATCGCCTATGTGTCGCATTTGTCGCATATCAGCTCTTTTATGCTGGGGAAAACAGTACTTGAAAAAGAGAAGAACGAGAGAGATATTTTCGACCTGGCAGGAAGTGGATTTGCTTCAACGGTTCGGCTTGCCAAGAGTTCCCCCGCCATGTGGACACCGATCTTTGCTCAGAACAAAACGAATGTGCTGGAAACACTCGATGAATATATTTCAAATTTGAAACATTTCAGGAAAATGCTTTCCGAAGATAATTTTGAAGAAGTCTTCAGCGAAATGGATAAAACTAATCATATAAAATCAGTATTAAACGGAATAACAGAAAACGAACAATTAAAGAAACTGGAACATGGAAAATAAGAAAGAACTCAGAAATTGGTTAGATGATTTCGGACTGGATCACCCGCTGGTAATCGCGGGACCCTGTAGCGCCGAAACAGAAGAACAGGTGTTGACTATTGCGCATCAGCTAAAAGACAGTGACGCTACGGTATTACGCGCGGGAATCTGGAAACCACGAACACGTCCCGGAAATTTTGAAGGCGTGGGCTCGCTTGGGCTGAAATGGCTTCAGAAAGCCAAGGAGGAAACGGGTATGTTGACCACCACCGAGGTGGCAAATCCAAACCACGTAGACCTCGCGCTGAAACATGATGTGGATATTCTTTGGATCGGGGCGCGTACCACCGTTTCGCCATTCATCGTGCAGGAGATTGCCGATGCTTTAAAGGGAACCGATAAGGTCGTACTGGTGAAAAATCCGGTTAATCCCGATCTCGCTCTGTGGCTTGGCGCTGTTGAAAGGCTGCACACCGCTGATATTTCAAACTTAGGAGTGATCCACCGCGGATTTTCAGCCTATGAAAAGACCAAATACCGAAATAATCCCGAGTGGCAGATCGCGATCGAGCTTCAGAATAAATTTCCCGATCTTCCGCTGATCCTTGATCCTTCACATATCGCCGGAAGAAGGGATATTATTTTTGATCTCTGCCAGACGGCGCTTGATCTTAATTATGACGGGATAATGGTGGAAACGCATCATACGCCCGATAAAGCCTGGAGCGATGCCGCGCAACAAATAACTCCCGATACTTTAAAACAGATCATGAAAGATTTAAAGGTTAGAAAAGAAGTTTCGGCCAGTGAAGAATACCAGAATAAGCTGACCACGTTAAGGTCTAAAATCGACATAGCCGATAGTCAGATACTGGATGTGCTTTCAAAAAGGATGAAAATTTCCGAAGAGATCGGTCAGGTTAAAAAAGAACAGAACGTGGCGATTCTGCAAACCAAGAGATGGAATGAAATTCTTGGTAAAATGGTGCTGGAAGGTGAAGAAAGAGGTTTGAGTGAAGAATTTGTGTTGAGGATGTTCAAGGCGATTCACCAGGAATCTATCAACCATCAGCAGAAAATCATTGATGGTATTGGATAATTTTCATCGGTATTTAAAAAAATCAGCCTGAGCTTATAAAAACTCAGGCTGATAATTTTTATAGAATTTAGTCAGTGTAACCTAAACGGCGGGATGCTTTACGCATCAATTTGTTTATCAGTACATCATTGTTGCTGCCCAGGCTTCCGGCAACCTTTTTATTGTAATTCCACAGCAGTTCACCGTTAGTCCCATTATTTACGCTCATGTTGATCGTGGCGGTATTGGTAGTTCCCCAAAATCCAACCAAAAGTCCTAAAGCAATTGAAGCGCCGTCAGACATAGGTTTATCGGTTTCAAAAGTACCGGTGATTACTGCATCGACACCCAGCATCTCGGCCAGTTGATCGGAGGTCATGGTATTTAGATTCTCTATTTTATTTTGAAGCAGCAGCGCATTGGTCCTTTTTGGGTCCTGCACATCTACTTTTAGTCTTCCTCTTTTCTTCCGGTTCAAAAACCAGGAATACATGGAGGTTTGCACCGACAGGCCTTCATTCTTTTCAATATCGGCAAATTGTTCTTCGGTTAACTCTTTCATTTGTTTAGGCCGAAGACTTACCTTTGCATCGAAAGGAAGAATGGCAATGATCTTATGATCTTTGGTTTTTTGTTCAAATTCCGGATGCTGATAAAGCTTTGTTTGGGCGGAAATAATTCCAAGGTTCAGGAACAGGAAAATCCCGAACAGAATTTTAAAATTAAATTTGTACATCGTGATTGATTTGTTAAAAATGAAGCCAAATATATCTTAATATTTTAACATTTATGGAAAAAATTAATACCTGGACTAAAAAATATTTATGAAAGGCACGGTTTATAAGTCTACTGGCAGCTGGTATACGGTTAAGGCTGAAAATAATCAGTTGTACGAATGTCGTATAAAAGGGAAATTCCGCATAAAGGGAATAAAAAGCACGAATCCGGTTGCGGTGGGTGATGAAGTCGTCTTTGATCCAGCCGTGGAGGAAGGGCGAGATATCGGCATCATAAAGAAAATCCTTCCGCGGGAGAATTATATCGTACGGCGTTCGGTGAACCTCTCCAAGCAAACCCATATTATCGCCTCGAATATTGATCAGGTTTTCCTGTTGATCACACTGAATAATCCGCCGACGCTTACCAGTTTTATAGACCGATTTCTCGTCACCGCAGAGGCTTATCATATAAAAGCGGTTCTCCTCTTCAATAAAGTTGACACTTATTCCATAGAAGAACGTGCAGAGGTGAAATATCTGGCGGAACTCTATCGTAAAATCGGTTACGAGTGCATTGGGATTTCAGCAAAAACCGGCAAGAATGTAGATAAGGTGAAGGAAATGATGAAGGATAAAACCAGTATGATCTCGGGCCACAGCGGTACAGGGAAATCCACTCTGGTCAATTTTATTGAGCCTTCTCTGGATCTTAAAACTGCCGAAATTTCTGAGCAGCACCAGCAGGGCCAGCACACGACTACTTTTGCTGAAATGTTCGACCTGAGTTTTGGCGCCCGCATCATAGACACTCCCGGAATTAAAGGTTTTGGAGTGGTGGATATGGAAAGAGAGGAAATTGGTGATTATTTCCCGGAATTCTTCGAGCGCAAGCAGGACTGCAAATTTCATAATTGTCTGCATCTGGAGGAGCCAAAATGTGCTGTGAAAGAAGCGCTGGAAAATGATGAAATCGCCTGGTCGCGCTACAAAAGTTACCTTCAGCTCATGGAAGGGGAAGAAAGCAACTATAGAATTGATCAATATCAGAAATAATGAAAGCAGTCTTACAGCGTGTTTCAAAAGCTTCGGTAACTATAGAAGGAAAAATTTCAGCAAAGATTGGTGATGGGCTCCTGATTTTACTGGGAATTGAAGATGCAGATACGCAGGGCGATATTGAATGGTTATGCCGAAAGATAATCAATATGCGCATCTTTGGTGATGAACAGGGAGCGATGAATATTTCTCTGAAAGATATTGATGGCGATGCCATCGTGGTGAGCCAGTTTACCCTTCATGCGAGTACTAAAAAAGGGAACCGACCGAGCTTTATAAAAGCGGCAAAACCCGATTTTGCCGAACCCATGTATGAAAAATTTGTAAGCCATTTTGAACACGAATTAGGTAAAAAAATCGGAACCGGAGAATTTGGTGCCGATATGAAAGTGGAGCTTTTAAACGATGGACCGGTTACAATTTTGATAGATTCGAAAGAAAAGAGTTAAAATAGCGTTAATTTTTTATATATTGCGATTCCAAAATCTAACCATTCCTGAATGCGCAATTTTATTTACCTGTGTCTTCTGGCGGGTCCCTTCGCTTTTTGCCAGAACTATTCCGTCGATGAGATCAATCCCGAATTAATTCCCAATGCCGATGCCGTTGTAAGAGATTACGAACGTCATGTGGAAATCCGAGATATTGATGAGGTCGTGGTCACCATAAAAAGAGTGGTGACAATTTACAATGAAGAAGGCGAAGATTTCCTGAACGCCTATGAATACTATGACGAAGGCGATAAGATCAGGGAGCAGGAAGCCTATGTTTATGATGCCGCCGGCAAAGAAATAGAGCATTTCAAAGAACGTGATTTTAAAGACCAGAGTGCCTATGCGTCCTACGTCCTTTTTTCAGACAATCGCATTAGCTATTTAGATTATACACCCCGCAGTTATCCCTATACAATAGCCTATTTAAGTGAAGTAGAAACATCAACAACCGTCTTCATAGGTGATTGGTATCCTTTAGAAGGATACGATGTGAGCGTTGAAAAATCGAAATTTGTTCTTTCTAATCCAGAAAATATACCCATTAGATTTGCTGAAAGAAATTTTGAAACTTTCAAAATCGCTAAAGAATCTGCAGGTTCTGAGATTTCTTATACTGCAACGAATATTCCTGCGTGGGAATACGAGAAATATACTCCTGATTTCGACTCTTTTGCTCCTCATACGATGGTGGCTCTCGATCGGTTTATGTTGAAAGGAGTGGAAGGCCAGGCGTCTACCTGGAAGGAATTTGGCAAATGGATGTATGATAATCTTGTTGCAGATCATGACGAGCTACCGGCAGAAACCGTTGCCAAAATTAATTCGCTCACCAAAGATGCTCAAACAACTGAAGAAAAAGTACGTCGAATTTACCAGTATGTGCAGGATAATACCCGTTATATAATGGTGGCGTATGGGATTGGCGGCTGGGAGCCTGCCACTGCCCGTGAGGTCGCCCAATTAGGCTATGGAGACTGTAAAGCGCTGAGTAATTACACTATGGCGCTGCTTAAATCTCAGGGAATCGATGCGTATTATACGGTGATCTATGGAGATGAAGACAGGGAGGATATTGATCCCGATTTCACCAAGATGCAGGGGAATCACGTGATTTTGAACGTACCCATTGATTCGTCACAAGTTTGGCTTGAATGTACGAGCCAAACGACTGCCTTCAATTATCAGGGTGATTTTACCGATGATCGTTTTGCGCTGAGGCTTTCTCCCGAAGGTGGGGAAATTGTAAGGACAAGACATTATTCGGAAGAAGATAATCTTCAGAAAAGCTTTTGTCAACTTCAGCTGAATGCGGAAGGCGATTTTGCTGCCATGTATTCCAGAAAGAGTTATGGAGTACCTTACGGAGACATTTATCCTATTGAGAATATTCCTGAAAAACGACAGAAGAAATATTACCGTGAAAAATGGAGTCAGCTGCAGAATATCAGTTTTCAGAAAATCGGTTTTGAAAATAACAGAAAAGATATTGAATTCAGTGAAGAACTTGAGTTTACCGGCACCGGCCTTGCTACCAAAGCCGGAAACAGAATGCTGATCCCGCTGAGTTTCATCCAGCAGGGCATCATTTCCGTAGACAAATCTGAAAAACGGATTCGTCCCTTGATGATTCGTCGTGGAAAAACCTTTCGGGATGAGTTTATCTATAATCTTCCGGAAAAATTTGACATTGAGGCCCTACCCGAAAGTCAAACAATTACTTCTGAATTTGGAGAGTTCTCAATCGAGATCAGTAAAAATGTTCAGGAAGGAAATCACCAGATCAGGGTGAACAGAACATTAGTGCTGAAAGAAGGAGAGTGGCCGGCGCCCGAGTATCAGAAATTCTGCGATTTCATCTCCAAAATGAATCGCCTTAACAACTTAAAAGCTGTAATTGTATCAACTAATAAAGCCTGATTTTATGTCTCAAATTAAAATGCTCGTCCTGCTGTTGCTGGTTTCGGTTTCGGTAAGCGCTCAAAACTTCAAATTCGGAAAGGTATCTAAAGAAGAGGTTCTTGAAAAGGAACATCCTTTAGACAAAAATGCCAATGCCGCGGTGCTCTACAAATACCGGCGTACCTACTTCAGTTTTAATCCAAATTCAGGTTTTCAACTGGTTACCGAAGTACAGGAAAGGATCAAAGTCTATAATAAAGAAGGTTTTGAGTGGGCCACAAAGAAAATCAGCGTTTATGATGATGGTGGTGGAAAACATGAAAATGTTTCCCGCATTAAAGGCTATACCTATAATATTGAAAACGGAAAGCTGGTGGATGAGAAGCTTGATAAAGACCAGGTCATCGAAGAAAAAACTTCCAGGAATCGCAACACTACCAAATTTACGATGCCGGCGGTGAAGGAAGGTAGCGTGATCGAATACGAATATTCCATCTATTCTCCTTTTCTTACCAGTATTGACGATTTTATTTTGCAGTACACTATTCCCATTAATAAACTGGAAGCAAAATTCACGGCACCCGAGTTCTTTATCTTCGGAAAATACATGAATATGAGGGCTCCTTATTTGGTGAAAGTGGAACAGACTCATGATAATTTTCATTATTTGAACCTTGATTATATGCAATCGGTATATACTATTGATGAGGAAAATATCCCGGCCTTACGGAAGGAATCGCATGTAGATTATCTGCAGAATTATGCAGCTGTTCTGAAGTGGGAACTGCAAATGACAAAATTCCCAAATGAGCCGCTGGAAAACTATTCCAAAACCTGGGAGGGAGTAGCGAAGTCTATTTATGATGATGTGGGGCTTGGAAAGGAGATCAATCGTACCGGTTTTTTTGAAGATGAGATAGATCCTCTCATCGCAGGGATTTCAGACCCAATGCAAAAGATCGCTAAAATTTTCGATTACGTGAAGAATAAGGTGAAATGGAACGATTATGTAAGCTTCCTTCCCGATAATGGCACAAAAAAGACCTTTAAAGAAGGAGTGGGGAATGTGGCAGATATCAACCTTTTGCTTACCGCTATTCTAAGATATGCCAATGTTGAGGCCCATCCTGTGCTTTTGAGTACACCCGATAATGGTATTCCCTTATTTCCAACCCGTAACGGGTTTAATTATGTGATCGCCGGCGTCCAGTTGCCCGATAATTCCTATTTATTGCTTGATGCGAGCGATCGTACAGCTGCCATGGGAGAACTTCCAGCCAGGGCCCGTAACTGGCAGGGCAGGCTTATCAAAGAAGACGGCGTTTCTTCCTGGGTTGATTTGAATCCTAAATTTCTTTCTGAAATAAATAACCGGATCAATATTCAGTTCAAGGACGGAAAGATAGACGGACAGCACATTAAAAAACTCACGGGACTGCATGCAAAAAATTACCGAAATAGCCATGGAAAGGATACTCCCGAAGATTACAAGGAAGAGCTGCAGAAGAGACTTTCCAATACCGTGATCAATGAATTGAACGTGGAAAACCTTCAGGTAGTAGGAGCCGATATTGATGAAAAGTTCACTTTTGAATCGAATAATATGGAGGTGATCGGCGATAAGATCTATTTTAAGCCTTTATTATTTGATGCGCTTACCGAAAATCCTTTTAAGGCTGATGAGAGAATGTATCCTATTTTCTTCAATTTCCCAAGCGACCGCAAAAACCTTGTGAATATTATGGTTCCCGAAGGTTATGAAGTGGTTTCGGTTCCTGAAAGCATCATTTTTAAACTGAAGGATAATGCCGGGGAATTCAGGTTTATCGTTAGCAGCTCAGGTAATTTTATAAGAATTGATTCTGAAGTGGTACTGAATCGAAGAATTTTTCCGAATACCGAATTTGAATACCTCAAAAAGTTTTATAATTCTGTTGTTGAAAAACAAAATGAAAGTATAGTTTTGGGAAAAGTTTCAAAAGATGGACCTGAAGAAAGCACAGAAAGCGGTAGATGATTGGATAAACGAACACGGCGTTCGCTATTTTAATGAGCTTACTAACATGGCTCAGCTCACCGAAGAAGTTGGCGAAGTGGCACGGATCATTGCACGCCGCTATGGCGAGCAGAGCGAAAAGGAGAGCGATAAAGACAAAGATCTTGGCGAAGAACTTGCCGATGTTATCTTTGTGGTCCTGTGTCTCGCCAATCAAACCGGGATTGACCTGCAGGAGGCTTTTGATAAAAAGATGGACCTGAAGGCTAAACGGGATCATGAAAGGCATCAAAACAATCAAAAACTGAAATAATGAGTCCAAAAGATTTTCTTCGGAAGAAGTCTTTCTGGAAATCGGTTTTTTGGTTAGGTCTTTCGTTTATTATTGTTTACAACATCATTAGTATGCTGTTTGAATACGGAGGCTTTCATTTTTCCGAATTTATTTCAGAAAGAACCGAAAAAGGTAGTTGGTTAAGGTTTATTCTTGCCCAGCTGATGGGCGGTTTTATCTACGGCTTCATTTTAGCCTTCGGTCAGTTTCATGTAAAACAAAAGAAAAGGTAAATTAGCAGTTCAAACATTGCTATGATTATTTCACTCAACCATTCCAAAAAAGACCTTCAGGGCGAACTTGTAATTACCGGCTCAAAAAGCGAATCGAACCGGCTGTTGATACTTCAGGCGCTTTTCCCTGAGATCGAAATCGAGAATCTTTCCAACAGCGATGATTCGGTGGTCATGAAGGAGGCTCTTCAACAACATTCAGGAACTATCGATATTCATCACGCCGGCACGGCAATGCGCTTTTTGACGGCTTATTTTGCATGTCAGGAAAACAATGAAGTTGTGCTTACCGGTAGTAAAAGAATGAAGGAGAGGCCAATTCGCCTGCTCGTGGATGCGCTTCGGGAAATGGGAGCCGATATTGAATATACCCAAAATGAAGGTTTTCCACCCTTGAAGATAAAAGGCCGCAGGTTGACCGCAGATTGCGTTAGACTTCAGGCAAATATCAGCAGCCAGTACGTGTCGGCTTTAATGCTTATCGCTCCTTCGCTTCCAAACGGACTCGAAATTGTTCTTCAGGGAACGATTACTTCAGCACCTTATATTCAAATGACGCTGGAGATCATGAAACATGCCGGGGTTGAGGGAAAATTTGAAGGAAATAAGATCAATATCGCTCCTGTAAAATCTATTGATCCGAAAAAGATAGCCGTGGAGTCAGACTGGAGTTCAGCTTCTTATTTCTACAGTCTGGCAGCCATTTCAGAAAAAGCAGAAATAAAACTTTCGAATTACAGGCAAACCAGTCGGCAGGGAGATTCCTGTCTTGCCAGTATTTACAGGAATTTTGGAGTAGAGACAATTTTTGAAGGAAACAGCATCCTGTTGAAGAAAGATTCGAACCGGAAAGCCCGCAGGATCAATGAAGATCTTGCCAATTCTCCTGATATTGCCCAGACCATAGCCGTTACCTGTCTGGCTTTGGGGACGGAGTGTTGTCTTACAGGACTTCATACCCTCAAAATTAAAGAGACCGATCGTTTGCAGGCCCTGAAGAACGAAATTGAAAAATTCGGCGCTAAAATAGCCATTACCAGGGACAGCCTCAGGTTATTTCCTGCTGGAGCATTAAAGGAAAATGTAAGTGTCAAAACCTATAACGATCATCGTATGGCGATGGCCTTCGCACCACTCGCTTTGCGGGTTCCGCTGCAGGTTCAGGATGCCGGGGTAGTTTCCAAATCTTATCCCGATTTTTGGAAAGATTTCAAAAAACTGGGATTTGTTGTTTCAGAAATTGAATAATTCCTAAATAAATCCGTATTTACTTGACAACCCCCCTTTCAGGATTGTATATTTGCAGCTTTTAAAACCGGAACTATGGGAATGAAACTTTCAAACTTCAATTTTGAGCTGCCTAAAGAACTTTTGGCTGAATATCCTTCTGAAAACAGGGATGAAGCAAGGCTGATGGTTTTGAACCGCGAAAAGCAAACAATTGAACATAAGAAATTTAAAGACTTAATCGATTATTTTAAACCTGAGGATGTGATGGTTCTCAATAACACCAAGGTTTTTCCTGCAAGACTGTATGGAAACAAGGAGAAAACCGGTGCCAGGATCGAGGTCTTCTTATTGAGGGAGCTGAATCCGGAAACCAAATTATGGGATGTATTGGTAGATCCTGCCCGTAAGATCAGGATTGGAAATAAACTTTATTTTGGCGAAGACGAAAGTCTTGTTGCTGAAGTGATCGATAATACCACTTCGAGAGGAAGAACCCTGAGATTTTTATATGATGGCTCCTATAGTGATTTCAGAAGAAAACTTAAGGAGCTCGGGCAAACCCCGCTTCCAAAATATATCAAAAGAGATGTAGAGCCGGAAGATGAAGAGCGTTATCAAACTATTTACGCTAAAAATGAAGGGGCAGTGGCAGCACCAACTGCGGGGCTTCACTTTTCAAAACATTTGCTGAAAAGGCTGGAGATCAAAGGAATTGATTTTGCTGAAGTAACACTTCACGTGGGATTAGGAACTTTTAGCCCTGTGGAAGTTGAAGACCTTTCCAAGCATAAAATGGATAGTGAAGAGGCTTTCATCACTAAAGACGCCACCGAGGTGATCAATAAAGCAAAAACTGAAAAGCGTAAGGTTTGCGCGGTAGGAACTACCGTAATGAGAGTTTTGGAAAGCTCGGTTTCTTCAAACCAGACGCTAAATGAATTCGCGGGATGGACCAATAAATTTATTTTTCCTCCTTACGATTTCAATATAGCAAACTGTATGATCACCAACTTCCATACGCCTAAATCAACACTTTTAATGATGGTTTCTGCTTTTGCGGGACATGATTTCATGAAGAAGGCTTATGAAGAAGCAGTGAAGGAAAAATATCGTTTCTATACTTACGGTGACGCGATGCTGATATTATAAAAAATGATTAGCAGATAAATTATAAAAAGACCTCACAGGTTTCTAAAACCTGTGAGGTTTGTATTTTTGTGGAGTGAAAGAAAAGAGAAAAGATATACGGGCATTAACCAAGGAGCAGCTGCAGGATTTCTTCATTTCCAGCGGAGATAAACCCTTCAGAGGTTCTCAGGTTTATGAATGGCTTTGGAATAAAGGGGTACATAGTTTTGATGACATGACCAACATTTCCAAAGAAACCCGTGAGATGCTGAAGGAGAATTTTGTGATCAATCACATTCGTGTGGATCGCATGCAGCGCAGCAGTGACGGAACCATCAAAAATGCCGTAAAACTTCATGATTCTCTAACGGTAGAGTCGGTGCTGATCCCTACCAAGACCAGAACCACCGCCTGTGTTTCTTCGCAGGTAGGATGCAGTCTGGATTGCCAGTTCTGTGCAACTGCGCGGCTTAAACGAATGCGAAATCTCAATCCCGATGAGATCTATGATCAGGTAGTGGCGATAGACAATGAAAGCAGGTTATATTTTGATCGGCCGCTTTCGAATATTGTGTTTATGGGAATGGGGGAGCCACTGATGAATTACAACAATGTGATGAAGGCAATCGAAAAGATCACTTCACCCGAAGGCCTTGGAATGTCACCAAAAAGGATCACCGTTTCCACTTCCGGAGTGCCAAAAATGATCAAAAAACTCGCTGATGATGAGGCGAAGATAAAACTTGCGGTTTCATTGCATTCCGCCAGGGATGAAGTGAGGACGAAGATCATGCCTTTCAATGAAACCTTTCCGCTTAAAGATCTACGGGAGGCACTGGAATACTGGTACTCCAGGACCAAAAGCCGTATCACCTATGAATACATAGTCTGGAAAGATATCAATGACACTCCTGAAGACGCGAAGGCGCTGGTACAATTCTGCAAATATGTTCCCTGCAAAGTGAATCTTATCGAGTATAATCCTATTGATGACGGCGAATTTCAGCAGGCTGCTTTTGCTGCAACCGATATGTATCAGAAAATGTTGGAAAACAATGGAATCACAGTGACGGTAAGACATTCAAGAGGGAAAGATATTGATGCTGCCTGCGGTCAGCTCGCCAACAAATCGGCATAAGGCTGTTAAATTTTATGGTTTTAGCTTCGGGATAAATATGTATATTTACGGCCTTTATGAAGGTTATTTCCCAGATAAAGCTGCCTGTAGAGAAAGAGATGGAACTTTTTGAAAAAAAGTTCTTCGAATCCATGTCTTCCAAAGTCGCACTTCTCAATCGCATTACTCATTTTATCGTCAATCGCAAGGGAAAGCAAATGCGCCCAATGTTTGTGTTCCTTGTGGCAAAAATGGTTTCCGAAGGTACGGTAAATGAAAGGACCTATCGTGGGGCATCGGTGATAGAGCTTATACACACCGCCACTCTTGTTCATGATGACGTGGTGGATGATTCTAACAGGCGCCGCGGATTTTTCAGCATTAATGCCTTGTGGAAGAATAAAATTGCTGTTTTGGTAGGGGATTACCTGCTTTCAAAAGGATTGCTGCTTTCTATAGATAATAATGATTTTGATTTGCTGAAGATCATCTCGGTCGCGGTAAAGGAAATGAGCGAGGGAGAACTGCTTCAAATTGAGAAAGCAAGAAAGCTGGATATTACTGAAGCAGTTTATTATGACATTATCAGGCAGAAAACGGCTACTTTGATCGCTGCCTGTTGTAGTCTTGGAGCAGCATCAGTAAAGCCGGAAACAAACGAAATTGCCAAAATGAGAAGGTTTGGAGAACTTATCGGAATGGCTTTCCAGATAAAGGATGACCTATTTGATTATGGAGCCGAAAAAATAGGAAAACCTACGGGAATCGATATTAAGGAGCAAAAAATGACACTGCCTCTAATCTATACACTGAATAATGTTTCCAAAAAAGAAAAAAACTGGCTGATCAATTCGGTTAAGAATCATAATAAAGACCGGAAAAGGGTAAAGGAAGTGATTGCTTTTGTAAAAAAGAAGGGCGGCCTTGATTATGCTGTAAAACGAATGAAGGAATTTCAGAATGAGGCTCTTCTTATCCTTAAAGATTATCCCGATTCGCCTTATAAAGATAGCCTGGAATTGATGGTGAATTACGTGATAGAAAGGGAAAAATAAAAAAAGCGAAGAAAGAAATTTCTCCGCTTTTAATAGTTTGATATAAAGAGGTTATGAAGCGTCGTCGTTCATTTCTTCTCCGTTGACATCATCGGTTTCCTGAATTTCTTCATTGATCTCTTCATTCACTCTTTTAGCCCCTTTCTTTATCTTGTCTCCTGCTTCTTTAGCTCCCGATTCTATATCTTTTCCAATGGCTTCTGCTGCTTCTTCAGTTTTTTCCTGAGTGCTTTCGCGGCAGGAATAGAAAGAAATAGCCAGTAACATCAACATTAAAATTGCTCGCTTTTTCATTTTGTGAAGTATTTGATTAATTAAAAAAAGCCATTCCGAAGAATGGCTTTAATTTGGGAAATACTTAGAGACTACTGCATGTCGTCCTCAGTATTCATATCGTCATCGGCATTCATATCATCAGTGCCTTCTACTTCTTCTTCCATTTCATCACCTGCATTTTCAGCAGCGTTTTCTACATTTTCACCAGCTGATTCCATCGCGTCGCCAGTATTTTCTACGGCATCTTCAGCGTTTTCTTCAGTAGTTTCTCTACAAGAGTAGATTGAAAGGGTCATTGTTGCAACAGCAAATAGTAAGAATAATTTTTTCATTGTTAAAATGTTTAATTAGTTGAATCAACAAAGTTAAACAAATTTTGATTAAGCAAACGGAATCTTTTTCGTTAAAAATTTACCAATATTTTTACAAAATACCCTGAGAATGAAGTCTTAAGCTTTATCAGTTTAAATCATATTGTTTTTCCTCCGGATAATTATCGGGATCTTCCCCGGCAAGCTTTGCAAAATTTCGGTAAGCCTGCTTGACCTTTTCAGGATCAGAGGTTTTAAATTCATCTTCGGTCACCTGGTATTTCTGCTGAAGGGAATCCAGCCTTTGATGCAGTCTTTGCTGGACATCAGCATATTCCGGGTCATTGTAGATGTTATGCTCTTCCTGCGGATCTTTTTTCAGGTCATACATTTCCCAGGTATCAATATCATCATAAAAGTGAATGAGTTTATATCGTTCTGTTCTTACTCCATACTGTCTTTTAACCATGTGGAAAGCAGGAAAATCATAGTAATGGTAATAAATGGCATTTCTGAAGTCCTGATCATTAGCTTTTCCTAAAAGCAAGGGTTTTAAGGATTTTCCCTGCATTTTTTCGGGAATTTCAACATTCGCGAAATCCAGAAAAGTAGGTGCAAAATCTAAATTCTGGGTCAGGGCATCTATGGTGATACCGGGTTTAACCTTTGCAGGATACTGGATGAGCAGCGGCATATCCAGGGAAGGTTCATACATAAAACGTTTATCAAAAAATCCTTTTTCTCCAAGGAAAAAGCCCTGATCTGAAGTGTAAACAACAATAGTATTTTCCATCAGGTCGTTTTCCTTCAGGTAATCCAGAATTTCACCAACACCCTCATCTACTGCGGCTACTGCTCCCATATAATCCCGCATGTACCTCTGAAATTTCCATTTAGCCAGTTCTTTTCCGGAAAGGTTCTGATCAAAAAAAGTATTATTCTTTTCACGATAGGCTTCGTTCCAAACTTTCTTTTGTTCGGGAGTCATACGCTCAAAATCTGTCGTCCAGGGGTTGTGGCGCAGGGAATCGCTGCCTTTGGCCACCGTCATTTTAAGATCATGACCTTCGTACATGTCTTCATAAATTGTTTGTAACTGTTCCTGTGCGGCGACCTGGTTTTCATGTTTAGAAAAATAAGTGTCGGGAATGGGAAACTGAACCGAATCATATTTATGAATATATCTTAAAGGCGGCATCCAGTTGCGGTGCGGGGCTTTATGGTGAACCATTAAAAAGAAAGGTTTTTCCTGATCTCTTTGCTTTTGAAGCCAGTTAATAGACATGTCTGTAATGAGATCGGTGGCATAACCTTCCACTACGGAAGTATCTCCTTCATGAATGAAATCAGGATTATAATAATTTCCCTGGTCTTTTAGGATATTCCAGTAATCAAATCCCTGGGGTTTGCCGTCTAAATGCCATTTTCCAATAATAGCAGTTTGATAACCTGCTTTTTTCAGGTATTTGGGCAAAGTTGGCTGATCCCCGTTAAATTTTTCACCATTCATTCGGAACCCGTTCATATGGCTGAATTTCCCCGTAAGAATTACAGCACGGCTGGGACCGCAAATTGAATTGGTACAGAAATTATTGATGAACTTGGCCCCGTTTTGCGCTATCCTATCAATATTAGGAGTGGGAGCAAGTTTGCTCAGCGGATGGCCATAAGCACTAATTGCCTGTTCGGCATGATCATCGGCCATAATAAAGATAATATTTGGAGCCGGTGTTTTTTTGGTTTCTTTCTCCTGGGAAGTATCATTTTTACAGGATTGTATTAAAAATATTGAAAAAAGGGCAGCAATGATTCGAACAAAATTTTTCATGACAGATGATTGGCGGAAATAATTATTAATTTTGAAAAATACGGAAGTTTTTACTAAATATTGTACCTTTTTAACTGCTCATTTCTTGCACAAGTGCCTTTCAGTTATGATAAAAAAAATAGTTAACCTACTGATATTATTGACTATAGGAATATGTGAGGTTCATTCTCAACAATTTATCCCACCTATACAAAACTTTTCTCCAATTCAATATTCGGGAGGAAGCCAGAACTGGGATATTGGAATGAATGAGCAGGGTGTTCTCTTCTCAGCCAATAACCAGGGTTTACTGGTTTATGATGGTCTTAACTGGGAATTATTTCCATTAGAAAGTAAATCAATCATTCGTTCTGTTTATCCTTATAAGGATAAAATATACACAGGCTCTTATAATGAATTTGGATACTGGCAAAGAAACCAAACCGGACATCTAACCTATACTTCTCTCTCTCCTCTCATGAAAGATCTCAATTTAAGAAGTGATGAGTTCTGGCAAATAATCGCTTTTAAGAATGATATTTATTTTCGTTCATTTGGTTCCATCTATAAATATTCCGAAAACCAGGTTGGCAAATTTGCCGACGTAAGATCCACGGCTCTTGAAATCTATAAAGATCATTTGGTAGCTGCAAAAAGCACCAATGGACTTAATTTTTATAAAGAAGATGGTAGCATTACAAAATTTCCAGGAGATTTTTCAATTTTAGAAGGAAAGAAGATAGTTGCCCTTAAAAGCTTTTCTGATTCTCTTTTTATTGGTACTTCTAACAATCTGTATGTTTATTCAGGAAAAAAGCTCAGGGAATTTCATGATCCCATTATACATAAACTCCTTTCGGACTATGAGCTAAATCATTTAACCGTTGTGGCTGCAGATGAAATAATTTTGGGAACATTAAAAAATGGGATTATTCATTATAAGGCCGGTGAAGTTAAGATCTATAATCGCAATTCCGGATTGCAGAATAATACGGTTCTGGGAATGCTCTATGCCAGGCATAAGCTTTGGCTAAGCCTTGATAAAGGCGTTGACGCCATTGATCTTCATTCCCCACTAAGTTTTTATACCGATAAAACTGGTGAAGTTGGGGCGGTTTATGATATTGAGCAATTTCAGGGGGACTACTATCTTGCCACCAATACAGGCACCTATCGATTTAATCATTCTCTTCCCGAACAAATAAAAAAGGCGCAGAGTCACACCTGGAATCTTGAGGTGATCGGCAATGATTTATATGCTAATCACAATTCGGGTACCTATAGAATTCTCAATAATACTTTTGTTCCTATAGATACACATACGGGAAGTTTTTGCTTCAAAGATGCGGGTGATGGAAAATATCTTATATGTCATTATACAGGCTTGAGCCTTTTTGATACGGAAAATAGTGAGGTGGAGGAAATGCCGCAGGTGAATTTTCCGGTGAAAAAAGCTGTTTTTGATAGCGACGGCAGTATTTGGGCTGCACATCCCTATGAAGGTATTTATCATTTGCTCCGGAAAGGGGATACAACTTTTTCTAAAATCGAGAAATTACCCGGTTTAGGAGGAAAGGCAAATTTTAGTCCGCAGATTTATAAAGTGAACGATCAGGTAATCGTTTATGTTAATTCGGAATGGTATAAATACAATCCTTTTAAAGATAGCTTTGAACTTTTCAAAGAATTTGAGAAATATAAATTTTGCAGGCTTGTATATGCAGGAAAAGGAGAATATTTTTTTGTGGATGAGCGCGATGAGAGTGTTATCTATACCGATTTGAAAAAGGAAAGCATGGTCATCCCTCCCGAAAAATTCGGTTATCGTTTGATAAAATCCAACGAACGCTTTATCAGGGAGAACGATTCTGTATTTCTGGTCACTCTTAATGATGGATTTGCAAAACTTAATATTAGCAAATTTAGGTCCAGGAAAGATGAAGAATGGGTCAGTACTCCTTTTATCAAACAGTTCTCAGATGAATTCAAATCTTATCCTCTTTCAGATGCTGCAGTTATTTCCTATCCTGACTCTAAAAACCTGACTTTCAAAGTTGCCATGCCCGATTCAGAGGCCTCAGTCTTACATTATCAACTGAGTGGGGATGATTCCTTGCAGGGAGAATCGAAGAATGGGGTCATTAGTTTTAGAAATTTAGATCACGGCGATTATAAATTAACATTGAGTTCAATGCTGGCTCCCGGCTTGAAAGTGAATACTACAGAATATTCCTTTAAAATAGCCCCGCCCTGGTATCTCTCCTCATGGATGAAACTGGTATATATATTATTCGTAATAACAACAATTACATTTATTTACTGGCTTAATCAGCAAAAACTCAGGAAGCATCAGTTGCAGCTTGAAGTTAAGTTTGAAAAGGAGCACCAGGATCGTCTTAATACACTGGAGAAAGAAAAGCTGATGAACGAGATTGATATAAAACGGAAAGAACTTGCCAATACCACCATGATGGCGGCTAAAAAAAATGAGGTGCTCATGGAAATTCAAAGTGAGTTAAGCAAGGATAAGAACAAATTTTCGAACCAGTTCCGATTGAAACATATCATGAATAAAATTAATAATGCGGTAAAGAATAAGGATGAATGGAAGGTGTTCGAGACAAATTTTAATGAAGTTCATGAAGACTTTTTTAAAGATATTCTCAAGGAATATCCCAAGCTTACCAGTAAGGATCTAAAATTATGTTCCTATCTAAAAATGAATCTTAGCTCAAAAGAAATTGCACCGCTAATGGGAATTTCGGTAAGGGGAGTCGAGGTACATCGATACAGGTTACGCAGGAAGATGAAGCTTGAAAGCAATGTGAATCTGACAAAATTCCTCATTAAAAATTTCTGATTCATTATTCCTGCCCCTAATATTTGTTGATTTTATACCACAACATTACTACATCAGAATGTTTAAATTTTGTGAAAATCATACTTCAAAAGATTTTTATAAACACTGATAATCAGAGAATTAATCGGTAAAACAGTTTGATGTAATAGTTATGTACTACAACGTTTGCGATAATTTTTACATCAGCTGTATCTTTCAAGTTACTATTAAGCTAAAACACCTAACGAGTATGAATGTAAAACTATTCTTTAGCTGTCTTATTTTTTTGGCTTTTACCAGCCTCGGATTTGCACAGCAACAAACAATTACCGGGACCGTTACCGATGCTAACGGGATGCCTTTACCGGGTGCCCAGGTAAAGGTTCTCGGGAAAGACATTTTCGATGTAACCGATTTCGACGGAAAATTTACTCTGGAAAACGTAGAGGTCGGGGATCAGTTCGAAGTAAGCTTCCTCGGTTTTCAAACCAAAGAGTTTGATATTACCGACACCAACAAATACGTTGTAGAACTTCAGGAAGACACCAGCCAGCTTGACGAAGTTGTGGTAGTTGGTTATGGTACCCAGAAAAAAAGAGATCTTACCGGTTCTATCGCCACGGTTGATTCCGAAGAGATCGAAAAAACACCAACATCCAATGTGATGCAGTCTTTACAGGGGAAGGTAAGTGGTGTACAGATCGTAAGTGATGGTACTCCCGGCGATTCTCCTACAGTGCGAATCAGGGGGCTTGGAACTTATGGTGACGCTACGAACGTATTATATGTGGTTGATGGGACTTTATATGATAACATAGATTTTCTTAATACAAAAGACATTAAGTCTATCAATATCCTGAAGGATGCTTCTTCTTCTGCTATTTACGGTGTAAGAGCGGCGAACGGAGTTGTGATTATAGAAACAAAATCTGGTCATCTTAACCAGAAACCACAATTCGAGTATGATGGTTATACAGGAATACAGCATGCACAGAACATCGTAAAAATGGCCAATGCCGAACAGTTCACAACAATGGCCTATGAATCCGGTTCTGATGCAGATGTGCAGTATATCTTAAATGCGATGCAACGATTTGGAAGAAGCCATATAAATCCCAATGTTCCTGCTGTTAATACAGACTGGTATAAGGAAATTCTTCGTGACGGAATCATTCAAAGCCATAGCCTAGGAGTAAGCGGTGGTGGTGAACATGTTTCTTATTCTGTTGGAACTAACTATTTCGACCAGGAAGGGGTTCTTGATATGAAGAACGAATATGAACGTTTTAATATTCGTTCCAAGATTGATGTAAATATTTCTGATAGGGTAAAGGCCGGTGTGAATACTATTTTTAGTAATGCGACAAAATTTACACCTGAAAATTCGGCCTGGTTCAAGGCTTATTTCGCTACGCCTATCATGCCGGTAATTGATCCCATGAATACAGAAGCTTCTCCGGTACAATATTCAAATGCTCAGCTTTTGGGTTATCGTAGCACCCAAAATCCATTTCCAGATATGGAATACAATATCAACAGGTTGAAGATTAGAAAAATTCTGGCGAGTATGTATGTTCAGGTAGATATTATCCCAGATAAACTGGACTTTAAGTCTACCTATAGTCATAACTTCGCTGCGCTGGAAGAGCGTTATGTGAATCTCCCATTCACTCTGGGAAATAATGTTGAACGCCTTTCGGGAATTACACGGGCTAATAATACTTTTTCAAAACAATACTGGGATAATATATTAACCTATAATGATAATATTGGGGATCATGAGTTTACTCTTATGGCCGGTACCTCTTATAGGGACGAAGCAGAAAACAAATTTTCAGCTACCGGAACCGATATCAAAGGAATCCAGTTGGAATCGAGCTGGTACCTTGATTTTGCCGATCCCGAATCTTTTAGCAATAATGTGAACGAAATAGGAAGAAGATATTATGGCTTCTCTTATTTTGGTCGTCTGGCATATAATTACGCTGATAAATATCTCCTCTATGGTACGATGAGAGCAGATGGTTCTTCGAAATTTACGAGAGATCCATGGGGTTATTTTCCTTCTGTAGGTCTGGGATGGGTGATTTCAGAAGAAAATTTTATGGAGAATGTCGATTTTCTTGATTTTCTAAAGTTAAGAGCCAGCTGGGGTAAACTCGGTAATGATAATGTAGCTGCCAGTGCAGGCTCCAATACTACTTCAGTAATTTCTGTTCCACTTGGGGATTCTCCAAGAACGGGAACAACTTCTTCTACTGTCTTCTCCAACAATACCTGGGAAGTTATCGAGGAGAAAAACTTCGGGATCAATTTGGAGACACTCGACAGTAGATTGACTTTAGATGCCGATTACTATATAAGAGACACGCATGATGCGATCATGCCGGTTTTTATTCCGATAGTTAATCGTAGCATTAACCAGAATTCGGGCACAATTAGAAATAAAGGTCTGGAGTTAAATCTCAATTGGAATCAGTCTGTATCTGATGATTTTAGCTATAGTATCGGTGCAAACTTTACAACACTTGATAATGAAGCTATTGATATTCAGAATGAAAGCGGATATATTGATGCAGGTAGTGCAGAATTCCGTCAGCGAACCATTGAAGGCGGCCCTCTTTTTGCATTCTATGGCTATGAAAGAGTGGGAGTTTATCAAAATCAGGCAGAGATCAATGCCGATCCAGTGGCAGAGGCAAATGGCCTTGCACCGGGAGATTTGATCTATAAAGACCAGAATGGTGATGGTGTGATTGACGATGCAGATAGAAGGATTCTTGGTTCATTCCTTCCTGATTATACTTTCGGTGGAAATATCAGTGTGAATTACAAAGCCTTTGATTTTTCTATGAATTTCTACGGACAGGCGGGTAATCAAATCCTTAATCGAAAAAGAGGAGAGATCATCTTTACCCAGGACACCAATATGGATGCTGATCTGGCTATTAACAGATGGCATGGAGAAGGTACCAGTAATACCTATCCATCATCTGCCGGTTTAAGAAAAGCATGGAACCAGAAATTAAGTGATTTCTGGATTGAAGATGGTGATTTCTTCAGAATTCAGAATATGCAGGTAGGTTATACCTTGCAATCTGAAGCTTTACCGCAGGTAAGAATCTATTTTACAGCAGAAAAACCCTTCACTTTCTTTAATTACAATGGTTTTACTCCTGAAGTTCCAAACGGTGTAGACAGGCAAACTTATCCGGTTCCCGCTACCTATACTGTAGGATTAAACGTCAAAATTTAAAAAAACGCGATATGAAAAATATTCAACACAAAGTATTCTTAAGCGTATTCGCATTGATTTGTATCGCTACGACCATTTCCTGTAGTGACAAACTCGATACGCAGGAAGGTCAGCTTAACACAGGTGACCTGGATTATACAAACACCGAGGATATGATAGAACCCTTAATCGGTGCCTATTATGAGTTATATACAAGGGGTTGGGAAGAACCTTTATTGCTTTCGGTAAGAGGTGACGATGTGAATGCAGGAGGTTTGGGAGATCAGCAGCCTTATGCCGATACCGATCAATATCAGTATTCCAAAGATTACTGGATGTACAATTCCCTTTGGAATGTGCACTATAATGATATAATCAATATGAACACAGCTATTCAGCAAATTGAAAAGTTTGAAGAATATGCTAACGAGCAGGACACCAAACGGGCAGAGCAATATATTTCAGAAATCATGGTACTTAGGGCCTGGTTTCACCTGAACCTCGCCAGGACCTGGGAAGATATCTTTATTATCACTACCAACCAACCGCTGGAAGAAATTGGTGACGGGCCTTCATCTAAAGAAGAGGTTATGCAGTGGATTTCTGATCAAATGGATATGGCTATTCCTAATCTTCCCGATCAGCGGCCAAACCAGCGAACCGATATTCCCGGTGGAGTGACGAAATATACGGCTTACGCTATTAAAGCGCTCGCCAATCAGGAACTTGAGAATTACCAGGCGGTTGCCGATGCGACCGGGGCTATAATCAACTCCGGATTATTTGAATTATACCCTGATTTTTACCAGTTGTTTAAAAAACCCGGAGAATTAAGCAATGAAAGCCTTCTGGAACTGCAATATTCAGATTATGGCAATGAAACAGGAGATGCATTTTATCATCTATATGCTCCATTTGGTCCCCAGGGATGGGATCCCGCCAGGGAAAATGCCGAAGGTGGATGGGGATTCTTTGAACCAAGTATGAAGTATATAGAATTTATGCTGGATCGAAATGAGACCACACGCCTTGAAACCAGTGTGCTTTTTACTCCCAGGGGAATCACCGCTCTTGAAGAAGATGGATATACCGATCTTCCATCTTTCGTAAGCAGTACTACAAGATCTGGTGATGAACTGAATGATTTCGCCAGGGAAATGTATGTAAGTGGTAAACAATATTTGCCTTCCACTCAATTAACAGAGAACCGAAATAGTTATGGTGCCGGTAAGAATTATATTGTGATAAGATATGCTGAAATCCTTTTGATGTATGCCGAGGCCCTGACTCAGGGAGCTAGCGGGAATGGAATGACCGCCGATCAGGCAGTGAATCTTGTAAGAGCAAGAGCCGGATTATCTCCGCTTTCTGGTGTAACCCACCAGCAGGTGATGGATGAAAAATTTGCCGAACTGGCAATGGAATGGGGAATTCGCTATTACGATATGATTCGTTTGAATAATTATGACGAATTGAGCTATGGAGGAAGAACTTTCACCCAGGCCGACGAGTATTTACCATATCCTCAGGCGCAGGTTGATGCCTTGCCGCTGGAAGCTACCGCAGTAGATATGAATTCTGTGATGAACGATGTATTAAGAGATTTAAACTAATAAAACATGAAATATTCAAAATTTAAATTCTTAGGATTACTTCTGACGATATTTCTTCTTGCTTCATGCGATTATGATAATATTGATCCTATTACAGAAGTCGATGCCGGTGCTGATGCCGGTGCGCCTGAGATCAGTATCAGTTATCCCCTGGAAGGCACTACCATAAAGGTCATAGAAGAAACTACTTCTATCAATATTAAATTTGAAGTAACCGATGATATAGAAGTTGATAACATCGAAATAATGGTAGATGGAAATGCGGTAACTACCATGAATGAATTCACAGATTACCGTATAGTGAAAGCTACCGTACCTTACGATAATTTAGCCAATGGAGAGCATACTGTTACCATAAAGGCAACCGATATGGCTGGTAATACTACCACTCAAACCGTAAATTTCAGTAAAGAACCGCCGTATACTCCTAAATTTTCAGGCGAAATTTTCTATATGCCTTTTGATGGGGATTATACCGATCTGGTTACGTTGAAAACTGCAGATGAAGTGGGAACCCCCGGTTTCACCAATAATGCATTCCTTGGTACTGCTGCCTATAAAGGAGCGCCTGATTCTTATATAACTTATCCTTTGGCTGAAGATTTTCTCGGCCAGGAATTCACCGCCGCTTTTTGGTATAAAGTGAAAGGAGATCCTGGTAGAGCGGGAATTCTGGTCGCCGGTGCCGATGAAAATCGTACTCAGGGATTCAGATTATTCCGTGAAGGAAGTGCTGACCAACAAACTATTAAACTTAATGTAGGAACCGGTGCCGCTGAAAGCTGGAATGATGGAGGAGCTCTGGATGTGAATACGGGAGACTGGGTTTATGTTACAGTTACAGTTTCTCCAACAGAGACAAAAATTTACTTTGACGGTAATCTCATGAATACTGGAACCCTGGCTGCACCAATAGATTGGACCGGAGTTGAAAAACTCACTATTGGATCAGGAGGGGAAACTTTCAGTTACTGGGATCATAAATATGAGAGTAGCCCGATTGACGAATTGAGATTCTTTGATCATGCTTTAACCCAGGAAGAAATCCAGGCACTTATCAATGCTTCAGCGGTTACCCTGCATATGCCTTTTGATGGTGATTATAAAGACGAAGCCTCTAATCGTGAAGTTACTGTGGTAGGGGATCCTGGTTTTGCCGGTGAGGCAAAAGTGGGAACTGATGCCTATGCGGGCGCAGCCGACTCTTACCTCACCATGCCTTCAGAGGGCCTGCTTTCCCAGGAATTTACCGGAACTTTTTGGTATAAAGTTAATCCTGATCCTGATCGTGCAGGTATAATCACAATCGGTCCTGAAGATACTGAGCATCCAGATGCTCAGAATAAGCGTACCAGCGGTTTCCGTCTTTTCCGTGAAGGAAATGCTGATGAACAGCGTATTAAATTAAACGTTGGAACTGGAGCCGCTGAGAGCTGGAACGATGGTGGTGTGATCGATGCTACTGCAGATGAATGGGTTTTTGTTGCCTTTACAATTTCGAAGACTCAAACAACAATTTATATCAATGGTGAAGCGGTGAACACAAGTGCTTTAACTGCACCAATTGACTGGACAGGAACCGACCTGGTTTCCATCATGTCTGGAGCACCCCGCTTTACCGAATGGAACCATCTGTCAGACCAAAGCTTTATGGATAATTTAAAATTCTATAACAAGGTACTGAATCAGGAAGAGATCCAGGCAGCTATGAATACTGCTGAATAAAAATGATAAAGTTCCGGCAGAATTTCTGCCGGAACTTTATTTAAATACAGCTTTTATGGCTGTGAAAGAATTCTTTTTCAAAAAAATTTTGACTCTTTGCCGCTGAAAATGACGAAAAATATCGGTATGTATAAAAGAATAAAAAGGATACTAATACTGGTTTTGATAGTCGCAACGGGCATTTCCTGTTCAAAAGATAATGGCCCCGGCTATCAGGAGCCATATAATCCCAACCCTCCAAAAGAGGGCGGAGAAAATGAGACCCCTTCTCTTACCGATGAAGAATTGCTGGATCTGGTCCAGGAGAAGACTTTCAATTACTTCTGGGATTTCGCCCAACCCAATAGTGGAATGGCCCGCGAGCGTTCCCAGGATAATGCCTACGGCGGTCAGTCTCCAAATATTGTAACGACCGGCGGGAGCGGGTTTGGAATTGCTTCTTTTCCAGCAGCGGTTCAAAGAGGCTGGATCACCCGCGAAGAGGCTGTCACGAGGCTTGAAAAGATTCTTGATTTTCTGGAAACCGTTCCAACTTATCATGGTGCTTTTTCACATTGGTACCTTGGAAATACTGCCGAAACCCGACCTTTTAGCACTAATGACGATGGCGGAGATCTTGTGGAAACTGCCTTTTTAATGGAAGGTCTTTTGATCAACCGACAGTTCTTCGATGCTTCGGGTGAGGAGGAAACAGCTATAAGAGATCGTATCACCGCTCTTTGGGAAAATGTGGAATGGGACTGGTATACCAATGGGGATAATGTGCTTTACTGGCACTGGTCACCGGTATATAATTTCCAGATCGGGATGGAGATCAAAGGCTGGAACGAAGCATTGATCGTTTATGTGCTTGCCGCTTCATCACCTACACATCCTATTAGCCAGGAAGTTTATACCCAGGGCTGGGCTTCAAACGGAAATATTGTTACCAGCAGAAGTTATTACGGGATCGATTTGCCTTTAGGCCCTCCATATGGCGGTCCCTTGTTCTTTAGTCATTATTCATTTATTGGTCTGGATCCGCGAAACCTGCAGGATCAGTATGCTAATTACTGGAATCAGAATACTTCCCACACATTGATCAATTATAATTACTGTGTCGAAAACCCGAAGGATTATGAAGGTTACGGAGCAGATTCCTGGGGCCTAACGGCTTCCGATAGTTATGAAGGTTACGCGGCTCATAGCCCTACCAATGATCTTGGAGTGATCACTCCAACTGCCGCGTTATCTTCTTTTCCCTACACTCCCGACAAATCTATGGCTGCATTGCGACATTTTTATGAAGATCTGGGCGATCAGTTATGGGGTGATTATGGATTTTATGATGCTTTTTCCGAAGAACATAACTGGGTAGCCAATGGATATCTGGCAATAGATCAGGGACCGATTGTGGCCATGATCGAAAATTACCGAAGTCAATTATTATGGAATCTCTTTATGGCCGATGAGGACGTGCAGTCCGGGCTGGACAAACTGGGATTCACTTACTAACCAAAAAAAATTACAATGCTCAAAAAACTAATTTTTCCACTGATTTCCGCAACTTTATTAATGACTTCCTGCGGGGATGGAAAAAAACAATCTGAAGATTCTGAAGCTATTGATACTGCGCAACAGGATTCTCTGAAGATATCTGAAGAGGCTTTGTTAGACACTGTTCAGAAACAAACCCTAAAATATTTCTGGGATTATGCCGAACCGAATAGCGGCATGGCTCGTGAACGTTTTCATCCCGATGGTAAATATCCAAAGAATGACCCGGCCATAGTTACCACTGGCGGAACAGGATTTGGTCTTATGGGAATAATTGCCGGTGTGGATCGCGGGTTTATCAATCGCGACTCTGCCGTTGCAAGATTTAATAAAATCGCCTCTTTTCTTGAAAAAACACCTCGATATCATGGTGCCTGGCCACACTGGATCAATGGTGAAACGGCGAAGACACGGTCTTTTGGTTCAGAAGGTTCAAAAGACAACGGCGGGGACATCGTGGAAACTTCATTTTTGGCGGAAGGTTTTATTGTCGTTCGTGAGTATTTCAAAAATGGAAATGAAGAAGAACAAAAACTGGCCAAAAGATATGATGATTTATGGCGCGGAATTGAATGGAACTGGTACACCAATAATAAAAATGGCATTTTCTGGCACTGGTCTCCCGATTATAAATTTGAAAAGAACTTTAAAATAGAAGGTTATAATGAATGCCTGATCACTTATGTGATGGCGGCTTCATCTCCAAAGTATTCCATAAAACCCGAGGTTTACCACGAAGGCTGGGCAAGAGGGGGAAAAATAACCACCGATACCACGGCCTACGGGATTCCGCTGATTCTCAAACATAATACCGGCGGAAATAAAGGAGGGCCGTTGTTCTGGTCGCATTACTCCTACCTGGGCTTGAACCCTAAAAAACTTTCAGATAAATATGCGAATTATTGGGACCTGAACGTGAATCATTCCAATATCAATTATGAATATACCCAGGAAAATCCAAAGAATTTCGATACTTATTCCGAAGAATCCTGGGGTTTAACCGCCAGCTACACAAAAAATGAGGATGGAAGCGTAGGCTATGCCGCTCATTCTCCCGATGACGATCGCGGAGTGGTTTCTCCCACTGCAGCGGTAAGTTCCATCCCTTATACTCCCGAAAAATCACTGCGAGCCATCCGGTTTTTTTATACAGACCTTCATGATTTGCTCTGGGGTCCCGCAGGTTTTTATGATGCTTACAGCCTGGAAAATGGTGAAAAATGGGTTGCGCAGAGGTATCTGGCAATCGATCAGGGGCCGCAGGTGGTAATGATAGAAAATTACAGGTCTGGTTTGATCTGGGATCTTTTTATGGGTGCTCCTGAAGTTCAAAAAGGACTTGATAAACTAGGTTTTAAATATGATGAATAGACTAAAATTTTTTCTAAGCATGATGGCTGGCGTATTTCTTATTGCGCCACTTTCCATTATTGCACAGGATCAGGCGCAGGAATTTGAATATGAAACATTTATTCAGAATGGTGATTCGTTGAATTATCGCATTCTGTACCCAAAAGATTTTTCCGAAGAAAATAGTTATCCCCTGGTCTTATTTCTTCATGGGGCCGGCGAACGCGGAAATGATAATGAATCCCAACTGGTTCATGGAGCAGATCTTTTTCTGAAAAAGGAAAACAGGGAACAATTTCCCGCGGTAGTTATT
The DNA here is from genome assembly GCA_963741865.1 of uncultured Flavobacteriaceae bacterium. Classification (GTDB taxonomy): domain Bacteria; phylum Bacteroidota; class Bacteroidia; order Flavobacteriales; family Flavobacteriaceae; genus Christiangramia. The sequence goes on from CAVUJP010000017.1 coordinate 592,046, forward strand.
TTTCCCCAGTGTCCCAAAGATGATTACTGGGCGAATGTGGAGGTGGATCGCGATCAGTTTCCCCTGAAATTCGATTTTCATTTTGAAGAAGGCTCTACTCAGGCAATGAAAATGGTGATGAAGCTGATGGATTCGGTTTCTGAAAGATCATTCGTTGATAAAGATCGAATCTATCTCGGCGGACTCTCCATGGGCGGAATGGGTACTTTTGAACTTCTTGCCCGTAAGCCTGAAATGTTTGCTGCCGCGATCGCGATTTGCGGGGCTGCCCAGCCTGAAACCGCCGGAAATTACAGGAAAAACCTTCCAATACGGATATTTCACGGCTTACAGGACAATGTGGTGCCTCCGAAATTTTCAAAAGATATGGCTGCTGCAATTAATAAAAATGGAGGAAATGCGAGTCTTCGATTATATAAAGAGGCAAACCATAACAGCTGGGATTCGGCTTTTGCTGAATGTGACCTTTTAGACTGGCTGTTTTCGTATAAAATGAACCAGGAAGATTCTGAAAATTAGAAGAAATAAGACAGACTATAATTTAATTAGAAATTGATCAGGTAAGTTGTTTTCTGAATAAAAAAATAATTGAAATGAAAAAAATCTATGTATCGATATCGGTGATTTTACTATTCGGAATATCGCTGTTGCACTCCCAGGAGCGAATACCAAAAGTGGAAGAACTCTTATCGAAAATGACTCTGGAAGAAAAAATAGGTCAGTTGAACCTGTTGACTCCCGGTGGAGGAGTAGCGACAGGCGAGGTGGTAAGCAAGGATGTGGAAAGTAAGATCAAAGCAGGAGAAGTAGGCGGATTATTCGGAGTAGCCGGCCCGGAGAAGATCAGGGTAGCTCAGGAATTTGCCGTGAACGATACCCGTTTGGGAATTCCGTTATTGATAGGATCTGATGTTATTCATGGATACAAAACTACTTTTCCCATTCCTTTGGGAACTGCATCAAGCTGGGATATGGAAATGATCAAACATGCCGCTGAAATTGCCGCGCAGGAAGCTACCGCTGATGGTATTAACTGGAACTTCTCTCCAATGGTAGATATCGCGCGTGATCCTCGCTGGGGACGTATCGCTGAAGGCGCCGGGGAAGATCCTTACCTCGGTTCCCAGATCGCAAAAGCTATGGTTCATGGTTATCAGGGAGAAGATCTTACCAATCCTGAAACCATGATCGCCACGGTGAAACATTTTGCGCTTTACGGTGCAGCCGAAGCCGGCCGTGATTATAATTCGGTTGATATGAGCCGAATTAAAATGTTCAATGAATACCTGCCACCATATAAAGCGGCGGTAGATGCCGGTGTGGGCTCTGTAATGAGTTCGTTTAATGATGTGGATGGTGTTCCCGCTTCTGCCAATAAGTGGCTTTTGACCGATCTGCTTCGGGATCGCTGGGGTTTTGACGGATTTGTGGTATCAGATTATACTTCAGTGAACGAAATGATCGCGCATGGAATTGGCGACCTGCAAAATGTCTCAGCAAGAGCTGTCAATGCCGGTCTCGATATGGATATGGTCGGGGAAGGATTTCTTACTACCCTGAAAAAATCGGTGCAGGAAGGAAAAGTTTCCGAAGAAACCATCACCACGGCAGCCAGAAGGATCCTGGAAGCTAAATACAAACTGGGACTCTTTGAAGATCCTTATAAATACCTCGATGAAAAGAGGCCTGAAAAAGATATTTTAAATCAGGGGCATCGTGATTTTGCCCGGAAAATGGCGGCTCATTCCTTTGTTCTGCTGAAAAAGCACCAAAATGTGCTTCCGCTGAAAAAGAATGCCAGGATCGCGCTTATCGGTCCACTCGCGAACAACAAGAGCAATATGCTGGGAACCTGGGCGCCTACCGGAGATTCTTCCGAATCCATTCCAATTTTAGACGGATTTAAAAAAGCGGCTCCCAATGCGAAGATCACCTATGCGAAAGGAGCGAATATCACCAACGATACCACCCTGGCTAAAAATGTGAATGTTTTTGGAGAAAGGGTTTCGATAAGTGATAAAAACTCCCGAAATTTTGCTGAAAGAAGCGCTGGATGTTGCTAAAAATTCAGATGTGATCCTGGCCGTGGTCGGTGAAGCTTCTGAAATGACCGGAGAATCGGCCAGCAGAACCGATATTACAATTCCCGATAGTCAGAAAAAACTGATTCATGCGCTTGTCGATACCGGAAAACCCGTGGTACTGCTTTTAATGAGCGGAAGACCTTTGGATATTTCCGAAGAAATGAAATTGCCGGTGAGCATCCTGCAGATCTGGTTTCCTGGAGTGGAAGCCGGGAACGCGGTAGCCGATGTTGTTTTTGGAGATTATAATCCGTCAGGTAAACTTACCGCAAGCTGGCCGAGAAGTGTTGGGCAGATTCCTGTTTACTATCGTCATAAATCCACCGGAAGGCCTGCTTCATCAGATGAATTTCAGAAATTCCGTTCAAATTATCTTGATTCGCCAAACACGCCATTACTGCCTTTTGGATATGGCCTGAGTTATACCGATTTCAAATATGAAGATGTAAAAGCGAGTTCCGATAAATTAAATGCCGATGGTTCCCTGGAAATCACCGCCAAAATCACCAATACCGGTAATTATGATGGGGAGGAAGTGGTGCAGCTTTATCTTCACGATGTGGTGCGCAGCATCACGCCGCCGGTGAAAGAATTGAAGGCTTTCAAAAAGATATTCCTGAAAAAAGGAGAGTCGAAAACGGTGACTTTTACCGTCACTCCTGAAGATCTTAAGTTTTACAATTACGATTTAGAATACGTGGCAGAACCCGGGGAATTTGAATTCTCTGTAGCAGGTTCTTCCGCCGAAGACTTTGACGGCAGTTTTGTCTTCGAAAAATAATGTAGTTTTAGTTGGTATGAGTCCCGAAACTTCTATGGAAGTTCGGGGCTTTTTTTATAATTTTTCCAACCGGAGAGCACTCAGAATAGGTTTTCCTTTCTCGGGATTGAACTCGATACTAATCCCATCTTCGCTCCAAATTTCATAATCGATTTCCACCGCCTGCAGAATCCCGTATTCGGCGGCCAGATTGAGCTTTTGTTCTACTTTTCTTCCATTGATCACGATGTCAAATACCCTCGCGCCTTCAGTAGCAATCTTATTCTCGTTACTTAAATTATAGATATTCTCTGTGGAAGCCGAACGATTGGGCTCGGTAAAGAACAGGGAAATCTTAAACTTTCCTTTTTCGGTATCAAAATGATAAGATTCGATGCCTTCCCTCATTGTCTGGAAAAGCGGATCATTTTCGGTATTCTTAATATTCGCTGCCGTGCCCTGGAATTTTGAGGCCGATTCCTGGTAATCTTTTCCGCCGGTATAGCCGAAAGAATTATCCTTGTATGGCTGATCACTGATCCAGATCTCGCCGGTCTTTTCATCGATAAAATCGGAATGCGCTCCCATATTGATACTGATGGAATTCTGTTCAATATCTTTCAGCAGGTCTTCACGGAAGTGGACATTGATTTTTCGCTGAAATTCTGAATTTCCCGCTTTTGCGGTCAGCCGGTGTTCTCCTTCCGAAAGAGCAAGATTAAAAACAGCGATATTATCCTTAATATTTTCAGTTTTTGAAATTTTCCCATCGGTAATTAACTCAACATTTTCAGTATTTGCAAAAACCCTGATCTTGACAGAATCATTCCGATGGATAAACCTGTTCTGGAAATTCCTGCCGGCGATATAGGCAAAATCCTCTTCAGAAAGTCGGGCCTTATAATAATAATAGATATCCTTGGGTTCGCGATTGAAGTTTACCAGGCCTTTCTGGTTGATTCGGGGCCGGGTATCCTGCCTTCCCGAAGAACCGAAATCGGCAAAATTCCAGGCCGTCATTCCCAACATATACGGCCGCTCCATCACCTGATTGATATAGCTCACATGACTTTTCAGCTGGTAAGCTTCGCTGAAATCCCAGGGTTTTGGTTCATTGGTCTGGATTCGGCTGTCGCTTCCCGGACCGTATTCCGAAATGATCAGTGGCCGGTCTGGATATTTCTGATGCTGTTTGTCCAGAAATTTCCCAAGGTTTTCAAGTCCGGGGGAGTACCATCCAAAATATAAATTCCAGCCAATGGCATCGGGAATATCAGCGATTTTGGAAGTGTTATAAAGCTCATTTTCATGTAATGCCATCACCGTTAGCCTGGTGGTGTCGAGTTTCTTAGTAGCCGCTTCCAGTTCTTTTGCCATTTGAACACTGGTTTTGATTTTTGCTTGCTTTTCAGCTTCGGTCATATCGCGGTTGAAAACGAGCCTGATAAAGATCTCATTCATATAGCCCCAGAAAACGATGGACGGATGGTTGTAGAGCTGCTGGATCTGCTCCTGCTGCATGCCCACCGCGTTTTGATGATAGGCATCCGAAGCTGTCACATCATTGATTACAGGCACTTCGGTCCAGACCAGTAACCCAAGTTCATCACACATTCGATAAACCTCAGGGTCCTGCGGATAATGGGCGAGTCGAACAAAATTGCTGCCCATTTCCCTTATCATTTTATAATCTTTGCGATGGATGAAATTCGGAAGCGCATTTCCCAGGCCTTCAAAATCCTGGTGTCGGTTAGCACCGATCAGTTTTAGGTGTTTTCCGTTGAGGAAAAATCCTTTTTCGGGATCGACCCGAAACCAGCGGCAGCCAAATTTTGAGGAATAGGAATCTACTATTTCACCATTTTGATCTTTTAAAGAGGCTTTCAGCATATAAAGATTCGGAGCATCGGGTGACCAGAGTACGGGATCTTCAATTTCGAAATCATAAGAAAACTCGGCTGTTTTCCCCGAAATATTATTCTTTTTCTGAAGGACTGTTTTTCCGTCAGGATCCAGAATTTCGACTTCAATTTGAAGCTTTTTGTCTTCGGGATTTCGCACGAGTTCCCCTTCAAGATTTATGCTGGCACGTTCCCCGGAAATCCGCGGAGTTTTGATCAGAAGGTTTCCGGCGGCCTGTCCTTCCATTTTAAAATGCGATTTCCCGGTAATCACCAGTTCAAGGTCGCGATAGATTCCGCCGTAAAAATTGAAATCGGCTTCCAAAGGCGGAATATCTTTATTGTATGAGTTATCGACCTCTATTCGGAATTTGTTCAGTTTCCCAAACACCAGAAAATCTGAAATATCGAAGATAAATCCGGTATAACCGCCAATATGCTTTCCGGCCTTTTTTCCGTTTATAAAAACTTCGGTTAACTGGTTGGAGCCTTCAAAATGAATAAAAACAGCCTTATTCTCCTCATTTTCTGGAATGAAGATATCTTTGGAATAAATGCCCTTTCCGCGGAAATAATTCCCGTCTTCCTTAAAAGCATCTTTCGCATTCCAGGTATGGGGAATATTGACCGTTTTTGAAATGGAATCTTTCTCCAGCCTGAATTCCCATCCCGAATTGATGGTTTTCACCAGGCGCTGTCCAAAGGAAACTGAACACGCAAAAAAGATAAAAACGACGAAAAGTGATTTTTGATATTTCATAAACATTTATTCTGGAGAAACCGGCTGTGTCCAGGCGACTTCCCTGTCGCCTTCCTGGTAAGGATTTTTCTTTGTTTTATCTGAAATGATCTTGGCTCTTACGAACAGGACATCCGGCGGAATTTGATAGGAAGCTTCACGGCCTTCCACAGTTTTGAGAACCTCACTTTTCATGGTTCCTTTTCTTACACCAATAAATCGAATCTCATAATGCACCTTTTCTTCCGGTTTCACTTCAACAGAAAGTTGGTTGTTTTTAAATTCAACTCTTTTAAGGCTAACTCCCGTACTGGCATAAAAATCTCCGGCTTCGAGGGAATTAATAATGGCCTCCGGAGTAAGTTCTGTTGCTTTTACTTCCACCCAGCCCCGGCCTGCATTGCTGTATCTCGAGCCAAATTTATGATAGTTGTGACTGTCATCTGTAGCGATTCCCAGTAACAAAGGCTTGTCCATATTCTTATAGGCGATATTCACGCGGTCCCAAATTTCTTCGGTGCTCTCGTGAATACTGTCTCCATAATTGTTTACCAGCGGATGGCCATTGAAAACTTCAAAAAAACGTTCACCGTTTAGTTTGATAATGTCGTTCGCGCCTATGGCATAGGTGAAATTGGGATGGTTGAGGTGCTGCAGAATGGGCTGACCTGTTTCTTCACTCTGCTGCCTGATCGCGTCCAGGTTATTCTGAATCAGTTCCACGATGGTATTGCCTTCTTTGGGCTGAATTACGTTCTGAATATTTATCGCGCCCATATGCACGGCTTTATCGTCCAGGTAGGAGGTGACCTCCTCAGCCTTTAAGATCAGGAACTTATCGGATTCCTCGAAAAGCGGACAAAAATCTTTCAGGGTTTTCAATTTCACGGTCAGTTCATTGCCTTCTTTTTTATAATTTACCCAGTCTTCCCCATATTTTTCGAGATAATCCTGAAAAGCATTCCGATAGAGCGTATCCTTGGAAATACTTTTCCATTTTTCACCTTCGGCGATGATGTTATGATCAGAAAGGGCCACGAACTGGTAGCCATGATCTTTATACCATTCCATGACCATCTCGGGAAATTCATCCCCGTCGCTCCAGTATGAATGAGTGTGCAGATTGCCTTTATACCATTTCGTTTCCTGGGCAATAGCTATGGAAAAAAGAAAACTGAAAATGATGAAAGTGATGGTTTTTTTCATGTGCTGTTATTTATAGATGTGAGTCTGAATTTTCATATTATCGAATACTACATTTTTAAGAAACCTAAATAACTGCGGGAAATAGTCGAAAGGCATTCCTGAAATCTCATGTCCGGCTCCGTCAAATGAGAAAAATAAGTAAGAAGTATCCAGTTTCTGAAGTTTTTCGGTGATCGTTTTCGCGCCGTCGAGAATGAGATAGCCGGGTTCGGAAGGATCACAGTAATGATGCGCGGCCGTGGCATAAGGCACGAGCTGGTCTGCCGTTCCGTGGAAAAATAACCCGGGAATTGCCTGTTTTTCGGTGAGATAACGGACGTCTGCAATCGCTCCGGCAAGTGAAATTACTGCCGAAAAATGAATGTCTTTATAGGGATTATCGGGGCCAAACATCAGCTGCGGATTGTAAAGTGCATCCAACACCGCTTCGGCTCCGGCACTGCTGCCACCGGCGATAATGTTACTTTCATCAATAGAAAACTCAGCGGCATGATCTTTCAGATATTTAACGGCATCCATAAAATCCTCGGCAGCAAGCTGAAATGTTTTGATTTTTCCGTCAGCCTCAAAATCGCAACCAAAAGATTTATTTTTCCGCGTTAAGCGATAAGATATAAGGGCGACATTATAACCTTTGGCCGCGGCTGTTGTGGCAAATCTTACCTCCTGCGGGTTTTTTGGACTTCCGCCGGCGAATCCTCCACCGTGCATAAAGACGATTAAGGGTCGTTCTTTAACCGAATTTTCAGGCTGATAAATGTCGACGATCAGTTTTTCGCCCTGCTTTTCGGCATAGGTTTTTGTGACTGGAGGTTGTACTTTATAGAGGCTATCTACATAAACTTCCTGAGCTAAAAGAGTTTGCAGAGGTAATAAAAGCAATAGAATAAGAAATTTTGACCTGTTCATGTTATCAGAATTTTTGGGATTCCAAGATACTTAATTTTGAAGGCATAAATAAGTGGTTTATTCGATCAGAAAATTTTATCTTCGCAGCATAATTTTTAGGATTATGAGTTTACAGGATAAGGTAATGGCCGAGATGAAAGCCGCGATGAAAGCGAAAGACAGCGGCAAGCTGGAAGCGCTTCGTGCGGTTAAAAGTGCCATTTTACTGGCAAATACCGAAAGCTCTTCTAAAGACGGACTTAGTGAGGATGAGGAAATGAAGCTTTTGCAGAAGCTGGTAAAACAGCGTAAGGAAAGTGCCACCATTTACCGTGAACAGGGTCGGGAAGACCTTGCTGAGCCCGAAGAAAAACAGGCCGCGGTAATTGAACAATTCCTGCCTGAGCAGATGAGTGAAGAGGAGATCGAGACAAAAGTAGATGAGATCATCGCCAAAACCGGAGCCAGCGGAATGCAGGATATGGGAAAAGTGATGGGACTCGCCAGCAAAGAACTGGCAGGTAAGGCTGATGGAAAGACCATTTCGACAATTGTAAAAAGAAAGCTGAGTTAGAAAGTGTGGAGTTCATAGTTCGGAGTGAAAAATATTTTTCAGCTTTGATAACTGATAACTGATAACTGATAACTGATAACTGAAAGGCCCCGTGGCGCAACTGAATAGCGCATCAGATTTCGGCTCTGAGGGTTGCAGGTTTGAATCCTGCCGGGGTCACTTAAAGCAAAAAGTCTGCAGCGAAAGCTGCGGACTTTTTGCTTTTTCGTAAAAGCAGAGCCTTTTGGCTCATTAACAAATAGCCTGTTTCTTTATCTGGAAGAAGCACTAGTTATTGTAATTTTATAGTGTTTACCATATTTTTCAGAAGTCTGAAATAAGCCCCGGATTTACTTCGCTTTTTAAAATTAAAAATATCAGGCTTATTTTAAGCAAGATATATTTCGGCGGAAATTAGAGAAGGAGATAGAACTGTGTTAGGCTGAAATTTTTTAGGGTTGGAAAAAAAGAAGTGCAATAGGATTACTTAAAGGACACTTCCCAAATATGCCTGGAAAATTTATAGAAAATAGTTTATTTATTATTTTACCTAAATTAGTAAACAATTTCATCGCTGTTCTTGCAATGGAGACAAAGAATATTATTGAAGCTAAATTTTAAATCATCTAAATTAGAATGAATACAGTAGAAAGACATAAAAAAATAATCGATAAAATTAATCAAGAGGGTCAGGTTAAAAGTCAGGTACTGTGTGATGAGCTGAATGTATCTTCTGTAACCATTCGAAAAGATCTTAAATTTTTAGAAGAAAAAGGGATGCTTTATCGAATGCATGGTGGAGCAACCCTGAACAACCCATATGCTACTGATCGCCATGTGAATGAGAAGGAAAAAATACATCTCACAGAAAAAATGAGAATAGGAAGTAATGCTGCAAAGATGGTTACGGCTAACGATTCTATTCTTATAGCTTCAGGTACTACAGTTCTTGCTTTTGCTAAAAGCATTAAACCTCAGGAAAATCTTACCGTAATTACCAGTGCTTTAAACGTTTCCCTGGAATTAAACAAGCATATGGAGATTGAGGTCATTCAATTAGCAGGAATATTGAGAAAAAGATCTTCTTCTGTAACGGGTATGTATGCCGAAGAAAATCTGAGAGATTTTTCGTGCACAAAATTATTTTTAGGAGTTGATGGAATCGATCTTGAATTTGGCTTAACCACTACGGATATTATGGAAGCCCGCCTTAATCGCGATATGATTAAGGTTTCTCAGAAAACAATAGTTTTAGCCGACTCCTCAAAATTCGGCAAAAGAGGCTTCGGACGAATTTGTGGTTTTGATAGCATAGATGAAATAATCACAGACGATAAAATTTCCAATTTCACAAAAAGTGAATTAGAAGAATTTGGAATAAAAGTGACTGTTGTATAATTCTAATTTAGGAATAAGTAAGTAATAGCCGCCAGTGCAGCGCCTGCAAGGGGAGCTGCTACCGGGATCCATGAATAACTCCAATCACTGTTCCCTTTTTCTTTTTGTGGAATCAAAGAATAAATGATTCTGGGCCCTAAGTCCCTCGCTGGATTAATCGCATATCCCGTAGTTCCTCCCAAGGCCAAACCTATTGCCCAAACAAGAAAAGATACAGGAATTGCACCAAGTGATCCCATTCCAATAGGAGTCTCGGTTTCTCCTCCCATTACGGGGTCTGTAACATAAAAAATCACAAATATAAGAGTAAAGGTTCCAATAAGCTCACTTAGAATATTAGTTCTAATATTTTTTATAGCGGGAGTCGTACAAAATGCATCTCTTTTAAGCAGGGGATCACTGGTTCTGTCAAAATGGTCTTTATACATCAGCCAAACCAAAAAACTACCAGACATAGCGCCAAGAAGCTGCGCAAGGATGAATTTGGGAACCAGGCTCCAGGAAAATTCTCCGGCAATTGCGAGACCAAGGGTAACCGCAGGGTTTATATGTGCGCCGCTGTAAGGAGCGGCAATCACCACGCCGGTAAAGACAGCCAATGCCCAACCGGTGGTAATGACGATCCAACCACCGTTAAATCCTTTGGTATCTTTCAAAACTACGTTGGCAACTACGCCGTTGCCAATCAATATTAGGAATAATGTTCCCACGAACTCTGCAACAAATTGTGACATATTAGCTTATTTTAATGACCATGAATTAGCAGCTTTAACCGCTCTTTTCCAACCTTTGATCAATTCTTCGGAATTGATTTTCTCAGGACTGTAAGTTTTACTTTCTTTCCATTTATTTTCAATTTCATTGATATCCTTCCAATATCCAGTTCCTAAGCCGGCAAGATAGGCTGCTCCCAGTGCTGTAATTTCTGAAGTATGAGACCTGAGAATTTTATTATTTAAAATATTAGACTGGAATTGCATTAATAAATCGTTTTCGGTAGCACCTCCGTCAACGCGTAACTCTTTAATAGTCAGCTTTGAATCTGCTTCCATAGCCTTCAGCACATCATAGGTTTGGTAAGCAATACTTTCCAAAGCAGCTCGTGCAATATGGTTTTTTGATGCTCCTCTGGTAATTCCCGTTATGGTTCCCCTAGCGTGCTGATTCCAGTACGGAGCACCCAGTCCTGTAAATGCAGGAACAAAATAAACATCATTGGTATCTTCAACTTTAGATGCAAGACCTTCAATTTCACTGGCAGAAGAGATGATTTGCAATCCGTCTCTTAACCATTGCACAACAGCTCCGGCTATAAATATACTACCTTCCAGAGCATATGAAACTTTTCCGTTTATCTTCCAGGCTATGGTGGTAACCAGTCTGTTTTCAGAAACTATAGGCTTGTCCCCGATATTCATAAGCATAAAACAGCCGGTGCCATAAGTATTTTTAACCATTCCTGGTTTTAGACACATCTGGCCAAATAGTGCCGCATGCTGATCACCTGCTATACCTGTGATAGGAATTCTCTTAGAGAATATAGCTCCTGAGGTAACGGCAAGTTTCCCACTGGATTCTACTACCGTTAGGTAACATTGATTTTGGAATTTCAAATAGCTTCAGAAGCTCATTGTCCCAGCTTAATTCTTTAATGTTGTAAAGCAGGGACCGGGAAGCATTGGTAATATCTGTAATATGGCTTTCTCCTGCGGTGAGATTCCAAACTAGCCAGGAATCGACTGTACCTAATAACAGGTCTCCTGATTCTGCCTTTTCCCTTGCGCCCTCAACATTGTCTAAAATCCACTTCACTTTGGTTGCAACAAAATAAGCATCTATTACAAGGCCTGTTTTTTCCCTTATCATGTCTTCATAGCCCTGTTCCCGTAATTTATCACAATAATCAGATGTTCTCCTGTCCTGCCACACAATGGCATTATAGACTGGTTCTCCTGTTTTTTTATCCCAAACAATGGTTGTTTCACGCTGATTTGTTATTCCAATAGCCTCAATATCATCTGATTTTAATTTGCTTTTGGAAACTACTTCGGCGGCTACTCCGATCTGGGTTGACCAGATTTCATTAGGATCATGTTCTACCCATCCTGGTTTTGGAAAAATTTGTTTGAATTCTCGCTGTGTTGTAGAAATTGCTTTTCCTTCTTTATCGAAGATGATTGCTCGGGAACTTGTTGTTCCCTGATCAAAAGCAAGTATAAATTTAGACATGTTCATTAAACTTAGAGGTTATTTTTTTTTTCGAAGAAGTTGGTTCAAATTGTTTAGGAAGAAAATTTAATGCAATTTTTTTAAAACTTTTAAGCTGCTGTTTTTCCCAATTTTCATCTCTTCCTAATTCTGATTTCAGAATTTTAGCGATAGCCGGGGCGGTATCAATTGCTGCTTGAGCGTTTAAGAAAAGCATACGTAATCTTCTGGCTAATATATCTTCAATTGTTCTGGCCATTTCATAACGGATAAACCAAATCACCTCTGCTACTATATTAGGAAAAGATGGGTGTAATTTTTGTTGAAATGTACTTTTTTCCTGAGCAATTTTTCGGATTAATTCGGCATCACTGCCATAAATATATAAATGATCCTGTTTCCGAATGTTATCGGTATATCCATGAATTTTTAAATTCTCAGTTTTACAGGGGATTTGTTCGAGATTTCCTATTTTAATAGCTTCGTTTACAGTGTCTTCTGCCATTTTTCTGTAAGTGGTCCATTTGCCGCCGGTGATGGTTATCAAATTCGATTGATCAATTATAAGTTTATGGTCCCTTGATATTTCTTTTGTTCCCTTTTCTGAATCCTGGGGTAAAACGAGGGGTCTAAGGCCAGCAAAAACACTCAATACATCATCAATGGTAGGTTTCTTGATGAGATAATTTTGAAGTGTCTTTAAAATGAACTGAATTTCTTCATCCAGAGCCCTGGGTTGCGTACTGGGAGCAGTCATGGGCGTATCTGTCGTTCCCACAAGAAGATGGTCTTGCCAGGGAACGGCAAAGAGAACACGACCGTCTGAGGTTTTAGGAATCATTAAAGCTTCTTCGCTCTGTAAAAATTCTCTTTTCAGGATGATATGGATCCCCTGGCTTACTTTAATAATGGGTTTGGCATTCTTATGATCGAGAGAAAGAATTTTGTCAACAAATATACCGGTAGCATTAATAATTACCTTAGAATTTATTTCAAAGCTTTCATTGTTTTCCAGGTCTTTTCCTATTATTCCTGAAACTTTTCCCTTCGTTTTAAGAAGATTTGTCACTTCAAAATAATTGAGTAAGGTCGCGTTGTATTCAGCACTGGTTTGAGCAATTTGTAAAGCCAATCTTGCATCATCAAATTGTCCGTCATAATAGATGACTCCACCGTTAAGGCCTTTTTGATTAAGATTGGTAAATAAAGTTTTTAATTTTTTTGTGGTAATAAGCTTTGTCTTTCCAATGCGGAAATGTTTTGCCATCCAGTCGTATATCTTTAAACCAATGCCATAGTAAAACTTCTCCCACCATCTGTAACTTGGGATCACGAAAGGGAGCATATGCACAAGGTGGGGTGCATTTTGCAACATTAATCCTCTTTCTTTTAAAGCTTCTTTTACCAGACTTAAGTTTCCTTGTGCCAAATACCTTACTCCTCCGTGGGCAAGTTTTGTGCTTCGGCTTGAGGTACCATTGGCAAAGTCATTCCTTTCAACCAGAAGAGTTTTAAAACCTCGACTGCTGGCATCTAAAGCAACTCCTAGACCTGTGGCTCCGCCTCCTATAATGATGAGGTCCCATTTAACGTTCTTTTCAAGTTTTCTTAACGAAGCATCGCGATTTAAATAAAGGGAAGTTGAAATCTCAGTCATAATTTAAATAATTATAGAAACAAAAGTATAATTAAAAAGAATAAAAAAAAACTTTTCGAAAGCAAAAAATACTAAAAAACTATTTATTATTGTTGTTTTTTGTTACATTCGCATTAATAGGGAGTGAAAATTATTAGAAATTAAGCCAGGTGGCTTAAGAAATAGCAAAAGAGAAATATTTTGTTAACACCTTATTAAACTGCTATTGCTAGAAAAAAGGAAGATTTGCAATGAATTTTAAAACCAAATTTTAACCCAATGAAAAAAAAGACCCTTTTATTAATTTTCATTTTATTATGCTGTGTTACAAATTCTTTTGCGCAGCAGTTTAATGCGAAAGGAAAAGTAGTAGATCAGTCTGGTGTGCCTCTACCCGGTGCTACTGTCATGGAAAAAGGCACCAATAATGGTGTTGTAACTGATTTTGATGGTAACTTCAGTATTGAGGTGGCTAACAAAGATGCTATTCTTCAAATTTCTTTTCTCGGATTTCAATCCAAGGAAATTCCTGCAAATGATCCTTCTCTTTCAGAAATTACTTTAATGGAAGATGCGAATGCTCTCAATGAAGTTGTGGTTGTTGGCTATGGTACTCAAACACAAGGTAATTTGGTGAATTCTGTTAGTACCGCAGATATTGGCGATATTGCAGCACGCCCTTCGGCCGATTTGGCGAGTTCTCTACAGGGGGTCGTTCCAGGTTTGAATATCAGGTCCGCTTCTGGTGGTGACCCTTCAGCGACACCAGATATAAATATTCGTGGTTTTAATTCTTTAAATGGTGGGTCGCCACTTGTCCTTGTTGATGGTATTGAAGAAGATATAGCGAATATAAACCCCAATGACATCGAAAGTGTTAGTGTTTTAAAAGATGCCGGTGCCGCAGCAATTTATGGTGCGCGGGGTTCTTTTGGTGTTGTCTTGATAACCACAAAATCTGGTAAAAAGGGAGCCTTCAGAGTTGAGTATTCTAATAATATCGGCTTTACAGAAAATACTGCTCGTACAGATTTTTTAACCAATCCTTATACTTATGCGAAATGGGTCGATGAGGCAATTGGTTCCTATCATAGCGGTTACTATATAGGTTATGATGATGCGGATTACGAGATTGCCAGAAAGGTTGGTAATGGTGAGATTGAACCTTATTACGAGCAACAGCCTGATGGGACTTATAAATTTTACGGAATGACCGATTTTTATGATATCCTTTTTAAAAAGAGACGTCAGCACGTGATGCATAATATCTCGGTTTCAGGAGGATCTGATAAAATAACCGGTGCAATTTCTGGTCGAATTTATGAAAGGGAAAAAATCCAAAATATTCAGGATTCAGAAATGAAGAGGTATAATCTTCAGCTCAACCTGAGTTTCACTCCTTACAAGTGGTTAAAACTAAGTGCAATTAGCAGATTGAGCAATAGGTTTGATGAACAATACGCAGGAACAAAAAACGGTTGGGGAGATGAATTTGGAGTTAGTAAATGGCGGGATCTTTTTCCCAATCATCCGGCTTTTGTTGATGGCTATGGCGTAAGTGTGGGTCGAACCAGAAATGGTTATGTAGGTCGTTTAGGAGCCCTAAAGGAAGGGGCAGCTCATCGTCAGTGGCAGTATGAGAAAAATGTAAATACTTTAAAAGCAGAAATAAGTCCAATAGACCAACTGGTCTTCAATATGGATTATAGTTATAGTGTTGATAGAACCGATCGTACCTTTTGGTACAAGCCGTTTAGTTATTTATCGGGAGAGAAACTTGAATTGATCGAGGATGCCGGTCTTAATCGTCTGGGAGAGTATCGTTGGAAGGATTACTATAAGGTTTGGAATATCTATGGTACTTATAATCTGGATATAGCAGATAAACATCATTTTAAATTAATGGCTGGGTTCAATCAGGAAGAATTTGACCAGGACAGGGTAGGAATGAATATAGAAAATCTTCTTACAAGGGACAAGGCAAATATTGCTTTTGGTACGGAAATGTTGAATATGGACGGTTCAACTTTGGAATGGGCTATCCAGGGCTATTTCGGGCGATTTAATTACGACTATGAGGGGAAATATCTATTAGAGGTAAATGCCCGTTATGATGCATCCTCTCGTTTTCCCGTTGGAAGTCGTTGGGGATTGTTTCCGTCCATAGGAGCTGGTTGGAGAGTGGATAGGGAAGATTTCTGGACTCCCCTCGAAGATGTTATTTCTTCCTTAAAATTTAAAGCATCCTACGGGAAATTGGGAAATCAGAATGTTGGCGTAAATACCTTCCGGGAATTAATAGGTATGGGTAAAACCGACTGGTTAATCGATGGAGAACAAGCCAATTATGCGCGCGTTCCGGCGCCTCTTCCGTCAAATATCGGTTGGGAAAAAATCACTTCTTCCAATTTTGGCGTGGACCTTGGATTTTTAGAAAATAAATTGAGAACAACTTTTGAAGTGTATCAACGTACCACTCGTGATATGTATCTGCCAGGACAACCCCTTCCCGCTGTTTTTGGTGCATCAGAACCTCGCAGAAACTATGCTTCTATGAGAAACCGGGGGTTTGAGCTAACTCTTAGTTACAATAACAGTTTTGAAGTTCTAAACTCTCCACTTTCTATAAGCTTACAAGCCAATGTCTCCAATAATAAAGGAATAATAACCAAATTTGATAATCCAAATGGTATAATGAGCACCTTTTGGGAAGGTCAGAGAATTGGTGAGATATGGGGCTATCATATTGATGGGCAATTTCAATCAGATGAAGAGGCCGCAGCTTTTCAAGAGCAGTACGGAAAAGAGAATCTGGTCAGGGTCTATAGAGGGATTCTTCAATACGGATCTAATTCAGATTGGAACTATCTGAAAGGTGGTGACTTAAAATATGTGGATGTCAACGGAGATGGTAAAATTGACAATGGTAAAAATACTTTGGAAGATCATGGAGATCTGGTACCCATTGGAAATGCCATGCCTCAATTCCCTTTCGGGTTCAACTTCAATGTTGATTGGAAAAATTTTGACCTGATGGTTATTGGGCAGGGAGTTGCAAAACAGGACTGGTATCCTAATGGTCCTTTGTACTGGGCGACCTTCCACAGGCCTTATGTCTCTTTTATCAGAAAGGATATTCTGGACAAAGTTTGGGATCCAGAGCATCCTAATGATCCCAATAGAACTTTCCCTCAAAGACAAAGAGCTTATAATGCCTTAAGCTCCGGTCGTATGTCCTACAATACAAATGATCACTTTTTGGAAAATATTGGTTATCTCAGGCTGAAAAATTTAACCCTGGGTTATACCCTTCCGCAAAACCTTACGCAGAAAGTGAATATTAAAAGGTTCAGGATATTTCTTAGCGGTGAAAACATTTTCACCTGGAGCTTTGGAGGTTTAACGAAATATCTTGACCCTGAGGAGGTAGGCGCGCATGTAAGTTACTCTAATCCGAACGGTGTTAGTGAGAGATCAGCAACAAATACTCAGCTATATCCAATGGGAAAGACTTACTCGGCAGGTGTACAAATTAGTCTGTAACGTTTTCTTTCAACCTTGAAAAAAGATTTCCAAAAAAATTAAAACATTAAATACAATGAAAACAACCAGTGCAATGAGCAAGATAACTCAAATAGCCGCTATTATAATGTTTTCCCTAACAGTAGTAAGCTGCGAGAAGGATATACTCGATCAACCACCCGGAGATGCTGTCACAGCCGATGAGTTTTTTAATACTCCGGAAGATTTGAAAGCATATACAAATGATCTGTATGGGGTACTTTCTACAACATCTGTTTATACAGAAGATGTGGACACCGATAATATTTTAGGAGTAAGTGCCGGAGAAAGACTTAAAGGAGATCGCATTGTTCCAACCGAAAGTGGTAGTGGAGGCTGGTCCTGGGGAGATTTGCGAAAAATCAATTATTTTCTCGAAAATTATGATCGTGTAGACGATCCAGAAGCAACAGCGAAATATTCGGGGATAGCCAGGTTTTTTAGAGCATATTTCTATTTTGATAAGGTGAAGCGATTTGGTGATGTGCCATGGTATAGCAAAGTCTTGAAAGAAGATGATGAAGACTTGTATAAAGCCAGAGATCCAAGAGAAATGGTGATGGATTCTGTTCTCGCTGATATCAACTATGCTGTAGAAAACATTCCCGCAGAAAAACAATTGAATAGAATTACAAAATACACAGCTCTTATATTAAAAGCACGTATTTGCCTTTTTGAAGGAACTTTCAGAAAATATCACAATTTAGATGGTGCTGAGAAATTTCTTAATGAGGCTGTTGCGGCTTCAAAAGAGTTGATGGATTCGGGAGCTTATACCTTGTACACCAGTGGAGGAACAGATTTCGCATATAGAGATCTATTTGCAAGAAATAATCAGGATATGACAGAAACCATTTTGGCGGCTGATTTTGAATTCGGAAAAAGGACGCACGACTTAGCCTATAGAATGACGGCGCCCACATTGGGTAAATGGGGGCTTACCAAAAATCTGGTCAACAGCTATTTAATGACCGATGGAACTCCCTTTACTGATCAGCCTAATTATGATACAATGGAGTTTTACCAGGAAATGCAAAATCGGGATCCACGATTAACTCAAACTACAGCAGGTCCTCACTTCAAAACATATGGATCAGATGTTGAGGAACCGGTAGATCTGGATATAACCAGTACCGGGTATCGCGTCATAAAAGCTTTGCCTCCAAAAGGACCACAATGGGGTTCCGGGGGATCTTATAATGACATCATTATTTTCAGATATGCCGAAGCCTTGCTAATATATGCTGAGGCAAAAGCCGAATTAGGAACAATAACGCAGGAAGATCTGGATATGTCAATTAACCTATTGAGGGACCGCGTAGGTATGCCTCATTTAAATTTGGAGGAAGCCAATGCAAATCCTGATCCTTATCAGGAAGCTTTGTATGATAATGTTGATCAGGGGCCTAATAAAGGAGTGATTCTGGAAATACGTCGGGAAAGAAGAATTGAAATGGTAAACGAAGGATTAAGATGGGATGATTTGATGAGGTGGAAAGAAGGAAAGGTCGTCGAAAGCCCCATTGAGGGATTATATTTCTCAGGTTTAGGAGCCTATGACTTCGACAATGACGGAGATCCAGATGTTTATGTTTATGAAGGAGATGATTCTGGGGTGCCGGAGAGTGTGACTTCTACAGTAGATGTTGGTAGTCGCCCGCTTACCAATGGTACTTCCGGGAACTTAATTCCATTTACAGGAGGAGTTTTTGTAGAACCCAAAGATTATTATTATCCAATTCCTATTGAAGATTTGGAACTCAATGACAATCTGGAACAAAATCCTGGTTGGTAATTAAATAATTTGATGTTAACCTGTGCTTTTAGTTTTATACATGTATACATTAATTGACAATACAAATATCTTTTGGAATGATTAAAACAGGAATTAGCCTTCACTGTATAATTTTTTTAATTTCATTATTCATGGGAATTTCCTTTACTGGAAATTCCCAATCTATTGCTAAAGGAACCATTTTTCTGGATAAAAACGAAAATGGCAAAAAAGATAGATTAGAAAAGGGAATTTCGAACGTGGCTATCTCGAATGGAGCAGAAGTGGTTTTAACCGATGCGTCGGGGGAGTATGAATTACCGGTCACAGGTGATGATATAATTTTTGTGATCAAGCCTTCCGGTTACCGCCTTTCCAAAGGAAAAAGCGGCAAGTCCAAATTCTATTACATTTATAAACCTGAAGGTTCTCCGAAAGCTGAATATTCTGGTGTGCAACCTACCGGAAAACTTGCTAAGAAAATAGATTTTGGATTGGTCCCACAGGAAGAAAAAGAAGAATATACCGCACTTATTTTTGGAGATCCGCAACCCAGGAATCTGCAAGAACTGAGTTATTTTAAAGAAAGCGTTATAAAGGATATTGATAAAAATAAAGATATCGCTTACGGAATAAGTCTGGGAGACCTGGTGTGGAACGATCTTGAATTGTTCGAACCCTATAAGAATACAATTTCCGAATTAGATATTCCCTGGTATAATGTTATGGGAAATCATGACATGAATCTTGACGCAACGAAGGATGAACTTTCGGACGAAACTTTTGAAGCTCATTTCGGACCTTCAACCTATTCTTACAATTATGCTAAAACGCATGTTTTGATCTTAGATGATATCCTTTTTCCCGATCCGCGGGATTCAAAAGGTTACTGGGGTGGTTTTACAAGTAAACAGTTGAAATTTATTGAGAACGATTTAAAGCAAGTACCCAAAGATTATTTGGTGGTGCTGAATTTTCACATTCCTATTAGTGAGCCTGATGGAGATTCGTTTAGAGATGAAGATCGCGAAAGGTTATTTGAACTGCTCGAAGATTTTCCTCATACCTTATCCATTTCCGCACATACGCATATTCAGCGTCAGGATTTTTTCGATGCTGAAAATGGTTGGAAAGGGGAAGGTGTACATCATCATTTTAACGCAGGTACAACCTGTGGCGACTGGAATTCGGGAGAATTTATCAATGGGGTGCCAAAGGCTGAAATGAGGGACGGAACTCCTCGTGGCTATGCTTTCCTGAGGGTAGATGGCAACGCGTATTCAATAAATTATAAGGTGGCTGGTAAACCTGAAAACTATCAGATTCGTTTATTCGTTCCTAAAGTGATGAAACAGGGAGTCTATTCCAAAGGCGGAATTTATGCCAATTTCTTTATGGGTTCAAAAAAAGATGAAGTCCTGTATCGAATTGATAATGGCGAATGGAAACCCATGCAGTACGTGGAAGATTACGACCCGAATTATGCTAATATGGTTTACGACTGGGATCTTTCAGATACACTTATAAAGGGAAGAAGACCTTCAAACCCTATAGATAGTAAACATTTATGGCACGTAAAACTGCCAACGAAAATCGAAAATGGAACGCATAAAATAGAAGTGAAAGCCACCGATATGTTTGGACAGGTCCATACGGCAAAAGGTAGCTATCGCCTGGAATAAATTGTTTAGATTGAATTGATTTATGAAAAAAAACACTCTATCTGAATATTTCTTTTGGGTTTATGTCTTTTTTTCAAAAGAAAGTTAGCCGGAAATCACCAGATGGAAAGATGGGATTTTTGTTTTAACTGAAAAATTGCCCTGTTATCCGGTGAATTTTAATAGCTAGCTTCTCATTGATGAATTAAAGCTTGAACGGCTCTTTAAGAATGCGAATCTCTTTCGATTTTCTAAAAGCAGGTCGAAATAATAAAGTCACTATTTTTGGCAAGGAAGATGAAATTGATTCTAATCCTAATCATCTAAAATAGAAGAGAGAATCTTCCAAAAAGGAAATTTATTTCAGTTTAAAATGACTTCGGGAGGAGGTTTAACAATGAATACCGATTAGTAATAATAAGTTTTAATCAGAATAAAATAGAAATGAAAAAATTAGTATTAGTATTTCTTGGATCCCTGATTGTTTCCTGTGGAAGCGGTCCCAAATCCAATTTTCATGATAATATCGTTGTTGCGCATCGAGGAGCCTGGAAGGCCAACTCACTTCCGCAGAACTCCATCGCATCTTTAAGGCAGGCGGTGGCTATTGGCACTCACGGTTCAGAATTTGATGTGCATATTACAGCCGATGACAGCATGGTGGTAAACCATGATGATGATTTCATGGGAATGCGCATCGAAAAAACACCTTATAGCAAACTTGTGACTGAAAAATTGTCGAATGGAGAAAAACTTCCGACTTTGAGAGAATATCTCGCAGAGGGTTTGAACCAACAGACTACCAAATTAATATTGGAAATCAAAAAGGCCGATTCTCAGGAAAGAACCCTGGAGCTTACCAGGAAAGCGGTGGCGCTTGTTAAGGAAATGAATGCCGAAAACTGGGTAGATTATATCACTTTTGATTACGAAGCAGGAAAGCTGGTCCATAAACTAGCTCCAAACGCAGAAATTGCTTACCTAACTGGCGATGTAAGTCCTGCTCAGGCGAAAAAGGATGGTTATACAGGCCTCGATTATAACTTCAGCAAGTACAGGGAAAATCCAGAGTGGATTCCTCAGGCTCATAAACTGGGAATGACCATTAATGCCTGGACGGTGAATTCAGAAGAAGATATGAAATATATGATCGATCAGGGTGCCGAATTTATTACTACTAATGAACCTGAATTGCTTTTAAGATTAGTGGGTGATGAAAAATAGACTCTGGGTTATATGTTTTCTAATTAGCGGAATATGTTTGCATCTTTCTGCTCAGGAATATCGGGAAATCTCCGGCTGGGATCAGGCTGTAAATAATAGACTACAAAGTTTTCTTGAGGGTACCAGAATTATAAAACAGCGCAAAGTTGCTGTTTTTGATTGTGACGGTACGCTTCTGGGTCAATCGCCATATTATCTCGCCGATGAAGCTCTATATAGTTATGCCGAAGAGAATTATTCTAATAATACTGACAGTCTTTCACAGGCAAAAATGAAGGTTATTGATTCCCTGCTTCACGGCAATAATGTGGGCCTGGAATATGTCCAGCGACGTATTGATTTTTTAACCGGACTTTCGGTCGATGAGGTGGAGGAAATAGGAGCGGAGATGTTTAATGAAAAATATGAAGCTAAATTTTATCCCGAAATGAAGCAGTTATTGGCGAATTTTGAAGATTATGGATTCGAGATTTGGGTGGTAACCGCATCTCCTGAAGTGCTTTATCAAAAATTTGTAAGTGAGAATCTGGGGATTCCTTTGAACCGTATCATTGGGGTTAAATCGGTGATCCATGATGGAACGGTCACTGGTGCACTTGTTGAGCCAGTTCCTCAGGATGCCGGTAAAGCCGAGGCTATTCAGACATTCATTAAAACTAGACCAATGTTCGTTGCCGGAAATAGCAGGGGTGACCTCGAAATGATGAACCAGTCTACTGGTATGAAAATGATCATTAATCCTGATGATTCCAATAAAATGGAACATGAAGAGGACTCCTCTTTGAATGGACAGACCTTGAAAGAATACTGGCAAAATCAAAAGGCCATTATCGTAACCTGCAAAGATATTCCAGAAGGCAATTACAAATATGTTTCAGAAGATCTGGAGGTGAGGAGAAATTCCGAACATTCCAAAGAAAAATAAGATTCCATCTGGTTTAGGGCAGATAGGGTCTAAGTATTTTAGCCCATTTCAAATAACCTTTTTCGTTCAGGTGTAAACCTTCATCGGTATAACTCGCATCCAGCCTGTTTTGAGCATCAAGGAATTTGGGGTAAATGTCGATCAAAGTAACACCCATTTCTGGCGCTAATTTTCTCAGTTCGTCATTGATATGGAGGATGTGCTCATCTTTGTTGTAGTGTCTTTTATAAACGTTGAAAGATTTGTTTACAGGAAGTATGGTTTCTATATAAATTTTGGTACGGGGTGATTCTTGTTGGATTCGGGTTATGATTTCTTTGTAATTCTGAAGGATTAGATCATCAGGGAAATTTCTTGAGATATCGTTAATCCCGATCAATAGAAATACTTTGGAGGGTTGTCCTTCTGTGACTTCATCCAGTCTTTCTAAAATTCCGAAAGTAGTGTCTCCAGAAATACCACGATTACGTGCATTGGGTAATTGTAGTAATTCATTCCAATGGGCTCTCGCGGTGATACTGTTTCCGAGGAAAATAATATCATTCCGGCTGTCTGGATAGGTTCTGAACTGCCGTACCTGAACTGGGTAAGTTTTGGGTCTGTAAGCTGTGTCGATAGCCGTTTGTGAATAGATGCCAGAACCTGCAAGAAATAGGAAAATTGCGAATAAACATTTCATAAGGAGGAAAGATTTAAAATTATTATTAATAAGTAATTTCGATTTATTTCGAATTATTATTTTTATGTGGGTTTATAATTATTTTTAAGATATTTAAAAATAATAAATAATAAGTCGAAAATATAAAATTCATATCAGTTATGACTAAAAATATAATTTTTTGCCTGCTTTTAACCTGCAGTTGCGGATTGGCCCAGACTTTACCCCAATTTTTTTCCGATAATATGGTTCTTCAACAAAACGAAAGCATACCAATATGGGGAGAGGATCTCCCTGGGCAATCAGTAACCATTAAGACTTCATGGGGAGCTTCGGGGACTTCTGTTGCAAATTCTCATGGAGAATGGAAACTTCATTTAGCGACTCCTCAAGCGGGAGGTCCTTATGAGTTGTACATTCAAGGCAGCGAGGAAGATACTTTAAAAAATGTGCTTATAGGCGAGGTGTGGTTAGCTGCCGGCCAGTCTAATATGAATATTCCCTTAAAAGGATACAAGAACACTCCAATTGAAGGAGGTCTGGAGGCAATCGTAAATGCAGATGACCCTGATTTGCGAATCTTTAGAGTTAATCGAAATTCTACACTCGTTCCCGATAAAGATGTTTCAGGTTCCTGGAAAATTTCAAATTCTGAAAATGCTCAGGATTTTAGCGCCGTGGCCTATTTCTTTGCCAGACAACTTCAAAAGAAATTGGATGTGCCGGTAGGAATTATTACTTCTTCCTGGGGAGGTTCTAAAGTTCAGGCCTGGCTTGGCAAAAAATCGGTAGCCAAATTTGAGAACCTTGAAATTCCCGATAAATTAGGAAGTTCTGGAAAAGACAAAAGAACAACTCCTACCTCCTTGTATAATGGCATGCTCTATCCTTTAAAAGATTTTGCGATAAAAGGGATTTTATGGTATCAGGGGGAATCAGATAGAGAGACAGAAAATTATGAGCAACTTTTCAAAGAATTAATTACTTCATGGCGGGCGCAGTGGCATAATGATACGCTACCATTTAATTTTGTGCAAATTGCACCCTTTTCATACGAAAAATTAAATCCGGTTCCCGGGGGGGATGCGGCCAGAGTAAGAGAAGCCCAACTTCAAACTTATTTATCTTTAGATAACGTTGGAATGGTGGTCACAACAGATGTGGGAGATTGCCGGGATGTTCACCCTTCTCGGAAAAAGCCCGTCGGGGAACGTCTGGCATATTGGGCGCTGGGGAATACTTATAATTTGGCCATTCCATATAAGAGTCCCATATTTCGGGAAGCTCATTATCAAAAATCTACCGGGAAAGTCCAGGTTTTATTTAAAGATGCTCCTTCGGGATTCACTCGTCGAGAATCACTCTTGGGATTTTATTTAAGCAATGATGGTAAGACTTTTTATCCTGCTCAGGCAAAAATCAATGGCGATGGAACTGTTAGTGTTTGGAAAGAAGGGCTAAAAAATCCCACTCATATTAGGTATGGCTATGGAGATTGTGTCCCGGCGAACCTGTCAAACACCTATGGACTACCTGTATCGCCTTTCCAGGCATTAATTATTTCCAAATAAATCTTGATATTGAATACCTACGCAACCGATCGCCATATGAGCGAAAAGGAAAAACTTCAGCTGAAGGAAAAGCATCTAGGGCCGTATAGCTGTAGAATTGGTGATAGCAAAGGATCTTATATTTAGCTTCGGGCACTACCATTTTGAATTTGGCCTAAAATTATTCGACTTCTGGGAAAACTTATGGTCATTATAAATGAGTGGAATTGGAGGAACATGGAAATCAAGGTAAATATTGTTCAAAGTCATCAATAATGGTACAGTTAGGCAACATTTTCGCTTTCGAAAGCTTTCGTTTTAAAAAGTGCTATAGAATTAATGTATGTGCAAGATTAAAGCTTGTCATTACTGATAACCTTAAAATATATTAGTATTTTTTAGGAAAAATTTATGTAATTATCATATAATTTATTATATTTGAAAAGTTCAATAATCATAAAACATAACTGTTTGAAATAAAATAAAACATTTCGTTCTTATAAACGTGTACAAATCAGATCTGACTCTAAATTAATCTGTTTACAATTTTTTTATTATGAAAAAAGATTTACGTACATGTTTTTTAGTGTTGGTTCTTATGTTTTCCATTCAGGTTTGGGCTCAAGCCGAGAGAAAAATAACCGGTACTGTAGTTGATGAGCAAGGGATTCCTTTACCTGGAGTCTCGGTCATGGTGAAGGGCACAACTAATGGGACAGCCACCAATTTTGATGGTGAATTTTCGTTGAGTGTAGCCAATCCTAATGATGCCACTTTGGTATTCTCTTTTTTAGGATATGAGCAGCAGGAAATCCCTGTTAATTCAAAAACAATCTTTAATATTACTCTGGTCCCAGGTTCTGAAGGCTTGGACGAGGTCTTAGTTGTAGGGTACGGAACCCAAAATAGAAAACAACTAATCGGTTCGGTAGCTCAAATATCAAGTGAAGATATTGAGAATAGACCCATCGCCCAACTTCGCAATGCTTTGGCGGGCCAAATGGCTGGTGTTACCGTAACTAACAATACCAGTAGACCCGGCCGGCCAAGCGGAAGCATCAGTATAAGAGGCGTCGGTTCATTCGGTGCGAGTCCCGAGGCTCTAATTCTTGTGGATGGTATTCCGGTTGATAATTTCAATGATGTCAATCCCAGTGATGTTAAATCCATTTCTGTTTTAAAAGATGCATCTTCTTCGGCTATTTATGGAGCGAGGGCCGCAAATGGGGTGATTCTTATTACTACCAAATCGGGAAAAACGGGAGCTCCGAGATTTACTTATGAAGGTTATGTAGGAATTGAAACACCTACAGAGTTTCCTGATTATGTGAACTCATGGGAGTATCAGGAAGCGTATTTTCAGGCTGAAAACAATTCTTCCACTCTTACGGCGGATCAGCAGGAAATAGTTGATAAATATCGTGCCCAGAACGATCCTGAATATCCCAATACTGATTTTTTAGGAGCGGTTTTATCTCGAGATGGGATTCAAAACAGTCATCGTATTGGAGTGAGTGGAGGATCTGAGTTTAATACTTACAACCTTTCTCTAGCGTATCTGCATCAAGATGGCCTCGTGGTGGATAATGATTTTACCCGATACAATATTCGTCTCAATATGGATACTAAACTAACCCATCAACTTAATTTAACTACTCGCCTTTCAGCCATACATTCCGAAATGAATGAACCTATTTCACCTGCAGGTGTTCGTGGATTTAATGGTTATATGATGCAGATTATACAACAAGCTGCAAGAATGCCTGGAGTTTACGTGGGAAAATATGAAAACGGAGATTATGGACAAGGTCTTGCAGGAAGTGGAACTCCTATTTCTAATTTGGATAGCGATTCATTTAATACTGAAAATAGTATCGATTTAAATGGAAGTCTCCGATTGGACTATCAAATCATTCCCGATCTAAAACTTTCCTTAATTACTTCCTATATTAGAAATTACAGGCGGGCAAAACGCTTCCGATCTACCCAACGCATTAATGAAAATATTCTTTTGGGACCTAATGAGTTAAGAGAATACTTCAATCAGAATTCGTACTATACCATACAGGGTTTAGCAGATTATAATAAAGAATTTAATAAACATGAGGTAGGTCTTCTTTTAGGATATTCTTTTGAAGATTATGATAGAGAGAATTTATTTGCTTCTAGGGATAATTTTCCCGGAAACGACCTTACCGTATTAGATGTTGGTAGTCCGGATAATCAACGAGCAAGTGGAACAGGGTCAGAAACTACTTTGGAATCTCAATTTGCACGCTTAAAATATAATTACGACAAAAAATACCTGCTGGAAGGCGTTGTAAGACGCGATGGATCTTCAAGATTTCCTACCAATAACAAGTATGCGATATTTCCCTCTGTAGCTGTAGGTTGGAGAATTGGAGAAGAACATTTTATTAAAGATAATTTTAAATGGATCAATGAATTAAAAATAAAAGCATCCTGGGGTGTTTTAGGTAATCAAAATATCTCCGATTATCCTTATCAAAATACCTTAAATGCCTCCTCTTCTTATGCATACTCTTTTGGGGGTAATATTGCCCAGGGTGTTGCAATTAATACCATTAAAGATGCCAATTTAAAATGGGAATCCACACGTACTAAGGACCTGGGTTTAGAAGTTGCCCTTTTTAAAAATAGGTTAAATTTTTCAGCAACTTATTATGATCGTTATACCTATGATATATTATACAGTCCTGCGACCAGTGTATCATCGATATTGGGTTTTGGAATATCTGAACAAAATACCGGAGAATTAAAAAATACAGGATGGGAATTCACTTTGAACCATAATAATAGGATTGGAGATTTTTCATATAATATTGGTGGTAATTTCAGTATTGTAAATAATGAAGTTTTAAGTCTTGGTGTAGGAAATATTGATCAGCCAAACGGACTGGTTGGAAATGGTAGTTCATTATTCGTTGGATATCCAATGGAAATTTATTATGGCTATGAAGCAGATGGATTATTTATTGATCAAGCTGATGTGGATTCTTATGCTGACCAGAGCTCAATAAATCCAAATGCACAACCGGGGGATATTCGATATAAAGATTTAAGTGGCCCGGATGGCGTCCCAGATGGAGAGGTTGATGCAACCTATGATAGAAAATATCTCGGTAGCAGAATTCCCAAATATACCTATGGGATTAATTTAGGCGCTCGTTATAAGGGTTTTGATTTTAGCATGTTAATGCAGGGATTTGCCGGAGTAAAAGGTAGACTTTCCGGATATGCCGGTTGGGCCTTCTATAATACGACAGGAAATATTCAGCGTTGGCAGTATGAAGGCCATTGGGATGCCGAAAATCCCACCAGGAATGCAGTATACCCGCGTTTAGAACACGTGCCGGGAAGTGGAACTCCTAACACCTTATTGTCTTCCTACTGGCTGCTTAATGCTTCATTTTTGCGAATTAAAAATGCTCAGATTGGGTATAACCTGCCTGCAAACTTTTTGAAAAAAACAGGTATGAACAAACTGAGAATATATTTTAGTGGAGAAAACTTACATACGTTTAGCCATTACAGAAAAGGCTGGGATCCTGAAATAAGTACCAACGGTGAGTTCTATCCAATATATACAACCTATACATTAGGTCTTAACCTTAGCTTTTAGAAATATTATTATGAAAACACATAAATTACTTTCATACATTGTTTTGATATCATTGGCCCTGTCTTTTAGCGCCTGTGAAAAAGAACTGGAAAAATCTCCTTTAGATGAATTTGATAATGGCACCTTTTGGAGTAGCAAAGAGAATGTGGAAATGGCATTGGCTGCCGTATACCGCGGGAGTATCAGAACGAATTCCTGGGGTGGAGGTGCCGACGACTGGTGGTCTGGAAACGGATTGTTATATTTAGAAATGGCAAGCGATAATGCCTATCACGGTCAGGGTGAGAATCTTGGCTGGAATAGACTGTCTAACGGAACTCTTACTGCAGATGGAATTGGAATTTTAGATATGTATTGGGATCGTGGTTATAAGCGCGTTGCCAGAACAAATAACTTTCTCGAAAATATCGATAAGGCGCCTTTAGAACCGGAAGATTTAAATCGTTACATTGCCGAAGCACGGTTTATCAGAGCCTGCCAGTATTTTTACTTTTCACAGTATTTTGGTTCTGTACCGCTGGTTACACAAACATTATCCCAGGAGGAAGCAAATAATGTTAGCAAGGCCTCTCACCAGGAATTAGTAGATTTCGTTATAAATGAGTTGATAGCTGCTGCTGAAGATCTTCCAAGGTTCAAGGATATCCCTTCAAGCCAAAGAGGGAGAGCAAGTAAACAGGCTGCTTTGGCATTCCTCGGTCGAATCCAGCTTGCCGAAGGTTATTTTGCTGATGCTGCAGCTACCTACAAAAAGATTATTGATTTCGGAGACAACATAATAGACTCTGATTATCAAACCTTATTCATTGAAGCAAACGAAAACAGCGCAGAAAATATTTTTAGCATTCAGTTTATTCCTAATTTATTGGCAAACGGGTTTATGCAATATAATGGTCCACGGGTTATTGGAGCTTACAGTTTCATCAATCCCCTTGCAGATCTAATGGAAGCTTATCAGTTTACCGACGGAACTGAGTTTTCCTATGAGGACCCGCGTTACAATCCTGATGATATTGCAGAAAACAGAGATCCAAGATTAAAATATAGCATATATTATAATGGTGCCCCAATACGCGACGGAATTCAGTATATCTCACATCCGGATTCGAATTCTCCTGATCGAATTATGAGATTGAACTCAAAAACTGGTTATAGTATTCGAAAATATATGGATGAATCTATAACGGGAGATTATTATCATGCAAATGGAGGTGATATACCTGTGATTCGCTATGCTGAGGTATTGTTGAGTTATTTGGAAGCAAAACTTGAAGCTGGGGATCCTATTGATCAGGGTTTACTTGATGAAACTATTAATAAAATTCGTCAAAGGCCCTCTGTTGATATGCCGCCTATTACCGAAACCAATCCTGATTTGCTTCGACCTATCTTAAGAAATGAACGTAGAGTGGAGCTTGCTCTTGAGGGGCTGCGTTATTGGGACATATTGCGCTGGGGAGTAGGAGGAGAAGAATTAGTTGGAGATTTCTATGGTCACCCATATCCTGATGCTGAAGCCGAGATCCGGAAAAAAGATCCCAGCGCCCCAGAAGATCCTTATAGCAGGTGGTACGTTACCACCAAAAATTTCAGGGAAGGTGTAGATAATTATTGGCCGATCCCACAAAGCGAAGTGAATATTAATCCGAATTTAGCTAACTAAAGGCTTTTAATGACTGAAAAAAAGATTGTTTTAATTACCGGGGGTCTGGGAGATATTGGCCAGGCAGCCGCAATTCAGTTTGGGAAGAATAACTGCAAAGTTGCGTTATGTGATTTGATGAGCGAAGAGGAAGCAGGTCCAATGATCCAGCAATTACGTGAAAATGACTGTCCAGAGGTGTCTTACCATCAGGTTGATGTTACCAATGAGACAGCTGTTAAGCAATGGTATAAGGCTATCGAGAAGCGTTGGGGAATTCCGCAGGTAATCGTTCCAAATGCAGGAATTGTTGTTGCCGGTCAGCTCACAGGTGAAGAGCTTTCCACTGCCGATGTTAAAAAACAAATGGAAGTAAATTTTTGGGGAGCTTATCATGTGGTGGTGATCGGTGCCAGGCTTTTAAAGAAAAATGCTTTGCCCGGCCGTATCGTCTTCATTGGGAGTTGGGTTGCCGATAGGCCAATACCCAGGATTAGCGCTTATGGAATTTCCAAAGCTTCTTTACGGATGCTGAGTAAAACTCTGGCGATGGAACTTGCTGAAGATAATATTCTGGTCAATGAGGTTGCTCCCGGTATTGTAGCCGGAGGCCTTTCAAAGTCCAATCAGGATAGGAATTCCGAACTGCTGCAAAAACATTTGGATTCGATCCCGGTGCACAAACTCATTCCAGTGGAGGAAGTTGTGCGGGAAATCTGGCGTCTTAGTGATTTCAAACTTACAAGCATCACCGGCTCTATAGTGTTAGTAGACGGAGGTTTATCCCTAACCTCTAAAATGAGTTCATAAAATGCCTGAAATAGTACTTTTCTTTATCGTATTTTTTATAGCCGGCTGGGTTCAGGGGGTAATTGGGTTTGGCTTTGCAGTAGCAACCACACTACTGCTTATAAATAAAATAGATTTCACAACCCTCGTTTTTCTAAATCTTTCAATGTCTCTTATAACAGCTGTTATCGCGATGTTCTCCGGGAAAAATCTGAAGATGATCGATAAGGGAATATTAATTAGACTCAGTATTCTTGCAACGATAGGCCTAGTCATCGGAATTTTAATTATTGAATGGATAAATCCCGTCGTATTGAAAAAAGTAACGCTTTCGGTTATTCTGATCGCTTCCATTATTTCTCTCTCTAAAAGCAAAAAGATTTTTGGTAAAAAAAATATGGTCTGGATCAGCGGTTTTTCCAGCGGATTGCTTACCCCTTCCACAGGAATAAATGGACCCATGATTGCTTTGCATTTGAATGCTGCCCTCAAGGATAAAATGGCGAAAAGGGCCACCATGCTCGCTTATCTATGCTTTATCATGGGAGCTGGTGTATTTATGATGGGCCTTCAGCAGAATTTTTCGTCCGGGACCTGGTTAATGCTGGGAAAACTGGTAATTCCTTCGGTAATAGGATATGCGGTGGGATTGTGGTCTTTTAAAAAACTTTCAGATCAGGTTTTCAAACTTGCCGTAACCATTTTCTTAATCATTTCATCCCTCATCTCTCTATTACATCTACTTTTTTGAAACTTTTATTGTATGTCTAAAACAAAATCATATTTTAAGGGAATTTATCCAATTTTAGGAACTTGTTTTCATTCTGACGAGAGAATTGATTATGAGAGCCAGGAAAAACTAATTAGTTATTGTATTGATAAAGGAGCTCATGGGCTTGTAACCCTTGCTAATGCTTCTGAAGGGCATCTCATGACTGACGAGGAAAAGAAAGAATTGCTCGTTTTCGTTATTTCAAAAGTTTCAGGCAGAGTTCCCGTAATTGTCACTGTAAATCATCCCTCTTCTTACTGCGCTGCTGAAATGGCAAAATTTGCTACTGAAAGTGGTGCCGATGCTGTTATGTGTATGCCGCCTTTCTTCGGAAGGTGGAGGGCAGGTCTTTCGGAAATCAGGGATTATTTTAAAGTGCTTAATGCCGCAGTGGATATTCCCATTTTTCTGCAGGATCATCAGTTGTCTGATATCTCTTTACCGGTTGATTTTCTGGTAAATCTTTCCCGGGATCTGAAAAATTTGAAATATATAAAACTGGAATCTGGCAATATTATTCATAAAGGGAGGGAACTTTTAGCTCATCCCAATAGCAAATTAGACGGAGTTTTTGGAGGGAATAGCGGTGTTTTTCTGCCGGAGGAGTATGAAGCCGGATGCTGCGGAACCATGCCTGCTTGTTATATGCCCGAAGTTTTCAGAAAAACCTGGGATCTACTGGAAGAAAAAAAATATAGTGAAGCAGTTGATTTCTTTTCAGGATATTCAAGGTTAAGTGCTTATGAAAAAGACGTGGCTAATCATTGTCTATGGAAAGAAATCCTCAAAGCCAAGGGGGTAATTAAAAGTTCTGCAATACGCGGTCCTAAACCTCCATTTTTCAATAAATGGTTTAAAGACCAATTATTCGCCGTTGCCAGGGAAGCAGGTTTGAAAATTTAATTCATGAAATTCCTCTTCTTATTAAATAGCGTTCAGATAATCCAGAGTGCAGACCAAACAAGTTTGGAATGGATAGATTATGTAGTTTTTGCACTGTATTTTGTTGTGTTAACCTTTATTGGAATTTGGGTGGGAAGACATAAGAGCTCAAATTCTGAAGATTATTTTCTGGCTGGAAAATCCTTACCCTGGTATGCGGTAGGAGGTTCTTTTATCGCCTCTAATATTTCCTCCGAGCATTTTATAGGAATGGTCGGTGCCGCATTTACCTATGGAATCGTGGTAGCCACAAGCGAATGGAGAAATATCTGGACTTTCAGTTTATTAATCTGGTTCTTTATCCCATTTCTACTGGCCTCAGGAGCATTTACTATTCCCGAATTTCTCGAAAAACGTTTCAACAGCACGTTGCGCCAGTTCTTTGCGATAGTAACCATAATATGCAATATTGCGGCTTTTCTCGCGGCAGTATTATATGGTGGTGGCTTGGCTTTGCACGAATTATTCGGCTGGGGATTATCTTTCTCAATCATAACTTTGGCAGTGGTTGCCGGTTCCTGGGCCATCTATGGTGGTTTTCGATCGGTGGTATGGACAGATTTCTTTACCGTAATCGTGATGATCGCGGGAGGACTTTTGGTCACCTATCTGGGTTTGAAAATGTTGGCAGACGGCGGCTCGATTCTGGAAGGTTTTAAAGTCATGATCGAGCGAAATAAAGCCACATTCGGCGTTTGGAAAGAGGCTGTGGCAACTCAGCAGGCACATTTGCTGCCTAACCATGACTCGTATAATCGCCTGTCTATTTTTCAACCCATAGATCATCCTACCCATCCGTGGCCATTTATGATCGTAGGATTCCTTTCTGTAAGTATCTGGTACAACGTTCTGAATCAATTTATGATTCAGCGGGTGCTTGGTGCGAAAAATATATACCATGCACGAATGGGGATTGTTTTTGCTGGCTATCTGAAAGTTTTAATGCCTGTAATTGTTGTTATTCCAGGTTTGATTTTATTTGCCCAGCATCCTGAAGATATGCTCATCGATTGGGAAATGGTAAAGCCTAATGCAGATCAGGGCTATATCAGGTTAATTCAGGATTTGGTTCCTATTGGATTTCGCGGTCTGCTCCTTGCAGCACTTTTTGGAGCCATTCAGTCTACGGTTAATTCGGTCCTTAATTCTACCGCAACGGTATTCACACTGGATGTTTATAAACGGGTCTTTTTTCCCAAATCCCCTGAATCCAGACTCGTTCGGGTAGGAGTAATCTCTTCGATCATTATTTTGCTGATTTCTATAGGTTTGGCACTTGGGATACAATTTCTGCAGGGAGTGAGTCTTTTTGTATATATACAAACGTTGTTCACCTATTTTGCACCTCCTTTCTCTGCAATTTTCTTATTGGGAATTTTATGGAAACGGATCAATGCCCAGGGAGCAACGATAGCAGTGTTTTCGGGTTTTGCACTTAGATTTCTTATTGGATTCATTGATATCCCGTTTCAATGGTTACAGGCTTATGAGATGCAGGCCATTTTCACCTGGGCCTTTAGTACGATTGTCTGTATTGTTTTCAGCCTTCTAACTTCTCCGCCTCCTAAGGAGAAAACACGTAACGATCTGGTAATCAATTTTAAAAAATTAAATTTCAAAGCAGTAGTAGCCACTAAGTGGTATCAGACTGTAATTTTCTGGTGGGGATTGTATGTTCTCCTTCTGCTTGCTTTGTTTGTGATTTTCAGTGGTTCTGTTATTTAAATTGTCTTATGAAAATTCAATCTGTAGAAGTATTTGTTTTTAAGTATGACCATCACTATCAGGTGGGTGGTCATAGCGATACTCCCAATAGAATTCAGGGAACTGATTATTATCTGGAACCTCAGTGGCGACATGTCTATAGCCGATTAACAGAATCGTGTATTGTAAAAATCATTTCAGATTCAGGACTGGTAGGCTGGGGAGAGGGACAGGCGCCGGTTGTACCGGAAGTCCCTGCCGTACTGATAGAAAAACTCTTCGGGCCGGCCATTTTAGGGATGGATCCCACTGATCCCGGAGCAGTTTATGATAAATTATACCACCTTAATTTCGTAAGGGGCCATACTGCTTCTTATACTATAGATGCTATGGCAGCTATTGATATAGCTTTATGGGATATAAAAGGAAAGGCAGCAGGCATGCCAATTGGAGAATTTTTTAAAAGAAATCGGATACAGCGTTTGCCTTTATATGTTTCTGGTCTTCGCCGTAAGACTGAGGATGAGCGTCTTGAATTAGCTAAGGAAGTTCTTAAACAGGGTTACCACGGAATTAAAGTTTTTAAAGGAGATGCTATCTCGTCCGTAATTCAGGAATGTGAGAAATTAAAAGAAGTAATGGGAGATGAAGCAGGTTTAGCATTCGATGCTATTTGCAGATACTCTCGAAAAGATGCCTTTAAATTGGGAAAAGCCTTTGATAATCTTGAGTTGATGTGGTTCGAATCTCCTTTGGATCCTGAAGATTTAGAGGGACATGTCAAACTCTCAAATGCTATAAAAACAAAAGTAGCCGTAGGAGAGCCTTTAAGAACTGTTCGGGAATTTGAACCCTGGATGCAAAGGAGTGGAATGCGAATTGCGCAACCCGATATCGTCAGGTGTGGTATCACGGGTGGCAATCGTATTTTCTCTTTGGCTGCCCATTATGGCCTAAATATTACTTTTCACATCGGAGTTTGTACCGCGATAGGAGTAGCTGCTACCTGGCATATGACTTCTCAAATGAACAATCCGATGCTTCAAGAGCACCAGTATGAGCTTTTTGAAACAGCTAACAAAATCCTGGAGAAACCTTTGAAAGTTTCTGATGGCTACGCTTTACTTCCCCAAGGTAACGGTCTGGGTATCGAGGTAAATGAAAAATTTGTGCATTCCCATAGCTCATCTGTTATAAAAATTCAGTAATAACCAATTTTTCGTTTTGCTGTGATTAAAATTGTGAAAAATACGCTGGTAGAGAGTGCATGCCTTTTAGGGGAATCGCCGGTATGGGATCCAGATAATGAGTGTCTTTATTGGGTGGACCTGATTTCTGGTGAACTTCATAAATATGATACAAAAACTGGGGAGCATAAAGTGATAAATTTTAAAAAAACAATTTGTGCTATAGCACGTTGTTCTTCAGGAAATTTAGTTATGGCATTTAAAAGAAAACTGGCTATTTTAGAAAGTTTCCAAGTTAATTCCCTTAAACTCAAAAAAACATTACTTCCTAATAATGGTGTTCGATTTAATGACGGACAGATAGATCCCATGGGAAGACTTTGGATCGGAACTATGAGTGAAACCGGTGCTGAAAAAAAGGGGGTAATTATGAAAGTGAATCCTGATTTTAAAGCCAGAGTAGAGGCGCGACAAATTGGTATTTCAAATGGAATGTGTTGGAATCCGGATAATTCTATATTCTATCACGTTGATACGGCCAAAAATGAGGTGACTGCCTACGACTATTCAATAAAAAGGGGAGAAATTCATAATCCGCGGAAAATAATTAAAATACCTAAATCCTGGGGGAAACCCGATGGAATGACCATTGATGAAGAAGGGATGTTGTGGATTGCACTTTGGGGAGGCTGGTCAGTATCAAGGTGGGATCCCGAAACCGGCTCCTGTATCGGAATGATTGATCTACCGGTTTCTCAAGTCAGTTCCTGTGTTTTTGGAGGAAGGGATTATTCTGATCTTTATATCACTTCAGCCCGCGTAGGTTTAGAAAGAAAAAAAATTCTGGAAGAACCCTTGGCGGGTTCGGTATTTAAGATTAGAATTTCAGGAGTGCGTGGGCGGCCTGCTAATACTTTTCAATTGTAGTTGAAACCTGCCGGAACTTTTTCTGATAATCTTTAGGAATTTTGCCGGTCACTTTTTTAAAATGACGATAAAAATTGGAGAGATTATCAAAACCGCATAAAAATCCTACCTGGGTAATATTTTCTTCACCTTGAATAAGTAACTGACAGGCCTGGCTGATTCGAATTTCTGTGAGGTATTGAGAAAAATTGATTTGAGTATGTTTCTTAAAATATCTTGAGAATGCAGCATCGCTCATATTGACCTGGGAAGCAACTTCAGAAATATAGATTTTGTGCTGATAATTCTGCATGATATATTCCAGTACCTGGTTAATTCTGGAGGTGTCCTTATTGTTAATTATATTTACGGGAAAACTGGCATTGAGCAGAGTTTCGGTTTCATCGCTTTCCGAAAGATCGATCAAAATATTCAATAAACTTAGCATTCTTCTGGAAGGTGATTGATCTTCCATTTCTTTTAAAAATCGGATGATTCGTTTTCGTGTATTTCCGTGAATTTCTAATGCAAAGGAAGCTTTTTGCAATAATCTCTGAACCGCCTTCATTTCGGGCAGTTGAATGAATTTTTCCCCTAAAAAGTTCTCCGTGAAATGCAGAAATACCGATGAGGCATCTTTTTCTTCCTGATAATATTCATCGAAATTCTTAAACATGTGCGGGATATTGGGTCCGATAAGGAAAAGATCTCCATCTTTAAATAATTTTACCTTATCCCCGATGAGCTGCGTGCCCGAACTTTTATCTATAAGTACCAGCTCGAACTCTTCGTGAAAATGCCATGGCTTGTCAAAAAAACTACAATTCCATTTATTGAAAAGAAAAGAACTTCCCTCATCTAATGGTAATTTATGTAAACAGGCCTTCATGTTTGCTTCTCTCACAAAAAAAATATTACTGCTATGGTAATATACGAAAATTCCTCTCGGCAAGGTGAGATGTCAAAAAAGTATAAAAAATCAACTGGTTTTTGGAATTTTTATGAAATGATGAAGTCTATATTTGATATGTATTGAAATGGAGATTCTGGTTTATTATTTATTTAAAACCTTGGTTTTCAATAGTGCAATTTTCTTTAAATAGCATTTTTTCATTTTCTTACTTATGAAATATATCAAATATATTATATGTGTGCTGGGGGTTGGAATTCTAATTTCATGCAATTCTTTAACAAATCAAAAAATTTCCATCAAAGAGGAAGCAATTCTGGAATCTATGCAACCGGTGCACCCTGGTATTCCCGGGGAAGTACCCTTCTGGAACCTCTATGCGCAGCGTTTTATTTATGCGCCCGCATTTAATTTTAAATCTATTCCGGGTGCTCAAGAATATCTTTACCATATTACTTCTGAAGCGGATACGAACACTTACCAGTTTAAAAGCCAAATTCAGTATGCTCCCTTAACTCCAATTTGGGATCAATTGCCCGTGGGATTTTTTAAAATCGAAGTGCACGGTCTCTCTAAAGATGGTAAAGAGGTGGGAATAGCCGGAAAAGGAAGGTATTACCATGCCGCTCCTTTTGGAGGAATCTATCATTCTCCTAAACTGCCATATAACAAAAGTGCCGAAATAGCACTGGATCATTTAATGCAGAAAACTTATGTTAGTTATTGGTTAACGCATAAAGAACCTGATCCTGAATATATCTACTACCGGTATCCAACCAAGATGTTTGGTGCCTTAATTATTGGAGCAGTTACTTTTGCAAGGTTAAAGGAAAATACCGAAGAAGGAAGATTAGCCAGAGATTTAGCCGAAATTGTTGCCGATTTCCTAATTAATATCAGCTTTCCAAAAGGAAGTCCACTTGAATATTTTCCGCCCACCTACAGAGGATATGAAGACCTTGATGCGCAGTTTAATGCCACCTCCCAAACCCATATGAATATCCAAAATACCATGATGCCGTATGCGGCAGATGCCGGTCATGCTTATTTAGATTTATATGATCTCACCGGTAAACAAAAATATCTGGAAGCGGCAAAAAAAATTGCCAATACTTATATCCAAACACAGCTCGATGATGGGAGCTGGTATTTATTTGTTAATAATGAAACCGGAAAACCAACCGCTCCTAATATATCCATTCCTACTTCTACCATTAATTATTTTGACAGGTTGCGTAAGGATTATGGTGTAAAAAATCTAAAAACAGCAACTGAAAAGGCAGTAGATTGGATAATGAAAAACCCTGTAAAAACTTTTAACTGGCAGGGCCAATTTGAAGATGTAGAAGCAAGTAAACCATTCGAGAATCAGAGTAGGGAACAGGCATGTGAACTTGCTATGTATTTATTCAAAAACCATATGCAAATTCCTCTTGCTGAAGAGCTAGTACGATTTGCAGAAGATCAGTTCGTGATCTGGGAAAACCCTATGAATATTGAAATCGAGCGTATGGAGAAAAATTCTTCGAGCTTAGGTTATATGTCTGAAAACTGGATAACTCCGTGTGTGCAGGAGCAATATGACTGGTGGATGCCTGTTGCCAGAAGTGCGGGAATTATGATTGATACCTATTGGGAAGCTTATGAAACTACGGGTAAGGAAATCTATTTAGCCAAAGCCAAGTCTATTGCTAATTCCTTTACCGTAGTGCAGCAATTACATAATGGTGATTATCCTACCTATTTTACAAAATACCGCATGGGTGTGTGGTTAAACAATACAGTTTATCCTGCTAAGGTTATGAAAAATTTCCAGGAAAATATTTTACAATCAAAAGATAAACGGACTTCCAGATAATTTTTTATTGCTAAAAAGGAAACTTAATTCCTAGTATTTTAAAAAATATCAAAATAGTATAAATATTCAATTATTTAGTAGAGTTTTAACCATTGCTTTTCGCCTATATTTGAAGTATAACACTATTAAATAATTAGTACTGATCATGGAAAATTTTTCAGGGCAGGTTGTTGTTATTACTGGAGCAGCGTCTGGTATTGGATTAAAGATTTCAAAGAAAATTCACGATTCTGGAGGTAAAATAGCCTTGTTAGATATTGATCAGGGAGGACTGGAAGAGGAATTTAAGGATTCAAGAAATGGAGTAAAATTGTATTCTGTTAACATAACAGAGGTAGATGCGGTGAGAAATTCTATAGAAAATATATTAGCTGAATGGGGGCGGATTGATGTTCTGATTAATTGTGCAGGAAAAACGGGTATTACTAATAAGAAAAGTCATCTCGTAGACGAAGAAAACCTTCGTGAGGTTCTGGAGCTCAATTTTATGGGCACATTCCTGGTTACCAAATTTGTTCTTCCTCATATGCTCGACCGTAATTATGGACGAATTTTACATATTGCTTCTATAGCTGGTAAAGAAGGGAATGCTGGAATGCTGGCCTATTCTGCTTCAAAAGCAGCGGTAATTGGAATGACCAAGGTGCAGGGAAAAGAATATGCTGATACCGGGATTACAATAAATGCTTTAGCACCGGCCGTGATTAGAACGCCTTTGGTAGATGCGATGCCAGATGAGCAGGTGACCTATATGACCGATAAGATACCAATGAAACGTTGCGGTACCCTTGAAGAAGTAGCAGATGCCGCTCTTTATATCGTATCCAGGCGAAATAGTTATACAACCGGTTTTACATATGATCTCTCTGGAGGCAGAGCAACCTATTAACCAGACATAAAATGAAAGTTCTCAATTATATAAAAGATGGAATTTACCATCCTGCGATTCAAACCAAACAAGGCTTGATGGGAATTACAGATGAGCAGGGCAAGCCTGTGCAATCTAAGGCGTGGAATCTTAAAGAAATTTCAAAGTTTCAGAAGCTTGCGAACAACCCGAAGAACCAAAAATTTTTGAATGAATCAGAACTTGAAATAGGACCCTGCGTTGTTGCTCCTTCAAAAATTATTTGTGTAGGACTCAATTATCAACGGCATGCCCAGGAGAGTAATATGGAAGCTCCTAAATATCCTGTTCTTTTTAACAAATTTAATAATACACTGGTAGGATATAATAAAGATATACCATTAGGAAGGGTAGGAACCGAGTTTGATTATGAAGTGGAATTGGGCGTGGTGATTGGAAAAAAATGTAAGAATGTCTCAGAAACTGAAGCGCTTGATTATGTGCTTGGTTATTGCACGGCAAACGATCTTTCCTGCAGGGATCTTCAATTTAAAACCCCGCAATGGCTATTGGGAAAGAGTCTTGACAAATTTCTTCCTCTTGGAAAATATATTGTAACCAAAGATGAAATACCAGATTGTCAAAATCTCGGTTTGAGCTGTTACTTAAATGGGGAATTGAGACAGAATTCTAATACGTCTGACATGATATTTTCAGTCGCAGAAATAATAGCATTTATTTCTCAACACATGACCTTATCTACTGGAGATCTTATACTTACAGGTACTCCAGAAGGAGTGATAATGGGGATGAAAGACAAAAAGTGGCTTCAGCCTGGCGATGTTGTGAAAGTAGAAATTGAAAAACTTGGTAGTACTACCAATAAAATGGCTTAAAGCAAAGATGAAAACAATATTAAAGATAAGTGTCATTTTACTTTTTCTAGGCGTTTCCTGTCAAAAGAAGTCTTCTGAGGATCAGATTAAAAACTCTAATAAGAATTATGGAAACATTGCCAGAGAGGCTTCTTCTATACCAATTCATCCTGGAGTTCCAGATAGTATACCTTTTTGGAATAGCTTTTCTACAAGGTTTATTTATGCTCCGGCTTTTGATTTTGATACCATAGCCGGTGCTGTAAAATATAGATTTGATCTGGTCTCACTGTGTGATTCAGAACGCTGGCATTTTGAATCTGATCATCCCTATGATCCGCTTTCCCCGCTTTGGGCAGATTTACCTGTAGGAAGTTATCAGCTAATTGTATCAGGCATCAATGATGATGGGAAATTGTTGAAAGAAGCTGGAAGTCGTGAATTTTACCGGGCAGCACCTTTTGATGGAATCTATCATAAACCTGTGATTCCATATGATAGTAGTGCTACCCTGGCGCTCACACGATTACTTAACAGGGATTTTGTTAGATATTGGAAAGATAACAAACGACCTGATCCTGATTATGGTTGGTATCGTTACCCCTCTAAAATATATAGTGCATTAGTTGTTGGTGCTGTAACTCAGGCTCAGTTAACAAAAGGTTCTCAGAAAGCAGAAGAAGCCACCGAATTGGCGAAAACTGTTGCAGATAGTCTTATCGCATTGAGTTTTCCTAAAGGAACTCCCTTGGAATATTTTCCTCCAACTTATCATGGATATTCGCAATATTTTAAGGATAAAGATTCTCATATGAGCTATGATCGCAGTTTGATAATTCAGGGAGCTGATGCCGGAAATGCTTTTTTGGATCTATACGACCTTACCAAAGATGAAAAATATCTGGAATCTGCCAAGCATATTGCAGAAACATACCTGAATACTCAATTAGAAAACGGAAGCTGGTACCTGTATGTAAATAATAAAACCGGAGAAAATTTAGACCCCAATGTGGCAATACCCACCGCAATGATTAATTATTTTGACCGTTTGCGAAAAGATTATAATGTGACCGGATTGGAAAATGCGACCGAAAATGCTTTTAATTATATTATAAATAATCCCGTGAAAACCTATAATTGGCAGGGTCAGTTTGAAGATATTGCGGCCCAGCAGCCATTTGCAAATCAAAGTAGGGAACAGGCGTGCGATTTGGCTATATATCTCCTTCGTAATAGAGCCGATAATGAAAGAAGTTTAAAACTAGCAAAAGATTTGATCCGTTTTGCCGAAGATCAGTTTGTTATTTGGGAAAGGCCCAAACCAAATACAGAACCGGGGCACCAAAAAGGATATTATCCGCAGAATTGGATTACTCCAAGTGTACAGGAGCAATACTCTTATTGGCGTCCGATTAGTCGGGCTGCAGGAATTATGATTGATACTTATTGGGAAGCCTATCGGGTTACTGGTGAGGAGATCTATCTGGCAAAGGCAAAATCAATTGCCAACACTTTTACGGTGGTTCAACAATATCATGACGGTAACTTCGTCACTCATTTCACAAAATATAAGATGAATTTCTGGCTGAACAATGCAGTGTATCCAGCAAAGGTCCTAATGAATTTTCAAAAAAATATAGAGGCTCTTGAGAGTCCAAACGATTAGAGTTAGTTTTGGTTTGTAAAGGCAAGCACAACAGTTAGCCTTGTGAGATTCTCCCTTTCTTGACTGAAAGGGAGATTTCTCTTTTTTAAAGAATGAGTTCTGCAATTTTACTGGTCCGTTTTGTGACGATGATAAGTTGCAACGCGGAATTCAGGGCCGCAGAAATAATGAATTTTTATTCCGATTAAGGAAGGGATAAGTATGATAAAAAGGCATTAAAAACACCGGACTTTATATTTTCAGTTTTATTCTACACCTAAAAGAACTTCCGTTTCATATTCTGAAGAGGATGTTTCCTCTAAAGAAATTCTGTTAATATTCCCCGTGTTATTCAAGTAGCGGCTTATAATTCGTTCCGTATAAACTGAATTTTTCTGTGGAATAAGAAAATTTCTATAGTCTTCGGGATGAGTAAATTCCTGCGAAGAATCTATAAATCCATAACCGGCGAACTTTCCCTGGTGAAGATATATAAAAGATTTTTCCGTAGCCGTTCTGCCTTTTTCAACCAGTAAACAGGAATTTTCAAACTGGCCAATATAGTCCAGTGCTCTGGAAACACGTTCGTTGTATTCGGGCACTTCAATTTCATCCCGACAGGCACCGCTACAGGTCTTTATTTTATAGTGATCACAGGATTTCACGCCGGTTTGAAGTCCGCAATATTTCGGGCAAAGCTCAAATTTCTCACACAAAGTTTCCAGGAATTTGATCGCTTCATCACGGGTGTAAAATTTCATCCAACTCACCGGCGCGATCTTATTCTTATGAAGTGCGAATTGTTCTATTCCTTTTTGGTTATGATAGGAGGTGAGCGTATATGGGCGGCTTATTTTCTTCTGAGCTTTATTGAATTTTGGAAAGTATTTCAAGATCAGTTCCGATTCCCTCAACAAGGCCAATACCTCACTCCCGGTGAGTTCGTAGTCGATGCTGTAGGTAGCCTGCATCAGTTTGTATTTGCGGTTGGAGCGCTCCTGAAAGTGTGATTTGATTCGGCTTTTAATATTTTTGGCCTTCCCGATGTATAATGGGATTCCGTCTTTGTCTTTAAAGAAATAAACGCCCGTGGAAGTGGGTATTTTTTCGAAATCAGATTTTTTGAAGTTGGGAGGAAGGTAGGAAGCTGCGGTTCGCTGATTCAGGAGGATTGAGATCATTTCATATTCGGGATCCAGCGAAAGACAGCGTTGGAATAAAGTCACGGTAGCCTCGCAATCACCGCCGGCACGATGCCTGTCAAAATGCGGAATATTTATTGATGTGCAGATATTTCCCAGGCTATACGAAAACAGGCTGGGAATCAGCTTTTTGGCTAGCCTAACTGTACACAGTCTCTTTCTTTTAAAGTCGCGATCTATTGCCGAAAATTCGGAGCGGATAATGTTATAATCGAAATTTACATTGTGAGCAACAAATACACAATCTGAAGTGATCTTTTCTATCTCATCGGCGATCTCTGAAAATTGGGGTGCGCCACTCAGCATTTCATCATTGATGCCGGTAAGACTTTCTATATAAAGAGGAATGGACTCACTCGGGTTGACCAGAGAGGAATATTGATCTATCAGTTCCCCGTTCTGCACCACCATGATGCAGATTTCGGTGATCTTATTTCCTGAAATACCACTTCCGGTGGTCTCAATATCGGTGATGGCAAATTTGACATCTTTCATGAGGGCAAAGTAAAATTTTTTGAGAAGTTATGAAAGGAAAATTTCCAAATAGATGGATTTATTCCATTTATCGTTCAGTTCTTCACATTAAATTTATTTACAGGGAATTTTTTATCCTTAAAATAGCGGAATCTTAAGATTGAAAGAGAACTTCACTTTTCCTCTAATTCAGTGACCTGTATTCATTGGGCGTATAACCGGTATTCTTTTTAAATACCCTGCTGAAATGCTGCGGATATTTGAACCCCATTTCGTAAGCGATCTGGCTGATGGATTTATCGGTGTCGAAGATCCGATCTTTGGCAATATCGATTAATTTCAGGTGAATATGGTCTATCGCCGACTTCCCTGTTTCCTTTTTTATAAGATCTCCCAGGTAGTTGGGAGAGAGATTTAATTCTTCGGCAAAATGGCTAACGGAAGGAAGCCCGAATTTCTGGGGATTTTCAGATCCAAAATAATCATTCAGTAATTTTTCAAAATTCGCCAGTACTCCCTGGTTTATATTTTCGCGGGTAATAAACTGTCGATCATAAAAACGTTCGCAATAGTTTAGCAACAGTTCAATGTTATTGGCAATGATAGTTTTGCTGTGTTTATCAATATTTTGATCCAGCTCATATTCTATTTT
This sequence comes from uncultured Flavobacteriaceae bacterium, assembly GCA_963741865.1. Classification (GTDB taxonomy): domain Bacteria; phylum Bacteroidota; class Bacteroidia; order Flavobacteriales; family Flavobacteriaceae; genus Christiangramia. The sequence continues at coordinate 636,820 of CAVUJP010000017.1, forward strand.
TGAGTATAAGTCTTTAACTATTTGCTGTTCCTTTTCTGAAATGTGTAGAGCTTCATTGAGCTCATAAGAAAAGAAAGTGTAGGTATGGATTTTGGATGCAAGTGGAGTTCCTTTTATAAAATCCGGGTGAAATAAAAGTGCATGGCCTTTGGGGTTATAATCCTTCTGACTTTTAATACCAACCACCTGTCCGGGGCCCACAAAGACAAGTGTTCCTTCATCATAATCATAGGTATTTCTGCCATATTTCAATTCCCCGCAGTTCACGCCTTTCAGAAATACCGAATAAAATTCGAAATTGTACTTTCCGCTAGGTAGCGGTTTCGCTGTCGAACTGTCAAAAGAAGTGATTAAAGGATGCCGGGTTTCTATTCCTTTTATGGCGTTATATTGTGAAATGCTGTCTAGTTTAAGAATGTCTTTCATTATGTTCAATTCTGAAATTCAATACAAATATAGTATGCAGATAGTTAATAAGTTAGCCGAAATTTGGTAATCAGTAAAAATGGTAGTGATTGCCGTAATTTGTATACCGAAAATGATCTTTTCTTGAGTGATATTTGTGTGATAATCAGAATGTAATTTTATGAAAAAGAGAAAATTAGGAAAAAGCGGATTGGAAGTTTCAGCCTTAGGGCTGGGATGTATGGGGTTGAGTTTTGGTTATGGTCCGGCAACCGAGAAGAAAAAGGCCATTGAACTGATACGCGAGGCTTACGAGCAGGGAGTGACCTTTTTTGACACAGCCGAAGCCTACGGCCCTTTTAAAAATGAGGAATTGCTGGGTGAGGCGCTGGCTCCTTTCAGAAAAGAGGTGGTGATTGCTACTAAATTCGGATTTAAGGAAGGTGAACCTGGAAAAGGCCTGGATAGCCGCCCGGAACGAATTCGTAAAGTTGCCGAAGAATCCTTGAAAAGGTTAAAGACCGATGTGATCGATCTTTTTTATCAGCATAGGGTAGATACCAATATTCCCATGGAAGATGTGGCGGGAACCGTTCAGGACCTGATAAAAGAAGGAAAAGTGAAACATTTTGGCCTTTCGGAAGCCGGTCTTCAGTCCATCAGGAAAGCGCATTCGGTACAACCCGTCACCGCGCTGCAAAGCGAATATTCCCTTTGGTGGCGGGAACCTGAAAAAGAGGTCATTCCCACCCTTGAAGAACTTGGAATTGGTCTGGTGCCTTTCAGTCCGCTGGGAAAAGGATTTTTAACCGGTAAGATCAATGAAAAAACCGAATTTGCTGAAAATGATTTCAGGAATAATGTACCGCGCTTTAGCGAAGAGAACCGTAAAGCGAACCAGGCGCTGGTAGACCTTTTGGGTAAGATGGCCGAAGAAAAAGATGCTACCTCTGCGCAGATCGCTTTGGCCTGGTTGCTGTCTCAAAAATCATGGATCGTTCCAATTCCGGGAACCACAAAATCTCACAGGCTTTCAGAAAATATCGGAGCTGCCTCTATTGAGTTTTCCACTTCAGATTTGAAGAAAATAGAAGAGGCCCTGGAAAGAATCGATGTGCAGGGTGATCGGTATCCGGAAGAGATGAAAAAGCGTGTGGGAAATTAAAAAAATACAGGAATAAAACAATCAAATTATGAAACAAATACTTATTGCCATTTCAATTATTGCCGGTCTGTTTTCCCAGGCAAAGGCACAGGAGACCAACATTTTCCCAATTGGAGAAAAAGCTCCCAATGTTCATCATACCGGGGACGTCTGGCTGAATCATCTGACCAATGCCGATGAGACCTTTGATTTTAACGTTGCGCTGGCCACTTTCGCTCCGGGCGCTAAGCTCCACTGGCACCTTCACCCCAAGGGGCAGCAGCTTTATATCACCAAAGGGGTGGGATATTATCAGGAAAGAGGAAAGGAAGTTCAGGTGGTTCGAAAAGGCGATGTAATTAAATGTGACCCCAATGTGGAACACTGGCATGCTGCGGCACCGAATAACGATTTTGCTTACCTCGCTATTACCATGAACGAACCCACAAAATGGACCGATACGCTTACTGCCGAAGCTTATAATGCCATTAAGGCCCCTAAATTATCAAAGGGCGACAGTAAACAGGAGATCCTTGAACTATCCCAAAAGAAATGGGATTGGATGGCCGATAAGAATGCCGATTCTTTAGCGGTACTTTTCCATGACAAAGCCCAGTTCGTTCATATGGGCGGAAGCTGGGGGAAAGACCGTGAAGTTCCCATTATAAGAAGTGGAGGAATATGGTATAAAAATGCCGATGTTCATAAGGTTTCGGCAGATATCATAGGAAATACGGCTATTGTCCTGAGCAATATTACCCTGTTGGCAGTCGTGGGAGGAAATGAGGTTTCCCATGATTTTATAGTTACCGAAGTCTATGTAAAAGAAGGGGATGACTGGAAACTGGCAAATCTTTCATTTGTTAATCAGCTTAAAGGTCCACCTGGGGAATAAAAAAATAATTCATGAAGCCGATATTATTTGTTTTTTGCCTGCTGTTTGCAGTTTGTTGTAGAACACAGACAGAGAATCCTGAGTCTATGGAAAAACTGAAATTGGAAAAGGTTTTAATTGTTTATCTCACCAGGACCAATAACACAAAAGTCGTGGCTGAGATCATTCAGGATAAAGTAGGAGGAAAGCTAATCGCCCTTGAAAAGGAAAATCCTTATCCCGAGAATTATCAGGAGATCGTGGCGCAGGTCGACCGTGAAAATAACGAAGGATACCTGCCTCCTTTAAAAACCAAGATTGAAAATTTAGAAGATTATGACACCGTTTTTATTGGTTTTCCAACCTGGGATATGCAGCTGCCACCGCCAATGAAGACATTTTTAAAGGAAAATGATCTGAGTGGTAAAACCCTGGTGCCTTTTAATACCAACGCGGGTTATGGTTTAGGCAGCAGCCTAAGGCAAATTAAAGGCCTGTGCCCAGATAGTAGGGTACTTAAAGAGTTTTCAGTCGAAGGTGGCTATGAAAAACGAGGAGTTTTTCTGGCGATCAAAGACGACAGGGAAGAGAAAGTAGAGGAGCAGGTAGAAGAGTGGTTACGGGAAATAGGTGAACTTTAGAGAAGCTAATAAGTTCGATACCCATACGTCAATATTCTTTGATCATCGTGACCCGGAAAAGTAAAATGGATGTCCGGCCTATTGAGATAAGTTAGTATCATTTTTTATTAAAAAATGTATTGGTGGGTTTTGCGTCTAACTAGCTGTGAATTAATTTTTTTAGCTTCTTCTTTTAACATTGAAAATGCAATATTTTTCATATTTTAACAAAATAAAATAAACCAATCAAAATGGCAGCATTCAATTTAACTATTAACGGAGAAGACCGACAGGTTGACGTAGATCCTCAAACTCCCCTGCTCTGGGTTTTAAGAGACCATTTAAAACTGGTTGGAACGAAATATGGTTGCGGTATCGCGCAATGTGGAGCCTGTACGGTACATCTTAATGGTACTGCCGTTAGATCCTGTCAGCTTCCGGTATCATCGGCAGCGGGCAATGAGATCACTACCATTGAAGGACTTTCTGAAAATGGCGACCATCCGGTTCAGCAGGCGTGGCTGGAGGTAGATGTGCCTCAGTGCGGATATTGTCAGGCGGGCCAGATCATGACGGCTTCCGCTTTATTAAAAAGGAATCCAAGTCCGAGTGATGAAGAAATAGAAAATGCCATGAACGGTAATATTTGCCGTTGCGGAACTTATACAAGAATAAAGGCTGCCATTAAAAAAGCTTCCCAGATCGCCTAGTCAGTTTAATTAAAAATTCAGGAAAATGAGTATTGTAAAAACAGGAATGGGCAGAAGGTCCTTTATTAAAAGTGTCTCTATAGCTGGAGGCGGCCTGATCATCGGATTTAACTGGCTCGCATGTAAACGTGCAGAGGAAGTAGGAACTGAAGAAGTGGCCATGGAAATGCCCGATGAGTGGTTCGAACTGAACGGTTATTTGAAAGTTGGCGATAATGGCGTTGTGACCATCTATTCTCCAAATCCCGAGATCGGCCAGAACGTGAAGACTTCCATGCCGATGATCGTAGCCGAAGAACTGGACGTAGATTGGAATAATGTAATTGTGGAACAGGCACCTCTGAATACTGATATTTTCACCCGTCAGCTGGCAGGAGGTAGTCAGTCTATTCGTCAGGGATGGGAATCTTTGAGAATGGCCGGCGCTACGGCAAGGTATATGCTTTTGACCGCCGCCGCGAATCAGTGGGAAGTTCCTGTTTCAGAACTCACTGTAGACGAGGGAGTGATCAAACATAAAGGCAGCGATCGAACTATAGGTTATGGAGAGATCGCAAAAGCGGCCTCGCAGGTTGAAATTCCTGAGGAAGTTGAACTCAAAAACAACGATGAATTTAAAATTATCGGCACTTCCCGAAAGAATGTTGATGCGAAGAAAATAGTGACTGGTCAGCCGCTGTACGGTCTTGATACCTATAAAGATGGTATGCTTACGGCCATGGTAGTGCATCCTCCGGCTTTTGGAATGCAGTTCAAATCTATGGATGCCGAAAAAGTCAAAGAAATGCCCGGGATCAAAGATGTATTCACCATTGATACCTATCCTGAAGATATGGAAAAGGAATGGAGTGATGTGGATGCTTTTCCTAAAGTGGTAGTTGTAGTTGGTGAATCTACCTGGCAGGTGATGCAGGCGAAGAAAGAATTGAATGTGGAGTGGGATCTTAATCCCAAACTCACTCAACAAATTCAAATTCTGGAAAAATCAGCAGGTATGGAAGATGCTACCGGACTGGAAAGTACCGCTCTTCATACTTCTCTAATGGCAGAAGGGAGGGCTAAAAAATCAGAAATCGTTAGAAAAGATGGTGAACCCGAGAAGGCTTTTAAAAATGCAGCCCGGGTGATCGAGCGTTCTTATACCTGTCCCTTCCTTGCCCACAACTGCATGGAACCGATGAATTTTTTCGCCGATGTTACCGATAATAAAGCGGAATTACTTAGGACCTGTTCAAACTCCCGAATATGCTGAAAAGAGCGTGAATAAACGTTTGGGAATAGAGCTTGAAAATATCGATATACAAATGACCCGAATGGGTGGCGGATTCGGTCGCCGGTTGTATGGTCATTTTTTAGTTGAAGCGGCTGTGATTTCCCATAAACTGGGAAAACCTGTCAAACTTGTTTATTCTCGCGAAGATGATATGACCGATGGCGTTTACCGTCCTGCATATCATGTGACTTATCGAGCTGCACTTGACGGAAATAATAATCTTACCGCTTTTCATGTGAATGCCGGCGGAATCCCTGAAAGTCCGCTCTTTGCCAATCGTTTTCCTGCCGGGGCCGTGGATAATTATCTAGCCGAAAGCTGGACCATAGACTCGAATATTTCCACAGGTGCTTTTAGGGCTCCACGCTCCAATTTTATAGCCGGGGCAGAGCAGTCATTTTTAGATGAGCTTGGCCGAGGAAATGGGCAAAGATCCTATTCAGTTTAGATTAGATATGTTACAACGCGCAGAAAAAAATCCCGTGGGAGAAGAAAACGATTATGATGCTTCCCGCTATGCCGGAGTTTTGAAACTGGTAAGGGATAAATCAGGCTGGGATAAGGGAACTTCTTCTTTAAGCAGGGGAGTTTCCGCCTATTACTGTCATAATTCCTATGTGGCGCAGATCCTGGACATGACCGTGAAAAATAATGAACCTTTAATTGATAAAGTCACCTGCGCCGTTGACTGCGGAATTGTGGTGAATCCCGATGCCGCTAAGAATATGGTGGAAGGTGGTACGATTGATGGTATTGGTCATGCTTTGTACAGTGAAATGAACTTTAAAGAAGGAGTGCCTCAAAAGAGCAATTTTGATACCTACAGGCTCATCCGTCATAAAGAGGCACCTAAAAAGGTGGAAGTGTATTTTGTAGAAAACGGAATAGATCCCACCGGACTGGGAGAGCCACCATTTCCACCCGTGCAGGGCGCTCTGGCAAATGCTCTCTATAAAGCAACCGGAAAAAGATTTTACCAATCAGCCATTCATTACAGAATTAAAAAAGCTGAAACCTGAGAAAACGGAACTGAAAACCTAAAATGATCAATTTCTAATATGAAAAAGATCAATTTTAAATGCTGGGTAGAAGATGACGGTGAGAAATTTTACGGCCCTGGCCCAAACGAACTTTTAAAGCTGATTCGTAAAGAAGGTTCTTTATCCAGGGCTGCGGAACAAATGCATATGTCTTATAAAAAAGCCTGGGAAATGGTTCAGAGACTGAATAAGCATTCTGAAGAGCCGCTGGTCATTCTGAAAAAAGGCGGACAACATGGAGGAGGGGCAGAAGTTACCCCCTATGCTATGAAGGTTATGGAGGAATATGAAAGTCTTCAGAAAAAAATGAATGAGCTGGTAGATCAGCAAAACAATCTGATCAGGGTTTTCGGATGATCTAAAAATTAATCAATATAGGCTGTAGATTTGAATAAAATTTAAATACCGATATATACACCAAAACATAACGCTTTTCTAAATGTCATCTAGAAGGAAAATATATCTTGATTACAATGCCACCACCCCGGTTGATCCGGGAGTGTTAGATTCTATGATTCCTTTTTTTAGCGAAAAATTCGGAAATCCCAGCAGCGATCATGTTTTTGGTTGGGAGGCTGACGAAGCCGTTGAAGATTCCAGGGAGAAGCTATCAAAACTGGTGAATTGCAAAGCCTCTGAAATAACTTTTACTTCAGGCGCTACCGAAGCCGCGAACCTTGCTCTTTTCGGTTTTTGCGAAAAGAACAGTTCGAAAGGAAATCATATCATCACCTGTAAGACTGAACACAAAGCCATTCTGGATACCATGCGAGCTTTGGAAAAAAAAGCTTTTCAGGTAACTTATCTGGATGTAGATTCCGAAGGAAATATAGATCTCAATGAACTGGAGAATTCTATTAATTCTGAAACAATCCTGGTTTGCCTGATGTTGGCCAATAATGAAACGGGACTGATTCATTCCATGAAGAAGATCGAAAAGATCGTTCATGCAAAGGGAGTGAAGCTGATGAGCGATATCACCCAGGCGGTGGGGAAGATTCCGGTAGACTTAAAAAAGTTAAATATAGATCTCGCCGTATTCTCTTCGCATAAGATCTACGGGCCGAAAGGGATTGGCGCTCTTTATATCAATAAATGGAATAAGATTGAAATCGATGCTTATCTTTTTGGCGGCGGACAGGAAAAAGGGTTGCGGCCGGGAACTTTAAATGTTCCGGCAATTGTGGGTTTTGGAAAGGCTGCGGAAATTGCCTTTTCTGAAATGGAAGAGGGAATGCTCAAAATTGAAAATCTGAGAAGTAAATTTGAAGATTTCATGAAGAAAATTGAGGGTACGAAGATCAATTCCGGAAATTCAAACCGACTTCCGAACACAAGCAATATCAGCTTTGAAAATATCGAAGGTACTCAGCTTTTAAGAAAATTGAATATGCTGGCGATCTCGCGTGGTTCTGCCTGTAGCTCGAATTTAATTCAGCCTTCCCATGTTTTAAAGGCGATGGGTTTAAGCGATGAACAGGCATTATCGTCCCTGCGGATAAGTCTGGGAAGAAATACCAGCTTTTCTGATATCGAATTAGCCGCTGAAGAAATTAAGGAAGCTGTCGCTAAGCTGAAAACTGCTATTGTATGAGAGAACTGGATGCCATAATAGCAAAATATGAGCAACTAAAACAGGCTGGAACCGAAAGCGTTCTGGCCACGGTGGTTCATGTGGAAGGATCTTCCTACCGAAGGGCCGGAGCCAGGATGCTCATCGATGAATTCGGAAATATCACCGGGGCGATCAGTGGCGGATGCCTGGAAGGGGACGCGCTGCGGAAAGCTTTACACGCGTTGCATCAGGGAAAAAATAAACTTGATCACCTATGACACCAGCGACGAAGATGATGCGGTGATCGGCGCACAACTGGGGTGTAACGGGATCATTCAGGTGTTGTTCGAGCCGCTGGATTATGAAGATGATCTTAATCCATGTGAACTGTTGAAATTTGCAGTTTGTGAAAAAGAGGCTTTGGCGATCATTGTTCGGTTCAATCTTGATAAATCGAAAAAGCAATCCGGTACCAGTTTGATAGCGGGACGGGATCATGTATATAAAGGGAAAGGAATAGAAAATGAAGTTTTTGACCTGATCCTGGAACAGGCGAAGTTTAGTTTAGAAAATAACAAACCTCATTTTGCGGAAGTTTCTGTGAACGGAGAAACTCAACATATTTTTTTTCAGAATTATCAGCCGCCGGTTAAATTAGTGCTGGTGGGTGCTGGGAATGACGCGCAGATCCTTGCCATGCAGGCCGAATTGCTTGGATGGGAGGTGATCGTGACCGATGGCCGGCCAACACACGCGAATAAAGAGCGTTTTACGAGTTCCTGCCAGGTGATCGTTTCCAAACCCGAAGAGACTTTAGAGAATATTGAAATAGATAATCGCAGCTGCTTTATGTTGATGAGCCATAATTACAATTATGACCTTGCCGTTTTCAAACTTCTTTTAGATCAGCAACAGGTTCCATATATCGGAATTCTTGGGCCGAAGAAAAAATACCAGAGAATGCTGGATGACCTGGAAATTGAAGGTTTTGACCTGAAACCTGGAAATTTAGAAAGGATCCATGCTCCTGTGGGGCTGGAGATAGGTGCGGAAACCCCTGCCGAGATCGGACTTTCCATCCTGGCCGAAATTCAGTCTGTTTTAACGGGTAAGAATGCCAGACCGCTGCGGGATAAGGATGCTCCGATTCATGAAAAGAAGGATAATCGGTTTAAAAAACTCCAGGTTTGATCGATAATAAGAAAATAGGAGTGGTTATTCTGGCTGCGGGTTCATCCAGCCGGCTTGGCTATCCAAAACAGCTGGTTGAATTTAATGGAAAAACTTTGCTGCAACAGGTGATCGATACTGCCAATTCTTACGAATTTGACGCTAAAGTTCTGGTTCTGGGGGCGAATTCTGAGGTGATCCTTCAACAAATTGAGACAAAAGATTTCCAGGTTATTATCAATGATAACTGGAAAGAAGGAATGTCGGCAAGTATTAAAAAAGGCCTGTCAGAATCTTTGAAAATTGAGAAAGCGCTGGATCATATTCTTATGCTGCTTTCAGATCAGCCTTTTGTTCGCAGCGAGAATATTAAAGAATTGATAAATGTTCAGCTGAAGGGAAATAAACAGGCTGCCTTTTCAGAATATGCCGGTGAAATTGGTGTGCCTGCGATATTTTCCAGGGAATTATTTTCAGAATTGGAAAAATTGGAAGGTGATCAGGGAGCGAAAAAACTCATATTAAATGAGAAAATAGATTACCAAACGGTAAAATTTGAAGCAGGAAATTTTGATGTGGATACTCCAGAAGATGTTGAAGAATTAAAAGAGTTGGAAAAAAATGAAGATTAATATAAAATATTTTGGCATGATCGCCGAGGCTGTTGGTAAAACTGATGAGGTTCTGGAACTTGACGAGGGACTAACGGTTCAGGAGCTAAAGAACCGGCAGGTTCAAAAATATGGCATTGCCGATCCCGAAGCTTTGCAGCTGGCGGTGAACCAGAATTTAGATAGTAAAGTAGAATTAAAAGAAGGCGATGAGGTGGCATTTTTACCAGCCTTCGCGGGAGGATAATGAGATACGACAGACAAATAAAGTTAAATGAAGTTGGTGATTCCGGACAGGTAAAACTGCGAAATGCCAGTATACTGATCGTTGGTGTTGGCGGACTCGGTTGTCCGGCGGCTCAATATCTTGCGGGAGCTGGCGTAGGAAAAATGGGACTGATGGATCATGACCGGGTTTCGCTTTCCAATTTGCATCGGCAGACCTTATTTAGCGAAGGAGATATTGGCAAATCTAAAGCAGCAGTTGCCAAAGAAAAGCTTGAGCAATTGAATTCGGAGATCGAATTGATTGCCATTGAAAAAGCATTGAGCATTGATAATGCTGAAAAGTTATTCAGTCAGTATGATATCATTCTTGATGGCACCGATAATTTTGAAACCAAATACCTGATCAATGACGCCTGTATCCTTTCCGGAAAGCCCTGGGTATATGCTTCGATCTATAAAAATGAAGGACAACTTTCGGTTTTTAATTATCAGGAGGGACCAAGTTATCGATGTCTTTTTCCGAAAACTACTCAGCAGAATATAAGCTGTGAAGCTACCGGAGTTTTGGGAGTGACCCCCGGAATATTGGGCACGCTTCAGGCTGCGGAGGTTCTGAAGATGATCCTGGAAATCGGAACTGTTTTATCAGGAAAACTGAAACTGATCAATATACTTTCAGGTTCAGAGCAGGTCTTGAACATTCAGAAAAGAGCCGGAAGAGATCGAAAAGATCAGGGTTCAGGGAATTATTCCGGAGAAGATCGAATGCAGGATCAAAGATAAAACCAGAAGGTATCTTGATATTCGGGAGATCTTCGAACAACCGAAGATCAAATCAGAAAATGTGATACAGATCCCGATGAGTGATCTTGATGAACGCCTGTGGGAAATTCCGAAGCAGGAAGAAGTGCTGGTCTTTTGCCAGTCGGGTAAAAGAAGTAGAAAAGTTGTAGAGTTATTGAAGAAAGAGTTTGGATTTCAGAATTTAAAAAATGTAGAGGGAGGAATAGAAACTATAATTGATGAGGAGTACTTTTAAGAGACCCTGAGTCAAGCTCAGGGTGACGAAATCCCATAACACGTCATGCTGAACTTGATTCAGCATCTATAAAAATGAAGAAAAGTTTTGTTTATATATTATCAAATCATTCTAGAAGTGTACTCTATATTGGTATGACGAATAATTTGAATCATAGAATCGAACAGCATAAAAACGGTGTTGGCTCTTGTTTCACTAAAAAATATAAAATTGTTGATTTACTTTATTTTGAAGAATTTACAGATATCAATCAGGCTATTATTAGAGAAAAACAGTTGAAAAACTGGAGAAGAGACTGGAAAATGGATTTGATTAAAAGCTTTAACCCGAAAATGAAGGATTTGTATAATGGTTTATAAAAAAGTAAAGGAGAAATAAGAAGAGACCCTGAGTCAAGCTCAGGGTGACGAAATATGAGAATACGTCATGCTGAACCTGCCTGAGGCAGGCAGGCTCGTTTCAGCATCTCACGAAATCGAGTAAAATGAGACCCTGAAATAAATTCAGGGTGACGAGTTCGACAGTTGAAGCAATTAATTATGACTAAGAAAAAACCAAAGAAAGTATTTGTACAGGGCGCCATTCCGCCGGAAAAGATCGCGAATTCCATAGCGAACCATCAGTCGAAGACCAATATTGGTGCGCACAGCATCTTTTTAGGTCAGATTCGAGCCGATGAGATCGATGGAAAAATGGTAAGTGCGATAGATTATACCGCATACGAGGAGATGGCCGAAAATGTTTTCCATGAAATAAGGGAAGCGGCATTTTCAAAATTCGATATCACCTGTGCCCATATTTACCATAGCCTGGGGAAGGTGAAAACCGGTGAAATCTGCCTGTTTGTTTTTACCTCTTCGGCGCATAGAAAGATAGCGATCGAGGCCTGCAATTATTTTGTGGAAGAGATCAAGGCCAAAGTGCCCATTTTCGGAAAAGAGATTTTCGAGGATGAAACCCATCAATGGAAAGTGAATAAATAAATGGTTGATATTACACATAAAATAACGACACTTCGGGAAGCAACCGCGATTGCCGTGGTTCGCACCTCCAGTGAAGAAACGATAAACAGTATCAGGGAGAATAAAGTTCCGAAAGGCAATGTTTTCGAGATGGCAAAGGCTGCCGGTCTGCTGGGGGTGAAAAAAACTCCCGATCTTTTACCAGACTGCCATCCGCTGCCTATTGAATATACCGGGGTGGATTATAAAATCGAAGGCCTGGAAATCGAGATTTCGGTTACTGTAAAGACAATTTACAAGACGGGGGTTGAGGTGGAGGCCATGCATGGGGCGAGTATCGTGGCGCTTACGATGTATGATATGCTGAAGCCTATCGATAAAAATGTGGAAATCGGAACGATCAGGCTTCAGAATAAAAAAGGTGGAAAATCTTCTTTTAAGGTTGATTCTGAAGGACTCACCGCTCAAATTGTGGTTTGTTCAGATACTATTTCAGAAGGTAAAGGGGAAGATAAAGCCGGGAAAGCCATCGCTTCAAAACTGAAGGAGCAGGAAATAACTTCAGAAATAAGTATTATTCCTGATGAATCCGAAGAGATCCGTTCCGCATTAAAAAATGTGAAATCTGATATGATCATTTTCACCGGCGGAACAGGGGTTGGGCCGCGTGATGTGACCCCGGAAACCATAGAGCCGATGCTGGACCTGAAACTGAAAGGCGTTGAGGAGCAGATGAGAAATTACGGCCAGCAGCGAATGCCTTACGCGATGCTGTCAAGATCGGTCGCCGGAATAATGGATGGGAAAGTAGTGCTGGCATTGCCGGGGTCGACCACAGGAGCTGCAGAATGTATGGATGCGATATTTCCGCATGTATTGCACGTTTTTAAAGTGATAAAAGGAAAAAGACATGACTGAAGAGAAAAAGAGAATCGTAGATAATTTTGGAAGACCGCACACCTATCTCAGGATTTCCCTGACCGACAGGTGCAATCTGCGCTGTTTTTACTGTATGCCGGAAGATGGGATTGAGCTTATGGAAAAGGAAAGTATCATGACCCTGGAAGAGATCATCGAACTTTCCCGGATTTTTCGCGATTTGGGAGTGGATACCATCCGCTTAACCGGTGGTGAACCTTTAGTGCGAAAGAATTTCGGATACCTTGTGGAAGAACTGGCAAAACTTGGTGTTACTCTGAAAATCACCACCAACGGAATTATGCTCGATAAATATTTAGATCTTTTTCAGAAAATAGGACTAAAAAAGATCAATCTCAGCCTGGATACGCTGGATAAAGCAAAATCAGTTTTTATTACCAAACGGGATTATTTTGATCGCATCTGGAAGAATATTCTGAAAGCGCTGGAGATGGATATGGAAGTGAAGCTGAATATCGTGCTGATCAAAGGCGTGAACGATAACGAGATCAACGATTTTATAGAACTCACCAGGCATAAGAATCTTACCGTAAAATTCATTGAATTTATGCCTTTTAAAGGCAATAAATGGGACTGGAGCAAAGGAGTGGGAAAACAGGAAATTTTGGATACTGTTTCAGAAAAGTTTGAAAATGTGGAGGAGTTGGAGAATCCAAAGCACAGCACTTCTACCAATTTTAAGGTGAAAGATCATGTGGGAAGTTTCGCGATCGTGAGCACCATCACCAATCCCTTTTGTGATGAATGTAACCGGATTCGGGTTACCGCCGACGGGAAAATGAAGAATTGCCTTTTTGCGAATTCCGAAACCGATCTGCTTACACCCTTTCGAAACGGGGAGAAAATGGAAAATATTATCATCAACGCGATCAAGACCAAGAAATATTCCCGCGACGGCATGGATGTGAAAATGGATGCCGATCACTACGAGAAAAACAGGTCAATGATTTCAATAGGAGGTTAATGGTTACTATAGACGAAGCTTTAAAGATCATCAAAGATCAGTCGGTTGAGCTGAAGACCGAAAATCGCAATTTAAGTAACTGCTTAGGTTATTCGATCTCTAAGAATATTATCGCAGCTTTTGATATGCCTTCGTTTGATAATTCTGCGATGGATGGATATGCCTTATGCGGGATTTCTTCGGAATATAAGCTCGTGGGCGAGGTGGCCGCCGGAGATCAAAGCGGAATTAAGCTAAAAGAAGGCGAAGCGGTTCGGATCTTTACCGGGGCGAAGATTCCTGAAAATACGACCGCGGTGATGATGCAGGAAAAAACGAAAGTGGAGCACGATAAACTTATTCTTGATGAAAGTCCGAAAGAAGATCAGTGTATTAGAAGAAAAGGAGGAGAACTAAAGAAAGGACAGGTTGTTTTTCAAAAAGGATATACCATCACTCCGGCCGGAATAGGCTTGATTGGCGGATTGGGAATTAATAAAATTGAGGTTTATAAGAAACCCGATATTAATTTGATCACCACCGGAAATGAATTGATAGAACCGGGAAAACAGAAAAATGAAGGACAGATCTATGAATCCAATAGCTATGCGCTGGCCTCGGCCTGTAAGCAATTTGGATTTGCATGTCAGGATAAGAGACAGATCGAGGGATGATTTTGACTCGATCAAATCGGGGATTAAGGGAAGCCCTAAAAATAGCTGATATCCTGATCCTTTCCGGCGGGATTTCGGTAGGAGATTATGATTTTGTCAAACAGGCGCTGGAGGAGAACGGAGTGGAGGAACAGTTTTATAAGGTTTTTCAGAAACCCGGAAAACCGCTTTATTTCGGTAGAAAAGGAAAGAAGTTTGTATTTGCTTTACCAGGCAATCCTGCTTCTTCTTTAAGTTGCTTTTATATCTATGTGTTACCCTTTTTGTATAAATTCAGTGGTTCTGAGAAACCGGGATTGGAAAAATATTCATTTTCGCTTGCCCATGATTTTGAAAATCGCTCTGACAGGCCGTCATTTTTAAAAGCGAAGGTTAAGAACGGGAAAGTGGAAATCTTAAACGGCCAAAGTTCTTCGATGATCCAGTCGATGGCTTTAGGAAATGCCCTGGCATTTATAGATGCGGAGACAATTTTGAGCAAAGGAGATATGATAGATTGTTATATAATTTCATAAAAATGCCCATAGAATACCTCCCGTTCATTTTTTTCTTTATCGCGCTATTTTACAGCTCCGTAGGTTTTGGAGGCGGCTCCAGTTACCTTGCTATTCTAAGCCTGGTACTAACCGATTTTTATGAAATTCGGTCAACGGCATTGATCCTGAATATTTGTGTGGTCACGATCGGAACACTCGTTTTTCTAAAAAGCAGGGTTCTAAAATTAAAACTTATCTGGCCTTTCTTTGTTTTCAGTATTCCCATGGCTTATCTGGGGGCGCAGGTGAAGCTTTCCCAAAAAATTTTTTTTCTGATTTTAGGGAGTGCCCTTATCCTGGCTGGGATCTTTATGATCCTGAAATTTGTAAAAAGTAAGCTGGAATCCCGGGAATTTTCTAATCCGAAGAAGTTCCTATTGGGAGGAAGTATTGGTTTGCTTTCCGGGATTTCGGGAATTGGAGGCGGTATTTTTTTATCTCCTGTGCTGAATCTTTTAAAATGGAAGGATCCGAGAATTATCGCTTCTCTGGCTTCGGTATTTATTCTGGTCAATTCGGTTGCCGGACTTGTTGGCTTGAACGTCGCCGGAACTTTTCGGCTGGATATAAATCTGGTGATAAAATTAATTATTGCGGTTGTTCTCGGCGGAAGCCTGGGCTCTTATCTTTCCAATAAAAAATTCAACCTTAAATTCCTGGGGTTTCTCACTGCAATCCTCGTCTTTTATGTAGGGCTTCGGCTGATCTTACTTTATGGGTTTCAGATTAAAATTTAGAGAATTTCAGACAGATTTCCTCATTCTTCCGGTTCCGGACCTGGTCTTTGTTTGTAATTCAGATAAATTCTGATGACCACATATAAGACTAAAACTCCTACTATAAAACCCGACGCCACATCTGTAAACCAGTGCGCACCCAGGTATATCCGTGAAAAAGGCACGCTAAGCACCAGAAAAATACTCAGGGTTATTATTGCAGTCCTAATTGCACGCGGAATTTGGTGATGTCTCAGCATTAAATAGGTCATGAAACCAAAAAATGTGACATAAAAGGAGGTATGCCCGCTTGGAAAACTCTGATGTTTCGCGTGTTCCACAATATTCACAAGATCGGCAGTGGGTCGTGGGCGGTTAATGAGGATTTTTATTCCAAAGGTAATCAGCGTCACTGCCAAAGTGGAAACGATAAATAATGCTTCCTGGCGGTATCGAAAAAGGAAAAACAGCAAAGCCGATCCCAGAACGCAGGAAAGCGCCACCGGAGTGACTCCAAACCAGCTGATCGCTTTCATAAAAGTATCCAGAAATGGGCTATTATGCTCCTGGATCTCTTCAGAAAATTCAATGTCGACCATTGTAGTGGGTAGGGCTAGAACAATTGTTGTAAAAAATAAAAATACGATTAGAAGAATAGCCAGTAAATAATGGGCTTTCTTTTTATCTTTTAAAAATCTGAAATACGTTAGAATATCCAACACTCTTGGGTTTTGGTGATTTTTTAATGTACTAATTACACAGCCATATTCAAAAATCAGTTTCTGCAAAAGGCGTGGAGCTCTGGGAATTTATTTAAACTTTAAGATTATCCTGATTTTGTTTAACAAATCATTTGAGCTGTGAACGGGGATTCTGGAGTATTTGTAACATATATAGAGCTTATTCGTCGGTAAACAAAGATCATCAATCAAAAAATCATCATGAAGTTATTTCAAAGTCTGCTTTTCTTTTTTATTATCAATTTTAGCTTTTCTCAATCCACCTCCAAATTTCAAAAAATAGATTCTCTGCTTTCCGTATCTAATAAACGTGGATTCTTCAATGGAAATGCGCTGGTGATGGCCAATGATACTGTTATCTATGAAGGCGGAAAGGGATTTGCAGATGCATCAAAAAATAAAGCCCTTACTGATGACCTGCGTTTTAGCATCGGTTCTGTTTCCAAGGAATTTGACGGGACGGCCATTATGATACTGAAGGAACGAGGAAAACTTTCTTTAGATGATAAGGTGTCGGAATTCTTTCCGCAGTTACCGGCCTGGGCTTCAAAGATCAGTATCAGGAATCTGCTTCGGTATACCAGCGGACTCCCGGAACCTGATTATAATAAAATACGAACCGATGAGCAGGTGTGGCGTTTTCTGAACGATCTGGAAAAGCTGAATTTTGATCCCGGAAGCAACTATTTCTATAATAATACGAATGTTTTTCTGCGGAAGCGGATTGTGGAAAAAGTTTCGGGAAAATCATATTCAGAATTCGTCACCGAAAATATACTGAGACCCTGCAAAATGTCCGGGGCTGTAATAGATCCCACGGAAAGGACTGAAAATATGGCTCATTCGTTCGATAATTATTTTGTACAGGATTCAATAGATGTGTATATGAGCGGCTGGGTTAATATGACTCCCCGGGATCTTCTTAAATGGAACCAGTGTTTACATTCAGAAAAAATACTGGGCGAAGACTCTGTGAATGAACTTTTCAAAAGTTTTAATCCTTCAGCCCAATCACCCTTGGGGAATCTCATTTACAAAGACGGAAAACCTTATTTTCAATATCATCAGGGAGCAAGTGATAATTTTGAAGCTTCTCTATACCATAATTTTCAGGATGGGTTTACGGTGATCCTGATGACCAATAACCGCAATAGCAATGTGGGAGACCTGACCAATGCTATTGATGCGATTTTACGGGGAGAAGCTTTTGAGATCCCGAAAAAATCTATTGAGATGAGCCTGAGAACCGAAATATTTTACTCCGGTTTTGAAGAGGGAATGCAATGGTATGATTCGATAAAAAAATACCAGCGGAATATCTTCGATTTTGAGCATGAGGAAGAGGAACTGACCAATACGGCAGAATACCTGCAGGAAAAAGAACATTCTGAAGAAGCGCTTAAAATGTTCAGTTTCATCACCGAAAATTTTCCAAAATCTGCAAAAGCCTGGCTTTCACTGGCCGATGCCTATAATTCTGAAGGAAAAACCGCTCTCGCAAAGTTATATTACAGGAAAGCCCTGAAGCTGGATTCAGAAAATAAGCGTGCCAAAAAAATGTTGGAGAAGCTGAATTCGAGTGAAGAAGATTAATTTTCTTTTTGACCTTTATTTATTTTATAGACCTTCAAATCCCGGATTTCTGGTTTAGTTTTGGCCTGAATGCTGAAATTATTATAAGGCTCTTCCGGAAAGAAAATTTCGGTCATCACCGTGGCGCCGTCATCATAGAATATTTCGATGGAAGTTCTGTCAACAATAAAATTGACCTTCAGGGTATCTTTTCTAACAATTCGGGGTGCCGTTGAAATCTTCTGAGTGAATTTATCGCTGAAACCGGTGAGTCCTGATTTTTTCCGGTTCACATAGAACTGATGGTCGGTAATATTCAATCCAAATTTCAGGGAATCGTTTTGAGAGTTGCTCAGCGCGAATTCCAGTTTTTTTAGATCCTTAAGTGGAATGCTGTAGGAAAATTGGTTGCTCATTAAATCATCCTGGCCCGGAGCCGAAAAAGCGACAACATTTTGATTTTCCTGCTTCTGAAGGTCGATTGGAGTCCTGTATTTTTCAAGTTCCCGGGCCGGAGTGGAGAAAATACGATAGGTTGTATCGTTTTTTTTCAACGTCAGTTCACGCGGAAGTGTCATGCTGCTTCTCCATTTTTCAGTAGGCACTTCCTGTGCGTAAAGCCAGTTGGACATCCAGCCGAGAAATAAGGTGCGCCCATCTTCCGAAGAAATATTAGACCAGGTGACACCCGCATAATTATCCCTTCCGAAATCAAGCCAGTAAGTGTGTTTATTTTTAAGGTTCCGCATATTTTTTTCAGGCGTAAACGTATTTCCGTCGAAATCACCCACGAAATATTGCGTGCCGGAACCTCCATTATAGCCTCCGGGATTCAGACTTTGAATAAGCACCCATTTGGTATCGCGGGTGCCCTCTACCTTCATGGGAAAGAAATCCGGACATTCCCATACACCGTCATGAGCGCCTGTTTGAATGCCGAATTCGGATAATTTCTGCCAGTCCTTCAAATTTTGAGAACTGTAGAAAATACTGCGGTCATTCGCGGAAAGCACCATCAGCCATTTTTTATGAAGTGGATCCCAGGTCATTTTTGGATCTCTGAAATCTTTCAATCCCGGATTCTTAATAACCGGATTGTTCTTATACTTCGTCCAGCTAAATCCCGAATCCAGGCTGTAAGCAATCGCCTGAGACTGGTAATCTGTTCTTCCCTCTTTTTCACCTTTGGGATCGTGATAAGTAAACATGGCGACCACAGGCGGATTTTCCTCTTTTCCTAATTCAGAAGTATTCTTTTCATCAAAGACAGCACTTCCCGAGAATATATATCCTTTTTCATCGGGTTTCAGGGCGATCTCCTGCTGTTGCCAGGTGATCATGTCTTTGCTGGTGGCATGTCCCCAGTGCATCGGCCCCCAAACATTGTCTTCGGGATAATACTGGAAATATAAATGATAGGTACCGTCTAAGAAAAACATTCCGTTGGGATCGTTCATCCAGTGCTCCTGTGGGGTAAAATGAAAAGCCGGTCGGAATTTCTCTTCATCTACGATGGATTCCTCCATGCGCTTTTCGATTTTTTCTTCGGTTCCGTTCTCATTTTTGCAGGAACCAAAAATGATTAGTGACAAAAAGCAGAAGAACACAAATTTTTTCATGATTTTATCCTTTAATAGACAATTCTGAAGATAAATCTTCCAACGATTTTCCTTTGGTCTCGGGCATCATAAATATAACGAACAGTAGTTGCAGCACCATCATAAAAGCGAAAAAAGCAAAGACGGTTCCGGGCCCAATCGTAGAGAATAAGAAAGGGATGAGCGACGGAATTATCGCGGCCAGCAACCAGTGTGTGGAAGTACCAAAAGCCTGGCCCGATGCCCGAATGTGATTCGGAAAAATTTCAGCGATAAAAACCCAGATCACCGTACCCTGACCGATAGCGTGAGCGGCGATAAAAATGAATAGGAAAATGGGAACGTAATAACCACCCCAATTCAGAAAAAATGCGGCCGAGACCAGGGCAAGAGAAATAATATATCCGATAGAGCCAATATACATCAGTTTTTTCCTCCCCAGGCGATCGATCAGGAAAACACCAAAAAGGGTGAAAATGAGGTTTATCACCCCAATTCCTATACTGCTTAGCAAAGCTGTGCTTTCACCGAGTCCGGCTTCCTGGAAAATTCGCGGGGCGTAATAGAGAAAGGCATTAATCCCGGACAACTGGTTGAAAAATGCGATCAGAAAAGCGAGCATCAGTGGGAATCGATATTTTTTCATAAAAACGTTCTCTCCTTTAACTTCATTTTCCGACTGATTCCTGATCTTAAAGATCTTGTCTTCCACATTGATTTCGGGATCGATATAATTAAGAGTATTCTTAGCCTCTTCAATTCTTCCTTTTGACACCAGCCAGCGTGGGCTTTCGGGAATGGTCAGCACAAAAAGCATATAGATCAAAGCCGGAATAGCCTCAACCCCAAGCATCCAGCGCCAGGGTTCTTCTCCGGTATCTCTTAATAGATAATTGGAGAGAAAGGCTATAAGAATTCCGAGTACAATATTGAACTGGTAGAGTCCCACCAGGCGGCCGCGGTCTTTGGAAGGAGCAATTTCGGAAACATAAGCCGGAGCCGCAATGGTAGAAGCGCCTACCCCAAGGCCGCCAATAAACCTGAAAAAAGCGAAAATATAAGGTCCGTCAACAAGGGCCGATCCTAAGGCGGAAACAAAGTAGAGCACACCGATCAGCAACAGGGTTTTTTTACGGCCCAAAGCGTTAGTAGGAATACCGCCAAAAATAGCCCCGACCACCGTTCCCCAAAGGGCCATGGCCATAACTACCGAACCGTGAATAGCATCGCTGGTATGCCAGGCCGTTTGTAATTGCTGGTCGGCCCCGGAGATGACCACCGTGTCAAATCCAAAAAGAAAGCCGGCTAATGCAGCGCAAATAGACCAGAGAAGGATTTTGTTCATAGAAAAGAGTAAAAAAATTAAAACTGAATTTCTAATTATATTGAAAACAGGAATTGAAGATAGGAATTTTAGGAAAAACTTCAGTCTTTCCTCTGGACTATTAAAATATTTAATAGTATTAATTATTGGTTTTGAGCGACTTATGTATTTAATCGGAATTTTAGAACTCTTCTTCGAAAAATTTTTCGAAACCTCCAAAAATTGTGTAAATATCTTTTTCTTTGGTATAGATATTAAGAGGTTCAATTTACTTCCCTAGCTAAATAATTTGAACTAATGTCTGGCACCCCTCCTGATTCTTAATATTGGTAGTTCACAACCTAAAACCAGTTATTATGAAAAGATTTTTACCTGTTACAGGTAAAACGTCAGGAATGTTCTTCTTTACGTTTTTCCTGTTTTTAAATGTTTATTTTGGGGTTGCGCAGACGGTGACCACAGATAAAGGGGATTATGCTCCCGGAGAGACTGTTATTATTACCGGGACGGATTGGCAACCAGGTGAAGAAGTAGAATTACATGTGCACCATGCGGAGGGTGATCCGGAAGGAACGGATCCTGAGTATCACCAACCCTGGTTGGTTACTGCTGATTCTGAGGGTGCTTTCACAACTACATGGTATGTGCCTACAGCAGAAGAAGGTGATGCATTGGGTGCAACATTGAATTTGGAAGCTCATGGAAACATGGGGTCAGAGGCTAGCTGGACGTTTACGGATTCAGGTTCCTTTGGATACAATACTACCTCTGGCAAAAGTAATACGGTCAGTCTTTCACCAGGAGGGAGCAACAATAGCACCCTTGGAGTTACCGTTGATGCACCTAAAAATAACGGAACTATTGATGTTTCATTAACATTTATTAATACAGGTTCACCATCAATAACAATTGGTACTGGTACTAGTCAAATTAATTTAACAAGTTCAGTAATATCTTTTATTACAGGAAGTTCTGGGATTGCCCATGATTTTCCTATTAGTGTTTCGGTCGGATCAAGTGTCGCTTCAGGAAGCTACTCATTTAAGGCATATGCCAACGGTACTGGTGTACAAAGCGCAGGTGGTTGGGATTTTACTGTGGTTGTTGGTTCCACTGCAGGATCAATAGGAACAGTGTCAATTAGCTCCCAATCTGGATCATCAACTTATGGTACTGCAAGTTCACCTACATTTGCTGTCACTTCTACGAGAGGCAGTAATGGTAGTGTTAATGGAACATATAGTGTCTCAGGTTTACCTGCAGGAGTTACTTCCGGTGGCTTTAGCCCATCTGCAACATTTAATTCAACTGGTGGTGATCCATTCTCTGGAGCTACACTTACTTTAAATGTTGATGCTGGTGTAGATGCAGGATCTTACTATTTTGATATATTTTTAACTGATGGAGCAAGTCAGGCTTCAACACAAGGGACTTTGGTTGTTAATAAGAGGAACCTGGAAGTAACCGCCGATGCTGGTCAAACAAAAGTGTATGGTGAGGCTAACCCGGCTGCATATTCATACACTGTAACTTCGGGAAGCCTGGCATCAGGAGATTCTTTTGCCGGAGCACTGACCAGAGATGGAGGAGAGACCGTTGGTGACTATGCGATCAACAAAGGAACGTTGACCCTTGTCGAAGGTGGCACCAATAAGGAAGCTAATTACGATGTCACTTATGTTTCGAATGATTTTGCAATCACTGTCCGTGCGATAACGATCACCGCCGATGCTGGTCAAACAAAAGTGTATGGTGAGGCTAACCCGGCTGCATATTCATACACTGTAACTTCGGGAAGCCTGGCATCAGGAGATTCTTTTGCCGGAGCACTGACCAGAGATGGAGGAGAGACCGTTGGTGACTATGCGATCAACAAAGGAACGTTGACCCTTGTCGAAGGTGGCACCAATAAGGAAGCTAATTACGATGTCACTTATGTTTCGAATGATTTTGCAATCACTGCCCGTGCGATAACGATCACCGCCGATGCTGGTCAAACAAAAGTGTATGGTGAGGCTAACCCGGCTGCATATTCATACACTGTAACTTCGGGAAGCCTGGCATCAGGAGATTCTTTTGCCGGAGCACTGACCAGAGATGGAGGAGAGACTGTTGGTGACTATGCGATCAACAAAGGAACGTTGACCCTTGTCGAAGGTGGCACCAATAAGGAAGCTAATTACGATGTCACTTATGTTTCGAATGATTTTGCAATCACTGTCCGTGCGATAACGATCACCGCCGATGCTGGTCAAACAAAAGTGTATGGTGAGGCTAACCCGGCTGCATATTCATACACTGTAACTTCGGGAAGCCTGGCATCAGGAGATTCTTTTGCCGGAGCACTGACCAGAGATGGAGGAGAGACCGTTGGTGACTATGCGATCAACAAAGGAACGTTGACCCTTGTCGAAGGTGGCACCAATAAGGAAGCTAATTACGATGTCACTTATGTTTCGAATGATTTTGCAATCACTGTCCGTGCGATAACGATCACCGCCGATGCTGGTCAAACAAAAGTGTATGGTGAGGCTAACCCGGCTGCATATTCATACACTGTAACTTCGGGAAGCCTGGCATCAGGAGATTCTTTTGCCGGAGCACTGACCAGAGATGGAGGAGAGACCGTTGGTGACTATGCGATCAACAAAGGAACGTTGACCCTTGTCGAAGGTGGCACCAATAAGGAAGCTAATTACGATGTCACTTATGTTTCGAATGATTTTGCAATCACTGTCCGTGCGATAACGATCACCGCCGATGCTGGTCAAACAAAAGTGTATGGTGAGGCTAACCCGGCTGCATATTCATACACTGTAACTTCGGGAAGCCTGGCATCAGGAGATTCTTTTGCCGGAGCACTGACCAGAGATGGAGGAGAGACCGTTGGTGACTATGCGATCAACAAAGGAACGTTGACCCTTGTCGAAGGTGGCACCAATAAGGAAGCTAATTACGATGTCACTTATGTTTCGAATGATTTTGCAATCACTGTCCGTGCGATAACGATCACCGCCGATGCTGGTCAAACAAAAGTGTATGGTGAGGCTAACCCGGCTGCATATTCATACACTGTAACTTCGGGAAGCCTGGCTTCAGGAGATTCTTTTGCCGGAGCACTGACCAGAGATGGAGGAGAGACCGTTGGTGACTATGCGATCAACAAAGGAACGTTGACCCTTGTCGAAGGTGGCACCAATAAGGAAGCTAATTACGATGTCACTTATGTTTCGAATGATTTTGCAATCACTGCCCGTGCGATAACGATCACCGCCGATGCTGGTCAAACAAAAGTGTATGGTGAGGCTAACCCGGCTGCATATTCATACACTGTAACTTCGGGAAGCCTGGCATCAGGAGATTCTTTTGCCGGAGCACTGACCAGAGATGGAGGAGAGACCGTTGGTGACTATGCGATCAACAAAGGAACGTTGACCCTTGTCGAAGGTGGCACCAATAAGGAAGCTAATTACGATGTCACTTATGTTTCGAATGATTTTGCAATCACTGTCCGTGCGATAACGATCACCGCCGATGCTGGTCAAACAAAAGTGTATGGTGAGGCTAACCCGGCTGCATATTCATACACTGTAACTTCGGGAAGCCTGGCATCAGGAGATTCTTTTGCCGGAGTACTGACCAGAGATGGAGGAGAGACCGTTGGTGACTATGCGATCAACAAAGGAACGTTGACCCTTGTCGAAGGTGGCACCAATAAGGAAGCTAATTACGATGTCACTTATGTTTCGAATGATTTTGCAATCACTGCCCGTGCGATAACGATCACCGCCGATGCTGGTCAATACAAATATTGCGGCCAAGCCGAGCCGAACTTTACTTATACATCAAGTGAACCATTAATTGCAGGAAATTCTTTTTCTGGCTCATTAGAAAGAGAAGTAGGAGAAGGAGTTGGTCTTTACTTTTTTACCTTAGGAAGTCTAAGTGCAGGAGCTAATTACTCTTTGACTTTAGGTGGATCAAACACTTTTGAAATAAAAGGAGTATCGATTGACGCTAGCGAAAGCAGTAATCCTGTCGCAATAGGTTCGACAGCCACATTAAGTGCTTTGGTAACTGATGAAAATGGGATAGGTATTCCAGATGTGGCTGTATCTTTTATTTTAACATATGTAGATGATATTGGAGATGAACAGACACTTCCTCTATCTTATTATAATGATATAAATGAGGAGAATACGGGTAGTAATGGTATAGTTACCATAACAAATGTAAATTTACCGTATGTTAAGGTCTATAAAGTGACCGCAATCGCGGGCGAAGGCTGCAGCGAGTCAGTTGCTTACCTTCCAGTTTACGATCCGTCTGCCGGATTTGTTACCGGTGGTGGTTGGATTATGTCTCCTGCCGGTGCTTATAGTGCCGATGAGACACTCTATGGTAAAGCCAACTTTGGATTTGTGGCCAAGTATAAAAAAGGCAAAAACAGTACTAATGAAGTAGATGGAAATACAGAATTCCAGTTCAAGGCAGGTAATTTGAATTTCAAAAGCCAGTTCCATGAATCCGGTTCACTTGTGATCTCCGGAGGTAAGGCAACCTATCGAGGAGAAGGAACTATTAACGGCTCAGGCTCTTACAAGTTCACTTTGGTAGCTTTCGACGGCGATTGGAATAACGGTACCAACCCTGATAGATTCCGCATTAAAATATGGGGAAGCAATGGAATTGTATATGACAATGCAATGGGCAAGGATGATAACTCAAATGATGCTACAGAACTTGGCGGCGGCTCTATTGTTATCCACGAAGAAAAAGCTAAAGGAAACAGCTAAAACCATGGAAAATACCGAGGTTGTTGTTTCCCAAAAATTAGCTTTGGCTGCAGAACCAATAGAGATCCTTACTAATCTAGAAGTAGCTCCTAACCCGGTTACCACCTATGCCGAAATCAGGTTTAGCTTAAGTCAAGGTTCGAAAGCAGACCTGATGGTATATGACCTAAATGGCAGGCTTGTTCGACAACTTTATTCAGGTAAGGTGAATGCTGATGAAGTTGTTCAGATTAATTTCGACAGGGGTAATCTTATGAGTGGTATCTACATTTGTAAATTATATACAGGTGATGGAAGGACATATGAAAGGCAAATTATAATTAAGTAAATTGGGAGCCCTGCTAAAAAGCGGGGCTTTTTTTTCCTCTTAATCTGAAATTAAAAAATCAATGTTTGCTATGAAAAATTTAGCTTTTTTTAAGCCTTAGCGTTAAATGTTGCACAAATAGTTTCCCCGACTTTCCTTTAAATCTAAATTAGCCTCGATTAGTATAAAAAACCTAACTATTATGGCAGCATATTTTAATACCTCCCAATTAAGAAGATCAATGCAGGATCTTGTTAAGGAATACATTGCAGAATGTAAGGAATGTGAAGAACTCTCTCAGGATTGTAGGGATCTTATCAAACATAATTTTTTGGCCGAATTCGTTGTGTATAACAAAGAAGAAAAGACCATCGAAGTTGGTATAGACGCCTCAAAAGATATTGATGCGTATCCTGAAATAAAGATATATACCATTCAGATAGATGAAGCTGAACAAAAAATCGCACATTCCTTCAGAAAAAATCATGAAGATCTCGAATTCTACGGCCAGTTACTGGGTAGAAAAAAAGGTCTGGGGGCTGATTCTGTGGTTGTGATGGAATAATAATATATTTCCCCTCCCGGAAGTAATCAGGCTGTCTCAAAAGTAGAAGAAAGTCATCCTGAATCTGCTTGACGAAAAAACCACTTTTGAGGCAGCTTCTTTTTTAAACCGAAGCTTTTTCTCTTTTAGAAATCTGATCCATTATCATTTTAGCATGAACCCGGGAATTTTCAATAAACCATTTGTGAGTTTCCACGCCACCGCAAATCACGCCGGCAAGAAAAATTCCGCGAACATTGGTTTCCATGGTTTCTTCATTATAAGAAGGGATCTTTTTGCCGTCATTTGATAAGGTAATTCCCATATCCTGCAGAAATCCGAAATTAGGTCGATATCCGGTTAGCAAAAGCACAAAGTCATTTTCCAGGACTTCTTCACCATCAGGAGTGGCAATAACCACTTCGTTCTCTCTTATTTCTTTTAAGCTGGAATGAAAATAGGCCTTTATACTGCCTTCTTCAATACGGTTGAGTATATCTGGCCGTACCCAGTATTTTACCCGTTCTCCAATTTCCTTATTCCTAACTATCATAGTCACGTCACCTCCCTTGCGATAAATTTCCAAAGCAGCGTCGACCGCAGAATTACTAGCACCGACCACCAGTGTTTTCTGAGTAGCATAATAATGCGGATCCTTGTAATAATGTGAAACTTTGGGCAAATCTTCCCCCGGAATTCCGAGGTAGTTGGGAATATCATAAAATCCAGTCGCTATCACCACATTAGAAGCTGTGTAGATTCCTTTTGTAGTGGTTATTTTGTGATTATTAGAAGATCCTGTTTCTACCCGTGTAACCTTTTCAAAAAGATGTATGTTGATTTCATTTGAAGTCGCAATGCGACGATAATATTCCAGAGCCTCTCTTTTACCTGGTTTCGGATTATTGCTGATAAAGGGAATCCCATCCAGTTCCAGCTTTTCTGAAGTTGAAAAGAAAGTCATATTGGTGGGATAATTGTACAGCGAATTTACAAGGCAGCCTTTCTCGAGAATGAGGTAAGACAGGTTCTTCTTTTGGGCTTCCAGCGCACAGGCTATACCAATAGGCCCTCCACCAATAATGATAACATCAAAATTATTGTTCGAAATTTGCAATTTTTTTTAGGTTTTCAATGGTTTCTGTCGGATTTTCGGCTTTAAATACAAAACTTCCCGCAACCAGCACATCGGCTCCTGCTTTCGAAAGTTCAGCTGCATTTTCATCAGTCACTCCTCCGTCGATTTCAATTAAAGTGGAAGCGTTGTTCATCGATATGATCTCTTTAAGACGTGTGATCTTCTTATAGGTGTTCTCAATAAAACTTTGTCCGCCAAACCCCGGATTTACGCTCATTATAAGAACTATGTCGATATCATTGATCACATCTTTCAAAAGATCGACATTCGTATGCGGGTTGATAGCCACACCCGCTTTCATACCTTCGGCTTTAATGGCCTGCAACGTTCGGTGTAAATGCGTGCAGGCCTCATAATGAACCGTAAGAACATCTGCTCCCAAACCTGCAAATTCTTTAATATACCTGTCTGGATCGACGATCATAAGGTGGACATCAAGAACTTTTTCCGCATGTTTAGCGATAGCTTTCAGCACAGGCATCCCATAGGAAATGTTAGGAACGAAAACACCGTCCATAATATCAATATGAAACCAGTCGGCTTCACTTTTATTCACCATTTCAATATCGCGCTGGAGATTACCGAAATCGGCGGCGAGCAGGGAAGGGGCAATTAGTTTTTCACTCATTGTGTTGTTGTTATGCTGCAAAAATAATAAGAAAATCAGGCTTCTCTATGGCTTATCGAATAAATGCCTTTAAAATATTCGTGACCGCCTTTTGAGTTTGTCGATCCAGAACCTGAAGGTAATTGTGATAATTATTGAGCCTGCTGGTATCATAGTGGGCATTTTCAGAAATAAAATCGCTTTTATAGCCGTCATAGGACGCTTTATGAATGGGTTTTTCAAATATTTTAATCAGGTTATGATGGCGTTTATCTTTTTGAATATTCTCATAAAGGGATTTCACTTTTTTTTCTTCTCCTTCAATAACCTGGAAAAAATTCCCTTCTGAAAATAACAATATCCCGGTAATATCTTCCCTGTTGTTATATTCTTCAGAAATGTTCAATAATTCCTCAATCTCTTTATCTGAAATATCTTTTTTAGCAGTACTTACGTAGCTGATAGCATAGCGCATATTGGTAGGTTTAGAAAGCTATGGGTAGGGCCTTAGCTAATTAAAGCCATGAAAATAACGAAAAAGTTAACTAGATAAAGTTAAGATTATGAAAAGAAAAAACCCCGGTCATCACTCCGGGGTCATTCATCAATCAAAAAACGAACAGTTATTTTCGTGTCAGGTCATCACTCCCTTCACTAAACTGTTGTTGCTTTAAATATTTTTAGCCAAGATACGTTTTTAAAATTTTACTTCTGGACGTATGCTTCAATCTTCTGATGGCTTTTTCTTTAATTTGTCTAACTCTTTCCCTTGTAAGATCAAAAGTCTCGCCAATCTCTTCCAAAGTCATGGGATGTTGATCCCCAAGGCCGAAATATAACCTAATTACATCAGCTTCACGCGGAGTAAGTGTCTCCAGAGCTCTTTCAATTTCGGTTCTCAAAGACTCATGTAGCAATTCCCTATCAGGATTTGGGGATTCACCTGAACGAAGTACATCATAAAGGTTAGAATCTTCACCTTCAACCAAAGGAGCATCCATAGATACGTGACGACCGGAATTCTTCATAGATTCCTTAACGTCATTGATGGTCATATCAAGTTCTTTTGCAATCTCTTCTGCACTTGGTGGCCTTTCATGTGATTGCTCAAGAAACGCGAAAGTTTTGTTGATCTTGTTAATAGAGCCGATCTTGTTCAAAGGCAAGCGAACGATACGAGATTGCTCTGCCAGAGCCTGAAGGATAGACTGACGAATCCACCATACGGCGTAGGAAATGAATTTAAAACCTCTGGTTTCATCAAAACGTTTAGCCGCTTTTATAAGTCCCAAATTTCCTTCGTTAATAAGGTCGGGAAGGGTAAGACCCTGATTTTGGTACTGTTTCGCAACAGAAACCACAAATCGAAGGTTGGCTTTTGTAAGTTTTTCCAGAGCACGGTTATCACCAGCTTTAATTCTCTGTGCCAGTTCTACCTCTTCATCGGCAGTAATCAAATCTACCTTTCCAATCTCCTGCAAATACTTATCCAGCGAAGCGGTTTCACGATTGGTAACCTGCTTCGTAATCTTCAGTTGTCTCATCTATCTTCTACTTGAATTTGTTATGGTGAATAGCTCTTGTAGTGTTTATACGTAAATACCTCTCCAAATGTTACAAATACACTAATAATTTTTTTCATTTGGGCGTTGCTCCCTAAAGAATCGGGAGCCGGGCTTTCGCTGCAAGTCCTCGCTCCTTTCAGTCACTGCGGGCTTTTCGCTGCAATCCCTAACGCGAAAGTGGCTTTAAAAATCACGGGATTTTCCCTATAATATTATTTTACAAAATTCGCGAACTTTCTTAGTTTCTCTTCAACTGTCGAAATTGTGCAGCAACAATTACAAACTCTCTGAATTTATTTTAGGGTCCAGGAAAAAGTTGCTGAAAAAAAAATACCCCGATGGATTCCATCAGGGTATTTTTCAATGTGATTAAGAAAAAGACTAATCTCTGTCTTCTCTTGGTTTTCTGTTTTCACGTCTATCATCACGACCTCTGTTATCGCGGCCACGGTTATCTCTTGAACCACGGTTATCGCGATTATTATCTCTAGGTGGCCTTGCCTGGTAACCTTCCGGTTTTTCAAGTAAAGCTTTTCTGGAAACTTTTTCTTTGCGTGTTTTTGGGTCTATACCAAAGTACTTGACATCAATTACATCACCCAGTTTTAGAACATCATTAACATCGTTGGTGCGATCCCAGGCAAGTTCAGAAATGTGCAGCAATACTTCATTTCCAGGAGCATCAACATATTCTACCACGGCGCCAAAATCAAGTATTTTGATCACTTTCACCTCGTAAATGCTGCCTTTCTCAGGCTTAAAGGTGATAGATTCTATTTTGGCCAGGACCTTATCGATTCCTGCCTGATCTGTACCCAGAATTTCAACGATTCCTTCTTCAGTTACCGGGTCTTCATTGATAACGATCTCTGTTTTTGTTTCTTTTTGGAGTTCCTGAATCACTTTTCCTCCTGGTCCAATAAGAGCACCAATGAATTCATTCGGAATTCTTCGGGTAATGATCTTTGGAGCGTAAGGCTTAACATTTTGGTTAGGCTCGGCGATGGCCTCAGTAAGTTTATCAAGAATGTGTAATCTTCCGTCACGAGCCTGTTTTAAGGCTTTTACCAGGATTTCATAAGAAAGTCCTTTGATCTTGATGTCCATCTGGCAGGCGGTGATCCCATCTTCAGTACCGGTAACTTTGAAATCCATATCACCAAGGTGATCTTCATCGCCAAGAATATCAGAAAGTACGGCAAAGTTATCTCCGTCAGAGATCAAGCCCATGGCGATTCCTGAAACTGGCTTTTTAAGCTGAATACCGGCATCCATTAAAGACATTGTACCGGCACAAACTGTGGCCATTGAAGAAGAACCGTTTGATTCTAATACTTCTGAAACTACACGTACTGTATAGGGGCAATCTGCGGGGATCATTCCTTTTAATGCGCGTTGTGCAAGATTTCCATGTCCTATTTCTCTTCGTGAGGTTCCCCTGATAGGGTAAGCTTCTCCGGTAGAGAAAGGAGGGAAATTGTAGTGCAGGTAGAAAGTTTCCTCTCCCTGCTGTGTTGGCAGGTCAACCTGATTTGCTTCTCTTGAAGTACCAAGGGTTACCGTTGCAAGTGCCTGGGTTTCCCCTCTGGTAAAGATGGCTGAACCATGGGTTGCAGGAAGATAACCTACTTCACACCAGATTGGGCGAATATCGGTGGTCTTTCTTCCGTCCAGGCGAATTCCTTCTTTAAGGGTAAGGTCTCTTACCGCATTTTTATGAGCTTCGGCAAAATATTTGGAAACCAGGTCTCCGTTTTCCTCGAGTTCCTCTTCGCTGAAAAGTGTTTTCACCTCTTCTTTTAGTTCTGAAAAAGCCTCTGTTCTTTCTTTTTTGCTGGTACCGCCTTTAGCGATATCATAAGCTTTCTGATAAACAGCTTCGTGAACTTTTTTCTGAATGTTCTCGTCTGTTCTCTCAGTTTCGTACTCGCGGGTAGGTTTTTTACCGAAAGCTTCGGCTAATTTTACCTGTGCTTCACACTGAACTTTAATAGCTTCGTGAGCGAATTTAATGGCTTCTGCCATTTCTTCTTCAGAACATTCGTCCATTTCACCTTCAACCATCATTACAGAATCTGCAGAAGCGCCTACCATCATATCGATATCGGCGTTTTCGAGTTGTGTTCTGCTTGGGTTGATGACGAATTCACCGTCTATTCGGGCCACTCGTACTTCTGAAATAGGAGTTTCAAAAGGAATATCGGAAAGCTGGATAGCTGCCGAGGCTGCAAGTCCTGCAAGCGCATCGGGCATCACTTCATCATCATGAGACATCAGCTGGATCATCACCTGCGTCTCGAATTTATAATCTTTTGGGAAAAGCGGGCGCAATACACGGTCTACCAAACGCATTACGAGAATCTCCTCGCTGCTTGGTCTCGCTTCTCTTTTAAAATACCCGCCGGGGAAACGTCCTGCAGCGGCAAATTTTTCTCGATAATCAAGGGTCAATGGAAAGAAATCCATGGTTGTGGGAGTGTATGAAGACACGACCGTACATAAAAGCATGGCATCTCCCATTTGAACAACAACCGACCCGTGAGCCTGTTTTGCTAATTTTCCGGTCTCAAGGGAAATGGTTCTTCCATCTTCCAGCTCGATAACCTCTTTAAAAGTCTTTGGAATCATAATAATTTTGAATGTTTGATCTGAATAACTTCAACCAGATCATTTAGTTAAACAAGGGTCTCCGTCTTCCTGACGGCCGGGTTGTGTTGTGTGCGTAGTTGTGTTCGACCAATGAAAAACTATCCGCCGTGGCGGACGACAATTTTTGAAAACCTGTTAGGTTCAATCTAATATATAAAAAAAGGGGGCAAAAAAGCCCCCTTGAAATTTATTTTCTTAATCCAAGTTCCTTCACGATGGCACGATACCTCATAATGTCTTTTTTCATAAGATAATCCAGAAGGCTTCTTCTCTTACCTACCAGTCTTACCAGTGAACGCTCAGAATTATAGTCTTTACGGTTAGTCTTCAGGTGATCAGATAAATGTGCGATCCTGTAAGTGAACAATGCGATCTGACCTTCAGCAGAACCGGTGTCATTCTTACCGCTTCCGTGTTTTTCAAAGATCTCTTCTTTCTTTTCTTTGGTTAAATACATTCCAATATTATTTAAATGATTTTTATGTATCAGACAGTTTTTCTGCCAGGCCGCAAAGATACTACTAATTTGATAACTACCTATCGAATCCTGTTTTTTTATAAAAATTATCTAGGCTCTAACCGATTGATTCAGAATGAGATCTAGATACAGGTTGATTTTGTCCTTCAGTTGAGAACGTTTTACGATAAAATCAAGAAAGCCCTTTTCCAACAGAAATTCCGCGGTCTGGAAATCTTTGGGCAGATCTTTTCCTGTAGTGTCTTTTACTACTCGAGGTCCTGCAAATCCAATAAGCGCACCGGGTTCAGAAATATTAATATCTCCCAGCATGGCAAAAGAAGCGGTGGTGCCTCCGGTGGTAGGATCGGTACAAAGGGAAATATATGGAAGTTTTGCCTCTGCCAGTTGTGCTAGTTTAACCGAGGTTTTTGCCAGCTGCATCAATGAAAGCGCGGCTTCCTGCATACGTGCTCCCCCAGATTTGGAAATGATCATTAAAGGAAGCTTGTGCTCAATGGCATAAGCTGCAGCTCTCGCAATTTTTTCTCCAACCACAGAACCCATACTTCCGCCTACGAATTTAAAATCCATACAGGCGATTACGAGCTCTTTTCCTTTTGATTTTCCCACCGCGCAGCGCACGGCGTCTTTCAAGCCTGTTTTTTCCTGAGCGGCTTTTAAGCGATCGGTATATTTTTTCGTGTCTTCAAAATCCAGGGGGTCCTTGGCGGTCATGCCTTTATCAAGTTCCTTGAATTTATTATCGTCAAAAAGTATCTTAAAATATTCGGCACTTCCTATTCTTACATGGTAACCGTCTTCAGGACTCACATAAAAATTGCTTTCCAGCTGCTCGGCATCTACAATCTTCCCGGTAGGTGATTTGTACCACAAACCTTTTGGAACATCTTTCTTCTGTTCCGTAGGAGTTTGAATTCCTTTCTGTGTTCTTTTAAACCACGCCATTTCTTTCGAATTTTTGAGAGTCTTTTTCAGAAATAAAAAAAACAGCCAAATTTGAAAATTTGACTGTTCTATAAATTCAGTTATAAAGTATTTACATTATTCAGGTCTTCGAAGGCCTTTTTAAGTCGGGCTTTTAGAGTTAATTCTCCTTCACGAATCCATTTACGGGGATCATAATATTTTTTATTTGGAGAATCCGAACCTTCAGGGTTACCGATCTGAGCGGCGAGATAATCTTTTTTGCTGCCCATGTAATCCCTTATTCCTTCCAGGTATGCATACTGAAGATCGGTGTCGATATTCATTTTAATCACTCCGTAACCAATAGCCTCGCGAATTTCTTCAACAGTAGAACCACTTCCGCCATGGAAGACAAAATCTATATGATTATTGCCTACACCGTAATTTTTAGTGATATAATCCTGTGAATTTTTAAGGATTTTCGGTGTAAGTTTTACATTTCCTGGTTTATAAACTCCATGCACATTTCCGAATGCCGCAGCAACGGTAAACTGGTCGCTTACCTTACTAAGTTCTTCATAGGCATAAGCGACTTCTTCAGGTTGAGTATATAATTTAGAAGAATCTACATCGGTATTATCAACCCCGTCTTCTTCACCACCAGTGATTCCTAATTCAATTTCCAGGGTCATTTCCATTTTAGCCATCCTTTCAAGATATCTTTTGCAGATATCCATATTTTCTTCAATGGATTCTTCGGAAAGATCTATCATATGTGAGCTGTAGAGCGGTATTCCGAAATGTTCGTAATGCTTTTCACTGGCATCCAGCAATCCGTCGATCCACGGAAGAAGTTTCTTGGCACAGTGATCGGTATGCATGATCACAGTAGCACCATAGTGCTTTGCCATTTCATGCACATGTTTTGCTCCGGCAACTCCTCCGGCTATTGCTGCACGTTCATTTTCGTTAGAAAGGCCTTTCCCGGCATTAAACTGGGCGCCCCCGTTTGAAAACTGAATGATCACAGGAGAATTTAACTCTGCTGCTGTCTCCAGCACAGCATTAATGCTGCTGGATCCAATCACATTTACCGCGGGTATGGCAAATCCTTTTTCCTTAGCATATTTGAATATTTCCTGAACTTGTTTTCCTGTGGCTACGCCTGGTTTGATGTTGTGACTCATAATTTTTTTGAATTAGGCTTACAAAAATAAGAAAATAAACTGGCTTAAAAAGGATAATTAATGCCGACATTATAAACGGCATGGCCAAAATTGTATTCATCAAACCAGCGGTTTCCTATGGGAAGGGCGGGATTGTAGGTTTTAAAGCCAATATCAAACCTTAATACAAAAAAATCGAAATCATAGCGCAGCCCAAATCCTGATCCTACAGCAATATTTTTGAGATCTGAAAAAGATTCAAAAGTAGAGGCTTCATCTTCTACAATATCCAATACATTCCAAATGTTTCCTATATCGGTGAAAATGGCGCCGTTCAAGGAGCTGAAAAGATTGAAACGGTATTCGAGATTAAACGCCAGTTTCATATTGGCTTCATTGAATTCATTGCGGCCGCCGCTGCTCCCGGGTCCCAGGTCATAAGCCTGCCAGGCACGGTTGTCATTAGGTCCACCCGCGAAGAAGCTTCGGGTGAAGGGAATACTGTTCGCGTTTCCATATGGGATGGCGACGCCGCCAAAAGCCCTGGCGGCGATAATATTATCATTTCCGAGATCCCAGTGTTGAATAAAATCCAATTCTGTTTTTGCATATTGTGAAAACTGAACTCCAAGAATTTCATAATTCCCGTTCGAATTTTTGGAGAGTCCCCCAATTTTTGAAGCTACCGTTAAAAAATTTCCTGCTGTTTCAATTTTAAAGCGGAAACGAGAAAATTCCTGGTCGTAAAGGCTGCTTTTGGTGTTCCAGAGATAGGTGTAATTACTTGCAAAAATAAGGTTGTTCTCGGTAAGACGATTTTTTCGCTCCCTGATATTGATGATATTTCTTCGCTGATCCTCAGTAAGTCCCTGCGTTGTGCCATTATTATTTTCAACACCGTCAATAAAATTCTCGGCTCCCTTCGGAATGATCAAATCACCTTTTTCATTCAAATATTCGGGATCTGTGGTCACACTGGAATTCTGAACAATATTGTTGAGTTCTTCGTAGGAATTTCGATAAACATTGAAATAATTAGCAATATTAAGATTCCTTACATACTGAATATTCAACAGGTCAAAACGGTTGGAAAGCTGGCGGGAGGGGGTCCAGCTGTAGTTGATGATCCCGGTAAAATTCTGCTTATCAAGCCCAATATTCTGCTGACTGCTTAAACCCAGGCTGAAAGTGGTAAATGGAGAAGTATATTTCGGGATGAATTTTTCGGTATTGAACGGCAAAAATATCCGTGGAAAAGAAAGTTTAAGGTCGGCGCCAATTTCAGAAATATCGAAAAAACGGGCATCATTGCTGCTTCCGGCGGCATCAGTAGAAGAGCCGATGCTTCCGCGGCCTGAAATCTCAAAAATTTCAGCCCTTTTAAAAATATTTCGGATAAGGAGTGAACCTCCAAAACCAATTCCAAATTTCTGAATATTGCTCTGGGAAATATCAAAATCAAAACCAAGAGAATATTTGGGTAGCGGCGTTAGGAAAACATTCGAGACCAGGTCGCTTCCGGTACTGTCGGCAGGATCGGGTACAAACTGAATATTGGGATACTTGAAGACTCGCAGGGAATTCAGCCGGGTATAAGTACGGGTTCGGTCGAGATCACTGTAGGTATTTCCTGGTTTGATAAAAATCGCATCGGTGATGGCCCCCGGTTTGTAGCTCATCTTATCAAAAGAATAAATAGTATAATCCCCAACTTTGGCACTGTCGCTTATAAAATCATTCCTGTTTTCATAGGTGTAATCGGTAAAGATATTCACCTTGCTGATATTGTGAATTTTAAAAGGCTCCCGGGCTGTGCTGTCGCTGGAATTCACACGCCGATTTTTTATTTTTAAAGTGGTGTTCAGTTTATGATTGGTCTCCAGTGTATCGGCATCAAAAGTGATATATTCCTGATCGAAATTGTAAACACCGTTATTCCTGAAAAGCTGAGTAAGACGGTCCCGTTCTTCGTTAAAATCGCGAGTATTATATTGAACGCCAGATTTAATTTTACTTTCGGTGCGGTGTATGTTGTAGAGGGAATCCAGTGCCGGAGAAGCAATGTCGGTTTCGATGCTGTCTATTATATAAGGCTCATGAGTGGTAATATGATATTCTATTCTAGCCCTTTTTTCTTTATTCTCAAGAGGAATAATGTCATAATTGGTTTCTACATTGAACCAGCCGTTGTTCCAGTACCAGGATTGAAGCCTGTTCACCGATTTTTCGGTTTCTTTTTTATTAATAACCACCGGAGCCTCGCCTGTTCTTTTGATCCATTTGTTGAATTCAACACGGGAATTCAGGAATTTTTCAAATTGTTTTTCAGAAAGAATATTAATTAGCCTTCTTTTTTTTCGCTCATTCTCTAGAAATTTTTCATTCAGAATGCTGTCAATATTAGGTCTGGCGAGATTATAAAACTGAAGCTGAAGGGGAAATCCAAGGAAACGCGTGTTTGGACGCTGATATAGTTGACCGTAGACGCTTTCATCGCTTAATTCCTGTCCGTTAGAGTAGATCTGGTTTTTAACCAGTAAATTCTCATCAGGCTCAAGACGTTTAACGGCGTTGCAGCTAAATATTAAGAGTGTTCCGGAAATTAATAATATTTTTGCGAAAAGCCGATTCAACCATGTGGGATTAGAGGCTCAAAAATACATTTTTTGTATGGTTAGCAAAAGCCAGATTAAGTTAATAAAAAGCCTTAACCAAAAAAAGTTTCGTGTGAAACACCAACTTTTTGTGGTGGAAGGTGTAAAAAGTATTAAAGAATTTATAAAATCGGGGTTTCAGCCTGAACTTTTTTTTACTTCGGAAGAAGGTTTATTTCTGGAAAAAGCAGTTTTAATTTCGGAAAATGAGCTTTCGAAAATAAGTATGCTTAAAACACCGCAAAAAGCTTTGGCGGTTTTTCAGATTCCCGAAAAAGAAAAGGAAAATTTAAAAGGATTGGTATTAGTTCTGGATGGAGTGAGGGATCCGGGGAATTTAGGAACCATCGTCAGACTTTGTGACTGGTTTGGAGTGGAACAGATTATGTGTTCAGAAGATACCGTTGATTGTTATAACCCGAAAGTAGTGCAGGCGAGTATGGGATCTTTAAGCCGTATTAATATCGAATATCTGGACCTGGAGAAATTTTTTAAAAAGCTTCCCGAAGCATATCCGATATTCGGAGCTTTGCTGGAAGGTGAAAATATCTATCAAAGCTCATTACCTGAAAATGCTATTTTAGTGATGGGAAATGAAGCACATGGAATTAGGGAAAATACGATTCCATTTATAAAGCAATCGTTAACTATCCCTCAATTTGGACAGGATCAGCATACTGAAAGCCTGAATGTAGCCATGGCTACAGCAGTGTTTTTAAGTGAATTTAAGAGGCTAAAGTTTACTGAAAAGTAAAATTAATAAAGATCGCCCGGGACATCATCTTATCAACATTTCCGGTATAAATACTATTAGGATCAGCATCTCGGATTAATTCATCATTGAGGGCAAAAACTCCACGAATGGAAGGAGACAATTTAAAGTAATAGAGATAAAGATCTATCCCAAAACCAATCTCATAATAGTAGGAATTGGTGGTCATTCTAAATTGTCCCGCACTGTTATCATCTGGATTGTCCTGATTGCTACTTAAATTGATAGAAGTAGAGAAGCCTCCTTCTACGAAAGGTCGGAAATTATTTAAACGATTGGCATTAAATTTCAGCAATAAGGGAATATGCACATAAGTTGAATTTATTTCCCGAAAAGTATTGGGGTCGGCTTTGGTAACCTGGAAACCTCGTGTATTAAAACTTACCCCTGGCTCAAGGCGAAGATCAAAATGTTTATTAAGCTTTAAACTTCCAACAAGACCTACATTAAATCCAACTCGTTTTTCAACCACGAAATCTTTACCGTTAATAACGCTGGTGTCATAATTGATATAATCAAAATTAAAATCATAAGTATTAAAACCTAAAAAATAACCCCAGGACCAACGCTGGAAATCAATATCCTCTCCATTTAATATCTGTTCCCCCGAAAATAGCTGTGCATGGGCTGTTTGTAAGCCGAAAGCTAATATAACAATCGTTAGTATTTTTTTCATGGTATTACTTTGAAGCAATATAAATGGTTGCTACGCCAAACGTCTGGGGCAAATCTTTCACATTTATAAACCCAATTTTTTCTAAAATATTGTTGAAATCTGCTCCGTAGGGAAAATTAGCAGCACTTTCACTTAAGTAAGAATATGCATTTTTGTCTTTAGAAAAAATTTTTCCTATTACAGGAAGAATAAAGCCTGAATAGAAATGATAACCCTGTTTGAAAGGAAATTTGGTGGGAACCGAAGTTTCTAACACCACAAAGATCCCCCCGGGAGATAATACCCGTTTTATTTCTTCCAGGCCTTTTTCAAGATTTTCAAAATTTCTAACGCCAAAAGCAACGGTGATGGCGTCAAAGCTATTATCTTCAAAAGGAAGATTTTCAGAATCTCCCTGGATCATTTCTATTTTGGCTTCGAGTTTTTTCTTAGCGATCTTCTTTCGGCCTACTTTAAGCATTCCTTCCGAAAGGTCCAGGCCTACAATTTTCTCAGCTCCCGTTCCTGTCATCTGTATTGCGAGGTCTCCCGTACCGGTAGCTATATCCAGAATACTGGCCGGATTTGTCTCGGCAACCAGAGCTACCACTTTTTTCCTCCATTTAATATCACTACCCAAGGAGATCACCCGGTTCAAACCATCATAATTGTCTGAAATATTATCGAACATTTGCTCGACCTGTCGCTTTTTGGTGAGTTCGGAATCCTTATAGGGAGTTACCTTCTTACTCATAGAAAAAATTTGCTCCAAATATAACCGATAAGACTGAAAATGATTAGTATTCTTAAATTTTTTATAGCTTCAAAACGATTTGCAATAACTCAAATTTAGGGTTGATTATCCTAACACCTACTTTCAGAAGAAACCGAAAAAAATCGCCACCCGGTTTACGAATGACGATTTATAAAATTTTTCGTTTTTGAAATTAAGCTTCGGTCAATGCAGCTTTTATTCTTTTCATAGCTTCCTTGATCTGCTCTTCACTGGCAGCGTATGAAATTCTGATACACTCAGGGTTTCCGAAAGCATCGCCTGTCACCGTGGCAACATAGGCTTCTTCCAATAAAAACAGGCTAAAATCGGTCGCGTTTTCAATTTGATGTCCTCTGATGTTTTTTCCGAAGAAATGAGAAATATTTGGAAATACATAAAAGGCACCCTGAGGCTCGGTAGTGACAAAACCTTCGATTTCGCTTAAAAGATCCAGAATAAGTTTTCTTCGGCTTTTAAATTTATCAACCATATAGCTGATTTTTGAAACCGGGGCTTCCAGGGCAGTTATCACTGCACGCTGGGCAATACAGTTAGCACCGCTGGTGATTTGTCCCTGCATTTTATTACAGGCTCGAGCGATATAAGAAGGAGCGCCAATATATCCGATTCTCCAGCCGGTCATGGCAAAGGCTTTGGAAACACCGTTGACTGTCACCGTACGATCATACATATCTTCAAATTCGGCCATGGAGGAATGGCCTCCCACAAAATTGATGTGTTCGTAGATCTCATCGCTCACGACAATAATATCGGGATGTTTTTTAAGAACATCAGCGAGCGCTCTCAATTCTTCCCTGGTATAGACCATTCCGCTGGGATTACAGGGAGAACTGTACCAGATCATGCGTGTTTTAGGTGTTATCGCCGCTTCCAGTTGTTCCGGTGTAATTTTGAAATCGGTTTCTACGGTAGTGGGGATCTCTACAGGAACTCCTTCCGCGAGTTTTACTATTTCAGCATAACTCACCCAATATGGACATGGCAATAGAACCTCGTCCCCTGGATTGAGAATCACCATGGCCACATTGGCCAGCGATTGCTTTGCTCCGGTAGAAACCACAACTTGTGAGCGGTCGTAGGTAAGCTTGTTGTCCCTTTTGAATTTATCGATAATGGCGTCCTTCAATTCTACATATCCGTCAACGGGAGTATAAGAATTGTAGTTTTCATTGATCGCCCTGATGGCTGCTTCTTTGATAAAATCGGGAGTATTGAAGTCGGGTTCTCCAAGGCTGAGGCCGATAATGTCTTTGCCTTCTGCTTTTAATTCACGCGCTTTGGCGGCCATAGCAAGAGTTTGCGAGGTGGCCATACTTTTAATGCGATTGGATAAGAATTCCTGCATGTTTGTGTTTTTTTAATTTTACTTACTCATTCTGTTTTTTGCGCGTCTTTCCTTTTCCAGGAAAACAGCTTCAAAGTTAAAATTTTAATAATTCAGAGTCTCTTATTTTTGGAAAAAATAGCAGTTAAAATTAATTACTTTTGCACAAAAGTTTAAGGTTTGGAACTGATCAAGAAATATTTTCCGCATTTAAGCCCGCAGCAGTATTCATTATTTGAAAAACTGGAAGAATTATATAAAGACTGGAACCTGAAGATAAACGTGGTTTCGCGCAGGGATATTGATGAATTGTACCTCAGGCATGTGCTGCATTCGCTGGGAATCGCAAAAGTTCAGGAATTTTTGCCTGGCTCCACAATTCTTGATGTGGGAACTGGCGGGGGATTTCCCGGGATTCCCCTGGCTCTTCTTTTTCCTGAAACCAAATTCCATCTAGTAGATTCAATAGGGAAAAAGATCAAGGTGGTTAATGAAGTGACAGAAGGGCTGGGGCTTCAAAATGTAAAAACCTATAATAAAAGGGTTGAAGATATTGACGGAAATTACGATTTCATCGTAAGCAGGGCCGTAGCTGTGATGCCGACTTTTGTTCGCTGGACCAAAGGGAAAATTGCAAAAGAAAGCCGCCATGATCGAAAAAATGGAATTCTTTATCTCAAAGGCGGAGATCTTTCCGAAGAATTAAATGATTATCGCACTGCTAAGATCTTTGAACTTTCCGACTTTTTTGAAGAAGAATTCTTCGAGACCAAAAAAGTTGTATATCTTCCTATGAAATACAGGCCTTAGACTTTGATCTAGTCATTAATAATGATCTTTTTAGAATAGATTTTCTCTTTTGTATAGACCCTAACAATGTACACTGCTGAACTCACTTCATTTTTAACGGGCAGAGTTATTGACCTTTGTATTGGAATGCCATTATAACTTCCAATGCGTTTTCCGTTGAGACTAAAGAGTTCAATGTGCTCGATCTTCAGAAGACTTGGGTTTGTGAGAACGATCTCTTTTGGAGTTCTTAGATAATTCATTTCCAGGCCGTCTGAAATATCAAGATCGGGTATCCTCGGAATTTCCGGAATACCAGGTTTTTCAGGGTCACTTACTTCACCTACTTCCAGAGGTTTTGAAAAAACAATTTCAAATCTGTCGTCGATCAATCCTGGTTCAGCTTCAGAAGAAAAAGATTCTTTTTCAAGGCTATGGTACGTGTTATCAAGCTTATCATGGAGATAAATCTTAAAGTCACCTTCAATATTTTCTAATTTTTCTACACCTATACTATATTCCCCGGTTTTGTCTATTTTGATACCCAGAGGCAGTACAAGATCTTTATTGAAGTCTGGAACGGCCTGAATTACAAATTCTGTATCGTCAATAATCCAGTACATGTCTTCTACATTGTTTTCAATCAATGGCGCATCGTATCCCAGGTCAAAATTAGTTGTTGTATTTGAATCTGCAGTCACGAGTATTTGTCGATGATAACCTTTGGGTGAGGAGAAATGTAATCTTATTTTATGCCTTTTGTCGCTACTATTGCTGTCGTTTTTTTGATTTTTAGAAAGGGAGACCTGTCCTAAAAATTGAGAATCACCATCATTTTCGGTAGCAAAATAACGTTGGGCATTTCTAAAGATGATCTGTCCCCCTGAGCTGGAGTTCCCTATATCATCCTGAGCTGTACTGATAAAAAATCCCTGACCTACAGGAATATATTTACCTGGATATTTTTTATTGTTTCTGTTAGCATAGGAATTTTCGCTATTTATTCGCTCATCATTCGAAATGGCAGGAATAGATCCTGATTTATTAAAAACTGCATAACCGCCTATATATTCTTCCAGGACATGAGAATTAACCTTTCCGAAATGATCCCAGAAGTAAAGGGCTCCATTTAAAGAGTTAAGGTTGTCGTCCAGAAAAATCTCTCCATTTATAGCTGAAGGATAAGGGTTGCCTATTAATTTATTTTGTCCGGCTCCAACTGTTAAAGTAATATCTCCATTGTTAGGTAATCCCCGGAAGATATAATTCTGATAATTATCAAGATTAACACCTCCAGAAGTTCCTTTCATTGA
The DNA here is from genome assembly GCA_963741865.1 of uncultured Flavobacteriaceae bacterium. GTDB lineage: Bacteria > Bacteroidota > Bacteroidia > Flavobacteriales > Flavobacteriaceae > Christiangramia. Next base: position 679,955 of record CAVUJP010000017.1, read on the forward strand.
ATAGCCAATTCCGGGAGGAAGCAGATCGTCTTCAGAAATCTGGTGCCATTCAAAATAATCATCGGCCTCTCCATTATAATCCTCTTCCGACTCACCAAAGGTATAGAGCCAGTAGGTGCTTATTCTTTTATTTCCTGAATTAAAATTATAATAATCAGCCCAGGTGTATTGATAATTAAAATCTATTTCCTTTAAATTATTGGGATCGGTTCCATCATTTAATACTTCTCCTATTTTAAAGCCATAGTTTACACCAGAATTGGTAAGACTAACGGGAGAACTCCAGTAATTGTAATTATAACTGTTAGCTACACCCTGTTGATCGCGGTCCAGATATCCGCTGCTGGCTTCATCAAGAATACTGCCTTCGGTTTGTACCAGTTGAGACTCACCTTCCAGATTAATACTACCATCAAGTTTTAAGTAATGAGTGATAGTAAGTCCCTGACCTGTCTGACTATCTACATTTCCGTCCATTTCCAATTCGCCGGAATGAGAAATAAGGCCGAGCATGTAAATGTTTTTGGTGGTGGAATAAATGTCATGGGAAGTTTCAGCGATATTCCATTTGATATCATCTCCATTGATTCCTTTTGCGTTAGGAACATCCCAAACGCTGGGTCTTAACCAGGTATTTTTATCTCTCCAGGATCCACTCTGATTGGAGATGTAGGGAAGAGGTGCCGTATTTTCCTGAGGAGTAGTAATATTTATGATTTTTCCTTCTACACCGACTGCAGGAGTTATGTTCCCGCATCCTATTCCAATTTCATCCATTCTATAGTACCCATGCAGGTCATTCCACTGCAAATTTGGAATTTGTATAGGAATCACTTCTCCGGTTACATTCGTGCCTGATTCCTGGAGACGTTGGTTCATCATTATATGCAGCTGCTCTGGCGATAATGAGACATCCCAGATCCTTATTTCGTCAATCCATCCACTTAAATAGTTTAATGGTTCCGCAGGTTCGGTAGAATCCATTGCCCCTAAGATGGCACGATAAGCATTTTCACTCGGAGCGCCACCTCCAGTGACTTTAAGATTTATTCCGTCGACATACATCCTATACTCTCCAGAGGAGGAGTGAGTTACAGCTATGTGATACCAGCGTGATGTATCTACTTTGTAGGGAGAAGAATTTATAGACCCCGACTTATCCCAGTTAAAGTATACTGTTCCATCTTTAATTGAAAGGTCATAACCTTTTGCAGTACCGGAATAACTTCCGTCCCTTTTTGAAAAAATGGTTCGGGTACCATCTGTAGCATTGGGTTTTACCCAGAATTCTAAACTAAAGTCTCCATTTAAATCATAATTATCACCAAAATCTATATGATCATTTATTCCATCAAAATCAATCTTATCGCACTCAGTTATGGTAACCACAACATCGTTAGAACAGCCTGCTACTGTCCAGGTCAGGGTGTAGGTTCCCGCTGGAGCAGAAAAGATGGCATCGGGATCATGTATATCTGAAAAAGATACTTCTCCACAGGATGAAGAGTCACCCGCCCAGGACCATTCTCCTATATCTCCAGTCCCGGGAGCATCGCATTCTCTACAGCCTGATGCTGGCGTTTCAAAAGCACCTTTATCGATATTTTCCCGTGCTGTGATAGTATTGTCATAGGCATTTAATTGGACTTGATTGTGTCCACAATCTTCACTGGTATATATTATGTCCTCTCCCGCATAAGAATAGGAGATGTAAAGGTCTATTAAATCTGTTCCCTCTTCACTATAAGTCCTGCAAGCGTTGATCAAAGCTGTTGCCCCATATTGCTGAATACCGGGAGTATCAGGTATAAAATTGATAGGAACTTCAGTTCGACCTGTTTCAATAGGATTTTCATTAGGATCCCCAATACCCTCTGTCCATTCTAGTTCAGTATCAACAGGTATCTTTTTATTAATAAAAATATTGTCCATGGCCCAAACACTCTTGTCGCTGGTTCCGGTAAACGACCATCTAATTCTAACCTCGCTTTCACCTAAATAATCTTCAAGGGAAATAGAGGTGTTATCGGTATTAAAATAGAAATGAGTGGGATCTGAACCAGCAGTAGATTCGGCAGTGCCTGCTGTATACCAGTCTTTTACTCCACCTCCTGAGGAGTGCATTATTTTAAGGGAAGAATAAGTATTTCCTCCATCAGTCGATATTTCAATAGTGGCAATGTCATTGTTGGCAAAGTAATAAGCCTGGTCAAAGTCTAAACTTGCTGATTCGGCATTTGAAAGATCGAGGATAGGACTTTCTAGAGTCGTGGGAGTATTACCTTTATATTGATTTGAACTAAAGTCCCCCTGAGCTATAGCAAATTTCTTTTCTTCACTATCGTAAACAATATCTCCAAATTCATGATCGTTTGTAGCCGACCAGTTTTTTGGTTTTCTTGCATTTCCGCCTGCCGTGAAACCACCCGGATCGCCATCAACCAGCCAGCCGTCTGGATCCTGGGTATTCAATTGTCCCTGATTAAAATCTCCCGAAGAATCAGGTATTGCGTCCTGGGTGGCTAAATAATTACTTGCCGCTACAAGATTTACATCCTCTCCTAAACAATATAAATTATCATCGTCCTGGTTGGTCACCGTTGGAGGAGCTCCGGGAGGCAATGCTCTTATATAGAAGGTATCGGAATATTCTATACAGGTTCCTACCTGGATCAACACTCTATAATAAGTAGATTCAAATGCGCCTGCCGCAAAGGTTGCAGTGTAAGAGTTACTATTATTCGAAATTTCTTCCCATACTCCCTTATTTACTGCATATTTTTCCCAATGCATAATACTTCCTACTTCTCCTGTCAAATTCAAGGCAACAGAGATTTGGTCTCCGCATGAACTAATATCAATTTGATGTTCAAATTCTGTAGAACCAAAAGTCCCCTTTAAAATTCCTCCATTAATATCTTCCGGAATGAGTTTTATTTCCTGTTCCTGGGTTGCGGTATTCCCCTGACTATCGGTATATTCCCAAACGATGATTTGTGTGCCGCTAAATGAAAACGGAAAAACAAAGTCTTCACTCAATTTCCCATCTATTGCGCCTTCACAATTATCGGTAGCCGTTGGAATCTCGAGGTCTGAAAGGCTTGAAATTTGACAACCTCTTATTTCTTTAGTTGGCAAGCTTGTCTCATCCGGTACAGGAGCAATATCATTATTAATTATTACTTTTTGCTCTACGGTTTCAGTTTGATTTCCAGAAGCATCTGTAAAAATCCAATAAACGGTTTCTGAGGACTCAAAACTCAACTCGGTGAGACCTGTCGTTCCAGTAACTTCACCATCACAATTATCGGTGGTTACAGGTGCTTCGATTGTTAAAGGACATTCACTTACTATGTCTTCTAAAACCGGAATGTCTGGGGCTTGTGTATCTTTTATGGTGATCTTTTGGGTAACATTGATGGAATTCCCGGCATCGTCAGAAACACTGTAAGTCCTCGTAATGACTTCCGGATTAAAATTTCCGTCACTTGAATCAGAAACAAAAGCTACAGTTGGATTAGTAGTACAGTTGTCGGCTTCATCGGTCACGACTGTTATATCAGGTTCAGGTACTTCACATTGAACATTTATAGCTGCAGGATTGCTTGCTGTAGGATTGGTGGTGTCGTTAACAGTGATCTCCTGGGTGACATTTATAGAATTCCCGGCCTCATCGGTAACACTATAAGTTCTTGTAATGATTTCCGGATTGGAATTTCCATCACTTGAATCAGAAACAAAAGCCACAGTTGGATTGTTAGTACAGTTATCGGCTTCATCGGTTACCACTGTTACATCGGGATCGGGAACATCTGCGGAACATTGAACGTTAATAGGAGCAGGATTACTGGCTGTAGGATTGGTGGTGTCGTTGACAGTGATCTCCTGAGTGACATTTATGGAATTCCCGGCTTCATCGGTCACACTGTAAGTTCTTGTAATGATTTCCGGATTGGCATTGCCATCGCTGGAATCAGAAACAAAAGCCACAGTTGGGTTGGAAGTACAGTTATCGGCTTCATCGGTTACGACTGTTACATCGGGATCGGGAACATCTGCGGAACATTGAACGTTAATAGGAGCAGGATCACTGGCTGTAGGATTGGTGGTGTCGTTGACAGTGATTTCCTGGGTGACATTTATGGAATTCCCGGCTTCATCGGTCACACTGTAAGTTCTTGTAATGATTTCCGGATTGGCATTGCCATCGCTGGATCAGAAACAAAAGCCACAGTTGGGTTGGAAGTACAGTTATCGGCTTCATCGGTTACGACTGTTACATCGGGATCGGGAACATCTGCGGAACATTGAACAGTTACAGCCGATGGATTGCTGGCTGTAGGATTGGTGGTGTCGTTAATAGTGATTTCCTGGGTGACATTTATGGAATTCCCGGCTTCATCGGTCACACTGTAAGTTCTTGTAATGATTTCCGGATTGGCATTGCCATCGCTGGAGTCAGAAACAAAAGCCACAGTTGGATTGGATAGTACAGTTATCGGCTTCATCGGTTACCACTGTTACATCGGGATCGGGAACATCTGCGGAACATTGAACGTTAATAGGAGCAGGATCACTGGCCGTTGGATTGGTGGTGTCGTTGACCGTGATCTCCTGAGTGACATTTATGGAATTCCCGGCTTCATCGGTCACACTGTAAGTTCTTGTAATGACTTCGGGATTGGCATTGCCATCGCTGGAATCAGAAACAAAAGCCACAGTTGGATTGTAAGTACAGTTATCGGCTTCATCGGTTACACTGTTACATCGGGATCAGGAACATCTGCGGAACATTGAACGTTAATAGGATGCAGGATCTACTGGCTGTTGGAGATACGTTATCCTCTACGTTTACAGTAATGGTTAAACCACCAGAATTTCCATTATTATCGGTTACAGATACCGTATATTCTCCGGCAGTTAAATTCGAAATATCTTCAGAAGTGCTACTGTAGCTATTAGGGCCCGACCATGAATAGTTGTAAGAGCCATCACCGCCGGTTACAGAAATTTCTATACTACCATCACCTGAATTATCACAGGTCAGGTTAGTAGCATTATCCAAACTCACAGTTAAACCTGAGGATATAGCTGTAGCGCCAATACTAAAACTGAATGCGAAAACCAGAAATAAGATTAAAAATCCTCCGGTCTTCACCGATGAGGTAATTTTATGCATACGCACCGAAATTTAAACTACCGGTAAAAGTACACATAATATCGATTAAATGCACAAAAAGAATAATTATTTTGTGTTTAATCTACTATATTTCAGTTTAATAGGAAATAATATCGGTAAAATGATTGGTTTTGTAAGTAAATACTTTCAGTTATTTTACTATTATTTTCTTGTTGGTAACGGCATTTTCCGAGAACACCTTCACAATATATACTCCCGAACGTACTGGACGCATTTCCCGCACAATTTCAATTTCGGTTGGTATATCCTTGAATTCCTGTATAAGTTTTCCGGCCATATCGAAGATGATTACCTTTGAGATTTCCAATAGATCAGGATTGCTGATCTTAACCTGGTTTTGGAAAGTACTGTAGCTTATACCGAAAAGTCCGTCAATTACAGGAAGATCATCAGGATTATCAACTATTTCAGGATCAGGTTTATAGAATACAAGTTCAAACCTGTCATTTATTTCACCAGCTTCTGAAGAAGTTTTATAAGCCTCTTTACTAATATCATGTATAGAATCAAGCATCTTATCTTTTAAGTAAATGGGCTTCTTGGCCGTCCAATTCTCTGTGCTGTCTATTTGAATAGAAAATTCTCCTTTTTCTTTCAATTTAATGGCCAGAGGCAAGACTTGGTCTTCATCAAAATTTTCTACTGCCTGTATCACATAAGGATATCCTTTAATAAGCCAGTACATATCTTCAAGGTTGTCTTCTATTAATGGAGCATCATATCCCAGATCAAAATTATTAGAGGTTTCAGGATCGGCGGTAACTAAGATCTGCCGGTGGTAGCCTTTAGGAGAATTGTATTTTAAGCGAATTTTAGCACGTTCATCTTCAGTAGCCGAAGATTTTGTTTTGCTGGTTTTTTCAGGAGAAAGGAAAATAGAAGATCCTCCATTTTCAGTTGCATATATCCTTTGGTTGTTATTAAATTTAATTGTACCACCATATTTGTTCGGATTATTCTCATCATAACTATTGATGAAAAATCCCTGTGCTACCGGGATATAACGTTTTGGAACTATATCACTAATTCCTCCGGTTGCATTGATCCTTTCATCTGTGGCTATAGCTGGAACTCCAGTATTACTAGCAAGAGAATATGTAGCATATCCTCCAATATACTCCGCTAAGATATGGGTTTGACCTCCAAAATGATCCCAGAAATATATAGCACCATTAAATACTTCCTCATTTTGAATATTATTTTTTATAAACTCATTGGCATCAATAGCAGAAGGATAGGGGTTTCCGACTAAATAATTCTGGCCGCTATTTATATAAAGTTCATCAGTAGGAATATTACCATTATTTGGTTTTCCTCTGAAAACATAGTTCTGCGTATCACCCAAACCTGCAGCTCCGGTTGTTCCTTTCATCGAATATCCGGCACCAACTATTTCTTTTGTATCAGAACCCAGGTGCAACCAATCTCCGTATATATCTGCGTCTCCACCTCTAAAATCCCAGATCCAGTCATTGCTAATAGTAATTGGTGAGGTTTTGGCTCCGTCTGCGACAAAATATCCGTCTTTAAAGTTTACTAATGGAGGATTATCCATATTGGCATTACTACCATCACGTAAAACCTGATTTAACATAAAACCGGAATTATTATCAGTTCCCTGATTGCTCACAGGACTCGTCCAATAATTATAGTTAAAGCTGCTCATCCTTCCCTGCTGGTCAATTTCTGCCCATCCTTTACTACTATTTGCCAGGATACTTCCATGATCCTGTAGTAATTGAGATTCTTCCTGTAGATCCATGTTTCCGTCCAGTAATAGATAGTGAGTGATCCTGATAGGATGGCTGGGCTCTATCGTTAATTCTTTATCGACAGTTTCCGAAAGTAAGCCAAGCATGGTAATATTTTTATTTCCGGAATTAATATTAGTATTGATTCGCGCGATATTCCACTCAATATTATCGCTGTTCGGTGGATCCCATACATCGGGACGCGCCCAGGTATCATCTGTTTCCCAATCCTGTCCGTCCTGGGTTACATCGTCAAAATAAGGAGTAGGAGAGGTGTTCTGTTGATGGGTTGTCATATTGTGCAGATGACCATCTACAGTTGTCAAAGAAAGGTCGGGTGTATTTCCGTTTACAGGTTTATAGGTGTCGGGAATTAAATTAAGAACTGGATCTGGCACGGCCGAAATTAAGCGATAATAACCTAACAGGTCACTCCATTTTTCATTATAAAATTCAACTCCATCCTGATCAAGATTAAATCCGCCGCTGGTATAATAACTTCCTGCTACAGTTTTATTTGGAACTACTTCTCCGCTAACGTCACCTGAACCTTTAGAGTTAAGATCCAAACGCTGATTCATCATGAAGCGAAGTTCTTTAGTTGTTAAAGATGTTTTCCAAATACGTAATTCTTCAATCCATCCTGAAAAATAATTTTCCGGTTCTTTGGTAGTATTATTCCATTTTGCGCCAATTAAAGTTTCATTACCGGTTCCGGTAGCATTGATGGTATTTCCAGAATCTATACCATCTATAAACAATTTCTTGTCAATTAATGCAATATGGTACCAGCGTGTATTAGGAGTCACCCCTGGTAGATCGGCCATATCTATTTTGAAGCCAGGTCCAGAAATTATGGTGCCAGTAGAAGCTTCTGGAAATACCCACATTTCAATGGATTTTGCTTCCGCAAAAACATCTGGTATAGATACATAATCATTAATACCATCAAAATCAAGAGTAGTACATTCCGGCAGGCTTACATCTGCTGGATTCACGATTGGAGGACAACCCGAATTTACAATAAGATCTCCATTGTCATCTTCAGCCGTGGGTGTTAATTCCCAGGTAAAAGTATAATCTCCTAAATTATCAGCTTCAAAAATGGCATTTGGATTGGTAAAAGGATCTGGGCTACTGTCAGTTCCGTCAGGGTTTTTTAAGGAGAAATTTCCATCCCCGGTAATTACCCAGGCTCCGGTATAGCCATCCAATGTTTTAAATTCTCCAGTAGTAAATTCACTGGTTACGTCTCCCTGAAAATCTCCGGTTACGACAGCAGTCAAATTAATCCTGGTATCGCCGCATTCTCCGGTTTCAGCAACCACATCTGTAGTATATTGATCAAATACAAAAACCTTTACGGTTTCAGAATTATTTATTGTTTCACAGGGATCGCCGTTGCTATCCAGTAATAAAGCTGTTTTAACCTCAAAATCATTCCAGCCAATTTTTCTGGGAGTAAAAGATACGGTATTCTGATTGTCCTGACCTATCTGTTCGAGTTCGTTATTAGGGTCAGTAGCGTTTTCATCATAGAACCACTGCAGTAAAACATCCTGGGGACCATCGGGAACTTTAATATTGTCTACGGCCCAAATATCTCCTAATCTTACTCCCCGATACTCAAAACGGATTCTTAAATTAGATTCCCCGATATAGCTTCCTAAATCAATACTCATCTGATTAACATCCGGAGTTCCATACCCAAAATGATCATGAGCGCCGCTTTTTGCCGGACCCAGCTACTTTATATAGCTCCTTATATTCCGATCCGTTTTTAAGCAATACTACTCTTATAGAGGCATTGGTAGTTAGATTGAATGCCTGATCAAAAGTAAGTACGGCTTCATCAGTTGCCAATAAACTAAATTCCGGAGTATCCATATTGGAGGAATATGTACTTTGCGCAATTGCGAAATGTTCATTTTGTTTACCATCATTTCGAGGATTCCACCACTGTTCGCTGGTAGTATATGGGGAATTGATATTGGCAGTAATAAATTTCCACTTAGGCTGAGTTTTATGCCAATAAATAGGAGTTCCAGAGTCTGCATTGGCATTATAATTAATTTCATTGCCATTGGGATCGGTGAAATTCCATCCATTATTTTTAATCCCTGCACTGGTAAAATCTCCTCCTTCAAATTTCCCATATTCTGCTCCGTAACCGGTTTCTGAATTTAGGGTTATATTATTTCCATAACAAAGAACTTCAGGATCAACTTCAACCGGGGAAGGTTTAATATCTGAAGGGATGACACTTAAAATGGCAGTTTGAGAATATACTCCGCTATTACATGCTCCATTGGCTATTTTGGCTCTAAAAACTGTACTTTCCACCGAAGTACCTAAAATGGTCTTAAAGTCAGCATTTGTTAAGGAAGAATTCTGACTGTTATAGGTGGTCCAGTTGGGATTTGAAGCTGTACGGAATTCCCATTCAACCACCTGTCCAGTATGATTAGCAAGAGAAATCGTGTCATGCAAATCATTAGATTGTACTTCGCAGGTAAGAAAAATTCTTTCCCCTGTAGTCCATGAAAGTTCTCCACCAACAGGAAGAGAATCTATGGAGATGGTATGTTCGCTAGAATAAGCGTCTTCACAGACCCCGCTGGTGAGAACAGCTCTGAATGTAGTAGCTTCAGTAAGATTTAAACTACTAAAATCATAAGTGGTGAGTCCGGCTGAGTTATCCAAAGTTGTCCAGTCACTGGTGGTGCTATCCATATATTCCCAACGGTCTATGGTTCCTTCCTGACCTGAAAGTGAAATCGATCCACCGGTATTATTTTCGCAAACACTATCTGGCCCATCAAGGTTACCTCCGACAGGTGTTGGATCTACAGTAATAGTAACTTCTTCGGTATTCTCGCATCCATTTGAATTTGTTCCGGTGATCGTATAGGTAACTGTTTCAGAAGGAGTAATAGTAATAGAACTCCCGGTTACTGTATTCCCGTCGCCACCTTCCCAGGTAAAAGTGGTACTGTTATCAGTCACATTTTCATCGTTTGCCGATAATGTGATCTCCGTGCCTTCACAGATAGTTTGATCTTCAGGAGGAGTGATGTTCGGCAGATCGTGAATATGAACTGTTATTTTTTCCCTTTCTCCTTCGCAGCCGTTGATATTGCTCTGGCTCACCCAGTAAGAAATATCTCCTTTTGAGCTGGTTTGTGGGGTTGGAGCCTCGGATAGCGGCGTTGTAGAAGTTTCGCTATCATACCAGTTCAATGAAGAATCAGCGTCATCTGCGGTCGCTTCCAGCGCTGTGGCAGTTTCTCCCAAACAATAATCTAACTCGGTTGCAGCAACTGGAGGTTTCCCTGGTCGAGCATAGACATTCACTATAATTTCTGCCGGATCACTCTCGCAAAAAAGCGAAGTTTGAGTGACGTAATAGGTGAATTCTGCTTCAGTATCCGTGACCGGAACCGGAGCGCTGCCCAGTGCATTCATATCTTCATCATACCATTGCAGGCTTTCCCCATCGGCAGTTAATGCTTCTGACGTTTCTCCGGTACAATATTCCACATTTTCAACAACAGGGGCATCAGGAAGAGGGTCAACTTCTAATTTGAAGGAATTGGAAACCGCTTCTGAACAATTGAAATTGTTTTCACTGCCGTCGACTCTCACAGCATAAGAACCTTCGTCGGCATCAGTTACATTTTCAATAGTAAGGGTCCCTATATAAACGGTAAAATTAAAATCTTCATAATTATCTGCGGCCTCTAATGTGGTGGTGTAGCGGCCCGAGGTATCCTCACCATCAACATTCACATGGGTTCCATTGCTATAAATCCATTCAAACTGAAGAGGTTTCCCGTTAGCATGTACCACAAACCGATATTGGATGTCTTCTTCTCCTGTTGCGCAAACTTTAATATCTTCGGCGGGTTCTACGATCACGATATCTTCATCCACCGCGAGGTATGCATGATCAGATTCTAACGCAGACTCCTCAGTAGGTGTACAGGCATTGGTGCCAGATACAATTACATAATATTCGCCCTCGTTTTCTGAAGTTGCCACAGGAAGGGAAAGCGTGGCTGAGGTTTCTCCAGATAAGAGGTTTCCATCTTTATACCACTGGTATGTTAGATCATCTCCCGTAGCTGTTATCGAAAATTCCGCATCCTGGGTAGAACAGATTCCCACATTATAGGGTTGGGAAGTGATAGTTACTTCTTCATAAATTGAAATATCCAGCGTAGCTGAACCTTGACCACAACCACCTGCCGCGGGATAGGTGTAAGTAATAGTGAAATCTCCTCCTGAAGTTTGGTCGGAAGGAGTAATCGCTCCGGTGGAGGAATTGATATTCAAGCCTCCTGTTGCTGAAAAAGTTCCTCCGGTAAAAGTGCCCTGTCCGTCTAAAGAAGGAGCATATGTTGCTCCATCGGCTGTACAAAATTCGATTTGATCGCCTGGAAAATAGATGGTTACTTCTGGAATAGGAGCAACTGTAACAGTTACTGAACCTATTACATTTGCTGCGCAATCAGGATCATCAGGATAAGCTACAGACTGAATTTCATAAACAAAATCAGTATTATCAAGTTTTCCATCACTATCGCTATCGGTAGCGGTAAGATTACCTGTATTTAAAGTTCCTTCCCCGGAAGCATTCAGGGTAAAAGTCTTTGGATTAACATTATCGTTATTGAGAGTATAGGTGACAATTCCATTGGGAATCCCATTGGTAAAAATAATGTCACTACTGGTTCCGCTGCAAATGGAAGCATCACCAGAAATTTCAACCGTAGGAGTGGACCTTACTGCAAGAGTTGCTGCTTCGGAAAGAGTTGGTTCACATTGAAATTCTGAAGAACCTGATATTTCTACATAATAATCGCCATTATCGGAAGGAGTCGCAGTACCAATGTTTAAATCTGCTGAAGAGGCTCCACTGACAGGAGTTCCAGATCCAGGCGTGCCTTTAAACCACTGATAGGAATAATCTGAAGTTAAAGCGACTCCTCCTGAAGTAGCTGAAAAACTAAAAGTCACCTCACTATTTTCGCAGACAGTTTGATCTGCTGGTTGAGTGTCAACAATTATATTTTCATCTACATTAAGTTTTGCTGCATCAGAAGTTACAGGAGAACAGGGAGAAGTTCCGCTTACAACTACAAAATAATCGGCTGCATCTGTAGCAGAAATATTGGAAATATCCAAAGTTGCGGAGGTAGCTCCGCTAATTTCATTGCCAGTGTTAGCGGCATCTTTATACCATTGATAAGTTAATCCGTCGCCGGTAGCGCTTACCTCGAAATGGGCAGCGCTTCCTTCACAAAGTCTTGTGGCTTCAGGTTGTTGTGTGATGGCAACTTCTTCCAGGATAGTCACCTCTGTTGTTACTGATACTTCCCCACAACCGCCGGAAGCAGGAATTTTATAAGTTACGGTGTAAGTACCTGGGTCTACGTTAGAGGGATCAAAAGATCCATCGGAACTGTTGATAGCAGAAGATAGATTTCCTGTGGAGGAGAAAGTCCCTCCTGTATAGGCTCCTACTTCATTGGCAAAACTCACTGCTGCTGAATTGTCGGTATGGCAATAGGGAGAACTGTATGAAATATCTACATCAGGAATTGGATTTACAGTAACCGTGGCTGAACCTGTCAAAGTTTTAGGACAGGAAGGCGCCTGAGTATATTGAATACTAACAAGAGAAATAGCAGTTGTAGTGTTTAAAGCAGCAGTCGTGACCGTTGCGGTTCCGGAATTCCCTACCTGGACAGTTTTGTTGGTTCCTGAACCTACTTTATAAGTAACAGTGGTATTCGGTGTAGCAGTAAAAGACACCTCTGCTGGCTGGCCGGTACAAATTTCCGGAGTTACTGAAATAGAGGCTGTAGGATCTGGTCTAAATGTGAGTATTAATTCGTCCTTTCCCGGACCGCAGGCTCCACTTGGAGCATCTGTAGTTAAAGTTAATTTTACAGAGCCGTTATTTAAATCAGTTTGAGAAGGAGTATATGTTGTGCTGAGCTTTGTGGAATTACCGAAACTACCTGTTCCATCCGTAGACCAGGTTGGTTTTAAATTCTTATTGGTACCTCCAAAACTGTAGTTACCATTAATAGAAACAGCTGAATTGATTTTACATAAAGTTTGATCAACGCCTGCATCTACAACTACATAATTGTCAATAGTAATTGCTTCACTCGTTGTAGAGCTGCTAACTCCACAAATATTATGAGCTATAACTTTTACATAAGAAGGATTCGGATGCTGTGCTGAAGCATTAACCTTCACCGTAATGGAATTTGACTGCGGATCAGAACTGGTTATTACCCAGGCTGAATTTTCAAATTGCCATTCATAATAATCAGCTCCAGCTACCGGATCAATTGAAAAATCAAGGTCATCTACGGTAGGAGGACATAAGGCGCCATTTACCAGTGCGTTTGAAGTAATACTTCCCGGAGCAGGAGGTGCAGCATCCACACTTACCACAGCTAAACTTACTGGAGTGCTTTGACCACAGTCATTTTCAGCATAAACCGTGATATCTCCATCATCAGTACCTGCCGAGACAGTTATTGAAGTGGTTCCATTTCCGGCAGTAATATTCCAGTTTCCCGGAACACTCCAGGTATAATTAGTGGCATATTGAATGGAGGGAATTGTATAAGTAAGACCTGTATCATTATGACAAACTTCAGTCTCTCCTGAAATGGTTTCAGAAGTTGTAACCGGTGCAGGGTCTTTGACGAAAACATCATAGCTAGCGGTCACACTTCCACAGTTATTGCTGGAACCGGTAAAAGAGATCATTCCATCATTGCCCAATTGACCTGAGGTTACGGTAATTTGATTTGTACCCAAACCTGAAGTTATCGTCCAGCCTGATGGCAGTTGCCAATCATAATTATCTATTTTAGTATCGGAGGGAACGGAAAAAATAATTCCTGTTTGTCCCGGGCAAAAATTTTGATCTCCATTTGATTCGGAGATGGCAGTTGAATCCGGAGTTCCATCATCCACAGTTATAGGTTTACTACTTCCTGCTATGGAAGAATAATCTGAAGAAGAACATTCATTCACTGCAATTACCTTGATGTCTTTATCTCCAGCTGCTCCACTATTTATGGTAATAGAAGTTCCATTTTGTCCGGAAACTTCAGTTCCATCAAAATACCAGATGTATTCATCAGCATATTGAACGACAGAAATAGAATAGGTGATATCGTTACCAGGACAAACAATGTCATTTCCACTAATAGCACCCGGAGTCGCAGGGGCGGGTTCATTAATGGTGAAATTCTTCGAAGAAGTGTCACTGTCCAGGCAATCATTGGTCGAGTAAACTGAAACTGTTCCGTTTTGACTATAATTTCCCGCAGTAACAGTGATTTCATTAGTGCCCTGTCCGCTGGTTATATTCCATCCTGAAGGAACCTGCCAGGTATAAGAATTGACCAAGGCATCATTTGTCACATTTAAAGTAATGGTGGAGCCGGGACAAATCAATCCCGGATCGGAAATTGCGCTTGGCGTAGTAGGTTTTCCGGGTCCAACATTCACAGATACAGTTTGCTCAGTGCTCTCCCCGCACTCATTAATGGCTTTCACTTTAATGGTTTGGTTGTCACCAACATTACCAGATTTTACTGTAATACTTTCTGAAGTACTGCTTCCGCTCCACCCTGGTGGAAGTATCCATTGATAAGAGGTAGCTCTGGCAACCCCATCTATAGAATAGGTGATGCCCGATGTGTTCGGACAAACCTGATCATCACCGGTTATAGGCCCGGGGGTATCGGGTGCCGCCGGTTTATGATTTATGGTGATAATATTACTTTTGAAAGGATCGACGCAAGGAAGGCTGGAGGTCATAAAAAGTTGCACAGAAGCTCCGTCGGGAATACCGGAGCTTGAAAAATTGGAAGATGTGCCCTCAGTAGTGCCGTTAACTTTCCATTCATAGGTGGCGGAAGATCCCGCGTTGGTTGCCGAAGCAGTAAAATTTATCGTTTCCTCTGGACAAATTGTAGTCTTTGAAGCATTTATATTTACTGTCCCGGTTTTCCTTTGATTTACCGTAATTATTGAAGATTGAGTACTTGGTATTACTGAATCATCACAAAAAGTCACCTGTAACCTGATGAGGTTATTTCCCACCGCTGGGCTGTAATTTGTTAAAACTGAAGAAGTTTCCGAAGAAATATTAGACCAGGCACCTGTATTGAGCTTTACTTGCCATTGCAGTGTATAGTCATTGGAGCCGCCATCAGTATTAATCGTTGAAGAAAAAGAAATAGTTTCGTCAGAACATATGTTATTAGAACCACCGGTCTGTGATATACTAACCGTTGCATTTCCCCCTGGCGCAGTACATTGCCCGTTGGCGTTTAGAGAAAAGCCAATTAATAAATAAAGTATGTTTGCAACATAAAGTAATTTTTTCCCCATATCAACAATGGTTTTAAAAATTGTCACTAAGTCATAAGGGGTATTCCAGTGGGGCTAACTAGCTAATGGGATCTAAAGCTGAGTTCAAATTGTTGGGGGTAAGCTTATTAGTTCATAAATGTATGCAGAATAAAGGATATGGAATTAAATATTCGTTCAATTGCTTAATAAGTCGATAAAACAACAATTTTATTAGGTTAAAATTCTTACTTTCACCTTGTTATATAAAAAAATCCGCTGAGGTTTTCAGCGGATTTTTCAAAATTATCTGTAACAGGGACTTATTCTCCCATAAACGGATATCGATAATCGGTAGGAGCATCATAGGTTTCCTTGATAAGTCGCGGAGAGACCCAACGCAATAAGTTCAGTTTTGAGCCCGCCTTGTCATTGGTACCACTGGCACGTGCTCCTCCAAAAGGCTGTTGTCCCACAACGGCACCGGTAGGTTTATCGTTTAAATAGAAATTACCCGCAGCATTCTGAAGAATTTTTGTAGCCCTGCTCAGTTCGTAGCGATCTCCTGAGAAAACCGCTCCGGTAAGTCCGTAGATACTGGTCTCATCAACAAGGTGAAGCGTTTTTTCCCAATCGGCATCTTTATAAACGTAAATAGTCACTACGGGCCCGAACAATTCGGTTTCCATGGTGGTATAATGCGGATCGGTGGTTAAAATTACGGTAGGCTCTATAAAATAACCCTTAGATTTGTCATAATTTCCTCCAATTATTACCTCCGCATTTTTATCTTTCTTGGCCTTATCTATGTAGCTGGCCAGTTTGTCAAAAGCTCCTTCATGGATCACTGCCGTCACGAAATTAGTCATGTCTTCCGGCGATCCCATCTTGATACTTTCAATGTCTCTGGTAATAAGCTCTTTGATCGTTGGCCAAAGGCTCTCCGGTAAATATATCCTCGAAGCGGCACTACATTTTTGCCCCTGGAATTCAAAGGCTCCCCTGGAGATTGCCGTAGCGATCTGTTCAGGGTTGGCTGAAGGATGTGCTACAATGAAATCTTTACCTCCCGTTTCACCAACGATGCGTGGATATGTTTTGTATTTCTGAATATTATTTCCAATTTTTTGCCAGATTCCCTTGAAGACCGTGGTGCTTCCGGTAAAATGGATTCCGGCAAAATCAGGGCTGTCCAGAAGAGTATCGGTGATCATTTCTGGATCACCCATTACCATATTGATCACTCCATCTGGTAATCCGGCCTCCTTGAATACTTCCATGATGACCTGTGCTGAAAAAATCTGACTGTCACTTGGTTTCCATACGGCTACATTTCCCATTAGCGCGGCACTAGACGGAAGATTTCCGGCTATGGCCGTAAAATTAAAAGGAGTGATGGCGTAGATAAAACCTTCTAATGGGCGGTATTCTACGCGGTTCCAGTTACCTTCTGAAGATTCAGGTTGTTCCTCGTATATCTGTGACATGTATTCCACATTAAAACGAAGAAAATCGCAAAGTTCACAGGCAGAATCTATTTCCGCCTGAAAAATGGTTTTTGATTGTCCGATCATGGTCGCCGCATTGATCCGGGAACGATATTTTCCCGCGATCAGGTCAGCTGCTTTTAGAAAAACCGCGGCTCTTTGTTCCCATTCCAGATCTGCCCAGGCTTTTCTTGCTTCCAGGGCACTATCAATAGCCTGCTGAACGTGTTTTTTCTTAGCCTTGTGGTAAACCCCAAGATTATGTTGGTGATCGTGAGGAGGATGCATAGTGGCAGTATCACCTGTTTTGATTTCTTCAGATCCAATATAAAGCGGCACCTCCATTTTGGAATTGTACAAATCTTTGTAGGTGAGTAAAACTTCCTCTCTTTCGGGCGTTCCCGGCGCGTAACTTTTTATAGGTTCGTTAACCGCAACAGGAACATGAAAAAATCCTTTTCCCATAATATTTTTTTTGCTTTTTTCTGTTGTTTTTATTAGCGCTAAAGGTAAAAAAATTAAGCGGTTTAGAAGAACAGCGAGCAAGTCTTCACGAAAGCTTAACTTTTTTCGTAATTTTCTGGGGAAATTTCATCTTTTCACATGTGTACAATCAGTCTTGTTCCGCATCCCGACTCTTTTAACGGGTTTATTCTTACATCAAACAGGGATGAGGTCGTAAGCCGGAAAACAAGGCCGCCGGAAACACTAATATATCAACAATCAAAAATGTATTTTCCACGGGATGCCCAGGCGGGAGGAACATGGATAGGTGTAAGCGAAAACCAGCGCTGCGTTTGCCTGATGAATGGAGCTGAAAAACCTCATCAAAGGAAATCTTATTACCGAAAGAGCAGGGGGCTGGTTGTGAAAGATTTCCTTGCTTCGGAAAAACTGAAGCCGATGTTTGAGGATTATGACCTTCAGGATATTGAAGCTTTTACCATGGTGATCGTGGAATGGCAAAACGGCCTCGTTTTTTATGAATTTATCTGGGATGAATTCAAAAAGAAAATTTCCAAACTGCCGCTCGGGGAACATATTTGGTCCTCGTCTCCCTTATATAATGAAAAAATGAAGGCACAGCGCCAAAAATGGTTTCGGGAGCTGAAGGAATCAAAAGGATTATCGGCAGAAAGTCTTCTTGAGTTTCATCATAAAGGAGGGGAAGGAGATAAGGAAACCGATCTTGTGATCGATCGTGGATTTCTGAAAACGCAAAGTATAAGTCAGATCAAAAATACCCGAAACGGCATAAAATTCTGGTATAAAGAGCTTTCCACAGGAAAAGTGACTGAAAAATTCCTTCAGTTTAACGCATAGGGGGCGCTTAGTTTGAAAGATGGAATTTTCACCCTGAATTTTTTGGTAGAGGTGAAATTCACCATATTATAGTAACCGCTCATGGCTCCAAAAGGCGCGGTAAGCAGGCAACCACTTTGGTAGGTGTGGCTTTCACCGGGCTTTAACACCGGTTTTTTGCCAATAACTCCTTCTCCTTCTACAGTTTCGGTTTTATTTAAAGCATCCTTTATCTTCCAGAAACGGGATTTCAGCTGTACCGAATCATTGCTCTGATTTTCGATGGTAATGCGGTACCCAAAGGCAAAATGCATCCTATAGTTCTTGTAGAACATTCCCTCGAAATGTGTTTCTACAGAAATTCTAATACCTTGTGTAACCTGTTGAACCATTTTAATAAAAAGAAAAAGAGGCGAGCAATGAAATCATGATCGCTATCATTGCTAAAATTAAGAATATTAGGTTTAATATGATAAACTTTAGAAAGGTTTTAACACGTCCCTGGCCATAAAAATTGCGCATTGATTTATAGAGATAAGCAGCGAACAAAATATTGGCAGTTGTGATCCCCCAGTTTTGGTTAACGGCGAGGTCGAACAAGAGGCCAAGGATATAAAGTACGAACAGCGTTGTTTGTACATGGAAGGCAAAAATGAGATGCTCCATATAATTGAAGGGTCTGCGCACGTACAGAAGCCAGATAAAAAGTGCAAACACCGGCAGGTAAAAGAAGATGATGAATGGAAGTTTACTGATGAAATAATCGACAAACAGTTTCGGATTGTTCTTAAAGATCCCGGCATCTACAGATTTCTTATAAATCCATTGATTGTATTTGGTGTGACTGAAATGTAAGCTGTCAAGTCCCCTTTGCGGATTATAGATCCCGGTTTCATCCTGATATTCATAATACAAGGTAAACTTTTTGCTAAGGGCATTCAGGAATCCCATGCTGTCGGTTTCCTTTTCGGTGACCATATAGTCTTTATAGGTTTTTTTTGCGACAGAGTCGGTTTTGATACTATCCAGGCCTACCTCAGGAGAGGTGAGGATTTTATTGATACTGTCCAGACCGGCAGTGGGAGGAACTGGAGGATTCACCTCTCCTTCGATATTTTGAAGATCCCTGTCCTGAGGCCCAAATCGCGCGCCATCAAGATCAAAGGTATAATTGAATAGCAAAAAGAAAATAATGGAAGCACTTAGATAAAACCGGAAAGGATTAGCATAACGAATTCTTTTTCCCTGAATATAATCACGTGATATTTTCCCCGGGTTAAAAAGTAAAACCCTCAGTGTTCTCTGGAATCGGGAGTCGTAAGCGAAGACTCCGGAAAAAAATTCATTGAAAAAATCATCAAAAGTAAGTTTTTTCGTGCTGTTAAGCTGGCCACAGTTAGGGCAATACTGGTCGCTTTTCTCCAGCGGAAGATGACAGTTACTGCAGGTGTGGCCCCGGTACTTTAAAACAGATAATTTATTTTTCAATCGCGCTGAGGTTTCTGTTTAGTTGGTAATATATCTGGAATCGGCTGAGCCGGTACCTATCAGGCGATCATATCGCCCACCCGGATTTCTGTAATAAACCAAAATGCTGTACACGTTTTCGGTTTCATCAAAATTTCCGCTGATAAAACCTTCATCAATTTTACCGTCGCCATCAACCAGCACATATTTATAATTATAGTATCCCTGCTTGAAAAGCCTTGCTCCTTCATAATATCCCGTGGCTTCATTTAGCCGCATCAGCGTGCTGTCATCGATCTCAAAGTTATTGAATCCGCCGTAAATATGTATCTGGGAATCACCTATAAAATCTTCATTTTTTAAGCGGAAATGAACCCAGACGTATTCGGCTTCAATATCTGAATTATTTCCCTGGATATTCCTGATGACAAAACCACCGTTAATATCGGGATTATAAGTGTAGGTATTGTCATTTCTGGTAAAATCGGGATACAGGTAATGATGGTATAAATCCTGAAGGTCTACCGAAGCAATATCGGCGGTAGTGGCTCTCAGGTCTTTGTCGTTAAATTGAAAATATTCATTGCCTCCCCAAAAGGCTGCTTCCTGGTCATATTTATAGATGAGTTCGTTCCCTATGACGTACTGAGGTTCCAGGCTGGTAATTGCGGAATTCAGGTTGTAATTCTGAATAAGCATTGTTTTTACATTCTTTACCGGGTTTATAAGTATCAGATCAGGAGAATTTATACTGAAATTCACCACCTGCTTTTCATCGATAAATTTGAGGTCACGGGATCTTTTCACTTCTGCCTGCACCTGCACGATAGATTCATAGATCATGAATTTTCGGGAGAAGACCAGCTCACGGTTGCTGTTATAAACGCTGAGAAGGTAATTGCCGGAAACTTTCAGTCCCTGGGTATTTGAATTGGGGATCTTCAGTTCATAATGTGTATATGGCTGAAGGGTGTTGTAGGCGTTGGTGTATTCGGTGATACGCACATCATCAAAGCCTTCCATATATTCATTTTTGCTGAGATCTGAAGGTGTCCAGTCAAAATTATAATGCTGAATACGGTAATAATAATCGGCTTCATCGCCAATAATATCGTCGAAGCTTAATTGCAAACCTGCTCCAAGCGGGATCACAGGATTTCCTGAATATTCATTGCTTCCGCCATAAAATTTGATGCTTCGAATGAAGTTTGGAGGAATCTTTTCTCGGCCCACCTGTGCGGGAGCAGCCAGGTGAACTCCTATAAAAAGCAGGAAAGAAAGGAATATTTTCATAAAACGTTATAATATACAAATGTAGAATAAATCAGGATTTTTCCTGCATCTTATTTTAACAGTCACTCCGGGTAAAATTCTTACATTTCTTGGGATAAATGGAGTGGAATTTCATAAATTTGCACGACTTTAAACTAAAAATTTTAACATACACTCCATCCTATGTCAAAAGACATTCGAATTAAAAGAGGATTGACTCTGCGATTAGAAGGGGAGGCGGAAAAGGAGCTGGTCCAGGCTCCAAGATCAAAGACTTTTGCGATTAAACCGCCAGATTTTCACTCAGTTGTACCGAAAATGGTTGTAAAAGAAGGAGCAAAACTTCTTGCAGGTGATGAGATTTTCTATTCAAAATATACAGGGGAAGTCCGCTTTACCTCACCAGTTAGTGGTGTTCTAAAAGAAATAAAAAGAGGAGAAAAAAGAAGGATTCTTGAAGTGATCATCGAGGCCGATGCTGAGAATGCTTACCGTGATTTTGGTAAGATGGATGCTTCCAGTGCCGATGCCAAAGATGTGAAACAACGCATACTCGACAGTGGTTGCGGGGCTTTTCTCTATCAGCGTCCTTACGATATCGTCGCCGATCCTAAAGACACTCCCAAAGCAATATTTATTTCAGCAGTAACTACTGCTCCGCTTGCGGCAGATAAAGGGTTTATCATTAAAGATAAGCTGGCGGCATTTCAGGAAGGTATCAATGCGCTCCAAAAATTAACTCCTGGTAAGGTACATGTTTGTGTGGATAAAGGTTCCGCTCAATATCTCAACGATATTCAGGGAGCTGAAATTCATCATGTAGAAGGGCCGCATCCGGCAGGAAATGTAGGAGTGCAAATTCATAAAATCGATCCTATCAATCAGGGCGAACGTGTTTGGGTTGTGGGAGTAGAAGATGTGGCAATTATCGGTAATGTCTTTCTTACCGGTGAATTCAGAGCAGAAAGAACCATCGCTCTTGCAGGAAGTGAAGCCGAAAACAGGAAGTATTACAAAACCTTTATTGGTGCAGATGTTACCGATATTATAGGTAAGGAAGTTTCAGATGATGTTCGAATTATTTCCGGGGATGTACTTACAGGAACTCAGCTTTCCAATAATCAGTACATCGGGTTTTTCGACAATGAAGTGACCATGATTCCGGAAGGTAATAAATACCGCATGTTTGGGTGGTTGCCTTTCACCTATAATAATATACACTCAAAATCAAGAACGTCTCTTGCCTGGTTGTTTCCGAATAAAAAATACAAGCCAACTACCAATTTACACGGCGAAGAGCGTGCTTTGGTGGTAACCGGTGAAATGGAAGCGGTTATGCCAATGGATATTTACCCCATGCAGTTAATCAAAGCCTGCCTGGCTGGGAATATTGAAAAAATGGAAAATCTTGGAATCTACGAGGTAGCACCTGAAGATTTCGCGGCCGTGGAATATACCAACACTTCTAAACTTGAGATTCAGGAAGTGATTCGTTTAGGTCTTGACTTAATGATTACCGAAGTAGGTTAAAAGCTGAAGAATATGGAATGGATTAGACAAAGATTAGATAAACTAAAGACGCCCTTCGAAAAAGGGAATAAATACGAGAAATTTGCCCCTGCGTTCAACGCGCTTGACACTTTCTTGTTTACTCCTAATCATGTAACTAAAAAAGGAGCTCACATTCGTGACGCGGTAGATCTTAAGAGAACCATGATTACCGTGGTGATCGCATTGGTGCCTGCTCTTATTTTTGGTATGTGGAACGGAGGTTATCAGCATTTTATACAAACAGGTGAAGAATTTACTTTTTGGGACGCTTTTCTATTAGGAGCTTCCAAAATTGTCCCTATGATCATCGTTTCTTATGTGGTAGGTCTGGGAATTGAATTCGCTTTCGCTATCGGGCGTGGCCACGAGGTAAACGAGGGTTATCTCGTTACCGGCTTGCTTATCCCTATGATCATGCCTATAGATATGCCTCTTTGGATGGTGGCGGTATCTGTGGTGTTCGCAGTAGTGATCGGTAAGGAGGCCTTTGGTGGTACGGGAATGAATATTCTTAATCCGGCGCTTACAGCCAGGGCTTTCGCTTTTTTCGCCTATCCTACTTATATGTCTGGGAACGTATGGGTGACCGGTGCTCAAAGTGTAGATGGAATTTCGGGAGAGACCATTCTTGGTAGTCTCGCTCAGGGAGATACTGTGGCTTATAATACTATGGATATGTTCAACGGATTCATTCCGGGTTCCATAGCAGAAACTTCAGCCTTATGTATCCTGATTGGGGCTTTATTGCTCATTATTACAGGAGTGGGAAGCTGGAGGATCATCGTTAGCGGATTTATCGGTGCGGCAGTGATGGCACTGATATTTAATTCACTTCCTTCCTTTGGTGTTGAAGGAAATAACCTTACCAATTTCCCCTGGTATAATCACCTGTTTATAGGAGGACTTGCCTTCGGAATTGTTTTCATGGCTACCGATCCCGTTTCGGCGGCGCAGACCATGAAGGGAAAATGGATCTACGGTTTCCTGATTGGGTTCTTCTCGATTATGATCAGGGTTTTTAACCCTGCGTATCCCGAAGGAGTGATGCTGGGAATATTGTTGATGAATGTTTTTGCCCCGACTATAGATCATTACGTGATACAGTCGAGCATCAAACGCAGAAAGAAAAGATTAAAAACAGCTACCGGACAGGTAGAAACAGCAGTTTAGTGTTATGGAAGAAAAGACAGTAAACAAGACAAATACCAACGGCTACACTTTTATGTTTGCGGTGATAATGGTGGTTGTAGTTGCCAGTGTGCTGGCATTTACGGCAACCAGCCTGCAGCCCATTCAGAATGTGAATGTTCGTGAAGAGAAAATGCAGAACATTCTTGCAACGGTAGGAGTTGACTCTGTAGAAGTTGACGGTAAACAAACCTTCCTTTCCCGGGAAATGGTTCAGGAATATTTCGATAAATATATTACCGAAACTGTCGCCTTAAGAGCCGACGGAAGTGTGGATGAATCGGTTGATGCTTTTAAAGTTGACCTCGCAAAGGAACTTAAAAAGCCCGTTGAGGAACAAATTTATCCTTTATATATTGCCGATATTGATGGGGAGAAATATTACGTGGTTCCATTACGTGGAAAAGGTCTTTGGGATGCCATTTGGGGATATATTTCCCTTAAAGATGATCTCAATACCGTAAAAGGTGCTGTTTTCGATCATAAGGGGGAAACTCCTGGTCTTGGAGCCGAAATTACCAAAGACTGGTTCCAGCATCGTTTTGCAGATGAGCGCGTTTTTGATGATGACGGGAATCTCGTGGGTGTTTCTGCCGTAAAAGGTAGCCTGGGAGATGCTAATAAAGAAGATAACCGTGTAGATGCGATCTCTGGAGCTACGATAACCAGTAGGGGAGTGTCTAATATGATTTCTGAAAGATTGAAACATTATCTTCCTTATTTTGAGAAACAACAAGGATTTAAAGTCGCAATTCAGTAATTATGAATAGAGATAACAAACTTACTTCCGAAGAAAAGGAAGCCAAAAAGAAAGAAATGATCATGTTCCTCTCCAGTTCAGAGGAAAAAGAACATTTTCTTTCCAAACAGAATCGAAAACTAATATCCGATCCGTTGAATGACAATAACCCGATCACCGTTCAGGTACTGGGAATTTGTTCGGCGCTTGCCATCACGGTTCAGCTTGAACCCGCGATCGTAATGGCCATTGCGGTGGTAGCGGTAGTTGCCTTCTCGAACGTGATCATTTCTCTTTTGAGGAATTTGATCCCGAATCGTATCAGGATCATCGTTCAGCTGGTAGTGGTAGCTTCCCTGGTAATTTTGGTTGACCAGATTTTGAAGGCCTATGCTTATGATGTAAGTAAACAGCTTTCGGTATTCGTGGGGCTTATTATTACCAACTGTATCGTAATGGGACGTCTGGAAGCCTTCGCTCTGGGTAATGGTGCCTGGAAATCTTTCCTTGACGGAATTGGAAACGGAGCGGGTTATGGACTTATTCTGATCATCGTGGCTTTCTTTCGCGAACTGCTTGGTTCAGGAAAACTTTTCGGATATGAAGTACTTGGTCACCGTGCTGCAACCGTAGCCGATTCCACAGGACTTTATTCCATAGGATATGAAAACAACGGTTTGATGCTGCTTTCTCCCATGGCCCTTATTATTGTAGGGATCATCATTTGGGTGCAGAGGGCACGTAACCGTAAACTGATTGAAGAAAACTAGAAGCTCAACAGCTAAAAACAATAAGAAATGGATTTAGTAAATCTTTTTGTAAGAAGTATTTTCATAGAGAATATGATATTCGCCTATTTTCTTGGGATGTGTTCCTACCTGGCGGTATCGAAAACAGTAAAAACAGCTGTTGGTCTTGGAGCTGCGGTTATTTTTGTACTATTTATCACGGTTCCTATTAACTACCTGCTGGATACTTATTTGCTGCGTCCGGGAGCCCTTGAGTGGCTCGGGCCACAGTTCGCCGATGTAGATTTAAGCTTTTTGAGCTTTATCATGTTCATCGCCGTGATCGCATCTATGGTACAGCTGGTAGAGATGGTTGTTGAAAAATTTGCTCCTGCTTTATATGGTGCTTTGGGTATCTTCCTTCCGCTTATCGCGGTGAATTGCGCGATTCTTGGAGGTTCGCTGTTCATGCAGCAAAAAGATTTTACAGGACTTTCTGAAGCGGTAACTTACGGTCTTGGTAGTGGCGTAGGATGGTTCCTTGCCATTCTTGCCATTTCAGCGATCAGGGAAAAAATTGCCTATTCAAATGTGCCTGCACCCTTAAAAGGTTTAGGGATCACTTTTATCATCACCGGACTCATGGCTCTTGGATTCATGAGCTTTATGGGAATTAAATTATAGCCGAAAAGAAAGATTATGACAGTAATTATTGCAAGCGTAGTAGTATTCTTAGCACTTATTCTATTATTGGTGGGTATTCTCCTTGGCGCGAAGGCAAAGCTTGTTCCTTCGGGGCCGGTTACCATCAATGTAAATAACGAAAGAGATATCGAAGTAGGTTCCGGTGGGACTCTGCTTTCCACTTTAGGTGAAAATAAATTGTTCCTTCCCTCAGCCTGCGGTGGGGGTGGAACCTGTATCCAGTGTAAATGTATCGTAAAAGAAGGTGGTGGGGCAATACTCCCTACCGAAGAACCTAACTTTACACGTAAGGAAATTGCCGATGGCTGGAGACTTGGTTGCCAGGTGAAGGTAAAACAGGATATGAAAATTCAGATTCCTGAAGAAGTTTTTGGTATCAAGAAATGGGATGCCACCGTGGTAAGAAATTATAACGTGGCCTCTTTTATTAAGGAATTCGTTGTGGAAATTCCTGAAGACATGGGTTATAAGGCCGGGGGATATATTCAAATTGAGGTTCCAAAATGTGAGGTGAAATTTGAAGATATGGATATCACCGCTCACCCTGAAGAACATCCTGGTGATCCGATGAAATTTAAAGATGAGTGGGATAAATTCAAATTATGGCCATTGGTAATGAAGAATCCTGAAACAGTGGAAAGAGCTTACTCCATGGCTTCTTATCCTGCTGAAGGCCGAGAAATTATGCTGAATGTTCGTATCGCTACACCACCATTCGATCGCGCAAAAGACGGCTGGATGGATGTGAATCCAGGTATAGCTTCTTCTTATATTTTCAGCCTGAAAAAAGGAGACAAGTGTACCATTTCCGGACCTTACGGTGAGTTCTTCATCAACGAATCTGACGCTGAGATGCTTTATGTTGGAGGTGGAGCCGGAATGGCGCCGATGCGTTCACACCTTTACCACCTTTTCAGAACACTTAAAACAGGAAGAAAAGTAACATATTGGTACGGGGGACGTTCCAAAAGAGAGTTAT
Organism: uncultured Flavobacteriaceae bacterium; assembly: GCA_963741865.1. Lineage (GTDB taxonomy): Bacteria > Bacteroidota > Bacteroidia > Flavobacteriales > Flavobacteriaceae > Christiangramia. Next base: position 706,712 of record CAVUJP010000017.1, read on the forward strand.
TCTATACCGAGCATTTTAGAGCTTTGGAAAGAGATTTCCCGAATTTCAAATTTTACCTGGCGCTTTCAGAGCCCCAGGAAGAAGATAACTGGAAGGTGAAAACAAGTCTCGATGATGAAGGAGACGGATTTGTTGGGTTCATTCACCAGGTTGTGATCGATAATTATCTTTCTCATCACGAGGAGCCGGAAGAAATTGAATTGTATTTCTGCGGACCTCCATTGATGAACAAGGCAGTTCAGAAAATGGGAGAGGATTTTGGAATTCCGCCCGAGAATATCCGATTTGACGATTTCGGAGGTTAATATTACAATCCCGCCAGCAGGCGGGATTTTTTTATCTTTACACCATGCCAAAACTGAATAAACAGGAATTGCATAATCTGGCCATGAATATCGTGGGAAAGGATCTTGAAGAGAAAGGATATGAATTTCTTGGGGTGAACAGCAAGCTGAAGAAAAATCCGCAGTTCGTGGCTCTGAAAGATAAAAAGCTTCATTTTGTAGTGGTCAGGGCGATCGAATATCCCGATGATCCTGCAGCTTTCGATCCTGCTTTTCTAAAAGATATTAAGGAACATGCCGAAAAGTTCAATGCCGCGACCTTTTATGCCGGAGTAGGATTAGCCAATTCTTCCAATTATGAAAAACCCATCACCAGCGATGAAGATTACGTGGTGAATTACTCAGGCTGGCAGGAAATTTAGGGGAAATTATTATAAAATGTATATTATATCATGCTGTCCCGAATGTTTCCGCAATTTTTTCAGCATCTATTAATGATATAAATGAAATATTTGAACCTGGCGTCTAATGAGAATTATCTAATTAAAGTATGAAACGTTTCTTTTTTATTTTCCTGATCATTGGTTTAGTTTCCTGTAACGAGGAAAATAAAAAAAGCCACGAATATTATGGGGAAGCCCTGGGAACCACCTATTCCATTCGTTATTTTTCCGATAAGGATATTGATTTTGAGAAATCTCTGGACAGCATTTATGAAAATATCAATGCCTCGATGAGCACCTATCGCATCGAATCTGATATCTCTAGGATCAACCGGGGGGATACGAACGTTACAGTCGATGAGAATTTTAGAAAAGTTTTTAATGCTTCAGGTAAGATCTATGAGCAAAGCAATGGCTTTTTCGATCCCACTGTGGGCGCTTTGGTGAATGCGTATGGTTTTGGCCCCGGAAAACAATTGAAAGAAATAGACAGTCTTCAACTGGATTCCCTGAAACAGCTGGTAGGATTTAATAAGATCACTATTAAGCAGAGTAATCAGCTTGCTAAGGAAGATCCACGAATTTACCTTGATTTCAATGCCATCGCCAAGGGATACACTATTGATGTAATAGGGAATTATCTCGAATCTAAAGGCGTGAGGAATTACCTGATTGAGCTCGGCGGGGAATTGCTGGCGAAAGGGGAGAACCTTGACAAACAAAAAGACTGGGTGGTGGGTATTGACGATCCTCAGCAGGAAGAGGGGCAACGTCGTTTAACGGCACGTGTAAAGTTAGTGAACAATGCGCTGGCTACTTCCGGAAACTACCGCAAATTCAGAAAAGATTCGGTAACGGGGCAAAAATTCGTGCATACCATCAATCCAAAAACCGGTAAGGCCGAGCGTAGCAATCTTCTCAGCGCATCGGTGATGACCAATAACTGCATGATGGCCGATGGTTATGCCACTACGTTTATGGCTTTAGGGCTGGAGCGTTCAAAAGAAATGCTTCAGCAGCTGAAAAATGTAGAAGTCTACCTGATTTATTCCGCGGAAGACGGTGAAGTGAAAACCTATATCACTCCCGGTTTTCAGAAATTCCTCCTCGATTAGTTATTTATGGCAAACAGGAATGATCTCTCCTTTTGCCAGGCGATATTTATCGATTTCCTCTTCGCTTAATTCTGAAGTGTAAGCGGCTTCCTCAACTTTAAATCCCACGCTTCTCAGGATGTCGAAATAATCCCTGCCGTAAACGCGAACATGATCATATTGGCCGAAAATTTCTGCTCTTTTTCGTGGATCGGTGATCGAATCATCCTGAAAGGTTTTTTCCCTCTTCAGATCCTGCGGAATTTGCAGAATAGCCGTTCCACCGGGTTTTAAGATGCGATAAAGCTCCTGCATGGCCTTTCGATCATCAGGAATATGCTCCAGCACATGATTGCATAAAATAAAATCGAAGCTGTTATCTTCAAACGGAAGATCGCAGATATCGGCTTTCACATCGGCCAGCGGAGAATTCAGGTCGGTGGTGGTGTAAATTAGATTTTGCTGATTTCTGAAGCGTTTGTAGAACGCCTGTTCGGGAGCGAAATGTAAAACCTTTAGCGGTTTATTGAAAAATTCCGTTTCCCGTTTGAGATAAAGCCATAGGAGCCTGTGCCTTTCCAAAGAAAGGGTCGAAGGAGAAAGCACATTCTCCCGTTGCTTTTCATATCCATAGGGTAAAAACTTTCGAAAACTGTTACCGTCGATCGGATCGTTATACCGGTTACCTTTAAGATAATACTTCAAAAAAGGTCTTATAAGATAACTAATTCTTATAAGAAACGGCCTTGGAATCCTGTTGAGGGCCAGTTTTGAAAGATTCCCCATAAACTATACTTCGATATCTCCCCAGTTTTCGCCAGACTTGATACGATAAAGCTGCATTTCTGAAACACCGAATTGCTTTGCCAGCACCCTGATACGGGTTTTTCTATCGGGATCCAGCAGCTTTTTCTTTAACACAACTGCCTGCGCATAAGTTAACTTGGAGTAAGAAGTGACTTTTCTAAGTTTGCGTTTCTTCTTGTTTTCCTTAACCTTGGGACTGTCGTACTGGTGTTTTACCCATTCGTCTTTAGTGGCCCAGGCCAGATTTGAAACGCGATTGTCGTTCTTCACGAAGTTCTTGTGAATCACGTACTGATCATCTTCTTTCTTTTCTAAAAATAATTCTGCTACGATCCTGTGAATGTAATAAGTCTTGCTTTTTCCATTCTTCAACCGTACAGCGAAGTTCAAATATCCACCTACTCTTCCGCCTTTCATAAGGTCGCCTTCCGGATTTTTCAGATAACTGATCATTCTTCCGAAATTCGAGACTTTGTAGATAAAGCGGTCTTGCCAGGAATCTTTGTGTAGGGTCTTCCAGATTTCCTGTCTGTAACTTTTAATCATAAACTTTTGCTCTAAATTGGTCTTCTTCTTTGGTTTTAATTCCTAATGCATTATAGATGTATTTAAATGTAGATAGTAATTCGGGTTTTCCGTCAACCAGTGCTACATCATGTTCAAAATGAGCGCTTGGTTTATTATCGGCCGTCAAAATTGTCCAGCCATCGGGTAATTGTTTGATTCTTTTGGTGCCCATGTTGATCATGGGTTCTATAGCCACCACCATACCTTCGATGAATTTTTTGCCACGGCCTCTTTTGCCGTAATTTGGCATTTCCGGGTCTTCATGCATGGTTCTTCCCAGGCCGTGTCCCACCAGTTCTCTAACTACGCCGTAGCCGCGATTTTCGGTATATTTCTGAATAGCATAACCAACATCGCCCACGCGATTGCCAGCTTTGAATTGCTTAATTCCCACGTACAGCGATTCCTTGGTAACCTTCAGAAGCTTTTTTATTTCCGGCGCCACTTCACCCACCTCGAAAGTATAGGCGTGGTCACCGTAAAAACCATTCTTTTTGGCACCGCAGTCTATTGAAATAATATCGCCTTCTTTTAAAGGCTCATTATTGGGAATACCATGAACCACATGAGCATTTGGGCTCATGCAAAGAGAATTGGGGAAATCGTAAAGCCCCAGGAAACCCGGTTCGGCTCCATGATCACGTATAAATTCTTCGGCAAGTTTGTCCAGCTGAAGGGTGGTAACACCAGGTTTTATTTCGGGAGCGAGCATTCCTAAAGTTTTGGAAACTATAAGAGCGCTTTCACGAATTAATTCTATTTCTTCTCTGGATTTTGGTATTATCATAATTCTTTAAAATCTGCTGAATAGGCCGTACCTTTTTTTGCCTTTTTTCTGAACAGGTTCTTCAGATTTGCTGAGTTGCTGATAGATTTCTCCCCAAGCCTTGAGACCACCAATGTTCCGGTCGTCTATAAAAATGTCGGCAAGAATTTTACGGCTTATCGTATCGTCATGGTTTTCTTCCGGATAGCTTTTATTCACTGCATAAAAGCTCAGCCCCATTTCTTCGCAAAAGCTAACGGCTTCTTCGAGTCTTTCTCCGTGGCGGTATGTCCAGAGAATAATCCGGTGGCCTTCTTCCTGCAATTTTTTAAGCGATTCAAAGGCAAATAATATAGGTTTTCCTATCTCCGGAAATCTGTTCTCTACAATAGTACCGTCAAAATCAACTGCTATGGTAAGAGAGTAGGGCATATGCGAAAATAACTAATATTTTCTGAAATACAACCTAAGCTTTTGCCAAACTTATTATTCTGCATAAGAATTGCTATAATCCTGACCTCCAACGATTTTAGCTATGTCTTCTTCGATACTTTCTCCCTGCGCATATTCCACAAAACGGTTGACTTCCTTTCCGTCTTTATAGAAAATAACCGTGGGTACACGGTGAATATTTAGGCCTTCCTCGTTTTTCTCAGGAGTATGTTTTCTGTAATCTACGGCATACATGGTAAGATTGTTATAATCGAAACCAGCCTCATCCAGAATTTTCAGCAATCTTGGTGTTTCTCTTTTGCTGTCATGGCACCAGGTACCCATAAAAAGTTTGATATCATAATCACTGATATTCTTTTTTATGGTTTTTAATGCCTGCTTATTAGGTTCGTAATTTTCATAAGAAGACGTGAACCATGAAGAATAAGGTTCCTGCATTAGATCTTCCTTATGGAATTCCCCCAGCAGCATATTGCTCTGTATCTTTCTTGTTTCTGTTTTATTCGCCTGATAGGGATTTCCAAAATTGAGCGAAAGAACGGTAAGTAGGATTAAAAATTTATTCATTGTTTTATTTAAATTAAAGGGTCTTCAGTCATTAAATCGGGTTGTTCTATTCCCATCAGCTTTAGAACGGTGGGAGCGATATTTCCCAGTTTTCCGTCTTTGATGCTCTTTACATCCTTATCCATCAGAATAAGCGGCACCGGATTGGTGGTGTGGGCGGTATTCGGGCTGCCATCAGGATTTTTCATGGTTTCGCTGTTTCCGTGGTCGGCAAGAATGATGATTGCGTAGCCATTCTTCAGCGCGGCTTCCGCTACATCTTTTGCGCAGGAATCGACGGTTTCACAGGCTTTCACGGCGGCATCAAAATCACCGGTGTGGCCCACCATATCGGGATTTGCAAAATTTAAGCAGATAAAATCGGCTGATTCTTTCTCGATTTCGGGAATGATCTTGTCCCTGACTTCATAAGCGCTCATTTCGGGCTGAAGATCATAGGTAGCAACTTTTGGAGAATTGACCATGATTCGTTTTTCACCTTTAAAAGGCTTTTCACGGCCTCCAGAAAAGAAGAAGGTCACATGCGGATATTTTTCGGTTTCGGCAATCCTTATTTGTTTTTTGCCCTCATGTTCCAGAACTTCTCCCAAAGTGGCTTTTAAATGATCTTTTTTAAATATCACATGTACATTTGAAAAACTATCGTCATAATTGGTCATGGTGACATAGTACAACGGCAGTTTTTTCATGTCGTAATCGGGGAAATCCTTCTGAGAAAGTGCCTGTGTAAGCTGTCTTCCACGATCGGTCCTGAAATTGAAGAAAATCACCACTTCTTTTTCCTTAAGAGTAGCGACGGGATTGCCATCTTCATCAGTAAGAACGATTGGTTTGATAAATTCATCGGTTACATCTTCATCATAACTTTCCTGAACGGCCGCCGGCGCATCGGTAGTCTTTTTTCCTTCGCCCTTTACAATAAGATCATAAGCTTTTTTGACCCTTTCCCAGCGATTATCACGGTCCATGGCATAATAACGGCCAATAATGGAAGCTAATTTCCCATTGGTTTTCTCCAGGTGAGACTGGAGATCTTCTATAAAAGCTTTTCCAGATTTGGGATCTACATCGCGACCATCGGTAAAGGCATGCACATATTTCTTTTTCACACCAAATTTCTCAGCAGCGGTGAGAAGACCTTTCAGGTGGTTGATATGGGAATGTACTCCTCCGTCACTCAAAAGTCCCATAAAATGAATGGGTTTATCGTGTTTTTTCGCGTAGGTAAAGGCTTCTTCGAGAACAGGTTCTTCGATGAGTGTGTTTTTTTCCACAGCCATATTGATCTTCACCAAATCCTGATAGACTATACGGCCTGCACCTAGATTCATGTGTCCCACTTCGCTGTTGCCCATCTGTCCTTCAGGAAGTCCCACGTTCATACCATCGGTTCGAAGGCTGGCGTGAGGAAATTTCCCGGGTAGAGAATCCATAAAAGGAGTGTTCGCCTGTGCAGGGGCAGAAATCTTTGGATCCTGGGTGATTCCCCAGCCATCCAGTATCATTAAAAGAACTTTTTTATTCATCTTTAATAGCAATTTGGGCGTTAAAGATAAAAACATTTACACGCATTGCCTGAGCTTGAGGCGATAATGTTTTACTAAATGTACACTTTACATTCTTTTTTAGAAAATTCCGTGGAGAAGATCAGGAGGCCAAATTAAAAATTTTAACAATTCACAAAATAGATGACCAGGAATGGATTTAAAAAATTTAACAGTACGATCATAAAATAATCTTCCCTTCCTCCCGTTTGAAAATACGAAAGAATCCGGGCAATCTACTTAAATTAAGTATTAGAGGCTTAAAATGTTAAACTTTGATGCTTATTTAAAATCATTTCTAAATTTTTGTATGTTGGCAGGACTTTTGGTTTTTATTAACAGAAATCAAAAAAAAAAGAAATATATGAAGTACCGAATCCTTACTGTTATTGGAGTGTTGATTTTTTCATTCGCCTTTAGCAGTACCGATGTTATTGAAAAAGAGAATATTTCCAAAAATGCCCCGGAACTGCCTCTCGCTAACACAACCAGTAAAACATTTGAAGAAAAAACAGCCGATCTTTACGAGCAGTTCAGTTTCAATAATGTGAATATGCCTACTCTCACTACTTTTGAAAGAGCGTTTAAAGGCTATACAAAACTTGAACAATCGGGAAAGATATCCAATAAGCTTTTAACGATCATAGATTTCGATCTTTCTTCTACCAAGAAAAGAATGTGGATCCTTGATATGGAAACCAAAAAAATACTTTTTAATACCTATGTGGCCCATGGTCAAAAAACGGGCGTTGAATTTGCCAAATCTTTTTCCAATAAGGTAAATTCTCATAAAAGTTCCCTGGGCTTTTATGTTACCGGCGAAACATATTACGGTAAAAACGGACTTTCTCTTTTTATGGACGGAATGGAGAAAAACTTCAATTCCAATGCACGTAAACGTTATGTGGTGATCCATGGTGCAGATTATGCCAATCCCTCGTTTATTAAGAGAACCGGAAGACTGGGAAGAAGTTATGGTTGTCCCGCGGTTCCCAGAGCCGTGTCTAAAAAGTTGATCAATTCTATCAAAGGGAAATCGGTAGTCTTCATCAACAAAAGTGATGATAACTATACCGCTAATTCAAAATACCTCAATTTCCAGTCGGTTTAAGATTTTCCCATAATTTCTTATCGAGATCATAGAGATCATCGATGAATTTTATGGAATCATTCTCAGGGTAAGCGGTCCAGTAAAAATGGTGAACGCTTACCTTTTTTGTTACCGGAATTTCTGTGGTTTTGCCTGATTTTAGAATTTCCTGAATTTTCTCATCGTCGTATTTTGGCTGATCACTCAGAAGAAATTTTGCCAGCTGAAGCGCATTTTCTACCCTTACACATCCCGAACTCCTTGCACGCATTCTTTTATCGAATAACTCCCGATGCGGTGTATCGTGCAGGTAAATCATATATTTATTAGGATAAATGATTTTCACCTGACCAAGCGGATTCGTAGGACCGGCACCCTGGCGGTAAGTGTAGGCAAGTGCTTCTGAAGAACTCCAGTCTATGCCAGAAGGGTCCACAGGCTTGTTCTGCTTATCATACACATTCAGGCTTCTGTTCTTCAGGTAATTTTTATCACGGCGCATTCCGGGAATTACATCTTTTTTCTCGATGGTAGGAGGGATGGTCCAGGTCGGGTTATAGATCACGTATTCAATTTCATCTGAAAAAACCGGTGTTTGTCGTGAAGGGATTCCCACCATGGTTTTATAGGTTCCAAGAGTATCGCCGTCTTTGATCAGCTTCAGCTGAAAATCTGAAACATTAATAATAATGTGCTGTTGGCCCAGATCACGCGGGTACCAGCGCCAGCGCTCCATATTCACCAGCAGCTGATGGAAACGATCCTCTTTGCTCATATTCAGGTTTTTCACTGTGGAGCCGCCAATGATTCCGTCTTCTTCCAGCCCATGCGCTTTTTGAAAATCGAGGATGCTTTCCTTTAAATCTTCTCCATAGAAAGTTGAAGTGTCGGCTGACTTCTTATAAAGATCAAGTTCCTTTAGCCGTTGGACGACCAGAGGAATTCTGGAATCCTTTTCTCCCGGATGAATCAGCTTTCCATCCGGAATTTCTGTGATCTTCTCTTCGGAAAAATCCTTTTGGAAGTTCTTTAATGCTTTTTTTAATCCGAAATAAACAGGGTTTTTTGGTTCCAGTGAAATCAAAACTTCACTGACATTATTTTGTTCTATTGCAGTTATCAGAAGTTTTTGAGGATCTACTAAGTTAAGCGGAGTGCCCCAGATTTTGTACAACTGCTTCGGATTTAGTTTTCCGGTTCCTAAATCATGAGAAAGCCGAAAAAAAGCATCGGTCAGCAAAATCTCGAGCTTTGCGTTTTTTTCTTCAGAATTTGAATTTACCCCATGCAGCAGATCCCTGATCTCCGAAAGATGATAATCTTCAGGAAAAAGACCTTCTGCTTCAATATTTTCAATATTGCTTAAAAGATCACCCCTTAGTTCCTGATCATCCCAAATGGGATTATACTCATTTTCCTGATAGAAAACATGTATTTGTGCCGGCGTATAAAATTGAGAAGAATCAATTCGGGAGTTGAAGAAATTTTCAAGATTCTGAGGATCGGTGAATTTTCCCACTTCACCCGGAGCTGATTTTTCCGGTGTTTCAGCAACTTCATTATTTCCCTCTTCATTTTTACATCCGGCAACAAAAATCAGGAGAAAAAAGGCAGCGAAAATGGCAATTTTTTCAAAAATATGCATAAAAAGTAATTTATGCTCTTACGTCCTGGTAAGATTTATTGCGCTCAAACTGAACTTTGGCAAAACTGCATAAGGGTTCGATCTTTAAGTTGTTTTTGCGTGCAAAATCAACACTTTCCCGCACAAGGCTGGAGGCTACTCCACGGTTTTCCATTTCTCGCTTGACCTCGGTATGGTCAATAGTTATGGTATTAGCCTTACGCCGGTAATTTAATTCTGCGATCAAACCCTTTTCGTCTTCAATATAAAAACTCCCCTGACTCTCGTTCTCCTTATGTTTGATATTCATTTTTATCTTTTGAAGATGCCGTCCACGATACCGTATTCTAAAGATTCATCGGCATCCATCCAGTAATCCCTGTTAAAATCTTTCAGAACTTTCTCCACACTTTTTCCGCAGTTATCGGCAAGAATTTTAGCGCTGAGATGTTTTGTTTTTAAGATTTCATTGGCTGCGATTTCGATATTTGACGCCTGACCTCTGGCTCCGCCGCTAGGCTGATGGATCATCACTTTTGCATGAGGCTGAATAAATCTTCTTCCTTTTTTTCCTGCCGAAAGTAAAATAGATCCCATTGATGCCGCCAGTCCTGTACAAATCGTAGAAACCGGAGCATTCAGAGACATTATCGTATCGTAAATTGCGAAACCATCGGTTACATATCCCCCCGGGCTGTTGATGAAAAGCTGAATTTCATCATCTCCTTCCAGGTCGAGATACTCCAGCCGGTCAATAACATACTTGGCCGATTTATCACTGACTTCCCCCCAGAGATAGATCTTTCTTTTCTCCAGTAACTTATTATCTATGAGATCCTGTATTTTTCCAGTCTTATTTTTCATAAAATCCATTGATGTATTTTTTGCTTATTCAAGTAGTAGCTAAAAATATGACTATTTTATCAGAAAAAAGAATCTCTATAATTCCATTTAACAAGATTTTAAAATTGAAAAAACCGGATGATTTTTTTGGAAGATGAAAATCTTTCCAATTATATTTGTACGTAAAGATGGGAGGTGGCCACGTGTTATTTCCAGAATGTTCTTTAAATAAAAATTATATCTATCAATGCGGGAGTAGCTCAGTTGGTAGAGCGTCAGCCTTCCAAGCTGAATGTCGCCGGTTCGAACCCGGTCTCCCGCTCATAAGCTTCATCGAAAGGTGAGGCTTTTTTTATTCAGTTTAAGACAATAAAAAAGCCGGAGGCTTTTCAACTTCCGGCTGTTAAAGTAGGGTTTAACAGAATTTAACCGTTCATGGAGATTAAAAACTCTTCGTTATTTCTGGCTTGCTTGATCTTGTCATTGATGAATTCCATGGCTTCCACAGGATTCATATCTGCGAGATACTTGCGAAGCACCCACATTCTCTGAATGGTATTTTCGTCAAGCAGCAGGTCGTCGCGACGTGTACTTGAAGAAACAAGGTCGATCGCAGGGAAAATTCGGCGGTTGGAAATTCTTCGGTCTAACTGAAGTTCCATATTACCGGTTCCTTTGAATTCTTCAAAGATCACTTCATCCATCTTCGAACCTGTTTCCGTAAGGGCGGTCGCTATTATAGATAACGAACCTCCGTTTTCAATATTACGTGCGGCACCAAAAAATCTTTTCGGTTTATGTAAAGCGTTCGCGTCAACACCACCACTCAATACCTTACCACTTGCTGGCTGAACAGTATTATAAGCTCTGGCAAGACGAGTTATGGAATCTAGAAGGATCACCACATCGTGTCCACATTCCACAAGCCTTTTCGCTTTTTCAAGAACGATATTTGCAACGCGTACATGTTCATGAGCTTCTTTATCAAAAGTAGAAGCAACCACTTCACCTCTAACGTTTCGCTGCATATCAGTAACCTCTTCGGGACGTTCATCGATAAGTAAAACGATCTGATAAACTTCCGGGTGGTTAGCGGCGATCGCGTTGGCGATGTCTTTCAGTAACATTGTTTTCCCGGTTTTAGGCTGGGAAACGATCATTCCCCTCTGGCCTTTTCCGATAGGTGCAAAAAGATCCATCACACGGGTCGAGATCGTGCTCTGCTTTTCGGCGATATTGAATTTTTCCTTCGGAAACAGCGGCGTAAGATGTTCAAAAGAAACCCTGTCTCTTACCACCTGCGGATCAAGACCATTGATCTTGTTGATCTTTATAAGTGGAAAATATTTTTCACCTTCTTTCGGCGGACGAATTTGTCCCTGTACGGTATCCCCGGTTTTTAATCCGAATAACCTGATTTGTGATTGAGAAACATAGATATCATCTGGAGAAGTAAGGTAGTTGTAATCTGAAGATCTTAGGAAACCATAGTTATCCTGCATGATATCCAGAACTCCTTCACTTTCTATGATGGCATCAAACTCATAATCGGGCTCGCGATAGCGGTTGCGGTTGTCTCTATTGCCATTATTATCGTGACTGCTTTTTTTATGGTCGTTGCGGTTATCGTTTCTATTATCATTACGATTGTCATTCCTGTTATCATTACGATTGTCATTCCTGTTATCTTGCGATTGTCATTCCTGTTATCGTTGCGATTGTCATTTCTGTTGTCGCTACGCTTATCAGGCCTGTTGTCGCTGCGGTTGGAACTCCTGTTGTCATTACGGCCACGATTTTCTTTTTTGACCGGACTTCCCTTTTTCCCCTGATTTTTTGAAGAGCTTTGGGTATCATCTGTTTTAGAAGAAGAATCCTGTCCTTTATCTGGAGAAGGTTTAGCCGGTGAGGATTTTGGAGGCCTTTTGTTGCTACCAATCTTACCTCTTGGTTTCTTTTCCTGGCTTGCAGTGGCGTCTTCGTTTTCTTCGGTGAGTACTTCTTTAACCTTTTTAGGGTTGGAGGCCTGGTAATCAAGAATTTGGTAGACCAGGTCCAGCTTCTTCATTGTCTTGTACTTGGGAACATTTAGAGATTGGGCAATCTCCTTAAGTTCAGGAAGCTTTTTAGCTTTTAATTCTGAAATTTCAAACATGAATGCTTTAAAATAAAATTTTTCTTTGGGTTGATTTTAAACTTCTCGAGGAAGAACAAAAAGTTTGGAGACTTAAGTAACCAACATTGAATGGGTTACGAAATGTACTTGCAATAATACAACTTTATTTTAAACTTTTACATACCAATTCTAAAAAGAATCTTTTATTTTTGTGCCCGCAAGGATAAAATTATGCTTCAAAGAATACAGACTGTTTATTTGTTACTGGCGGTAATTGTAAGTGCCGGACTCATATTCGTTTTTTCGCTTTGGGAAACTTCTGAAGGAATTGAAGTTTACGCGATAGACCAAATGTTGATATTTGGGATGTTCCTTGCATCAGCCGCCTTGTCACTGGTGAGTATTTTTATGTTTAAAAACCGCAAGCTCCAGTTCGTACTGGGCCGCTTGAACATCATATTAAACCTTTTTTTACTAGGAGTGTTTGTGTATTGGTCTCTAAGTTTACCTGGAGAAATGGATATTTCAGAGAAGGGTATTGGGATGTTCCTTCCCATTGTTTCTATCGTTTTTCTTGTTTTGGCCAATAAGGCCATCAAAAGGGACGAAGATCTCGTAAAATCTGTAGACCGATTGCGATAAGCCTATCATCTTAGTATATTAGTGCGTGAAAAGCCCGGAGTTCTGCTCCGGGCTTTTTTATGTATTAACCTAGTTCGATCACTTCGAGGTTTTTAATATTCGCCTTCTCGATCTCAAATCGCAGCATGGTCCTCTTCTTATGAAATCCCTGTTTTCCTGCCGCACCCGGATTCATATGAAGTAAACGCAGGTTCTTGTCATTCATCACCTTCAGGATATGGGAATGGCCCGAAATGAATAATTTCGGAGGGTTTCTTCTAATCTCCTCTTTTACGGGCGGGGAATATTTTCCGGGATAACCGCCAATATGAGTGATCCATACATCTACTTCTTCGCACATAAATCGGTTGTTCAGCGGAAATTCCTTGCGAATAGTCGCATTGTCGATATTGCCGTACACTGCGCGAACAGGTTTTAAATCTTTTAAGTCATCGGTTACCGAAAGATTTCCAATGTCGCCGGCATGCCAGATTTCATCGGCCTGGGAGGCATAATGAAGAATTCGGTCATCAATATATCCGTGGGTATCGCTAAGCAGAAGAATTTTTTTCAAAAGAAGTATTTTTAAAATTCACTTAACAAATGATGAGGCTTTAAAGGCTTTTTCCTTGCTATAATTGCCTTATCTTTGCTGTTCGCAAATATAAAAATTAAGCGGCTCTTGAGGTATTTTATCGATCTTTCATATTTTGGAAAGGCATATCATGGTTGGCAAAATCAGCCTAATGCGATTAGCATTCAGGAGATTCTGGAGAAAAATTTAAGTCGGCTTTTTTCTTCAAAAATTGAAATTGTGGGAGCGGGAAGGACCGATGCCGGTGTACATGCCCGGCAGCTGATCGCTCATTTCGATACGGAAGAAATTTTTGATCCTGAAGAATTGAAATATAAACTCAACTCCATGCTTCCGAAAGACATTGCCATTTCTGAAATTTTCAGAGTAAAAGATGAGGCTCATGCGCGTTTCGATGCAGTTTCCAGAAGCTATGAATATCATATTATTCAGAAAAAAGATGCTTTTATGGCCGATTTTGCCTGGGCATTCTATCTTGATCTGGATATAAAAAAAATGAATGAGGCTGCCGAAATTCTGAAGGGATACACCGATTTTAAATGTTTTTCCCGGAGCCGAACCGATGTGAAGACCTATAATTGTCGTATTGAAAGGGCAGAATGGAAAAAGGAAGGGGATTCGTTGGTTTTTTATATTAAAGCCGACAGATTTCTTCGGAATATGGTTCGCGCGATAGTGGGAACCCTATTTGAGATAGGTCAGCATAAACATCCGGTTTCGCATATGCACGAGGTGATAAAGAGTCGTGACCGTGGAATGGCCGGAGCTTCGGTTCCCGCACACGGATTATATTTAACAGGGATCGAATATCCCGAAAATATCAAAAAATAAATATGGCATCAAAAACAGGGAACGCATTTGATATGGATCTGTTTAAGCGTTTGCTTAAATATACCAATCCGTATAAGCGTATTTTCTATTTCGTCGCGGTCGCTGCGATCCTTGTTTCGTTATTTGCCGTATTAAGGCCTATTCTTCTTCAGGAAACTGTTGACCAGGCATTGATCCCGGCCGATTACGATGAGCTTATCTACTATGTGAGCCTGATGCTGGGAGTGCTGGTACTTGAGGTGATCTTTCAATTTTGTTTTATCTACTACGCCAACTGGCTGGGACAGGAAGTGGTGCGTGATATTCGGGTGAAACTTTTTAAGCACATGCTTGGCTTCCGCATGAATTATTATGATAAATCTGCGGTAGGAAGGCTGGTTACTCGTGCGGTGAGCGATATTGAAACCATTGCCAGTATCTTCAGCCAGGGACTTTTTATGATCATCAGTGATCTTTTAAAGATGCTGGTGGTGCTTGGAGTGATGTTCTACAAAAGCTGGGAACTAACGCTGCTTGTTTTGACCGTTCTGCCTTTTATTATTTATGCGACGCGAGTTTTTCAGAAGAAAATGAAACTGGCCTTTGAAGAAGTCAGGACCCAGGTGGCCAATTTGAACACTTTTGTTCAGGAACGAATCACCGGAATGAAGATCGTTCAGCTTTTTACCCGCGAAAAGACCGAATATGAGAATTTCAGAAAAATAAATGACAAACACCGCAAAGCATGGATCAAAACGGTGTGGTATAACTCTATTTTCTTCCCTATTGCCGAAATGTCGACTTCCATCACCATCGGCCTCATCGTCTGGTTTGGAGGTTTGAGAGTGATAGCCGGAGACGGAATGACCCTCGGTGTGATCGTGGCTTTTATTGAATTATCACAAATGCTGTTTCGTCCCTTACGCCAGATCGCCGATAAGTTCAATACACTGCAGATGGGAATGGTAGCCGCCAACCGCGTGTTTGGAATTCTTGATACCGAAGCGAGTATCGAGGACAGCGGAGATATTGAAATAAAAGATCTCAAGGGTGAAATTGAATTTAAAAAGGTTCATTTCAGTTATGTCGATAATGAAGAAGTTCTTAAAGGGATTTCTTTTAAGGTGGAGCCGGGCGAGACCGTAGCCATTGTAGGTGCTACCGGAGCGGGAAAATCAACGATCATCAATCTTCTTAACCGATTTTATGAGATCGATTCGGGGACGATCTGTGTGGACGGGATGGATATAAAAGATATCAGTTTGAGATCACTGCGGTCGCAGATAGCGGTCGTGCTTCAGAATGTTTTTCTTTTTGCCGATACCATTATGAACAATATCAACCTGGAAGATCCTGATATTTCAGATGAAGATGTGATCAATGCGGCGAAACAGATCGGAATTCACGAATTCATCAGTTCCCTTCCCAATGGATATTATTATAATGTAAAAGAAAGGGGCGCGATGCTTTCTTCTGGCCAGCGGCAGCTTATTTCCTTCCTGCGAGCTTATGTGAGCAATCCCAGTATTCTTGTTCTGGATGAGGCTACTTCTTCTGTAGATTCATATAGTGAACAGCTTATCCAGGAAGCCACCGAAAAGATCACCGAAGGCAGAACTTCCATAGTTATTGCGCACCGTCTTGCCACCATCAAAAAGGCTGATAAGATCATCGTTATGGACCACGGAGAGATCATGGAAATGGGTAAACATGCCGAATTGCTTCAAAAAACCGATGGTTATTACCGAAAACTCTACGAGGTTCAGTTTAAGGCTGAAGAGGCGGTTTAAATTGATAGATCACATAATCCCCCATCTCTTTTTTCAAATTCAGCTTTTTTTCATTCAGAAGATTCCTGATTTCGGGTTCAGGCGGACTTCGTTTACCGAGATGGCCAAATTTTAATGACTGCCTTGAGATAATAAGGTCATTTTTAAACAGAGGCCTGTTTTTACTTAAAGAATTGGTATTCCGTATCTTTTTGGAAAGAAGGGAATCCTTGCTGAAATTCGTATAGAGATTTATCCCGATCCTGGCCTTTTCGGTGATATAAATATTTCGGTTTTGGCTGTTCAAATACTTACCCATTCCTTCAAGGTTATTTCCTTTACGAGGCACATAGGTAGCATAAGACGCGGTAATTACCAATATTAATGAACCAGTAGTTAAATATTTCAAATACAGCTGTTTTTTGAGGAGAAGCCTGGTGGAAATAAAAGCTATTCCTTTTCCGAAGCCCAAAATAAAAAAAGGAGACAGGTATAAAATCAGCCTGTCGGAAAAAGGATATAATCTCATTGCGCTTAAAGAAAGATGGACGAGCAAAACGAGTAAAAATAAAAGGATGACATTTTTAGAATTTGGGACTTTTTTTATTTCATCGAATTCAGCAAATATTCCAATAACGAAAATCAACAGCATGGCAATGCCTATCCCATAGTAGGAAGAAAAAATAAATAGACGTATGGCATTTATTTGTAGTGCCGCCCAGCGAAAGAGTTCAGCACTCAAAGGCATAAAACTTTCTGCCCAATAATGTATCATGTAAGATTTTAATTCGGGAGCTCCTTCCTGAGAATTGAACCATAGGAAATAAAGCAAATATGGCAAGGGAGCAACGAGGTAGGGGAGGCAATTCTTCAATAATTCTAAAATGGATATTTTTCGGCTTAGGAAAATGTAAGAATTGTATAAAATGAAAGCTGCACAGAAAAATAAACCGATGTTACTGATTAAGCACCACACAGTAAAAAATAGGAGCTCCCGGAATTTATTTTTCGTTTTCATAAAATAATTGACAGCTATTAAGGAAAATAAAAGGTCAAAAGTATATTGTTTTATCGTCAGGGAGTTGTGGATAATGAAGGGGCTGAAGGCGAATATACTTAATGGAATTAAGCAATAAATGCTGCTGAGGTTTCGTTTGGAGAGCCTGTTAAAAAGAAGCAGAGAAATGACGGAAGAAAGGAAAGGAAGTATTTTCAGATCAATCCTGGGATTACCGGAAAGAAGTGATAATTTTTCTATCCATAAAAAAAGGGGAGGAGCACTTTGCTGATGATCTAAGGGTCCAAGAAGTTCAGGAAAAGTATTGTCAATGATGTTGCTGGCAAGATTTATCTCATCTCCATTTATAGACCATTCTATGAACTGAAAGTAAAATCGAAGAAATATTCCCGAAAAAAGGATAAAAAGCTCAACGGAAAAAAGGAGATTAGAATTTAAACTTCTGTTGCCCGTTATTTTTGAGTAGCTTCTCAGCATTAGCAGTTTGGGATTGAGTCATTATTTTCATCCTAATTAAGATCTTCTTTAAGTTTTTCCTTTAATTCCTCCAGGGTTTCGAACATCACGAATTGACCGTCTTTAATATAAGAAGTCTGTCCCGTTTCCTCGCTTACCACCACTGCGAGAGCATCGGTTTTCTCGGTGATCCCAACTGCCGCACGATGCCGCAACCCGAATCTTAAGGGAATGGACCTATCATTAGAAACCGGTAAAATTACCCGGGTAGCCGTGATCTTATTATCTTCAATGACCATGGCGCCATCATGAAGCGGACTGTTTTTGAAGAAAATAGATTCTATGATCGGCTGGTTAAGTTCGATCCGCATTTTATCTCCCGAATTTTTAACAAAATCGAGATTGTTGCTCTTTTGAATGACCATCAATGCCCCGGTATAGCTGCTTCCCATGGTCTCGCAGGCCTTCACAATGGCTTCTACATTGGTTTTGGTTTCAAAATCTTCACGGTTTATTCGAAAATTGCGAAGAAATCGTCCTCTTTGGGTAAAATTCGTAGACCCGATCATCAAAAGAAATTTCCTGATCTCCTGTTGAAAAACCACGATCAGCGCGAAAACCCCCACCCCGATAAATTCGCCCAGTACGCTGCTGAGCAGTTCCATTTGCAGCAGCTTGGTAAGCAGCCACACCAGGTAGATCACCACGATGCCTATAAAAATATTTACGGCTACCGTACCACGTACCAGTTTGTATACGTAGTAGAGAAGAAGGGCAACAAAAACAATATCCAGGATATCGAGAATTCGAAGATCTATGATGTCCAAATTGCTGAGGTTTTGTGTAAAAATAGAAAAACTAAAATTAGTTTAATACTTCACCGGTTAATTTGATGCATTCCATGGCCTCCTTTACATCATGAACCCGCAGAATATTTGCTCCTTTTAAAAGAGCGATGGTGTTCAGGCTGGTAGTTCCGTTTAAGGCATTCTCCGGAGGAATGTGCAGTTTTTTCCAGATCATGCTTTTGCGGGAAAGTCCGGCAAGCAAGGGAAGCTCCAGGTTTTTAAAAAGATTGAGCTTAGCTAATAATTCAAAATTCTGAGAGATGTTTTTGGCAAATCCGAAACCGGGATCAATAATAAGGTCATTGATGCCTAATTTTCGTGCCTCTGCAATTCTTTCTGAAAAGTAGAACAACACCTCGCTCAGCAGGTCATCATATTGATTCTGCTCTTTCATGTTCTGCGGCGTTCCTTTCATATGCATCATAATATAGGGAACCTGCAGTTCAGCAATAGTTTTCAGCATATTTTCGTCCAGTTTTCCTGCGGAAATATCATTGACGATGGCTGCGCCGGTTTCGATGCTTTCTTTTGCGATGCGACTTCGGAAGGAATCAATAGATAAAACAGCTTCAGGGAATTCCTTCAGGATAGCTTCAACAGCCGGAAGCATTCTTTCAAGTTCTTCTTCCTCAGAAATATCCTGTGCTCCCGGGCGACTGCTATATGCGCCGAGATCAAGGAATGTAGCCCCTTCCTTCAGCATCTGTTCGGCTTTTTTCAGAATATCCTTATCGGAATTTGCACGGCTTCCGCGGTAAAAAGAATCGGGCGTGATATTGATGATTCCCATCACTTTGGGTTCGGAAAGATCGATAAGCTGGCCTTTGCAGTTAATGAACATAGAAGAATCGGGCTTTTTAAATAACTTTGACTATCTAAAATATTTGACCGAAATTTACGCAAATTAGAGTTACTTCATGCAGGATACCTCCAAACAATACGATGCGGTGATAGAACGCTGCCGCAGTTTGTTTTTGAATAAAATGAAAGATTACGGCTGTGCCTGGCGAATTCTCCGGCTGCCATCCCTTACCGATCAGATCTTTATAAAAGCCCAGCGCATCAGGAAACTTCAGGAAAGCGGGATTCGAAAAGTAGATGAAGATGAAAAATCTGAATTTATCGGAATTATCAATTATTCAGTGATGGCGCTTATTCAACTGGAAAAAGGAATCGCCGATCAGCCAGATCTTAAGCCTGAGGAAGCCATCCAGCTTTATGACGAAAATATCGCCGAAACAAAGCAGCTGATGATGGATAAGAATCATGATTATGGCGAGGCATGGAGGGATATGCGTATAAGCTCACTTACCGATTTGATCATTCAGAAACTTTTACGCGTAAAACAGATCGAAGATAATAAAGGGAAAACACTGGTGAGTGAGGGCATCGACGCGAATTACCAGGATATGATCAATTATTCGGTGTTCGCCATGATACATTTCGGTGAAGCCGAAGAAACTATAGAATAATTAAAAAGTTTTTTAATAAGTCAGCCAAAAATTAATCGAGCTTGTCGGTTCAGATTCTGCCAGTCGATAGGCGGGGAGTCGGGCTCTTTCTGCTCTTAAAAAAAAGGTTTCGACTTCGCTCAACCTGACATAAAACACCTTATGAAGTTAACTACTTATCTTTTAAAATAAAACTATGAAAGCAATTACAGGTATCGCCAGGGTGCTGGTAGGAATTCTTTTTATTTTTTCGGGATTTATAAAGCTCAATGATCCCGTTGGTTTTTCCTATAAACTGCAGGAATATTTCAGCGAACAGGTGCTGGATATACAGTTTTTGATACCCTTTGCCTTGGTAATTGCCATTATCATTGTCATTTTCGAGCTGGTGCTCGGCATCATGCTTTTAATAGGTTATGTGCCGAAACTCACCACCTGGTGCCTGTTGCTGATGATCCTCTTTTTTACATTTCTCACGTTCTATTCGGCGTACTACAATAAAGTAACAGATTGTGGTTGTTTTGGAGACGCGATTCCACTTACACCGTGGCAGTCGTTTTATAAAGATGTGGCGCTGCTGCTGCTGATCCTTATCCTTTTCTTTAACCGAAAATATATCACACCGGTTTTCGCACCTGCTTCGCACCGCTGGATCATATTTGCCTCTTTTATGTTGTGTTTTGTCTTCTGCTATTACGTGCTGATGCATTTGCCCGTTTTCGATTTCAGGGCTTATAAAGTGGGGAATAATATTCCTGAAAAAATGAAATTGCCCGAGGATGTGCGTAAAGCTGAAGTGACCTATCACTGGAAATTTATGGTGGATGGTGAGGAAAAGGTGATCACGAATCATGGCGCTTATCCGCAGGTGAAGGGCGAATTCATTGGAGTGGAAACTGAGCAGTCTGGAGAAAACATGATTCCACCTATACATGATTTCGTAATCGAGGGTGAAGAAGGCGATATTACACAGGAAGTGCTGAATGCTCCTAAAGTGCTTCTGATCGTGGCGTATAACCTTCATTCCACAGAACTCGAAGGCTATAAGGCGATCAAAAGACTTAGCGAAGAAGCGCTTGATAAGAATTATATGGTGGTGGGGCTTACGGCTTCCAATCAAAATCTTCAAGAGAAGCTTATAAAAAAGTACGGCCTTAACTTCAAATTCTATCAAACCGATGAGACAGCTCTGAAAACCATCGTGCGTTCCAATCCGGGAATTCTTAGCCTGGAAAATGGAACGATCACACAAAAAGTGCACTGGTATGATGCTTCTGATATCAAATTATAAAGAAAACCTGTAATTATTTCAGGAGTTTTTAAATTTCAAAGGTTTAGCGTTGGTTTAAGAGGCTAAAAATCTTCCTTTAATTATATTTGTTATTTAGGCCGAAAAAAGCCTTTTTAATTAGTAACCAATCCAATAAAATTCAGAAAAAATGAGAAAAAATATAGTTGCCGGAAACTGGAAAATGAATAATGATCTTGCCGAAACCGAAGAACTGATCGGACATTTGAAAATGCAGATGGTAAAAGATCCTGAAGCCACCGTTATGGTTGCTCCCTCGTTTACCAATTTGTACCCCGTTTTTCAGGCTTTGAAAGACACTGCGGTGATCGTGGCTGCACAGAATATGAATGAACATGAAAAGGGCGCTTATACCGGTGAAATATCGGCCGATATGCTGAAAAGTGTAGGAGTAGAAACGGTGATTCTCGGCCACAGTGAACGTCGGGCGCATTATGGTGAGACTAATGAACTGTTGGCAAAAAAGCTAAAAACTGCCATCGATAAGGAAATGACCGTGATCTTCTGTTTTGGCGAAGAACTGGAAGACCGAAAGAATGAAAAGCATTTTGAAGTGGTAGAGAGCCAGTTGAAGGAAAGTCTTTTCAATCTTCCGGTAAGTGCCTGGAACCAGATCATTCTGGCGTACGAGCCGGTTTGGGCGATCGGAACAGGGGAAACAGCCAGCCCGGAACAGGCACAGGAAATGCATAAACATGTGCGTGAATTATTGGCAAAGAATATAGGTTCTGAAGTGGCTGAAAATACTTCTATTCTATATGGCGGAAGTGTGAAACCCGCCAATGCGAAGGAAATCTTTGCCAAAGAAGATGTTGACGGCGGCCTTATTGGAGGAGCGAGCCTAAACGCGGTAGATTTTGTAGAGATCGTAAATTCGTTCTAAGATGGGAGGTAATTACCTGGAATTTCGGTTTCTGGTTGAGCCTGTACAGCCGGCTTCAGAGATCCTTATTGCAGAACTGGGATACCTGGGATTTGAAAGTTTTATCGAGAATGATGATGGAATAACCGCTTATATTCCGGTAGAGGAGTATGAAGATGATCTGTTAGCCGGAGTACATATTTTACAGTCGGAAGAATTTAAGATCAGTTATTCCATTTCAGAAATAGAAAAACTGAACTGGAATGAAGAGTGGGAAAAGAATTTCACTCCTATTCTCGTAGATGAGATTTGCAGTGTACGTGCGCCCTTTCATCAGGAAACAGAAGCGAAATATGACATTGTCATTGAGCCTAAAATGTCTTTTGGAACCGGGCATCACGCCACCACCCATATGATGATCCAGCACATTCTGAAGAACGATTTTGAAGGCAAAAAAGTCCTGGATATGGGCTGCGGTACCGGAGTTCTGGCGATTCTCGCGGCTATGAAAGGTGCTTCAGAGATCGATGCCATAGATATTGATAACTGGTGTTATTTGAATACGCGGGAAAATATCGAAAGAAATGAATGTTCTTATATCAATGTAGAGGAAGGCGGAGTTGAACTCATTGAAGGCCGGAAATATGACGTAATTCTGGCTAATATCAACAGGAATATTCTGCTGCGGGATCTCCCGGAATATGAAAAATCACTTACTGAGAACGGTAATATTTTCTTAAGCGGATTTTATAAAAAGGATCTGCCGGTCATTAAAAAAGCCTGCATGAAAATTGGACTGGATTTTGTGGAAAATTATGAGAGAAACGACTGGGTGGCTGCAAAGTTTTCACGCTGAGGTGTTTATCATTAATTTGTATCTTTGAACACGAAAAGGAAATAACTGAAGATGAGTACGAAAGAAGAATTGTTAGAGAAGGTCGAGACCAAGGCCAGGAAGAAGAAAGAGAATGAGATCGTTTTGTATAATGATGATTATAATACATTTGACTATGTGATAGAGACCCTTATCTACGCCTGTGATCATACACCAGAGCAGGCAGAGCAATGTTCTCTGCTGGTACATTATAAGGGAAAATGTACCGTAAAAACCGGTTCGTATGAAGATTTAAAACCGCGCTGTTCGAAACTTCTGGATGCGGGTTTAAGTGCCGAGATAATTTAAGCCAAAAAATCTCCTGAAACTTTTCAGATTTTAAAATAAACAATATATTTGCACCCGCTTTGTAAGACACGAAGCTGGTAACAAAAAGGCCTCGTGGCGCTCCCGACAGCGATCGGGATGAAAGCGCATCTGGATTACGGCTCAGAAGGCAAAGCCGGAAATATTAGGCCTCGTGGCGCAACTGAATAGCGCATCTGATTACGGCTCAGAAGGTTCCAGGTTTGAATCCTGGCGAGGTCACTTAAGGCAGAAAGTCTGCAGCGAAAGCTGCAGACTTTTTTTGTATCCGTAAAAGCTGAGCCTGCTGGTTTAAAATATTCATTTCAAACGGGAAACTGCCGGAGGCGGGGAAGCGATCTCAGGTTATAACAGGAAATGAGTAAAAGAGTGAATAAGACAATTGGAAAATGTAGCAGTGAATTAATGTACCAATGTGAAAATGCGAATTTGATAATTTGAATATTTGAAAATGGACCTTCAAATTCTACATTTAAAATTGAAAATATTGTAAGTCAAAAAGTTAAAGAGCAAATGAGGAAATATATTATTAAATATTCCTTATTAATAACTGTACATTGAATAAAATGTCCTCTCTGAGCAGAGCGAAGAGTCTCATGAATAGGAGAACCGCACAATTAAATGAATGCCAGCCCTTGTATAGATAAATCAACCCTACTCAATTTATCTACCTATATGGCTGGCATTATTATTCTTAAATTAATTTCAGATCCTTTACGATGCTGATAAGGTGCACCGTAGTTTTCGCTTCGAAGATCTCTTTCATTTCCTTAAGCTTTTTTTCGATGGCGCTTTTACTGCTTGGCCTGATCTGCTTTTTTCTTAGCTCATCCTGGATCTCATCCTGGGTTCTGCCTTCTGAAAGTAGGTTTAGTATATTCATTTCAAATTCATCGAGCACAAGTAGATTGTTTTGCTGCAGTACCTTCTCGATATTTGGAGAATTATAAGCATTACCAGTTCCCACACATTCTACCGCTTCTTTTAAATATCTCAGTCCCTGCCTGTCTTTACAGACGTAGGCGTTTATATTTCCAGAATCCCACAATTCCCTTACCGTTTGCGGATGATCTTCTATGGTATTCACGATAATTTTCAGGTGGGAGGCTTCAGATTTCAAAATATTTATCAGCTCTTTTCCTGAAAGGATCTTTTCGTTTCGATGATCTTTTTTAAAGGAAAGGTCACAGATGAGCAGGTCAAAAGGCTCCTCGTCCTGAAGGGCTTTTTTAATCATTAGCCAGGCCTGGTCGCAATACTGTGCATGGGCGATATTTTTAATGCCCATTTCAGAAAGAGTGGCAGCAACCGCCTGGTTGATGCTATCCATATCTTCTGCTATTAAAACCTTTTTAAACATCTTTCTAAACAGGAATTTTAATCAAGATCTTCAGACCTTTTCCTTTTTCTGTTTCAAAGGTAATGGAGCCTTCCGTAGAAAAAATACGGTTTTCCACATTTTGGATGCCATTTCCGTTTTTTATGCGATGTGGGGAACAACCTATGCCATTGTCGGAATAACTGATCTCTATAGATCGGTTCTTTTTTGAGAAAATGATCGCTACCAGTCTGGCCTGGCTATGTTTTTTCATGTTTACCATGACCTCCTGCAAAACACGGAAAATGACCAGCTTTTTCTCTTCTTTTATTGAATTCCAGTCTATAATCTCTTCCCCGCGAATGATAAGCCGGGTATGTTCATTACAAATGGCCGATAGGGTAGCGATGAGGTTGTTGATATAGCCGGGGCCGGTATCCACGCTCGCATTCTCCCTGGAAATGTTTCGGGTGCGGCTGTAAATATGTTCCAGTTTGTCGATTAATGTAGCGGGTACTAAATTTTCCATTTCGCTCATTACATTATAAACGTCATTAGCCAGCTCATCATGGATCTTCTTTGAGATTCTCGTTTCAGTTTGATTGGCTTCCCGAATCTTTTCTCTTTTATGTTTTTGTCTCAAATAATAAAAAGCGAACCCGCCACTTAGCATTAGAAGCAATCCTCCCAAAGAAAGAATGATGCTCTGGTTTTTTAATTCTTTGGTTTCCAGGTCTTGCTTTATTGTTTCTGCCAGGAGATCATTAATTTCCTGTTGCTTTTGTTCCTCGTCATACCTGATCTTGGCAAAGAAATTTTTTGCCCTGATATTCTCATACTTTATGCTGTCATTCAGCTGAATATACCTGTTTGAAAGATCCTTTATTTTTTCTGGTGAAGAAAGTTGTATCAGTTTTTCGATCGCATTAATCTGGGCAGATTTACTATCGAGTTTTTCCGCAGTTTTAAGTAAACTATCGGCATATAATTGAGACAGCCTACTGTCTTTATTTGTATAATATGCTGAAAGGTGGTCATAACTGGCTAAAAGTCCGTTTTGATCTTTTGCCTGCCGTCTCATATCTGTAGCCTTTAATAGCTTATCGTTTACGATTAACGAAGAGTCCTGCAGCCATTTTGTATAGGCAAGATTATCTCTAAACCTGGCCAGGGAGATAATATCTGTTTTATCTGAGCTTTGGATGATATTTTCGAAAATTTCAATAGCCTTCCCGTATTTTTTCTGATCCTGAAGGCTAAGTGCAATATTATTAAGATTGCTGAGGCTGTCCCCGGTTGTAGTTGCATATTTAAGAGCATTTCTCCATTCCGTTTCGGCATCCAGGTAAAAGCCCTGGCTCCTGTAAGCTGTAGCAATGGTATTGTAAGCGCTGCTTATATAGGAGGAATCAGATTCAGGAAGATACTTTAAAGCTTCAGTTGCCGATTCCTGAGCACCGACATAATCGGTCAGCTGACTTTGAGCGATAGCCATTTCTGAAGTGCGCCGACCGGCACTGGCAGAGTCGCCAATTTCCAAATATATCTGGCGTGCATTATAGGCATTCTTAAATGCCTTTTCGTGTTGATTTAAGTATCTGAAAATAGCAGATTTCCTGTAAAAGCCTTTAGACATAAAGCCTGAGTCATTCTGAGTTTTGGCTATTTCAATAAGCCGGTTTGAAAAATACAGAGCACTATCATATTCCTTTAAACGATTGTAATAATAGATATTATAGTCAAGGATAACAGGAGTTAGGGTGTCATATGGATCGTTCAAATTATCCAGAGCCTTATTAAAGAAAGTTATTTTCTGTCTTAATTCACTGGCGTCCTTTCCCTGTTCGAAATAATAATTGCTTGAATCAATTCTGTTCCTGTTTAAAGTTTCTGAAGAACCTGTATGCTTTGTGCAAGAATATAAAGCCAGAAGAAATAAGATGTTAATGGTATGAAGTAGATGGCGTAGGTTCATAGAGCGAAAATAGGAAAAAAGCTATATGAATTCCGGTTTTTTTATAACCCCCGGTCTGATATGATTGAAGTAATGGCAAAAAATTAAAATTCATTTTATACGACATAACCTGTCGCTGTTTATTTCCATTCTTGTATTGAAAAAGGAATAATCTGAGAACACTAGAAGATTTCATCACCAATGGCAGAACAGTATTCTAGATTTTCAAAACAGTGGCATGAATGTAAAAACGTTTTTTTGATGAGGATTTATGATTTTTCCAGACCTTCGTTTATATTTAAGGCTAACTGAGTCAAAAACTTTGGTTCTCAAAACGTCATTTTAGTGCGGCCTCAGCCCGGTGAAATCTTCAAAAGCTGATTTATAAAGCGGGGGAATTATATTAATTCTGATTTGTGAGCACAGTAAAGTATACTTTGCGTTAGTATCAGAGCTCTTGTACAATCTGTTAAAAACATCAAATAGAAAACTTTTAAACACCACTGAATATCCTAAAAAAATTGAATGACTTTAGAAAGAATGGAAAAAAATGGCTGACAGCCTGGATGTTTTTCCACGGCCGAAGTAGCAAGAAATAAGAGGGGGAAGAAGTTGAAGAGCTTCTTCAAATAATATTTTTCTACTTTAGTCGTGAAATTATCTGTAGAAGTTACTTACTTTTTCAGCTGAAGGAATAAATTATCATGAAGAAAAAAAGACTTTCGCTAAAAGATATTGCCAAAAAGTTAGATGTTTCCGTTACCACCGTCTCTTTTGTTTCTTAATGGAAAGGGAAAGGAAAGAAAATTTCCGATGAGGTAATTAAAAGAGTACAGGATTATGTGAAGGAAATTAATTACAGACCTAACGTGGTGGCACAGAGTTGAGAACCGGAAAAACTAAAATTTTGGTTTTTATGGTTGAAGACATAGGAAATTACTTCTTTGCGAAGCTGGCAAGGATAATTGAAAATCTAGCTTATGAGAGAGACTATAAAGTATTGTTTTGCAGTAACGAAAACAATGACGAAAGGTCCAGAGAACTTATCAATGTCTTTTATGAAAGACAGGTAGATGGCTTTATTATTATTCCGTCTTCAGGCATAAAACCTGAAATTGAAATGCTGATCAATAATAATGTTCCTGTAGTACTCTTCGACAGGTATTTTCCAGATCTCGATACTCATTTTGTCATTATAGATAATAAAAAATCAACCTATGAAGGGACGACACATTTAATAGAAAAGGGATTTTCTAATATTGGCTTTATTACAACCGATGTGGAACAAACCCAAATGCTTGATCGTTTGGAAGGTTACCGAAAAGCGATAGGAGAAAAAAAATTGAATGAATTTGTATTGAAAATACCTTTTAAGGAAACGGGTACAGAAAAAGGAAAAAATCTTTTTCACCGCTTTTTAAAAGAGAACCCTCAACTGGATGCTGTTTTCTTTGCGACCAATTATTTAACACAAAGGGGGCTGGAGGTCATCAGGGAAAAATATCCGAAAAAGGTAAATGAAATCGGTATCATCACTTTTGATGATAATGATCTCTTTAAAATATATTCTCCTTCCATTACGGCAGTAGCACAACCCCTGGAACAGATAGGGAAGAACCTGATGAGAATAATGCTTGATCTTCTGGATGGGAAATCTGTTAAATCTTCTTCGTCAAGGGTGGCTTTAGACACTAAATTGGAGGTAAGGGAATCCTCTGTTGTACATAAAAAGGTGTAGAACCTAAGATAATACGAGTTAATCGCCCAAATAAAAAACACCTACCAAAGGAAAAAAGGAACTTTTTATTTGTATTAACTAAATCGTTTTAGTATGTTTATGCTGATTTAGGAAATTCTTAATTTAATTGGGAAATTAGTTGATGTTATCACGATATTCTCATAATTAAGTAGATTTAGTTTAGTAGTGATTTTTAAGTTATCCCTCAGCAATGAGGGGTAACTTTTTCAAAGATTATTCTTTGTATTTCATCCGGCTTATTCGTAATAAGATATTATCTGTAATAATCAATAAGGTCAAAACATTCTACCATACAATTATCCATAGTCTCTAAACCTTCTGCTGGCTAAATCTTTTAAACCGATTCCGCTTAGAATGAACGGCCAGGGGGAGGCTATTGAAGATGCTTAAGGACGGTTGCAGTACTATCTGGGACCTTTATTTTGTAGATACCACTCCAATCTTTATTATCTATTTCTACATGCATGTTCTGATAAATAATATTTCATCGAGAGTCAGAAGACAAATTAAAGTTAAAATCCAAAAGATTATAGATCTTTTTTAAGCGGATGCTGGTTAAGACAATTAAGTATGCTATTTGCAATTCAGAAATAAATTCTTTAAGAAGTTTTCGATAAAAGGCTACGGAATTTTCCAAATCGACAAAATTGTGCGATTTATTTTTGGTTAACTAAATCGTTTTAGTAATTTAGTCGTGTTGAAATTATGTTAACACTTTTTTTAAATCGAGTTAAATGAATAACAAAAAAATTATTTTATGAATTTAAAACTATTAAAACTTTACTTATTTCTAGGTGGACTGTTTTTCTGGTCGGGATCATACGGGCAAAAAGATGTATCCGGAAATGTAACCGATAAAAATGGTCCCCTTCCTGGCGTCAATGTTCAGGTGAAAGGTACCAGTAGTGGTACCCAAACTGATTTTGATGGAAACTATGAAATTTCTTCACTTCCTGAAGATGCTGTTTTAGTATTCAGTTTTATTGGCTTCCAAACAAAAGAAGTTTCAGTGAATGGAAGATCGGTTGTAGATGTTCAATTACAAGAGGACACGGAATCTTTAGATGAAGTAGTGGTCGTTGGTTATGGTAGTCAAAGAAAATCAGACTTAACGGGATCTGTTTCAACCGTAAGCAGCGAAGCGATTCAAGAGCGTCCGGTTTCGAATCCGGAGGAGGCACTGGCAGGAAGAGCCGCGGGAGTAAATGTTTCTACC
Organism: uncultured Flavobacteriaceae bacterium; assembly: GCA_963741865.1. Classification (GTDB taxonomy): domain Bacteria; phylum Bacteroidota; class Bacteroidia; order Flavobacteriales; family Flavobacteriaceae; genus Christiangramia. The sequence goes on from CAVUJP010000017.1 coordinate 736,097, forward strand.
AATTCAGGAAGACCTGGAGGAAATACCAATATCCGTATACGGGGTAATAACTCCATTAATTCCAGTAATAATCCTCTTTTCGTAGTGGACGGAGTTATTGGGGCTGGTCCTATTAATTACCTGAATCCCAATGATATCAAATCTATCGAAGTTTTGAAAGATGCATCAGCAACCGCAATCTATGGTGCCAGAGGTGCAAATGGGGTTGTTATTGTCACCACTAAGAAAGGTGGAGGCGGTGAAGGCCGGATTACCTATGATGCTTATACAAGCATTGGGGTACTTGCTAATAAATTAGATGTACTAAATGCACAAGAGTTTTTACAGGTAGAAATGAATTCATATAATAACGCTCAGAAATACGATCCAACCGGATGGGAGCAAGGGAAATATGAAAATCCTATGAACTTCCGTAGTAATTCTATGTTGTTTGATGAAAATGGAAACCCTCTCTATGATACAGACTGGCAAGAAGAAGCTACCAGAACGGCAATTAGCCAGAGTCATAATTTGACCTTTGCCGGAGGAAGTACAGAAAACTCTTATTCCATTTCTCTTAATTACACGGATCAGGAAGGTATCTTGCTTGAATCCTACTTAAAAAGATATTCCGGCCGATTTACTACTGATAATCAATTAAAAGAATGGTTGAAAGTTGGCGGATCCCTTACTTTTAATCATGTGGAAGAAAATCGTGTAGATGGGGCGGTAGGAGCTTTGACACCTTTAAGAATGATGGTGGAGACCTTGCCTATCATACCTGTTAAGTATCCTGATGGAACCTATGGTACCAATGCAGATTATCCGAATATGGAAGGTGGAGAAAATCCTGTAAATCTACTCAGAAACAGAACGAGTATGTATAATACACAGACGGTATTAGGGAATATATATGCAGAATTACAGTTTACGGATGACCTTAAATTGAGAAGTACACTCGGAACAAATGTGATCAATCAAAAAAACGATTTCTATTCCGGGCGTAATCTAAGGCAATTAAGTGCTGATTTTGGGGGTGAAGCATCCATTACAAATACCCGTAGCAATTACTGGCAATTTGAAAATTACCTGACTTATAATAAAGAATTCAATGAAAATCATTCTTTGGAGGCTCTTGCAGGAATTGGCTGGCAGCAATATAATTACTATTACAGCTTTTCAGGAGCTAGAGGTTTTTCAGATGATTTTTATCAATACAATAACTTAAGTGTAGGAGCCAATCCGCTTACACCAGATTCGGATACCTACCAATGGGCCCTTAATTCCTATTTTGGAAGGGTAAATTACAGCCTTTTTAATAAATACCTTTTCACAGTTACAGGCCGTCTGGATGGATCTTCGAGGTTTGGTGCAGACAATAAACGTGCATTTTTCCCATCAGCAGCATTCGCATGGAAAATTGCAGAGGAAGATTTCGTAAAAGATAGTGACGTAATAAACCAACTTAAATTTAGAACTAGTTATGGTGAAACTGGTAACACTGAGATTGGGGTTTACCAGTCATTAGCTAGTTTGACATCAAGTACAGCAATCTTAAATAATCAAAGGGCCCCAGGTGTTGGTATCGGAACACTATCCAATCCAGACCTTAAATGGGAGAAAACAGCACAATTCGATGCAGGACTTGAAATAGGCCTTTGGGATAATGCCATAGATTTTGAAGCTGATGTTTACTATAAAAAAACAACGGATATGCTTCTTAGTGCTCCTGTTCCTACTTCCAGTGGTTATTCCAGTATTTACAAGAATGTTGGGAGCATGGAGAATAAAGGTTTAGAGTTGACCATGGAAACAAGAAATATTTCGACAGATGATTTCAGCTGGAATACCACCTTTAATATCTCCTTCAACCGAAATAAAATTCTTGCCCTTGGAGAAGCTAATGATGATATCTTCCCTGGTCCGTGGTTCCTTTTCTCAAACCAATGTATTGAGAGTAGGTGAGCCGGTTGGATCTTTTTATGGCCTTATAAGAGAAGGAACCTGGGGAGAAGATGAAGCAACTGAAGCCGCACAATATGGTGCGCTACCCGGTGATATAAAGCACAAAGATTTAAATAATGATGGCCAAATTAATGCCGCTGATAGAACAATTATAGGTAATAGCTATCCTAAAGGTTTTGGAGCTTTATTTAATTCTTTCAGATATAAGAATTTTGATCTAACTCTTGATCTTCAATTCAGCTACGGTAATGATGTGCTAAACCTATCTCGTCATTCAGGTGAGGACAGAACTGGGCAGGCTAACAGTTATGCTACCGTATTAAACGGATGGACACCCGAGAATCAGAATACCATGATAGCTCAAAACAGGCCTTCCAAGTCATATTATACAACCACCGTGGATACACGAATGGTTGAGGATGGAAGCTTTATCAGAGGTAGAAACCTTATTCTTGGGTATAATTTTTCTCAGAATGTATTAGATAAAATAGGCCTGGATAGGTTGAGAATTTATGGATCGATGCAGAATTTCTTCTTATTGACGGATTACACAGGATATGATCCTGAAGTTTCCACTTACGGAAATTCTTTTGCTCAGGGAATAACATTTTTTGATTATCCAAAACCAAGAACATTTACGCTAGGTCTAAATGTTAATCTTTAAAAAAATATATGATGCGATTTAATAAAATAACATTATTAGGGCTGAGTATCGTCTTAGCCTCAATGTCTTTTAGTTGTTCAGATTTCTTAGAGGAAGAAAATCAATCAAATTTCACACAAGAAAACTATTTTCAAACTGCAGAACAGGCGAAAACGGCTATAAACTCTTTGTATGCCGACTTGAGATTCGTTACTGACGGTGCAGGAACCTATGGCGAGAGTCCTTTTATGATGCTGGAATTTCCTACCGGGCTTTTAAATACAGAGGTAGGTCAAAGTCAGTTTAATAGAGATTTGAGGACCCTTAGTACCAATGCGGAAAATAATTATTTCAATGTCTGGTGGGAGAGATCTTATGGGGCAATTGCAAATGCGAACCTTTCTATCAAAAGAATTCCAGAGATAGAAATGAATGAAGATGAAAAGCAAAGACTTATTGGAGAAGCCAAGTTTATGAGGGCCTTTCATTACTTTAATTTAGTTCGAATATTCGGAGATGTTCCTCTTATTTTGGAACCGGTAGATGCAAACTCGGAATATTTATATCCAGAGAGATCCTCGGTGGCCAGTGTGTATGAAGTTATAGTTCAGGATTTGAAGGATGCTGAGAATGCTGGATTGCCTTCATATACAGATAGTGGAAGGGTTACTTCCAATACAGTGAAAGGGATACTGGCAAAAGTATATCTTACCATGGCAGGTTATCCTTTACAGGCAGGTGAAGAATACTACGCTAAGGCTGCTGAAAAAGCAAAAGAAGTGATAGATGATGGAAGTTATTCTTTATTTGATGATTACGACAAATTACATAATAGCGATATCAGAAATACAGGAGAATTGATGTTTCAAAATCAATACCTGGCGGGAGCCAACATCACTAGTGCTTTAACGCCCTGGCTTCTTCCGCGTGCTCTGGATATCTCGGCCTATTCAGATGAATTCGGAGTTATGGTTCCTACAGAATCCTTTATAAGCACTCATGAGGATGGGGATAAAAGGTTAGAAGAGCAGGAATTTTATTATACCCAATATCCATCTTATTCAAATCCTGATGAGATGGTGGAATTTGGAACCCCTTATATTTATAAATTCTTCGATGAAGATGCAGTATTAAGGACTGCACAAAGTGATTTGAACTGGACGTTTTTGAGATATGCTGATGTACTATTAATTTATGCTGAAGCAGGTTTCGAGGCATACGGTCCTACCGAGGAAGTTTTAAAAGCTGTTAATCAAATCAGGGAGAGAGCAGACTTGCCTCCATTTGGAAGCGATATAACCGCGGAAGATATATGGACGGAAAGATTCCATGAACTGGCTTTTGAAAATAAGTACTGGTTTGATATGATTCGTCGCAGGAAAGCCTTGAATACAGAAACAGGCGAATGGGAAGATTTTGTAGGCCACTCATTTTCATATGGTCCTACACTTACGGAAAAATATCTTCTTTTTCCGATCCCTCAAAGGGAAATAGATAATAATACCACTCTAGAACAAAATCCAGGCTGGTAAAAAATTAATTCTGAGTTAGCTCTGGGGCTGATAATGGATGTTATCAGCCCCACTTTTTAAAAGTAGTATGAAAATAGTAAAATTTTATCTTCTGTTTTTTACCCTATTTTCCATCTTCTCCTGTGCAAAAAAAATGGAAAAAACTGTGGAGAATGATCCTGTCCTGGAGTATGTCAATCCTTTTATAGGAACGGGAGGTCATGGACATACCTATCCGGGGTGCTAGTGTCCCTTTCGGGATGGTACAGCCTAGTCCTGACAATGGTTTAAGCGGCTGGGATTGGTGTTCAGGATATCATTATAGCGATACAATAATCGCTGGATTTAGCCAGCTTCATCTTACCGGTACTGGTATTGGAGACTTAGCTGACATCTTATTGATGCCGGTAAATAAAAAAATAGACCTGAACATTCATCCAAAAAGTAGGGATGAAATTCCTTACATATCTTCCTTCTCACATAAAAATGAAATTGCGCAGCCAGGTTATTATAAAGTATCACTGGAAAATTCAATAGATGTAGAACTCTCGGCATCAAAACGCATATCTTATCATCAGTATACATTTCCTGAAAAAGATACTCAATCTGTAGTGTTGGATCTGGGATTTTCAATCAATTGGGATGAGCCTTTAAAAACCTCTATTGAACAGGTAGATGATCAATTGATTACCGGTTACCGTTTTAGTACAGGGTGGGCAAAAAATCAAAAAGTATTTTTTGCCATAAAATTTTCCAAACCCATCGAAAAATATAGTTTCTATTCTGATTTTGAACCAACAAGTGCTAAAGCTGTTACAGGAAAATATACTTCTGCCCAATTCTATTTGGATAAAAATGGCGGAAATACTGTTGAAGTACAGGTAGCTATTTCTTCGGTAAGTATCAAAAATGCTCTGGAAAACCTTCGCACTGAATCTATAAATTTTGAAGAAGCTCATGATCAGGCACAAGAAGATTGGCAAAAGACCTTACATAAAATTCAAGTATCTACACCGATAGATTCTTTAAAAGAAATCTTTTATTCTGCATTGTATCATACCCAATTGGCACCTGTTACTTTTAGTGATAGTAATGGCGATTTTCGTTTGGAAAATGATAGTATCGTACGCAATGCAGATTTTATAGCTTATTCAACGTTATCCCTTTGGGATACCTTTCGTGCCGAGCAGCCATTATTAACACTTATGGAACCTGAAAGAGTTACAGATATAATTAAATCGATGTTAGCTTATTATCAGGTGAATCAAAAGTTACCGGTTTGGGTGTTATACGGGAATGAAACAAATACAATGACCGGTTATCATTCCATTCCTATTATAGCCGAAGCTTTTAACAAAGGAATTCGTGGTTTTGATGCGGAAAAAGCCTATCAGGCTATGAAAACTACAATGATGCAAGAGGACAGAGGGCTGGATCTTTATAAAAAGTATGGATATATTCCCTATGACAAATTAGACGAATCGGTTACGATTACCTTAGAATATGCTTATGATGACTGGTGCGTCGCACAAATGGCGAAAGCTTTGGGGAAAACGGAAGATTATAATTATTTTTTAGAACGCTCCGGAGCCTATAAGAACTTATTTGATGCAAAAACAGGGTTTATGCGTGGTAAATCTGCCGATGGGAAAACATGGCATACCCCTTTTGATCCGAAATACTCAAAGCATCGAAAAGAAACTGATTACACAGAGGGAAATGCATGGCAGCATAGCTGGTTTGTATTACATGATGTAGATTCTTTTATAAAATTGCATGGGGGTGAAGAAGCTTTTTCCCAAATGCTAACACAACTATTTTCAGAAACTTCAGAGATTACGGGCGAAAATACTTCCGCTGATATTTCCGGGTTGATTGGACAATATGCCCATGGTAACGAACCCAGCCATCACATTTCTTATTTATTTAATAAAGCAGGAAAACCATGGCTAACTCAATATTGGGTAAGGGAAATATTAGATTCTCAATACAATACAACACCTGATGGACTTAGTGGTAATGAAGATGCCGGCCAAATGTCTGCATGGTATGTCTTTAGTAGTATCGGTTTATATCCCCTCAATCCAGCAAGTGGAGAATATGAAATAGGAAGCCCGGTTTTTGAAAAAACAGAAATTAATCTAAGTGATGGTCATACTTTCATTATTAAAGCGGAAAATGTTTCTAATAAAAACAAGTATATACAATCTGCTACTCTCAATGGAAAAAGTTATGACCAAACCTTTATTACCCATAGTACTATTACTGAAGGAGGAGAGCTTATTTTAGAAATGGGGCCTAAACCCAATAAGAATTGGGGGACAAATTCATAATTGAAATTATAATAATGAAAAGAAGATCATTTATACAAAACACGGCAATGGCAGGAGGACTCGCCATGTTAGACCCTTTCGAAATGCTTGGTGGAAATCCGTTTTTTGGCTCTAAGGATTTTCCTGTGGTGCGTGTTGCTGAAGCAGAAAGAAATTTTCAGAGCAAAGTAATAGAAAACGCAATCAGGGAATTTCAGAGAAATGTAAAAGATAAAGAACTGGGATGGCTTTTCAATAATTGCTTTCCCAATACGCTTGATACCACGGTTACGTATTCTGAAAATAACGGAAAACCAGACACCTATGTGATTACAGGAGATATTGATGCGATGTGGCTTCGTGATAGTTCAGCTCAGGTATGGCCGTATATGGCCTTTGCCGGTGATGATAAAAAACTTAAGAATTTAATTGCCGGAGTGGTGAATCGCCAGACCAAGTATATTTTGAAGGATCCTTATGCCAATGCTTTTTATGACGATCCCAATAAAGTGGGAGAATGGGCCAGTGATCTTACAGATATGAAACCTGGCGTGCATGAAAGAAAATATGAAATTGATTCTTTGTGTTATCCAATCAGGTTAGGATATAATTACTGGAAAACAACCGGAGATACAGGCCCGTTTGATGCGGACTGGCAGGAAGCAATGAAATCTATCCTTTTGGTTTTTAAAGATCAGCAGCAAAAAAATGATCGCGGAGAGTATTCTTTTATGCGTGAAACACCTCATGCAACCGATACGCGTGCGCTAAAAGGTTACGGTTACCCTGTGAATCCTGTCGGACTCATCTGTTCAGCATTCAGGCCGAGTGATGATGCGACTGTATTTTCGTTCCTAATTCCTTCAAATTTCTTTGCGGTGGTTAGTCTAAAACAGGCAGCGGAAATGATCGGGAAATCTCGGAGATGATACCACGGTTTCAGAAAATGGAGTCTTTACGAAAAGAAGTGGAAAATGCTTTGTATAATTATGCTATCGTAGATCATGACAGTATGGAAAAATTTATGCTTACGAAATTGATGGTTTCGGAAATAAATTAATGATGGATGATGCCAACGTCCCTAGTTTACTTTCTCTTCCGTATCTCGATGCGATCACCCACGATGATGAAGTATATGAAAACACCCGAAAATTCATCTGGTCAAAAGACAATCCGTTTTTCTTTAAGGGAAAAGCAGCCGAAGGTATCGGTGGTCCGCATGTAGGAATGGATATGATCTGGCCAATGTCTATTACGATGAAAGGATTAACCAGCCTTGATCATGACGAAATAAAAAAATGTATAACAACATTAAAAAATACTCACGGCGGCACCGGATTTATGCATGAATCCTTTCATAAAGATGATCCAAAAGATTTTTCACGCTCCTGGTTTGCCTGGGCCAATACTCTTTTCGGAGAATTCTTATGGAAAACCTATAAGGAAAATCCGCAACTATTAAGTTAACCAATCAAGATTTAAAGATTTAAAAGACAATACGAATGCCAATAGCAATTGGAGTAGACATAGGCGGAAGTCATATTAGTAGTGCGGCCGTAGATATGTCTAATAACAAAATTATTGCGAAGACTTACTTTCATGGAGAGGTTGATAGTAAAGCTTCTAAAGAAAGAATATTTGCCCAGTGGGCAGAAGTTATTAATGCTACACTGGCTTCGCTGGAAGGAAAATCAGTATTAGGTATAGGAATTGCTATGCCCGGTCCTTTCAAATATAAAGATGGAATAGCCCTCTTTAAAAGAAACGATAAATATGAATCCTTATATGGGGTTTCGGTACTGGAAGAATTACCTGCCTATCTAGAATCAACTGCACCACTACGGTTTTTAAATGACGCATCGTCTTTTGGAATAGGCGGAGCACTTATGAATAAAGCAGCTAATATTCACAGGGTAGTGGCAATTACACTGGGTACCGGTTTCGGAGCGGCTTTTCTGAAAGATAATATTCCACTAACAAAGGAAAAAGAAGTTCCGAAAGACGGATGTTTATGGAACAAATCTTTTCAGGAAGGTATAGCCGATGATTATTTCTCCACACGCTGGTTTTTATCAAGCTATAAAAAAGCCTCGGGAAAAAATGGAATAGGAGGAGTGAAAGATCTGGTGGCGCTTAAAGAATTTAATTCAGAGAAGATATTTGGTGAATTTGCCAAAAATATCAGCCGTTTTATGCTTCCTTATCTGGAAAAGTTTGAAACTGATCTTTTGGTTTTAGGCGGAAGTATTTCAAAGGCAAACCAGCTTTTTCTACCTGAGGTTTTGGAGAACTGGAAAAAAAAGAACTTCAAGATCCCGGTTAAAATAGTAGAAAATACAGAGGAAGCAGGAATTATTGGAGCTTCTTATTTATTTGAAGAAAACTTTTGGAAGGAGATTAAAAATGAACTTCCTGAAATATAAATAATAAACATTCAGAAATGATGAAATTAATAAAGAGCCTTTGTTTGTTTTTGATCGCCTTTCAGTATACACAGGCGCAGCAACAAAGAATAGATAAAATAGAAAATCCTGTCGACTGGGTGCACCCGTTGATGGGAACCGATTCTGATTACAGACTTTCCAATGGAAATGTTTATCCGGCGATTGCCATGCCCTGGGGGATGAATTTCTGGACCCCGCAAACCGGCGAAATGGGAAATGGCTGGGCCTACACCTATGATGCGACGAGGATCCGCGGATTCAAGCAAACCCACCAGCCGTCTCCCTGGATGAACGATTACGGACAATTTTCAATTATGCCGGTTACAGGTTCACTGAAATTTCGAGAAAAGGAAAGACAAAGCTGGTTTTCTCATAAAGCCGAAGTAGTAAAACCTTATTATTACAGCGTCTATCTGGCCGATCATGACGTGACCACCGAGATCACTCCTACGGCAAGAGCCGCACGTTTTCGATTTACCTTCCCCAAAAATGACAGTTCTTTTGTGGTCATCGATGCCTTTGATAAAGGCTCTTATGTAAAGATCATTCCTGAAGAAAATAAGATCATTGGCTATACCACGCGTAACAGTGGAGGGGTTCCTGAGAATTTCAAGAATTACTTTGTGGTTGAATTCGATAAGAAGTTTGAAATTACTAAAACCTTCAGCGATTCCACGCTTACCAGTTCTTTGGAAACCGAATCTAATCATGCCGGTGCCGTGATCGGATTTAAAACTGAAAAAGGGGAAATGGTAAATGCGAAAGTAGCTTCTTCCTTCATCAGTTATGAGCAGGCGGAAAGAAATCTGGAGGAAATCGGAAATGATGATTTTGAGGAATTAAAGGAAAAAGGCCGTGAAGAATGGAACAACGAGCTTGGCAGAATCGAAGTCGGCGGAGGTACTCCCGATCAGATGGCTACATTTTATTCCTGCCTGTACCGCACTTTGCTGTTTCCGCGAAAATTTTATGAATATGACGAGAATGGGAAAGTAGTTCATTACAGTCCGTATAACGGAGAAGTTCGTCCCGGCTATATGTTTACCGACACGGGTTTCTGGGACACTTTTCGAGCTCTTTTCCCATTTTTGAATCTGATGTATCCTGAACTAAATGGGCATATGCAGGAAGGACTTTCCAATGCCTATGACGAAAGCGGCTGGCTACCGGAATGGGCAAGTCCGGGCTTGAGAAATATCATGGTAGGAAACAATTCTGCTTCTGTAGTTTCTGAAGCTTACCTAAAAAGCGGGGATGCCTATGACTATGATATTGAAAATTTATATGAAGCTCTTATTCATGGGGCCAATAATGAAGGGCCAATGACCGCGGTGGGCCGGGCTGGAGTGGATTATTATAAAGACCTGGGCTACGTGCCTTATGATATTGGACTTAACGAAAATGCTGCGCGTACCCTCGAATATGCTTATGATGATTTTGCAATCTACCAGCTTGCCAGGAAATTAAATAAGCCAAAAGCCGAAATTGAAAAGTATCGCAAACGCGCGATGAATTATAAGAATCTTTACGATCCTGAAACGAAATTGATGCGCGGTAAGAATGAGAATGGTGAATTTATGAAGCCTTTCAATCCTTTTAAATGGGGTGATGCCTTTACAGAAGGGAATAGCTGGCATTACAGCTGGTCGGTCTTTCATGATATTCAGGGATTGATCGATTTGATGGGAGGCACAGAGGAATTCAATGCTCAGCTGGATAAGGTATTTTCACTGCCTCCAGTTTTTGATGACAGTTATTATGGTGGCGTGATCCATGAAATCCGGGAAATGCAGATCGCCAATATGGGGCAATATGCCCATGGAAATCAGCCAATTCAACACATGATCTATTTGTATAATTATGGGGGACAGCCCTGGAAAGCACAGTATTGGGCCCGAGAAACCATGAACAGGATGTACCAGCCTACTCCTGATGGATATTCCGGGGATGAAGATAACGGTCAGACTTCCGCCTGGTATGTGTTTTCAGCTTTAGGGTTTTATCCTGTTGCTCCTGCTACCGATCAGTATGTTCTAGGGGCACCTTTATTCCGTAAAATTGTTCTTCATCTTGAGAATGGAAATGAAGTAGTGATCAATGCTCCAAAGAACAGCGATGAAAACAGATATATTCAGCATATGGAGGTAAATGGGAAAGAATATTCTAAAAACTGGCTAAGCCATAAAGAATTGATGAAAGGAGCCACCATCAATATTGAAATGGGATCCATGCCTAATAAAGATCGGGGAACGAAAAAGGAAGACCTTCCTTATTCTCTGTCGAATGAGAAATAAAAAATTCTGAAAAATTTTAATAAGTGATTAATGAGTAATAAATCTAACACCGCGGTAGTTCCTAAGCATTTAATGCTGCCGTTCATCCTTATCACTTCCCTGTTTGCTTTGTGGGGATTTGCCAACGCGGTCACCGACCCAATGGTGCAGGCTTTTAAAAAAGTCCTGGAATTAAGCAATTCCCAGGCCGCCTGGGTGCAAATGGCCTTCTACGGAGGTTATTTTTGTATGGCTTTGCCGGCAGCTTTGTTTGTACGTAAATTTTCCTATAAAACGGGTGTTTTGATTGGTTTAAGTCTGTATGCCGCTGGAGCTTTACTCTTTTATCCGGCTGCCACCACCGAGGAATTCTGGTTCTTCTGCCTGGGGCTTTATATTTTAACTTTCGGACTGGCTTTTCTGGAAACCACTGCTAATCCTTACATCCTGGCGATGGGAGCCGAAAAGACTGCGACACAGCGCCTTAATCTCGCGCAGGCCTTTAATCCAGTGGGATTGATAGCCGGTTTGCTGGTTGCGAAATTCTTTGTGCTGGACCAGTTACAGTCAGATGATGTAGCTGATTTCTCAGTGCTTTCCGAAGCTAAAAAGACTATGATCCGTACTACCGATTTAATGGTGATTCGTGATCCTTATGTTATTCTGGGACTCGTGGTTCTTGCTGTGCTGGTGCTAATTATTGTCAATAAGATGCCACAGGCCAAAGGCGATGGAAATATTCCCAGCCTTTCCCAGACCTTTTCGGGACTGGCCCAAAATAAAAAATACTGGCTTGGAGTAATTTCACAGATACTTTATGTGGGAGCACAAATAATGTGCTGGACCTACATTTATCAGTATGCAGAATCTATTGGTATTTCCAGTAATATCGCAGCGAATTATCAACTAGCCGCTTTTATACTCTTTACGGTTGGACGTGCGATTGGTACCTGGATGTTGAAATTCATGAATTCCGGAACCTTGCTTTATATTTTTGCTGTCCTTGGCGGAATTTGTGTCTTAGGGACCATCTTTATTCAGGGAATTTCAGGACTTTATTTTCTGGTGGGTATTTCTTTATTTCTTTCAGTCATGTTCCCCACCATTTACGGAATTGCACTGGAAGGCCTTCAGGAAGAAGAGTCTAAAATTGGTGCAGCCGGACTGGTAATGGCCATTGTAGGCGGTGCAGTAATGCCAAAACTTCAGGGAGTGATCATCGATATAGGTGGCGTGGGAGTAGACGATACCCGAATTTTGGGAGTTTCCGAAGTGAATTTCTCTTTCCTGCTACCGTTTATCTGTTTTGTATTTATCGGAATTTATGGTTACTGGGTATCAAAACAGAAGGATATTATAGAAATTGAAGGAAAATAGATAAATATGAAAAGATCAGCCGCTAAATTTTTCTTTGTTTTTGCACTCTTAGTTGCAGGAACGCTACAAGCTCAAAAATCGATGAATAATCCGGTGTTTCCCGGCTGGTATGCCGATCCGGAAGGAACGGTTTTTAATAATACGTACTGGATCTATCCAACCTTTTCCGCGCCTTATGAAAAACAGGTTTTCCTGGACGCATTTTCTTCAAATGATCTGGTGCACTGGGAATTTCATCATAAGATTATTGATACCGCTGAGGTGAAATGGGCGAAAAGAGCCATGTGGGCCCCGGCAATTATTCAGAAAAAAGACAGATATTATCTCTTTTTTGCCGCCAATGATATCCAAAGCGATGATGAATTAGGTGGAATTGGTGTCGCCGTAGCCGATCAACCTCAGGGGCCGTTTAAAGATATGCTGGGAAAACCGCTCATCGGAAAATTCCATAATGGCGCACAGCCAATAGATCAGTTCGTGTACAAAGATGGTGAAGATTATTATATGTATTATGGCGGGTGGCGGCATTGCAATGTGGCAAAACTGAACAAGGATTTTACCGGTTTTGTCCCTTTTGAAGACGGAACAACCTTTAAAGAGATCACTCCCGAGAATTATGTGGAAGGGCCTTTCATGTTCAAGAAAGACGGGAAATACTACTTTATGTGGTCTGAAGGCGGCTGGACAGGACCCAATTATAGCGTGGCCTATGCAATCGCCGATTCCCCGCTTGGCCCTTTTAAGAGAGTAGGTACGATTCTGAAACAGGATATGGAAGTCGCCACCGGAGCAGGACATCATTCGGTGATAAAGAATCCTGAAACTGGTGAATATTACATCGTATATCACCGCCGGCCTTTGACCGAAACCGATGGAAATTCCCGTGTTACCTGTATCGACCGAATGTATTTCGATGAAAACGGTTATATTGAACCGGTAAAGATCACCGACGAAGGAGTTCAAGCCGCCCCATTAAAAAATTAATCCGATTAAATGCAAAAAGCTTTTCCTTATAAAGTAGGCACAGTCCTGTTTTTCTTAATTTTAAATTCATTGAACATTCAGGCGCAGCAGGAGCTGAAGGATTTTGCCCACTATGTAGATCCCATGATCGGGACCGCTAAAATGGGCCATACCTACCCCGGCGCGACGGTTCCTTTTGGAAGTGTGCAACTGAGCCCCGATACTGATACGATCCCCTATGCCGTAAATGGCCATTATAACCCCGATGTTTATAAATATTGCGCGGGTTACCAATACGATGATTCTACGATTGTCGGTTTCAGTCATACGCATTTCAGCGGAACCGGCCATTCCGATCTTGGGGATTTTCTGATCATGCCAACTACCGGAAAACTTCAGCTGAATCCGGGTACGGAGTCAAATCCTGAAAGCGGTTACCGCTCGCGTTTTTCTCATGAAGAAGAAACAGCCGAACCGGGTTATTACAGCGTGAATCTGAAGGATTATAATATTAAAGCTGAAATGACCGCTTCCACACGGGTGGGAATGCATCAGTATACTTTCCCGGAAGGGGAGCAGCCGCATGTGATTTTTGATCTGATGCATGGCATCTATAATTATGACGATAAAAATGTCTGGACCTTTGTCCGTGTTGAAAATGATACGCTGGTTACCGGTTATCGCCAGACCAATGGCTGGGCCAGGACGAGAACTGTCTATTTCGCCATGTCTTTCAGTAAACCCATTAAAAACTACGGAAGAAAGCGATACGACCAGCAGCCTTACCACGGTTTCTGGGGAAAATTCGATCAGGAGGAAAATTTCCCCGAGATCGCCGGAGAACAGATCAGGATGTGGTTCGATTTTGATCTAAAACCTTCAGAAAAACTGAAGCTAAAACTGGCTTTATCGCCAGTCAGTACCGAAGGGGCCTTGAAGAATATGAAGGCTGAGATTCCCGGTTGGGATTTCGAAAAGGTAAAGCAGCAGGCTCGTGAGCAGTGGAATAAAGAACTTAATAAAATAGATATTTCCGAAGAAGACGAAGCTGAAAAAGTCAATTTTTATACGGCCATGTATCACGCTTTCCTCGGTCCAACAGTTTATATGGATGTAGATGGAAAATACAAAGGTCTTGATATGAACGTTCATCAGGCCGAAGATTTTACCAATTACACCAGTTTTTCACTCTGGGACACTTACCGGGCCCTGCATCCGCTTTTTAATATTCTACAGCCCAACAGGAACCAGGATATGATCCAGTCCATGCTTGCGCATTACGACCAGAGCGTGCACTCCATGCTTCCGGTGTGGTCGCATTACGCCAATGAGAACTGGTGTATGATTGGCTATCACAGTGCTTCAGTGATCGCCGATGCGATTGTGAAAGGCAATGCTGATGATTTTGATAAACAGCATGCTTTGAAAGCCATGGTAAATACGGCAAAAACGGGCTATTACGACGGACTTAAATATTATATGGAGATGGGTTATGTTCCGGAGGATAAAAATGGAGCTTCCGTTTCAAAAACCCTTGAATATGCATATGACGACTGGGCGATCGCCCAGGCCGCGAAAAAGCTGGGAAATGAAGAGATCTATCAAAATTTTATGGATCGCGCCGATAACTACAAAAATGTTTTTGATCCAAAAACAGGTTTTATGAGGCCAAAGCTCAGCGAGGGTAGTTGGAAAAAAGATTTTGATGAACTGAATACTCACGGCCAGGGTTTTATCGAGGGAAATTCCTGGAATTACAGTTTATATGTTCCTCACGCACCTGAAGAACTTATTAAAATGATGGGCGGAAAAGAGCAGTTTTCCCAACATCTGGATTCTTTATTCACCATGGAGCTTCCCGATAAATATTTTGAACATACCGAAGATATTTCCCGCGAAGGGATCATCGGGAATTATGTACATGGAAATGAACCTTCACATCATGTGGCTTACTTCTACGACTGGACCAATGATCCATGGAAAGCACAGGACAAGATCAGGATGATCCTGAAGGAAAAGTATCAAACCGGTGCTGATGGACTGAGTGGAAATGATGATTTCGGACAGATGAGTGCCTGGTATATTTTCAGTAGCCTGGGTTTTTATCCGGTCGCTCCTGGATCTGTAGATTATGCGCTGGGAAGTCCCGCGATAAAAGCAGCCGAAATTCAGCTTGAAAATGGCAAAACTTTCAGAATAATTGCTAAAAATCAATCCGATAAAAACGTGTATGTAAAGAAGGTGGAGTTGAACGGGAAAGAATTAACCAGGCCTTTTATACAGCATTCAGATATTATGGATGGGGGTGAATTGAAATTTTATATGAGCAGTAAACCCAATAAAAAATTATTTGTTTCAGAATAAAAACTAATCAAATGGATGAATTGATACAGAATTTGACTAATTTTTTACGATGAAATATCAAATACAACCCTTTAATACTCATTCTCAATCTTCTTAGAATTAAATGTTGGTTTAATTCGGATAGATGTTTAAAATAAAAATACCATGTCCTTTCAAATCATTGAACAATCCCCGAAATATGATATTTGTATCGTAGGCTCGGGTGCCGGCGGCGGAATGGCTGCCAAACTACTAGCCGAAAAAGGTTATAAAATTGCCCTTATGGAAGCGGGGCCCGATTTCGATCCTGCAAATCCCGAGCAACGAACCCAGCTTAGGTGGCCCTATGAATCGCCGAGAAGGGGAGCTTCTACGGTTCGTCCTTTTGGTGATTTTGATATGGCTTACGGTGGCTGGCAACTCGATGGTGAACCCTACACCAAAGAATGGGGCACCGAATTCGACTGGTTTCGTTCCCGTATGGTGGGAGGAAGGACCAATCACTGGGGACGGATTTCCTTAAGGTTCGGTCCGCTTGATTTTAAAAGAAAAGATTTTGACGGAAAAGGTGATAACTGGCCAATTGGCTATGAAGATGTGAAGCCTTTTTATGATAAGGTAGATAAGCTGGTGGGGGTTTTTGGAACAAAGGAAAATATTCCAAATGAACCCGATGGTTTCTTTCTGCCACCTCCGAAACCACGCCTGCACGAACTCTACCTGAAAAAAGCTACTGGAAAAGCTGGAATTCCTATGATTCCGTCGCGTCTTTCCATCTTGACCAAGAGAGTCAATAAAGATCGTCAGGCCTGTTTCTATTGCAGTCAGTGTTCAAGATCCTGCTCTGTATATGGAGATTTCTCTTCCTCTTCTGTACTGGTAAAACCTGCAAAGGAAAGCGGCAATGTTGATCTTTTTGTCAATGCCATGGTCCGCGAAGTAAGTACCGATGGAGACGGAAATGCCACAGGGGTTCATTACATCGATAAAACCGATAATAAAGATTATCATATCAAAGCAAGAGTGGTCATCCTTGCGGCGAGTGCCTGCAGCTCTGCGAGAATTCTGCTAAACTCTAAATCTTCGGTTCATCCAAACGGACTGGCAAATTCGAGTGACGTTGTAGGAAGATATTTGCATGATTCCACCGGTTCCTCTCGAATGGCCTTTATTCCGTCGCTGATGGATCGCCAACGCTATAATGAAGACGGAGTAGGAGGAATGCATCTTTACACTCCGTGGTGGTTGAACGACAATAAAAATCTTGGTTTTACCAGGGGCTATCATATAGAATACTGGGGCGGAATGGGAATGCCTTCCTATGGCTTCGGCTTTAATATGGAAGGCCTCAACGGACAGGTTCCCGGTTTGAACGGCGAAATGAAAAAAGCCGGAGGCTATGGAGTTGGTCTGATGGAAGACGTAAAACGCTTCTACGGCTCAACGATCGGAATGGCCGGAAGGGGAGAAAGTATTCCGCGTGCCGATAACCGCTGTACCATCGATCCCGATACAGTTGATAAATTTGGAATTCCGGTGTTGAAATTCAACTATAAATGGTCTGAAGAAGAGATCAAACAGGCGGCGCACATGCAGGACAGTTTTGAGGAGATTATAAAGGCCATGGGCGGTGTTCCATTGGGGAACAAGCCCGGAAAAGAATCGAATTACGGACTAACTAATCCGGGGCAGATCATCCATGAAGTTGGAACGGTAAGAATGGGAAATGATCCTAACACCTCAGTTTTGAATAAATATAACCAGGCACATGATGTTCCAAATTTGTTCGTGATGGATGGCGGTTCTTTCGTATCACAGGCCGATAAGAATCCAACCTGGACCATTCTTGCTCTTGCCTGGAGAGCTTCTGATTATTTGTCTCAGGAAATGAAAAAAGGTAATATTTAAACAGCTGGTTATGAATAGAAGAGATTCACTTAAAACATTAATTATCGGTGGTGCAGGTTCAGGACTGCTGATGAGTTGCCGCCTCGACGAAAATACTGATGTTAGTCAGTTAACCGATATCAAAGAGAAAGAATTCGATTACGGCCGAACTCCCGAAGAGGAGGCGCGTGACGAGGCCCTTATGGAAGAGGATTTTTACACCGATGAGGAGATGAACACGATCATCGTTTTGAGCGATATCATCGTTCCTGGTGATAGTACCAAACCTGCTTCTGAAACCGGGGTCCCTGAATTTATAGAATTTATAACCAAGGATATTCCTTCCTATAAGATTCCCATGCGCGGAGGATTGCGCTGGCTGAAAAATGAAAGTTATAAACGCTACAACAAGGATTTTGCGGATCTTTCCAAAGACCAGCAGCTTTCCATTATTGATGATATCGCCTATCCCGAGGAGGTTAAGCCGGAGTTTACCCAGGGCGCAAAATTTTTCAGCACCATCAGGAATCTTGTGGTCACCGGCTTTTTTACCAGTAAGGAAGGAATTGAGTACTTAGGCTATAAAGGAAACCGTCCTAATGCCTGGGATGGTGTTCCTGATGAGGTTTTACAAAAACACGGTCTGGCCTATGATGAGAAAATGCTGAAACAGTCTATCAAACCCGAAGAAAGAAACGAGATCGAAGACTGGAAAGATTACCAGGTCTGATTTAGGAGTATATCCTCAAGGATTTTTAACCGCAATGGATTTGCTATCCGCTTATGCGGTGTTTTTGAATATCGTAAACAAAACTCATGAATTCTTGAGGGAATCGTAGATTTGTGTTAAACGGTTTTGACCCCTTTTTCTTTATATGAATTTTTTGAGAGGCATCTCACGGCATGCGGAGTGATTCCCACATCGATTAGCGAAGCTGGAATATTGCTTTCGTCCATTCCCAAACTGCGCATATGGTCAATTAGATTTTCTTTTACGCAGTTCTCAATTTCTCCAACCCGAACCCGATAACAGGCCTTTCGAATATAGATTTGCTTTTCATCGAAGAGTTTCGTGGTGATATCAAGATCTACACGTTTACTGTTTACGCGGCTGGAAAGGTAATAGTTGAATTTTATATCCTTTTTGCCTTTAAGAGGAGTGCCCTCTATCCTGGGAATATGAATAAATTCACCCAATTTCAAATATTTCATAAGCTTGGATTTTTGAGTTAGGATTGTTTTTAAATATAAGGAAAATTGATCTTCAATATTAACGCTATTAAATTTTAAATGGATTCAATTGCTTGATAATCAGTAATTATAATTAAGAATTTCTTCTGATGCTTTTAACCGCTCTTTAACGCGATTGCTTCCGGGAATTTTCTAAGTTCTTTTTTTAAAATTAATGATTATGAAAATGAAAGCCCTTTTTTTAAACTGTACCCTTAAGAAATCTCCAGAAACTTCCAATACCGAAGCCTTTATAAAGAATGCCGAAAGGATCTTTCACGAGCTGGATGTGGAAACCGAAAGCATTCGGGTGGTCGATCATAATGTGAAATTCGGAAATACTTCAGATGAAGGCGAAGGCGATGCCTGGCCTGAAATTCTTAATAAAGTAAAAGCTTCCGATATCTTTATTATCGCTACTCCTGTCTGGCGCGGTGACCGCAGCTCTGTGGCTAAAATGGTCAATGAGCGCTTTGATGGCATTATGGAAGAAGGAAACGATGAAAACGGACAATATCCTACCTATAATAAAGTTGCGGGAGTTATGGTCGACGGTAACGAAGACGGCGCGAAAAAAGCGATCTCCAGTATCCTTTTCGATTTATCTGAACAGGGCTTCTCCATTCCTGTAAACGCTTTTACCTATTATGTAGGAAAAGCCGGCCCCGGTCCCAGCTATATAAAAGCCGAAGGGGACAAACATCAGTTTACCAATAATGCCATGCTGCTGATGGTACATAATATGGTGCACCTGGCGAAGACCTTAAAAGAAAATCCGTATAAGACCAACGTGAATCAACTTTCCGAAAAGGCTGAAAAAATGAGCAAATAAGCTTGAAATTTATTTTAAAAAGCCTGTGAACTGCCCATTTTTAATATCTTTAAAAGAAAAATGAGCTTCCAAAGCCTTTTCGGATTTCTCGAAAAATTAAACCGGAATAATTCCAAAGAATGGATGGATAAACATCGCGATGAGTATCATGAAGTTCGTGATTTTTATGTTGGCTGGCTTAATGAGCTGGATATGAAACTGGCGAAAATCGACCCGGATTATTCTCCCACAACCGGTAAACAGGCCATAAACCGAATCAATAATAATTTGCTTTTTCATCCCGATAAACCAGTTTATAAAGATCATTTTGGAGCGGGGCTCGATAAAGAAAAGGGGAAGGGTGATTTTTATATACATATAGGCATCAATGAGCGCTTCGTCGCCGGAGGCTTTTACAAACCACCCAAAGAAAAACTGGACAGTATTCGGGCGGCCATTGATTATAATGGAAAGGAATTTAAGAAGATACTCAACAAGGCTTCCTTTAAAAAAGCTTTTGGGGAAATGATGAAGGTCGATTCGTTAAAAACTTCTCCAAAGGGCTATTCGGGAGATCATCCTCATATTGATCTTTTAAGGCAAAAGACTTTTGCCGTGATGCATTCTTTCAGCAGGGAAGAGGTGCTGGCAGATGATCTTCAGGATAACATAATCGAAATTTATAAGGAAATGCTTCCTTTCCGAAAATATCTCAATCACGCCGTAACCGTATAAATATGGAAATAGACCTGAAACAATATATAAGAGAAATAAAGGATTTCCCGAAAAAAGGAATTTCATATAAAGATATTACTCCGCTTTTGCAGGATCCCGAGGCGATGAAATTTACCATAAATCTTTTTATGGCCGGGCTCAAAAGCAAGAAGATAGATAAAGTGGTGGGTATCGAATCCCGTGGCTTCTTTTTTGCCACGCTGCTGGCTGAAAGACTTAACGCCGGATTTATTCCCGTGCGTAAACCGGGAAAACTACCTTACAATACTCATAAGGAAACCTATGAACTGGAATATGGCACAGATACTTTAGAGATTCACGAAGATGCGATAGAAAAAGGCGAAAAGGTCCTGCTTCATGACGATGTGCTGGCGACCGGTGGAACTGCCCTGGCTACCTGCAAGCTCATTGAAAAATGTGGTGGCGAGATCGTGCAGTGTAACTTCCTGGTAGAACTTGGATTTCTACACGGAAGGGAAAAACTGAAGAATTACGAGGTGAAAAGCCTCCTTGATTATCTTTAATCTAAATAATTCTCCGATGGCTCTGCCTCGGTGTTCCCATTCACCTTTCCGTTGTGAGGTCATCCCGATAGCTCGGGATGGGTGAGATAAAAAAAATTTATTCTTGACCTCCGAGGTCAAATTGAAAAAGCAAATACCGCTATGGTTCTACTTTGAGGATAGTTTTTTTAAGAAATTTTTTAATCAAGCGAATTTTTGGTCACCCACAGCTTCCAGCCGATGATCGCCATCTGCAGTTTACTGGCTCTTCGAAGGTCAAGCTGCTTTTTTGAATAAGAAGGAAGGACTTTTTTATTTAATTTCGCTAAAGCTCTGAAAATCTTCTTTTTCATGGAAGTTTTGATTTAGCCTAAAGATATTAAATATTTCAAAAGCAGCTTATTAGAAAAAACCACTTTTGAGAAGCTTCAAATTCAAATTGAAAAGAATAATTACTTTGTTCTGATAAAGATTCCGCCAACACGATCCAAACCTATGATAATAGGGGGAATACCATCTTCTACAGCCCAGGTAGCAGCTGCTTTTCTTCCCTCTTTTTCTCCCGAAATTTGAATATGAGTGATTTCGTTTTTTGAATTTCTCTTTATTCCGGAGAAGTTGACTTCCATTCCTGTTGATTCAAGAATTTTATTTTTAAGTTTTACTAAATCACTCCGGCTTTGGGTTTTGGTAAGCTGAAATACAATGAAATTGTTCTTTGCTTCTTCAGGTTTATATCCGGAAGATTTTGTATTAATTTCAATGACTCCATTTTTGGCTTTTTCACCATATTTTTCAGTGACTTGATTTCCTTTCAGCACGTTGATAGCCGCTATGTCTTCAGGATCGATCTGGCTTACATCGAAATCTTTTTCTTTTAGCTCGCCATCTATTATTAACAACGGCTTTTCGCCCTTGAAGTTGCTAAGAATGATTTCTTTATCATTTTTTCCATACTCATAGGCATAGATATCTCCATTGGGATTTCCTGCAGAATCAGAGATCGTCACATTTCTCTTAATCTCAACTTTCGGAGCCTGTTTGTCTTCGCTTTTTGTACTCACCACAATGACGCCGTTGCTGCCGCGAGAACCATAAAGTGCGGAGGCTTTCGGATTTTTCAGGACTTTAATGTTTTTGATTTCGGAAGGGCGGAGACTGTCCACTTTTGAGCGGTCTTTCTGAGGAATGCCGTTGAGGATTACCAGAGGCTTGTCGTCCTTGGGCAGAATGGAAGTATGATCAATGATCCTCAATTTTCGTTTTCCGGAAGTCGCTGCGGTTTCTTCAATTTTAAGCCTCTTTGCAGAACCCAGCGAAAGTTGACCATTTTCAGCAATAAGAATATCTATGGGTTCTATTCCATCTGGATTTCTGCGACTAAGGCTTCCTTTATTTCCGGTGTTCTTGTCTTTTACTGAAACGTCGATCCGGGTGAGGGAACCAGTGGAAGAGTATTTCACATGGTCTAATTTAAGCTTTACACCATGGCTCGCAAATTCCTTCTCGAATTCTTGTAATTCTGACTTCGTCGTCTTTTTAGTAATGTGGGCTGAAATTGCTTCCGAAGTTACGGGAGCTTCTGAAGGCTGTTGCATGATCCTGGCTTCCGTTTTCACATTAAAGAGCATTAAAAATCCGAAAATAACAGGAAACATAAGACTTAACTTCCAGGCGGGACTCGTTTCTGAGGATTTTTTGTTTAACATAAGAATTCGTTTTTTGATAAATGACTGATAAAAATTTGTGGTAAGTGCCGGTTTAAGATCGGCTACCGAAACTTTTACCAGCGCGTGCTGATATTCTTTTAACTGGTGCGCTGCCACCGCCTCTTTGTCGGCAATGAATTCAAGATTTTCCTCGATCGATTTTTTATAAAACCAGGCGAAAGGATTTAACCAAAAAATACACTGCGCCAGGTTAGCCGCAATAATGTCAAGGCTGTGAAACTGACGGGCATGGATTTTTTCATGCTGAAGGATCATTTTGAGATCTTTGCCGCTGTGTTTTTCAGAATTAAAAACCACAAAATTGAAAAAGGAAAAGGGCAGCTGATCTTCTGAAGTTTCAATGAAATAGATGTCATTTTCTTTTTTTGCCTTTTCAGAAATAATTATTCTTACTACTGAAATAAGCTGAATACAAAAACGCAGGAAAAAGAATCCCGCGATAAGCAGGTAAGCGATTCCGGCGATCTGCCACCAGTCAAACTGACTTTCCTGCACCGCAACTGAGGTGAGATTTTCGGCCTGGTAATTAATCGGAACCGGAGAAGCTTCTATAAAGACTGTCTTGGTAAAATATATGGAAGGTAAAATAGCTGAACCCAGCAGTCCGCCCATTAGAAATTTGCGGTTCAACTCAAAAAAAGTATCGTTTTTGAGCAAAAGCTGGTACGCCACGAAAAAAGCAGCCAGCAGAACAGAAGACTTGAGCAGATAGATCAATAGATTTTCCATCATTTCTTCCTGTTTTCTATGATCTCAAGAATTTCCCGAAGTTCTTCAGCGCTGATCTTTTCTTCTTTTGCGAAATAGGAAACCACACTTTTGAATGAATTGTCAAAGAACCGTTTGGTGGCCATATTCATAAACTGTTTTCGGTATTTTTCCTTGCTTATTACAGGAAAATATTGATGGGTTTTTCCAAAGGCCTGGTGAGACACGTAGCCTTTTTCCTCCAGATTTCTGATGATGGTAGAAACGGTATTATAATGCAGTTTCTGGTCTTTTAATTCAGCAAGCACTTCTTTTACAAAAGCTTTTTTGAGATCCCACAGCACACGCATGATCTCTTCTTCTTTGTTGGTGAGCTTTTCCATTTCTGTAGGGTTTAGCGGATAACTTTTTCAAATATAACGAAAAAAATAGTTTAAAAACTATAAAAGTAGTTGCTTTTTCTTCCTTAGCATATTTTTTCTATTTCCCTATCTTCGTCAAAAATTGTTCTATGAGCATCCTTTTTTTAATAATTGGCTTTATTTTACTGGTAGTAGGAGGGGAATACCTGGTGAGATCTTCTGTGGCGCTTTCTTTCCGCATGAATATTTCGCGAATGGTAATCGGTCTTACGGTGGTTTCTTTTGCCACGTCGGCACCCGAACTTCTTGTGAGCCTACAGGCAGCGATCAATGGCTTTTCTGATATTTCCCTCGGAAATGTCATCGGTTCAAACATTGCTAATATTGCACTGGTGCTGGGGATTACTGCCATGATTTCTCCCCTCATGGTTGATCGTGACTTTTTTAAGATCAACTGGCCGGTCATGATGCTCTTTTCAATTCTGCTGTACATTTTTCTGAATAGCAATGAATTGCTTAGCAGAATTGAAGGCATAGCTCTGCTTGCGGGGCTGGGGATTTATCTTTTTTTCCTGATCAGGCGATCAAGGAAGAAAGATGATATCCTCGTGGAAGAGGTCGATGAAAAATTAAGAACTGTGTCTTCCTTTAAAATAATGATCTGGCTGCTTATAGGAATTATTGCTCTTTGGGGAGGTTCCGAGCTGCTGGTAAAAGGAGCTGTTGATCTGGCGACCAAACTTGGAGTTAGCGAAAGGGTGATTTCAGTCACTATGATCGCCGTAGGGACCAGTATCCCTGAACTTGCCGCTTCCCTTATAGCTGCCGTGAAACAGGAAAAAGCCATCTCCCTGGGAAACCTTATCGGTTCCAATATTTTTAATATCTCATCGGTGCTTGGAATTACCGCTTTAATAAAACCCATAGGGATTGAATCGGAACAGATCTTAAGCAATGATCTTATCTGGATGCTGGCTATTGGATTTGTGATCGCTCCGCTGGCTTTTCTTCCAAAGAAGTTCCAGTTTAGCCGTTATAAAGGTTTCCTGTTGTTTGCCGCTTATTGTGTTTTTGTGGCGCTGGCTTTTATAAGTTAAAGGCTTTTTCGGGTTTCGCTTCTCCAAAAGATTTTTAAAACCAGGCTTCAGAAGATACTCTGAAGATTCTTCAGCCTGTCCTTCAAATATCAGTTTTCCTGAGAAATTACTGACTTTTTTGATTTTTCAATGTCCGAATTGGTTAAGAAAGTTTCCTCCAGATTCCGTGTTTTTATTATTCGTCCCATTTTTTTTGATTTGGTAACTATCGATGGATAAAATTATGATATTTTAAAAATACCTGTTCATATTAGGGGTGTAAATATATATTTTAAGATTATTTTTTATTTGTACCCTAAAAATAACAGGGTTAAAATTATAATAATCTATAATTTATAGGTTTATTTTAGGAAATTCAATCCAAGAAATATTATATTCGCACCTAATATCTGGCAGATAAGCCAGTTAGTTTTTTTAAGGCACCAGGAAAACTACTTATAAAACAATTCAAATTCAATAAAGAACAATATGGCAACACTACGATTTCAAGCTCTAAAAGAAACGCTCGGGAGGAGCGCTGTAAAAGTTGACGAACCCGGAAGGAGATCAGAAATTTTCTCTATCAATGTTTTTAATGAATCCGTTATGCGTCAGTTTCTTACTAAAGAAGCTTACGAGAATGTGATGGAAGCCATACGAACCGGGAAAAAAATTGACCGTTCGGTAGCCGATCATATTTCAACAGGAATGAAAGAGTGGGCCATCTCAAAGGGAGTCACTCATTATACTCACTGGTTTCAGCCGCTTACCGGAGCAACCGCAGAAAAACATGACTCTTTCTTCGAACCGATCGGAAATGGAGCAGCCATCGAGAAATTCGGGGGTGGACAATTAGTACAGCAGGAACCCGATGCGTCGAGTTTCCCGAGTGGAGGTATTCGTAATACTTTTGAGGCTCGTGGTTATACCGCCTGGGATCCTACTTCTCCTGCATTTATCTGGGGAACTACTTTATGCATTCCTACGGTTTTCGTTTCATATACAGGTGAAGCCCTGGATAATAAAACGCCACTCTTACGAGCTTTACAGGCTGTTGATCATGCGGCAACCGATGTTTGCAAGTATTTTGATAAAAACGTTAAAAAAGTAAACGCCACTCTTGGCTGGGAGCAGGAGTATTTTCTGATTGATTCAGCCCTTGTAGCTTCAAGACCCGATATCAGCCTAACCGGAAGAACCCTTTTGGGACATTCTCCCGCAAAAGGGCAGCAGCTGGATGACCACTATTTTGGTTCTATTCCTTCTCGCGCGATCTCCTTTATGATGGACCTCGAGATTGAATGTATGAAACTAGGAATTCCGGTTAAGACTCGTCACAATGAGGTGGCTCCAAATCAGTTTGAGCTGGCACCGATTTTCGAAGAAGCCAACCTGGCGGTAGATCATAATTCCCTTATCATGGATGTGATGAAAAAAGTAGGGGAGCGCCACCACCTGAGCGTATTGATGCATGAAAAACCTTTTGCCGGCATCAACGGGAGCGGAAAGCACAACAACTGGTCTTTAGCGACCGATACCGGTGTGAACCTCCTTTCTCCCGGTTCCACGCCTATGAAAAACCTTCAGTTCTTAACATTCTTCATCAATACCATCAAAGCGGTTTATGATTATGAAGAATTATTAAGAGCTTCCATCGCCAGTGCATCTAACGATCACCGTCTTGGAGCGAATGAAGCCCCACCGGCGATTATTTCCGTTTTCATCGGTTCACAACTTACAAAAGTGCTTGATGAACTTGAAAAAGTGACCGACGGGAAACTTTCTCCCCAGGAAAAGACGGATCTTAAACTGAATGTAGTTGGTAAGATTCCGGAAATCCTTAGAGATAATACCGATCGTAACCGAACTTCATCTTTTGCCTTTACCGGCAATAAATTCGAATTCCGTGCCGTAGGTTCCATTGCGAACTGCGCGGGCGCAATGACCGTTCTTAACAGTATCGTGGCCAAACAGCTGCGTGACTTCAAAAAAGAAGTAGACAAGCTGGTGAAGAACAAGAAAATGAAGAAAGACGATGCTGTATTTAATGTTCTTAGAGAATATATCAAAAAGTCTAAAAAGATTCGTTTTGAAGGCGATGGTTATAGTGAAGCCTGGGAAAAAGAGGCTGAAAAGAGAGGTCTCAGCAATAATAAAACTACGCCAACCGCTTTAAAGGCTCAGGTAAGTAAGAAGACCATCGACCTCTTTAAGGAGCTGGAGGTGATGAACAAAACCGAGATAGAAGCCCGTCACGAGATCGAACTGGAAGAATATGCAATGAGAATCCAGATTGAAGGCCGTATCCTTGGGGATATTGCCCGAAATCATGTGATTCCTACAGCGATACGTTACCAGAACCTTCTCATAGAAAATGTTCGCGGACTGAAAGAGATCTATGGAGAAGACTTCGCACGTCACGCCAAGGAACAACTGGAGATACTGGAAAGTATTTCATCTCATATCGCCACGATCAATTCAAAAGTAAATGCGATGATCGAAGCCCGAAAAGTGGCAAATAAGATCGAAGACGCCGAAGAACGTGCCTTCTCTTACTGTGATGATGTGAAGCCGTTTTTCGAAGAGATCAGGTATCACTGCGATAAACTGGAATTATTGATAGACGATGAGCTTTGGCCATTGACCAAGTACCGTGAATTGTTGTTTACAAAATAACATTCTGTAAAACTGAAGAAAGCCTCCGTGAAAGCGGGGGCTTTTTTATTTAAGTTTTCTTCAGGATAAAGTAATATTAGGCTTTCTTTTAGATTTTTTTTACGAATAACGGATTAATTCAATTCATTTTTTGATGAAATTTAGATAAATGTGCCTTTAAACTAAAAAAGGCGTATTTGAACGATTTTTTTTTATTTAAAAAATCATTCCCTATATATTAGACCTGTAATTAAAAGTTCACCCCCTACGACTCCTTAATTACATTCCCTACAAATTTTTAATGTCGAACGATTGATGTCGTAACCAATTTTCTATGCCCTGAATCTTGGAAATGTAATTTATGTTTAATCAATACTAATTTAATTTTAATTATGAAAAAAGCGATTTTTTGCGCGGGAGCGCTAATGTTTGGGGCATTTGCTTTTGCTCAGGGACCAGCAGGAAACAACAGTGATGTTGACCAAATTGGAAACAGCAATGGATCTGATGTGGATCAGGTTGGATCTATCTTAGTATCAACCGTTGATCAAAAGGGAGATAATAATGGGGCTCGTGTTAATCAGGAAGCACAAGATAACACTGCATGGATCAAACAAGTAGGTGACCATAATTACGCCATTACTGAACAAAACACAGTTCATCCTAATACTGCAGAAGCTGGAAACAATGATGCTTCTCAAGAACAGGTTGGTAATTATAATAGGGCGAGTGTAGTACAGGATATTACAGGATGGACTAGCGGAAGAGGAACAAAAGATTCAGAAGCTAAACAAAAACAAGTTGGCAATGGGAATTATGCATCTATTGAGCAGGCAGGTCTTGACCATCGTTCTTTCCAAACTCAGATTGGAAATAATAATGTTGCAGTAGATTGGCAAGGTGGAGGTCATCATGAATCAGATGTACTTCAAAGAGGAAATAACAATAATAGTAATGTCTATCAGCGTGGGTCTACTCATACTTCATTAGTGGAACAAAAGGGTGATTATAACTATAGCGATGTTGATCAAAATGGTGGATGGAAGTTTGATTCTACTGTTAAACAAACGGGAAACTATAACTCTAGTGTTGTTTCACAATCATCAACCGGCTTTCTTCCTGATACTAACCACATAAGCAATGTTGTTCAAACTGGTAATGGAAATGTGTCAAACGTACTTCAGCATTATTCAGAGTAAAATAAATAATAGATAATAGCGGGAGCTTTTTGGCTCCCGCTATTTTAACTTTTAAAATGAAAATAAATCTATTCCTTTTAGTATTCTTTTTCTTAATTATCGGGTGGTCAAATATTCAGGCTCAGGAAATGGATGAAGACGACTTTATTCATGTTTCACATGGTTGACCGTTCATTTTATTTCTCACAGCAGAATATAGAAACCTCAGGGAATTATATGAAAATTGAACAAATTGGAAATAAAAATTCAGCTACCGCTATTTCTTTAGCCGAAGGAGTTAGCATAAATCTCTTTCAGGAAGGTAATGACAACTATTTATTTTCAAAAGTAGCTGTAGAGGATTATCAGCTTAGAGCGGTTCAAAAAGGAAATGACAATTATTTCTTCAATATGCCTGTATTTTCTGAAGCTGGTACCCAGCTTGAAGTGATCCAGGAAGGAAATAATCAGCATGTGGAAAACAATGGTGCAAATGCGCTTAGTAAAAGTATGAAGGTGAAGATCACAGGATCGGACCGGATGGTGATAATCAACAATTTTAAATAATTTCCGCAGTTTTGAAGTCAGTTAATAAAATAGGTTTGATTATTTTTTTACTGTTTACTTCAGGTATGTATTCTCAAAATTTCAATAAAGAAGTTGAGCCTGTAATTCAAATACAGGAAAAGGCTGGTGATATTTACGCCGTTACTGCTTCTGCTAAAAATCTTACCGAGACAGCTCTTAGTCTTAAATATGAATTCTCCATCATTAAAAAAGGGGACAATACTTCTAAAAATCAACAATCAAATTTCTTTACTTTAAAGCCTTCAGAAATAAAAAATCTTTCCACTACTTCAATTAATAAAGAAGACGATTCAGAAGTGATCATTCTTTTGATATTTATGGATGAAGACGGGAAAATTATTAGCACCAGGCGTGAAGTACTGGAAAAAAGATCTACTCCGAAAAAAGAAGAATCTTATCAAAAGAAAAATGAAGGGATAAAACTGATCGGTTTTGTAACTGAAAATACAAAGACCAAAGCGGGGAAAGATTTTTATGATTTCTTTTATCAGCAATATCTTTTGAGCGGCCTTGATAGTGAAAGAATGATTTCGATCAATGAAATTATCAGTTTTGGCCGCACTACCAGGTTAAATGTAAAAGTAGACGACAAAGTGGTTTACCAGTTTTTTGCGCGACCTAAACTGGACTATTTAAAAGAGAATGCAGATGCAGCCCTTAATCAGGTTTCCCGGTATTTGCAATATTTAGAAAATCGAAACGAATACACAGCCCAATACTAATCTATTTATTATGAAAAAAATCCTACTTTTTTTATTACTGTTTTCAGGTCTGGCAGTGAGTGCTCAGGACCTGGTTTATACTCCTAAGAACCCTGCTTTTGGTGGAGATACTTTTAATTATCAATGGCTGTTAAGTTCTGCGCAGGCACAGAATTCATTTAAAGCGCCACAGAATGACCGTGAAAATCTTTCGGAACTTGAACAGTTTACCGAAAGTTTAAACAGGCAGCTCTTAAGCGAAGTGAGCCGTAATCTTTTTTATAATCAGTTTGGAGAAGGTAAACTAACCGAGGGAAGATATACTTTTGGAAGTTTAGCTATTGATATTTATCCTTCAGAAGACGGATTGGTAATAGATATTTTAGATACTAATACCGGAGATCAGACTCAAATAACCATACCCAATTCTTAACCTATATTCATGAAAATAAGAAATTTATGCTATGCGGCATTGGTTTCCGTGTTCTTGATTTCCTGTGGTACCTACCTAAACCAACCGGTAGATTTCAGGGAGGCGAGGATAGGTGAATCTACAGCTGTTACACCAAAACTAAATAAACTTCCGGAGCCACAGGAGAAAGTGGTGGTGGGGGTTTATAATTTTCGTGACCTTACGGGTCAGTACAAAGCTTCAGAGGTGGGAAGTACCTTTAGTACCGCAGTCACACAGGGAGGAACCGCTATTCTTATTAACGCCCTGGAGGAATCTGGTTGGTTCACCACTATTGAGCGTGAAAATATAGGGAATCTTCTAAATGAGCGTAATATTATACGTTCCACAAGACAGGAATATCAGGGGAGCCAGGAAAATAAGCCTCAGGTTCCACCGCTTTTATTTGCAGGGGTACTTCTTGAAGGAGGTATTGTCTCTTATGACACTAATATTATTACCGGGGGGTTGGGTGCCAGATATTTTGGAGTGGGCGGAAGCTCGCAATATAGACAGGACCGTGTGACCGTATATTTACGGGCAATCTCCACCTCCAGTGGGAAAATTCTGAAGAATATATATGTCTCCAAAACCATTCTTTCACAATCTCTTGACGCCAGTCTTTTCAAATATGTAAAATTTCAAAGATTATTGGAAGCAGAGGTAGGTGTTACAAGAAATGAACCTGTGCAGTTGGCGGTTACTGAAGCAATTGAGAAAGCGGTGGAAGGTTTGGTGATAGAAGGTCTGGAGGACGGATTATGGAATGAGAAGGAAGGAGAGAACATCGAACCTTTTATAACAGCCTATAATGCCGAAAAACAGGAAGCAGAATTAAATGATGTTTATGGGGGAAAACATGTAAGCCGTCTCTATAATTCTTCCCTGGGTTTTAGCCTTGGAGGTTCATTGATAAGCGGTGATTTTAATGGCGCGGAATTGGCTCCAATGCTTAAAGTTGACTATTCTCATTTTTTGAATACTAAATTGTATCTCAATCTTGCTGGCAGCGCATTTAAATTATCAAATGGACCAAATTTTTCTCAGAAATATGCTGGTTTGGATGCAAACCTGGGAATATTAATGCTACCCGATCAGGATTTAAGTCCATATGTGCAGGCCGGCGGCGGATATATTTTTGGCATTCAAAGCGATGCTCCTGATGGAGTTGCAACTTCATTTTTTAAAATTCAATATGCTGTTGGACTCGAATATTTACTGAACCAAAAAATCTCCTTAAAGGCTTTTGCCGAACACAATCTGGGTTTTTCTGATGAGCTGGATTATGTGAAAAATGGAAAGCGGGATGACCATTATTTTAATTTTGGAATTGGTATTAATATTAATCTTGGCGGGGCCAAAGCCGCTAACTCAAATCAAAACTAAAGAGCATGAAAATTGCAAAATATATATTAATAGTTTTAGCGGGTTTTATGTTATCCTGTAGTGAAGATACCATCGAATCTTTTGGCACAGGAACAATAACAGGTATGGTTGTTATGGAAGGTACCAATGAACCCATCGAGAATGTAAAGATTTCCTCTAACCCTTCATCATCTACAGTTTTTACAGATGAAAATGGGGAATTTATTTTAAATGATGTTGCCGAAGGTGAATATTCTGTTCAGGCCAAAAAAGACGGATATGTTACCGCATTTGAAGGGGCAACTGTTAGAAATGGTTCCGAGGTGAACCTTATTTTTGAACTTCAGGAAGCAACAGCTAATAACAGGCAACCATCGGCTCCTCAATTAATAAGTCCTGAAGATGGAGCAAGAGATCTTGACCTGAGTGTCGATTTTGTTTGGAGCAGCAACGACCCTGAAAATGATGATTTAGCTTATACCCTGGAGTTACGTAATAACAGGAATGATAATGTACAAACATTTGAAGGAATAGCAGACACTACTTATACTGTAAACGATTTGCAGTATGGATATAAGTATTTCTGGCAGGTTAAAGCAAGTGACAGTATTAATGATACGGTTTTAAGCGAAGTAAGAAGTTTTAGTACATCTCAAAGTCCCGATAATCTTTATTATTTTGTTCAACAGATTGGGGATAACAATGTGATTTTTGCTTCAGATGGTGACGGCAACGAAACTATGTTAACCGATCCTTCCAAAAATAGCTTTAGGCCCAGAAAGAATAATATAGTAAATAAAATAGCTTACCTGTCTACCATTGGCGGAAATACCCATCTATTTGTAATGGATCCCGATGGCGGAAATAAAGTTCAGATAACAAATGCTATTCCTGTGAACGGAATCAATTACGATAGAGTTGGATTTTCATGGTCTGATGATGGTAAAAAACTGCTCTACCCAAATTTTGACAAATTGTATAGAACCGATATTTCCGGAGGTGGTAAAGAGATCGTTTACCAGGCACCAGATGGAAGATATATTATGGATATTCAGGAAAGTGAAGATGAAACTTTCATAGCTGTTCTTGAGACTGATATTAATGGTTATGATGGGAGTTTATTCCTTATCGATCAAAATGGTAACCGTTTCGAAACTATAATATCGGGAGAGAACGGGGTCCTAGATGGGATTGATATTTCAGTAAATGGGGATCTTATTCTTTATACGCTGGATGTCTCAGGATATGAATCCCCGGGAAGCAGGCAGCTAAATGCAAAAATGTACATTTACAACAGGGCAAATGCTGAAACTTATGATCTGAGCGTTTACAAACCCAATGGAACTAATGATCTGGATCCTCGCTTTGCTCCTAACGAAGCCTCGGTCATCTTTGTGAATTCTGCTAATTACGAGGGCGCACAATCTGATATTTACATTGTAGATTATTCTGAAAATTTCTCTACACTCGACGAGAACAGATATCTGCTGATAGAAAATTCTTTTATGCCAGACTGGGAATAATTAAGCCCTACTCTGTTGGAGCCACGCTGAAAGGCGTGGCTTTTTTATTTATAGGAACCAACGTTTACTAAAACCTTTAAAACTGATTATCTTTGAAACCTCAAAACTTTCAGTAATGAGCAAAGAAGTAAGTAAAAGATATGCCGGCCGCGGAGTTTCAGCCGGAAAGGAAGACGTTCACAACGCGATCAAAAATGTAGATAAAGGACTTTTTCCGAAGGCTTTCTGTAAAATAGTGCCCGATTATCTAACCGGAAGCAAGGATCATTGCCTTATCATGCACGCCGATGGTGCGGGCACCAAATCTTCGCTTGCTTACATGTACTGGAAGGAAACCGGGGATCTTTCGGTTTGGAAAGGAATTGCCCAGGATGCGTTGATCATGAATATCGATGACCTGCTTTGTGTGGGCGCGACCGATAATATTCTGCTTTCTTCCACGATCGGAAGAAATAAAAACCTTATTCCCGGGGAAGTGATCTCTGCCATTATCAACGGCACGGAAGAACTGATCGCTGAACTGAAACAATTCGGTGTCGAGATACATTCTACCGGCGGGGAAACCGCCGATGTGGGCGATCTTGTTCGAACGATCATCGTTGATTCTACCGTCACCGCCAGAATGGAAAAAAAGAAGCTAATCAATAATGCCAATATTCGTCCCGGAAATGTCATTGTGGGCCTGGCTTCCTTCGGAAAGGCTTCCTATGAAAAGGAATATAATGGGGGCATGGGCAGCAATGGACTCACTTCTGCACGACACGATGTCTTTTCTAAAATCCTGGCTGAAAAATATCCGGAGAGTTTTGACAGTTCCATTCCAGAAGAACTGGTGTATTCGGGTTCTAAAAAATTGACCGAAAAAATTGAAGGAAGTCCGCTGGATGCGGGGAAATTGGTGCTTTCGCCAACCAGAACTTACGCTCCTGTTATTAAAAAGATTCTTCAGGATCTCGAAAATGAAAACATACACGGAATGGTTCACTGCAGCGGTGGCGCGCAGACCAAAATTCTTCATTTTATTGAAAAATACCATGTGATCAAGGATGATCTTTTTGAAATTCCGCCTTTGTTCAAGCTCATTCAGGAGGAAAGCGGCACCGGCTGGAAAGAAATGTACCAGGTGTTCAATATGGGGCATCGTATGGAACTCTATGTCAATCCGGAAATTGCAGAAGAAATAATCACAATTTCAAAGTCTTTCGGGATAGATGCCAAAATCATCGGGAGAGTGGAAGATGCTGAAAATAAAAAACTCACCATCAAAAGCGAAAAGGGAGTTTTTGAATACTAGACTTTCCAGATGTCAGGTTCCACACTTCAAGCTGTGATTAGGGAATATCTGCGGAATCAGCGGGAGAAAAAATTGCTGAAAAATACCTCGGAAAAATCTCCCGCAAATATCGCAGAAAGCCTTAGATCTTTATAACTGGTTTACTTTTCTATAAATTCCACTATCGATATTATGTATATACAATTGTGACATCAGCGCAAATCTGCGGAATCAGCGGGAGAAAAAATTGCTGAAAAATACCTCGGAAAAATCTCCGCAAATATCGCAGAAAGCCTCAGATCTTTATTTTTTTATAACTGGTTAACTTTTCTATAAATTCCACTATCGATATTATGTATATACAATTGTGACATCAGCGCAAATCTGCGGAATCAGCGGGAAAAAAATTGCTGAAAAATACCTCGGAAAAATCTCCCGCAAATATCGCAGAAAGCCTTAGATCTTTATTATTATAACTGGTTTACTTTTCTATAAATTCCACTATTGATATTATCTACATTAAAGTTCACCAAAATTCCTAATTTAATTCCGGTTAGCTTTAGATACGTCAACACCTGCTTATGATGGACAGGGGCAATCGCTTCGATGGATTTGACTTCTATTAATACTTTCTCATGGATGAGCAAGTCTATGCGAAATCCTATTTCTAATTTTTCATTTTTGTATACCACAGGCACGGGTACTTCTTTTTGTACAGATAATCCTTCACTCCGCAATTCGGAAGCCAGGGCTGCAACATACACCGATTCCAGCAAGCCTGGCCCAAAGGAATTGAAAACATTGAAGATAGCTCCTCTTATTTTGTAGGAAATCTCATTTTCAGTCATAAAAGAAAAATTTCTGCCTTAAAATAAGCTAAAACTTTGATTTATATCGATCTTATCTTTGCGGCCTTTGCGTGAGATAGAGATCATCAGATGAATTTTAGCCGTTTTTCATCCTAAATATTAAAAATTGGATTGGATCCTGGCCGCAGGAAGTAATTTCAGAAGAAGGGGAACTTATATTATCGAATATAGCCGTGTTTTTCGAGCTCTGCCGGTTCAAAGATCGGTTTACTGCAGCCATCTTTGACCAGATAAAGATCATCACTGATATCCAAAAGCTCATGATACAGATGGTCGGTAAGTACGATCGCCTTTTTATGTTTTTCCCTTACAATCTCCTCTTTGATCTTTTCAATATAGACAGGGGAAAGATGTGTGAAAGGTTCATCCAGAAGAACCAGTTCTGAAGGGCTTTTAAGTACATGCCAGATGGCGATAAGTCTTTTTTCACCCCCGGAAAGCGTCTTAAATTGCTGATTTTTCAGAATTTCCAGAGAAGGGAATTTCACTGAGAAATCTTCAAAAGAAATGCTGCTTAATTCAAAAAGCTGTCTCACCTTCATATTTTTGGGAAGAAAATCGGTCTGGGATAAAAATTTTACCATTCCGGTAGAATAGAGATTTTTAAGCCTGCCTTTATTATTGATGCGCACCAGCTTATTATTACAGTCCAGGTTTCCAAAGAAAATTCGAAGAAGACTGGTTTTTCCGCATCCATTGGAGCCGAGAAGACCGGTGATCCTGCCGGTTTCTGCCTTTAAGTAAATTCCATAGAGAATTCGTTTGCCGTCAAAGCTTAGCTCGACATTATCAAGTTCAAATATCATATTCCCAATTTCATTAATTTGAAGATGATTACGCTGACAAGGAAATCCATAAAAAATACCCAGAAGAAAAGAAAGAGAGGCGTAATGCCGAAATTCTTATAAAAAAGCAACTGATCCTTTGGATTAAAAAAGCGGTTTTCCAGAAAAATAAGCCCCAGCAGGAATAATTTCACCATCAGGATCACTTCCATTATATTTCCCAAAAAAACGAGAAGAGCAGTAAGAAGGATCGAGACGATTAGCATTTTTTTATAAAAATAAAAGCTAAGCTTAAATTTTAGCAGGAATTGCTTCATTCTGAAAAATATAAAATATCGGCCAACTTTTAATCTTAAAACTTAAAATCCTGAACAGGAGAAAAGTTTTTTAAAACCATTTGCTGCAAAACTTCGTAAGTATTCTGAAACCAATCAAAATTCAGAATGCCTGCTAAAACTACTTTATTCGTAACGATCCTGTTGTTGCTGGGATTAAATTTTTATGTAATTGATCATTTCGATCTGAACCTAAGTCGCTGGGCCCGTCTTATCACTACGGCTGCTGTCTTTTTACTTTTAATCTTTCAAAAAAATCCACGCAAACTGCTGTCGGTGGTATTTCTTCTGCTCCTTGGATCAGACATACTGCTTTTCTTTTATGAAAACAGGTATTTGAACATGCTCACTTTTCTCTTGCGAAGTTCTTCTTATTTGTGTCTGGTATTGATCGTGTTGCCGGAACTTCAAAATCTCAGGACCAGTCTTTTTCAGAAAATTATTTTTGCAGGCGCACTGGGACTTAATTTATACATGCTGATGGTATTGGTAGAAATGGTTCCCAGGGAATTTGTTTATCCGCACCTCGACCTGCTTTTCTATTTATACGGCCTGGCGATGATAAGTATGGTGATAGCTTCCATTTCCTACAGCAACCGCTATGCGAGCAGGACTTCCTTTTATTATACCGCCGGGACACTCTGTCTTGTTTTTGCCGATATCAGTTCCTTTATCGCATACTACCTGGAGTTTCAGCATTTTTATTTTGCCGACCGGTTTTTCTATGTGCTGGGGCTTACCAGTCTCGTAAAATTTGTGTCTTTCAGCGAAAGTCACCAGACGGTTCCCGAACTCGAAAGGCTTTAAAGCTTTCTCTTACAATTCGTTTAAATTATCGTAAATTTGCTTCCTAAATTCAGCAATTTTATATGATTGATAAGCTTAATATCGTAAAGCAGCGATTTGATGAGGTGAACGATTTGATCATTCAGCCCGATGTGATTTCAGATCAAAAGCGATATATAGAATTAAACAAGGAATACAAAGATCTAAAGGCGCTTATGGATGAACGTGAGAAGTACATGCGCCTTACCGATAATATCAAGGAAGCCGAAGAGATCATCGCCGATGGAAGTGATCCGGAAATGACCGAAATGGCGAAACTTCAGCTTGAAGAAGCTAAAGAGCAGCTACCGGAGCTGGAAGAAAAGATCAGGATGATGCTTGTTCCCAAAGATCCTGAAGACGCTAAAAACGTGGTGATGGAAATACGTGCCGGGACCGGTGGCGACGAGGCCAGTATTTTCGCCGGGGACCTTTACCGTATGTACACCAAGTATGTGGAAAGCAAAGGCTGGAAGCATAATATTGTGGATTTCAGTGAAGGTACCAGCGGTGGTTTTAAGGAAATTATCTTTGAAATTTCCGGAGAAGAAGTGTACGGAACTATGAAATTTGAAGCCGGAGTGCATCGTGTGCAGCGGGTACCGCAGACCGAAACACAGGGACGCGTGCATACCTCTGCGGCAACGGTAATGGTTTTGCCTGAGGCCGAAGAATTTGATGTGGAGGTCGATCCCAAAGATGTGCGCATTGATTATTTCTGTTCTTCCGGACCTGGCGGACAGTCGGTAAATACGACTTATTCTGCAGTTCGCCTGACGCACGAACCCACCGGGCTGGTAGCTCAATGCCAGGATCAGAAGTCCCAGCATAAAAACAAAGAAAAAGCCTTTCGAGTATTGCGTTCCAGGCTCTATGAAATGGAGCTGGCGAAAAAACAGGAAGCTGATGCTGCGAAGAGGAATTCGATGGTTTCCAGTGGAGACCGAAGTGCGAAGATCCGTACCTATAATTATGCACAAAGCCGGGTGACAGACCATCGTATAAACCTTACCTTATATGATCTTTCCAATATTATAAACGGTGATATTCAAAAGATCATCGACGAGTTGAGATTGGCTGAAAACACCGAAAAACTTAAAGAGAATTCAGATATTCTTTAAAAGTTTAAAGTTTAAAAGTCAGTAGATTTCACACAACGAACACCAGAAAACCCACAACCCACTCAAAAAATGACTACAAGAGAACTGATAGAACAGATATTTAAGAAAAAATCCTTTTTATGTGTGGGTTTGGATACCGATCCCGAACGAATCCCAACCTATCTGCTATCAGAAAAAGATCCGGTTTTCACTTTCAATAAGGCGATCATCGATGCCACCCATCAGTTTTGCGTTGCTTATAAACCCAATATCGCTTTCTATGAAGCCATGGGACTCGAAGGCTGGAAAGCGCTGGAAAAGACCATTGAATATCTGCATTCCGAATATCCTGAAATTTATACCATTGCCGATGCCAAGCGGGGTGATATTGGCAATACCTCACGCATGTATGCCAAAACCTTTCTGAAAGATCTGGGATTTGATTCGGTAACCGTGGCGCCATATATGGGGAAAGATTCGGTGGAACCTTTTTTAGAATTCACAGATAAACATACCATTCTGCTGGCGTTGACATCAAATGAAGGAGCTGCTGATTTTCAGATCCTGCATACCGAAGGCGAAGAGCTTTACAAAAGGGTCATCAAAACTTCCAGGAACTGGAAAAACGCTGAAAACCTGATGTATGTAATTGGGGCTACCCAGGCCGAATATCTTTCGGAAATAAGAAAAATCATACCCGAAAGCTTCCTTTTAGTTCCCGGGGTGGGAGCGCAGGGAGGAAGTCTTGAAGAGGTTTGTAAATATGGAATGACCAAAAATGTTGGATTGCTGGTGAATTCTTCACGAAAGATCATCTATGCTTCTGACGCGCCAAATTTTGCCGAAATTGCCGCGGCCCGGGCCGAAGCGCTTCAAAAACAAATGGCTTCTGAGCTGGAGAAACTGAAATCCTGAAATTATGGAGATCAGGGATCAGCTTGGCAGAAACATTAAACTTTCCAAAGTTCCTGAGCGAATCATTTCCCTTGTTCCCAGTCAGACGGAATTACTCGTAGATCTTGGCCTGGAAAAAAATATTGTTGGAATTACTCAATTTTGTGTACATCCCTCGCACCTGAAAAAGATCAAAACCAGAGTTGGAGGAACAAAAAAAGTCAATTTCAGGAAAATTCGTGATTTAGAGCCCGATCTTATCCTCTGTAATAAAGAAGAGAACACGCCAGAAATGGTAGCCGAACTGGAGAAAATAGCACCTGTTCATATTTCAGATATCGTTAATTTAAAAGATGCCAGTGAGCTCATGCTTCAGTACGGCGAAATTTTTCAGCAGAAAAACCTGGCAGAGACTATGGTAGCCGCTATTGAGAAAAAGGTGGAGAGCCTGCAGATATACCTGGAAAATAAACCTGTAAAAAAGGTGGTTTACTTTATTTGGAAAGATCCTTACATGCTGGCGGGGCAAAAAACTTTTATCAATTCAATGCTGGAACTCAATAAATTTAAGAATGTTGTAGAAGAGCAAAGATATCCCATAAGATCGCTGGAAGAGATAAAAAAGATGAATCCAGATATTTGCTTTCTTTCTTCCGAACCTTTTCCATTTACAAAAGAGCATAAAAGTGAATTGCAGTCACACTTCGAAAAAGTGGAACTTGTGGATGGAGAATATTTCAGCTGGTATGGTTCGCGCTTATTAGCAGCGATAGACTATTTTAAATCCCTGGCTAAAGATCGATGAATTCGCATTTCATCCTCTTCAGCTCCTCAAGAATTTTTTTAGCTCTTTTATTAAGTTTGTCGCTTTTGTCCTTATCAAAAAGGGCGATCTTATAAGAGCGTTCCATCAGGCGGGAATATTTCTCGCAGAGCAATTGCTCTCTGGATTTATTTTCAAAAATTCTAAACATGGTAATAGGGGGCTATTCCGACAACATTTTCAAACTTCATGTTACAAAACTACATTGCTTAAACAAGAGGGTTTGATAAATTCACGTTAAGCTTGTTATAAAACCACAGAAAATTCAGCCTGATTTTGTTAAAAAAATTGAATTTGTAGGAAAATACTTCTAGTCCTGAGCGCCGAATACTCGTTTGAGCAATTGGGTGGTGCGGGCTGAAAAGTCTTCCCTGATATCTTTTTCTTCGATAGATATCATGGTAAAAACTCCATCTAAAGCTTCATTTGTCACATAATCGGGCAGGTCTGGATTTACATTATTGGTAAGAGGAATGGTATTATAACGTTCAATAATATTCTTCCATACCTCGGTAGCACCTAGCTTTATCCAGAGAATTTGAAATTATAGGACTAAATCTTTGATAGAGTTCATCGCTGGTTTTAGCCTGCAGGTAATTTGTGGCGGCATTATCAGGGCCAAAAAGTATATTTCGCGCATCGGTGATGTTCATTTCAGTAACTGCATTCGCAAAGACCGGGATCGCTTCTTTCACGGCATCTTCGGCGGCGTGATTCAGGACCATTATTCCTCTGTCAGCCAAAGCGTCAAGGCCAATATCTCTTAAGGTCTTATCTACTTTCTGGAGTTCCGGCGGAAGGGTGATCCGTACCAGTTCATTACTATAAAAGCCATTTTCTTCACTAAGTTTAGTAACCTCCCGGTCGATCCCAAACTGAAGAGCCTGCTTAAGCCCGGAACTGATCTCGGAATCGGTTAGATTATAATCCTGAGGTAATTGCGATGCAATATTTTGAAGTTCTCCGCAGGAACTGAGCATAAAAATGAAGGCTAAGGCTATTATTTTTCTCATAACTGGTATTTTTTCAAATATAACCAGCCATTTCTATAATATTGATTGTCAACAGTTATAAAAATATTAAAACCAGTGCTTTCCGTTCTCCATCCGTTATGCCCGTCTTTTGCTAAATTTGATTTCATACGGGCAGAAAAATTCTTGGCTCTTTGAAAAAACAAGCAGCCGCTTACTTTTTTAGATTTCTCTTAGCTTTTTAAGATCTCTTTTTCTTTGCGATTTTCGTAAATTGCAACACCAAATTTCAGACATAATTAAAAATGGAGCAACAAAGTCCGTATAAACCTAAAAATAAAATAAGAATTGTTACCGCGGCCTCACTTTTTGATGGTCATGATGCAGCGATCAATATCATGCGCCGAATTATTCAGGCTACCGGGGTGGAAGTGATACATCTTGGTCACGATCGCAGTGTTGAAGAAGTGGTAAATTGTGCCATTCAGGAAGATGCGCATGCCATTGCCATGACTTCCTATCAGGGTGGACATATCGAGTATTTTAAATACATGTATGACCTTCTGAATGAAAAAGGAGCGGGACATATCAAGGTTTTTGGAGGTGGAGGCGGAGTGATCCTTCCGGAAGAGATTAAGGAATTGATGGATTATGGGATCGATCGCATTTATTCCCCTGATGACGGACGAGAAATGGGACTGCAGGGAATGATCAATGATCTGATCAAAAAAGTAGATGAGGAGATCCCTTCTCTTCCCGAAAATGAGGATGTGAAAACCAAACTTGAAGAGAAGGACATTAATACTATCGCACGTCTTATCTCTCTTGCCGAAAATAAACATGAAGAGTTTAAAACTGTTTTTCTGAAAAAGGAATTCGAAACAGCGAAAACTCCGGTTCTGGGAATTACAGGAACGGGCGGTTCGGGAAAATCCAGTCTTGTTGATGAACTGGTAAGACGTTTTTTGATAGATTTTCCTGAAAAGAATATCGGAATTGTGTCGGTAGATCCTTCCAAAAAGAAAACCGGCGGTGCCTTGTTGGGTGACAGGATTCGTATGAATTCCATCAATCACCCGAGGGTTTACATGCGTTCACTTGCCACGCGGCAGTCAAATCTGGCCCTTTCAAAATATGTGGCTGAGGCGGTAGAGGTACTGAAAACAGCCAGATATGACCTTATTATTCTTGAAACCTCCGGAATTGGTCAGAGCGATACTGAAATTCTTGATCATTCCGATGTTTCACTTTATGTGATGACTCCCGAATTCGGTGCCGCTACTCAGCTGGAAAAGATCGATATGCTCGATTTTGCCGATTTGGTGGCGATCAACAAATTTGATAAACGGGGAGCTCAGGATGCACTCAGAGATGTGAAGAAACAATACCAGCGCAATCACCAGCTTTGGCACGAAGATGCCGAAAAATTGCCGGTTTTTGGGACCATTGCCTCACAGTTCAACGATCCGGGAATGAATACACTTTATAAAAGCATTATGGATAAAGTGGAAGAAAAGACCGAAAGCGGCCTTCATTCTACCTTCGAGATCTCGCAGGAAATGAGCGAGAAGATCTTTGTGATTCCGCCCAAGCGTACTCGTTATCTTTCTGAAATCGCGGAAAATAACCGCGGTTATGATGAAAAGGCGAAAGCCCAGGTCGAGGTTGCTCAGAAACTCTATGGAATTTATAAAACGATTTTGACCGTCGCTGGAGTCACATCGAGCGGAGTCGAAACGGCTTACCTGGATAAAAATGGTATTGATCAGGATGAAATCCTGGAATATTCCGAAGAAAAAAATAAGGAATTTCTCGATTTGCTTTTTGCAGAATTCGATAAGCTGAAAATGGATCTCGACCCTTACAACTGGGAGATCATTACCGGCTGGCATGAAAAAGTGAATAAATACACCGAACCGATCTACAGTTTCAAGGTACGTGATAAAGAAAT
Organism: uncultured Flavobacteriaceae bacterium; assembly: GCA_963741865.1. GTDB lineage: Bacteria > Bacteroidota > Bacteroidia > Flavobacteriales > Flavobacteriaceae > Christiangramia. Next base: position 779,236 of record CAVUJP010000017.1, read on the forward strand.
CAAAATCGAAACTCATACCGAGTCGCTTTCTCATTCCAAAATCCCGAAAGTGGCGCTTCCAAAATATAAGGCCTGGGGCGATATTCTGGGCTGGTGTCTTCAGGAGAATGTGCCAGGTGAATTTCCATTTTCCGCGGGACTTTATCCGTTCAAACGTCAGGGAGAGGATCCAACGCGTATGTTTGCTGGTGAAGGAGGACCGGAACGAACCAATCGTCGCTTCCATTATGTAAGTCAGGGTTTGCCCGCGAAAAGGCTTTCCACGGCTTTTGATTCGGTGACCCTCTACGGAAATGATCCCGATCACCGGCCCGATATCTACGGAAAAATTGGAAATTCCGGGGTGTCTATCTGCTGCCTCGACGATGCCAAGAAATTATATTCGGGATTTGATCTCGCCGATAAAATGACTTCGGTAAGTATGACCATCAATGGTCCGGCTCCAATGCTGCTTGGTTTTTTTATGAATGCAGCGATCGATCAGCAATGTGAAAAATATATCAGGAAAAACGGACTCGAAGATAAGGTTGAAGCCAGACTGAAAGAGCTTTACGATGAGCAGGACATTGAAAGACCTCAATACCGAGGAGAACTTCCGGAAGGAAATGACGGACTTGGCCTGATGTTGCTGGGACTTACCGGTGACCAGGTGCTTCCGAAAGAGATTTATGAAAAAATTAAGGCCGAAACTATCAGCGTGGTTCGCGGTACCGTGCAGGCCGATATACTGAAGGAAGACCAGGCCCAGAACACCTGTATCTTTTCCACGGAATTCGCTTTGAGGCTGATGGGTGATGTGCAGGAATATTTTATTCAGGAGAAAGTGCGGAACTTTTATTCGGTTTCCATTTCGGGTTACCATATCGCCGAGGCAGGCGCGAATCCTATTACCCAGCTCGCATTCACCCTGGCTAATGGTTTCACTTATGTGGAGTATTACCTGAGCCGCGGAATGGATATCAACAAATTTGGACCTAATCTTTCGTTCTTCTTTTCCAATGGTGTTGACCCGGAATATGCCGTTATTGGCCGTGTGGCCCGAAAGATCTGGTCAAAGGCGCTGAAGCATAAGTACGGAGCCAATCCGCGAGCGCAGATGCTGAAATATCATATTCAAACTTCCGGTCGTTCACTTCATGCGCAGGAGATCGATTTTAACGATATCAGGACCACGCTTCAGGCGCTTTACGCGATCTACGATAACTGTAATTCGCTGCACACAAATGCCTATGACGAGGCGATCACCACGCCAACCGAGGCTTCGGTAAGAAGGGCGATGGCTATTCAGCTTATCATCAATAAGGAACTGGGTCTTACCAAGAACGAAAATCCTATTCAGGGTTCATTTATTATTGAAGAGCTGACCGATCTTGTAGAGGAAGCGGTGCTTACCGAATTCGACAGAATTACCGAAAGAGGAGGAGTCCTGGGCGCCATGGAAACCATGTACCAGCGCGGAAAGATCCAGGAAGAAAGCCTGTATTATGAGACGCTGAAGCATAACGGTGATTATCCCATTATCGGCGTGAATACCTTCCTGAGCTCGTCTGGTTCTCCAACGGTGACTCCGGGAGAAGTGATCAGGGCGACCGAGGAAGAAAAAGAACACCAAATCAAAACGTTGCAGACCCTTCACCAGGCCAAAAAAGATAAAGAAGAGGAGACACTTGGAAGGATCAAAAAGGCAGCCATACAAAATGAAAATCTCTTTGAAGAATTGATGGAGGCTACCAAGGTCTGTTCTCTTGGACAGATCACCCACGCCCTTTTTGAAGTCGGCGGACAGTATCGAAGAAACATGTAAGCAGATCGCCCGAATCTCGCAAGCTTGCGAGATTCGGGCGAGTCGCTTATCCCGAGAAGCGAAGCGGAATCGGGATCTTATTACAATTCAGATTTTTATAATTTAAAGAGCCTGCAGATAGGAGGTGATCAAAAGAATTTTTTGATTAATTTTCTATTCTTGGATTTTCTACAAACTCAGCCTCCAAACCCGCTGCAGCTTCCTGAATTTATTCAATTCCCTTCTAAGGATCTTTAAAAAATCCCTGCCGTTACTATTTGCTTTTTCCAGGTTTTCGCAGTTCTTATACAAACGCTCGGCAAGATGGTTTACCGAAGCCACGTATTTCATCCTCGACTCCTGGAAATATTCATTTTCGGCTTTGGAGATATTAAAAAGCAGCGAATTGGAATACCTGATGATGTCTCCCGTAAAATAGATGTACTTATTATCGTTTCCGTTTTCAGAAAGACTTGCAAGATCGGGAGCAAGATAATCGGATATCCTCCTTGAAAGCTGTCGTATTTCCTGGGCCTTGAAGTATAAAGCCGACCTGCGGCGGGCGCCATTTCGGGAAAAATAATTCACTTTTTCACAATTTTTCATCTAATTTAAGGCAGAATCAGTCGAGTGGTATTTTAATTTTAAGGCTTATTGATTTATTATCTTTAAATTTGAAAGAAATAATCAAGTTTTGCTTTAAATGAATATAGACGATTTAAGCTGGTCCATTCTGGAATGCCTGCAACAGAACGCGCGAATTTCCTTTTCAGAAATAGGAAGAAAGGTAGGCCTCACCTCACCGGCAGTAGCCGAAAGAGTGAAAAAAATGGAAGACGCCGGGGTAATCACCGCTTACCGCACTCATATCTCCCATAGGGAGACCGGTTACCAGCTAAAGGCAATTATTACCCTTCGTGCGTTTACCGGTCGGTTAAAGGCTTTTCTTGAAACAGTGAGCTCTTTTAAAGAGGTGGTGAACTGCTACCGCATTACCGGGAACGAAAATATCATCATGGAGGTCATTCTAAAAGATCAGGCGCATCTGGAGAATCTTATCGATAAGCTAATCACCTATGGAGAAACCAGAACTCACATCGTACTTTCCAACGTCGTTGAAGATGCGCCGGTGAGAAAAAAATCTGTTTAAAGATTTCCTGTTTTAATAAAAACCAAAATCCCTCTTCTCTTCTTAGGGAACTATTGTTAAAAAATGTCATCTTCGGAAGCTTTCTTAACACAAGATTACCAGCTTATTTTCTTTGCGTTAAATCGGTTGTAATTGTAATTTTCTTAGCAAAATAACGACTGCTCTATACCTAATTTTACTTCCGAAATAGAAGGATAAATAATTCAGAAGGATAAATATTATGAAGAAGAAGACGTTATTATTTTTTGTATTGGCATTGATCACGGGATTAGTCGGTTTTACAGGCCTTTCATTTTCAGGAGTTGAAGTGATAAGAGTAATGTTCCTGATATTTACCGATTTACTGATCGTTTCACTAATGGCTAAAGCTTTTTTTCCGGAAAAGTCAAAAATGAAATACCAGCCGGTGGAAAGCGATTAAAATTAAATGGAAAAACTGAAAATTTAAGCCCGTACTGAGTTACGGGCTTTTTTATGGAATAATTTGTGATACAATAACCGTATATTTAAGCTATTCTATTGATATCTATGAAAAACTATATTTTTACCAGCTTTCTCTTTTTCTTACTTTTTAATCTTTCGGCACAGGAGTTGAGAATTTCCAGGGGGAAGGTAACCGATTCCGTGCCCATGGCGGGGAAAACAGATACCTATGCTCTATATCTCCCCACTTCTTATGAAGTCGAAAAGAAGATGTCTTTATTGCTCATTTTTGATCCGAAGGGTCGGGGAAACAACACGGTGAATTTGTTTAGAACTGCAGCCGAGGAACAGGGTTATATTCTTGCTTCTCCCAATCTTGACCTGAAGCGGAAACCGGTTGATAGTATTGTAAAGACCGCAACTTCCATGATGTATAACATCTTTAATGCTTTCTCGATCGATGAAAACCAGGTGTATGCAGCAGGAATGGCAGAAGGTGCCCAGGTAGCATCCACGATTCCGCTTTTTTACAATAAAATGGCGGGAATTTTGGCCATTGGGAACTCTTTCGTCAACCCAAAATACCTGGATAAGCAAAATCCCTATACTTTCATCGGAATTGCCGGCAGAAAAGATTATATGCTTTACGAGATTGAAACCTATCTGCGATTCTACGATAATATTGATTTTCCCACTTATGCTTATTATTTCGACGGAAAAGAAGATGAGTGGCCTCCTTCAGATATTGTGAATAACGCGGTCTCGGGTTTTACTTTACAGGCCATCAAAAATGGTTCTCGCCCCGCCCTTCCTGAGTTTATTCAGCAGCTATATGAGAACGAAATGAATGAAGTAGAACAGCTGCGACGAAAAAGGGAGTTTTATAATGCCTATGAAAAACTGGATCGTATGGAAGAAAAATATGGTGAATTCGGTTTTGAAGATGAGATCAAAGAAAGGATGAAAGAGATCAAGAATGCCGATGGTTTCCGTCAGCAACGCCGGGAATTCAAAGAGGCCGTTAATACAGAAAAATATCAGCAGGGTGAATATGAATATTTATTGCGAACCGATGTGATGACCACCAATTTTCAGAATATAGGCTGGTGGGCCTACCAGGTGGATGAACTGAATAAGCTGAAGAAAAGTTCCAATGAGGCCGAAGCAAATATGGCCTATCGTTTACACGGCTACCTGGAATTCGTGACCAAACGCCAGTTCAACAAGATCATGGAATCTGATCTCCCTCTCGATACAAAGATTTTTATCAGTGTTCTTCGTACGGCTATTCAGAAAAACGATCCCGAAGCCTACTTGAAAATCATTGAATTAGCCGGCGGTGATGGTGATTATGAAACTGCGCTTCTTTACCTGGAAGATCTTTTAAGAACGGGTTATGACGATTATGAATCTTTGTATGCTATCCCGGGAATTTTAGACCTCAAGTTAAGCGAGGAATACAATGATATTATCAAAAAATATTTCGGTACTGCCAAATATATGGTAAAGGAGCCTGCGGGAGAAAATCGTTAGTTCTTCTCACTTTTTAATCTGAATTTTAACCAGATCAAAAGGCAGCACCCAAAAATGCCCAGCGCCAGCATGAAATACCAGGTCCAGGCAAATCCGAAGCTGTCGATGAGGTGCATTCCCGAATTATGGCCAAAAATATGGCTTATAGAAAAGGCAATACTGTACAGCGCCATGTAAGAACCTTTTTTCTTCCCGTCTGAACGGTTAAGGGCAAAGCTGTTAGAAAAGGGAAATGCGATCATCTCTCCCAGAGTGACCATCAGCATGGCAATGATAAGTATCCCGGTCCAGTCGGTAAGATTGATAACGAGGAAACTAAGGCCGGTAAGCAGAAATCCAAAGATGATATAATACACCAGCGAATGTTCGCGTGCTTCCATGAATTTTATCAAGGGCATTTCAAAAAGGAAAATAACCAGTCCGTTGAGGCCAAGCAACAGGCCAATTTCTTTTTCATCCAGATGATGAAATTCGGAATAAAACAGCGGCATGGTAGAAAAATACTGGATGAAGATAAAGCCGAAAATTACCATTGATGCGATGAACAATAAATAACTGCGATCGACAAAGGCAGAGGAAGTACTGGTGATTTCCATTTCGGGTTCACTGATGGCTTTTTTAGGATGCAAAAGTTTTAAAAGCAGAATACCCGCAGCCATGCAGGAAATTCCGTCCACCCAGAACAAACCGCTGTAGCCGGCAGTCGCGATGATGAACCCGCCAATCGCAGGACCTACCGAGAATCCCAGATTGATCGCCAGCCTGATGAGCGTTACTGAGCGTGTTCGGTTTTTAGGTTTACTGTAGGCGCTGATCGCCACAAACACAGCAGGTCTGAATATATCGGCGACAGCCATTACCAGGTAGATTCCAATACAGATCGCCCAGAAACTTTGAGGAAACTGGAGCAGTACAAATAAAACTGACGAGACAATAAGACTCCCTGCCATAGTCTTATAATGGCCAAACCTGTCGGTAAGTTTTCCTCCTAGCCAGGAACCGGTCACCGAACCCAAACCGAAAAAGCTTAATATCCAGCCTACTTCTTCCAGACTAAACCCCCTGTTTTTGGTAAGGTAGAGCGATAAAAAAGGAATTACCATCGTTCCCGCACGATTGATGAGTGTGATGAGCGACAGAAGCCATATTTCTTTTCGCAAGCCGCCAAAGGAATCGACGTATGATCTAAAAAGTTTCTGCATCGGTTGGTTATGAGCTCCCAAAATTAAATTAATTTTTAAGTGTTTTAATTATTAATTTTGAGCACTTTCAAAATCTGGTCATGTTAAATAAACCGATCACTTATATTTTTATCTGTTACTGCCTTGTTCAGAATTTTACACTTTTTGCCCAGAATGCTGAAGTGATTGAAGATGTAAAAGAATTTCAGAAAGAGTTGAATGAAGAATACAGAAATCCGGAAAGTTCGCCTCTGGACAAAAAAGATCTTGCCGAATTTAAGGCGCTTGATTTTTTTGAAATTGATCCTGAGTATCGGGTAAAGGCTGAATTTGTAAGGACTCCGGCCGAACCTCCTTTTACCATGAAAACCAGTACCGATCGAACCCCGGTTTATGTGAAATATGGTGAGCTGTATTTTTCACTGAAGGGAAAGAAGTTTAAACTGAATGTATATCAAAGTCAGGAACTAAAACAGGATCCCGAATACTACGATTATCTGTTTCTGCCTTTTACCGATCTTACCAACGGGAATTCAACTTATGGAAACGGCCGTTATATCGACCTTCGTATTCCAGAAGGCAGGGAGATAATTGTTGATTTCAATAAGGCGTATAATCCTTACTGCGCATACAGCGGCAGGTATTCTTGTCCCATTCCGCCCGAAGAGAACGATTTAGAGATAGAAATACCTGCCGGAGTAAAGACCTATAAAAACCACTGATTAGAAGGCGTAGATAGCAGCCACTAAAAAGGATGAGAGATTGCTGGTAGGATTTAAATCGTTGTCAAGAAATGCCGGATAATCATCAGAGACGCTGTCGATTCTGAATTCCGGTTTGATAATGAGCCCGCCGGTTTGATAGCTTCCGGTAAGGGTAAAAGCGGTAACGCTGGTATCGGCGCCATAGACAATTCCTCCATCTTCCAGTTCTTTAAAATATTCTCCCCGTAATCCCAGGGCGAAACTTTCGGAAAGTGATACCTGTGGATACAGGGCCACTCCATAAAAACCGGTTCCATCGGTATCCTGATAAGTGGTGTTCAGTCCAAGGTAAAACAAATCGGTTAGATTCCAACCGGTGGTCAGGTCGATCTGAAATAAAGCATCATCGGAAAGTGACTGTTCCCCGTAAAGCAAATTCAGATAAGCGTTTCCCGAATCATTGGAATATCCAAGCTGTCCGCCGAAAGAATATTTTCCTATCGGATTAAATTCGGTATAATCGGTAGGGTTCATTACCGCCAGCATTCCCGTCCAGTGATCATCAAAGCTGAAATCGGCTTTCAAACCGGTGTGTGAGAACGGTCCGTAAGAAAACATATAGGAAGTTGAATAGTTGAAATTCGCTACCGGCGAGATCACCTCGTAACCCAGAAAAGTGTTCCAGTTTCCGAAGGTGAATTTGAGCGCATCATTCACCTTATAGTAAACATAAAGCTGGTTCACGATATTTGCAGATGGCTGCGAAAGGAAAACCGCGTCTTCGCCCCTGGGGCCAAAAACAAGATCGGCCACAAAGCCCACTTTATCTCCTTCGTACCCAAGGATAAGATTTGCCATTCCAAAGGCAAAACCAGGGTCGTTGGCAAAGGAGGTTGCCGGAGCTGCCGGGGTGAAACTTTCGGGATCACCTCCAACCAGTTCTTCAGATTTATTGAGACCGTTGAAATTTGTTCGAAAATAAGCATCCACACTACCGCTTATCGTGAAATTTGGAGTTTCCTTTTCTTCTTCCTGTGCGAGTATGTTTGAGGTTTGAAACACCAGTGGAAGAAGCACAAGAATTTTTAGTAATTTTGAATTTGTAATTGCTTTCATAATCAGATTGGTTATTGAGTTTGTTTAAAAGAAGTTTCGCGACTGGTTTAATCAACTGCTGATCAATCCTGTGTTAGTAATTATGTTATGTTAGTTACGGAGCGTTCCGCCAAACGCTCCGTTTTCTATTTAAAAGGTTTATTTGTCGTTTCCGAATTCCGGGTAAGAATCAATACCATGCTCGTGAATGTCCAGGCCTCCAAGTTCTTCCTGTTCGGAAACACGAAGTCCGATGGTCTTTTTCAGAATAAAGAGTATCACAAAGGTGGCCAACATTGCCCAGGCTCCAATAGCGGCAACTCCTATAAACTGTACCCAAAGCTGATGGATTCCGCCTCCATAGAACAGACCGCCATCTGTTGCAAAAAGACCTACACATAATGTACCCACGGCTCCTACAACACCGTGAACGGAAATAGCACCCACGGGATCATCAACCTTTAAAATTTTATCGATGACTTCAATAGAGAAGACCACCACAAATCCTGAGATAATGCCAATAACAAAGGCTCCAAAGGGACTTACGGCCGCACAACCGGCAGTAATTCCTACTAATCCTGCCAGTGCACCGTTCAGGGTCATGGAGATATCTGCCCGACCGTATCGCGCCCAGGTGAGAAAAAGGGAGGTGACTGCTCCTGCGGCTGCAGCGAGGTTGGTGGTGATCACAATTGCGGCTACATTAAAGGCGCTTTCTCCTGAAATTGCCAGTTCAGAACCCGGATTGAAACCAAACCATCCCAGCCAGAGAATAAAAACACCCAGTGCGCCATAAAGCATATTATGACCGGGGATGGCATTCGATTTACCTTCGGAGGAATATTTGCCAATTCGAGGTCCTACCATTGCCGCGGCTACGAGTGCAGCCCATCCGCCAACGGAGTGCACTACGGTAGATCCCGCAAAATCGATGAATCCAAGACCGGTAAGCCATCCGTTTCCCTGCCATACCCAGTGGCCAGATATAGGATAGATCACCGTGGTCATCATGAGGGAGAAAATAAGATAGGTTGAGAATTTTGTTCTTTCGGCAATAGCACCCGAAACGATCGTGGCCGCAGTGGCGCAGAAAACCGTTTGAAAGAACAGGTTATGCATGTCTTCACGTACATTGTAAAAAAGTGAAGGAGAACCTATAAAACTGCCAATATCCTCACCATACATAAGGGTATAGCCTATTATCCAAAAAGCTATGGAACCAATGGCGAGATCCATCAGGTTTTTCATGATGATATTTGCGGTATTTTTTGCTCTTGTGAATCCTACTTCTACAAGGGTGAAACCGGCCTGCATAAAGAAGACAAGAATTCCGGCCACCACGATCCACATTAAGTCCAGTACAGCATTTACTTCCATAATATTAGTTTTGTTACGTTAGTTAGTTTTATTTAATTGAGGGAATCGGTTCCTTTTTCACGGGTTCTGATTCGGTAGGCTTCCTCTACAGGAGAGACAAAAATTTTCCCGTCGCCTACCGAGCCGGTATAAGCGGTGTCGAGAATTACCTTAACCGTTTTTTCTACAAATTCATCAGAAACCACTATGGAGAGGTACCTGCGTTGAATGTCGCTGGTACTGTAGGATACCCCGCGATAAACGTGGCCTTGTTTTTCATTTCCTACTCCGGTGACATCCCAGTAGCTAAAAAAGTTCACTTCGGTTTCATGAAGTGCTTTTTTTACCGCGTCAAATTTTGACTTGCGAATGATTGCTTCAATTTTTCTCATAATTATTTATTAATTAGTGGGTTAAAAGTATTAAAATATGCTAAACACCCCTAAAAAAATAGGGTTTAGGTGTAACTTTTATTAAATAAAAAATAAATACCCCTAAAAATTTAGGGGTATGTATTATAAAAGTGTATATTTTTTTAATTCTCTATTAAAAAAGAAGAGTTAAAGTGCTTTTGAAATAAAAATTCCGATACTAACGGCTAAAATTCCCAAAATTAAACTGCCAAAAAAGTAGAGGAAGAACGGATAATAGTCTCCCGATTTCAGCAGGGCGTAATTTTCAAAGGCGTATGTGGAAAAGGTGGTGAATCCACCGCAAAAACCAACTCCCAGCAGTAAATTGGTGGGAGTATTCAGACTTTCTGTCTTCAGGGCCCATCCCAGCACGATTCCTATTAATAAACAACCGCCAAGATTGGCCGCCAGGGTGCCGTAGGGGATAAGATTACCCGGATTGAGATATTTTCCCAGAAGATACCTGCAGGCACTTCCCAGGCCGCCGCCAATAAAAACAAAAAGTAGATTCTTAATCATCACTGAATTCGTCTGTTTCTGAAGCCAGAGGTATATAAAGCTGCGTAACCCATTCCGCCGGATTGGCATGATCTTTTGGGCCGGTCACAAAAACCTCGAAAGGCTGTGCATTTTCCTTGATCTTAAGACCATTCTTTTCAATATAGGCAAAGGTGGAATCCCAGGTTTTCTGCAAATATTTATAGTCTCCATTAAGGGTGGTTTTCAAAGTACGTTGGTTAGGAAGATAGCCCGACAGAATATCGCTTTCGGAAGGTGTTATTACTTCGCTTGGCGTAAAATATCCCGCCGAATAAATGCCGGTTTTCTGCTGATAATTCAGCTCGTTGAAAAGCACAAAGGGATTTCCTGATTTTTCGATATTGTTGCTATTCATGTATTCTGAAACCTGCCGGGTGATACCGGCCATTTTCTCCGGCACCTGGTCAAGCCGGCTGCCGGTAGCGGCGTACATGTAATAACCACCGCCATGTTGGATGATACCTTCCACATTAATTGAAAAGCTTTGTATTTTTTTCCTGATGACTTCCTGAAGATTTTCCAGGCCTTTCTTCATCCTGGGGTTCATCATTTCCTCGAAACTTTGATCCTGGAAAGTGAAGGCGACCTTTTCCATAAAAGTCTGATCTCCTTTCATGCCCCAGGTAACCCGTGTACTATCTCCCTGCTGATGGAATTCCCAGTAAACTTCACTAACCGATTTTCCGAAGGAGGTTTGAAAACTCAGTTCCTGCTCAAGGCTGGTAAAAGGATTGGATTTGGTAATTCGCATGCTGCCATCACCCATCTCTTCACTGCTCCACGAATAAGTCGCGCCTTCTCCCTTTGTCTTTTCCCCATAATTCACGATCATATCTTCAGCTTCCTGCAACCAGGGTTCCCAGTTTTTCCAGCTGGAAAGATCATTCACTTCATTGAATACAACTTCCTGAGGTGCATTGATTAGCTGTTGCTGCTCAATCTGAAATTTTCCGTCCTTTAGTGGCAATATAGATAGAAGCCCCGATGATAAAAATGAGAAGAAGAAAGAAGAAGTACTTTAATATTTTCATTGGTCATAGTGATTGGTTGTTGCTAATATAGCCAATTTCGGGAAGTGTGAAGAAGAATGCTGCTGCCTGCTTATTCGTGCAGCTGTGTTTTGATGAAAAAAAGGATCAGGATGAAAATGATGAACCCGATCAAAACATACAGACTTCCTTTGTAATATTTACGGTGAAGGAATTTGTCTTTTCGGTAACTGAAGATCATGACGATTATAAAGGAGATCAGAAAAATTCCGGCGAAGATGAGCTGTCCTGTAGAAAACATTTTGTTTATTTTTAGTGCAAAGTTAAACCTTAAAGCCTGAATTACTATGAAGAAATCTATCGCTGCTGTTAAAGAATTCCATTCCGCTTTTGGCCTCGGCATTGAAGAAGCTCCCGTGGCCGATCTGGGGAAGGCTAAAAACCTGCTGAGGTATAATCTTATGAAGGAGGAAAATGAAGAATATCTTGAGGCCGCCAATAATAATGATCTTACTGAAGTTGCCGATGCCCTGGGAGATATGCTCTATATTCTCTGCGGAACCATTATCGAGCATGGGATGCAGCATAAGATCGAAGAGGTTTTTGAAGAAATCCAGTCCAGTAACATGAGTAAACTGGGGGCTGACGGTAAACCGATCTATCGCGAAGACGGCAAGGTGCTGAAAGGGCCGAATTATTTTAAACCCGATATTGAAAAGATCCTTTCCGATAAAGACTGAAGTTTTGGGATAATTTTAAAAACTTCCTGTTTCTCATTTTTTACCTTAAAAATAAAAATGAGAAATTTTGTCATTTTACTTGGATTAATTTTCCTTTTTGGATGTAAAAATTCTGAAAAACAAGGGAATTCTTCCCAAAATGATCCCCAGATAACCAGAAATGATTCTGTTTCGGAAGACCAATTCCTAAAGACTTATTATAATGAAAAATGGAAATTTTCGCTGAAATATCCTGAGGATTATCAGATCCTGGAATCGGAAGTAGGCGACGGGCCGGTAATTAATTTCTATCCGGATTCCAATTCCTATAATCCACCTTTCGGAATCCACGAAGAAGCCGATAATGCATATATCGCGATACTTCCCGAGGGGATGGCCGTCGATGGCCCTTCAGGAGAACGTAAAACTTTTAATGAAACCAATAAAGATTACTTTCCTGATCTTTCTCTTAATAAAGAGGAAAGCACCGCTTATTTTCTGGAATCGGGTGAGCCCTGGGCATTTTTTCTGAATTTTGAGAATACACCTGAAAACTGGAGCGATTACGCGGGGCTTTTTGTACATTTTAAGCTAAATGACTTTGAAAGTATTTGCCTGGATAAGAACGGAAATAAGGTCAGCATGGAAGATTGTGCGCCACCGGGAGACGAGCATATGGTGTTGAAAGGAAATATTGAGAAAGCCTCCCGCGATGAACTTATGCAGATTGCCAGCAGTTTCAGTTTTAAAAGTTCCGATACCACAAAGGTGACCGATAAGATAAAAATTGAAAAACCCCTGCCAAATATGGATGTCACTTCCCCTTTAACCATTAAAGGCCAGGCCAGGGGAACCTGGTTCTTTGAAGGCAGTGCACCGATACAACTTGTAGATAAAGAGGGAAATGAACTTGCCAGGACCAATATTAAAGTGGAGGGGAACTGGATGACCGAGGATTTTGTTGATTTCAGCGGCACTCTAAAATTTGATGCGCCCGATGATGAAAGAGGATACCTGATTTTCTGGAGGGCCAACCCTTCAGGTAAACCTGAAACTAAGGAATCTTACCGACAGCCGGTGATCTTTCCTCCGAAATAGAGAATAAAAAAATCCCGGGAAATCCGGGATTGTTTAGTTTATTTTACTTCGTATCTCCAGCCGAATTTATCTTCAGCTTCATTATACTGGATCTTCATCAGTTTATCTTTAAAGAAACGGGCGTAGGAATCTTCGAGTTTTGGCAGATCGAATTTCTCCCCTTTATGGCCAAAGCCAACGATAGGATTGATAACTGTGGCGGTACCCGAGCCGAACATTTCCTTTAATTCACCTTTTTTGGCGGCTTCAATAATCTCATTAACAGAAACTCTGCGAATTTCGGTTTCAATGTGATATTCCTCGGCGAGTTTCAACACACTTTTTCTGGTCACCCCGTCAAGAATTCGGTCGCTGGTAGGAGCGGTGAGCAGTTTATCCCCGATTCTGAAGAAAATATTCATTGTTCCGGCTTCTTCCAGATATTCATGAGTATTGGCATCGGTCCAGATAATTTGCTGGTAACCTTCTTCTTTGGCCAGATCGGTAGGATAGAATTGGGCTCCGTAATTTCCGGCTGCCTTGGCAAAACCTACGCCTCCATCGGCGGCGCGGCTGAATTTTTCAGAAAATTTTACCCTCACTTCGCCGCTGTAATATGCCTGTGCGGGAGAACAAATGATCATGAATTTATATTCTTTTGCAGCCGAGGCAGAAACTCCTGCTTCCGTAGCAATCACAAAAGGCCTGATATAAAGACTGTTTCCAAAGCCTTTCTTGATCCATTTGTTGTCGAGCTTGAGCAGCTCATTTAGAGATTCGAAGAAGTAATCTTCAGGAAATTCAGGAATGGCAAGTCGTTTACTGGAACGGTTGATTCGCTGAAAATTCTGGTCGGGCCGAAATAGCCAGATTCTTTCATCCTTATCCTTATAGGCTTTCATGCCTTCGAAAACTGCCTGCCCATAATGAAAAACACGGGCCGAAGGTTCGAGACACAATGGGCCGTAAGGCTTGATCACCGGCTTTTGCCATTTTCCATCCCTGAAATCACATTCCATCATATGATCGGTAAAAACCTGTCCGAAAACAAGATTGTCAAAGTTTACCTTATCGATTTTTGAAGTAGAGGTTTTTTGTATATCGACCATAGATGTATATTTTTTAATATTGTAGAAATTAGTAGGCAAATTTACCGAAATAAAGCCAGAATTAAAATCTAAAGTTTTGGTAAATTTGGACGCAAAGCCTTATTAAATCAGTAATTATGAAGAATTATCTTTTTCTTGCCTGCTTCGTTATTTTCCTTTCGGGTTGTAAAGAATCAAAAGAAAATAATTCCGCCACCGATGAAATGGCGGGAGTTTACGAAGAATTCGGGGAAGATTTTAATCCTGCCGCGATACTTTCAGCAAAAGATATGGAAGAAAAATATGCTTCGCTGAAGCCGGGAGATACCGTGGAAGTGGTTTTTAAGGCAGCGGTAAACAGTGTTTGCAAGATGAAAGGCTGCTGGATGGTGCTCGACCTTCCCGGCGATAAAGATCCTATGGTTCAATTCAAGGATTATGCTTTTTTCGTGCCGAAAGATATAGAAGGGCGGGAAGCAGTGGTAAATGGTAAAGCTTATATTGAACAGGTATCGGTAGAAGATCAGAAGCATTTTGCCAAAGATGCCGGCAAAACTGAGGAAGAAATCGCCGCCATTGCAGAGCCGGAAAACCGATTGGCTTTTATGGCAGACGGAGTGAAATTGAAAGAATAGTTTGGAAAGAAAGATCATCAAAACCGGCGATGGCTCTGTCACCATTCATTTACCCGAATGGGACGAGCAGTACCACTCGAAACACGGGGCGGTGCAGGAGGCAAGGCACGTTTTTCTGAAAATGGGGCTTTATTATTTCATAGAGAAACATCCTGAAAAAGAAAGAATTTCGATCCTTGAAATCGGTTTTGGAACTGGATTGAATGCTTTTCTCACTTTACTGGAAGCTGAAAAGCTTAATATAAAAATCAACTATACCGGGGTGGAAGCCTATCCTGTTTCTAAAGAGGAAATTTCAGTTCTTAATTATCCTGAAGCAGCCGGAGCTGAAACCCGAGCCGCGGAATTTAAAAAAATGCATGCGCTGACCTGGGATAAAGAATTGGCAGTGACAGATTCTTTTTCTCTCGAAAAACAGGAAAAGAAATTCGAGGAAATTTCTGTAGAAAACAGCTATGATCTTATCTATTTTGACGCTTTTGGAGCCAGGGTGCAACCTGAATTATGGACCGAGGAGATTTTTCAGAAAATGCACAGGGCTATGAAGAAAAGCGCAGTGCTGGTGACCTATGCAGCCAAGGGGAGCGTAAGACGTGCCATGCTCACCAGCGGCTTTACGGTAGAAAAGTTGCCGGGACCTCCGGGGAAACGTGAAATGTTAAGGGCTGTTAAAAATTAAGCCCCGCGCCGTTAAACCCCTAATAAAAGTTACTGCATGAAACTTCGCTATCGTATCTTAACAAGAAAAAATGCGGGTATTAATTACGGGTGCAACAGGAATGATAGGTTCAAAACTCACCAGGTTATGCCATGAAAAAGGAATAGATGTAAATTATCTTACCACCAGTAAATCTAAAATTTCAAAAAAGAACAATTACAAGGGCTTTTACTGGGATCCGAAGAACGAAGAAATTGAAGCAGGCTGCCTGGACAAGGTAAATACGATCGTTCATCTTGCGGGAGCGAGTATTGCCGAGCCCTGGTCACCTTCTTATAAAAGAACTATTATTAAAAGCCGAACCGAAACGGCTGCTTTACTTCTGAAGGCACTTCAGGAGAATGAGCATCAGGTGGAGGACTTTATTTCTGCCAGCGCCATTGGGTATTATCCCAGTTCACTCGAGAAACTCTACCACGAGGATTTTCCCACCGCTTCCAATTCTTTCGTGGGCGAAGTGGTGAAAAAATGGGAAGCTGCAGCCGATGAATTTGAAAAAGAAGGTCTTGATGTTGCAAAAATCCGTGTCGGATTGGTGCTGGCTAAGGAAGGCGGGATGCTTACAAAAGTAAAAAAACCTGTTTCCATTAATCTCGGGGCGCCTTTAGGCAGCGGGAGACAATGGCAGTCATGGATTCATATTGAAGATCTCGCGGGGATTTTTCTGTTTGCCATTGAAAATCATTTAAGTGGGGTATTTAATGCCGTGGCGCCAAATCCCGTTACCAATAAAGAGCTAACGAAGGAACTGGCCAGGCAGATGGGAAAAAAGGTATGGCTGCCAAATGTGCCTTCGGTTGTTTTAAAAGGTCTGCTGGGGGAAATGTCTGAAATCGTGCTGTCGAGTCAGCTGGTGAGTGCAGAAAAGATAGAGAGTGCAGGCTATACTTTTAAATTTAAAAACCTTGCCAGAGCCCTGGCCGATCTCACTTCCTAGAATCAGATTTTCAAAAAACTGAAGCATATTATTTTTGAGACTAAGTCTTTATTTAAATCTTTTAAGAAATAAAGGCTTATCCTCTTGTGACATTTTGACATTTTTCAGATAATTGGCAATGATTTTGACCAAATGGGATTGAAAGAAAAATTAAAAAAAATAATGAGTAAGAAAGATAAAGCTCAAAAAGATAAAGAAGAGGTGAAAGATCAGGTGGAAGAAGCCATCGATCAGGCCATTGACGAAGTGGAAGACTCTGGCAAGGAAGGGGAAGAAAGTGGAAATCCTCAGGAAGAACTCACCGAAGAAGAACGCCTGAAAGAAGACCTTCAGAAAGAAAAAGATAAATTTCTAAGACTTTTTGCCGAATTCGAGAATTATAAGAGACGAACCTCAAAAGAAAGACTTGAATTATTCAAAACTGCCAATCAGGAAGTAATGACTGCCATGCTGCCGGTAATGGACGATTTTGACAGGGCTTTAAATGAGTTGAAAAAATCAGAGGATGAAAACCTGATAAAAGGTGTTGAACTTATTCATAATAAGCTCAAAGAAACACTTCGCGCAAAAGGGCTTGAAAGAATGAAGGTAGAAAAAGGAGAAAGCTTTGATGCCGAAGTTCATGAAGCTATCACCCAAATTCCCGCACCTTCCGATGATCTGAAAGGTAAAATTGTTGATGTTGTTGAACCCGGCTATAAGCTTGGTGAACGAATTATCCGTTACCCGAAAGTAGTAACCGGACAATAAAAACATCATCCCTAAAATCCCGACATGAAAGAAGATTATTACGAAATATTAGGAGTAAGTAAGAATGCTTCAGCTGCAGAGATAAAAAAAGCCTATCGTAAGATGGCTCTGAAGTATCATCCCGATAAGAATCCGGGGGATGCGAAAGCCGAGGAAATGTTCAAAAAATCTGCCGAGGCTTATGAAGTACTTGGTAATGAGCAGAAGCGTGCCAAATATGACCGATTTGGTCATCAGGCCTTTGATGGCGGCGGTTTTGGCGGCGGCGGAGGTATGAATATGGATGATATCTTCAGCCAGTTCGGCGATATTTTCGGCGGAGGCTTTGGCGGTGGCGGTTTCTCCGGCTTCGGAGGTTTCGGTGGTGGTCAGCGCCGGGCTAAAGGTAGTAACCTGCGTATACGCGTTAGCCTGAACCTGGAAGAGATCGCCAATGGCTGCGAGAAAAAGATAAAGGTGAAGCGAAAGGTCAACGCTCCAGGCACTACTTATAAAACCTGTCCTACCTGTAACGGTACCGGCCAGGTGACCCGTGTTACCAATACGATCCTGGGAAGAATGCAAACAGCTTCTCCCTGTAATAACTGTAGCGGTACCGGCCAGATCATTGATAAAAAGCCTGATAATGCCGATGCCCACGGAATGCTTACCAAAGAAGAAACCGTTTCCATCAAGATTCCGGCAGGAGTGGAAGATGGTATGCAGCTGAAGGTTTCCGGAAAAGGAAACGATGCTCCCGGCAACGGAATTCCCGGAGACCTACTGGTCGCAATCGAGGAGAAAGAACATGAAACGCTGCAGAGGGAAGGTGATAACCTGCATTATGACCTTTACATAAGTTTTTCTGAAGCTGCTTTAGGTACTTCCAAAGAGATCGATACCGTTACCGGAAAAGTACGTATTAAGGTTGAAGAAGGTGTGCAGTCAGGAAAAATTCTGCGATTGAGAGGCAAAGGGATCTCCAGTCTTAACGGTTATGGGAAAGGAGACCTTCTTGTGCACGTAAATGTTTGGACGCCAAAAACTCTAAACCGTGAACAACAGGAATTTTTTGAAAGAATGGCCAATGACGAGAATTTCCAGCCAAATCCCGAAAAAAGCGATAAATCATTCTTTGAAAAAGTTAAAGATATGTTTTCTTAGAAAGTCTATTTTAAGAAAAAATTTATATATTTGATTATCACTAAGTCTTTTAGTGATAATTTTTCTTTTTCATAGCAATTTTTTTCCCATCCTTAAAGTTTATTTAAGGGTGGGTTTTGTTTTTTAGGCCACAGCAGAAATTATAATTTCTTCTTAATCGCCCTTTACTCTCTGAGGTTTTATCTATATTTAACACTCCTACAAAAAGCTATATGGAAAATCTTTTGGTTGCAGAAAATGTCTATAAACGCTTCGGAAATTTTACTGCACTCAACAACGTTTCAATCAATATTCCCAAAGCAAGTATCTTCGGTTTGCTCGGTCCTAACGGGGCAGGAAAGACCACTTTGCTTCGAATTATCAACCAGATCACCATGCCTGATGAAGGCATGATCTATCTTGACGGCAGGCCCTTACGGCCAGATGATATTAAGCTGATTGGTTATTTGCCTGAAGAACGAGGGCTCTATAAATCTATGAAAGTAGGCGAACAGGCACTTTACCTGGCCAGGCTGAAAGGCTTAAGCAAGGCTGATGCACAGGAACGCCTGAAATACTGGTTTGGCCGTCTCGGCATCGAAGGCTGGTGGGATAAAAAAATCCAGGAACTTTCTAAGGGAATGGCGCAGAAGGTACAATTTGTCATTACCGTTCTGCACCGGCCGAAATTGCTGATCTTCGATGAACCTTTCAGCGGTTTTGATCCTGTAAACGCCAATATCATCAGGGATGAGATCCTTCAGCTAAAAGAAGAAGGCGCTACCATCCTGTTTTCGACCCATCGCATGGAAAGCGTTGAAGAGCTCTGTGATTACATCGCTCTTATCCATAAATCGAATAAACTTTTGGACGGAAAGGTTTCAGAAATTAAGAAAGAATATAAGTCAAATACTTTTGAAGTTGGGCTTGATGCCGTTGATGAAGCCACTTTGAGAGCCGAGCTTGAATCTAGGTTTGTAGTTGGTCCTGCAAAATTCAAGAGCATTAATGATGATCTTAAATTGAGTATAAAACTCAAAGATAATGAACCTTCAAATGAGCTTATTCAGTTTTTACTCACCCGGGCGAAGATCAACCACTTTGTGGAAGTGATCCCTTCAGTTAACGATATTTTTATAAAAACCGTCACACAAAATGCGTAATCTGCGATTAATCATACAAAGGGAATATCTGGCAAGGGTAAGAAACAAGACCTTTATCATCATGACCTTTCTGAGTCCGCTGATCTTTGTGGGAATGATCCTGCTAATCGCTTATTTAAGCATGCTGAACAGCACTGACCAGAAGATCATCGCCATCCATGATGAAACGGGTATGTTCACCAGTGAGTTTAAAGATAAGGAGCAGGTGCAGTACCTGGATTTTTCAAACGAAAGTCTCGAAGAAGCGCGACAAAGGGTGCTGGATAATGAATATTTCGGGTTGATCCAAATTGGCGAAAATCCGGCCACTGCCGATTCCCCGGTAGATGTGCAATTCTTCGGAAAGGAAACTCCGGGTTTCGGCACGGTAGAAAATATAGAAAAGACCATTTCTGATAAATTAACACGCGAACAGCTTATCAGAAAAGGGATCGATGTTTCTGAACTCGACAAGGCACGGGAGCATGTAAGCATGGAAATAAGGAATTTTTCGGGCCAGCGAAGTTCAAAAATGTCAAATTACATCAAGATGTTTTTCGGTGGCGCCGCGGGCTACCTGCTTATGATGTTCATCATTATTTATGGGAATATGGTGATGCGAAGTGTGATCGAGGAAAAGACCAACCGCATTATTGAAATTATTGTGTCTTCGGTGAAACCTTTTCAGCTGTTGCTGGGGAAAGTGACCGGAACCTCTCTTGCAGGAATCACACAATTCACTATTTGGATAATTCTTGGATTCTTCTTACTTGTGGGAGTCTCCTCATTCCTGGGAATTGATCCTATGGCTGCACAAACTCCTGCCACCGCTGCTATGGATAATATGCCCCAACCTGAATTACAGCAGCTAATGATAGATATTCTGAAACTGCCTTACGCGAGCCTGCTTAGCTTTTTCATTATTTATTTTATAGGGGGCTATTTTCTATATAGCTCTATTTACGCGGCAATCGGTGCGGCAGTAGATAGTGAGACCGATACGCAACAGTTTATGTTTCCGATAATTATTCCTCTTGTTCTGGGAATTTATGTTGGTTTCTTTTCGGTAGTGGAAAATCCACATGGAACGGTTTCTACTATTTTTTCTATGATTCCGCTTACTTCACCCATCGTGATGTTGATGAGAATTCCTTTTGGGGTTCCATGGTATGAGATCTTGATAAGCATTGTGCTGCTTATCGCGACTAATTTTGGAGTACTCTGGCTTTCGGCTAAAATCTATCGGGTGGGAATACTTATGTATGGTAAAAAACCCACTTATAAAGAGATCTACAAGTGGCTTAAATATTAACTGAAGATTAGGAATGCAGGATCAAACGGCAAAAGATAAGGTAACTGAAGTTATTCAGAATGACATCTGGGGCAGCATAAAGCAGTTCTGGGAATTCGGCTATACTTATAATATTGGTGGCGAGGATGTTACTATTTCGGTGGGTCATGTCATTATTATAATCCTTGTATTTGTCCTTACGAGTCTGCTCTTGAGGATTATCCGTTCCTTTATCACCTCAAAATTGATGGAAGAAGACAAACTGAAGTTCATCAGTGTCTTCAAATTCATTAAATATTTCGTGTATCTGGTGGTGATCCTTATCACGCTCAGTTCAACAGGGATCGATATAACGATTCTTCTAACCGCTTCGGCAGCGCTTTTTGTGGGAATTGGCCTGGCTCTGCAGGAGTTGTTCCAGGATGTGATCGGCGGTATTTTTATCATTCTGGATAAATCACTTTTAGTAGGCGACGTGATCGAGCTTGAGGGCAGGGTGGCGAGAGTTTTTGAAATAAAACTTCGTACCACCAGGGCACTTACAAGAGATGACAAGGTAATGATCATTCCCAATCATAAATTCATTAGTGATACCGTTTACAATTTTACGCAAAATCACAAGACGACGCGTGAAACGGTTAAAGTAGGGGTGGCCTATGGCAGTGATGTCGAAAGGGTGAGGGAAATCCTGCTGGAATGTGCCCGGGAACAGAAAGGAATTTTAAAAAAGCCCGAACCCTTTGTGCTGTTCGAAGATTTCGGAGATTCTGCCCTGCTTTTTGGACTGCACTTCTATGTATCTGACAGTTTTGTGGACCCGAAGGTAAAAAGTGAACTGAGATTCAAGATCAATAATAAATTCAAACTCAACGATATTACTATTCCGTTCCCTCAAAGGGATGTGCATATGTTTTATCCGCCGGGGAATAAAATTGAAAATGATGATGAAAGGGAGTAAAATTTTTATTGTTTTGGCACTTCTTGGTGCTTTTTTGACCGCAAAGGGACAAAATACCGACCTCGCGAGGCTGGAATACACTTATTTTCCGCAATCTTCTTCTGATAATTCCTTCCGAAGATTTCGTGCGTCGGTGGCTTTGCCTATCGAACTTAAAGAGGGAACTTATCTGGTGCCGGGGCTGGAATACCGGAATGTGAATTTCGAATATGAAGATCCGGCTGCTTTTCAAACCTATGACCTGGACCGTTTTCAGTCTTTTACGGCAAGCCTGGGCTATACTTTCGAGATGAATGAATTCTGGAGGTTTGGTGCCGAAGCAGGGGTGAAGGTCGCTTCCAATTTTACCCTTGATAAAGCCATCAATGATGATTTTATCTATACGGGCTCGATCTATTTCATAAAAATAAAGGAAGAAGACAAATATTATGAGCCCTGGAGGCTTATTCTTGGACTTCGGTATTCCACCACCACCGGATTTCCTTTTCCGCTGCCAATCATAAATTATTATAAAAGATGGAATGAGAACTGGTCTTATATGGTGGGTACCCCAAAGTCTAATTTAAAATATTATTTTAATGAAAAGAATGCCGTTCAGGCTTTTGTGACCCTTGACGGATTCTTTGCGAACATACAGGAAGATTTTGATGTTACACCGCTGAAACCCAATAGTGACAAGATCGCCCGAAGTATTTCCATGACGGTTGTTCTTAGTGGGGTGGGTTATGAATACAGCTTTACCGATCATCTGAAATTTTACCTGTATGCCGGCAACACAATTTTGAACGATATTCGTTTCAGGGATAAGAAGAAAAATAGTATCTATACTATAAATGACAAGAATTCGATCTATGCCCGAAGCGGATTAAAATTTACAATATTCTGATGGCAAAAATATTATTGATAGAAGACGAGGCCTCCATTCGTAGAGTATTAAACAAAATACTCACCGAAGAGAGCAAGGAATATGAAGTGACGGAAGCCGAAGACGGCCTTGCCGGAATGGAAAAGATCAAAAATGAAGATTATGACCTGATATTGTGCGATATCAAAATGCCTAAAATGGATGGTGTTGAGGTACTGGAAGCGATCAAAAAGATAAAACCTGAAGTTCCCGTAGTGATGATCTCGGGGCACGGCGATCTGGATACCGCTGTCAATACCATGAAAATGGGGGCTTTTGACTATATTTCCAAACCGCCTGACCTTAACCGGCTGCTCAATACGGTTCGCCATGCCCTGGATCGCAAAGAACTTGTGGCCGAAAATACCCGCCTGAAGAAAAAAGTAAGTAAGAATTATGAAATGATCGGGCAATCTCAGGCTATCAATCAGATCAAGGACATGATCGAGAAGGTGGCACATACCGATGCGCGGGTGCTTATTACCGGACCCAACGGAACCGGAAAAGAACTCGTGGCACATTGGCTGCATCAAAAAAGCGACCGCTCCAAAGGCCCGATGATAGAAGTGAACTGTGCGGCAATTCCGTCAGAGCTTATCGAAAGCGAACTTTTCGGACATGTAAAAGGGGCTTTTACCTCTGCCAATAAAGACCGTGCAGGGAAATTTGAGGCCGCCAATAAAGGGACGATCTTTCTCGATGAGATTGGTGACATGAGTCTTTCCGCGCAGGCAAAGGTTTTAAGAGCACTGCAGGAGAATAAGATTTCCAGGGTAGGAAGCGACAAGGATATTAAGATAGATGTACGGGTGATCGCCGCGACCAATAAGAACCTGAAAAAAGAGATCGAAGAGAACAATTTCAGGGAAGATCTGTATCACCGGCTCGCTGTAATTTTAATTGAAGTACCGCCGCTAAAGGAACGCAAGGATGATATTCCTTTGCTGATAGAGTATTTCAGTGAAAAGATCGCTCAGGAGCAGGGAACCAATAAAAAGGAATTCACACCCGAAGCCGTCAATGTCTTAAAAGATAATGAATGGCGCGGGAATGTAAGGGAACTTCGCAATGTAATTGAACGCCTTATTATTCTTGGTGGAAAGGAGATCACTGACGAAGATGTAAAATTATTTGGCAGCCGATTTTAATCCCAATGTTTGAAAATGAATGATAGAACTGTAAATTTTCTTATCAGCACAGCCATATTCTGTGTTGTCTTTTTATTTCTTGACTGGATTTTAGCTGTTTTTTTGCCTTCTTTTGACGGGATAAGCAAAGCGTTTGTACTGGGAGCAGCCACTGCAATTGTCTCTCCACGGTATGAAAGGTATGAGATGATGGGAGAAAAAAAATCCAGGATTAAGTGGATTTTTCAGCAGTAACAGGTTTTTTATTGTGTTTCGGATCGTATTTTAAGAAATACATGGTGTCGCCGCTTGGGTGATCCCATTCATGAAAAAGTTCAAATCCTACTCTTTGGTACACGATAGAATTCGTTCTGCCTCGGGTTTCGGCATAGAGAGTAAGGCCTGTTTCATGAGCTATTCGGAAAAACTCATCTTTCATTTCTTTCCCAACCTGAGTTTCGGCGCCACGAGATTCCTTTAAAATTCCCCAGAACCAGCAGTATAGATATTCTCCCTGCTGAGGCCTTTGATTCTTGATATAATTTTGGGTTTTAAGAATATTCACGGCATTGGTGATACCGGTGACATTGATCACCAACCCCAGTTGCGCCCACAGATCTTTCCAGATATTAGTATCTTTCTTGCTGGTTTTGAAAAGAATGGCAATCCCTTTTCCGTTTTCAGAAACGATTAGCGCATCTTTTTCGATGGCTTTTTTTACCATATGTCTGGCGAGATAGCGAAATCTACGGTCCCGGTTGCCGCCATTTCGAACTACATCAAGTGAAGAAGGTATCTCCTTGAGCAAAGTGGTAACTTTCTCAATTATGTCTTGTTTTTCTGCTTCGTTCAAGATAAATTTCTTTGCTGCGAAGATAAAAAATTTAAATCTGATAAGATCGTATATTTAATAGCAAAAACAACAGCCTATGCGCAATATTGACCATTCACGATATCAGGGTGGAAGAAGATGTCAAACTTTCGGAAAAAGAGACACTTCTTGACCTGGAAACTTCGAAGAAAAAAATAAAGAAGGAGATGCGAAAGATCCGGAAAGATCTTGGAGACTGGCAGGATAAACTTTATGCCCACGGGAAATATTCGGTTTTGATCTGTCTTCAGGGAATGGATACTGCGGGCAAGGACAGCCTGATTCGTGAGGTGTTCAAAGATTTCAACAGCAGGGGAGTGGTTGTGCATAGTTTCAAGACACCTTCTTCAAATGAACTGCGTCACGACTACTTATGGCGTCATTATGTGGCATTGCCTGAAAGAGGAAAGTTCGGCGTTTTTAATCGTACGCATTATGAAAATGTACTGGTAACGAGGGTACATCCCGAATATATCTTGAATGAAAACCTTCCTTATGTACATTCTGTTAAAGATATCGATGAAGATTTCTGGAAAATGCGCTTTAAAGAAATACGTCATTTTGAAGAACATCTTGCAGAAAACGGAACCATCATCTTTAAATTTTTCCTTCATCTTTCAAAGGAGGAACAAAAAAACCGTTTGTTGAGAAGACTGGATAAACCTAATAAAATATGGAAATTTTCTCCCGGAGATTTGGAGGAACGCAGGATTTGGAGCCAATATCAGTTTAGTTATGAGGAAGCCATCAACAATACCTCCACTGCAAAAGCTCCCTGGTACCTTATTCCTGCCGACAGCAAAGCTTCAGCAAGATACCTGGTGGCAAAGATACTTTTTGAAGAACTTACCAAATATGAAGATGTCAAAGAACCGCCACCTTCACCCGAAGTGAAGAGAAATATGGACGAATATCGCGAGCAGTTAAAAAAGGACTAGTTTTCGACTAAAAACTTTAAAAAATTCCAGAATTTAAATTTTATTTTAGCAGCTCAAATTAGTACCATGAAATCTTTTAAGACGTTATTTATATTTCTGTTCATCGGTGTTTCAGCTTTCGCCCAGAATGATGTAAACTTGGATTCACTGAACATCCGAAAAATTTATGATATGTCCCTGCTCAACGGCAGGAGTTATGACTGGCTTGACCATTTGTCAAACGAGATCGGCGGAAGGCTTTCCGGGTCTTTTGAAGCCCAGCAGGCCGTGGAATATACTAAGGCTGAACTTGAAAAGCTGGGTCTGGATAAGGTTTGGTTGCAGCCGGTGATGGTGCCGAAATGGACTCGTGGAGAAAGAGAGTTCGGTTATATTCAAACGGGACCCGGCGCTACCAGAAATATCAATATCGCAGCACTTGGCAGTTCTGTGCCTACGCCTGCCGGAGGGGTAAAGGCCAAAGTGATAGAGGTGCAGGGAATTGATGACCTGGCGGAATATGGAAGAGAAAATATTGAAGGAAAGATCGTTTTCTTCAATCGTCCCATGAAAGCCGATCTAATAAACACCTTCGAAGCTTATGGGCACAATGTTGATCAGCGAACTGCTGGAGCCAGAGAAGCAGCCAAATATGGCGCTGTGGGAGTGATCGTTCGTTCCATGAACCTGCGCCTGGACGATTTTCCGCATACCGGGAATATGAGTTATGGCGATCAGCCGGTAAATGAAAGGATCCCTGCGGCAGCGATTTCTACCAATGATGCTGAATATCTTAGCGGACTCCTTAAAATTCAGAAAAATACTGAACTTTATTTTAAACTGAATTGCAAGCAGCATGAAGATGTGCAATCTTATAATGTAATTGGAGAAATCACCGGAAGTGAACATCCTGAAACGATTATGGTCGTGGGAGGGCACCTTGATTCCTGGGACCTTGGAGACGGTTCTCATGACGATGGCGCCGGAGTGGTACAATCTATGGAGGTATTGCGTCTGCTGAAGGAAATCGGTTACCGTCCGAAAAATACACTGCGGGTGGTGCTTTTCATGAATGAGGAGAATGGCCTTCGCGGAGGAAAAAAATATGCCGAAGTAGCAAAACAAAAAGGAGAAAACCATGTGTTTGCCCTGGAAAGTGATTCGGGAGGATTTACGCCCCGAGGCTTTGGTATCGTGGCGAATGATTCACAATTTCAGAAGATAGAGTCGTGGAAACCTCTTTTTGAACCTTATCTTATCCATTATTTCAGTAGAGGAGAATCCGGAGCTGATATTGGTCCGCTGAAAGGAGGGTCTACCGTTCTTGCCGGCCTGAGACCCGATTCGCAGCGTTATTTTGATTATCATCATGCAGCGAACGATACTTTTGATAAAATTGATAAACGAGAACTTGAACTTGGTGCGGCTACCATGGCTTCGATGATATACCTGGTAGATAAGTATGGTTTCGATACAGACAAAAATTCTCCTTCGGCAGCCACACCAAATTAGAAAAAGCTTTTTCAGAGAAAAACAAAAAGGCCCTACCTTTGCGGACTAAATTTCAGTTTTGCAGCTAAACGCCTATACAAAAGAATTCAGTAGAAACCTGTATATAGCCTATCCCGTCATGCTCGGGCAGTTGGGCCATGTAATGGTTGGACTAGCTGATAATTTGATGGTGGGACGCCTGGGAGCGGCACCTCTTGCCGCCGTGTCCCTGGGAAATGCCCTGGTTTTTATTGCCATGTCCCTGGGAATAGGTTTTTCTTTTGCTATTACTCCTTTAATTGCCGAAGCTGATGGGGCCGAAGATCTCGAGGGCGGCCGAAGTTACTTCCATCACGGACTTATCCTATCCACGATTAACGGAATCTTCCTGTTTCTTTTACTGCTGGTGGCTAAACCGCTTCTATACTATCTGGATCAACCGCCGGAGGTGGTGGAACTGGCAATCCCATATTTGAATATTGTGGCCTTGTCTATGATCCCGCTGATGGTGTTCCAGGCATTTAAGCAATTTGCAGATGGTCTTTCGCAAACACGGTATGCCATGTATGCCACGCTAATCGCAAATGTGGTGAATGTCGTTTTCAATTACTTATTGATTTATGGAGTCTGGATCTTTCCGAGGCTGGAATTGGAAGGAGCCGCGTGGGGAACGTTGATCTCCCGATTTTTTATGCTTTGGTTTATCTGGGAAATTCTTAGGAGAAAATCTAAGTTTTCTGAATATTTCAAATGGTCGAAGAAAGAAATGCTCAAACTGGATATTTTCAAAAGACTGCTTTCTTTGGGCTTTCCCACTGCGCTGCAAATGCTTTTTGAAGTAGCAATTTTCACAGCGACGATCTTCCTTGCCGGAAATCTTGGGACTAATCCACAGGCAGCGAATCAGATCGCCCTCAACCTTGCTTCGATGACCTTTATGATAGCGGTAGGTTTGGGTGTTACCGCTACTATAAGAGTGGGGAATCAGGTGGGACTGAAGAAATACCGGGAACTCAGAAGGATTGGCTATTCCATCTTTTTACTGGTATTCCTGATCGAAGCCGTTTTTGCGATTTTGTTCATTTTGCTGAAAGATATTCTTCCTGCTTTTTATATAGACAACATAGAGGTGATCGCACTCGCTTCACAACTGCTGATCATAGCCGCGCTCTTTCAGCTGAGCGATGGTATTCAGGTGGTTATTCTCGGGGCTTTGAGAGGCCTTCAGGATGTGAAGATCCCCACAGTGATCTGTTTTATCGCTTATTGGATTATCGGTTTCCCCGTGAGTTTCTTCTTCGGGCAACCCGAGAGAATGGGCAGTATGGGCATTTGGTTGGGATTATTTGCAGGGCTGACTTCCTCTGCTTTATTATTGTATTTTAGATTCAATTATCTAAGCAAAAAATTAATTCATCAAAAAGAAAGAAAAACAGCTTATGGAGCTTCCTAAATTTATACTCGGTGATAATACCGATTTTCCCGATTCAATTTTTGTAATTCATACTGAATATCCGCGGTTTATCATCAATCTTGAAAATGATGAGGTGGAATGGATGGAAGAATTCGATAAGGCCGATGAAGACGAACTTTCCAGTGAGGCCGAAAGCCTGATCAGCCAGGCCAATGAATTCTATGATCGCGAAGTGAGCCGATACGAGCGGGAGTAATGGAAAAACTGGCGGCATTAGACAGGGAATTATTCCTTTATCTCAATAATCTCGGATCAGAGCATTGGGACTGGCTTTGGATAGCCATCAGCGATAAATGGATGGCAATTCCCTTTTATGCGATCCTGCTGTTCCTGCTCTTTAAAAAATTGGGCTGGAAACCTACTTTGTTCACAATCGTGATAGTGGCGCTGCTGATAACGGCTACCGATCAGCTGGCGAATCTCTTCAAGCATGGTTTTGAGAGGGCGAGGCCCTGCAGGCAGGAAGGGGTGATGGAACTTGCCCGTTTTGTGGCTGCCCGTTGCGGCCGCTTCGGATTTTTTTCGGCACATGCCGCGAACTCCATGGGAGTGGTGGTTTTTCTCGGGCTTATCTTCAGAAGATTCTATAAATATCTACTCCTGGTCCTGGTGTTTTGGGCATTGCTGGTTTCCTATAGCCGAATTTATCTGGGTGTACATTATCCCGGAGATGTGTTGACCGGATGGATATTCGGTGGAATTCTTAGGCTATCTTTTTTACCTGCTCTGGCTGAAGCTTTTTCGCCGGTATTTTGGAAAAAGGAATATTTAAGCCAGCTTTAAAAGATATTTTGCTGCGGCAAAGGCCGTGGTTTTATTTTCCTCTATTAGCTTCAGCTGTTCTTTTAATGCTTCTTTTACTTCTGTATTTTCATAAAAACGGCTCTTCAGGTAATCATTGATGGTCTGGTACATCCAGAATTTATTCTGTTCCTGGCGATTTTTAAGGAAATAGCCGTTCTTTTCCACCTCTTCCTTGAAATTGGAGATCATTTTCCAAATGTTTTCTATTCCTTCATTATAAAGCGCACTGCAGAGTTTTACCGAAGGTTTCCAGCCACTTTCCTTTGCCGGGTACAGGTGAAGGGCGCGTTTGAATTCCAGTTTTGCTTCCCGGGCAGCTTTAAGGTTTTCACCATCGGCTTTATTGATGACAATGGCATCGGCCATTTCCATGATCCCTCTTTTGATCCCCTGAAGTTCATCGCCGGCGCCTGCCAGTTTCAGCAAGAGGAAAAAATCGGTCATGCTATGAACGGTGGTTTCGCTTTGTCCCACGCCCACAGTTTCGATAAGAATAATGTCAAATCCGGCGGCTTCACACAAAACAATACTTTCCCGCGTTTTACGAGCCACGCCACCCAGAGAATCACCACTGGGAGAAGGGCGAATAAAGGCATTCGGTTCCTTCACAAGATTTTCCATTCGCGTCTTGTCGCCTAAAATGCTTCCGTGGGAAACTGAACTGCTGGGATCAACCGCCAGCACGGCAACTTTTTTACCCTGCGAGATAAGGTGACTTCCGATGCTTTCGATAAAAGTACTTTTGCCTACACCGGGTACGCCTGTAATGCCAATTCTGATCGATTTTTGGGAAAAAGGCAGTGCTTTTTTCAGGATGAAATTGGCCTGTTCCTGATGGTTTTTCTGATTGCTTTCTATAAGCGTGATCGCTCTTCCCAACGCGGTTTTGTTGCCTTTTAGCAATTGTTCCAACAGTTCTTCTTCTTTAAATCGTTTTTTTCTGAAACTCCTGATCCGCTGCGCAGAGGTATTGCTGACATTCTTTGCTTCAGGTTGGTTTCCCGATTCACTTAAGGCTGAATTTTCTTTTTTTTCGTTCAAGACGCTTCTGATATTTAAGACAAATTTAAGAATTCCCGTTAGGCCGCATTCTACAATGCATGGTATATTGAGAAAACCTAAATTACTTAAATTAATTCAAGAGATGAAAACATTATACAAAACGAAGGTAACTACTACCGGCGGCCGGAAGGGACATACCAAAAGTGAAGATGGCGCGATAGATCTGCAACTGAGCCATCCACAAGGCCTTGGAGGTGAAGGAGGAAAAAATACCAATGCCGAGCAACTTTTTGGCGCTGCTTTTTCGGCCTGCTTCGGAAGCGCCCTTGAAGAAATTGCTGAAAAACAGGGCATTGATCTTGGAGATTTCAGTGTGACCGCAACCGTCAAGCTTGGAAAAACCGAAGAAGACGAGCTACAGCTTGCCGTGGTACTCGATTCTTACCTTCCCGGTGTTGATGTGGAGAAAGGAGAAGAGCTCGTAAATGAAGCTCATGAGATTTGTCCGTATTCCAGGGCTACCCGTGATAATATAGATGTAACACTTAACTTATTGCTGGACGAATAGCTTTAATTTAGAAAAACCTGAATCTGTTTCAGGGTCTTATTTTAATAAACCTCACAGGTTTCAAAAAACCTGTGAGGTTTTGATATTATAAAAGGAAACCAGAGAAATATTCTGGTTACTATCTTTTTATTCTGAATTTACCGGTTTTATGGGAACAGAAATTTTGGTCATATCCCATTCCAGGTCCAGGTGGATAAATTCGCCCGATTTTTTAAAAGTTATTGTGAACTGTTCCAAAGGCTTTTCAAGCTTTTCCACGGGCCTTTCCAGCACCAGTGCATCAAATTTGGGATTCCGGTAGGCTTTTCTGTCGAAATTAATTCCCCAGGGATACATTTTCGAATTAAAGATCACTTTCCAGCTTTCCTCTCCGGGAATCGTCCACAGGGTATATTTACCTGCTTTCAGCAACGTACCATCTACGAGAATATCCTTATTCGTTTTAAAAGTAGTGGCCTCATTGGCACCTGTTCTCCATACCGTATCGTAAGGCACAAGTCTGCCAAAGATCTCGCGGTCCTTCTTATAGGGCCGATTATAGAAAACTTCCATTTTCAGGTCGCCTTCGGTATAGGTAGAGGTATCTTCGGGGCTATGTATCTTGGTACTGTACCGCAAGATAAAGATCGCGATCACGGTAAAAACCACCGCGGCAAAAAGTATTTTCAATATTCGTAATACATTTCTGCTCATAATCAGTAGAATTCAAGAATCAGACCATTTCAGGATGAATTAAAAACGGTTCTTATTCAGAAAGATACTAAGAATCTTAAAATTTTTCGGAAATTTTGCAACGCGGGCTTTTTTGGCTCGTCTTTAAAGTGAACTAACCCATCAAAAGTTAAATAAAGTTGATACAACATAAGCTAATAGAAGCTTGTAGGGAAAACGACCGGCGGGCACAGCTGAAGCTCTACAATAAGTATTGCGAAGGCATGTATTATGTGGCGCTGCGATTTATGAACGATACGATGGAAGCCGAAGATGCCATGCAGGAAGCTTTTATAAAGGCATTTCAGAAGCTACATCAGTTCAACGGAGAGGTAAGCTTCGGGGCGTGGCTGAAACGAATTGTCATCAATAAATGCCTGGATAAGCTGAAAGCGAAGAAACTGGAACTGATCTCGATCAATGAACAAATACTGGGAACAGTAGATGAACAGGAGGACTGGCAGGTGGATGACGAAATAGGAGTGGAGCAGGTAAAGAAGAAGATTGAGAATCTGCCCGAAAAATATAAATATCCTCTGATGCTTTATCTGATAGAAGGATATGATCACGAAGAAATAGGAGAAATACTGAATATTACCCAGGTGGCCTCGCGCACCCTGGTACACAGAGGAAAAAAGAAATTGCAGGACGAACTAAAAACTTTAAGAAATGGGACAGGATATTAGGGAAATGTTCCGAAATGAGGAACTCGGAAAAGGAAAAAAACTGAACAAAGGCCATCAAAAAAGATTTGAGGCCCGGCTGGAGGAGGCTTTTCCACAGCAAAAAAAGAAAACCTCTTATTATCAGTTTTTGAAGATCGCTGCCGTACTGGTAGTGGCCCTGGGAGTGGGATTTTATTTTCTGAATAATAAGCCCACACCGCTGCAGTCCGAAAACCAGATTGCAGACACTCCGGTAAAAGAGGAGGCTCAAAAAGCTGCTCCCGAACAGGAATACAGGCTCAGTGATGATTCCCCGGAATTCAAGAAAATCGAAGATTATTATATGGCGAGTGTGAACATTCAGCTGGCCAAGCTGGATATCACTCCCGAAAATAAAGAACTAATAGATGCATTTATGAGCAAACTGGAAACACTGGATAGCGAGTATAACAGGCTTAATAATGAAATTCAGCAATCTGGTATAAACGAAGAAACCGTCGAGGCGATGATCGCGAACCTTCAGCTAAGACTGGATCTTCTCAAGAAATTAAAGAACAAATTAAACGAATTAAAACAATCAAAAAACGAGAGATATGAAAACTATGAGGCTTAATCTGGCATTGCTCTTCCTGCTGTTCATCACTGCAGGAAGCTATGCTCAAAGCAAAAAGCTGAGTAAGACATATGATACCAAATCAGATGTTAGCGTCAGCATTGATTCCCGGCATACCAATGTGATCATTGAAAACTGGGATAAGAACCAGGTGCAAATTGAAGCCACTTTGGAAGGTGAGGAAGCTTCCAAAGAAGAAATCCAGAAGATGCTGGATGCCTGGGACCTTACCACCTCCGGTTCGGCTACAAATGTAAAGATCGAATCTGGCGGCGGAATGTATGGCAACATGAATATGGCTTTACCCGATATGGACCTGAGCGGGTTACAGGAACCCCTTTCAAAGCTGCCCGGAATGATGGAGCCGCTGATGAACAATCTTGTGGCGCCTATCCTGGCCAATATTTCTGAACACCCATTACCACCCGAATTTGCCGAGAATATGAAGGATATGAAATTCGATTATGAAGCCTATAAAAAGGATGGGGATAAATATATGGAGAAGTGGGAGGCCAATTTTGAGAAGAAATTCGGAAAGGATTTCGAGGAAAAAATGGAGAAATGGGCAGAAAAAATGGAGAAGGATTCCGAAAAGATCAGCAAGGAATATGAGGTCAAAATGGAAGCCTGGGGCGAGGATTTCGGAAAAGATATGGAAGCCTGGGGTGAAGAATTCGGAAAGCAAATGGAAGCCTGGGGCGAAGAATTCGGCAAACAGATGGAAGCTAAGTATGGCGATTCTGAAGGCAATGTGATCATCATCAATGGAGACGAGGTGAAATCGAAACGCACCATCAGGATCAAAGTTCCCAAAGATGCCAAATTAGACCTGAATGTTCGCCATGGTGAACTTAAACTCAGCAGTAATGTGAAAAACCTGAAAGCCGACATTTCCCACAGTCGGCTTTCAGCCAATCGGATATCGGGTAAAAACACGAATATCAAAGTAGCGTATTCTCCGGTGAAGATCGGAGTATGGGAATATGGCGTGCTGTCCACCCAGTTCGTGAAGAACTGCAGTATAGATAAAGTAGTGAGCATAAAGCTCAACTCGAACTCCAGTGATATTCTTATCAATGAACTTCAGAAAACAGGAGTGCTTTCGGGTTCTTTTGGGAAACTTGACATCAATAATATAGGCGCGGGATTCGAAACCCTGACTATAAGCCTTGAAAACAGTGACCTGGAACTTTCGGTGCCTGATACCGCTTTTAACTTTAGCTATAACGGGATGCAGAGTTCTATAAAATATCCGAAAAGCCTGAGCCTGAAAACAAGCAAATCTTATGATAATGAGATGCTTAACGGATTCAATAAATCCCGTGAGGGAAATGGTAATATTACCATCAAAGCAAATTTTAGCGATGTATTGGTAAATTAATCGGGGAGAATTACATTTGGCCCTCAAACCAGATGTATGTATAATTTTTCGGAATTTTTGAGCAGATTGACTGCTGGATTTACGCCGGTGACCGGAGGTTATCAAATGGAAGATTTTACCGCTATAGATCTTTCAGAAGAGAATCCAGATTTACTCAAACTTGAGGTTGCTTCTTCGGAGGCATTTTCTGTTTTTATAGATGAATACCTGAAGAACCACAATGCTAGTGGGGCATACGGGGGTTATGATGAGGTGAGAACCCTTTATAAGCGCAGTGACCTTTTCAATAATCCCGAACAGAACAGGAATATTCATATTGGTCTTGATATATGGGTGCCTGCGGGAACACCTATTCTAAGTGTGCTCGATGCGGAGGTGCATAGTTTCAGGGATAATGATAATTTCGGGGATTATGGTCCCACGATTATTCTGAAACACAACATTGAAAA
Organism: uncultured Flavobacteriaceae bacterium; assembly: GCA_963741865.1. GTDB lineage: Bacteria > Bacteroidota > Bacteroidia > Flavobacteriales > Flavobacteriaceae > Christiangramia. Next base: position 813,817 of record CAVUJP010000017.1, read on the forward strand.
TCGCGAATTCTATACATTATACGGACATCTTGCCCGAAAATCACTCGATAATCTGGAGCCTGGTCAGGAATTTAAAGCCGGTGAAAAAATTGCACAACTGGGTAATTTTCATGAAAACGGTGATTATGCTCCGCATTTTCATTTTCAGATTATTGAAGACTTACAGGGCAGAGAAGGTGATTTTCCAGGAGTTGTGAAAAGAGAGGATAGGGAGGAATATCTTCAAAATTGTCCCGATCCTAACCTATTGCTTAAAATTATAAGATCCTGATTATATAAGTTTATATTCTTTCTTTTTCCCATCGCCGGAAAAAGAAACAAAAAGGTCTAGGCTTACGAAAGTTTTCCGGGAATTTATCGCTTACCTCCTAAATTTCTGGAACTCATCTGCCAAAGGCAGATTCAAACAGCCTGAAATTTTACGGAGATTTCGCTTCAAATTCTTTGTAAAACTTTCGATAGGCCATTTTAAAATTTATAGGGAGAGCAAACTAGTTCTGCTTGACGCAAGATATTGTGATTGCAGGTCCAGTTATCAGCCGGCATTTTCAATAATCAATTATCAATTGTCCATTGAAATTACTTTCTTCTTACAATCAGCGCTACAATAGCTGAGGTTACTGTTCCCACGGCCATCGCAAAGAAAAAGGATTGCAGCATATAAGATTTCAGGTTGAAGTAGCCTTCAGCGGCTTCCTGTGACATTCGCCCGCTTTCCACGGTATAGGAAATCATATGGGCGAAATAATCGGGGCTGATATATTCCATAGAAATATACTGCGCCAGGGGAGAGAGAATCGCTACGACCACGCTCAGTACAACACCTGAAATAAATCCCTGTGTCCAGGTTATTTTTCCGTGGTAAAAATTTCTTCGTTTATCAAGTAGAGCGAGGATGTACAGGATTATTGCTACGATCGCAAAGAAATTGGTATAAATTGCCTGTTTCGCGATGAGTTCGTCATGCCAGCCAAGGGCTTTTTCCATATAGATCCAGAGAAGGGAAACCAGAGTAAATATAATTCCCCATTTGATTTCGATCGCGAACTTTTTCATTTGTCGGTTAGTTTGGTTAGTGCGTTAAAATTAGTAAAAATCCGCTTCCGCTCTGCCTGGAAACAAAAAATCCCGGGACGAGGCCCGGGAGACAAACAGTAGTCTTAAAGAATTAAGCATCGCTGTTAAGTTTTTTGGTGACAAAGAAACCGGCCAATAAACCAATTCCTGCCAAAAGAAAGATCGTACCCGGATAGGCCACGTCTTCATCCATTCCGAAGCTGTCGGCGAAAAGATTGGCTAAAAAGATTCCAACCCCGATCCCCATAAGCAACATTCCCAGGTTTACCACAATAACTTTCCATACAGGGGTAACACTTTTCCTGGCGCTGTAAAAGATACTCGCATCGGCACCTTTTTCAATAAGCGCGAGGCGTTCGCGGTTTCTAGCGGAGATATACAAATAGAACATCCCGAAAATTACACCGAAAATGATAGGCATTATAATTACTTCAGATCCCATAGTTTTGATTTTTAATTGTGAAAATAATTGTTCGTTTTCTATTAGGACGCCTGCTTTTCAAATGCGGTTACAAAAATGCGTAAATTTATTTGGAAATCTTTTGTAACCGGTTTTCGATTCTCGTCGTCTTATAGAAAAATGATCAAGAACACTGACCAATATCTGATAGAAAGAACTCTGGCAGGGGAGACCCCAGCATTTGGGGAGCTGGTGGATCGTTACCAGAACTTCGTGTTTAGCATTGCCCTTCGAATTGTAAAACATAGAGAAGAGGCAGAAGAGGTGGCACAGGATAGTTTTATAAAGGCTTTTGATTCGTTGGCGGGCTTTCGCGGTGAGGCAAAATTCTCGTCCTGGCTCTATAGGATCGTTTATCATAAAAGTCTGGACAGGATCAAAAAGAACAAACGGGAACAAAGTTTTCAGTTAGTTGAAGAGATCACCTCCGATGATCTTGACGGAATCGAAAACGGACTCGATTTTATGCTGCAGGAAGAAAGGAAGGAAATGATTAGCAGATGTATTGCCGAACTCCCTGGAAAGGATGCGGCATTGATCGAAATGTACTATTTCGAGGAACTGGCTGTTAAGGAAATTGCCGAAATCACCGGCCTGACGGAAGACAATATTAAAATAAAATTATACCGAAGCAGGAAAAAGTTATTTAACTTGCTTCAGTCTTATATCAAACCTGAAATTGAAAATAAGAATGGAAAAGCAATTTAACCGCGAGGAAGAGCTCATTAAGAAGTTGCTGAATGAAGCAGGAAGCGAGAAACCTTCAGCCAATTTCAAAAGCAGGATCATGGCGAGTATCGAAGCCAAAAAAGCTCCGGTAAAAGCTTATAAACCATTAATACCCAGAGCAGCCTGGTATGTAGTGGGAATTGTCCTGATATTAGCTATGGGAGGGCTGTATTTTCAATTTACCGATTTTAGCATCGATCTTCCTGGTACTTCTGCCGTGAAGTTTCAAATCCCTAAAATAAATCTTCCTAATATCCATTTTTCAAAAACCACCCAATATGCGATTGCTTTTGTGGCCTTGTTCTTTTTACAGATCCCTTTTCTTAAGAAGTATATTGACAGGCAGTATGGAGGGTAGTTTTTAGTCGGTAGTTTTTAGTTGGTGTAAAAAGTTTGATAATTTGAAGAATTGAAAATGGGTTAATGTGGGAAATGTGTAAATGAGTCAATGTGAGAAGCAATCTTAGTGAGCTCAAAGATTTTAAACGGTCACTGCGAGGGATGCTATTTGCGACCGAAGCAGTCTCAAAAAGTATGATTTTATTCCTTGAACAATGAGTAGCGACTTGAGACACTTAACATGCGTGACATGCAGTGAGACAGGTTCAGCTTGACGAGGAACTAATTAATTTGATTTTTGGTCAGCTTTTCAGGATGGCAATAAAAAACTCCCGAAGCAATTCGCTTCGGGAAGTTTTTTCTAAACATCTATTCTCCAATCTACCGTCTCTACAGTCTAAAGTCTATCAACTACGGACTAATTACTCATCTACAAGTACCCAGTCTCCTTTATCTAAAAGCGGAATGGCCTGCTTATATTTCATGCTCTTGTTCTCACCGCTCATGACATTCTTAATGGTCACTTTATCGTTACGGCCGATCTTGGGTTTGTCGCGAACGATAGTTTCGGGAGTTTCAGGCTGGCGCTGATTTTGTCCGGCGGCGCGGCTTTGCGCAGCTCTTTCGTCCATATTCGGAATCTCTTCCTTCGTGGTTTCGAGCTTCTCTTTTCTTTTTACCTGACGGGCTTCGTGGATATTCGGCGCTTCCTGCTGAGGGATCTCTCCCTTGAAGAGGAAGGAGATCACATCGCGATTCACATCTTCGATCATCGCTTTAAAAAGTTCAAAAGCTTCAAATTTGTAGATCAGCAACGGATCTTTCTGCTCGTGAACTGCCAGCTGAACGCTCTGTTTCAATTCATCCATTTTTCGAAGATGCGTCTTCCAGGCATCATCGATAATTGCCAGGGTAATATTCTTTTCGAAATCCTTGATAAGCTGTTTACCCTCGGTTTCATAAGCTTTTTTCAGATTGGTAACCACCTGAAGAGTTTTATTTCCATCGGTGAACGGCACTGAAATCCTTTCAAAATTGTTGCGTTCGTCTTCGAACACCTGTTTGATAACCGGGTAGGCCCTTTCGGCATTCACATTCATCTTTTCGTCATAATGCTTATATGCAGTCTTATAGACGATGCCGGTAAGTTTCTGAGTATCGATCTTTTTGAATTCGTTTTCATCAACAGGAGCGCTCATTGAGAAGTTCCTGATCAGTTCAAATTCAAAGTTCTTATAATCTTCTGCGGCCTTATTGGTTTCGGTAATAATTTCCGAAAGATCAAAGATCATATTGGCAAGATCTACCCGCAATCTTTCTCCGAAAAGTGCATGATATCTGCGTTTATAGATCACCTCACGCTGAGCGTTCATCACATCGTCATACTCCAGCAGTCTTTTACGCACCCCAAAGTTGTTCTCTTCAACTTTCTTCTGGGCACGTTCGATAGATTTTGAAATCATGGAATGCTGGATCACTTCACCTTCTTCAAGGCCCATTCGGTCCATTAGTTTGGCGATCCTTTCCGAACCGAACAAACGCATCAGGTTGTCTTCAAGAGACACATAGAACTGAGAACTACCCGGATCTCCCTGACGGCCGGCACGACCTCTTAACTGACGGTCAACGCGTCGGGAATCGTGACGTTCGGTACCCACAATGGCCAAACCACCGGCTTCTTTGGTTTCCGGACTTAATTTAATATCCGTACCACGACCAGCCATATTGGTGGCAATGGTCACCACCCCAGATTTACCTGCTTCGGCAACAATATCGGCTTCTTTTTTATGCAGTTTCGCGTTCAGTACGTTGTGCTGTACATTTCGCAGTTTCAGCATACGGCTGAGCAATTCGGAAATTTCCACGGAAGTGGTACCGATAAGCACCGGCCTTCCGGCCCTGGAAAGATCGGTGACATGATCGATCACCGCATTATATTTTTCCCTTTTGGTCTTATAAACAAGATCTTCCTTGTCTGCACGGGCGATAGGACGGTTGGTAGGAATTTCCACTACATCCAGTTCGTAAATCTCCCAGAATTCCCCTGCTTCGGTCACCGCGGTACCGGTCATACCGGAAAGCTTGCGGTACATCCGGAAATAATTCTGAAGGGTAACGGTAGCAAAAGTCTGTGTGGCATCTTCGATCTTCACATCTTCTTTGGCCTCGATCGCCTGGTGGAGCCCGTCACTGTAACGACGGCCTTCCATGATACGACCGGTTTGCTCGTCAACGATCTTCACCTTGTTGTCGATAACAACATATTCGGTATCCTTTTCGAAAAGCGTATAGGATTTCAGAAGCTGGCGAAGCGTATGGATTCGTTCGCTTTTTACACTGTAATCACGGTAAAGTTCTTCTTTCTTTTCGGTTTCTTCTTCTTTGGAAAGGCCTTCATTCTCAATCTTAGCCAGTTCCATTCCTATTTCCGGCATCACGAAGAAATCGGGTTCATCTTTACCGGAAAGGAATTCGATACCTTTATCGGTAAGATCTATCTGATTGTTTTTTTCCTCAATAACGAAGTACAATTCGGCATCAACCTTCGGCATTTCGCGGTTGTTGTCCTGCATGTAATGATTTTCGGTCTTCTGAAGGATTTGTTTTACTCCTTCTTCACTAAGGAATTTGATAAGCGCCTTATTCTTCGGGAGCCCGCGATAAACTCGCAACAACTGGAAACCACCTTCCTTGGTATCACCTTCCTTTATCAGTTTTTTCGCATCGGCTAAAACCTTGGTAAGATATTTACGCTGAACTTCCACAATATTCGCCACGGCAGGTTTCAGCTGCATAAATTCATGAGTATCCCCTTTAGGAACAGGTCCCGAGATGATAAGAGGGGTACGCGCATCATCGATCAGCACCGAGTCAACCTCATCAACAATCGCATAGTTATGCGGGCGCTGCACGAGATCATCGGGAGAATGAGACATATTATCCCTCAGGTAGTCGAAACCAAATTCGTTGTTTGTTCCGTAGGTGATATCGGCATTATAGGCCTTTCTACGGGCCGCAGAATTAGGCTTGTGATAATCGATACAATCCACACTCAAGCCGTGAAATTCGAAAATCGGAGCCATCCACGCGCTGTCACGCTTGGCCAGGTAATCGTTAACAGTTACAAGGTGTACACCATTCCCGGTAAGGGCGTTGAGGTACATTGGCAGCGTAGCCACAAGGGTTTTACCTTCACCGGTCTGCATCTCGGCGATCTTACCCTGGTGCATGGCGACACCACCTATAAGCTGTACGTCGTAATGCACCATATCCCAGGTAACCGGTTTACCGGCGGCATCCCAGGAATTGCTCCAGATGGCATGATCGCCATCGAGAGATACGTAATCTTTTTCAGCAGAAATCTCTCTGTCAAAAGTGCTTGCGGTTACTTTAAGTTCGGTGTTGTTTACGAATCGTTTTGCGGTTTCCTTAACCACGGCGAAGGCTTCGGGAAGGATTTCGTTAAGAACGGCTTCAGAAAGATCGTAAGATTTGTCTTTTAAAGCATCGACTTCGGCATAGATATCTTCCTTGCGGGTGATATCATCGCTTTCATCGGCTTCTTTATTGAGTTGTTCAATTTGTTCTTTAACTTCACGTGTAGCTTCGGCAATCTTTTCTTTAAACTGAGCGGTCCTGGCTCGAAGATCATCAAGGCTCAACTTTTCCATTTCGGGTTCGATCGCCTTGATCTTATTTATTATGGGTTGTATTTCCTTTACGTCTTTTTTAGACTTATCGCCTATAAAAACTTTTAATACAGAATCTAAAAAACTCATACTGGTTTTTTTTATTTATTCGATCATACACTTTAATTCTGATATGTCAATTGTCTTTTTGAGTACAGCCGAGGTTAAAGACATCTCGACTCCGCTGGATGTGACAATTCACATGCTTATAAGTAAAGTACAGATCATTTTTATTAAGGGGTTCAAATTTAAGCAAAAAAAAAGCCTCCTGAATGAGACTTTTTCCTATTTTTTGTGTGTTGTCAATTTTTAATATTCATCCTCATTCCAGAGGTAATCTTCATCGGTTGGATAATCGGGCCAGATCTCCTCAATAGAATCATAAGAGTCTCCCTCGTCTTCAATGGCCTGTAGATTCTCCACAACCTCAAGTGGGGCTCCGGTTCTAATTGCGTAGTCTATTAACTCATCTTTGGTGGCCGGCCAGGGGGCATCGCTTAAATAGGATGCTAATTCTAAAGTCCAATACATTGATTAATCGGGTTTTAAATTTTGGCAAAAATAATTTTTTTGCGTTAATAGCCAAGAAAAAAATCTATTAATTCGTCATTAATAATAAGAACGTACTAAAAAAATCAAATCTTTACAAGATTCATAAGAGATTTTCTTAATAGCCGCGGAATTTTATGATTTTTTGGGTATCCATTGTATTTCTTCGGCTTGCAAGTCTTTGGACAACTTCCGTGCCAGCACGAAGAGGTAATCAGAAAGGCGGTTTAAATAGATCAAAACCCTGTCATCGAAAGCTTCAATGTCATACAATGCAGTGGCATGGCGTTCTGTCCGGCGGCATACGCAGCGGGCTATGTGACAGAATGACACGCTTTGGTGGCCGCCCGGGAGGACGAAATGAGTCATTTCGGGAAGGGCTTCATTCATTTTATCGATAGCTTTTTCCAGGTCTTCTATATCGGCTTCGGAAATCTTCGGAATATTAAGCCGTTCCTTACCGTTCTTTAAGACCGCTTTTTCGGGATCGGTGGCGAGGATGGAACCGATGGTAAAAAGCCTGTCCTGAATTTTGATGAGCAGGTCTTTGGTTTCTTTATCTATTTGCTGGTCGCGGATAAGTCCGATATATGAATTTAGTTCGTCTACGGTTCCATAGCTTTCGATACGGATGTGATGTTTAGGAACTCGTTTACCTCCGAAGAGCGAAGTTTTGCCTTTATCGCCGGTTTTGGTGTAGATCTTCATGAGATTTTTGGTTTTATGCAAAAGTACAAAGATAAGTTTGGGTTGAGTAAAATTTGAAAATTATACAATTTAAAATTTGAAAATGGAAATGGATTAAAAATGCAACAAGGTAGCAATGAGAAAATGTAGCAACAAGAAAATGTTCACTCTGAGCAGAGCGAGGAGTCTCCTTAAAAGGAGTTGCGAACATGAGATTCATTTCGCTGCGCTTAATTCAGAATTATGAGTTGATAGTTTCAGAATTCTTTTGCTGTTTCCGTTCGAGGTAACGGCGGCGGAAATTCCTGTTTTTACGTTGTTTGCGGATTTTCTTAGCTCTGCGGGAGCTCCAGAAAAAATAGGCGAGAAAAGCTGCTATAAGGGCAAGATATATCCAGGTTTCCTGGTCTAAATCTATCATTATTAGTTATTTACCCTTGCAATATAGGAAAGGAAGTTGAAAGTTCAAAGTTCTCTAAGCTCTAAGCTAATTTTTTACCTTCTGAGAATTGTTTATTGATAACTGCCTACTGATTTTCTTTCGTCTTTTTCTACCGTACCATCCATTAATCGAATGATACGATGGGCGTGTTTCGCGATGTCTTCTTCGTGAGTCACAAGAATTACGGTGTTTCCGGCGGCGTGGATCTCATCAAAGAGATTCATGATCTCTACAGAAGTTTTGGAGTCTAGGTTTCCGGTAGGTTCATCAGCAAGGATGATGGAAGGATGATTCACCAAAGCGCGACCTACTGCTACACGTTGACGCTGACCTCCCGATAGCTGGTTTGGTTTATGATCCATGCGGTCACCAAGTCCAACGCTGCGCAAAACATCCTTAGCCCTTTCTATGCGTTCACTTTTAGACGCCCCGGCATAGATCATAGGTAAAGCCACATTATCGAGCGCAGAAGTCCGCGGAAGCAGGTTAAAGGTTTGAAAAACGAAGCCGATTTCCTTATTACGAATCTCGGCGAGTTCATCATCGCTCATCTGGCTGACATCTTTTCCGTTAAGGATATAAGTACCGGAAGTTGGCGTGTCCAGGCATCCCAGCAGGTTCATCAGTGTAGATTTTCCGGAACCGGAAGGCCCCATAAACGCAACATATTCCCCGCGTTCAATATCCAGATCAATTCCTTTTAAAACTTTTACTACTTCCTGTCCCAGGGGGAAATCCCGGGTAATACTGCGAATCTCAATTACTTTACTCATGAAAACAACTTTTCATTATGTAAGACGTGAAGTTAGTTTTTTTGTTACAAAGATTTATTTTTTAGTTCTAATTGTTAGATTTACATTCAAAAGCCCTTCTTTGAATAAAAAACTATCCATTTTGATTCCGGCCTACAATGAAGCCGAAACCATAGGTGACCTGCTGGAGGTTCTAAAAGACTCAGAGCCGGGAAATCTCGCAAAGGAAATAATCATCGTGGATGATTGTTCCACCGATTCCACGAAATTAATTACCAGGGAATTTATTTCAGCAAATCCTGAAATGGATATTAAATTAATTGAACAGGAGATCAATATGGGAAAAGGCGCGGCTCTACACCGTGCTATTTCAGAATGCAGCGGGGATTTCGCGGTTATTCAGGATGCCGATCTCGAATATGATCCTCATGAATATATCAATCTATTGAAGCCCATCTTATCAGGAAGGGCCGATGTAGTTTACGGTTCCAGGTTTATGGGAGGCTACGCCCACAGGATCCTGTTTTTCTGGCATTCCTTGGGAAATAAATTCCTGACCACACTAAGCAATGCTTTTACCAATTTGAACCTTACCGATATGGAGACCTGCTATAAGATGTTTCGGACGGACATACTGAAAAGTCTGGATCTTAAAGAAAAAAAGTTTGGTTTTGAACCGGAAGTCACGGCCAAGATCGCCAGAATTCCCGGTATCAGGATCTATGAGGTAGGGATTTCATACTACGGAAGAACCTATGCCGAAGGAAAGAAGATCAAGTGGAAAGACGGCGTGAGGCGCTTTGGTGTATCTTTAAATACAATGTTTTTAACTGAGTTTAGGCGGCCAAGTAAAGAGTGGAAGAGTTAAGGAGTTAAAGATTTGATGGTAGCTCTTCAATTTGAAAATGTATCAATGTAGCAATGTAATAATGTACCAATGGACTTGCCTTAATAATTCATTATTCCTTTTAGCGTCATTGCGATCCGCTAAAGGCGGAGAAGCAATCTCCTGATGATAGCTATAAGCCATTAGCACTGGAAATAGGATAAAGATCAATAAAAATTACAATCTGATCTTAAAATCCTGTTTAGCCTGTTCTTTTCTAAAAAATACGAGCCCCCATTGATAGGTATCTACAGACACTCTTACGTCGGTATGCTTTTTAATCTCTTTCCAGGCTTCTTCCATTCCGGGTGACCAGTGAATATCATCAAAGATAAATACCGAATCATTATGAGCTGTTGGAAGCAGCTGTTCGAAATATTTTAAGCGTGGCTTCCTTCTGATGGTTGCCATCAAAAAATATCAGGTCAAATTTTTTAGATGGTTCTCTTAATTCCTTTATCGCTTCCATCAAATTCTGAATTGATAAGGTGAATATTGTCAAGTTGGTATTTTTTAAACTGCTGTTCGCGAGTCTGGCGATCTCGGGACAGCCTTCAATAGTGGTGAGATTTGTTTTTTCTGCCGGCTGCCATTGCTGCGGAGGCGATACCCAGGGAGGTGCCTATTTCAAGAGCCGTTTTGGATATTCAGGTAATTGGTAAGTCGGTAAAGTCAGTTTTGCCCGATGCAGGGTGATGCCTGAACTTTTGGCGATGGAGAATACCGGGCGAACATTTGACTTGAAAACCCTGCTGCCGGCACCATAGTCGGTAATTTTGATCTGGTCCCGGTTTCTCAGAAGGTCATTCCGGTAGTTTTTAATCAGTTCGTACTCGGGATATTTTTTTTTGTCGTAGAAGCATTTTGTTACGAGATCATATACAAAAGGGGAATGGAGGCCATGTTGGTTCTGGGATCTTAAAAAGAAGTTTATATATGATTTGATTTCGAAAAACATTGTTTTATAGCTCGGAGTTCAGAGTTCAAAGTTAAAAAAAGGAAAAGAGGGAAAGCGGGAAATATTTGTGGATAATTGGGTGATGGGTTTTTTGATGGTTGGGAAGTTTTGAATAATATGTCAATTCAGGAGTCTCTTCTTCGAGTTGGAACTTTAAGCGATAAGGCATAAGCTGTTTAGTTATTAGCCGGGTCTTTAGTCGAGAGTTCGGAGTTTGTATGGATCGTCATTTCGAACGAGGCAAGGCGAGGAGAAATCTCATTTTTGGAGCTATAAAACTAATGTCAGGAAAGCTTGCAGTGGCATATAATACTTTTTATTTCTTCTTTTTCCCATCGCCGGAAAAAGAAGCAAATCTATGCCGGTAGACAGAAGGTCCAGGCTTACGAAAGTTTCTCTGAATTTATTGCTTGCCCCCTAAATTTCAGGAACTCGTCAGCCAAAGGCTGACTCAAACAGCCTGAAATTTTACGAAGGCTTCACTTCAAATTCCAGGATAAACTTTCGGTAGGCCGTTTTTTTATTTGAAAAAAATACTTTCAACTGAAAACTAGCCCTCCATTTTCTCCATCAGATCGAACCAGCGTTCGGTTTTTGATTCGATCTCATCTTCGATCTTTTGCAATTCCCGGGAGGTTTTATCGACCTCTTCACCGGAAAGCTCTTCTAAAAACTTCTGCTGTACCTCTTCTTTCTTCTTTTCCAGTTTTGCGATCTCCTTTTCCAGCTTATTGAATTCCTTCTTCTCGTTATAGGAAAGTGCCGGTCCCGATCCTTCGGCTCTCCATTCTTTCTTCTCTTTTTTTGATTCTTTAGAAGAAGAATCCGATTCAGATTCCCTGGGACGGGAAGATTCATATTCCCTGTAATCGGAATAATTTCCGGGGAAATCTTTAATATCGGCTTTTTCCCCGAATACAAAAAGATGGTCCACGATCTTATCCATAAAATAACGGTCGTGGGAAACCACAACCACACAGCCGGGAAAATCCAGGAGGAAATTCTCCAGGACATTTAAAGTAAGTACATCCAGATCGTTGGTGGGTTCATCCAGGATAAGGAAATTAGGATTCTGGATGAGTACCGTACACAGATACAATCTTTTTTTCTCGCCCCCACTGAGCTTTTCCACGTAATCGTATTGTTTTTTACGATCAAAAAGAAAACGTTCCAGGAGTTGTTCCGCAGAGATCTGCCGGCCTTTTTTCAGTGGAATGTAATCCCCGTATTCCCTGATCACCTCAATGACCTTTTGTCCGGCTTTAATTTCTATTCCTTTTTGGGTATAATAGCCGAATTTGACAGTTTCGCCTACCACAATTTTTCCGGTATCGGGAGGCAGGGCTCCGGTGAGCATATTCAGAAAAGTGGATTTCCCGGTTCCATTCTTCCCAATAATACCTACCCGTTCCCCTTTTTTAAAGGTGTAACTGAAACCATTGAGCAATTGTTTTCCGCCGAGTTCCTTTGAGATATTATGGATCTCCACGATCTTGCTGCCCATGCGTTCCATATTGATCTCCAGCTGCACCTTATGCTCCTTGCGCCGCTGGGAGGCACGGTCTTTTATCTCGTAGAAATCATCGATGCGTGATTTAGACTTGGTGGTACGGGCCTTTGGCTGCCGCCGCATCCAGTCCAGTTCCTTTTTATATAACTGCTGAGCCTTCTCGGTATTCGTCTTTTCCAGTTCGTGCCTTTCATCCCGTTTATTGAGATAATAGGAATAATTTCCTTTATAGGAATATAATTTACCATTTTCCAGTTCGATGATCTCATTACAAACCCGCTCCAGGAAATACCGGTCGTGAGTGACCATAAAAATGGTAAAATCCTCCTTTCTGAAATATTCCTCCAGCCATTCTATCATATCCAGGTCGAGGTGGTTGGTGGGCTCATCGAGAATTATGAAATCGGGATTCTTCAGGAGCATTCTCGCCAGGGCAACGCGTTTTTTTTGTCCGCCGGAAAGGAATTTCACCTGTTTCTGAAAATCCTCAAGATTGAGTTTGAAAAGGATCTGCTTAAAGCGTGTCTCGAAATCCCAGGCATTGGCAGCTTCCATGGCATCCATGGCTTTCTGAAGAGCTTCGGCATCTTCGGGATCCTGAACCGCCTTTTCATAGCGCTCGATGATCTTTAGAATAGGATTTTCACTGGAGAAGATCACCTGTTCGATATTCAGCTCAGGATCGAGATCGGGTTCCTGTGAGAGAAAGGCAACCTGAATATCATTACGATAGACCACCTGTCCCTCATCGGGGGTGTCGGCTCCCGAGAGGATATTCAGTAGACTGGTTTTCCCCGTGCCGTTCTTGGCCACGAAGCCTACTTTTTGTCCTTCGTTGATCCCAAATGAGATATTGCGGAAGAGTTCGCGCTCCCCGTATGATTTTGCTATGTTCTCTACTGAAAGATAATTCACTTTTATATTATGGTTATGTGTTCGGAGCCAAAGTTATTAGGAATATATCAATTATCAATTACCAAATACCATGAATAAAGTAGAAAGTTAATACGGATCGGACTCAAACAGACTGAAATTTTACCGAGGCTTCACTTCAAATTCCAGGATAAACTTTCGGTAGGCCGTTTTTTTCGCTGCGTGTTATTAAGAAGGGACAAGTAAGAAACATCATTGTGAGCCGCCATAGGCGGAGAAGCAATCTCATGTTCAATTTGAAAATGTGGCAATTTGAAAATTTGAAAATGAATTGAATCAATGTACCAATGAATCATGTACCAATGAATCTAAAGATCAGGGGATAAACAATAAATAATATGAATAAATAATATTGGACAAGAGAAATTTGGGAGTTTATTTTATTATTAGGCGGTAAAAACTATATTTGTTAAAACTATGTGAAGCCCTCTATGCGATTTAAATCCTTTTTGTTTTTATTCGCCGCGATACTAGCCTTAACCTCCTGCGTATCAACCAAGCAAATGTCTTATCTTCAGGAAAATGAAGAGCAGATAGACAGCATTATCCAGGTGCAGCGTATTCGCACACCCTATCGTATTCAGGTAGGGGATCTTCTGAGCATCAGGGTCAAGGCGCTTGACCAGGAGCTGGTAGGTATGTTCAACCCGGTTGGAGAAAGCAATCCCAATGCCACGACCGAGGAGGCCGTATATTTTGACGGTTTTACCGTTGATGACCATGGAAACATACGTGTGCCTACCCTTGGCGATATCAATGTTTTAGGCTTCACAGAAAAAGAGGTACGCGAAAAGATCGAAAAGAAATTACTGGAAGATTACTTTAAGGAAGAGGCGAATATATTCGTGACCGTAAAACTCGCAGGTATCAGATATACCACCCTGGGAGAAATAGGGCAGGGCAGCCAGGTGATCTATAAAGACCAGGTGACCATTATGGAGGCCATTGCCAATGCCGGTGGAATCAATGATTATGGAGACAGGGAACATGTGAAGATCGTACGGCAATATCCCCATGGAGAGGAGGTGCATACCCTGGATGTCACGAGCCTGGATGTGACAAAGAGCCCGTATTATTATATACAGCCCAACGATATGATCGTGGTAAATCCGCTGCCAAGAAAGGCTTTAGGCTTAGGCACTACAGGGCTGGAGGTGTTTAGAACGGTGACGAGTTTAATAGCCCTTGCTACTTCCATTTACTTTTTAACGACAAGATAATGGCGCATGAAGATGACCACATATCAGATGTAGGTTCGACCTTTGATTTCAAGGGTTTTTTACTTAAAGTAATCAGTTACTGGAAACTGATCTTCCTTTCGGTAGGGATCAGTCTGGCAGTAGCCTATTATAACAATGTACGGAAGTTGCCGGTTTACCAGTTAGGAAACCAGATATCCATCAAAGACGATCAAAACCCATTCTTTACCTCAAACACCAGCCTGACCTTTAACTGGGGAGGGACTTCAGATAAAGTGGCAACAGCAATGACCATTCTCAGGTCACGTTCCCATAATGAGGAGGTGGTGGAAAAGCTTCAATTTTATATCAATTATCTTACAGATGGTGAATACCAGCGAATCGATGTGTATGGTCAGACCCCTTTTCGGGTTATTGCCGATTCTTCGGCTTTCCAGGCTAATAATGTAACTCTTGTAATCAGCTCAGTAGATGAGAAAGTTTTTAATATAAAGTCCAGTATCCCCGGTACCCTAAGTAGAACGAATTATAAAACCAAAGAAACTGACACGAGAGTTGTTGAAGCTGCTGATTTTGACCGAAATTTTAAATACGGGGAACATATCACCCTGCCTTTCTTTTCAGGTTATATTCTAAGAACAGAGCGGCCTCTCTCTCCTAATAAACCTTATTATATAAACTTTACCCCTTTTGATGGTGCGGTAGGCAGGTATCGTGGAGTATCAATATATCCACAATCTGAGGGATCTTCTGTTTTGAATTTAAGCCAGACGGGTTTAAATAAGGAGCGAATCGTAGATTATCTGAATGGCTCGGTTGCCGTGCTTAGCGAAAATATGCTGGAGCGTAAAAATTTGTTCGCTACCAAAACCATACGTTTTATTGACAGCACTCTGGCGGTTCAGGCAGAAGAGTTAAAAGCTGTGGAAGAGCAACTCAATGATTTCAAGAATGAAAAAGCAATACTTGATATTTCCAAGGAGAGTTCTGAGCTTTCTACAAAATTAACCGGTTTAGATGCAAAGAAGGAAGAAATAACACGTCAGCTTGCATATTACGAAAACCTTGAGACATATTTACAAACCAGAGAAGATTATTCAGATGTTCCTGCGCCCTCGGTTGCGGGAATAAGTGAAGGGAGTATATCCGGAGGAGTATCAAAAATCATCCAACTGGCCGAGGAGCGAAGTAACTACCAATATACACTTAAGCCGAATTCCCCGGTATTTGATGATATCGACCGGCAGATCAATTCGGTTAAATCCATTCTGTTAGAGAATATAAGTTCCTCAAAGGGATTGTTAAAATCAGAACTGAAAGAGATCAATTATAAAATAAATCAGTTCGAAAGCGAAATTAAAAAGTTGCCCCAGGAGGAGCAGGATCTATTAAAGATCCAGCGAAAATATTCAATAAGCCAAAACTCTTATAATATGTTTCTGGAAAAAAGGAGCGAGGCGGGGCTTATAAAGGCTGCCAATGTCAGCGATGTCATGATCATCGATAAGGCCAAGGATACGGGAGGGGGACGAATAGGGCCTGATACTCAGTTAAATTATGTAATGGCGGTTATGATTGGTGGGTTAATCCCACTTACTTTCGTTTTTCTGCTGGTATTTCTAAACACCAATATCCACAATGCCCAGGAGATATCAAGACTTTCTCCCATACCTATTTTAGGGCTTATAGGGAAGAGTAAAATGGACAGTAACCTGGCGGTCTTTAATTCACCGAAATCCTCTATTTCCGAAAGTTTCAGAGGATTGCGTTCCAGTTTGCAATTCATGTATAAACGGCAGGGAGTGACGGGCTCAAAAACCGTATTGATCACCTCTTCGGTTTCGGGAGAGGGGAAGACCTTTTGCGCGATGAACCTGGCCACTGTTTTTGCACTAAGTGAGAAGAGAGACCGTACTGGTGGGGGTTGACCTTCGAAAGCCCAAGATCTTTGATGATTTCGAGCTCAATAACGATCACGGGATCGTGAATTATCTTATCGACCAGTCTTCAGAAGAAGAGATCATACAGGAAAGCAAGATCCCGTACCTGGATGTGATCACTTCGGGACCCGTGCCACCCAATCCGTCGGAATTATTAATGACGGAAAAGATGGACCTGCTTATGGAACATCTAAAAGAGAGGTATGATTATATAATTCTGGATTCTCCGCCAATAGGAATGGTAGCCGATGCGCTGAACCTGGTAAAATATGCCGACGCCACATTGTATCTTATCCGACAGGATTATACCAAACGCGGAATGCTGGAAACCATCAATGAGAAGTACAAAAAAGAAGAGGTTAAGAATATCAGTTTTGTACTGAACCACTTCGTTCACCGTGCCAAATACGGTTATGGTTATGGCTATGGCTATGGTTATGGCTACGGCTACGGCTATAATCGGTATGCAAAGGGATATTACGGCGCGGCTCCTTCGAAACTCCAGCAGTTGAAGAACTCGTGGAAGAAGTTTATGAGGAATTTTGAATAGTCGGCACTTCAAAGTTCAGCACAATGTGAGCCTCAGATCTGCCTTTATCGCGGTGGATTTTTCAACGGGAAAATTCTCGGGAGGAGTGAGCCCGGCAGAGAACCTGGAACTGGACATGACCAAAACCGATGTGCTGCTGACACCGGCTTCGGTGCCCACGGGAACAGGAAATGCTTTTATCCTGCTGCTGGTGGAATTTTTTTCAGATGGTGAATAACAACTAGTATGGCTTAAGGAACGGCGCGTATAATTCGCTGAGTACGCTTTCGGTAGAGTAGAAATTGATTATTATTTATTTCAGGGCTCCCTCAAAAGGGGAGCCTTTTTTATTTTTTATTGGTATGGAAGTTAAATAGGATTGATATATTTAACACCGCATAACAGAAAGAAGTAAGAGTATATCAAATCATCCTTTATTTCTTGAAAGAAAGAATAAAAAGAACAATCTATAATAGATCTGGTAAATAAATTGCGTTTTATAGAGTTTTATGAGTGTATCAAATCTCCTTTCCCAATTGAGGGGGTCTCAAATTTGTTGATACTAACCAAAAATTTTCCTTCGCTTGCAAACTATTGAACTATTAAACATTCCTAACTATTTCTGTAGTTTTTATATAAAGGCTTTAAATAATATTGCGCGGATAGAATATAAGCAAGAAATAGAGTTTGAAAAATGGAATGGCCAGCCTTTAATTATATTCAGAGTACTAAATAAACTTATAGTGATAGACAACAGAGATCCGGTAGGAGTGCCTCAGGATTTATATGATCTCGCAGATATCTTTTTTGTCACCAACCAACTTAAAGGTAGTTCAGTTTACAATCAAAATAAGATCAGGCCTTTATTTCCTCATTATCCAATAGATACCTGGAATCTATATTTAAAAATTTTTGGACAGGACTGGTTTTCAAAAATCGGATGGAAAAATACTTTAAGAGAAATTTCCATCCATATTCGGAGGCCATTATATAAAAATTACAATCCTTCCTATTCGTTTAGCCCATATATTTTTTTCTCCGGATCGATATGGAAAAAAGAGGCCGTTGCCAATGCACAACGGAGTAGTTTTATTAAAGCCTGTAAAAACAATCCAGAAATCAATTTTGAAGGTGGTTTGGTGCCGCGTGGGGATGGAGATAATTTAGGTCTAAACCAGGTTATAGGCCCAAAAAGATATACTTCTAAAGAATTTCATAAAAAATCTTTTCATTCTTTAATCAATTTTTATAACCCGGCCGTGCTGGGCGCAATTAGCTGGAGATTTGCCGAATATTTAAATATGGGTACTTTTATTCTTTCAATGCCCTGGAAAACCGAGTTACCTGTTTCCCCAATTCATGGAAAAGAAATTCATATGATTGAAGATGTAAAAGAAATAGATGATTTTCTCAATTTTATATTAAAGAACCAGACTTATCATAAAATGATTTCCGAAGGTGGGAAAGCTTATTTTAATAAATATTGCAGCCCCACAAAACAGGCAGAAATGGTTTTAAGTGAAATTATGCACAATTAAGAATATATGTTTTATCAGGTAAGTTATATTTCACCTTAATATTTGGATATTTATGCAAAATAAATGCGATTGGTTTTTTACATAGTTTAACCTAAATCAAAATGGAAGAAAATAAGGATTGGTTATATGAGATATCTCCTAAACGTTCGTTATTCCAATTAAATTTTGGAGAGATTTGGCGATACAGGGATTTACTTTTTCTCTTTGTAAAACGAAATATTATAACCGTCTATAAACAAACGATCTTAGGACCCTTATGGTACTTTATACAGCCTTTATTTACCGCAATTACCTACAGTCTTGTGTTTAATAATATAGCGAATATTTCTACAGGAAATGTTCCTCCATTTTTATTCAATCTTACGGGTATCACCGCCTGGAATTATTTTAGCCAATGCTTTACCGGCACCTCAAATACTTTCGGAGCAAATGCTGGTATATTTGGGAAAGTATATTTCCCCCGGGTCATCATGCCTCTTTCAAATGTAATTACAAACCTTTTTAAGTTCGGTATACAGCTGGGGGTTCTGGTGATTACATATCTATATGTAGTATGGAAAGGTGGTGAACTAAGTCCAAATGCCCATATTTTCCTTCTGCCGGTTTATATTATAATGATGGCTTTATTAGGATTAGGTTTGGGAATGACGATCTCTGCGTTCACCACTAAATATAGGGATTTAAATGTTTTGGTCGGCTTTGCCACTTCTTTACTCGTTTATTTTTCAGCAGTGCCGTATCCTTTGCAGGAGGTTGCTGAAAGGATGCCTGAATGGGTGTGGATCGTGAAATACAATCCTTTGACACAAATAATTGAAGGGTTTCGTTTTATGATTTTGAACCAAGGAATATTTACCTGGTTAGGATTTTTTTATACCTTAATTTTTTCTGTTATACTTTTCTTATTCGGTTTAATTGTTTTTAACCGTACCGAAAAGACCTTTATAGATACTGTGTAGTTTCAATAAAAATAAATTGAAATATTTTTTTGTATTACCAATGGAAGATTCTAATCCTATTCCCTTATTCTGGTGGAGTGAACCCAGGCTGATGGGTAAGCAGAAAGAGAATTACGGAGACCTGCTCTCCAAATACCTGGTGGAAAAGATATCAGGAAAGGAAGTGAAGTGGGTGCAGCCTAAAAAAATGTCATGGTACAGCCTTTCCAAAAGGAATTTTCTGGCAGCCGGGAGTATCATTCATCATGCTACAAGGCATAGCGTAGTATGGGGTAGTGGTATAATTGATAAAAAACAGCAAATAGCAAAAGCTGATTTTCGAGCCGTAAGAGGACCTGAAACACGAAGGTATCTTTTGCAAAGCGGTTATGACTGTCCTGAAATATATGGGGATCCGGCTTTGCTACTGCCAAAATTTTATCATCCTGAGGTTTCAAAGAAGTTTAAGATCGGGGTTATTCCGCATTATAATGACCTGGAACAGGTTAGAGACCAATATGGAGATATGGCGAATACAAGGATTATCGATATGATGACCAATGATGTGGAGAAAACTACTTTGGAGATCCTGGAGTGTGAAAAGATCATTTCCTCTTCCCTGCACGGAGTTATTGTTGCTCATGCCTACCATCTTCCTGCAATTTGTGTAAAATTTTCAGACCGGGTCTTCGGGGATGGGATCAAGTATAAGGACTATTACGCTTCGATTGGACATGAGAATTTTAAGCAAACTGAATTAAGTTCTTCTTTAAAAACCGCTGAGATGAAAGGTTTATTTTCAGAAGCTTTTCAACCTTCCAAAGATAAACTGGATGCATTAAAGAGAGAGCTTCTGAGGGTTTGTCCTTTTACCGGTTAATTCTTAGTGAAGTTTTTCTAAATTGCGTGTGAAAGAGAGCTATGGAAAATTTAAACCAGCAGAAGAATAAAGGGAATTATGAAGCTGTAACTGTAGTTTAAGAGTAATTAGAAACCGATTAAAGGTATGGAGGTAATTTTGCGAATATATAATCGGTTAAATCAGAAACAAAAAAGGAAAATTAGTCACATTCTTAGAAGGACATTCGTTCGAAAACTGACTATTTATAAGAAATTACAGTTTCAGGGAGTTTTTAAAGCCTTCCTTCCTAAAGGACAAAAATTTAAAATGTATCACTATGGTGGTGAAATCGAAAATGAAACTTTTTGGAGAGGAGCTTTTAAGACCTGGGAAATTGATAATGGCTGGATATGGACAGAGTTATGTCAAATTTCGGAAGTCATATTTGATATTGGTGCTAATACAGGGATATATGGCCTTTCAGCAAAAACTATAAATCCAGAAGCTAAAGTGTTTTGTTTTGAGCCCTCTATTAAAACGTATGAGAAATTAAAAAGAAATATTTCTTTAAATAATTACGAAATAGCCGCGGAAAAAATTGCGATATCCAATAAATGTGGGAATCAAATTTTTTATGATTTTCCATGGCAGAATCAAACCGGGGCTTCTTTATCTGAAAGTAAAGTGAAATCAGTTAAAAGTCAGGTGATCCAATATGAGGTAAAAACAGAGACTCTTTCTTCTTATATTAAAGGGCATCAAATTCAAAAGTTAGATTTATTGAAACTGGACATAGAAATGCATGAAGCCGAAGCTATTGAAGGATTTGGAGAATTTTTAAATCTCTTTAAACCTATTGTAATAATTGAGGTTTTAGATCCCCAGGTTGCTAATAAGCTAAATCATCTTATCGATCTAAAAGAATTTAACTTATTTCATTTAGGATTAAATAAAGAAGTGGAGAAGATTGATGAATTTCATGTATATCCAAATTCTCTAAGTAAAGGTGATTGGAACTTTTTATTTTTTCACAAAAGTTTGGATTCTAAAATTAGAAAATGCACTTCACTATATAATAACATCAAGGAATAATGTCTTCAGATTTAAATCAAATTAAAAATAAGGAGCATTATGAAGCGCTGTACCGGAATTACCCGGTAAGCAATATACTTTACTGGATCAATCATCTTGATAAATTCCTGACTGCCGCCATAGCTACAGAGATCAGCTGGAATGCCCTTTACCAGGATGATTTTCGCAACAAGCTCAAGGATAAAAAAGTATTGGAAATGGGTTGTGGCGATTGTACTAATTCAGCAGTTATGGCTGCTTTGGGAGCCGAGGTGTATGCCAATGATATTGCCAGTGCCAGCGGTAGGATAATCGAAGAACTGAATGATAAATTCAAATTTAAATTTCCTATTAAATTTATAGAAGGTGACTTTCTGGATAATAATCTCTCTGCATCACAATTCGATTATGTGATAGGTAAAGCCTTTTTGCATCATTTAAGCCTTCCGGTAGAGCGGCAATTTTTAAGAGAAACCGCCCGATTATTAAAGCCGGCGGGGGAAGCACGTTTTTTTGAGCCGGCGGTAAATAATAAAGTACTGGATGAGATAAGATGGCACATCCCTGTTAGAGGGCGACCTTCTAAATTCAATACGGCAGCTTTTAAAAAGTGGAAAGAAAGCGACCCGCACCCGGACCGGAGTTTTAGTTCCCGGCATTTTAAAAAAGCGGGGGAAGAGTTTTTTAAAGAGGAAAAGATTATCCCGGTGGGGAGCCTTGAACGTTTTAGCAGGTTTTATAAATGGGGCAAAAAGAAAAATGAATATAAAAAGTGGGCCTTAAAAAAAGAAAAGTCCTTACCTGCCACAGTAAACTTATCTTTTGCACGCGGACAATTAATTATTTATAAGAAGTAAGAATTTTAGGTATTCTATAGTTACAAAATATGAATTTTGAAAATTTATTATTATGCCTTTACAGGATTAGAAATTTTAAAGGTTCCTCTCTGGAAAAGAGAGAAGCTTTTTTTGTGTTAAGGAGACTTAAAGAGCGGGAGTTTAAAAAAAATAAGAAAAATGAACTTATAAAAGCGTCTTTTTTAAATTATAAGGTTTTCGCTTATGATCACTGGTCTTTGCATTATTTATTCAGTGAAATATTTATAGATAACGAATATTTTTTTGAGGCACAAAGTAGTGAGCCATTGATAATAGATTGTGGTGCCAATATCGGGATGTCGATACTTTATTTTAAAAGGATGTATCCGGATTCCAGAATTGTTGCTTTTGAACCCAATCCAAACGCATTTTCATTGCTACAAAAAAATATTAAGGAGAATAATTTAATAAATGTTACTACTTTCAATTTAGGGCTCTCCGATAATGACGATAAAATCCCTTTCTACTATGATAATAGTAATAAAGGAACTCTAATTGGCTCATTGAACAAAGAAAGGGGAGGCCACCATGAAATGTTAGTTAGTACAAAAAAACTATCAAGTTTTATTAAAGAATACGGGAAAGTAGATCTGGTGAAAATGGATGTTGAGGGTGCTAAAATTCAAATTTTTAAGGAGCTTTATTTTTCGGGAGTTATGAGAAACGTTAAAGAGTTTATTGTAGAATATCATCATAATTTAAAAGGCGAAACTTCTAACCTTTCCGGTTTTTTAGGACTCTTTGAGAAAGAAGGCTATAGTTATAATATTAAGGCCAGGTATTCGAACCTTAGATCTTTTCAGGATGTTCTAATACATTTTTACCAAAATGATTAAATTAAGAAACCGTAAAACAAAATTATTTTGTGTTGGCCGAAATAAAACCGGAACCACAAGTCTTGAAGTTGTATTAAAGGAATTCGGATATAAACTTGGCTCCCAGTATAAAGCAGAAAAACTTTTAAATTATTACAAAAATTATAAATGGAAACCTGTTATTAAATTCTGTAGAACTGCGGAAGCTTTCCAGGATGCTCCATTTTCATGGCCTTATACCTGGCTAATTTTACATGAACATTTTCCTAATGCCAAATTTATTTTAACTACCAGAGATGAAGAAAAATGGTACAACTCATTGGTAAATTTTCATTCTAGGCTTTTTGGAGATGGGAACTCAGTACCAACAAAAGAAGATTTACAAAAAGCAGCTTATAATTATCCTGAATTTATTTGGGAAGCGAACCGGGCAGTTTCTAAAACACCATTGAAAGACATCTACAATAAAGAAGAACTAATAAGAAATTACAGAGCTCATAATAATTCAATCTTACATTTTTTTAAAGACAACTCTAATTTTCTTCATATTGATGTTTCTGAAAAGGGTTCATACAAAAAGCTGGCGGAGTTTTTAAATAAAGAACCAATTCATGAGACGTTTCCCCATTATAATAAAACTTTATCATGATCCAAGTAACCAAAACCTTTTTACCCCCACAGGAGGAATACCAGGCAATTTTTCCAGGGCATGGGAGAGAGGCTGGATCACCAACCGTGGTATTTTAGTAAAGGAACTGGAAGAGAAACTAAAAGAATATTTAAAGGTTCCTCATATC
Source organism: uncultured Flavobacteriaceae bacterium (assembly GCA_963741865.1). Taxonomy (GTDB): domain Bacteria; phylum Bacteroidota; class Bacteroidia; order Flavobacteriales; family Flavobacteriaceae; genus Christiangramia. Next base: position 837,374 of record CAVUJP010000017.1, read on the forward strand.
CTGGCTACAACTAATGGTACACTTCCCCTTCAGATAGCTATCAAGGCATTGAACCTGAAAGGAGAGATCATTACCACGCCTTTTTCTTATGTCGCCACGACCTCAAGTATAGTGTGGGAGGGCTGTAAACCTGTTTTTGTAGATATTCATCCCGAATATCTTACCATAGATGAAGAAAAAATTGAAGAAGCAATCACTGAAAACACATCGGCTATTCTGGCTACTCATGTTTTTGGAAATCCCTGTGATGTAGAGAAAATTGAAGAGATCGCAAAAAAATACAATTTAAAGGTGATCTATGATGCCGCGCATTGTTTTGGAGTTGAATATAAGGGCAGGTCAATCTTTGATTATGGAGATATAAGTACCTGTAGCTTTCACGCCACCAAGCTTTTTCATACCGGCGAGGGCGGAGCCCTGTTTACCAAAGATGAAGAATTAATGCATAAATTGTTCTATCATCATAATTTTGGGCATAAGGGGCAGGAAGATTTTTACGGGCTGGGGATCAATGCCAAGATGAGTGAGCTCCAGGCTGCGATGGGGCTGGCTGTTTTTCCTTACCTGGAAGAGATCATGGCCGGGCGCAGAAAAAGCGGTACAGCTTTATGATGAACTGCTGTCCGGTTCGGGTCTGGCACATAAAGCTGAGGGAAGAAACAAGCTGGAATTACAGTTACTATCCGGTGATCTTTAAAAGCGAGGAACAATTGCTTAAGATAAGAGAAGAGCTCAATAAAGCAGGTTTTTATCCCAGGCGTTATTTTTATCCTAGTTTAAGCAGTTTAGATTATCTTGAATCCGGCGGGAGCCTTTGGCTGATATCTATTTCCGAACGTATTCTTTGTCTGCCATTATTTTATGACATTAAGGAAGAGGATATAAGAGCCATTTGCACAATTATTAAAATGAACTATGAAATTAGCGGTAATGCAGCCCTATTTTTTTCCTTATTTAGGATATTTTATGCTTATTCATAGTGTGGATAATTTTATGTTCTTTGATGATGTTCAATATGTTAGAAAATCATGGATGGGTAGAAATAGATTATTGGATTTAAATTCTAATAAATTTTTTTTTATACGCCCCTCGTTACTAAAGCCGTCTTATCAGGCTTCACTTTCTTCTGTGGAATTTGATAAGAAGAAGGACTGGAAAAATACTCTGTACAGTCAATTGAAAGGCTATAAAAATAAGGCGCCTTTTTATGATGAGGTATTAGAATTAGTAGATCAAATTCTTTCTTATGAAAATAAATACCTGAAAAGCTTTAACATTAATTCCATCATTAAAATATCCGATTGGTTGGGCTTAGAAGTTGAATTTCGTCAATACTCCAGTTTTAACTGGGAATACGATAAAGTTCCAGACAAGAGTGAATGGGGACTGGAAATCTCTAAAAAACTAGGTGCAACTCATTATATAAATTCTCCAGGTGGAGAAGAATTCATTCTTCCAGAAAAATTTTCAACAAATAATATTAAACTGGGATTTCTTCAGCCTGAATTAATTTCTTATAAGCAAAATTCTCAAAAATTTGTTCCAGGTTTATCTATTATTGATGTATTATTATTCAACGGAAAAAAAGGTACTCTGGATCTTTTAAAGAATTATAAAATTAATTGGAAAAATTAGATATACAATTAAGACAATCTTCGGGACCAGGCAACAAAATTTTTAATGGCAAATAAAAGATTTCTGGAACTGGATTCTTTACGTGGAATTGCGGCCCTTATAGTTGTGCTATTTCATTGCGGTATGGGAAGGCCTCAATATAATCACTACCTGAATTTTGGTGCAACCGGGGTGGATCTATTTTTTATTATAAGTGGCTTTGTCATCTATATGAGCGTCCAGGATATTAAGAATGGTGCTGAGTTTTTAAAGAAACGTTTTTCCCGGTTATTTCCCACCTATTGGACCAGTGTCACACTGGCCTTTTTTATTCTTATATCCTTACGCTTGTATAAAGGGAATGATTTTCACGGTCTGTTTTTAAATTATTTATCAAATCTCACTATGTTCCAGCACTATTTTTATATCCCCCACCTTGACGGGGTGTATTGGACCCTTATTGTGGAAATGAGCTTTTATATGTTGGTGTTTGTTTTAATAGAACTGAAAAAAATAAAATATATAGTACCACTATGCCTTTGCCTCTCTACTTTTACCGCCATGATTATAGATAATCCAGTTTTCAAGGAAATAAACTATTTCCTGCATTTTTGGATACCAGTGGTAAAATACCTTCCTCTTTTTTTAGCGGGAATCACCTTTTATAAAATTTATCAAGATGGGAATAAATTAATACTTAGATATGGTGTTCTGGTTTTTTGTTTTCTTTGTCAATGCTATCTTTTCCCATTTGTAGGAAATTCAAAGGGGGTGATGAACATGAATGAATATGGGGTTCTTTTATTCATATATTTTTCTCTTTTTACCTTGTTTGTCAATCATCAATTGAAATTTGTAAAAATTAAACCTCTCCTATTTTTAGGTAAAATTTCTTATCCACTCTACCTTACCCATAATTTGCTTACGATGGCATTGATTGCTTTATTTCATATATATTTTGGTATTGATTTTTGGATAGTTGTGGGGGTAATAGTGTTGCCGACGGTGCTTATAATTGGATTCTTGATTCATCGATACATTGAAACCTATTATAATTTTAAACTTAGAAGTAAGTTGATCATTACCAAATTTGTAGAATGAAATAAAATTAGGAATAATTCTGGAATAATGAAATTTAAAAAAAGACTCCAGCTCCAGAAAATAAACAGAAGTACTGAAAAACCTTTCATATTTTCTTAATTATTCAGTTTAAAAGATAATTATCAAAAAAATAGCTATTCATAGTGTCCCTAGAAGCGGTTCAACATGGCTCGGATCTATTTTCGATTCACATCCACAAGTTTCATATAAATTGCAACCCTTGTTTTCTTATGCATTTAAAGATTATTTAAGCAAAAACTCTTCTACAAAAGATATTGATGCATTCTTTCAAAAAATTTATACTTCTGATGATGCTTTTATTAATCAGGAGAGAGATAAAATAAAAAATATCATTCCGGCATTTCCTAAATTTGAGCCTAAAAGCCACATCTGTTACAAAGAGGTCAGATATCATTATATTTTACAAAACCTTCTAAAGAAAGATTCAGATATTAAAATTATTGGGCTGATAAGAAACCCTTTTTCTGTTATTAATTCCTGGTTAAGAGCTCCTAAAGAATTTAAAGTTGAATTGGGGTGGAAGATCGAAGATGAATGGAGATATGCTCCTTCTAAGAATGAAAATAAACCTGAAGAATTTAACGGGTATGAGAAATGGAAAGAAGTAACTTTCTTGTTTTTAGAATTGCAGCGGGATTTTCCAAAGCGATTTTATTTGCTGAAATATGAAAATCTTTTAGAGTCAACTTTTAAAGAAGTAAAACAACTTTTTTCATTTTGTGAACTTTCTTTTGATAAACAAACCCAGCTATTTCTCGAAACTTCAACACAAACAAATAATTCAGATCCTTATTCGGTTTATAGAATAAAAAAGGATGACAGCAGCTGGCAGGAAGAATTGCCTGCTTTTATTATTCAGGAAATAAAAAATGACCCGAAATTTTGGCAGTTAAATGAAGTTTTCAATTGGATATGATTAATTTGGCAGCTAAATGGATTTCGAAGACTTCAAAGAGAAATATCGGAAAGTAGAACCAGTAGAAAATGTGCATTCTGTTTCTTCAGTTCCTCTGGTAAGCGTTTGTGTTCAAACCTATCAGCATGCCGGTTTTATAAAAGGCTGCCTGGATGGAATTCTGATGCAAAAAACAGATTTTCCTTTTGAAGTGCTTATAGGAGAGGATGGCAGTACCGATGGGACGAGGGAGATCTGTATAGAATATGCCGAAGAGTATCCCGATAAGATCAGGCTTTTCCTGCATCACCGTGAAAGTAATATTCATATAGGAGGAAGGCCTACAGGGCGGTTTAATTTCTTATACAATCTCTTTTCGGCTAATGGTAAGTATATTGCTCTTTTGGATGGTGACGATTATTGGACAGACCCCTTAAAATTACAAAGGCAGGTAGATTTTTTAGAGGCTAATCCCGACTTTGTGGCGCATCACACTTCCTTTTTTAATTTGTACGCTGATGGTAAAATGGTTCCTAATCAAATAATGCTTAGGGAGGTCACTACTTTTAATCATTTGTTAGAAGGAAATACAATTGTTAGTTCAAGTGTGTTGTTGAGAAGAGAGCTGCTTGCTGTAAGTGATTGGTTTACAAAAGTTTTTGTGGGGGATTGGGTGCTTTATTTGACAGCAACAAGAAATGGCGGAAAAATTTATTTCGATAAAACACGGGCAGTCGTTTACAGAAAAAATGTTGGAATATTTCAACATTATAAAGATCCTCTTGTAAATTTGAAGAAAATCCTGGAGTTAAAAAGATTTGTCTTAGGCGATCCTTTATTCAGTGCACATCAAAGCGCAATAAAATCAAGTATTAAAGAGACTCAATTGAATTTGATGGCTGCTTATGTAAAAAGAGGGTATTTTTTCAATTCGTTTCCTATGTTTAGAAAAGTTTTCTTTAAAGAACCAATTAAGACTCTCAAAATATTATCTTATTCCCTCAAGCTTAGGTTCAGGAATAAATTGCAAGCCCATGTCGATAATCCTTAAAGCCGAAAATATCTCCAAACAATATCGCTTAGGAAGCGTAGGCGCAGGCACCCTTGGTGATGATCTTAAAAGGTGGTGGTATAAATTGAGGGGGATGGAAGATCCTTTTTTAAAAATTGGGGAGGTGAACGATCGAAATTCGAAAGCAGAGAGCGATTATGTATGGGCCTTAAAAGATATCAATTTTGAAGTGGAGCAGGGAGAGATCCTGGGGATCATCGGGAAGAACGGTGCCGGGAAGTCAACCCTGCTAAAAATCCTTTCCAGGGTTACAGCTCCTACCACCGGAACAATAAAGACCAAAGGCCGTATTGCTTCCTTGCTGGAAGTAGGTACAGGATTTCATCGGAACTTACCGGGAGGGAGAATATCTACATGAATGGTGCTGTACTAGGGATGAGCCGAAAGGAAATAAGCTCTAAAATTGAGGAGATCATTGCTTTTTCGGGATGTGAAAGATATATAGATACCCCGGTAAAACGCTATAGCAGTGGAATGACAGTGCGTTTGGGGTTTGCCGTTGCCGCGCATTTAGACCCCGAGATCCTTGTGGTGGATGAGGTACTGGCAGTAGGAGATGCCGATTTCCAAAAGAAAGCTATCGGCAAAATGCAGGACCTGTCTACAGGAGAAGGACGGACCGTATTATTTGTTAGTCATAATATGGATTCCATAGCGACCTTGACCAATCAGGTGGTGGTACTGGAAAATGGATTGGTTAAATTTATGGGTGCTACAAGTAATGGGATCAAAGAATATTTAAGAGGGGAGAAGAATACAAAGAATTATTATTTTCAGGGAATGGTTGATAGGCCTAAGATTACTAGTGTAATTGTAGATACAAGTTTACCAGGAAATGTGCATGAGTTCGGCAAAGAACTTAAGTTTATATTTACGGTGAAATTACCTATAAGGGTAAATAATTTGGCTTTATCTTTTCAAATTTTAGACGAAAGTAGGATACCGGTTACTCATATCTGGACCATAGATTCAGAAAAAGGAATACAAAGAGAAATAGGTGAATATGAATTTATTTGCAATCTACCCAGTCCTAAACTCTATATGGGGCATTATACGATTCAGGCTCATTTATCGGATTCAAAAACAAAAATAAAATTTGAAACTCTCGAATCTGTATGTCAATTTAAATTACAAATGATGAAAAATGTGAGGCAGGATTATAAATGGCAAAAAGGCACTTGTAAATATATTGAAGATAATGAATGGATAATCCATAAGCTTTAACCATGCTACATAGAATTAAAAAGAAAATTTACCATTCTTTTTTTAAGGAATTTCATACAAAAATGCCACCCGAATCCAAGTATCATGATATACAGAAGGAAGAGTGGGAAATCATTAATGATTTTTCTAAATATACTTTAACGGGTCCAGAGCGCATGGTAAGCTTTATAAGAGCTATAGATTATATTCAAGCGAATTCTATAAGTGGGAGTATTGTGGAGTGTGGTGTTTGGAAAGGAGGAAGTATTATGATAGCCTTAAAAAGACTGGAACAACTGGGAAGTTTTGACAGAGATGTTTTTTTATATGACACCTTTGAAGGTATGACAGAGCCTACAGAAGTAGATAAATCCTTTAAAGGGCTCTCTGCCAATACTGCCTATAAAAAAAAGACCAATTCTGGGAAGATATCGAATGTATTTCTACTTTGGAGGAAGTCATGGCAAATGTTAATAGTTTAAATTATCCCTCTGAAAAAATCCATTTTGTAAAAGGAAAAGTAGAAGATACGATACCTCTGAAAACAGTACCTGATAGTATAGCCATTCTAAGATTGGATACAGATTGGTATGAATCTACTATGCATGAACTGGAGCACCTTTTCTCCCAGAATAGTTTCTGTGGCGGAATAATAATTATTGATGATTATGGGCACTGGAAAGGTTGCAAGCAGGCAGTTGATGAGTATATATCTAAGCATAATTTAAAATTATTTTTGGCCAGAATAGATTATACATGTCGTATAGGTATTATAGAATAGGAAAAAAATGAATAATCAGTATCTAGATATAAACCTTGATCATCTAAACCTGGATGTATATCATTTGCGAACAAGCATATTTCAGGCAATTAAAGTTTGCCTGCCTAATTCCAAGGAAAAATGCTGGATGTGGGTTGTGGTAAAATGCCCTATAAAGAATATATCTTAGGTAATTCCTCTGTAACTGAGTATATAGGTTTGGATTTGGAAAGTTCATTGGTCTATGATCAAAAAGTGAAACCTGATATTTTATGGGATGGTGTAAATATGCCACTTAATGATTCTGAAGTAGATTGTGTACTTGCTACAGAAGTATTTGAACATTGTTATAATCTAGAATTAATTTTAAAGGAAATAATTCGCGTTTTAAAGCCCGGAGGAGTATTGTTTTTTACAGTTCCATTTTTATGGAATTTACATGAAATACCTCATGATGAATATAGATACACTCGATTTTCCCTGGAACAACATTTAGGAAATTCTGGTTTTAGTAATCTTCGGATTCAGGCATTGGGAGGATGGCATGCGTCTATGGCCCAAATGTTAGGGATTATGGGTGAGAAGAAGTCCTCTTTCAGATAGGAAGAGGGCGATTTTATCAAAAGTCCTTAAACCTGTAATCTATAGGTTAATAGAGATGGATAAGACTAGAAATGTGAAATTCGAAGAAGGTCAAATGATAACTGGTTTATCTGGAGTAGCTTATAAATAACACCAATGAGAATAGCATTAGTATCTCCAAACAGGGATGCCTATTCTGAAACTTTTATTCAGCAACATAGGAAGTATATAGAAGGGCAAGTGTTATTTTACTATGAGGGTTACCTACCAAAAAAACTGGAAGGCGAACTCTTAATAAATCCTCGTACATTAAGGGTAAAGCATATAGTGAAGGGGCACTTCAGGCTCAATAAATTCAGCCTGTCCGAGTTGCTTATTCTAAATTCATTTAAGGAAAAAAAGATTGAAGTGGTTTTTGCCGAGTATGGGAATACCGCGATGAAATTATTACCTATTTGCAAGGCATTAAATCTACCCTTTATTGTCCATTTTCATGGTCATGACGCTTCTGTTATTTCAGAGCTAGAGCAAGCCAGTTATTATAAAGAGTTGTTTTCTTATGCACATTTTGTAATAGTTGTTTCAAAAAAAATGTATAGCGACTTTCTTAAATGGGGGTGTCCTCAGGAAAAATTAATATATAATCCTTATGGACCCAGGCCGGAATTTTTTAAGCTACAACCAGTCTATAATAACCGTCAATTTATTGCTGTTGGAAGATTTACTGAAAAAAAGGCTCCGTATTATCTTTTGTTAAGCTTCAAAAAAGTACTGGAAAGCTTTCCTGACGCCAAATTGATCGTTGGAGGAGAAGGTGAACTTTTGCAAGTTTGCAAAAACCTGTCAAAGCAATTTGGAATAGAAGAAAAGATAAATTTTCCAGGTATTTTGACTGCAGAAGAATTTCAGCGACTTTTAGAAGAATCTTGTTGTTTCGTGCAGCATTCTGTAGTCGCGGCAAATGGTGATACAGAGGGAACGCCGGTTTCCATTCTCGAAGCTGCGGCAGCCGGCCTTCCTGTCATATCTACCCGGCATGCAGGCATACCAGATGTTGTTGAAGATGGTAAGACCGGATTTTTAGTGAAAGAGCATGATGTAAAGGGCATGGCCCGGTATATGGTCGATATCTTAAAAAATCCTGCTCAGGCAAAAAAGATGGGAGAAGCAGGCAGAATAAAGGTTAAAGAGGATTTTACACTTGAAAGACATATCCACATCATTAACGACTTAATTAAGAAATCTGTTGCTAATGATGGTTGAACACTTTATCATAACCAGGTATAATTTAAAAAAAGAAGACTGGTTGAAAGATGTTGAGAGTAAGAAGGTGCTGGATCAGGACTGGTTACGAAACAGGAATGAGATCTTTTTAAAATATTGCCTGCCTTCTATTTTGAATCAAACTACTTCGCGTTTTAAATGGATATTATTTTTTCAAGACGGGTCACAGAATCTTTTAAAACCCGTTCTCACGGAGTTGAAGAAACATTCTTTTATTGAAGCTGTATTTTGTAAAAGTTATGAAGATTTTCAAAGGAACTTACCAGCTCTGCTTAAGAATAAACTTCAGAAAGATTCATCGTGGGTACTCACCACCAGGCTTGACAATGATGATGCTCTTCATCAAGATTTCGTTTTACGGCTTCAACAATCGGTCAGAACTGTGAAAGAAAATACCATTTTCCATTTTCCGTATGGCCTATTCCTGGATATAGAAAATAAAAATCAATTAGCTTCCTCCTATTATCCAATGAATCAGTTTATTAGTCTCCTTGAAAAAAAATCTTCAGGGGAATTAATTACCGTATTAGGTAGGGAGCACGATAAATGGAATAAAGAATTCAAAATTAGGGAAATTTACTTAAGCGATGCCTGGGTGCAGATTACCCATTCCCGGAATTTAGCAAACAGGTTTTCAGGACATCCCGCTTATAGTAAAAGGCTGAATGCTTTCGGGTTTGTTAAACCTAAATTCGGAATTGATTATGATCTCAAAATATTTTTTGGAAGACTATTAAAAGTAAAATTATCTAACTTACTATTAAGTTGTATCTTAATTCTGAAAGTCTTAAATCTTGGCTGAAGTCTCTATTATTATTCCAACCTTTAACCGGGCCCATTTCCTGGGAGAGACGCTGGATTCAATTTCTGCACAAACTTTTAGAGATTGGGAATGCATTGTTGTAGATGATGGTTCTTCTGATTATACAGAGGAATTAATGAATTTTTATGCTGAAAAGGATCAACGATTTAAATTCTATTCAAGACCAAAAAGGCTGAATGAAGGTGCAAATGCGTGTAGAAATTTTGGTTTTCCGAAAAGTTCTGGTAATTATATTCTGTGGTATGATAGTGATGATCTCATGAAAGCGGAGAAGCTTGAAATTCAATTAAGGACCTTGAAAAATTCTAATTCTGATTTTTGTGTAGCTCATTCCGAAATCTTCAATGATAGCTCGGGTAAAATTTTAGGATTAAGATTTGAACAACTTAGTTCAGATAACTTAATGCTGGATTATGCTATGATGAAGATAGGCTGGATGACACCGGCTGTACTTTGGAAGAAGCGGTTCCTTAACAATCTCAATACGTTATTTGATGAGGAACTTCAGGCCGCCCAGGAATGGGAATTTCATTTAAGAGTAATTGCTCAAAACCCTCGATTTTCCATCATAGAAAAAAGCCAGGATCTTATTAGGCAACATGGGAATAGTATAACTTACTCTATTGATAACCCTGAAAGAGAATGGTATTATTTTTTAGCCCGGTTAAGGATTTATAGAAACAGGGATGTTCATCTTGGAAAAGAAACAAAATATTATTTGAAAAATTATTTATGGAGCCATTTTAAGAAAATAGTACGTGTTCGAAGTAAATTCTCTTTTAAAGCTTATAGAATGTTTGTTTGGAAAGAAAGGGAATTGAATTTGTGGAGTAAGTTTAATGCCTTTTTAGCCCTGTTGAGTTTCAAATACTTTGGAAAAGGCAATCTCTTTCTGCAAAAAATCAGGTATTAATTTATTTAGGAAATAGTAGTTGTCCTTTAATTCATTAGACTTCGCAATATTTCTTCCTATAGTCTTCGCTCTATATTGGATGATACCATCCCGCATGAGCTATTTACAAAATCTCCTGATTTTAATTTCCAGTTATGTCTTTTATGCCTTCTGGGATTGGAGATTTTTATCTCTATTGATTTTTAGTACCCTAAATGATTATTATATCGGTTTATTCTTAGGTAGGGAAAGAAAGAAAATCAATAGAAAAATACTATTAGGGCTTAGTATAGCTACAAATATCGGATTGCTAGGTTTTTTTAAATATTTCAACTTCTTTGTGGAGAATTTCAGCTCTGCTTTTAGTTTCCTGGGATATCATTTTAACAACTGGAGTCTGAGTATCATTCTCCCGGTGGGAATAAGCTTTTATACTTTCCAAACGCTTAGCTATACAATCGATGTATATCGAAGGAACATCAATCCTACCAGAGAAATTGTGGCTTTTGCCGCTTTCGTGAGTTTCTTTCCGCAACTGGTGGCCGGACCTATTGAAAGAGCCAAGAACCTTCTGCCTCAGTTCTGTAAGCAAAAGAAATTTTGATTATCATTATGCGATCGATGGGCTGCGGCAGATACTCTGGGGGCTTTTCAAAAAAATGGTGATTGCCGATAATTGTGCGGATATGTAATATGGTTTTTGGTAATCCTGACTGAATATACGGCAGCACATTGCTGCTGGGAGCTGTATTATTTGCCTTTCAGATTTACGGTGATTTTTCGGGCTATTCAGACATCGCCATCGGAACCGCTAGACTATTTGGTTTTCGGTTAATGCAGAATTTTGCATATCCGTATTTTTCCCGGGACATTGCTGAATTCTGGCGTCGCTGGCATATCTCCCTTTCTACCTGGTTCCGGGATTACCTCTACATCCCTCTTGGGCGGCAGCAGGGGGAAAACCGGACATGAGAGTCAGAAATATTTTTATTATATTTATTGTCAGCGGGTTCTGGCATGGTGCCAACTGGACCTTTATTGTCTGGGGAGGCCTGAACGCGGTCTTTTTCCTGCCACTTTTACTGAGAGAAAAGAACCGACAACATATAGAAGTGGTGGCCTTGGACCAGGTCTTTCCTTCCTTTAAGGAAACAGGAGCCATTATTTTTACTTTTCTTCTTACTACGTTCGCCTGGATCTTCTTCAGAGCTGCCAGTCTTGCAGAGGCCTTTAGGTACATTTTCAGGATAATGGACGAAAGTTTACTGAGCTGGCCGAGGCTGGATCCTTCCATGAGTACCAAGACCCTGGGGATAATGATCCTGCTAATGCTGGGAGTGGAGTGGCATGCTCGAAAAAGGGAATTCGGCTTATCCCTGTTCGCCTCTTCGATACCCCAGGTTATAAGATGGTTTTTTTATGCCTTCCTGATAGCCTGTATCGGGATGTATATGCAAACCCAAGAAACACCTTTCATTTACTTTCAATTTTAAAAGCGATGAAAAAATTTGGTCTTAAACTATTATTATTTCTACCACTGGCCTTTCTGGTTTACTGTGTTTTTGTGATCCTGGTAGGCGAACTGGGAGATGCTAAATTGAAAAAGAATCTGATATATGGAAAAGGCAAACGCGGACATACTTATTCCAGGATTCGGGACGCCGAAAAGGTAAAGCACCCCGATCTGCTGATATTCGGAACCTCGCTGGCATTTAAAGGTTATGATACCAGGATACTGGAAACCAATGGTATAAATGCCTTTAATATTGGGACTCCGGGAGAGACTCCTATTCAGACAGAATTTATGATAAGAAGGTATCTTAAGAAAATAGATCCAGAATATGTGATCTACGAGGTAAATGCCGAATGGTTTACCACAACCCGTATAGAATCGGCTTTGGATATTATTTCGAATTTGCCCTATATAGACTGGGAGACCTGTGAAAATGGCCCTTAGAATGAATAAAATAAGGGTCTATAATAATCTGATCTATTCCTTTTACAAGGCTCACCTCGCTCCCGACGATGGTTTTGTGGAACCTGTAAGAAAAAGGCGGATCTGTATATTCCCGGAGGTGGTTTTGTAGAGACCAGGATCATGCATAATCATCCTGTAGAGGTAAGTCCGCGGAAACTGTATTTCAGTGAAAAGCAGAAAAGGGCTTTTGAGCGAAGCCTTGAGTATATGGATGATCTAGGGGTGAAATATATCCTGATCATGTCTCCGATCACGAACCACCGTTATAATGCTTTCGAAAATACTAAAGAGATCGATAAGTATTTTTCTTCTAAAGGGACCTATAAGAATTTCAATTATATTGAAGAACTGGATGACTCCCTAGATTTTGGAGATACCAGGCACTTAAATCAAAATGGAGTAGTTATTTTTGACAAGGAGGTCATAAAATATCTCAAAGAAGAGCTCGGGCTTTTCAACAAGAACTAAAGGAAAATGCAGGCATTAGTTTCTATAATCATCCCATGCTTTAACCGTGAAGATCTGCTTCCAGAGACTTTGGACTCGGTCCTTGACCAGACCTATAGTAACTGGGAATGCATTATAGTGGATGACCATTCCACGGATTCTACTCCTCAGGTGGGAAAAGAATATGCTGCCGGGGATGAAGAGGATCATTTTCCTCGAGAAGACCTCAGGAAAATCCCAGGGGTGCGGCTGCCTGCAGGAATGTGGGACTGGAAAATGCTAAGGGAGATTTTATACAATTCCTTGATTCAGATGACCTACTGCATCCTGAAAAACTGGAAAGACACTTAAAACATGCCAGGCAAGGAGTTGTGCTTACCGGGAAATGGGGGTATTTTTCAGGCCGGGATCCTCTGGAGAGGTTCAAATACAAACAAAAATCTTATCGCAATTTCAGAGATCCCCTCAAGCTGCTTTCCTGTTTCGGGAAAAATGATGAGTTCCTTCCACTACATTCATATCTTATTCCCAGAGAATCAATTGAAAAGGCAGGAGAATGGAAAGAAGATCTTGGGAATAATGACGATGCCGAATTTATGAGCAGGGTCCTTATAAATACACGAAGAGTGAAGTTTGTGACCGATGCCCTGGTCTTTTATCGTGTAGAAGGTAAAAGCACTCTTAGCGGGTTCAGAACTTTCGAGAATGCGAAAAGTGCCGTCCAGTCCTTAAGATATCTTGAAAGTAACTTGTTATCTTATCCTAAGATAAGAAAGAAATATCTTGATACTTTAAAAGTAAGGATTGGTAAGAGGATACAGGATGAGTTTCCGAAGTTGTATGAAAAAAACAATGATCTCTGGTTATAAACTTAAATAAAGCAGGCTTGAAGAAAAGAATTCTTTTTAAGATATGGAAATTTCCGGTAGCTTTCGGAAACCTTTATAGTGAACCAGATAGTCATGGCCATCAAACTTGGATATGAGGTAAGGATCTTGGTGGAAGAGGTTTGTGATATTCCGCAAAAATGCGAACCAGGAGCTCTTTCAGGAAATTCAGACTTGAGGAGAAGCTGATCCTGGAAGACTATAAGATTCCTGGCACAAAGCTGGGACGGGCGCATAAAGGCGGCAGGGTTGATCCTTAAAAGGCCCGATCTTTAGTGCCTCTGCTTAGGTTCTATAAAAAGAGCCAGAGAAAAGGTTTCTTTGCTGTTTTCCAGTTCTTTTTTTACGAATCCTTGGGGGATTACGAGATCATTCATATACAGTATGGGACCAATAAGAGCCCGGTAGATGTCCTGAAAAAGACCGGTTTTCTGAAAAGCCGGATCATTACCAGTTTTCACGGGCATGATCTTCATTTTCCCATCAATAACAGGATCCACGGAGGATGGGTACTATGATGATCTGTTTGAGGTAGCCGATGTCCTGGTATGTAACACCCCCTTCTTAAAAAGTAAGCTTAAAGCCCTGAAAGCTCCCGACCACAAAATTAGAACAGTACCTGTAGCTGTTGATACCGGGTATTTTAAACCCATGCCGATCACCAATAGGAGACGGGAAGTTGAGGTTAATAACGGTAGGAAGGCTGGATGAACTGAAAGGGCAGGAATATGGAATAAAAGCGATGAGTACTTTAATAAAAAAAGGCCTGGAAGTAGAATATATAATTGCCGGGACCGGGGTTTATGAGGGAAAATCTAAAAAATCTGGTTGAGGAATTAGAACTGACCGGAGTGGTTTTCTTTAAAGGAAAGGTGAGACCGAAGGAAGTTTGCAGGTTATTGCAGGAGGCAGATATATTCCTGATGACTTCAGTGACAAACAAAGCCGGGATGCAGGAAAGCCAGGGGCTGGTGACTGCCGAGGCCCAGGCCTGTGGTTTGCCTGTGGTAGCCTTTGATACCGGCGGAGTGAAATATACTCTTGAAGATGGGAAAACTGGCTTCCTTTGCAGGGAAAGGGATTTAGAAGGCTTGTTGACAAGATCCAGAAGCTCATTAAAAGACGGGTACCTAAGAGAAATGGGAAAGAATGCAAGGAGTTTATCGAGAAAGAATATTCTGAAGCTTCGGTCATGAATAAATGGCGAAAGCTTTATGATTAAAAATTCTAATGACATGGAAGGAAGAAGGTTGAATGCGATAAAATTCTCCTGATTAATATGGCGGGTAAGAGATTCATGCATTAAGGATTTTCAATTCAGATTATTTTAATACTAACTTACATTTCGAAAATGAACAATTCCTTTAATAAGAAGCTTAAGAAGAGGTTTAAAAAGGAAGTTAAATTTTTTTTATACCGTTATTTTTATTGGTATAAAGGAAAATATTTAGCTGTCGAATTAAAAGGTGGATTGTGTAATAAATTATTTTGTTTAATTAGTGCCTGTGATATTGCAATAAAAGAAAAATCCTTTCTAATAGAACCATATTTTGGTTGGAAAAGACAAATTCGCTTTTCGGATATATATGATCTTGAATATTTCAACAAAAAGATGGGTGAAAATACTAATGGCAGAGAATTAATTATTTCTCGGGATAGAATAAATAATAGGGCTATTAAAAAAAAATCAGTAGATAATGTTGTGGATTTGTGGGGATACACTGAAAGGGAGGTGGTTAGGCTGCAAAATTCTGCTTTTATAAAAATGGATGAGACCATTTTAAAAGTACTACGGGCATTAAAATTAAAGCCTGAATTCGAAAAAATAGTGGATTCATACACGCGAAATAAGAAATTTACTGCTCTTCAAATAAGAACAGAATCTGATTGGGTTAGATATGCCGAAACTAAAAAAGCACACGAAAATGAAAAAATATTGGTTTCACTTGAAGAAATTCTTTCAATGCTTTCTGAGTTTGATATCGTTGGTGAACTTTTTTTTACTACAGGCCAGAATCATAAGCAAATAGCAGAAAGAATACGAAATTCAGGTATTGAGTATGAATATTTCTATGAACCCAGTTATGAATATGAGATCAATGCAGCAATAAATTTTGACATATGCTGCAAATCCGAATATTTTATAGGTTTGTCAAGAAGCACTTATTCTAATTTGATAACCTAAAAAAGAGCAGGTATTTTGAACAATGATAATTCCTTCATATATAACTATAATGATGAAATTTTACGTAGAAGGGATAAGGGTATTCACCTAGTGGGTGAGGCAAGTATAAGTAAAAGAGTAGAAATTATTTAATCAAGTTGAAAAAGGAGTGAAAGTTAATTACTTGTATATTAAACTTTCTGTGGTAATGCCACGAATTTATTTTTCATTTTTGGCAATTTCGATAATTTATACCTGATTTAGGCTTAAATTCCTGAAATGCAAATAGAGAAACTTTCTATAATCATTCCCTGTTACAATGAGCATTCCTATATAGAGAAGGCTGATAGATTCGGCCGTGGCGCAAACCTGGCCAGAGAAGGAGATCATTGTGGTGGATGATGGCTCTGATGAGCGGACAAAGGCTAAATTAAGATCCCTGGAGCCTAAGATCGACCTGCTTATCAGCCAGGAAAATAAAGGGGTGAGTGCCGCAAGGAATAATGGGGATAGGGTTGGCTTCCGGAGAATATATACTGGTATTAGATAGTGATGATTATTTTGAACCGGAATTCTGTAAGAAGGCTGTGAATGCTTTTCGGCGAGATGAGGAAGTAAAATTGGTAACCTGCTATTCTAACTGGTTTGATGAAAAAAATAATAGGATCTTTAAACCCAGTGGAGGAAAAAAAGAAGATATTCTACTTAAATAATATTGCCATGGGTTCTTCAATGTTCAGCAAAAAGGACTGGGAGCTAGCAGGAGGCTATGATGAAAAAATGCTGAAAGGTTATGAAGATTGGGAATTCTACATCAGGTTATTAGAAAACGGGGGCATTGCTTATGTTATTCCTGAAGTGTTGTTCAATTACAGGAATAAGCAAAATTCCAGGAATAAAAAAGCCAATCTTGCCAGGTATGCTATTACTGAATACATCTATAACAAGCATGCCGAACTTTATAAAGAACACTTTTCTTTATTTATCCACGAATGGTTAAAGTCTAATAAAAAAAGTGAAGCCTTTAAACAACAGGTTATGGATAGCCTGGACTATAAACTTGGGAATAAATTATTAAAGCCTTTTAGGGCGCTGGGGATGTTCAAAAGAAAAAACACTTCTGGAAAATGATCTTATATAAAACCAGGAGAAAAATAAGAAGATGGGTGCAGGACAATTTCAGGTTCTATAAAAGTCTTATCATCTCAAAGTTTAGATCAGAGGGCAAAAAAAAAGTTTATATAGAAATCGATGAAATGGCCCTGAACCGATACTTGTATAATTTTATAAAATTTTTTATACTGAACAATTACACCGTTTATATCCCCAAAAACAAGAAGGTTATAAGTACCCTGAACCGGAAGCGGGGAGAGTTCATTTACGGCTCCTGGATATTAAAAGAACGGGTGAAGCTGGGTAAACCTAAGAATACTGATCTGGTAATAAAAAGGGAGCAGTTAAGTAACGATTATTTCGGAGGGGCAAAAGAGAACTCCTACCATGTTCCCATGAGCGAATATCCGGGCATGTACAGGAACGGGATTTATGATGAGTCCGAAAATTTTAAAAGAAATCGTAAAAGGTCAGCATTTATGTCGGGGAATATCGATGCCACCCATTATAAAAAGATCTCCAAGGCTGGTTTTTTTGAAATTCCTAGCAGAAGTGAAGTAGCCGATTTCATTCAATCGCAAAGATATTATCAGAAGACCGATAGTCTTATGGCATTAAGAGAGTTTATAAACACGGAAACAGATAATAAGGTTATACTAATAGATGCTTCAAAGCAATTCAGAATCCCCTTATATGAGCTAAAAGACTTAATGCAGAGATTTCATTTTTATCTTGCTCTTCCCGGGATCCTTATCCCTCAATCCCATAACCTGGTTGAGGCAATGGCGGTAGGTTGTATTCCGGTGATCCATGAGGCTTACGCCAGACTTATGTATCCTTCTCTGGAGCATATGAAGAATGCCCTGGTCTATGATTCCCTAGAAAAGCTCGATGAACTGATCTTAAAATCTTTTAAATTGGAGAAGGATCAGGTCGAGTCGTTGCACGAAAATGTAAGAAATTATTTTGAAAACCATTTGTCGCCTTCAGCGGTTATAAAAAAAATCGAAGAGAACGATTTTTCAAAAATATATATTCAGGCAGAGCATGTTAGTCTAAATTTTCTAAATAAATCTTAAGAAAAACTCTATGGCTATCGATAAAAGAAAAATTGGGATTATTACCACCGTATGCAATTGGAAATTGTATAATAAAACACGACATTTTTTTCCAAAGGGTATTCAAATCTTTGCGATAGATGGTAGGAATTCATTTTATGGAATTAACAGTATGATCTTTTTTATGAAAAAATTAAAAAGATCGGGTCTTGACTGGCTGATTATGGCTGATGAGGATGTAGTATTTACGTATCCTGAAAAGGTTTTTGATCTAATAAATTATCTTGATAAAAATAACTATTCTGTTTCGGGGATGAGCGAAGGAGAACGCTTTGAAAAATGGAATAAACATCCATATGTAATTAATACATTCTTTGGAATACTACACCTAAAGGAAATTTATAAGATTTATAACGAAAAAGAAATGTTGAATAATCAGTATATTTTAGAAAATGAATTTTTAGAGAAGGAGGAATGGATGCCTGATTATTCCCATGAGATTAATTCTTTAGCTGAATCATATTATTGCTTTTTTTTATGGCTTTTAAGAAAGGGTAAAAAAACAAAGTTTTTACCATATCAAGACCACCTGAAGATCAATTAACTACAATTATTTATGATCACAAGGGCCAGGAACTTTTACATCATACCTGGTATGCCCGTTTTTACGATAGAGATGAATTCCATACAGAAAGAATTAATAAAGCTTTGGATAAAGGGAAATGGAATATTGAAAACCCGGAAATCTTAATATTGAAAAATCATTCTCATGATATTAAATACTTTTTCTTTAAAATTTATAGAAGAATAAGAAGATATCTTGTAGAGACATAGTTCATTTATATTTTGAGGAAAATAGAACATATTTCAATAATACTTGCAACTTATAACCGTGCCCATCTTATAGGGGAAACTCTTAGGGCTATCTCAGAGCAGTCTTATCAAAATTGGGAATGTCTTATCATCGATGATGGAAGCACCGATGGAACCAGGGAAGTACTAGAACCATTGATCGCAACTGATAAAAGGTTTACGCTACCACAGACGAACTAAAATTCACAAAAAGGGATTGCCAGGTTGCCGTAATTATGGGTTTAAAACTAGCTCAAGGTGAATATGTAGTATTTTTTGATGATGACGATATTCCCCATCCCGATTGCTTAAAATGGAGTTTTGAAGAGATCACAGGGCACAAGGCCGATTATTGCCGGTTTTTAAGAACGGTGTTCTTCGATGAATTTACTGTGGACTTCAATCGGTTATCCCGATTATGAAGTTAGCCAATACAAGCCACTTCCGGTCGAGGAAGTGGTGACCGGGAAAGTTCCCTTTAATTCCTGCCAGGTCCTTTGGAAAGCGGAATGCTTTGAAGACGAAAGGTTCAATGAAGACCTTATGTTTGCGGAGGAGTGGGAACTTTATACCCGAATTTTGCTAAAGCGACCTAAAGGTATATGTATTGAAAAGAATTTGTATTTCGGACGAAAGCATGCCGCCTCTAATACCGGAGAATTCAAGAAGGCTAATTCCATAAGGGTGTCTTCAAAGGTACATGCGGCGAAACTGATAATCCATCATTTTGCAGCAAAGACCGGAGAAATTTCAAATTCCTTAACAAAATTCTTTATTCGTTTAGGATTTGATCTAAAGTCGTATGATTTGCTTAATGAAGCGCTTAAAAATAGTAAAATGGAAAACTTCAGAAAAATGCAGTATAGGCTTGGATTTGTTTTTTATCCGGTAATAAAGCCAATTTTTAAATTAAAAGGAGCTTTTAAGTCCATTTAAGATTTCAATAATTCTTTTTCCTGTCTCCCCATCCCAAAGAGGAGGGATTTCCCCCTTTTTCCAATTGTTGCATAGGAGTTTTTTAAAGGCTTTGGAGATTTCAACAGGGTCAGTACCAATAAGTTCATTTGTCCCTAATTCTATGGTTTCGGGACGTTCGGTATTATTTCTTAAAGTAATGCAAGGCACATGCATTATTGTAGTTTCTTCGGTGATCCCGCCAGAGTCTGTGATCACAGCTTTAGCCCTTTGCACCAGATAATTGAACTCCAGGTAGCTCAAAGGATCGATCAAATGAAGATTGGAATTATCCATTCTCAACTCTTTAAGGTTTTTAGCGGTACGGGGATGCACCGGGAAAATAACCGGCATCCCATTTGCATTGCGTAAAATCTCTTCCAGAATAAGGCCTAACTTTTCAGCTTCATCCACATTTCCGGGCCTGTGAAGAGTGACAATCACAAAATCCTTTTCCTTCAGAGCTAATCTATCCCAGATATCAGGTTTGAAAAAAGAGCTTTGAAACCTCAATAAGGTATCGATCATGGTATTTCCGACAAAATGAATACGATCATCTGTGATTCCAGAATTCAGAAGCTTTTGAGAGGCATTTTTAGTAGTGGTGAAGAACAGATCGGCGATACTATCTATCAGCACGCGGTTCACTTCCTCCGGCATTGTCCAGTCATTAGAACGAATCCCTGCTTCAATATGGGCTAGCTTCACAAGCATTTTTTTTGCAGTGATCGCACAGGCCATACTTGAAGTGACGTCACCAACCACGATGCAAAGATCGGGTTTGCTACTTTTCAGGACATTTTCGTAGCTGGTCATGATAGCCGCAGTTTGTTCGGCCTGGCTACCGCCACCTGCTCCAAGATTGATATCGGGCTCGGGGAGCTCTAGCTGTTCAAAAAAACTTTTGCTTAATCTTTCGTCGTAATGTTGGCCGGTATGTATGAGGCGAAACTTAATGGTATTTCGAGCTTCCCGATTGGCATGAATAAGCGCTGCTATCTTAACAAAATTGGGCCTGGCGCCAGCGATTAAGTCAACTTTCATTCGAGGATGGTTTATGTAATACTAAGGAAGGGAATATATTTATAAATTTAAAATTTAATCCCATCTAAACTTATGGTTAAATGCGGATATTTAAGAGGAACTATCATGAGTTATTCTTATAGCCGGAACTACTTTATAGCTCAACATAGAGCCCTTATGTGGATTTTATTTTTATTTTCGCTATCAAAGCCTTTTTTTCTCCTGTGACTTTAATTGTGCCAAAAAAGATATTAATTATTGTCGAATCTATCGATATTGAGGATAGTAGTGGAGCCAAAGGAAGGCTAGCGCTCATACATAACCTTAAGGAGGCGGGTTTTCAGCCAATAGTATACCATTACACCCGGAAGCAGATAAATCTGCAAGACATTCCCTGTCATTCCATAAAAGAGCACCGGAGAAGTCCGCTTTTTTTTCTTAGCAGGATGGAACGCTATGCCCGGTATTACTTAAAACTACAACTAAACCGGCCTCTTGAAAAGCTCTTTGGTTTTTCCTTTACCCTTTTAAATGACCGGAACAGTATGGTCTCGGCCTTAAAAAAGGTTGATTTTCAGCCAGAGCTTGTCTTTACCCTGAGTAAAGGAGGAAGTTTCAGGCCTCACCATGCCTTGCTTCAAATATCTGAATGGCATGATCGCTGGGTGGCCTATATGCATGACCCTTATCCCATGCATCTCTATCCGAAGCCTTATCCCTGGAAAGAACCGGGTTACAAACAAAAAGAAGAATTTATCGGGAAGATTGCCGAAAAAGCGAGATTCCCAGTATTTCCCAGTCTGCTTTTAAAGGAGTGGATGGGGCAGTTCTTTGAAGGCTTTAAAACCAAGGGAATGGTCATACCCCATCAGATCGATAATTCTTATTATTCCGCAGGAGCTTTTCCGGATTATTTCGATGAGAACAAATTCAATTTGTTGCATGCAGGAAATCTTCTGCAAGCCCGGCAGCCTCAATGGCTTGTACAGGCCTTTGAGAACTTCCTGGAAAGAGTTCCCCAAGCCAGCGAAGAGGCAAGGCTGGTATTTGTAGGCCGTACCGGACATCATACACAATACCTGAGCTCCAAGGCCAGGGAACATCATGAATTAATTGTGATTCCCGAGAACAGAAGTTTTGGGGAGGTAAACCTGCTGCAGGAAAAAAGCAGTGTTAATATAATACTGGAAGCTAAATCGGAGATAAGCCCATTTCTTCCCGGGAAATTTCCGCATTGTGTAAAGGCAGATAAACCCATTTTACACCTGGGACCTGAAAAAAGCGAGACCAGGAGACTGCTGGGTACAAATTATCCGTATGCAGCCGAGATCGATGATATCTCCCGAATTTCTGAAATAATAGAAAGTCTTTATTTTAAGTGGAAGGAAAATAAGAGCCTAAAATTGAACAGACCAGACCTGAAAGAATATCTTTCTGCTAATCATCTTAAAGAAGTAGTACAAAAACTGATAGATAATAAGTGAAAATTCTCATGCTCTCCATATCTTCACCACACTTCTTTAACTGGACCGAACAATTAAAAGATTCGGGGCATGAGGTGTACTGGCTGGATGTCTTTGATTCTAACACCCGGGTGGAAAAGATAGATTTTGTTCATCAGATCACCGGCTGGCGATATAAATGGGACTTTCCCGGGAGGTATTTGCTAAAAAGCAGGGCCCCCGGGCTTACAAGAATTC
Organism: uncultured Flavobacteriaceae bacterium; assembly: GCA_963741865.1. Lineage (GTDB taxonomy): Bacteria > Bacteroidota > Bacteroidia > Flavobacteriales > Flavobacteriaceae > Christiangramia. The sequence continues at coordinate 859,797 of CAVUJP010000017.1, forward strand.
TCAACCGGGCAAATGAAAGGAAACTGGAAGATTTCTTCGAAGAGAAACTCCTGGAGATCAAACCCGATGTAGTACATAGTTTCGTAATGTTCATTGGCTGTCATCCCATATTAAAGGTGATGAAGAGATATCCTCATATCCGGTGGGTATATTCTTCCTGGGGGAGCGATATGTATTTTTTGCTGAATTCCGAAAAGCATCTGGAACAGGCTGAAGAGGTGCTTCCGGAAATCGATTACCTTTTTACCGATTGTGACAGGGACTATAAAATTGCAAAGGAGCATGGTTTTAAAGGAGAATTCCTTGGAAGCTTTCCCGGAGGTGGCGGATTTGATCTGAAAGAAATTGAAAACTACCGTAAGCCTTTGAAAGAAAAGAGGGTCCTTCTAATTAAAGGATACCAGGGCGAACTGGGAAGATGTATCCAGGTTCTGCAGGCGGTAGGAGGCCTGAAGAAGGAATTAAATACCTATAAGATAGTAGTCTTTGGCGGGGCGCCTGAAGTGATGGAATATGTTTCCCAAAGCCCAATAGGAAACTGGGAAAATTTCAAGATATATTCAAAACTTGCTCATCAGAGGGTTCTGGAATTAATGGGAGAGGCATTGCTTTATATAGGAAACAGTATTTCAGACGGAATGCCTAACACCCTGCTGGAAGCGATCATATCGGGAGTTTTTCCCATACAGTCTAACCCGGGTGGGGCATCTGCCGAGATCATCAATGATGGTTTTAATGGGCTGCTGATAGGAGATGCGGAAAATGTTCATGAAATTAGGAGGCTTTTGAAGAAGGCTATTTCAGAAGAAATGGATATTTTTAAAGGGATTTCTTATAATTTACAGGAGATCAGCCCCCGGCTGGAAAGAGAACTTGTAAGGACAGAGGTCTTGAAAAAATACCGACTTATAGACAATCAAATTACCCAGGCCTAGCCTATGGAAGAAAAGATCGCTATCATTTATGCCCATAGAAACAGGGACGTCGAGAGGATAAGACTATCTCTGGAGTCGCTTCAAAAACAAAGCTCGAAGAACTTTGAGGTGATCTTTGTGGATTACGGCAGTGATGAAAGCCTTGCGCAAGACCTGAAAGGGCTTATAAGCGAATACGATTTTGTGTCTTCTTTTTTTCTGCCGGTTCCCCAGCTACTTTGGAACAAGAGCAAGGCCCTGAACTATGGAATTCTGCAAACCAAGGCTCCTTATATTTTTATAGCTGATGTGGATCTTATCTTTCATCCTAAAACGATAGAAAGATTAAATAAACTGGAGAGTCCGGAAGAGTTTTCGCTTTTCAAAATGGGATACCTGGACAAAGAAACCTCTTTACGGCTGAGAGAAAGAAATAGTTTTGATAGCATAAAAGCTTCACGAGTGGGAGAGGTAAACGGCATGGTGCTGGCAGCCCGGGAAGCCTTTTTAAAAGTAAATGGCTTTGACGAATTCTTCCATTTTTACGGGGCCGAAGATGTGGATATTTTCTCCCGTTTTCAAATTGCCGGGTATAATGAAAAAAATGAGGAAGAATTATATTTTTTTCATAACTGGCATCCTTCTTTCCAGGGATCGGAAGATGAGATCGTGACCAGGAATCCGCGGGTAAAGAACATCATGAGGATCAACCAGGAACATTACTTCAGGAATAAGAGCAGAGGAATCCTAAAACCGGAACGACAGCACGGGATGGGAAATATTATTGAAGAAGAGAGAAGTGCCAGACTAAAGGAACCTACACTTCATTATGAAATTCCTAATATTGCTGCGCGGGTAGAGCATTTCCTGGAAGAGGAACTACCTTCTGTAAAAGATAAGATCATCAAGGCGGAGTTTGTGATCGATCCTTATTATAATTCCCTGAAATATAAGGCAAAGAAAAGACTGGGGAAACAAACTCAGGCCTACCTTTCATTAAAAGAGGTGAATGACATGATTCTAAAAAAGATCCTATTCCATTACAGGAATCATAATTATAGTTTTGTGATGGCTCCTGAGCTGAATTCCATTGAATTTAAGATAGAGTTGTAAGCACATGATTTTATGGGAAATTGGCTTGATAAAATAAGAAGAGTGTTTTTAAGCAAGCGTCAGGAGTATGAACAGGAAAGAAATTTTCGACGCGTTGCTAAAAGGACCCGGGTTTTAAAAAGTTTTCAGAGGTCTGATCTGAAACGCTGGAAAAATGACAGAGAATTAAGTGAAAACTGGAATGAACGGATCGAATTAATGGCAGGAATGGTTCCGGAAAATGCAAGAGTGATCGAATTTGGGGCGGGGAAAATGGCTCTAAAAAAGTATCTTCCCTCAAATTGTGAATACCAGGGTGCAGATATCATTAAACGATCTCCTGAAATGCTGGTCTGCGACCTGAATGAAGGTATAGGTTTTTCCCTGGCTGCCTATGATACTGCTGTCTTTAGTGGCGTACTGGAGTATGTGTATGATATTGATAAAGTATTTGAACTGCTGAATGAAAAAATTGGCCTGATAATCCTTTCTTATGCCTGTGAAGATGCTTTTTCAGAAAACAGAGAAAGAAAAGGCTGGCTGAGTGATTATAAAAAAGAAGAACTGGAAGCAGTCTTTCAGAAATACGATTATAAAATAAGGGATTATCGGGAATGGAGAAGGCAATCGATCTACAAACTGGAAAAAGATGTCATGAAAGCTAGCGGTTACTGAAAATATAAAAAAACGGTTCCGATAATTTTAGAAACCACTTTAAACCCCAATCATTAATGATAAATATCATAGCAGAAATCGGTCAGGCCCATGAAACCACCAACCCCCTCAAAGGGGGGTGTATTTATTTTACTAAAAAAGAGGTATATGTTTGTTATTGCTGAGGTTGGCCAGGCACACGAGGGAAGTTTAGGAATGGCTCTCGCCTATATAGATGCTCTTGCCGATGCCGGTGTAGATGCTGTAAAATTCCAGGTACATATTGCCGAGGCAGAAAGCAGTATCTATGAGCCGTTCAGGGTGAAATTCTCCCAACAGGATAAGACCCGATTCGATTACTGGAAACGGATGGAATTTAGCCCGGAGCAGTGGAAAATACTAAAATCGAGATGTGATGAAAAAGGAGTTGAATTCCTGGCATCGCCATTCAGCAATGCGGCCGTAGACCTCCTGGAAGAAACTGGAGTGAGCAGATATAAGGTAGGGTCGGGAGAGGTGAATAATTTCCTGTTGCTTGAAAAAATAGCCAGGACCGGAAAGCCGGTCATACTTTCGTCGGGAATGAGTTCTTTCGAGGAAATTGATAATACAACCAGGTTTCTAAAAGAAAGAAAAGTAAGTTATTCCATTCTGCAGTGTACCACCTCCTATCCCACGAAGCCGGAAAATTACGGTTTAAATGTTATTGGTGAACTTAAGGAGCGGTATAATGTACCTGTTGGCTTTTCGGATCATTCCGCAAGGAAAGCGGCTTGTATAGCCGCGGCAAGTCTCGGGGCAGAGATACTTGAATTCCATGCCGTGTTCAGCAGAAAGAGTTTTGGGCCGGATGCCGGTGCTTCCCTCGAGATCAATGAAATACAAGAGCTTGTAGAGTCGGTCAGAATTATAGAAAAAGCACAGGAAAACCCGGTGAATAAAAAGAATAATTCCGAATATACTGAACTGAAGAATATCTTTGAAAAGTCACTTGCTGTAAATAAAGATCTTAGCGAAGGTCATATACTAACATTTGAAGACCTGGAAGCAAAAAAGCCAAAAAATAAAGGTATTGCGGCTTCGGATTTTCGAAAAGTCATTGGTTCCCAGCTTTCAATATCCAAAAATCAATGGGAATTTTTAAATGAGAAAGACCTGAAAAGTTAATGGCCGGATTCAATGATTACTCCATCGCTGAATTCCCGGATCTTTTTATCCATAAAGTATTTTTCCAGAGTCGAAAGGGCAACAGTGTAATTTCGCCAGTCCACTTTTTCAAGATATATAATTGCGGCATTTTGTTTATTAAGGTCTTGTTCTATCTCAGCGATAGAATCTACCTGGCCTTTAACAGGAAGCTGAACTATTTTGGGATTTTCAGAAAAGATCCTTAACAGGAAAACGTCATTAGTATAAAGGATCTTTTCAGAAAGGTTATTTTGAACATATCTGATGGTAGGAGATTCAGTAAATTTTTCAGAAGTAAAACCTGAACCTTCCTGATAATGATCAATAAATAAAGGAATTGTTCGGAATGAATAAGAAACCAGAATCATGGCCGGGATAATAATAGCAAGTTTACCCGAGACCTTTCGGTTTATATAATTTAAGATTATTCCAAAGCCACAAAGAAAAAAAGGATATACCGGGCTGAAGATACGCGTGGATAATGGAATGGCGTGATCGAGGAAAGAAGCCGAAAAAAGTATAAATAAGATATATACAGCACTCAACAACAATGGCAGCTTTAAAAATTTTAAACCGGAATAAATAATTTGTTTTTTCAATAACAGGATCAGCTTATTTTTAAACAACAGGACCAGAAATAAAACTGAAATTCCTAAAAAGAGGAATCCATTAATGTTTCCAAAAATCCATGTTCCGAAGCTGAGAAACATTTCCTGAAGTTTTATAAGAGGGATAACTTCAAAATCAAATTTCCGGTCCTGGGTTGACCTTCCATGAAAATGGGTATAAAAAAACCATCCCATTACAGGTAATAGGCTGGCAGTAATGAAAATAAGAAGATTGGAGATGACATGTTTAAACCTGTTCATTTTCAGGCCTAATAGCAGATAGAATCCATATCCGGCAATGAAACCTATTCCGGCATAACGCACCACTACTGATATGCCAAGTATCAATCCACTGACCATGATTTGAATCATAAGCTTATTGTTTAAGCATTTACTGAAGCACAGGAAAGAAAGTAGTATGAGAAGAATGAACAGAGGTTCTGAGAGGTACCAGAGATATAAGGAAGATACCGGGGAAAAAATGAATAAAAGCAGTAATATGCAGGAGAGGATATATCTAATGTGAAATATGCTGAAGATCTCAAAAAGTACTATAATGGTGAAAAAGGCGATCAGGGAATTAGCTAAAGTTCCTGCAAGCATTACAGAAGTGCCTGTTAATTTTCCGATAAAAGCAATAAATAAGGGATAGCCGGGAGGCCAGTGGTTGACCAGTTCACCATGTATACCTATAAATCCATTTCCGTTGACCAGGCTCTTTGCTACCTGAAAATAACTTACCGAATCGGGAGAGAATCCAAGATTATATTTTGAAGATAAAATGAAAGTAAATACTCCTGTAATTAATGCTATTATATAAACAGGAATTTTATTTTTATGATCTCTATGCAAGGGCTGATAAATCTTTTTCAATATTAATCAAAAATGCGCATTAAAAAATATGTAAAAAAACAATACCGAAAATTCTCGGCTGCAGAAGGAAATCAATATATAGCCAGCGAATATGCCTTATATAGAATTTTAAAAATCATTGAAAAATTCAAACCCAAGGCTATACTGGAAGTAGGCGTAGGAATCGGAACCATTTCAGATTCTATCATAAAAGCAAATTTTGATTTTCAACCAGAAGTTTATGGAACTGAAAAAAATGAATTCTGTTTAGATCATTTATATAAGAATATGGAAAGCTCTTATAATGCTTTGTATTTATATTCTGATATTCAATTTGTGCCTGGTGCATTAAAAGCAGATTTAATTATTATTGATGGAAAAGAAGAGGCACTGGTGAGTCTTAAAGAAAAAATGAATGATAAATGTATTGTAATAATCGAAGGCGATCGTGAAGAACAAGTTCAACTTCTTGCTACTACTTTAGAAAATTATTTGTATGTTCATTCGGTTTCAATAAGAAAGAACAAGATCTATTCTAATAGGCCAAATGATGAATTACAGGGAGGAGTGAAAATTTTCTTTGTCAAACCAAATCTAAAAGAAAAAATTTATTGGTTGTTATTAAAAATAGACGCTAAGATCAAATTTGAGCTTAGATATAAAGTATCATGGTAAAAAAGAGAAAAATCTGTGTAGTCATCACTGCCCGACCGTCCTATAGCAGGATCAAGTCGGCCCTGCAGGCTATCAGGGAGCATCCGAAACTGGAACTGCAGCTGGTGATCGCGGGTTCGGCTTTGCTGGACCGGTATGGAAACGCGGCAGATTTTATCAGAAAGGACGGATTTGAAGCAGCCGCAAAGGTCTATATGGTACTGGAGGGAGAGAATCCCACGACCATGGCCAAGACGACAGGTCTCGGACTGATGGAACTCACCAATGTCTTTTATAACCTGCAGCCGGACGCGGTGATCACCATCGCCGACCGTTTTGAAACCATCGCCACTTCTATAGCCGCGGCATACCAGAACATTCCTTTAGTGCATATTCAGGGAGGAGAGGTAACCGGAAGTATCGATGAAAAAGTAAGGCATGCCAATACCAAGCTGGCCGATATTCACCTGGTGTCGAATGAAGATGCAAGAGAAAGGGTGATCAGGCTGGGAGAAGATCCCGAAATGGTGATCAATACGGGATGCCCTTCCATTGATCTTGCAAAAGAAATCGCTGATGAAGAGCAGCTCAATTTTGATCCACTGGAAAAGTATGGAGGAGTAGGAAAGAGTATAAACTGGAAAGAAAGATACCTGGTAGTGATGCAGCATCCCGTAACGTCAGAATATGAAAAATCCCGAGAGCATATCATGGAAACGCTGTTTGCGGTAAGAGATTCGGGAATTCCGTCGTTCTGGTTCTGGCCTAATGTGGATGCGGGATCGGATGGAACTTCCAACGGCATCAGGACCTTCAGGGAGCAGCAGGATCCGGAGAATATACATTTCTTTAAGAATATGGACTCCCTGGATTTTTTAAGATTGCTGAAGCATTCTAAAATACTGATTGGTAATTCGAGCGCGGGGATCAGGGAATGCAGTTACCTGGGAGTGCCGGCCATCGATATTGGAAGCCGGCAGTATCGCAGGCTGAAAGCAGACAATGTTATCCACACCGGCTATAACCGGGAAGAGATACTTACGAAAATCAAAGAATTAAGCGGGAATGGATTATTTAGTTCTTCAACCATATATGGCAATGGAGATTCCGGCAAAAGAATCGCTGATATATTGGCAAAGATCGAGTTAAGATCCCATAAAAGTATCCACTACTAATATGCTGGCAGTCGCAAACTTTCATTATATCAGGAGGGATTTTAAAACTGATCACCCAAGTATCTATGGGGTCACCCCCGATCAATTCAGAAAGCAGTTACGAGAACTGGCCAAACAGGGGCGGTTTGTTTCACAAAAGGAGATATTAAAAGGAATTCCAGAAGATAATAAAGCCATTCTGATCACTTTTGATGACGGCCTGAAAGAACAATTCGAAATGGCAAAACCCATACTTGATGAAATGGAGATCCCTTACATCTGTTTCGTGAATACCTCGAATTTTACAGAAAAAAAGCTTTCCCTGGTACATCAAATCCATCTTTTACGGTCAAGAATTTCCTCTTTTGGAACTTCAGCTGCAAATAGAACAAGAATCGAATATTCAGCTGAACGAAGAGGAAAAAATTAAAGCTGTTTCGCACTATAACTATGATGAGGAAGCTATGGCTCAGCTGAAATATCTGTTGAATTTCAGGCTTGGAATGCGGGAACTTCGGGAAATTATTTATCCGCTCTTTCAAAAGAATTTTGACGAAGCCGAAACGGCAGCCGGGCTATATATGACTGAAGAACAGCTTAAGGTATTGTGGGAAGAAGGCTCCCTGGGCTCCCATGGTCACTATCATGATCCCCTGGGAATGCTCAGAACGGAACAGGCGAAAAGGGATCTTGAAAAAAGTCAGGAGTTCTTTATTAGCCGGTTCGGGAGGAAAGCCAAAGCATTCAGTTATCCTTATGGTTCTTTTGAGGCCTGTAAAAATCTTTCCCTAACTTTAGCCGAAACAGGATTTGAAATGGCTTTCAGCATGGAAAGAGCCATAAATAAAGACCCTAAAGAAAATCCTTTCCTGCTCGGAAGATATGACTGCAATGACCTGCCTGGCGGAAAGGCCAATCTCTTTCAGAAGGAAGAGCTGTTTGAAAACCCGGTATTCTCTAAATGGCATCGCTATGAAAACGGTACTTCTCACCAGCAATAGTTACAGGCACCAGTATATCGCCAGGTGTCTGGGGGAGCAGACCGATCTGCAGCTTATCATCACCGAGGAAAAGTCGGCTAAGATTTCAGATACTTCGGCCCTGAGTAATGAGGATGCCGAATTTCAGAGAGCACATTTTCGAAAAAGAGAAGATTCGGAAATCGATTTCTTTGGTAGAGGTGGTTTTCCTGATCAGGATTTACAGCTGAAGGTTCCGCATCGAGAGATCAACACAGAGCTTACGCTGAAGATATTAAAAGAAATTTCTCCAGATTTTATCATTCTTTTTGGAAGCTCCGTAATTAAAGATGAGCTATTAAAAGCCTTTCCAAACCGATTTATCAATCTCCACCTGGGACTGTCTCCCTGGTATAAGGGATCGGCCACGAATCTTTTTCCGCTGATCGATGGAAGGCCGGAGCTGGTTGGAGCTACCATACATCTGGCTACTGCAGAAGTCGATGCCGGAGGAATTTTACATCAACTGCGGCCGGAACTTGAAAAAAATGACGGTATTCATGAAGTGGGAAATAAAGTGATCAACCAGGCAGGAGAAATCTTACCGAAGGTGCTGAAAGCATATAAAAATGGAAAAATCATACCTGCCAGGCAGGGAAATCCCGGAAAAATTTGTAGAATTAAAGACCTGACTACGGAAAAGCTCCGAAAGGCCTATCAGAATATTGAGAAGGGAATGATCCCTGAATATCTGAGAAACAAAAGAATGGCTGACGCTAATTTTCCCATCGTTTAAATCTAAAGCAATGAAAGTACTCGGACTTATCACCGCCAGGGGAGGAAGCAAAGGAATTCCCGGAAAGAATATCAAAGAACTAAACGGGAAACCGCTGATCGCATATAGCATTGCCTCTGCAAAGGAATCTAAATTGCTTTCCAGGCTGGTATTGAGTTCAGATGATGAAGAAATCATTGAAGCGGCAATATCAGCGGGAGTGGAAGTGCCTTTCACAACGACCCGATGAACTTGCCAAAGACGATACTCCGAGTATCGAGGTGATTCAACACACACTAAAATTCTTTATAGAAAAAGGCGAAAAATTTGATGCCGTTTGCCTGTTACAGCCAACTACTCCTTTCCGAAGAAATGGACTTATCGATGAAGCCATACAAAAACTGGAGGAAGGAAATTTTGATTCCGTGATCAGCGTACGGGAAATTCCGGCTGAATCATAATCCGCACTGGGCTTTTGAAGAGAAAGACGGGAAGCTGATAATCGCTACGGGAGAAGCAACTCCTATTCCGCGAAGGCAGGAACTGCCAAAAGCTTATCACAGGGATGGAGCGGTATATGTTACCAGAAGTGAAGTTATTTTAGGAGAATTCATTGCTTGGAGAAAGAATAGGTTTCGTAGATACCACCCATGATCCATATGTGAATATTGATACCCCCGAAGACTGGGAAGAAAGCCGAAAAAATCCTAAAATCATAAGTATGTGCGGGATCGCGGGAATCATAGGGGGAAAGCATTCCAGAGAAGATCTGCAGAAAATGCTGGGAAGCATCCGGCACCGGGGCCCTGATGCTTCCGCAATCTATCGGGATGACAATTGTCTTTTAGGTCATAACCGGCTTTCCATCATCGATCTTTCCCCGGAGGCCAATCAGCCTTTTAGCGATGCAAGCGGAAGATTTCAGCTGATCTTCAACGGGGAGATCTATAATTATAAGGAACTAAAGGCTGAGATCGGGGACAGGTATGATTTTAAAACCAGTTCAGACACTGAAGTCTTACTGGCTTCCTATATCATCTTCGGAAAAGACTGCCTGGAAAAGCTGAACGGCATGTTCGCTTTTGCCATCTGGGATAAGCATAAAAAAGAGCTTTTTGCAGCCCGGGACCGGTTCGGGGTGAAGCCGTTCTATTATTATTCAGGATGCTGAAAGAATTTCATCTTTGCCAGCGAGATAAAGGCAATTCATAAACTGGTTGAAAAAAGGCCGGATGAGAAAACCTGGGCAGATTATTTTTGTTATGGCAGCTATGGAAGTCCGGAAAAAACATTTTATACAGATATTTTTCAATTACCGGCCGGACATTTTCTGGAGTATAAAGCAGGAAAACTCAGAAAGCATCAATGGTATGATTTTGAAAAAACGAATAAAGGATAGGTCCTCTGATTACGGCTCAGAATCAACAATAAAAAAGAATATCTCGAATTACTTGAAGATTCTATAAGGCTTCGCTTCAGGGCAGATGTTGAGGTGGGTTTTAATCTAAGCGGGGGAGTGGACAGTTCGCTTTTACTGGCCCTGGTGAATCATCTGCATCCGTCCCACAATATAAAAGCATATACCTTTTATACCGGGAGATGAGCGTTATGATGAACTGCCCTGGGTGGAAAAGATGATCGAAAAAACCGGGAATCCCCTAAAAAAAGTAAAATTATCAGCCGAAGAAGTTCCCGAACTTTCCCAAAGGAATAAGCAACTGCCAGGATGAGCCTTTCGGAGGGATCCCCACGCTGGCCTATTCCAAAATATTCAGAAAAGCAGCTGCAGATGGAGTGAAGGTCTTACTGGACGGACAGGGAATGGATGAGCAATGGGCGGGATATGATTATTATTCGGGCGCCACGAATGCAATAATACAGGGAAGTAAAAATAAGTCTCCTTTTCGAACAGAGGTTTTAAATTCAGATTTCAGGAAACTGGCTGAAAAACCGGAATATCCGAAACCTTTTTCTTCAGAAATTCAGAATTTACAGTACCGGGATCTTTTTTATACCAAACTGCCACGGGCTTTGCGGTTCAATGACCGGATCTCGATGGCTTATTCTACCGAACTCCGGGAGCCATTCCTGGATTACCGACTGGTGGAGATGGCTTTTGCTTTGCCAGATCAAATGAAAATAAGAGGGAATGTACATAAATACCTGTTGCGGGAAATCGTGAAAGAATATGTGCCTTTTGAGATTGCGGAAGCTCCGAAAAGGGCATTACAGACCCCACAGCGGGAATGGCTGGGTGGGGAACTTAAGGATTTTTGTTAACCAGGAAATAGAGAAACTGCTAAGCTCCAAATTTTCGAGCTGGTTTGATAGCGAATGCTCTTAGGGAGGAATGGTTAGCTTATCAGAACGGAAGTCAGGAGAATAGTTTCTATATCTGGCAGTGGGTTAATCTTAGTCTTTTGGTGAATGGTGAGAGGTGATTGGTGATTGGTGATTAGTGAATGGTGATTGGTGAATGGTGATTGGTGAATGGTGAGTGGTGATTAGTGAGTGGTGAGTGGTGATTAGTGAATGGTGAAGTGTGAATTGTTAGTCATTAGTTGGGAGTCTTTGGTTTATAAATCAAGACCGCTTCGCTACAAGAAACAAGAAACAGGAAACAGGACTAAATCGAGGTGGGAAGAGTGAACAGTGAGTAGTGAAGGGTGAGAAGCTGAAGCTTGCCTGCCTTGCGGCATGGCAGTTCAGAGTTCGGAATTCAGAGTTGTTTTTATATTATTATGATTACCAGCGGAAAGAATCACTCTTCAGATCGAGTGTTGTGTGTTATGAGATTATATTATGCAGCAAATGCGGCTTAGCTCTCGAAGAAAACCCGTAATGAAAATACAGATCATTAATTTCTCTAAATTTTTATCTTAGCCAAATAACTGAGTAATCATCTTGAAACAGAAAAAAGTCCTTGTTATTATTCCCGATGGCGTAAGCCTTAGAAACTTTCTGTTCACCGATTTTCCGAAGAAAGCCAAGGAAGCCGGACTCGAAATTATTTACTGGAATGCGACCCCTTATGATATTTCTTCTGAAGGGGAACGGGAAATAAAACTAAGGCCAAAGCCAAGAGCCATTACAGATCTTTATAAAAGAGCGAAGATCAATTCGGAACTCAATCATTTTCGGGAGAAATTTAATGATCCAGTCTATGAGAAATATAAATTTGCCGCTTCAAATAAAGGCTGGAAAAACAAGGTTAAAAATCTTATTATTTCCCATTTAAGTTCTACTTATACCGGCGAAGAAGGATTGAAAATTTTAAGAGAGCGGATGCAAAATTCCGAGAGGAAATCTGCTTATTATCAAGAATGTAAAAAAGTTCTGGAAAGAGAGCAGCCTGATGTGGTTTTTTGCGCCAATCAGCGTCCGGTGAATGCGATCGCGTCCGGTGACTGCGGCAAAGGATCTTGGAATACCCACCACCTGCTTTATTTTTTCATGGGACAATCTGCCGAAGGCCACCAAGGTCATAGATACCGATCATTATTTCGTGTGGAGCGAACTTATGAAGAAAGAATTGCTTCAGCTATTATCCCCATATCAGGCATGAACAGGTGAAAATGACAGGAACGCCCAATTTGAAATCCATTATAAAAAGGAGGATATTGAAGGGAGAGATAATTTTTTGAGAAGCATGGATTGGATACGGAAAAAAAATATCTGTGTTTTTCCGGGGATGATATCACCACTTCCCCGCAGGATGAAGAATATTTAGAAGGATGTGGCAGAAGCGGTTGGAAGATTAAATAATCAAGGAGAAAACATCGGTATTATTTTCAGAAGAGCTCCGGTAGATTTTTCGGACAGGTATGATAAGGTGCTTGAAGAATATTCAAAGGAGATCATGTCCCGATAGCTCCAGCATGGGAGAGGAGAGGAAGACAGGATGGGATGAGTGATGCCTCACCACAAGAGAAGACATGATCCTGCAGACCAATATTATCGCACATAGTTTTATGGTGATCAATCTGGGCTCCTCCATGGTCTTTGATTTTGCGAGCTATGGAAAAGCCCTGCGCTTATATAAATTATAATCCGGAATGGACGAAATGCCGAAAAAGGAATAAAGGTGATCTATAATTATGTCCATTTCAGGTCGATGCCGAAAGGAGCGGTTTGTGGATCAAGGAACAGGAAAGAGATTCGGAAGGTGATCAAAAAGGCTCAGGAATTGAAAGACTGAAAGAGTGGCTAAAAATGTACCTCAGGAATGGTTTAAGATAATTAATAAGGATACCCTGCGGAAAAAACTACCGACCGAATAATTAATTATCTCAAAGAACTTAAATACAGATATAATGCACATCGCCTATTTAACACCCGAATACCCTCATAAGCTTTGCCCTTCTTCGGGCGGACTGGGAACCAGTATAAAAATATGGCGGAAGTGCTGGTGAGAAAAGGAGTGAAGGTAAGCATTATTCTTTACGGACAGGAATTGATAAGCAATTTGAAGAAGACGGACTGCATTTTTATTTTATCAGACAAAAAAATATACACTCGGAGGCTGGTACTTTTATAGAAAATATCTGGAGAAGCAAATCGATGAGATCATACGAAAAGAAGAAGTTGATCTTATTGAGGCCCCGGACTGGACGGGATCACCGCTTTTATGAAATTTAAGGTACCATTGGTTATACGAATGAATGGAACGGACGCTTATTTCTGTGCACTGGAAAACCGGAAACAGAAATTCAAGAACCGTTTTTTTGAAAGAGAAGCATTGAAAAAAGCAGACCGGATCATCTCGGTGAGTGATTTCACGGGCCGGAAAACCATGGAGATTTTAAATCTGGAAAGAGATTATAAGGTAATTCCCAACAGCATCTCCATAGAAAATTTTAAACCGGCAGATATTGCTCACGAAGCAAACAGAATCCTTTATTTCGGAACACTTATTCGGAAAAAAGGCGTGCTGGAGCTTGCAGAGATCTTTAATGAAGTTGTAAAACAAAATAAAGATGCCAGACTCATCCTGGCAGGAAGGGATGTGGTGGATATATTCGAGCAGGTTTCAACACTGGAATTATTTAAAAAAAACTTTCTAAAGAAGCAGGGGAGAGGTTTGAGTATGTTGGATCACTGGATTATTCGATGGTTAGAAAAGAGATAGAAAAAGCCAGTGTAGTGGTGCTGCCAAGTTTTGCGGAGGCCCTGCCGATGACCTGGCTGGAGGCCATGGCTATGGAAAAAGCCCTGGTTACTTCCAATATAGGCTGGGCACCGGAGGTGATGATAGACGGAGAAACAGGATTTACAGTTGATCCAAAGAATCATTCGTTATATGCTGAAAAGATATTGCAGTTGTTGAAAGATGAAGAATTAGCAAGAAAATGGGAAAAGAAGCGAGAAAGCAAGTTGTCGAGAAGTTTTCAACGGAGATTGTAGTGGAGAAGAATATTCGGTTTTATCGGAGTGTGTTATGAGTGTGTGAATAGTGAGTAGTGAGTAGTGAGGAGTGAATAGTGAAGAGTGAGTAGTGAATAGTGAATAGTGAGTAGTGAGTAGTGAGTAGTGAAGAGTGAAGGGTGAATAGTGAGTAGTGAAGAGTGAAGGGATAGTTTGAAAATGTAAAATTTGAAAATTTAAAATGATCATAGAACATAAAGCTTACAGCTTATTGCATAAGGCTTAAAGCCGGGTAACCAAAAAACAGTACATTTGACCAAAGCCGTTCCCAAATGATCTTTCTGCTTCACAGCGATGGTAAAGAATTTTTAAAAGCGACCAAAGATGAAGAGGATCTATCTCTACAGAGCAGATCGCTTACCGATGCATTCTGGGAGATCGCTGAAAACTATCCGGAGGAACTGATCATCTGGAAAGATGAATCTGTAGAAATTCAATTATCAGAAGATCCGGAAAAATGTTTTACCCATGAACTGATCATGGCCAGTTATGCGGTGGAAAACCAGTTTATTCCTGATCAGATTGGTTATATAGACCAGCTTCCATTCGTAAATCCGAAATATGAGGTGGTATATCCCACCTGGAGGATGAGTACCGATATCGGCGGCATTTATGGAAAGACCGCGATGTACTTCAGACCGATCTTTAAGGATATCGGTGATTTTGGATATCTATTGAATTCGATTGCCAAAATCGGACAGCAAAACGGACTTTTCTGCTATTCCGAACCGGGACTTGTAAAGAACAGGCAGCAGGATAGACTCTTTTACCAGGGCGGCACCAGGAATTTATTCAGATTTGTCAGTCAGCATTATAAAAAAGAATGGCTGTGGGTTTTGTTCTTTTGTTTGTGGAGGTATGAAAAGCGTTTTCCACTGTTTTCTTTTATAAGCAGTCTGAAAAAGGAATCTTTTTTTAAGAAAAATATAGAACTTCCTATAAAGGAAATTGAAGGGAATAAAAATCCTATAAGTCCCACCACTATCGATGTGATCGTACCCACACTTTTGAGGGCGGAACATGTTGAAAATCTTCTGAAAGATCTAAGCGAACAAACGAAAATACCCGACAGGGTGATAATAGTAGAACAGGATCCAAATCCTGGATCAGGCTTCTAAACTTGATTTTTTAAAAAAGACTGGCCCTTTGAAATCATACATCATTTTATACATGAAACCGGTGCCTGTCATGCCAGGAACCTGGCGATGAATTCGGTAAAGGCCGATTATATCTTTTTCGCTGATGATGATATCAGGCTGGAGAAGGACCTGCTTGAAAATACCTTAAAAGAAATGTGGAGGTTAGGAGTTCATTGCATCAATCTGAATTGTCTTCAGCCCAGAGAACAGCCGGTTTTTCATAAGATAAAGCAGTGGGGCGCATTCGGATCTGGGACTTCTGTGGTAGAATCGGAATATGCGCTGCAATGCAGATTCTCAGAATTTCTTGAAAAGGGATTCGGAGAAGATATTGATTTTGGATTACAGCTGAGGGCTAAAGGCTGTGATGTTATCTATCACCCGGGGCTTCAGTTCACACATCTAAAAGCAGAAAGGGGAGGATTCAGGGAGATCATCAGGAAAAAGGATACAGAACTGGCTCCAAAACCTTCACCAACCATGATGTACCTGGTGAAGACCTCCTATAATAAAATAATGCAAAGAGGATATAAAGTATCGTTGTTCATTAAATATTATAGAAAGCAACCGATTAAAAATCCTTTTCGTTATTTTGGAAGATGCAAAGGCGATGGAAGCTCAGTGAGAAGCTGTGTGGCGAACTACAGAAAAATGGAGGAAACTGATGGCAAATCCGAGCGGTTTAACTTTTAGCCTGATCGTATGTACCTATGAAAGAGCTTTGTCGCTGAAGAGGCTGCTGGAGTCGGTGGCAAGACAGAGGCTGTATCCTGATGAGATACTGATCATCGATGGTTCGCCCGGGAATGATACCAGGGAAATGATTTCGGCGGCATCATTTAAAAACCTGAAATATTCCAAAGTAGATGAGGAAAACCGGGGATTAACGAGACAGCGTAAATTCGGCATTGCTCAAAGCGCAGAGGTGGATATTATCTGTTTCCTGGATGATGATATAGTTTTGGAGCCGGATTATTTTAAAGAGCTTGTCTCTACCTATGAGAAAAAGAAAGATGCCCTTGCAGTAGGAGGATGGATAAAAGATGAAACCGACTGGCAAAAAGTCGAAGAGAGCTATAAACCGGGATTTGATGAATTCCTGATCGACGGATATGTTCGCAAACTCGGTCAGCGTAATGTTTTAAGGAAAAGACTAGGGCTATTATCGGATAAGCCCCCGGGTTTTATGCCCGAATTCTCCCATGGATTTTCCACGGGATTTTTGCCACCTTCCGGAAAAATCTATGAAGTGGAGTTCTTTATGGGCGGAGTTTCCTCCTACCGAAAAGAACTTTTTAATGAAATAGGATTTTCTTCTTATTTTGAAGGCTACGGACTTTATGAAGATATGGATTTTTGTTTAAGAGCTTCCAGGCTGGGGAAACTATATGTAAATACGGCAGCCAGGGTATTGCACCTGCATGAGGAATCGGGACGGCCCGATCATTATAAATACGGGCAGATGGTGGTGAAAAACGGGTATCATGTGTGGAAGTTAAAAAATACTTCACCAGGGTTTGAGGCAAAGATGAAGTGGTATATAATTTCTTATTTACTAGCGTTCATAAGGTTCGGAAATTTTTTAAACGGAGATAAAAATGGGCTTAAAGATTTTAAAGGCAGATTAAGCAGTCTATTCAATAAATTATGAAAACGGTATTTATCGCTTTTACTTTAAAGAATTCTTCGGTTGCCGAATTTTTTGTGAGCCTTGCCAATTTCTTTCAAAATCACACAGAGTGGTAATCTTTACACATGCCAATGAAAAAAACTCATTAATTCTCGAAGAAAACGTAGAAATTCTAAAGTGGCCGTCTAAAAGGCCTAATCGTTTAAAAGATCTGTGGTTTTTAATGAAATATTTAAAAAAGTATAAACCGGAAAGTATTATAGCAAATTTCGCTGCAGTGAATGTTTTTATGCTTGGAGGGTTCCTTTTAGGAGTTAAAAATCGAATAGCCTGGTATCACACCTTAACCACCCAATTAGATGCTAAGCCGGCTTTGAAATTCAGAAAAAAAATATTTTATGGTCTTGCTAGCAAAATTGCTACTAATTCAAAAGCAGCAAAGACAGATCTAATAAATTCTTTCAGTATTGATCCTGAGAAAATCGAGATAGTAAATAACGCGGTGAAAGATCCCGGTATTTATGGTGACACTGAATTTAATAAGATAGTTTTCGCAGGCAGATTATATGAGATCAAGGGAGTGCGGGTTTTGATAAAGGCTCTTGCGATTGTGAAGGAAGAATTTAAAGATATCCGACTGATCATTATCGGGGAAGATGAGTCAACCGGGGAGTTAGAGGAGCTAAAGAAACTCCAGATGGAGTTAAATCTGAAAGAAAATATTTCTTTTAAGGGTAACCGCTCCCGGAGTTATGTCCTTAAACAGTTTTCAACCGCCTGCTGCAGTATAGTTCCATCGTATGCTGAAGCATTCGGTTATGTGGTGATCGAAAGTTTTTCGGTTCATACACCTGTGATCGGATCAAATACCACGGGGATTTCTACAATAATCAGAGAAGGTGAAGATGGTTTCTTATTTAAAACAGGTGATCATAAAGATCTTGCCAAAAAAATAAAGATTTTGTTAGCTAATAAAGATCTAAGGGAAGAAATGTCAGCGACGTGTTATCAACATTTTCAGGAGAATTACGAATTAAATAAGGTGATAAAAGAGTTAGCTGAAAATCCTGAAATATTTAATTAAGCCATACTTTAGCTTATATGAAAAGGGAGCAGGAGGAAATAAATAAGCGCCAGAAGGAGTTCTACCAGAACTTTCAAAAGAATTTTGCTACCAAGGCTGTGGTACTCGCTAAGAAACGGAATTCTAACAAAATTCCGTAAGTCGGTTGGAGTAGAGAAAGTAGTCGTTCAGCAGCATTATGAATGGATAGGCGATGTTAAGGGAAAAAAGGTGCTTGATCTTGGATGTTTTCAGGGAAATTCCCTGAGTATGTACCTGGCTCAAAATGCTGCGGAGTATATCGGGATCGATCTTAGCGAAAATGCCATAGAGCATCTAAATGCCCGGTTAAAAAATATACCCACTGCCAATGCCTATGCGGTGGATTTTCTTTCGGAAGAATTCAAAGAGAAGGATTTTGACCTGATCTATGCATACGCGGTGCTGCATCATTTTAAGGATGTGGATGAGCTTATAGGGAAATTAAATGAAAAGCTTGCCGATAAGGGAAAGATCGTCAGCTATGATCCCACCGCTACCAGCAAACCTGTGTGGTTATTACGAAGAATTTACCGACCTTTTCAAAGCGATAAGGACTGGGAATGGCCTTTTACCGAAAAGACGATCTCCAAATTTGAAAAAGCCTTTCAAATCCTGGACAGGAGGGGAACTTTAGGTAAATCGAAATGGTTCTTTTTATTGAATTTTTTACCGATCTCGGAAGAAAAAAGAATCGAGCTGGGAAAAAGATGGCATGAAGAGGACTGGAAAAAGTCGAGGGAATCAAGAAGCCGATTCCTTCAATGTATGCAGGTAAGTTTGTTTATGGAGAAAAAAACGGATCAATGAAATTCGTCGTCTTTTCGCATGCCGAGCATTATTTACAGGAGGGACGATTGTTCTCTTACGGCCCGTATGTGAGAGAAATGAACCTCTGGATATCAACATTCGAGGAAGTGGAAGTGGTAGCTCCATTTTCTCGGAAAAATTTCCGGCTTCCATCGATCTGCCTTATCAGCCATTCGAATATTTCCCTAAAGCCCATTCCATTCCTGCATTATAAAAAAAGCAGTTTTTTTAAAAATCTTTCCAATAGTCTGAAGATAGTTTACAGGTGTTATCAGGAAATGAAAAACGCCGATCATATTCACCTTAGATGCCCGGGAAATGTCGGGATGCTGGCGATGATGGTCTCCTCGCTGTTTCCCTCAACACCAAAAAGCGTGAAATATGCCGGGAACTGGGATCCAAAAAGTGAGCAGCCTCTGAGTTACCGGTTTCAGAAATGGTGGCTTTCAAATACCTTTCTTACCCGAAATGCGAAGGTGCTGGTGTACGGGAAATGGGAAGGCCAGAGTAAAAATATAATCCCATTTTTTACCGCGAGTTTTTCAGCATCGGAAATAGAGCGGGTAGAGAAAGATTTTAAAGCTCCATTCCGGTTCCTTTTCTGTGGAAGCCTGAGCGAAGGAAAACAGCCTCTTTTTGCTGTTGAACTTATCCACCAACTTTCTAATGCAGGAGCTGAAGTAAGGCTGGATATTTATGGAGAAGGTCCGGAAAGGAAAAGGCTAGTAAGGTATATTGAAAAATATGAACTGAATGGGATCGTGAAATTATATGGAAATCAGCCGCAGGGAGTATTAAAAGAAGCCTATAGGAAGGCGCATTTTTGTCTGTTGCCATCAAAGAGCGAAGGCTGGCCCAAGGCTTTGGCGGAAGGGATGTTCTTTGGTTGTATTCCCGTGGGAACGGAGATCTCTTGTGTGCCGTGGATGCTGGGAGCAGGATCCAGGGGGATCCTGCTCCCCCCTCCAACTCCTATCCCCCCTCCAACTCCCCCCGGACCCCTTCATACTTCCCCTAAAAGGGGAAGATCTATGGGGGGGAGAGTTCAAGAGGCGGTTGGAAGGATATGCAGTTTAATGAGGGATGAGGAGAAAATGAGAAGGATGTCAGTAATGGCGCGGGAGTGGAGTCAAGAGTATACTCTGGAAAAATTCAGGGATGAAATTCATAAACTGCTATGAAAATACTTCAGCTGATAGATACTTTAAACCCCGGCGGGGCGGAGCGGATGGCGCTGAACTATTATCATGCCTTAAAAGACCGATCGCATACCTCCATCCTGGTGGTAACACGGGAAGAAGGATTGCTAGCAGAAGATGTGAAGAATGACACCGAATTCCACTTCCTTGAAAAAAAATCGAGCTTTGACCCAGCGGCCCTGAGGAAGCTGAAGCATATTATAAAGAGCAATTATATTGAAATCGTCCATGCCCACGGTACTTCCTGGTTTATGGCGGTTTTATGTAAGATGACCGGAAGCAGTTTTAAGCTGATCTGGCATGATCATTACGGAGACAGTGAATTCCTGTCAAAAAGGCCGCTGCAGCCGTTAAAGATGTTTTCGAGATATTTCGATGGGATCATCAGTGTTAATAAGCTTCTGGAAAAATGGGCGAGGGAGCAACTGAAATTCAAAAAGGCCCTAATCTATCTTCCTAATTTTATAAGGCAAGACAGAGATGCTATACCGGAACAATTAAAGGGAAGAGCCGAAATAAAAATTATTTGTGTGGCCAATCTCAGGCCGCAAAAGGATCATCTGAACCTGCTGAAAGCTTTTGAACAGCTTCAGAAAAAATATTCTGTTTCCCTGCACCTGTTCGGTCGGGACTATCGGGATGCCTATTCTGAAAATCTAAAAAAAGAATTCAGTAACAGAAAAGAGATCTATTATTATGGAGAGGTGGCTTCGGTACGGGGCTATTTAAAAGGAGCCGATATTGGAGTTTTAGCTTCAAAATCGGAAGGCCTGCCACTGGCCCTTATAGAATATGGGCTTGTCGGGCTTCCGGTAGTATGTACTAAAGTAGGGGAATGTCCGGAAGTTACGGGAGGATTTGCGAGGCTCAGCCCGGGAGGAGATGCTGAACACCTGGCAAGGTCTATTGCTTATTATATAGAAAACCCGGAGGAGAGAAAGGAAGAGGCTCAAAGTTTAAAGAAACGGATAAAAGAATTATATTCGGAAGTCGGAATAACCGACCGCTACCTGCAATTTACAAAAGAACTTTGAAGGATTTCAATTATATCAATAACCAGTTCTATATACGTATGCTACTGCTGCATATCGGTTACGGACTGGTGATCTATATGTTTCCCAGCCTGGCCAAGATCATCCTGCTGGGGATCATGGCCTCTTTCCTGTTCGTGATCATTGACCGAAAAAACAAGGGGAATGAAGCACTGATGGCCGCGGCCTATATAGCCGGGGGAGAGGTTTTTTTCCGACAAACCGGCGCGGTTATTTTTTACGAAACCGGAAAATACGCGGTGATCATTTTTCTTCTAATTGGGATGTTCTTTAAAGGAGCTTCCTCCAAAACTATTCCGTACTGGCTATATTTGTTGATGTTATTCCCCGGAGTGGTGGTGGCATCCATGACCATCAGTTATGAAGCTGATTTCAGAAAGCTGGTCGCTTTCAATATTAGCGGCCCTGTTTGTCTGGGAGTATCTGCACTGTATTGTTATTATAAAAAAATCAAGAGAGAGGATTTTCAGCGGGTGTTGTTAATGATGCTTATGCCGCTGGTTGCGCAGATGATGTACCTGTATTTCTATACCCCCAGTATGGATGATGTGCGGATAAGCTTATCAGGGAATTATGCGGCCACTGCCGGATTTGGACCTAATCAGATCTCCAGTGTATTAGGCCTGGGATGTTTTTTAATATGTACACGTCTTTTTACTATCAGGGACAGACTCATTAATCTTATAGATGTTATCCTTCTGATCATGATGGGATACAGAACTCTTATTACCTTTTCCCGGGGTGGAGTTTTAACCGCCATAGTCTGCGTGGTTTGTTTTCTTATAATATTTTATTATAAACAGGAGGCGAAACGAATTGAAGGAACGAATATCAGGATCTTTGCAATGGGAGCTATATTCTTTGTAGTATGGTTCTTTTCTTCTATGGAAACTTCGGGATTAATTTTAAACCGATATACTAACCGAAATGCAGCCGGAGAATTAAAAGAAGACATTACCACCGGAAGGGTAGAGATCATAGAAACAGAGATGACAGCTTTCTACCATCATCCAATAACCGGGATCGGGGTTGGTAAAGGGAGGGAATATCGCCAGGAGCATTTAGGTATCGGCATAAATACCCATAATGAAATCAGCCGCTTACTTTCCGAACATGGTATTTTGGGGATATTTGCATTAGCAATCCTTATATTTGTCCCACTGGTCTTTTGGTTTAAATTTCAAAATAATTATTATTTTCTGGCGTTTGTAGCCTTCTGGTTCCTGACCATCAATCATTCGGCGATGCGGATCGCCCAGCCGGCATTTGTGTATGGGCTCGCGTTATTATATATAGTAGATGAAAAAAAGAATCCTGTACATAGGAAACGACTTACAGGTCAATAGTTTTACGGCCACCTATATCTCCTTTTTCAGTAAAATGCTCAGGAAAGAGGGATATACCGTGCGCACCGCTTCCACGAGAAATAATAAAGCATTAAGACTGGCTGAAATGCTCAGCCTGATAGCCCGCTATAAAAGCTCTACAGACATTGTTTTGATAGACACTTACGGTGCCATGAATTTCTACTATGCCTACCTGGTGGGAAAAGCCTGCCAGATTATGGAACTTCCATATATACCCATCTTACATGGCGGAAATCTGCCGGAGCGGCTTGAAAATTCTAAAAAGTTCAGCAGAAGCCTTTTCGGAAACGCAGAGGTGAATGTTGCACCCTCAAATTTTCTTTTCGATATCTTCAGATCCTATGGATTTAAGAATATGGAGATCATTCCCAATGCCATTAAAACCGCTGATTATCCTTTTAAGAAAAGGGAAAGTTTTGCACCGCGTTTACTTTGGGTACGCAGATTTCAAAATCGTTATAACCCCATGATGGCCCTGAAAGTGCTTCAGCATATACAGAAAGAATATAATAATGCCAGTATGTGTATGGTGGGACCGGAGAAAGACGGAAGTATGGGGGTGTGCCGGAAACTCGCGAAAAAATACAAGCTGGATGTGAAATTTACCGGCAAACTGAAAAAGAAACACTGGGCCCGGCTTTCAGAAAACTATGATTTTTTCATCAATACCACCTCGGTAGACAATACTCCCATCAGCGTCATAGAGGCGATGAGCCTGGGATTGCCGGTAGTCACTACCAATGTAGGCGGAATACCGGTGCTGATAAAAAATGATCATGACGGGGTACTGGTTCCGGAAGATAATGAGGAAGCCATGGCTAAAGAAGTGATCAGGCTGATTAAAAATCCCGCTCATACAATGCAGATCTGCAAAAATGCCCGGGAGAAGGTAGAGCAATTTGACTGGGAACTGGTAAAAGAGAAGTGGAATAGGCTGCTTGCATAATTATTTTGTGATTGCCGAGGCTAAAATCCTGAAGACATTAGCTGGAAATAGCTATTATTCCTGAAACATGTTGACAAAACTCTATGTTGATTTCATCTTTGCCCTTCATTTCTTTTGCTCGTCCAAAAGAAACGAAGCAAAGAAAAAGACGCCTTTTTCAAGGAATTTTTTGGCGAAAATACCAAAAAACGTGGAAAAAACTCCGCGGAGGAGCGATAGAAAAAATCGCCCTCCTGAATCTCGGAGTTTTCTCCACATATTCTTCGAAAAAGGAATAAAAAATAAAATCCATTATGGATAATTTTTTAATCCCTCCAGAGGGTTCAATTCTCCGAAGCTTGCCTCGAATGGAAAAAGTCATTTCCGATTTATACCTTGTGGGCCTGTTTGCCGACAAAGGCAGGCTTGCTCCGGGGTTTTTAGTATCCCCCTCACCCGGAACTATGGAAAAACAGTTCCGACCTCTCCCAGGGAGAGGTAAGAAAAAACCGATTATATGAAAAAAATCCTTTATATCGGCAATAAACTGGAGAAGCACGGGGCGGCGCCTACCAGCGTTGATATTTTACCCGAGCTGCTTACCGAAGAGGGTATAGATTTCAAAGCGGTCTCCCATTTTAAGAACAAGCCGCTGCGACTGCTGCATATGCTTAGCAGTATATTAATGAAGCATAAGAAATTTGATCTGGTGCTTATCGATACCTACAGCACTTCCAATTTCTGGTATGCGGTATTAAGCGGATATTGCTGCAGAATGTTCAAATTACCCTATATCTTTATTCTGCACGGAGGGAACCTAGGACAGCGATTTGCAGAAAGTTCAAAGGAAATTTTAAAGATCTTTGAAAAAGCCTATTTCAATATTGTGCCTTCCAAATTCCTGATGGAGCAGCTGGAAAAATTTAAGCTGGAGAATCTGCTTTATATCCCAAATGCCATAAATATCTCTAATTATCCATTTAAACAGCGAAATAAATTTAGTCCCCGTATCCTTTGGGTGAGGGCGTTTGATAAGGTTTACCGGCCGAAACTTGCAGTGAAGGTAATTGCTGCATTGCGACAGGAATTTCCCGATGCTGAACTTTGTATGGTGGGCCCCGAGAAAGACGGCAGCCAAAAAATTCTCCGGGAATATGTTGAAGAGCACAGGCTACCGGTAACATTTTGCGGAAAACTGAGTAAAGATGAATGGGCCGAATTATCCCGAAATTATGATATTTTCTTAAATACTGCTTCAATAGACAATCTTCCGGTAAGCGTTCTTGAAGCTATGGCGTTGGGTTTACCCGTAGTTTCAGCCAATGTTGGAGGTATACCTTACCTGATAAAGCATGACCAGACGGGGAAACTGGCGGAAGGAAATGTGAAAGATCTTACCCAAAAAATTACCAGCCTCATTCTGGATACCCAACAGTCTGAATGCATCAGTCGAAATGCACGAGCAGAGGCAGAAAAATATGACTGGGCAAAGCTTAAAACTTTTTGGGTGGATTTGCTTGGCTAAATATCATATATTAGCCCAAAGCTGAAACCATACAGCGATGTCTCAGAAGAAGCCCCTTTTCCATTTCGAAATCTCTGAACGAAAGCTCCTGTTGCGTCTCTTTGATATGCTTGGAGTGCTGCTCACACTGGCCGTGGTAGGTATGGTTTTTAAGTTCGATTATTTTCAAATCACCGGTGATCACTGGACCTGGATACTGGTGTTTCTGGTCTATCTTAACCTTTTTGCCAGTGTTTTTGAACTTTATGACCTTCGGAAAGCGGACCGATTCGACAGCATTGTAAAAAACGTGCTGATCACCTCCAGCCTTACGGTGCTTTTCTATATGCTTACCCCTTACTTAACACCAAGCCTGCCGGCGAACAGGCTGCAGATACTGTTCTTTTATCTTTCCATTACCATTTCCCTGCTTTTATGGAGGTTCTTTTATATAAGCCTGATAGCTTCTCCCAGATTTTACAAAAGAGTCCTGGTGGTAGGTGATTCCTTTGATATCAAACTGATTGCGGAAGCACTTCAGAAATCAGATCCCAATTACGTGGTGGTGGGCTATATCAATACCGATTACCATTTAAAAACCGAATTATCTTCAAAGAACCTGATCCGTTTTGAAGTGGAAGAACTTAAAGAGGCCCTGCGGCAACATCATATCAATGAAATCGTAGTGGCCAGTGCCTATCAAAAGGGACTGATGCTAAGCCTGTATAATGAACTGATCGCGTTGCTAAAGAAAGGTTTCCCCATCAGGGACTATACACAGGTGTATGAAGAGATCACGCAGCGAATCCCGGTTCAGAATGTAGATAAGGATTTCTATAAATATTTTCCCTTTAGCCGAAGCAATCAGAATAAATTCTATATGCTTATGTTTCGGTTGTTTGACATCTTTGTAGCTTTTCATGGTATTTTATTCGGAATTATAATCACGCCCTTCATCTTGCTGGGAAATCTTTTAGGCAACAGGGGAAAACTTTTTTACACACAGGAACGGATAGGCAAAAACGGAAAGGCCTTTAACATCGTCAAACTGCGTACCATGACCAGGGACGCGGAGATCGATGGTCCCAGGTATGCTCAGAAAAATGATTACCGGGTCACTAAATTTGGAAAGTTCCTTCGGCGTTCCCGGCTCGATGAAGTCCCCCAGTTTTACAATGTTTTAAAAGGCGAGATGAGCCTGATCGGGCCACGTCCGGAACGGCCTGTATTTGTAAGGGAATTATCAGAGCTGATCCCATTTTATGAAACCCGGCATATCATCAAACCCGGGCTTACCGGCTGGGCGCAGGTGATGGCGAATTATGGTGATTGCCATGATGATGCGCTGGAAAAACTTCAGTACGATCTTTATTATATCAAGCATCGCGGAATATTTCCTGGATCTTAGTATTTTGCTGAAAACGCTTGAGTACGGTGATCTTTTTCCGAGGACAGTAGTTTGATTAAGCTTTATATATTTAAAGCTGCAGGGACAAATTGTGTAATGTTACTCTAAATTTGTTTATTGAATTTTTCTTTTTCCCATCGCCGGAAAAGGAAACAAAAAGGTCTAGGCTTACGAAAATTCATTGGAATTTTTTGCTCAGCACCTAAATTTTAGGAACTCATCCGCTAATGCGGACTCAAACAGCCTAAAATTTGACGGTGCTTTCACTTCAAATTCTACCCTGAATTTTCGATAGGCCGTGTTGTTTCTAATCATTAGACGAGAACTTTTAGGCAGTAGGCAGTAGGCAGTAGGCAGTATTCAGTAGCAGTAGGCAGTGTTGCAGTAACTAAAGATTGGAGTCTTTTCTTTAAACTCCGAACGCTGAACTCTGAATTCCGAACTCCACTAATTCCTCGTGCGTCGGTATTTTACGATGGCGAAGAGGAAAATGAATAATGCCAGGAACTGCGCGACGCGGGCGAGATAGTCGCCATGTTTCACATAGAATGTTTTTTCATCATTGAGTCCGATCCTCCCGCGAATTGCCCCTCTTTTTTCGTATTCCAGTTTTTTTTCAATATCGCCCCGGGAATTGATGATCGCTGAAATTCCGGTATTGGCACTCCTGGCTACATATCTGCGGGTCTCTACTGCGCGGAGACGGGCATAGCTCAGATGCTGTTTGTGGCCCTGGGTATCACCCCACCAGGCATCATTGGTGATAATACTCAGGAAATTCGCGCCATTTTCGATATATCCGGTGACATATTCCCCGTAAACCGATTCATAGCAGATGATAGGAGCTGTGGCTACGGAATCCTTCAGCCAAAAGGCTTCACGTTCTTCCTGGGTCGTCTTCATGGCCACCGTTCCGCCAAGATCGATCATAATATTCCCCAGGATCGGTTTCAGGATATTCTGATAGGGGAAATTCTCCACGCCCACCACCAGTTTCGATTTATGATAAAGCTGAACACTATCGGTTAAATTATTTACCAAAAAAGCCGAATTATAATCATCATACCAGTCGGCTTCACCAATCTGGTTGGTCTGTTTTCTAACTTTAGCGGGGTCGCTGAAGCGATCAAAAAGTGCAATGCCTCCAAGAAAGTCGAGATTATGATGTTTTCGACTGATCTCCTTTCCGAAGAAAACCGCTTCAGAATTTTGCAGATTTGGCAACTGTGTTCCATCGGCAAAGACGGTTTCCGGCGCTATGACAATATCTGTAGAATCGGTCACGGCAGGATCTGTTATCTTCTGAAGAAGTTTACCAATACGTGTATCAGTAGTATTATATTTTTCGGTGTACGGATTGATATTGGGCTGGAGGATAAGTGCATTCAGATATTTTTGCGGCTTTTCGTAATTATAATAAAGAACGAACGAAATACTCAGCGGAATGGCGATAAGGAGGAAAACTTTCAGCAGTCCGCGATAGATCAAGGCTTTTTCTTTGAATTCGTGATACTGAAGGATCATTTTAAAAACTGCGATATTCACCAGCCAGACCCAGAGAGTTCCCCCGAAAGTACCGGTATATTCATACCACTGCACCCAGCTGATGTATTCAGAAAAGCCGTTCCCCAGATTCAGCCAGGGCCAGGAAAAATCCCAATTCAAATGAACCTTTTCAAAAACCATCCAGATACTTACCAAAAATGAGGCAGCCGCACTAAAGCCGGTTCTCTTTGCGACTATATGATAGATAAGAAAAACAAGCGCCATCAGCAGGGAATTCACAATAATGGCAAAGGCTCCACCAAAGGGCGTGGAAAAATAGATCCAGTATGTGGTGATGAGGTTCCAGATAAAAAAGCTGAGGTAAGCGGTGCCAAAAACTTTGCTCTTCATCCATTTTTCAGAGAAATTCCTTATACGATATTCCGCCAACAGTAAAGGCACAAATCCAAAAAAGAGCAATAACGGAAAGCCATAGGTAGGCCAGGCAAGGGCAAGTAGGAGTCCGCTGATAAGGGCGTAAAGGAGATTTCTCATGAAAATTTTAACTCTGTGCAAAAATAAGTGTTTAATTTGAGAATGTAATAATGTGAAAATGGAACAATGTAATAATGAATTAATGTGAAAATGTGACAATGTGAAAATGGATCAATTGACAGTATACAGTATTTAGAATTCAGTACGCAGTATTCAGCCTATGGATTTTTTCCAGATTAAAGAAATTTTTAAAGGTTTTTCGGTTCAAAATAGTAGATTAGTGCATAAATAACGATAATGAGCATAAAACGTCATATTCCTAATTTTATCACGCTTCTTAATCTTTTGAGCGGTAGTATCGCGATCATTTTTGCCGTAAAGGGAAATCTTATTCTTGCTGCTATTTTTGTGGCGGCCGGAATTTTCTTTGATTTTTTTGACGGCCTGGCCGCGAGGTTGCTGAATGTAAAGAGCGAGGTGGGTTTACAGCTGGATTCGCTGGCAGATGTAGTCACCAGTGGCGTGGTGCCCGGAATCGTAATGTTCCAGTTGCTCAATAAAGCGCTGCCCAAACAGGGAATGGAGCAGGAGTGGAGCAGTTCACTTTTTTCGGCGAACCTTAACCCCGTGGCTCTAATCGGATTACTGATAATTCTGGCTTCGGCCTATCGCCTGGCGAAGTTCAATGTGGACGAGAGGCAAACAGATTCTTTTATAGGTTTGCCTACACCGGCAAACGCACTGCTGATCTTAAGCCTGCCGCTAATCCTTACTTACCAGCCCGGACCTGTGGTTTCGGACATTATACTGAACAGCTGGTTTTTGATTGGACTCAGCTTTGTAAGCTGTGTTATATTGAATGCCGAACTTCCACTTTTCGCCTTAAAATTTAATGACTGGGGTCTTAAAGAGAATAAGCTGCGTTACTTTTTTCTGCTCAGCTGCCTGCTGCTGATCATCTTCCTGAAATTCATAGCCATTCCGCTGATCATTTTGTGGTATGTACTGCTTTCGCTGATAACAGGTAAAAAGGAAGTGTAGAAAATTAAAATTCCCTGTGAATAAGGTCAAGTTCCAGGTTCACTGATACCCCACTCATTATATCCATATTTGCGAAAGGCCAGCTTTTCAGATTCTTTCTTTTTTGCGCAAGCCATATGAAGGTTTGAGCATATTCTTCTCCAATATAATCAGGGAGATAATAGCTTTGCATTCTTTCGGTAAGCTCAGGCTGCTGATATATCTCGGCCCAGTTCATCCCGGGAAAAAGCTTGGAACGTCCCAAAGGTCTTCCTGATTTTATAGCTTTTTTGACCAGCCAGTCATCTATCCTGGAACGGACTCCCCACAAGGGAATTTTGAGAAAATCAGGACTTTGCTGGGGCAGAAGCGGGATCTGACTCGTAGGTATATTCCTAAAGGGCTTAAGTTCCGGAACTTCCTTCAGCATCCTATTAGCAAATCGATAAAAAAGACGGAGGTTGGGATGAATATTGCTTGTTTTTTTGAGCATCTGAAGAGACATTCCCGGGCTAAAGGCGTAGAATTTTTCATTGCAGATATTCACCTGGCGGGACAATTCCATTCGGGTAAAGGTAAACCAGGAGAATAATTCATCGTATAACTCCACATAAGGCAGGTGGTGGGCTTCTATCCTTGCGAATATTTCATCAATATCTGAAATGGTATCATCAATTATTTCCTTTCTATTTTCTGAAAACTGAAGCTTTTTAAACCAATTCTCATCATACCAGGAAATTAAATGCTGCCTTTTCTGATCTTTCCATTTTTCGAAAGTTTCCGGATTGGAAGCCGTAAAAGGAAACTGTTCCTTCTTTACATAGAATTTGAGAAAATTCTCCTTCCGAAAATGAGATGTATTGAATTTTTTAATATTTCGCGCAGGGAGGCCTTCGCAAAGTTCTCCAAGTAAAATGGGCTGTTTTTCTTTGGGATGAACATTTTCAAGGATTTCCAGCCAGGAATTCAATTTAACAGCTTCTGTTTCCCGGATATACTCCAGGAGAACCTGTTTTTTCGGAAAGTATAAGCTTAAATCGGAAAAATTAGTATGATGTGCCCCCTTTTTTCGAGCCAGCTTACCTGCGATTCTAACTTCGTAATTCTTAGAAGCTCCAAAGGTATAGGCGTTGATCTTTTTCCCGGAAGGGATAGCTCCGAGAGCGATTCTGCTGTCGATCCCTCCGCTAAGCGCAATATTTACCTCGTCAAAGCCGGCAGTACAAAGAGCCACTTCTTTTTTGTAGTGAGCCCAATAATCTTCAATCATTCCTTTTGATAAACGGGTACCGCTTAAATTTCGATAGAGAGAATTGTCATATCTCTTCTCGAGTAAATTTCCTTTCAGGTCAAATTGAAGCCACTCACCGGGTAAAAGCCTTTTACAATTTTTGAGAATGGTCCTGGAGCCTTTATCCATAAAATCAGGACCAATGGCTCTTTGAACAATACCTGTTTTATCATGTTCTGCTCCGGAATACCGGCCCATGAGGATGATGCTGTTGGAGATGAACAGATCCCCATCTTTCTGCAGATAATAGAGTGGATAAATATTGGCAAGATCACTACAGATGCTGATCTTATTTTCTTCTTCTGAAAGTAAGAATGCCGAAAAAGACCCGGTTACAGAATCTTTAACCGGCCAATTGGAGAAAGCCTGAGCAGCGGCGGCAATTCTTGAAGCCCTGTCATCATCAAATTCAAAATCTTTGAGATAGCCGTTGACCACAGAAATTATGTTATCAGAAGAAAGAAGAGTATTGGGATCGTTTATGAGCAGAGAAGCTTTTTTAAGTTCGAACTGCTTTAAACCCTGGAAATCAGAAGCTTTTTTTACGTCAAGTTGTTTTGAAGAAAAAATAAACTTCATGAGATGAAAAATTATAATGGAACTAATCTACGTAAAAAGCTTCTTCTTTCGTAGCTCGAAATTCTGCCCGAGGTACACCTTGCGAACCATCTCATCTTCGGCAAGTTCTTCGGGAATCCCATGTTTAAGGATGCTGCCTTCGAACATCAGGTAAGTTCGGTCTGTGATCGCCAAAGTTTCCTGTACATTATGGTCTGTGATGAGGATCCCGATATTTTTATCTTTTAACTGGGCAACGATACGCTGAATGTCTTCAACAGCCACGGGGTCAACTCCCGCAAAAGGTTCATCGAGCAGAATGAATTTTGGGTCGGTAGCCAGGGCACGGGCAATCTCGGTACGTCTTCTTTCCCCACCACTTAAGAGATCGCCACGGTTCTTGCGAATATGGCTCAATCCAAATTCTTCGATCAGCGACTCCATTTTCATCTCGCGTTCCTTCTTCGAAAGTTTGGACAGTTCCAGCACGCTCAGGATATTGTCTTCGATGCTCAGTTTTCGGAATACCGAGGCTTCCTGTGCCAGGTATCCAATACCGTGTTGGGCCCTTTTATACATGGGGTATTTAGTGATATTCACCTTATCCAGGATGATATCGCCGCTGTTTGGCTTAATGAGGCCCACGATCATATAGAAGGAAGTGGTCTTACCGGCACCATTTGGCCCTAGAAGCCCTACAATTTCTCCCTGATTTACTTCCAGGGAGATGCCCTTTACCACATCCCTTCCTTTATAGGTCTTTATAAGTTTTTCTGCGCGTAATTTCATAATTCATTTTTTACAGGACAGCAGAAATCATACCTCCTTCTTTATTTTACTCCTTCCAATGCTTCCCAGTACTCAAAAGCCCTGCGAAGATGTGGGATCACTATGGTACCGCCGATAAGGGTTCCTATACTCAGTGTCTCCATGATCTCTTCACGTTTCACCCCCTGTTCGTAGCTCGATTCCAGGTGGTATTTTACACAATCGTCACAGCGCAGAACTACCGAGGCTACAAGCCCCAACAGTTCCTTGGTTTTTTTATCCAGAGCGCCTTCGGTAAAAGCATTAGTGTCTAAGTTAAAGATCCTTTTCAGCACTTTATTATTTTCTGCCAGGATCTTATCATTCATCCGGGCACGGTACGAATTGAATTCGTCAACCTTATCAATCATAGCTTAATTTTTTAATTCTTCTTTTTGTCTTTTTTCAATGATCTTAGCAATAAAAATACTCACTTCATAAAGCACAAGTACCGGTATGGCCACGATGATCTGACTTACAATATCGGGAGGCGTAATAATTGCTGACACGATAAGCACCAGTACCAGTGCGTATTTTCTGTATTTTCTTAGAAAACCGGAAGATATGACGCCTACTTTTGTGAGGAAATAAATCACCACTGGTAACTCGAAGATCAATCCGCTGGCAAGTACCGAAGCCCGTACCAAACTGATATAACTGCTCAGGTCAAATTGATTTAATACCATATCACTTACCTGATATTTTCCGAGAAAATTAATAGAAAGCGGGGTCACGATATAATATCCAAAAAGCACTCCCATAAAGAAAAGCAGGGAAGTTATAAAGATGAAGCCGCGGGCATATTTCTTTTCGTTGGTGTGCATGGCCGGGGCAACGAATTTCCAGAATTCGTAGATCACAAATGGAAAAGCGATGATAAATCCTGCCGTTATCGAAGTCCAGATATGCGCGGAAAACTGTCCACCCATCGTACGACTCTGGATTTCGAATGGCATTTTCTGATCGCAAAAGCCGCCTTCGAGTCCGAAAAACCTTGAAATATTACAAAGAACCTGATAAGAGAAGAAATTGGGATGAGCCGGCCCAAAGAGTAAATAATCAAATATAAAACTTTTTAACAGGAAAGCCCCGGTCGCTGCGATCACTACCGCGAGGGTAGCGCGAATCAAATGCCATCTCAGCTCTTCGAGATGATCAAGAAATGACATTTCTGCACCTGTTTCTTCCTGAGGGGAGCCTATTTGCTTCATTATAAAATTCCTTCTCTTATTAGATTATGTATATGTACGACGCCTTTATACTTTCCGGTTTTATCAACGGCCAAAAGTTGGGTGATCTTGTTGTCCTCGAGGACTTCGAGAGCTTCCACGGCGAGTTTATCTTCCAGTATGGTCTTGGGTTTTTCGCTCATGATATCCCTGGCGGTAAGGCCCTTAATTTCGGAATGGTTCTTCAGCATTCTTCGAATATCACCGTCGGTGATAATGCCTACGATCTTCTCATTCTCCAGAACGGCCGTGACTCCCAGCATTTTTTCCGAAATTTCAATGATAGCTGAAGCCACATCGGTTTCAGGAGAAATTTTCGGAACTTCATTCTGGGAAATGATATCATGCACCCTCAGGTATAATTTCTTACCCAGGGAACCTCCCGGGTGATATTTCGCAAAATCCTTGCTGGTAAAACCTTTAAGATCAAGCAGGCAAACCGCCAGCGCATCCCCGATCACCATCTGTGCTGTGGTGCTGGTGGTAGGCGCGAGGTTATTCGGGCAGGCTTCCTTTTCGATATAACAATTCAGCACAAAATCGGCTTCCTTTCCAAGATATGAATCCCTGTTCGCGGTAAGTGCGATCAGCGTGTTTTTAAAATTTTTGATCAGCGGCACCAGTACTTTTATCTCCGGACTGGTTCCGCTTTTGGAAATACAGATGACTACATCATCCTCCTGCACGATTCCCAGATCGCCGTGAATCGCATCGGCAGCATGCATAAAAATGGAAGGCGTGCCGGTGGAATTCAATGTCGCTACGATCTTATTGGCTACGATGGCGCTTTTCCCGATCCCGGTAATTACCACCCGTCCTTTAGATTGGTATATTTTTTGAACCGCATTTGCAAATTCGTCATCTATGAAATTTTCGAGGTTCGAAATGGCCTCTGCCTCATTGGAAATTGTTTCTTTTGCAGTAGAAATGATTTGAGCGCTAAGTTTCAAATTTGATTAAATTATGAATTGCAGGTACTAAAGAAATATGTATATTTAGTTAATGCAAATGTATGTAAAATTGTAACACAATTGAATGGGTTTGACCGAAATTGATTTACACAAAGAGCTGAAGAAGTACTTTGGATTTAGTCAGTTTAAGGGGCTTCAGGAAGAAGTGATCTCCAGCATCGTGAAAGGTAATGATACGTTTGTAGTGATGCCGACCGGCGGGGGAAAATCTTTATGTTACCAGCTCCCTGCACTGATTGAAGATGGAACGGCTATTGTTGTTTCGCCCCTTATTGCCCTGATGAAAAATCAGGTGGATGCCATACGCGGAATTTCTTCGGAAAACGGAATCGCGCATGTACTTAATTCTTCCCTCAATAAAACTGAAGTTAAGCAAGTGAAAGATGACATCAGGAACGGTGTCACCAAATTGCTATATGTCGCTCCCGAGTCCCTGACCAAGGAAGATTACGTGGATTTCCTGCGCGGACAGACCATCTCTTTTATGGCTGTGGATGAGGCACACTGTATTAGTGAATGGGGCCACGATTTCAGGCCAGAGTACCGTAACCTGAGACATATCCTGAAAAGAATAGGAGATAATATCCCCATTATCGCACTTACCGCCACGGCGACACCCAAGGTCCAGGAAGATATCCTGAAGAACCTGGGAATTCCCAATGCAAATACTTTTCAGGCCAGTTTTAACCGACCTAATCTTTACTATGAAGTAAGACCGAAAACAAAAAATATCGATGCCGATATCATTCGTTTCGTCAAGCAGAATGAGGGGAAATCGGGAATTATTTACTGCCTTAGCCGTAAAAAAGTTGAAGAACTTGCGCAAACGCTTCAGGTCAACGGGATCAAGGCCGTGCCTTATCACGCCGGGCTCGATGCCAAAACCCGTTCAAAGCATCAGGATATGTTCCTGATGGAAGATATTGATGTCGTGGTTGCGACGATCGCTTTCGGGATGGGGATCGATAAACCCGATGTGAGATTTGTGATCCATCATGACATTCCTAAAAGTATTGAAAGCTATTACCAGGAAACAGGCCGTGCCGGCCGTGATGGCGGAGAAGGCCATTGCCTGGCATTTTATTCCTATAAAGACATAGAAAAACTGGAGAAATTCATGAGCGGTAAGCCTGTCGCCGAACAGGAGATCGGTCATGCTCTTTTACAGGAAGTGGTCGCCTATGCCGAAACTTCGGTTTCCAGAAGAAAGTTCATCCTTCATTATTTTGGGGAGGAATTCGATGAAAAGACGGGTGAGGGAGCAAGCATGGATGATAATGTGCGTAATCCCAAGAAAAAACATGAAGCCGGGGAAGACCTGCAACTTCTCCTGAGAACCGTCAAAGAAACCAAGGAACTTTATAAATCTAAGGAAGTTGTCAAAACGCTGATTGGAAAATCTAACGCGCTGATTCTTTCTCATAAAACCGATGAGCACCCACTTTTTGGAAAGGGCAGTGACCGTAATTCGGGTTACTGGATGGCGCTGATAAGACAGGCCCTTGTCGCCGGTTATCTGCGGAAGGATATAGAAACTTACGGAATAGTGAAGATCACTGAAAAAGGCAGTGATTTTATTGAAAATCCTACCTCTTTCATGATGACCGAAGATCATATCTTTGATGAAACCACCCAGGAAGCAGGAGCTTCCAATAAAGCCACGGTTTCAATAGATGCCGAACTGGTTAAAATGCTGAAAGAACTCAGAAAGAAGGTAGCTAAGAAAAAAGATCTGCCTCCATTCGTGATCTTCCAGGATCCTTCTCTGGAAGATATGGCCATGAAATACCCGGTGACCATTGAGGAACTGGGCAATATTCACGGCGTCGGTGAAGGAAAGGCCAAAAAATACGGAAAGGAATTCGTTGAGCTTATCGGCCGCTATGTGGAAGATAATGATATCACCCGGCCCGAGGATCTTATTGTGAAGTCTACCGGGGCCAATAGCTCGCTGAAACTATTTATTATCCAGAGTGTGGACAGGAAACTGCCGTTACCCGATATTGCTTCGGCAAAAGGCATGGAAATGCGCGATTTCATAAAGGAAATGGAGGCTATTGTTTACAGCGGTACCAAACTGAATATCGATTACCACCTCGATGAAATCCTGGATGAAGACCAGCAGGAAGAGATACATGAGTATTTCCTCGAGGCCGAAACCGATAAGATCGATGAGGCCATGGAAGAATTTGACGGCGATTATGACGATGAGGAATTAAGACTTTATCGGATAAAATTCATCAGTGAGGTAGCTAATTAAGCTGTAAGCTTTTTTAGTTCGGAGTTCAGAGTTCAGAGTTGGAAATGTGAGCTTGCCTGAAAAGGGTTGCCTTTTTTCAGTTGACTAAAAAACCTACCGACGAGAGATTGCTTCTCCGCCTACTGCGGATCGCAACAATTCAATTAACAATTATCAATAAACAATTTTCAATTGCTCTGTTTAACCCTTTAGGCTTAAACTCTTAGGAGATCTCTTATTATGATGGATTCTAAAAAGCTTGGAGCTTACAGCTTAGGACTTAGTTATTCCTTATTCCTTAAACATTAAAAGAACTATTTCCCTCCCGCGGCCTGGAGATCATTGATGCAGGCATCTTTTAGATCAGGGATGCTGCTGTTGTTGATCACATCTACAATTCCGCTGCCAAATTCAAGTTCAGCATTCATCAGGCATCCTGAGGTGATACAATGGTGATCATTTTCGGGATCTTCATGGTCAGAGAGCAAAGGAGCGCCAAGATCAACTAATCCAAAAAGATGTCCGAATTCATGCTCCAGGGTTGTAGCTTCCAGAATCCTTTTATCGGGAGCGCCCACGCGGCTGGCAAAATCTTGAATGCTTTTTTCATAAATAACAATCGAAGTATTCCTAAAAGCCGAACCCAGAGTTTTCTTCTGAGCGTCATCTGCTTCGTCATTTCCATCGGCAAAATACACCCAGACCACA
Source organism: uncultured Flavobacteriaceae bacterium (assembly GCA_963741865.1). Taxonomy (GTDB): domain Bacteria; phylum Bacteroidota; class Bacteroidia; order Flavobacteriales; family Flavobacteriaceae; genus Christiangramia. Next base: position 897,010 of record CAVUJP010000017.1, read on the forward strand.
ATCTCATCGCCGGCATTGTACTGTTTTCTTTCGCTCTTTTCGATATCGGCGATCTCATCAATATTGAAAGGTGCCTTTCCAGACGAAGTAACTGCACGCATATCCATTGTAATTCCGCCGGGTTTGTATGTCCTTTTCTGAAGAAAACCCGCAAGCAGATCCAATGCCTCATCACTGGGCTTAAATCCGTTCACATATACGATCTCCAGGTGTAACGACTGGTAAAAATCAGCACTTAAAAGATCGGAAGCCGAGGAGCCGGTGGTTTTTAAGTTGGGTGATTTTATGGAAGGAGCAGGGTCTTTGCTACAGCCAAGAAGAACCAGGCAAAAAAGAAGCAGTAGTAATTTATTCCTTATCAAAATCAGTTTTTTGGGTGTAATTACGGCAAAAATATAAAAAACATTGGCTTAGAGGGGTTTTAACTGCGCCAGGTAATCATAATGTTCGCCCCTTTTGATGATTTTACATGAAAATTTATTTTTAGCGGCATAGAACTTCAGCAATTCTTCATCGATATAGAGCCAGTCAAAATTCGCAGATTTCTCTCCTTTATAACTCAGGCTGAATTCTAATTCCCCATAATACGGAGGTGCGGAAGGTTTTTCATCGAATAAATAGATCAGGTCAGAAGAATCGATCAGGATCTGTCCGTTTTCTTTCAGAAGTTCCCTGGATTTTTTAAAAAACCTATTGATATTTTCGAGTTTTCCGATGATGCCGCTACCGTTCATCAGAAAAAGCAGCGTATCAAATCTTTCATTTTCCAGATCAAAAAAGTCAATGCAGGCCGCTGAAGTAAGTCCCCGTTTTTTCGCGATTTCAATAGCGCCGGGAGAAGTGTCGATCGCCCGGACTTTCAAATTAAGGTTTTCCTGTAAAAAAAGGCTGTGACTTCCGGCACCGCAACCTACATCCAGGACTTTTCCTTTGCAGGATCTAAGGGCAATTTGTTCAATTATTGGCATTTCCTCAAAATTTCTGAAAAGATATTCCGGAAGGATCTCGTCATCCTCAAAATCGGGAGAATGCACACTGATAGGCGTGCGATCATTATTTTCAAAATATGCCTGTATGGCCTTGCCGAATATATCCTTATTTTTGTCCAATGGAAGAAATTCTAAAAAATTTGCCAGCTCGCGCCAAAGATATGAAGAAGGAAAATAAGAAGTTCTTTTCCCGGCTGCGAAAAAAACCACCAAAAGACCTTGACCAGCTGATGCTGGAATTGCATGAAGAGGAATTTTCCTGTACCAACTGCCTGGAATGTGCGAACTGCTGTAAAACCACAGGGCCTTTATTCACTCAGAAGGATATAGAAAGGCTCGCGCGTCACTTTAAAATGAAACCGGGAGATTTTATTGAAGAGTATCTCAAGATGGATGAAGAGGGTGATTATGTGCTGCAACAGGTGCCGTGTCCATTCCTGGGAGGCGATAATTATTGTTCGGTCTATGAAAAAAGGCCGAAAGCCTGTCGTGAATATCCGCATACCGACCGGAAGGATTTTCATAAGATATCGGCAATTACCATCAGAAATACGGCTATTTGTCCGGCTGCTTTTAATATTGTGGAGAAAATAAAAGAGCGTCTGAAATAGTTTATCTTTTACGGTTGTTTCTTAAATAAAGATAGACCAAAGAGCCTAAAATTGGAGCGATTAAAATGCCGATGATCCATAATAATTTAGGAGTAGTCTTCATTTTAGCTGAAATGATATCCAGCAGTGTCCAGATCACAAGTATTCCCGTAAGAACGATAAGAATAAAAACCAGTATAATGCTGAAGTTTTCCAAGCTTGAATTTTTTGCAAGATAAAAAATAGCAATTACTTGTATTTAAAGTAATAAAAATGCACTTTGCAGTATAACTGTTAGATCTATGAAAAATATCCTTTTTTCCTGTATCTGTGCACTTGGCCTGAGCTTTTCCGGAAGTGCTCAGGTAAAATGGATGGATGATTTTAAAACAGCACAAAAGCTTTCTGTCGTTTCCAATAAACTTATGATTGTAGAGTTTTGGGCCACCTGGTGTATGCCTTGTAAAAAGATGGATCAAGAAGTGTGGAGCAGCGAAGCTGTTGGAAAACTTTCGGAAAATTTTGTTCCTGTTAAAATAGATGCCGACAATAACATGCAATTGATGGGTAAATTTGGAGTGGATCGGATTCCTTATTTTTTCATTACCGATTCACAGGGAAACATCCTTTATAATAAATATGGGTTTACGAGCGAACATGAGATAAAGAATTTGCTTGAGAGATATTCTATCAACCTTTCTTATATGCAGGGAGCACTGGTGCAATATTATCAACAAAGAAATTATATAACTACCATGCGTCTCGCTAATAAATATCTGGATTACAGCCTTTTTGTGAATAAGATCATAAGAGGAGATATTCTTAAACTTTCCGACCATTATTTAAATGAAGCCGAACAGTTGTTGGACAGGAATCAGGATAATTATGTCTTTATGGTGCAAAAAGTTGAGTTATTAAAAGCGGTGATCGACCTTTATGATGAGAAATTCGATAAAGTCGAGCGTTATTTAGATAAAAAAATAGAGGCTTACGAACTGAAGGCACAGAATCGAGTCTTGTATGCCTATCTAAATTACTGCGTGTCATGCGGCAAAGGGGAGCCTTTAGAAATGGATAAATGGAGAAAAGAGTTGAAAAAATATTCCACAGGTGACTTATATCTCTCTCGCGCCGAGAAATTGCTGGAATAGATCATTGATATAGCAAATATTTCTCTCTTATTTGTTTAAAATCTTCCAGCTCCGGCTGCCAGGATTTTTTGATCTCTTCCTCTGAAAGTCCTTCTTCTATCTGTTTTCTCAGCTTATCGGTACCGGCCAGTTTTTCAAAGAAGGAATTAAAGAATTCAGATTGATTTTTAGTATTATTATAGGCTTCGATCAGCCATTTTAGATCCAGTTTGTGAAGCATTTCATGATCTGTGAGATCTCTGCCGAAACATTCTTCCCCTTCATGTTTTGGATGCTGCGCACCCGGCATGGGTTTTGGAATATAGCTGTAATCAAAGTAATCGCTTTCTAAATCTGGAGCTCCAAAAACCTGAAACTGATTTTTCGTTCCGCGTCCCGCGTTTACCGTGGTGCCTTCAAAAAAACAGAGACTGGGATAAAGATTTATCGCAAGATCATTGGGAAGATTAGGAGAAGGTTTTACCGGTAAGGAATAAGATTTGGAATGATCGTAATTCGTCAGTTTAATCACCTTAAGATCGCATTTCAAATCACCTTCAAGCCAGCCTTCCCCGTTGATCATCTGCGCATATTCGCCGATGGTCATTCCGTAAACCACCGGGACAGGATGCATGCCTACAAAACTTTTAAATTCCGGTTTAAGAACAGGTCCGTCAATATAATCGGCATTCGGGTTCGGCCTGTCCAGAACGATCAGCGGGATGTCATTTTCGGCGCAGGCTTCCATTAAATAATGCAGGGTGGAGAGGTAAGTGTAAAAGCGCGCTCCCACATCCTGAATATCAAAAACCATAATTTCTATGCCTTTAAGAGTTTCGTCAGAAGGTTTTTTATTGTTCCCGTAAAGAGAGATCACCGGCAGCCCGGTTTGAGTGTCAATACCATCTTTCACCGTTTCCCCGGCATCGGCATTTCCGCGGAAACCATGTTCGGGCGCGAAGACTTTTTCAATGGATATTCCGGCGGAAATAAGCGAATCTACCACATGCTTATAACTGCCATTCCGGGTTTTTATCAGGGATGTCTGATTGCCTGTAAATGCTACTTTTTTTCCTTTCAGAAGAGGCAAATATTCCCTGGTGCGATTGGCGGCCAGGATAATTTCGGAAGAATCTTGCTTTAGCAAATTTTTTCAGAAGGAGTTTCAGCGGCATTTTCAGGCTCATTGTTAGGGTGTTTATTCGTGTTTGCGCAGGAAAGAATTCCGATAAGAAAGAATAAAAATGTACTTTTGAGCAATCTGTTAATCATATAGATTTGAATTTCGAATACTTCGTAGTAAAGCGCCTCATCAGCGCGAAAAAATATAAAAGTAGTATTTCTGCCCCTATAATAAAAATAGCGATCACCGCTATTGCCATAGGCGTGGTGATGATGCTGATCTCTTTCGCCACGGGTCTCGGACTTCAGCAAAAAATTAGGGACAAGATCGCCGCTTTTAACGGCCATATCATAATTTCCAGTTACGATAACAACAGCTCAAAAGTTTCGCTGATGCCTGTGCAAAAAGACCAGGATTTTTATCCGAATTTTGAAAAAGTGGAAGGAATCAGGCATGTGCAGGCGGTGGCCACAAAATTTGCCGTGCTCCGTACTGCCGAAGATTTTGAAGGGGTGATCGTAAAAGGCGTGGGAAATGATTATGACTGGAGCTATTTTAAAGATTTTCTGATAAAAGGCCGGTTGCCCGATTATTCCTCGAAACTGAATGATGAGGTGCTGATTTCTGAATATCTTGCCAATCGTTTACAGTTGAAAGTGGGAGACCGCCTTCCTACTTTTTTTCCGAAGGAAGATAAGAAAAGGCCTATTCAGCAAAGAGGATTTAAGATCGTAGGTATCTATGATTCGGGATTTCAGGAATTTGATGAATTATACGTGATCGCCGATATTCGTCATATTCAGCGTATCAACGACTGGAATGAGAACCAGATCGGGAATTTTGAAGTTTTTATCGATGATTTTGATAAACTCGACCAAAAGGGAAATGAAGTATATGAGAATACCGGCTCTTTTTTAGATACGCAAACCATCAGTCAGAAATATTATTCGATTTTCGAATGGCTTTCCCTTTTCGATTTCAATATCGCGCTGATTCTCGGGATCATGATCCTGGTTGCTGGAATAAATATGATCACCGCCTTGCTGGTGCTGATTCTGGAAAGAACACAAATGATCGGAATATTTAAGGCTCTCGGTTCGCCGGACTGGAGCATACGGAAGATATTTTTGTACAATGCCGGGTATCTCATCATTCTCGGACTTTTCTGGGGAAATCTTATTGGCATTGGCCTGTTATTGCTTCAGAAATACTTCAAGCTGGTGCCGCTGGACCCGCGTACCTATTATGTGACCGAAGTCCCTATCTATATCAACTGGGATTATATACTTGCCGTGAATGTGGGAACACTTGTGCTGTGTATGCTTATGCTGCTCATCCCTTCGGTGATCATTTCGAAAATTTCACCGGTGAAAGCGATTAAGTTTGAATAGGCATAAGCTGTAAGCTTAGTCATAAGCAGTAAGCTCTGGTAAGTGCTAAAAGCTAATGGTTAATTGATAATTGTTAATTGATGTTTACCTTTGTTTTTTCTAAAAATGAATGATGGAATACGCTGAAAATATACTGGGAACTATTGGCAATACCCCACTGGTGAAGATGAATAAACTGGTGAAAGATATAGATGCCCTGGTTCTCGCAAAATATGAAACTTTTAATCCCGGAAACTCTGTAAAAGATCGAATGGCCCTGAAGATGGTGGAAGAAGCCGAGGAGAAAGGCTATTTAAAACCCGGAGGGACGATCATTGAAGGAACTTCAGGAAATACCGGAATGGGACTGGCACTCGTCGCGATCGTGAAAGGATATAAAATGATCTGCGTGATGAGCGACAAGCAGAGCAAGGAGAAAATGGATATTCTGAAGGCGGTAGGCAGCGAGGTGATCGTATGTCCTACCGATGTGGCGCCCGATGATCCGCGTTCGTATTATTCCACTTCCCGAAGGCTGGCCGAGGAAACTCCGAACTCCTGGTATGTGAACCAGTATGATAACCTGGCAAATACCCGCGCGCATTATGAAACTACCGGCCCTGAGATATGGAAACAAACCGATGGGAAAGTAACTCATTTCGTCGTTGGCGTAGGCACGGGCGGAACTATATCTGGAGTTGGAAAATACCTGAAAGAACAAAATCCTAATATTAAAGTCTGGGGAGTCGATACCTATGGCTCGGTTTTCAAGAAATACCATGAAACCGGCATTTTTGATGAAAAGGAGATATATCCTTATGTAACCGAGGGAATAGGAGAAGATATTCTTCCAAAGAACGTTGATTTCAGCGTGATTGACGGCTTTACAAAAGTGACCGATAAAGACGCGGCGATTTACACCCAAAGACTGGCAAAAGAGGAAGGCTTCTTCCTGGGCAATAGTGCCGGTGCCGCTATTAAAGGACTTCTTCAGCTAAAGGAACATTTTACCAAAGACGATGTGGTGGTTATTTTATTTCATGATCACGGCAGCCGCTATGTGGGGAAAATGTATAATGATGAATGGATGAAGAAAATGGGGTTTAAATAGATATTGTTTATTCCTATTTTTTATTGTTTAAAAACACTATTATCTGGGAAAAGATCCAAGACCGCTGCTGCAAGAATAAATAATCAAAATTTGATTATAACTAACTGATTCTATGCAGTTATTGATCTATTATTTTTTAAAGGAGGCACTAAATCTTTCAGCTGTTATACACCACTTCCTGTTCCCATAAGCACAATTTAAAACAGAGTTCATAAGGCTTTTCCTCACATCCAGATCAATTTAATCGGACGCCAGTGGTTTAAAAACATTCGGGCATTGGTGGCTTAAAAACGGGCTTAAATAATTGATTTTGCTAAAAAAAGGCTAAACTTTTACCGCCTCCTGAGCTTTCAGGGCTAAAAACAGTATTTTCAGGAAATAAATTCCTGATATGAAGAAAATTTACCTCTTACTTTTAATATTCCTATGTTTTTCCTGTGGCTCGAGAGATCCTAAAATCCTCACTTCCGCAGAAAATCCGCAGTACAGTTATCTCGCCCTTGGAGATTCTTATACCATCGGGGAAAGTGTTGCCGAAGCCGAAAGATGGCCGTTACAGCTGGCCCAGGCCTTGAGAGATCGGGGCTATAAAATGGCAGTGCCCAAGATCATCGCTAAAACCGGCTGGACCACCGAAAACCTGATCAACGGCATGGAGAATAATCTGGATGTTCAAAGGGATTTTGACCTGGTATCCATTCTTATCGGGGTAAATAACCAGTATCAGGGCAAACCTATTCATGAATATGAAGAAGAATTAAGAAAGATCTTCAGGAAAGCGATCAACCATTCCAAAACTATGGAAAAAGGAGTTTTTGCGGTAAGTATTCCTGATTACGGATATACTCCTTTCGGAATTGCCCATCAGGAAGAGATCAGCGAAGAGATCGATCGTTTCAATGAGGTGTATAAAAGGGTGGCCGATGATTTTAATGTTGACTTCTACGATATTACTCCCATTTCCAGGGAAGCTTTAAATGACCCGCAGCTGGTGGCTAGTGACAGCCTGCATCCCAGCAAAATAATGTATCGCCACTGGGTGGAACAGATCGTAAATCAGGTAGCGCAAAAACTTCCACAATAATTTTTTAACAGACGCATTTTCAGAGGTTTAATTTAATACATTTGAGGTATGCGGGAAGATTTTTTAAGCTATGTATGGAAGTTCAGGAAATTTGATTTTCTGAATGCTGAAACTTCAGATGGAGAGAAGCTGGAGGTACTTAGTCCCGGAAGTGCAAACCTAAATTCAGGCCCTGATTTTTTTAATTCCCAGCTAAGGATCGGCTCACAGCTATGGGCGGGAAATGTGGAAATTCATATCAAAAGTTCCGACTGGTATTTTCATAATCACGAGACAGATCAGGCCTATGATAACGTGATACTGCATGTGGTTTGGGAGGATGATGCCGATATCTTCAGAAAAGACAATTCCAGGATTCCCACTTTATGCCTGCAGAAATATACCTCTTCAAAAATATTTGAAAATTATCAGGCTTTGCTGGAAGGCAGTCATTTTCAACTCAATTGTGAAAACGAAATTTCATTTATTACGGAATTCAGCCGGGAACACTGGCTGGAAAGTCTTTATTTTGAAAGGCTGGAAAACAAATCGGCTGCAATTTTTAAACTGCTGGAGGAAACAGGGAATGACTGGGAAGCTGTCTTGTTTATCAGCCTTGCCCGTGGGTTTGGGCTGAAAGTAAATGCTGAGGCATTTGAAAGCCTGGCCAAAAGTATAAGTTTTAGAAGCTTTCGGAAAATCAAAGATCAGCATTCAAGAGAAGCCGTTTTGCTGGGGCAGGGGCAGCTGATTTCAGGCGAAGATAGATACTCAAAGAAGCTACGTGAAACTTACGAGTTTCTAAAAAAGAAGCATAAACTGGAAACTTCGACCATACTTCCCAAGTTTTTCAGATTAAGGCCAGATAATTTCCCGACGATCAGACTGGCGCAGCTGGCAGCTCTTTATTCCGAAAGACAAAATTTTTTCAGTGAGATCTTAAGTTGTCGGAATCTTCAGGATTTTTACCGTTTTTTTGATGTTGAAGTTTCAGAATACTGGAAAACGCATTATAACTTTGAGAGAGAACATGCCTCAAAAAATAAAAAGCTGAGCAAATCCTTTATAGAACTGCTGCTGATCAACTGTATCATTCCACTGCAATATTGTTACTACAAATTCCTGGGAGAAGACAGAAATGATTTTCTTTTTGAATTGATCTCAGAGTTACCCGCAGAAGAAAATTCTGTGGTAGCGGTTTACAAGAACCTGAATAAGTCGCTGGGAACAAATGCGATGCAAACTCAGGCGCTGCTTCAGCTAAAAAACGGGTATTGTGATAAAAATAAGTGTTTGCAATGTGAATGGGGGATAGCTTTTCTTCAAAAATGATCGATTGTTTTCTTAAATTTGCCCTATGTCAGAATTTATCCACGATATTCGTCATTACCTGGAAAAACATGGTTTTTATGTCTCTTCCCGGGTCGCCGACAAAATTGGGATCAGGGCGAAAAGCGTACGGCTGTTCTTTATTTATGCCTCCTTTTTCACCATGGGAGCAGGCTTTATTATCTACCTTATCCTTGCTTTCTGGTTGAAGCTGAAAGATTTAGTATATACTAAACGTAGCTCGGTGTTTGATTTATAACTTTAAGTGATCTTCTAAAGATTCAGGAAGTTTTCTAAAGAATCCTCTAAAGCCTTATAAATTCTATATCTACCGGTTTTAATATAATATTAAGGAATTGCATTTTCTTTTTTGAAAACCTTAAGTTTTTTTGCATCTTGCCACATCTTAAAAATAAAACCAAACAAACAGATGCAGAAGACTTCATCAAAGCGTATTTTATTTTCACTTTTTAGCATATTTATTCCATTAATAACTTTCGCACAGGAAAATGATAATGTAACATTTTCTGACAGGATCGATATGATCTTTAAAGATTATACCGGTTGGTTCGTTGATTTCATTTTCTACGAGATTCCTTTTAGTGAAACTTTTCAGATTCCATGGGTGTTGATCGTGCTGGTTGGAGGTGCTGTATATTTCAGTATCTATTTCAAGCTTATCAATTTCACCGGATTTACAACCGCTATCAAGGTGGTAATGGGTAAATATGAAGATATTGAAAAACACGGAGTTGACACTTTATATGCCGACCCCACCCCAAATGAAGGGCATGACATGCCTGAAACCTTAAGAAATGAAGGAGCCGACGGGGAGGTTTCCCACTTCCAGGCTCTTACCGCGGCGCTGTCGGCGACCGTTGGTTTGGGTAATATTGCCGGTGTGGCGGTAGCCCTTTCTATTGGTGGTCCCGGAGCAACATTCTGGATGGTAGTAGCCGGACTTCTTGGAATGGCTTCAAAATTTGCCGAATGTACCCTGGGTGTGAAATACAGGGATGTGGGTCCTGACGGAACCGTTTATGGTGGCCCCATGTATTACCTTAAAAAGGGTCTTAAAGAGAAGAACCTTGGCGGTTTAGGTAAAGTCCTTGCCGTGATCTTCTCAGTTTTTGTAATTGGAGGTTCCTTCGGAGGAGGGAACATGTTTCAGGCTAACCAGGCGGCCGCTCAGTTTACCAAACTTTTTGGTCTTGAAGGCGGAAATGCCGGTTTCTACTTCGGGATAATCATGGCTATTCTTGTGGCTGTGGTGATCATCGGGGGGATTAAAAGAATTGCTTCCGTAACCGAAAAGATCGTTCCTTTTATGGCAGGGATCTACGTATTGGGAGCCCTTATAATTTTAGGCGCCAACTGGATGTATATCGATGACGCATTCGGATTAATCTTCGAAGGAGCTTTTTCAGGCCTCGGAATTGCCGGTGGTCTGGTAGGTGTGATGATCCAGGGGATAAGAAGGGGAGCCTTCTCTAACGAAGCAGGTGTGGGATCTGCCGCCATTGCCCACTCGGCGGTGCGTACAAAATATCCTGCGAGTGAAGGTATTGTGGCGCTTCTCGAACCTTTCGTAGATACCGTTGTGATCTGTACAATGACTGCTCTGGTGATCGTGATTACTAATTTCCACATTGGATTTTTAGAATATGGTACCGAAGTTACTGAAGGTGTGGAGCTTACTGCTACCGCTTTTGATAGTGTGATCCCTCACTTCTCTATTGTGCTCACGATCGCGGTGATCCTTTTTGCTTTCTCTACCATGATCTCATGGTCTTATTACGGAATGCAGGGCTGGAAGTATCTTTTCGGAAAAGGAAAAATCACCGACCTTGTTTATAAAATTCTATTCCTTTTCTTCGTGATCGTGGGAGCTTCCATCAGCCTTGGATCTGTGATCAACTTCTCTGATGCGATGATCTTTGCAATGGTAGTGCCTAATATTGTGGGTGTGCTACTGCTTACTCCGGTGATCAAACGTGAGTTGAAACGCTATATGAACGCCATCAATAAGAAGGAGGAAGCTCTTGATGAAGGTGCAACCGACTACAATAAGTTGTAGGCTTATTTAAAAATAATGAAATTCAAATCCCATTTTGCGCTTTCCAGAAGTCAGCAGAATGGGATTTTTATTTTGGTCATACTCATTATTGTACTTCAGGTGCTGATCTTCTTTCCCGGGCTTTTCGGGAATTCTGAAAAGATATCTTCCGAAGATCCCGAAATTGAAAAATTCAGGCAGCAGATTGATTCGCTGAAAGCCTTGAAGGTTCAACCGAAGGATACCATCTATCCTTTCAATCCTAATTATCTTACAGATTTTAAGGCCTATCAAATTGGGCTAAATCTGGAGCAAACAGATAAACTCCTTCAATATCGTGCAAGTCAGAAATGGATCAATTCTGCGGAAGATTTTCAGAAGGTGACGGGAATTTCAGATAGTCTTTTGCGAATACTGAAACCTTCTTTTCGTTTTCCGAAGTGGGTGGAAAAATCAGAAGACAAGAAGAAAATTGCCGAACAGCCGGTAAATTATGAAACTGCCGTACAATATGCCGATCTCAATTCAGCAACCGCCGAAGATCTCAAAAGTATCAATGGAGTGGGAGAGGTGCTTTCACAGCGAATCGTGAAATATCGCTATCGCCTCGGCGGCTTTGTGGATCAGATTCAGCTAAAAGATGTTTATGGATTGTCTCCGGAAGTCATTGAAAAGATACTGACCCGTTTTCGAATTCTTACGAAACCGGAACTAAATAAAGTTGATCTTAATTCTGCTTCGGAAAGTCAGCTCTCCCAAATTCCTTATTTCGATGAGCAGCTGGCAAAGAAAATTATCGGCTATCGGAAGCTGCATGAGAGTATAAATTCTATTGAAGAATTATCAAAAATCGACGGTTTTCCTTCCGATAAAATCGATAGAATTAAATTATATTTGGCCATAGAGTAAAAATTGGGAAAATCGTGTGAAGTGTTAAGAAGCTTTTTCGCGAGTTTTGTAATGAAAAAATTGCTAAAACAGACATAAATAATGAGCAACAGATATTTTACAGAAGAACACGAACTTTTTAGGAAAAGCTTTCAGGATTTCCTGCAGAAAGAGGTCGTGCCTCATGTAGAAAAATGGGAAGAAACAGGAACCATTGAAAGGTTCATCTGGAAAAAATTCGGTGAAATGGGATATTTTGGTCTTAATCAGCCTGAAAAATATGGCGGTATGGACCTGGACCTTTTCTATACGGTTATTTTTCTCGAGGAATTGCAGAAGATCAATTCCGGAGGTTTTTCCGCGGCTATGTGGGCCCATGCGTATCTGGCCATGACGCACCTCAAGGTCGAGGCTGATGAAAACCTTAAGGAAAAATATCTCACCGCTGCCATTGAGGGTGAAAAGATTGGTTGTCTTTGCATTTCTGAGCCCTTTGGCGGTTCAGATGTGGCGGGGATGAAAACCACCGCCATTAAAAAAGGCGATAAATATATAATCAATGGCTCGAAAACATTTATCACCAATGGTGTGTACGCCGATTTTTACGTGGTAGCCGCCAAGACCGATCCCCAAAAGGGAAATAAGGGGATGAGTATTTTCCTTTTAGATAAAGAGTTTAAAGGAATTTCAGCCAGCAAACTAAATAAGCTGGGCTGGAGAGCTTCAGATACCGCCGAGATCGCTTTCGATAATGTGGAAGTTCCTTTGGAAAACCTATTGGGCGAAGAAGGAAAAGGTTTTAGTTATATCATGCAGCATTTTGCCATGGAACGGCTTATCATGGGAATCAATGCCCATGCGCGATCGGAATATGCCCTGGATTATGCTTTGGGATATATGAAGGAACGCGAGGCTTTCGGAAAGACACTGGACAAATTCCAGGCATTAAGGCATTCGGTAGCTGAAATGGCCAGCGAGATTGCTGTGATCAAAGAATTTAATTATTCCGTAGCGGGAAGGCTTGATAAAGGCGAATATGTGGTCAAGGAAGCCAGCATGTCTAAACTGCTTTCCACTAAGATCGCCGATGAAGTGATCTATAAATGCCTGCAGATGCTGGGAGGTTATGGCTATATGGAAGATTACCCGATGGCAAGATTGTTCCGCGACAGCAGGCTTGGGCCAATTGGAGGCGGTACTTCAGAAATCCTGAAAGAGATTATCGCCAAAATGGTAATAGATAAAAAGGAATATAAGCCTGCCGCTAAATAGATTTTGGCGAAAATCGGTTTTTCGATTTGCCAAAATGGTAATAGATAAAAAGGAATATAAGCCTGCCGCTAAATAGATTTTGGCGAAAATCGGTTTTTCGATTTGCCAAAATGGTAATAGATAAAAAGGAATATAAGCCTGCCGCTAAATAGATTTTGGCGAAAATCGGTTTTTCGATTTGCCAAAATGGTTATAGATAAAAAGGAATAAAAGCCTGCCAAATAATTGTACGGGTGAGAATGAAAATGGAGAATAATTTATAAGTAATCCCGGAAAAATTTCCGGGATTATTTTTTCAGATCTTCATAAAAAGTTTTCCTGATCTTTGGCCCGTTGATGAATGAATCTTTCATCTCTTCATCGGTGTAAAATTCGTTTGTCAGACTCTCATCGGCCACGATTTCATCTTCAGTTTTACCTGCCTGGATCGCATTCAGAATATTTTTCCGGATGCTTTTCAGCATCTCCGGGTACTTTTTATAATCTTCATAACCGGCAAGTTTTCCATGGCCGGGAATTATTTTGGTCTGCTCGTTGATAAAAGAAAGGCCGGTTTCTGCCGCTTGAATAGCTCCGTCCACGCTGCCGCCACTTTGTAGGTCGATAAAGGGAAATTGTCCGTTAAAAAATGTATCGCCGGTATGCAGCACATTGCTCTGCGGAAAGAAGATCAGGGCATCGCCATCGGTATGTGCATTATGGACATGGACCACCATGATATCATTGCCGTTGAGGTGCAAATTTATATTTTCATCAAAAGTTACAACCGGCAGGCCAGCCGTGGTACTGTCGTTCCTGAGTCTTTTTCTAACATTCGTTTGTGCAAAGATCAAAGCTCCCTTTTCCTGAAAATTTTGATTTCCACCGGTATGATCGCCGTGATGATGCGTGTTCACCAGGTATTTTACCGGTTGGTCGCTTAGAGTCTTCAGCTTATTCATGATCTTTTCAGAAAGAGGCGCGAACTGATCGTCGACCATAATAATACCATCCTCGCCGGTGAGAACGCCAATATTTCCGCCGGCACCTGTAAGCATGGAGACATTTCCGCCCGCAGGAATAATTTCAATTTGTACATCTTCCATATCCTGAAAGGCGAAAAGGGGAGAGGTGATCAATAACAGGAAATAAGCTGAGAGAAGTTTGATTTTCATAATTAGTTTTTATTTTTTTTGAATTTACGCATTTTTTAAAATATTTATTTACAGAAACTTAAGCGGTAAAATATAAAAACAGCTTATCTGTTCTTGGCAGTTATAAGAATTGCATTATATTTGCGGCCTATTTCTAAAGAGAGGAGGTGATTGCCATATGTTAATTATACCAGTTAAAGACGGAGAAAATATAGATCGAGCGCTGAAACGTTTCAAGCGTAAATTCGACAAGACAGGGAAAATGCGCGAACTGAGAAGTCGTCAGCACTTTACAAAACCTTCTGTTGAAAGAAGACAGCAAGTTCAGAAAGCGGAATATATCCAGCATCTTAGAGATCAGGAAGATATCTAGGAATTGCCGGGCGATTTGAAATCGCAAAAAATTCAAACTGTTGGTAGATAAAGTTTAGTAACTTTGTGTATCAACAGTTTTTTTATGCCCTTTTCTGCCTTTCTTGATTATCTAAGTCTTGAGAAAAAATACTCTTCTCATACGGTAACGGCTTATTCGGCTGATCTCCATGCCTTTCTGGATTTCCTGAAGGCCGAATTTGAACAAAATGATCCCGAATCTGCCAATTATTCGCAGATACGCAGCTGGATCGTGCAGCTTTCTGAAGGCGGGATTTCCAACCGAAGCATTAATAGGAAGATTTCTTCCTTAAAAGCCTATTATCGGTTTCAACTAAAGACTGGCCAGATCGAATTTTCACCCCTGGCAAAACACAAGGCTCTGAAAACTTCAAAAAAAGTACAAATCCCTTTTTCTGAAAATGAGATCACCCAGGTACTGGAAAATATCGACGACGATACCTTTGAGGGGATGCGGGACAGGCTGGTGGTTGAATTGTTTTATTCTACAGGGATCAGGCGTTCCGAACTTTTGAACATCAAAATCAATGATCCCGACCTTGAAGAAGGAGTTTTGAAAGTTCTGGGTAAACGAAATAAAGAAAGGTACGTACCACTGCTTCCTTCGGTTAAAAAAAGTCTGGAGAAATATATTTCCATGCGGGGACAGGCAGAGGATGAGCCGGGAAGTGAGTACCTGTTTATCAATAGCAAAGGCAATAAACTGCCCGAAAGTTTTGTTTATCGAATTATAAATAATTATTTTAGTAAGGTGTCTGGCAAGCTAAAAAAAAGTCCGCATATCCTGCGGCATTCGTTCGCCACACATCTATTGAACCAGGGAGCAAATCTCAATGCTGTGAAAGAACTTCTGGGGCATTCCAGCCTCGCGGCCACTCAGGTCTATACGCATAACAGCATTGCCGAGCTAAGCAAGATACATCGGCAGGCGCACCCACGGAACAATAAGGATTAACTAATCTATTTGTTTAATTAAACTCTACCTGATATGAAAGTAAATTTGCAGTCAGTAAACTTCAATGCAGATCGTAAATTGATTGATTTTACACAAAAAAAACTTGACAAACTGGATACTTATTTTGATAAGATTATTTATGCCGATGTATATTTTAAGGTTCAGAACACAAGTGGAAAAGAAAATAAGATTACCGAGATTTTGCTGAGCGTTCCGGGAGGTGATATTATGGTGAAGAAGACCTGCAAAAAATTCGAAGAATGTGTAGATGAATGTGTTGCTTCGCTGCAGCGCCAATTAATCAAAAGGAAGGAAAAATTGAGCGCCTATGCATAGATGATTTTTTTCAGAATAATTTTTTGATAAAGAAATAATTTATATACATTTGCAGTCCGTTAGAAATAGCGGACTTTTTTATGCTGAAAAAGCAGCTACAAAAGCCGATGTAGCTCAGCTGGCTAGAGCAGCTGATTTGTAATCAGCAGGTCGTGGGTTCGAGTCCCTCCATCGGCTCTTGAAATATTGAAATCACTGGACTTTCAGAAAAAAATTCAGGTCTAAAACGTTGAAGTTTAAAACCTTGAAGATTTCTTTTGAAAATCACGAAAAAATGCTTTGGAAGCTGTTTTAAAATTGCTTTAATTTGCAGCCGTTTTAAAAACATTTCCGGAGCTTAGCTGAAAGGCTATGGTTCTATGAAATAGTGAAAATTGGGGAGATACTCAAGCGGCCAACGAGGACAGACTGTAAATCTGTTGTCTTTCGACTTCGCAGGTTCGAATCCTGCTCTCCCCACAGAAATAATTCAAGATTAAAAAATTTAAGATTCAATATTGAATTTAGAATGAAATGCGGGAGTAGCTCAGTTGGTAGAGCGTCAGCCTTCCAAGCTGAATGTCGCCGGTTCGAACCCGGTCTCCCGCTCTAATTTTGAATCAGGATTTCTCCCGGTCACAAACAGAGTGAAAATTAAAGGTTTTCCTGCCTTTTATTTTAATTTTCTGTTTTATAGCTTATAGAATTATGAGTTATTTGGGCATGGGTTACCTCAATCCTGAGTTTCCGTAAATCACTTTGATGGTTTATGGATATTGCTGTTTAGAAGAAACAGGTTTCAGGCCGACGTAGCTCAGGGGTAGAGCGTTTCCTTGGTAAGGAAGAGGTCATGGGTTCAATTCCCATCGTTGGCTCTAAGTATTGTATAGAAATTGAACACTAATATATAACTAAGATTAAATAAGTATTAATTATGGCAAAGGAAACTTATGATCGTTCCAAACCGCACCTCAATATTGGTACAATTGGACACGTAGATCACGGAAAAACTACATTAACTGCAGCTATTACTAAAGTATTGGCTGACGCTGGTTATTCAGAGGCTCGCGCTTTCGATCAGATCGACAACGCTCCTGAAGAAAAGAGTAGAGGTATCACCATTAACTCTTCACACGTAGAGTATGCGACTGCAAATCGTCACTATGCTCACGTTGACTGTCCAGGTCACGCCGATTATGTAAAGAACATGGTAACTGGTGCTGCTCAAATGGACGGTGCTATCCTTGTTGTGGCTGCAACTGATGGTCCTATGCCACAAACTCGTGAGCACATCCTTCTTGGACGCCAGGTTGGTATCCCAAGAATTGTTGTGTTCCTTAACAAGGTTGACCTTGTTGATGATGAGGAGCTTCTTGAGCTAGTTGAAATGGAAGTTAGAGATCTTCTTTCTTTCTACGAATATGACGGAGACAATTCTCCTGTAATTTCAGGTTCTGCACTTGGAGCTCTTGAAGGTGATGAGAAATGGGCAAAATCTGTTCTTGACCTTATGGAAGCTGTAGATAGCTGGATTGAGCTTCCTCAGCGCGATGTTGATAAGCCTTTCTTGATGCCAGTTGAAGATGTATTCTCAATTACAGGTCGTGGTACTGTTGCAACAGGTCGTATCGAGACTGGTGTTGCTAACACCGGAGATCCTGTAGAGATCATTGGTATGGGAGCTGGAAAACTTACTTCAACTATCACTGGAGTTGAGATGTTCCGTAAGATTCTTGACAGAGGTGAAGCCGGAGATAACGTAGGTATTCTACTTAGAGGTATTGAAAAGACTCAGATCTCTCGTGGTATGGTAATCACTAAGCCAGGATCTGTAACTCCTCACGCAAAATTCAAAGCAGAGGTTTATATCCTTAAAAAAGAAGAAGGTGGACGTCACACTCCATTCCACAACAACTACCGTCCTCAGTTCTACGTACGTACAACTGACGTAACAGGAACAATTAGTCTTCCTGAAGGTGTTGAAATGGTAATGCCTGGTGATAACCTTACAATCACAGTAGAGCTTATCCAGCCTATCGCGATGAATGTTGGTCTGCGTTTCGCTATCCGTGAAGGTGGTAGAACCGTAGGTGCTGGTCAGGTAACTGAGATTCTAGACTAGTAATTAAGTAATATATAAAGGTATTCCGCAGTTTAATGCGGAATACCTTCACTTTATATTATTTACGGGTTTAGCTCATCCCGATGGCTATCGGGAGGTTGAGCAAACTTTACAAACGGGTTTAGCTCAGTTGGTAGAGCACTGGTCTCCAAAACCAGGTGTCGGGAGTTCGAGCCTCTCAACCCGTGCAAATATTTTTTGAAAAATGGCAGGAATTGTTAATTACATATCAGAATCTTATAACGAGTTAAAAAACCACGTTACCTGGACAAGCTGGAGTGAGGCTCAAAGACTCACAGTACTTGTTGCTGTATTCTCGATTATATTTTCATTAGCGATTTGGGGTGTTGATTCATTGTTTAGTGCGGTGATAGAAAGATACTTCGAATGGGTTAAATCATAATTACGTAACGATGGCAGAAGCTAAGGACAAAAAATGGTATGTAGTTCGTGCCGTTAGTGGACAGGAGAATAAAGTTAAAGACTATATAGAGAAGGAAATTGAATACCTGGGTCTTCAGGATGCGATAGATCAGGTTCTTGTTCCTACAGAAAAAGTGATTCAGATTCGTAACGGTAAGAAAGTGAACAAAGAACGTGTTTATTTTCCCGGTTATGTAATGATTCAGGCAAATATAGGAGGGGAAATTCCTCATATAATAAAAGGAATAAATGGAGTGATCGGATTTTTAGGTGAAACCAAAGGAGGAGATCCCGTACCCCTTAGAAAATCTGAAGTTAATAGAATGCTTGGGAAAGTAGATGAGCTTTCCGTGAAAGCTGATAATGTTGCTATTCCTTTTACTATCGGTGAAACTATTAAGGTAATTGACGGTCCGTTTAACGGCTTTAATGGTACTGTAGAAAAGATCAATGAAGAAAAGCGTAAGCTGGAAGTGATGGTGAAAATCTTCGGAAGGAAGACTCCTCTTGAGCTCAGCTATATGCAGGTAGAAAAAGTATAAAGATAACTGTTACATATTTTTTGATAGTTTTTTAAGCTTCCACTCAACAAACTATCATTTAAAAATTTGAAAAATGGCAAAAGAAGTAAGTAAAGTTGTAAAACTACAAGTTCGCGGAGGTGCTGCTAACCCATCACCACCAGTTGGACCTGCTTTGGGTGCTGCCGGGGTAAATATCATGGAATTCTGTAAGCAATTCAATGGTAGAACCCAGGATAAGCAAGGAAAGGTACTGCCAGTTGCAATTACTGTTTATTCAGATAAGTCTTTTGATTTTGTAATCAAGACTCCACCTGCAGCAGTACAATTGATGGAAGCAGCTAAGACTAAAAAAGGTTCTGGTGAACCTAACCGAAAAAAAGTAGCAAGTGTTTCTTGGGATCAGGTGAAAGCCATTGCTGAAGATAAAATGCAGGATCTAAATGCATTCACTGTCGAATCTGCAATGAAAATGGTTGCCGGAACTGCGCGTTCTATGGGAATTACAGTAAAAGGTGATGCACCGTTTTAATCCAAAAAGAAATTAGAAAATGGCAAAATTAACTAAAAAGCAAAAGGAAGCTCAGGCTAAGATCGAAAACGGCAAAGCCTATACTGTAGCTGAAGCTTCTGCTTTGATAAAAGAAGTTACCAACGCAAATTTTGATGCTTCTGTGGATTTAGCGGTTCGTTTGAATGTAGATCCCAGAAAAGCAAACCAGATGGTAAGAGGAGTGGTAACACTTCCACATGGAACTGGTAAAGATGTGAAGGTTCTTGCGCTTGTGACTCCAGATAAAGAGGAAGAAGCTAAAGAAGCCGGAGCAGATTTTGTTGGACTTGACGATTACCTTGATAAGATCAAAGGAGGCTGGACAGATGTTGATGTGATCATCACTATGCCCAGCGTGATGGGAAAACTTGGACCTTTAGGACGTATCCTGGGGCCAAGAGGTTTGATGCCTAACCCAAAAACCGGTACCGTAACTATGGATATCGCTAAAGCGGTTTCAGATGTTAAGGCTGGTAAGATCGATTTCAAGGTTGATAAAACCGGAATTGTTCACGCTGCTATCGGAAAAGTATCTTTTGATGCTGACAAGATTGCAGGAAACGCAAGAGAATTATTAACTACGCTTGTAAAGTTGAAGCCTCAGGCTGCAAAAGGTATCTATATGAAGAGTATTCATATTTCCAGTACTATGAGCCCGAGTGTAGAGATAGATACTAAAAGGTTTACTGAGCAATAATTTAAGATTATGACAAGAGAAGAAAAATCACAAGTTATAGAAGATTTAACTGCCCAGTTAGCCGAAACTCAAACTATCTATTTGGCTGACATCTCTGGTCTTGATGCCGGAGCAACTTCTAACCTTCGTCGCGCATGTTTTAAAGCGAACGTAAAGTTATCGGTAGTTAAGAACACATTGCTCGCTAAAGCGATGGAAGCCGCTGAAAAAGATTTCGGTGAACTTCCTTCAGTTTTAAAAGGCAATACCTCGATCATGCTTTCTGAAACCGGAAACGCTCCGGCCAAAGTGATCAAAGAATTCAGAAAAAAATCTGAAAAACCCCTACTTAAAGGAGCTTTCGTAGAAGAAGCGATCTATGTTGGAGATAACTATCTTGAAGCACTTGTAAATATCAAGTCTAAAGAAGAAGTTATCGGTGATATCGTAGGACTGCTTCAGTCTCCTGCCAAGAATGTGGTTTCTGCCCTTAAATCAGGCGGTGGAAAACTTGCAGGTATCCTTAAGACTCTTTCAGAAAAAGAGGGATAATTTAGTACGCACTTTTTAACAAATATAAATTTTAAAGAACTTTTTAAAAACGATAGAAAATGGCAGATTTAAAAGATTTCGCAGAACAATTGGTTAACTTGACCGTAAAAGAAGTAAACGAGTTAGCTGATATTTTAAAAGAAGAATATGGTATCGAGCCTGCAGCTGCTGCAGTAGCCGTTGCTGGTGGCGCTGCTGCCGGTGGTGAAGAAGCTGCTGAAGAGCAAACTGAATTCGACGTAATTCTTACCGCTCCAGGTGGATCTAAACTTGCAGTTGTTAAACTTGTAAAAGAACTTACAGGTCTAGGTCTTAAAGATGCTAAAGAACTAGTTGATAGCGCTCCTAAACCAGTAAAAGAAGGAATTGCTAAAGACGAAGCAGAAGCTCTTAAAAAGCAATTAGAAGAAGCAGGAGCCGAGGTTGAGCTTAAATAAGCTTGACGAAAGCAATATTATTTAGGTTTAGACCTCAGGATTCGCTCCTGAAGGTCTAAACCCTTTTGCGTATATAGAGCCAAGGCTTGTATCGCAACTTATTTTTATGTAAATTATTATAATTCCGTCCATTGATGTTAGCAAAGCAAACTGAAAGATTGAGTTTCTCTTCTGTGAAGAACAAACCTGCTTATCCGGACTTTCTGGATCTGCAGATTAAGTCTTTTCAGGACTTCTTCCAGCTGGAAACAAAGTCAGAAGAGAGGGGAAATGAAGGTCTTTACAACACCTTCCTCGAAAACTTCCCTATTACGGACACCCGTAATCAATTTGTACTAGAATTCTTAGATTATTTTGTGGACCCACCGAGATATTCCATCCAGGAATGTATCGAACGCGGACTTACATACAGTGTGCCGCTTAAAGCAAGGCTTAAGCTATACTGTACCGACCCTGAGCACGAAGATTTTGAAACCATCGTACAGGACGTTTATTTAGGGACTATTCCTTACATGACGCCTAGCGGTACTTTCTGTATTAACGGTGCTGAGCGCGTTGTTGTTTCTCAGTTGCACCGTTCTCCAGGGGTATTCTTTGGACAGTCTTTCCATGCTAATGGAACAAAATTATATTCAGCCCGTGTAATTCCCTTTAAAGGTTCATGGATTGAATTTGCTACCGATATCAACAGCGTAATGTACGCTTATATCGACCGTAAGAAAAAATTACCTGTAACCACGCTTTTCCGCGCGATCGGATTTGAGCGTGATAAGGATATTTTGGAAATTTTCGACCTTGCTGAAGAGGTGAAAGTTTCAAAAACAGGTCTCAAAAAAGTACTGGGCCGTAAACTAGCCGCCCGTGTATTGAACACCTGGTATGAAGATTTTGTTGATGAAGATACAGGAGAGGTTGTTTCAATTGAACGTAACGAGATCGTATTAGATCGAGATACCGAATTAGAAAAAGAGCATATCGAGGAAATTCTTGAAACCGGTACCAAAACCATCCTTTTACATAAAGAGGATAACCAGACCGGCGATTATGCTATTATTCACAATACATTACAAAAAGATCCTACCAACTCTGAAAAAGAAGCGGTAGAACATATCTATCGTCAGCTTCGTAATGCCGAGCCGCCAGATGAGGAAACTGCCCGTGGAATCATCGATAAGCTGTTCTTCTCAGATCAGCGTTACAGCCTTGGTGAGGTTGGACGATACAGAATGAACAAAAAACTTGGTCTAGATGTTGCCATGGATAAGCAGGTGCTTACCAAAGAAGACATTATTACCATTGTTAAATATTTGATCGAACTGATCAACTCCAAAGCAGAGATCGATGATATCGACCACCTTTCTAACCGTCGTGTTAGAACGGTAGGTGAACAGTTGTCTCAGCAGTTTGGTGTGGGTCTTGCACGTATGGCAAGGACCATTCGTGAACGAATGAACGTTCGTGACAATGAGGTTTTTACCCCTATCGATCTGATCAATGCGAAAACATTGTCTTCGGTGATCAACTCTTTCTTTGGTACCAACCAGTTGTCTCAGTTCATGGATCAAACTAACCCGCTTGCAGAGATCACGCATAAGCGTCGTCTTTCTGCATTAGGGCCAGGTGGTCTTTCAAGAGAAAGAGCAGGTTTCGAGGTACGTGACGTTCACTATACTCACTACGGAAGACTTTGCCCTATCGAAACTCCTGAAGGTCCGAACATTGGTCTTATTTCTTCACTTTCAGTTTATGCGAAAGTAAACGGAATGGGATTCATTGAAACTCCATACCGTACGGTTTCCGAAGGAAAAATAAATACTTCCGAAGAACCTATTTACTTAAGTGCTGAAGAGGAAGAGGGCAAGATGATCGCCCAGGCCAACATTCCGTTGAAGGATGACGGAACTATCGAGCCAGATCGGGTAATTGCACGTATGGAAGGTGACTTCCCGGTTGTGGATCCAAAAGAGGTACATTATACCGATGTTGCTCCGAACCAGATTTCATCTATTTCTGCATCGCTAATTCCATTTTTGGAACATGATGATGCCAACCGTGCACTGATGGGATCAAACATGATGCGCCAGGCGGTACCATTATTGAGAGCAGATTCCCCAATCGTGGGAACCGGTCTTGAAAGACAGGTAGCTACAGACTCCCGTGTGTTGATCAATGCTGAAGGAGAAGGTGAAGTGGAATATGTAGATGCCAATAAGATCATTATCAAATATGACCGTACCGATGAAGAGCGTATGGTAAGTTTTGATTCTGATTCCAAGACTTACGATCTTATCAAATTTAGAAAAACGAATCAGGGAACCTGTATCAACCTGAAACCTATCGTTAGAGTAGGAGACAGAGTGACTAAGGGGCAGGTACTTTGCCAGGGTTACGCTACCGAAGCCGGGGAACTGGCACTTGGTAGAAACATGAAAGTAGCTTTCATGCCGTGGAAAGGTTACAACTTTGAGGATGCGATCGTAATTTCTGAAAAAGTGGTAAGAGATGATATTTTCACCTCTATCCACATTGACGAGTATTCTCTTGAAGTAAGAGACACTAAACTGGGTAATGAAGAATTGACAAACGATATTCCTAATGTTTCCGAAGAGGCTACTAAAGACCTTGACGAGCATGGAATGATTCGCGTTGGTGCTGAAGTGAAACCTGGTGATATTCTTATTGGTAAGATCACTCCGAAGGGAGAAAGCGATCCTACGCCTGAAGAAAAACTGCTTCGTGCCATCTTTGGTGACAAGGCCGGTGATGTAAAAGACGCTTCATTGAAAGCTTCTCCATCGCTAAGTGGTGTGGTGATCGATAAGAAATTGTTCGCAAGAGCGATTAAAGATAAGCGTAAGAGAGCACAGGATAAAGAAGATGTTGCGGCACTTGAGAAGAAATATGAAGCTAAATTCGCTCTTCTTAAGTCTGACCTGGTAGAAAAACTTTTCGCTATTATAGGCGGAAAGACTGCTCAGGGCGTACAGAATGATCTTGGAGAAGAAGTTCTTCCAAAAGGTAAAAAGTACACACTGAAAATGTTGAACGCCGTTGATGATTATACTCATTTAACCAGCGGAACCTGGACTACCGATGATCATCTGAATGAACTTGTAGCTGACCTTATCCATAATTATAAAATCAAGGAAAACGATCTTCAGGGTAACCTAAGAAGAGAGAAATTTACTATCTCTGTGGGGGATGAGCTTCCTTCCGGAATTCTTAAACTGGCTAAAGTTTACATCGCTAAGAAACGTAAGCTGAAAGTTGGTGATAAGATGGCGGGTCGTCACGGGAACAAAGGTATTGTTGCTCGAATCGTTCGCCAGGAAGATATGCCTTTCCTTGAAGACGGAACTCCTGTAGATATTGTACTTAACCCACTTGGGGTACCATCACGTATGAATATCGGTCAGATCTATGAGACCGTTCTTGGATGGGCTGGTCAGAAATTAGGTAAGAAGTACGCAACTCCTATTTTCGATGGTGCAACTATCGATGAGATCAACGAACTTACCGATGAAGCCGGAATCCCAAGATTTGGTCATACCTATCTTTATGATGGCGGAACCGGTGAACGTTTTGATCAGAGAGCAACTGTAGGTGTGATCTACATGCTGAAACTTGGTCACATGATCGACGATAAGATGCACGCGCGTTCTATCGGGCCATACTCACTTATTACTCAGCAGCCGCTTGGTGGTAAGGCACAGTTTGGTGGTCAGCGATTTGGAGAGATGGAGGTTTGGGCTCTTGAAGCTTATGGTGCTTCCAGCACGCTTAGAGAGATCCTTACCGTGAAGTCAGACGACGTGATTGGTAGAGCGAAGACCTATGAGGCCATCGTGAAAGGTGAGCCTATGCCTGACCCTGGCTTGCCGGAATCTTTCAACGTGTTGATGCACGAACTGAAAGGTCTCGGATTGGATATAAAACTTGAGGAATAACATTCTGTTACTGGGGCTGCTACCGCAGCCCCATTAACGGAGTTTTCAAATTAATAGATAGCAGCATTATATTATGGCTAGAAATAATGATAAAAATACAGTGCAGAGGTTTAACCAGATCTCTATAGGTTTAGCTTCTCCAGAGTCAATCCTCGCGGAATCTCGTGGCGAAGTTCTTAAACCTGAAACCATTAACTACCGTACGCACAAACCAGAGCGTGACGGATTGTTTTGTGAGCGTATTTTTGGTCCTGTAAAGGATTACGAATGTGCCTGTGGTAAGTATAAGAGAATCAGGTATAAAGGAATTGTTTGTGACCGCTGTGGTGTTGAAGTTACCGAGAAAAAGGTACGTAGAGACCGCGTGGGGCATATCAACCTGGTAGTTCCTGTTGCACATATCTGGTATTTCCGCTCATTGCCTAACAAAATTGGTTATTTGTTAGGACTTCCTTCTAAGAAACTGGACATGATCATATACTACGAGCGTTATGTAGTGATCCAGCCCGGGAACGCGAAGGATGAAGACGGAAAACCATTGAAAAAAATGGATTTCCTAACGGAAGAAGAATATCTTAATATTCTGGATGAACTTCCTCAGGAAAACCAATATTTAGAAGATAGCGACCCAAATAAATTCATCGCTAAAATGGGTGCTGAATGTCTTATCGAGATCCTTAGAAGAATCGATCTTGATGAGCTTTC
This sequence comes from uncultured Flavobacteriaceae bacterium, assembly GCA_963741865.1. Lineage (GTDB taxonomy): Bacteria > Bacteroidota > Bacteroidia > Flavobacteriales > Flavobacteriaceae > Christiangramia. The sequence continues at coordinate 922,663 of CAVUJP010000017.1, forward strand.
TTATGAATTAAGACATAAAGCGAATAATGAAACTTCCAAGCAACGTAAAACAGAGGCTCTTAAGCGTCTTCAGGTTGTGGAAGCTTTCCGTGATGCAAACGTAAATCGTGAGAACCTTCCCGAGTGGATGATCATGAAGGTGGTTCCTGTGATCCCGCCGGAATTAAGACCTCTTGTTCCATTGGATGGAGGACGTTTCGCGACTTCAGATTTGAATGATCTTTACCGTAGGGTAATCATTCGTAACAACCGTCTGAAGCGTTTGATGGAGATCAAGGCTCCTGAAGTGATTCTTAGAAATGAGAAACGTATGCTTCAGGAATCGGTAGATTCATTGTTCGATAATACAAGAAAATCATCAGCAGTTAAAACTGATTCTAATCGTCCGTTAAAATCACTTTCAGATTCATTGAAAGGGAAACAGGGGCGTTTCCGTCAGAACCTGCTCGGTAAACGTGTTGATTATTCAGCGCGTTCAGTGATCGTTGTGGGACCAGAATTGAAGATGTTCGAATGTGGTCTTCCGAAGAACATGGCAGCAGAGCTTTACAAGCCTTTTATCATCAGAAAACTGATCGAAAGAGGTATCGTAAAGACTGTGAAATCGGCCAAAAAGATCATTGATAAGAAAGAACCTGTAGTTTGGGATATTCTGGAGAACGTTCTTAAAGGACATCCGGTATTATTGAACCGTGCTCCTACGCTTCACCGTCTGGGAATCCAGGCATTCCAGCCTAAACTTATTGAAGGTAAGGCAATTCAGCTTCACCCGCTGGCCTGTACCGCATTCAACGCCGACTTTGACGGTGACCAGATGGCGGTGCATTTACCACTCGGGCCTGAAGCGATTCTTGAAGCACAGCTATTGATGCTTGCTTCTCATAATATTCTGAATCCTGCGAACGGTTCGCCAATTACGGTTCCATCTCAGGATATGGTTCTTGGTCTTTACTATATGACCAAGCATAAGAAATCAACCGATGAGGAGCCTGTAAAAGGTGAAGGACTTACTTTCTATTCTGCGGAAGAGCTTGTTATCGCTTACAACCAGAAGAGAGTTGATCTTAACGCGGGTATCAAGATCAGAACAAAAGATTATAACGAAGAAGGAGAACTTGTTTACCAGATTAAAGAAACCACTGTTGGTAGAGTATTGTTTAACGAAACTGTACCTGAAAAAGCCGGTTTCATCAATGAAGTACTGACTAAAAAGTCGCTTCGTGAGATCATTGGTAAGATACTTAAGATTACCAGCGTACCAGAAACTTCAGAATTCCTTGACAAAATCAAGGAGCTTGGTTATGGCTTTGCTTTCCGTGGCGGACTTTCCTTCAGCTTAGGTGATATTATCATTCCTGAGGAGAAACAAACCATGATCGATGAAGCTAATGAACAGGTTGAAGGTATCATTGGTAACTATAACATGGGTCTTATCACCAATAACGAGCGTTATAATCAGGTGATCGATATCTGGACATCTACCAATGCAGGTCTTACCGAATTGGCGATGAAACGTATTCGTGAAGATAAGCAGGGATTCAACTCGGTGTATATGATGCTTGATTCCGGAGCCCGGGGTTCTAAGGAGCAGATTCGCCAGCTTACCGGTATGCGTGGTCTTATGGCCAAGCCTAAGAAATCTAATTCCGGTGGAGGTGAAATTATCGAGAACCCGATTCTTTCTAACTTTAAGGAAGGTCTTTCGATTCTTGAATACTTTATCTCTACTCACGGTGCGCGTAAAGGTCTTGCCGATACGGCTCTTAAAACAGCCGATGCGGGTTACCTAACCCGTCGTCTGGTAGATGTTTCTCAGGATGTGATCGTAAATGAAGATGACTGTGGAACCCTTAGAGGTGTTGAAGTTCGTCCGTTGAAGAAAAACGAAGAGATCGTAGAGTCTCTTGGAGAAAGAATCCTTGGACGTATCTCGTTAAATGATGTATATGATCCTTCTTCTGAAGAATTACTGGTTAGAGCCAATGAGGAAATCACCGAAGAGATTGTAGAAAAAATAGATGCAGCGCCAATCGAGAGCGTAGAAGTGCGTTCTCCACTGACCTGTGAAGCCAAGAAAGGTATCTGTATAAAATGTTACGGCCGTAACCTGGCAACGAATAAAATCGTTCAAACCGGGGAAGCCGTTGGTGTTGTGGCCGCTCAGTCTATTGGTGAGCCTGGTACGCAGCTTACACTTCGTACCTTCCACGTGGGTGGTATCGCCGGTAACATTTCTGAAGAGAACAAACTTGAAGCTAAATTCAACGGTATCGCCGAGATCGAGGATCTTAAAGTTGTTAAGGGAGAAGCTCCTGATGGCGGAACCGCAAATATCGTGATCTCACGTACAGCAGAGATCAAGATCAAGGATAAGAAGACCGGTGTTGTTCTAAGTAACAATAACATTCCTTACGGTGCACAGATCAATATCGATGATGGTGCCGAAGTGAAGAAAGGTGATGTTGTTTGTACATGGGATCCATATAACGGGGTGATTATTTCTGAATTTGCCGGTAAGATCAAGTACGAAAATGTAGAACAGGGTCTTACTTATCAGGTTGAAATCGATGAGCAGACAGGATTCCAGGAGAAAGTAATTTCTGAATCCCGTAACAAGAAAATGATCCCAACACTTCATATTCTTGGTAAGAAAGATGAAGTGATCCGTTCTTACAACCTGCCGGTGGGAGCTCACCTGATGGTAGACAATGGTGATAAGATCAAGGTTGGTAAGATCCTGGTTAAGATTCCACGTAAGTCTTCAAAAGCAGGGGATATCACCGGTGGTCTGCCAAGGGTAACCGAGCTTTTCGAAGCGCGTAACCCATCTAACCCGGCTGTTGTTTCCGAGATCGATGGAGTGGTATCATTTGGTAAGATCAAACGTGGTAACCGCGAGATCATCGTAGAGTCTAAACTTGGAGAGGTTAAGAAGTATCTTGTGAAACTTTCTAACCAGATCCTTGTTCAGGAGAATGACTACGTGAGAGCTGGAATGCCACTTTCTGACGGTTCTATAACTCCCGAAGATATTCTGAACATCAAAGGTCCGAACGCTGTACAGCAGTACCTCGTGAACGAAGTTCAGGAAGTATACAGGCTTCAGGGTGTGAAGATCAACGATAAGCACTTCGAGGTTGTGGTAAGACAGATGATGAGAAAAGTTCAGATCGTTGATCCGGGAGACACTATCTTCCTTGAGAATCAGCTGGTTCATAAAGATGATTTCATCGATGAGAACAACAAGCTTTTCGGAATGAAAGTGATCGAGGATGCCGGTGATTCTGAAAGCCTGAAACCAGGACAGATCATCTCTCCGAGGGATCTCAGAGATGAGAACTCTATTCTTAAGAGAGAAGATAAGAATCTTGCTACAGCCAGAGACGTGGTCACTGCAACAGCAAATCCGGTACTTCAGGGTATTACCAGAGCTTCACTGCAAACCAAGTCGTTCATCTCGGCTGCTTCCTTCCAGGAAACTACCAAGGTGTTGAATGAGGCTGCAGTTAGCGGTAAGATCGATGAACTTGAAGGATTGAAGGAAAATGTAATTGTAGGACATAAGATCCCTGCAGGTACAGGTATGAGAAAATACGATAGCATTATTGTTGGTTCCAAAGAGGAATTTGACGAAATGCTTGAGAGAAAACAGGAAGTGAATTTTAACTAATCTCTTTCTGATAAATACTGAAAAAAGGCCCCGCCATTGGTGGGGCCTTTTTCTTTTTATGCCGATATTTGAAAATATGAAGGATTTTTTAAAAGAACTTTTCGAATATTCCCATCATTACAATACTATTCTGATAAAGAAATTCAATGATGGTGACCTGGATCATGTGTTTTCCGAAAGATCGGAAAAACTGATGTCCCATCTACTCAATGCCCATTATATCTGGAATAGCCGGATTGCCGGAAAGGAAGTTAAAACCGATGGTTGGCAGGAACATGACAGGGGGGAACTCCAGGAGCTCGAAACCAGGAATTATGAAGATTCCCTGAACGTACTGGAAAATGATGACCTGGAAAGAATAGTGGTCTACCAGAACAGCAAGGGCGAAAGCTTTAAAAATTCGGTACGCGATATCCTGTTTCATATTATAAATCACTCCACCTATCACCGTGGGCAGCTGGCAGCCGATTTCCGAAAAACCGGTATAGACCCTGTGGTATCAGATTATATCTTTTACAAACGCTGAATTCTTCCATAAAGATTAAATAACTAAATTGGACAAAATCAAAATTATGAGCGAAGAGAAAAAAAATAAAGGACAAAAAATCAATATAGAACTCGATGAAGCGGTAGCCGAAGGCACCTATTCCAACCTGGCGATAATCAATCATTCGGTTTCAGAATTTGTGGTGGATTTTGTGAATATCATGCCCGGAAGGCCAAAAAGCAAGGTGCGTTCAAGGATCATTCTCACCCCGCAGCATGCCAAAAGACTTTTGAAGGCTTTAGGGGATAATATCAGTAAATTTGAGCAGGCGCATGGGGAAATCCGGGACTATGAAAAAGCTCCGCTTCCCTTGAATTTCGGCCCAACAGGTCAGGCGTAAGCCAATGTCAAGCTGTTCCGATAGCTCGGGACAGCTTGACGTATAAATATCTATCATTTGAAATTTTATGGAGCTGGAACTTAAAAAGTATGTTCTCGAGTTAAGACATACTTTCACGATTTCAAGAGAATCTCACGATACACAGGATACGTTAATAGCATGTTTAAGTTTAAATGGCGAAACAGGTTATGGAGAAGCCACTTCTAATCCTTACTACAAGATTACCGTGGAAAGCATGAAATTGGAAATTGAAGGAGTTCGGGATGAAATTGAAAATTTCCATTTCAAAACCCCGGAAGAATTTCATGAATTTCTTGTATTTAAAGGCCTGTCGAATTTCAGCATCTGTGCTTTGGATCTTGCGGCTCATGACCTGTACGGAAAAATTCAGAAGAAAGCTTTATATGAAATATGGGGAACGGTTAATTCCAGATATCCCCTTACCAATTTTACCATAGGCCTGGATACGATTCCGAAGATGTTGGAAAAGATGAAGGAAAAACCCTGGCCGATCTATAAAATAAAACTGGGATCAGATAAAGATGTAGAAATCGTGAAGGAGCTCCGGAAGCATTCGAACGCTATCTTCAGGGTGGATGCGAATTGTGGCTGGACCAGCGATCAGGCAGTTGAATATTCCCAAAAACTAAAGGATCTCGGGGTGGAATTTCTGGAACAGCCGCTCCCTGCCAATGATCTGGAAGGCTTGAAGAAACTTAAGGAAAATTCTGCTTTGCCCATCATTGCCGACGAAAGCTGTATAGTTGAAGAAGACGTAAACAAGTGTGTTGGCATCTTTGACGGCATTAATATTAAACTCACCAAGTGTGGCGGCCTCACCCCGGCTTTGCGAATGATCAAAAATGCAAAAAGTCATGGTCTTAAAGTGATGGTGGGTTGCATGACCGAAAGTAGCGTGGGAATTTCTGCGATCGCGCAATTGCTGCCACAACTGGATTATGTAGATATGGACGGCGCCATGTTGCTGAAGCATGATATCGCTACCGGAGTTGAAATTACTGGGAATGCTGAAGTGATCTTTCCGAAAGAGAATGGTAGCGGAGTGAAACTGATGGAATGAACCATTATTTAGATCAGGCCCCCGGACGCAAGATTTCTACTAAAGAGGGAGATTTCCTCTATTTTGGTGGGACTTCTTATCTCGGCTTGCAGTCAGATCCCGATTTTCTCGAAATATTCATTCAGAATATTAAAAGATACGGCACTAATTTTGGCGCCTCCCGGAAAGCCAATGTGAGACTTTCAGTATTCGAAGAATTTGAGCAGTATATTTCCCATAAAACCGGTCAGGAAGATTCGATTTGTATGTCCTCGGGATATCTGGCGGGTCAAATGCTTTTACAGTATTTCAGCATTAAAAATCACCAGCTGTTCTGCGCACCCCATACACATCCTGCCCTGATCACAGAGGAAAGCAGGCTTTTTGAAAATCATGAGAAGCTGCAAAAAAGCATTGCGCAAAGTCTGAAATTAAATGAACAGGTGGTGCTTTTTCTGGACAGTATCGATTTTGAAGGAAATAATTTCCCAAATTTTGAATGGCTTCAAAAATTCCCTTTAGAAGAGATCATTCTTGTTGTTGATGATTCTCACGGGTTGGGGCTGATAGGTGATGATGGTTTCGGTCTGACTTCTATTTTAAAAGCCTTCCACCCCAAAGATTTGATTATTTGTGGTTCGCTCGGAAAAGCCCTGGCTACACCCTGTGGGATCATTTCGGGAACTAAGGAAAGAATGGAAGATCTTCGTAATTGCGGGTTTTACGGTGGCGGAAGTCCTCCATCTCCCGCTGCTCTGAAGACCTTGATAGCTTCAGAAACTGTTGTTCTGAAAAATCTGAAGAAGCTTAGAGATCATATCAATCTCTTCAATTCTGAGGTTTCTGATGAATTTAAGTCAACTCACTTCAATCAACATCCGGTATTTACCTATGATGATGAAAAACTTACCAGATATCTTTATTCGGAAAAAATTATCACCACCAACTTTCATTATCCATTTCCGGAATCGCCATTGCTAAGCAAGATCGTATTATCTGCGGGACATTCCACGGAAGATATTCTTAATCTCGCCGGGAGTATCAATCGATTTTATTCCTAAAATCAGGAGTTTAATTTGTACTTTTTGAAATAGATTTTTGCGGCTTTCATCACCCTGGGCGCCATGATGAGGGTAGAGATCATCGTGGGAATGGCCATCAATGCAAAGAATCCGTCTATTAAATTCAGAATAAAACTCAGCGTGGTGGTAGCTCCAATGATGATGCTCAAAATATAAATATAGTTGTAATATTTTTTGTTTTCGGCGCCTATCAGGAATGACAGACATTTAGTGCCGTAGTAAGAATAGGAAAAGAGCGAGGAGATGCTGAAAGCCAGGATGCAAAGCAATAGCAAATAGTTCCCAACATAGGGAATGGCCTGATCAAAAGCGGCAGCAGTTAAACTTACCCCGTTGAGATCTTCGGTTTGCCAGACTCCGGTCACTAAAATGGCCATTGCGGTAAGGCTACAAACCACCAACGTATCTATTGCGGGCCCAAGCATCGCGATGAGTCCTTCCCGAACAGGTTCTGTTGTTTTACTTGCTCCATGCGCCATGGTGGCTGTACCGATCCCGGCTTCATTAGAAAAGGCTCCTCTTCGAATCCCGAGTAATATCAAACCACCCAGCATTCCTCCTAAGAGCGGATCACCTTTGTAATTATTGGCGGCAAAGGCATCTGTAAAGATCAATCCAAAATAATGCAGTACCACATCGGCATTTACAAAGAGGATAATCATTACTGATACAAAATACAGGGCTACCATTGCAGGTACCAGTTTCGAAACAGTTTTGCTGATCCGGTCGAGCCCACCGATGATCACGATAGTGGTGATAATGGTAAGAATAATTCCTATTACCAAACTTGAAGTAAAGCCAGTTTCTATATTATTAGGCTCCAAAAGAATAAAATTGATCGCCTGAGTAAGCTGATTCACATTAAAAACGGGCAGGGCGCCCACGAGTCCGGCAACGGCAAAAAATGCGGCAAGAGGTTTCCATTTTCGGCCCAGGCCTTCGGTGATAAAGTACATCACGCCACCCTGAATTTTCCCTTCGGTGTCTTTGCCACGGTACATGACAGCGAGAGTATTGGTAAAAAACTTCGTAGCCATCCCGACGACTGCGCTCACCCAAAGCCAAAAGATCGCACCCGGGCCGCCTACAGCAATTGCCACGGCAACACCAGCAATATTTCCCATTCCCACTGTGGAAGAAAGAGCTGTAGATAAGGCCTGAAAATGATTGATATCACCGGGATCATTGGGATTATTATATTTTCCCCGCAATACTTCCACGGAATGTCCTAAATATCGGAACGGAAGAAATCTTGAATAAATCAGCAGGAAAATTCCGCCGCCGATCAAAAGGATCACCAGGGGAATCCCCAGACGAAAGAGGCAAAGTCAGCAATAAACTGGTTAATTTGGGACATAGAAAAGCTTTGTCCCGAAAATAATAAAAATTGAAGTACTTCTCTTTAAAATAAAGAATGGATAAACATGTGACATGGGGTGGAGTCATAAGGGTGTTTTTTTAGCCCCTGATGCACTAATAATTTAAAAGAAGACATTCGTGTATTCGTGGCAGAAGATTAACATGGTCTCCGAAACAGGTTTAGAGTTACGGAAATTTTAATACTCCGAGGTAAAATGGAATTTGATCGTAGGATATTTCTGCTGCGTCATTTGCAAACTGAACTGGGAATCGGCTAAAAATACCAGTTGTCCTGCTTTATCCTTCGCCAGGAATTTTGCTTTTACTCTTTTGAAATCGGCAAATTCTTCACTTTTAGGATCCTCTGGTTCCACCCAGGTGGCCTTATGAACGTTCAGGTTTTCATAAGTACATTTCGCACCGTATTCATGTTCCAGTCGGTATTGGATCACCTCAAACTGCAGGGCTCCCACGGTACCGATGATCTTTCTTCCGTTCATGTCGAGCGTAAACAGCTGCGCAACTCCCTCATCCATCAGCTGGTCGATCCCTTTTTCCAGCTGTTTGGATTTCATCGGGTCAGCATTGTTGATGTATTTAAAAAATTCGGGTGAAAAGCTGGGAATTCCGCGGTACATGAGTTGTTCACCTTCCGTAAGCGTATCTCCGATCTTAAAATTTCCGGTATCATGTAAGCCTACAATGTCTCCCGGCCAGGAAACATCAACCACTTCTTTTTTTTCCGCAAAAAAGGCATTTGGGGAAGAGAATTTCATATTCTTTCCATGACGTACATGCAGATAATTCTTGTTCCTTTCAAACTTTCCGGAAACGATCTTTACAAAAGCCAGACGGTCACGGTGCTTTGGATCCATGTTGGCATGGATCTTAAAAACAAAGCCGGTGAAATCCTTTTCATCGGGTTTTACCACTCGAGAATCACTTTCCTTCGGCCTTGGCGGCGGAGCGATCGTGATAAAGCAGTCAAGAAGTTCGCGGACTCCGAAATTATTCAGAGCCGAACCAAAAAAGACGGGCTGTAACCTTCCTTCGAGATACGCTTCGCGGTCAAATTTGGGATACACTCCCTGAGCCAGTTCCAGTTCTTCTCTTAAGGTATCAGCTGCTTTATCCCCGATTAATTCATCAAGTTCAGAAGAAGAAAGGTCATCGATTTCGATAGTTTCTTCGATATCTTTTCGCGGATCACCGGTAAAAAGATTCACATTCTTTTCCCAGATATTGTAGATTCCTTTAAAATCATAACCCATTCCGATAGGAAAGCTCAAAGGAGTAACGGTAAGATTCAGTTTTTGTTCGATCTCATCCAGCAATTCAAAGGCATCTTTTCCTTCACGGTCCAGTTTATTGATGAAGACGATCATTGGGATATTCCGCATACGGCAAACCTCCACGAGTTTTTCTGTTTGCTCCTCAACTCCTTTCGCCACATCGATCACCACGATCACACTGTCAACAGCGGTGAGTGTTCTAAAGGTATCTTCGGCAAAATCCTTGTGCCCGGGTGTGTCGAGAATATTGATCTTGATCCCTTCATATTCAAAAGCAAGTACCGAAGTAGCAACCGAAATTCCTCTCTGCCGCTCGATTTCCATAAAGTCACTGGTCGCTCCTTTCTTGATCTTATTCGACTTTACCGCGCCGGCTTCCTGGATCGCGCCCCCGAATAAAAGCAACTTTTCGGTAAGTGTTGTTTTACCGGCATCGGGGTGGGAAACGATCCCGAAAGTTCGTCTTTTATTGATCTCTTTCTGATACTGCTTCATAGCCTTTAATTACGAGCGGCAAAAGTACTATTATTTTAGCTTTTCTGAAACTGACTCGAGATGATAATACTTTCTTTTTAAAGGCGATAATTCAATAGAAAATCAGTAATTTATACAAATATTTACCGCATCTTTTCTGATCCTATGGTTTTTACCCTACAAAACCTGAAGTTTTATCTGCTTGGTATTAGTCTGATGTTTTTTTTCATCACACTCCGAGCTCAGACAAAATATGAAGTTATTCCAAAAGGATCTTACGCTCTCAATCTTGGCTTAACCCCGCAAACAAAAGACAATGCTTTAAAGCCCTACGGTTTTATTTATCGGGTGCTACGGGATTTTCCGGTAGAGATCAAATGGGTAATCAATCCGCGTAAGAAAAAAGATGGGATCGATTTTAGTCTTGGGAACGACGATTTCCGTTCAGGTTCTTTCATCATTCCCGTTTCTTATATTTCGGAAGATTTATATGAATTTATTGAGAAGTGGGAAGCTAAGGGCATTATTGGCTCTTTTCTGGAAGAAGATATAAAACTTCCTGTTTTTACCGAATTATCTGTTGCGCCGAAATGGACGCTGGATAAGCAGAATGGCAGTATCGCCCTGAGTTTTTTTAAAGCTGCTTCCATTCCTTCTTCAGCTTATGGAGGAAATAAACCTGCACACTGGAAGAACCCTTCCGAACTTGATATTTGTGATGATATTTTTGTCATGCCTCATGCCGAACCGAAATTCGATACCCACAAAAACCTGTATTTCTGGAATACAATTTACAAAGGTGCTATCTGGGCTGGCTGCCATGCGGGAAGTGAGATGGAAAATCTCTTTGGATATACCGGTAATAGTAAAAAAGACTCGCTTATTCAGCTGAATTTTCTTTCAGCCGGAGTGCCGGGAGCCAGAACTACAGGTCTGATTCCCTTCTATGATCATCGGTATGCCACGCCGCCCTACGAACATAGGCTGCCTGCCGATCCAGTCTCTCAGTATATAGGCCAAAGCGATAAAGCTATGCTGAATGGTTCAGAAAGAATATTTTATCCGAAGAAAGCGAATGCCTGGCGGGAAGGCGTTAAAGAGATCATTATCGATCCCACCGCGCCCGACGTACCTTCTTTATCAAATGGACCGGGCTGTGTGCTTTTGTATGGACATGGTTTTGGGAATCCTTCCAATGGTCTGGTCATGTACCAGGCCTCGCATGATATTTCAGGAGATGAAACTGCAAATATCGCCGCGATACGAAGCTTCTTCAACTGGAGTTTTTATGCTACTGAGATTAAAAGAAGAGAAAATATCATTCGTTTTCAAAATGAATTAGGCGACAAGATCTTTGCGGCTAGAGTAGGGGATGACCTTGCAAAAATGCTGAATCTTGATCCTATTATTTTCGATCTGGATAAAGCTGAAATAAAACCGAAAGCAGCCCGGGAACTGGATCATATCGCCGAATATATGCTGGAATACCCGGAATTGCTGATCGATATCCGCTCCCACACCGACAGCCGCGCCGATGATGCCTATAATATCAATTTATCTAATGAAAGGGTAAAGGCGACAAAACAGTTTCTGATAAATCAGGGAGTGGACCCGGCTAGGATTTCGGGACGCGGTTATGGCGAAACCGAACTGGTAAACGATTGTAGCAACGGAGTGCCCTGTTCAGAAGCACAACATGAAAAAAATCGTCGTTCAGAATTCATACTTTCCATTAACTGTGATCTCTATACAGGAAAACTAAAACTTTAGGAATTGCTTAATGACCATCTTTGTGAAAAGAAAAGGCCGATTTTGTACATTTGGGCATCAAATAAAAAATTTCTCGAAATCAACTATACTATCTCTCCCCGGGAGAGGTAATTTGGGAAGTCGGAGTTAAAGCTTCAACTGACTGTCGAAGAGAAATTGAGAGAGTATTTAGAAAAAAATGGCTAAAGAAAAAGTAATACTGGTAAATGAAAAGGACGAGCAGATAGGCCTGATGGAGAAAATCGAAGCTCATGAGAAAGCTTTGCTGCATCGTGCTTTTTCGGTTTTTGTCTTTAATGAGAAGAATGAGCTTATGATTCAGCAGCGGGCACATTCCAAATATCATTCGCCCGGTTTGTGGACCAATACCTGTTGCAGTCATCAGCGCGAAGGGGAATCGAACATAGAAGCGGGAAAACGCCGTCTTCAGGAAGAGATGGGCTTTACCTGTGACCTGAAAGATACAATTTCCTTTATCTATAAAGCACCTTTTGACAACGGACTTACCGAACATGAATTCGATCATATTCTAATTGGTTATTTTGAAGGCGAACCCGATCTGAATCCCGAGGAGGTGGCAGCCTGGAAGTGGATGTCGCTGGAAAATCTTAAAGAAGATATGCTTAAAAATCCCGATATTTATACGGAATGGTTTAAGATCATTTTTGAAAAATATTACTCACATATACATCACTGATGAAAATAACGGTACACAGGAAAGCTCATTTTAATGCTGCGCATCGACTTTTTCGCAAAGAATGGGACGATCAACGCAATTTTGAGGTTTTTGGTAAATGCAGCAATCCGCATTATCACGGTCATAACTATGAGCTTATCGTTTCGGTGAGCGGCGAACCCGATCCTGAAACCGGATTTGTGATGGATCTGAAAATTCTGAAGGAGCTTATTTATCATGAAGTAGAAGAACCTTTTGACCATAAGAACCTCAATGTCGAGGTGCCGGAATTTAAAGATCTTATCCCTACTGCTGAAAACATCGCCGTGATCATCTGGAATAAACTCCGCACAAAGATTCAAAAAGATCATGATCTTGAGGTGACGCTCTATGAAACGCCGCGGAATTTTGTAAGCTATAAAGGAGAATAATTTGAAAAAAGGAGATCAGGTACCAAATATCATTTTAAAAGACCAGAATGGGAATGATTTCAGTTTTGAAGAACTGAAAGGAAAAGCTTTTGTGGTTTTTTTCTATCCGAAAGATTTTACTCCAGGATGCACTAAGGAAGCTTGTAATTTTAGGGATAGCTATGAAGAATTTAAAGAAATGGGAGCAGAAGTAGTTGGGATAAGCGCCGATTCTGAAGACTCTCATTCGAGTTTTGCCGATAAATATCAACTTCCCTACATCCTCCTTTCCGATGAAAATAAAAAAGCACGTAAGGCTTTTGGGGTACAGCCAAATCTACTGGGGCTTTTACCCGGGAGGGAAAGCTTCATTTTTGACAAAAAAGGAAAACTGCTTCATAAATTCAACAGTATGAATGCTTCACAGCACATGCCAGAAGCCCTCGCCGTACTTCGCAAAAAATTGAATTAAAATTTTTTCTGAAATTCATTTTCCTATTGAAAAATGAACTAAATTCGCTGCCGAAATTTACAAGAAATGGCAAGTAAAAAATTATTGAAGAAAGACGTGAATTATGTAATGGGTGATATCATTGATGCTGCCTATATTCACCAGATGGCTAATCCTAAGGAAGATCCTGCAAAAAGCGAAGCGATCGTGGATGAAGCTATTAAAAATTTTGACGAATTGATCGAAAAGATCAATCGACGGGATGTTGAAAATAAAAAGAAGCATTTCAGCGAGATCAATAAAGAACTTCAGGTGAAGGCCTCTTCATTGGTAGAAAAGCTGAACGCACTGTAATAAATTCTTTGCCGGCATAGCTCAGTTGGCCAGAGCAGTTGATTTGTAATCATCAGGTCGTGGGTTCGAATCCCTCTGCCGGCTCCCGCAACTCCTCTTTTTCAGGAGGAGCTTTTTATTTGTATCATCTAAAATTGTAATTGCTACAGTACATTGGTTTCTTTGGCAGGAACCTCTACACCCGACAATGATTCCCGCTTCAAGAAAGTGGTATGATTTCTTAATTGTGGTCCTGGTTCATCCTCATTAAGGTTTCCTGAAAAAATCTCCTTGCATATATTCTATCTGTTCAATTTCTAAGGTCTAAATTTGTGGTTATCCAAAATTTTTAGAACAATAAGTTACTTTATCATATTAGAATTCTAGTTTTTTCTAATTGTTGCTTTACGAGAATTCACCTCAATAATTTAATCGGCTTTACCGATATGGGCGGGTAAATTCCAATTTGATAAAGCTTTTATGCAATGGTTTACCAGTTAAACCAAGGTATTTCCATATATTTTTTGAAATAAAATCAGTTTGCGGATATGTTCGGTATTCGCTTTCGTTGTTAATCTGAAAATTACTTATAGAGATTTATTTTTATATACCGGAGCGAAGCAATCTTTTATAGGTGAAAGGAGTTGTAAAAACCGAATAATTCCTTTAATATTTTATGGTTTGATAAACATTTTATTAATAGCATCTATTTTCGGTTTCGTTTTATCCATAACTTTATTTTTTAAAAAATCTACTAATATAGTAGCAACTCGTATTTTAGGCAGTTTCTATTTTCTACTGTCGGTGTACGCTTTACAAGCTTTTATTATAGATGGTGGATATCTAGAACATTTTACCTGGTTTTTTCTTTGGCCATTGCTTCCTTATCACCTTATTTTTATTCCAATCTATTATTACTTCAAAACCATTCTAATAGATAAATTGAAATTTCATACGGCGGAATTGATTCTATTGATTCCTTTCCGCTTAGGAATAATTGATGTTAGCTATGTTTATCTTCAGCCGGATAGTTTTTATAATGCCATTGTTTCCCAAGGGATTTCAATACCAGAGAAAAGATTAGGAGTACATTACTGGCTTCTGACTCTTGATCAGCATTTACTGATGCTACACCTTTGGCAGTTGGTAGTTCTCATTATATTTCTACCTCGAATTAGGAATTTTATTGGTAAGGGTAGGAATGATGAACTAAAAACTATTCTTAATAAATGACTGAGTACCTTTTGGGGTACTGGTCTTAATGGCGGTTTTAGCTATTGTGTATGCATTGGAAAAAATGTATGATGAGAACCTGTTTCCTTCTTTAATAATCATTGGAAAAAATGGAGAAATTATTACGTTTCTCTGTATAGCGCTTTTTCTTATTGGTATTATTCCTATTTATTTTCCCAGTATTCTATACGGGTACCCACAGCAGGCTAAACCTGTTCAAAATACCAAAATAGAAGAACAACCTGAGGATCTCCAATTTGGCCTTGACCAGCAGGAGGTTAATTCAAGGTTAGAAGAATTAAGAGAAAGTAAGTCCTATCTAAATAAAAGTTTTAACCTTACCCAATGTGTGAGAGAATTGGAAATGCCTTCTCATCATATTTCCTATTTTCTAAAAAGTTATTATGGGTTGAGCTTTTCTTCCTACAAGAATAAATTACGGATGGAGCATGCCAAGAAACTTATTGAAGAGGGTTTTCTACAAAATAAAATAACACGATTGAAGCTTTGGCCGGTGAATGAGGATTTGCCAGCAGAACCTCTTTCAGTAAAGCCTTTAAAAATGAAACGGAAATAAGCTCTGGCCAATAGGCGCTGGAGATTAAAAAATCGCTTCAACTCTCTAAAAAAAAGACAAACTTTTTCTCCCCCTTGAATTTAAGCTTGTAAATAGGTATCCAAATTAAATTAGAATATTATTCCCCGTATTTGATCGTAATTTTTATTCATTTTAACTTCATTTGTTATAGGTGGAATATCCTGTAGAAAATCAGTTGCGCTGTTTTGGATTTAATAAGGATGGAAATTCACCTATAAAAATATGTATGGAAAAATATGGATGACAAGAAAAAGGAACAAAGCTGAAAAATTTATGCTCAGCTCGAAGATGGTTATATGATCAAAACATCCGGAAATCTTATTTATTATAAATGGTCTTGCCTAATAGTGTATAGTGCGCTCTTTTGATGTTGGTTTATATCGCTTCCTATATTTCTAGTCTTATGATCAGAGGCTTGTTTGCTATGGGTGGTACTTAGGTTATGAAGATATGTATGGATTTTGAATGATTAAACAGAGAAGGTTTTCCATGGACGAAGCTGTTAAGACTTCAAAGCAGCAATTGATAAGCTATTATGAAACCAGAAATATATGCATATTATTATAAATCCATTATTGTTGGTAGCCTATATCTACGGTTTTTCAATGTTGCTCTCTATTTTCAAATCGGAGCAAATGGGAGAATTCTATTCCTATATTTTTTATCTGGCTTGAGGTATTTTTTTCGGATTAGCTCTTTTGATAGTCTTACAATTAAGAAAAGAACTTGAAATCCTTAATTGTAGATAATGCAGCTTATTAGTTTAAAAATTGGTATTTCATAGGGAGAAGTAAAAATTGAAATATAAGGAAATGCATAAAAACAATTTTTCTTAGGGAAGCCTAACAATAACGCGAATTCGTTTAAAACTGCCGATCCAAACCGGAGCTCTTACCGAATCCGGCACGCTTAAAATCCGTTACCTAAGTTGGGAAAAAATCAAACTTATAGCCGCCTTACGGGAAATGAATTCCCAGAAATTATTATTAAAGAAGTTTTGGCAGAAGAACATTATTAGAACAATTGTTTTCTATTAGATTCACCATCAAAATTCAGTAAAAAGGAGGCTTAGCAAATATAAAAGGCTTTGAGAAACTCCTCCGAAACACCAGTATCTTAAGGAAATCAAGTATCCAAATCGAATTTGAACACATTTTTTCATCTTTTTTTTAACATTATTAACTTTTTTTTAAGTTTTTTTGCATTCCTAACGGTGGGTTAAAACCTCCAATGGATTTATACTTATAGAAAGCCTCAATGAAACCTAATATTTTAACCTACTATCCTATGAAGAATTTTTACTATTCTATCCTTTTATTGAAAAAGCGCACGTTCTCTGCATTTATTCATACACGAAATCATTAATAGTTGTTTTTAAGTAACCGGACTAGAGCTAACGTGGTGTGGTGATGAAATGAAAATTGCATCAACATCATAGAGTCTTGTCAGACCTTGATGGAGATCGTTCTATTCCTGTTTTTGATTCATTATTATCGGCCGCAAAACTCGAAACCAGCATTTTTCCTATGACTGATATTAACCTTTATATTATGCAACAGATCTTTACCAAAAAACTAGCTTGGAATCTCATTAGCCAGCGTCTTTTAGTACTTTTTATTTTATCATTTTTCAGTTACGGATTGGCAACCGCTCAAACTCCCGCAGATGAAAATTATGATAATAACTCTTCATTTGATATTACCAGTAATGATTTTTCTTTAGACGGAATAAGATATCGTATTTCAGGAAATGGTACTACCTATCGCACTGCCACCTATGATGGCACCTATAATTTGTCAGAGGGTAACCTGGTGATTATGCTCTCCAATTCGATAAAAATGGAGCTGGGGGCATCACTAGTATTACTATTAGTGCCAGCGATGGCAGTGCATTTCAGTTAGCGGGAATGTCTATGGATATTTTATCAGACACTCCTGTTCAGTTTACTTCTGATAATGGTGGGAATTTCAGTTTAAGTCCTAATGACATTATGTATGTTTATTATCAAAATTATGATTTCACAACACAAGCAGGCTTTGATAATATCTCCAGTTTTACCATAACAGGAGTAAACATGAGCATTGATATAGATGATCTGGATTTTGAATCGGTTGTTTTACCTGCCACTACTCCAAATCTTACCACAAAGCTAGCTTCTAATATCAGTGATTCTGAAGTAACCTTAAATGGTGACATAACCTCTGACGGAGGAGCAACTGTTACTGCACGAGGTTTTGTATATTCCAGTTCGGACACTACTCCAAAAATAGGAAAAGCAGGTGTAACTCAGGTCTCTGGTGGGATTGGTACGGGAACTTTTGAAAAAAATATTTCCGGATTAGACGCTTCTACTATTTATTATTATCAGGCCTATGCAACTAATAGCGAAGGACAACTTAAGGGATGAGAATTGCCCCTGCCGGCAGGCAGGAAATCGTCCTGAGAGTACTGTAACCCAATGGACAGTTTTATGGTCAGCCATATAATTATAGTATAGTGGCTACACAGGAAAATGATATAGAAACCCTTCTTTCAGCTCACACACTACCGTCTTGGTTAAATTTTACTAAAAACGGAAGCGGCACTGCTACTAAAGTTTGTGAAATCCCCCCAGGTATTAATATATCAGGAGTAGCAGGAGATGAAGAAGGGAATATCTATGCCATTCGCCAAGATGGAACAGAAATTTTAAAAATCCAGGCCGATGGCACCACTACCTCCTGGAAGTCGGGATTGGCTGGAGGAAGCGTGTATGCGCTGCATATCGCCAATGGGTACATTTATATACCAAGGTTTTATAATTCAACTAATTCGATAACCAGAGTTCCATTAAATAATCCCTCTGCGCCGGAAGAGCTATTCTTGGCTCGGTCTGGTGGTGCAATTTCCTTAACAGACAAAGATGGATTTATCTATGCCGCAAATCTTGACGGTAGTGAAATTTTGAAGATTAATGAATCTACCAAGAATGTGGAGGTAATTTTATCCTATACAGACGGTCTCCGTTATCCATTCGGGTTGACTTTTGACAAAAATGAAGATTTGTATATAACAACCTGGTCAGGTCGATCTATCCAAAAATACGATGGGGAATCTCTTTCTACAGTTTTATCGGCTTTGCCAAATAATGTTACTTCCATTATAACAGACGAGCCAGGAAACTTTTATTTATCGATGAATGGTGGTGGAGTCAGGAAATATACTTCAGATTTCACTTCTTTTGAAGTAGTTTCTCAAAAAGCCACTGATAACATATGGAGTCTTTCTTTTACTTCAGGCGGAGCATTGGTTTATGCTAAGTTTGGCAACAATGAAGTCTATCGCCTCCAAACTGGAGCGATATTATCTGGAACCCCACAAAGATCAGATGTAGGAGACCACCCAGTGGTCGTGAAAGCTGAAAACACCTTTGGTTTTAATGAACAAGCCTTTACCATCACTGTTACGGATGAAACTGCTCCGATCATTTCATCTGTGGTTCCAGCCACCAACGCTACCGATATACCACTGAAACCCTCATTATCCCTTACCTTTGATGAAGAAGTAGTATTGGGAAGTACAGGAAAATTAACGATTAATGATGGTGCAACTGTACTAAGAACATATGATCTATCCATGGCAGAAGATAGTAATGCAATTTCTATTTCTGAGAATAATCTCACATTATCTATTGATTTGGATATTGATCTTCCAGTTAATACATCTATCACTGCAGGTATTACTGCAGGATTTGTGAAGGACCAGGGAGGTAAATGAATTTGTTGGTTTCACTCCGGAATTCAATACCTGGAAATTTACGACCGTCAATAAAGAAGAGCAGGCTATCACCTTTCCAGAAATTCCCACAAAAACATATGGTGATCCTGCCTTTACACTAGGAGAGGAAAAAACCGATAAAGGCTTAGCTGTTACTTACACGGCTCAAAATCCAGCCATTATATCTATCTCTGGGGACCTGGTGACTATTTTGAAAGCTGGAACTACGGAAATCACAGCTACTCAGGGAGGAGATGACACCCATTTTGCAGCTACTTCCATAATCCAAACTTTAACCATTGATAAATCAGGTATTACGGTAGCGGCCGATTCGAAAGACAAAGTGTATGGCCAAGATGATCCGGAACTTACTTACCAGATTACCAGTGGCACACTAATAGGAAGCGATTCTTTTACTGGTGAGATCAGCCGGGAGACTGGTGAAGATGCGGGAACTTACTCTATTGAGCAGGGAACACTTTCCCTAACCAGCAATTATGATCTCACTTATGAAAGTGCAGATTTCACTATAGACAAAGCAGCAGCCACAATTACTGCAGATGCTACCCAGACCTTTACTTATGACGGGACGCTTAAGAATATCACTGCAAGTTTGAATCATTCAGAAACAGCCTTGACGTATTCACCGGCACAAGGATATACTAATGCAGGAACCTACCCAATCACTGATCTCTGCGGAAGAGACAGCCAATTACCTGCCTACGTCTAAGGATGTAAGCCTGGAGATTGATAATGCCGAGATCACCGGAGCGACTTTTACAGGAGATACCTTTACCTATGATGGTACTGGCCACAGTATTTATGTTACCGGTCTTCCAGAAGGAGCTACGGTAGTATATGAAAACAACGATCAGGTGAATGCCGGTACTTATACAGTGACTGCAACCGTAAGCCAGGACAACTACAATGATAAAATACTGACTGCCGATCTTGTTATCGACAAAGCAGCAGCCACGATCACAGCAGATGCTACCCAGACCTTTACTTATGACGGGACGCTTAAGAATATCACTGCAAGTTTGAATCATGAAGAGACGGCCTTGACGTATTCACCGGCACAAGGATATACTAATGCAGGAACCTACCCAAGCACGATCTCTGCGGAAGAGACAGCCAATTACCTGCCTACGTCTAAGGATGTAAGCCTGGTGATTGAAAATGCCGAGATCACCGGAGTGACTTTTACAGGAGATACCTTTACCTATGATGGTACTGGCCACAGTATTTATGTTACTGGTCTTCCAGAAGGAGCTACTGTAGTATATGAAAACAACGATCAGGTGAATGCCGGTACTTATACAGTGACTGCAACCGTAAGCCAGGACAACTACAATGATAAAATACTGACTGCCGATCTTGTTATCGACAAAGCAGCAGCCCTGATCACAGCAGATGCTACCCAGACCTTTACTTATGACGGGAGGCTTAAGAATATCACTGCAAGTTTGAATCATGAAGAGACTGCCTTGACGTATTCACCTGCACAAGGATATACCAGTGCAGGAACCTACCCAAGCACGATCTCTGCGGAAGAGACAGCCAATTACCTGCCTACGTCTAAGGATGTAAGCCTGGTGATTGAAAATGCCGAGATCACCGGAGTGACCTTTACAGGAGATACCTTTACCTATGATGGTACTGGCCACAGTATTTATGTTACTGGTCTTCCAGAAGGAGCTACTGTAGTATATGAAAACAACGATCAGGTGAATGCCGGTACTTATACAGTGACTGCCACCGTAAGCCAGGACAACTACAATGATAAAGTGCTGACTGCCGATATAACTATAGACAAAGCAGCAGCCACCATTACTGCAGATGCTACCCAGACCTTTACTTATGACGGGACGCTTAAGAATATCACTGCAAGTTTGAATCATGAAGAGACTGCCTTAACGTATTCACCTGCACAAGGATATACCAGTGCAGGAACTTACGCAATCACTATCTCTGCGGAAGAGACAGCCAATTACCTGCCTACGTCTAAGGATGTAAGCCTGGTGATTGAAAATGCCGAGATCACCGGAGTGACCTTTACAGGAGATACCTTTACCTATGATGGTACTGGCCACAGTATTTATGTTACTGGTCTTCCAGAAGGAGCTACTGTAGTATATGAAAACAACGATCAGGTGAATGCCGGTACTTATACAGTGACTGCCACCGTAAGCCAGGACAACTACAATGATAAAGTGCTAACTGCCGATATAACTATAGACAAAGCAGCAGCCACCATTACTGCAGATGCTACCCAGACCTTTACTTATGACGGGACGCTTAAGAATATCACTGCAAGTTTGAATCATGAAGAGACTGCCTTGACGTATTCACCTGCACAAGGATATACTAGTGCAGGAACTTATGAGGTCACTATCTCTGCGGAAGAGACAGCCAATTACCTGCCTACGTCTAAGGATGTAAGCCTGGTGATTGAAAATGCCGAGATCACCGGAGTGACCTTTACAGGAGATACCTTTACCTATGATGGTACTGGCCACAGTATTTATGTTAGCGGTCTTCCAGAAGGAGCTACTGTAGTATATGAAAACAACGATCAGGTGAATGCCGGTACTTATAGAGTGACTGCCACCGTAAGCCAGGACAACTACAATGATAAAGTGCTGACTGCTGATCTCGTTATCGACAAAGCAGCAGCCACAATTACTGCAGATGCTACCCAGACCTTTACTTATGACGGGACGCTTAAGAATATCACTGCAAGTTTGAATCATGAAGAGACTGCCTTGACGTATTCACCGGCACAAGGATATACTAGTGCAGGAACCTACCCAATCACGATCTCTGCGGAAGAGACAGCCAATTACCTGCCTACGTCTAAGGATGTAAGCCTGGTGATTGAAAATGCCGAGATCACCGGAGTGACCTTTAGAGGAGATACCTTTACCTATGATGGTACTGGCCACAGTATTTATGTTAGCGGTCTTCCAGAAGGAGCTACTGTAGTATATGAAAACAACGATCAGGTGAATGCCGGTACTTATACAGTGACTGCCACCGTAAGCCAGGACAACTACAATGATAAAGTGCTGACTGCCGATCTTGTTATCGACAAAGCAGCAGCCACAATTACTGCAGATGCTACCCAGACCTTTACTTATGACGGGACGCTTAAGAATATCACTGCAAGTTTGAATCATGAAGAGACTGCCTTGACGTATTCACCTGCACAAGGATATACCAGTGCAGGAACCTACCCAATCACTATCTCTGCGGAAGAGACAGCCAATTACCTGCCTACGTCTAAGGATGTAAGCCTGGTGATTGAAAATGCCGAGATCACCGGAGTGACCTTTACAGGAGATACCTTTACCTATGATGGTACTGGCCACAGTATTTATGTTACCGGTCTTCCAGAAGGAGCTACTGTAGTATATGAAAACAACGATCAGGTGAACGCCGGTACTTATACAGTGACTGCCACCGTAAGCCAGGATAACTACAATGATAAAGTGCTGACTGCCGATCTTGTTATCGACAAAGCAGCAGCCACAATTACTGCAGATGCTACCCAGACCTTTACTTATGACGGGACGCTTAAGAATATCACTGCAAGTTTGAATCATGAAGAGACTGCCTTGACGTATTCACCTGCACAAGGATATACCAGTGCAGGAACCTACCCAATCACGATCTCTGCGGAAGAGACAGCCAATTACCTGCCTACGTCTAAGGATGTAAGCCTGGTGATTGAAAATGCCGAGATCACCGGAGTGACCTTTACAGGAGATACCTTTACCTATGATGGGACTGGCCACAGTATTTATGTTACCGGTCTTCCAGAAGGAGCTACTGTAGTATATGAAAACACCGATCAGGTGAATGCCGGTACTTATACAGTGACTGCCACCGTAAGCCAGGACAACTACAATGATAAAGTGCTGACTGCTGAGCTAGTTATAAGAAAGGCTGCTCAAAGTATTATTTTTGAAGAACTTTTAGATAAAAATCTTCAAACCGATGAGGATTTCCTTTTGCATGCAACTTCAACTTCAGGTTTAGCTATAACGTATTCCTAGGCTTCCGATGACCTGGAACCTGCAGCATCTGTCAGCCAACGTGGCTTTGTGAGATTGCTTGCCCCAGGTCAAATTAGCATTACCGCTACACAGGATGGAAATCAGAATTTTGAGTCTGCAACTCCTGTCACCAGAATACTTACAATTACAAGCAGTGAAGCAAAACTGGATAATGTTTTAATCAACGGAACCCCTTATGCTAATCCTTCTGCAGAGATATATCATCTGATTACTTGTGGTAATTATGAAAATGAGGTTCAGATACAACTGGAGCCAAATAGAGGTTCTTCAGCAGATCACCCGGAAGTTTTTACGATCGCAACACCTTCTCCGGGGCTTTATACTGAAACAGTCACTGTAACTTCCGGCGATGGTAGTACCAGTAAGACCTACATTATCCAAGTTGAAAAAACATTTAATTTTGAGGATATCGTTGTTCAGAAATTTAACAATGTTCTCCTGGTAAATAATAATCCTTTAACCAATGGTGGTTATAAGTTTGAAAGCTACAAATGGTTTAAAAACGGAACCTTTATTGGAACAGGTCAGTACTTCTCTGAAGGTGATAATTCCAGTGACCAACTGGATCAGGAAAGTAGTTACTATGTAGAAATGACCACTGCAGACGGAGAAGTCCTAAGGACGTGTCCTACAATTATACAATTAAGGAGTTCTTATAGAGTACTTCTGGCTCGGAATCCTGTGAATTCAGGAGATCACCTGGAACTTTTTGCTGACTTTCCAAAAGAAGAACTGGAAACAATGCAGCTTTCTATTCATACACTGAATGGAACCCTTCTAAAGAGGATGAAATCAAATAGAAAAACCACTTCGATTGAGCTACCACTGAACATGGAATCAGGGGTATATATTCTTAATTGTAAAACAAGTGCTCACAGTAAATCTTTAAAGTTTATCGTTCGCTAATACAGTGGTAGCATGAATTCTAATTTATTAAATAAAAAATTATGAAAATCAATAATAATAGTTTCGGGTTCCAACCCTGTTGGTCAATTATCGCGCTCATCCTAGTTTGCGCAGGCATAGGAAATTCCTATGGGCAAACCAAAAATGAAGTTTCCTTTTACCTGGAGGGAGCGTTCTCAAAACTTGATTATGAAATCTTGCAGGAGAATAGTAAAATGAAAAACGGCTTTGGTCTTGGAGTAGGATATGCCTATTACCTTTCGGAAAACTGGAGTATTGGGACAGGAGCGGAATTGCAATATCTGGAAGGTTCGGCTTATAAGTCATCTGTGCAGGATACTTATTCCACCCTGGATATGGAAGGAGAAGAATTTGAATTCAGGTATCAAGTGGAAGATCTAAAGGAAAATCAGTATACGTATTTTCTTAACGTACCACTAAACATTCAATACGAAACCGGGGATATTTTTCGGTTTTATGCGGCTGCAGGTGCAAAAATTGGTTTTGTCCTTCAATCAGAATATGCTACAGAAGCCTCTTCTTTGATCACCAGTGGGTATTACCAGCAGTATGATGCAGTACTTAACGATCCCAAATTTGCCGGCTTCGGAAATTTCGGGGCGATAGAATATTCAAAATCAGAGCTTGACCTGCAGGCAAATTTATTACTTAACTTGGAAACAGGTATTAAATTGATGTTGGAAAATGACCAGGCGCTTTACATGGGCTTATTTGCAGATTTTGGTTTGAAGGATATAAAACCTAAAGAAAATCAGAAGAATCTTATTGCTTACAATGCTGAAAATCCGGTTAACTTTAGAAATAACAGTATTCTCTCTTCAGTAAACCAATCCAGCTCTACCTCATATGTAGAAGATGTGAAAACGCTGGCCTTGGGATTGAAAATCACTTACGCTTTTCAATTTTAATATAAAAAAGTTCCAATTGAACCCGCCCTTTCTATAAAAGAGGGGGCGGTTTTTTAACTCAATTATTTATAGTAAAAGCATTTCTATTTCTTTTTTAAGGCGCTCAGACCTACCGCGTTTAGAAAAATTAGTGATCGGCCTTAAGATCAAGGGCTTCCGAGCATTTTAGGTTTTGCCTCCAGTTTTAAGGCCTCTGAGCATTTTTCCTGAACTTTTCTAAAACCTGTTTTGTCTTCACGAACATCCTTGTTCCAGAAAGGGATCATCTGGTCAAGTTTTTCTTGATAGGCCGGAGTTTTCATTTTTTCAGGAAAAGCAATATTCAGGACATTCAACATAATATGAACCGCAGTAGAAGCTCCGGGAGAGGCGCCGAGAAGTGCGGTGATCTTTCCGTCTTTACTGTGAACTACATCGGTTCCGAATTCCAGAATTCCGCCCTGTTCTTTATCGCGCTTTAATGATCTGTACACGCTGCCCCGCAATTTTAAGTTCCCAGTCTTCAGCTTTGGCGTCTTTTACAAAATTCTCTGAAGGTCGTCCATGCGATCTTCATGATCCATACTTACCTGATCGATTAGATATTTTGTAAGCGGCAGGTTATGCCAAAAAACTCCCCACATCGAAGGAATATTATCAAAGCGAATGGACTTTGGAAGGTCCAGGCGGGAACCTTCTTTTAGGAATTTGGTACTGAAACCTGCAAAAGGTCCGAATAACAGCTCCTTTTTACCATCGATATATCTGGCATCGAGATGGGGTACACTCATTGGAGGAGCATCAACACCCGCCTTGCTATAAACTTTCGCATCATGTTTATCAATGATTTCGGGATTGTTGCAGAAAAGCCACTGTCCGCTTACCGGGAATCCTCCGTAACCTTCTTTTTCTTCTATTTCTACTTTTTGAAGCAGGGGAAGAGCACCGCCACCGGCTCCGATAAAAACGTGCTCGGCGTCGTAATACAATTTATCTCCTGTTTCCAGGTTTTTCACCTCGGCGGTCCAGTCTTCGGGACCTTCGGGATCTATGTCTTCAACCTCGTGTCTTCGTAGTACAGGAACTTCAAACTCTTCTTCCAGAATTTTAAAATACTGTTCCGTAAGAGCGCCAAAATCAACGCTGGTTCCCAGTTCCATTCGTGTAGCAGCCATCACTTCATCCTGGTTTCGGTCTTTCATGATCAGCGGGAACCATTGCTGCAAAACCTCATGATCTTCAGAAAATTTCATGTTTTCGAACATGAAATGGGAAGTCATGGCCTCGTACCGTTTTTTCAGAAAATCAACATTATCTTTTCCGCGCACCCAGGCATGATGCGGGACCGAATGAATAAATGAATGCGGATTTTCAAGCAAATTCTGACTTATCAGAAATGCCCAAAATTGTTTGGAACGTTCAAATTGCTGAAAAACATGTATGGCTTTTGTAATATCAACCGAGCCGGTTTTTTGCTGAGGTGTGTAATTGAGTTCACAAAAAGCCGAATGTCCTGTCCCGGCATTGTTCCATGCTTTGGTGCTTTCCTGGGAAACTTTTTCCAGGCGTTCAAAAATGATGATCTTCATTTCGGGATCGATAAGTTTCAGCATGAGGGCAAGCGTGGCACTCATGATGCCTCCGCCGGCACAGATGAGGTCATATTCTTTATTCGTCTTTTGCATATTAAGGCTTTTTCCCAAAGTTAAGGATTAGAGAACCTAATTGACTTAAAGTAATATTAAGACCATAAAAAAAGGGACGCTAAATGCGTCCCTGTATATCATCGAAGAGGAGGTTTAAGAATTATCTTCTACCGTTTCTACTTTTATATTTTCTTCCTGTTTTTCCTCTTTCCTGCGTTCTTTCAGAAAATCTTTCAGTTGTTTTCCATACTGAGATTTCTTCACCTTTGGAGCCAGGGAATTGTAAATAGTATCCAGATACTTGATGTTGGCATCAAAAACTTCGGAAAGTGCCAGGTAAGGCGCGATCTCCAGATCTTTGTTGTTAACGGCAAAATTGACCGTGTAAAGGTATTTTCTTTTAAGAAGGCTGTTGTATTTTTTATCGATCTCCATCAGTTTTTCTTCATCATCATCTTTTTCAGCTTCAAAATTTGCTTTTATAAGATCCAGGTTCTGATCGTTGAAGCGACTCATCATCTTGCGATACTCCTCAAGTTTTTCCTGGTTTTTAGAACCTTTTATTTCGGCATCGGTTTCAAAATGTTTCAAAGATGTATTAATGCTGATGTTTCCTTTACCGGCAAAAAATTCGATACGGTCGTCATAACGGTTATTATCGACTTTATCGAGGTACAAGTACATGATACGCGGACTCTCCAGTTCACCGCTGAGAGTAAACTTAGGATCACCGTTCACTTCCACAGAATCGACATTTACTATAAGGGTATCTTCAACTTTCTGAAGGTAAAGAGTTCCTTTTTTCAAGCCTTTCACTTCGCCGGTGACCACGAGATCTCCTTTCTTTTCGGAACAGGAAGAAAAAGCAATCAGAATGATAAAGAGAACAGCAAGTTTTTTCATTTTATAAATCAAATTTTTAGGAGGGCAAATATCTTATATTTTTCTGTTTTTACTACTAACTAGCGGCGGCAATTTGCATTAATATAGTGCATAATATCGCTCCATAAGTTCCCACCACATATCCAAATACAGCAAGTAGTACGCCAACGGTAGCCAGTGAGGGATGAAAAGCGGCGGCAACCACAGGAGCCGAGGCTGCACCCCCTATATTTGCCTGGCTGCCCACAGCCATAAAAAAATACGGGGCTTTAATGAGTTTGGCGGTAATAATGAGCACACTTACGTGGATTAGAATCCAAATAAGTCCAATCCCAATCAAGCCGGGATTGTCAAAAACCATACTTAAATCCATCTTCATACCAATGGTCGCGACAAGGATATAAATGAAAACACTGCCAAGTTTGCTGGCTCCGGCACCTTCATAAGATTTGAATCGGGTAAACGACAGGAAAATTCCTATTGCCGTGGCGATGGTGATCATCCAGAAGAATTGTGAAGAAAAGGAGGAAAGGGCACTTTTATTATCATTGAAAACCTCAAAATTATTCAGTAGAAAAGCTGAAATTTCATCGGCTCCAAAATGGGCGATTCCTACGGCGCCAAAGGCAAGAGCCAGTAAGATCATCAAATCTGGCAAAGAAGGAATTCTTTTTACACTTTCGGTATAACTGCTCACTTTAACCTGCAGTTCTTCGATAGCAGAGTTATCGGCTTTCAACCAGCGATCGATCTTTTCATTTTTGCCAATTCCCATGAGCAACGCGGCCATCCAAAGATTCGCCACCACGATATCCACGAGAACCATTCCGCCGTAAAGATCCGGATTGTATTCATAGATCTCCAGCATGGCTGCCTGATTTGCACCGCCACCTATCCAGCTCCCGGCGATAGTTGAAAGTCCACGCCAGATGGCATCGGGACCGACACCACCAACGGTTTCGGGAGAAATTGCCGAAACGATCAATATCGCAAGCGGCCCACCAACTATGATTCCCAAAGTTCCCGCAAAGAACATGATCAGCGCCTTTGGTCCCAGATTAAAAACTGCTTTCAAGTCTATACTCAGCGTCATCAGCACTAATGCTGCCGGGAGTAAAAACCGGCTGGCAACGTAATATAACTGTGAGGTTTCATCGTCTATTAATCCAAGCGAGCTGAAAATAGAAGGTATCAAATAGCACATCAGCAGTGCAGGTACTACCGAATAAAATTTCTTCCAGAAGCCTTCTTTTTGGGAGGAGGTATAAAAAACAAAGCCCAGAGCGATCATCAGTAAACCGAAGACAATAGCATCATTGGTAAAAACGGGAGTATTTTCCATAAAGAATCAGACTATTTGGGCGGCAAAATACAATTTTTATTGAATTTTGTCAGCAGGATTTAAAGCCTGAAGAGTTCAACAATACTTTTAGCCACACCGTCTTCCTTCCCCGAATGAGTTACCATATGAGCTACTTCCAGCACCTCTGGTTTTGCATTGCCAACGGCTATGCCCATTCCCACACCGCGCAGCATATCAATATCGTTATAATTATCACCGAAGGCGAGGCATTGAGACATGGGAAGCTGATAATGATTTTTCAGCAGGTGTTCTACCGCAGTGAGTTTTGAGATGCTTTTTGGGGCAATTTCTATATAAGTAGGTTTAGAACGATATAAATGAAGTTCATCCGGGAAATTCTCATTTAGAAAATTCCAGATATCATCGATATTATCTTCTTCCCCCATGGCCATTATCTTATGGGCGCCTTTTTCTTCTGTCTTCCATTTCTGAATGACTTCGGAATTGCTTCTGATATCAGGGTGAACCCTGGTATTGTTGATCTCCCGCTGTGTCCAGAAATCATTTCTCGGAGCATACCACTCGTCCTGATGAAAAAGGCCCAGGTGAACATCTTTTTCACGGTTGAATTCGTGAAGTTTCTGAAGAATTTCCAGCGGAATTTCTGTGGAACTTACGGGTTTGTCATCCACAAGAATGAGTCCACCGTTGTAACTGATCAGCGGCAGGCCTTCTATCCCCATTTTTTCCTGAAGGTGGCGCATGGCTGCAGGCATTCTGGAAGAGATGAGTATAAACGGGATATCATTAAGCCGTCTTATGGTTTCTATGGTGTATTCTGAAACTTCGCGATCGGCATTTAATAAAGTACCGTCAATATCAGAAAATATTATTTTAAACATTATTCTTCTTTTTTTCTTGTTTTTGGATGGCGGTTAGCCTCTTTTAAACTTCTGTTAAGCATCCATTCGATCTGCCCATTGGTACTGCGGAATTCATCGGCAGCCCATTTCTCAATAGCCCGAAGCATCTCTTCATCTACACGCAACGCGAATGCTTTCTTTTTACCCATTATTCCAGGTCTTTAATGAATTTGGTAAGCACAGGGATCAATTCGGGATGAAGCGGCCGGTTTGGCTCATTGTAAGTCTTGGTATTTACAAGCATATCATCACTGTCAACTTCTCTAAAAATGTGGTTCATATGATCGATCAATACCAGTTTAGCCTCCGGATCACCTTTTTTAAGCATTTCGGCTTGTTGAGTATCTACCTGTACATCAGCGGTGCCGTTGATAATAAGAACCGGTATGTCAAGTTTTGCGATATCTTCTGCAGGATCGTATTTTATCCAGCTTAACATATAAGGTTGCACACTCTCTCTAAAAATAGATTGAAGCATGGGTGCGTAATTACTCGTTTGCCCGTTTTCTTTCATTTCGTCAAAGGCAGTACGGGCATTTTCAGCCAATTGTGGTGCCTGTTTTGCCAATTGTTCCACGACAATGTTATCGAAAGGTTCACCGGCACCGGCCAAAGAAATAAAGGCATCAGCACGGCCTTTTGCGGCCAGCATTCCTATTAAAGAGCCTTCGCTGTGTCCGGCTACCACTATATTTTCATATTGAGCATTTTCCCTGAAATAGGCGATAATTTCTTCCACATCTTTTACAAAATCCTCAAAACGAAGGTCTTTTTCTTCAATTTTGTACTTATCCATTTTAAAGATGCGTTTGTCAAAGCGATAGGAGGCGATGTTATTTTCGGCAAGTTCATGTGCCATTTTTTTCATCCCATCATTTTTCATCATCGGTGCGTTCCCGTTTCGATTTGTGGGGCCGGAACCCTGAATAAAAATAACCAGATCTTCAGCTTTTTCTCCAAGCGGAAGGGTGAGCGTACCCTCGGTGAATTTGCCAATATTAACTTCTTCTTCGGTGTAAGTGCTATCCTGAGCCTGCAGACAACCTACTGAAAAAATAAAAATAAATCCTACAAGTAAATTTTTCATAGTTCTTCTTTTTTGTTTGTGTAATAATTGATCACTGTTTTTGCGTCGAGAGGTTTCTGAGTTCCTATCAGGAATTTTCTGTGATCTTTTGTAAAAATTTCAATTCCCTGGCTTCCGCGTATCGTATAGGCTTTTTTCTTTTTCAGAATTCGCATCCCGCGGCCACCAAATTCCCTGGCCGAGTATTTCCGAAGAAAACAATTCTCTATTTCGCCCCAGGAATAGCTGCGTTTAGAGAAACTTAATAAGTTGAACCTGGTGGTAATTCCGTAATTATCGATCCTGGTTTGCAACCTTAGCGATAGTAGAAAAACAAATATCAGAACAATGAGGATCATCGCAACGAGCATAGAGATTTTTGCTTCTGAATCGTTTCCTGAAAAAAGAAAAGCCAGAAGGATGCCCATAATGAGTAAAATCATCATGCTAAACAGCCACCACTGTTTAAATCTCTGCTCTTCCACAAAAACTCTCATTTTAATGATTTAATGTTCCGGCATTTACAATTGGGGAGGCATCTTTATCACCGCAAAGCACGACCATTAAATTAGACACCATTGCGGCACGACGCTCCCCGTCCAGATCTATGATGTTTTTTTGACTTAGCTCATGAAGTGCCATTTCCACCATGCTCACTGCACCTTCTACTATTTTATGTCTTGCAGCAACAATTGCAGTGGCCTGTTGTCTCTTCAGCATGGCGCTGGCGATCTCATTGGCATAGGCGAGGTAACCAATTCTCGCTTCAAGCACTTCGATACCTGCAATGTCTAACCTTTCTTCAAGCTCTTTTTCCAAAGCGTCACTCACTTCATTTACACTGGAACGCAAGGTAATTTCTTCCTCAAGACCTTCATCGGCAAAATTATCATAAGGATACATACTGGCAAGTTTTCTCACCGCGGCATCGGTTTGTACCACCACGAAATTTTCAAAAACATCCACATCAAAAGAAGCCTTGTAAGTATCCCGTACTCTCCATACCAATATGGTACTAATCATCACCGGATTTCCCAGTTTATCGTTCACCTTCAGTCTTTCACTGTCGAAATTTCGTGCCCGAAGTGAGATCTTCTTTTTGGTGTATAGCGGATTCACCCAAAACAAACCATTTTGCTTTACGGTTCCTTTATAATCCCCAAAAAGGAGAAGAACCCGGGATTCATTCGGATTAACCAGGATAAAACCAGGAAGAATAATTATAGCGGTAATAAATAAGAACAGCCACCACGGATTTTTGGTAGTAGCGATTGCGGCAATGCTTCCGAAGAAGAGTAATAAAAATACGAACAGCATGAAATATCCATTCGAAGGTTTAAGTAGTTTTTCCTGTGACATGACTAATAAGATTAGTTGATATTATTTTGATATCATAAATATATTACATTAAAATTTATCCGTCTATATAATTAACATTTATTTCTTTAGACTTGGTTATCTTTGCCGAAAATTTACTGGAATGAAAAAATTACTGTTATCAATATTCATGCTAATTGCAATAAGCTTTTCGGGCCATTCGGCTGAAGATGACTGGGGGAAAACCGGACATCGAGCGGTTGGTGAGATTGCTGAGGAACATCTTACAAAAAAAGCAAAAAAAGCGATTGAAGATCTTTTAAACGGGCATGGACTGGCATATGTTTCCAATTATGCCGATGATATTAAAAGCGATCCCGAGTACCGGGAATACAGCCCCTGGCATTATGTGAATATAGCTCCAGACCAAACAGTATATGATAAATCTCTGGCCAGTGAAGATGGAGATCTTGTGCAGGCGATTAGAAAATGTATCGAAGTGCTTAGATCAAAGGAAGCTTCGAGAGAGCAAAAACAATTTTACCTGAAAATGTTAGTGCATTTCATGGGTGATCTGCACCAGCCTCTTCACGTGGGACATGCTTCTGATAAAGGAGGAAATGACATTCAGGTGCAATGGTTCAACCAGGGCTCAAATTTACATCGCCTATGGGACAGTGATATGATCGAATTTTACCAAATGAGTTATACTGAACTTGCAGAAAATGCCGATGTACTTTCAAAAGCACAGGTTAAAGCCATTCAGAAAGGGAATTTGCTGGATTGGGTTTACGAATCAAGAAACCTGGCAGATGAGGTATATGATAGCGTGGAAAATGGAGATCATATTGGCTATAAGTACATGTATGAATATATGCCTGTGGTGCTGAAACAACTTCAAAAAGGAGGAATTCGTCTGGCAGAAGTACTGAACGAGATCTATTCTTAAATGATCTTACGGAAGGTTAGGTTCACCCGCGGGCCAACCTTCCGTTTAGTTTTTGGAAGCTGATGTTTCCAGAAATGCTGGGTGCTACCTTTCATAATAAGTAAACTCCCATTTTCCAGAACAAGTTTTTTCCGGAGGTTATTATCTTTTTTATGCTTTAGGTGAAAAACGCGTTCCTCACCGAAACTAACCGATGCGATAACCGGATCTTTTCCCAGTTCCTTCTCGTCATCGGCATGCCAGCCCATACTGTCGCTGCCATTCCTGTAAAGATTTGCCAGGCAGATATTGAAATCTTCCCCACTGAATTCTTCGCATTTATATTTTATATCTCTCAGGGTTTTGGGAAAAGGAGCCGGCTGCATCCTGAGTCCTGAATAACTGTAACTTTTATTTTCGTCACCAAATAAAGAGGTGAGGCGTGGCTGCATAATGTTTTTGCCAAAGAGCTTAATGGGTTCCTGCCTCCAATTTTCTAATTCCAAAAAGTATTTTAAAAAAATTTCGCTCTGCCGTAACGAAAAAAATTGTGGATAATACTCCAGCAATGCATTCTGTATTTCTATAATTTGCTTCTTCATCTTATAAGTTTAGATAATAAAAAGCCCAGTAGATGAGTCCGAATTGTAAGGGAATTCGTGCAATGAGAATCCACTGCGGTAATCCAAGTCCTGCACGTTTGGACGTGAGCATATTAACATGGACAAGAAGGAAGATCAGCAACATTGAAATGATTCCGATAATAGCCAAATTTCGAAATTGAGAAAAGATTAAAGCACTTCCGAGAAAAATTTCTGCAATTCCGCTTAACTTCACTAGCAGCGCAGATTTCGGAAGATATGAAGGGATTATTTTTATATACAGTCTGGGTTTTAAAAAATGCAAAATTCCGGCTATAATATATAATAGAGCCATTAGGTAAAGATGCCAGGGAGCATTCATAGAAATGTATTTCTTTTCTCGAAAGTAAAGTTATTTTCCTACTCTAAAGAATAAATTTTTTTTCATCGATAGAAAAATAAATTTTGTCTAATTCCTTTAAATAGAGTAATTTCCCTACGCCTAAATCTGATGCTAACCAAACCCGCTTGTGAAAAAAGCCTACTTTTTTTCCATAATTTGTTGCTGTCTTTTGAGCAACCTCACTTTTTCGCAAGAGGAAAAACAGATTTGTCCTGATAGTCTAAGATCTATTCTGAATGAGATTGGCCATCGCATTGGCAAATATGATTATGAACAGGCTATTGAAGACTCTCATCTTTTGATAAGTCTTTCCAAAGAAACAAAAAACACGTATTTTTCGGCCAGAGGTTATAACATGCTTGGCCATGTTTATATTGATCTGAAAGATTCTGCTAGAGCTAAGAAAAATTATATGCTTGGGCTTGAATATGCTCAGGAAAGTAAGAATGATACCTTACTGATGAATTCTTATAATAATTTGGGAAATATTTATTCTGAAATTCCTGAAACCTCCCAAAAAGGGATCGATTACTATAATAAGGTAATTGATCTTGCTGAAAAACTGAATAATCCGGTTCAACGTTTAATTCCGAAATCAAATATAGGCTGGACTTATCTAGACCAGGGGAAATATGACAAAGCTTTTCCTTATATACAGGAATCACTTGGGATTCTGGACAGCCTGATGGAGCAAGATCCCAAAAATCCTGACTTCAACTATTATTATTCTCAAATTTATATGTTACATGGCCGGTATTATGGTCATAAAAAATACTGGGATACAGCCGATTTTTATTTTAAAAATTCGATCTCGCTTGCTGAAGAAGACACTTTGATCTTACCTGCTTCAGAGGCTTACGAGGCTTATGCCCAAATGCTGAATAAGGAGGGTAAGTACAAAGAAGCCTTCAATGCGCTAGAAAAATATAATGATTACAATTCCAGGATATTTGAAAGAGAGAAACTCAATCAGATGGAGATCTCTAATGCTCGTTTTAAACTTTCAGAATATCGTCGAAACCTCCAACTGGCGGAAAAGGAGCAGAAATATCAAAACCAGATCATCGCTAAATCTAATGAAAAGGTAGTTGTGATGGTGCTTTCTTCGCTGGTTTTGATGTTTATCCTTTTCTTTCTGAATAAGATCAACCGTGACCGTAAGAAGCTAATCAATGAACTGAAGTACAAAAACCAGCAGTTCAGGGAAGCGAAAGAAGAGGCCGAAAGGCTGTCGCTGCTTAAAACGCGTTTCTTTAGCACGGTAAGCCATGAAATTAGGACTCCTTTATATGGAGTGGTGGGGCTCACCTCTTTACTTCTGGAAGACGAAAGCCTGGCCAAACATAAAACCGATTTGAGGTCGCTAAAATTCTCTGCCGATTACCTGCTGGCACTGATCAATGATGTGCTGCAGATGAATAAAATGGAATCTAACCGGGTGAAACTCGAAAATGTGAGTTTTCATTTGCAGGATCTGGTAAACAGCATTCTAAATAGTTTTGAATTCACTCGAATTCAGAATAAGAACGTGATACACCTTGAGATCGATGAGCAAATTCCCCCTTACCTGATCGGGGATCCGGTGAGACTTTCCCAGGTGCTTATGAACCTTGTGGGAAATGCAATGAAGTTTACCGAACGCGGAAATATTTACATCAGGGCCAGGCAAAAAGACCTTACTGAAGAAAGATCTGTTATTCATTTTGAAGTTCAGGATGATGGTCCCGGAATTCCCGAAAGCAAGAAAAAGGTAATTTTTGAAGAATTCTCCCAGCTTAAGACAAACAATTACAGTTATCAGGGTACCGGTCTTGGTCTGCCCATCGTAAAGAAACTGCTGCATCTTTTTGGTTCACAAATACATTTGAAAAGCAGTGAAGGAGAAGGGGCTACCTTCAGCTTTAGTATCAAATTCAAGATAGACACCAAGAAGACGGTTCAGGATGTGATCGATGTAGATTCATTTTCTGAAGTTACAGCGCTGCCCGGCCATATTTTGATTGTTGACGACAACAGGATCAACCAGATCGTGACCAGGCGTATACTTGAAAAGAAAAATTTCACCTGTGAACTTGCCGGCGACGGAGAAACAGCCATTAAAATGGTAAAAAATGGCAAATTTGATCTGGTGTTAATGGATGTGAATATGCCGGGAATCTCAGGAACACAGGCCAGTGAACAAATCAGGGAATTCAATAAAGAAATTCCTATTGTTGCGCTAACGGCGGTTGAGGTTGAAGAGATCAGGGAGGAAATCAGCAAGGCAGGGATGAACGATATCATTGTGAAACCATACGATGTGGAACAATTCTACCAGATCATTTATCGTAACCTTATCTCTTCCGGCGAACCCGAAGAAGTTTGATCAGCGCTTAACAATCTTCGCTGATGCAGGTCTTTTAAATAATTTTTCCTGCGGTTCAAAAAAATGAATATCCGTGATTTTCGCTTCTCCCAATTGCTCACCCAGACCCTTCTCTTCATTCCAGTTATAGAATTTCCAGGTGGTGGCAAAAGCTACTTCCTCTATCATTTTATAATCTGAATACTTTATCAAATGCGGATTTTCTTCGGCCTTTTCTTTTGAAGAACTAAAAGTAACTATATAAGCCGCAGCCTTCAGGCGGTTAGTTTCTTCATCTTTATAAATTATATACCAGTCATCGGGCGAATCTCCCGTGTTGGCCATAAAAGAAAGTCTCGCAGTTTTATAGTTTTTTCCATCCAGTTGCCGTTCTCTCTTCTTGTCCCAAACCGTTCCCGGATCGGTGAGCTTGAATGGCAGTGAAAAAAAATACTGCCAGGTAAAAATGTCAAACCTGGCGTCTTCTTCTTTAGCCGTTTGCGGACTCAAATATACATTTTGGCCGTCAAAAATCAGGGATGAACCATCTTCTTTATCCAGCCGTACTTTTTCAGAATTGGTGCTCATACTGATGTCGGCATCTAGGCGGGTTTTTCCTCCAAATTTCAGGTTTATATGAAAAGCCACTGCTTCGTGGTTTCGAAACGCGGGTTTATTATGCGCTTCTTCTATATTTTGAGAAAAAGACAGCACTTTTGGCGGATTGATTTTTTCTGCGGAAGTAGAATTGTTCTGTTTGCACCCAGTCAGGAACAGCAGAAAGATCAGGTAAAAGCAGGCTTTCATAATTTCAGTTTTTATAAAAATACGAAAGTGGGGGCTACAAAAAAGAAAACCGCCTTCAAAGAAGACGGTTTTAATAGTAAGCGCAGAATCTTTTGATTATTTAACCATTTCAAAACTTCTCTTGATGAAACTGGTTAATTCTTCTCCTTTCAGAAGATTTTGCGAAAGCCGTGCAAGATCAAGCGATTGCTTGATCAGGCGCTGCTGTTTTTTCTCGGTTTTCGTATTAAGAATGTTATGAATTAGCTCGTGATTTGTATTCACCACAAGATTATACATTTCAGGCATATTGCCCATACCAAACATACCACCGCCGCCGGTTTGCTGCATTTCCTTCATACGGCGCATGAATTCAGGTTGAGTGATAATCAGCGGAGCCGCATTGCTGTCCATAGCTTCCAGCTGAATAGTATATTTTTCTGAAGGAATAACTTTTTCCAGATCGGTTTTCAGCTTCTCTTTCTCTTCTTCGGAAAGTTTGGAAATCTGCTCTTCATCTTTCTTTATAAGATTATCAACGTGATCGGAATCCACACGTACGAAAGAGATCTTTTCTTTGGAAGATTCCAGCTTCTGAAGAAGATGGGAAACGATTGGCGAATCCAACATCAACACAGTATAGCCTTTGTCTTTTGCCGCCTGGATATAGCTATGCTGTTCATTTTCATTCGAGGCGTAAAGAACTACCAGGTTCTCATCCTTATCGGTTTGATTTTCTTTGATCTTCTCCTGAAGTTCTTCAAAAGTGAAATATTCCCCGTCAGTTGTTGGATAAAGTGCGAATTTTTCGGCTTTCTCGAAGAATTTATCTTCGGTAAGCATACCATATTCGATCACAATTTTTATATCATTCCACTTTTTCTCAAAATCCTCACGGTTTTCGTTGAAAAGCGTTTTCAACTTATCTGCCACTTTTCGGGTGATGTAGCTGGAAATCTTTTTCACCGCCCCGTCAGCCTGCAGGTATGAACGGGAAACGTTCAGCGGGATATCAGGCGAATCGATAACTCCACGTAACATGGTAAGGAATTCTGGAACGATACCTTCCACGTTATCGGTCACGAAAACCTGGTTCTGGTACAGCTGAATTTTATCCTTTTGAATATTCATATCCTGGGTCATCCGCGGAAAATAAAGGATTCCCGTAAGGTTGAAAGGATAATCCACGTTCAGGTGAATATGGAATAAAGGTTCTTCGAACTGCATCGGGTACAGCTCGCGATAGAAATTATTGTAATCCTCTTCTTTGAGATCGGTGGGTTGTTTGGTCCAGGCCGGCTCAGGATTATTAATAATATTATCTACGGTTTTTTTCTCCGGTTTCGCGTCTTCCGGAGCATCTTCAGGAAGAGGAAGTGTTTCCTCTTTAGTTCCAAATTTGATAGGGATCGGCATAAATTTATTATACTTCACCAGCAATTCCTCAATTCGATTTTCCTCAAGAAACTCCTTGTCTTCTTCGTTAATATGAAGAATGATCTCGGTACCATGTTCCTTTTTGTCGCCTTCAGATAAGGTGAATTCGGTAGTTCCCTCACAAACCCAATGAGCAGCGGGCTCATCTTTGTAAGATTTGGTGATGATCTCCACTTTATTTGCTACCATAAAGGCAGAATAAAATCCGAGTCCGAAATGGCCAATAATTCCGCTATCTTTGGCGGCATCTTTATACTTGGCGAGAAATTCTTCAGCCCCGGAGAAAGCGACTTCATTGATGTATTTTTCAACTTCCTCTTTAGTCATCCCGATTCCCTGATCGATCACCCGAAGTGTTTTGTCTTTCTTATCAACCTTCACTTCAATAACCGGGTGGCCGTATTGCACATCGGCTTCCCCGAGACGGGTAAGATGTTTTAATTTTAAGGTCGCATCGGTAGCATTCGAGATAAGCTCTCTCAAAAAGATCTCATGGTCGCTGTATAAGAACTTCTTGATGAGCGGAAAAATGTTTTCTACTGATACATTTATTTTTCCGGTTGCCATATTTTTATCTGATTTAATTTTAATTCGACAAGTGAGGTTCAAAAAAAATACCATTAGCGTTTCGCTGACAAACTGACATTGACTTGTAATGTCAACTGACTTTTTCCGTCTAAAAATCAGTATTTAGCAGATCAGGCTAAATTTAACAAAAGTTTTGTTTAATCCTTATGAAATAAAATTAAACAAATTCTTATTTTTGATTCAGATTAGAAATTATGGCTAAAGCGACAGGAAATAGTAAAGTGAAGAAAAAGCCCGATGCAGATAAACTCATCGAGTTTTATATGAATGATGTGCTCGAGAATGAACGAACTCCTAAAAGCGTTTTTAAATTTGCACGGGAACATGAGATCAACGAGCAGGATTTCTATCAGCACTTCGGAAGTTTTGAGGGCCTGAGAAAGAAAATTTGGGAGAAGTTCTTTGACAATAGTCTCGCTGTAATGCAGAAGTCGAAAGAATACACCACTTTCTCAAGTCGTGAAAAACTACTGACCTTCTTTTACACCTTTTTTGAAGTACTTACCGCGAACCGGAGCTATGTACTTTTCGTGCTGGATGAAGAAAATGGAACGCTGAAGAATCTCGAGCAGCTTAAACCACTTCGCAAGAAGGTTAAAGAATATGCACGAAGCCTGGTAGAAGAGGGGAATAAGGAAAAAAAGATAAAATTACTCCGGCAGAACGAAATGATCTTTTCAGAAGGAGTCTGGATACAGTTTCTCTTCCTCTTAAAATTCTGGAAAGATGACAATTCTGCTGCTTTTGAAAGTACCGATGTGGCCATTGAAAAATCTGTGAATACAGTCTTTGATGTTTTTGATAATACTCCGCTGGAAAAAATAGTCGATTTCGGTAAGTTTTTATGGAAAGAAAAGATGGCTTAAGGCCCCAGAATTTATATGAAGACCATAGATAAAATACCTACAGGGAAAATTGGTAGAACCAGTAAACTGGTTCAAACCGGGGTGAAAATTGGCGGGAATTACCTAAAATATTATGGTAAAAAAACCTTTAACCGTGAGCTTACCCGGGAAGAACTCGACCAGGACAATGCCAGCGATATTTATGACGGGCTTAAAAGTTTGAAAGGTAGTGCCCTGAAAGTTGCCCAGATGCTTTCTATGGAAAAGAATCTGATGCCCGCAGCCTATGTGGAGAAATTCAGCCTGGCGCAATTCAGCGTGCCGCCACTTTCGGCGCCTTTGGTAAGAAGGACTTTTAAAAAATATCACGGGCAATATCCCGAAGAATTATACGATACGTTTGCAACCCATTCGGTAAATGCTGCCAGCATCGGTCAGGTGCATCAGGCGACAAAAGATGGGAAAAAACTTGCTGTGAAAATCCAATATCCGGGGGTTGCAGATAGTATCAGTTCAGACCTGGCGATGGTAAAACCCATCGCACTTAAAATGTTCAATCTTTCCGCGAAGGACTCTGAAAAATATTTTCAGGAAGTGGAAGGGAAATTGCTTGAGGAGACCGATTATATCCTGGAAGTGAAACAAAGCAAGGAGATTTCTGAAGCCTGTTCCCATATTCCTGATTTACGTTTTCCCAAATATTATGAAGATTTATCCAGCGAAAAGATCATTACGATGGACTGGATGAATGGGATCCATTTGAGTGATTTTATCAGACAGAATGAAGATCAGGAACTCGCTGATAAAGTAGGGCAGGCGCTCTGGAACTTTTATATGTTTCAAATTCATGGTCTTAAACAGGTGCATGCCGATCCGCATCCCGGAAATTTCCTGGTGGATGAGGATCAAAATCTCATAGTTATTGACTTTGGTTGTATAAAACATATTCCTGAGGATTTTTATACTCCTTATTTCTCGCTCACCGACCGTGAAAAATTGAATGATGAGGAGTTTTTTACCGAAAAACTATACGAATTGGAGATCCTGGAGGAAAGGGATTCGGTTAAAGAGAAAGAATTTTTTAAAGAGATGTTCCATGAAATGTTCACGATGTTCTCCACACCTTTTCAATCTGAAAAATTTGATTTTACCGATGAGAATTTCTGGAACCATCTTACCAGGCTCAGTGAAAGATATTCCAAAGATCCTGAACTGAGAAAAATGAACGGAAACAGGGGAAGCAGGCATTTTCTCTATATGAGCAGAACTTTTTTTGGGCTCTATAATTTATTACATGATTTAAAAGCAAATATTGATATTAAAGAGTTTAGAGTGTATCTCTAAAGGTTGATTTATTGGTTAGGTTGTTAGGAAAGCGTGGTTCTATTTAAGAACTGCGCTTTTCTTTTAAGTAAGAATTTGACTTTTCGCGCCTTTTTCTTTTTGAATGTTAGGAGAGTTCTAAAAATAAACCGCTCGCTGTTAAAAATTATAAATGACTAAACTTCAGATTATTATTGACCTATCTTCGAGTCAATAAGTTTAATTAAAACTAAGAGTATGAAAAGGAAAGATCTATTATATATGATTTCTTGTCTTCTGATGGGCTATGCAGGTTTCGCTCAGAATTTTGAGGATAACGATTCAGATGGAGATCAGCGATGGAATTCAGATGAATTCAATAATTATTATTCCGATGGTTATAATGATTGGGATATGGACCGAAATAATAAAGTGACCGATCGTGAATTCTATGAAACAACTTTTGATCAGGCAGATCTTGATGATGATGGTTATGTGAACGACACCGAGTGGAATGACGGAATAAATAATACTTTCGGGGATTATGCAGATACAGCCGATTTTGACCGTTTTGATAAAGATGAGGACGATAATTTAGATACCCAGGAATGGAATGAAGGTTTTACCGGTTCTGGCTGGTTTGAGGCTTTTGACAGCGACCAGAATGGTTATGTAGACAATACCGAATTGAACAAGGGCTTATTCAATAGTTTTGATGCCAATAATAATGGCTATATAGACAAAGACGAATATAATGACAACGAGGACTTCTTCAGCGAATGGTAATTGAGAAATAGAAAGATTATGTAGGCTGTCTCAAAAGTAGAAGGAACATCATCCTGTCCCGACAGCTCGGGCTAGACGAAAAATCACTTTTGAGACAGCCTCTTTTTATATTGAAAATATAAACCCGGCTAATCTTTGGCTTTTTTATTACAACGGGATTGAAGGAATGTTAATGTTTAGTATATTGCTCGACCAATTTTTATCTATTTACTTAAATTTAATAAGCCTAAGTTATAAAAATACAAATCCCGTTTATGTATCAAACAAAAATTGCCGGTCTGGGTAAATATGTACCCGAAAACGTAGTTACTAACGATGATCTAGCAAAGATGATGGACACCAGTGATGAATGGATCACTGAAAGAACCGGCATCAAAGAGCGTAGGCATATTAAAAAAGGCGATGGAAATTCTACTGCAGTTATGGGACACAAGGCTGCAAAAATCGCTATTGAAAGAGCGGGTATTTCAAAAGATGATATCGATCTTATAGTTTTCGCTACTCTGAGTCCCGATTATTATTTTCCGGGTTGTGGTGTTCAGGTCCAGGAGATGCTGGATATTGATACCTGTCCTGCTTTGGATGTAAGGAATCAGTGCAGCGGATTTATTTATGGACTTTCCGTGGCCGATCAGTTCATAAAGACCGGAATGTACAAGAATGTGCTCCTCATAGGAAGTGAAAATCACAGCGGCGGGCTTGATTTTACAAACCGGGGGAGATCGGTTTCCGTGATCTTTGGAGATGGGGCGGGAGCTGTTGTTCTTACCAGAAGTGACCATGTTAGCCAGGGAATTCTTTCCACTCATTTGCATTCTGAAGGAAAACATGCGCTGGAACTTTCTCTAAAAGGGCCAAGTACCAATTACTGGGTGCCTCAGATTATCAAGGATAATCCGCAGGGCGATGATATTCCTTATTATCCGTATATGAACGGACAATTTGTATTTAAAAATGCGGTACAGCGATTTTCTGAAGTGATCAATGAAGGCCTGCAGGCTAATGGAATTGAGATAAAAGATATCGATATGCTTATCCCTCACCAGGCGAATTTGCGCATCTCTCAGTTCATTCAGCAGAAGTTTAAATTAAGTGACGATAAAGTTTATAATAATATCCAGCGCTACGGAAATACCACGGCTGCGTCTATTCCTATCGCTTTAACTGAAGCATGGGAAGAGGGAAAAATCAGGGAAGGAGATATTGTTGTTTTGGCTGCTTTCGGTAGCGGATTCACCTGGGGAAGCGCAATTATAGAATGGTAGATCACTTTTTACGGCTGAAATATTTATACAGGTCATAAATTCCAAAAATTATAAAGCCAATCGCGAGTATAATTCCGAAGGTGTCGTCCTGGGCATTGGTAAGTCTTTGATAGAGGCGCACGGCACCATAGCATAGAAAGACAAGGCCGAGGATAAGATTCCAGGTGTTTCTTGGAGGTCTCTCCTGTTCGATTTCGGGGTCTATAATTTCTTCTTTATCCTTCATTTTCAAAATCTTTCGGAAATGTCCCGTGAGCTATTTTTTCGGCTTCGCTATAATGGTTTTGATGCACAAACAACTGAACCTGACCTCTCATGCCTCCACCAAACCCGGCACGAAGACCTGATTCAAAATCATCTCTCACCCGCGATTCAATTCCGGCTTTTTCAAATAATTCCTGGAGGTACTGTACGTTGGTTTCTGGCCCCGTGTAAACGCGTTTATAACTTTCTTCTAAACTCATCGATTTTTTCTTTTATAAAAACCAAGTTACGAAATAACGCAGCCGAAGCCCGGCTTTTTAATCTCAGTTTAACGTTCTAGGCATTATAGAACTTGCTGTCCCAGATAGAGGTACTGAAGTTCTTTCCTTTTTTGAATCCATAGAAAATTGCCAGTCCGG
This sequence comes from uncultured Flavobacteriaceae bacterium, assembly GCA_963741865.1. Taxonomy (GTDB): domain Bacteria; phylum Bacteroidota; class Bacteroidia; order Flavobacteriales; family Flavobacteriaceae; genus Christiangramia. The sequence continues at coordinate 966,632 of CAVUJP010000017.1, forward strand.
CAAACCATTTAAAGACAAAGAAAAAGATCAGTAAAAATTGAGTGGTAGTTTGATGAGGTGTGAAAAGATTATCTGGCAGCAGGCAGGCGGTCAAAAAACTTAAAACCAATAAGAATAACATGAAATTTTCCAGGGTTTTAAAAGGCCACATCATAATTTTGCGGAACGGATGCAGGTCATTGCCCCATTTATGAATGAGATAATAGTAGTTATTACCCATAGGGGCAAAAAGCAGCGGGTCATCGGCATTTTCCAGCTTGAAAAGTTTAGATGGAGCCACGATCTTAAACCCGGAAATTTCGACCTGATGCTCCTGTTCCAGAGTGTTGATCTTTGAGAGTGCCTCGTAAGGAATCTCGCCCTTATAGAATTTGCTATCGAGAAAGCGAAGGCGGTAATCCACACATACTTTATGGATGTGCCTTAAATGAAAGATGCGGTTGGAATCCAGTTTATCAAAGTCGAAATCGTTTCCGAACATTTCTTTTCCGTTCCTAATATTTTCCTCAATTTGGCTGTCACGCTTTTCCATTTCCTGAAAAACCGAATGCACTTCAGCCATTAATTGATCTGGAGAGAGGTTTTTGTTTCTTTGATGAATAAGTCTGGATTCAATATTGGTGCGGGGAAATATCAGCTTCATTCTTCTTTCTCTTTGGCTCCACTAAAGTAATTAAATATGTTCAAATTAGCAATGCGGGCAAAATTTAATCAGGCTATATACCTGTTAATTAAATACTAATTGGCCACAAATTAAAAACCGTTCAATTTCATTCCTCGTTTATTTAAGTAGAAATAAAAATTTAATTATGAAAAAACTACGATTATTTACTTTATTAAGCTTTTGCCTTTTCGGCAGTATGACAGTGTTTGCGCAGTCTGATATGGAAAGTGCTAAAATGGTTGGCGGGGCTGAAATGTATCCGTCCAAAACCATTGTAGAGAACGCGATGAATTCTAATGATCACACCACTCTGGTAGCCGCAGTAAAAGCTGCTGATCTGGTTAAAATTCTTCAAAGCGACGGCCCTTTTACGGTTTTTGCACCCACTAATGAAGCCTTTGAGGATTTACCGGCAGGAACCGTGGAAACTCTTCTTAAACCGGAAAACAAGAAGAAACTTGAAGCGATCCTTACTTATCATGTTCTGGCGGGAGATTATTCAGCAGCCGATATAATGAAAGCTATAAAAAAAGGAAACGGGAAGGCTAATTTCAAAACCGTAAACGGTGGAGAGCTGTATGCGATGATGAATGGAGAGAATGTTATCCTGAAAGACACCAGCGGAAACACCGCCACTGTGACCATTGCTGATGTAAACCAGTCAAACGGAGTCATACATGTGATAGATACCGTTCTGATCCCGGCTAAATAGGTATTTCTGGTTAAACACTGATCAAAGCGGCTTTAATGAAGTCGCTTTTTTCGTTAAACAAAAGTCAAATCCGCAAAATTCCTTTTAAAACCGGCGCTTTACAGTTACTTTGAAAAAAAGAACAAAGAATATAGCTATGAGAATATTAAAACTTTATCTGCCGTTAATCTTTGCTGGATTACTTCTGTATTCCTGCGGTTCATCGGTGCCAACTTCAAAAGATGATCGTAAAAAGCTGAAATCTTACAGTACTTACGCTTATTTACCAGATAATGATACCATTATGAGCCGAGATCTGGATAATGAAAAAATTCAGCAAGTGATCATCGAAACCATCAACGCTAATATGCAGGAACAGGGATTTACTCTTGATAAATCTTATCCCGACGTGCTTATTCATGTGCACCCGATGTTCGATGAGAAAGTGGCCGTGAATTCAAATCCTGTGTACACCAATTATTCCTATTATCGCCCGGGATTTTATATTGGCCCGTATTATAGAGATTATATCTATGATAATTATTTTACGGTGCAGAGAATTGACGGGCCCAGAATTGCCCAGGTTCCATACCGTGAGGGTTCTATCGTGATCGATTTTATTGACCGAAGGACCAATGAAATTCTCTGGAGAGGAACTTCAGATGAAACCATAGGAACACGCCGAATGGAACGTGAAATCAGGGGATATATTGATGATATTTTTAAGGATTTTCCTTAGAAAAGAAGGCATTATATTTAAATAAAGAGGCCCACTCGATTCGCGTGGGCTTTTTTTATCATCTGAGCTCTGCTTTCAGTTCTTTTTCAAAGCGATGCTGCAGTTTGCCCATCATTTTATCTACCTGCTTATCGGTAAGGGTCTTGTTCTCATCCTGAAACACAAAACTTACCGCGTAACTTTTCTTGTCTTCCGGAAGATTTTTACCTTCATAAACATCGAAAAGGTCTACTTTCTTTAGCAGTTTTTTCTCTGTTTGCATGGCGATTTGTTCAATTTCTTCGTAGCTGACATTTTTATCCAGCAGAAGGGCGAAATCCCTGCGCATACCTGGGTATTTTGAAATAGAAGAGAAGGAAGGTTTGTGTTTTTTCGCCAGTTCCAGAATTTCTTTCCAGTTCAAATCGGCGTACAGCACTTCCTGATCGATATCGAATTTCTTCAGGATTGATTTTTTCACTACTCCGAATTCGGCGAGTTTTGCCTTCTTTGAATTTATCTGAAGCCCTTCTGAAAAAACATCATTCTTCACGGCTTTAGATTTTAAACCAGAAATTCCCAGTTTTTCAAAAATCGTTCTGATAATTCCTTTCATATAGAAGAAATTACCGGTTTCGCGTAATGAATTCCAGCGTTCGGCAGATCGCGCTCCGGTAATGAAGACTGAAAGATGCTTGATTTCTTCACGGCCACTGACATAAGAATGATAAGTTTTTCCGAATTCGAATATTTTCACGCGGTCTTGCTTCCGGTTAATATTATAGGCGATGCTCTCAAGCCCCGAGAATAACATGCTTTGCCTTAAAACTGAAAGTTCCTGGCTCAGGGGGTTAAGCATGTTTACATCGTATTCCCTCTTAAGGTCCTCACTCATTTCGGTATAAGAAGGCGAAGTGAGAGAATTAGACATACTTTCAAAAAATCCTTGTCCCACCAGCTGATTCGCGATAATATTCTGTAGTTTATAATCTTCAAATTTTGAAGAATTCGCCACGGAAAGACTTAATTTTTCTCCAAATTTGATGTTGTTGTATCCGTAAACCCTCAGGATCTCTTCAATAACATCAGATTCCCGCTGTACATCCACGCGATAGGAAGGAATAGTAAGTCCCATTCCGGTTTCTGTCACATTGTTCACTCTGATCTCTAGCGATGCGAGTATAGATTTGATGGTTTCCTGCTGAAGATTTTCCCCAATAAGGTTATTTACTTTCTCAAAAGTCAGGAAAACCTGAAAATCTTCGATCTTTTTAAAATACAGATCATCGATATCGCTGGTAATTTCAGCGCCGGCTATTTCCTTGATCAATAGACTTGCACGCTTTAAGGCATATTCCACCGCGCCGGGATCGATTCCCCGTTCAAAACGGAAAGAAGCATCAGTATTCAATCCGTGTCTTTTAGCGGTTTTCCTAATGCTCACCGGATTAAAATAAGCGCTTTCCAGGAATACCTGAGTAGTATTTTCAGTCACTCCGCTGCTGATTCCGCCGAAAACACCTGCAATACATAAAGGTTTTTCCGCATCACAGATCATAAGATCCTCTTCATGAAGTTCACGCTCCACTCCGTCTAAGGTGGTAAATTTAGTTCCCGATTTTAACGTTTTCACCTGAATCTCATTGCCGGTGATTTTCCCCGCATCAAAAGCATGAAGCGGTTGTCCCAGCTCATGCATGACGTAATTTGTGGCATCAACAACATTGTTTTTGGGGGTGATACCTATGGCTTTTAATCGGTTCTTTAACCATTTTGGAGATTCGCCCACTTTCACTTCAGAAAGGGTGACGCCGCAATATCTTGGAGCGAGAGTGGAGTCTTCAACTTTTATCTGTATTTTAAAACTACGATTGTCTACATGAAAACTGCTTACCGAGGGAGTGATCAGTTCCAGAATTTTTCCTTTTTGCTGGTAACCGGCTTTTAAATCCCTGGCCACACCCCAATGGCTCATTGCATCTGCACGGTTTGGAGTTAGGCCAATTTCGAATACCTCGTCATTTTCCACTTCAAAAATATCGGCTACTGCGGTTCCGGGAACCAGTTCGTTATCCATGACCATAATGCCTTCATGGCTCTGCCCAAGACCCAGCTCTTTTTCGGAACATATCATCCCGTGGCTGACTTCCCCGCGAATTTTACTTTTTTTGATGTCCCAGGCTTCACCTTTTTCATCATAAAGCGTTGTGCCAATTGTTGCCACCGGCACTTTCTGTCCGGCTGCGATATTAGGTGCGCCACAAACGATCTGCACTTCCTCACCATTGCCCAGATTGACCTTTGTAAGCTGCAGTTTATCGGCGTTGGGATGTGATTCGCAACTTAGCACGTGGCCCACTACCACTCCTTCAAGGCCTCCCTTAATGCTTTGGAAACTGTTGATTCCTTCAACTTCAAGGCCGAGGTCGGTTAATAGTTTTCCGGTCTCTTCCGCATTATCAGGAAGTTTTATGAACTGCTTAAGCCAGTTATAAGAAATTTTCATGAATTGTCTTTTTCAGTCTGCAAAGATAGTATTACGAATTTTTTTAGCATAATAATAGTCGGCTTTTGAGGAACAGTCATAAAAAAAAGGAAGCTTTTATGCTTCCTTTTCCATAAGATAGATACTTTTATTGCTATTGATTTTTATTGAAAACCATTTCTGCGACCTTTACATCCTTGCCATCCGTAAGATCTGTGATATCCCAGGCGATATTTCCGCCAGTTCTGTTGAGAACATGTTTTACCTTCATATCTTTCCCGTTTTCATTGAATTTTTCAATAATGACAACAATTTCAGGTGTTACTTTTTCAACTTTTAGGGTAGAAGGTTCAATTCCTGCCATGGCATTGTTGATATAGACCATATCATATACATCCTCAACGGCATCATAGGCAAGGATTCGCGTACCAATATAATCACCACTTTTGCTGTGCATTACACCTTTCAGCATGGAATTTTCTTTGGTGAAAGTTACGGTGCCTTCATTGGTCAGGGTTTTGTTTCCATTCTGAATGTTATAATTCTGGGTATTCCAGGTTCCTTCAAGAAAATCAAGGCTATTACCTGATTTCTCAAGTTTAGCCAGTTTTGGTTTGGAAGCTTCCAGCATACGCTGTTTGGCTTCCAGATCATCCATATCTGCTGACAGGTCTATAGCTTTTTTGTAATTCATTTTGGCATTTGCCTCATCACCTTTTTCCATAAGAAGGTCAGCATAAGAATCATAGGGATTTGCTTCATGAGGATATTCTGTTATCTGGGCAAGGAAGACTTTTTCAGCCGCCTGCAGGTCTTTATCCTGTTGCATGATGTGATACCCCAGCTGGTTAAGTGGTTCAGATAAGAAAGTATATTCATTTCCCTTCATATCGCTTTCATCATAGAGCTTTAAAGCTTTTTCAATGCCGTTGGCCTTGTATTCCTGATAAAGTTTCTGCTCCATGCTGATCTCTGGAGTATCCTGGGCATGGCCAATAGAAATAGAACAGATAAGCAATAGGCTTATCATCAATCCTGTGATGTTTAGTGACTTCATATTTATTCGATTTTGTGGTTACTAATTTCAATACAAAATCGGGGGGATAGCATGAAAGATTGAGAAATCGGGGCAGAAGTAAATTTGGGAATAAGACCTGAAGCTGTACTAAAGATAATCAAAAAATCTTCAAAGTAAAAGTTGATAAAAAATAAAAAGAACGAATGCCGAAGCCTTTTTAACATAAAAGAATGAAACGGGCAAAGTAGAGGATGGGTGAAACGTTACGGATAAAGGCTTTATCAGCTAATATAATTCCAGATGGTTTTATTTTTTACCAGTTGCGAATAGGAGAGTTTTATGATTTGGTTCTTTTCCATGGAAAGATCAGGATCTTCTTTTAAAATTTTAGACGCATAGTATCTGGCGGTCTTTAAAATGGAGTTATCCTTCACTACATCGGCGATCTTCAGGTTAAGAACCCCGCTTTGCTGAGTTCCCATAAGATCTCCCGGGCCTCTTAGTTTCAAATCGACTTCAGCGATTTCAAAACCATCGGTGGTTGAGGTCATGGTTGATATTCGGGTTCTGCTGTCTTCACTGAGCTTATGGCTGGTCATCAGGATACAGTAGCTTTGATCGGCTCCGCGGCCCACTCTTCCTCGTAACTGGTGTAACTGGGAAAGACCAAACCTTTCGGCGCTTTCGATGATCATTACGCTGGCATTTGGCACATTTACTCCAACCTCAATCACCGTAGTGGCAACCATTATTTGTGTCTCGCCCTTTACAAAACGCTCCATTTCATAATCTTTATCAGCCGGTTTCATTTGTCCGTGGACTATGGAAAGCTGATATTGCGGAAATTCCCTGGCAATACTTTCATACCCATCCATTAGGTCTTTATAATCCATTTTTTCCGATTCCTGGATAAGTGGATAGACAATATATACCTGTCTGCCCTTTTCTATTTCCTCTCTGATAAACCTGAAAACCTTTAGCCGATTTGAGTCATATCGATGAACCGTTTTTACCGGCTTTCTTCCGGGTGGCAATTCATCAATTACCGAAATATCCAGGTCGCCATAAACACTCATGGCAAGAGTTCGCGGAATAGGGGTGGCGGTCATCACAAGTACGTGCGGAGGCACGATATTTTTTTTCCATAATTTTGCTCTTTGAGCTACTCCAAAACGATGTTGTTCATCTACAATAGCCAGTCCAAGATTTTTAAATTTCACCTTATCTTCGATAAGTGCATGGGTGCCAATCAGGATGTCTATTTCACCATTTTCAAGCTTTTCATGAATTTCTCTTCTTTTTGAAGTTTTAGTTGAGCCTGTAAGTAAATAAATACTGGTTTTCAGTTCTTTACATAATTCAACTAATCCATTGTAATGCTGGACTGACAAAATTTCAGTAGGCGCCATTAAACAGGCCTGGAATCCGTTGTCAAGGGCTATAAACATTGACATTAGAGCGACAATTGTCTTTCCCGATCCAACGTCTCCCTGTAAAAGTCGGTTCATCTGCGCCCCGCTGCCAAGATCGCTTCTAATTTCCCTGATCACGCGCTTCTGCGCTTCGGTTAGATCGAAGGGTAGATGATGCTGGTAAAATTTGTTGAAATTTTCACCGACATTCTCAAAATTGAAGCCTTTGATCTTTCTTTTATGAAGTAAATTCCTGCGGAGTAATTGCAGTTGGATATAGAACAATTCTTCGAATTTCAACCTGAATTGTGCCTTCGCCAGCAGCTCCTGATTTTTGGGAAAATGTATATTGAAAAGAGCTTCAGATTTTGAAATAAGTTTCAGTTCATTTACCATTTCTGAACTGATACTTTCTGAAAATCTGAATCCGCTTTGTTTCAGAGCTTCCTGGATGAATTTCATCATCGTGCGGTTGGTAACTCCTTTTTTGGAAAGCAGTTCGGTACTCGGGTAAACCGGCTGCATGGCGGTACGCAGATTCTTTTTGTATTCGGCGACCAGATCCATTTCTGGGTGAGGCATACTAAACATACCATTGAACCAGTTTGTTTTTCCGAAGATGACGTAGGCAGTATTTAGTTTAAGGTTTTCACGAATCCATTTATGACCTCTAAACCAAACCAGTTCCATTCTTCCGGTATCATCCACAAAATCGGCTACCAGCCTTTTTCCGCGTTTCTGCTCCACGGTTTTGAGATGCACCAGTTTGCCAACAATCTGAACTTCAGAAGTATTTCGCTGCAATTCCGCAATTTTATAGAACCTGGTTTTATCGATGTAGCGGTTTGGAAAGAAATTGATAAGATCCCTGTAAGTATGGATGCTCAATTCCTTCTTTAACAGGTCGGCACGGTTAGGTCCAACGCCTTTCAGGTATTCTATGGGAGTTTGCAACAAATTACCGCTCATGGAAACGAAGATATTAAATCGCTTTTAATCTTTTCAGATTCATAAAAGCAGTTTTTTGGGAGGGAATGTATCTTTACACTTTCATTTTTGTATTTTGCAAAGCATATTCTTCACAATTTCATGCGTAAACAGTTAATCCTCTTATTCTTTTTCTGGACCTTAATTTCTTTTGCTCAGGAAAAAGGAGGTTCCCAAACAGCTAATTTCGATTTTAAATCGGCAGAAGCAAATATTCGAATATTTCCTGAACAGGAAAAAGTGGAAGGAAAAATAACCTTTCATTTTGAAGTTCTTAAAGCATCAGATTCCCTGCATATTGACGGAAAAAAAATGCAATTCAGTGAGGTAAGCCTGAATGGGAACCCTGTTAAATTCAAGCAGGATGAAAATGGAATTTTCTTGCTTCGGAAATTCAAAGCTTCCAAAAAAAATATTCTGGAATTCCAATATGCTGCTCATCCCAAAGAAGCGCTTTATTTTATCAACTGGGATTATGAGGAACTTGATAAAGGCAAGAAAGAAGTGTGGTCGCAAGGGCAGGGAAGGTCTACCTCCAACTGGCTGCCAAGTTTTGATGATCTTACAGAAAAACTGGTTTTTGATCTTACCTATGAGTTTCCCGCCGGTTATGAACTGGTATCAAATGGACTTCTGAAAGACCGGAAAAAGATCAACGATTCCCTGGTTCGCTGGGAATTCGACATGGAAAAACCTATGAGCAGTTATTTAATCGGTGTGGCTGCGGGTAATTATATCTCGAGATCTGTAACTTCCTCAACCGGTGATCTTATTCAGCTTTATTATCGTCCTGAAGATTCGCTGAAATTTGAAGCAACTTATCGCTATTCTAAAAGAATTTTTGATTTTCTGGAAGAAGAGATCGGGGTTCCTTATCCCTGGCAGAACTATAAACAGGTGCCGGTGCTGGATTTCCTGTATTCCGGAATGGAAAATACCGGGATCACTATTTTTTCGAATTCCTTGATGACCGATTCCATAGGTTTTAATGACCAGAATTATGTAAATGTGAACGCGCATGAACTGGCGCACCAGTGGTTTGGAGATCTGGTAACTGAAAAAAACAGCAAAAATCACTGGCTCAATGAAGGTTTTGCAACCTATTTTGCTTTACTGGCCGAGAAAGACATCTTTGGCGATGACTATTTTTACTGGAAACTATATCAGTCTGCCGAATCTCTCAAAGATTTGAGCGATAGTGGAAAAGGAGAAGCCATTCTGCGAACAGGCGGCAGTTCTCTGACCTATTACCAGAAAGGAGCATGGGCGCTTCAGATTTTACGAGATAGGATTGGAGATGAAGCTTTTCGCGAAGGAATTAAAACATATTTGCAGCGTTTCGCATTTCAGAATGTGGAAACCGATGATCTTTTGAATATTATGGAAGAAGTTTCCGGGCAGGATCTTTCCGAATACAGAAAAGACTGGCTGGAGCAGTCGGCTTTTAAAGCTTCACAAGCCCTGGAATCGCTTAAAAAATCAGAATTCCTTCAGGATTATCTAAAACTTGCCGCGCTGCGTGAAACTCCTTTTGAGCAGAAGAAAGAAATCCTTTCCCGGGCCCTGGAATTTCCCGTTAATGATTATATAGGCCAGGAGGCGGTGAATCAGCTTTCGGGAAACCTTTCCGAAGAAGCGATAAAAATCTACCAAAAAGCTTTTGAGACGAATAATTTATACGTGCGGCAGGCAATCGCTCTGACTATGGAAGAGGTGCCGTCAGGGCTGCAGGATGAATTCGAGTCTTTGCTGCAAGACAGATCATACGTTACCCGTGAGGCCGCTTTATATAAATTATGGGCGAATTTTCCTGGTAAAAGAGCGGAATATTTAGAAACGACCAGGGATCAGGTTGGCTTTTATAATAAGAATATCCGAATGCTCTGGCTTGTTTTGAATCTGGTAACCCCCGATTTTGAACCTGAAAAAACTCCGGATTATTATAATGAACTGGCTGGTTATACCGCGGAGTGGAGGCCATTCCAGGTGCGTGAAAATGCTTTTGGATATCTTTTCCAGATCGATACTTTTACTGCCGAAAGCCTGGAAAGTCTGCTGAAAGGAACTGAGCATCATACTTATAATTTCCGGAAATACTGTCGGGAGTTGGTAAAAAAACTGATGAAAAACGAGGAATATCGATCCAGGTTGCTCGAAATCTCTGAAAATATGGAAGGTGGTCCTTCTGCTTTTATAAAATCCATAAGCACACAAGAATGAGAGCGCTGGTAATATCTGGAGGAGGGAGCAAAGGCGCGTTTGCGGGAGGCGTGGCCCAGTATCTAACCCAGGAACTAAAGCGGGATTACGATATGTTTATCGGCACTTCCACGGGAAGTCTGTTGATTTCGCATATGGCATTAGATAAAGCCGAAAAGGTGCATAAAGTATTTACCTCTGTGAATCAGTCAAGTATTTTCAGCAATCGTCCGTTTTTGATCACGCGCAAGCACGGCTATGAAAATATTACCATCAATCACTTTAATGTACTTCGGAATCTACTTAAAGGAAGAAAAACCTTCGGGGAAAGTTATAATTTGAAAAAACTGATCAGCGAAACCCTTACTGAAGAAGAATTCCGGCAACTGAAAGCCAGCGGAAAGGAAATAATAATTACCGTTTCAAACCTTTCACTGAATGAAGTGGAGTATAAATCTATAAAAGACTATGATTACGAAAGTTTTATAGAATGGATCTGGATCTCGTGTAATTATACGCCTTTTATGAGCCTGGTCAAGAAAAACGGTTGTGAATATGCCGATGGTGGCCTTGGCTCCATGGTGCCTATAGAAGAAGCTATTCGGCGCGGCGCGACAGAGGTTGATGCGATTGTCCTGCAGACCGAGGTCACTTATTTTAACCGTTTGCCCTCGAAAAATGTGTTTTCCCTTATCACCAATCTTTTTGCCTTTATGCTTGATCGCATCGAAACCCAGAATATTAAAATTGGAAAATTTGCTGCTGCTAATAATGATGCTATCCTTAATTTTTATTATACTCCCAGTGTATTGACCACGAATTCCCTTATTTTTGATGAGAAGAAAATGAAGGCGTGGTGGGAAAGTGGCTATGAATTTGCCAAACACCGAAATGAAGAGTTAAATCAAATCGAACCTTAATGCGGGCACTCGTAATATCGGGAGGAGGAAGCAAAGGAGCCTTTGCCGGCGGCGTGGCCCAGTTCCTTCTTCAGGAAAAAAAGCATACCTACGATCTTTTTCTTGGAACTTCCACCGGAAGTTTGCTAATTCCGCACCTCGCGGCCGGGAATATTCAGAAGATCTATGACATCTATACCAATGTTACCCAGCGGAAGATCTTTAGTGTAAATCCTTTTGTGGTACGTAAGAAAGAAGGTCGGGAGTATGTGACCATCAATTATTTCAATACTTTCTGGCAGTTTATCAAGCAGAAGCGGACATTCGGGGAAAGCAAAGCGCTGAGGCGGAATATCCGAAAGAATTTTTCACATCAGGATTTTCAGGAGCTGAAGTCGAAGGTCAAGGATGTGGTGGTCACCGTTTCGAATTTGTCTAAAAATCGGGTCGAGTATAAGTCTATTCATGAATTTGAATATGATGATTTCTGCGACTGGATCTGGATTTCCTGTAATTATATTCCGTTTATGAGCCTTGCGAAAAAAAACGGATTTGAATATGCCGATGGTGGTCTGGGTTGTGTGGTGCCGATAAGAGAAGCGATCAGACGCGGAGCAACCGAGGTGGATGCGATCATTTTGGAGGCTGAAAATATGGAGTACAACAAAGTGCTTGGAAAAAATCCGTTTTCACTGATGATCAATCTCTTCGGATTTTTGCTCGACCAGGTGGAATATCACGATATTGTGGAGGGAAAGCTGGCCGCTATGAATAAAAAGGTTAAGCTGAACATCTATTACACTCCTACAAAACTCACCGAAAACTCCCTTGTCTTCAATAAAAAAGCCATGAAACAATGGTGGCAGGAAGGTTACGAATATGCCGAGAAAAAAGACCTGGAAAAGAAAAGCAGCAGATCTTCCTGGTTTAAGTTAGGTTTTTAACTTCTTTCTTGATGTAAGAGAGAGCAGCATCGGTAGGTGACTGTTTTTCCATGAGATTGGTTAAAATCAATTCCCGCATCTGGTCGGGATTGGTGATATCCTCCTTTCCCGCGGCATTCCTTATCATTGTAATAGTAGCGTTCTTGGCGGTACGGACATAATCCCAGCATTCTGCACTCAAATAGATCTGTTGCGCGATATTATGTTCAAATTCCTGTTCGATATTGGCAATTAGGAGGCTGGCGTAACTTTCTGCATCGTCTGAATTTGCCTTTACCCGGAATAGAATTTTTCCCGGGGCGATCCTTTCCAGGAATAAAGCCATTCTTTCATATGCCTGCAGGCGAATTGGCAGCGCAGTTTTACGATTTTCCCGGGCGATTAAAAATCGTCTTCGCTGATCTTCATTTTTAAAATAGGACTGAAAAAAGAAAAAAGCTACAGCACCAATGATCAGTGCCGGTAAAATAGCATATAAAAAATCCAGAATTTCTGTTTCGTTCATTTGAAATTACTTTTATTTAGAAGAAGTGGCTTTGGCATCAAGATAATCAAGAGTGAGCTGGGACAGCGTTTTTACTCCAAGTAACAATCCGCTTTCGTCAATATAGAATCCCGGCGTGTGGTGACGAGTCGGTTCTCCGCCTTTAGGCATTCCCCCAAGGTAAAAATATAATCCGGGTACTTTTTCCTGGAAAAAGGAAAAATCCTCACCGCCGGTAGTGGCATTCATCAGTTGAACATGGTCTGCTCCCGCGACCTTTTTCAGAGTCGGCAGCATTTCCTGGGTGAGTTCGGGATCATTAAAAGTGATGGCTGTATTGTTCTGTATCTCGATAGTGGCTTCCCCGCCGTAAGCTTTGGCGATAGCAGGAACCATTTCGCGCATTCTGTTCAATATAAGTTCTTTGTTTGCGGGGTCCAAAGTTCTAACAGTTCCGATCATTTCGGCAGTTTCGGGGATGATATTGAAACGAACTCCGCTGGTGATCTTCCCAACGGTGATCACCGAAGCCGATTCGGTAAGATCGGCATTTCTGCTGATGATCGTCTGCAAACCATCTATGATCTTTGCTGAAATAACGATCGGGTCAACCCCGCTCCAGGGAGCTGAGCCATGCGCCTGAACTCCTTTCACATTAATAACAAATCTTTCTACGGCCGCCATCATTCCTTCAGGTTTATATCTTATCGTGCCCACGGGTGTTCCGGCATTGATATGAAGACCGAAAATCGCGTCCACATCAGGGTTTTGCAAAACACCTTCCTTTATCATCAGGGCTGCGCCTCCTTCTTCACCCGGTGGCGGACCTTCTTCCGCAGGCTGAAAAATGAATTTTACGGTCCCGTGGATCATGTCTTTGTGCTGGGAAAGGATCTGGGCCACTCCCATTAAAATAGCAGTGTGAGTGTCATGTCCGCAGGCGTGCATTACTCCCGTTTTAGAACCCATGAATTCTGTAGTAACTTCCGATTTGAATGGAAGATTATTATTTTCAGTTACCGGGAGAGCGTCGATATCGGCACGAAGCGCCACGGTTTTCCCGGGATATTTTCCCTTCAGGATTCCTACCACACCTGTTTTGGCAACGCCGGTCTGGGTTTCTATTCCAAGGCTTTGCAGATGATTTGCAATTTTTTCGGCGGTTTTGAATTCACGATTGGAAAGTTCTGGATGCTCGTGAATATCCCGGCGCCATTCGATAACCTGGTCTTCGATATTATTGAATTCCTTTTCGGGAATGGAAGTCTGCGCCTGCAAAAAAGCAGTGCAAAACATGGAGAGGAAGAAAAAATATTTCATTATTCAATCGGTTTTGGAGGTATCCTTTGACACCGGCTACAGAAATTTTTTTAAAGATATTAAAATATCTGTCATCGTACAGAAGCATGAATGAATTGTTCAAAAAACGCACTGGAGAAGGTTTCCTTTTTTACTCATTTTAGTTACCTTTCAGCTTTTAAAAACGGAGGAAATTTGGAAGCTTATTTAGCTGAATTGAATGATGCACAAAGGGCTCCGGTGCTGCAAAAAGAAGGGCCTATGATCGTAATCGCCGGAGCTGGTTCCGGTAAAACACGGGTGCTTACTTTCAGGATCGCTTACCTGATGAACCAGGGGGTTGATCCCTTCAATATTCTGTCGCTGACCTTTACCAATAAGGCGGCCCGGGAAATGAAACAGCGTATTGCCAAAATTGTAGGTAGCAGTGAGGCGAAAAATCTGTGGATGGGAACTTTCCATTCGGTTTTTGCCAAGATTTTAAGATTTGAAGCCGATAAATTGGGATATCCTTCCAATTTTACCATTTATGATACCCAGGATTCCCAAAGTGTGATCAGGGCCATCATCAAGGATTTTCGGCTTGATAAAGATGTTTACAAGTACAAGCAGGTCTATAACCGTATTTCTTCCTATAAAAACAGCCTGATCACCGTCAAGGCTTATTTTCAGAATCCAGAGCTTCAGGAGGCCGATGCCATGTCAAAGAAACCGCGTTTGGGTGATATTTATAAGGAATATGTCGATCGCTGTTTTAAGGCCGGGGCAATGGATTTTGATGATCTTCTGCTGAAGACCAATGAGCTTTTGAACCGTTTTCCCGAAGTGCTTCATAAATATCAGAACCGTTTTCGATATATTCTGGTGGATGAGTACCAGGATACCAACCATTCGCAATACCTTATCGTTCGTGCACTTTCCGATAAGTTTCAAAATATTTGCGTGGTGGGCGATGATGCGCAGAGTATCTATGCCTTCCGCGGAGCGAATATCAATAATATCCTGAATTTTCAGAAAGATTATGACGATGTGCAGATGTATCGCCTGGAACAGAATTACCGTTCTACGAAAAATATCGTAAATGCGGCCAATTCGATCATCGATAAGAACAAGACTAAACTGGAAAAAGTAGTTTGGACAGCCAATGATGACGGGCCAAAGATCATCGTTAACCGATTGCTGACCGATGGTGAAGAAGGCCGGTATGTGGCGAGTTCCATTTTCGAGAACAAAATGCAAAATCAGCTTAATAATGGTGATTTTGCCATTTTTATACCGGACAAATGCGCAAAGCCGGGCGATGGAGGATGCGTTGCGGAAAAAAGATATTCCTTACAGGATTTATGGCGGACTTTCATTTTACCAGAGAAAAGAGATAAAAGATGTCCTGGCGTACCTGCGCTTGATCCTGAACCCGAAAGATGAGGAAGCCCTGAAGCGGGTGATCAATTATCCGTCAAGAGGAATCGGGCAAACCACTATGGACAGGCTCAGCGTGGCTGCTAATCAGCACGGACGCTCGATTTTTGAAGTTATTGAAAATCTTGATAAACTGGATTTAAAGATCAATCGCGGCACCCATACGAAACTGGAGAATTTCGTGAATATGATCAAAAGTTTCGCGATTTTGAACGAAACGGCAGATGCTTTCCAGGTAGCGGAAACAGTGACCAGAAAAACCGGTCTTGTCCAGGAACTGAAAAAAGACGGGACACCGGAAGGGATTGCAAGAATTGAGAATATCGAGGAATTGCTGAACGGGATCCGTGATTTTGTGGAAGGCCAGAAAGAACTTGCCGATGCGACAGGTTCTCTAGCCGAATTTCTTGAAGATGTGGCTCTCGCTACCGATTTGGATAAAGATACCGGCGATGACGATCGCGTGGCTTTGATGACCATTCACCTGGCGAAGGGGCTGGAATTTCCCTATGTCTATATTGTAGGAATGGAAGAAGACCTTTTTCCCTCAGCGATGAGCATGAATACCCGAAGCGAACTCGAAGAAGAACGTCGCCTTTTCTATGTGGCGCTGACCAGGGCCGAAAAACAGGCTTATCTCACCTATACGCTCTCCAGGTATCGCTGGGGAAAACTCGTAGATTCGGAACCCAGCCGTTTTATTGAAGAGATCGATGAGCAGTATCTCGATATGATGGTGCCGAAAGATGATTATAAATACAAGCCGTTGATCGATACCGATATCTTTGGTGATGAGGTAGATAAAAGCAAACTGCGGCAGAACAAACCAAAGAACGGGACTCCGCCACCTTCTCACAAACCTACCGAAGAGCAGCTGCGAAAACTTCGAAAGCTGAAGCCGGCTTCTTCAGGTCCTACACCTGCCAGGAACACTATCGAACTCGATGAGGGCAACGAAGTGGAGCATTCGAGATTTGGCAGAGGGAAAGTTTTAAAGATCGAAGGAGTAGGGCAAGACAGAAAAGCCGAGATCGATTTTGAACAGGGCGGAATTAAAAAACTGCTGCTGAGGTTCGCCAAGCTGAAACTGCTTTCCTAAGCAGTTAAACTTCTGTTATTTGGAGCCGCGGTGAGCGGCTTTCTTTTTATATTCAAAATAAAAAATGATAAGGGAAGGAAGTAAGGTCAGCTGGAAATGGGGAAACGGAACAGCCAGCGGAAGGTCGTCAGCACCTATAAGGAAAAGGTTACAAAAACCATAAAAGGGAATGCGATCTCCAGAGAAGGAGAAGAAGGAAACAAAGCTCTTTACATTAAGCAGAGTGACGGCAGTGAAGTGTTGAAACTGGAAAGTGAGGTAGAAAAAACTGATTAATTTTTTGGACATTTCATAAGAGTACACCATGAATTTTGTAAATTTTATGGTGTTTTTAAATATACCAAGATGGCAGAACTACTAAAACTTTACAACGAAAATCCTAACCAGAAACATATTCAAACTATCGTAGAAACCCTTCGGAATGGAGGGCTTATTATTTATCCCACCGACACGGTTTACGGTTTGGGCTGTGATATCACCAATGTTTCGGCACTTGAAAAGATCGCCCAGATCAAAAATGTTAAGCTTGAAAAAGCTAATTTTTCTTTTATCTGCGAAGACCTTAGCAATCTTTCCGATTATGTGAAACAGATCGATACTGCCACTTTCAAGATACTTAAACGCTGTCTGCCGGGTCCTTATACTTTTATTTTACCAGGTGGCAATAGCCTTCCGAATGTTTTTAAAAAGAAAAAGACCGTAGGGATAAGGGTGCCCGATAATAATATTTGCCGCGCAATTGTTTCAGCGCTGGGAAATCCTATAGTTTCAACCTCGATCAGGGATGAAGATGAGGTGCTTGAGTACACCACCGACCCTGAATTAATTAAAGAAAAATGGGATAATCTTGTAGATCTTGTGATCGACGGTGGCTATGGCGATAATATCCCTTCCACGGTGATCGATCTTACCACACCCGAGCCCGAGGTAATACGTGAAGGAAAAGGGAGCGTGGAGATAATGTGAAATAAAAAATGGAGCAATAAAAAAACCCGCGCTTTTGGCGCGGGTTTTAATTTTACGGAATTCGCTGATTAATTCTTCATTTTATTTTCAGCATCTGTTGCTTTTTCCATTCCTTCCTCAATCATTCCATAGAATTGATCAAGTTTTGGAAGAATAACAATTCTTGTTCTACGGTTCTTGGCACGACCTTCAGCGGTTTCATTAGTTGCTACAGGAACATAATAGCTTCTACCAGCTGCTGTCATACGTGAAGGCTGAACACCAAACTCTTCCTGAAGAGTTCTTACTACAGAAGTAGCACGTTTCACACTTAGGTCCCAGTTGTCTTCGAACATCGCAGTATGGATTGGTTTGTCATCAGTATGACCTTCCACCATAAAATCGATATCTGGTTTGTTTTTGATCACAGTCGCTACTTTACCAAGTACTTCTTTGGCACGTGGAGTAAGATTATAACGGCCGCTGTCAAAAAGAAGTTTGTCTGAGATTGATACATAAACAACTCCTTTTTCAACATTGATCTCGATATCTTCGTCATCCATATTTCCAAGAGCACCTTTAAGGCTGGTTACCAGTGCAAGAGTCACAGAGTCTTTCTTGTTTATGGCATCACGCATCGTTTTGATGGCAAGATCTTTCTCTTTGATACTTTCTAAAGAACGTTCCATGTTTTCCGCTTCTTTCTTAGAAAGCGTTGCCAGGTTTCCTACGTTATTTAGAAGGGCAGCGTTAGTGTTGTTAAGATTTTTGATCTGGGCGTTCAGACTCTCTTTTTCATCGAGACAGTGATTTAATTTAACTGTTGCAGTATTGAGCTGATCCTGAGTTTCCTTTTGCTTTGCTTCCAGCTCGTTATATTTCTTTTGGGAAACACAAGAGGAAAGCAAAATGGCTACTGTAGCCGACAAAATCATGATTTTTTTCATAATTCGTTTCTTAAATTTTTAAATGTTAGAATGACCAAAAATATCAAAAAAATATAAAGCCAAAAAGCTAATTTAACATTTCCTTTCAGATTTATTTTTTTAGCTCCGAATAATGGCTTTTTCCCTCGATAAAGTGAGCATATACAACGGAAGGAATTTCGTGATATTTCCCCGTATTGCTAAGATTTCGCCGTTTTTGTTTTATACGGAAGAAATTTTGGTAGAAACTGCCGTGAGCTTTTAAAATGTGAAAGAAATGCTGGAATTTTCCTTCAAGCAGAAATTTCAGCCCCGCTACACCGTCTAGAATCAGCCTTCCAAGGAGCACAGAAACCACCTGGGACTGCTCCACATTCTTGAGGATCATGTACAAACTGTTCCTAAAATTATAAAATGTTTTCCGCGGATTCATCATTTCAAGAGTGGCACCACCCACGTGAAAAATCGTGGAACTTCCTACATATTTTACTTTATAGCCCATATTTCTGAAACGCCAGCAAAGATCTATCTCTTCCTGGTGCGCAAAAAAATCTTCATCAAAGCCCCCGGCCTTATAAAAAACCGATTTTCTCACCGCCAGGCAGGCACCGCTGGCCCAGAAAATATCGATGGAATCATCATACTGGCCGCTATCTTTTTCCAGTTGCTGAAAAATCCTTCCGCGACAGAAGGGATACCCGAATTTATCTATAAAACCTCCCGCAGCACCGGCATATTCGAAATATTCCTTTTTTTTATAATCTTTAATTTTCGGCTGAACGGCGGCCACTTCAGGTTCTTCTTCAAAAACCGATATTATTGGTTGAAGCCAGTTTTGGGTGACCTCCACATCACTATTCAGTAAAATGACCAGTTCTTCTTTTACCTGTTTTAAGGCTGCATTATACCCGCCAGCATAACCAAGATTAATGGTTAATTCAATAAGTTTTACCTGCGGATAATTTTTTTTCAGGAAATCGATCGAATCATCGGTAGAAGCGTTATCGGCCACATAGATTTCTGCTTCTTCTGAATATTTCGTTACCGAAGGCAGGAACTGCTCCAGCAATTTTTCCCCATTCCAGTTGAGTATCACCACGGCTGTTTTCATCGGGCAGCGTATTCAGGAAGGTTCTGAAGAAAAATATAACTTCCGTTCTCGTAATCCATCTGACAAAAATAATGTTCCAGACCATTGGTCAGCATCAGGTAATTCGCCTTCAGGCTTAGATTATAGCGGGCGATCTGATCAAACGTCTGTTGTGAGATCTTGATTTTAGGAGCCTTACATTCCACGATGATATCGATATTCCCCTGGGACTGGAAAACCACGATATCGTAGCGTTTTGTGAGTCCTGCGATCTCGATCTTTTTCTCTACATTGATAAGGCTGGCAGGATAATTCATCTCTTTTTTAAGATATTTCACACAATTTTGCCTCACCCATTCCTCGGGTGTCAGGATCACAAATTTTTTCCTTTGTTCGTCAAAAACAGCTATTTTATTTTGATTATTTTTGAACCGAAAAGTATAAGGCGGGAAATTCAACTTTTGCATGTGTCAAAAGTAAGAAAGAAAATTACAATTTTCAGACCTGAAAATCCTGTTAATCCAGCCAAAAATTCTGAATGGACGAAGCCAGACAAATTGTAGCCAGTATTCAAAAAAGGGAGATCAAGCCGATTTATTTTCTGATGGGCGAGGAGCCTTATTATATCGACAGGATCTCCGAATATATTGCCGATACTATTCTAACTGAAGATGAACGCGGTTTTAATCAGATGACCCTCTACGGAAGGGATACCGATATTGACGAAATTGTGGGTAATTCCAAACGTTTCCCTATGATGGCCGAATACCAGGTGGTGATCGTCAAGGAAGCTCAGGATCTTTCGAGAACTATTGAAAAACTGGCCGATTATGCCGAAAACCCTCAGCCTACAACGGTTTTGGTGCTTTGCTACAAATACAAGAAGATAGACAAGCGGAAAAAACTGCACAAGGCAATTGCCAAAACAGGACTGGTTTTCGAAAGCAAAAAACTCTACGAAAATAAAGTAGGGGATTGGATTTCTAAAACCCTGAAAAGCCGCGGATATTCAATTTCGCCAAAAGCTGCCCAGATGCTGGTGGAATTCCTGGGAAATGATTTAGGGAAGATCGATAATGAATTGCAGAAGCTGCAGCTTATCTGTGAGAAGGGAAGCAATATCACCCCTGAAGTGATTGAAAAAAACATCGGGATAAGCAAAGATTTCAATAATTTTGAGTTACGAAATGCCATTGGTCTGCGGGATTCGCAAAAAGCGCATCGCATTGTTAATTACTTCGCCCAGAACCCAAAAGATAATCCGGTGATGGTGACTATTTCTATGCTGTTTTCTTATTTTTCTGGACTTTTGCAGTATCATGGCCTTCCCGATAAATCGAAAGGCAGTGTGGCAAAACAACTGAAGGTCAATCCGTATTTTGTGAATGATTATGTGGCGGCAGCCAGAAATTATCCCATGAAAAAGGTCAGCCGTGCCATCAGCCTTTTGCAGGAAGCCGATGTTAAAAGTAAGGGAGTGGGTGCCAATATTTCGCAGGGCGATCTTTTAAAAGAACTACTGGTGAAAATAATGAACTAATGAGTAAGTTTTCATCCTGGATCAATGCCGCAAGGCTCAGAACTTTACCTTTATCAATTTCGGGAATTTGTGTGGGAAGCAGTGTGGCAGCCCACCAGGGCCATTTTGATCTTGGCATTTTCAGCCTGGCGCTGGGAACCACTTTGGGTTTACAAATACTTTCAAATTTCGCCAACGATTACGGTGATGGGGTAAAAGGCACCGACAATGAAGACAGAATTGGTCCGCAACGCGCTATTCAAAGCGGACTTATTTCTCATAAAGAAATGCTTCAGGCCATTGTCATCACTGCCGTGGCCACGCTTTTTCTGGCCGTGCTTTTAATTTATGCTTCATTCGGTACTGAAAAATGGCTTTCGGCGCTCGTCTTTTTTATATTGGGAATCGCTGCGATCATCGCTGCCATAAAATACACCGTGGGAGCCTCGGCTTATGGCTACCGCGGATTAGGAGATGTTTTTGTCTTTGTTTTCTTCGGAATTGTCGCCGTTTACGGCTCTTATTATCTCTATACCCATGATCATAACTGGATTAGCCTGTTCCCGGCAATTTCCATTGGTCTGCTAAGTACAGCCGTTTTGAATATTAACAATTTACGCGACCGGGTTTCCGATGAAAAAGCGGGAAAGATCACTCTTGTGGTGAAATTGGGTGCAAATCGAGCGAAAGACTATCATTATAGCTTAATTCTGGGGGCTCTTTTCTTTATGGTGATCTATTCGGTCATCACTTCAAAAGAGCTCAATAATTTCATTTATTTGATAGCTTTTATTCCGCTAATTTTCCATCTGAAGAGGGTGGTAAAAAATGAAGATCCCAAGCTGCTGGATCCCGAACTGAAAATAGTGGCTCTTTCTACTTTTGGAATTTCACTGTTATTTGCGCTAGGCCTTATCTGGTAAGCTTTTCCGAAGGAAGTTTAACAAAATTATATAAAGTGCCGAAGGAGTATTCCTGGGCTATTTCTTAATTTTATGAAAATCAAAATTTAAGATTATGAAAATTAGCTTTTATGGCCAGAATTCCCTGGGACTTCAAATAGGAGATACCCATGTGATCGTCGATCCTTTTATTACCGGAAATGACCTGGCAAAAGACAAGATCGATATCAAAAATTTGAAAGCCGATTACATTCTTCTCACTCACGCCCATCAGGATCACACGCTTGACGCCGAAGCGATCGCTAAAAATACGGGAGCAGTGATCGTAAGTAATTATGAGATCGCCAATCATTATGAAGAAAAAGGCCTCGATGTACACCCGATGAACCATGGCGGAAGCTGGGATTTTGACTTCGGAAATGTGAAGTATGTGAACGCGCTGCATACCAGTTCCTTTCCCGATGGCAAATATGGCGGCCAACCCGGTGGATTTGTAATAGAAGGTGAACATAAGAACATTTATATTGCGGGAGATACGGCCCTGACTATGGACATGAAACTTATCCCTATGAGAACAAAACTTGATCTTGCCGTTCTGCCGATAGGCGATAATTTTACGATGGGCGTGGAGGATGCCATTATCGCCAGCGATTTTATTGAATGTGATAAGATTTTAGGTTGCCACTATGATACTTTTGGTTATATCGAGATCGATCATGAAGAAGCTAAAAGAAAATTTTATGAAAAAGGAAAGGATCTGATGCTGCTGGAAATCGGGGAATCAATTGAAATTTGAAAATGAGTCAATTAGAAAATTAGAAAATGCCTTATTTATAGATGATCACTGCTTCTTTCAAAAAATACACCTTATACTTTAAGCGCCCCAGCGGAACTTCCCGGGGCGTTCTTACTGAAAAAGATACCTGGTTTTTGAGAATTTCAGAGGGCGATAAGATTGGCATTGGTGAATGCAATATGTTCAAAGGTCTGAGTTTTGACGATCGTCCCGATTATGAAAAAAAACTTCAATGGGTGTGTGACAATATTGAACTTGGTCTGGAAAATCTGTGGGAGCAGCTTCGGGAATTTCCCAGTATTCAGTTTGGACTGGAAATGGCCTTTAAAAGCCTGAAAGGGGAACATCCTTTTTTGTTGTTTCCTTCCGATTTTACAGAAGGGAAAAAGGCGATTCCCATCAACGGCCTCGTCTGGATGGGAGATAAAGATTTCATGAAAAAGCAGATTTCAGAAAAGATCGAAGCCGGTTTTAAATGTATCAAACTGAAGATTGGAGCTATCGATTTTGAAACCGAGCTGGATCTGCTGAAATCCATCCGTGAAAACTTTTCCGCGGAAGAAATAGAACTGAGAGTGGATGCCAATGGTGCTTTTTCACCTAAAGATGCATTGCAGAAGCTCGAGAAGCTTTCTAAATTCAAAATTCATAGTATCGAGCAGCCCATAAAACAGGGACAGCTAAAGGAAATGCAGGAACTATGCAGCAAAACTCCATTGCCTGTCGCGCTGGATGAAGAATTAATAGGAGTTACTGATGTAACAGAAAAGCAACAACTGTTACAAACAATTAAGCCGCAATATGCTATTTTTAAGCCGAGTCTCATTGGCGGGTACCGCGGAACACAGGAATGGATTAACACGTGTGAGAATAATAATGTGAAATGGTGGATCACCAGCGCCCTGGAAAGCAATATTGGCCTTAATGCAATTGCCCAGTGGACGTTTACCCTGAATCCTCATATGCCGCAGGGCCTCGGTACAGGGAGTTTGTTCACCAATAATTTTGAGTCTCCCCTGGAGGTAGTAAAAGGTCATCTGGAATATGATCCCGCTGAAGAATGGGAAATTAAATTTTAAGAAAAATATGTTTATTGAACAGGTTTATAAATTCAAACATGACTTCTGGAGATATTTGATCGGCGTGATCGCAGTGGTTGCCGGGATCATTATCGGCCAAATCCCTCTTACCATTGTGCTTTTGAACGAGCTGGGTTTCGATATTTTCAAAATGACCGAAACCGATATGATGCAGGCGCTCAATTCAAATTATTTTCTTTTTCTCATGCTGCTGACTTATGTCGTGGGACTCGGTTTTTTGTTCTTTATCGTTAAAAAACTGCACGGGCAGCCGCTTATCGCCCTTACTACCTCCCGAAAAAAAATCGACTGGGGAAGGTTTTGGTTTGCCTTTTTACTGGTGAGTATTTTTATCATTCTCACCACTGTAGGCGATTATCTGAGCAATCCAGGAGATTATATGTGGAATTTTCAGCTAAAGCCTTTTCTGATACTGCTGGTGATATCGGTAGTTCTTATTCCCATTCAAACCAGCTTTGAAGAATATTTTTTCCGTGGCTACCTGATGCAGGGAATCGGGATCATGGCCAAAAACCGCTGGTTGCCGCTGCTTATTACGTCGGTGATCTTTGGCGGACTCCATTTTTTTAATCCCGAAGTGACCAAACTGGGAAATATGATCATGATCTATTATATCGGCACCGGTTTTATGTTGGGAATTATGGCCCTGATGGATGAAGGTCTTGAACTTTCCCTCGGATTTCATGCCGCGAACAACCTGCTTACCGCTCTTATTGTAACCGCTGACTGGACTGCTTTTCAGACGAATTCAATCCTGAAAGATGTTTCAGAGCCTTCTGCGGGTTGGGATGTGCTGATTCCCGTGCTGGTTGTTTATCCGATTTATCTGATCATTTTCTCTAAAAAATATCACTGGAACAATTGGCGCCGACGATTATTTGGTCAGGTCGAAAAGCCCGAGGTCATAAATGTTTCAGAAGAAATTTAAGAATATCATATCATTTTGTTAACTTTAAGTTGAGATCTTAATCACAACTTTGGTTGTAGGATATGGCAGACAAATATAAACTTCTGGAAACTCATCCGGAATTCAGACTAAACAAACAGCATTATACCAATGCTGAATTACGGCACGTAGCCTATAGCTTCGTTAAAGAGGGAGAGCCTTATGAAGAAAAAATAGGAAGTTTTCTTCTGGATTGGTTAAAACCCACTTCTTATATTGAAGTTTATACTTCTGGCTCGACCGGTGCGGCCAAAAAAATTCGTTTGAAAAAGCAGCATATGCTCGCTTCGGCAATGGCCACCGCAAGGTTCTTTAAACTTCCGGTAGCCACCCGCGCTTTATTATGTATGCCCGCAGATTATATTGCGGGGAAAATGATGCTGGTAAGGGCGATGTACCTGGGATGGCATCTGGATACTGTACCACCGTCCTCGAATCCGTTAGATCATGTTTATAAAGTATATGATTTTTCTGCGATGACACCCTTTCAATTGGATAATTCCATAGCGCGCCTACATCTGGTCAAAAAACTGATCATAGGTGGAGGAACAGTTTCACAGAAGATCAGAAAAATGGTGGCCGAGGTAGATTCCAAGATATACGAAACCTATGGAATGACCGAGACCTGCAGCCATATTGCAGCCAAAAGACTCAATCCGAAAAAGAAAAAGCCGGCAAAGGCCTTTAAATTACTGCCTAATATAACTATACGACAGGATGATCGGGGCTGTTTAGTTATAAAGGCCCCTAATCTTCTTGATGAGGAGATAGTGACTAATGACGTGGTGGAGATAGTGACCTATAAAAAGTTTATCTGGAAAGGCCGCTATGATAATGTGATCAATTCTGGCGGAATAAAATTATTTCCGGAACAGATCGAAAGGAAAATTAATAAGATACTGGATAAACGCTTCTTTGTCACCTCAATGCCTGATGATTCATTAGGGGAAAAGCTCGTGCTTTTTGTGGAAGATGATTTTTCTGAAGAAACTTTGGAAAATCTTAAACGAAAAATCGATAAGCTGGAGACGCTTGAAAAATATGAAAAGCCAAAAAAGATCTATCTCATTGCGAAATTTGAAGAAACCCCGAATGGTAAAATCCACAGGGAAAACACCCTTCGCAGCGAAGTGAATTAAAAAATCATAAAAAATTCAAGTATTGACTTCACTCGAAAACTGTCTCTTTTTCGTCAGCTAAACTTTTGGCTGATCTTTTCAAATTTCCTGAAGCCTTTTTATGAATTTTCCAATTTTCGGACGTTTACATAAAATTCCTTTTCGTTTATACTTATTTCTTCAAGATCATCTTCTTCGAAATCTAATTTCTTCCATTCCGTAGTGGGATAGAGGCGGATTTCCTTCTCATCGATAAAGACATCAACCGGCATGGAAAAATCAGTTACATCAGCTTTCCAGCGATAGAATACTTGATCATCTTCTTCCTTTAGCTGGAATTCAGGAATATCGGCATGCCTTAAATATTGATCAAAAACAGGAGCGAGATCTGTTTTTACCGCTTTATTGAAGAAATCCTCCACCTGCTTAGTGGTCACGGTTTGATGACGAAATGTGTTGGTATAATTCCGCAGGGTATTCCACCAGAGTTCATCATTGTCGTAAATGCTTCGGATGGTATTGAGAAGGTTGGAACCTTTATAATACATATCCCCGGAACCTTCACTGTTTACGCCATAATTTCCGATGATAGGCACGTCATTAGAAATATTGCTTCGCAAGCCCTGAAGGTATTCAAGAGCCTCCTCTTTGCCCCACTGGCACTCCACATAAATTGCTTCGGTATAACTGGTAAAGCCTTCATGGATCCACATGTCGGCAATGTCTTTCGCGGTGATACTGTTCCCGTACCATTCATGACCCGATTCGTGGATGATGATAAAATCCCATTTCAGACCAATTCCGGTACCTGAAAGATCCCGTCCCAGATATCCCTTCTGATAATGATTTCCGTAGGCGACCGCGCTTTGATGTTCCATTCCCAGATAAGGTGCTTCCACCAGTTTATAGCCATCTTCAGGAAAAGGATAGGGACCCATTTTTTCATAAAAACAGGCCATCATATCTTTAACCTCAGTGAATTGTTCCTTCGCTTTCTCAAGATTGTATGGGAGAACGTAATAATCCAGGTCAAGATCTTTATATTCATCGGAAAAATGAGCATAGTTCCCCACATTGATCATCACGTCATAATTATTGATCGGGTTGACAACTTTCCATCTCCATTCTGTAAAACCATTTCCGAGGTCGGTCTTTCCAAGGAATCTGCCATTCGAAACATCCATGAGTCGGTTAGGAACGGCTATATCCATTCGGGCTTCTTCGGGTTCATCGCCCTGATAATCTTTATTAGGATACCATAAACTTGCACCTGTGCCCTGAACGGCAACTCCCACCCAGGGATTTCCTTCCTGATCTTCGGTCCATACAAAACCGCCATCCCAGGGAGCGTTATTAGCTTCCTGAGGCTGGCCGTGATAATAAAATTGAAGCGAGTCTTTAATTCCTTCTTTCAAGGCCTGAGGAAAATGGACAAAAACGGCATTGAATTCCCTCCGGTAATCGAGATTTTGATCCTTATATACAATCGAATCGATATTCATATTTTCAAAGAGATCGAGTTGCATCACCGGCATGTCGTTTAAAACTTCAAAACCGATAGTATTGGAGCCGGAAATGAACTTCTTCTCCGGTTCCACCTTCAGTTTAAGATGGTAACTTTTTACATCATAATTAGTTCGTTCCGGTCTCAGGGATCCACGAAGGGTGTCGGCACGGGTATATTCAGTATGATTATCACCCACGACCTGGGCATTCAAACTAAGATTAATAGTTAAAAGTATAAAAGTGAAAAGCTTTAATTTCATTATTAAAATTAAATCGAGGTATGTTAAAAGTTATCTCTTTGGGGTTTGGGGATCAGGTTTGAATAACTCCTAAATTAAAATCTTTTTCGATAGGAGCGTGGTTGGCGGCTTCTATTCCCATAGAGATCCATTTTCGGGTGTCCAGAGGGTCAATGATAGCGTCTGTCCATAATCTTGCCGCGGCATAATAAGCCGAGGTTTGCTCGTCGTACTTTGCTTTCAGTTTATTAAACACTTCTTTTTCTTTTTCCTCATCTACTTTCTCGCCTTTTTTCTCCATGGCTGCAGTTTCGATCTGTGCGAGCACTTTGGCCGCCTGGGTTCCGCCCATTACGGCAAGTTCTGCACTCGGCCAGGCAACGATCAGCCTCGGGTCGTAGGCTTTTCCGCACATGGCGTAATTACCCGCCCCATAAGAATTACCGATGATAATCGTGAATTTTGGAACTACAGAATTACTCACCGCATTCACCATTTTTGCGCCATCTTTGATGATCCCGCCATGTTCACTTTTACTGCCAACCATAAACCCGGTGACATCCTGAAGGAAGACCAGTGGAATCTTTTTCTGATTACAATTAGCAATGAACCGCGTTGCTTTGTCGGCAGAATCCGAATAAATCACTCCTCCGAACTGCATTTCGCCTTTTTTGGTCTTTACGATTTTACGTTGATTGGCCACAATTCCCACGGCCCAGCCATCAATTCTCGCATAGCCGGTGATGATACTTTTTCCATAACCTTCTTTATATTCCTCAAATTCCGAATTATCGATTAGCCGGTAAATAATCTCATGCATGTCATACTGGTCGCTGCGTTTCTTAGGAAGGATTCCGTAGATATCTTCAGACTTTTCCTTTGGTTTTGCAGGATCTTTTCGGTTAAAACCAGCTTTTTCAAAATCGCCGATCTTGTCCATTATATTTTTTATTCGGTTTAAGGCATCTTCATCATCTTTCGCTTTATAATCGGTTACACCGCTGATCTCACTATGAGTAGTAGCACCGCCGAGGGTTTCATTGTCTACAGATTCGCCGATGGCTGCTTTTACCAGGTAGCTTCCGGCAAGGAAAATACTTCCGGTTTTTTCAACGATCAGGGCTTCATCGCTCATAATGGGCAGGTAAGCGCCACCAGCCACACAACTTCCCATGACCGCTGCGATCTGTGTAATTCCCATGCTGCTCATCACCGCATTGTTCCTAAAGATCCTTCCGAAATGTTCTTTATCGGGAAAAATTTCGTCCTGCATAGGCAGGTAAACGCCCGCGCTGTCAACCAGATAGATAATCGGAAGCCTGTTTTCGATGGCGATTTCCTGGGCGCGAAGGTTTTTCTTTCCGGTTATCGGGAACCAGGCCCCGGCTTTTACCGTGGCATCATTGGCAACGACTATACATTGCTGACCGGAAATATAACCGATCTTGACAACCACACCGCCGCTGGGACAGCCTCCATGTTCCTTATACATTCCGTCACCGGCGAAAGCACCGATTTCAATAGCCTTTTCCGGATTGTCCAGGAGAAAATCAACTCTTTCCCTGGCGGTCATTTTTCCTTTGGCATGATGTTTTTCGATACGTTTTTCGCCGCCGCCCAGCTTTATTTTTGCCAGCTTCTGTCGCATTGCCGAAACCAGAAGCTTGTTATGATCTTCATTCTTATTGAAGTTAATATCCATTTCTGTTGAATTATTTACAATATTTACAGCTTTTATAAGAGATTAATTTTCATATAATCTGTTATTCTGAAAAATTATTAAGATTTTTATTTCAGAAAGGTGTCGGGCTAAAATACAAAATCACCTGAAGACTTGAAGATAAAGAATCATTAAAATAGCCGATATTTGTAAATAAATGTGAATTATGGGAATGAATAAAAACACCATCTTCGGATGGGCTTCTTTTTTGATGTTTCTGGTGGGAACAGCGCTGGTACTATTGGGAGTTTTAAAATATAATGATTATGCCATCGGCTTTTCGACCACAGGAATAGGTTTTTTCTTTATTTCATGGGTTTTTAATGCTCTTAAAGGAAGAGTTTAAACTGAATTTCCCTGCAATAAATTACTCATCCCGTAAAAATCTTTCCTTCGGCAGCTGGAAAATCAGAAACATCTGCTAAAAACTTTTCCCTGCGAATCCCTTTTTTTAACTTTAAGATTCAACTAAAAAAGAGAATCGTGGAAGAGATCAGAAAACAGCTTACTACACACCTGATGGGAGGAGAGGCTTTTATGCCTGTAGATGAAATGCTGAAGAAAATACCTTACGAGAAAATTGGAATTCGGCCGGAAGGATTGCCTTATTCTTTTTATGAGCTTTTCTTTCATATCACCTTCGCTCAAAAAGACATCCTGGAATATACCATTTCCGGCGAATATGAAACCAGTAATTGGCCCGATGATTACTGGCCCGACTCCAAAACTCCTAAAGATGAGGCAAGCTGGGAAAAGCTGAAGAAGGAATTCTTTGAAGACCGGAAATTGTTCAAAGATTATGTAATGGATGAGAATAATCCACTTGATGCGCCGGTAACAAATTCTGAAAACCACACACTTTTAAGAGAGCTGATGCTTATCATCGAACACAGCGCTTATCATACAGGGCAAATGCTGGTTGTAATGAGATTATTAGGCGTTTATAAGGGCTGAAATCTGTGAAAATTTGCAGATATTTGCTGACTCAAAAATATTGGAATTAAAATATAAAGATATATGGCAGACGATAATAAAGTGATTTTTTCAATGTCCGGAGTGACAAAGACCTTTCCGAGGGCGAATACTCCGGTGTTGAAGAATATTTATCTAAGTTTTTTCTACGGAGCGAAAATCGGTATTCTGGGGCTTAATGGTTCCGGAAAATCCACGCTTTTAAATATCATTGCGGGAAAAGATCAGAATTTTCAGGGAGATGTGGCCTTTTCTCAAAATTACAGCGTGGGTCTTCTTGAGCAGGAGCCTGAGCTGGATGAAAATAAAACCGTACTGGATGTGGTGAAAGAAGGAGTGGCTGAAACCGTCGCTGTTCTCGATGAATATAACAAGATCAACGATATGTTTGGTCTTCCGGAAGTCTATGAAGATGCTGATAAGATGCAGAAGCTTATGGATAAGCAGGCTGAGCTTCAGGATAAGATCGATGCCAGCAACGCCTGGGAACTCGATACAAAACTGGAGATCGCCATGGATGCCCTGCGTACTCCGGAACCAGATAAGAAGATTTCGGTACTTTCAGGAGGTGAACGAAGAAGGGTGGCGCTTTGCCGTTTACTGCTTCAGGAACCCGATGTTTTATTACTGGATGAGCCCACCAACCACCTTGATGCAGAATCGGTTCACTGGCTGGAACATCATCTTCAGCAATATAAAGGAACCGTGATCGCGGTGACTCACGACCGTTATTTTCTTGATAATGTCGCCGGGTGGATCCTTGAACTCGACAGGGGAGAAGGTATTCCGTGGAAAGGAAATTACTCCTCATGGCTTGATCAAAAATCAAAACGTCTCGCACAGGAACAAAAGCAGGCCAGCAAGCGCCAGAAAACTCTGGAAAGGGAGCTTGAATGGGCGAAAATGAGTCCGAAAGGCCGACAAACAAAGCAAAAAGCAAGGCTGAACAATTATGATAAACTGCTGAGCCAGGACCAGAAGAAAATGGATGAGCAGCTGGAAATTTATATCCCGAATGGACCACGCCTGGGAACAAATGTGATTGAAGCGAAAGGCGTGAGCAAGGCTTTTGGTGATAAACTGCTTTACGAAGATCTTAATTTCAATCTTCCGCAGGCAGGAATCGTGGGAATTATTGGTCCTAACGGAGCCGGTAAAACCACTATTTTCAAAATGATCATGGGAGAAGAGCAACCCGATAAGGGAAATTTTGAAGTCGGCGAAACTGCGAAAATTGCATATGTAGATCAAAGTCATGCGAATATAGATCCTGAAAAAACCATCTGGCAGAACTTCAGCGATGAGCAGGAATTGATCATGATGGGCGGCCGACAGGTGAATTCAAGAGCTTATTTAAGCCGTTTCAATTTTAGTGGAAGTGAGCAGAATAAAAAAGTAAGCATGCTTTCCGGTGGTGAGCGAAACAGGCTTCACCTGGCCATGACCCTGAAAGAAGAAGGAAACGTACTGTTG
Organism: uncultured Flavobacteriaceae bacterium; assembly: GCA_963741865.1. GTDB lineage: Bacteria > Bacteroidota > Bacteroidia > Flavobacteriales > Flavobacteriaceae > Christiangramia. The sequence goes on from CAVUJP010000017.1 coordinate 998,202, forward strand.
CTTGATGAGCCTACTAATGACCTTGATGTAAATACGTTGCGTGCATTGGAAGAAGGCCTGGAGAACTTTGCCGGTTGTGCAGTGATCATTTCTCACGATCGTTGGTTCCTGGACAGAGTTTGTACCCATATTCTGGCTTTTGAAGGTGATTCTCAGGTATATTTCTTTGAGGGAAGTTTTTCAGATTATGAAGAGAACAAGAAAAAACGCCTTGGCGGCGATGTAATGCCGAAACGTATCAAATATAAAAAGCTGGTGAGATAAAACTTAAATCAGGAGATTAACATTAAAAAAGGAACGATGATTTTTAAAATCTCGTTCCTTTTTTAATTTTTCTAAAGTCTAAAATCTAAAGTCTCACTTCTTCTTCGGCATTGGCCCGCGAAGATGAATGATAAGTCCGTCGAGAAAATTCCTCAGGAACTGGTCTCCACATTCCATATATTTCTCGTGTCCTTCTCTTCTGAAAATTGCTCCCAGTTCGCTTTTGGTTACTTTAAAGTCTACAAGTTCACAAATCTTTACAATGTCGTCATTGGTGAGCTGATGCGCTACCCGTAGTTTTTTGAAAATATCGTTATTCGTTAATGCCATGCTTCAAAGGTAAATCATCAATTTTAAATTTGTCGGTTTTTAACCCCAGTTTTCTGGCAAGTTTAATAATAACCTTCAGATCACTCCTATTTTCTATGTTCCCGTAAGCGTCTTCCAAAAGGATATTTGCTTCCTCTTCAATGGTATCATAATAATATGGATGAATTGCTTCCTGAGATTTCAGGTAAAGAAACATGATACTGAGCTTTTGAATAAGAATAATATCGTGTTTACAGTATACGCGAATAGAGGCTAATACATTATACATCAACTCTGCAAAATTTACAGTTGACACTTTCACATAAATTTCATCATCCTTCCCTATGATAGATTGATCCCGCTTCTTCATCCGAAGGGCAAAAAGTTCGGTGAGATAGTCAATTCCATTGAGGGCGGTACCCGGGTCATTAATACCGGGAGACATTGCTTTCACAATAATTTCGGTGATCTGTTTAAAAGCCAGCGCGTAATTATCGGCTATCAGTTCACCGCGGGCAAAGTTAAAATTCGATAAAATTTCTTTGACAGTATCTTCGTCGAGTTCCTTTTCCGATTTAAACAGCGGAATTCTTTGAAGCACAAATATTCCTTTTACCGGTAATATTTCAATTTTAGTTTCCTGCTTTTTACAAATATTGATAATGTTATTCAGAGCGACATTCTGAAAATATCCAGTCTTTTCCGAATGATATCCATGCCAGCCTGAAGTATCAGGAAAATCTTTTTCTGCGCCATTTTCGGCTTCAATAAGGTGAGACAGCCTTTTTTCAGCAAGATGAAAAATCTGATCCAGAATGTTATTGATCTGAATATTATGAGAGATATTATGAATAAAATAAATGAAGGCGCAAATACATACCACCGTAAAAAGGATGGCCAGCAACACAGCAAATCCAGGAACCTGGTATTTGTCGCCGGTTGGCTGGATGGAAAAAAGGATAAAAATACAGTAGAGAATGGTAAAAAGGTAAATTCCCAGGATTATTTGGTGATTTTTATCTGAGATCAAACCCGGCAGTAGCCGGGGAGAATAATTACTGGAAGCCTGGTTAAGCAATACCATCACCATGGAGAAACTGAAAACCATCATGGAGATAAGCCCAGTGATAAATGAACTTAAAAGCGTCATGGCTGTATTCCCGTTATCTACCACTAAAACGGGCACTGTTTCCAGAAGATAAGTTGAAATTCCCCTGTCTTCCAGGTAGATCATGAAGAAGGCAAAATTAAAACCGAAAGCTGCCAGCAGAGTAGGGTAGAAAGCAATGTTATTTCTTACCGAATTAAAGAAAGTAACCAGTTTATTAGATAGGTGCTGCATTAAAGCTTATTTCCCATAAAGGTAGTTAAACTTCTTAATCTTAAAACCATAAAAATCCCCAAATAAGTCATAATGACAGTAAAACTTTTCTTATTAATGCCAAAAAGACAGGTAAATCTGAATGGTATTTGAATTGCTATGGAATTAATGAAAAATTTGATTATTAACCCTAAAATATACAAGTCATGAGTTTAATTAAAAGAAACGACAACTGGTTGCCATCTGTTTTTGACGACATGTTCAAAACCGACTGGCTTGGAGGGACTACTAACGTGAACAGCATAGGAACCAGTATTCCTGCAGTTAACATTAAGGAAAGCGAAGAAAGTTTTAACGTGCAGGTAGCTGCTCCCGGAAAGTCTAAAGAAGACTTCAATATTGAGCTGGAGAATGATGTTCTTACAATTTCTTCAGAAGACAAAAAAGAAAACGAAACTACTGAAGATAATGGCAGGTTCACCCGAAAAGAATTCAGCTACAGCACTTTTAAAAGAGCTTTTAGTTTGCCGGAATCTGTAGATAACACAAAGATTTCAGCTTCTTATAACAATGGAGTGCTTGAAATTGCTCTTCCGAAGAAAGAAGAAGCAAAGGTGCAGGCAAAACGAATGATCGAAATTGCCTAAACTTAAGGTTTTAGTTTGATTAGTTAGTTAAAAAGGCGTTCGCAATTGCGAACGCCTTTTTTTTAATAATCCAATAACAGCCATCGATTACCGGCGCTTTGAAGGGTAAAGAGTTGTTGAGGCTTTATACTGGTGATCTTCGAATTGGTTCTGACATCAAAAAGATCATCACCTCCCTGGAAAATAAAAGCTTTTTCAGAATTGCCAGCCCAATTTATAAGTCGGATGATCCGGCCTTTATTCGCGCTCGCCTGCGGAAGCACAATGCCGGTAATCCCATCGTTGATCCTTAATGTTCCAATTTCATCGGAAATCGTAAAATTTCCTGTGGCGCTGGTGACCGAAGAATAGTTCTCAAATCCGGCATTTGCCCAGGAAGCCTGTCCCGAAGCATTAAGCATCATTACCTGGCCTTCCAGTCCTCTGACGGTTGGAAGTACATAATCGGTATCGGGAGCGGTGCCTATTCCCAGCCTTCCGGCAAAATAACCCGCATAGACGTTACTGTTGCTGTCGCCGAGAGCGATACTGTAAATTCCATAGATGTTTCCCACTCCCTGAATTGTCCCAATTTCGCTGTAGATACCATAATTATTGCTCTTCGCGCCGAAAGTTCTTCCTATCCTGTTAAAGATTCCATAGATATCATTCGTGCCAGTATTTTGGTAAGTTTCATTGAAAATTCCATAATGGATTCCGGTTCCTGTGCCGCCAACATTCGTTTTTATACCGTATTTGGTGCCGTTAGTGGAGCTTCGGTTATCGTTAACAATTCCGTAAGTGGTGAGATTATCGGTAGCGGAATTGGCATTATCTACCGACAATCCTTTTTTCAGACTCAGATCTTTTCCCGAAGCGATGGCAATTTCCAGACGGGAGCTAATTTGATCGGTCCCAATCCCGATACTGTTCTCACGATAGATCTGATCGATAATGTTATTCGGACTTGACGAGCTGCCAGGTTTATAGAAATTGGAAGAGGCGGCATCACTTCCTATTGCTTTCCATTTATTTTCGGAAGAACTCCAGTAGTAAAAACCGGGATTATACGATCCAACGGTTTTATTTAAAAACACCAGGATTCCGTTTTGATTAATCCCAGGATTGGTTACCGGAAATCTTTCGATTCGGGGAATCAGGATTCCATCTATGACTTCGGGATTTGCAGGATTGGTTGCTGAAATATCCAACTGGGCCTTTGGATCAGTATTGCCAATGCCTACCTGGGCAAAATCATGGCTGCAGATGAAAATGCATACAATTAGGAAAAATGCTTTCATGGTCAAACAGGTTTGTCTGACATTTCAGGAAAACTTTAAATGTTTAAGGCTGAGGTAAATATATGTTATTTTTTAATTAAAAATACAGAAAAGTTTATGCCATTTCTTTAATTTTTTCCTGTAACATCTTAATTTCATCCCGAAGCTTCGCTGCCTGCATAAAATCCAGTTCCTTTGCTGCTGCTTCCATGGCTTTCCGTTTTTCGCGGATCTTTTTCTCTATTTGTGGTTTGGTAAGATATTCGGCCTCTTCTTCGGCAGCTTTCAGATCTGGCCTTACCTCATGCTCATAAATATCGAGCTTTTTGCGAATAAGGGCACTGTCGAATTTCTTTACCAGTGGCTTAGGGGTTATATTATTTTCCTTGTTATAGGCGATCTGTTTCTCCCGGCGATACTCGGTTTCATCTATTGTTGTCTGCATGGAATTGGTGATCTTATCAGCATATAGAATCGCTTTTCCTTCCACGTGACGGGCCGCGCGACCAATGGTTTGGGTGAGGGAACGATTGCTGCGTAAGAAACCTTCCTTATCGGCATCAATGATGGCGACGAGTGAAACCTCGGGCAAATCCAGGCCTTCCCGAAGCAGGTTCACTCCCACAAGCACATCAAAAAGTCCTTTTCTCAGGTCCTGCATGATCTCCACGCGTTCCAGGGTATCAATATCGGAATGAATGTAACGGCAGCGAATATCGATTCTGGTTAAATATTTTGTCAGTTCCTCGGCCATTCTCTTGGTAAGTGTCGTCACCAGAATACGTTCATCTTTTTCAACGCGAAGCTGAATTTCCTCGATAAGATCATCGATCTGGTTCAGGCTTGGGCGCACTTCCACCACCGGGTCAAGAAGTCCCGTTGGCCTGATCACCTGTTCCACATAAACTCCTTCGCTTTTCTGAAGTTCGTATTCGGCCGGGGTCGCGCTTACATAGATCACCTGATTCTGAAGCGCCTCGAATTCTTCAAATTTCAGCGGACGGTTATCCATAGCGGCAGGCAGGCGAAAACCATACTCCACCAGCGTTTCCTTTCGGGAACGGTCGCCACCATACATGGCGTGCACCTGTGGAATGGTGACGTGACTTTCATCTACCACCATCAAATAATCATCAGGAAAATAATCCAGGAGACAGAAAGGCCGTGTGCCGGGTTTTCTTCCGTCCAGATATCGAGAATAATTCTCAATTCCGGAGCAGTAGCCAAGTTCACGGATCATTTCCAGGTCGAAATTTGTTCTTTCATCCAGACGTTTCGCTTCCAGGGTTTTTCCTATTTCCTGAAAATAACTCACCTGTTTTACCAGGTCGTCCTGAATATCCCTGATCGCATTCTGAAGCACATCGGGAGAGGTCACGAACATATTGGCCGGATAGATGTTCAGGCGGTCATATTTTTCAATGATATCGTTGGTGCCGGGATCAAAGGCCTCAATTTCCTCAATTTCATCCCCAAAAAAATGAATTCGGAAAGCATTATCGGCGTAACTAGGGAAAACGTCCACGGTATCACCTTTTATTCTGAAATTTCCGTGAGCTGAATTCTGCTTCGGTACGTGAATAAAGGCTTTGCACCAGGCTATGAAGGAATTTCGTTCTGGAAATTTCCATGTCTTTTTCAATGGAAACCACATTTTTTCGGAATTCCACCGGGTTCCCGATACCATATAAACAGGAAACCGAAGCCACCACGATGACATCCCGTCTTCCGCTTAAAAGGGAAGAAGTAGTGCTTAAACGGAGTTTTTCGATTTCCTCGTTGATCGAAAGATCCTTTTCGATATAAGTTCCCGAAGTGGGGATAAAAGCTTCCGGCTGATAATAATCGTAATAACTCACGAAATATTCCACGGCGTTATCGGGAAAAAATTGCTTGAACTCCGAATAAAGCTGTGCTGCCAGTGTTTTGTTGTGCGCCAGAACCAGCGTAGGTTTCTGCACTTCCTGGACCACATTGGCAACGGTAAAGGTTTTTCCCGAGCCGGTTACCCCTAACAATGTCTGGTATCTTTCTTCTTTGTTTAAACCGCTCACGAGCTGTTTGATCGCATTCGGTTGATCGCCCGTAGGCTTATAATCTGATTGGATATTAAATTTCATTCAGCTGATATTCTTTTTTTCATAGCCTCACGAAAATAAGCAATTATCAGGCCTAAAGCAATTCCTTAAGACTACCTTTTCAGGGTGAAGTGACCATTGAATTCGACGCCGTTTTTCAGACCTACGCGAAACCAGTAATCATCGGTGGGAAGAGGTTTCCCGTTAAAAGTGCCATTCCATCCATCTTCAGAAGCTTTCATTTTTTTGAGAAGTTTTCCATAGCGATCAAAAATATATATTTGGTTCTGAGGTCCTGCAGCTTCAGCAATTCCTTTAATCTGCCAGCGATCATGAATTCCATCGTTATTGGGAGTAAAGAAATTATCATATCCCAGTACGGCAACTTCGGTTTGAATGATAGCGCAGGCCTTTTTATCCCTGATATAAAGGGGCTGAAAACCAGAATTCACATTTTCAAAGGTGGTACTTTCCTGGTAAGGCCCGTCGATACTTCCGAGGGAATATTCATAATCTGTATCTAAAGGAAAGTTGAGGGTGACGGTATTGGTATTGGCATTCACAATGGGCTGAACTACTGAATAAGATTCCAGTTGCGGAGGAATATTCAATTTAAGCGTGATTTCAGAAATATTGTAGCAGTCGGGATTTCCCTTTTCCCATAATTTAATATAGGCCATGCCGCCTGCGGAAAGATAATCTGGCGAAATTGCATTGATTCCATTCTCGGCATCAGAAAGATTTTCGAAATAAGCAGCTTCAAAATTCGCAGGATTCAGATTCTGAAGTATATCGGGGACAGCCTGTGAAAGCTCAAAAATTTCATTCCCGGAAAAATCAAGATCGCATTTTTCAAGGGTATATTCCAGCGCTATCTGCGGTCCCGGATTGATGATAAGGTCGAAATCCACTATTTCGGCACAACCTGTTAGATCGTTTTCCACCCGGGCATACAGGGTTTTGACAGGTGCGGTACTTGTGTAATTTCCGGTAATGGAATTGGTATTATCCACGGCTTCCGCCAGAGATTCATGGTAGGTGGTCGTGGTGCCGTTCTGGGTCGTAATTTGATTTTGGGTACTTGAAACATTGAAATCGGCAGTGCCGCGTGCATTGCATAGCTGAAGGTCTTCGGGCTTATTAGCTTCAGGTCCCTGGGGGAAAGGAGAACCACCCTGAGTAGCCGTGCCGGTCCATTCCAGCTCAAAAGGACTATTTCCGATAGGGCGGTCAATTACAATAAAATAAGTGTCGCCAACCTGAACATCGAGAGATTTTACAAAATTATTGCCGTCGGGACCAGGGCCTTCACTGGTGTCTGTTGCAGTATCGTTCATGCCGGTATGATTACTCATAGACCCGGCGGCATTGGGATTCGTGGTAGAGCACCTGATGGCAAATCCCAGATTATCACAACTGGCATTGGGACCATAGATGAAAAAATCATAATCGATAGAAATATTGCTGCTGGTTGGGATCAGGTTAAAGCCCAAGCTGCCGCTTTTGGTGATTTCAATTTTAAGCCATAAGCTGTTATGTTCTTCACTGGAACAGGCATTAAGAGCTGAAATTTCCTGGATTCCCGTTCCATTTGCATTACTTGAAATTGCCCCATCCCCACAGATCTGGACAGCACCGGAGCAGTCATTCAATCCTGATTGCGACCAGCAGAAGGAAGTAAATACTAAGAAGAAAATTAAGTTACCCGCAATTAGCCGCATTCAACACCTTGTTTAGAGATCCCTTTTCCGAAGAAGGTACAAAGATCCCCCTACAAAAATAATCGTCCACAAAATCACAATCATCAGCTGATACCAGTGAATCCCATAATCCTTATCCAAATGAGAACCTATCTGGCTGGCGGCGGTCTGTACTGCATTCAGCCTGGAAAAAGGTTCTTTGATCAGGTTGCTGATTGATTCCAGCGGAAAGAATTGCATAATATTGGTGGAGATATCGGTGCCTTTAAAAACTTTAAAATTCAGCACTGCATACAAAATATTCTCAAAAATGTACCAGACCACCAGGAAACCTAGCGCAAAAGCTGAGCGTTTTACCAGGACTCCCAGAAACATACAGAAAGCGAAGAATCCGGTAAGTTTGATGAAATACGCAAAAAGATATTCCAGGTCGGAAAAGACAATGGAGATTTCGGTATAATCTGAGAAGGAATATCCTAATATCAGGGAAACCACAAAAAGAAAAAGCGTTGAAATCCCTGAAAATACAAGTACTGTGAGGAATTTGGAGAGTACGAATTCCTTCTTGCTTAAGCCATCTATCAGGTTCTGTTTGATGGTGCGGTTGCTGTATTCATTAGACATCATGGAAACGATCACGATGGCCAGAAAGATTTTCAGCAACGCGGCGATATAAGCGTTAAAATGCCAGATGTATGGAAAATTGAAAATTCCCTGGTCGGCCACTCTGAACTCGATATCTCCAAGCTTGAATTCTATGGAAGCGATCAGCGCGATGAAAGTGATTAGGATAAAATAAGTAATGATGAGAATTCTGGCAGAACGGCTGTACCGCAATTTATCGTATTCTATTTGGAGTAAACGTAGCATTAATTCTGAGAGATTTGATTAGTTAACTGAAGGAACTGTTCTTCAAGGCTTTCTTTGCGCTTGTTAAGGTAAGAAAGTGTTAAGCCCCTGTCGAATAGATAATGGTTGATTTCTTCAGCCTCCATGGGTTCTTCAAGAATGGCGGTTAAATAGCCATCTTTCTGAGTGATCTTTCCAATTTTCGGGTGATCTTTCAGCAAATTTTCCAACTCCGCCATATTTCCGGCTTTCAATTCAAAAAATCCGTGGCTGTTCACGATTTCATCAACCGGACCGCTGTAAAGTTTTTTGCCTTTGCGGATGATCACCACGTGCGAGCAAACTTTTTCCACTTCATCCAGTAAATGTGAAGCAAGTAGAATGGTAGTGCCCCCTGCGGCAATCTGCCTGATTATTTCCCTTATCTGATGTATTCCCTGCGGATCGAGACCATTAGTAGGTTCGTCGAGAATTAAAATTTCAGGATCGTTCAGCAGGGCAGAGGCGATGGCAAGCCTTTGTTTCATTCCCAGTGAAAATGTCCGGAATTTGCTATCTTTTCGATCCAGTAAACCTACAATTTCAAGTTTCTCGTGAATTTTTTTAGTGTCAGTTCCCTTTATTTTACATACCAGAGCCAGGTTCTGCTCGGCGGTCATATAGGGATAGAAATTAGGATGTTCGATAATAGCTCCTACCTTTTTTAAGGCTTCGTGAGTCGAAGAATTGCCGTTAAACCATTTGAAATCTCCGGAGGATTTGTTCACCACATTAAGCACCATGCCCAGGGTAGTGGATTTTCCGCTGCCGTTCGGGCCCAGAATCCCATATACATTTCCTTTTTCAATACTGAAGCTGAGATTGTCTACGGCGGTAATCCTTCCGAATCGCTTCGTGAGATTATTTAGACTTAAAATTGTTTCCAAGATTGATGAAGTGTTTAAAAATACGACGCCTAAAATAGGATTTTGTTACATCTTTCCCTATAATAGGCTTAATTTTGAGAAAAACACGTCCGATCTATGGAGGAAAAACTGATGTCAAAGAAGAAGCCCGCATTTCCTATTAATGAGCGCTTCAACCGATATCTGGCTAAATATAATCGCAATACAAAAATTCCGGTTTTTTATGAGGATTTGCTGAGGTTTTCAGGCTCTATCGTCGTTTATGACCAGCATGACGAAGATACTTTTTGGGTGCGTTGCTATTATGCCGATCATGAGCGGAAGGAGATCGATACCAGCTTAAAGAAGGTCTATACCATTTTGCATTCCGACGGAAGTGAAGATTCATTGGAATGGCTGAATGTAGATGCTATTGATTACTGTACCTTCGGAAATTCGAAACCCTTTCGTGTGAAAGTGCGGAATATTCTGAATGACAGTTTCACTTATTTTTATGTAAAAAAAGCCGATGCTTCCCGGATTTACGGACTCGAATTTGAACATCTTGCTTTCTCCCCACCGGATCAATTTCCTGGTTTATAAAGATACTTTGATCGAAGAACATATTGCGGGAATTCCCGGTGATGTTTTTATTGATGATCACCTGCCGGAATGTGATCTTAGGGCGCAGACGCAAATTGCCAAACAGTTTGTAAAATTCAATGAACGCTGCACGGTTCGGCTGTTGGGAGACATGCGTTCTTATAATTACGTGGTGATTCCTACTCACGATTTCGATCATGTGGAATACCAGATTCGGGCGATAGATTTCGATCAGCAGTGCTTTGAAGGAAATTTGAAGATATATCGTCCGCAGTTTTTTAAGGAAAACTATAAGATGGTAAAGCTGGTTTCAGAAAAGCTCGAAGAATCTTCGATTGAGCAGTATAGAAAGGAAGAACGTTCGCTTTTGGCCAAGAGGATGATCAATACCAAGAGCCGATATAAAGAATTGATTCGCTGTATGATCAATGATCATGTTTCTACCAAGGAGAATGTGAAACAGCTGCGTCAGGATCTGTATTCGTTTTCCAAAGACATGAAGTTTAAACGCGCCAGTACCATGGGGCAGATCCTGCGAACTGCCCTTGATTTTGTCAAGCGTAATTACGATAATGTAAATACTCAGCGAATGCTTGAGTAGCTTTCAGCTTTATGTAAAAGTTAGTGAAAATTTCGTCACTGCCAAGTTTGAGATTCCGTCGCTTTGCTCGGAATGACATATTTATATTTTTACCCTACAGCTTACAGCTTACAGCCTACAGCCTATTTCTTCTCCTCTTTATTAAAATAAACCAGGTAATAATACATTTGCTTTTCCTCATCCCAGCCTTTTTCCACAAATTTTTCCGCTGATTCTGCGTTTACAAAATCCATTTTGATCTGGATATTCGTATCGAGGGTGATCACATTCTTGATCTTTTTCCTCGCATCGGTCACGGCCTTGTTGGAAATAGGAAAATTACTCAGGTCTTCTACCTTGTATTTCGGAGCTTTTTCTGTTTTATAATTCTGAAATTCCGGGATCAGTGCGGGATTATCGATTACCGAATTCATAAAATTACTTTCCTCAAAATCATCATTTTTGGCAAAATAATCCATGCTTCGGTTCATGAACATCACTTCCTGCTTCTTATCTTCCGCAGGTAACACCACGTCTTTCGCAAAATTCTTACAGAAATTCAGGTAGTTTTTGGTGAAGTAATTCTCATCGGCGAGCACATCCACTCCGAGGAAATTATCCAGCCAGTATTTGGTATCATAACGATTGGAATCAACCGATAAGATTTTGTAACCTTCAGCACGATTTTTATTGAAGATCAGGGCTCCTTTATCCAGTTTATTAAGATTCACTCCCTGTTCAACGATCATTTCGAGGTTGCTTCCTTTTTGCTCAAATTGAAGAAAATCATGCTTCAATTCTGACTTAAAGATACCAATGGCCGAAACTTTCTCATTGTCCAACTGCATATTTTCAAAATACACCACGTAAACTTCACCGCTTTTGATATGTGGGTGGCTGGACTGCTCATACAAGAGAGTGGCGATCTTCTTTGAATATTCATGACTATTTAAGGGATCGTCAAAAATTGAATTCGAAAGATTGTAAAGCTCATTGAATTCCAGGTCGGTTTCATGTTGAAAACGATAATAAGATTCTTCTTTTTCGCGGAATGGTTTCAGAAAATATTCCTTGATCAAAGGCTTGATCTCATCATTCAAATGAAAAGTAGATGCCGAAAGAAAAATATTTTCACCACGGCTTTTGTTGCCAACGCGGTGAATGGAAAGCGATTCAATTTGAGCGTTATATAGGTTGAGCATTTATTATAGAGAGTAAATGAGTTAAAAATTGAATGAGTTAAAAAGAAAAAGAAGAAAAGTTAGCTGAAAGCGATTGATTAATTCCATTCTTCATCAAACGGTAAATCATCAAAATTATCACCGTCAAACGCGTCAAAATCTCCATTAAGACCCGAATTTTCATCTTCCCCGATGAATTCTTTGTCGGGAGCGTTATCGGGAATTTGTCCATGTACGAACATGAGATTGGGGTAATCACGGCCTTCTTCGACTTCGGCTATTTGAGCGAGTTCCACGAAAAAGGTCCACATTTTAAGAAAATCGTAAATGTAAATTAGTTTTGTCTGGTCTTCAGAAACGACACTATCCAGCGTTGTTTCATTCATCAGCCTGATGGAAGTATCATTTCCGCTCATGTCAAACTGATGGATTTCTTCGCCCTGGTTCCATTTTTCATCGCTGATGTAAAAGGAAGCCATTTCGGTTCCGTCGAAACCAAAAGACTGGACTATTACATTATGCAAATCTTCCAGGGTGCTTTCCTGAAGCATCTCAATATCCCTGAACACATCTTCTTCCGCATCGAGAATCACTCTGAATCTGTAAACCATAACACTAAAATTTGGAGTACAAAGATAAAATTTTAGTCGGGAAAAATAAGCTATTTGCTAAATCTGTGGAGCGTAAAAGTCATTCCTGTCAAAAGCATGAATGCTCCTACCTGATGCAGTACTCCTAACCAAATTGGTACGGCATAAATAAGCGTAAAAACCCCCAGTAGGAATTGAAAAAACACCATGAAAAGGAGAAAATTCACTCCATTTTTCTGCGGACCTGTAAGTGAAAATTGCAGATTTCTTGACCGGTACCAGATATAACCAATAACAATAACAACAATATAGGCGAGATAGCGATGAATGAACTGAACACCACTTTTGCCTTCTACAAAATTTCTCCATACCGGAGATTTTTCGGTATATACAGTTTCGTGGATAAGCCTGCCTTCAGCCATCATAGGCCAGAAATTATGAATAAAACCGGCGTCGAGCCCGGCCACGAAAGCTCCCCAGATGATCTGAAGAAGTAAAACCCCTAATCCAAACCTCACGAGATTTCTAAAATTTTTATCTACTAATTTCTTTTCAGGATAAAGAATATCCAGGGCTACCCAGAGGGTGTAGGCAAAAGTGATGAACGCGGTGGTAAGGTGCGCGGCAAGCCGATAATGGCTCACCCACGGCATATCCACAAGTCCGCTTTTTACCATATACCAGCCTAGAAATCCCTGAAAAGCTCCCAGAGCCAGAAGGATCAGCGCTTTTCTTATAGTTGGTTGTGATAATTGTTTCCTAACAAGAAAATAAAGAAAAGGAATAAGGAATACCACCCCTATCAAACGGCCGATCACCCTGTGGATCCATTCCCAAAAGTAAATCGATTTAAAATCTTCTAGATTGAAGTGATAATGCAGCTTCTGATATTCGGGATACTGTTTGTAAAGCTCAAAAGCCTCTTCCCATTCCTGTTGATTGAGTGGCGGGATGGTTCCGCTGATGAGTTTATAATTTGAAATTGAAAGGCCGGAGTTTGTTAAACGGGTAATTCCACCTACAACTACCATTAGAAAAATCAGTAAACATCCGGTCAGCAGCCAGTAAACTACTTTTTTGTTGTCTTTCATCGAAGTAAAATTAAGTTTTCAACACTTCTTGATTGGTTGGTGGTTGATCTAAGATCGGTTTTGAACTTTTAAGCCCAGATCTTTTCCTTTTCTCAGCATAAAATCACGTGCGGGTTCATATTCATTGGGAATATCACCTTCGAGAATCGCCTCTTTAATCGCGTCTTTGATAAGCCCAACTTCCCGGCTGGGTTGAATATTGAAGGTCTTCATGATCTCTTCCCCGCTAACCGGAGGTTGAAAGTTGCGTACATGATCCCGCTCTTCAACTTCCTGTATTTTCTGGCGGACGACCTGGAAATTCTTATGATATTTTTTATAGCGTTTCGGATTTTTCGTGGTGATATCGGCCTCACAAAGTATCATCAGGTCTTCGATATTTTCACCTGCATCGAAAATTAGCCTTCGAACTGCCGAATCGGTCACATTCTCATCAACAATGGCAATAGGGCGGGAGCTGAGCAGCACCATTTTTTGAACGAATTTCATTTTCTCATTCAGCGGAAGCCGAAGCCTTTTAAATAATTTGAAGACCATTTTCGCGCCCACGAATTCGTGGCCGTGAAAGGTCCAGCCAATCTTCTTATGAAATTTTTTCGTCGGTGCTTTCCCGATATCATGGAGTAAGGCTGCCCATCGAAGCCAAAGATCATCGGTGTTTTCTGAAATATTATCTACGACTTCGAGCGTATGCCAGAAATTATCTTTGTGTGTCTGTCCTTCAACTTCATCAATTCCCTGGAGCGCGGTCAGTTCGGGAAGAATTTTCTCCAGCAGTCCTGTTTTATAGAGCAGCGCAAAACCTTTGGAAGGTTTGTCGCTCAACAGGATTTTATTCAGTTCATCAACAATCCTTTCCTTTGAAATGATCCTGATCCGGTCTTTATTTTGGCTAATAGCTTTCAGCGATTCCTTCTCGATCATGAAATTGAGCTGGGTAGCGAAGCGTATCGCCCGGTACATCCGCAGGGGATCGTCAGAATAGGTGATATCGGGATCAAGTGGCGTGCGAATGATCTTCTTTTGGAGGTCTTCATACCCATTGAAGGGGTCGAGTAGTTCTCCAAATTCTTCTTTATTCAATTTTATGGCCAGGGCATTAATGGTAAAATCACGGCGGTTCTGATCGTCTTCCAGGCTGCCGTCTTCCACGATGGGCTTGCGGCTGTCCTGGCGATAACTTTCCTTTCGGGCTCCTACAAATTCAATTTCTTTGCCGTCTGTTTTCAACATAGCAGTTCCGAAATTTTTAAAAACCTTCACCTGAGTTTTTTCCGGTAACTTTTCTGCTACTTTTTTAGCAAGGGCGATGCCGCTTCCTACGGCTACAATGTCAATATCGGTGGGTTCGCCGCGTTCGAGAATATGGTCGCGAACAAATCCGCCAATCACGTAGGCGTCGACCGACAGTTCATCGGCGGCTTCCGAAATTATGCTGAAAATCTTATGATGTAATGCTTTGCTGTAATTGTGGTGTTTCGGCATCTTTACTTGCGTATCACTTTCACCTGTCCATCGTTACTCAACTTAATTATCGAGGATGGTTTAGACGATTTTTTTGAACGCTGCAAATTTACTACATAGTCCACTTCTTTTAAAATTTGCGGACTTATTTGATCGAAGCTTTCCGGAGTTGGCTGTCCGCTGATATTCGCCGAGGTTGATACCAAAGGTCTTCGCATCTTTTTGATCAGTTCAGAACAAAATGCATCCCGCACCACTCGAATTCCTAAAGTATCATCCTCACTTACCAGGTTTTCTGCGATTCTTATAGGTTTGTCGTAGATAATGGTGGTTGGCCGCTTGGCGTATTTGAGAATATCATAGGCCATTTCGGGCACTTCTTCCACGAACTGTTCCAGCATTTTAAAATTGGAAACGAGGCAGATAAGAGCTTTAGATTCTTCCCGTTTTTTTATCTGGTAAATTCGGTCAATCGCATCGGCATTAGTCGCGTCACAACCTAAACCCCAAACAGTATCGGTAGGATAGAGGATCACGCCTCCCTTTTTTATAATTTCAAGACACTTTTGAACTTCCTGGTCAAAATTTTCCATAGATCACTTTTTTGTATTCGGCCAAAGTTTTTTCCGCCATGATCCGGGTGGTAAAATTTTTCAGGAAGATTTCCTGCGACCTTTCGGTGAATTTTTTGCCAAGCTCCGGATTCTTCTGCAAAGCTATCAATTTATCGGCTAAATCTGCGGGTTTAAAAGGCTCAGTTAAATAGCCATTTTCACCATCTTCAATAATTTCAGGAATTCCTCCAACATTTGTAGTCACCACCGGAGTTTTATTGTAGAAACTTTCAAAAATAAATTGCGGCAGACCTTCACTTTGAGAAGTAAGCAGGGAAATATCAAATTGCGGGATGAGAGCGGACGCTTCCTCAATAAAGCCCAGAAAAGATACATAAGATTCAAGTTTTCTTTCTCTTATTTCCTGTTCAAGAGCGATGGTTCTTTCTGTATAAGAGCCTATTTGCACAAAATGGAAACCATGCAATTTTCTTTTGTTGACGATCTCATCAATAGTGGCAACCCATGTTTCGAGGTTTTTTGCGCGAATGTGGTTAGCAATGGTTCCCACAATCACCTTTTCTTTTGAAAGATGTAGTTTTTCACGCAGATCAAAAGGAGCCGTTTCATTTTTAAAATGAGAACCATGATATATGGTTACCAGTTTTGAATGATCCCTTATGCTTTCCGCAGCAACTTGTTTCGTGGCTTCAGAGACGCAAAGAATTTTCCTGATCTGCGGGTGGTTATATTTATAAAGCGTCTGTTTTCGGTTTTTTATCGGGAAGGAAGTCTTTTTACTGAAAATAAAAGGCGGCAGTTTAGCCAGTTTTGTCGCCATAATGGCCAGCGTAAGTGCTGTAGAGCCGTGGATATGGATAAGATCGATTTTTTCCTTTTTTGTAACCGAAATGATTTTGAACAAAAAACGCGGGTCAACCTTGATCAATAACGGGGCAGCGTAGTGTTTAAGTTTGTACTCAATCAGGTGTTTTTCAAAATCTGAATTTTTTATACAAAGTATGCTGGTGTTGATCTTCTCCTCAAAACCCTCTAATTCTCTGCAAAGATTTACAAGATGTTTCTGGCCACCGCCTAAACTTTTTCCGGCCGATATATGAAGCACATTCATAATGGGAAAATAAATTTTAGATTTCCAGATATTCTTTCACTTTAAGAAAAAAATTCATGTTTAGTTCCCGGCATTCTTCGAGCACTCCTGTGGGGGCGGAAGCTTTATTTATGTCAGTCAGGCAATCTTCAAAAGTGGTAAAAACAGGCTTATATTTAAAATCGTAAAATTTTGAAGAATTTGGAATTACTGCCACTTTTTTTTCTAAAAGCAATGCCCAATACATCGCATGGTAACTGTCGGTAATTATCTTTTCCTTACTTCCGATAAAATTTACAACTTTTTCCATATTGCGCGTATTTGATGTTGTAGAATAATCGCTGAATTTTTTTAAAATAGAATTCTTCTTGAGCGTCTTTTTGTGAAAAATTAAGCCAATTTCCTCATTTACTTCATATGATTTATCGAAAACCTCATGCTTACAGCTTACACAGGGTACATAGTCTCCGGGCATCGAATAATCCCTGGTGCCTACTAATCCGAATTTATTTATATCAATATTGTAGGATCGGATATTCCCAAAATCTCTTCGTTTTTTAGAATTATGGCCAATTCCCCAGAGGACTATTTTTTTATTGTTCACGGCAAGCTTTTCAAAGGCCAGCATTTGTTTTTTAAAGCTTTGTCGGTTTAGAAGTCCACCTCCGCCCAGAATGATCGCGCTATTAGAAATTTCCTTTACCCAATGGTCCCGCTCATTTTGCGACGAAGATTTATAACTGAAGATGTCTAAAGTTCTGTCTATTTCTTCATAGTAATGATATGGAGCAGAATAAAAATCACCAGCGTTTCTCCTGTCTATTCTGTGAATGTTAATCACCTTGCCATGTTGCTGCTGATTGTTCAGAAGTTTTTCCAGTGTGGAAGCCTTATTCTTAGTTCTTAGCGGTGAAGTAAGAATTCTATGTAAAAATTTTTTTACTTCCATGAATCTACTTTTTTAATAAATTCTGAGATGTTCAGTTTTCGAAAAAGAATTCCCGGTCTCCCCGATTTTTAAGCCTGATAAATGCAGAATCTTCATCGTATAATTTCCTGTTTTTGTTTCAGTGATTCTGATAAATGAGCGCCCCGCCATAAAACTTTAAAAAGCGGAAAATATTTTGGTTTTATAAGGCTTGTAAAGAAATACCGAATGATCATATAGGTTAAAAGCACTTTATAAGTCAAAAAACCGAAATGTTTACGAATATAATACAGCAGTGAGATTTTAAGTTCTGTCTTAATGGCGAGATTCTTTTCTATGCTCGCACTTTTGTAATGAATATATGTGGAAAACGGGTATAAATAAGTGAATTTCCCCTTCTGTTTTAAAAGCCGGCGGCAAAGATCAGATTCTTCATAATAAAGAAAAAGATTGGTGTCAAATCCTCCAACTTCCCTAAAATCTTTTGCATTGATGAACATAAACGAACCCTGTACATAGTCTACGCGTGTAGGCTTCGTATAAAATTTTTTACGATTGAGATATCTCTTCGGAAAAAAGGTTTCCAGAAATGGTCTTTTTAAAATTTCCCTTTGAAGCGAGGAGAAGTGATCGATAGTAACGCGAAAACTGCCCTCTTCATCCAGCATTTGCGGAGAACAAACGGCAATTTCGGCATTGTTGTCCATGAATTCCGTAAGCTCTTTCAGTGTGTTTTTTTCGGTGATCAGCGTGTCATTATTGACAAAGGCAAAATAACGACAGGGCGAAGCTTCCTGAACGCCTAGCATATTTCCGGCACCAAAGCCAACATTGATCTTGCTGCCGATGTGTTTTATAGGAAATCCCTGTAAGGTTTTCATGTTCTTATCGAGTTGCTGAAAATCTTCCTCACGTGAAGCATTATCAATAACTATGATCTCGCATTTAAAATGGGGATCATGATTTTCAATAATCGATTTTACACAGGCGAAGGTGAACTCTGAAGTGTTATAATTTATAATGATACAACTTACGTCCAGCATATTTTCTCAGGAATTTGTCGGTGTACGATAGATCGTCATTGAAAATTTCGGTTTTCTTTCGGAATGTTATTCCTATTCAAGTTTCCCTCCTCTAGATCAATCAATAGATCGGCCAAAGATAATAGTTAAAAATTAAGGTTAATAATTCCATTTTCAGCTTCTCAAAAACACCCAAATAAACTTCAGAAAAAAAGCTTTATTGTAGCTTTGCAGTATGAAAGCAGTATTCGCTACAGAATATGAAAAGTACCGGGAAGAAATCCTTTCCGGGATTACCCATTTTGAAGAACAGGGAAAGAAGCTTGACGCACCTGCTCGAAATACGATCAAGGTTTTTAAAATCGGGGAAATTGAGTTTAATATCAAATCCTTCAAAATTCCCAACGCGGTTAATAAGATCGCTTACCGGTTTTTCCGAAAATCCAAAGCGGAACGTTCTTTTCACTACGCCGGAATTTTAAAGGAAAAGGGGATTGGTACTCCCGAGCCTGTTGCTTATGCCGAAGAAAGTTCGGCTTTTGCTTTCGGAAAAAGTTTTTATGTGAGCCGGCAGGTGCCTTATGATCTCACGTATCGGGAACTGGTGATCGATCCAGATTTTCCGCAGCACGAAGAAATTTTGAGAGCTTTTACCCGATTCACTTACAAACTCCACGAAAATAATATCCTTTTTCTGGATCATTCTCCGGGGAATACATTAATTCAGCTAAGCAACGGGGATTATAAGTTTTTTCTGGTGGATTTAAACCGAATGCTTTTCAAACCTTTAAATGAGACCGAACGCATCCGGAATTTCTGCCGATTGACGCCGCAAAAGGAAATGGTAAGGATCATGGCCGAAGAATATGCCAGCCTGAATGGAGAATCTCCCGAGTATGTCTTTGAGAAAATGTGGTTTTTTACCGATCAGTTTCAGAAAGCTTTCCAGCGGAAACAGCGTATTAAAAAGCGCCTGAAATTCTGGAAGAAGTAAGGTTATTTGAACTTTTTTAGAAACTCCTTCAGTTTATATTCAAATAATTCTGGTTTTAAAAGCAGGTAAAGATTTTCCGATTCCTTGCGCAGCGTATTTTTGTTTTTATCTGCCAGTAAATCTTTGAAAAAATCCTCCAGGTGAATGCTGTAATTACTTTCTGAATTTTCGTAAAGTCCCCAATCCTTGCGTGGAGTTTGAGGCGCGAAGATCGAAAATGTGGGAATATCAAGGGCTTTTGCCATATTTACTGCGCCACCTTCATTCCCTATAAGCGCATCGCAGTGGGAACAAATTGCCATGAATTCCCTGAGGCTTTTCCCGAAAATTTCAGATTTGGTATGCCTCCTGGTTTTTGTTTTGCAGAGTTTGAGAATATCATCCACATCTTTTTGCTGCTTCGGAATATAATTCAGCAATAGACCAGCTCCCGATTCTTCCGCAATATAATCCATCAGGTAAGCCATGTACTCGTGCGGATAGGTTTTTGAAGGGCCGCTGCCGAGCAAACTTATCATAAAAAGAGGTTTTGCTTTGTCGATCTCAGCGATATCGAGAAGGTTTTGTGCCCATTTCTTCTCTTTTTCAGAAAGGAAGATGTGTGGTTTTATCTCTTTCGGAAAATCGTTCCCCAGAGGTTTTAGTAACTGAAGTCGGTTTTCAATGGCCAGACCGGCAGCTGTTTCCGCTTCTTTTTTATACCGAAAAGTATGGGTGTAAACAGCTTGTGTATACCACTTGTGATAGGAACTTCTGATTTTTGCCCCGCTTTGAGCGGTGATAATCCCCGAATTGATCTTCGAATACACATCGATCACTGCATCGTATTTTTCCTTTTTTATCTGTGTGGCTAATTTTTGTAATCCGCTGAAGGATTTATGTTCCAAGGGTTTGAAAAGAATAAGCTGGTCGATATTCGGATTATTCTCCACCACAGGTTTTGTATGCTCATAAATAAGATAATCCAGCCGGGCGTTGGGATATTTGTCCCGCAACGCCTTAAACAAGATTGAGGATGTAAGCACATCCCCAATCATCTTCAGCTGAATTACAAGTATTTTCATGCCTCCCTAAATCCCTCCAAAGGAGGGACTTTCAATCATTTTACTGTTATTTATTCTTCTCCTTCGGGGGAGTTAGAGGGGATTTAAACCGCCACATTATATTCTCTCAAAGCATCGTTGAGAGAGGTCTTTTTATTGGTGCTTTCCTTTCTTTTCCCGATGATCAGTGCGCAGGGAACCTGGTATTCTCCGGCAGGGAATTTCTTGGTGTAACTTCCCGGGATCACTACCGATCTTGAAGGCACCAGTCCCTTATATTCTTTTGGCTCCTCGCCGGTCACATCGATAATCTTTGTAGAGGCTGTAAGCACCACATTGGCTCCAAGCACCGCTTCTTTTTCTACTCGAACGCCTTCCACTACGATACTTCTTGATCCTAAAAAAGCATTATCTTCAATAATGACCGGTGCTGCCTGGAGAGGTTCCAGCACGCCACCAATTCCAACACCGCCGCTCAAATGCACATTTTTGCCGATTTGAGCACAGCTGCCCACGGTAGCCCAGGTATCTACCATGGTACCTTCCTCTACATAAGCCCCGATATTCACATAACTTGGCATCATAATGACTCCTGAAGAGATATAAGCTCCATGCCTGGCTACGGCATTTGGTACCACCCGGATTCCTTTTTCCTTATAACCTCTTTTCAAAGGTATTTTATCATGATATTCGAAGATGCCGGCTTCGAGCGTTTCCATTTTCTGAATTGGAAAGTATAAAACCACTCCTTTTTTTACCCATTCGTTCACCTGCCAACCGTTTTCGGTAGGCTCGGCGACCCTTAATTCGCCTTTATCGAGAAGTTCGATCACCTCGCGAATGGCATCGGTTGTTTCTGTGTCTTTTAATAATTCCCGGTTCTCCCAGGCCGCTTCAATTTTTGCTTTTAACTGCTCCATTTTCGAATTTTTCCCAAAGATAACAGTCTCTTTCAATATTTATGGACAAACAAATATAAACCTTACCTTTGCCTAAATTTTTAAAATGGCGAGGATTTTAGCCCTGGATTACGGAGAAAAACGAACGGGAGTCGCGGTTACCGATGAATTGAAGCTCATCGCTTCCGGCCTTACTACCATTCCAACTGCGGATCTTCTAAAGTTTCTCACCGAATATTTTGAAAAGGAGAACGTGGAACGGGTTTTGGTGGGTGAACCTAAAAGAATGGATGATTCGCCGTCCCAAAGCGAGGTCTTTATCCAGGAATTCCTGAAGAAATTTTCAGAAAAATTCCCGACAATGCCTTTGGAAAGAGTGGATGAACGCTTTACCAGCAAAATGGCCGTTCAGAGTATGATTGACAGCGGACTCAAAAAGAAAAAACGCCGCAACAAAGCCCTGGTAGATGAGATCAGTGCGACCATTATCCTCCAGACATGGCTTTATGATTGATTAATGGATATTTAATATTGAATAATATTCAATGCTATGAAAATGGAACTGATTAATCGATCAAAGAATTTTGCACATGAATGTGTGAAAATTGCCTTGAGTCTTCCCAAAAATAAACTGGGGAGCCATATAGAAGGTCAGTTAATAAGATGTTCCACTTCAGTTGCGGCAAATTACAGAGCAGCGTGCCTGGGCCAATCAAAAAAAGCATTTGTTTCAAAACTTGGCATTGTAATCGAAGAAGCAGATGAATGTATCTTTTGGCTTGAATTCCTTCAGGAAGAGAATTTAAGAAATGATACCGAATCAAACAGATTGCTCAAGGAAGCTAAGGAGTTGACCAGTATTTTTATCGCTTCAAGAATAACTGCAGTTAGAAATATGAACGGAGGCAAATAGATTATAAAATATAAATTAAAAATTATTCAGTTTAAATGATTTTACCAATTGTAGCATACGGAGATCCTGTACTGAAGAAGAAAGCGAAAGAGATCGATAAGGAGTATCCAAAACTTGAAGAATTAATAAGCAATATGTGGGATACCATGTACAATGCCTATGGGGTGGGACTTGCTGCTCCGCAGGTTGGACTTCCCATCCGCATGTTCCTGATAGATCCCGAACCTTTTGCTGAAGACGAAGAGCTGGACGAAAAGGAACGTGAAGAACTGAAGAATATGCGAAAGGTTTTCATCAATCCGCAGATCATTACCGAAGAAGGTGAAGAATGGGCTTTTGGCGAGGGCTGCCTGAGTATTCCCGAGATCAGGGAAGATGTTTTCCGAAAACCAGAGATCAAAATTGAATACTTCGATGAAAACTGGGAAAAACACACCGATACTTTTTCCGGCCTGGCTGCTAGAGTTATTCAGCATGAATATGATCATATCGAAGGAATTCTGTTCACCGATAAGATTTCAAGCCTGAAAAAGAGACTTATAAAGAGCAAACTCGCCAATATTTCCAAGGGAAAGATAAATGTCGATTATAAAATGCGCTTTCCGAATTTGAAAAAAGGCCGTATATAACTTTGATATTTTCTTCCGGCATTTGATATTTGCCAACTTAAATAAAAAACTATGGGATTAGATAAAATTCTTGCTATTTCAGGAAAACCGGGATTATATGAATTGACCGCGCAAACCAGAGGCGGATTTGTCGCTAAATCTTTGCTTGATGGAAAGAAGATCGCGGTTAATATGAGGCATAATGTGAGCATCCTGAGCGAGATCGCCATTTATACTTACACCGAAGAAATTCCCCTTGGTGAGGTGATGGAAAAAATTAAGGAAAAAGAAGATGGAGGAGAGACGATCAGTCACAAAGCTTCAAAAAAAGAGCTGGAGGCTTATTTTTCTGAAATCCTTCCGGAATATGATGAAGACCGGGTTTATGCCAGCGATATGAAAAAGATCGTACAGTGGTATAATATTCTAATAGAAAATGGGATCACCGATTTTTCAAAAGAAGAAAAGTCAGAAGAAAAGAAAGACGAAGAAGAATAAACATATCTTTTCTGAAGAAAATACTAAAGGCTGAAAATTGAAATTTTCAGCCTTTTTCTGTCAAAGCTCATCCTGAACCTGCCTGCGGCAATCCGGTTTGTTTCAGGAAATATAGTTATAGGAATTTTTAGAAGCTGAAACAAGTTCAGCTTGACGAGAGAAAAGATTAAAATTTAAGTCCGAATATAAAAGCGCCTTCACGATGCCCGGCGAATTCCGAAACCACATAATCCAACCTGAGAAAACGATATTTCCCAAAGCCCAGATTATCGATTCCCACAGAATATTCTGAATAAGGAGCACGGCCTTCAGAAGTCAGCCTGTGAGCGCCTAGGATAAGGTTATAATTGAGTTTGTTTATCAGTGGAAGTTTGCCCAGAATCCAGCCCTGGAAATCATGCTCGGCATGAAATTCTGCATAATTGCGGTTCGTGCTGAAATCGTAATAAGGCATTAAATTGAATTTCCCCACATAGCTTCCAAAGCCAATTCTGGTCTGGTTCGCGTTGAAATGCTGATAATCCACGAGGCTTATATTATCCGCATTCGAGAATATTCCTCCGTTTATCAGATAACTGAAAGTTCCCTTATTTCCCAGAGCAACTTCCTGCCGCACCTGTGCCTTGAACTGGTCATACTCGAATTGGGAATCACTGGCGGCAAAGGCTTTTTCCCAGGCAAGACGGACCTTCGGATAATCATTTTCATAAGAATTATATTTCCCGTCGGGATAGCTCATATAATCCTGCGCAAAAGTTAGGTCTGCCGATAAATTTACTTTATAAAGATCATGGTCTTCAAAAGGAATACTTTCAAAATTTTCAGGCTGCAGCGGATTGTTAGAGGTATAGTTCACCTCATCACGGTCGATGAATACATGATGGGTATGATTGATCAGCGCCTGCCGGTTTTCCCATGCAAGTCCGCCAAAAAGCTGCAAACCATTCACCACTTCCTGGCTGTAACCTATGCTGGCGTAGGTTTTTTCATAAAGTTTCATATAATTCCGCTCAAAGAAAATGGTAGCCGCATCATTCAAAATTGGCGAAATGGGTTCACGATTATTGATCTGTTCGATAGACGTTCCGCCTTCTATACGCAGATAAGGCTTTGAAAAATTATTGAATTTCTTCAGGAATCCGCCATGAATACGGAAGCGTTCTTCGCTTAATCCGTAATTCAAATTAGAATAGATCCGCCAGAAATTTTCCTGATTTTCTCCCTGCCGCTGAGTGTAATTAATATCGAGTTTTCCGTTCCAGCCCTGGACTGTGTTGAAATGAATCCCGGTGACCGGCGCGCTGATGCTGAAATAGCGATTGTTCCAGGAATCGGAATGAGAATAGCCAAACAGGATATCGCTTATTTTGAATTTATTGTGAGCGGCATCCACAGAATCTTTATAGCTTTTTGAATTCCTGACTTCCTGAATACTGTCTTTTTTCACATAATCTTCAATTTCTTCAGAAGTCAGCGGCACCGGCCTTATTTCCTGCCAGTACACTGAATCTTTTTTATTGGCGGCGTTGGCAAAACTCAATATTTCTCTTCCGAAGCTGTCATTATCGAATCCAGGGGTGAAGTCGTAATTGCTGTAAACGGCTGTAAATCTTCCGTCACCACCGAATCCAAAGATATTAAAGCTGAAATCCACACTTTGCGAAATTTGAATATAGCGACCAATTTTTTCTGAATATTTATAGTTCTGCCTGAAAACCAGTTCCTCGATAGGAGGCACCTGTACGGCTTTTCCGGTAGTGGTCAGTTCTACCCCGTAAATCTGCCAGAGATCGTCAACAATATAAATATAGCCGGAAAAAACCCGGTCGTTCTCCCTTTTCGGAATCACTTCTATCTTATTGATGAGGTTTCCACGGTCGTCATAGAAAGTGCCTTCCAGCTTATACCGATAATAGTTAAAAGCGTAATCGGCGATAGGAGAAACCAGTTCACTGTTGATCTCCAGGGTATTTTCATAAAATGAAAAATAGGCTTCCTGTGCTGAATTTAAGCTGAAACCATTGTCATCACCGCTGACCTTTGAGGCGATGATCTTTTCCCTAAAATCATCGGGTTTCTGAAATGCGATCTTTGAAATGGTTTCGCTCAGATACACAATTCCGCTTCTTGTAGAATCCAGGCTGCCGCCCAGATCGCCAACTTCCTGACCTAAGATCTTTTCCGGTGCATTTTTGATGCGCCAGAGTCCCCGGGAGTAGAAATCGGCGGTGAAAGATTCCAGTTTTGCGGCATTTTGTTTTCGGCGTGCAATGGCTTTCCGCATGATGGCGTTCGCCGGATTCTCTCCGGAATTGATGGTAACTTCATCAAGCGAAGTACTTTCGGTTACCATTATAACGTCTATTTGCTGGGAATTGCCTTTATAGTCGATATTTTTCCGCTGGGTTTTATATCCCAAAAACTGATAAACAAGGCTGTAATTTCCGGGCTTGGATATTTTCAGTTCATAAAAACCATCGTCATTCGAGGTGGTTCCAAAATTGCCATTTTCGGTATAAATATTTACATAAGGAAGCGGATTTCCCTGTTGATCTTTTACGCTTCCGCTGATCTGGGCATGGAGATGAAAGGCTGCAATGTAAATTATGCAGCAGAGTAAGTTTTTAAGCATTGATTAGTCTTTCGGTTTAGAGTTAACGCAGGAATTCCCGAAGAATTATCTGTATTCTTTCTGAATTCGATCTAAACGGCGTTTGCTTTCCCGATTCTTGATGGTTTCGCGCTTGTCATAAAGCTTTTTACCTTTTGCAAGTGTTATCTGGAGTTTAGCAAGCCCGCGGTCATTGATAAAAAGACGTAGCGGGATAATGGTAAGGCCGGAATTGGTCACTTCTTTTTCCAATTTTCGGAGTTCCCGCTTCTGAAGCAGTAATTTTCTTTCGCTTTTCGGGTCGTGACTGAAGTGGCTGGCATGGGAATATTCCTCAACATGCATATTGATCACATAAAGCTCATGATCCTGGAATTCACAGAAACTTTCGGCTATACTGGCTTTTCCTTCACGAATTGCCTTGATCTCGGTGCCGGCAAGTTTAATACCCGCTGTATATTTATCCAGGAATTCATAATTGAACTTGGCCTTTCGGTTCTTTATGTTGATCTTATTCTTCATACACCCACAAAAATACAAGCTTTCAGAGAAAATCATACTAAAATAAAAATTTCTTTAAACCAACTATTTCCGGGCCAGGGCATAAGAGTATTTCGTCTTTTTCTTTTTGCCCCTGGAAAACCGAAATTTTATATTTTACCTCTCCCGGAACTAGCTTTTTTGGTAGTTCCGACCTCTCCAAAGGAGAGGTGAATCGGAAACCCCCTAGGGAATTTATAGATAAAATTCAGAAAAGATGATTTCTTTACAATTATGTATCTTTGAGACCCAAAATTGAATGATGAAATACCTGCAGATCCTACTCGTTTTATTACTTCTTGTTTCCTGTGAAAAAGGGAATGAAAATGCACAGGAGATCGTAGATAAAGCCATTGAAAAAGCCGGAGGTAAAAAATATGAGAACGCGGAGATCAGTTTTGAATTCAGAAACCGAAAATATCGCAGTATCCGAAAAGGAGGAGAATTCAGGCTGGAGCGATTTCAGCAGGATACTTTATTAGGTGCGATTCGGGATGTGCTCGATAATAAAGGTTTTTCAAGATATTTAGGAGATAATTTGATGAAATTGCCCGATTCCCTTTCCACCGCCTATACCAATTCGGTGAATTCGGTTCACTATTTTATGGAATTGCCTTACGGATTAAACGATCCTGCGGTCAATAAAAAACTCCTCGGGAAGGACAGCATTGAGGGTCGACAATATTATGAGATCAAGGTGACTTTCGACAAAAAAGGCGGTGGCGAGGATCACCAGGACGAATACCTGTACTGGATTAATACTGAAAATTATACCGTTGATTTTATGGCCTATAATTATGAGACCGATGGTGGGGGAGTGCGTTTTCGTAAAGCTGTCAATCCGCGGTATATCAAAGGAATTCGTTTTGTAGATTATCTGAATTATGGATATAATGATCTTAATGTCGAGCTTTCCAAACTCGACAGCCTTTATGAGGCTGACCAGCTTTTTAAGGTTTCAAGCATTCGGAATAAAAATATCGAAGTAAACCTGAATCCTGAACTCTAATTGATATACAACACCTTGCTTGTCTTGGTGCCGTCATTAAAAACTTCCACTATAAATAGGGCGCCATTTTCTGTTTCATCCAGATCTTTATATTTTGATTGATTTAAGATCGCGTTGGCTAATTGTGGCGTGGTATTGCTGTGGCCAACCACTAAAACCGTCTTTCCGTTTGTCGCTTTTTGAAAATCCTGGTCATAAAGATTGCTTGGATCATACATTTTCACCTCCAAATTTTGTGTTTTGGCGGTGGGTGTAGCCGTTTTGATCGTTCTTTTATAATTCGTGCTGTAAACCGCATCAAAATCGACATCTTTAAAAACTTTTGCCCAATTTTCCGCACGTTGCAAGCCTTTTTCGTTCAATTCAGGATCACCTTCCATATTGATTTGATTTTTTTCTGCGTGGCGAATAAGATAAAATGTAGTTACGTGGGAAGCCTTCCCTTCTTCGGAAGCAACTTCCTTTTGATGTTGGCATCCCGATAGTATGAATAGTGAAAGCAGGAGTAAATGTTTCATTATAGTGATTTTAAATTCAATTCATATCCAGAAGGATGATTTAAAACTTAAAGCCTTCAGACCTATACCAGTGTTGCCTCGCCTTGACCCTAATTCATCCCTTCAATATTATCGATTATTTCTTCTATCAGAAAATTCTATCCAGAAAATTTCGGTTCAATAATGGCAGTAAATGCTTATAAATTCCACCAATAGGTGAGTTTAAGTAAGAGCGCCCTGTTTTGCACCTGCACCGGGTAGGGAATATAATTATCGGTATAAACAAGGAATAAATCTGATGCAGGACTAAAGCGCCATTGAAAACGACCATTTAGATTAAGGTTGTCCATTTGTTCATTATACTGGGCAAAGGCCGTAAAGAATACCTTATTGGTCAGAGTCACATCCAGACGCGGACCTACCAGCCAGAAATTTGTATCTCCCCACGGCTCAGGCAATTCCAGTGCATTATAGGTTGCGTTAAGAGAGATTCCTACATACGGCTGAAACCTATACCCCATTTCTGCGGCATAATTTGTCATGGCTCCATCGGCATAATACCCTCCTGAACTGTATGATAATGCATAGGTGAAAAGGCTCTGGGGTTTAGAATTAAATTTAGCGCCCCAACGATACCATTGATGCTGGGTGCCTGCAGCCAGTTCGATACCACTAAAATTAGTAGGGTCAAAAGGCTGCTGCAGCTGTACATAATCGTGTCCTGCCCAGAGGCTTAATATACTTTGGCTATGAAACCGCAGGATATACTCAAGCAAAGTCTGATTTTCTGTTTTCTCCCAGTGTTTATTAAAGAATATGGAAGTGCTTAACTGGGGGCCATGGTTTAGGATATATTTGTTCTTTCCAAAAAAAAGGTAACCAATACTCGGATTGATCTTGTAGTAACCGGTGCGGGGGATATAACCGACTTCAGCCTGGTAATTTTCCGATATATATTCATGTCTCCAGTTAAAGTTCAGTTTTCCACTGGTATATTGCAAATTGGCGGCGTGAATTAAATTTTGTTGGGATTCATTGGGGCTAAAGGATTTTAGAACCATTGCTTTGCCGGTCCAGACATTATTGGAGGAAGCAAGATTATATTCCAGTCCCAGGTTTCTGTTGAATTGGTTATAGGACGGGTGATCTGTTAAGGGATCTGGGGAGTAGTTTAGCAATTCTTTATTCACGAAAATTGCCCTTATGTTGGAACGGGAGAAAACTCGTTTCTGTATGCCTATAACGCTGAAGTTTTGAGCTGGAAGCCCGATATCATTTACTTTCCCGGTTTGCATACTCATCGCATTAATCCTCCAGTCTTCACCTATGTTCCCACTAAGGCGGGCACCAAAATCAATAGGAGCGTTAAGGCCTATGCGTCTTGAGAAGAATGGTCTGATATTTTCATAACCGAAACCGGCCACTACATCTGCATTCTCCAGGAAGAATTGTCTGCGTTCGGGAAAAAATAATTCAAACCGATCCAGGTTCGTCACCTGCTGATCGACCTCTACCTGGGAAAAATCAGGGTTTATCGTCAGATCCAGGTTTAAGGAAGAGCCTATCCCAATTTTGGCATCCAGACCAGCTTCACTTCGTTTGTTTAGCCCGGCCTGGCTATTAAAATCCTTGCTTCCTCCTGCCAATACATACGGGATTAAAGATATATTTGGTCCTGTGGATGGCGGGGATTCGTCCCAGACCAGGGTGCCCGTATAGGCCAGGGAGGCTGAAGGAAACTGGCGGGGCACAGGAGCCCAGCTGGATTTTTCAGCAGTCTTTAGATCATTTCTGCCAAAATTAATACCCCATTCTTTAATTCCTTTTTTATATCGTATGCTTTTAAAGGGTATAGCTGCTTCAAAGGTCCATTTATCCTCATAATTTTTTACAGCCGAAGTCCATTTGTTGTCCCAGCTCAGGTCTACAGATCCACCGTCATACATCAAACCGTCCCATTGAGCTCCTGCTGCATTTGCTCCAAAAGAAAAACCATTAGTTTGATCATCAAAAGGATCCATAAATAGGAGAAAGTTATCGTTTTTAGTAAAGGAGAAATCTCTTCTTAATGATTCTACCATATAAGGACCCGGGATACCGTGGTGATTGGTTACAAATAGATAAAGGTTTTCTTGATCATAGGTCATTCTTACGTCGGTGTGGACCTTGGCATAACTGGTGTCAGTGGGAAGAATCATATAAAAATCTTTAGCGACATCTGCCTTTGACCAGGCCTTATCATCCATTATTCCATCAACTTTTACAGGGGAGTTGGTCTTTTTTATGTGCAGGCGATAAGCGCTATTCACTTTTTGCGCGAAAAGACTAGCAGGTGACACCACAAGGGAGAGTAAAATAAAAGTCAGTAAATATTTAAACATTTTACGATAATTAAGGCATAAAGAAAATTATTTATGATGTTATATATCTTTTTTAAAAATTATTTATAATAAGAAGACTAATATAAAACTTTTAGATTATCCATCGGGTAGTGGTTTCGTAAGTCTTTTATTTAGGGTTTTTCTCTTCGATGGGGAGCGTCTTCCTGAACCATTTTAAAGCCAGGATTTAGTGGAAATGACGTCCGAATGATGGAAGTAGTTGGGCCATCGGAAATTATTGAGCTCTACATTGCTGGCATAAAAGCAAAACCAATAAGCCCTGCTCAGGGACAATTCGCAGGTTTATTTAATCAATCTGGTAAGGAAGTAAAGTAGAAGTAATGCAGATTTATAAAAACAGCGTTTGGGGTGAAGTTATTATTCAATTTCTAAAAGTATGAACTGGTTCAATTGCTTTGTATAGGTATTGAAATTATTATCGGAAATCAATAGCAGTGTTTTGTTTCCATTCGGCAGCTCTGGACCAAAGCACATTCCCTCGATATTATCTATAATCCCATCGGTAAGCCGGTCTTTTACCGATTTAAAATTAAACACCAGGTGTTTCTCGGGAATTGCATAATCGCTTTTTTTGAGATCTTCCATGTTCAGCGTGTTGGTAGCTGCGGAAGCATCAATCTGAAAAATTTTCACTGTATTGCTGTGAGGGCCATAACCAGCTGAATATGCCCTTTCCAGGACGAGGAATTTATCGGGTGCATACTCCAGCAGTTCGGTAACTCCATTGATCGCGAAAAAATTGATGGGTATTTTCGAAATTCCTTCCAGTTGGTAAGCGAACTGCTTCATAGGTTCACCGGTATTCTTATCGTATTTGGTGATGCGTATATGAGAATGAGTAGGATAGGTCTTCGGTTTTGGGCCGTCCTTTTTGAGCGGCAGTTCATCGGCAACCCAGTATCCGCGGTTGTCAATACTTTCCGCCAGGCCTTCAAAAACGCCGTTATTTCTTGGTCGCTGTTTTCCCTGGGCATCAAAATAGGAGGGAAGCTGAAACTTTTCCTCAATCAGGCCTTCATGGTTAAGCGTATAAATTCCCGGATCATCGCCCGAATCGATCCTACCTTCACTGGTGATGATGAATTTATTGCGTAGCTGATCATAACGAACCGATTCAAGATCAAGCACGGCCGAGGAAAATTCGTCCCCTTTTTTGATGTCGATCAAGGTCGTAATTGCCACAGAATTGATATGTTTATCAGAAATATCAATTTTAGCCTCATAGATCCTTGGGTTGGAAGCCTGGTCGCAAACCAGGTAATATTTACCATTTTTCCGGTCTATTCCCGATAGGCCGCCCACTTTTGTATTTTGAAAAGTAGTACTGGCAGGCAGAACGTATTCATCCAAAAACTGGAGTTTTACATCGTCATTTTCAACACGATTAGTGACTGCACAGCTGGTGAGTAAAGACAGGATCAGGTATAAAAACCTTTTAAATTTCATAGCTATTTTTTAGGATTTCAAAAATAACAAATGTTTAAGAGAATTATGGGATTTTCTTGGGAGCTCCCGTCTTACCTAATGAATATCTTTAAAATGTAACTTTAAAAACCAATGTTATGAATAATGATCAGTTAGAAGGAAAATGGAAACAAATCAGAGGTGAATTCAAACAGAAATATGGGCGACTCACCGATGATGATGTAAAATTTTCTGAAGGAAAGTTTGATGAAATGTTAGGTCGCATGCAGGAAAAGACCGGCAGATCTAAAGAAGAATTGAAAGAGGAAATAGACAGATGGTAAAATTCTGAAAAGAATTTTCATAAAAAAAGCGGCAGGTTTTCTGCCGCTTTTTTGTTTTTATTCCTGTTCTGCCAGATGTTCTTCGTTACGGAACACCAGTTGGTCATCAAATTCATCCAGAAGAATGATACTATCGGTGGTAATTTTCCCGGCAAGTATTTCTTTAGAAAGCTTGTTCAATACTTCCCGCTGAACAACCCTTTTCACAGGCCTCGCTCCAAATTGCGGATCAAATCCCTTGGCAGCCAGATAACTGATGGCTTCTTCAGTGGCGTCGAGTACGATATTTTGCTTGGCCAGCATCTTTTTTACACCTTTTAGCTGCAGATGTACGATCTGCCTGATATCTTTCTGAGTCAGCGGACTGAACATTACGATATCATCGATCCTGTTCAGGAATTCCGGACGCACGCTCTGTTTTAGCAGGTTTAAAACTTCAGATTTGGCAGATTCCATGGCAGTATCGAGATCTTTGATGTTCTCAAATTTCTCCTGGATGATCTGGCTTCCCATATTCGAGGTCATGATAATGATGGTGTTCTTGAAATCGGCAGTACGGCCTTTGTTGTCGGTCAGCCTACCTTCATCCAGCACCTGCAGCAGAATATTGAAGGTATCGGGATGCGCTTTTTCAATCTCATCCAGCAAGACCACCGAGTAAGGTTTTCTTCGTACGGCTTCGGTAAGTTGTCCGCCTTCATCATAGCCAACATATCCCGGAGGCGCACCGATCAAGCGGCTTACCGAATGCCGTTCCTGGTATTCGCTCATATCAATCCGGGTCATGGCGATTTCATCATCAAACAGATATTCCGCAAGTGCTTTGGCCAGTTCGGTTTTACCAACTCCGGTGGTACCAAGGAAGATGAATGAACCTATCGGTCTTTTCTGATCCTGTAATCCGGCCCGGCTTCTGCGAATGGCATCACTTACCGCGATGATGGCTTCATCCTGTCCAACCACGCTCTTATGCAGATCGTCTTCCAGTTTCAGCAGTTTCTCCCGTTCGCTTTGCAGCATTTTGGTCACAGGGATTCCCGTCCATTTTGCGACCACTTCGGCAATATCTTCATCGTTCACTTCTTCCTTGATCAGCGATTTGCCATCCTGTTTCTCTGCTACTTGTTCCTGAAGTTTTTCAAGCTTTTCCTCGGCTTCCTTGATTTTTCCATAGCGAATTTCGGCCACCTTTCCGTAGTCTCCTTCACGTTCGGCCTGTTCGGCTTCGAGCTTATAGTTTTCAATATCGGCTTTCAGATTCTGAATATCATCCACCACTTCTTTTTCGCTCTTCCAGCTGGGCGTGAAGCTCGTTTCTCTCTTCATTCAGATTGGCCAGATCTGCCCGTAAAGCTTTCAATTTGTGTTTCGTCTTTTTCACGCTTGATGGCTTCGATCTCAATTTCCAGCTGCATGATCTTTCTGTCCAGCACATCGAGTTCCTCAGGCTTGGAATTGATTTCCATGCGTAGTTTTGAAGCCGCCTCATCCATCAGGTCGATGGCCTTATCGGGCAGAAACCTGTCGGTGATATAGCGTTGTGAAAGTTCCACCGCAGCAATGATCGCTTCATCTTTAATGCGTACCTTGTGGTGCGTCTCATACTTTTCCTTTAATACCACGAAGAATGGAAATGGCGCTTTCGGTATCGGGTTCATCAACATTTACCTTCTGGAAACGTCTTTCCAGCGCCTTGTCTTTTTCAAAATATTTCTGATATTCATTTAAAGTGGTGGCGCCAATCGCTCTTAATTCACCCCGGGCAAGAGCAGGTTTCAGGATGTTGGCGGCATCCATGGCTCCCTGTCCGCCACCGGCACCGACAAGAGTATGAATTTCATCAATGAAGAGCACAATATTTCCATCGCTGGAGGTAACTTCTTTGATCACCGCTTTCAGCCTTTCTTCAAATTCACCTTTGTACTTGGCACCGGCAATCAAGGCTCCCATATCAAGCGAATAGATGTGTTTATCCTTCAGGTTTTCGGGAACATCACCATCCACGATCCGATGGGCGAGGCCTTCGGCAATGGCGGTTTTACCCGTCCCGGGTTCACCGACCAGCATCGGGTTGTTCTTTGTTCTTCGGGAAAGGATCTGAAGAATCCGTCTGTATTTCCTCATCCCGCCCGATAACGGGATCCAGTTTACCTTCTTCTGCAAGTTTATTGAGGTTGCGGGCATATTTTTCTAATGAGTTATAGGTTTCTTCTGCGCTTTGGGAAGTCACGCGGTCGCCCTGGCGAAGTTCATCAATCGCGGCTTGCAGTCCTTTTTCGGTGGCTCCCTGATCTTTAAGCATCTGGCCGACTTTCCTGGAGATTTGAATATCGCCAGGATAAGATGTTCTATGGAAACAAACTCATCTTTCATTTTTTTGGCAATGCTGCTTGCTTCGTTCACCGTTTTTCCGGCTTCGCGGGAAAGCATAATATCGCCACCGCTTACCTTCGGAAAACTTTCCAGGCTCTTATCGAGAATCTGATTGAACAGATTTACATTTATATTCAGTTTTTTCAGCAGAAATGGAGTCACATTCTCATCAACCATGGTAATGGCTTTCATGAGATGTTCGTTTTCTATCTGCTGGTGGCCCATCTCCTGTGCTAGCTGTTGTGCCTGCTGGATAGCCTCCTGGGATTTTATGGTAAAATTATTAAAGTTCATATTCAGCTTTTTTTATTCTCTAAAGTCAATTTACATACCATTAAAAAAAGAAGACAAAATGACTTGTTTTATTGAAAAATCACCGACAAAAAGACAGTTTTAATAGATTTTATTAAAATTTTATCGCTCTCATTTCTCTATTAAATTTACTTACAATTAAATTTACCGAAAAGAATTTCTATGGGATTATTTGATAAAATTTTTAAAAATGAGAATGAAGGAGAAAAGAAGGAGAATGAAAGAGTACCGTGGAATGACCTTAATACCACAGAGCAGTTAGAGACCATTGAAAGGGAATCTGAAGAACAGTATGTGGCTATTCTGAAACATTCCACTCGTTGTGGAGTAAGTAGAATGGTTTTACGCATGTTCGAATCAGACTACAATTTAAGCCCGGAAGATCCCGTAAAGCTTTATTTTCTTGACCTTATCTCGTATCGAGAGGTGTCTAACGCGATAGCTGAAAAATTTGGAGTAAGACATGAAAGTCCGCAGCTAATAATTCTCAGAGACAGAGAGATCGTTCATCATTCCTCGCATCAGCAGATTCAGGCGCGTAAGCTTCAGGAGCTGGTAAAATAATTCTAATCGTTTTAAGAATTTAAGTTAAAGAGTATTAAGGCCTTTCAGATTTCTACTGTGCTTTTTTAAATTCATGCTATAAACGAAAAAAAGTAGTGATGAAATTGAAAGATGAAAAGAAAGAGCAGTTAAAACGTGATATACAGCATCCCGATAACAAAAGACAGAAAAGGGAATTTATGGATGCAGAACAGAAAGAAGAGAATAAAAAGAATTCTGATAAGAGGGATACATCTAACGGAACTAACTCTAACGACCGTTAATATTTTATTGATCAGATGAAAAAGCCCCCGCCGGCAGCGGGGGCTTTTTTAATTATAAACAATTATTTATTTCTTTTTGGGCTGGTATACAGGAAGCAATTTCGTACTCACTTCACCAAAACCAATTCGGGAATTACCATTCTGGCAGAAACCGCGCATGATCACCGTGTCGTTATCTTCAATGAATTTTCGTTCCTTGCCGTCTTTCAGTTTTAAAGGTTTCTTCCCGCTCCAGGTTAATTCCAGCATAGAACCAAATGAATCTTCACTGGCGCCTGAAATTGTTCCGGAAGCCATCATATCTCCCGACATGACCGGGCAGCCATTCACCGTGTGGTGGGCGAGCTGCTGACTCATATTCCAATAGAGATATTTAAAATTTGACCTGGAAATAAGTTGTTCCTCTCCGCTATTCGGCTTAAGAGAAACTTCCAGATTAATGTCAAAGGTCTTATCTCCTGAATATTTTAAATAAGGCAATAATTCCTTTTCAGGTTTTGGACTCGCTGTTCTGTATGGCTCCAGGGCATCCATGGTAACGATCCATGGAGAAATTGAAGACGCAAAATTCTTCGCCAGAAACGGGCCTAAGGGAACATATTCCCATTTCTGAATATCCCGGGCGCTCCAGTCATTGAAAAGCACCATTCCGAAGATATAATCTTCAGCCTCATCAACAGGGATAGGTTCCCCAAGATGATTAGCGTCGGTAGTGATAAAAGCCATTTCCAGCTCAAAATCAACGCGCTGGGAAGGTCCGAATACCGGCGTGTCAGAATCGGCGGGTTTGGTTTGCCCCTGTGGGCGGTGTACCGGGATTCCGGAAGGTATGATGGAAGAACTTCTTCCATGGTATCCCACGGGAATATGCAGCCAGTTTGGTAGCAGCGCATTATCAGGATCGCGAAACATAGACCCCACATTGGTAGCATGTTCTTTTGAAGAATAAAAATCGGTATAATCACCCACCTGCACGGGCATCTGCATTTCGATCTCGTCCAGAGTGAAAAGCACACGATTGCGATGCTCCTGGTTATTTTTCAATTTATCGTTTTTGGCATCGAAAATCTCGGCGATACGGTTTCTTACTAAACGCCAGGTTTTCTTGCCATCTGAGATGAAATCGTTTAAAGTGTCCTGTAAAAATATATCGTCAGTTAGTGGGATCCCTTCAAAATAACCCAGCTGGTGTAAAGCACCAAGGTCGATCGCGTAATCTCCGATTCGGGTCCCGATGGTGATCACATCATCCCGGGTTAAAAATACTCCGAAAGGAATATTCTGAATAGGAAAATCGGTATCCGCAGGAGTGTCGAGCCAGGTTTTTCTGTTAGGATCGTTAGCGGTAATTGACATAAAAAATGTTGGTTTTTTGTTAAAATCTAGTTGACTCAAATATATTATTTTCCTGTAATTAACCGAATATCTTTGTTATTTTTACCGAATATTTAACGTAAAAATTTGAGATGCAGCGAGACACCCAGCTATTTGATCTTATAGAAAAAGAAAAAGAGAGACAGTTAAACGGTTTGGAGCTTATTGCAAGTGAGAACTTTGTAAGTGAGGCAGTGCTGGAAGCAGCAGGATCGGTACTTACAAATAAATACGCCGAAGGTTACCCCGGAAAACGATATTATGGAGGATGCGAAGTGGTAGACCAGGTAGAGCAGCTTGCGATAGACCGCCTGAAGGAATTATTCGATGCCGAATATGCCAATGTGCAGCCGCATTCGGGCTCCCAAGCGAACACCGCGGTTTACGCTTCCTGTATGAAACCGGGCGATAAATTCCTCGGATTCGATCTTTCTCATGGTGGACATTTAACCCATGGTTCACCGGTAAATTTTTCCGGAAAACTTTATCAACCCGTGTTTTACGGAGTTGATCAGGAAACCGGAAGGATTGATTATGATGAAGTGGCGAAAATCGCTGAAAAGGAAAAGCCTAAAATGATCATCGCCGGAGCTTCGGCTTATTCCAGGGATATCGACTATAAAAGATTTCGTGAAATAGCAGATTCGGTAGGTGCGATTCTTTTTGCCGATATCGCCCATCCTGCGGGATTGATCGCCAAAGGCCTGATCAGCGACCCCGTACCATATTGTCATATTGTGACTTCTACCACACATAAGACCCTTCGCGGCCCTCGTGGCGGAATCATCATCATGGGAAAAGATTTTGATAATCCTTTCGGGGAAAAGCTGAAGAATGGAAATTTGAAAAAAATGTCGACGATCCTGAATTCAGGAATTTTCCCAGGAAATCAGGGAGGACCTCTGGAACATATTATTGCCGCGAAAGCTGTGGCTTTTGGGGAAGCTCTCACTGACGAGTTCCTCCATTATATGGTAAAAGTGAAGAAGAATGCTGAAAAACTGGCGAAAGCTTTTGTGGAAAAGGATTATAAAGTGATCTCTGGCGGAACCGATAACCATATGATGCTGATCGATCTTCGCAATAAAGGCGTGAGCGGTAAAGAGGCGGAAGAGGCGCTTGGAAAAGCCGGAATTACGGTAAATAAGAATATGGTTCCTTTTGACGATAAATCACCTTTTGTAACTTCCGGAATCAGAATTGGCACTCCCGCGGTCACTACCAGAGGGCTTGAGGAAGAAGATATGCCCAAGATCCTAGGATTTATTGATAGAGTAATTAATAATATCAACGATGACGCAGAGCTTGAAAAAGTTCATGCAGAAGTAAAAGAAATGATGCAGGATCGTCCATTGTTTAAGTGGTAAGATTCAAATTCTCAACTATTCATAAAAAGTAAACCTTGCAGGCCTTAAAACCTGCAAGGTTTTTTTGTTCTTCAGAAAGAAAATCGGCAATCTGAATAGATTCTATTCCTACCTTGATGGTATCGGGCTACAAAAGTATTCTTTTCGTCAGGCTATTGGGACAGAATGACGTTTCTTCTACTTTTGAGAGCTTTTTTATTGTAGAAAAATCTGCTTTAGATCATCGGTGATCTTTGCTGGTTTTTTAGTTTCAGCATTTAAAAGGCACCAGGTAGTCTTTGCTTCGATCAGTACTTTTTCGTCTTTTGCCCGCTTAATAATGACATACCTGATGGAAGTGACATTGGTGGTTTCTCCCACATAGGTTTGAAGCAGAAGTTCATCACCAAGCAGGGCTTCTTTTTTGTAATCTATCTCATGCCTTACCACCACCCATATGAAATTTCTCTTTTTCTCTTCGGGAGCACGTGTTTCCCAATGTTCCTCGGCAACATCCTGTATCCATTGAACAAATTGTACATTATTGACGTGCTTTTGCTTATCAAGATGTTTTGATTCTACACGGAGTCGCTTTTCGTAGATTTCAGGATTTACTTCCATTATTTTTTTACAATTTTCACTTCAAAGATCCTGTCCCAGTTCTTTCCGGTCACATAAAGCTTATCGTTTTGCGGATTGTAGGCGATCCCATTAAGCACGTCCAGCTTATCATGTTGTGTCACTTTATCCCTTAATCCGCTGAAATCTATGAGCCCGTCAATGGCGCCGTTTTCAGGATTGATGATGGCAACGCCATCTTTCTGCCAGGTATTGGCATAAATTTCCCCTTTCACCCATTCAAGCTCATTGAGGCGGGTAGCCGAAGATTTATGGTGGGTGGGTTCTATAAAATCTTTTTCTTCAAGTGTTTTTGCGTCCAGGATCCAGATCTTATCGGTGCCATCGCTTTTGTAAATTACTTCCCCGTCATTACACAATCCCCAGCCTTCTTTGCTGTTGTTATATACAAAAGTTCCGGTCTTTTCGAAAGAATCAAGATCGTAAATAAAACCTTCTCCCGATTGCCAGGTTAGCTGATATATTTTTCCATTAAGAATAGTGAGCCCTTCCGCGAAATACTGATCATCGAGTTTTACTTCTTTAAGAATTTCGCCGGTTTCCAAATCCACTTTTCGCAGTTTAGACTGGCCTCTTAAGCCGGTACTTTCATATAAAATTCCGTCGTGGAATTCCAGGCCCTGGGTATAGCTGGTCATATCATGAGGATAAGAATTCACGATCTCATAAGTATAAATTACAGGAGCCTCATCATTCAGAATTTGGATGTTTTTTATAAGGGTGTCGGTGCCTTCTGAAGAAAATACTACGAACTTAAGGGGAAGATTTCCCAGTTTCACATTATCGAGTGTCAGGCTGATATTTTCTGAATTTCCCTGATACTGAAGTCGGTCCTTACCAAGAAAGAGGGCCAGGGAATCGATATTGATATTTTCCTTGCTTCTTACTCCTGCCTTCAGTTGATCATGTAATTTAAATTCCTGCTTATTTCCGGAAATTTCCACAGAAAAAGGAGAACTTTTTTTCCCGTTTTTGCTTCCGCAGGAAATGATTGAAAAACATAAAATAAAGAGTAACAGAAAGTTAAATTTTCTCATCATAAAAAGGCTTAAAATAGGAGGCTAAATTAACCAATTCAGACTAAAAAAAGCTTGCTTAAAGTTAAGAAGATTGTATATTTGCACCGGCAAGTCCCACACAACCAGCTCCTGCTGAATCCCCCAGGGCGGGAACGCAGCAAGGGTAGGCGGTCGTAGCGGTGTGATGTGGGTCGCTTGCCATTTTTTGTTTCTGTAAATTCCTAAATTTATTGCATCTTTGTGCGATATGAAACAGGGATCAGCTTCACAAAAAGTCGTGCTTATTACAGGCGCTTCTTCGGGCATCGGTAAATCGATCGCTTCTTATCTCACACAGCATAATTTCAAAGTTTACGGCACCAGTCGAAATCCTGAAAAAACAGGGAGCGGCGACTTTGAATTCATTCAGCTTGACGTTACTAATTTGCAAAGCATTCGAGACGCCGTAAAATATCTTGTTCAGAAAGAAGGAAGGATAGATATTCTCATCAACAATGCAGGTGTTGGGATCACGGGGCCCGTGGAAGAAACTCCGGAAGAAGAGATCAAAAAAGCCTTCGAAACCAATTATTTCGGTCCGCTGAATATCATCAGGCAGGTCCTGCCGGTGATGCGTGCGAATAAGGACGGACTTATTATCAATATTACCTCCATAGCCGGGTACATGGGCTTACCGTATCGGGGGATTTATTCGGCCACCAAAGGCGCACTTGCCATTACCGCCGAAGCTTACCGGATGGAATTAAAGGAATTCAATATAAAGATGACCAATGTGGCGCCCGGTGATTTTGCTACCAATATCGCTGCCGGACGTTATCATGCTCCTGTTCGTGACGGTTCTCCCTATAAAAATGCCTACGGAAAAACGCTGAAACTGATGAACAAGCATGTCGATGCAGGAAAAGATCCTCAGCTGATGGCCGAAAAGATCCTGGAGATCATCAATACTGCAGAGCCAAGAGTGCATTATAAGGTAGGGGAACAGCTTCAGAAATTTTCGGTGAGACTCAAGGGTTTATTACCCGATAAACTCTATGAAAGAATCCTGATGAAACATTATAAATTATAATTTTGAAATTCATATTTTTCGCTTAAATAAACACAACTATGAAATTTTTTATCGATACCGCTAATCTTGACCAGATAAAAGAAGCCCAGGA
The DNA here is from genome assembly GCA_963741865.1 of uncultured Flavobacteriaceae bacterium. Classification (GTDB taxonomy): domain Bacteria; phylum Bacteroidota; class Bacteroidia; order Flavobacteriales; family Flavobacteriaceae; genus Christiangramia. The sequence goes on from CAVUJP010000017.1 coordinate 1,039,449, forward strand.
GTTGGGGGTTTTGGATGGAGTAACTACCAATCCCTCCCTCATGGCCAAAGAAGGCATTACAGGAAAAGACAATATCTTCAAACATTATACAAGAATTTGTGACCTTGTAGATGGCGATGTTAGCGCCGAAGTGATCGCTACCGACTTTGACGGAATCGTTCGTGAAGGAGAAGAACTTGCCGAATTGCATAACCAGATCGTGGTGAAAGTACCTATGATCAAGGAAGGTGTGAAAGCCTTGAAATATTTTAGTGATAAGGGGATCAGGACTAACTGTACACTTATATTTTCTGCGGGACAGGCACTGCTTGCCGCGAAAGCGGGCGCGACTTATGTTTCTCCGTTTATCGGAAGGTTAGACGATATCTCTACCAATGGCCTGGATCTGATCGCAGATATTCGCTTAATTTATGATAATTACGGATTCGAAACTGAAATTCTTGCAGCTTCAATAAGACATACCATGCATGTGCTTGAATGTGCGAAGATCGGGGCCGATGTGATGACCGGACCTTTATCTTCTATTGAAGGCCTGCTCAACCATCCGCTTACCGATATAGGTCTGGAGAAATTCCTTGCCGATCACAGGAAAGGAAATAAATAAGATTATAAAAGAGGCTGTTTAGAAATTTTCGTCATTTACAAACGAAGTGAAGTAATCTCATGCTTGAGATTGCTTCTCCGCCTTTGGGGAATCGCAATGACGTTTGTTATTTTAAGCAGCTTCTTTATTTTGTATTCAGGAATTCAAGGATCTCTTCCTCAAACTGCGGGTTTCCGAACTGTACATCACCCCGAACGATAACTCCGTCAGGGTCTATAAACAATACTTTATTAAGGTATTTCTTATAGGTTTCTTTGTCGGCTGTGCGTTTCGCGATCTGGTATTCATTTTCTTTGTCATAGCCGAAGGTTTCCAGGGTTCTCAGCCATTCTTCCCTTTCTCCAAGGTCAATATTTATTCCTATAAAGTTCAGTTCTGGATATTTCTTTTTTAGTTGCTGTATGATCTTATGCTGCCAGCGGTGATGGGTTGGGGCATAGATAGACCAGGCATAAGTGATAGTAGGTTTATCTATAATTTCGCTGTATGATTTGATCTCACCCTTGGTATCCTCAGCTTTCACTTCTTTTAATGAATTTCCTACAAAATAGCTTCGATGTATAGCGGCGAGATGCTTCGTTTCCTGAAGATTTGAATAATCAATCTTATTCAGAAGTGAGAGTATAGAGTCTATGCGTTCTTCACTTTCGGCCATAATTACGCTGCGGTCGGCAAGCCGGTCAATAAATTCATTCTTTAGCGGTTTAATGTTCGATAAAGAATCTATAAGCAGAATTCTTCTTCTGATATTCTGAAAATTATTCAGATCAAAACAGCGTTTGTCATCATGATTTTTTTTGCAAAATTCAATGCTTTTGGCGCGCAGGTAATCATCAATTAAATTGGTATAGACATAATAATCCTGTAATTGCTTATCATTAAAATTGATGTTGGAACGGTAATCTTTAAAATCTTCCGGAATGGTTTTGGCTATTTCCGGGTAATATTTTTCAATCAGGAACGAATAACGTTCTCGAAGATCGTAATATTCATAGTCGATGATTTTTTTCGCGATGTTTAAAAATTTATCAGAAAATTTATTTTTATCTTTCAGCTTATCCAGATTTTGAAGTCGGTTTTTCCGGATAGAATCTGAAACCCTCGCAAACTCTTCAGGCTCCATTTTATAATAGGTAAGAACGAGATCGTTGTTTTCTTCGTTTTTAAGGAACATGTCCAGCAAAAAATTGCTTTCTTCTGCCCCTTTTCCGCTAAAATTAAGAGATTCGTCAAACGAAAGAGTATTCAGCCAGATGAGGATACTATCGCCGGGTTCTATGTAAACAGTTTGATTTTCCGGGGGGTGTTTAAAGGTATAGATGCCTCCTTTCAGATTTTTAAAATCCTTACCAAACTGGTTCTTTTCATCGAGGTATAAAGTATCTATATCTTTATTGGCCTGGGAAATAATCACAAAATCGGTTTCGGGATTATTGATCTGGCCTCCTATAAAAATATCGCTATCCTCGCGGTCATTATTGTTTTCACAACCGCAAATAGAAAAGATGATGCATAAACCTATGATTAGATAATACCTCATGTGGAGTATTGGGTATGAGCCTTCGGAGCGCCTGCTGATTTTAAACAAATATAAACCCGGCCTATCCCGCCGGGTGTTAATCCAGCGTTAAAACCAATTTTTAAAACGTTAATCTTTCTTTGAAAGACTGATAATACCTACTTTTGCAAAAAATTAATTCAGATCGTTTATGCTTTCAGTATCAAACCTTTCGGTACAGTTTGGAAAAAGAGTTTTGTTTGACGAGGTGAACACTACCTTTACGCAGGGCAACTGCTATGGGATCATAGGTGCGAACGGAGCCGGAAAATCTACTTTTTTAAAGATCCTTTCCGGAAAATCAGAGCCTACTTCAGGTCATGTTCATTTAGAACCCGGCAAACGTATGTCGGTTCTGGAGCAGGACCATAATTTATATGACGAATATCCCGTTTTGGAAACCGTAATGCGCGGAAATAAGCCGCTTTTCAAGGTGAAAACCGAAATGGATGCGCTTTATGCCGATTATTCTGATGAAAATGCCGACAGGATCGGCGAGCTTCAGGTTGCGTTTGAGGAAATGAATGGCTGGAATGCCGAAAGCGATGCGGCAGCCCTGTTGTCAAATCTGGGGATCAGGGAAGAACTTCATTATAGTTTGATGAAAGATCTTGATTCCAAGCAAAAGGTGCGTGTGCTTCTGGCCCAGGCCCTGTTTGGGAATCCAGATGTTTTGATCATGGATGAGCCTACTAACGACCTTGACTACGAAACTATCAGCTGGCTTGAGAATTTCCTTGCCAATTATGATAATACTGTGATCGTGGTTTCTCACGACCGTCACTTCCTGGATTCGGTGTGTACTCATATTTCGGATATTGACTTTGGAAAAATCAATCATTTCAGCGGGAACTATACCTTCTGGTACGAATCTTCGCAATTAGCAGCGCGGCAAAGAGCCCAGCAGAATAAAAAAGCCGAAGAGAAGAAAAAGGAATTGCAGGAATTTATTCAGCGTTTCAGCGCCAACGTAGCGAAAAGCAAACAGGCGACTTCCAGAAAAAAAATGATCGATAAGCTAAATATTGAGGATATTAAGCCTTCCAGCCGAAGATATCCCGCCATTATTTTTGAAAGGGAGCGTGAGGCCGGAGACCAGATCCTGAACGTGGAAGGACTTGAGGCAAGCATCGAGGGGGAGACTCTTTTTAAAAATGCGGATATAAATCTTGCCAAAGACGATAAAGTCGTGGTTTTTTCTAAAGATTCCCGGGCGACTACGGCGTTTTATGAAATCATCAACGGAAAACAGCAACCTGTAAAAGGAAAATATTCCTGGGGTGTTACCACTTCCCAGTCATATTTGCCTGCCGATAATTCAGAATTTTTCGATAATGACCTTACGCTGGTTGACTGGCTGCGCCAATGGGCAAAGACCGAAGAGGAAAGAGAAGAGGTTTATATTCGAGGTTTTCTGGGAAAAATGCTTTTCAGCGGGGAAGAAGCTTTGAAAACCTGCCGGGTTCTTTCGGGAGGTGAAAAAGTGCGTTGTATGTTAAGCCGAATGATGATGATCAGGGCAAATGTGCTGATGCTTGATGAGCCTACCAATCACCTGGATCTTGAATCGATTACGGCTTTCAATAATTCACTGAAGAATTTCAAGGGAACCGTACTTTTTACTACCCATGACCATGAGTTTGCACAAACAGTCGCTAATCGTGTGATTGAACTCACTCCGGGCGGAATCATTGATCGTTACCTGAGCTTTGATGATTATATGAGTGATAAAAACATTAGGGAACAACGTGAGAAAATGTATGCTGTAGAGGCATAGTAATAAATTAAAGAATGTAAAAAAAGCCCCGCAAAACGCGGGGCTTTTTTGGCTAAGTAAACAAATCTTTTAGAAAAGTCCGCCTCCTCCGGCTTCGTTATCATCGCGATTCTTACGTTTAAAGGCTTTGAATTTACTGCCGCCGAAACGGTAAGAGAAGCCCAGGTAAACAGTTTGAGTTTCTCCTTTAAATCTTCCAACCTGATCGAAAGGTCTTCCGCCGGTAACATTAAATTCCTGTGTATTGAAAATATCATTAAAATTCAGGCTTAGTGTGGCCTTATCATCTTTAAGGAATGAGTAACGCGCGCCGGCATTCACAAAATACATATCATCGATATCCAGTTGCAGGTCCTGGCTCTTGCTCCGATAAAATCCAAAAAGGGAAAATGTAAGCGCATCGGTGGCCTTGAAATTGTGATTCGTCCTGAAGGTAAAGGCCGTATTGTCAATTTCAATAAAATCTTCGCCTACGGCTCCTTTCAGGGTTTGGCTGTATAATTCAAAAGAAGTATTGGTGCTCCACCAGTCGGTAAATTTGTAATTGGTGGAAAGTTCGAGTCCGTATGAATCATTGGTATCATAATTGGCAAAAGTAAGAAATAGCGATCCGGGTTCGTTTTCATCTGCGGTAAATACCTGGTTGATCTCATCGGTAGTTCTTCTGAAGAAAACTCCGGCAGTCGCACTTCCTTTTTTTGTGAAATTTCGGGTGTAATTCAATTCAAAGGAATTTGTGAACTGCGGGTCCAGTTCCGGATTTCCGGCCACGGTGAGCCTTGGGGAAGCCACTTCCCTGATCGGGTTCACCTGGCTGAAACCTGGGCGGTCCACGCGACGGCTGTAGCTGAACTGGTAAGTGTTTTTCTCACCAGGTTTATAACTTAAGAATCCTGAGGGATAGACGGTAAAATAGTCATCTTCATAGACCTTGTCCCCCTGATAAATAGCATCTACACTGTAATTTTCGAGTCTTGCACCAAGCTGATAAGACCATTTATCAAAATTCTGCCCAAAGGTGGTGTAAAAACTATAAATATCACGTGAATATTTATAAGTGGAATTTTCATAAGTGTCGCTGGTCGTTCTGTAATCATTGTCGGTGTCAAGCAATCTCACTTCGGCTCCCATTTCCAATTTTGAAACTTCACTCAGCGGATTCACATAATCGATATTTCCGGTGAAATTCTCACGGGTCTCATTCAGCCGGTCGGTATAAGGTGTAAAATCAAGAGTGGTATCTTCAAAACTGATAAAAGTCTCTTCATCTTCGGTAAAATCATTATAATCAAGCTCTACCTGCAGGTCATGGCCTTCTTTTTCAAAATCATGATCATAAAGAAAATTATAGGTTGAGTTGGTTCTGTCAAAATTCATGTCCAGCAACTGGGTAAGATTGCGGGACGGATTATTGAAATCTTCCACGCTTATCCAGGCTGAAGGGCCACCGCTAAAAGGATTCTGATTTGTATAGAATGAAAAAGTGTTGTTATCATCAAGATAAAAATCCATTCCTATTTTATAGAGGTAGGAAGTTCTTTCGTTTAACACCGAAAAAGTCTGACGCGTGTTCTGATCGACGAGATTGATGGTTCCGCCATTTTCATTTTTTCCGAAATTTGTTCCGAAATTTCCAAAAAAATTAAATTTTCCGGTACGGTAGTTCATATCCAAAGAACCATTAAAGCGGGTGTGTTCCCCGACGGTAAGACCGGTGTTAAGATTCCCGTTGAAACCCTGATTGGCATTTTTAAGCAATACGATATTGATGATTCCGCTCATTCCTTCCGGATTGTATTTCGCGGAAGGATTGGTGATGAGTTCGATGCTTTTGATAGAAGTAGAAGGTATCTGCTTCAAAAGCTGTGCGGGATCCATATTGGTGGGTTTCCCGTCAACAAGAACACGCACGTTCGAGTTTCCACGAAGAGAAATATTCCCGTCCTGATCTACATTTACGGAAGGAATATTGGTCATAATCTCGGAAGCGCTCGCGCCGGTGGTCATCAAATCTTTTCCTACATTGATCACTTTTCGGTCCACGCGTTGTTCAATGGTGGTGCGTTCGGCAACCACTACTGTTTCGTCCAGCATGGCCACATCGGGTTCCAGGGCGATAGTGCCAAATTCCACGCGGGGATTTCCTCTGTCCACATGAATTTCTTTGGAAAAGGTCTTATAGCCTATAAACTGCACTTTGAAAACATAATCCCCGGCTTTCACATTATCGATCAGGAAAGTACCGTCATCTCCGGAAGTGATTCCGGTAACGAGATTGCCCTCCATATCATTAATAAGCACGGTAGCGTAGGGGATAGGCTCATTTAATTGCTGATCTATCACAGATCCCGAAATTTTCCCCACGGGATCGGTGAAACTCATACATAATACTGAAGTGAGTAACAACATAGATAAAATAAACTGTTTCATTTTTTGACTGATTTTGATGAATATTGATGATTAAAAGGTTATACAAAATACTTTGCAATACATAATACATAAAAATATTGCTTCGCAAAATAGAAACCTTCTACTATAAATGACGACTAAAAAACCTAATTGTTACAAGATTTTAAAAAAAAGCCTGCATTTCGGTAAGGAAATGCAGGCAGCAAAACCATCGGTATTAACACTAACCATCAAAATTAATAAGATGGTCTTGCAAGGACCGGTTCCTCATTCTAAAGACTGTCTTCGCTACTTATTGTTACAGTAAATTTTATTTAACTTTGAAAATATGAAGAAAAAAACTTTGGTAATAGGAGCCTCATTAAATCCTGCAAGATATTCTAATCTGGCTATCAGCAGGTTAGTGAGGAATGGGCAGCCCACAGTGGCCATTGGGTTAAAAAAGGGAAAAGTTGAAGGAGTTGAGATCCAGACCGAAAAATTGCCTTTTGAAGATATTCACACGGTCACTTTATATTTGAATGCGAAAAGGCAACAGGAATATTACGATTATATTTTATCGCTTAAACCTGAAAGAGTGATTTTCAATCCGGGTACTGAAAATCCTGAACTTTATCAGCTTTTAAGGGAAAACCATATCGAATTTGAAAATTCCTGTACTCTAGTGCTGCTTTCTTCTCAGCAGTATTAAACCTAAAAAGGTAAGCAGCCCATTCAGGATAAGGATAAAAAAGCCAAATTCAAAGCCAAACCAGGCGCGGCTGTTCAGGCTGATTATATAAGAAAGCACGGGAGCGGCGATGGCCACTACCGGAACAAATTGATCTTTTATCTGCCATTTGGTGAACAGGCCAAAGGCATACAATCCCAGCAATGGCCCATAAGTATAACCGGCAAACTGGAAAAGTTTGTTGATCACACTTTTATCGGCAATGGCATATTTGAAGGCCAGCATCACCAGGATCAGCAAAATCGAGATCATTATGTGAATGCGTTTCCTGATCTTCACCTGCTTTTTCTCATCATACCTCTTTTCGATATCCAGGATATCGATACTGAAAGAAGTTGTTAGCGCGGTAAGTGCACTATCGGCGCTGGAATAAGCAGCCGCAATTAATCCGAGTAAAAAGAAAACTCCCACCGTAAATCCCAATTTTCCGCTGGTGGCAATCGCAGGAAAAAGATCGTCTCTTCTTTCTGTGATTCCATTTATATCGGCATAATCGGTAAGAAGCACACCCAAGGCCAGAAAAAGGAAGTTCACAAAGACAAGCACCACCGTGAACCAGAATACATTTTTCTGAGCATCTTTCAGGCTTCGGCAGGTGAGGTTCTTTTGCATCATATCCTGGTCCAGTCCTGTCATTACAATGGCGATAAAAGCTCCGGAAAGAAACTGTTTCACAAAATGGTCTTTGCTCTTCCAGTCTTCAAAAAAGAAGATTTTCGAATGCGGATTATTGTCGATATAAGTAAAAAGATTCCTGAAAGACAACCCGAGTTCTTCCGAAATAAAATATATGGTGATCCCCAGGGCGATGAGCATAAAAAGCGTTTGCAAAGTATCGGTCCAGACGATCGTTTTGATCCCGCTTCTGAAGGTGTAAAGCCATATCAGCAGGATAGTGATCGTCACCGTAACATAATAAGGCACGTTCATTTCATCAAAAACCACCAGCTGCAGCACGTTAGCCACCAAAAACAGTCGAAAACTCGATCCCACGACTCTCGATAACAGGAAGAATGACGCACCGGTTTTGTAGGAGGAATTTCCGAAGCGGGAATCGAGATAGGTATAAATGGAAGTGAGGTTCATCTTGTAATAAAGCGGAAGCAGTACCGTCGCGATCACCGCGTAACCCACGGTATATCCCAAAACCACCTGGAAATAGCTAAACGAATCGGTTTCCACCGTGCCAGGAATGGAAATAAAGGTCACCCCGCTCAGGGAAGCACCAATCATCCCGAAGGCGACGAGGTACCACGGTGCCTGCTGGTTCGCTTTAAAGAATTCGGCATTACTGCCGCCTTTTCCGGTTAAGTATGAAATCAAAATTAAAACGCCAAAGTAGGCTGCGACAAGAATGAGGACCTGGTATGCTTGCATGAAAAAAAATTCTACGGGGCAATTTACAAATTAAGAGGTAAGTAATTCCATCCGTCAAAAAAATCATAAATTCGCGTATGGATTTTTCGTCAAAATTATTGGAGCAGGCGGTAGATGCCATGTCGCAATTACCGGGTGTTGGAAAGCGAACCGCGCTCCGGCTGGTGTTGCATTTGCTGAAGCAGCCGGAGTCCCAGACAGAGCAGCTTTCTTCGGCTTTACTCAACCTTCGGAATAACATCAAATTATGCAAAAACTGTTATAATATCAGCGATACCGAATTATGTGAGATCTGTGCCAATCCTTCAAGAGATTCAGAAATTGTTTGTATAGTTGAAGATATTCGGGACGTGATGGCTATAGAAAATACGGGCCAGTATCGGGGACATTATCATGTTTTGGGCGGAAAGATTAGTCCGATGGATGGCATCGGGCCTTCGCAACTCACTATAAAACCACTCATTGAAAAGGTAGATGCCGGAAAGATACAGGAGATCATTTTTGCCCTGAGCAGTACCCTGGAAGGTGATACCACTAACTTTTATATTTTCAAGCAGCTGGAAGGGAAGAACATCAAAACCTCTACCATCGCACGCGGAATTTCGGTAGGGGATGAACTGGAATATGCCGATGAGGTGACTCTGGGAAGAAGCATTGTGCATCGGGTGCCTTTCGAAAATTCAATGAAAGACTAGGAAAAGGAAGTTTAAAATAAGCTTAATCTTTTCAATTCCATTCCTGAAATTGTAATTTTAGGCAGAATTCATAAAGGCTTTCAGAATAAAAGAAAATCAGTTACAGCTAATTTTATTGTTTTTTTAATATTAAAAAAGCTTTGTTTTAGTTAAATTCGCAAATCAGAGAATAAAAAACACATCTCGTTTACAGATATGGCAAAATTTGAACTCAAATTACCCAAAATGGGGGAAAGTGTTGCAGAAGCAACCATAACAAGCTGGCTTAAAGAAGTTGGAGACACTATTGAAATGGACGAACCGGTCCTGGAAATAGCTACCGATAAAGTAGACAGTGAAGTTCCCAGTGAAGTGGATGGAAAATTGATAGAGAAACTTTTTGAGACCGATGATGTGGTAAAAGTCGGGCAAACCATAGCGATTATTGAAATAGAAGGCGAGGCTGGAGAATCTACCGATGAAGAAGAACCTCAGGCAGCTCCGGAAGCAGCGGCAGAAGTAGAACAGACCATAGAAACTGCAAAAACCACGGCTTCTTCGGAAAGTAATGAGGATTACTCCGATTCTTCCCGTTTTTACTCTCCGCTGGTGAGAAATATTGCCAAAGAAGAGGGAATAGGTCTTGAGGAACTTGAAAATGTTGAAGGAACCGGCAAGGAAGGCCGCGTTACTAAAAATGACATTCTGGCTTATGTGGAGACCAGGGGAGAGCAAACTCAAGCCCAGCAGCCTGCTAAAGCAAAAGGAAAATCTGTTGATACCAGGGATCTGGAATCTTCGGTAGCCAAACAGGAAGAGCCAGTGGTGACCGGTGAAGATGAGATCATCGAGATGACCCGAATGGGTAAGATGATCGCTCACCACATGGTAGATAGCGTTCAGAAGTCTGCTCATGTGCAATCGTTCATCGAAGTTGATGTAACCAATATCTGGAACTGGCGTAATAAACATAAAGAAGCGTTCCTGAAACGAGAAGGTGAAAAGTTGACTCTTACACCTATTTTTATGGAAGCGATTGCCAAGGCGATTCGGGACTTCCCGATGATCAATATTTCGGTGAATGAAGACGCCACTAAAGTCATCAAAAAGAAAAATATAAATCTTGGAATGGCCGCGGCATTACCCGATGGGAACCTTATTGTGCCCGTGATCAAAAATGCCGACCGTCTGAATCTTGTGGGGATGGCCAAAGCCGTGAATGATCTTGCTGCACGTGCGCGTAAGAACAAATTAAAACCCGATGAGATCCAGGGCGGGACTTATACCGTGACCAACGTGGGAACTTTTGGCAGCATCATGGGAACTCCAATTATCAATCAGCCACAGGTGGGGATTTTGGCTCTTGGAGCCATTCGAAAAATGCCTTCGGTGATCGAAACTCCCGATGGAGATTTTATTGGGATCCGCTATAAAATGATCCTTTCCCACAGTTACGACCATAGAGTGGTGAATGGAGCCCTGGGTGGACAATTTGTTCAAAGGGTTGCGCAATACCTGGAAGATTTCGATAAAGACCGCGAAATATAAATTTATCATATTAAAATAAGCTGAAAACCCTGCCTATAGCGGGGTTTTTTGCATTTTTTAAGAAAATTACAACCTAAGAAAGCCTGGATATATATATTTCTGTTTAGGAAATGATAAATTTATTACTATGAGGTTAAAGTTTTTATTTTCAGTTGAATGCAGCGCTGGTGTTTTGTATCTTTTCTTATGAATGGTTATTTAGAAAACTATAAAAAATATAATTATGAAAAGGAAGAAATATTTATTTGCAATCGCCACAGTATTGAGTTTGATGCTAGCCTCCTGCGGAGGAACTTCAGATGCTGAAAAAGATATGGCCAGTAATGAAAACTTTCAGGAACCCGATGTGATAGTTTTTGCAGATTTGCCACCTAATGACGACAACATAGTAAAGCCTTTTGCAGATGTGGATAATCCGGAAAATTATGATATTCTTGCCCTTGCCGCAAAAGACGGAAATTTCACCACTTTTAGGACACTGGCGGCTATGGGAAATCTTGATCTAATGTTGAAGCCAGGTAAAGAATATACTATTTTCATGCCTACCAATGAAGCTTTTCAGAAAATGCCCAAAGAAAAATTCGAGGAACTCGTAAATCCGAACAACCGCGCCCAATTGGGATTGTTTTTGCAGCGGCATGTATTATTGGGTAAATATACCCCTATGGAATTTGATGAAACACAGGCCATTGAGACGGTTACAGAAGAAGAAATCACGATAGGTACCAATTCTATTGGTGAAATTTCAATGATAGGTGGCGCTAGCATCATCGGCTCTGAAACCGATGCTGCTAACGGAGTTGTCTATGCGGTTGATGCTGTAGTGGAACCTACTAAGAATGTACTTTCAGATTAAATTATTTTATCAAGATTAAAAATAAATAGAAAGCCGCTTCAATTTTGAAGCGGTTTTTTTAATGGAAGCTTTCCTTTTTAATTGATTAGTTGCAGCCGGACAATTTATATTAACTTTGCAAAAAGTTTATAATTATGGAGCTTAAGCTTACCCGGCCCATTTGTTTTTTTGACCTGGAGACTACCGGTACCAATATTTGTCATGATCGTATTGTTGAAATTGCCATTTTGAAGGTTTATCCCAACGGCAATAAAGAAAGTTTTACCTGGCTGGTGAATCCCGAGCGGGAAATCCCCGCCGAAGTGGTCGCTATTCATGGAATTTCAAATGAAAAAGTGGCCAACGAGCCTACATTTCAGGAACTGGCGAATAAGATCCATGATCTGGTAAAAGGTTGCGATTTGGGAGGTTATAACTCTAACCGTTTTGATATCCCACTTTTGGTGGAAGAATTGCTGCGGGCGGGAATCGATTTTGAGATGAAAAATGTGGTGGCTGTAGATGTGCAGACCATTTTTCATAAAAAAGAGCAGCGTACGCTTTCTGCGGCTTATCAGTTTTACTGCGGAAAAGATCTTGAAGATGCGCACAGTGCTGCGGCCGATACCGAGGCGACTTATGAAGTGCTGAAATCTCAGCTTGACAGATATGAGGATCTTGAAAATGACATTAAATGGCTTTCGGGCTTTAGTTCCCGAAAAAAAGCGGTCGATTTTGCAGGATTTATTGCCCTTGACAAGAAAGGGAACGAAGTTTTTACTTTCGGAAAGTATAAAGGTAAAAGTGTTGAAATAGTGCTGGAAGAGGAGCCCGGTTATTTTGGCTGGATCCAGAATGCCGATTTCCCGTTGTACACCAAAAAAGTGCTTACCGCGATCAAATTAAGAAAGCTGAACAATAAACTTTCCTGATGAAAATTATCTGTGTAGGCCGAAATTACGCAAAACATATAGAGGAACTTCAGAATGAGAAACCCGATGAACCCGTGCTTTTTCATAAGCCTGATACGTCGGTTTTACTGAAAAAACAGCCTTTTTTCATCCCCGATTTCTCTGATGATGTACATTATGAAGTGGAAGTACTGGTAAAGATCAATAAGATTGGAAAACATATTCAGGAAAAATTCGCCCATAAATATTATGAGGAAATCGGCCTCGGAATTGATTTCACCGCCCGTGACCTTCAGCAAAAATTAAAAGAAAAAGGCCTTCCGTGGGAAAAAGCAAAAGGATTTGACGGTGCCGCGGTGATCGGCGATAAATGGTTTAATAAGAAAGACTTGCCTGTGCTTGATGATCTTGATTTCAGCTTAAAGAAAAACGAAGAGACCGTGCAGCAGGCAAATACCTCGCTGATGCTATGGAAAATTGACGAATTAATTGCCTATATTTCGACATATTTCACCCTGAAAATAGGGGATATCATATTTACAGGGACTCCATCCGGAGTCGGGAAAGTTTCCCCCGATGATCGATTGACAGGATTCCTGAACAACCAAAAAATATTTTCAATAAAAGTAAAATAAGTACTATGGATAGTTATAATCTTGACGAAGTACGTGAAATGGCCGGGGGTGATGAAGAATTTATGAAAACGGTGGTCGAGACTTTCCTGGAGGAAATTCCTCCGGATGTTGAAGCGATGAACGAGGCCATTAAAAATGACAATCCTACGCTGGCTTACCAGTTTGCTCATAAAATGAAACCGAATCTTCAACTTTTCGGGTTAAATCTTATGGATCAGATACGTGTGATCGAGGCCTGGTCCAAACAGGGAAAGAAAAAAGACGAAGTGCCTGAAGCGGCGGCTACGATCACCAAAAAAGTAGATACCGCGGCAATCGCACTAAAAAAAGATTTTGATCTGTAATGAAGGCTGAAATCGTTACAATAGGTGACGAAATCCTAATCGGACAGGTGGTAGATTCCAATTCGGTTTTTATCGCACGCGAACTTACCAAAATTGGTGTTACTGTATATCAGATCACCTCGATTCAGGATGATCGGGAGCATATTATTAAAACCTTGGAAGAAGCTTCACAAAGGGTGGATGTGGTGATCATGACCGGCGGTCTGGGGCCTACCAAAGATGATATTACCAAAAAATGCCTCTGTGAATTTTTTAACGATAAGCTGGAAAGAAATGAAAAGGTGCTCAGGCATATCGAACATCTTTTCGATAAATATATAGACACACCTATTTCCCAGCTAAACAGGGATCAGGCGCTGTTGCCTTCCAAAGCCAGCGTATTGCATAATGAATACGGTACTGCCGCCGGAATGTGGTTTGAAAATGACGGCAAGGTGGTCATTTCCCTGCCGGGTGTTCCTTTCGAAATGAAAGAACTCATAAGGAGAGAAGTAGTGCCGCGTTTAATGCAGAATTTTTCCAGACCGGTGATAGTTTATAAAACCGTGATAACCTACGGGGTAGGAGAAAGTGAGATCGCAGAAAGGATCGAAGATTGGGAAAACAATCTCCCCGATAATATTAAACTCGCTTATCTTCCGAACCTTGGGAAAGTACGACTTCGATTAACCGCAAGAGGTGAAAATGAAGAGACGCTGAAAAACACTATCGAAAATCAGATTACGAGTCTCCATGAATTCATCGGCGACATTATTTATGGTTATGAGGAAGATGAACCACTCCAGGTAGTTATTGGGAGACTTCTCGCTCAGAATAGCTGGAAACTTTCTACAGCCGAGAGTTGCACCGGGGGAAGACTGGCGACAAAGTTCTCAAAGGCTCCGGGTTCTTCGGCTTCCTTCAACGGCAGTGTGGTTTGTTATGCAACACAATCGAAAATTGAAGTTTTAGGAGTTTCTGAAAAATTGATAGAAGAAAAAACCGTGGTGAGTGCCGAAGTGGCCGAAGCCATGGCTAGGGGCGCCCAGCAGAAATTCCATACCGAATTTTCAATCTCGACCACTGGAAATGCCGGCCCAACCAAAGGTGACAGTGATGCCGAGGTAGGAACGGTCTTTATTGCCATAGCCACACCTGCAGAAGTCATCAATAAAAAATTCAGTTTTGGAAATCACCGGGAAAAAGTGATTGAAAAAACGGTAAATAAGGCCATGGAAATGCTTCAGAAAGCTATTTTTGAATACCGGGACTCCCTGGAGGATAAATAATTAGAAAAAAATATCCAAATCTGGCTTGAAATTGGGTTTCATTTTTATTATTCTTAAAAGGTTAAGGCTATAGATGACGGGAGCTCCGGGATTTTTTTCCTGTTATAGTGGTGGTCAAAATATTTTTTTTCAATTTGTTGTCTGTTAGGTAAAAAAATCGTTAATTTGCAGCCTGTTTTGAAATAACGAGAAAAGTATAGAGCAATGTCAAGAGTTTGTGAACTTACCGGGAAAAAAGCTATGGTTGGGAACAATGTTTCTCACGCAATGAACAAGACTAAGCGTAAATTCAACGCGAATCTGGTTAAAAAGCGTTTTTACATCCCTGAAGAAGACAGGTGGGTAACTTTAAAAGTATCTACATCTGCATTAAAAGATATTAACAAGAAAGGAATCTCTGCCGTCATTAAAGAGGCAAGAGCGAAAGGATTTCTTAAGAAATAATTCCGATAAAAAACATTCACAATGGCAAAGAAAGGTAACAGAGTTCAGGTAATCCTGGAATGTACAGAACATAAAGCAACCGGGCAACCAGGTACTTCAAGATATATCACTACCAAGAATAAGAAGAACACTCCAGACAGACTTGAGTTGAAGAAATTCAACCCTGTTCTTAAGAAGATGACCGTTCATAAAGAAATTAAATAAGTATAAGTCATGGCAAAGAAATCAGTAGCAAGTATTCAAACAGGATCAAAAAGGCTAACCAAGGCTATCAAAATGGTGAAGTCTGAGAAAACCGGTGCCTATACTTTCGTGGAGCAGATCATGGCTCCGGAAGATGTAAACGACTTTTTGAAGCAAAAATAATCGTTTAAAAACGAAATAGTTTATATATAAAAAGCCGTTCGGATTTATCTGGACGGCTTTTTTCTTTTTATGTATATTTATTGCCCTAAATGAAAAGCCGGTAAGGCTTATTTTATTTTTAAAAAACCTGCGGAAAGAATGAGTTTGTTTAAGAAGATATTTTCTAAAGAAAAAAAGGAAAACCTCGATAAGGGACTGGAAAAATCCAAGACCAGTTTTTTTGATAAAATGAGCAAGGCCGTCGCCGGGAAGTCGAAGGTTGATGATGAGGTGCTCGATGAACTTGAAGAAGTGCTGGTGAGAAGTGATGTGGGAGTGGCCACTACCATTAAAATTATCAATAGAATTGAAGAGCGTGTAGCCCGTGATAAGTATGTGGGAACTGACGAACTGAATAAAATACTGCGTGAAGAGATCGCGGCTTTGCTTTCGGAAAACAACACCGGGGAATATTCCGAGCTTGGTATTCCAGCAGATAAAAAGCCTTATGTGATCATGGTAGTGGGAGTGAATGGTGTTGGAAAGACAACAACTATTGGTAAGCTAGCCCATCAGTTTAAAAGTAAAGGAAAAAAGGTGGTTTTAGGAGCTGCCGATACCTTCCGGGCAGCTGCTATCGATCAACTTCAGATTTGGGCCGATCGAACAGATGTGCCGATCATTAAACAGAAAATGGGAAGTGATCCTGCTTCTGTTGCTTTTGATACCATTCAGCATGCGGTTAAGATGGATGCCGATGTGGTTCTGATCGATACCGCCGGACGCCTTCATAACAAAGTGAATTTAATGAAGGAACTTACCAAAGTAAAAAGGGTGATGCAGAAAACCATTGCCGATGCGCCGCACGAAGTGCTGTTGGTTTTGGACGGTTCAACCGGCCAAAATGCTTTTGAACAGGCGAAGCAATTTACCGCTGCCACCGAGGTGACCTCTCTGGCCGTTACCAAACTTGACGGCACCGCAAAAGGAGGCGTTGTCATTGGCATTAGCGACCAGTTTAAAATCCCTGTGAAGTATATTGGAGTAGGCGAAGGTGTGGAAGATCTTCAGGTGTTTAATAAATATGAGTTTGTAGATTCTTTCTTTAAATAAAATTTTGTGAAGAGTCAATTTATAATTCCTGATGCTTATAACCTGGGTGATTGGCGAATTTTATCTGACCTTAAAAACTAAAATACACCTATGAAAAAATCAGTACTTCTGCTGCTGGCTGTTTGCGCCATGCTTTCCTGTAAAAATGATCAGGAAAAAAATATTGAAACTTCTCAAACTACTTCCGATTCTACCGATACGGTAAAGGAAATGGAATTTAAGGTGGTTGATTCCAAATTTATCAATAACGATAGCCTCTGGACTCCTTTTAATGAAGCGCTTTCCGCTTTTTCTGAAAGCCGTTATAATGAAGTAAAAGAACTGGTTTTTGAAAGACCTATTCCTGAGATTCAGAAAGCAGTGAAAAATGGAAAACTCAGCTATGAAGCCATCGCCCTATTTTATCTCACCAGAATCAAAAAGTTCGATCGCAATAATGAGCTTTCTCTTAACTCTGTGATTTCGCTTAATCCCCATTTACTGAAGCAAGCCCGCCAAAAAGATGAAGAATTAAAGAACAATCCCGATCATCATCCTATTTACGGAATTCCGGTGCTCTTAAAAGATAATATTGATGCCGAAGGGATGCCAACTACTGCGGGAGCTGCCGCACTTCAGGAAAACAAGGCCGGCGATGCTTTTATCGTGCAGCGTTTGAAAGAAAACGGCGCCCTGATCCTGGGAAAGGCCAATCTTAGCGAATGGGCTTATTTCTTCTGCGGAGAATGCCCCAGCGGGTATTCAGCCGTAGGTGGACAAACCCTTAACCCTTACGGAAGAAAGATTCTTGACACCGGCGGTTCCAGTTCGGGAAGTGGAGTAGCAGTCGCAGCCAATTTTGCTCCTGTCGCGGTTGGTTCTGAAACTTCCGGATCGATTCTTTCGCCCTCCAGTCAGAATTCTGTGGTTGGATTGAAGCCCACAATCGGATTGTTAAGCCGTGGCGGAATTGTACCTATTTCCAGTACCCTAGATACGCCCGGCCCGATGACGAAATTTGTGGTTGATAATGCCATTCTTCTTTCAGCGATGAGCGGGATGGATAAAAAAGATCCGGCTTCGGCAACCGCTGCAAAACCGGCAAAGAATTATTATGAAAATCTGAAGCAGATTGACCTTTCAGGAAAAAGATTTGGCGCTATTAAGGCTCTTATGAAAGACACTTTGTACATGCGTGCGGTGAACGACCTGAAAAATGCGGGGGCCGAGATCGTGGAATTTGAAGCAGAAGACATCGATCTTCCAAATTTCACCAGATTGCTGAATCTTGATATGAAAAAAGATCTTCCTGCTTATTTTCAGAATTATGGCGGCGATGTAGATTTTGAAAACGTGGGCGATGTAGTGGAATATAACGAACAGGATTCATTAAAAAGAGCTCCTTACGGGCAGGCTTTATTCCTGGGCATTCTTAAGGATTCGGCTACTGCAGAAGAATTTGCCGCAATCAAAGATACCCTTAAAAGAAATGGAACCCGCTTCTTCGAAAAACCGATGAAAGAGCATAAACTCGATGCGATACTTTCTATCAATAACTATCACGCCGGCTATGCCGCAGTGGCAAAATATCCCGCGATAACCGTACCTATGGGCTACAAAAGCGAAAATCACGCTCCTGAAGGTTTGACCTTTATTGGCAGGCCTTTCACCGAGCAGCAATTGTTGAACTGGGCTTACACCTTCGAGCAAACCACGAACCGCAGACAAACACCAGGAAACTACAATGAGTAAACTAAAGGATCGATATCTTTCAACTATTTCGAAGATCATTTTCTTTTATTCGGTTTTTTATGTAGTGATGAAGGTGCTGGCTATCCTGCAGGGAGCCTGGATTATGCCAAATCTGATACTCACTATTCCTTATATTATCTTTGCCATTATCGGCGGATATATGTTCAGAAGAAATTCCTATAACTGGATCTATGTGATCGCAGGAGTGATTCTGATAAGTGTGATTCGCTATTTTGAAAAAGAATGGATGATGCAGCTTCATCAATATTTTCAGTAGATGGCAGTAAAAGAATGGCGGGAAATTTTAAACTTTTTGAAAAATTCTCAGTCCTTATGATAACTCAAACTTCTCTTATTTTAAGAAACTAAAAACAATTCCATTTTATGAAAAAACTTTTCTTCGCAATTTTTATCGTTTTTCTGACCTTTTCCGTGAATGCTCAGGAAACTGCCCGCTGGTTGCGTTATCCCGGCATTTCTCCCGATGGAAAAACCATTGTTTTTGGATATATGGGGAATCTTTATCGTGTTGACAGTAAAGGGGGAGTGGCAATTCCAGTAACAACAGGAGATGCTTATGATATGCGTCCGGTATGGAGCAGCGACGGCAAAACTCTTGCCTTTGCCAGTGACCGCTACGGTAACTTCGACGTTTTTACTATGCCGGCGAGTGGCGGAACCCCTGTAAGACTTTCTTTTAATAGCAGTAATGATTATCCGTACGATTTTACTCCCGATAATAAAGAGGTTTTGTTTGGAAGCGGAAGAGATGCGCCTGCCAGAAGTGTGCGTTTTCCCCATCCGGGACTTTTTAATAACCTTTATACAATTCCTGTCAATGGTGGGCGTCCCGAATTGCTTTCTGCTGCGGGAGCAGAAGAAGCTACCTATAATAATGATGGTTCCAAAATCGTATTTCAGGATCGAAAGGGCTATGAGGATGCCTTCAGAAAACACCATACTTCGGCCGTTACAAGAGATATCTGGCTATATGACATAAAAGATAATGCCTACAATCAGTTAAGTTCTTTCAAAGGAGAGAACAGAGAGCCTGTTTTTAGCAGTGATGGTGCTTCAGTTTATTTTCTGAATGAAAAGAATGGCACACAAAATCTTTACAAAATGCCAGTGTCTGGCGGTAGCGAAACACAACTGACCAGTTTTAAAAATTTCCCGGTACGTCACCTGAGTATTTCAAACGATGATCTCATTTCCTTTACCTGGAAGGGAGATATCTATACCTTAAGTGCAGGCGGGACTCCTCAAAAACTGGATATCCAGGTTATGGATGATGCGGGATATGAACCTGTAAAAAATATGGATATCAATACCGTGACCGAATTTGCGGTGAGTCCGAATAATAAAGAGATCGCATTTGTGAACCGGGGCGAGGTTTTCGTGACCGGAGTCGATGATTCACGTACCAAAAGGGTGACCAATACTCCCGAACAGGAACGTATGATCAGCTGGTCTCCCGATGGTAAAACCCTTCTGTTTTCTGGTGAAAGAGAGGGAAGCTGGAATGTTTATAAGGTAATGCTCGGGCGTCCTGAAGAAGAATATTTCTATGCTTCCACTATCCTGAATACTGAATCTATTATAGCTACAGATGCTGAAGAATTTCAGCCTAAATTTTCACCTGACGGAAAGAAAATCGCCTTTATAGAAGAAAGAAATATTCTGATGGTGATGGATCTGGACAGCAAGAAAAAGACCACCGTTTTTCCGGAAGGCAGAAATTATTCGTACAGCGATGGAGACTGGTCGTATGAATGGAGTCCCGATAGCCGTTGGCTCCTGGTAGATGATCAGAAAGGTTATGTTTTCAACAATAATACCGCCCTGGTAAAAGCCGATGGCTCGGGAGAGATTTTTCACCCCGTGAACAGCGGATTTGGCGAAAGCAATCCGAAGTGGGCGATGGATGGGAAAATGATGACCTACGAAAGCAGTAAAGAAGGAAGAAGATCTTTGGCGATGCAGGGAAGTACTGAAGTAGATATTTATGGGGTTTTCTTTGATCAGGAAGCCTATGATAAATATATGCTCAGTAAAGAAGAGTTTGAACTGTTGAACGATCGTGAACAAAAAGAAAAGAAAGAGCAGGAGGAGAAGAAAGAAAAAGAGGAAGAAAATAAAAAGTCTAAAAAGAAAAAAGACGAAAAAGAAAAGGAAGAACCTCTAAACCTTAATCTTCAGAATCTTGAGCAGCGAAGGGAGAAATTAACCATTAATAGTTCCAGTATAAGCGACTATGTGCTTAACAAAGACGCCAGCAAGGTTTATTACCTTTCCTCCTTTGAAAAGGGATATGATCTTTGGGTGACCGAACCAAGAACACGGGAAACTAAAATCCTTGCAAAACTGGGTGGTTCTCCAAGCGGAATAGAGATCAGTGATGATGGAAAAAGTCTTTTTCTGAGCAATAGAGGCAAACTGGTAAAAGTAGATGCTGAAAGCGGTAAAGTAAGCAATATTGAGATTTCGGGGGATATGATGGTCAACGCGGCCGCCGAAAGGGAATATATCTTTAACCATGCCTGGAGGCAGGTAAAGAAAAAGTTCTATGACCCTAAGCTGCATGGTGTGGACTGGGAAATGTATAAGGAGGAATATTCCAAATTTCTCCCATATATCAACAATAATTATGATTTTCAGGAACTTTTAAGTGAACTTCTTGGAGAACTGAATGCATCACATACCGGTGGAAGATACAGGCCTGAAAACGAGGGAATGAAAACCGCTTCTTTCGGCCTGCTTTATGACGAAACCTATACAGGTGAAGGAATTAAAGTTTCTGAAGTGATTGCCGGTGGACCACTTGATAAAGCCAAAAATAAAATAAAGGCAGGAGATATTATCACCAAAATTAACGGTCAGGAGATTGGAAGTGACAAAAACTGGAATCAATATCTGCTGAATCTTGAAGATAAAAACGTGTTGCTGACTGTCAAAAGAGGTGGTTCAACTTTCGAGGAAAAACTAAAACCAATCTCTCTGAATGAAGAAAGCAACCTGATGTATCGCCGTTGGGTACATATCATGGAGCATAAAGTAGATTCATTGAGTAACGGTCAGTTAGGTTATCTTCATATCCGCGGAATGAATGACAACAGTTTCCGGGATGTTTACGAAAATGCTTTGGGTAAAAACCTCAGTAAAAAAGCACTTGTGGTTGATACACGCTTTAATGGCGGTGGATGGCTGCATGATGACCTGAATACCTTCCTGAGCGGTGAAGAATATTTAAAATTCGCGCCTCAGGGACATATTGTCAAAGGCGGTGAGCCGATGACGCGCTGGACCAAACCCAGCATTGTGGTGATGAGCGAAAGCAATTACAGCGACGCCTTCATTTTTCCCTATGTGTATAAGCAGAATGATATCGGAAAACTGGTAGGAATGCCGGTAGCCGGTACGGGAACAGCGGTTTGGTGGGAGCAACAGATCGATCCGACAATTGTCTTCGGAATTCCCATGATAGGAACCATTGGGGATGAAGGCAGGACTACCGAAAACCTTCAGCTGGAACCGGATATCCTGGTGCCGCTTCCGTATAATGCTTTCCTTAACGGAAAGGATACACAGATACAGGCTGCGGTTAATGAGCTTTGAAAGGAGGTGAATCGGGAATAACCTTTTTATGAATATGATTTTACAAAAAGCCTTCCGTATCTTCGGGAGGCTTTTTAATTTCTGAATATGAACAAATCTCCTTTTCCTTCCGAAATTTATCTGAATGGCGAATTGGTTAAAAATCGAAGACGCCAAGATCTCGGTTTTTGACCGTGGTTTTATGCATGGCGACGGGATTTATGAAGTGGCGCCTTTTTATAAAGGAAAACCATTTTTGCTGAAGGAACACCTGGACCGGCTTCAATATTGCCTGAACCAGATCTCCCTTGATTTTGATATTCCGGGAGTTGAAGATCTGTCCTTTGAAGCCCTGGAACGTGCCGGACTTACGAATTCTGATGCCGCGGTTTACATGCAGGTCAGTCGTGGAATGGCTCCGAGAACTCATTTTATTCCGAAAGACATTCAGCCTACATTCTTAATGTATGCCTTCCCTGCGAATTTGGAAGACTTTGAAAATAAAAGCTGGAAAGTTCTAATTTCAGAAGATCTTCGCTGGCATCGCTGCGATATCAAAACCACTTCCTGGCTGGCCAATACCATGGCGAATACTAAATCTTATGAGCTGGGCCTAAATGAAACCATTCTTCACCGTGATGAGGTAATTACCGAAGGCTCACATTCTTCAATTTTTTTTGTAAAAGGAAACAAGGTCTATACACATCCCGAAGGTCCTGAAATATTATCGGGAATCACAAGAAAATTTGTAATTGGCCTCTGTAAAGAACTAGGGATTGAAATTATTGAAAAACCCTTTCTTTTAACCGAAATCGGTAAGGCCGATGAAGTTTTCTGTACCGGAACCACGACTCAGCTTATGCAGGTAAAAGAGATATTTTTTGAAGGCAGATGCATTTTTAGCAATTCTTCCAAAGGAGAAATTTTGAAAAAGCTGCAGTCGGCATTTAAAGAGAAAACGACGAAATCTTTAATTGAGCACTGCATTGATCTTTTTCCAGAGCTCATTATCATAAGAGCTGAGACCGAATTCAGCTTCCCCTGCACTGTCGCCCATACGAACCACCACCAGTCCTTTCGACGGACTTACATATAGTTTTTGATCGTTGGCCCCCAAACCCGCGTACATATCTGCAGGAGCCTCGGGAATGAGCTCACCGCTGAATTCATCAGTAGTTCCCGGAAGCCGAAAACTTGATTTTCCGTTCAGCCACCAGAGATAACCATAAGCTTTGTTCAGATTTTGAGAGGTATTCACCATTTCTTCAAAATAATCCTGATCGGTCAGAATTGCTTTTCCATCCCAAACACCTTTGTTCATATTCAGCAAACCAAATCTTGCCATACTTCGGGCGGTACTGAAATAAATGTGATTATAGCCAATGCTGATCCATGCGCCCTGCATCCCGATTTTATCTCGTAGCGAATTATTGAAATAGGTTTTAAAATCTTTACCGGTCGCGCCTTCGATGATATCTTGCGTGAGGGTATATGGAGCATTGTGATAATACCAGAACGTTCCCGGTTCGTTCAGATATTTCAGGCATTCGGGATCATAACAATAAATATTCTCCACCTCATAATCCAGGCCGGTGGTCATGCTAATGTGATTCCGGATTTTAATATTTTGTTCCTGTTCCAAAGTCAGGATGGACCAGTGTTCCCCGAGATATTTCTGAGAAGTTTCATCGATTGATAAATAGCCTTCCTGCTGGGAAATTCCAACCATAAAAGCGGTAAGCGTTTTTCCGGCGGAATTCCACGGAAGATTACTGCCCGAATTAGCTCCGTTTCCATACCATTCCACGGCAATTTTTCCGTCTTTCAGAATAATAAAGGCCTTTGTGCCTGAATCATTCAGAAATGAATATAATTCTGATAATTTATCGGTGTTCCAGCCCAGCGATTCCGAAGAAACGGTTTCCCAGGAATTTGAATTCACGGGCGGGAAATAAAGATTTTCTGAAGCAGGATCTTCGGGAATTTTATCATTTTCCGAAGAACAACCGGCGAAAACTATCAATATCAAAACAAGGAAACGGAAAGCTTTCATATTTATCATTCTGAGGCAGACTAATTTACAGTTAAATGTTTAATGCTCTTAAAATTAGCTGAATAAAAATTAGATAGTATCTTTGCACTCCTAAATTCAAGTATGAGAACGAAGTCGAGGAAAAAGAACAGGATTAATGTAGTGACGCTGGGTTGTAGCAAGAATGTGTACGACAGCGAGGTGTTGATGGGGCAGCTTAAGGCCAATAAGAAGGATGTGGTTCATGAGCAGGATGGAAATATTGTGGTGATAAACACCTGCGGATTTATCGATAACGCCAAGGAGCAATCGGTGAACACGATTCTTGAGTTTGTTGAAAAGAAGGAGCAGGGCGAGGTAGATAAGGTTTTTGTGACCGGCTGTCTGAGCGAGCGTTATAAGCCCGATCTTCAGAAGGAAATTCCGAATGTGGACCAATATTTCGGGACTACCGAACTACCTTCCTTGCTGAAAGCCCTGGAAGCCGATTATAAGCATGAACTGCTTGGAGAACGTATGACCACGACTCCGCAGAACTATGCTTTTTTAAAGATCGCTGAAGGTTGTGACCGTCCGTGTTCGTTTTGTGCGATCCCGCTGATGCGCGGGAAACATCGTTCCACACCTATCGAACAATTGGTAAAAGAAGCAAAGGGTCTTGCCGCAAATGGAGTGAAAGAATTAATTCTTATCGCCCAGGATCTGACCTATTACGGACTCGATATTTATAAAAAGAGAAACCTGGCCGAACTGCTTGAAAATCTCGCAAAGGTAGATGGTATCGAATGGATTCGTCTGCATTATGCCTTCCCGACCGGTTTCCCGATGGATGTGCTGGAGGTGATGAAAAAAGAGCCGAAGATTTGCAATTATCTTGATATTCCGCTGCAGCATATTTCAGATGAACTTCTGAAATCGATGCGCCGTGGGACCACTCACGAAAAAACGACAAATTTGCTGAAGGAATTCCGTAAAACAGTTCCCGAAATGGCAATTAGAACCACACTGATCGTTGGTTATCCCGGGGAAACCGAGGCTCATTTTGAGGAATTAAAAGAATGGGTGAAAGAAATGCGTTTCGAGCGTCTGGGCTGTTTTACTTATTCTCACGAAGAAAATACGCATGCCTACAATCTCGAAGATGATGTGCCCGATGAAGTGAAGCAGCAGCGTGCGAATGAAATCATGGAAATTCAGTCACAGATCTCCTGGGAACTGAATCAGGAAAAAATAGGAAAGACTTTTAAAGTTATCATCGATCGTAAGGAAGGAAATTATTTCGTAGGTCGTACGGAACATGATTCACCCGATGTTGATAATGAAGTGCTGATAGACGCTACCGAAATTTATCTGAAAACCGGTGAATTTTACGAAGTTAAGATCACCGATGCAGCCGATTTTGACCTTTATGGAACTCCGTTAAACGCCAATACTGAAAAACCCGGAAGAAAAGAATTAAAGATAAGGTCTGTTTAAAAGAATAGGTGCTATAATTTAAAAACAAACCTCCCAGGTTTTCTAAAAACCTGGGAGGTTTGTTTTTGCTTAAATTGAGTTTAAGCAACGCTAATATTCTTTTCAAGGTAAACTTCCTGAACTTTATTCAGAAGCTCGACACCGTCTTTCATAGGGCGCTGAAATGCTTTTCGACCCATGATAAGTCCGGAACCACCGGCTCTCTTATTAATAACCGCTGTTCTTATGGCTTCTTTTTCATCAGAATCTCCTTTGGAACCGCCACCTGAATTGATCAATCCTATTTTTCCCATGTAACAGTTCGCCACCTGGTAACGGCATAGGTCGATAGGATGATCGGTTGTGAGCGCTTCGTACATTTCATCGTCATATTTTCCAAAATTGACATTTTTGAAACCAAAATTATTGGTAGGTAATTTCTGTTTGATCACATCGGCTTTAATGGTCACTCCCAGGTGGTTTGCCTGCCCTGTAAGATCGGCCGAGCTATGGTAGTCTTCACCATCTTTTTTGAAAGCTGAATTTCTGGTATAGCACCACAGAATAGTGGCCATTCCCAATTCATGAGCTCGTTCAAAAGCCGCCGCGATCTCCTGAAGCTGCCGGTTGCTTTCTTCCGAACCGAAATAAATGGTCGCGCCAACAGCCACCGCGCCCATATTCCAGGCCTCATCTACCGAGCCGTAAGGAATCTGATCATATTTATTAGGATAGGTGAGCAGCTCGTTGTGATTTATTTTCACGATAAACGGAATTTTATGTGCGTATTTTCGGGAATGTCTCGCCAGAACTCCAAAAGTGGAAGCCACACCGTTACAGCCGGCTTCAATCGCCAGTTTCACGATATTTTCCGGATCGAAATAATCCTGATTCTTATAAAACGAAAAGGCTGCGGAATGTTCAATTCCCTGGTCAATAGGAAGAATGTTTATATATCCGCTTCCGCCGAGATTTCCGTGACTATAAAGTTGAGCAAGGCTTCGTAAAACCTGCGGGTTCCTGTCGGAATCTTCAAAAGTTCGCACTACTTCCGGTCCGGGAATGCTTAAACGTTCCTTTTTGATCTTTTCGCAGGTATGGCCGAGATAATAATCAGCCTCCTTACCCAGAGTTTCTTTTACGTATTCGATAGTGTTCATTATGATTGATTTTTGGTTGAGTTTAATGATTTAGATTCCAAAACGGATAAGTTTCAGGAGTTAAGGCACCTTCAGGTTCAAGCTTCAACGGATGAAGCGCCTTTGTTTTATCTATAAAGATGAACGCGTCATAGCGTTTTGGCATTCGGGAAGGCACATAATTCCCGGCTTCCCTTTCCGGGTGATAAACCACGCCAATGGCACGATGGCCTATTCTTTCGCTAAAAACATCCTGAGTGGCCGGTTCATCGAAGAACAGCAGGCTATCACCTTTTTTGTGTTCGTGTATTTCATTTTCAAAACTTCCTGACATTCCCTCAGGCACATTCATCCTGCGCATAGGCGCGCCCCAGCGACTGCCGGCGATCACTGAACCCTGATAGGAACCAAATCCGAGCAGAAATGTATTGTTCAACTCCTTTTTCCTCCCGCACAAGCTGGCCTACATTAAAGAGTCCGCTGTGGTTCATATCGGTAGCCCGGGCGTCACCTATATGCGTATTATGCTCCCATACAATCACCTTAGTATCTTCGCCATGGTAATCGATTAAGGTATTCAGCGTTTCCATCATATGTTGATCGCGAATATTCCATGTTTTTTCGCCAAGGTCGGCCATCGCGGTATAGTATTTTTCGGCATTTGCCATGACCAGTGAATTGATCTCCGCATTCAGGTCGGCTTCAGGTTCTCCATCATATTGATGAGCGCGTTCACGAACCTGTTGCAGGAGTTTTACCACCTCGTCTTTGCAGCCGGGCTTGGAGCGCTGGAAAATAGAACCATAAGAATCTGTGGCTTTGTAAGGTTCAAAACAGGTGAGCGCATTCCGGGCAATTTTGGCGGTTTCAGGATCTTCTTTCTCAAGATAATTAACGATCACTTCCATGCTTTCCCACAAGCTATACACGTCGAGTCCATAAAAACCTACTTTTTCGGAATATGGAAGCTCGTCATTATGTTCTTTCAGCCAGGTGGCAAAGGCGGCAACCTCCCAATTTGCCCACATCCAGGTGGGCCAGCGGCTAAATTGATGCAAAACTTCGGAAATTTGACCTTCAGATTTTCCCTTGATCCATTTATTGATCGTGAAACAGTCTGGCCAGTCGCCTTCCACGGCTATAAAAGAAAATCCCTTTTCTTCTATGAGTTTTTTGGAAATTTTCGCCCTCCAGGTATAATATTCGTGAGTACCATGGCTGGCTTCGCCGAGCAGCACGTATTTTTTGTCACCGATCTTTTCCATCAGTTTATCCAGATCTTCATCGGTTTGGAGAGCATGAAAAATTTCGGTATCTGACTTTTGTTCAGGAAAAGACATAATTAGATGCTTTTTGCCTGAAGTTATGATATTTAAACCAGCACCTGACTTATAGGGATTATAAAAAAATCTAAAAAAAAGTTAAGCATTTTGCTCCTTGCGTTTCTTTTTATTCCGGTGATCTATATACACATAAATCCCGTAGATAAGAATTCCGGCGCCACCAATCCAGTAAAGGCCGGATTTGAGTTTTTCAGTCTCTCTTCCGAAGTAGGCGATGGCAAAGGCGAGAGGAGTAATTCCGCAGAGGGTGGCAAAAATGAATTTGCGATATTTCATGCCGAGCATGCCGGCGATAATGCTGATAGCATCGTTGGAGAGAAAAGGCGAGATCCTGAAAATAGCAATCGTCCAGAAGCCATAATTTGAAACCCAGTAACTTATCTGTTTATTTTTGGAACTTCCCAGCATCTTCTCCAGCCGGTCTTCCCCAAGCAGTTTGCCAATCCAGAAGGCGATGGTGGAAGCGCAGTAAACGCCCGCGACAGAGATCATCGCCCCGCCCCAGAAGCCATAAGCGAGAACCGCCACGATCATTGGGAGCCAGGAAGGAAAGACTACCAGGAAGATCTGCAGGATCATGATAATGATAATGGCAAAAGGGCCCCAGAAGCCAAAACTTTTAAAATAATCACGAATGCGAATTTCATCCTGGCTCCATAAAATATTCCAGGTCTGGTTGATAAAATCATAAAAAGAGGGAATTGCAAAGTAGCAGAGAATTAACGTTGCTATGATACTTCCCGTGAGGATATAGGAAAATTTTTCAGACAAATCTGATTTTTTTAATTTAGGAAATGAGAAGGTAAAAAAAAGGCGGGAAAGAAACTTCCCGCCATTCATTAAAGCTTTTATAAAATTTAATTTTCCTTATCAGGATTTAGAAGGATAGGTTCACCAAAGCCGAGGTCTTTGAGTTTTTCCAGCTGGGTTTCCGCATCCCCTACGATGAGATAATACATCCTCTCCGGATTCACATATTTCTGTGCAAGCTCCTGGATATCCATCACAGTAAGATTTTGAACTTTTTCCTCCTGCTGTTTGATATAATCATAATCATAACCATAATCACTGATCTCACTGAGCATATTCAGCTTTGCGCCAAGAGTTTCAAATTTACGGGCATTGCTCTTGATCATATAGCTCTTGGTAACTTCAAGGTCTTCAGGAGTGAAAGTGGAAGGATACTTCGTGAGGATATCCTTCACCAGTGCAGCCGCATCAAAAGTGATATTGGTTCTCACGCCGCTGCTTATCACAAAAGGTCCTATGTAATTACGATCTTCGAACCTCGAACGAATGCCGTAGGTGTAGCCTTTGCCTTCGCGTAATTCCTGGGTAAGCCTGGAGGCAAAGCTGCCGCCACCCAAACGGTAATTCATCACTTCAGCGGGATAAAAATCTTCGCTGGTTGCTGAAACCGCAGGCGCTCCAAACATGAACACCGATTGTTTGGCACCGGGTACATCGTAGAAATAAACCTTCGATTGTTTAGGCGGTTGAAATTCGGGAATCTTAGGAAAATCAACGCTTTTAGGAGGCCAGGCCGCCGAAATAGCCTTAAGGGCATCAGAGACTTTTTCTTTCTTTACTGCTCCGACTACTAAAAAAGCTGAATTTAACGGAGAAAGATTTTCCTTATAATAATCCTTCAGGTCCTGGAGTTGCATGTTTTTTACAGTCTCTTCCGTTCCCAGCTCGTTATAGGAAAGTATATTGTTTTCACCATAAATAAGCTTATTGAACTGGTTTTCTGCTATAGCATCAGGATCTCCTTTTTCTTCCTGGAGCTGGCTCAAAGTCTGTTGTTTCAACAGTTCGAACTCTTTTTCATCCCAGCGGGGCTCGAGTAATATCTCCTTTAAAAGATCAATGGTTTCGGAAAAATTTTTAGCAAGTGTGGTTCCGAAAATTCTTATTTTTTCCTTTCCGGAACGGACATAGATCGATGCCCCGAGCAACTCTATGGCCTCTTCGAGTTCTGCGGGAGTTTTTGTTTTCGTACCTCTGGTCATCAGGCTTGCCAGCATATGCGAAATCCCGGCATTAGACGGATCTTCCAGAAGCTGTCCGCCTTTGAGATCTAAACTGAATTGCACTAATGGCACTTCATTATTGGTTATCCCGAGAATTTTCATCCCAGAAGGCATATTAGCTTCCCAAACCTCCGGAATACTAAGTTCCGGTTTACCGTGGTAAGGAGGCTCAATGCTTCTATCGAAACTGGAAGGAGTTTTTTGATAGCTTGCCTGCTGGTTTGGATCAAATTTTTCTTCCGCGTTTTCTACTATTTTTTCCTCCACAACTTCAGCCATTTCTGAGTTGGCAAGCGCCAGTTCAGTCTGATCTTTGGGAACAAAAGAAGTCGCCACGAAATTCTTTCCTTTGATATATTTATCATAAACACGCATTACATCATCGGCTGTAACGGCCAGCATTTTTTGCACTTCCTTATTTATGTAATTCGGGTCATTGGCAAAGATCTGATATTGGGCAAGCTGAAAACCTTTTCCGAGAACACTGGAAATAGACTGATAAAAATTGGTTTCCAGCCCGGCTTTTATTCGCTGAAGGTCTTTGGCAGGAATACCTTTTTTCTCAAATTCTGAAAATGTTTCCTGAATGGCCTGATATACCGAATCGAGGTCTTTACCTTCATAAGCCCTTACCTGAAGCAGAAGTTCTCCGGCAAGTTCTGAGGTGTAATCATACATGCTTACATCACCGCTCAGTTGTTTTTCCTCGACCAATTTCTTGTAAAGAGGCGCATTTTTCCCATCGGCTAGATAACTGTTAAGGATTTCCAGCGCATAGGAGTCCTCGTGATAAGAATAGACCGAAGGCCACGCAAGCGTCAGCTCTGGAAGTTTGGCAAAATTGTCTTCATGATAACGTCTTTTGGTATTATCAAGATTCACCATTTGTTTTTCCTGCTCCTCGATTTGCGGACCGCGTTTGATCTCGTCGAAATATTTATGAACCCATTCCTTTGCCTGGTCTTTATCGAAGTTTCCAGAAATGGTTAAAATCACATTGTTAGGTACGTACCAGTGATTGTAAAAATCCTTTACATCCTGAAGTGTGGCATTCTGAAGATCATCCAGGCTGCCGATCACCTGCCAGTGATAAGGATGGTTTTCGGGATACAGATTGCGGTCGATCACATACATGGTATGGCCGTAAGGACGGTTATCCACCCGTTGTCTTTTTTCATTTTTCACCACCTGTTTTTCTTTGGCAAGCACAGGTTCGGTCACGGTATTTATGAAAAATCCGAGTTTATCGGCTTCTGCCCAGATCATTTTCTCCAGGGCATCATCGGGCACCGTCTGGAAATAATTGGTGCGGTCACGGCTGGTGGATCCATTTGCGCCGGAACCACCCACACGGGCACTGAGTTTATCCAATCCGCCTTTGCCAAGGTTTTCCGATTCCAGGAAAAGCAGATGTTCGAATAAATGAGCAAATCCTGTTTTTCCTTCTTTTTCTCTTGCAGAACCAACATGGGCGGTAAGTGCCACGGCAACTACAGGATCGGAAGTATCCTGGTGAAGGATCACTTTCAGCCCATTTTCAAGGCTGAAAGTTTCAAAATCTACCTGATAATTCGGTCCCGAATCCTGCGCGAAAACACTTCCGCAGAAAAGGAAAAAGAGAAAGAAAGAAGATTTTATAGACTTTCATTTTACAGAGTAAAAACATTATTGTTTACGAAAAATATCGCATTGGCGAAGAAAAGCTTTCCGTTTTGCCAGAACGCCCGGAAAAGCGGATTATCAACCATATAAATAAAGCTGCCTTCACCCATGCGTTCTTCCCCAAAAATAAGCGAATTTTCCAGGTGTCTGGCGGCCTTGCTTCCGGCAAAACCGGAAACAAATTCGGGCTGCTGAATATAGGCAACATTATAACCTTTATCGAGAAAAGAATAGCTGTTATTGCTTAATTTCAGGCTGAAATACTTCGTCATCATATCCAAAAGCCATCGGGTGGGTGGGATCTACTTTAGCTTTCACGATGCTGCCGGTGATAAGATTGCTGATGCTTTCTCTCTCTCTTTTACTATAAGGAATTAGATTTCCTGAAGCGGTAGAATCTTTGGGTTCAGATTTGTTTTCTTTCAGGTCAAATCCTTTACGGCCGGCAAAAGAATCCACTGCATTGCCAATTGCGATCAATTTTCCACCCTCTTCAACCCAGGAAGTGATCTTTTTAAGAGTTTCGTCATCTAAAAAAGACGAATAATATCCGGAAGGCATCACCAGGACATCAAAATTGCTCAGGTTCACCCTGTTAAAATAATCGGTATCGACAGGAGTGATCTGGTAGTTAAGATCTTTTTCGAAGAAGTACCAAACCTCCCCGAAATTAAGCGAAGAAACCTCGTTCCCGCGTAGCACGGCAATGTTTGGTTTGTTGATGATCTTTACATCTGCAGAACCAAAATCTGGACCGCCGGAAGAAAATCCGGTAGGAGCATTCACGAGTTGTCTCTCATGTTTATTGGCAATTTCTAAGACTTTCTGGTCAAAATCATCCAGGTCAAGATTGTCGCTTTTGGTGATAACAAGACTTCCCCGGGAGAATTTTTGTCCGTTGGTTTGAAAAGGAGTTTCTGTAAATCTGACTTTTACATCTTTTTTAAGCAGGTCAGCAAGAAAACTGGCATCCTGCATACTGTTCCATTTCACAATATAACCTGCACCCGCGGGAGCAGCTGTATTCTGAATATTTTTCTGTGGAGCCGCTGCATTGGCCTGAACGAGTTTCGAACTGGCCACGGCATCGAGACCATAAGCATAAGGAAGGCTCCAGGCGGTAATATCATAAGTGAGAGAATCGTTCAATTTGGTTTTCGGCTCAAAAAGGACCTTGACCATCTTACCTTTCGGCTGATTTACAGAAACCACCAGGCTTCCTTCCCCAAAATTACCTGAGCCGTCTTTCGCCGATTTGAAGTTATATCCGTTAACACGGCCGGGATTTCCATAGCCGTACTTTATTTCATGCTTATCGAGCAGCTGGGTAAGAGCCTCTAATTTATCGGTACTTCCGCTTAAGACATAGCTCTGATATTCAAAATTATCATTCTCAAAGAATTTTTTGAACTCATTATTAAGTTCATCGGCATTCTTGGCAGTCATTTCTACTGTCGAAAGACCTGTGGTAAAATGATGCGCGATACGATCTTTTAGAGTTAAGACATAGCCTTCGTCGGTTTGAATTCCAAGACCGGCCATTCCGTGTCCCGCCTGTTCGTAGGTCATCCCGATCGCTCCCATATATGTAGGGTAGGTGTCGCCATAACTTGGATAAAGTAAATCGAATCGCTCGCCGGTAAAATAAAGCCAGCCTTTTTCATCGAAATATTTTGCGTGATTTTTTCCTATTCTCGTCTGAAAATCTCTTTGGAAAGGAGTGATCACCTCGTGAAATGGTTCGGCCGCCGGAGCAAAGTAATAGGGTTCATTAATGCCCTGTTCGTGAAAATCAACATGCACATGAGGCATCCATTCATTATAAACTTTCAGGCGCTGTCTCGTTTCAACCTGTGTAGCCCACGCCCAGTCGCGGTTGAGATCGAATAGATAGTGATTAGGACGTCCTCCCGGCCATGGTTCGTGATGTTCCGCGGCAATCTGCGCGGTGTTATAAGGTTCAGTTTTTACCTGATTATACCAGTTCACATACCGGTCACGACCATCTGGATTCACACATGGATCTATAATAACCACTGTATTTTTCAGCCAATCCTGTTTTTCGGTGATAAGCGTATATAAAGTTTTCATCGCGGCTTCGGTGCTGGAAGCTTCGTTGCCATGTACATTGTAACTTAACCAGACAATTGCGGTATTAGAATTTGAAGTTCCCGGGGAACTTACTTCTTTTAAATGTTCTGTTCTTATCTGTTCCAGGTTCTTCAGGTTTTCTTCGGAAGAGATCACCGCATAGGTGAGAGGCCTGCGTTCATTGGTTTTTCCGTAGGTATGATATTCCACCATCGGGGAATTTTCGGCTACATCAGAAAAATAATCAACAACATCGGCATGGCGTGTAAATTGAGTGCCGAGCTCGTAGTTCAAAAATTCAGAAGGAGACTTAACTTGCTGGGATACTGCTAATTGAATGTTTAGGAAAAGGACCGTAACTGCTAAAAAGTAATTTTTCATCAAATAATATAATTTTAATAAGCCCAGTAAAGATAGCACCTACCATTGAATTAACTAAAATTTAGTGAATAAATACTTATCTTCGGTATCTTTGCAGTACAACAGAAATTTATGCTAACCGACTGTATTTCGTATTCCGAAAGCAATTATTTCACATCCCTCATTCTTGATTATCTATCGCAGAAAAAGGAACTGAGGGAATTCTATAACCGATTTCCTTCCGTCGAGAATTTTAAACAGCAAATTGATGAGAAAGGCAAAAATTACGATCATCAAATCAGAAAGGACCTGGTCGAAGTGCTCCATGATCAGTATGCCAAATTAGAACTGACGGGAGCCACTAAAAAAAATATTGAAAATCTTGCTTCAGAAAAGACCTTTACGATCACTACCGGTCACCAGCTGAACCTTTTCACGGGACCTCTTTATTTTCTGTACAAGATCGTATCTGCAATCAATCTTTCCAGGCGGCTGAAAAAGGCTTATCCCGATTTCAATTTTGTGCCTGTTTACTGGATGGCAACCGAAGATCACGATTTTGAAGAGATCAATTATTTCAATCTCCACGGAAAAAAATTCAAATGGAATAATGCCGATTCCCGTGCCGGAAAGACAGCGGTTGGAATTCTTTCAACTGAAGGACTCGAGGAAGTATTTGAGTTGTTTTCAGCCGAAATTGGTGGAGGTGAAAATGGCGATTTTCTGAAATCCCTATTTAAAAAAGCCTATCTCGAACATAAAAATCTTACCGATGCCACCCGGTATATCGCTCATCAACTTTTCGGGGAAGAAGGCCTTGTTATTTTAGACGCCCAGGATAAGCGCTTGAAAAAACATTTTATTCCTTATGCGAAGAATGAGCTTTTTGAGAAGATCTCTCACGAAAAAACCACGAAAGGCATAGAAAAACTTAACGATTCAGGATATAATATTCAGGTGAATCCAAGGGAGATCAACCTTTTTTATCTCGATTCTGAAATTCGGGAAAGGATCATAGAAAGAGACGGCCGTTTTTATGTTCATGATCATAAAATTTCCTGGTCACAGGAGGAAATGCAGAAGGAACTGGAAGGAAATCCCGAAAAATTCAGTCCTAATGTGATGCTGCGTCCGCTTTATGAAGAGGTGATCCTGCCCAATCTCTGCTATATCGGCGGGGGAGGAGAACTGGCTTACTGGTTGGAGTTAAAGGCATATTTTGATGCTGAAAATGTTACTTTTCCGGTTCTTTTACTTCGGAATTCGGCTTTGCTGCAAACCGAAAAACAGGATCAAAAAAGGCAAAAACTCAATATTTCGAATCAGGAACTATTTCTGAAGCAGCATGAGCTGATCAATCGGAAAGTTCGCCAGATATCGAATATCAATATAGATTTCTCTCCTCAAAAAGAGCACCTGGTAAAGCAGTTTCAGAACTTATATGATCTGGCTGATAAGACCGATAAATCATTCCTCGGTGCCGTAAAGGCACAGGAAGTAAAACAGCTGAAAGGGCTGGATCACCTGGAAAAAAGACTCTTGAAGGCGCAGAAACGAAAACTTAAAGATGAGGTACACCGCATCTCCAGGTTACAAAATGAACTTTTTCCCAACCGCGGCCTCCAGGAAAGACAAACGAATTTTTCAGAATTTTATGTTGATCATGGCAAAGAGCTGATTACAGTTTTACTTGAAAATCTTGATCCGCTGGAGTCGAACTTTAAAATTCTCACTTTTGGAAAAGACTAAAATGCACACCATAGACATGGATCTGGTAGAAATGACGCTGGACGTCATGAAATATGCCATAGATCGTATCTCAAACGTAACCCCCGAACTGGGTTCACCTAAAAAAGAAGAAGATCTGCTTCGTATTGTGGGAGAGACCATTACTCCAAAAGGTATTGGCGGGGAGAACGCTTTTAAAATGTTTCGGGATGTCCTGGTGAAGGCCACCGTGCCCATCGATCATCCGCGGCATCTGGCTTTTGTTCCCGCGGCACCGACACGTGCGGCGATCATGTTTGATCTTGTGACTTCCGCCTCCAGTATTCACGGAGCCTACTGGATGGAAGGCGCAGGCGGTATTTTTTGTGAGAATCAGGCCATGAAATGGCTGGTTTCCCTAACTGGGCTTCCCGAAAAAGCCTTTGGAGTTTTTACCAGCGGTGGAACCGTGGCGAATCTTTCGGCTTTGGTTGCCGCCCGGGAAGACTGGCGGGAGAGGAATCCGGGGAATGAAAAAACCAGGGCATTGCTGCTTACTTCCAACGGGGCCCACAGTTCTATTAGATCGATGGCAAAAGTGATGGATACTGATGTGCATCTTATCGAATCGGAAGATGAATATCTTTCCGGAGATGATCTTCAGAATGTGCTCACGAATCTTTCCG
This sequence comes from uncultured Flavobacteriaceae bacterium, assembly GCA_963741865.1. Classification (GTDB taxonomy): domain Bacteria; phylum Bacteroidota; class Bacteroidia; order Flavobacteriales; family Flavobacteriaceae; genus Christiangramia. The sequence goes on from CAVUJP010000017.1 coordinate 1,075,854, forward strand.
AAGAAGACCGAAAAAGAGTTTTCGCGGTGGTGGCCACGGGAGGAACTACCAATGCCGGAATTATCGATGACCTGAAGAGCATCGCTGAACTTTGCGAAAATGAAAATATCTGGCTGCATGTAGATTGTGCCTACGGCGGGGGTGCACTGGCTGCAAATTCGGTCAGGCATCTTTTTGAAGGAATTGAAAAAGCCGACAGCATTACCATAGACCCCCATAAATGGCTGTTTTCGCCTTACGATTGCGGGGCGGTGATCTATAAGAACCTGGAACTCGCTGCAAAAGCACATTCTCAAAAAGGAGCTTATCTCGAAATATTTAAAGATGAGGGCGCTCAGGGTTTCAATCCCGCCGATTATCAAATTCAGTTAACCAGAAGACTCCGCGGACTTCCTCTGTGGTTTTCGCTGGCCATGCATGGAACCGATAAATACCGCGATGCCATAGAAAGAGGCATTCAGCTCGCCAAGATCGCTGAGTTCATGATTTCAGAAAATGATAAGCTCGAACTGGTACGGCCGGCAAGTCTTTCGGTGGTACTGTTCAAAAGAAAAGGCTGGAGTGCCGAAGATTACCGGGAATGGACCTATAAAAATCACCAGGAAGGTTTTGCCCTGGTAACTCCTTCCACCTATAAAAATGAGAGCGTGATTCGTTTTTGCTTTATCAATCCCGATACTACCGAAGACGATATTGAGCAGATCTTACAAACTCTCTGAGGCTAAATGGTTCATTTTCAGAAGTAGTTATGTTTTTTTTGTATTTTTAGAAGAGAATAAACCTTCGGGTACCCTGCTTATTCTTTTCAAAAATTCATTTTAACTATTTACTAAGCTAACTATTATGAGAAAATGTACTTTTCTAATCGTATTATTTATTTTTTCAGCTATTTCGGCAAATGCCCAATCTTCAGATCTTCAACAGGAAATAGAAGATACTTCCCAAAAAATGGGAGAAGCATTCCAGGCAGGTGATATGGACAGTTTCGCTATGTATTTTGATGATGATGTCAGAATGAAAATGCCGGGTCATGAAACTTTAAAAGGGGTAGATGCGGTAGTTGCAGCCCATAAACCTATGCTCGATAACAAGATGAAACTTGTTCTTAATACCAATCAGGTATTAGATTTTGAAGACTATGCCTACGAACTTGGGGAATATAAGATACAGACTGCAGACGGGCAGGTGGTCGATAAAGGTTCCTACGGAACTCTATGGAAAAAAGAAGACGGGAACTGGAAGATTTACCGGGATGTGGTGAGTACCTCTATGTCTGTGGGCGGCGGTAGTCACTAACCACATATCTTAATCAATTTCATATTCCAGCCTCATAGTAATTGAGGCTGTTTTATTTTTATCTATCGTGTTATAGGCACCGCTCCAGCTATAATCTTCGCCGCTGTTCTGGCCGGTGATCTGGAAAACTCCCATATTTGCACTTTTTAGTTCACCGAGTCTTCCGCCGCTGTTTTCGGCAATTTTTTCGGCGCGAAGGCGTGCGTCTTCCGTAGCTTTGGAAATCATCTGAATCTTTAAATCTGAAATTTTGGTGTAGTAATATCTTGGCGGTTGTGAATTAAACTGAACGCCTTTGTTCAGAAGTTCGGTGATCTCCCGGGAAACTTCCTCTATTTTTTCCACATCTTTCGATTCAATTTTAACAGATTGGGTAAGTTCATAACCTTTAAAGATACTGCCCACATAATTGCCATTTTGATACTGATTTTCCTGCTGTTCTATAGTATTTACCGAATTAAAAACGATATTTTCAGCGGGAATACCTTTTGTAATCAGATAATTTTTCACCGTTTCCTTATCCCGATTCAGACTTTTATAGGCCTCTTCCAGGTTGGAATTCATTCGGCTGAACTGTCCTTCCCATACGATCAGATCGGAAGTGAAATTTTCACTGCCCGATCCTGTCACGGCAATCACCCCGTCGGGATTGGCACGGGAGACATAGGCATGTCCCAAAAAATAAGCGGCCACAACAATGGCTATGGAAAAAATGAGGGCACCGATGAATTTCATTTGAAAGAATTTAATAGTAGTACAGGATTTATAAAAGTAGTTATAAACTTAGAGAATATTCCGATAGAAAATGAGGTTGTTTTTCAATATTTTCAGAAAATTGAAGCCTTGTCTGGACAGAGTGAGGAAACAGGAAATTTAATCGTCTGCCGGGGTTTTATTTTTGCCTCAAATTCCTATTTTTGCACATGCAGAATAACGTACTCATCCTGGACTTTGGTTCTCAGTACACGCAGCTCATTGCAAGAAGAGTTAGAGAACTGAATATTTACTGTGAAATTTATCCATATCAGAAAATTCCTGAAGATCTTTCGGGCTTTAAGGCCGTAATCCTTTCCGGAAGCCCATTTTCGGTTAGAAATGAGGATGCACCCCATCCCGATCTGAGCCAGATTCGAGGAAAATTGCCAATTCTGGCGGTTTGTTACGGGGCTCAGTATTTCGCCCATTTCAGTGGCGGAAAAGTGGAAGCTTCCGATACCCGTGAATACGGAAGGGCAAATCTTTCTGTGATCAAAGACGGCGAAATGCTTTTTGATGAAATCAAGGAAAATTCGCAGGTATGGATGAGCCACAGCGACAGCATCATTAAATTGCCTACGAACGGTATTCGCCTTGCCAGTACAACCGATGTGCTGAATGCGGCTTACCGGATTGAAGGCGAAGAGACCTATGGGATACAGTTCCATCCCGAAGTATATCATTCCACAGATGGGAAACAGCTGCTCGAAAACTTCCTGGTGAAGATCGCCGGCACCAAACAAACCTGGACACCCGGAGCCTTTGTTGATCTTACTGTTTCCGAATTAAAGGAAAAGATAGGCGATAAAAAGGTGGTGCTGGGGCTTAGCGGCGGCGTGGACTCTACAGTGGCGGCGGTTTTGCTGAACAAAGCTATTGGAGATAACCTGTACTGTATATTTGTGAATAATGGTTTATTGAGAAAGAACGAATTTGAAAGCGTTCTCGATCAGTATCAGCATATGGGGCTAAATGTAAAAGGCGTTGATGCTTCGGCACGTTTCTTGGATGCTCTGAAAGACCTGGTTGATCCGGAAGCAAAAAGAAAAGCCATCGGGAATACCTTTATCGAGGTTTTTGATGATGAGGCGCATGAGATCACAGATGTGACGTTCCTTGCCCAGGGAACCATTTATCCCGATGTGATCGAATCGGTTTCGGTAAACGGGCCTTCGGTTACTATCAAATCACATCATAATGTGGGCGGATTACCCGATTTTATGAAACTGAAAGTGGTGGAGCCTTTGCGGATGTTGTTCAAAGATGAAGTGCGAAGAGTGGGAGCCGAATTAGGGATTGATAAAAAATTACTGGGAAGACATCCTTTTCCCGGTCCCGGACTGGCAATTCGTATTCTTGGCGATGTAACTGCCGAAAGAGTGCGGATCCTTCAGGAAGTAGATCATATCTTCATTCAGGGACTTCGAGACTGGATGCTTTATGATAAGGTTTGGCAGGCAGGAGCGATTTTGCTTCCAATACAGTCGGTAGGAGTGATGGGAGATGAAAGAACCTATGAACAGGTGGTGGCTTTACGAGCGGTGGAATCGACCGATGGAATGACTGCCGATTGGGTGGATCTTCCGCATGAGTTCCTACAAAAGACCTCGAATACAATAATAAACCGGGTAAAAGGCGTTAATAGAGTGGTATATGACATCAGTTCTAAACCACCTGCCACTATCGAATGGGAATAATTCGGTAATTTTCAAAAAAAGACCAATAATGAGATATCTGTTTGTAATTTGTTTTTTTCTTCAGTTTTATACCTCTTCAGCCTTAGCCCAGGCTTATAAGTACCATACAGTGAAGAAAGGGGAAACTGTTTTTAGTATTTCCCAGACTTATCATATTGATGAGGAAGACATTTACAAATACAATCCCGATGCGAAAGACGGGATAGAAATCAATGAGAAACTGGTTATTCCTATAGATGCGGTAAAAGATCAGCCAGTACAGAATAGCAATGTTGATTTTAAGGAACATGTGGTGCAGCGAAAAGAAACGCTTTACAGCCTTTCAAAACAGTACAACGTCAGCATTGACGATATCAAGAGATATAATAAGCAGCTTTATTCCAGTGAACTGCAAACGGGCGAGACCATTCGTATTCCGGTAGGAGAAGAGAAACAGTCGGTGGTGGTAAGACAGAAGCCTCAGGAAAAACCTCTACCTCAAAAATTAAATAAAACTCGCGAACATATTGTGCTTCCAAAGGAGACCAAGTATGGGATCGCGAGAAAATATGGAATGACGGTGAAGGAACTCCAGGAATTAAATCCGAATGTAGAGGTGCTTCAGCCCGGAATGATGATCAGGGTAGGTACAGATGTGCTGAAAGATGAACCGGTGATCATTACCGATGAACGTTTCCGTTTTTATGAGGTAAGACCCCAGGAAACACTTTTCAGCCTATCTCAACGTTTTGGGGTAAGTCAGGATTCTCTGATGAAGCTGAATCCGGCATTAATGGATGGCCTGAAATCTGGAATGGTCTTAAAAGTGCCTGAAAAAGGAAATCCCAATTATGATCCTGCAACGGCCATCAATTATGATCCTGATGTAGAGACTAAAACCGATTTACGTAAATCCATCAGCAATTTCAAAACAAAGAACCTGGTGGTAATGCTGCCTTATCATTCTGAAATGATCGAGCAGGATTCCCTGCAAACTTATAAAGACGTGATCCTCAACCAGCGAGTAGTTCGAATTTCCCTGGATTTCTACAGCGGCGTACTAATGGCGGTGGATGAGGCAAAATCATTGGGAATCTCCACCAACCTTCAGGTATATGATACCCGACAAAAAGCTTCTGAAGTTGCCAATATCATCAACACTCATAATTTTAGCAATGTTGACGCGGTAATCGGCCCATTGGTGAAAGAAGCTACCGAGGCGGCGGCTTCAAGGCTGGAAAATCGAAATATCCCCGTGATCAATCCGCTTTCCAACAGCAGCATGAACGGATATCGCAATCTTTTCCAGTCCCGGCCTACCGATGAACTCATGAGGTCGGTGATGATGGATTATATAACCAGGCATTCCGAAGGAAAAAATATTATCATTATTGCCGACGGAAAATCCTATCAGGTAAAGAATAAGCTTGCTCAAGGCCTGCCTTCGGCGAGATTTGTCAATCCTGTAGATAATTTCGTAGCCGATAATAACATTGTAAATCTCTTGCAGAAGGGAAAACCTAACTGGATAATCCTGGAATCTGAAAATCTTAATGTGGTGAGTAGTGCCACTTCGGCTCTGAACAGGCTGGCAAGAGATTATGACATTACTCTTCTTACCACCAATAAGAACAGTGCTTTTGAGAGTGATTTGATCTCCAATAACCACCTTGGGAAACTCAAATTTCACTATCCTTCGGTTGATCGCGAATACGATACGACCCGCACCGAAGACTTTATCGATACTTATGTGGAAAGATTCGGAATTGAACCCAATCAGTTCGCATTGAGAGGTTACGATATCACGCTGGATGTATTATTGCGCCTCGCTTCCGCGGAAGATCTCTATGATTCTTTTGAGAAGTATCCCGGTTACACGGAATATTATGAAAGCAAATTTCATTATCTTCCTACTTCAGGCGGCGGATTTATCAATGATGCCGTTTATATCCTGAAATTAAATGAAGATCTAACCATTAGCGACGCCAAATGACTTCAAGAGTAACCTACAAGGGAAACTTACGCACCGAATCTGAACATCTGCAAAGCGGTTCGAAAATGATCACCGACGCGCCTGTTGATAATCACGGAAAAGGGGAAGCTTTTTCTCCTACCGATACCGTGGCTAATGCGCTGGCGACCTGTATGCTTACGGTAATGGGGATAAAAGCCGAAAATCTTAAAGTAGAACTTAAAGGAACTACTGCCGAGGTCACTAAAACCATGGCTTCCGATCCCCGAAGAATTTCGAAAGTTAAAGTTAAGCTTCAATTTCCCGCCGATTACGGCGAAAAGAACAATAAGATTCTTGAAAATACCGCCAGGAATTGTCCGGTCCTGAAAAGCCTTAATCCTGAGATTGAATTAGATCTTTCCTTTCATTTTTCATGAAAAGAAGCCTTATAGTTTTTCTTTTTCTTATCTGCGGAAGCCTGCTTTCAGCCCAGGAAAAGGATGGGAAAATTGCCTGGGACCGCGATAGTCCGTTAAGCTGGAGCGATTTTAAGGCCAGACCTGATCCTTTTAGTAATTATACCGCCAATACCAATTCAGGTATCGGTTATATTTGGAATTACAGCACATCTTCCGGAAAACCTGAATTTGATTATGAGGTAAGCTGCAGCTTTTATCCTGGACATTCGTGGGTGAAAAAGTCTGTCGCCGATCCTGATTATCTCCTGGCACATGAACAACTGCATTTTGATATTTCAGAATTACACGCCAGAATACTCAGCAAAACACTTTCAGAATATAAACCTGGAAAGAATATAAGGCAGGATTTGCGGCGAATTTACAACCAAATCGAATCGGAGAGAGTTGCGATACAAAAGCAGTTTGACCGCGAAACGCATCACAGTGAAAATCGAAAAGCCGAAATGGCCTGGAGAAAAAAGATCGCCCGGCAATTAGAAAATTTAGAAGCTTATTCTACCGATCAGAACTGAGCGACTTCTTTTTTTGCTGCTTCAAATTCTTCCATCATCATTTTCACGATCTTTGCGGCAGGTTTAATTTCATGGATCAAACCCGAAATTTGACCGATTTCTAGTTCGCCTTCGTCAAGATCTCCTTCGAACATGCCTTTTTTGGCCCGTGCGCGGCCTAATAATTTTATAAGTTCATCTTTTGAAGGAGTTTGAGTATATAGCTGCAGTATATCTTCGTAAAATTTATTTTTTAATAAGTCGAACCGGGGCAAGTTCCTTAAGAGTGAGAATTGTATCACCTTCCTGGGCAGAGACCACTCTTTCCTTGAATTTTTGATGAGAAGAAGCTTCGGGAGTAGCGACAAAACGGCTTCCAACCTGCACGGCATCAGCGCCGAGAACCATGGCGGCCAGCATTCCACGGCCGGAAGCGATACCCCCGGCGGCGATCAGCGGGATCGAAATCTTTTCCTTTACCATGGGAATAAGGGTGAAAGTGGTGGTTTCATCCCGGCCATTATGCCCGCCGGCTTCAAAACCTTCGGCTACCACCGCGTCAACACCGGCTTCTTCCGATTTCATGGCGAATTTCACGCTGCTTACCACATGCACGACCTTAATCCCATGCTTCTGAAGATGAGAGGTCCAGGTTTTGGGATTCCCCGCGGAGGTAAAGACGATCTTCACGCCTTCATCGATGATGATCTCCATGATCTTTTCAATTTGCGGGTAGAGCATGGGAACATTTACGGCAAAAGGTTTATCGGTGGCTTTTTTACATTTCTGAATATGCTCGCGCAGCACTTCGGGATACATCGAGCCGGAACCTATAATACCAAGTCCGCCGGCATTTGCCACGGCACTGGCTAACTTCCAGCCGCTGGCCCAGATCATTCCCGCCTGGATGATGGGATATTCGATTTTGAAAAGCTGAGTGATCCTGTTATGCTTCATTTTTTTATAATGAAAGATGGTCTTTTATTATGATTTGTTCAAACTTAGCAATATAAATTCCTATGGAAAAACCGACAAAATTATTTTCGCCGGATTTTTCCGGAAGATTTATTTAAACTCATGCAAACAACTTTTGCTAATTTATGAAATCACCCCCGAACCCAGCAATTCTTCGTCCTGGTACCAGGCAACGAACTGGCCTTCGGTGATGGAAGCCTGGGGTTCATCAAAAACAACATACATTCCGTTTCCGGTCTGGTAGAGAATGGCATCCTGCAGCGGCTGTCGGTAACGAATTCGGGCTTTCAGCCTCATCTGTTCCTCATTGCCGATCGCGAGGTCACGGCGTACCCAGTGCACCTCTTCGTTCTTTACAAAAAGAGCGCGACGATAAATTCCGGGATGATCTTTTCCCTGGCCGGTATAGATCACATTTGCTTCCACATCGGTGTCGATCACGAACAAAGGCTCGGGAGTTCCGCCAACAGCCAGACCTTTACGCTGTCCTTTGGTGAAATAATGGGCACCCTGGTGTTTTCCCACGATCTTCCCGTCTTTAGGCTGATATTTATATTTTCGGGAAAGGAATTTCAATTCTTCCAATTTTGAAGAAAAATCCTTTTTATCTTCAGAAAATGTTTCCATTGATGCAGGCACTTCCACGATCTTTCCTTCTTTCGGACTTAACTTCTGTTGAAGGAATTCCGGAAGACGTACCTTGCCCACAAAACAAAGTCCCTGTGAATCTTTCTTTTCGGCGGTGACCAGATTCTGTTCAGAAGCAATCCTTCTCACTTCCGATTTTTGAAGTTCCCCAACCGGAAACAGGGTTTTTGAAAGCTGTTCCTGGGTTAACTGACAAAGAAAATAGCTCTGGTCTTTATTTTTATCTTTTCCGGCAAGCAGCCTGTAAAAAGTTTCCCCGTTTTTCTCAATTTCATCTTTCCGACAATAATGACCGGTTGCCACATAATCGGCGCCCAGGGAGAGCGCAATTTTCATAAAAACATCAAACTTGATCTCCCGGTTACATAGCACATCGGGATTTGGCGTACGACCATGTTCATATTCATTGAACATATAGTCAACGATTCTTTCTTTATATTCGGTGCTGAGGTCCACTGTCTGGAAGGGAATTCCAAGCTTATCGGCCACCATCATGGCATCATTGCTGTCATCGAGCCACGGACATTCATCTGAAATAGTCACCGAATCATCGTGCCAGTTCTTCATAAAAAGACCAATAACCTCGTATCCCTGCTCTTTCAGCAAATAAGCAGTAACGCTTGAATCTACTCCTCCCGATAAACCTACAACTACTTTTTTCATTTCTTTTTAATCTAAATAATTCCTCACCCAGGACGGCCATTTTTGAGGGTTCTGGGTGAGCGAACCGCTACTATGGTCGGTAAACAGGTGGCAAAATTACGAAATAAAAAAAGGTGGCGAAAGCCACCTTTAATATCAACATTTTTTCCTGTTTATTTTTCAAATACCAGGGAGGTTGTTGGTGAAATATCTGGTACAAAGGTGAATTTAGTACTGCTGTTAAAAGTCACTGTTCCAGTTACCGGACCGAGGGTAGGCACATCAAAAGTATATTTAGTGCTGGTTTTGCTCCAGGTAGTTTCGTCGGTGTTTGAAACACATTCGCCTTCTACCGTTGAATGAAACTCTGTAATAGCGGAATTATCTTCATTAAAAGTAATATTAGATTGTGAAGTACAGTCATTCACTTCAAAAGGAGCATTATTTGCTTCTACAAGGAACCACGTGCCCAGGATCTTTTCGGTTTCGGTATTGTCGCCGTCATCATCGTTGCTGCAGGCAGTAAGCACAGCAATGCTTAACATAAGAATTAAAAACTTTTTCATATAAATTAGGTTTTAGTTATTAAAGATATTCAAAATTTGAATTAGTACTGTTTTTCATTATCTAATTTTCCGTCTTTATAATATTTCCAGGAGTCGGTTTTTTCTCCCATGGAATAATCGCCTTCCATCTTTTTTTCTCCCGTCGAATCATAATAGATCGCATGCCCATTGAGTTTTCCGTTATGATACTGAAGCTCTTTCATCAGCTGCCCTTTTTCAGAATAGATAAGGCTTTGGCCTTCTTTTTCCCCGTTTTTATACATGGTTTTTTCAGCGATCTGTCCGCTGGGGAAATAGGTGACCTGTAAACCGTTTAAAGTATCATTTTTATAGATTTCGCTCATCATTAAACTATCGCTATCCTGGTGAAAATAAACCCATTTTCCTTCCCTTTTCTGGTTGAGCATTTTTCCTTCGCTTATAGGCTTTCCTTTTTGAGTATAATATACCACGCTTACAGAATCCTTTCCGTTTCCAAAATCCATAATAGCTGAAGGATATTCGTAAAAGCCCTTTTTATAGAATTTGAAAATGCCGACTTTTTCACCATGTTCAAAAGTTCCTTCAAATTTAGGATTACCGGTGCCTTCAAAATTTACTTTCCATTTCCCCTGGCGCCTGCCTTCAGTGTCTTTCTGATTTATTTGAGCAGCACAAATAAGCGGAAACAGAATAAATAAATATAAATTTAACCACTGTTTAATCATAATTAACAAACATTAAACAAATTTCTAAGCTGTTTACTTCTACTTTAGACAAAAAATCAGAACGATCATTAATTAAAACTTAGAATTATGAATTTTATTTTAAACAACACGAAGATAGGAATGATATTCCTGCTTTTTAGCTTTATGCTTACTTCCTGCAATGCAGACGATGATTCTTCAATGCCTGGCCAGAGCGAAGACGATGTGGTGGAAACTAACACTATCGTTGATTTTGTAAATAATAACGATGATTATTCCTCCCTTGCTGCGGCCATAGATGCTGCCGGTCTCACCGCTACTCTTAAAGGAAATACAGACTATACGGTCTTTGCTCCCAATAACGCAGCTTTTACCGCTTTTCTTGATGCCAATGGTTTTGCCAGCCTGGATGAAGTTCCAACAGATTTGCTTACCCAGTTGCTCTTATATCACGTTCAGGAAGGTAGTATTATGTCTTCAGATCTTTCAACCGGGTACCTTCAGAGCATGGCAGTATTTGGTGCTTCAGATGAACCGCTCAGCATGTACATAAATACAGATGACGGGGTGAGTATTAATGGTGTAAGCAGTGTTACCACGGCTGATGTTGAAGTGGATAATGGTGTGATTCATGCGGTAGATTCGGTTATTGGATTTCCAGACATCACTACTTTCGCAACCGCCGATCCGAATTTTTCGATTCTCGTTTCAGCATTGACCAGGGAAGATTCCTATACTTTTGTAGAAACGCTTCAGACTTCTGAATCACCGGCTCCGTTTACAGTTTTTGCACCTGTAAATTCAGCTTTTGAGGCCCTGCTTGATGAGCTGGGAGCTTCTTCTTTAGACGATATAGATGCCGACACTTTAGCCGCTGTGCTTAGCTATCACGTGATAGCCGGAGCAAATGTTCGCTCTACAGATCTTAGTGACGGAATGATGGTTACCACTTTACAGGGAGATGATTTCACAGTGAATCTTGGAGATGATGTAACAATTACAGACGCCAACGATAGAACTGCAACCGTGATCGCCACCGATGTACAGGCTACCAATGGTGTTATTCACGCGCTGGATACGGTAATCCTGCCTTCCATGGATTAGATGACATTGAATCATAGCATAAAAAAAAGCCTCCGCGATCGCGGAGGCTTTTATATTTTATTTTTTGCCTTTTTTCTGTTGTTCTTCGGCCTGTTCCATTATTTCCTGGAACTTTTTGGTAAACCTGTTCTGTTTTTTAGGTTTCTTTTTATTCTCCTGGATTTTCGCGTGGATCTTTTCCTCATCGATGATCACATGTTTGATCACCAGCATGATTCCAATGGTAATCAGGTTTGAGGTAAAATAGTACAACGAAAGTCCGCTGGCATAATTATTAAAGAAAATCAGCATGAACAGCGGTGACAGGTACATTAGGAATTTCATATTCGGCATTCCCGGTTGCTGACTCGCCTGCATGTTCTGTCCCGTGGTCATCGTCATATAAATAAAAATGGCAATGGAGGCGAGAATAGGGAAGAGGCTCACATGGTCTCCATAAAACGGAAGGTTAAACGGTAAATGCGCTACCACATCATAGCTGGAAAGGTCATCGGCCCATAAGAAGCTTTTATGCCTTAACTGGAATGCGCTCGGGAAGAACTGGAATAATGCATAGAAAACCGGGATCTGCGCCAGGGCGGGTAAACAACCGCTCATTGGGCTAGCTCCTGCCTTGCTGTACAGCTTCATGGTTTCCTGCTGTTTCTTCATCGCATTGTCTTTGTACTTTTCGTTGATCTCGTTGATCTCCGGTCTCAGCACCTTCATTTTCGCCTGTGAGAGATAAGATTTGTAAGTCACCGGTGAAAGCAGAATTCTAACCACGATGGTCATGGCGATGATCGCCAATCCATAGCTTGGAAGGAAACCGCTCAAAAATGCAAAGAATGGAATGAACAGGTATTTGTTGATCCATCCGAAGATTCCCCATCCCAGAGGAACGATCTCGTCAAGGTTCCGATCATAATCATTCAGCAGTTTATAATCAGAAGGACCATAGAACCAGTTCATATTATAATTAAGCTCCCCGCCTTTAAGTTCCAGAGGAACGGTGGAAGCAAAGGTTTTGGTGAAAACTGTATCTACTTCTTCATTTTTAACGAGGTTTTCTACCTCGAAATTCGCTTTTTCGAAAGGAGTATCGGTAAGAAGAATAGAGGTGAAGAAGTGCTGTCTATAAGCGATATAGCTCACATCTTTTTCTTCCTCATCTCCGCTGCGCACTTTATCATCGTCCCCGCCTTCATATTCATAAACCAGATCTGTATACCTGTTTTCATAGGTAATACTTTTGGCATGGCGATGACCTTTCAGTTTCCAGTTTAAAACAGGTTTTTCGGAAGTATTCAAAACTCCGCTTAATCCTTGTGAACGTATGCTGAAATCCAGCATATATTGTTCCGGTTTTAGCACGTAGCGGTATTCCAGGAATTCATTTTCAGAAACCTTCAGTTTCATGGAAAGAACCTGGTTCCCGTTGCTTTGGGTTAATTCCGGCTGGAAAAAGAGATTTTGAGTATCCAGGGAACGGCCGTCTGCCGTCTTAAGATTAAGGTTGAAGGAAGCGCTTCCGTCTTTAATCAAATAAACCGGGATTGAATCGTAGGTCTTGTATTCTTTAAGACGGGCTTCTTCAATATAACCTCCCTTATTTGAAATTTTAAGCTCAAGAAGATCATTTTCAAGAGTGGTGGTGCCGCCTTTAGCTGAAGGCAATGTGGCTGAATATCCAAAAGCTCCGAGATTGCGCTGAGCCTGTGCCAGTGCGGCGGAATCGCCTACAATTTCGGCATCCTGCTCCTGAGGAGGTTTTACTAAATTATCCTGACTGCCTGTCTCTTCCTGAACCTGTTCTGTCTGGGTCCCTTCCGTGACTTTTTCTTCTTCAGTGGCGTTATTATAAAGCATCCAGATGAGGATGGCTCCGATCAATACAAATCCGATAATGGATTGAATGTCTACTTTCTTTTCTTCCATTCTTTTTAATTACTTATTCCAGGTATTGTCAAAAAAACGACCATTTACTGTTTTTGTGCCATCTTGGCATTCTTGTTTTTTACAGCATATTCATGAGCAGCCTTAACGAAGGCTACAAAAATCGGGTGTGGACTTGCCACTGTACTTTTATATTCCGGGTGATACTGCACTCCCACAAACCACGGGTGGTCCTTTAGTTCAATCACTTCCACCAGGTTGGTTTCAGGATTTACACCGGTGCTCAGCATCCCGGCATTTTCAAGTTGTTCCTGGTATTTATTATTGTATTCATAGCGGTGACGATGCCTTTCCTTAATGGCTTTGACACCATACACATCATAGATGGTCGATCCTTCTTTAAGCTCGCAATCCCAGGCTCCTAATCTCATGGTTCCGCCTTTGTGGGTTACTTTTTTCTGGGCTTCCATCAAATCAATAACCGGATGTTTCGTTTTGGGATTCATTTCGGTAGAATTGGCACCTTTTAGCTGAAGCACATTTCGCGCAAATTCGATCACCGCCATTTGCATTCCAAGGCAGATCCCAAGGAAAGGCAGATTGTTCTCGCGAGCATACTGTACGGCATCGATCTTTCCTTCAATCCCTCTTTCTCCAAAACCAGGTGCTACAAGAATTCCATCGAGATGGCTGATCTTATGATGAATGGTGTTTTCGTTAATGAATTCGGAATGTATATACTCCACATTCACGAAAACTTCATTTTCAGCTCCCGCATGGATGAAGGATTCCAGGATGGATTTATAGCTATCCTGAAGTTCCACGTATTTTCCGATCAGGCCGATATGAACTTCGGCTTTCGGATTTTTATGTCGGTTAAGGAATTGATTCCATCTTTCCAAATTTGGAGTGCTGTCGTCGGGAAGCGCCAGTTTTTTCAGGGTCACAATATCCAGACCTTCTTTCAGCATCATATTAGGCACATCATAGATCGTAGTGGCATCGATGCTCTGGATAACGGCTTCCTGCCTTACATTACAGAAGATCGCCAGTTTTCGGCGAATATCGTCTGAAAGTTCGTGCTCGGTACGGCAAACCAGGATATCGGCTTTAATTCCGCTTTCCATCAGTGTTTTTACACTGTGCTGGGTTGGCTTGGTTTTCAGCTCTCCGGCAGCCGAAAGATAAGGCACCAAAGTTAAATGAATTACCAGCGCGTTATCATCACCAAGTTCCCATTTAAGCTGTCTCACCGCTTCGATATAAGGCAAAGATTCGATATCGCCCACTGTTCCGCCAATTTCTGTGATCACGATGTCATAATCGCCATTCTGACCAAGGATCTGAATTCGTTCCTTGATTTCATTGGTGATATGCGGAACTACCTGTACCGTTTTTCCTAAAAATTCTCCACGTCTTTCCTTCTCAATGACACTCTGGTATATCCTGCCGGTAGTGACGTTATTAGCCTGGGAAGTGTTCACATTCAGGAATCGTTCGTAGTGGCCCAGATCAAGATCTGTCTCGGCCCCATCTTCGGTCACGTAACATTCCCCGTGTTCATAGGGATTGAGTGTTCCCGGATCTACATTAATGTACGGATCAAGTTTCTGAATCGTGGCTTTAAAGCCGCGAGCCTGAAGCAATTTCGCCAAAGACGCTGCAATAATGCCCTTTCCCAGGGAAGAAGACACACCTCCGGTTACAAATATATACTTGGTTTCGGCCATTTTGGTAGGGTTTGCTGTGTTGTTTTAATTCGGCCGCTAAATTACAAAGAAGAATAGAAAAAGCATCCAATTTCAGAAGCTAATATTAAGAGCCTCTTAACACAGGTTTTATCGGGGATAACGTTTTCTGATCTGGCGGAGTAAGCCTTCAAGGCTGTTCAGTTTAAGTTCATAAACCTGCCGCATCTGGTCGCCCAGCTTTCCATTGGGAAATCCTTTCTGCTGAAACCAGACATAATATGGTTCGGGAAGATCAGATAAATACCGGTCTTTATATTTTCCGAAAGGCATTTTGGCGTGGGCAAGTTCTACGAGTATTTTAGGATCGGGCTGTTGCAATTTGACAGATTTGGATGCCGGAAAGTTCCGATAAAATCAAAAATATTAAGCTTTTTCCGGAAAGTTTTTTAAAGGACTTATAGACATGTATTTTCCATTAAATCTATAAGGTTTTGAAAACCTTACAGGTTTATGCTTTTGTTTTTCATTTTAATGAAGAGTAGTTAAATAATTTATAATCATTAGGGAGGTCTTTCCCTGTCTTCATAGTTTTAGCAAAAAAGAAATAATGGCCATATTTGGTTCTATCATAAAAAGCCTCATCGATCTCAGGGAAAACCTGGTTTCTGAAACCAATGCGGAAAAAGAGCAGGAGCAGGTTTTGAAAAATCTGCTGAAAAAGGCTAAAAATACCTCCTTCGGAAAGCATTATAATTTCAGTGAACTTTTAAAAGCCGAAGATATTAGAAAGGATTTCGCGAAAAGCCTTCCTTATTTTGATTATAACAAGATGAATGAAGAATGGTGGCACCGCTATCACGAAGGAGAGGAAGGGGTAACCTGGCCGGGAAAACCGCCTTATTTTGCTTTGAGTTCGGGGACTACGGGAAAGTCAAGCAAGCGAATTCCTGTTACCGAAGATATGCTGGAATCTATACGTAAAGCGGGGATCAAGCAGGTAAGCGCTTTGAGCAATTTTGATCTGCCTCCCGATTTTTTTGAAAAGGAAATCATGATGCTGGGCAGTTCCACCGATCTTCAAAACGAAGGTGATCATAAGGAAGGCGAGATCAGCGGGATTAGTGCGAGCAATATCCCTTTCTGGTTTCGAGGTTATTATAAACCCGGGGAGGAAATTGCGAATATCGACGAATGGGATGAACGGGTGCAGAAGATCGCTGAAAATGCTAAAAATTGGGATATTGGCGCCCTTAGCGGAATTCCTTCCTGGACAGAACTCATGCTCAAGAAGGTGATAGATTATCATAAGGTGAAGAATATTCATGAAATATGGCCCAATTTACAGGTGTATGCTTCGGGAGGCGTAGCTTTTGAACCCTATGAGAAAAGCTTTGAAGAGATCTGGGGAAAACCCGTACAGGTGATCGATACCTACCTGGCTTCCGAAGGTTTTCTGGCTATTCAGAACCGTCCCGGAACACATTCCATGAAACTGATTACCGATAATGGTGTTTATTTTGAATTCGTTCCTTTTAAACCTGAATATATCAATCAGGATGGTTCTTTAAGCGAAGATGCCCCGGCAATTTCCATTTCCGAAGTAGAAGAAGAGATCGATTATGTGCTGCTGATTTCAACCGTGAGCGGCGCCTGGAGATATATTATTGGTGATACCATTAAATTCACCGATAAGGAAAAACTGGAGATCAGGATCACCGGTAGAACTAAATTCTTTCTGAATGTGGTAGGATCACAGCTTTCTGTAAACAAAATGAACGATGCTGTAAAACAGCTCGAGGAAGAATTCAGTATAAAAATTCCCGAATTCGTGGTGGCGGCAAAAAGAGCCGAGGACGGTGAATATTACCATTTCTGGTACCTGGGAACAGAAGATCAGGCCGATGACGAAAAACTGACCCAAGCACTGGATCATAATCTACAGGAAGCTAATAAAAATTATAAAGTCGCCCGTTCCAAAGCTTTGAAAGGGGTAAAGCTGACTACTATAAATCCTGATCTATTTCATGAATGGAATGCTGCGAATAAAAAGAAGGGCGGACAGGTAAAAATGGAAAAGGTAATGAATGAAGAAAAATTCGCCGATTGGGAAAAATTCATCGAAGAAAATTCCTAACCCGAGGCATGAGCATCGTCAATGAGCATCGTCAATGAGCATCATGATCTCTTCTTGTGAAAGATACAGGTCTTTGATGCGGGACTTATAAGTATCGGATAAATGGGCGTTATTTAAGATGAAATCTTTGGTGGCGATAATATATTTTCCCATTCCGTGTGCCACGGCGTAAGTATCGGCTTCCCTTTCGGCTTCCCGAATATAATTTTTGGAGGTGAGGTATTTTACCCCGAACCATATCAGGTCAATTCCTTTTCGGTCGCGATAATCCATGATATGTCCGAGTTCATGTCCAATCCAGCCTATTAGCACATCAGAGGGAACGTTGGTTACCTCAAATTCATTGCCTTCGATATTGATCTTGCGGTTGATGAAAATAACATAGCCGCGGTTTTTTCTCTTTTTCAGAAGACCACCAAACTTTGGCTGGGCCTGCATGAAAGATTTTTTAATGTTCTTTTTGAATTTGAACTCTATAGGAGTGTTTTTGAGTTCTGGATAATGGGAAAGAGCGATATAAGTTTCTCTCCAGATTTCGTCAGGTACGGTTTTATTTGCGAATTCGAGGCTGTCTTTTTGTTGCATGGACATTTCCTTAGAAAATGAAATAAGGGGCAGTACGGAAATTAAGATCACTATAATATTTCTCCAAATGCCCTTCATATTTCAATGTATGCTTCAAAGTACAACAAAATTGATGCCTTGAAAAAAATAGGGATTTAAAATAGCCTTAAAATTCCGGGTTTTGAAAGAATGGACAAAAAAAGACAGGCAGCGCCTGTCTTTTCAATCTCATATTTCAGAAAATTCTTATTCTTATTGCTTCATAAGAGCACTAAGTCTTTGCTGAAGTTCCTGATCGGTTCTTAAAGCCATTGCCAGTTGCTGGTATCTCTCCATACTGATACCACTTTCTGATATAATATCCTGCATTTTCTTCTGAAAAGTGGGTTGTAAAGCCTGCAATTCTGCTACGATGGCCTTATATTTTTCCTGCTCATCAGAGGTGGTTTCCACATCGCTATCAGGATTTTGCTTGGCCTGATGAATTTCATTGAACCTTTGAAGTTCCATTCCCTGATCCTTAATGATCTTCATCATTTTCATTTGCGCTTCCTGGTTGGCCATTCTCATTTTCTGAAAAGCCTCCGCGAACTTTGTGAGTTCGGCATCATTGACTTCGACTTTTTGCTGCTGAGGCAACTGCGTGTTCTGGGCTTTTACAGAAACCACTCCGAGTGCTAATATTAAAAGTAAACTGCTAACTAAATTTTTAATTTTCATTTTGTTTTTTGTTTTTTAATGCTAAGAATTCATTCGCCACAGAATATTTGCGGCTCATTATCTACTGTCAAATTAATTTTAAGGCGCGAAAGCTATGGTTCTCCTCTGCCAACACCAAAAAATTAAGAAGCGGATTAGCTGCATTAAGAAAACATTAACAATAAAGGAGTGAAGAATAAAGCATCATAAAAACAACAATTTTACGATTAAATCTTTTTCAGGTGATCTTTTGTTAATTCATGTTTCTCCTCGCCGGTATGTTTGGTAGAAGCGGGTTCAAAAAGCATGACATGAACTTCTTCTTCGGCGATGGGTTTGTGTTCAACACCTTTGGGAATTATGAAAAACTCATTTTCAGATAATTCAACCACTTTATCGTGGAATTCGATCTTCAGTTTACCTTTAATGATCAGGAACATCTCATCTTCCTCTTTATGGGAATGCCAGATGAATTCTCCTTTTAGCTTTGCCAGCTTTACCTGCTGTCCGTTCAATTCTCCCACGATTCTGGGATGCCAGTGATCATGAAACAACGAAAATTTTTCTTCCAGATTTACCTTTTTCATCAATGCTTCTTTAGCTTTCTTTGTTTTTAATTATAATTTCTATCCGCTTATCGGGAATAAGCCACATCAGTGCCACCGCAATATAAAAAATCCCGGCGATCCAGACATTTATCCAACACGAAGCAATGGCGAGAAGGTACATGACTGGAGAAAGTTTGCCTTTTATGTCTTTGCCGATAGCTCTTGCCAGCAGGGAATCTTTCCCCTGGTTTCTGATGATCTGTTTCTGAATTATAAAATAAGCAAAAGCCGCCATCAGGAGAATGAATCCATAGAGAGCCATAGGTTCTGGCGCAAAATGATTCTCACCAATCCAGCCGGTGGCGAATGGCACCAGCGACAGCCAGAAAAGCAGGTGAAGATTAGCCCAAAGTAATTTTCCGTTCACTTTCTCTACTGTATGCAGCATATGATGGTGATTGTTCCAGTAAATTCCAAGGTAAATAAAGCTCATGACATAACTCAGAAAGACCGGAATCAAAGGTTGTAAATCTGCAAATTGATTTCCATGTGGAACTTTTATCTCCAGCACCATAATAGTGATTATGATGGCAAGAACCCCATCGCTAAAAGCTTCTAACCGGCCTTTTCTCATGCTGATTTCTTTGCTCTAAGATAGGCAAATCCTGAAATTCTTAGCTATGCGAATTTTGCTCATCGGCGCATTCAAAACAATTGATAAGTGGTTCTTTTAGATCCAGGTCATCTGAACCCTTCAGAGGTTCATGCAATACCTCTCTCCCGTCAAGCACCTTTTTGAACGATTCCGCATACTCAACCAGATGGTCTCTGCGATAAATGATCTTTTCCCTAATTTCTTTTCCGCTGAGTTTATAGATGGTATCGGGCCAAACTTTAAAAGCATCCTGGATCGCCTGATCGTTTAGTTTTTGCTGAAGTTTTCTTGCCTGATTCACGAAAACACTATCGGGCGTATCATGAAGAAAATAAACATCGAAGGGATATACAAGTCCTTCCATATAATCAATATCCTTATCGTAAGGTCTTACCAGTGGCTGAATTTTTCGATTTGTAAGAATAGTGGGAAGAATTCCGTCGATATCAAAAAAAGCATTGTCACGATCACCTGCCAGGGGTACGGCCTTTAACTTATTGCCTCTTTGATGTGTAAGCACCCAGCCCCATTGTTTGGCATGCCTGTCCCAGTCGCCTATGATAATATCAAATAATCGCGCCCTGACCAGGGCAGATCTGTCAATATTTAACTTATTGCCCATTTTCTGTTTCAGCTCCTGCAGATCATCGGTCTCTATAATTTTATCGGCATCATATTCTGTCCAGTTTTTATCGCTTTCCGTTTCATATTCCAGCAGGTAAAGATGGTTTCCATAATCTTCATTATATTTTCCCAGAGTTTCTTGTTTAGGGATGAACATCATCTGCGGATGCGTATGCAGTACGCCAGCCTTTTCTGATAATTCTGCAGCCAGAATTGCCGCATAAGGATGTTGTGCAGAAATGCCGTCTATAACAATATTTTCCAGGCCTAACTTTTTCGCTATTTCGGGAACAACTGGTGCAGGATCTTTATTTACGCTTCTAAGGGAATATTTTACGCCATTACTGGCCAGCATCTTTAGGGTATGAGTCTGGTGTCCGCCACCCTCTTCGAGGATCTTCATCCCGCCTTTCAGTGTATCGAGATAAGCCACGGGAAATTTTACAGGAGCCGACCAGCTGTCGCGATAATTGTTGCCCTGCATCAGCTTTTTTAACATATCGCCTTCATATAAAGAAGTGATGGCGACTTTAATGGAATCATGATCTTTAAAATTGATATTTTCCAATTCTTTTCCTGAGCTGACCGAGACACTGCTTCGGGTTTTATCTGTAGAAGAAGTTGAAAAATAAAGCAGAGCTATAAAAAGAATGATGATTAGAAGAATAAAGCCTCCTAGCTTTTTCATAATGGTTATTTTCAGATTATATTAAAGGTATAATTTTGATTTTGAATTTATTGCTGAAGCCTTCATTTTAGCGGGATTTTATGAATTTTGAGAAGATTTTATGAAATAATCAAACGAATGTTTCCAATTTAAAGAAGAACTTCTTCTTTAATATTTTTCTCAAAATAATGTACGGTAAATATTGTTAATATTATCTTAATTTAGTGATTGTGAACCATTATCTCGGTTAAATGGAATATATTCGTCGTTCCCTACTCTAAACACCTATTTTCTAATTTTTATCAGGATTTCAATGAGCCAAACTGCGTTTTATATCATTGCAATAGTAGGGATTCTTGTCGTGGGTACAATTTGGGTGAGATTGCTTAAAGACAATGCCAGACAACAAAAACTCATCGCGAAGCATTATCGGGATATTGCCAGGGCACGAAAAGCTAATTCGTCCCGATCAAAACAATAACAAACCTGAAATATATACCAGACTTCCTGTTAACATCAGAATGAGGGTGTAAGGAAGAATTTCTCGTGCTTTAAGCCGGGTGATCGCCAGCAGGGGGAGAGCCCAGAAAGGCTGAAGCATATTCGTGATCTGGTCACCATAGGCAAAGGCCATTACTATTTTATTTAAGGGAACGCCCAGTCTCATGGCACTTTCCAATACTACCGGACCCTGAATTGCCCATTGACCGCCACCGCTTGGAACAAAAATATTTACAATCGCCGCGCTGAAGAAGGTTAATACCGGCAGACTTTCCGCACTGGCGATATTGGAGAAAAAATTAGCGATATCACCAACTATTCCTGTTTCCTTCATAATTCCCATAATACCGAAGTACAGGGGAAACTGAAT
Organism: uncultured Flavobacteriaceae bacterium; assembly: GCA_963741865.1. Lineage (GTDB taxonomy): Bacteria > Bacteroidota > Bacteroidia > Flavobacteriales > Flavobacteriaceae > Christiangramia. The sequence continues at coordinate 1,097,455 of CAVUJP010000017.1, forward strand.
AAGGATTCCCGCGGCTCCGGTAATTGCTTCATCCAGTGCTGCAAGGAAATCTGCAAAAGATTTGTGCAGTAAGATGCAAAGCGAAAGCATAAAAAAATTGAGCATATTAGGAGTGAGATTTCCTACAATTAACTCCTTATAATAACTGGCAAAGAAAGCAGCTAACAAAATCAATCCGAAGATGATGCGAAACCATGGCGAATGATCCAGTTTCTCTGCACCTGAAATCTGAAGTTTTGAAGCCTTTATTTTTTCAGCGGGAAGATCTATGGCCGTGGCAGCTGTTTTACGTGCTGTAAAAAAGAGCACCAGAGGAACCAGCAAAAGCAAAATTCCGAAAAACAAAAGATTCCATCCGGCAAAAATGGTCATATCGGTAGTAATAGCACTAGGCAGGGAAGCAAGCATAGCTTCATTTCCTGTAGATCTGAACAGGCTTTGAATATGTCCGTTTTCTGCAACTTTTAAAGGAGCGCTGCCGCTGATGCCCGCATGCCAGATCATCAGGCCAACATAACCTGCCGCTCCCAACAGCGGATAATTGATCTTAAAGCCTCTCTTTTTTGCTCTTTCAGCAACTTTTCGCGCCATTATAGCTCCGAAAATAAGACCCAGCCCCCAGTTAAAAAATGCCACGAGCATTGTAGATACGGCTACTGTGACTACAGCGCTGGTATTACTGTTTACGTAGCGGGTAAGTTTTTCGGTGAGACAGGCCGCGGGTTCACTTAATACCAGAACATGGCCCAGCACCAGGATCAGCATCATCTGTACGGCGAAAACGAGCAGGGAAGGTTCCCACATCCCGAACTGCCAGTATTTCAAAATATTTACCGCAGAACTCAAGTTTTGATCCCCGGTAAAAAAGAATGCCATGAACATGGTGAAAAGAGTCAGTATTACCGCCAGCGTAAAAGGACTGGGAATAAACCTTCTGAAAGTCTTTTCGATGAACCGGGAAGCATTCATTGACGGAAATCTGATCAGATAATTAGTCTTACTTCACCCAATTGCTGAAGCGTATAGCGGAAATTCTCTCCGGGTGCACCTATAAACATGAAGTTCACAGGAATATTCCAGCGATCAGAAAGTTCCCTGATCTTTTCGGGGCCAAATTTGCCGGGTTCTTCCACAAATTCAATACGAATGTCCGGATAGGCCCGGTCGAGCACCTTGATATCTTTTTTAAGATTTTCGGCTACCTGCTGACCTTCACCAACTACCGATACAATTTTAAGACGACGGGTAGGTTCATTTTTCTTCATATATAGCATCACCTTATTGATGGTTTCCACATTGTCATGATTGGTGAAAAATACAAATTCCTGGCCGTGAATTTCGGCAAGCTTATATTTGGTCATTTTATTCAGCTTTCTGAAAAACTTATTATCACTGCTGGGGAAAGCATACTCGAGAATTCCCAGAAAAGCCCTGAGAATATAATTTCTGAAAAGCATAAAGAACACTACCAGGAGCGTGGGAATAAGGTATTCCAGGAATATGAGGAGATAACCTGGATTAAGCACGATATTTCCTATTATCGCCGCCACCACTGCTGCTATAGCCAGAAAAACCGCCAGCCAGGTAGCCTTTTCAGGCCGCGGCAACTGTTTTCTATTTACCTTCAGCAAAATATTTCCTATTCCGAAGAGCACCATAACCGAAAGGAAGGCGATCGTATAAACACCGGCCAGTTTCGGAAGATCACCCGCGGTCACAAAAAGAATGGAAGTACAAAGTCCGAAAAACAGGATATAGATGATATAGGGACTTTTCTTGCTGTTCCTTTTCAGAAGATAATTCGGTAGAATTCGGTCCAGGGCCATACGTTCCATCAATCCTCCCACTCCCACATAAGAAGTGAGCACCGCCCCGCTTAATACAAGAGAAGCATCAATTCCTATAAGTACAGACAACCAGTGGCCTCCGGAAATATTTCCAAGGAAAGAGAGCAGGGCATCCTGATTGGAATTCACCACCTCCATGGGAATTAGCGCCAGGGCAAGAAAAGCAATAAGCGGATTGAAAATACTCACCACAATCCACATATTTCGAAGTGTTTTCGGGAAAACACCATCTGCCTGTTCTTCTACATAATTCGCCGAACTTTCAAATCCACTGATCCCCAGCATCGCCGCAGAAAATCCGAAGAACAGCGCCATCACCAGGGTACCATGTACCGGCATGTGAAAGTTATGAAGGAGCGTATCGAAATCGTGGGTGAAAAAGTAAAATAAACAAAATCCGCTCAAGAGTGTTAGGGACAGCAGGTGAAAAATAAAAATGGCGATCGCCACTTTTGAAGATTCACCGATCCCCAGGATTACCAGCCCCATGAAAAGCGCCAATAAACCTACGGTTACGGGGATCACAGGAATAACCTCCCAGAGACTCTCGGCGTATTTTACGGCTTCACTGGCCGAAATTACGGCAGTGGCCATATACGAAAGCACCGTTAAAGCTGCCGCCAGCGAAGCGGTTGATTTTTTTGTTGTATTCAAAAGGGCATTGTAGGCCCCGCCATTTAAAGGAAGCGCTCCAACTACCTCTCCATAGATCCTCCTGAAGAGAAATAGCACCGCGGCCACGATGAGCAGCGAAACCCATGCGTACTGTCCTGCATAGAAGATCGCCAGGGCTGATACATATAAACAGGAAGAACTTATATCGTTACCACAAATGGCTGTGGCTTCTAACTGGTTTAATTTTTTACGCATAATAATTTTTGAAAATTATCAGATAAAATTAAATCCCCGGGCTTATTACATCCGGCCCTCAGGAAGAATAGATTATTACAATTAAAAACGAAAGTAAGAGAATTAAAAGAATTTATACAAAGAAGACTTCCTGAAAATGGAAAAGAAGAGTTTACCTCACTCAGAACTGCCTTTTTTGGCAGTTCTGACCTCTCCAAAGGAGAGGTGAATGGGAAATCCCGAAGCAGGGTCATCGGGGAATTATTTAGATTAAACGAAATATCTGTTAAGGACATTTTTTGGAATTGTTCAAAACAACTTCTTCAATATACCAAAAATAGGGTAATCTGCTGTCAAACATTTAGTAAATGGTTTCAAAGACATAAAAACCGGGGTGAAGAACCAATTTTATGCTTCATTTTGAGGAAAAGTCATTTTCAGCGATTCATTTAATTTTTCAGCTTAATGATTATCAAAGAAAAGCTTATGGAATCATTTTCTAAAAAAGGCTGGTCTTTCCTTCTAATTTAGAGGCATAATCATCAATCAGGAACAACAGTTATTTATTAATTAAAATTCATCAATCATGAAAACATTCATTTTTTTAATGTTGCTTTTACTGGCAACGGCAGTGGGCAAAGCCCAGAAAATTACACAGCTGGAAGAGGCTAAAGTTGGTTTCGCACCACTTGACGCTAAAATTACCAGAGTGGGAGAGACTTTTTCCTATAAGGTGAAAGAGGCATATACCGGCGAGTTCCTTGAAAATCCTATAGCCTTCATGAAAGCTAATTTTGATATTCAGAATTTTATAGCAGAAACTGCCGGGGAAAATTATAATGCTTACCTGGTGAACTTTTCATGTAGCAAGGGATATCTGGAAGCTCATTATAACAATGAAGGAAAACTGGTAAGGACCTATCAGAAATTCAAAGATATTCTACTGCCTCATGAAATAAGACAGGAAGTTTACCGGAATAATATGGGCTGGACAGTAACCTCTAATAAATATGTAGCTTCAGGAAAACATGATATGCTTGATAAACAGGTTTACAGGATCAAACTGGAGAAGGATAATCAAAAACGCATTCTCAAGGTAGATCCCAGGAATATTGGCGCCACCAGCGTGGCCATCAATTAAGACTCAAATGAAGATTAAATTTGTTTGAATTAGCCCGGCTATCAAAATGAACAATTTTGATAGCCTTTTTGCAATATTTAAAGGAAAAATGTCAACAGTTTTTTTCAGAAGAATAAATACGACAGCTTAAATGGGAAATAATTATAAATTGCAGTAGTTAAGGCAAAATTTATGAAAGCACTGGTTATAGACGATGAAGGCTTAGCCCGCAGGAGGGTGCTGAACCTTCTCGAAGACGTAAAGGAGATCGAGGTGATTGGCGAATGTTCCAATGGGAAAACGGCCATTAAGGAGATCAATGACAAAAAGCCAGATCTCATCTTTCTGGATATTAATATGAAAGACATGAACGGATTCGAGGTGCTTCAAAAAGTGGAAATTTCTCCTAAACCCATTGTGATCTTTGTAACCGCTTATGATAATTATGCACTGAAGGCCTTTGATGTGGAAGCTTTTGATTTTTTGCTGAAACCTTTTAAAGATCAGCGGTTCTATAAAACTATAGACAAGGTGCTAAAAACTACCAGAGCCGAAGCCGATTCGAATTTTGAAAAACGAATGGTAGAATTCTTCCACGAATATTCGGGAGGCAAAAAAATTCTAAACGCGATTTCTAAGATTCCCATAAAGCAGGGAAATAAAACGGCGCTGGTAGATCCCCAGGAGATCCTGTACATACTGGCTTCAGGGTATTATGCCGAAATTTTTACGGCTTCCAAAAAATATGTTCTGCGGGAATCTCTCAATAATCTGGAAGAGAATCTCGACAGTCGTTTTTTTGTACGTGTTCACCGTTCCACGATCCTGAATATGAATTTCGTGAAGGAGATCATCCATTCTGATTATTCAGAAATAGACGCCCACATGACCGATGATAAACTGCTGCGGGTGAGTAAATCACATAAAAAAGAATTCCTGGAGAAAATAGGCATCTGATGGTAAATAAGATGAAAAAATATATAGACTGGAAACTGGTATTGATCCTTGCCGGGTTTTATCTCATGTTCGATATCGTTCTGGTGAGTAAGATTGCTTATTTACGCGCTTTTATGGAAAATCCGCGCGAGGAGTTTACCTGGGCCGATTTCCTTCTCCATAATATCCTTTTCGATTACGTGGTGGTGGTTACTTATATGTCGCTTATCGGGATTAGTACCAAGCGTTTTCTCAATAAGAATTATTCGTGGGTGAAGATCATTTCTATACACTTGCTTTTTTCGATCCTTATTGGATTGGTCATCAGACTTATCGGTGATTTTTATTCGATACTTATCGGGAAGATAAGTTTTGGCCAGTATGATTTTTCTGAAAGCGTCTATGCCTTTATGTATGTGATCGACCTCAATTTCCTTATTTACTTTGCGATGGTATTTATCATTTATACCTATTACTACCTGAAACAGGTCAAGGAAGCCGAAAAAAGACATGCCACACTCGAAAGTCAGCTGGTGAACACCCGAATGAAAATGCTTTCTTCACAGCTGCAGCCGCATTTTCTGTTTAACACGCTTAATTCTATTGCAGTGCTAACCGATATAGATGCCACTAAAGCTAAAGATACCATTGCCGATCTCAGCGATTTTTTAAGGGAGATCCTCTATAACAGCGACAGCAACAGGATAAGCCTGGATGAAGAATTACGAATTCTGGAATATTATCTCAATATTGTGAATGTAAGATTTTCAGATCATTTAACTATTCGGAAGGATATCGATGAGAATCTTTTGCTGAAAAAGGTGCCGGCGCTGATTCTACAGCCACTAATCGAGAATTCTATCAAACACGGTTATTCTTACGATCATACAATTTTGAATATTCAGGTTTCGGTATACCGCGATGGAAACCAGCTGGTGATAAAGGTCGAAAACGACGGGCAGCTGCTGGAGGTGAGTCATCAAGATCTTCTGAAAAAAGGAGTAGGTCTGAGAAATCTGAACGACCGCTTAAAAAATCTCTATAATTCTGATTATTTCTTTGAAGTGCGAAATAAGGAAGATCGATCGGGAGTAGAAACAATAATCAGGATTCCTGAAATTTAAGAACTCTCTCACAGAAAATTATAAATAAAAGCTAAAATGAGTTTCGGCAAGTAAATATTATTGCAAATACCCGAATTTTCAGCTAAATTAAAGGTATTAAAGCTATTACATAAAAATGCCAAAAATTACTAAACCCACCTTTTATCCGCCAGTCGAAGAGAAATGGAATATTATCTCTCATGGTGCCGGATTTGCCCTGAGCATTTTGGCGTTAATTCTTCTTGTTTTTAGGGCCAGTGAACTCGGGGATATAAAACACCTGGTTGGCTTCAGCATTTTCGGGGCCAGTATGGTCCTTCTGTATGCCGCCTCCACCTTTTACCATAGTGCGAAAACTCACCGGCTGAGGTACAGGCTTAATATTCTGGACCATGCTTCGATTTACGTACTTATTGCGGGCACTTATACACCTTTTGCCATGATCACCCTTAGCGGAAGAACAGGCTGGACCATTCTTATTATCGTGTGGTTAATGGCTTTTGCAGGAATTGTTCTCAAATTTTTCTATACGGGAAGATATCAGTTGCTTTCTACCATCATGTATGTTTGTATGGGCTGGCTCATTGTATTTGCCATTCGTCCACTTCTCGATAATATGCCGGGAGCAGGGCTTTGGTGGCTTTTTGGAGGAGGAATTAGTTATACGATTGGCGCCATTCTTTTTATGCAGCACAAAATTCCTTTCAATCATGCTATTTTTCACATACTGGTGCTATTGGGAACATTTTGTCATTTTATTTCAATCTATTTCTATACAATTCCAGTAACTTAATCTCCTTTGAGAAGGAAAATCGCTAAAAAACCCTAATATTTCATGGATTATTTCCTGATAGCAAGCGTACTGGTAAGCCTTGCCGCCGTTTTCGGCTTTATCAATATAAAATTTTTAAAACTACCCAATAGCATCGGATTGATGCTGATCACCATTATTTTTAGTCTCGGGGTACTGGCGCTGAGCAATCTGGATTCTACACTGCTCAATGCGGAAAAAGACATCATAAACAGTATCGATTTCCAAACCGTATTGCTTGATGTGATGTTAAGTTTCATTCTTTTTGCCGGCGCCCTGCACACCAATTTTGAACAGCTTAAGGTACAGCGCTGGCCAATTTTAGTATTTTCTACCATTGGTGTACTGGTTTCGACTTTTCTCGTGGGAACAGCCATTTTCTATATTCTTCAGCTTATTTCCCTGGAAACCGATTATATCAACTGTTTGTTGTTTGGTGCCCTCATCTCTCCAACCGATCCCATCGCCGTTCTTGGAATTCTGAAAAAAGCGGGAGCTCCTAAAAAGCTGGAGGCGAAGATCGTGGGAGAATCTCTTTTTAATGACGGAGTGGGAGTAGTGGTGTTTCTTACCATTTACCGAATCGCTTCTTCGGGAAAAGGTGAAGTTACGCCTCTTCATGTTCTGGAACTTTTTGGCACGGAGGTAATTGGCGGAATCGCGATGGGTTTATTGTTGGGATATATTACTTACCGTCTTATGAGGTCTATCGATGACTACGACAGTGAGGTGATTATCACCCTTGCAACAGTGATGGGAGGTACTGCCATTGCTCATTATTTTCATTTTTCGGCACCTCTGGCCATGGTTTCTGCAGGATTGTTCGTGGGAAATGATACCGTGAGATCTTCTACAATGAGCGAAACTACTGAGGTTTATGTAGATAAATTCTGGGAACTGGTCGATATACTTCTAAATACTATTCTTTTTGTGCTTATAGGAATGGAAATGCTGGTACTGAGCTTTAAAGAAAATTACGTGCTCGCCGGACTTATCGCCATTCCCGTAGTTCTTTTATGCCGTTTTGCCTCTCTTTTACTGCCGATACAGTTCTTCAAGCGAAAACTTAATTTTGTTCCACGAACGAATCTCGTAATGACCTGGGGAGGATTGCGCGGCGGAATTTCAATTGCCCTTGCTTTAAGTCTTACTCAGGAAATGCATCGCGAACTTTTTCTGGTAATCACCTATTTTATCGTGGTTTTCTCCATTCTTGTTCAGGGCCTGAGCATCGGTAAATTGATAGAGAAAATTGGCATGCGCTACGAAAGTTTCAACCCAAATACAGATTGATTTTGGGTTCAGGACCTAATATTATCAGACTGATTTAGTGGAAAAGTACTGTCCAGATCCCAGGTGCTTCCATTATGTTTGAAAAGAATGAGGGAATTTGCTGAAAATGACCGGTTGTATTCCCGTTCCCGGAAAATATTCCAAATTTCAGGAAATTTTTTTCTATTGAGGTCTTTGGTGGCCAGGGTGATATGTGGATGAAATTTTTGGCTTTTTTCATGATCTTTCAGTGAAAAGTTTTCCTGAAGGAGAAGACTCAGGTTCTTTTGCAGGTTATTTAATTCTTCTGATTCCTCAGGTTTTATATAAATAACTTTGTGCCCGAATTTTTCGAAGCCGCACAATTTCAAATTGAAAGGAGACTGCTTCTCTGCGAAATCTGAAAGTAACTCCTTCAATTTTCTTTCCTCTTTTTCCAGAATTTTAAAGGGAATCTGAAGGGTAATATGGGCCGGTAATCTCAAAGCTCTTTCAGCTCCGGACAAATCTTTTATTTTCAGCTTGAATTTTTTTACCTGCTGCATAATTTCTGAAGGCGGGAGCAGCGCAATAAAATAGAAGCCTTTTTTGTTTTTTTCGCCAGACATTATTTAATGGCTATAATTCTTAAGGGACCACCACTTCCTCCTTTGATCTTCATGGGAAGCGCGATCACCTGAAATCCTTTTGCCGGTAATTTCTCGAGAAAAGCAACATTTTCAAAAGCAGGAATATTTTGAGACATCAACGCGACATGAGTCTTAAAATCCTGGGATTGTCCGTAATCAATGCTGGCGGTATCAATCCCCACTGCTTTGATATTGCGTTTGCTGATGAGCCATTGAGCAGCTTCGGGAGAAAGTCCAGGAAAATGAAGCTCTTTAACAGCTTCCGGACCTCTTTCTTCGGTGCCGAGGTATTTTTTTTTATCGGGATAGAACTGTCCGAAGCCGGTTTGAAGTAACACGATATTTCCCGAAGGAATTTTTCCGTTTTCTTTTTCCCAGTTCTGAAGATCTTCAACAGAGATCAGATAATCGGAGTTTTTTAAAGCTTTCCTGGAAACATCAATTTTCACGGCATTTCCCATTAGTTTCTCCAGGGATAATTCATCCACACTTTCTGCTTTTTCGGCAAAATGAATGGGAGCATCTATATGCGTGCCGCCATGTTCGGCTCCTGAAAAATTATTGGCAGAATAATAATAGCCTTTTTCGGTAGGACCTTTAGCCACTTCTTCCAGGTCAAATTCCTTAGCGGTTACCCAGTAGATACTTTTTTCTGAAAAAGGATAGGTGAGGTCTATAATTTCTGCTTTGGAAAGATCCTGTGCCATGCCTGAAAAAGCCGAAAAAAACAGCGGGATGAAGAACAAATTTTTCATAAGAGGAAACTTTCTTATGAAGATAAGCAATTTATTGCCAGCCAGCGGCAGCATAACTTTCCATCCGGCTTTTGAAAGTTTTCGGCTCTTCTGCATAAATAAGTTTGCCGATGCTATGTGCTTTTTCCCTTAGATTTTCGCTGGATTTTTTAATGATTGCCAGGATAAGCTCTTTTTGCTTGTCCTTAATTTCAAATACATTATTTTCAATTTTTGCTTTTAAAACCATAAGGTCATGGTCATCCCCAAGAAAATCGGCCAGCTGATGAACTTCATCCTCCCAGGCATCGAAAAGATTCGGCCATAAATCTTCAAGAAGCCGTAACTGATACCATAAATATTTTACGCGTTTTCGCCATTCATGATAGATGGCGGCAGAAGGTTCCTCAGTGGCATTTTGCATGGCTTTATAGCCGCGTTTGTACACCCGTTCTATACTGGGAAGTATGACTTTAATATCATCTTTCTCTACCGGCCAGGTGAGCATTTTCTTTTTGGCGAGCCTTAATTGCTTTGGGATATATTCGGAAAAAAAGTTTTTTTCCCGGAGCTGATTTTCAAGTTCTGCTCTTTGTTTTTCGATTTCTTTGCGAAAGGAATTAAAAAAACTGGCATAAAGATGATCTCCATATTGTTCCCGCAAGTTTTCAATGAGTTCAAGATGTGCGGTAAGATCCCGGATTTCTGAAAGTTCCCTTCCCAGGTCACGGTAAAAAATATTGATATTTTTATAGTTTTCTTTCCCCATTTCATCTCTCACCAGTCTTGCCAGTGCCCGGATTTTTTTCAGGCGTTTTCGAATATCATGAACGGCAGCATGCACTTCCATTTTTTCAATAGATTGAATACTCGCGTTCACTTCGTCTTCAGCAACCGATACTATATTTTTCTTGACAGAAAGTCCCTGGTCGATCTTGTAGCTCATTTCATATTTTTGCTTTTTAAGATACCGAAATAAGCTAATCCCGTTGGTTATAGAATTATTAAAATTCTAAAGGAACTGGAAACAGTTGTTTATTTAGCTATTCTCAATTTAAAAATTAAGGAACAAAAAAACCTCTGAAAATAATATTTCCAGAGGTCTTATTTTTTCTACAGCCACAACAGGTGCCAATTTAATATCCAGCAGCGCAGCGGTCTAACGTCAATAGCCTAACTATTCAGCATTACCGGCATTACCAGCATGGTGATCTTTTCGCCTTTATCAAGTCCGTCAACAGGAGTAAGGATTCCCGCGCGGTTTGGAAGGCTCATTTCCAGCATCACCTCGTCTGAAGTAAGATTTCCAAGCATTTCGGTAAGGAAACGCGAATTAAAACCTATTTGCATATCATCTCCCTGGTATGAACAGGTGAGTCGCTCTTCTGCCTTATTGCTGTAATCCACATCTTCCGCGGAAATGTTTAGCTCGGCACCGGCAATTTTCAGGCGCACCTGGTGAGTTGTTTTATTCGAGAATATAGAAACCCTTCTTACAGAACTTAAGAACTGGTTTCTTTCAATTGTTAGTTTATTGGGATTTTCCTTCGGAATCACAGCTTCGTAATTGGGATATTTTCCATCGATCAGCCTACAAATAAGCTGGGTATCGTCAAAAGTGAATTTCGCGTTGGAATCGTTGTACTCGATAAGCACTTCGCTCTCGCTTCCGGCAAGGATACCTTTCAGCAAATTCAAAGGCTTTTTTGGCATGATGAATTCAGCAGCCTGGCTGGCCGAGACATCTTCGCGAGAATATTTTACCAGCTTATGGGCATCGGTAGCCACGAAGGTGAGGCCATCTTCCTTAAACTGAAAGAAAACTCCGCTCATCACCGGTCTCAGGTCATCATTTCCCGAGGCGAAAATGGTTTTCGAAATTGCGTTTGCAAGAATATCGGCTTCCACAATGGTACTGCTGGGATCTTCCAGCTCAACGGGATTCGGGAATTCTTCGCCATCGGCATACGCAAGGGCATATTTCCCGTGATTTGAGCTAAGCTCTATGGTATTGTTATCTTCAACTACAAAAGTAAGTGGCTGCTCGGGAAAGGTTTTCAGCGTATCCAGGAGCAGTTTCGCAGGTACGGCGATCTTTCCTTCAGAATCTGATTCCACTTTCAACTTGGCCGACATCGTGGTTTCAAGGTCGGAAGCAGAAACGGTCAATTCATCATTTTTAAGGTCGAACAGAAAATTGTCTAAAATAGGTAAGGTATTGCTGTTGTTGATTACCCCTCCAAGTATTTGTAGCTGTTTCAGCAGGTAATTGCTGGATACAATAAATTTCATCGGCTTTTCTTGATTTGTTTTGAATCAATTACAAATATATTTCAATAAGTGAAAAATTCAGGGGAAGTCAGCGAGTTTTTATCAACAGAAAATGAAGCTTTTTCATATTCAATTCATTGAAAATCAATATATTGAATAATATTTCTTCAATAAAATTGTTAATATGTTGTCTTCTGTAAAAAAAGTATTTTTTACAGACTCCTTATTTCACATATTTTCTTCTTCGGTAAAAACGGAAAGCCAGACCAGAAATCAGCAGAAGCAACAGCGGACCGGCAAGATTGAGGAACTGCCAGAACTGGCGTTCGGCCGCGACTTTTTCGGTGTCAAGAAAAGCCAGGCTGATCTCCTTGGAACGAATGTTTATAAGTCCTGTATCATCTAAAAGATAGTTCAGCGCATTTAACAAAAACTCCTTATTTCCATAGGTGTTCCCGGTATATGGCTGAAATCCAAGTTCCAGCGGCCGCCCTTTCTGAAGCTCATTTTTGATGACATCGCCATCTGAGATCACCAGCATTTTAGTCGCCTCACTTTCTTCTTTAGGATTCGGAATCTTAAAAGGTTTAATCCGATTTTTATAGACTGATGTGAAATTTCCTTCCAGTAAAACCGCCAGCGGCTGTTCTCCATCAGTATAAGTACTCACATCTGGTTTCTGTCCCACCATCTCCAGGCTGATCTTTTCGGGAACGCCTTCCACTTTGGTGCGGGGGGAACTGCTAAGCAAAATGGTCTTTTTTACCTTATTTTTCAAGGTATCAATCGGGTTGGCATATTCAAATTTGACCGCCTCAATATTATTAATAATAGGATGATCATTTGGAGAGCTGGTGAGCGGACTGTAAAACCAGGGATAGGGATTAAAACGGGTATCATTTCCCTGTCCTGTAGCCAGAATGATAGGCGCAGAATACAGATCGTTCACGAGAGCCGGATTAATCCGCACGCCATAAGAAAAGAAGTAGTCGCCGAGGTTAAGATCACGGGGCAGCGCGATTGCCGTTCCCTGTTCATTCAGCAGGCTGTCTTTTTCCATATTTGTCATTTCGGCCAGCCAGAGCATTTTTCCGCCCTTCATCAAATACTGGTCGAGCACATATTTTTCCTTTTCGGAATATGGCTGAGTAGGTTTTGGTTCCAGCACAAGATCATATTCTTCCAGCTGTTTTAATGTTTTCTGCGGATGTGTTTCCACAGAATCCAGAGTAAAAGGAGCGGTGAAATAATATTCCTGCGCAGTCTTTACAAAATCGGCAATTCTCGCATCAGGCAATTCACCGTTCCCGCGCATCACCGCGATCTTCTTTTCCCGCGGATAAATGAGCTTGCTCAGCCCGTTCGCCAGGGCATATTCCAGTTGCTGAACCGATGCCGTAATGCGTTCTTCATCGCTGGCACCGATCTGGTTTTTCAGCAGCGGAATTTTAACTGTTTTCTTCCCATAATTTACGATCGCCCAGGGAAAAATGATGCTTTCGCTGTTTTTGCCGTTTTCCTTAACATTTACGCGCGCCGGTGTCATGCCCATTTTATAGAACTGTTGGGCGACTTCCTGTGCATCGCCGCCTTCTTCCAGCGGATTGATAAAATTGAATTTTATATTGTGATTGTAGGCCGAAAATTCCTCAAGCATCTGCCGGGTTTCATTGCGCAACCTTCTGAATTCTGAAGGAAAACTACCTTCGAGGAAAACATCAAAGATTACCGGTTGTTCAACATCTTCAATAATACTCCGGGCAGCAGGGGAGAGGCTGTAGCGCTGATCCTGAGTCAGGTCGAATCGATGGTAAAATTCCGAAGCCAGGAAATTCAGCAGAATAAGTCCGGCGATTACCAGGAGCAGTGATTTTATTGAATTTCCCTTCTTCACTATCGGCGATTTTTAGATTGGGAAAGATTAACTTCCGTCAGTTTCAGAAAAAGAAAAATTAGACTCAGAAAATAGATGATATCCCGGGTGTCGATCACCCCGCGGCTGATGCTCTGGTAATGATAGCTGATGCCGAAATATTCCAGGATATAACTGGAATTTCCAAAAATACCGGTCTGGCTGAGGCCTTCAAAGCCGAAATAAAGAACAAAGCACAAAAAGACTCCCAGCAGAAATGAAACGATCTGGTTAGAAGAGAGACTGGAACTAAAAACCCCAATTGCGGCATAGCTTCCGCCGAGTAAAATGAGTCCGATATAAGAGCCGAGAGTAGCACCGGCATCGAAATTTCCGGTTGGTCTTCCCAGTGAACTGATGGTGTAAACATATAGAAGACTCGGTAAAATGGCTAAAATCAACAGGATTACAATTCCCAGATATTTTCCAAAAATCAGCTTTTTGAGACCAATTGGTTTGGTAAGCAAAATTTCCATGGTGCCCATTCGATTTTCATCGGCGAAACTTCGCATACTTATCGTGGGGATCAAAAAAACAAAGATCCACGGCGCCAGATTGAAAAATGATTTCAGATCGGCAAATCCACTGTCGAGAATATTATAGGAACCTGAAAAAACGAATAAAAAGAGTCCGCAAGCCAACAGAAAGAGTCCGATCACCAGGTATCCCGTGAGGGAGCTGAAAAAGGATTTTATTTCTTTATTTAAAATGGCAAACATTTATATCAATTATCAATTATCAATTATCAATTATCAGTTGGCAGTATACAGTATACATTTTACATTATACTTTAAGCCGTAAATCTCAAATCTCACTACTCACTACTAATTGCTCACTACTAATTACTCAATACTCACTACCTTATCCACACTCCAGGCTTCGGGTTTTTCATTGAAAAGCACTTTGGTATTAGCCCATACCTTTCTGAAAAGATCAGATTTCCGGTAGTTTTCCAGGGAATCTTCATCTTTCCAGTAACTATACGTGAAAAAGCGGTTTGTATTGTCCTTATCGCGATAAAGCTCCAGGAATTCACAGCCCTCAAAATTTCTGATTTTCGATTTATTCCTATCGAAATTCGAAAGAAATTCCTCGATTTTATCTTCCTGAAATCCCATTTTAACTATTCTTACGAACATTTAGTCAAAATTTATGGTTATCGAATCCAGATAGTCCAGGCCAAATAGGCTGGAGGCTCCGCCAACTGTTAGCGGATTACTTTTATAGACCGCGAGTTCAATAAAACCGGCCGAATTGAAAAGCGCCAGTTTTTTGCCGTCTTCTTCCTGTCTTTTTTCCTTTTCCACCTGGAAATTTATGGCATGACTGTAGGTTTCATAAATCTTAGAAAAACTTGTGTTTCTCGCCCGAATATTGAAATCCCTTCCTTTACCGATATTATCAAAGAACTTTCGGGAGATATTCGTAACGACATTTCCGTAGTTATCGATATAGATCACATGACCAAGAATCTGATTTTTATCTGAATTGACGGTGGGCTCGTACTGCTTAAGATATTTTATCTCCCTGATACTTTTACCAATAACTTCCAGCGTTCCGCCGCGGGCAAGGTGACAGGCAACTTTTACAAAGACATCGAGTACCGTGAAATTTGTCTGGACTTTATCATGGATGTTGATCTCCACGATTTTTTCCGGATTAACTTCCGAAGCGATCAAAGATAAAATTCCATTATTGGCACAAATAAAATACTGCTCATCCAGCTTTACCGCCAGGTGTTTATTTTCGGGAGTAAGTTCAGAATCAATTCCTATAATGTGAATACTGCCTTCCGGAAAATTTTTATAGGCATTTTTTATGATGTAGGCAGCCTCGCTGATATGAAATGGAGAAACAGAATGAGAAATATCAACAATTTTCACCTCATTTAGTTCACTATAGATAGCTCCTTTAACCGCACCCGCGAAATAATCTTTCTCCCCGAAATCGGTTGTTAAGGTGATAATTGCCATAGGCGATTGTTAATATTTTTTTATTCTGAGACTGGTTATTTTCCTTAAGTTTGTATAGAAGGCGAATATAAAATTAATTTTTAGTGATTCGCTCACGGCCGAAGGCTAAAAAACAGCAAAATTCAATTTCAAAATTAGGATATTGAATGGCGAAGGACAAATAAAAATTCAGAAACAATTTCTAATGCTTCACTTTAAAATAAACCGCTTTTGAACGAACTCCTCATAGAACTTTCAGAGATCAGCCCACGCGAATTCTTCGGGCAGCAAAATGAACATATTGAACTTCTAAAGAAATACTTTCCAAAACTCAAAATTGTAGCCCGCGGCAGTAAAATTCGTGTATTCGGTGATGAAGAGATGCTGGAGGAATTTGACCGGCGTTTTTCAATGCTGATGGATCACTTTGGAAAATATAACAAGCTCGATGAGAATACCATTGAACGGGTGCTGACCAGTGAAAGTGAGGAAGATTATGCGACCTCTGTAGAAAGCGGTGAAACTCTGGTGCATGGAGTTAGCGGCAAAGCCATTAAGGCCCAAACTGCGAATCAGCGTAAAATGGTGGAGCTCTCCAAAAAGAATGATCTTGTTTTTGCCATAGGCCCCGCAGGTACGGGAAAAACCTATACAGGTGTGGCTTTGGCGGTGAAGGCATTGAAAGATAAACAGGTAAAACGGATTATTTTAACACGCCCTGCGGTGGAAGCCGGCGAAAACCTTGGATTCCTTCCCGGTGACCTGAAAGAAAAACTCGATCCGTATATGCAGCCATTATACGATGCTTTGCGCGATATGATCCCACATGAAAAACTGGAAATCTTTATTGAAAAAGGAATAATCCAGATCGCACCACTTGCTTTTATGCGGGGGAGAACCCTTGACCATGCTTTTGTGATCCTTGATGAAGCGCAGAATACCACACATGCCCAAATGAAGATGTTTTTAACTCGTATGGGTAAAAATGCGAAATTCATCATTACCGGAGATCCGGGACAGATCGATTTACCCCGGCGTGTCATTTCTGGCCTTAAGGAAGCGCTCCTTATTCTAAAGGATGTTCGGGGCGTTGGAATCGTATATCTAGACGATAAAGATGTGATTCGTCATAAACTGGTGAAGAAGATCATCGCCGCCTACAAAACCATTGAACATAACGAATAACTGAAAAAGGATTTTTTCCTGATGAGCAATACCATCACTAAGACAAATTTTAACTTTCCCGGCCAGGTTTCGGTTTATAAAGGGAAGGTGAGAGACGTTTATTCTTTAAAAGATGACCGGCTGGTCATGATCGCCACCGACAGGCTTTCGGCTTTCGATGTGGTCATGCCGAAGGGAATTCCCTATAAAGGGCAAATTCTGAACCAGATCGCCACAAAAATGATGGAGAAGACCAGCGATATCGTTCCAAACTGGCTCGAAGCGACTCCCGATCCCAATGTAGCTGTGGGGCGAAAATGTGAACCTTTTAAAGTGGAAATGGTGATTCGCGGTTATCTCTCAGGACATGCGGCCAGGGAATATAAAGCAGGAAAAAGGGAATTATGCGGAGTCAAAATGCCGGAAGGGATGAAGGAAAATGACAAATTTCCGCAGCCGATAATTACGCCGGCTACCAAAGCCGAACATGGCGATCACGATGAGGATATTTCAAGAGAAAATATTATCAAAAGAGGAATCGTTTCCGAAACAGATTATAAGCAGCTTGAGGATTATACCCGAAAACTTTTTCAAAGAGGAACTGAAATTGCAGCCAAACAGGATCTTATTCTGGTAGATACCAAGTATGAATTCGGAAAGACTTCCGAAGGCAAGATCGTTCTAATAGACGAAATACATACTCCCGATTCTTCCCGCTATTTTTATGCGGAAGGATATAAAGAAAGACAGGAAAAGGGGGAACCTCAGAAACAGCTTTCCAAAGAATTCGTTCGGCAGTGGCTAATCTCTAACGGATTTCAGGGTAAAGAAGGGCAGCAGGTGCCTGAAATGAGCGATGAGTATATCGAAACGGTTTCCGAAAGATATATCGAGCTTTATGAAAACATCACCGGCGAGAGATTTGAAAAGGCAGATGTTACCAATATTATCGAGCGCATTCAGAAAAATGTAAATTCTTATCTGGGCAAAATTTAGATCGAAATATATTAATGCAGCAGGTGAAAATGTGTGTTTGTAAATTCACATTGCACAGCCAGAAATTGGAGTTTTCAGGTAAATCTTTATTTATTTTAAAATTATAACACTTAAATCATCAAATTTTAAGGATTTATGTGTTTTTATAATTGCTTTATTTTTTGAATTGCAAACGATTTAATAATTTTAGAAGCCAAAGCTGGAAAATACCGGTTTTTCTTTATAGTTCTAAAAAATAATTAAATCAAGAATGAGCAATTATCACATCAAGAACCTGGAAGAGTATTTTCAGGTGTACCGAAAATCTGTAAGAGAACCCGAAAATTTCTGGCAGGAAGTAGCCGAAGAGCATTTTGTATGGCGTAAAAAATGGGATAATGTGCTCGAATGGGATTTCTCAAAACCTGAGGTGAAATGGTTTAAAAATGCAAAACTCAATATTACCGAAAATTGCATAGACCGTCATCTTCTTACCAAAGGCGAAAAAACAGCCATAATTTGGGAGCCAAACGATCCTAAAGAAGAGGCACTTCATATTTCTTATAATGAGCTTCATAAAAAGGTAAACCAGTTTGCCAATGTTCTTAAAGAGCAGGGTATTGAAAAAGGGGACAGGGTGTGCATTTATCTGCCAATGATCCCTGAACTGGCCTACGCGGTACTCGCCTGTGCAAGAATCGGTGCGATCCATTCGGTGGTTTTTGCAGGATTTTCAGCTTCGGCCCTGGCCACCAGAACTCTTGATGCCGATTGTAAAATGATGATTACTTCAGACGGCTCGTACCGCGGCAATAAAACGATAGACCTAAAAGGAATTGTTGATAAAGCCCTGGAAGAATGTCCTGATGTGAAAACGGTGCTGGTTGCGAAAAGAATAAATTCTGAAATCAATATGGAAGAAGGTCGTGATAAATGGCTTCAGCCTTTGCTCGATAAAGCTTCTGATGAATGTGAGCCGGAAGTGATGGATGCTGAAGATCCGCTTTTCATACTTTATACTTCGGGTTCTACAGGGAAACCAAAAGGAATGCTTCATACCACGGCGGGTTATATGGTGTATACCGCCTATACGTTCAAAAATATTTTTAATTATCAGAATGATGATGTGTACTGGTGTACCGCCGATATTGGCTGGATTACCGGGCATTCTTATATCGTTTACGGTCCGCTGACCAATGGTGCTACTACCATGATGTTTGAAGGGGTACCTACCTATCCCGATTCCGGACGATTTTGGGAAGTGGTAGAAAAGCATAAGGTGAATCAGTTTTACACGGCACCTACGGCTATAAGAGCTTTGGCCAAGAAAAATCTTGATCTGGTAGATAAATACGATCTTTCTTCTTTAAAGGTTTTGGGAACTGTGGGCGAACCGATAAACGAGGAAGCCTGGCACTGGTATAATGATAATATTGGTAAGGGAAAAAGCCCTATTGTAGATACCTGGTGGCAAACCGAAACCGGTGGTATTATGATCTCGCCTATTCCGTTTGCGACTCCAACCAAACCCACTTTTGCCACTTTACCATTTCCAGGAATTCAGCCTGTGTTGATGGATGAAAATGGAGAAGAGATCAAAGGGAATCAGGTTGACGGTCGATTGTGTATTAAATTTCCATGGCCTTCCATGGCACGAACTATCTGGAGAAATCATAAAAGATATCGCGATACTTATTTTTCAGCATTTGAAGATAAATATTTCACGGGTGATGGTGCCCTTCGCGATGAGGTTGGATATTATCGAATTACCGGTAGGGTTGATGATGTGATCATAGTTTCCGGTCATAATCTGGGTACAGCACCCATTGAAGATGCAATTAATGAGCATCCGGCCGTGGCTGAATCGGCTATTGTTGGGTTTCCTCATGAAGTAAAAGGAAATGCTTTATATGGGTTTGTCATTCTTAAAGAGACCGGTGAAAAACGTGATCGCGATAATCTTAGAAAAGAGATCAATCAGCAAATCGCCGATAAGATCGGGCCCATAGCTAAACCTGAAAAAATACAATTCGTGGAAGGTCTTCCTAAAACCCGAAGCGGAAAGATCATGAGAAGAATTCTGAGAAAGATCGCTTCAAAAGACACTTCAGATCTTGGAGATACCTCCACTTTACTAAATCCCGAGGTGGTGGATGATATAATCAAAAATGCCTTCTGATTTTTTTAGGTATAGTTATTGCAACTTCAGTATCAACTCATTAATTCAACTTATGAAAAAACTGATTTTACTTTTATTTATTTCCAGCTTTGCTGTTCAGGCTCAACAGGCCAATCAATTTGCCAGTCAGTCGGGTATGATGATTTTTACTAAAGAAAAAGAACCCGATACATTTACTGGTTCTCCCTATGTAGAGGACGATTTTCAACAGGGTATCATTCATGATGATAAAGGAAGATCTCAGAAGGCTTTTATGAAATATAATGCTCTCGAAGATGTGGTCGTGGTAAAATTGAATAAATTGGATTCTGATAGTTATGTTTTACCGAAACTGCCGTCTATTACCTATGAGCTTCCGGAATACACTTATTTTATTGATAATATTGATACAGAAGATGGAAATAAAGAATCATACTTTGCACGCTATTATCAGGGAGACAAGGTGAATTTTATCGCCATACCTGAAGTAGATGTGATCCCGCCACAAAAAGCGATGACAGGATATGATAAGGACAAACCTGCAGATATTGATGTAGACATGACCTATTATCTCTCTTTAAATGGAGGTCTTTATAAAGAAGTAAGGCTTAAAGAAAAAGATTTTAAGGAACTATTAGGCGATGCAGGTAAAATGAAAAAATACTTCAGTGATCATAAAATTAAAGATGTTAAGGATGTTCAGGCGCTTCTTAAATTTTACGAGGCAAATTCTTAAATCGAATGAAAATCGATATTTATAAAGGCCCGTTCAGGGCCTTTTTTTATAAACGGTAATTCAAAAGATTCTTTGAATTCATCTTTTTAGATTTACTGATGCGTGCCAGGATCTTTATAAAAACAATGGCCGTAATATACGCATCTCCAGAAGCGGTGTGCCTGTCAGCCAGGTCAATATTATAGGCCTCTGCAATTTCATCCAGGGAGAAAACCTTTTCCCTGTCGATGAGGTTGGTAAGAATGCGGGTTTTCTTATAAAGTAGTGCGGTGTCTAAATATTTGTTTTTTAACTTCGGAAGTTGATGTCGTTCTAAAGCCTTGTTGATCATCTTTATATCAAAACTTGCATGGTGGGCCACCAATACAGAATTTCCTATATATGAAAGGAATTTCTTCAGGGCCTCCAGTTCCGAGATCTTAGCTGTTTTTTCATTTTGGATTATTCCATGTATTTCCACCGTTTCCGGATTAAAAATGTTCTGCTCCAGAAAAACCTCGAAATTCTTCTGAATTTCAATCGATTGCCTTTCTACCTTTACAGCACCAATACTTAGAACTCGATCTTTTTCATAATCAAATCCCGTAGTCTCGGTATCAAAAACAACATATTTGAGGTCCAGGATGTTTTCAGGCAGATCTTCCTCAAAATTTGCCGCATATTCATTCCAGAAATCCGGAAGATCCTCGGGCGGCCGTTTCTTTTTGAACCAGTTGAAGATCATAAGAAATATTGGGTTTCGAATCTGACCTTAATAAGCTCCTGAATATCTTTTATGCTTTTGAAGCAGCGTTTTAGCTTGATTTTGTCTTCCTTGCTCAGCCTTTCCAGATCGATAAACCTTCCGCTGTCTTTATGCAAAAGTCCCTGCCGCGTCCTAAATTTTATGAGAGCTTTTGAAGAATAGGCGCAGGCCTGGTAAATTTCCCTGTTATTGGGTTCCAGCTGCGCGAGTTTTTCAAATCTTTCGGCCGTATTGCTGATATTCTTTACGCGGTGATCGAGGATAAGAAGCCTTGCAGCATCGGTAAGCGGTAAGATTCCTCTTTTTTTGATATCAAAAAGATCTTTTCTCTCTCCGTCCTGTTCCACCAGAAATTGTCTGAAAAAACCTAATGGGGAAGGGTTTCGTAATGCCTGAGCAGCTAAACGATTGATGAAATTTCGGTTGCCTTTCAGAATATCAAAGATATGTTCAGAAATAGCATTGGTAAGCCGAACATCTCCATAACTGATGTCAAAATCGAAAAAAATCTGGCAAAGTAAAATTTCATCATTTCCGGAAGTAATCACCCATTGTGAGAATTGCTTTTTCCATTCACTAACCGACAAGCAGTACCTGGGATTTCTCGCCATCATATCAGCCGGACAGAATTCATAGCCGATAATGTTCAGCCTTTTAGTCACTTTTTTGGCCAATTTCAGAAAATAATTTCTTGTTTCTTCCAGTTTTTCCTCCGGTACATCTTCAAAAACCAGTGCATTGTCCTGATCGGTATGTAGAAGCTGTTCCTTCCTTCCCTGGCTTCCAAGGGACATCCAGGCAAAATTCACTGGGGGCGGAGTTTCCATTTTTTCGATGCATCTTTCAATGACGCGTTTGATAGTGGCATCATTCAGCTCAAACATGATCTTTGTAATATGTGTAAGCGGAATATTGCTTTTGATATAGCCTTCCAAAAGAAACATGATCTTGCTGCGAATTCGATTAAGCTTGGACGTGCTGTTCGCCCTGTTGATGGCCTTCATTAGTACCGATGGGTTATTTCCCTGCGAAACCATGATGTCGTGTTCAGAGACGATACCTTTTACTTTTGTGTTGGGAGTGCCGTCTTTGGTGATACAAATATGATTGATATTATGCTTCATCATGGTAAGCTGTGCCTGGGCGAGTGTAAGATCTTTCGAATAGCAGATCACGGGAGAATTCATGATCTCGCTTATTTTAGCATCGGTACCTGTTTCCCCGGTGACTACTTTTTCCCGAAAATCGATATCTGTGACAATGCCTACCGGAAGTTTGTTTTCTACGACAATTACAGAGCCAACTTTTCTTTTGCTCATCAGGCCGGCCGCTTTTTTAATACTCGTTTCGGGAGACACACTTAGCATTTTCTTGACGATCTGCACAGGTTGAAGATCAAAAAGCACTTCTTTTTTTAAACTGGTATCCTGTTCTTCGGAAAAAAGCTTTCCGCGATGTTCGGTAGAATAGGGATTGCGTGTATTCGAGGCGAAACTTTCCATAAGAAAATTCCCTACCTCCGGATTGCTTATCGCATAGGGTTTGAAATCATTTAAAGGAATTGAGTAGATAATGCTCTCTTCAGCAGTTATGGCATTGATCTGGTAATTTTCCCTTGCAAATAAAGGACGAAGCCCAAAAACATCTCCCTCGTCACATTTGTCAATGGTTTCCGGTTCTCCTTTTTCATCGTCTTTCTGAAGGTCCACCGCTCCCTTATGCACGATGTAGAAATATTCGTGGCCTTCTTCTCCTTTCGAGAAAATCTTTTTTCCCTGTTCAAAATAAACCACCTTTACCTTTTCAGAAATTACCATGAGTTGAGTGGAATCCAGAAGGGAAAAGGGAGGGTAGTTACTAAGAAAATCAGCAATTCTTGCTGCAATGGTATTACTCATAGACCAAATTTACCTATTTCCAGGAATATAAAAAGCTTAATTAGATAAGTCTATCTTATAATCCTTAATAAGTTGTAGAATGGCTTTTTCGGTTTCGGAAAGCTCGGTGTAACCAGATTCCTTCTCGTCTTTTATCTTGCGGAAATAAGGCAGAATCTTTCCATTTTCATAGGTTTCCACCACCTTAGGATGCACATAGTAACTTCGGCATACCGTGCGCGTATTGCCAAGGCCTTCGGCAGCCGAATCAAAAGCCTGCAGAATATTTTTTTTATTCTCTTTTTCTTCTTCAGAATAACCTAATTCCCGTAGCGTTTCAAAAAAAATCTTGGTGGCAGACCAGGTTCTGAAATCTTTGGCCGAGAACATGTCTCCACTTATTTCATGGATGTACTCATTGATCATCCCGCTGTCGACACTCTGTTTTTCACCATTTTCATTGTAGAATTTGAACAGTTCCCATCCGGGGATTTCTTCGCACTGGTTGATCAGGTCGACCAGTTTTCTGTTTTCTACGCTAATGGAATGTTCTTTTCCTTTTTTTCCGACGAATTCGAATTTTAATCCGTTTTTGAAGGTTTTGACATGTTTGGTGCGGAAGGTGGAAAGGCCATAGGTCTTGTTCTGCTTTGCATAATAATGATTCCCAATTCGAATATGCGTTTCTTCCATTAAACGTATGACCAGAGCCAGTACTTTTCGTTGTGGCATACCTTCCAGATCCATGTCCTTATCTACCTGTTTTCTTATTTTTGGCAGTGTCTTTCCGAAAGCCGCCATTTTGAAGAATTTTGTCTGATTCCTGATCTTTGACCATACCGGGTGATAGATATACTGTTTCCTTTCCTTTTCATCGCGTCCAACCACCTGAATATGTCCCGTTTGTAGATGAGAAATGCGCACATTTCTCCAACCTGGCGGAATTACAAGTTTCTTGATACGATCAATGGTTTTGGGATCGGAAATTTTCTCATCTTTCTTATAATAGGCGAATCCGCGACCTATTTTTTTGCGGTGTATCGAAAAATGATTTTCACGCACATAAGTGAGATTCGCAAGTTTTACCGCCTCCTGCGGATCTTTGATGAGAGTGATGATGTCATCCTGTGATAACGTCATAGCTTTTTTTCTAAATATAAAAGGAAAAAAAGCCGCTGCTATTTAAAATATTGTGAAAACTTTCAGCTGTGAAAGAAAAACTCCCTCAAAAAGGGAGTTTTCGGTATTATGATTTCAGATTTTTTATTCGAAATAACTGAAACTTTCTCCTGATTTCAGCTGAAGCAAAGTCTCATATATTAAGTTGATCACGTTTTCCACATCATCGCGGTGAACCATTTCAACAGTCGTATGCATATATCTCAGCGGAAGCGAGATCAGTGCCGAGGGCACTCCGCCATTGCTGTATGCAAAAGCATCGGTATCTGTTCCTGTAAATCGTGAGGAAGCGTGGCGCTGAAACGGGATTTTTTTCTTTTCAGCAGTATCAAGAATCAATTCTCTCAGTTTATTTTGAACGGCAGGAGCATAAGAAATCACGGGTCCGTCACCGATTTTAGTCAAACCATTGGTCTTTTTCTCAATCATCGGGGTAGTGGTGTCGTGAGTTACATCGGTCACGATAGCAACGTTAGGCTGAATGCGATGCGTGATCATTTCGGCTCCTCTTAGACCAATTTCTTCCTGTACAGAATTAGTGACGTACAATCCAAATGGAAGTTCTATATTATTTTCCTTTAAAAGCCTTGCTACCTGGGCGATCATAAATCCACCTGCACGGTTATCAAGAGCACGGCAAACAAATTTGTTTTCATTTAAAATGAAGAATTCATCGGGATAAGTGATCACACAACCTACATGTACTCCCAGTTTTTCAACTTCTTCTTTGTTGTTGCATCCCACATCGATGCAGATGTTTTCCAGTTTTGGAGATTGTTCCTTTTCTTTATCTCTGGTATGAATGGCAGGCCAGCCAAAAACTCCTTTTACGATCCCTTTTTTTGTATGAATATTCACGCGTTTCGAAGCCGCGATTTGATGGTCGCTGCCGCCGTTTCTAATTACATAAATCAATCCTTCATCACTGATATAATTTACATACCACGAGATTTCATCAGCGTGACCTTCGATAACTACTTTATATTCGGCTTTAGGATTTATTACACCCACTGCGGTTCCGTAAGTATCGGTAATGAATTCATCTACATAGGGCTTAAGATATTCCATCCATAACTTCTGGCCTTCTGATTCATAACCTGTTGGCGCCGCATTGTTAAGATAATTTTCTAAAAATTGAAGTGATTTTTCGTCTAGTATTTCAGATTTCTTCATAATTCTTGAATTTTAGCGAAATTAAGAAGTTTTCAATTGAAGACAACCCGATATTGATTAATTTTGGAATGATTTTGGTTTGAAACATATTCAGTTAAGAAATGTTTATGGGAAGGAGATTTTTTTTGCTAGTATTTTT
Source organism: uncultured Flavobacteriaceae bacterium (assembly GCA_963741865.1). GTDB lineage: Bacteria > Bacteroidota > Bacteroidia > Flavobacteriales > Flavobacteriaceae > Christiangramia. The sequence continues at coordinate 1,123,037 of CAVUJP010000017.1, forward strand.
TCTGATTGGAGCCACAGGTTTTTCTCAGGAGAATAGATTGTCTAATGAAAACGATAGCCTATCCGGGCAGTATATGATCATTGCCGGTGATTCCATTCCTCGTGAAAGCATTGATCTGGAAGAAGTGGTGCTTCTGCGGAAGCTGAAATTCGATAGTTATGAAGACCGAAAGCGTTATTTGATCCTGCGCAGAAAAACCCGGAAAGTATATCCCTATGCCAAAATGGCTTCCGAAAGACTTGTGGAACTGAATTCGAGGCTCGAACAGATTAAGTCGAATCATGCCCGAAAAAAATATACAAAGATCGTTCAGAAGTATATTGAAGATGAATTTTCTGAAGAGCTTAAAAAGCTTACCCATACTGAAGGACAGATTTTGGTAAAATTGATCCATCGTCAAACAGGAGATACAGCTTTTGAGCTGGTAAGAAATCTCAAGAGTGGATGGAGAGCTTTTTGGTACAATACTACGGCCAGCCTTTTTGATATTTCCCTGAAAGAGGAATATCATCCCGAATCAAATGAAGAAGACTTTTTGATCGAAGATATTTTACAGCGGTCTTTTCGTGATAATATTCTGGAAAGGCAGGCAAGTTCCCTTGATTTTCAGTATCTGGATCTCACCGATAAGTGGAATAATCAATCTTTGAATAAAAGAAGCCGATAATTTTTTTTATATTTGTAGTTGACCTTCAGGATTTTACTTTTAAATCCAAAAATTCTCTGAATTTTTTTAATTTTTAATTTGGAATAGAACGATTCTTCGTTTTATATTTGCACCCGCTTTCGCAAGGAAGGGATGTTCATTGAGGGATAGGATGGTGTGCAGGAGGGAGCCGGAAAGATAAAGGTTCCGAACGATTTTTTGAAGTTTTAAAAGGAAGTCAAACTTTTTAAAAATAAATTTAAAAAAGTTTTGGTGGGGAAAGAAAAGAGGTTGTATATTTGCACCCGCTTTGAAAAACAAGCGACGTTCTAAAGAGAGTGAAGAAAAAGAGAAGCCGCCGGATGGGGCGATAGAGAAGGGTTCGACTCCCTGGGTTTTAACGAATCAGTATGCAGTAGTCAGTATACAGTAAGCAGTAAAAAAACTGCGAACTAAAGACTGCGCACTGAAAAAAGGTCATTGACATATTGAATTGACAGGGATTATATAGAGATATATGATCCAGTGTATAAGAATTAAGACTAAAAGACGTCAACTGAGCAATTTCTACTAGTAGTTGTTAAGAGATATAAGAATTAACGATGAAGAGTTTGATCCTGGCTCAGGATGAACGCTAGCGGCAGGCCTAACACATGCAAGTCGAACGGTAACATGGAAAAGCCTAGCTTTTCTGATGACGAGTGGCGCACGGGTGCGTAACGCGTATACAATCTACCTTTAAGCGGGGGATAGCCCATGGAAACGTGGATTAATACCCCATGGTATTATGATTTCACCTGGAATTATAATTAAACATTTATGGCTTAAAGATGAGTATGCGTCCTATTAGCTAGATGGAGTGGTAACGGCACCCCATGGCAACGATAGGTAGGGGTCCTGAGAGGGAGATCCCCCACACTGGTACTGAGACACGGACCAGACTCCTACGGGAGGCAGCAGTGAGGAATATTGGACAATGGAGGCAACTCTGATCCAGCCATGCCGCGTGCAGGAAGACTGCCCTATGGGTTGTAAACTGCTTTTATACGGGAAGAACCACTCTCACGCGTTGAGGGCTTGACGGTACCGTATGAATAAGGATCGGCTAACTCCGTGCCAGCAGCCGCGGTAATACGGAGGATCCAAGCGTTATCCGGAATCATTGGGTTTAAAGGGTCCGTAGGCGGGACAATAAGTCAGTGGTGAAAGTCTTCCGCTTAACGGGAGAATTGCCATTGATACTGTTGTTCTTGAGTTGTTATGAAGTGGTTGGAATGTGTAGTGTAGCGGTGAAATGCATAGATATTACACAGAACACCTATTGCGAAGGCAGATCACTAATAACATACTGACGCTGATGGACGAAAGCGTAGGTAGCGAACAGGATTAGATACCCTGGTAGTCTACGCCGTAAACGATGGTCACTAGCTGTCCGGCCTAATTGAGGGCTGGGTGGCCAAGCGAAAGTGATAAGTGACCCACCTGGGGAGTACGTTCGCAAGAATGAAACTCAAAGGAATTGACGGGGGCCCGCACAAGCGGTGGAGCATGTGGTTTAATTCGATGATACGCGAGGAACCTTACCAGGGCTTAAATGCAGTCTGACAGGGGTGGAAACACCCTTTTCTTCGGACAGATTGCAAGGTGCTGCATGGTTGTCGTCAGCTCGTGCCGTGAGGTGTCAGGTTAAGTCCTATAACGAGCGCAACCCCTTTCGTTAGTTGCCAGCGAGTAATGTCGGGAACTCTAGCGAGACTGCCGGTGCAAACCGCGAGGAAGGTGGGGATGACGTCAAATCATCACGGCCCTTACGTCCTGGGCCACACACGTGCTACAATGGTAGGGACAGAGGGCAGCTACCCCGCGAGGGGATGCGAATCTTCAAACCCTATCACAGTTCGGATCGCAGTCTGCAACTCGACTGCGTGAAGCTGGAATCGCTAGTAATCGCACATCAGCCATGGTGCGGTGAATACGTTCCCGGGCCTTGTACACACCGCCCGTCAAGCCATGGAAGCCGGGGGTACCTGAAGTCGGTCACCGCAAGGAGCCGCCTAGGGTAAGACTGGTAACTGGGGCTAAGTCGTAACAAGGTAGCCGTACCGGAAGGTGCGGCTGGAACACCTCCTTTCTAGAGCAATGCCGCGCTTATACGCGGTTAGCGCAATTACTGGAACAAGAGGAAGTGTAAAGAAGGCCTCTTTGGTCTTGATTCTTATCTGTCAATTTGATAAAAAATAGTGAAGAGTGAAGAGTGAAAAGTTAAGAGTTGAAAAACTTTTAAGCTTTAAACTTTTAAACTTGGAACTGTTTTATGGACAGTCTCATAGCTCAGCTGGTTAGAGCGCTACACTGATAATGTAGAGGTCGGCAGTTCGAGTCTGCCTGAGACTACTGAAAGTAGGCGAAGGAAGACGAGAAGTTTATCCTGAGCGCAGACGAAGGGAGTCTGCCTGAGACTACGACCGCGCAAAGCGCGAGTTCAAAGTTGAAGGTTGAAAAGTTTAAAGTAAACTTGAGGCAACGAAGTTCATTTGAAATAAATTAAAGGAAATTTTAGAGGTTGAGTAGCCGTTATAAGTACTGTTAACTGATAACTGTTAACTGATCACTGAAAATGGGGGATTAGCTCAGCTGGCTAGAGCGCCTGCCTTGCACGCAGGAGGTCATCGGTTCGACTCCGATATTCTCCACAATCCCCACCTAACCTCCCGAAGGGGAGGAATAATAAAAGGTTGGGTCCCTTTCTCTCCTTTGGAGAGATGCCGCAGGCAGAGGGGAACGTTCATTGACATATTGAAGAAACAAAGAATACGAGAACACTATTAGATAGAAATATTTAATAAAAGTAAATACATTATAGGTTAAGGATTGCGAGATTTTTAACCAATGAGCATTAAGCAAAACGCATACAAGCTAGATAAGGGCGTATGGGGGATGCCTAGGCTCTCAGAGGCGAAGAAGGACGTGATAAGCTGCGAAAAGCTGTGGGGAGGGGCACATACCTGTTGATCCGCAGATATCCGAATGGGGCAACCCAGTACGTTGAAGGCGTATTATCCGCAAGGAGGCAAACCCGGGGAACTGAAACATCTAAGTACCCGGAGGAAGAGAAAACAACAGTGATTGCGCTAGTAGCGGCGAGCGAACGCGCAACAGCCCAAACCAATGAGTTTACGGACTTATTGGGGTAGTAGGACTGCGATATTGATTGTACCAGGAACCGGAATCATCTGGAAAGGTGAGCCAAAGAAGGTGACAGCCCTGTATGGGTAACTGTGTACAAATCATAGCAGGATCCTGAGTAGTGCGGGGCACGTGAAACCCTGTATGAATCTGGCGGGACCATCCGCTAAGGCTAAATACTCCTGAGAGACCGATAGTGAACCAGTACCGTGAGGGAAAGGTGAAAAGAACCCTGAACAAGGGAGTGAAATAGAACCTGAAACCATGCGCTTACAAGCGGTCGGAGCCAATTTATTGGTGACGGCGTGCCTTTTGCATAATGAGCCTACGAGTTACCGTTTCCAGCAAGGTTAAGCACTTAAGGTGTGGAGCCGTAGCGAAAGCGAGTCTGAATAGGGCGCTATAGTTGGGAGTGGTAGACGCGAAACCGTGTGATCTACCCTTGGGCAGGTTGAAGCTGTGGTAACACATAGTGGAGGACCGAACCCGTTGACGTTGAAAAGTCTTGGGATGACCTGAGGGTAGGGGTGAAAGGCCAATCAAACTCGGAAATAGCTCGTACTCCCCGAAATGCATTTAGGTGCAGCGATTAAATAGTTTTATAGAGGTAGAGCTACTGATTGGATGCGGGGGCTTCACCGCCTACCAATTCCTGACAAACTCCGAATGCTATAAAATGTTTTTAATCAGTGAGGGCATGGGTGCTAAGGTCCATGTCCGAGAGGGAAAGAACCCAGACCATCAGCTAAGGTCCCCAAATGTATGTTAAGTTGAAGAAACGCGGTTGGACTGCCCAGACAGCTAGGATGTTGGCTTGGAAGCAGCCATTCATTTAAAGAGTGCGTAACAGCTCACTAGTCGAGCGGTCCGGCATGGATAATAATCGGGCATAAACATACTACCGAAGCTATGGATTTATAACATTAGTTATAAGTGGTAGGGGAGCATTGTAACAGAGACGAAGGTGCATCCGCGAGGAGTGCTGGATTGGTTACAAAAGAAAATGTAGGCATAAGTAACGATAATGCAGGCGAGAAACCTGCACACCGAAAGACCAAGGATTCCTCAGCTATGCTAATCAGCTGAGGGTTAGTCGGGACCTAAGGCGAACCCGAAGGGGGTAGTCGATGGACAAGCAGTTAATATTCTGCTACTTGCCCCACGTTAAAGCGGACGGAGGCGAAAATTAGGTGCGCACTGACGGAATAGTGCGTTGAAGGGAGTGGTAACACCCCGATAGTACACCAAAGCTACGGCGGCGGTGATAATCCTGAGGATCGACTTCCAAGAAAAGCGAGTGGAGGCAACCCGTACCGTAAACCGACACAGGTAGTTGGGATGAGAATTCTAAGGTGCTCGAGAGATTCATGGCTAAGGAACTAGGCAAAATTGGCCCGTAACTTCGGGAGAAGGGTCGCCCCGAGCAATCGGGGCCGCAGTGAAAAGATCCAGGCGACTGTTTATCAAAAACACAGGGCTATGCTAAATCGAAAGATGATGTATATGGCCTGACACCTGCCCGGTGCTGGAAGGTTAAGGGGAGACGTTAGCTTATAGCGAAGCGTTCAACTGAAGCCCCAGTAAACGGCGGCCGTAACTATAACGGTCCTAAGGTAGCGAAATTCCTTGTCGGGTAAGTTCCGACCTGCACGAATGGTGCAACGATCTGGATACTGTCTCAGCCATGAGCTCGGTGAAATTGTAGTATCGGTGAAGATGCCGATTACCCGCTACGGGACGAAAAGACCCCGTGCACCTTTACTATAGCTTAGTATTGACTTTGAACAAGTGATGTGTAGGATAGGTAGGAGACTTTGAAGCAGCCTCGCCAGGGGTTGTGGAGTCGTTGTTGAAATACTACCCTTTACTTGTTTAGAGCCTAACCCCGACATCGGGGGACAGTGCTTGGTGGGTAGTTTGACTGGGGTGGTCGCCTCCAAAAGAGTAACGGAGGCTTCTAAAGGTTCCCTCAGCACGCTTGGTAACCGTGCGTAGAGTGCAATGGCAAAAGGGAGCTTGACTGAGAGACATACAGGTCGATCAGGTACGAAAGTAGAGCATAGTGATCCGGTGACACCGCGTGGAAGGGTCATCGCTCAAAGGATAAAAGGTACGCCGGGGATAACAGGCTGATCTCCCCCAAGAGCTCACATCGACGGGGGGGTTTGGCACCTCGATGTCGGCTCGTCACATCCTGGGGCTGGAGAAGGTCCCAAGGGTTGGGCTGTTCGCCCATTAAAGTGGCACGCGAGCTGGGTTCAGAACGTCGTGAGACAGTTCGGTCTCTATCTGTAGTGGGCGTTAGAAATTTGAGTGGATCTGACTCTAGTACGAGAGGACCGAGTTGGACCAACCTCTGGTGTACCAGTTGTTCCGCCAGGAGCACTGCTGGGTAGCTACGTTGGGAAGGGATAAGCGCTGAAAGCATATAAGCGCGAAACCCACCACAAGATGAGATTTCTTTAAAGGACCGTGGGAGACTACCACGTTGATAGGCCACAGGTGTAAGAGCAGTAATGTTTGTAGCCGAGTGGTACTAATACTCCGTAAAGCTTGATGCGTAATGGCCCTTAGGCCGCAAAACCTAAGGGCCGCCCAATGCTTTAGGTATTTACAGTGATCCAGTATTTTTTGTTTCTTTAGATATGTCAACAATATAATCCCCACCTGGCCTCCCCGAAGGGGAGGGAAAACAAAGCCAGGTAAAGATCATCTCTCCTTCGGGGAGAATGAGAGGGGAACGATTTAAGGTGGCTATAGCAACGGGGCTCACCTCTTCCCATTCCGAACAGAGAAGTTAAGCCCGTTAGCGCCGATGGTACTGCTACTTCTGTGGGAGAGTAGGTCGCCGCCTTCCTTTTAAACCCTTCATCATGTAGTTGATGAAGGGTTTTTTATTTAAAAGATTTACTCTAGAATATCTATATTTAGGGTAAAATCTTCTGAATGAATTATAAAAAACCCAATTATAAAGTGGTTGTTCTTATATTAATCACTTTTTTTGTCATTTCCTTCTTAACCAATATTCTTGGAGCTTTAAATCCCAGTGCCACAAAAAGTTTTAGTCTGAGTGAAACGATGGCTGGTTTTTTGCCGTTTTCTTTTTTTATCGCCTATGGAGTGATGTCCATTCCTGCCGGTTTCTTGCTTGAAAAATTTGGAGAAAAAATAATGATAATAACAGGATTTACCTTTGGCCTGACTGGATCGGTGATTTTTGTACTTTTTCCTTTTTTTAAAGTTTTTATTTTTAGTCTTTTCGTAATCGGTACCGGAATGGCTATTTTGCAGGTGGTTATAAATCCTTTATTAAGAGTAGCAGGAGGAGAAGAAAATTATGCTTTCAATTCAGTTTTGGCTCAACTGTTTTTCGGTGCAGCTTCCTTTATTAGTCCGCTTGTCTATTCCTGGTTAGTACTTAATGCTGATAATACAGTATTAGGAAACCTACCTTTAATAGAGTCTATACTTTCTTCCGATAAGGTTTGGGTAAGTATGTATTGGCTATTTGCAGCTATTTCAGTTTTGATGATAATTATTGTAGCCTTAATCTCTATACCAAAGGTTAGTTTAAATGAGGATGAAAAAGTAGGAAGTTTTGAAATGCTTAAAAATATGATGAGAAATAAAACGGTTATTCTGTATTTTCTTGGAATATTCGCCTATGTAGGAACTGAACAGGGAATCTCTTACTGGATGTCTAAATTTTTAGCCACATACCATGACTTTGATTATACAACTGCTGGAGCAATGGCAGTTGGAAGATTTTGGGGACTGATGACAATTGGCGGAGTTGCAGGTTTGTTTTTATTGAAATTGGTAGACAGCAAAATCGTACTTCGCATTTTTACTTTCTTAGCCATTATATGTTTGGGATTAGGGCTTTTTGGACCTGCTCTTATTTCTTTTTATTCTTTTCAGGCTTCAGGTTTCTTCCTTTCTGTAATGTATCCTGTGATCATATCTTTAGGATTGAATTCTATTAAAGAGCACCATGGATCTGCTGCGGGTATTTTTATGTCGGGAATTATGGGGGGAGCCGTGATACAGCTAATAATAGGGGCACTGGGCGATGTATTTTCCCTAGGAACAGGTATGTTAATTATTTTCATTACGCTGGCCTATATTCTAAGTATTGGCTTTTGGGCAAAACCACTTGTTCGGAACAAAACAATTAACGAAAAATAAAAAACCCTTCAGTTAAGAACCAAAGGGTTTACTAATTCAAAGTTAACACCCTTTATTTTCCCGGGTGCAGGCGATATTCGTCAATTGGAAGTTCTACACCACTTGCAATATAGGGAAACCACATATAGCCGCTTCCAATAATATCTCCATTGGCATAGATTTCGTCAATATTATAAGAATTGGTGAGAACATCATATACTGTTTTGGTCATTTCTGCGCTATAAACCGTTTTATGATTATTCTGAAGTTCAAAGTCTACAGTCAAAGTGCCATCATTTTTCTTGTCAAACGCTTGTTTGAAAGTGTACCAGCCAGCATGAGATACCTCGTACTCATTGTTTATTTTGAGATTGTTTCCTTCTTTGTCTACAGCAATCCCGAAATAGGTAAAGGGATAGGCTAAGACATCATAATACAAGCCGAAATAAAGCAAAAAAGCATTTCCTTCTTCAAAATATGCTGGATCTAAGTAAATATCCAGTTGATGTACAAACCCACTTTCCGGCCATACCTGACTCCATAATGAGGGGTCTATTGTAGCAGGTGCACTTCCATTCGCAAAGCCTCCATTTGCCCAAAAGGTATTACAATCTCCATACATGACGGTAGCGTAACCCTTACCTGCAGAAGGTTTGAGTATATTATCTTTCTTGCTTTTCAAGTTAATTTCTCCACACCAGCCGGCTTCTTCTTCTCCCGAATTCATATCGCCCCATGGAGCAATATCATGATTAAAACCCTGGTGAGAGTTCGGAAAAAATGCATTGTTTCCTGTTGCCTCTTCTTCCTCCCCATGAGCTTTGACTTTTGAATCCATTTTAGAAATATCATCAATTTGCCCGGAAACAGCTTCCTTTTCGCAGGAGCCAAAAAGCATAATCATTGTTAGTGCAACACCCAATCCCAAAAGGTTTGGTCTTAATTTTAAATTGGTTTTCATAATTCTAAACTTTTGAGTTAATATTTTTTTATACAACATCAAGGAAAAGATCTCGAGATAGATGAAAGGGGAGTTTCTCAAATATTGAACAATTTACAGGATGTATAAACTTTAATGATTAATGAATTTATAACTGAACAGTTCTGATATATTCCTTGTACTTAAAACGAGGTTTCAACAGGTTTTTTTCAGTTTATACATCTAAAAAGGTCAGTTATCTATTCTCTTTCTTCTGAAGAAAATCTTTTCGTAACTTATTTCTTTGATAATTCCTTAGCTATGTTAAAAGCAATAATTGTTGATGATGAGTTCTCTGCCATAAAAAGTCTAAAATGGGAAATTGACAAGTTCTGCAAGGAAATAGAGGTTTCTAATTTTTATACCAACCCCATGGATGCTATTGAAGGGATAAATCTTTTAAAACCCGATTGTGTTTTTCTGGATATTGAGATGCCGGAGATGGACGGATTTCAACTTTTGAAACATCTGAAATACCGCGATTTTGAACTTGTTTTCACCACTGCTTATGATCAGTATGCGATCAAAGCTTTCAAACAGGACGCCATTGATTATTTATTAAAGCCGGTAGATTCAGATGATCTTGTAATTGCCGTAGAGAAAATAAGGGAGAAAAAAGCCCAGAACGCTATAGGAGAACAACTTAAAAGTTTAATCGCAAAGATCCAGGTTTCGGGAAAACAAAAAATACCTCTTTCCTTTTCCACCAAAACAATCTATGTGGATAGGGATGAAATTTTATACTGTAAATCTGATGGGAACTATACCGAAGTACATATGACTGACAATCATAAAGAAGTGATTTCAAAAAAACTTAAGGATGTTGAAGAACTCATTGACTCAGAAAAATTTTTAAGAGTGCATCACTCTTATGTGATAAATATGGATCATTTAAAGGAATATATTAAAACTGAGGGGCAATATCTGGTTCTGAAAGACGGTTCGAGTATTCCGGTTTCCCGCTCTAAAAAACCGGATCTTCTTCATTTTCTAAATGGTCAAAAATAAATGGATATTTTAGCTAATTGCTATGAAAATGGTTTTATTAATTTCATTTCTGGAATCCTTTTTATTTTTTTCCTTTATCACCTGATTCTTTATTTTCAGCAAAGAATAATTTCCTACCTCTATTATAGCATTTATGTTTTTTTTCTATTTCTTTCCATTGCTCCTTTTGGAAATGGTTTTTTGAAAGACATTTTTATTTCGATTAGTTTTATTAAATATATTCCTGGTTTTTCAGCCGAAATGGCCTTTGTGACATATTTCTTATTTGCCCTCAGTTTTTTAAACCTTAAGGAAGCCGATCCAAAATGGTATAAGATCATTCTCTATTCCACCTATATTTTCGGGGGTGGAATTGTGCTTTTTCATATTGTTTATATTATTACTCAGCAACCATCTATTAGTATTTTTTCGTACGAATTGTTTATGATCTATGTCACGCCCTTAATGGCAATAATTTCGTACTATCCTTTTGTAAGATTAAAGACAGTGCTTAAGTATTATATAATCATAGGTTCTTTTCTTGTTTTTCTTTCTTCGGTAATTACTGATGCTCAGGCATTTTATGGAACTAATAATCGCCTTGAAAATAGTGTTTACTATGGTATTTTTTTTATATGTATTGTAATTGAAAATGCTCTTTTTTCATTAGGACTTGGTCATAAGCAAAAATTAATACTAAAAGAAAATAGGGATTCCCAGGAAAAAATAATCAGTCAATTTCGGGAAAATGAAAAGCTTAAGGAAACCATTCAGCAGAAACTGGAAGAGAACCTGAAACTGGCCAGCGAAAAAGCAAAAAAAGAAGAGCTGGAAAGATTAAAGATCACCTACGAAAAAGAACTTGCCGAGCTAAAGATCACTGCTCTTAAAAGCCAGATGAATCCTCATTTCATCTTCAATTCACTTAATTCAATAAAATTATATATCATTGATAATGACAAGGATAATGCGGTTTATTACCTGAATAAATTTTCCAAACTCATTAGAAAGATTCTGGCCTCCACCAGGGAAAAAACGATCTCCCTTGCTGAAGAAATAGAAATTCTGAAATTATACGTTGGAATAGAAAATATCAGATTTGATAATAAAATCAATCTCGAAATTATCATAGAAGAACATTTGAATACCGAAACTATCCAAATCCCATCTCTTATTTTTCAGCCTTTTGTTGAAAATTCTATCTGGCATGGATTACCTTCCAAAAAAGGAGTAAAGAATATTTCAGTTACCCTATGCAGGGATTACGGTTTTTTAAAGATTATGATTTCTGATAATGGAATTGGCCGCAAAAAAGCCGCTGAACTGAAAGGTAAAAAGATTCACAAGAATAAATCTGTTGGTATCAACCTCACAAAAGAAAGGCTCAAAAATTTTTCAAAGGATTTTTCCCAGGATTTTTCGGTGGAGATCACAGATATGTATGACTGTGAAGACCAGGCCACAGGTACCCAAGTTTCTTTAAAAATTCCGCTGGTGTAGAAATTATTGCATGATAAAATTCAGTCCACCCGAAACGATATCAGCGGTAAGGCCGGTATTTCTTTTATAATGATCGTATTTCAAATCCACGCTTTTCAATCCGAAATTTCCAAGATGGAATTTGGTAAAAATATCGGTGTAGTTGACTCCCATTCCGAATTGATTGGCATTAAATTCCGAAAGATCATAATCTGAAGTATAGAATTCTTCAGAAGAAGTATGCTTTTCATAAGGCGCGAAATAATCGGCTGCGGTTTGTGTGTAGTAGCGGTAGGATGGGTAAACGGTAAACTTATCATTCAACTTTATAGGAATTTCGAGGCTTGCGGTGTGAGACTGAATGCCCCAATCATCGGTATAATATCGATAATAGCTTCGAAAAACGAAAGTTTCGTTCAGGTAATAATTAAGTCTTCCACCAACAGCGGTCTTGAATCTCGAAGAAGGTAAATGCTCAATATCGTCAGCCAACTGGAAATCATCGATATAAAAATCATTCCTGTCGCTAAAATAGACACGCTGAAAAGGTGTGGATAAAAGCCCTTTTTGTAGCACCAGATCGGCCATTAAAGAGGCTTGTAATTTTTGAGATAAGATCTGCGAAAAATTAATACCTAAAGAATACGAATTTCGGCCTTTGCCGGTGAGTTCCTGAAAGTCTGGATTATAAATACCCTCTCCACTTAGGTTAAAAGCCTGAAAAAGGTAATCGCTAATGCCTCTTCCATTGTTTACAAAGGGTCGAAGCTCATAAGGGTAAAGCAATTTCCAGGTATCTATATAGACATTTCCGTGAAAACTTACTTCTGTATTTTTTTCATTAAACAGCTTAGTAAAACTTCCTCCTACGCCAACCGAAAAATAATCAAATTCATTAGACACCGACGCTTTTCCGCTCCAGATCGTATTTCGGTCATCGCTATTGTGAGTGTAAGTGCCGGTTACATTGAACCAGGTGTCGCTGGAAGAGGCTCCAGAGGAAGCCACGAATGGATCGGCATAACCATTATCGAAAGGATTCACATTGCTGGAGGAAGCCGAGGTATAGGCCGATACTCCGGCATCGATAGTGAGCACATCATCGGCATTGACAGGAATGGAAACCACTACAGTAGGAGCGGCATCAGTTAATTCTTCCGTTCCAATCCCGCCGCTCACGGCTGCATTATTTCCATCCTGCGAATAATAGCTCGCCAAAAAATCTACTTCGGTACTTTCCAAAATCCTCTTTTTAAAGCCGGCAATAGAATCCTGGCTTTTAGCCTGTAATCCAAATAAAATAAAGGCGAAAAAAACAAAATACTTCATACTAACAACTATTTAATTACAGCCACAGCCACCTCCGGTCTTACCGCCATTGGCTCCTGCTGCCGCTTCACGATAAGCCTGGAAATTATTATCAAACCTGTCTATTTTCTTACTTCCCAGCACCATATAAGGATCGTTGATATAAACTTTTTCGTATTCTTTCACTGCAGTACAGGAACTAAAGCCAAAAATCATAAAAATGATAGCCACGATTTTAATTTTCATAAAGATTGAAGTTTAATATTTTCTGAAGTATGAACTTTTCCTTTTTCATCAACGATAATACAATCTATGCCGCGCATTTGATTGATCCGATCGAGGCCTGTATCGATACCCATTACAAATACTGAAGTCGCCAGGGCATCAGCCAGTTCTGCTTTGGGCGCAAAAACGGTAACGCTGATAATCCCCGTTGCCGGATAACCAGTTTTTGGATTGATAATATGGCTGTATCGAACACTGTTGAATTTCACGAATTTTTCATAATCTCCTGAAGTCACTACGGCGCGATTTTTTAGCGGAAGCAGCGCAAACGCATGTTCTTTATTCATAGGATTGGTAATGGCCACTTTCCAGGTTTCTCCATCTGGCTTCGTGCCCCAGGTATTCATATCTCCGGAAGCATTTATAATACCGGCTTTTACTCCTTTTTTCATCAGGAGTTTCTTAGACCTGTCTGCGGCATAACCTTTACCAATCGCGCCAAAACCTATTTTCATCCCTTTATTTCTAAGAAATACGCTCGTGTCTTCGGGATTTAAAATTATATTTTGATAGCCTACTTTGGAAACCGAACCTTTTATTTCTTCTTCGGAAGGCATGGCTTTCATGCTTCCATCAAATTTCCAGATCTTATCCATAGAGGCATAGCTGATGTCAAAAGCACCGTCGGTGATTTCTGAAATTTTCAGAGCGCGTTCGATAAGATGATATAATTCGGAAGAAACCTTTACCGGTTTGATACCGGCATTCTGATTTATTTTGGAAGTTTCACTGGCGGGATCCCAACTGGAGATGAGCTTTTCGATTCTGGAAATTTCGTCAATCGCAAGATCGATAGATTGATGAGCGGTTGCAGAATCGGGAGCCGTAACGGTAATTTCGAAACGGCTGCCCATCAGCTTTAAAGTTTCCTTATAAATTTCCTGTGCCTCTGTAGAAAGGCCCGCTAAAAATATCAGGATGAAAACCATTCTCTTCAAATTCAGCTTTTAAAAGAATCTAAGATTTCAATGTATTCATCGGGAGAAACATTTTTGTAACCGGTCTGGCCGAGTACTTTTCCACCAGCGTCCATTACCACCACAAAAGGGAAATATCCATGCGGATTATATTTTTCTGCCAGTTTCTCGTTCTGTGCCATCTGGGCTTCAGGAAGCTGATGATCTTTTTTCTTCGGAAAATCGGCCTGCAGCATTACATAATGATCCTGTGCATAAGTCTTAAATTCCTCGGTGCTCCAAACCTTCTTGTCCAGCTTTATGCAGGGAGCACACCAGTCTGAACCCTGGAATACCAGAATAATGGGTTTATGGTCTTTGGCAGCGATTTCTTTCGCTTCTTTAAAGTTTGTGTGCCAGTCCTGAGCATTTGCGGAAAGAAAGAGAATTCCCAGTAGAAAACTTAAAAATATCTTTTTCATAGTATTAAAATTAGAAGTTTTATAGTATCTAATGCAGCTATCGTACCATATTAACTTGCATTTAATAGCAAACGTTAAAATCTTTGAAGATAGTATTAAGAAGGATTTCCTTTTTCCAGGATTTGTGCGAAAATTTTAAGGTCAATGTACCTGCCATTTTTTATTTCGCAATCTTTCATAGTACCTTCATATTGAAAATTCAATTTCTGAAGCACTTTTTCTGAATTTGCATTTTCTCCTTCCACATAAGCCTCCATGCGATGCAGCATTTTTTCGTGAAGTAAGTGATCGATAATCTTTTCCGCACTTTCCTTTATCAGGCCTTTACCCCAGAACTCAGGGAGAAGCCAGAAGCCTAATTCGGCTTTTCGGTGCTCTTCGTGTAAATTATAATAACCTATAGCTCCGCAAAAAGAATTATCTGCTCTCATCCTGATGCTCCACCACAATCCCGAATTCGATTTCTCCAGATTTTCGTACCAGGTCATCTGCTCTTCAGTTTCTTCGAAAGAAGCATAGTTAACACCATAGTATTTTATCACATCTGGATGCGAAAGTCCTTTGTAAATATCAGCCTGATCTGATTTTTGAATCTTCCTCAAGATCAGTCTGGAAGTTTGGAACTGCTTAGGCCTCATTTAAATCAATTTTTTATAAAATCTGAGAAATCTTTAAAGAATTCCTCGAGTAGATTCATGTTCCTTGCAAGAAAATCCTTCACGAGTGGCCAGTCTTTTTTATTATGGACACTCACTTCCTTAAGCTCCACAAAAATTCTGGATATGGTTTTACCTTCGGGTAATGCATAGTTTTTTTCGTAAATTATTTCCGGAAGATACTCAGCTTTCAGAACTTTCTTCAGCGAAAGCAATTTTTCAAAATAATAATCCCTGATCAGTTCATCATTATCGATAATATCCAGCGATACCATGGCAGACTTGCGGTTGAAGGTGAATTTCAGCTGAATTTCCTTCATTTTGGTGTTATATAACAGCCACTTCCTGGGATATTCTTTTCCAAAGCTTGTCCAGAATTCCTGTCGAATCTTTTTTGATTTTTCCCTGCTGAACATTAAATAAAATAAGCCAGTAAAATACCTAGAATGATAACGAAGAGTTTCTTGGCATTAAAAGAATGGTTTTTCGAAGATTCAAAAAGGATAGTGGTTGAGACATGAAGGAAGATCCCGATCACCATCGCATTGACGTAGGGGGCATAGTCATTGAAAACTTCCACATGATTTTTCAGCCAGCTACCGGCAGGGGTCATCAATGCAAAAAAGGCAAGAAAAAGAAAGGTTTTCAGTTTACCCAGTCGACTTTTCAGTAGAAATACCGAAAGAATCGCGGCTACAGGAATTTTATGAACCACCACCCCGTGCAGCAAATGAGGATCCTGATCGATGGGGAAACCTTCCAGCAGCGAATGCAAACTTAAACTTATCAATAAAAGAAGAGGAAACTTCCTGGATTCAGCATGAGAATGCAGGTGCCCATGTTCCACTCCTTTGGAAAGAAATTCAAGGATGATCTGAAAAAGGAGCCCCAGCAGAATAAAAACACCTATTCCTTCACCTCCAGTTCGATAAACTGCGGGAAGTAATTCCAGTACGGTTACAGACAGCAAATAAGCTCCACTGAAAGCCAGCAAGAGTTTAAATCCGGAAGAATTATCGGGCTTTAGAAATAAAGAAATGACATAACCTAAAATAACTGCGGCTATCGGAAGGGCATAAATGTATATCTGATCAAACAAATTGACAGGTGGTTTGGTTGGTTCTAAAAACAGCTTTACAAACAATTCTGCTTTCGCACAAAATTAACCTATTTTTGTGGTTCTTTAAAGCAGGGAAATGAGTAAAAATTTTAAAATGATCGCCAAGACCATGTACGGTTTTGAACCTGTACTGGCAAAAGAACTGCTAGATCTTGGCGCGATGAATATTGAAGAGGGAACACGAATGGTAAGTTTTGAGGGAGATACAGGTTTTATGTATAAAGCCAATCTTTCTTTGCGAACCGCCATTAAAGTGCTGAAAGCCTACCAAAGTTTTCGGGTAAAAAATGAAAAGGAATTATATGACCAGATTTACAATTTGCCCTGGGAAGATTTTCTGGATGTTAATGATACTCTCGCTATAGAATCTACGGTACATTCTGAAATTTTCACTCATTCAAAATATGTTGCTCTTAAAGCCAAAGATGCGATCGTAGATCGTTTTCGTGATAAGTTTGGAAAACGGCCAGATGTAGATCTTGATTTTCCAAGTCTTCGAATAAATCTGCATATCGAAAAAAATCACTGCGATATCAGTTTTGACAGTTCAGGGGAACCTTTGCACAAAAGAGGCTACCGGTCTGCCACCAATATCGCACCGATCAATGAGATCCTGGCCGCCGGAATGTTGTTGCTGTCGGGTTGGAAAGGCCAGTGTGATTTCCTTGATCCCATGTGCGGCAGCGGGACGATTCCCATTGAAGCAGCCATGATCGCCTGTAATATCCCTCCGAACCTTTATCGCAAGGAATTCGGTTTTGAAAAATGGAAAGACTGGGATGAAGAGCTTTTTGAAAAGATAGAGGAATCGGTTTTGAAGAAAATTCAGGATTTTCATTATACCATCAAAGCCTACGACAAGGCTCCGTCAGCCGTGATGAAAGCGAAGGAAAACGTGAAAAATGCTAATCTTTCAGATTTTGTTCAGATCGAACAGAAAGATTTCTTTGAATCTGAAAAAGAAAATGAAGGCTATCTCCATATGGTTTTTAATCCTCCATATGGGGAACGCCTGGAGATCGATGTGGAAAAATTCTATGGCCAGATTGGTGATACCCTAAAGCAGAATTATCCTGGCACTCACGCCTGGTTTATTTCCTCCAATTTCGATGCGATAAAGAGCGTTGGACTCCGTGCTTCACGAAAAATCAAATTGTATAACGGACCGCTGGAAGCAAGGTTTTTAAAATATGTTATGTACGAAGGCTCCAAAAAGAAAAGCAAGCAATAATTACTGCCTGTTTTTCTTATATAGCGGAATTAGATAAGATATCGTATAGCCGTATCCGGCTCCAAACATACTATCATCATAAGTGCGGCCAAAACCGGGAATGGCAAGATTATCGAAGTTGTTTGGCGTTTTCTGGGTTATTCTTCGCTTTAGCTGAACATTGGCCGAAAGAAAGAGGTTGTTGAAAAGTTCAACTTTGATGCCGATCATCAATTCCGCCCAGTGGGCATTCAATCCCGAAACCTCATTATCTGCCATCCTAATATCTGGTCCGTAATAATTTGAGGAAGTATAAACCCGGTACCAGTCCAGGGTTTGCGAAAAAGTAGAAAAGCCGTATCGAAAACCAACAAAAATACTGTTCTGCATATCCTGCCAGTTATCATAAGCATTGTAATCGGCGCCGATCTTAATATAACTTCCGTTTGTCGTTGTGGCGATATTATCGCCTTTGAAAGTAAGTTTTTCGTTTCCCAGTTCGGCGGCGGCATAAAATTTCTTACTCAGCCGGTAATCTCCTACTAATTCCAGGCCCGAATAGCCGTCTTCCAAAAAAGTCCGCAAAGGCTTGCTCAGGTCAATTCCCACTCGCAAACCGTATTTGTCTTTATACTGGATGCTGTCAGTTAATTGTACTTCCTGAGCCTTCAGGGTAGAAAAACAGCAAAGCAGCAATATGAAAATACTAGAAAAATATCGATACATGAGCCTGATTTTCATCCTCTACATTGGGTTGTTCAATTCGTATATCTTCAATCCAGTTTTCATCACTGGCCGGATCGGTCATTTTCACATTCAGTCCTACATAATTCACTTTATAGGCACAGGCGCGGTTGAGATATTCCTGTTCCCGTCCATAGGAGAATCTTAGGGTATCGGTGATTCCCGGCTCTGGATCTGTAGCGGAAGTATCTGGAGCGTTTAAGGTGAAAATAAGTTCTGACACATCCTGATCGGTTCGTAACGGAATAGCGATACTATCCTGGCTATACCGGTAATAGACATAGCTGCTGTCATTTCCCGGTGCACGAACGTTCAGGTTTTGCGGAGCCGTTAGATCGAAAGGATCCTGGTTTTCATAAAATCGAATGATGAGCAGGGGAGTGGTATCAACGGTTTCAGGACAAATATCATCACGCTGGCATCCAAAGTAGAAA
Organism: uncultured Flavobacteriaceae bacterium; assembly: GCA_963741865.1. Classification (GTDB taxonomy): domain Bacteria; phylum Bacteroidota; class Bacteroidia; order Flavobacteriales; family Flavobacteriaceae; genus Christiangramia. The sequence goes on from CAVUJP010000017.1 coordinate 1,141,616, forward strand.
ACCATAATCAGCAATGCTATTAATCCTGAATATCTTCTCATTTTCTTCTTTCCAGTTTTACCACATTTTCAACGTGATGGGTTTGCGGGAACATATCCACGGCCCGGGTTGCCGTTACCTGATAATGTTCATCCAGCAAAGCCAGATCTCTTGCCTGTGTTGCAGAGTTACAACTAACATAAACAATCCTTTCCGGCAAGATAGCAATAATCTGTGCCACCACATCTTTGTGCATGCCGTCTCGTGGCGGATCGGTAATGATCACATCGGGCTGCCCGTGTTTTTTAATAAACGAACTGGTAAATACCTTTCGCATATCACCCGTATAAAATTCGGCATTTGTGATACTGTTTCTTTCGGCATTTTCCTTCGCGTCTTTGATCGCTTCGGGAACAGCCTCCACACCGATCACTTTTTTGGCTTTTTTGGCCACAAACTGAGCGATAGTACCGGTTCCGGTATAAAGATCATATACCAGTTCGTCTCCTTTTAGATCGGCATAATCACGTGCGATTTTATAAAGATTATAAGCCTGGTCCGAATTTGTCTGATAGAAAGATTTGGCGTTGATCTTAAACTGAAGTCCTTCCATTTCCTCGAAAATATGATCGCGGCCTTTGTAGCAAATGATCTCCTGATCGTAAATAGTATCATTCGCCTTATTGTTGATCACATACTGAAGTGAGGTGATCTCAGGAAATCTTTCGGCAACAGCATTGAGTAGAAGTTCGCGTTGCTCCTTGTTTTCCTCAAAAAACTGAAGCAGTAGCATAATTTCTCCCGTAGAAGAAGTTCTTATCATCAAAGTTCTGAGAAAACCTTCCTGTTTCCGGGTATTAAAGAAAGCCATGTCGTGATCGGTGGCAAATTCTTTTACAAAATTCCTGATATCATTGCTGGGATCTTCCTGTAAATGGCATTTTTCAATATCGAGGATCTTATCCCACATCCCGGGAATATGAAAACCAAGTGCATTTCGATTTTCAATATTTTCACCGCTCTGGATTTCCTGCTGGGTAAGCCAGCGGCTGTCACTAAAGGAGAATTCCATTTTATTGCGGTAAAAATAGATCTTTTCGCTGCCGAGAATTGGAGTTATTTCCGGCAGTTCTATTTTTCCCAGTCTTTTCAGGTTATTGGTAACCTCGTTTTGTTTGTATTCCAGCTGATATTTATACTCCATATTCTGCCACTTACAGCCGCCACAGGTTCCAAAATGCCTGCAAACGGGAGTGGTTCTTTTATCAGAAAGTTCATGGAATTTTACAGCGGTGCCCTGGTAAAAAGATTTTCTTCTTTTGGTGGTCTGCACATCGGCAATATCACCGGGAACTGCATTGTCTATAAAAATCACGCGGCCATCGGGAGATTTGGCTACGGCCTTCCCCTTAGCGCCGGCATCGGTAACTTCAACTTCGGTAAAAAGCTTGTTCTTGTTTCTTCGCGCCATAGCGCAAAAATAGAATAATTAACAAGATTTAAAGGCCGCCCGGTTGAAATTTTACTTAAGTATTTAGTATTTTGCATGAATCCGAAAAACGGGATGATTTCTCTCCTTTTTCCTCGGAAATCAACGGAAATTAAGAAGGAATTGTAGAACACTAATACACAAAAAATTAACTAGGAAATGCCATTACAAAAGATTAGTTCTTCAGAAGAAGCTATTAAACTGGAAGACCAGCATGGAGCTCATAATTATCATCCGCTGCCGGCCGTATTGAGCCGCGGGGAAGGAGTTCATGTTTGGGACGTAGAAGGCAAAAAATATTACGATTTCCTTTCGGCTTATTCGGCCGTGAATCAGGGGCATTGTCATCCGAAGATCGTGGAAGCACTGCACCAGCAGGCTTCAAAACTGGCACTTACCTCGAGGGCTTTTCATAACGACGTACTCGGTGCCTATGAAAAGTATGCCACCGAATATTTCGGATTTGACAAACTTCTGCCCATGAACACGGGAGCAGAAGCTGTGGAAACCGCGATCAAAGTCGCACGAAAATGGGCTTACGAGAAAAAAGGCGTGAAAGAGACCGAAGCCGAGATCATCGTTTGTGAAAATAATTTCCACGGAAGAACCACTACGATCATTTCCTTTTCTAACGATGAAGAGGCGAGAAGAAATTTTGGACCTTACACTCCCGGATTTATAAAAATCCCTTACGATGATACTGAAGCGCTGGAAAGTGCCATTCAGAATAATCCGAATGTGGCAGGTTTCTTAGTGGAGCCAATTCAGGGAGAAGCCGGAGTTTATGTGCCTTCCGATGATTTTCTCAAAAGAGCCAAAGAAATTTGTGCTAAAAATAACGTGCTTTTTATGGCCGATGAGATCCAGACAGGAATTGCCAGAACCGGCGGTCTACTCGCCGTTTGTGGTCACTGTACCTGCGAAGGTCATTGCGAAAGACAGGAAACATATACTCGGCCCGATATTCTTATTTTAGGAAAAGCGCTTTCCGGAGGTAATTATCCGGTATCAGCAATTTTGGCCGATGATGATATTATGGGTGTGATCCAGCCGGGTCAGCATGGTTCTACCTTCGGCGGGAATCCTGTAGCCGCTGCCGTAGCGGTTGCCGCCCTGGATGTGGTAAAAGATGAACATTTGATCCAGAACGCGAGAAAGCTCGGGAAACTTTTCCGAAGACTGATGGATGATTACATCAGGGAATCGAATATTGTAAATCTTGTACGCGGTAGGGGATTATTGAATGCTATCGTGATCAATGATTCAGCTGAAAGTACCACCGCCTGGGATATTTGTGTGGCTTTAAAAGAAAATGGATTACTGGCTAAACCCACTCACGGTAATATTATCAGGTTCGCGCCTCCACTGGTAATGACTGAAGAACAGCTTCGTGACTGTGTTGAGATCATTACAAAAACACTTCAGCAGTTCGAAAAGTAGAACAATAACAGGCTGTCTGCCACCAGATGCCGTCATTAAAAAGAGGAACGAAGAATCTTCACAAAAAAGATCACTTCGTTCCTTTAGATGACGGTTTTTTTATCCGCCGTACTGGCGTGAGATTTCTTCCATGGCATCCTGCCAGGCATTAAAACCTCCAAAAAATACAAGGCTGATAACCGAAGCGATGATACTCAGGCCGCTTAACACAAGACCGATAATAGCCAGGATCCTTCCTGTTTTTACGTTCTGATAACCGGTGTAGAGTTCCGGATCGGCATTATAAATTTCTATAGCGCGTTTAGACATCACCAAAGCGATGATCCCGAAAACAATACCAAGAACACCATAGCAGCAACAGCCTAAAATCGATAATATTCCGAATACAAGAATAAGGGTGGAATTGGGTAATTCTTTTTTTTCCATAAAGAAGTTTTAATTGGTTAGTTGAAAAATTTGATACATTTTAAAAATATATGCTCCCGCCATGATCAGGGCATTTAAAAGTATGAGTCCTATTTTAATGCTGTAATCATATTTGAATTTAACAAAAAGGTTGAAGAGCAAAAAGAGCAGAAGCACCAGCAGACTGTAGATCGCCGGATACATATGAAAAGCTTTTAGAAACTCGCCCTGAAATAAAAAAACAGTGGCGCGCTGTGCCCCGCATCCCGTACAATCAACTCCAAAAAGGGTTTTGTTCAGGCAGGGTAGCATGTATTCCTGTAAGTCGTTCAATTCTTAATGTTTACTTTTTTAGTAAGTTCCTTATTGTCACTGGTAGTTACCTTTACAATATAAACCGCGGAACTCAGCTTTCCGGTAGAAAGATAATATTCTTTTTGCTTTTCCTTGAAATTTTGATTAAAAATAAGTTTTCCGTTGAGATCGTATAGCCTGATATTGCTGAAGCTGGACTCGTATAATATTTTTACTTCGAGCCTTTCCTCATTATTATTCTGAAAGATATCAATGGAATTTAATAGTACATTTTTAGGTTTGGACACCGGATAATTTACTTCCGGGGGAGTCTCGGCAACAGGTAATTTATCAATGAACGTGATATAAAAACGATTACGATAATCACCTGCCGGTAATTCCATTTTTAAGGATCCGCTTTTTATTCCATAGTAAAGCTCGTCTCTGGCGTCATAAAGAAGTAAACGGTCTGGATTGAAATTAGTGATTTCTCCAACTGAAAACCGTAACGCGGTATTTTTATGAAGCGATATAAACAAAGGAATCAGATCTTTTTCTTTTGCCGGCAACACATTAATTACAAAATTTTCTCCCTCAATATCCCAGCTGATATCGCTGGGCGGGTTATCCAGGTTTCGGGCATCCATGGCGTGATCTTCCTTTAAAGTGGCATCACTTCTCAGAGCCAGGGCCAGTTGCCGGGTAAAGCTGGAATCCATTTCTATATTGAGGCGCAGCGAAGCAATGTTTTCTAACTGACTTTTAAACTGGGAAATTCCCGCTTCTTCTTTTTGATAAAAGCGTTGTTGATTTGTAAACCAGATTTTTCCGTTTTCCTTTCCTATCACCATAAATCCCTGGCCTATGGGACAGAATTTTCTATCATAAAGATTTCCTGTATTTCCGGTTTCAGTTCCGGTAGGATATTTTTTAAAGATCGCCGGCAGGTAAATTCCCGCACCCGGAGAATAAGTTCCGTAGCCGCCCTCATAATCAGAGAGCATATGCGAGTCCCCATTTTTTCTTGAATCCCAGAAATAAGCAATTCCGGTAGTGGCGGTATTTTCCAGGAGAAACATATCAAGATTCATGGCGGACGGATAAGGATTCCCCACCAGCAGAATCTGGTCTTTAGCAACCGGCAATTCGATGTTTCCGGAATTTGGCATTCCTCTAAAGTCATAGGTCTGAGCAGCACCCTGATTGATCGCGTTCCCTTCAATGACACGATTATTGATTCCATCGACTCCTTTCATGCTAAAACCTTCGCCGGGGAGCAGGTCGAAATGATCTCCCGCGTATTGCCAGTTGGAATATTCAGTCCCCGAAAAAGCATAGATCCATTTTTGTGAAATTGTAAGAGGAGATGCCGAGCCGTTCAAGGAGGAGGTTAAAGCAGATTTTCGGCTTTCGGTTTGGCCCATGGGCTCAAAAATAAAATCATTCAGCTGGTAATTCTTGTCCCCCTTTACTTTAACCGGTAAGCTCCAGTAATTATAGTCATAGGCATTGGAAGTGCCCTGCTGATAGACTGAAATTTTTCCGTCGCCTTTATTCAAATTTTCACCCGATGATCCCTGTACAAGCTGAGCTTCTTTTCTTAAATATAAACTGGCTTCGGTACTTTCATTCCTGTTTTCATGAAGTTCAACTTCATTTTTGACAAATAACAGCCTGTCTTTTACATACATGAAGCTGTCGCTATTTTCCGAAGGCGCCACATAGAGTTGTGAATACAGGCTGCCTGTTATAAAAATTGCCGAAAAAAGGAGAGGAAGCTTCATGAAACCCATAAATTTGCATTAAATGTAAGAAATAAAAGCTTTCAATTTTATTCTGAAAAAAGTTTTAATGTATTGATTATGAAGAATTCACAGCTTATAAACACCATCCTTATTGTTGCTGGCGGTGGCTGTCTTTTATATGCCATAGCGATTGAAAATGCCAGCGCGTATATCAAGATCATCGGTCTGGTGATCATAATGTTCGGTCTTTATCGGGCGACAAATCACTGGATCGCCACAAAAGACGATCATGTAAACGACGAAAAAGAAGAACAGCAATGAGTTTCAGGGCTGGAGATAGGGTGGAGCTGCTTGATGACGAGTTAAGCGGCACTGTTGAGCAGGTGAAGGCTGATGAGGTTGTTATAAAGACTTCGGAAGGTTTTATAATGAAATTCCCTGCCTCACAGTTGGTGAAAATTGAGGGTGATCTTGAAAATTTTCCAGATGAAGCAGATATGGAGGAAATTCTGAAGGAAAAACAGATCAAAAAGAAACCTGTTTCTACACGAATTAAGCCGAAGGAGCGCAATGCGCCGCCCATGGAAGTTGATCTGCATATCCATCAGCTGGTGAAATCGGCCAAAGGGATGAACAATCATGAAATTCTTACGTTACAGCTGGATACCGCAAGGCATAAGCTGGAATTTGCGATGAGAAAAAGAATTCAGAAGGTAGTTTTTATTCACGGCGTGGGGGAAGGCGTGCTTAAAATGGAGCTCGAATACCTGTTTGGCCGATATTCGAATGTGAAATTCTATGATGCCGATTATCAGAAATACGGGTTAGGCGCCACCGAAGTTTATATTTACCAGAATGCCTGATTACTGCTGAGTTTCCCCGCAATTTGGATCTACATTAGGGCACTGGGGAAAATCAATTGAATTTTCCTGTAATAGTCCGAAATTATAGGTTTGAAACTGAATGGATTCGCCAGAACCGTCATTTTTAATGAATTTCAGATTGCGAATGGTGATCTGGTAGTTATAATCACGGGTGATATCATGATTTAAATAGATGTCGTGTTGCAGGGAAGCCGTTTGTTCCGGGTTTAAATAATTAGGAATCCCCTGAGCGGTCTGGAAAACAGTGGGATTGTTTTCATCACCTTCCTGTACTTCGAAACGTGTTAGAACTTCGTCGTTATCATCATCATCATCGAGATAATTTGGGATGCCATCTTCATCAGTATCGCGATATCCGTTTTCTGTTACAGGATCATCAGCACTGTTGGCGAGCTCTGTCACTGTTTTGACATTATCATTATCATCATCAATATCAAGATAATCGGGAATTCCGTCTCCATCGGTATCAAGACTATTTCCATCGGGATTCCAGCCTTCTTCAGAATTATCAAGCCCATCGCCATCGGCATCCTGGCTTCCTGTTTCATCACCAAAAGATGTCTGGATAACGACAGTTGCTCCGCTTCCGCTTATCCATTCCTCGACCACGACAGGCTCGCTGGGAGGTACCACATTACAGAAATAATCATTAGGAACATCTCCATTATAAAGTCGATAAACCACCCGATTATTTCCGGTTAGTTCAAAGCTATACGGGCTTTCACCGGGAGGTAAAATTTTGCCGTTCTCAGTGAATTCCAAAATCGAAGAGCTGAATTCCAATGAGATCGACTCATTCACATCCTGACTGTTAATGGCGTAAATAACGTTTTTATTCGATCCCTGACAGGTTTTCAGAGTACTGTCTTCAAAATCAAAGTTGGTTACAATGATCTCTCCGTCATCACAGGAATTAAAAAAAAGAAGTAGAAAAATGCCTAAAAACAGTCGTCTCATCAGGAAGCTTTTTCAACAAAAATAAAGGAAACAAACTTATGGAGAAGGCTTGCACGAAATTATTTTATTTCCATTAATTTTGCGGGCATGGAAAAAGTTTATTTCGATTCGGCGGCCACCACTCAGCTACGCGAAGAGGTAGTTGATAAGATGACGCAGGTTTTAAAAGAAAACTACGGGAACCCTTCATCTACCCACAGTTTCGGGCGCTCTTCAAAGTCTTTGATCGAGCAGGCCAGAAAAAGCATCGCGGATATTCTTAACGTGAAAGCTTCTGAAATCGTTTTCACTTCCGGTGGGACCGAAGCCGATAATCTTGCTCTGAACAGTGCCGTTCGTGACCTTGGTGTGAAGCGCATTATCACCTCAAAAATAGAACATCACGCCGTACTTTATACGGTGGAGCAGCTGCAGCAGTGCTACGGAATAAATATCGACTATGTTAACCTGAATGAAAAAGGAGAAGTCGATCTTGAAGATCTGGAAAATCGTTTACAATCTTCCGAAGAAAAAACACTGGTCAGCCTGATGCATGTCAATAATGAAGTGGGAAATAAACTTGACCTGAAAAAAGCCGCTGAGATCATCAAGACTCACGGTGCTTTATTTCATTCAGATACAGTACAGTCTATAGGTCATTACGAACTTGACCTGGCTGATATCCCCGTTGATTTCACTGCGGTGAGCGCTCATAAATTTCATGGTCCCAAAGGTGTTGGATTTGCTTTTGTGCGAAAAAAATCGGGTTTAAAACCCCTGATTTTCGGAGGAGAGCAGGAGCGAGGCCATCGTGCAGGCACCGAAGGAGTTCACAATATTGTAGGCCTGGCCGAGGCTTTTAAGATTGCATATGACACGCTTGAAGAGGAAAAGGAATATGTGCTTTCCCTGAAAAATTATTTCATCAAAAGGCTGAAGGAAGAAATTCCCGGTGTCAAGTTCAACGGAAATTGTGAAGATCCTGAAAAAAGCACCTATACGCTTATCAATATTTGTCTTCCTATTAGTCCGGAAAAAGCACTGATGCTATTGTTTCAGCTTGACCTGAAGGGAATTGCCTGTTCAAAAGGAAGTGCCTGCCAGAGTGGAAGCGATCAGGGTTCTCATGTATTAAGTGCTTTTCTTTCAGAAGAAGACCTGAAAAAACCTTCGCTGAGGTTCTCATTCTCACATTTTAATACCAAAGAGGAAATAGATTATACCGTCAATGTCCTGAAGGAATTCATTGAAGGCTGATTTTACTTTTTGTTTGCCAAATTCCCTTCTAAAATGCCCCCTGAGAACGTGATATAAAATTTATAGCGTAGGAGGGTGACGATCAGTAAGTTTGGATTTTTTATTTTAAGGAGTCTTTTTTGCAAGTGTAGTACTTTCCTGGCGTTAAAAATTTTTGAAGCCCTGGAGAAAATTTAGTCAGGGAAGTACGGTTCTAATTTTGCGGGAGCAAAATTAGAAACACCTACAAAAAAGTGTCCTTTTTTTGGTTCGTTTTTTTGACAGGCAAAAAAAATGAACAATAATGTAAAAGATTGAATTGGGCCAATCCAATCGGAGATGTCAATGATCACTTGTCAAAGTTTCCTCAAATAAATTCTTTGAATTTGAGAACAGCAGGTTTTTTACTGCTTTCTATGAAAAGTCGCCTGATAAACCGTCGTGTTTCCCACATTATCGGTAACCACGACCTTCAGATTATTTTCCCCGGGATCGGTTACATTATCTGAAAAATCATAGGTGAGCGTGTTATTTTTGTATTCATACTCCATGAGAATCCATTTACCGTTCACCGTGGCACGATAAGCGTTGATACCAGAAAGGTCATCACTTATCTTCACCTGCAGGGTTTCGTTGTTTGATATCCACTGGCCATCATAAAAATTCACCGGCCATACTTTTGGGGGAGTAGTATCTTCAGCTAAAGTATAAGTCCCGAAATTGCGTGTTCCCGTTGTGAAGCGGTTTCCCTTTTTGTAAGTGGTGGAATATTGAGGTCGACCCGAGGGACTGAGTTCGGCTACAAAAAGCTTTTCCTTTTCCTCTTCAGAATAATTGCTTACATCAAAACCTATGGTAATATTGCTGGCCAGCGGAATTACATCGCGATGAACCTGCACGGTGTCGCCTTCAAATTTAATATCCAGATAAGCGTCTTCATAAAGGCTTCCTGCCGGAATGTAGACATCAGCCTTATCACCTTTGGTTGAAAAATTTTCACCAGACTTGACAAAATAATCGGTTTTTTCGGGCTCTTTTCTTTGAATATTCTCGCTGAATCTTCCGTTTATCGGGATTCTTACAATTTTCTCATTTCCTTTGATATCACTTACTTTTATAGTGTACTGATAATCGAGGCTGTCTTTGATGTTCAGTTTTCCGTCTGAATCGCCCAAATACATGCTGAAATTATTGTCGGGACTTTTGAATAATTTCTGAATTCTTTTGTGTTTGGTCTCGTAATATTCGTAGTCGATAAGACGATTGATATTCCGGGTTTCCGAAAATGCGAATTTTTCAAAACCAATTTCAAAAACTTTGTCGCCATTCAAATTCGCCTGAATATTAAAAACACCGTTATGGTTATAAGCGCCATCCTGTTGGTCAACGGTGGAAATCCCAAAACCTATTTCTCCGCAGGCATCTACTTCGGGTGTGGTGTAGGTGCCGTCGTTTAATGGAATCAGCCTTAACTGCTGCCTTTCCTGGGAATTGTTAATATGAGCGTCTTCTCCAAGCGGATAGGCATAAAGGCCTTCTAAAAGAGGGTCTTTATGATCGGGAATATCAATGCCGAAGAGTTGTGCGTTCATCGGCCGCTGGCTGCCGTCCCTGATCTCGAAATGAAGATGGGGGCCACCGCTGCCACCGGTATTTCCGCTGAAGGCTATCACTTCTCCCTGTTCAACCTTCAGTTCACCGGGTTCCGGGAAAAGCTCTATCTCATAACTTTCTTTTTCATACTGATGTTTTTTCAGATATTCCTGGAGTTTGGGCGCCAGTTTCTTCAAATGACCGTAAACGGTGGTATAACCGTTAGAATGTTGAATATAAAGGGCTTTTCCGTAGCCATAATGCTGAATATTGATACGGCTTACATATCCCGAGGCCGCGGCATGTACTTCCAGTCCCTGCCTTTGCTGTGTTTTTATATCGAGGCCGCTATGAAAATGATTGGACCTCAATTCTCCGAAACTTCCGGCAAGTACCAGCGGGATATCAAGCGGACTTTGAAAATAATCTTGTGGCAGTTCGTTCTGGGCCTGTAAACTTGTATACAGAATAAGGAAAATCAGGCTTAGTGCTTTCTTCATAGATCTGGGGAAAATATCATTTTTAAGCTTGGCCTAAAAGTAAGTAATCTTCACCTAAAATTAAACACCTTCCTGTCAGACAATTATTCAAATTGTTAACTTTAATTTTAAATCGGATGAAAAAGTGTTGGGATATTTCAAAGCGTATGTTAACTTTGTAAGGGTTGACATTGCTTTTGACGCCTATGAGTGATATTACGGAAATAGTTGATAACCTTGAGAATAGAATCAGTAAGCTGCTTCATAAGTATGAAATTATGAAGCAGGCGAATGACTCTCTTCAGCAGGAATTGACTTCTGTAAAAAATGAATACCAGAAACTGGAAGAAGATTTAGAAGTTTCCAATAATCAGGTTCAGACTTTAAAGGCTGCGAACGCGATGCTTGGCAGTACCGACCATAAAAGAGAAACTAAGCTCAAGATAAATAGCCTGATCAGAGAAATCGATCAATGCATTGTTCAGTTATCAGAATAAGAATAAATGGAAGATAAGCTGAAAATAAAAATTTCTATAGCCGATCGCGTGTATCCGCTAACGATTCAGCCCAAACAGGAAGAAGGCTTGCGAAAGGCTGCGAAAAAGATCGACGCGATGATCAAACAATTTGAACAGAGCTATGCGGTTAGGGACAAACAGGATGTACTGGCAATGTGTGCGTTACAGTTTGCCGCCCAAACCGAACAGAAAAATATTGAAAAATCGAGTGAAATGATTGAAGCTGAAGAGAAATTGAAATCACTTAACGATCTCATTCAGCAGCATTTGGCTTAAGACGTTCTTAAAATAAACAAGGTTACTGCCTGTATTAGTGCTTTTTTGATAAACTCAACACGAATTCTTTAAAAAGGGTGAGTCTAAGTTGTAAAAGCGTGCCGTGTCCTTTCCGGTTTTACCGGAACAGGAGAGCGGATTCTTGATCAGCTTGTTAGCCCTAAACCTGATTTTAAGGAGTTTAATACAAATCACAACTAATACAGGCTTTTTTTATATATCTATCTAAAATGAAAATATGGACATAGTAATTATAGCGATCGCCGCAATTGTAGGGCTTGCACTGGGGTTTGGAATCGCAAAAGTACTGGAAAAGAAGCAGGCTTCGCAAACCATTGCCAATGCAAAGAAGGAAGCTGCCGGTATTATAAAGGAAGCCAAAGCCGAAGGAGAAAGTATCAAGAAAGATAAAATCCTTCAGGCGAAAGAGAAATTTATCGAGCTTAAGTCGGAACATGAAAAAGTGATCCTTTCCCGTGATAAAAAGATCAATGACGCAGAGAAAAGGATCAAAGACAAAGAATCCCATGTATCCAATGAACTTTCCAAGAACAAAAAGTTGAACAAAGAACTCGAAGATAAAGTAGCCGATTACAATCATCGTGTTGATTTTCTCGAGAAGAAACAGGAAGAGATCGATAAGCTTCACAGCAGTAAAGTACAGCAACTGGAAGTGATCTCAGGACTTTCTGCGGAAGAAGCCAAAGCTCAGCTGGTAGAATCTTTAAAAGAAACTGCCAAGACCGATGCGATGGCTCTGATCCAGGATACTGTGGAAGAAGCCAAACTTACCGCGCAGCAGGAAGCGAAAAAGATCATTATTAATACTATCCAGCGGATCGGAACCGAAGAAGCGATTGAAAATTGCGTTTCTGTTTTCAACCTGGAAAGCGATGATGTAAAAGGACGGATCATTGGTCGCGAAGGCCGAAATATCCGCGCCCTTGAAGCCGCAACCGGCGTTGAGATCATTGTGGACGATACCCCGGAAGCGATCATTCTTAGCTGCTTTGACTCGGTACGAAGGGAAGTTGCCAGGCTTTCATTGCACAAACTGGTTACTGACGGAAGGATTCATCCTGCCCGCATTGAGGAAGTGGTGAAAAAAACCCGTAAACAAATTGAAGAAGAGATCATCGATATCGGGAAAAGAACGGTTATCGACCTTGGGATTCACGGTCTTCAGCCTGAATTGATAAAAATGGTGGGAAGAATGAAATACCGTTCTTCTTATGGACAGAACCTTTTGCAACACTCAAGAGAAGTTGCCAAACTCTGCGGCGTGATGGCTGCCGAGCTCGGTCTGAATCCAAAACTGGCAAAAAGAGCCGGATTGCTTCACGATATTGGTAAAGTGCCGGAAACCGAAACGGAAGTTCCACACGCGATCCTCGGAATGCAATGGGCAGAGAAGCACGGGGAGAAGCCCGAAGTTTGTAACGCCATTGGAGCTCACCATGATGAAATTGAGATGAATTCGCTGTTGTCTCCTATAGTACAGGTTTGTGATGCGATCAGCGGAGCAAGGCCTGGCGCAAGAAGGCAGGTGTTAGACAGTTATATTCAGCGTTTGAAGGATCTTGAAGATATAGCCTTCGGATTTGGAGGAGTTAAGAAAGCTTATGCTATCCAGGCGGGAAGGGAACTGCGTGTAATTGTAGAAAGCGAAAAGGTAAGCGATGATAAAGCGGCAAATCTTTCTTTCGAAATTTCACAGAAAATCCAGACTGATATGACCTATCCGGGTCAGGTAAAAGTGACAGTGATACGAGAAACAAGAGCCGTAAATGTGGCTAAATAATATCAATTTTGACCATAAAAAAAGGGCTGCAATTTGCAGCCCTTTTTTTGTTTAAATACGTCTGTTAATCGTCAAAGATATTATTATAGGAATTTCCTTCTACCTCAAAGAATTTGCCGGTTACGTAACGAAAATGCTTATCAAGATCAGCAATTTTTTTCATATCCTTTTCGTCCAGCTGAAGTCTGGCACTTTCCAGATTTTCCTTTATCCTTTTCTCATTCGTAGATTTTGGAATCACAGCGGTTCCTCGTTGTTCGCTCCACTTTATAAGAATTTGTCCGGCAGAAGCTCCATGTTTTTCAGCGATTTCTTTGATCACTGGATTCTCCAAAAGAGAAGGCTCATCCTTGGCTTTCAAATTATCAGGCCTGTCACCACTTCCTAATGGAGAATAAGCCGTTACATTGATGGAGTTCTTACTGCAGAATTCCAGTAATTTATTCTGTTGCAGGTAAGGGTGTAACTCTACCTGATTCATTTCTGGGGTAAAATCGGTTTGAGCCATTAAACGCTGCAGTTTCTGGCTGCTGAAGTTTGAAACTCCTATATGTTTAACCAGCCCTTGTTTATGGGCATCGATCATGGCATTCCAGGTTTCTATCAGTGGAGCTTCTTCCAGAGAAAGAAAGCCTTCAGGACCCTCGGGAAAACCTTTTACTTCCGGTTTAAAAGCGACCGGCCAGTGAATTAGATAAAGGTCAAGATAATCGAGCTGCAGATCTTTCAGGGTTTTCTTCAAAGCCGGAATAACATCCTCTTTTTTATGTGCGTTATTCCAAAGTTTTGAAGTCACCCAAACATCTTCTCTTTTGATATCACCTTTTCCGAAGACTTCGTTAAAAGCTTCGCCCACTTCTTCTTCGTTTCCATAAGTGGCCGCGCAGTCAATATGCCTATAACCATTTTCCAATGCAATTTTAACCGCTTCAGTGACTTTTCCTTTTTCCGATTTCCACGTGCCAAGACCAATGGCATCCATGGTATCTCCATTTTTAAATTTTAATTTCTTCATAGTTTAATTTTTCCTGAAGTTAATAATTATGCCGGCGGAAGTAAAGAAATAGGGGGGCTTTAGCAGAATTTTAATAACTATGAACGCCGGGGATGGAATTTTTCGACCACCTGCCGCAAATGGCTTCTTTCCACATGCACATAGACCTCGGTGGTGATAATGCTTTCATGTCCCAGCATTTGTTGGATTGCCCTCAGATCGGCACCGTTCTCGAGTAGATGGGTCGCAAAGGAATGCCGGAAGGTATGCGGACTCACTTTTTTCCTGATTCCTGCAGCTTCGGTCAATCGTCTTACAATGGTGAAGATCATGGCGCGGGTGAGTTTTTTTCCTCTTCGGTTAAGGAAAAGCGTATCGGTAGCCGAAGCATCGATCTCCATATGATTTCGCAGCTGGTCTTTATAAATATTGATGAATTTAATGGTGTAGGCTGAAATGGGTACAAAACGCTGCTTGTCTCCTTTCCCGGTGACCTTTATAAAACCTTCCTCAAAAAACAGATCGGAAAGCCGAAGATTTATCAGCTCTGAAACCCGCAGGCCGCAGCCATAGAGGGTTTCGATAATGGCCCGGTTTCGCTCTCCTTCATTTTTGCTGAGATCAACGGCAGCTATGATCTTGTCAATATCAGAAATAGAGAGCGTATCAGGCAATTTTCGCCCAATTTTAGGAGCTTCGATCAACTCCAGCGGATTATCTTTGCGGTAGTCTTCAAAGATCAGGAAGTCAAAAAAAGAGCGCAATCCCGAAATTAAGCGTGACTGCGAACGCGCATTTATCTTTCTGGAGGCCTCATAAATGAATTCCTGAATGGTTTTTTCAGAAATCGAGATAGGATTTTCCACGATTTCATTAACATCTAGGTACTTTATCAGCTTCTTCAAATCCAGGCTGTAATTTTGTATGGAATTGACTGAAAGTCCGCGTTCAAGCTTTAGATAATACCGATAATCTTCCAGTGCCTGCTGCCATTTCATGTGTTAAAGATAAGAAATAGCCTTCTTAGTCTTAGCAATACTTTAATCTTGAGTAACATTTTTTTAACAGGATGAGGCCTACATTTGATCCGAATTCAAAAACTAAAAGTGATGAAAAAGACAGTTTTATTATTTGCAATTGCACTGATTGGTCTTGGTACCACAGTAAATGCACAGGAATACTGGAATTTTGGAGTTAAAGGTGGAGTGAATTTCACCAATATGACTTCAGATGGTTTTGATGACACCAATTCCCGTACAGGATTCAACATAGGATTGTTAGCGGAAATCCCTGCCGGGGATCGTTTTTCTGTACAGCCAGAGGTGCTGTATTCCACCCAGGGGACCGAAGCTACAAGAACAGTTGCGGGAAACACCTATACAGGAGAATATCAACTTGATTATATTCAGGTGCCGATCCTGGCTAAATTTTATTTAGTCGATGGTCTGGCGCTGGAGGCGGGGCCTTCGTTTGATTTTCTTGTAAATGAGAAATATGATTTTAGCGGAACCCTTTCTTATGAAACAGAAACAGATATGGCCAGTACCTTTGAACTAGCGGGAGCCTTAGGCGCTTCTTATAAGTTCAATAACGGATTTTTTATTGATGGCCGTTATTTCCAGGGATTTACAGATGCCTTTGACAGCGACAGCTTTGATGATGATGCCGTCAAAAATAACGGATTCCAACTTGGTGTGGGTCTAGAGTTCTAGAATATAAGTAACATCTATAAAAGAAAAAGCAGGGATTTCCCTGCTTTTTTTGTTTCAGTTTTTCTGGTTTTATATAAAAAAAGGAGAATAAACAACGGGGATTTTCCCCCTTAATTTGTAAATGTTCTCAGGCGTGTTTAATTATTTGGTATATTTATTTTACATAACAACCTAAAAATCAGTTTAATTATGAAAAAATTTCTCATTATTGGGGCACTGATTCTATGTGCAACTTCTGGGTTTTCCCAGGGATTTAAAGCCGGCGTGAATGTAGGTATTCCTGTTGGCGATGCTTCCGATTTTTCAAACCTCCAGGTTGGAGCAGATGTAGCTTATTTATTTGGCGTGGCCGATACTTTCTCGGTAGGTCCAATGCTTGGCTATTCCAATTTCTTTCCTGAAGAGTCTGATATTTATGACAACATCCAGTTTTTACCAATTGCTGCTTCCGGCCGCCTGGGTCTTGGTGATGCCTTTTTTCTAGGTGCTGATCTTGGCTATGCTATTGGAATTGACGATGGCAATGACGGAGGATTTTACTACCGCCCTCAAGTGGGTTATGACTTTGGTGTAGTTGGCCTTGTCGCATCCTATTCTGGGGTGAGCATGAATGGCGGTTCTATAAGTTCCGTAAACCTGGGCGTGGAATTCGGATTATAACGTTCAGTATATTCTTCATAAAAGCGGAAGTTTTCTTCCGCTTTTTTTATTTTATAAAATGAATATCTTTACGCTATGAAGTTAATAATTATCAATGGGCCCAATCTGAACCTGCTGGGCAAACGCGAACCAGACACTTACGGAAATAAAGATTTTGAGAGTTACTTTGCTGATCTTCAGTTCAAATTCAAATCTATAGAGTTATCATATTATCAAAGCAATGTGGAAGGGGAGCTGATAGACGCAATCCAGAAAGCCGACAATGACTTCGACGGAATTATCCTTAATGCCGCGGCATATACTCATACTTCTGTGGGGATTGGCGATGCCGTAAAGGCTATTGAAACTCCGGTGGTGGAAGTCCATATTTCCAATACTTTTTCCCGGGAAGAATTTCGTCATAAGTCCTATATATCTTCAGGAGCTAAAGGCGTAATTCTTGGCTTCGGACTTCAGAGTTATGAGCTGGCCATTCAGAGCTTTCTAAGCGAAAAAGGATGAAAAAGGCCTGGATGAACTGGAGTAGTGGTAAAGATTCCGCGCTTGCTTTATATTATATTCGGAAGGAAAATAAATATAAGGTCGAAAAATTATTTACCACTCTTGATACCTCTACCGGAAGGATTTCCATGCACGAGATAAAAAAGGAACTTTTGCTTGCCCAGGCTGAAAGTATTGGAATTGAGTTGCAAATAGCCGATATTTCTACCAGTACTTCCATGGAAGACTATAATCAGAAAATGGAAAATGAAATTTTCAACCTGAAAAATGAGGGTTTTGAGGCAAGTGTTTTTGGAGATATTTTCCTTGAAGATCTCAAGGAATATCGTGAAGATCAGCTAAAGAAAGCCGGGATAGAAGCTGTTTTTCCTCTATGGAAACAAGATACCACTCAACTTATTAATAAATTTGTTGATCTTGGCTTCAAGGCTATTGTAGTTTGTACTAATTCCAGGATTCTCAGTGAGGATTTCTGCGGAAGAATAATCGATAAAAAATTTATTGAAGATTTACCTGAAAATGTCGATCCCTGCGGGGAAAATGGTGAATTTCACAGCTTTGTTTTCGACGGACCGGTCTTCAGAAAACCTGTTGATTTCAAACCTGGAGAAAAGATTAGGCACTCCTTTCCTTCTAAAGATCAAAAATGGGATTCGGAATTTTGTTTTCTGAACTTACTGAAGGCCTAGCGGGATGAGATTTCTCACTTCGTTCGAAATGACTCTTTTTTTGAGATTGCCAAACATAGGATAGTTCTTAGTTATTGTTTTTCGTCACTGCGAGGGAGTAAAACAACCGAAGCAGTCTCCAAAAATTGCAAATTAAAGAACACATCCAAAATCTTACAGCTTATCTTCAAATTCCCAAATTGTCAATTTTCCTATAAAAAAATCCCCGGCAATTTCTTACCAGGGATCGTTATAAATGTTAATGATGCCTGAAAAAAGTTGACACATTTTGGTTTTAATTTTTAAGAACCATGAGTGTTAAAAAAGCAAATATTCGGCAGCAAAGAAGGTATAGTGAATCCCTGAAAAAGACCGTGGTAGAGAAATTTGAAGCCGGGGAATGGACCGTTATAGAAGTTTGTAGGATTTACGATATTAAAAGTAAACAAACGGTCTATAATTGGATTTATAAGTATTCCCGTACTTTAAAAAAGCCAACCCGATTTGTAATGGAAAAAGATAGTGTTGATAAAAAGCTCAAGGATCTTGAATCCCGCAACAATGCTTTAGAAGCCGCATTAGGCAGAAAACAACTAGAGCTTGATCTCTATAAGCATATCATAGACTTGGCTTCAGAAGCCTACGATGAAGATTTAAAAAAAAGTTTTGGCGATCAAGCCTCAAAAGGCAAATCAAAATGAAAGGTTTTGAAAAAGTGAATATTTCATTGGGATGTGGCCTGTTAGGTTTTAGTCGTCAGGCCTATTATAAACCCCAGACTCTACAAAAGGAGCTTACTGCACTCACAGTGAGTCTGAAGAAACTGGTAGAGCAAGAACGTCAGTTTTGCCCAGGAAAAGGCTGTAGAGCCATTTATTTCGACAATGCTGATCAGCTACCTATAGGGAGAGACAAAGCAGAAGGGTTAATGCGAAAGCAGGGGCTGATGATCAGTTTGAAAAGTAAGTATATCAGAACTACTCAAGCAGGAAAAAGAATATTTGATAATCTTCTGGTCGAACGTGTTGTAAATAATCTTAACCAAGTTTGGCAGGCAGATATGAGCTATTTCATTGTAAGACAAAAAGTCTATTACCTTATATTCATAACTGATGTTTATTCCCAGCGTATTTTAGGTTCCGGCGCTTATGATCGTGCCTTTGCTATACATTTTGTAGAAGTTCTTAGCAAAGCAATAGAGTTAAGGAAAAAGCAACATTATTATTCTCTTGAAGGACTAATCCATCATAGTGATGGAGGAAAGCAATATGAGGCTACTATTTACATGGATTTATGTAAGCAAAATGGAATAAGTCAGAGCATGTGCTACTATTCCTGGGAAAACCCTTATGCCGAAAAAACTAATGACTTGATTAAGAATAGATACCTAAAATACTGGAAGCCGGAGAACTTAAAAGAACTCAAAATTTATCTTGAAAATGCAGTTAGAGACCACAATGAAAATCAGTCAAAGAAGGTATTAAGCAAACTCTCTCCATTAGACTTTGAGGAGACTTTAAAGGAGGCAGATTCGAGACTTAACAGCTATAAGCTGAATCTTAAGCCGAGTCTGCCTACTAATAAAAGAAAAACAATAAATTTGAAGTGTAACCAGACCTAAATGTGACAACCAAAATCAGGCAGGTTCATTAAGGTCTAATATCGCACGTCTACCGTCTAATTGACCTATAAATGAATTACTTCATCATAAGCATCGGCGACGGCTTCCATCACCGCTTCACTCATGGTTGGGTGAGGGTGAACAGTTTTAAGTACTTCATGGCCCGTAGTTTCAAGTTTTCTACCCAAAACGGCTTCGGCGATCATATCGGTAACTCCGGCACCAATCATATGGCAACCCAGCCATTCCCCATACTTCGCATCAAAGATCACTTTCACAAAACCATCAGATTTTCCGGCGGCTTTTGCTTTTCCTGAAGCTGAAAATGGGAATTTTCCAACCTTGATATCATAACCGGCTTCCTTAGCCTGTTTTTCTGTCATTCCCACTGAAGCGATTTCAGGAGTCGCATAGGTACAGGCAGGAATATTTCCGTAGTCAAGCGGCTGCACATCCATGCCTTTTATTTTCTCCACGCAGATGATCCCTTCCGCGGAAGCGACATGGGCAAGTGCAGGACCATGAACCACATCGCCGATCGCGTAAATCCCTTTTACATTGGTTTCATAAAAATCATTCACCACAATCTTATCTTTTTCGGTTTTTATACCGAGCTCTTCCAGACCAATATTCTCAATATTCGTTTTAATTCCTACCGCAGAAAGTACCACATCGGCCTCGAGTGTTTCTTCGCCTTTTTTGGTCTTGACTTTGGCTTTAACCTTGTTTCCGGATTTTTCGACGCTCTCTACCGAAGAATTCGTCATCACCTTAATTCCGGCTTTTTTCACGCTTCTTTCAAACTGCTTGGAAACATCTTCATCTTCAAGCGGCACCAAATTTGGAAGAAATTCCACAATCGTTACTTCGGTTCCCATCGAGTTATAGAAATGGGCAAATTCCACACCAATAGCTCCTGAGCCCACCACGATCATTTTCTTCGGCTGTTTTTCCATAGACATGGCCTCGCGATAACCGATCACGGTCTTGCCATCCTGCTTCAAATTTGGAAGTTCACGGGAACGTGCCCCGGTAGCAACGATGATATGATCTGCCTCGTACTCGGTTTTTTTGTCGTCTTTACTGGTAACCTCGATCTTTTTTCCGGATTTCAGTTTTCCGAAACCGTTAATGACATCTATCTTGTTCTTTTTCATCAGGAACTGAACACCTTTGCTCATCCCGTCGGCCACATTACGGCTTCGTTTAATCACGGCTGGAAAATCCTTATCGGCTTTTTCAAGTTTAAGTCCGTAATCTTCGGCGTGTTTCAGATAATCGAAAACTTCGGCACTTTTCAGGAGGGCTTTGGTAGGGATACATCCCCAGTTAAGGCATACTCCGCCAAGATTTTCCTTTTCTATAATGGCAGTTTTGAAACCCAGTTGTGAAGACCTGATCGCGGTCACATATCCACCCGGGCCACTCCCTAAAACAATGATATCGTATTTGCTCATTTTATATAATTTGAAACGGTTTCAGAAGTTGCGAATTTAAGCAATTATAGCTTAAACTAAAAGGATGAAGGGCAGGGATAGGTAATAAAAAAGCCCATTCCTGAAGGATGGGCTTTAATAACTGTAATATGGTGAATTATTTATTAAGAATATCGGCTTGGGGAAGATTGCTATCCTGAAGGTCAAGAGCAGCTTTCACCGCCTGATAACTGTCGACATCAACTCCTGAATTCAGGGCATAATCGGCAGGTAAAACCACCATTCTGAAGGTTTGGTCATCGGTAAAAGCAGGTCCTAAAGTGCTTAGATCAATATTTCCGTGGAGATAAATATTCACATCGAAGGAAGTATGGTTGTAATTATACTGAACTTCTCCGCCATTATCGAGGTAAAAGGTTTGCGGAAGCAGGCTCCAGACATCGGCTCCTGTTTCCTCATCTACACTTTCCAGCAGATATACCAGTACAATATCGGTATCCAGCACTTCAATCTTATCTGGAATTTCAACGAATACTGAGTAATCGGGATCGGTAAAATCTACGGTAGCTTCAAAACCCTGTCCTACAATGTTAACTCCATCTTCGCCGGGAGGACCTGGAGGGCCTTGCGGTCCAACTTCTCCATCAGAGGAGCATCCTACAAAAAACAGGCTGGTTAATACGATTAGTGATAATATCTTTTTCATAATTATTAAATTTTGGGTTATTTATTATATTCAATACTTGCTGAGTTCACGCAGTATCGCTGTCCTGTTTGGGTTGGACCATCATCAAAGACATGTCCCAGATGGCTGCCGCAATTGGCACAAAGTATTTCGGTTCGAATCATCCCGAAACTCCTGTCCTGCACATATTCTATTTTTCCTTCTATGGCTTCATCGAAACTTGGCCAGCCACAGCCGCTTTCGAATTTAGAATCACTTTCAAAAAGTTGTTCCCCGCAGGCCGCACATTTATAAACTCCGTCTTCAAAATGAAGATTATATTTGCCGGTGTGGGGGGCTTCGGTGCCTTTTTGCCGTAAAATGTGGTATTGCTCAGGCGAGAGCTGGGCTTTCCATTCTTCTTCAGTCTTTTCTATGTTGTATTTCTTCATTTTACTTATCGTCAGGGATGAAATCTAAAGCTACTCCGTTGATACAATGTCTGATTCCTGTGGTTTCCGGCGGGCCGTCATTGAAGACATGTCCCAGGTGGCTGCCGCAACGCGCGCAATGAACTTCCTTGCGCTGAAATCCAAGTTTTGAATCCCTGCCGTAAGCCACGCCTTCTTCAATGGGGCGGTCAAAGCTCGGCCAGCCCGTACCACTGTCGAATTTATATTTTTCTTTATACACAGGATTTCCGCAGGCTGCACACACGAAAGTTCCTGGCTCGTGAATATCGAGTAATTCACTTGTAAAAGCCCTTTCTGTGGCGGCCTCTCTAAGAACCGCATATTCATTAGGAGTAAGTTCTGCTTTCCATTCGGCTTTAGTTTTGGTTATTGGAAATTTTTCCTGTGCTTTAGTTTCAGATTTTTTCTGTGCATTGCCATTACAGCCTAGAAATATTGCACAAATCCCGATAAGAAGAAACTTTTTCATAATATGTTTTTCTTAAAAATACAAAGATTATGCCGTGATGAAAGTTGTGATTTTGTTAATTACCTTTTCATTCCCCAAAATTCGCCGATGTCCAAGCCCTTTTGTGATAAAGAGCTCACTGTTTTTAAGAGCTTCCCCGATTTCGTGGGCATCCTGTACGGGTACATCAACATCTTCTTCATCATGAATGACCAATGTCGGCAGCTTCAAATTTTCTGCGGAAAGAGCTCCGGAATATTCCTCCATATCCTGGCCGAATTTGGAGTCCAGGTATTTTTTCATTAGATCTGCAACTCCATTATTCATGCGCATATTGGTAGCGAAATCGCGGGTAATCCTGGTTACGCTGTTAGCGGTACCGATGATAACCAGTTTTTTAACCTTCAGCCCTTCTTTGACCGCTCTTAGCGAAGACATACCTCCTAAAGAATGTCCTATAACCGCTTCAAAAGGGCCATACTTTTCCTCTAGAAAATGAATACTCTTTATAAAAAAGGGCATCATGCTTATTTTTCCCGGAGCTTTTCCATGTGCCGGAGCATCGAAACTGATTACCGAATAGCCGTTTTTCAGCAACTGCTTTGCGATTTTTGCCAGTTGCGTGCCCCGGCCACTCCAGCCGTGAACTAAAAGGATCTTTTTGGGAGAATCGCCATATTCGTACACCACTATTTCCCGGTTGATCGTATTGACATAAATACTGGTTTGCCTTGAGTTTTCATCCATTTCTTTTTCCCTAAAAGGAAGTTCATATTTGAACGGCGTAAGAAAAAGACGCGCAGCAAAACGGCTGGCGAGAAATGGGGAAACTGCGGTGAGAAATCTGGATAATTTTAGAATGTAATTTGGGACCAGTAAACGTTGTACCGGCAATTTATCTTTTGAATCTTTAGTCATATTTTAAGAAATCGGAAGGCTTTGCTTTCAAAAGTAATAAAAAATTGAAACGTCTAACAGCCCCTGTAGTTGCTGATGATTTCGGCTATGGTATCGTTTTTGAAATAGATTTACTGTTAAATCATACTTAAACGCAGAAGAGCCGGCTGGGAGCTTTTGTATTTTTAGGTAACTAAATTAACTATTATGAAACTGAGAAAGATATTTATAGCCTTTAGTATGCTACTATTGCTGGTAGCCTGTAAAACGAATCCGTTTACCGGAGAAAAGAACCTAAATTTTGTAAGTAACGATCAATTATTCCCCGCTTCTTTTGCTCAATATAACCAGTTTTTGGAAGAGAATAAAGTGGTTACCGGTACTGAAGAATCGCAAATGGTAAAGAGAGTAGGTAATAAAATTGTGACTGCAGCCGAAAGATATCTAAATGCCAATGGCTACCAGGGATTTACAAATGATTTTGAATGGGAATTCAATCTTGTTAAAGATGACGCGGTGAATGCATTTGCTATGCCGGGTGGTAAAGTGGTTGTTTATACCGGAATTTTACCTGTTGTGAAAGATGAAACAGGTTTGGCGGTAGTAATGGCTCACGAGGTTTCCCACGCCCTGGCCGATCATGGTGCGCAACGTATGAGTGCCGCGCAATTACAACAACTTGGAGCGGTGGCCGGTAGCGTTGCTTTAAGCGGAAAAAGTGAACAGACCCAGCAGATCTTTGCCCAGGCTTATGGTTTAGGTACACAAGTAGGTGTAATGTTGCCTTTTAGCCGTAAACATGAAGCTGAAGCAGACCGGATAGGCTTAACATTAATGGCCATTGCCGGATATGATCCAGATGAAGCAGCCGATCTTTGGAGGAGAATGCAGGAACAGAGTGGCGGACAGGCGCCACCTGAGTTTCTAAGTACTCACCCCTCCAATCAAACCAGGATCAACAATCTTGAAAAATGGGCTCCTCAAGCAAAAGCAGAAGCAAAAAAATATGGGGTGACCAATTTCTAATCCTGATAAAACATTAAAATAATATTCAAAAGCCACTGTTCTCAGTGGCTTTTTCTATTTTTAGGGCATGAAGAAACTTCCTAAAGGCAGTAAAAAGCTAATCCAGGCCTGGGCTTTTTACGACTGGGCGAACTCGGTGTACAGCCTGGTGATCACTTCAGCTGTTTTTCCTATTTTTTACGGTGCGCTTACCATTGTTAAAGATGAAAGCGGAAATAAAATAAGCGACAGCGTTGAATTCCTGGGGATTTCTTTTAATAACGACGCGCTCATCAGTTATGTGACTGCCGCAGCTTTTCTGGTGGTGAGTTTTTTGAGTCCGCTTTTATCAGGAGTAGCCGATTTTGCAGGAAATAAGAAGAATTTCATGAAATTCTTCTGTTACCTGGGCGCCCTGTCCTGTATAGGTTTATTCTGGTTTAATCTGGAAAATCTCTGGTTTGGCCTGCTTTGCTATTTCCTGGCATTGATAGGCTTTTGGGCAAGCCTGGTTTTTTATAATTCCTACCTGCCTGATATCGCTTTTCCCGATCAGCAGGATAAAGCCAGTGCTAAAGGCTTTTCCCTGGGATATATTGGCAGTGTTATTTTGCTGGTCATCTGCCTGGTAATGATACTTAATTACCAAAGCTTCGGATTTGAAAGTGAAGGTTTCCCAACCCGACTGTCTTTTGTCCTGACCGGCCTTTGGTGGATTGGCTTCAGCCAGTATACGTATCATTATCTTCCGAAAGGGAATAAAAGATCGGGAATTCCCTCGCATGTACTCCTTAACGGTTTCAGGGAATTAAAAAAAATATGGCATGCGCTGAAGGAAAATATTCAGCTGAAACGGTATTTAATGGCCTTTTTTGTTTACAGTATGGCTGTACAAACTATCATGCTGGTGGCTACTTATTTCGGAATCGAAGAACTGGACTGGGGCGGGCAGGATGCTACCAAGGGACTTATCGTGAGTATACTGCTTATACAGTTAGTAGCTGTTGTCGGAGCTACTCTTACCTCAAGGCTTGCCCTTAAATTTGGAAATATCAAGCTGCTTATCTGGATAAATCTGATCTGGATTGCCATTTGTGGCTACGCTTATTTTATCACACTGCCTGAACAATTTTATTTTGCCGCTGCAATGGTGGGGCTCGTTATGGGCGGAATTCAGTCGCTGTCGAGATCAACCTATTCTAAAATGTTACCTGAAGATACCATAGATACGGCCAGTTACTTCAGCTTTTATGATGTTTCTGAAAAAATCGGCATCGTGATTGGGATGTTCATGTATGGAGTGGTAGCGCAGATAACGGGCAGCATTCGATATTCAATCCTTTTTCTGGTAATTTTCTTTATTGCCGGAGTACTTCTTCTGCTGAGAGTTCCAAAAAAGGTGATCGCATAAAAAAACTGCCCAACTTTCGCCGGGCAGTTATAATATAATTGATTGTATTATTCTAATAAGAGGAAACGCTTCCCGAACCTGAAGTTTTAAAATCTTCTTTTTTAGGATTTCCTTTATAGACGACATCTCCCGAACCTCCAATGGAAGCTTTCAACGACTCAGCGGCATTTACCTGGATGTCACCAGAACCGGAAATTCTCGCTTCCACATTTTCAGCCCGGAGATCAAAAGCTTTAAAATCACCGCTTCCGGTTACTTTACATTCGAAGTTTTGAGCTCTTCCTTTCACTTTAATATCCCCCGAGCCGGTAATTTGTCCTTCCAGATCGCGAACATCAAGATTGAGCATGATGTCGCCCGAGCCGGTTACCTGCATTTCGAAATTATCGGCTTTGATCACGTCATCATTCCAGATATCTCCCGACCCGGTTAGGGAAACTTCGCTAAGATCCCGAAAGGGAACGGTGATTTTGATCTCCTTGGTAGGATGAAGGTTCACATCGTCATCATGAGAGATCTTCAGTACGTTATTTCTAACCTCGGTGGTGATATACTCCTGCAGGTTGCTTTCTGCTTCTATTGTAAGTTCACCTTCGTTGCCTGCCACCAGTACCACATTCATTGAACCTACCAGCTGGACTCCGTCATAGTCGCCCACAGATCGATTTTTGGTAACTACCTCTCCATTTCCTTTTACTTTATCCTTATTCCACCATTGGGCGTTAGCCGATGTAAAAGCCATTAATAGGCATGCGACGATTAAAATTGTTTTTTTCATGGTTTTCTTATTTTGATTGATGATTTACTTTCTTGAAAAGCTTACGCTTCCGTAGCTTGTTGAAATATTGATGTTGGCACTGCTGTTTTCAGAACCGTAATAACCTGAAACTTCATTGCTGGTGTTTTGCTGTCTGCGTTTGTTCACCTGTAAGCCGTCCAGCCCGCTTATGTCGCCGTAGGAGGTTTCCACATGAAAGCGGAAGTCCATTTCGTTATCATAGCCAATTTTAACGCCGGTGTAATCGGTTTTTATATTGACTTCACGGGCTCCTTTGATAATCTTTTCAATGCTCAGGGAACCATAATCCATACTCACGTCTAAAGAACCGAATATCCTGTTGATCTTCGTAGTGAGGTAATCGCCACTGCCTTTCAGTTCTTTTACCTTATCGATATTCAGGCTGCCATAGTCACAGGAGAACTGCATTCTTGACACTTTATCGATTTTAGAATTCGTATAATCGGCATTCACTTTAAGTGTTCCGGCTTCTCCAACCTCATAATCGGAATAATCGGCGTTGATCTCGGCATTTGTCACCTTCCCAATGCGGCTGTTCCTGGTGTAGTCGAAATTCAGGTAATTTGAATTCCCGTTGAGTTCACCGATATCGATCTTACCATAGTCACAGTTGATCTTAGTGTTTCCGGAAGTTTTATCGACATAAATTCCGCCGTAATCATTGACAAGGTGCAGGTTGTTTTTCACCGGAGCCTTGATGGTGTAGTTGATCTCCATATTCACATTATTGAAACCGTCAAAAAGACTCTTCCACCAGGATTTTCCTTCATTGGAAAAATGTGTTTTCGCAGTCACACCAGAAGAATTTTGATCAAAATCCACGGTGATATCCTCCAGTTTATTCTCGACTTTCTCCTCATCATCACCATTGGTTCTTATGGTTACTTCTATCACCACGCGATTTTCATCCCAGGTGGATACATCTACATTTCCGTAGGAATTATCGATATTGAGATCGCTGGTCGCGCTGACATTGAACTCTTTCTTTATTTTCTTCTCTTTAGTGTGTTTTCCTTCTTTTACCGAAACTTCCTCTCGGTCATTTTCACCCAGACCGTAATCGAAATAGGGGGTATCTGTTGCCAGGACGGCCAGAAAGATTAAGCTAGATAATATTGTTTTCATGGGTAGTTGTTTTTAGTTGTTTGATATTTTCAATTTTGTTTAGAACATTATTCAGTAAGTCGATTCTTTGCTGAAAATTCTGGATCATGGCATAGATCACCCGATTGTCGTTTCCGCTTTCGTGCAGATCTTTTTTGAGACCTTCGTACTCTTTCTCCAGCTTTTCCATCTGTTTCAACGCATCATTGATAATGGCTTCGGTTTCGGGAGATTTTTCTTCGGAAAGGCTATTCAATTCTTTTGAAATCACACCGGTATAAAATTCCTGTGTCTGTTTCATCTCGGGGGAAATACTCGCCAGATCGGCATTTTCTGCCTGTAGCTTATCTCCAAAGAATTGTCCGGCCAGGAACAATGCTAATAGAAAGCCTGCTGCAATGCCTATAAATGGGGTCCAAAGTTTTCTAACCTTAGATTTTTTGGAAGAATCGGACTGTTGTTCCAGTTTTCTGAAGAAGCGCTCCCGATGTCCGGTATGTGGCTCTTCAATGTCAAAGTCCAATCCTTCAAAAAGCTCTTCAAAATTTTTATTAGTTTTCATTTGACTGCAATTTTTTTCTCAGACTTTCCTTAGCTCTTGAAACCGTGGTACGGCAATTGGCATAAGAAATATCCATTATTTCACAAATTTCATCGTAGTCGTAACCTTCGATCAGATGCAGGGTGAGCGCCAACCGGTAATTAGGCTTCAGCTTTTTGATTTGATCCAGGATCATACGAACTTTTTCGTTGTTTTTATCCTCGTTATTCAAAGCCACACCGCCATCATCTACCTCGTTTTTCAGTTCATCATTATAGCTTACCTCGCCAAGTTTCACCTTTTTATTGTAAGCGCTGATACTTTCATTCACCACGATACGCTTCAGCCAGGCTCCAAAGGTGGAAGTGCCCTGAAAACTTTCAATTTTCGTGAAAGCGCTCAAAAAAGCTTCCTGCATCACATCCTCGGCTTCGGCCGAATGTCCTGTAATTCGATAGGCGGTATTGTACATAGCTTTGTAATAACGATCATAAATATCCATTTGCGCCCGTTGATCGCCATCGCGGCAACGGTCAACTAGTTCATTGATATGTGTGATGGTTGGTGTCAATTAAAACTTAGTTTCTATTATAAAGATGGGCTTAAGTTACGATTGTTACAGTTTGCAAATTATTTTTTTTAAAAAGCATGGCACAGGAATTGAATGAATGAAATAGAAATCGATAAAAGTTTTGAAATTGCTTATATATCAGGACTTTTGAGAATGTTCTTGAATTCGGAATACCCCGAATTTTGTGACAGTTTGACTTAAAAATAGCTATGACGAAAACAAAATTTACAGATATTGACAGTTTGTCATTACAGGGAATAGACGAGGATGCGGAATTAATCCCCCTTATGACCCCTGAAGACGAAGAAGAAATAAACCGGGAAAATCTTCCCGAAACCCTCCCGATACTTCCCCTAAGAAATACGGTATTATTTCCCGGAGTGGTAATTCCTATTACCGCCGGAAGGGATGCTTCCATTAAACTTATTAATGAAGCGAATAATGGAAGTAAAATAATTGGAGTGGTTTCTCAGAAAGATGAAGAAGTAGAGAATCCAACTTCCAAAGACATTAATAAAGTTGGGGTAGTGGCACGTATTCTCAGGGTTTTAAAAATGCCCGACGGAAATACCACGGTGATCATCCAGGGTAAAAAACGTTTCAGAATTACCCAGATCGTTACTGAGCAGCCATACATGAATGCCACGATCACCGAAATGCCCGAAAATAAACCTGAAAAGGGAAACGAGGAATTTTCGGCAATTATCGATTCCATTAAAGATCTGGCATTGCAGATCATCAAGGGCAGCCCTAATATTCCTTCAGAAGCATCTTTTGCGATCAAGAATATTGAAAGTAATTCCTTTCTGATCAATTTCGTTTCTTCCAACATGAGCCTGGATGTTGAAGAGAAACAGGCACTTCTTGAAATGAACAATTTAAAGGAGCGTGCACTGGCTACTCTAAAATATATGAATACCGAATACCAGAAACTGGAACTCAGGAACGATATCCAGAGCAAGGTACAGAGCGATATGAGCCAGCAACAGCGGGAGTATTTTCTTCACCAGCAAATGAAGACCATCCAGGAAGAACTTGGAGGTGTATCACATGAAGGTGAGATTGAAGAGATGCGCCAACGCGCAAAAGACAAAAAGTGGGGCAAGGATGTTCAGCAGCATTTCGAGAAGGAGCTTTCCAAAATGCAGCGCATGAATCCGCAGGTGGCAGAATATTCCATTCAGCGGAATTACCTGGATCTATTCCTTGATCTTCCCTGGAATGAATTCAGTAAGGATAAATTTGACTTAAAAAGAGCGAAAAAAATCCTGGATCGCGATCATTATGGTCTGGATGACGTAAAACGAAGGATCATTGAGTATCTCGCGGTGCTCAAACTGCGAAATGATATGAAATCACCGATTCTGTGCCTTTATGGACCTCCTGGAGTTGGTAAAACCTCTTTGGGAAAATCAATAGCCGAAGCCCTCGGCAGGGAATACGTTAGAATTTCTCTGGGAGGACTCCGTGATGAAGCCGAAATTAGAGGTCACCGTAAGACCTATATTGGTGCGATGCCCGGCAGGATCGTTCAGAGCCTTAAAAAAGCCGGCACCAGCAATCCGGTTTTTGTACTTGACGAAATCGATAAACTGGCGATAGGAAATGCCGGAGATCCTTCTTCCGCTTTACTGGAAGTACTGGATCCGGAGCAGAACAGCAGTTTCCATGATAACTTCCTCGAAATGGGATTTGATCTTTCTAAAGTGATGTTTATCGCGACCTGTAATTCCTTGAGCACCATCCAGCCTGCATTAAGGGATCGTATGGAGATCATCAATGTGACAGGTTATACCATCGAAGAGAAGGTTCAGATTGCCAAAAGGCATCTTCTGCCAAAACAACTGGAAGAACATGGTTTAAATTCTGAGCATCTTAAAATTGGTAAAAAACAACTTGAAAAGATCATTGAAGGCTATACCAGAGAATCGGGAGTTCGGGGTCTTGAAAAGCAGATCGCGAAAGTAGTTCGTTATGCCGCCAAAAACATCGCGATGGAGGAGGAGTATAACGTGAAAATAAGCACTGAAGATGTGATCGAAATTCTTGGAAGTCCAAAGATGGAACGCGACAAATACGAAAATAATGAAGTTGCCGGTGTGGTTACCGGACTTGCATGGACCAGCGTGGGCGGTGACATTCTCTTTATAGAATCTATTCTTTCCAAAGGAAAAGGAAACCTCAGCATTACGGGAAACCTTGGGAAAGTGATGAAAGAATCGGCTACGATCGCCATGGAATATATTAAGGCCAATGCCGAAAGATTAGGCATTATTCCTTCAATTTTCGACCAGTATAATGTGCATATTCACGTACCAGAAGGAGCCACTCCTAAAGACGGGCCGAGTGCAGGAATTACCATGCTGACTTCTCTGGTGTCACTTTTCACTCAGAAAAAGGTAAAAAAGAGCATCGCCATGACTGGTGAGATCACGCTTCGCGGAAAAGTGCTTCCGGTAGGAGGGATAAAAGAAAAAATACTGGCGGCAAAAAGAGCGCGTATTAAAGAGATAATACTTTGTGAAGATAACCGCCGCGATATCAACGAGATAAAAGATGAATATCTTAAAGGTCTCACCTTCCATTATGTGAAGGAAATGAGCGAAGTTATTGACATCGCAATTACCAATGAAAATGTGAAAAACGCTAAGAAGTTATAAAAGAGAAGCCCTGCGATGCAGGGCTTTTTTATTCTTCTTTTCTTTCTGAAAAAAGTAACTTTGCCTGCGCAGAAAACATTTTAAATGGATAAGAAAATTACAATTGCAATCGACGGATTCTCCTCCACCGGAAAAAGTACGGTCGCCAGGAAACTGGCTCGTGAACTCGGGTATGTTTATGTGGATACCGGTGCCATGTACCGTGCGGTAACACTTTATATGATGCGTAAGGTTTTTGTGGCTGATGGGAATTTTGACCGTGAAGCCATCGTAAGACATCTTCCTTTCATCAGTCTGAAGTT
Organism: uncultured Flavobacteriaceae bacterium; assembly: GCA_963741865.1. Lineage (GTDB taxonomy): Bacteria > Bacteroidota > Bacteroidia > Flavobacteriales > Flavobacteriaceae > Christiangramia. The sequence goes on from CAVUJP010000017.1 coordinate 1,173,158, forward strand.
TGTCTTTAATGATGAATTAGGATATGGTGAGATCTATATGAATGATGAAAATGTGGAAAAGGAAATTCGTTATATGGATGTTTCCAAACATGTGAGCCAGGTAGCTGCGATTCCCGAAGTTCGTAAAATGCTCGTGCAGCAACAGCAGGAAATGGGTAAAGATAAAGGTATCGTCATGGATGGCCGTGACATTGGTACCGTGGTTTTTCCGAAAGCCGAGCTGAAAATTTTCATGACCGCTTCTACCCGGCAGCGGGCGCAAAGACGTTTTGATGAACTTGTAGAAAGGGGAGATGAAATAGAATACGATGAGGTGCTGAAAAATGTAAAAGATCGTGATTTTCTTGATTCTACAAGGGAAGATTCACCACTGCGAAAAGCCGAAGATGCCGTGGAATTCGATAATTCGTCCATGAATTTGGAAGAGCAGTTTGAAGAAGTTCTGAAGCTGGCAAAAGATAAAATAGAAGAGATAAATTCCTAATTTTTAAAAATTAACCGTATAGCTGCAATTTATTGGAACATTAGTTGCAGCTTATTGTTTATAATCTTATTTTTGCACTCCTTTTTGGCAGAAGACCGGAAATCCAAAAAGGCTTGATAATCAAAAATGTAAAATCACTTCTGTAGTTTTATTTTGCTTAAAGATTTCCGGGGAAACACAGAATACAAATTTTATAGTCAGTAATGGCTGAAGAAACACAAAACAAAGAAGCTCAAAATGAAGAGCTTGAAGTTCAGGATGTAGCAGGTATGGCTACCGATTCTCAACCTGAACCAGAAAAACAACAGGAAAATCCTGAGACTTTCCTAAAAGAATTTAACTGGCACAACTACGAAGAAGGAATTGATCCTATCGATGATGAGAAGCTGGAAGAATTTGAAAAGCTGGTTGAAGAAAATTTCGTAGACACTTTAGACGATGAAGTTGTAACCGGTAAAGTGATCAATATCACCGACCGTGATGCAATTATCGACATAAATGCGAAAAGTGAGGGAGTTATTTCTCTTAACGAATTCCGTTACAACCCAGATCTTAAAGTAGGAGATGATGTTGAGGTATTGATCGATGTTCGTGAAGACGCAACCGGTCAGCTTATCCTTTCTCACCGTAAAGCTCGTGTTATCAAAGCATGGGAACGCGTGAACAAAGCTCATGATGAAGGTCTTGTAGTGAACGGATTCATTAAATGTCGTACCAAAGGTGGTATGATCGTAGATGTATTTGGGATCGAAGCCTTCCTTCCAGGTTCACAAATCGATGTGAAGCCTATTCGTGATTACGATGCTTACGTTGGTAAGAACATGGAATTCAAAGTAGTGAAAATCAACCATGAATTCAAAAACGTGGTAGTTTCTCACAAGGCGCTTATCGAAGCCGATATTGAAGAGCAGAAGAAAGAAATCATCAGTCAGCTTGAAAAAGGTCAGGTACTTGAAGGTACTGTTAAAAATATCACTTCTTACGGTGTATTTGTTGACCTTGGAGGTGTTGACGGACTTGTTCACATCACAGACCTTAGCTGGTCTCGAATCAACCATCCAAATGAGATCGTTGAACTTGATCAAAAGCTGAATGTCGTAATTCTGGACTTTGATGAGTCTAAAACGAGAATTCAGCTTGGTCTTAAGCAGTTGAGCCAGCACCCTTGGGATGCTCTTGACGAAGAACTAAAAGTAGGTGATAAAGTGAAAGGTAAAGTTGTTGTGATCGCAGATTACGGTGCATTTATCGAAGTAGCTGAAGGTGTTGAAGGTCTTATCCACGTTTCTGAAATGTCCTGGAGCACTCACTTGAGATCTGCTCAGGATTTTGTAAACGTTGGTGATGAGGTAGAAGCTCAGATCCTTACTCTTGACAGAGAAGACAGAAAAATGTCTCTTGGTATCAAGCAACTGACTCCTGACCCATGGACCGATATCACTTCTAAATATCCAGTTGGTTCCAAACACACTGGTATCGTACGTAACTTCACCAACTTTGGTGTATTCGTAGAACTTGAAGAAGGAATCGACGGATTGATCTATATCTCTGATCTTTCCTGGACTAAGAAGATCAAGCATCCATCAGAATTCTGCAATGTAGGAGATGAGCTTGAAGTTGTAGTTCTTGAACTCGACGTTGAAGGCAGAAAATTAAGCCTTGGTCACAAGCAAATCGAGGATAATCCATGGGATAAGTACGAGAAAGAGTACGCCGTTGGAACCAAGCATACTGCCAAGATCGATGAGATCGTAGACAAAGGTGCGACTATCGACTTTAATGAAGATATCACTGCTTTTGTGCCTCAGAGACATCTTGAGAAAGAAGACGGAAGTAAACTGAAGAAAGGTGAAGAAGCCGAATTCCAGATCATTGAATTCAACAAAGAATTCAAGAGAGTGGTAGCTTCTCACATGACAATTCACAAAGAAGAAGAGCAAAAAATTGTTAAGCAGGCCGCTAAGAAAGCAGCAGCTCAAAACAATGCCAATACTACTATTGGTGATGTGAATGCCGATCTTCAGGCACTTAAAGATAAAATGGAAGGGAAGAAATAATTTTCCTGATATTTCTAAAAAAGAAAAACCTCTCAGCCTGGCTGGGAGGTTTTTTATTTTAGAATTTTTGCTCTTTTAGGTTTGAAATTATTCGCCTGAAATCTGAATTTCTCTTCCTGTCATTATAAAAATTGACTGCTTGATATGATTTTCTTCGGAAAGTAATTCGCCTTTGCTACTGTAATCAGCTTTTGGAAGTATTATTTTCATTTTCCAGTCGGGCTGACTTTGAGTAACTTTTACTGAAATTTTTCCGTTTTCTTCTTCGGAATAAAATAGAGAGATGTTGTTCCCAGCAACCTGAACATTTTCGAGGGAAGCTGACTTCCATTCCGTAGGCATTTGAGGCTGAATGGTGATGGTTTTTTCCGATGCCATCGGCTGAATTCCAAAAAACTGCTGAATAATAGGAATGGCAAAACTATAGATCGTCCAGGCCTGGGTGATCATTCCATAATCGGGAGAAACCTCATACATACTGCCGGGAAAGGCATAGCTGAAGGAATTGCTCATTTTTTTCAGGTATTCCAGGGCTTTCTCCGGGTGACCGTAATTATTTTCGGCTGTTGCCTGCACACCGGTTGGCAGTGTCATTACCGCCCCTGTATACGAAAAGCTTTTGCTACCTTTAAAACTGCTGTTTCCGGTCTCTGAAGATTCATCCCTATCAATGCCTGTGACAAAAACTCCAAAAGGATTGGTATAAGTTTCGGCAGTTTTCAAGGCTTTTTCGGCTTTGGCAGAATCGGCGATCTTCATTTCCATTGGCGTATTTACTACCCAGTTATGGTGCAGTACAAAGGGGCGGGGCTCGTTAGAGGGATTCTCAAGAATATATGCTTTCGTTTTCTGCAGTTCCTTGACCGACCAGGGTTTATCAAGCGTATCGGCTCTTATTAAAGCATCTTCTATTAATTTTAGCGCCTGTTTATCGGTGCCGATAAAGTCGGCGTAAGAATTAAATTCTTCCGACCAGAATTCGGAATTGATCTTTTTCTTCAGCTTTTCGGAAGTTTTTGAATATTCAGCACTTATAGAATCCAGATCAAGCACAGCCGCGATCTGTGCGGCATCGGCGAAAGCGCGTTGTGTGTAAGAAGCCACATCGATCATCTCACTATCAAGGCCGTGAATTTCCATCATTCCGAAGCCATCTGGAAAAAGGTTTTTATTTTGATCATTTTCAATCATAAGCCAGGAGAGTCCTTTTTTGATCGTGGGAAAATATTTCTTCAAAAATTCCCTGTCGCCATTCCATTTAAAAATTTCCCAGATCAGTGAGGCGAACTGAGGGGTTTCATTGATATTTCCTTTATTGAAAACCGCACCGTTGGTCGACATTTCATGGATGATTCGGCCATTACCGTTCACGGCCATCGAAACACTGTCCAGCAAACGAATTGTTTTATTCACCGCTTCTTCCTGCCCGATCGCCATATAGCCTTTGAGCGCATATTCGCTATCCACCCCAAACCACCACGGATAATCGGGAATACCGGCAGTGATCCCTGTTCCGATTTCAGGAACTTCCTGCACCAGCCATTCGCTATTGTATTTAAGCCATTCAAAGGTCTGCTGAATTTTCTGATCGGGGATTGTCAGTTTTGACTTTTCCGCTAAAGCGGAATACTTCTCTTTTTTATTAGTGATTTCTTTCTGAAGATTTTCTCTGATGTACCTGTAATTTTTTAATGCCTCGTCGGCTGAATGGTAAGAACCGGAAATAAAAAAATCGATGCTCTCAGCGCCATTGGCAGGAATGGTTATCTCATAAGTTAGGGATCTTCCGGTTCCATTACCCTGATATGGTGATTCGACAGCAGTTTGTGCGACTGGTTCCCGCCTGTTTCCAACTAAGGCATACCAGGGGCTAAGGCTGTCTTTAAAGATTATATAATGATTATTGATATTATAAGCCGAACGGTCCGGGCTATCTTTCATTTCGGTTCTTTCTCCCAGCCAGGTAGGGCGCAGGTCTGAAAAAGACTTAAAAGTGAAGTTTATTTTCTGAATATTTTCTGACTTATTATGAAGAACAAACTGAAAAACCAGCCCCTGCTGTTCATCGGGTACGAATTGCCATCTTTCAACTTCAATCTTTTGATCTTCAAATTTGAAAATATGCTTACTTGCAATCGGATAATTCGTAAAAGAGTCGGCATGATTCAGTTTTAGGGTATCTTTTCCCGAAATTATTTCCGCTTCAAAACCATCAAAAAGTTTAATGGGATGATTCCAGACGCCTCCCATTTCTCCTTTAATATGCCAGCCTATTTCGGGAAAAGTACCATTTTGATAGCCCACGATATACGTCCTTCTTCCGGCGGTTACATAAGGAGATTTTAGATACTCCTGCTTTCCTTCAATGGCCGGTGACTCTTTCAAAAGTTGTGAAAATTTGGGAGCTTTCTGAGAGTAGGAAGTAAAAGCTATAAAAAAGGAGATCAGAATTAAGAATTTCATGTAGTTACAAAATAGAAAAATTAATGAACCTAATTTACTAATTTTTGTTGCTTCGTAGGAATGGGCAATTATTTCCAACAAATAACCCATTTTCGGCTGATTTTACCTGCAAATTATTCCAATCGTGCTATATTTAATGAAAATCTTAAAAATCAAATGAAGAAAAATTTACTTTACCTGCTGGGTCTGGTTCTTATTTCCCCGATTACCGCCCAGGAAGATCAAAAATGGGAACCCAACGAAATTATCAATATCGAATACGTTGGTAATCCAACATTTTCTCCCGACGCTAAAAAAGTGGTCTGGTCTAAACGGAAGACCCTTGAAAAAGAAGATAAATTTGTCAATAATTTATTTCTTACCCGTCTGGATTTGAATAAGGATGAAAAATTTAAGACCATCCAGCTCACCCGGGGCGAAGAGAGCGAAGGGAACGCTCTTTTCGGCAAAAAAAATGAATATGTCTATTTCACTTCTTCACGTGATAAAGGAAAAAAGCTATGGAAACTGAGCTTGTATGGAGGAGAACCGGAAAGTGTTCATGAATTCGATGAGGATATCAGCAATTTTAAATGGAAAGATGATCATACGCTCTTTTTTGTTTCTTCGGAAGGGAAAAGCCTTTATGATATCGAAAATGAAAAGGATGATACACAGATCATTGAAGACACGCTTCACTGGAATCCGAGCAGGATCTATTCTTACGATCTGAAATCAGAAGAAATAAAAAGGATCACCGAAAATGATTACCGGGTTTCAGATTATGAAGTATCACGAGATGGGAATTACCTTATTTATCGTCTTACCATGAGTCCAGATTTTGGAGTGGATGGCAATCCTAAACCAACTTATTTTCTGAAAAACCTAACTACGGGAAATGAAAATCAGGTGTTAAAAGGACTTCAATCTCCCGGAAACTTCAAATTTACAGCCGATTCTAAAGGCTTCTATTTTATCGCGACAAAATCTTCAAATCCTGAATGGCAGGGTGCGGGAATTTCAGAACTATACTATTATGACCTTTCTAATAATGATTATAAAAAAGTCGATCTTCACTGGGACAAAGGCCTGGAGAGCAATTACCTGGTTTCGGGAAATGATGTGATCGCCCAGCTGGCAAATGGTGCTTACAAAAAGATCGCCGCCTATATTAAGGACGGGAACAGCTGGAGAATGCAGGAATTCGATCTTGGAGAAAAAGCTTTGCATACCGAACTTCTTGATATCGATGAGGCTGGAAATAAATTGCTTTACACCTATTCGACAGCTTCCAAATTGCCACAGTATTTTGTTGCCGATCTTCATAAACGCCGAAGAAACATTGAACTGGAAAATGTAAAAGAGTTTATTTCCTTAAACGATAAGCTCAAGAAAAAGCCCATTGCAAAATCTGAAGTGATCTACTGGAAAGGAGCGAATAATGATTCCATCAGCGGGATTCTATATTATCCGAAGGATTACGAAAAAGGAAAAAAATATCCGCTGATCATTTCCATTCATGGAGGTCCTACCGGCGTCGATCAGGATTCATGGTCAGAAAGCTGGGCGTACTTTCCGCAGATATATACCGATAAGGGAGCCTTTGTTATGAAGCCTAATTATCATGGTTCCGGATCACATAGCCTTGAATTTATAGAATCTATAAAAAATGGAAATTACTACAGCCTGGATCAGGAGGATATAAAAAAAGGAATTGATTTTCTCAATGAAAAAGGTATGATAGACATGGAGATGCTGGGAATTAAAGGCTGGTCTAATGGTGCAATCCTTACCACCTGGATGACGCTTCAATATCCCGATATGTTTAAAGTCGCGGCACCCGGAGCGGGAGATGTAAACTGGACTTCAGATTACGGAACCTGTCAGTTCGGAGTGACCTTTGACCAGAGTTACATGGGTGGCGCTCCCTGGGATGATACCAACGGAAAAGGATATAACGAATGGTATGTTGAGAATTCTCCAATTTTTGAGATCGAAAAGATAAAAACTCCCACAATTATCTTCCACGGAAGTGAAGACCGCGCCGTGCCTCGAGATCAGGGCTGGGAATATTATCGCGGATTACAGCAGGTAGGGGAGGCGCCGGTAAAGTTTCTCTGGTTTCCCGGGCAGCCTCATGGTTTGCAGAAGGTAACCCACCAGCTGCGTAAAATGAAAGAAGAGATCGCCTGGATCGATAAATATCTTTTCAAGAAAGATGAAGATAAAAACGAAGCTTTTAAAGAAGACAGTCCGTTGGCTGCCCAGCTGATCATTCAGAAGAATATGAACGAAAAAGGCTATTATGGAGAAATGAAAGAGGGAAAACTTCTTCCCGAAATGGTTTCTTTGGGAAAAGACACTATTTCTATCGGTCGTTTTGAAGTTACCAACGCGCAATATCACGCTTTTAAAGGCGGAGATCTTGAAGTTTTACATGCCAATGAACCGGTTACAGGATTAAACGAAGAAGAAATTGATAATTACCTGAACTGGCTGAAAGAAACTACCGGTTCCGGTTACCGACTTCCGAATAAAAAGGAAGCAGAAAAATTGACAAAACTGGCACAAAAGAATTTTAAAGGGCAAAATAACCTTAATTACTGGGCAGGTTATGAGTTAAGCCAGATTGATGTAGAGGATTTAAAGGAGAAGACCTCTGAATTGACTAAAAGCCTGGTACAGCCTGTGGGAAGCCGTAACGCCGTGAAAATAGGAGAAAAAAAGATCTTCGATATTGGCGGAAATGTTGCTGAATACTACAGAAATGGCGATGAGCTGGAAATCTATGATTATAGCGCCTACGATTTTGTGGATCCTCTGAGCAGCAGCAGTGAAACTCCTGAAGAATATACTGGTTTCAGGCTGGTGAAGGAAAAGGAGTAATTAAATCTCCATTTTCATCTCGTACTGAGTAAGAAAAGGTTCTAAACCAATTTTGGTTAAAAAGCCAATACTTGCGGCACTTTGCTGATCGATATTTATCAGCGTTAGAGGTTGCTGCAGGTGTTGGCTTACTTTTTTAAAAAGGATTTTTCCCAATCCCATGCGGCGATTTTCCATGTCTACAGCGAATTGAGAAATTCTGCCATTTTCAGGATTAAAAATTACGAATCCCGAGATTTTATTTTTCTGATGGATACTGAATATTTTGAGATTCTTCTTGCTGCGCTCTATAGCTTCTTCTGAATTTTGCCAGGAAGGTTCAAAATCACAGGATTTCTGAAGGTTTTTCAAATCGAAGAGCGTTTCGTTAACTTTTATAGTATCAGGAATTTGAGAGGTGATTTTCGGAATTCCTTTAAAGCTGATGAGTTCCCGAACCTTTTTGAATCCGATTTTTTCATAGGTTTTAATGGCCGGGATGTTTGAATCTATCACTTCAAGAACACAGGTTTCTATACCTTCCTGCCTCAGCTTCGGAAGAATAAATTCATACATTTTGGCAGTCAATCCGCGGCCACGAAATTCAGGAAGCACACCGGTGCCGCCATTATAGGCCATTTTTATTCCATTTCGACTGTCAAGGCCATTGAAAATAAATCCGACCAGTTTATTATTTTCAAAAACACCCGTAGAAAATTTAAGGGCTACATTATCATTTTTAAACTTCTTCAGCAGCTGCTCTTCCGTAAGCTGCAATGGAACTACATAATTGGCAAAAGAGGCATTGAAACAATTTTTAAGTTCCCTGGTGGAGGTGTTTTGTAGCGTACGAATTTCCATATAAATATTTCCTCTAAAATAAATATTTCAGATATACAGAGCGGCTGTTCAAAAGTTATTCTTCAGAATGTATATTTTTGAAGTGCTTTCGGAGAAGCTGAAATTAAAAAAAACCTTACTTTTGTTTCAACTCACAAAATGCTATATGAGCCGTAAAGTACTGCTAGACGCGAACGAAATCAATATCATTCTTCATCGTTTGGCCTGCCAGTTGGTTGAGAGACATACCAGTTTCGAAAATACGGTACTCGTTGGCATTCAACCCCGCGGCGTTTTCCTTGCCCACCGAATTGAAAAAATCCTGAAGGAAGAATACGATCTTCAAAATATCAAATCCGGTCAACTGGATATTACCTTTTACCGTGATGATTTCAGAAGAAGCGATAAGCCGTTGGAAGCCAATAAAACGAAAATTGATTTCATCGTCGAGGAAAAACGCGTGGTTTTTATCGACGATGTTTTATATACGGGACGCAGTATCAGGGCGGCATTGACCGCGATCCAATCCTTTGGACGTCCTAAGGAAATTGAACTTTTATGTTTGATAGACAGAAGGTTCAGCAGGCATTTACCTATTCAGCCGGATTATAATGGCAGGCAGGTAGATGCGATCAACGAAGAAAAAGTAAAGGTAAGCTGGAAGGAGAACGATGGGGAAGATGCGGTTTATCTTATTTCAAAATAAAGCAAAATGAGCAGCGAATTAAGTGTAGATCACTTATTAGGGATCAAATATCTGAAGAAAGAGGATATTGAACTTATCTTCAAAACAGCCGATCATTTTAAAGAAGTCATTAATCGTCCCATTAAAAAAGTTCCTTCGCTGCGCGATATTACCATTGCCAATCTTTTTTTTGAGAACAGCACCCGTACGCGCCTGTCTTTTGAACTGGCTGAGAAAAGGCTAAGTGCCGATGTGATCAATTTTTCAGCGGCTTCTTCTTCGGTGAAGAAAGGGGAAACCCTTATAGATACCGTGAACAACATCCTTTCGATGAAAGTAGATATGGTCGTGATGCGGCATCCGAATCCTGGTGCGGGAATTTTTCTATCAAAACATGTGAAGGCAAGTATTATCAATGCCGGAGACGGGGCGCATGAACACCCTACCCAGGCTTTACTTGATTCTTATTCCATCAGGGAAAGACTGGGAGAAGTCAACGGTAAAAAAGTGGTGATCGTAGGGGATATTCTTCATAGCCGGGTAGCACTTTCCAATATTTTCGCCCTAAAAATGCAGGGAGCCGAAGTGAGCGTTTGCGGCCCAGGAACTCTAATGCCAAAACATATTGAATCTTTGGGAGTGAAAGTGGAGCCTAATTTAAGGAAGGCTTTAGAATGGTGTGATGTGGCTAATATGCTAAGAGTTCAGAATGAAAGAATGGAGATAAATTATTTTCCCAGCACGAGAGAATATGTGAAGCAATTTGGACTAAATAAAAAACTACTGGAATCCCTGGGTAAGGAAATAATTATCATGCACCCGGGACCCATCAACAGGGGAGTGGAGATCACCAGCGATGTTGCCGATGCTGAAAATGCGATTATTCTCGATCAGGTTCAGAATGGAGTTGCGGTGAGAATGGCTGCTATTTACCTGCTGGCTTCTAAAATCAAGCAATAGTATTTTTAGGTTAGCCATACTTTTTCTTAACTTTAAAAGTAATTTCAGTACTTTGATCAGGAGTCATAGCTCCTTCAGCTGAAATGTAAAAATTGCCACTGATCTAAAAAACAAAATAGAGAGAAGCAGATGAAAAGTTCAAGAAAAGAGAATTTTCTTATAATCAGAAATGATAACCAGGAACTTACCGATTTTATATCTGAATTGACACGGAAAGAAAAGGAACTTGCTGAAGAGAATCTGATTATCGATTTGACTTCTTATCATGATCTAACCAATGAAAATTTAATGGGTTTTCTCGAATTTTCAAATCTGCATAGAAGGAATAATAAAAGCTTCGTAATTATTAATGATGCTTTGGGGATTGATGAACTGCCGGAAGAACTTGTAGTTGTTCCCAGCAGGCAGGAAGCCGAAGATATGATCCAGATGGACGAAATACAGAGAGATCTTGGTTTTTAAACCAGCCCCTAAAACTGTTGAATGAAAGTTACTATTCTTGGATGTTATGCCGCAACTCCCCGAAGTTTTACCAATCCTACTTCCCAGGTTCTTGAAATAAAGAATCATCTTTTCCTGATAGATTGTGGAGAGGGTACTCAGGTGCAACTCAGAAGGAATAAAATAAAATTCTCGAAGATCAGGCATATTTTTATTTCCCATCTGCATGGGGATCATTTTTACGGACTCGTAGGCCTGGTTTCCACTTTCCGTTTGCTGAACAGGGAAAAAGAACTTCATATTTATGGCCCCAAAGGAATAAAGCAGATCATTACACTTCAGATGAAACTGGCAAATTCCTGGACCAATTATCCGCTTATCTTTCATGAACTCACTTCTAAAGAACCTGAATTGCTTTTCGAAGATGATAAAGTGGAGGTAAGTACAATTCCTCTAAAGCACAGGATCTACACCAATGGTTTTCTTTTTAAGGAAAAAGCAGGTGAGCGTAAACTGCTCATCAATGAAGCGGTGAAGTATAATATAGATGTTACTCTTTACAAAAGTCTGAAAAAAGGAAAAGATGTAGTTTCAGAGGATGGTGAATTTATTAAGAACCAGCTCGTTACCGCAGATCCGCCACCGCCTAAATCGTATGCTTTCTGTAGCGATACTGTGTATAACCCTGAAATTGTTCCATTAATCGAAGGTTGTACAGCTTTATATCATGAATCCACTTTTTTAGACGAACAGGAAGAACTCGCTTTTCCCACAAAACACTCCACGGCAAAGCAGGCTGCCAGCATAGCTAAAGCAGCGCATGTAAAAATGCTCATTCTCGGGCATTATTCTACCCGCTATTCAAATATTGAACTATTTCGTACCGAGGCCTCAGCCATCTTTGAGAATATCATTTTAGCCGATGATGGTAAAGAAATAATCGTTGAATAACACTTCCGTAAAATGGTCATGTAAGGCATTGGTTTCCAGTTGTTGACCATATTTTCCTACAATTAATGTTAAAAAATACCAAATTTTCAAGAAATTTTAAGTTTTAGGCGCATTTAGTCGGAGATATATGTACATTTATCGTCCCTGAATCTAACATGTGTACCTATGAAAAAAATTACTTTAACAGGTTTTATGTTAATAATGTGTACGGTGTTTCTTACATCGTGCTCCAAGGAGAGTCTTCAGGATGAAGTAACTCCTTATGACCAGGTAGTCACCAGGAAGGTAAATTATGATTATTCAGACATTGAAGTTGAGATTCTTGAAGACATCAATATTTACAGAAAAGCGAATGGCCTGAGTGAACTACTGCCTATCAATGATCTTTCTATCGAAGCTGAAATGCATGATGATCATATGATTGACCAAGGCACGGTAAGTCATGACAATTTTGCCCAGCGCGCTTCTTATTTTATGAACGAGCTTGGAGCCAAGACAGTTAGTGAAAACGTTGCTTACGGCTACCGAACCGCAGATGCAGTGGTAAATGCCTGGTTAAAGAGCAAAGAGCATAAGCATAATATTGAAGGAGACCTTACGCATTTTGGAATTTCTGTTAGACAGGACGAAGAAGGAAAAAATTATTTCACGAATATTTTCATTAAAAAGTAAAACCGCAAGTTTTGTTTTCCCCCCAAATCGAAGAAAAGGGTTCAGGCTAGAGGCTGGCCCTTTTTTTTATTATTTACTCTTCGGTATTAAGTTAATTTTAGAATTTCATTTTCCAGGTTCAATTTGATTTAAGAAAATAGAAGCTTTTTTAATAAGTTTAAGAATTTTAAATAAGTTTTAATACAAAAAAATCCCGCCGGAATGGCGGGATTTTTTTTGTTTATTCTTCCTTATTGTGAGATAGAAGGTAATTTATCTATGTACATACGTTGATAATTTAGATCATTCATTTCTCCCTGACCCACAATTTCAAACTTTGTTCTATCTAATCCTTTATTTTGGGAAATTTTACTCCTGGCAGAAGCGTTTCCTGTTATTTCACTAATAGCGATCTGGAGGAGTGGCTCTGAGGTTTCACCTAAAGTTCCCATATTCCCTAAATCCTCAATATAAGAGATAGCAGGAGTTAATCCATCTGAATAGTCTGTTCTGCCATCTGCATTAAGGCTTTTAAATACAAGAGGCTGTAATGCATAGGTGTGGTCGGTATTTAAATCGGGATTATCCTTATTAAAATCAGGACTATCATATAAAGTCACTGAAGCCTGGAACTTTCCAGTGGTTTTATCACCTATCTGTACGACGTCTATATAAGGAGCCAGGCCATTGATCACTAATTCACTGGCAGAGGCTGTTGCTCTTGATGTCAATATATAAACCCTATTCAGATTTAAACTATTGATCATCTCTCCGGTTCTAATTTTAGAATCGAAACGATTTACAATTGTATCCGGCTCATAGGTTTCAAAATATTCCTGGTACTTATCGTTCCACTGTTCTTTCATGAATATTTCATCTTCGAACTGCCCGGTAATCATACTGGCCAGATCTATGGCCGATTCAACCGAACCACCTCCGTTATAGCGAAGGTCCAAAATCAAATCTGAAATGCCCTGAGCCTTAAAATCACCAAAACTGGCATTCAATTCATCATCAAAATCACCAATAAAACTATTATACATTAAGTAGCCAATTTGATGGTTATCTATTTTAAAGGTTTTGGAAATATAAACGGGATTTTCAGTGTATCGTTCATCAGTAAGCGTTACGGTTTCATCGCTCATCTCTATGGTGCCGTCAACAACTTTCCCGATATTAATGGTAATGGAAGACGAACTCAATAGATCAGTAAGATTATCTTTGGTGAGTTTTTGGCCGTTTACTTCAGTAAAGACAGTGCCTCTTTCTAAACCAGCTTCCTCTGCAGAGGTTCCAGGTAAGATGTATTCGAGAAAACCAAAATAATTATCGGTATTCCTGATTTTTCCGAAGCCGTATTTAATACCTGTACTTCCGCTTATTCCATCAAAGCTTTCTTCGAGCTTATTATAATCATCGGTAATAAAACTGAAACGGTCTTCCTGGGAGAGTAAATCGTCAAACATAGACTCGGGCGAATTGTAGGAATTATAGAAATCGGTTCTTTCTGAACTGTTCGCAAAAAAATTGTCAGCTAATTCCGAAATATCGTCTTTATACAAATAAATCTCATTCAGGCCGGTCCAGACGAAATCTTTTATCTGGTAATCAAGATTTTCTTCAGGCTGGTCGCCGGAAGTATTATTATTACTGCTATTGGGGGTATCGATCTCTTCTTTCTGGCATGCAATCAAAAGCACAAAAAGAGAGAGTAGTGCAAATATCTTCTTCATATTCAAGTTTTTGAGCTGAAAATTATGCTAAAATAGCTTAGCTGCTTAAATATTTGCAGCAACTGTGCCAAAAAATTAGAATTGACTTTATAGGAAAGGAATAAAATCGAAAAAGGTTCAGGCTAGAGGCTGAACCTTTTTCTTTTCATCGATTTGTTGGGGTCGATTTACTGCTTTATGCTCAAATCTTACTGGTAAACCCCAGATAATCGACGGCAATTAGACTTTATAATGAGAAAGAGGCCACCTGAAGTTTTTAATCTTCCTCGAACTAGAGAAAAATAAAGGGGGAACTCAAAACCCTCAGTAGCCTCTTTCTTTCTGGTTAGTTAAACTTTATTCCATTTTAACCACATGGAACATAGATCTTCTGTTCAATTGATATTCTTTTTCAGTACAACGGTCACATTTAACGGCCGGCTGGCTTTCCCCGTAACCTTTGTAGTCTTTTATCCTGGAAGGATCAATACCATGGGCAACAAGATAATCATAGGTTGATTTTGCCCTTCTTTCAGAAAGTTTCTGGTTATAGGCATCAGTACCTCTTCTATCGGCATGAGAGCCAATGGCGATCACAAGATCGGGATATTCATTCTTCATTAGTTCAACCAGTTTATCCAGTTCTTTTGCTGCATCTGGACGAATATTAGATTTATCAAAATCAAAGTAAATCTGATCGATTTCTGCCAGATATTCCACGTCTTTTACCGGATCCAGCTGAATATCATAAACGATTTCATCTTTATCATTGGCATTTTGGGCATCTACTTTTCCGTTGAAAGTTTCATATTCTATTTGTTTCGCTTCAACAGGATAAACGATACCTCTTGTAATTTCTGTCTGGTAATGTCCGGTAGAATCGGTTTGTAGGAAAGCGATCTGTTCATTCTCATCATTCATCACCCGTACAGTTGCATCAGCCACTGGTTTATCATTGACTGCATCGGTAACCGTACCTTTCAGGACAAGCGGATTCATTTTATTAAAGACAAAAATATTGTCGCTTTGGCTCTCTCTGTTGCTGGAAATATATCCTTCTCTGGAGTCGGAAACCTGGAAATAGGCGAAATCGTCCATATTGCTGTTTATGGGTTCTCCAAGATTTTCCACAGCATCGTCTTTTTCAGGATTTATTCTGAAAATGTCGAAAAGTCCGAATCCGGCATGTCCGTTAGAGGAAAAATATAGCGTTCCGTCAGAATCCATATACGGGAAGGTTTCATCATGAACTGTATTTATGGGTTCCCCTAAATTCTGTGGACTTCCAAAAGTATTATTTTCATTGATGCTTACCTTGTAAATATCGGTCCCTCCCATTCCTCCGGGCATATCTGAAGTGAAATAAAGTGTCTTTCCATCAGGGGAAAGGCTGGGATGGCCAACAGAATATTTTTGAGAGCTGAAAGGAAGTTCTTTTACGTTATTCCATTCACTGCCATTCCAGGTGGCAGAGTATAACTTCAAATTATTGGTTTTTAGCTTCCCGTTTTTATCAGGTTTACCTTCTTTATTATCGATATAATTATTTCTTGTAAAATACATGGTTTTCCCATCAGGAGAAATAGTGACGGGACCGTCATGAAGTTTTGTATTTACATCGCCGGGAACGGGAGTAACGGTACCTGTATTTTTGTCCATGACATATATATCAAGGAAAGGCTCTCCATTCCAGCTGTAAGTTTTAGATTTCACCTGCGCATCACCGCGGGCAGAAACAAAATAAATCTTATCAGCATTTACAAAAACCCCAAAATCACTCATACCAGAATTAAAAGCTGAAGGCTGAAGGGTATAGGTGGCTTTTGCCTTATATACATCTTTCTCGAGCATATCTTCTATTTCCTGGGAAGTATCACTGCTTTCCAGGTATTTCTGTAAGTATTCACGGGATTCATCATATCTCTTGACTCCGCGAAGAGCCTGGGAATACTTATAGTAATATTCAGGATTGATATTTTGCTCATCGATCACATCGCCATAGTAGTGCACGGCATTTTCCGGACTCCTAAGCATCATGTAAGTATCTCCCAGCTTTTTGCTGTTTTCAGATACTTTATAATCATTCGCGATCAGTTCCTTATAAAGGTCTGCTGCTTTAAGGTAGGCAAACTCGTTATAAAGCTTGTCCGCTCTTTTCTGTTTGCCGCTCTGGGCCAGCACAACATTGCCAGCGAGAAGCAGAAATATTATCAGATAGTAGAATTTTTTCATAATAAACAGGCTTTATATTAGAAGAATCGAGGTGATTTGTACCTGGTATTTTTAAACCTTATTTCGTAGATCAGCAATATTTCATGTGAACCGGAGGTGTAAGGACGAATATCAGAAATCGGGTATTCGTAAGCATATCCTGCCCTGAAACCATCGAATAGCTGAACATCCATAAAAGCTCCAACCGCATCGTCAATCCTGTAAGAAGCCCCTAAATAGAACTTTTCATTGAAAATCGCAGTGGCAGTCACATCTACAGAAAGAGGTGCGCCCTTGGTCGCTTTCAGGATCGTAGTGGGTCTTAGCTTTACATTATCGCTAAGATCAAATACGTAACCACCGGTAAGGTAGTAATGAACCTGTTCCAGAGCCAAATACTCGCTGAACTCATTGTTATTATTGTTGATCAGTTTAGGAGCTGAAAGCCCTATGTACCAGTCCTGGGACGACAAATAAAAACCTAGCCCGAAATTTGGCGTCCATCTGTTGATCTGGTCCTGAAAATATGGGTCAGCGAGCACGTCAGGCTCTGTGAACAGTTCATCTTCAAGATTATAGTAGCTCATCCCGGCTTTTAGCCCCATACGCAAAGTAACATCTGCGCTCAGGTCCAAACGGTATGAGAAATCTCCGTAAGCATAGGTATAATTTTCGTATCCCGCATTGTCATTGATAATTGACAATCCCAAACCGACCTTGTCATTACTCAATGGAGAGTTAACAGAAAGGGTTTGCGTGGTAGGGGCACCTTCAAAACCAGCCCACTGACTTCTGTGCAGCCCAATGATCGAAAAGGCATCCCTACTCCCTGCATACGCAGGATTGATCGAGATTGTATTATACATATATTGCGTAAACTGAGGGAGCTGTTGCGAAAATCCCGGGGCTGCAACAAAAAGAATTAATATGACTAAATATACTTTTTTCATGGTTTCCCTTTTTTATTTTGTTCCTAGATAGATATAACCGGTGATTGGTTTAAATTCACTGTTCCTTACTTCAATCACGTAGTAGTAGGTTCCTGCAGGTAACTGATTTGAACTGGTGAATGATTTTTCTGAATAGCCATCCCAGTTATCCTGATAATTTTTAGCGTCAAATACTTTGGCACCCCAGCGGTTGAACATTTTTACATCGAAAATAAAACCGCAATCTACGTTGCCCTGGATTATAAAAGTATCATTGTGCATATCTCCATTAGGAGTAACAACTTTCGATATTCCGTCTCGAATATCACTGATAGTACACGGTAATACCACACAGTCATCATTGATAGAAACTGAGACTTCGGTGATTGAAGGACAGTTACCTTCAAGTTGATATTCGAAAGTATAAGTTCCAACCTCGAGCATAGACGGATCGATAAAACTTGAATCTAAGGCACCGGTGTTTTCAGTATCCACCCAGATTCCTGTGGTATCGTATTCTCCAAGGAGTAAATCGTACAGGTCATAAGTAGAATCTTCCACACATAGATCTATAGTTCTGGTTTCAATTACCGCAGCAGTTGGTTCTTCAATTGTTACACTTGTAGCTTCAGATACCTGACCGAACTCATCTCTGGCAGTTACCTGGTAAGTTCCCGGTTCAAGATCGGTAAATATTCCTTCAGCCTGATAGTTTTCACCATCGATGCTATAAGTCAGGCCTTCCTCAGTAGTTACAGCGATCATTCCGAAAGGATCGGCACAGATAGCCTGAGTGATGGTCACTTCAGGAGCATCTGGTACCGGAGGAAGTGCTTCTTCGGTTACAATCACATCGAAAGAACAGCTAGCTGTATTTCCGGCAGCGTCAGTTACCGTATAAGTAACAGTAGTTGTACCCAGTGGGAAGTCTCCTCCGGAAGCAATTCCTGAAGTCATTTCCACGGTAGTACCTTCACAGTTATCGGTAGTTGTTATGGCATCATACTCTACAGTAACTGTAGTTGTTCCTCTCTCCACAGTTATTTCAACAGGTCCGCCAGGACACTGAATTTCTGGAGCGATATTATCAATTACAGTTACATCAAAGCTGGTACTTACAGTATTACCCGCGTTATCGGTCGCCACATAAGTTACCGGAGTGGTTCCTACAGGGAATTCTGAACCAGGTTCCATTCCTTCAGTTAATACTATACTATCAATTGTACAGTTATCGGTGGCTTCAGGTGTGTCGAAGTCAACAACAGCACCACAGGTATCTGGATCAACATATACAGTAATATCCTGCATTTCTTCAATCTCAGGAGCCTCGTCATCTTTTACTATCACATCAAAGCTGCAATCAACTGTATTTCCGGCTTCATCAGTAGCAGTGAAAGTCACTGTGGTGGTTCCTACAGGGAATACTTCTCCTGAAGCAGGACCGGCAGTTTGTTCTACGGTTACATTTCCAGAATTATCCATTCCTTCCGGAGCCGTAAATTCTACTGCGGCACCACATATACCTCCATCAACACTGGTGTCAATATTATCAGGACATACAATAGTAGGATCCTCATTGTCTTCCACAGTAACATTAAAGCTACATTCGGAAGTGTTTCCAGCTGCATCGGTAGCTGTAAAGGTAACCACGGTATTTCCTATTGGGAACTGAGATCCTGAAACAGGGCCTCCGGTTTGCTCTACAGTTACTGAACAGTTATCGGAAGCGGTGGCATTGTCAAAATCAACCACTGCATAGTTCTGAGCTTCTTCAGTGCTCACTGTCATATCACCAGGACAGGTAATCTCTGGAGACTCATTGTCCTCGACAGTAACAGTAAAACTTGAAGTAGCGGTATTTCCTGAAGCATCGGTAACGGTCCAGGTTACAGTAGTGGTTCCTATTGGGAAGGTAGAACCTGAAGTAAATCCTTCAGTCACTTCAACCGATTCCAGTTCACAGTTATCGGTAGCGCCTACCATTCCGAATTCAACCACAGCCCCACAAATTCCGGGATCACTGTCTACAGTAATATTCTGCATGGATTCCACTTCAGGAGCCTGATCATCGATCACGGTCACTAACTGGATACAGGTAGCAGTGTTACCGGCATTGTCAGTAACAGTCCAGGTCACGGTGGTTTCTCCAAGAGGGAATTCTTCAGGAGCATCGTTAGTAACACTTACTTCAGAATTACAATTATCGGTTGCGGTTGGCATACCTAATTCCACATTAGAAGCTGAACATACTCCAGGATCGGCAGAAACTTCTTTAGGTTCTGGACAGGAAGTAATTACCGGAGCGGTAGTATCTTCAACAGTCACTGTTTGAACAAAAGTGGTTTCATTTCCTGCACAATCAGAAGCGGTCCAGGTTCTGGTAATGATATAATTATTATCGGCATCAGAATCTTTATCTGAAATTTCTTCATTAAAGCTTACGGAAGCTGTTTCAGAACAATTATCACTGGCGGTCAATGTTACGGCTGCAGGAACAGCATCACATTCGGCAGTAAGGTTTTCTGAAGGAAGCTCTCCATCAAAAGTTGGAGCGTTGGTATCGATCACTTCAATCACCTGAGTGAAAGAGGTTTCGTTTCCGGCACAATCTGAAGCAGTCCAGGTACGGGTGATGGTATAGATATTTGCACACTCATCATCCTGACCAGCGAATTCTTCAGAATAATCAACATCTACGCTTCCGGAGCAATTATCGGTAGCAGTCAGTGTCATGGCTTCTGGCACCGCGTCACATTCAGCACTTAATTTACTTTCTGGAAGTTCCTGATCAAATTCAGGAGCAGCAGTGTCCACTACATTGATTGTTTGTGTATGAACAGTTTGATTATTAGCATCATCACTTGCGGTCCAGGTACGGGTGATTGTGTATTCATTAGCACATTCATCATCCTGACCGGTAATTTCTTCATTGAAAACTACTTCAACTTCATCCACACAATTATCGGAAGCAGTGATCACTGGAATTTCAGGCACGGCATCACATTCAACGGTGATGTCTCCGGGAAGATTTTCATTAAAAGAAGGAGCGCCTGTATTGGCAATAGTTATTGTCTGACTTTCAGAAGTAGTGTTTCCGGCACAATCGGTAGCGGTCCAGGTTCTGGTCACCACATATTCTTTATCACCTTCACCTTCTTTATCTGAAGTCTCAGAATAAGTTACTTTCACATCAGCATCGCAATTGTCACTTGCTGTGATCACCGGAGCTTCAGGAAGATTTTCACATTCCACATTCATACTTGCAGGAATCGCCTCATTGAAAGTAGGAGCAGTGGTGTCAATAACATTGATGACCTGTGTGAAGGAAGTTTCATTTCCGGCACAGTCAGTAGCAGTCCATGTTCTGGTGATGGTATAGGTATTTGCGCAGTCATCGTCCTGACCGGTTATTTCTTCGGAATAATCTACGATCACTTCAGCAGAACAATTATCGGTAGCGGTCAGAGTAGCTGCATCAGGAATGTTATCACATTCGGCAGTTACTTCAGCAGAAGGAAGCGTTTCGACAAATTCTGGTTTTTCAGTATCACTTACATGTATATTTTGAGTGAATGAAGCTTCATTTCCTGCACAGTCGGTAGCAGTCCATGTTCTAACCAGGGTATAGTTTGTAGAACAATCATCGCCGTCTTGTTTTGTTTCATTATAAACAACATCTATAAAACCTTCACAAGCGTCGGTAGCTGTAAGTTCCATGGCTACAGGTACATCATCACAGGAAGCATTGATTTCTACTTCAGGAAGTTCCTGATCGAATTCAGGTGCAGTAGTATCAATTACATTAATAGTTTGAGTGAAAGACACCATATTACCTGAGCAATCTTCAGCAGCCCAGGTTCTGGTGATTGTAAAAGTGTTTCCACAATTATCACCATTATCTTCTTTATTTTCATTAAAAGCAACTTCCAGTTCACCGGCACATTCATCAGATGCAGTTAAAACAGCAGCTTCTGGTACATCTGTACATTCTACGGTGATCTCTTCTTCAGGAAGTTCTTCGTTAAAGAAAGGATTAGTATTATCTATTAAATTGATGGTCATAGAAGCAGAAGACTGAGCCCCGCAATTATCAGTAACATAGAAAGTTCTTGTTACTACGGGCATGCATGCGCTTTCATCCACCACATCAATATAAGTAATGCTTTCTAGCGTTTGATCGTCACTGGCGGTATAACCGGTATCGGAAAAACTCCCGATAATATTTTCAGATCCGTCAAGATCAAGAGGGAATCTTGCATTATCGGCAGTGATTCCTGTAGCCTGGCAGATTTCAAGATCTAATGATTCTTGGTACGGAAATCTCAGGAGAATTATTATCTCTTACTTTAATTTCCACTTCTAATTCCTTAGAACATGAAGCATCAGTGTTTCCTCCGGCTTCACTAGCGATCACTGTATAAATTCCGGCAGGAAGAGAAGCATTTTGAGAAGTAACATCAGTATTACTGCTGTTGTAAATTGTTACAGTTCCATTACTCTCATAAGTGATCTCTCCATCTTCTTCACCGTTACAGGTCACTGTGTTGGCTTCAGCAGTAAGAGTGATTTCCGGGAGAATTTCAAGAGTAACAGGGGTTCTGGAGTTATTTACACAAAATTCTGTTTCAGCTTGAGCATAATAAGTCACAGAACCTTCACCTGTTAAAGTAGGATCGTTAGTGGTTGTATCTCCATCACTTGTGGTATACCATACCAGGTTCACCCCATCTGCAACAGAAACAGCAGAAGCAGCGTCAAGAGTTTGCCCAACATTACATTCAGTTATATCTCCTGAACTAATCGGTGCTTCAGGTGTAGTATTTATATCGATAGAGAAAGAATTCTCATCGTAGCAATCGGTGTTTTCACTGTTTACGGCGTATACATATAGAGTTACATCAGCAGTGATCTCATCACCGGCTGAATAAGCAGTACCGGTTCCCTGTGATCCTGTAAAATAGTTACCAACAGAAAGGGCCGGAAGTGTATAAGAATCACAGGCTTTCACATCAACAGGAGCATCGGCTACCGGCGTTTCACTGATATCGATAGAGAAAGAATTCTCATCGTAGCAGTCGGTGTTTTCACTGTTTACCGCGTATACATAAAGAGTTACATCAGCAGTGATCTCATCACCGGCTGAATAAGCAGTACCGGTTCCCTGTGATCCTGTAAAATAATTACCTACAGAAAGGGCCGGAAGCGTATACCTATCACAGGCTTTCACATCAACAGGAGCATCGGCTACCGGCGTTTCACTGATATCGATAGAGAAAGAATTCTCATCGTAGCAATCGGTGTTCTCACTGTTTACCGCGTATACATAAAGAGTTACATCAGCAGTGATCTCATCACCGGCTGAATAAGCAGTACCGGTTCCCTGTGATCCTGTAAAATAGTTACCAACAGAAAGGGCCGGAAGTGTATAAGAATCACAGGCTTTCACATCAACAGGAGCATCGGCTACCGGCGTTTCACTGATATCGATAGAGAAAGAATTCTCATCGTAGCAATCGGTGTTTTCACTGTTTACGGCGTATACATATAGAGTTACATCAGCAGTGATCTCATCACCGGCTGAATAAGCAGTACCGGTTCCCTGTGATCCTGTAAAATAGTTACCAACAGAAAGGGCTGGAAGTGTATAAGAATCACAGGCTTTCACATCAACAGGAGCATCGGCTACCGGCGTTTCACTGATATCGATAGAGAAAGAATTCTCATCGTAGCAATCGGTATTTTCACTGTTTACGGCGTATACATAAAGAGTTACATCAGCAGTGATCTCATCACCGGCTGAATAAGCAGTACCGGTTCCCTGTGATCCTGTAAAATAGTTACCAACAGAAAGGGCCGGAAGTGTATAAGATATCACAGGCTTTCACATCAACAGGAGCATCGGCTACCGGCGTTTCACTGATATCGATAGAGAAAGAATTCTCATCGTAGCAATCGGTGTTCTCACTGTTTACGGCGTATACATAAAGAGTTACATCAGCAGTGATCTCATCACCGGCTGAATAAGCAGTACCGGTTCCCTGTGATCCTGTAAAATAATTACCAACAGAAAGGGCCGGAAGCGTATAAGTATCACAGGCTTTCACATCAACAGGAGCATCGGCTACCGGCGTTTCACTGATATCGATAGAGAAAGAATTCTCATCGTAGCAATCGGTGTTTTCACTGTTTACGGCGTATACATAAAGAGTTACATCAGCAGTGATCTCATCACCGGCTGAATAAGCAGTACCGGTTCCCTGTGATCCTGTAAAATAGTTACCAACAGAAAGGGCTGGAAGTGTATAAGAATCACAGGCTTTCACATCAACAGGAGCATCGGCTACCGGCGTTTCACTGATATCGATAGAGAAAGAATTCTCATCGTAGCAATCGGTGTTCTCACTGTTTACGGCGTATACATATAGAGTTACATCAGCAGTGATCTCATCACCGGCTGAATAAGCAGTACCGGTTCCCTGTGATCCTGTAAAATAATTACCAACAGAAAGGGCTGGAAGTGTATAAGAATCACAGGCTTTCACATCAACAGGAGCATCGGCTACCGGCGTTTCACTGATATCAATAGAGAAAGAATTCTCATCGTAGCAATCAGTATTTTCACTGTTTACCGCGTATACATAAAGAGTTACATCAGCAGTGATCTCATCACCGGCTGAATAAGCAGTACCGGTTCCCTGTGATCCTGTAAAATAATTACCAACAGAAAGGGCCGGAAGTGTATAAGAATCACAGGCTTTCACATCAACAGGAGCATCGGCTACCGGCGTTTCACTGATATCGATAGAGAAAGAATTCTCATCGTAGCAATCAGTATTTTCACTATTTACCGCGTATACGTATAGAGTTACATCAGCAGTGATCTCATCACCGGCTGAATAAGCAGTACCGGTTCCCTGTGATCCTGTAAAATAATTACCAACAGAAAGGGCCGGAAGTGTATAAGAATCACAGGCTTTCACATCAACAGGAGCATCGGCTACCGGCGTTTCACTGATATCGATAGAGAAAGAATTCTCATCGTAGCAATCGGTGTTCTCACTGTTTACGGCGTATACATAAAGAGTTACATCAGCAGTGATCTCATCACCGGCTGAATAAGCAGTACCGGTTCCCTGTGATCCTGTAAAATAATTACCAACAGAAAGGGCCGGAAGCGTATAAGTATCACAGGCTTTCACATCAACAGGAGCATCGGCTACCGGCGTTTCACTGATATCGATAGAGAAAGAATTCTCATCGTAGCAATCGGTGTTTTCACTGTTTACGGCGTATACATAAAGAGTTACATCAGCAGTGATCTCATCACCGGCTGAATAAGCAGTACCGGTTCCCTGTGATCCTGTAAAATAGTTACCAACAGAAAGGGCTGGAAGTGTATAAGAATCACAGGCTTTCACATCAACAGGAGCATCGGCTACCGGCGTTTCACTGATATCGATAGAGAAAGAATTCTCATCGTAGCAATCGGTGTTCTCACTGTTTACTGCGTATACATATAGAGTTACATCAGCAGTGATCTCATCACCGGCTGAATAAGCAGTACCGGTTCCCTGTGATCCTGTAAAATAGTTACCATCAGAAAGGGCTGGAAGCGTATAAGAATCACAGGCTTTCACATCAACAGGAGCATCGGCTACCGGCGTTTCACTGATATCGATAGAGAAAGAATTCTCATCGTAGCAATCGGTGTTCTCACTATTTACCGCGTATACATATAGAGTTACATCAGCAGTGATCTCATCACCGGCTGAATAAGCAGTACCGGTTCCCTGTGATCCTGTAAAATAATTACCAACAGAAAGGGCCGGAAGTGTATAAGAATCACAGGCTTTCACATCAACAGGAGCATCGGCTACCGGCGTTTCGCTGATATCGATAGAGAAAGAATTCTCATCGTAGCAATCGGTGTTCTCACTGTTTACGGCGTATACATATAGAGTTACATCAGCAGTGATCTCATCACCGGCTGAATAAGCAGTACCGGTTCCCTGTGATCCTGTAAAATAATTACCAACAGAAAGGGCCGGAAGCGTATAAGTATCACAGGCTTTCACATCAACAGGAGCATCGGCTACCGGCGTTTCACTGATATCGATAGAGAAAGAATTCTCATCGTAGCAATCGGTATTTTCACTGTTTACTGCGTATACATATAGAGTTACATCAGCAGTGATCTCATCACCGGCTGAATAAGCAGTACCGGTTCCCTGTGATCCTGTAAAATAATTACCAACAGAAAGGGCCGGAAGCGTATAAGAATCACAGGCTTTCACATCAACAGGAGCATCGGCCACTACCGGTTCAAAAACATTTACGGTTTTCGTATAGGTTTTAGTAATATTTTTTCCTGTTCTATCATTATAGTAGCTTACAGTTAAACTAACCTCATTATTTTCTCCTGCGCTTTCAAAATCAAAAGTTGGATTTTCTTTAGTAGAAAAAACTTCACCTTCATAACTCCAGGAAAAACTATATCCATCCGGATTACCACCGGTGGTAAGGTTTTCAAATGTTACTTTGTAATTATTGCAATTTTGAGTATAAGTAAAATTCGGAACTAATGGTGTTCTAACTAAGAATCCATCTGGATTTTTATTACACTGGGCACCAGAACCCGGTATGGATGGACAGTTTGCTTTATTACCTCCAGTATTCCATCTCAAAAAAATGTTCTTAATCTCAAGCTCATCTCCATAATTCCAAACAAAATCTCCTAAATAAATAGGTATACCTAATTCAAAAGCTTCGGTTTGCTGCTGACAGTCGGTAATAACCTTCTGACTTAATTCACCATTGACGTATAACTCATAAAAAGCTACTAATTGATAAGCGTTCGTTGTAGAACCACCAAAAGTCGCAAAAATTTGGCCTTGGATCTCTGTACCGATTTCAGTATCATATTCTGGCGAAATAACGTTACCATTAGAATCCCGAAATTCGACACTAGTAACATAAAAGTTATTCTGATTACAGCTTCCTAAATCTTCATAATTTAGATCAGTTACAGTTTGAGCCTGAATACTCAGGGTCAAAAATGCAAGAATAAAAGTGACAATAGTAGTTTTCCAAATCATATTAGTAATGTTTAGAATGTTATGTTTTATATCGCTCTACGATAATTTTTTTCAATACTTTGATCTTTCAGAGAAAAATCAATTTCCATCTGATTTGGGGAATTCAGTATTTTATTCTAGGGTATAAACACCAGGTAAAAATTGAGGGGTATTACCTTTTGGAGTTTTGGGGGTGACTCTTATTGGTGTTCAGTGGGTAAAATTATCATAATATTTCGCTAAAAAATGGAATCCAGAATTTTTTAGATATAATGTGAAATAAACTCGGTAAAATACACGCTTAGCTGAATTTGATGGTTTAAAAAAGCACTAATTATCCTTCAAAATTGTAAGAATTATGTAGGAAATTAGAAGATTTTGTACAGGATATCCCCTGGTTTTTGTCTCTAAAATCACCCAAATGAGCCTATAATTATCTGAATTTGAACCTGTTATTTTTTGTAGTACAAAAAGAAAATATGAAGTCCTTTTCTGAGAAAGCTTTTGGTTTTTCTTAATACTTTGATTGTGGGATACTTAGAGATTATAAAATTATTAAAGGCTAAATTTTTTCTGCTTTTTTTGCGAAACTTGTAAATTGCAGTAAACTTCACCAATGGAAAACGATCTTAAGGATTATCGAAAATCTTACGAAAAGGGAGAGTTGCTGGAAAGTGACCTGCCGGTTTCTCCTTTTCAGCTTTTCCATTTCTGGTTTACCCTGGCCGATCATTCTAAAAGCATAGAAGAAGCTAATGCGATGACACTAGCCACGGTAAATGAGAAGGGCCACCCCAGGTCAAGGGTAGTGCTTTTAAAATCCTTCTCGGCCGAAGGTTTTAAATTTTTTACCAACTATGAATCGGAAAAGGGTCGGCATCTGGAAAAGAATCCCCATTGTTGTATTTCCTTTTTTTGGCCAGCTCTGGAAAAGCAGGTGATTGTAGAAGGCAAGGCTGAAAAGCTTCCGCAGGAAGAATCAAGGCAATATTATCAGAGCCGTCCACGTGGAAGTCAGCTCGGAGCCATGGCTTCCAAGCAAAGCGCTGTGATTGATTCCAGGGAGGCTCTGGAACAAAAAATAAAGGATTTAAAAGAGGAATTTGAAAAAAAAACTATCCCAAAACCAGAATTTTGGGGAGGATATCTCGTAAAACCCACAAATTTTGAATTTTGGCAGGGAAGGAAAAACCGATTGCATGACCGCATCAGGTATAGATCAAATGCAGATAAATGGATTATTGAACGATTATCACCTTGATTATGAAAAGACTTGTACTTGTTAGACACGGAAAATCATCCTGGGAAAATGATGTTTCAGACAAAAAAAGACCCTTACAGGATCGGGCTTATGAAGATGCAGAAAATGTCCTGAAAACCTTCAAACATTTTTATAAATTTTCGGCCTCTCTTTGGAGTAGTCCTGCTACAAGGGCATTGGAAACTGCGAAGATTTTTAAGAAAACCCTTGAAATCCCTGAAGAAGATTTCAAAATTGTGGAAGAACTTTATACCTTCGATGAGGAAGAATTACTGGAAATAATAAAATCCTGTCCCGATGATATACATAAATTGATGATTTTCGGGCATAATCCGGCTATTACCATGCTGGTTAATAGTCTCGGAGATAAAGCACTGGATAATCTTACCACAACAGGCCTTGTTGTCATCGATTTTGAAACCGATTCCTGGAAAAATATTGAAAATGGTACCACAATCCTGACGCTATTGCCTAAAAATCTCCGATAAAATTTAAATGCTGGAAAAACGATACACAAACAGGGAACTCAGTTGGCTTTCTTTTAATGCCCGGGTTTTACAGGAAGCGGCTGATGAAACTGTTCCTCTTTTAGATAGATTGAGATTCCTGGGGATTTTCTCCAATAACCTGGACGAATTTTTTAAGGTTCGCTATGCTACCGTTAAGCGAATCGATCTTGCAGGAAAAGCCGGAAAAAGTGTGCTTGGCGGAATTAAGGCCAGCAAACTCCTGGAAGAAATCACTCATATAGTGATAGACCAGCAGGCCGAAAGTCTGAAGATCCTTGATGATATACAAACAAAACTGCTGGACCATGGAATTCATATTATCAAAGAAGACCAGGTAACGCCAAATCAGCAGGATTTTATAAAGAATTTTTTTCTGAGTAAGGTAAGTCCGGCTTTGGTTACTATTATCCTGAATGATCTGGCCGAAATTCCTTCTTTAAAAGACAGCGCGGCATACCTGGCTGTAAAAATGGTGATGAAGGAAGAAGCACCTGCAAAACAGGGAATTTCAAAAGTCCTTAACCGCCCGGTGAAGGAAAAAAAATACGTTCTTATTGAAATTCCGCGGAGTATCGAGCGTTTTGTGGTCCTTCCGGAAGAAAATGGACAGCAGTATATTATTCTTCTGGACGATCTTATTCGTTATAATCTCAAATCTATCTTCAACATATTTCAATATGAAAGTCTAACCGCACATATGATCAAGATTACCCGGGATGCCGAACTTGATCTCGACAGCGACCTGAGTAAGAGTTTTATTGAAAAGATTTCTGATAGCGTAAAAGATCGTATCAAAGGTGAACCAGTTCGCTTTGTTTACGATAAAAATATTGATGAAGATACCCTTACTTACCTGATGAATAAGATGGGAATCGATTCTACCGATAGCATCATTCCTGGCGGTCGCTATCACAACCGCCGGGATTATATGGATTTTCCGAGCCTCGGTAGAGAAGATCTTCAATATGAGGTGAGAGAGCCCTTACCAATTCAAGGCCTTATTTTGCAATCCAGTGTACTTTCCGGAATTGCTGAAAAAGACTTTTTGCTTTACACTCCTTACCAGAGTTTCGCTTATGTGGTGAAATTTTTAAGAGAAGCAGCACTTGATCCGAAAGTGAAAACGATAAAGATCACCATTTACAGGCTGGCAAAGATTTCGCACATCGCCAGCTCCCTGATCAATGCAGTGAAGAATGGAAAAAAAGTGACTGTTCAAATAGAACTTCGTGCAAGATTTGATGAAGTGGCCAATATCAGGTATGCCGAACAATTGCAGGAAGAAGGAGTGAAATTGATCTTTGGGGTGCCCGGCTTAAAAGTGCACTGTAAAACCTGCGTCATCGAACGGGAAGAAGAGGGTAAATTAAAACGGTATGGCTTTATAAGTACCGGAAATTTTAATGAAAGCACCTCCCGCGTTTATACCGATTATACTTTATTCACTGCAAATCCTGCCATTCTCAAGGAACTAAATAAGTTATTCGATTTTTTTGAAACAAATTATAAAGTCAATAAATACAAACACTTAATTGTTTCCCCGCATTATACCAGGCACGCGATCTATCACCTTATCCAAAAGGAAATAGATAATGCTAAAAATGGTAGACCCTCAGGAATCCGTTTGAAACTAAATAGCTTAAGCGATTACGGGGTGATCGATAAATTATATATGGCCAGTAAAGCCGGTGTACCCATAAAACTACTGGTTCGTGGTATTTGTTGCCTTATTCCTGAAGTCGAAGGTCTTAGCGAGAATATTGAAGCCATCAGTATTGTGGATAAATTTCTGGAGCATCCACGGGTGTTTATTTTTGAAAATGATGGAGATCCAAAAGTTTATATTTCCTCTGCCGATTTCATGACCCGAAATCTCGATCAACGAGTAGAAGTTTCCTGTCCTATTTATGATGAGGATATTAAACAGGAATTAATAGAAACCTTTGAAATAAGCTGGAAAGATAATGTGAAAGCCCGGTATCACCGTTCCGGAATGGAAAATCCGTATCGGAAGACAGAGGGTCCAAAATGCCGTTCCCAGTCAGAACTTTATAAATACTATTTGAATAAAATTGATATTATAAGATGATTAATCAGAAGATCTATGCAGCTATCGATATAGGTTCCAATGCCGTGAGGTTATTGGTGTCAACCATTACGGAAAAGAAAGGAATGGAAACCAGTTTTCGAAAGACTTCCCTGGTACGAGTTCCTATACGTCTTGGTGCTGATGTTTTTCTGAAAAAAAAGGTTTCCGAAAAAAATACCCGCCGAATGGTAGATACCATGCACGCCTTCAGCTTATTGATGAAATCACATGGAGTGGAAAAATATAAAGCCTGCGCGACTTCGGCTATGCGGGAAGCCGACAATGGTGCTGAAATTGCTGATTTAATCAGGGAAAAAACAGGAATTGAGATCGAAATTATCGACGGTTCCCATGAAGCGGCGATTATTGCGGCTACAGATTTACATGCTCTTGTCCAGAACGACTGCAATTATCTTTATGTAGATGTTGGTGGTGGAAGTACCGAATATACCTTATACAGCAATGGCAAAACAGTGGCCTCCCGCTCCTTTAAAGTGGGAACGGTGCGTATGATGGAAGATCTGGTTGAACATAAAACCTGGGAAGAAATGCAGAACTGGGTTAAGGAAACCACCAAGGATTATGAGGAAATAGATTTGATTGGTTCGGGTGGAAACATCAATAATATTTTTAAGACGAGCGGTAAAAAAGAGGGAAATCCTTTGAGCTTAAAGTATTTAAAAGATTATAATGAAAAGCTCAATTCTTATACTTACGAAGAAAGAATTACAGAACTCGATCTTAAGAATGACCGGGCAGACGTAATTATTCCCGCTTCAAAAATTTATCTTAATTCTATGAAATGGGCAAAAGCCAACCGGATTTTCGTTCCTAAAATCGGACTCGCCGATGGGATCATTAAGTCTCTTTACAATAGTTCAAAAAGGAAGAAGGAAAAGGTCTAACCGTGAATGCTTTCTTTTTTTCCAAGCTCTTTCATGACTTCAGCTTCGAAATCTAACAATTCCTGCCATTTTTTATCTACTTGCTTCGCGATCACCATATTTCCTGGCAAATTTCAGGAACATGGTATAGTGATTCGCCTCGCTAACCATTAGATCCCGATAGAATTTCGCCAGCTCTTCATCTTTTAATTTTTCTGAAAGCAACCTGAAACGTTCGCAACTGCGTGCCTCAATAAGCCCAGCTATCAGGAGCCGGTGTATAAGCTGGGTATTTCTGTTCCCCCCTTTAGGAAAGAATTCCCTCAGCTTCAGTACATATTCATCCTTTCGATCCCATCCCATTTTAAGGCCACGTTCCAGGATTTTATCATGCACCATTTTAAAATGCCCCATTTCTTCACGGGCAAGAGCCGTCATGGCTGTTACCAGTTCAGGGTATTCCGGGTAGGTGACAATTAAGGAAATAGCGGTGGAAGCAGCTTTTTGTTCGCAATAAGCATGATCTACCAGTATTTCTTCCAGATTTTTTTCGGCGATATTCGCCCAGCGGGGATCGGTGGGTAATTTTAGTCCTAACATAATCAAACGTCTAAATCAAAAGTAGCCCGTAATTTATCAATTAACGGATTGCTTTCCTTCAGTTTTTCATATTTTTCCTGAGGAGTGAAGGCATATTTTCGGGAGGTGGCTTCATCAACGATTATTTTCAGGGAAATATGGGTATTTTTTAATTTTTTCTTCAGGTAGCCCATCATTCTCGGCTCTTCCTTCTGAAGGTCCAGTTTCATGGTTTCATTAGGAAAAGTGAGAAGTATCTGTTTTTCTTCTAAAATTGGTGTTTGTGATTCCAGGATGGAAGCCAGTATTTTTTCTCCTTTTTTCTTGAGTTTTTCGGTGTATTGTTGCCAGTGATGTACCATATCTTCTTCGGTGAAAGCTTCATCCATAACCTCTTCCGCAGGCATCATCGCCTTCTGTTTCGCGGCAATTTCCTTCTTTTTATGGATGCTTTTAAGTGATAAACCAGAAACTCTTTCCCGCTTAATTTCGGGAAGAGGGGCTTTTTCAGTTACGACAGCAACTTTTTCAGGTTCAGAAGGTTTTTCATGAGCAGGGCTTTCATTTGAATAATACTGTTCTTCCTCATCTTTTGCACAGGTTTCAGGTGCTTTATTTTCTTCCGGCAGTTTGGTGTGGGTATGCGAGGAGGTATCATGCTCATGTTCCCTTAGCATTTCTTTTTCTTCGGAAGAAAGGCTAACGGCTTCGGTCTCAAAATGTGAGGCAGGAATTATTCTGTCTTTAGACTTTTTTTTTCGTCACTAAAAGTGACGGAAGCCAGTTGCATAAGGCAAAGCTCTACCAGCAGTCGCTGGTTATGACTGTTTTTGTATTTTAAGTCGCAGTCATTGGCAAGATCGATCGCTTTCAGCAAAAATGGATAGGAGGTCTTTCGGGACTGTTCAAAATATTTTGCCCTGGTCTGGTCGCCTACTTCCAGCAACTCGATGGTCTTTTCATCTTTACATACCAGAAGGTCGCGAAAGTGGGAGGCAAGTCCCGCGATAAAATGATGGCCATCAAAACCGCTGGCCAGGATCTCGTTAAATTTTAACAGCAACTGAGGGATCTTATTTTCAAGAATAAGATCGGTCACCTGCATGTAGGTGTCGTAATCGAGCACGTTCAGATTTTCGGTGACTGCCTGCCGGGTAAGATCATTTCCACTGAAACTTACCACGCGATCATAGATAGAGAGCGCGTCGCGCATGGCGCCATCGGCTTTCTGAGCGATGATGTGAAGTGCGTCATCTTCAGCATTCACTCCTTCACGCTTAGCAATATCGGCCAGGTAATTCCTGGCATCGGTCACGGTGATCCTTTTAAAATCAAAGATCTGGCAACGCGATAGAATGGTTGGGATGATCTTGTGCTTTTCGGTAGTGGCCAGGATGAAAATCGCATGTTTTGGCGGTTCTTCCAAAGTTTTCAAAAAAGCGTTGAAAGCAGCGGCAGAAAGCATATGCACCTCATCGATGATATATACTTTGTAATTGCCAACCTGCGGCGGAATACGCACCTGGTCGGTAAGATTTCTAATATCATCAACCGAGTTATTCGAGGCGGCATCCAGCTCAAAAATGTTGAAAGCAAAATCCTCATCAGGATCCTGAGTCTCCCTCTGGTTGATCATTTTGGAAAGTATCCGGGCACAGGTAGTTTTGCCAACTCCACGCGGGCCGGTGAATAGTAGGGCCTGAGCCAGGTGATTGTTTCTGATGGCATTCTCTAAAGTATTGGT
This sequence comes from uncultured Flavobacteriaceae bacterium, assembly GCA_963741865.1. Lineage (GTDB taxonomy): Bacteria > Bacteroidota > Bacteroidia > Flavobacteriales > Flavobacteriaceae > Christiangramia. Next base: position 1,206,526 of record CAVUJP010000017.1, read on the forward strand.
AATGGCCTGCTGGCCCACCACGTCTTTAAAAGATTGCGGCCGGTATTTCCTCGCTGATACTACAAAATGTTCCATCAAAAACTATTGAAATACAAATATAAAAATCATGCACCTAAACTCCAGCCGGAAGCGTCTTATTTATGAACAAAAGCTGAAAGAAATCAACATTATTTGCCTTACATTTGTCGCCAGCAGGCCGCTTTGTCGCTCCGATCATTTTCAGATTATCGGGGAGGAAAGTCCGGACACCTTAGGGCAGCATAGTGGGTAACGCCCACCGTTCCCGCCCCCGCGGGAGCAGGACCAGTGCAGCAGAAAGAATGTACAGGTAATGCTGTAGTGAAATCAGGTAAACTCTATGCGGTGCAATGCCATGTATACCGGTTTTGTCGGGCGGCCCGCCCGCATGCCGGAGGGTAGGCAGCTAAAGGGCTGTGGTAACACAGCTCTCAGATAAATGACAAAGATTCCGGTCATTTACCGGAATACAGAATCCGGCTTACAGGCCTGCTTTTTTTATTTTCTTCGGAATACTCTTACATAATCTATCACGAATTGCTGCGGAAAGATTTCAGGATCTATCTCACCGGCCCAGTTTCCACCCAGCGCAAGATTGATGATAAGATAAAATGGTTTTCGAAAAGGATTATTTTCGGCACCCGCCTCAGAAATCTGAAAGCTGTGATATACTTCATTATCGATTAAAAAATCGATTTTTTCCTCATTCCAGTCTATGGAATAAATATGAAAATCTGCAGCGGCGTTTTTAATTTTTTTCACAGCAGCCTGCGAATCATAACCATTTATGTTGTTCGAGGGAAAATGTACGGTACCATGAATTTCATCGGGAACTTTTCCCACATGTTCCATAATGTCTATTTCACCGGTATTTGGCCATCCCACTTCATCAAAATCGGCTCCCAGCATCCAGATCGCCGGCCAGACACCATCACCTTCGGGTAATTTAGCACGTACATCAATGCGTCCGTACCTGACTTCGAATTTTCCTTTGGTGTTGATACTGGCCGAAGTAAAATCGGCAAAATGGGTGTAATATTTCCAGTTAGGAGAATCAGCTTTATAATTTCTATTCCTGTACTTTTCCTTCCGTGCAGTTATAATTAATTTACCGTCTTTTACACGAATATTTTTCCGTCTTGTAGTATAATACTGCTTTTCAAGGTTTCTGATAAAACCTTTTTCAAAATTCCACTTTTCGGTATTGGGTTTTCCATGATATTCAAATTCATCCTGCCAGATGAGCTCATAATTCTGTGAATACATACTGAAAGGATAAATTAATGAGAGGATAAAAAAGAACAGCATTTTATTCATTGCTGATCAACCATCCTTAGGCCCCAGGCTTTGGCTTCCTCTAAATTCTGAAAAAGATCAAAAGGAACCGGAGAAAATTGTTTTTCGAAATTAGCTGTTTTCAGGCGGGCAATATTTCCACTTACCACGGCTATCCCAACGAGAGTATTTCTTTTGAGAAGGTTCAGGTAGATGATGGGATTTACATTATAATCATTTTTTCTATTGGCGATATAGGCAAACTTCCTGAGGCCATAGAACTCGTAACATAATTTACGAAGGGTTTCCACCCTTTCCTTATCCAGGAGCACGTCTTTTTTCACCGTGGAAATTACATAATTATCGAAAAAGTGGAGGGAGGTAAAATCCAGTTCTACCTTTTTTCTTATACTAACCATATTTGAAGATAGTTAATTCTCGAAAAAAGAAAAAATGCTGCTACCATATCTGCGGGAATCTGTAAAATTGGGTAGATCTTCCAGATTCATATGTTTGGAATGTTCGATCACCAGCATTCCGCCTTCATTGAGCAGTTTTCTTTTAAAAACGAGTTCGGGAATTTCGGCGAATTTCTCACGATCCAGATCATATGGAGGGTCGGCAAAGATAATATCGGCTTTTACAGGCGCTTTTTGCAAGTATTTAAAGACATCGCTTTTAATGGTCTGGATGGGAAATTTAAGTTCTGCTGCAGTATTTTTAATATATTTCACACAGCCATAATGGGCATCTACAGCAGTGATATTTTCTGAACCCCGCGCGGCAAATTCATAGGAAATATTTCCGGTGCCGGCAAAGAGGTCGAGTACGCTAACAGCGTCAAGATGATAAAAATTATTCAGAATATTAAAAAGCGCCTCCTTTGCCTGGTCGGTCGTTGGACGTACCGGAAGTTTAGCCGGGGCAATAAGGCGTTTTCCTTTATGTGTTCCGGAAATGATCCGCATTAAAATGAATTTAATAAAAGATATTCTTCACTTTCCTTTTCAGGTTTTTCGGCCGATTCAAAACTGAATTTATGGAAAGGTCCTATAAAACTGATATTTCTGATGTAGTTCCATGCCATTTTATATTCTTCAGATTCTTTGGTGATATCCCCGATAAGCACAAGTTCGAATTTTTCAGGATCGAGATCCAACTGTTCCGCCGTAAAGAGAATATAATACAGAAAATCTTCTTTGGTTTCGTATTCAAAGCTGTTCGCCAGCAGAAGCTTTCCGTTTTCGATTACCACCAGATCATAATTACTGTGATAGGTGTGGAGGTACATCTTCAATCCAGAATGTTGTTGTTCCTTTTTTAAAAGTGTATCAATAAGAACGCTCAGGCTGTGACGATATTCAAATTCTCCGTAGCGGTCGAAAAAATAATTGGTGATATTGGCGTACGGAATATAAACATTCACCATTTCTTCCTGTATGCTGTCAAACGCAATAAAATCGGTCTTCAGGATCTTTGTGTTAAACTTCAAATAACTGGAGGCATTGCTTTCATCAAAAAGTTCGGAAGGAACCAGGCTGAAAAGCGGATTGCTGAACAGCAGGATCACCTCGTCAACCTGCTGGTTAAGCTCTTTTTGATTTTCATATTCAAGCTCGATCTGGGAAAGGATTTTAATCGGGTCGAGCTGTTTTCCGAAGTTTATTTTCCGGTAGAAAACAACAGAATTCTCATTTTGATCCAGGATACAAAAAGAAAGTCCATTCAGGCTAACCTGAATGGACAGTTTCTTATGTGTATTTTTCTTTTTATTCGTTGTCTCCATAAACTTTTGGCCAGTTACCGCTGGTATTGACCTCGGTCATTGAGCCTACGCTGATGTATCTTCCGTTTACATCATCAACTGACTGAATATCGTTTTCCTGTAATACCAGGGTTCTATCCTGATCGTAAAGTATTTTGCTTTTGGCAATTTTAGCTTCAAAAACAGGAATTTCTGAATCTTTTTTAGTGACGGTGCCCGCTTTTAAATCAAATTTAGCATCAACTCCTTCAATAGGCACATTCATCATATTTTTATATCGCTGCTGATTTCCTTTAAAAAGTGAATCTTTTACTGAGGAATATCCCAGGGTGTCAATGACTACTTTTTCAATATACTGGTCAACCCCGTATGTTTTTTTGTATTCTTCGTCCAGGAAAGTGGTATCACGACGTTGAGTGATCGCGAACTCGGCAGTATCTAAAAATCTTACTAAACTGTCCCAATCACCTGTAAAACGGCCAGTTACTTCTCTATATGCAAGTTCTGAAGATCTAATGTCTTTAAGGTTTTCGATAACCTTGGTATATCTTTTCTCTTTTACTTTGTTGAACTGAATTGGTTCGTACACTGCGTTGAATGTAAGATAAGCCAGGAAGATGATCACCAACCAAAGAAGTATCTGTATTACGAATCTCATTTTTTAAAGTTTATGTTTTGAAGGTTAAAGCTTATACGACAAATCTACAACTTTTTTTTATTCGCAAAAGTTTCTGTCATAAAAATCCATTCTTATCTTTGAGATTTTATGCACCCTCTATGGATAAACCAACACCCGCAAGCTTCTTTAAAGTCCTCAAAGATGACCTGGGATTCACCGCTACGTCAAAGCAAGAAGTTGCCTTACAAATGCTTTCAGATTTTGCTGTTAACAGCGGGGAAAACCGTTTATTTATTCTGAAGGGTTTTGCAGGGACGGGAAAGACAACCATAACAAGCACGCTGGTAAAGAACCTCTGGAAGATTAGGAAATCAGGGATTTTACTGGCTCCCACAGGCCGTGCGGCAAAGGTAATTTCGAATTATGCGAACAAGGAAGCCTTCACCATACATAAAAAGATCTATTATCCGAAGAAATCGGGCGGGGGAGGAGTGCAGTTCACGCTTCAGCCCAACAAACATGTAAACAGTATTTTCATCGTCGATGAAGCCTCGATGATTTCTGATGATGGAGGAAATTCAAAACTCTTTGAAAATGGTTCGCTTTTAGACGATCTTATCGAATATGTTTATTCCGGAAGAAATTGTCAGCTTATACTTATTGGCGATACGGCACAACTTCCGCCGGTAAAAATGGAAGTAAGTCCGGCGCTGGAAGAACAGAAGCTGGGCATAAATTATAATAAGGAAATTTCTTTTATTGAGCTTGATGAAGTCGTGCGTCAAAGCGAGGAAAGTGATATTCTTCATAATGCCACCCTCATCAGGGAAAGTTTGCAGGAAGGTTTTTATGAAAGCTTTCAGTTTGAACTTTCTCAAAATGCCGATGTGGTAAGGCTTATCGACGGCTATGAAATTATGGATGCCATTCAGGATTCCTACCACGGCAATGGCCATGAAGACACCAGCATCATTGTGCGTTCCAACAAACGGGCGAATATGTACAATGAACAGATACGTTCACGCATTCTTTTCCAGGAAGAGGAAATTTCAGCCGGGGATTATCTAATGGTGGTGAAGAATAATTATTTCTGGGTCAAGCCCAGCTCTGAGGCGGGTTTTATCGCTAATGGGGATATTGTGAAGATCCTGGAGATATTTGCGTTTAAGGAACTCTATGGTTTCCGCTTCGCGGAAGTACAGGTGCAAATGGTTGATTATCCGAAGATGCGGCCTTTTGAAACCGTGGTCGTTCTCGATACTCTTACATCTAATTCCCCTTCACTCACTTATGACGAATCTAATAAACTTTATGAGGAAGTAAAAAAAGATTACGCCAGCGAAAGATCCAAATACAAGCAATTTCTGAAGATCAAGAACAATAAATATTTCAATGCCCTGCAGGTAAAATTCTCGTACGCGATCACCTGCCATAAATCTCAGGGCGGCCAGTGGAATACCGTTTTTATAGAGCAGCCTTATCTGCCAAATGGAGTTGATAAGGAATACCTGCGCTGGCTTTATACCGCGGTGACCCGTGCCAGGGAAAAATTATACCTGATAGGATTCAGGGATGAATTTTTCGCCTCTTCATAAACCTTAATTTAATATAAAACTGAAATGGTAAATACTCCTTTGAAAATAATAGCCATGATTCCCGCCCGTTATGAGGCAAGCCGGTTTCCGGGAAAACTTCTGAAAGATCTCAACGGAAAAACCGTGATCAGGCGTACCTATGAATCTGCGAAGAATACCAAACTTTTCGAGGAAGTCTATGTGGTGACCGACAGCGACAAGATATTTGATGAAGTTATCGGCTTCGACGGAAAGGTAATTATGAGTAAAAAGGAGCATGAATGTGGCAGTGATCGCATCGCCGAGGCTGTCGAAAATATGGAAGTCGATATTGTGGTCAATGTTCAGGGAGATGAACCTTTTATCGATACAAATAGCCTGACGCGTTTGCTGGAAGTTTTTCAGAATGATGAAAACAAGGAAATTGATCTGGCTTCGCTCAAGACTCCGCTAAGCGGCAGCGAGGAGATCACCAATCCGAACAACGTAAAGGTGATCACGGGGAAGGATGATTTTGCCCTTTATTTTTCCCGTTTTCCCATTCCTTACCCCCGGGATACCGCGGCCGCGGTTACGTATTTTAAACATATCGGAATTTACGCTTTTCGAAAATCAGCTTTAATGGATTTTTACCGTTTACCGATGCTTCCGCTGGAAGCTGCGGAAAAGATCGAGGCTATTCGTTATCTGGAATACGGAAAGAAGATAAAAATGGTGGAGACCAATGTGCGAAATATCGGGATTGATACTCCTGAAGATCTGGAAAAAGCGCGAAAATTATTAAGTTAATTAGCAACTGCTTTTTTGTAGGTGCTTAAAGCGCGTTCCCGTGCTTCTTTATGGTCGACCATTTTTTCGGGATATTCATCGGTGGCGTATTCTTTCACCCACTCCTTAATATATTCCTTTTCCTTGTCGAATTTTTCGATCTGAGTTGTAGGATTGAATATTCTGAAATATGGCGCGGCATCTACGCCACTACCGGCGACCCATTGCCAGTTTCCAATGTTGGAAGCCATCTCATAATCCAGCAATTTTTCCGCAAAATAGGCTTCGCCCCAGCGCCAGTCGATAAGCAGGTGTTTGCAAAGAAAACTTCCCACCAGCATACGTACCCGGTTGTGCATAAAACCTGACTCATTCAGCTGGCGCATTCCGGCATCAACAAGGGGAAAACCGGTTTTTCCCTGTTTCCATTTTTCAAATTCCTCTTCATTATTGCGCCAGTTGATACGGTCGTATTTTTTCTTAAAAGAATCAGTTACCGTCTGTGGGTAATGGTAAAGTACCTGCATAAAAAATTCCCGCCATATCAATTCTTCCAGAAAAGTCTTATTGCTTTCGGCGCTGGCTTTTTTGACCATTTTCCGAATGCTGACGGTTCCGAAGCGCAAATGCGGACCTAACCTGGAGGTGCCTTCGGTGGCAGGGAAATTCCGCGTTTTCTCATAATTTTCAAGAAGCGTGGGAGTTACGTCATAATCCGGAACCTTCAGGGAGGAAAGCTTAAAACCCATATCGCTCAGGCTAAGATTTGGCAATCGCGTATTCTGAATTAAATTATCGAAATACTGACTGGTATAATATATTTTAAGATCAAGATTTTGGAATTTTTGCTTCCAGCTCTTCATGTAAGGCGTATAAACCACATAAGGGCCGCCATCCTGTTTGGTGATTTCATCCTTTTCAAAGATCACCTGGTCTTTAAATGTCTGAAAGCCGATATTTTTATTTTCCAGCAGTTCTTTTATTTCCTCATCCCGTTCCCGGGCATAAGGTTCATAATCGTGATTTGTAAAAACTTTCCCGATCTGGTAATCCCTCAATATTTGTTTGAATACTTCGGAAGGTTTTCCATGCAAAATGGCAATCGAGCTGCCGTGCTTTTCCTGCAGTTCTTTTCGCATTTTCTGAAGCTCCTCATAGATAAAGGTAACCCGCGCATCGTCCTGGGGAAGGGTATCCAGAATTTCGGTATCAAAAATAAAGATGGGGAGTACCGGTAGATCGCTTTTTAAAGCCTTCAGAAAACCTACATTATCGTCCAGCCGAAGATCTCTTCTGAACCAGAAAATATTCACTTTTTTGCTCATACCGCGGAAACTTTTGCTGCGGAATTGGTCTCTTTTGCTATCTTCTCTGGAAATTTTCCGAAGAGCTCAATAAGTTTTTTTCTTCGGTATTCAAAGATCTCTTCCAGCTTTGGTTTTACCAGAAACGGATGCGAGAGCTGACCCAATTTTCCGAAGGGAAGTTTATAATCTACAATATCTTCCATTTCCACGCCACCTTCTATGGAATTGATGAAATGTTTATGATGCCACATTTTATAAGGTCCGAAACGCTGCTCATCTACAAAATATTCGCCTTCTTTTACATGAGTGATCTCGGTGATCCATTTGGTTTTAATACCTGCCACCGGTGAAACAAGGTATTGAATAATCTGTCCCGGATACATCTTGCGACCGCCTCCTGCTAAAATTTCAAACCCCATATAATCAGGCGTTATTATTTTCAGATTTTCAGGATTGGAAAGAAAATTCCAGGCCGTTTCACTGCTGATAGGTATTTTTTGTGTGGTATGTAAGGTGTAGACTTTCATTCTTAAAATTTAAAATAAAAGTAAGTTCATTTTTGTTTAAAATAAAAATAATAAAGTTAAACAAAATTTAAAAATAGTTTTTTTACTCGAAAATTTATAGTGCGCTCATTAACAGGAGTTAACTATCTTTATATAAATTAAATCCATTACACATGAAAACTATAATCACCAGCCTCCTGATCTGTTTTTGCCTTACGGCCAGCGGCCAGGTTCAGGCTCCGCAACCCAGTCCGTTGGGAAAAATTGAACAAAAAGTAGGGCTTACCAATGTGAGTGTCGAATATTCTCGTCCGGGAATGAGAGGCAGGACCATCTTTGGTGATCTCGTGCCTTACGGAAAAATCTGGCGTACGGGAGCCAATGCGAACACCACCATCAGTTTTAGCGATGATGTGACTATTGAAGGGAATAGCCTTAAAGAAGGCAAATATGCTATTTATACTATTCCAAATGAGGAAAACTGGCAGGTGATCTTTTACAAAAGTACCGATAACTGGGGCGTACCTCAGGAATGGGATGAATCAAAAGTAGCTCTAAAGGCAACGGCAGAAGTTGAACAACTTCCGTTCGAGATAGAATCTTTTACAATTTTTATCAATAATCTCACTGATGATTCATGCGTACTTGAATTCGTCTGGGCCGATAAAGTAGCTACGCTTCCTATTCAGTTTCCTACCGATGAAAAGACAATGGCAAGTATCGACAATATCATGAATGGCCCCACCGCCAATGATTATTTTTCGGCTGCTGCATATTATCATGACTCAGGGAAAGATTTGAATAAAGCCTATACCTGGATCACAAAAGCAGCTGATATGGCCGGCGAGGATGCGTATTGGGTATTCAGAAAAAAATCGCTGATAGAGGCCGATCTTGGTAAAAAACAGGAAGCTATTGCCAGCGCGAAAAGATCTCTGGCTTCGGCTAAAAAGAATGGAAACCCCGATTATGTAAAACTGAATGAAGATTCATTAAAAGAGTGGGGCGGTATGTAAAAGCCAAATTCTGAAGAATTAAAAGAAGCGGTCTAAAAAGCAAAAAATCAGAATGATGATTTGATGCTTTTTAGACCCTCTTTTTAAAGATCATATTCGAGAGCGATCTCTTTTCGAATATCATCGAGTAAGCCAATAAGGTCCAGGCTATTCTGAAAAGTCATTTTATCACTTTCTGTTTTGCCTTCCAACAGCATTTGGGTCACGTGCTCGGCTTCATAAAAATAACCGGTAGTGTGCACATCAAATTCTTTGACCGATTTCTCTTCATTTAATAAAATACTCACCGAAGACGGTTCATGAAACCGGGAATTGATAAAAACACTGCCTTTTTCAAGGTCTATTTCAGCTGTGGTAGGTGTCTTTTCCAGCAAGGTCGATTTTAACAGGGCAGTAGGGCCATTCTTATACTGAAATTTAATTTCACAGCTGCTGTCCACACCAGTTTCGGCAAATTTGGCTTCAGCTTCAATCTTCTCCGGTTTTCCCAGTAAGGTATACGCCAGGAAAACGGGATAAATTCCAATATCCAGCAGGCTTCCTCCGCCAAGGGATTTATTGAAAAGCCTGGTGCTGGCATCGAATTCAGCCGGAAAACCAAAATCGGCTTTAATACTCTTTATTTTTCCCATTTTGCCAGAATTGATCTCCTTCAGCATAAATTCATAATGAGGCAGAAAACGTGTCCACATCGCTTCCATCAGGAAAACCTTATTTTTCTTTGCGGTATCGATCATTTCCTTCACCTCCTGTGTATTCATGGCGAAAGGTTTTTCACAAAGTACAGCAATTCCTTTTTTCAAACAGGCAATGCTTATTGAATGGTGCAGGACGTGCGGAGTGGCCACATAAACCACATCAATGGCTTTATCTTCCATCAATTCATCATAAGAGCCATAGGCTTTTTGGGCCTTATATTCCTGCTGAAAAGCTTCTGCTTTTTTCAGGTTTCGGCTTGCTACCGCATAAAGTTCAGCATCCTGTACTTCAAGCAGATCTTTTGCAAATTTATTGGCAATTTTTCCGAGGCCGATGATTCCCCATTTTATCTTCTTCATATAGTTTTTAGATTTTTATTTTTACTTGCTAATTGAATGATCCAGGAGAGTGAAATAACCAGGGCACAACCAAGAACATTCAGCCAGAGATAAGGCATTAAATCGAGGTTGAATACAATAATAACAATGACCTGCGTGATAATTGCCGAAATGAATACCGCATTGCTTTTGATCTTTTTTATAAAAAATGCGAGTAGAAAGATTCCCAGCACATTTCCGTAGAAAATACTTCCCACGATATTCACGAATTGTATAAGGTTGTCGAACAGGTCGGCAATACTGGCAAAAGCAATGGCAATGAGGCCCCACATCAACGTAAACCATTTGGTGGCTTCCAGATAATGTTCCTCGCTTTCCTCTTTTTTAATACTCCTTCTGTAAATGTCTATGGTGGTAGTCGATGCCAGGGCATTAAGCTCTGAAGCGGTGGAAGACATCGCCGCAGAAAGGATCACCGCCAGCAGAAGACCTATCAAACCCTTCGGCAGGTTATTCAGAATAAAATGAATGAACACATAATCCTTATCATTGCTCTCGGCATCCACATCAGAGGCATCGATAAACATCCTGGCTTCCTCCCGCAGATTATTTTCCTTTTCCTGAAGCTGATTATAATTTTTTCTGAAATTGGCAATTTCAGCCTCATTCATATTTTCTTTATTTTCAGCATAATGAAGACTTAACTTTTGCTTTTTCTCCTGATTGTATTTGTTTTCTACCATCAGGTCCTGGTATTGTTCTGAATATTGGGAGTTCAGCACGGTCTCTGTAGCTGCAGGATTAAAATTTAGCGGTGCGGTATGAAACTGGTAAAAAACAAATACCATAACTCCCACCAGTAAAATAAAGAACTGTAGCGGTACTTTCAGAAGTCCGTTAAAGATCATTCCCAGCTGACTTTCCCTTACCGACCCACCAGAAAGATAACGTTGCACCTGGCTTTGATCGGTACCAAAATAGGCGAGGGCGAGAAAAGTTCCGCCAATGAGCCCGCTCCAGAGGGTATATCGGTTCTCAAAATCGAAGGAATAGTCAAGAATATTCATTTTTCCGCCGGTTCCCGCTATCTCCAGGGCTTTGGTGAAATTGACCGATTCCGGTAAATAATTCAGGATAATAAAAAAAGTAACCACCATTCCAGTGAAAATCACCGCCATTTGTTGTTTATGGGTTACGCTTACCGCCTTGGTGCCTCCCGAGACTGTATAAATGATCACGAGCAGACCAATTATAACTGTAAGTGTGGTCAAATGCCAGCCAAGAACAGCCGATAAAATAATTGCCGGGGCGAAAATTGTAATGCCGGCGGCCAGTCCTCTTTGTATCAAAAAAAGAGAGGCAGTGAGCGTTCGTGTTTTCTGGTCAAAACGGCTTTCCAGATACTCATAAGCCGTATAAACCTTCAGCCGGTGATAGATAGGAATAAACACGATACAAATGATGATCATGGCAATAGGCAGCCCGAAATAGAACTGCACAAAGCCCATTCCGTCGTGATAGGCCTGTCCCGGTGTGGAAAGAAAAGTAATGGCACTTGCCTGGGTCGCCATGACTGATAAGCCAATGGTCCACCATTTTGCATCTTTTCCGCCGCCGATAAAATCATGAACATTCTTGCTGCCACGCGATTTATACACTCCGTACCAAACAATAAAGGTGATCGTCCCAATGAGTATGATCCAGTCTATCAGTTGCATATCAGGCGAAATGATTCATTATATAATAGAATGTAATAATGTAGATCACATTCGCGACAAGAACGACAGTATAGCTGGTTTTCCACTCATATTTTTCGGGTTGATCCTGCTCCATTTATTTTCCTATAGAGATTAAATTGGCAAAAAGGCGATAAGCTCCCGGCACCGCTTCGGGAAACTGCCTGAAAAAGCTCAGGCCGGTATAAATATAATAACCCTGGCCATATTTCGCGACCAACAGGCTTCCCTGGGTTTGACTTTCTCCGGTATCATGCATCCCCAGAACAGGAGTGAACTCTTCGCTCCAACTGTCAGGGAAATAAAGTCCCCGCTCCTGTACCCAGCCTTCAAAATCGGTTTTAGAGAGTTTATTTGGAACATTCAGAAGCTCATTATCGGGAACCAAAAAGTTTACTTCGGCATCTTCTTCGGTGACACGGTCCCTTGAAATATGAAGCTGATACGGCGAAAGATCCTCGGTCACCAGGCCGCGGTTGGTATTATACTGTACGATCATCGTGCCGCCATCTTTGACGTAATTGAACAATTCCTGTTGCTTGTATTTTAGAGCTTCCTCAACATTGTAAGCTCTAATTCCTAAAACAACGGCGTCAAAGTTCTTTAATTTTGCTGCGGAAATCTCCTCCGGATTTATTTTGGTAACCTTATATCCAATCTGTTCCAGACTTTCGGGAACAACATCTCCAACTCCTTCGATATAAGCTATATTTTCACCTTTTTTTGCGATATTAAGTTTCACTAGTTTTAAACTTGCAGGCGTTATAATATTCTGATCAGGAATATGGCTGTAGCTTATTTTTTCCAGTTCCTCGTCATATATTTTATCACCGATCTTTACCTTCGGAACCAGCTGAAATTCGCTTTGTCCTTCAGGAGGAGTTATTCTGAATTTCAACTTTGCCTTACCGCCTTTCTGCGCAATTGAAAAATCTTCCTCGATCGGTTCTATTTTCCAGCCTTTCGAGGCTTCCATAGAAACTGTTCCTTCAACAGAATTTTTATGAGATGTAATGGTGATATTGATCTCCTGTGGCTCCTGATTATTATAGATCAGCACCTCATTTCCAAAACTGATATCCACTGGCGGCACGATCTCGAAATTTTCAAAAGTTTCCCCCATCACATTATCATTGTATTTGTATACAACCGGTTTTGTGAAAGAAATGGAAGTTCCGTCTATTGAAGTATGAAAAATGGCTTTTGTTTTCAGTGGAGTTTCCGGAAGTCCCCGTAACTGCTGGTCTTTCACCGTGTACATTCCCACACTTCCCGGCTGGTTCAACCAGTAGGGTGTGGTGTAATCGGCACTGGCCGGAATTTTAAAGCTCATATTGTTTTCCCAGTCCTCATTATTCTGAAGAACGATATTTGGGTCTAATTTTGAATTATTCGGAGATAATTCTACCGATTCGAGCTTTATCTCGGAGTTACTGCGATTGATAGCTTCCAGGTGAACCGGAATATTTTCTGAAGGCGTTACCGAAGCCTGAGTGGCGGCTGCTTCAAGGTAAAGCCCGGCGCAGGCATAAATGATATCTTTGATTTCTTCAGATTTAATATTTTTCCAGTGCTCGTTCTTCAGGTTTTGAATGAGCGTATAAGCCTGTAATAGTTCGGGCAGGCTTTCTTGCGGATGCTCGAAATCGAAATTATCTTCCACGGCATACAGTATTTTTCCAATCGCCGCTCCACCTTCAATCCGGCTCCAGGTAGTGTCGATTCCTGCAAAAACACTTTTTTTGTCCTCCGGCATTTTTCCATTTAAAAGCTCCAGGTATTCAATTTCTTTTCCACGGCTTCCCGTGCTCCCAAAACCCTGGGATTTATGCTGACTTCGGCTTAAACTGGCTATTTCTGGGTTGGAAAGTCCTTTTAAGGGAAAATAAGTTCCGGTATCAAAACTTAAAAATTTCGATTTATCGGCTTCCGCGAAAGCTTCATCACCACCGTAAAACCAGGGAGAAGTATTGAAAAACAGCCGTTTTGGCTGATAAGTATCTACATATTGTAACTGCCCGGGATAAGCCGATTTATCATTGGCCAGATTAAAAGCTTCCACGCTCAGCATTGCTGATGAGGTATGATGGCCATGGGTGGTGCCGGGAGTTCGATGATCAAAACGATTGATGATCACATCGGGCTGGAATTTCCTGATCACCCATACCACATCGCTCAGCACTTCATCTTTGTTCCAAATTTGAAGAGTTTCCGAAGGAGTTTTGGAATACCCAAAATCATTGGCACGGGTAAAAAATTGCTGTCCGTCATCAATTTTTCGGGCGGCAAGTAATTCCTGAGTACGGATCACTCCCAGTTTTTCTCTGAGTTCAGGACCAATAAGATTCTGACCACCGTCACCGCGGGTCATCGAAAGATAAGCGGTTCTGGCATGTTTGGCGTTTGAAAAATAGGAGATTAATCGGGTATTCTCATCATCGGGATGTGCTCCCACATAGAGTACGGAGCCTAGGAAATTCAGTTTCTGAATATGTTCGAAAATTTCCGAAGAACTCCATTTTTCAGGAGCCTGGGCCTTTAAAACCGAAAGGCTTAAAAGTAAAACAACCACAAAAAGTTTTCTCATGGGGTACTGAGTTTTACCAAATATAAAAACTTTCAGTCCGTAACTGCGAATTTTTTCAGCTTCTTTTACTAAAGAGCTTCTTTGCCCTCATCAGAGTAATCCCGCTGCTCTCTTAGCGAAACCGCCTTTTGAAGGATCAGGTTATTAGGGTAGGTGATAAGCTCCCCTTCTTTTGTTCTCAAATGCAGGTGAAAAGCTTTAATATCTTCAATTATAGCTTCGATAGGCAGATCTTTATCATGAATTTTAATGGTGTCACCAATTTTATAAGGAAAAGAAAAGAACATGATAATTCCCGACGTGATGTTGCTCAGGATAGACCAGATGGCGAAAAGAGCCACTCCTATCACCGCAAAGACCGAGGAGAAGATAAGAGCCAGATCATTAATTCGCACTCCCCAGGCTAATGCCATTAAAAATGAGGCGATAAGAATGACGAGAATATTGATGTATTTAAGCATCAAGCGGGTGCGGGTGATATTGATCTCGCTACGTTTTCCCACGCGATGTGCCGCTTTCCGTAAAATATACTGAATGAGGATCAGCACGATCAAAACGCCCAGGCTGTAAATGAGCTCCTGTCTATAAGAATGAAATAATTCGTACATTAATTAAGTCCTAGTTTCTCGCGCAAATATAAATCTTTATTGGAGTTTTTGTTCCAGTAATCGATTTTCAGGCGCTGTTTTTTTGTGGCTTTGGTAGTAAGTAGTTTTTGGTTTTTTCCAAATCCCGATGGCCAGGTTTCTTCCCATTTTTCTATGGTATACGGGAAATTCAGTGAAAACCAGATCTTTAATTTTCTTTGCAGTTCCGGGTATTCAAGTATATAGACATTCAGGTCCTTATCGGTGTAAAATTCGCCGTGAGCTTTATAGGCTTTTAGTGGTTTATGCCGAAGCCGGAGAAATTCCAGCGAAGGGATCATTTCAAAATCTCCCGTGATCACATTATCGGGTTCCACTCTTAACTGCGTCCAGATCTCATTTTCAAGAGGAGCTTTGCCAATATTGAAGTTCTGATCGGCTTCACCAGCAAAATAAGAGTGACTGGTAATTTCAAAATTATTGCGGTTATTAAGCTGAATATAAACCTGTCCGCACCATTCCTGTACCGAGGCTGAGACTTTCAGCGCATGAGGCTGATCATTCAGCGGATAAAAACAGCTTTGCATGATGCTGTAGGGATAAATTCCTGTGATGAACTTCTTCGTGCTGTTAAGTTTTAGAACAGAAATATTATCAGCATTCTGCTCGTTGGCCTTTACCTGCTCGTCTGGCAGAAAATCTTCGGTCACAAAGATCAGTACCGCATGACCTTTCCGCATTTCTCCATATCGCGCCTGTTCCAAATCATACGAAGTGATCTCGGCTTCCCCCGAATACCAATATTCTTTAAATTCCTGAGATAACTTTAAAGAATGAGATCGTTTATTTCCGCAGGAAGAAAGGAAAAGTATAAGAAGCAGAAAACTTATAAAACGGTACATTTTTCTTTTAAAGGTACGATTTTTAAGAATCCAAGAGTTCTTTTAGCGTTTTGTAAACCAGGTGAGTAGGTAATCCCACCACATTGAAATAGCTGCCTTCGATCTTTTCGATCCCGATAAGGCCAATCCATTCCTGGATCGCGTAGCCGCCGGCTTTATCGTATGGCCGGTAATTTTTCACGTAAAACTCGATCTCTTCTTTCTCCAGTTCACTGAAAAAGACTTTTGTGGTGTGATTGAAAATTTTCTGGTCATCTACGGTGGTGAAGCAAACCGAGGTGATCACGTCATGTTCTTTGCCTGAAAGTGAGGTGATCATTCTTACGGCTTCCTGATGATCAGAAGGTTTGCCAAGCGCAATATCGTTGTGATACACGATCGTATCGCTGGTGATCACCACCTGATTTTTACCGATATCGCCTTTAAAGGATTCGGCTTTCAGTTTTGCCAGGTAATCGGTGATCGCTGAAGATTTTAATTCTTCGGGATAGATCTCTTCCACAGGCCTAACGTCAATTTTCACCGGAATATCCAGCTCTTCAAAGAATTTTTGTCGGCGAGGGGAACCTGAAGCCAGGACGATTTCAAAATTTTTTAGAGAATCTTTCAGCATAGCATCAGAGTAAAATATATTGAAGCAAACCTATAGAAATCAATCCGAAAAACAGAATGATCTTCAGCGTAAGGCTAAGCTTTGCGTATTCCTTTTTCTTTCCGGCGGTCAAAATAGTAACCTGAAAAAATAAAAGAGGGGCGATGAGCAAAAACAAAACATATAAAACCGCCGAAATGTTTTCAAAAAGATAGGTGTAGGTGTAATAGATCAAAAAAGCAAGCGGGAGGAGCCCGAGGCCGAAAAGAAGTTTATTGGTGCGGTTCTTCCCCAGGACAATTGGTAAAGTGCGGTAACCGGCATTATAATCGCCATCCATATCCTGCTGGTCTTTGGTGATCTCTCTCAATAAATTTATCAGAAACGCAAAAATGGAATAATCGATCAGAATTGAAAAAATCACCGATTGCGTTTGCTGATTCTGAGGAGTGATAGCCGGTAAAAGATCATACAAACCCACACCAACAGGCACCAGACCCACGATCAGGCTCACCAGGATATTCCCCACCAGTAGCGTTTGCTGAAGCTGGGAATTATAGAGGTAAAGGATCGCCGAACCAAAAATGAAAAAAGCAGAAAATCCGGGACGGCCTATCATATTCGAAAGATAGAACCCGAGTCCCACGCCGATGATATTCAGGATGAAAAAGAGCCGGTAAGCCGCTTTTTCTGAAATCTTATTATTAACAATAGTTCGTTTCGGCTTATTCTGAAGGTCGGCCTTTACATCATAAATATCATTGATCACATAACCTGAAGCGGCAACCGAAATAACTGCCAGCACAAGCAGTGAAAATCCGAGAAGATTTAAGGTGATCGCTACCTCAAAAGGCTCAAAAAGCCCATATTTTATGAGGAACATGGTCAGAGCGATAAAGATAAGATTCCCGGCCCGGATCAGTTTTAAGTAGTGCATTAAACTTCTTTTTCGATCCATTTTCCCTGCACCTTCATCACCTGTTCGATCACATCGCGAACACAGCCTTTTCCGCCGCATTTATGAGAAACATACAGCGAGATTTCCTTGACTTCGGGAACGGCATCCTGTGGGCAGCAAGGCAGTCCCACCAGTTTCATCGGGTAATAATCGGGAATATCATCGCCCATGTAAAGAACTTCCTCGGGAGTAATGTCATAAATATCAAAAAACTCATCCAGCTGTTCCACTTTGTCTTCGATACCAAGATAAATGTCATTGATACCCAGGTCACGCAGGCGTTTTCTTACTCCTTCATTTTTCCCGCCGCTTATAACACATACGGTATAGCCGGCTTTTTTGGCCATTTTCATGGCATAACCATCCTTGATGTTCATGGTTCGAAGCAGTTCGCCCTGAGTGGAGATCTGTATGGAGCCGTCGGTTAAAACGCCATCGACATCAAATACAAAAGTCTTTATCTTGTTGAGGTGTTCTTTATAGCTTTTTTCCATGTAATTTCTGAATAGATTCGGTTAAGATTGTATATATTTTTTTCTGATTTTCATCCAGCATTTCAAGATGCATTTTTATCGTTTTCTCATCGTTCCTCAGGGCCGGACCGGTTTGCGCGTCAATAGGATCCAAACTTTCGATCTTGTCCACGGTTTCTCTGATCAGCGGCCTTAAGATTTCAAAGGGCAGTTCATTTTTCCGGCAATATTCTGAAGCCAGAGCAAACATATGATTGGTGAAATTATTAACGAACACAGCCGAAAGATGCAGCGATTTTCGCTGTTCCGAATTCACCTCGAAGATCTTTTCTGAAATTTTCCCGGCCAGTTTTTTTAGAATCTGAAGGTTTTCCGCAGTATTGGCTTCCAGGCAAATCGGGATATTCTTGAAATCTACCTGCTTGTTCCTTGAAAAGGTCTGTAGCGGATAAAATACCCCAAAATCGTCAAATTTCTCCAGGCATTTCATTGGCTGACTTCCCGAGGTATGTGCCACGATACCTTCAATTTTTGGCATTTTTTTAGCCAGTTCCGGAATGGCTTCATCTTTAATGGCAAGAAGAAAAATATCGGCTTTTTTCAGCTTTTTAAGATCTGAAAGTCTTTTTTCGGGTTCTTTTACAAAATTCAGATTTTCCGCATTGCGGTTATAAACCTGAACCAGGTCTATACCTTCAGTCTCTGAGAAACTCCGATATAGCTGAGTTGCCACATTTCCGGCACCAAGAATCACCACTTTTATCATGCGGCTAAATTACCAAAAAAATCTTCCGAAGTAAATTTACTAATGTGAAGAAGGAGATTGCCTTGAATTTAGGCGGATTAACTGACATTAAATTCCTAAATTTGCAGCCGTTAAAATACAAGTTCTTCCATGCAGAAAAAAATAGCCTCTGTCCTTTTTTCTACCCGAATCATGGCCGTTTTATTAATAGTTTTCGCGATCGCCATGGCCATGGGGACCTTCATAGAAAGCTGGTATACCATAGAAACTGCGCGATTGCTGATCTATAATACCTGGTGGTTCGAGGGAATCATGCTTTTCCTTCTTATCAATTTCCTGGGAAATATTCAGCGATATCAACTTTATAAAAAAGAGAAATGGAGTACGCTGGTACTTCATCTGGCCTTTATTTTTATTTTAATCGGTGCTTTTGTCACCAGGTATATTAGTTACGAGGGCATAATGCCCATAAGGGAAGGGGAGACCACCAATAAATTCCTGACCGACGGCACCTTCCTCACTTTTTTTCTTGATGGAGAGATTGACGGGCAGCCCCGCAGAAGGATCCTTCAGGAAAAAGTTCTTTTTGGCCCCGAAGTCGATAATGATTACGAACTAAACACCGATTATAACGGGCAGCCGGTCACTTTCCAGGTGACCAATTTTATTAATGGAGCAGAAGAAACCCTGGTTCCTACTGAAAATGGTTCAAAATATCTGAAAGTCGTGGAAGCCGGCGGAGGTCAGCGCCACGATCATTACCTCAAGGAAGGTGAGGTTAGTAATATTCACAATATTCTTTTTTCCTATAATAAACCCACCGAAGGCGCGATCAATATCAGCGTGGATGAAAATGGCGACTATCAAATAGACTCTCCTTTTGAGGGAAGTTATATGCGCATGGCCGATAAAAAACAGGGAAGGCTGGTAGCCGATTCCACGCAAAACCTGATGCTGAGGTCACTTTATAATATTGGAAACCTTCAGTTTGTTTTTCCCGATCCGGTGATAAAGGGTGAATACGATGTGGTGCCGAAAAAGAATCCCACCAAAGAAGATCTGGATGCGGTTACTTTAAGAGTTTCTTCGGAAGGAAAATCGAAAACCGTGACTCTACTTGGTGGAAAAGGAACCGCTTCCGAACCTGAAAAGGTTGATCTTGCAGGCCTGGAGATCTTTCTGAATTATGGTTCTATTGAAAGAGAACTTCCATTTGCTTTAAGATTGAATGATTTTATCGCGGAAAAATATCCGGGAACGGCCGATCGGGCAACACCGGGCTATTCTTCCTTCAAGAGTAAGGTTGCAATTATCGAAGACGGGGAGGAGCCTCGGCCTTATGAGATCTTTATGAACCATGTGCTTGATCATGAAGGCTACCGCTTCTTCCAGAGCAGTTTTATGCCCGATGAAAAAGGAACCATCCTTTCGGTCAATCATGATCGCTGGGGAACCCGAATCACTTATTTCGGATATTTCCTTCTGTATTTCGGGTTAATGTGGATCTTATTTGATAAAAATTCAAGATTCGGACATTTAAAAGTGATGCTTGACAGAATTAAGGCAAAAAAGAAAAAACTCGCCACGCTGCTGATTCTAATTTCCCTTGGCTTTGGTGCCAATGCCCAGGAAAATGTAAAAAAAGAACAGCCGGGGCAGCGCATGCAGGAAACTGCGGAGCAACAGGAGCAGACCAGTGAACAGGAGCATGCTCATATGGAGTTGAATCAGGCTCGCGTTGATAGCCTGATTAAAGCCAATGCCGTAAAAGAGGAACACGCGGCGAAGTTCGGAAGACTTATCATTCAGGATGCGGGAGGAAGGATGAAGCCTGCAAATACCTATTCTTCGGAATTGCTTCGGAAACTGAGCAAAACTGATGAATATAACGGAATGAGTTCAGACCAGGTGCTGGTTTCCATGACCGAAACTCCAACCCTGTGGTATAGCGTGCCGCTGATCTATGTGAAAAAACACAATGATAGCCTTCATCATTTATTAGGTGTCGAGGAAGGAAAAAAATATCTTTCTCTGGTCGATTTCTTCAATGAAGACGGTACCTATAAACTTTCGCCCTACCTGGAATCGGCTTACCAGGCTTCTGTGCCCAATCAATTCCAAAAGGATTTTATTGAAACCGATAAAAAAGTAAATCTGCTTTATCAGGCATTGCAGGGAAAAGTGCTGAAGATCTTTCCTGTTCCCAATGACGAGAATAACAAATGGATCTCTTATCCCGAGGTTGCCGAATCGAGCCTGAAGGGAATGGATTCGGTTTATGCGAGCCAGATCATTCCTATTTATATGAATGCGCTTCAGAAAGCCAAACAATCAGGGGATTACAGCAAAGCCAACGAATATCTCGGAAGTATAAAGAGCTATCAGAAAAAATTCGGGGCAGAAGTCATGCCTTCCGAAAAGAAGGTCAATGTGGAGATTTTCTATAATAAATACGATGTTTTCAGGAATCTTTTCTGGATGTATATGCTTGCCGGTTCAGTGATGCTCATTTTGGTGATCATACAGATCCTTAAAGACAATAAAATTATCAGAGCGCTGATAAAATTTTGTGCCGTCGCCATAGTGATCCTGTTCGTGCTGCATACGGCAGGCCTGGCTTTTCGATGGTATATCTCTGGTCACGCGCCCTGGAGCGATGCCTATGAGTCGATGATCTATGTGGCCTGGGCAACGATGTTCTTTGGAGTAGCCTTCGGAAGAAAATCCAATCTTACCATTGCTTCGACCGCTTTTGTGGCAGCCATCATCCTGATGATCGCACACTGGAACTGGATGGATCCCGCGATCGCCAATTTACAGCCGGTATTGAATTCTTACTGGCTGATGATTCACGTCTCGGTGATCGTCGCGAGTTACGGACCATTCACTCTTGGGATGATCCTCGGAGTGGTATCTATGATCCTGATGATCCTGACCACCGAGAAGAATAAGGAAAAAATGCACATCAATATTCAGGAGATCACGGTGATCACTGAAATGGCCTTGACCGTTGGCCTGGTGATGCTGACCATAGGAAATTTCCTTGGAGGGCAGTGGGCCAATGAAAGCTGGGGACGTTACTGGGGCTGGGATCCCAAAGAAACCTGGGCCCTGATCAGTATTATGGTGTATGCCTTTGTGATCCACATGAGACTCGTACCAGGTCTCAGAAGCCGATGGTTCTTCAGTTTTATGGCAGTGCTGGCGTATTCCAGTATTATGATGACCTATTTTGGTGTGAATTTCTACCTGGCGGGATTGCATTCTTACGCCAGCGGTGATAAAGTGATCACGCCAACTTTTGTTTACTATACCCTTGCCGGAGTTGGCATTTTAGGAGCCGTTTCTTTCTGGAGATTCAAAAAACATCTTTCCAAAGTTTAAGGTTTATTGGATAAGGAATAATAAAAAAGTCATTTCAAGCCGAGATTACTCTCTTCGTTCGAAATGACTTTTTTGTTTTAGGAAATAAGGAGAATTAAATCTATTTAAAGCTTTTCCGATTCTTGTG